>OZ245921.1:0-2062500 GCA_965229695.1 Paracoccaceae bacterium
CGACAGCTCTTTGCGCAACGGCGCTTCCAACCCGCCATAGCCTTCGGGCAAGCGCAGCCGTAGGTCCAAGCCCCGCGCATTGACCGACCGCAATTCCCAATTCCAGCGGAATCCCGCCCCGCCCCCCTCGCGGGCGGCAAACCCGGTCATCGAGGCAATGGTGGCTTCGGCATCGTTAACCACGTCTTAACTCTCCCCCTGCCCGGACAATTTTAATTGGGTTATTTACGCATCGGTAAGCAATTCGAAACCAGGGTCAACCGGCAGCGGCTGCCCGAAAGAGGGGAGAGCCGCATCGCCATGGCTGTTGATTACCACCCCGCCACGGCGCCCGACACGCACCCGCTGGCCCCGGCGCTGTCTTATTGGAACCGGCTGCGCCGCGACGGGCGCGCGCCCGCGCGCGCCGATCTCGACCCCGGCGCGCTGCACCCCTATCTGGCCTCAGCCGGCATTGTGGAATGGACCAGCACAGGCCTGACGCGCTTTCGCCTGGCCGGTCGCGCCCTGCAGCGCCTTGTGGGGATGGAGCTACGCGGCATGCCCCTGCGCGCCCTCTTCGTGACCGACAGCCGCCGCCGATTGGAGGGTTTGCTGCCCATGGTGTTCGGCAGGCCCCAAGTTTTGACCATGACACTCTTAGCGCGCATGCCGAACAACGGCGCACTCACGGCCCATCTGGCCTTGATGCCGCTCTGCGATACCCAAGGCGCTGTCACCCGCGCGCTTCTGATCCTAAGCCCCGACCGGCCCAGCAATCACCCCTGCCGCTTCCATATCCGGCAGGCCCATTTCACCCCGATCAACGCAAGCGGGCGGGTTCCAGACGCGCCCAAAGGCAAGCCGCAGCTCACCCTGATCCAAGGCGGCAAAACCTAACCCAATCTTTATCCCAAAAATATGGGCGGGGAGAGCGCGAGAGGGGCAGCCAGCCCCTCTCGCCCCCGTTATCGTTCAAGCCGAGGCGCGCAGCGCGTCGCGGCTTTGGCTCAATTCTTCCGCCACCAAGAAGGCCAGTTCCAAAGACTGCGAGGCATTCAGGCGCGGATCGCAGGCCGTGTGATAGCGGCTCGACAGATCCTCATCGGTCACCGCCCGCACCCCGCCGGTGCATTCGGTCACGTCTTTGCCGGTCATCTCGAAATGCACCCCGCCGGGGATCGAGCCTTCGGCACGATGGATGGCAAAGAATTCCTGGACCTCGCGCAGGATCGAATCGAAGGGCCGGGTTTTATAGCCCGTCGACGATTTGATCACATTGCCATGCATCGGATCACAGGACCAAAGCACATTGGCGCCTTCGGCCTGCACCGTCTTAATCAAGCGCGGCAGATGATCGCCGACCTTCCCAGCCCCAAACCGCGCGATCAGCGTCAGGCGCCCGGCCTCATTTTCGGGATTCAGCTTGGCCATCAGAACCTTGAGGTCTTCTTCGGTCGTGGTTGGACCGCATTTCAGGCCAATCGGGTTCTGCACACCGCGGGCAAATTCCACATGCGCGCCATCGGGCTGGCGCGTGCGGTCGCCAATCCAGATCATATGGCCAGACCCGGCCAGCCACTTGCCGCTGGTCGAGTCCAAGCGGCAGAGTGCCTCCTCATATTCCAGCAGCAGGGCTTCATGGCTGGTGTAGAAATCCACCGTCCCAAGCTCGTGATTGGTGTCCGAGGTCAGGCCTGCGGCGGTCATGAAATCCAGGCTGTCCTGAATGCGCGTGGCCATATCGCGGTAGCGTTCGGCATCATCGCTATCGGTGAAACCCAACGTCCAGGAATGCACCCGGTGGATATCGGCAAAGCCCCCGGTTGAAAACGCCCGCAGCAGGTTCAGCGAGGCTGCGGCCTGGGTATAGGCTTGCAGCATCTTGCCCGGCGCGGGGATGCGCGCCTCGGGCGTGAAGTCCAGTTCGTTGATGATGTCACCGCGATAAGAGGGCAGCTCCACCCCATCTTTGACTTCCATCGGCGCGGACCGTGGCTTGGCAAACTGGCCCGCCATGCGGCCAATTTTAATCACCGGCACCTTCGCGCCATAGGTCAGCACCATCGCCATTTGCAGCATCACCTTAAAGGTGTCGCGAATATTGTCGGCGGAAAACTCGGCAAAGCTTTCGGCGCAATCGCCGCCCTGCAGCAGGAACGCCTCGCCCCGGGCGGCAGCGGCCAGTTCGGATTTCAAGCGGCGCGCCTCACCGGCAAAAACCAGCGGCGGATATTGCGACAGCTGTGCCTCAACCGCGCCCAAGGCGGCGGCGTCGGGATAATCGGGCATCTGAATGCGCGGCTTTGCGCGCCAGTCGGATTTGGTCCAGGACTGTCCGGTCGTCGCTGTCATGGCTTCGCCCTCCTTTGGCGATCCTCCGTCATCTCAGGGGCCGGGTATACGGGCAATGTTAGCGCTGTCCAATCCCGTAAATGCGATCCACGGGGGATTGCGCCCGCGGAAAAATGGTGCTTTCGCTGAAAGGGTAGGCATTCTGCGGCACACCCGCCATGTCTGCGGGGAGGAAGACGACCAAAAAGGGCCACCCATGCCAGAGCCTAGCAGCCCACGCCGGTTTGTGTTTGTTCTGCTCGATCAATTCACGATGCTTTGTTTTTCAAGCGCCGTGGAGGCGTTGCGCATTGCCAATCGGATGTCAGGCAAAACGCTCTATGAATGGGTTCTGGCCGGGGATGGCGGCGATTACGCGCAATGCTCGGCGGGCATCTGGTATCGTCTGGACAGCGACCTGGACGAGGTTGGGCGCGACGATGTGATCTTGGTTTGTGGCGGGATTGATGTGCAGGCCTCGACCACCAAACGCGTGCTCAGCTGGCTGCGGCGCGAGGCGCGCAAGGGCCCGATTGTCGGCGGGCTTTGCACTGCAGGCTACACGCTGGCCAAAGCGGGCCTGCTGGATGGCAAGCGCGCGACGATCCATTGGGAAAACCAGGACAGCTTCACCGAAGAATTCGAAGATGTACAGCTGACCAAATCGGTCTTCGTCATCGATGGGAACCGGATCACGACGGCAGGCGGCACCGCCTCGATCGACTTGATGTTGAAAATCATCGCCGATGATCATGGAGAGGATTTGGCCAATCTGGTGGCCGATCAGCTGATCTATACCTCGATCCGCACCGACCAAGACACGCAACGCCTGTCGATCCCCACCCGGATCGGCGTGCGGCACCCGAAACTGGGTCAGGTCATTCGGATGATGGAGCAAAATATCGAAGAACCGATCAGCCCCGCGATCCTGGCCAAAGAGGTTGGTATGTCGACCCGGCAGTTGGAGCGGTTGTTCCGGCGCTACCTCAACCGCTCGCCCAAGCGCTATTATATGGAACTGCGCCTGGGCAAAGCGCGCAACCTGCTGATGCAGACCGATATGAGCGTGATCAACGTGGCGCTGGCCTGCGGCTTTGCCTCACCCTCGCATTTCTCGAAATGCTACCGGGCGCATTACAACACGACGCCTTACCGCGAGCGCGGCAGCCAGGCGACGCGTGAACGGGCTTAAGGCGCCCCCAACATCTGAAACGGATTGGTATTGGTCGCGAATTGCACCACCATAAGCGCGCCCTCACCACGGTCATGTATCATGAGCCGGGTAAAGAGATATCCGGTTGCATCATCATGATGGGCCAACACCTGCTGCCGGAACCCGTTTCCATAATCCCGCTCGGCTAAGATGTAAGAGTTGGTGAGCGGATTGGGCATCAGATTTCTGACCTGCATCTCGAGTGCCATGAAGTTCTGGCGCTCGCCTTCGGGCACATAGGAAAACCGCTCCAGCATTTGCGTCACCCGACGATCCCGGATCAGCTCATCAAGCTCGGCGCGCATGGCCTCGTAATTGTCAAAACGACCGGGAAGGGTTTGGGCCTGAAGACCATGGCTCAGAAAAAGGCTGAGGAAAAAAGCAAAACAAAGAAAACGCATCAGATACCTTTGGCTCGTGGGAAATTACGGGGTTACTCGCTCACCCGCGCGCGCCGCCCTCCCCTGCGTTTGGCGGCGGGCGCTTTGTCCAGGCCTTCGCGCAGGACGGCCAGCATCGGGTGATCCTTGGGTGCATCAGCATGGCGCGCCAGCAGCCGCGTCAGCGCGGCGGGCACGTCGCTGGTTTCAACGCTCAAGGCCCAATCGACAAAGATCGACCGGCATTCCGCGTCGGAAATACCCTCAATCCGGAAGGCTTCGAAAATCAGTTCCTTTGGATCGTCAGGATCACGGGCGCGGTCAGGCATCGGCGGGTCCTTTCGGGTCATGGGGCAAGACAGCGGTGATCATTTCGGCAATCTCGGCCCGGGTCCGATCCAATTGCGACGCAAGGGCGCCGATGTCGGACATTTCCGCCTGCCGCACCAGAAAGCCCTGTCCGCCCGCGCCCAGCGTTTCTGGGTCGAGCGCTTCGTCGGTCAAAAGCCGACCCGATTGATGGATACGGCTGAACAGCCGATGCGCGGCAACAAAGCGATCCACCTGGTCTTGGGTTAGCCAACCAACCCCAATGGCCGCCGCCAATTGCTCGGCCGGGGATCGTGCGGCATCGCCCGCCATGAGGGCTGCCGCTTGCGCAACCAAATCAATATCTTGGATGCCGCCCGGCCCATCCTTGACCACCCAAGTCCCGCCCGTGCGGCCAGCCGCCGCCAAACGGGCGCGCATTTCGGCAGCATCGGCCCGGACCCGTGGGGCATCAGCCTTGGATTGGATCACATGGCAGCGAATATCCTCGATATCCTGGCGCAAGCTGGCATCACCCGCCAAAGCACGCGCGCGGGTCAACGCCATATGCTCCCAAGTCCAAGCTTCGGTCTGTTGATAGTGCCGAAACGCCTCCAGCCCGGTGGCAACCGGCCCCTGCCGCCCCGAAGGCCGTAGACGCATATCGACCTCGTATAGCTTACCGGTCGAGGTTGGGGCGGACAGCGCCGTGATCAAGCCTTTGGTGGCCTTGGCAAACCATCCACGCGGGTCGAGCGGGCGGCGACCTTCGGTCATCTCTGCCCCTTGGGCGTCATAGATCACGATCAGGTCCAAGTCAGACCCCGCGCCCATGCGCCCCGCGCCCAAGCTGCCCATGCCAACCACCGCGCCACCGCGACCGGGGGCAGGCCCGTGGCGACGCGCAACCTCGGCACAGACGCAGGGCCAAAGCGCGGCCACCACCGCGCCCGCCAAATCGGTGTATTGGGCCGCAGCCTCCTCGGGGGAAATCAGGCTACGCAGCTGATGCACCCCAATGCGAAAATGCCAATCCTTCTGCCAACGGCGCGCGGCATCCAGTTGCAGTTCGTAATCCAACCCCTGCAAAGCCGCGCCAAGCTCCTGCGTCAGGCCCTCACCCCCCGGCCAAGCCGCGAAGAACCGTCCGTCCAGCACCGCATCCAGCACCCCGGAATGCCGCGCGAGGTAGCGCGACAGGCCCGGTGCCGTCGCGCAGATATCGACAATCAGATCGACCAGCGGCGGGTTGGCCTCGAACAAGGAAAAAAGCTGAACACCCGCTGGCAGGCCGCGCAAAAACCCATCGAAATTGGCCAAGGCCTCGTCCGGTCGGGCCGCCGATTGGAACCGTTTGAGCAAATCTGGTTTCAGCCGGTCAAATATCGCCCGCCCGCGTTCAGAACGCAGGCAGGGATAGCCCGGCCAGCGGGCCACAATCTCGGCTTGGGCATCTGAGATGTCGACGCTGGGCGGCTCGGTCGCGGCTGGGGCAAAAAACGCGCCGGTTAGGTCTTCGACCCGTTCGATCCGTTCCAGCAGGGTCTTGCGGAACCGATCTGTATCGCCCTCACCGCAAAACCGCGCCAGACGGTCAAAGCCTTCATCGGATTTCGGCAGCAAATGCGTCTGGGCGTCATCGATCATCTGCACACGATGCTCAATTTCGCGGTGATGGGCGTAAAGCTCGGCCAATTCGCTTGCCACCTCGCGCTTGATCCAATTGGTCCGCGCGAGTGCCGAAAGCGCCTTGACCGTGCGGCGGGATCGCAAGCTTGGGTCGCGCCCGCCTGCCACCAATTGGCGGGTTTGGGCGAAAAACTCGATCTCCCGAATGCCGCCCGCGCCAAGCTTCATATTATGGCCTTCAAGCGTGATGGCCTGGCCGCGATGCAGCCCTTTATGCTCCCGAATGCGGCGGCGCATATCCATCGTGTCTTCGACCATGGCGAAATCCAGATGCCGCCGCCAGACGAAGGGTGAAAGCGCGTCTAGAAACCGCGCGCCAGCGGTCACATCGCCCGCCACAGGGCGGGCTTTGATATAGGCTGACCGTTCCCAGGAACGCCCCTCGGCCTCATAGTACCGCTCTGCCGCGCTCATCGAAATGCAGACCGGCGTGACCGATGCATCGGGGCGTAGCCGCAGATCGGTACGAAACACATAACCCTCGGCGCTGACATCATTCAGCGCCGCCGACATCCGGCGCGTGGCCCGGATAAAGCCCGCCCGCGCATCCATTTCATCCGCGCGGTCAAAACGATCATCGTCAAACAAGCAAATCAGATCGATGTCGGATGAATAGTTCAGCTCCCCCGCTCCCATCTTTCCCATTGCCAGCGCCAGCATTCCGGCGCCGTCGCGGCGGGCATCCTCCTCGGTCATGCCGGGGATTTTGCCGCGCTTTGCTTCGGCGGCGACATGGGTGCTGAGCGCGGCCGCCAGGCAAGCATCCGCGAAGTCGGTCCAGGTTTGGGTGACGGTGGCCAAGCTCCAAACCCCGCCGAGATCGGCCAAAGCGACGATCAAAGCCGCGCGGCGCTTTAGCTGCCGCAGGCCCGCGTTCAGATCACCGGGCGACAGATCGGCAGTGGCGGCAATCACCTCGGTCATCCGATCTTCGGGCGTGTCGTTCAGCGCGTGGCTCAGCCAATGCGCTTCTTTCGTCATCAGCCGGGCGAGATAGGGGGAACATCCTGCTGTCCCTTCGATAAGCGGGCGCAAGCTGACGGGTACATCATGCAAAGCCGCCCAAGCCTCGGCCCCACGGTCAGGGTTAAAAGCGATCGGATGGCGGGTCAGGCGGGCGTCGAAACTCATCAAAGCAGACAGTGGCGCGGGTAATGGCGGGCGTCAATCAATCGGGGTGTCCTGGCTGAAGATGTTCACCCAACCCTCGCCTTCGCGGCGCCAGATCGAGCTGATCAGCATAGCCGCCCAGGTATCGCTGCCCGCCGCCAAATAATCGGCGCGATAGGCGATCAGGGCCAAATCCCGCGTGTAGCTGCGCACCTGAACCTCTGACAAACGATAATCCGCCATGGACGGGCCATGTGCCAATTGCTCGGCATGGCCGTCACGCCCGGAAAAGCCGCTGGGGTAAACGCCAAGAAAATCCTCGGACAAAAGCGCACGGTCGGCTTCGGGGCTACCATCCAGCAGCGCCTGCCAAACCGCGCGTTCGGCGGTTTCGATTTCAGCTTGGATTGATGTGGTGTTCATCCCCGTGCTCCCTTGCAGCTTTGATCAATTGCTGCAACCAAGGGCGCGCTTTGGCAAGGAGGTGGGGATGAGCAAAAGTTTAAACCGGGTGAAACGCGCGTTGGAAGAGGCCGGCCTGAGCGTTGAGGTTCTGGAAATGCCCGATAGCACCCGCACCGCCGCCGAAGCAGCGACCGCGGCCGGTTGTGCACTGGATCAAATCGCGAAATCCATCATCTTTCGGGCCGAGACGACGGGGGATGCGGTGCTGTTCGTCACCGCAGGTGGCAATCAGGTTGATGCCGCCAAAGCCAGCGCTGTCGCGGGCGAGGCTTTGGGCAAGGCGGATGCAGGCCTGATCCGGTCACAAACCGGGTTCGCCATTGGCGGGGTCGCCCCGATTGGCCATCTCAACCCGATCCGGGCTTGGTTCGACCCCAGATTGCTGGCGTTTGATACGGTTTATGCAGCGGCGGGCACGCCCCGACATATCTTTCCCATCGCGCCCGATACGCTATTGGCGCTCAGCGGCGCGACCCAGGCCGAGTTCACCGGCTAAAGCGCAGCCAAGACGGCCCGGGCAGCGCGCAAGCCCGGGGCCTCATCTTCTTTGCCCAGGCGCTGCATGGTCGTGGCCATCGCGTCGAGCTGCGCCGCGCGGGCGGCGTCATCGTCGATCAGGTCAAGCAAAGCGCCGGAGATGACATCGGGGCGGCAGTTTTCACCCAGAAACTCCGGCACCACGCGGGTGTCCGAGATCAGGTTCACCAGTGTCACACTGTCGACCTTGAGTAGCGAGGTTATCAGTTTTCGGGACAGCCAACTGGTGTCATAGGCGATGACCATCGGCGTTTCAGCCGCCGCCAGTTCCAGGCTGACCGTGCCAGAGGCCGCCAAAGCCACATCCGCCGCGCCAAAGGCCGCGCGTTTATCGGCGACAGCGTCCACCACATCCCTGCCCCGCGGATCAAGCAAATGCACCCTTCCCGGCCAGTCGCGGGTTTTTTCAACCACCAAATCCGCCACCGCCGGGGCCACTGGCAGCACCACTTGTGCCTCGGGGTGGCGCGCTATGACCGATTGCAGCGCTGCGCCAAAAACGGGCGCCAACCGCTCAACCTCCGACCGGCGTGAGCCTGGCAGCGCCAGGATCAAGGGGGCGTCATCGGCCACGCCCAAACGCGCACGGAACGCCGCGCGCTCGGCGTCGGTGGCTTGCGGCTCGGCGACGACGGGGTGGCCCACGAAATCGCAGCCCATCCCTTCGGCCTCCATATAAGGCGGCTCAAAGGGGAATAGGGCCAGGACATGATCGACGGATTTCGCCATTTTTCGCGCGCGGTTGGCGCGCCAGGCCCAGACCGTAGGGGCGACGTAGTGGATGGTCCGCAGATCCGACGCGCGCGCTTTGGCCTGGGCCGCGACACGCAGGGAGAACTCCGGGATATCGATGGTGATCAGCGCGTCGGGCGACCATCCAACAGCCGCATCCGCCGTTTCGCGCACGCGCGCCATGAGCCGCCGGTAGTTGCGCAGAATCGCCGCCAAACCGATGACCGACAGTTCCTCCATCGGAAAGAGCGAGGTCAGCCCCTCGGCCTGCATCAACGGGCCGCCAACGCCATGAAACTCAATCTCGGTATCGCTGACCGATTTCAGCCCCGCCATCAGAGCCGCTCCAAGCCTGTCTCCCGAAGGTTCGCCCGCGATCAGAAACAGACGCAGGGTCATGGTACAGCCCAAAGGTTGAGCCCCGTCTCCGCGCAGGCCCGCAACACCGCCGCGCGATCCAACAGCAAAACAGCGCCCGCTTGCAACTCGATCCCGCTAAGCCCCGCCTGAGCCGCGGCCTGGATCGTATCGGGGCCAATCGCGGGCATATCCACGCGCAGATCCTGGCCGGGTTTGGCGCGTTTGACCAAGACACCGGCGGAATTAGGGGCGGTGTCGCGAACAAAGCGCAGCATCGCGTCGGTGCCCTGCAAGGTCTCAATGCCCAGCATCTGCCCCTTGGCGGCGACCGCGGCCTGTCCCACATCCTGAGTACCCAAGGCGGCAAGGACAGCGCGTGCGCGGGCCGCATCCCCATCCGGGTCCGCTTGCCCCGCCAGCACGCCCTCCTGCGCCACCAAATCCGGCCGCAACTCGGCGGCCCCGCGCAAGGCAAAGCCCTGCTCTTCAAAAATCGCGATGATCTCACGCAACAGATGATCATCCCCATGCCCCTGCGCCGCAAGGATGCGGACCAAAACGGCCTGGGACACGGGATCGCTGGGCTGTTCCAAGGCGCTGGGGCGCGACATCGCCCCGGCCAGGCACAGTTCGGTCACCTGGGCGCTGCGCAAAGCGTCGAACAAGGGGCCAAGCGCGTCGATGCGGGCGTCGATCACAGGCGCACCGGCAACATTGGTCGGCTCAACGCCCTGCAAACGCACGATATGGGCGGGCCCCGCTTGCAGCACCAATCCAGGCAAGGCCCCGGAGCCGGCGATGATGGCGCGCGCGCCCATCCCCTCAACCCGGCGTCAAAAACGACCGGTCGCTGCCGCCGGTCACAAACTGGACGATCTCTTGCACGTAATCCGAGCCGCCATCATCGCTTGCCCCAAGGCGTCGGGCGCGATCCTGAAATGCGCCATCGCCCTGGGCCAAAGCCTGGAACGCCGCGCGCAATGCCGTGATGTCTTCGCGGCTGACGCCCCGTCGCTTGAGCCCGACCAGGTTCAAACCATCCAGCGCGCCGCGCGGTCCCTGGACCAAGCCGTACGGGATCACATCATGGGGCACCATGGTGACCGCCCCAATGATCGCGCCTTTGCCGATGCGCACGAACTGATGGATGCCCGATAGACCGCCGACAATCACGTCGTCTTCGATGATGCAGTGCCCGCCGATGGCAGCGTTGTTGACCAGCACCACGTTGTTGCCGATTTGCGCGTCATGGGCCACATGCGCGCCGGTTAGAAACAGCCCGTCATTGCCAACCCGTGTGATACCACCGCCCCCCTCGGTGCCGGTGTTCATGGTTACGCCCTCACGGATGCGGTTGCGGTCGCCAACGATCAATCGCGTGCGTTCGCCACCGAATTTCTTGTCTTGGGGCACCTCGCCAATCGTGGCGAAAGGAAAGATTTCGCAATCTTCACCAATATCCGTCCAGCCGGCCAAAACGACGTGGGATTTCAGCACCGTTCGGGCAGCAATCGTCACTTCGGGCCCAACCACGCAGAACGGGCCAATCTTGCAGCCCGGCCCAATCGTAGCCCCGGTTTCGATCACCGCTGAGGGGTGAATCTCGGCGCTTGGGTCAATCATGCACCGGCCCCGCCCGCGCCCAGATCCATCATTGCGCTAAACTCTGCTTCGGCGGCCAGCTCGCCCTCGACCTCGGCCCGGCCTTCGAATTTCCAGACCTTGCCGCCCGGCTTACCACGCAAGGTGGTTAGGTGTAGCTCGAGCACATCGCCGGGGCCAACCTTGCGGCGGAATTTGCATTTGTCGATGCCCATGAAATAGACCAGCAAATCTTGATCAGCCATATCGGCCGAAGCGCCCACCATCACAGCCGCCGTCTGCGCCATCGCTTCCACAATGGTCACGCCCGGCATGATCGGCGTGGCAGGGAAATGGCCCTGAAAATGTGGCTCGTTATAGGTGACGTTTTTGATACCGACCGCCGATTTGAACGGCACGATATCGCGCACCTTGTCGACCAGCAAAAACGGGTAGCGATGCGGGATCAGACGCTTGATCAGATCAATATCAGCCGAAAGGGTCGCGGTGGCGTCGGTGGTCATGGTGGCGCAAGCTCCTTTGCGGTTGGCGGGTCTGAGCCCAACGGGCGGGGTGGTATCAAGTCAGCGTCAAAGCGGCAAGCAGGCTACTTAGTCTGAGTTCGGGTCGCTCAGCTGACCATCGCGGCCGATCTCGAAATTGACCAAGGGATCGGGCCCACCGTCGCCAATTTCGGCGTTGATACGCGCGAGCGCGTCGTCGGTGATATCAATCGCATCTGCCGATAGCAGAACACCCCGGTTGTCCAGCAAAACCGCCGCGCCGCGCGTGCGGACAATATCCAGCAGAATCGGCGTGGCGATTTCAAAGAACCGGGCCTGGGCGGTATCGGCCTGGGATTGCAGATCACGGCCTTTGGCCTCTTGCGCCGAGCGGATGCCTTCGACCCTGACGTCAAATTCTTCGGCCATGACCCGAAACTCATCGGGGGCTGTCGTCGGACGTAGCTCGGTCAGGCGCAGTTCCTCGGCCGTCAACTGCGCCTCGATCTCGCGGTTTTCCAGCGTCAAGGCCTGGGCGGCAGCCTCAAGCTCACTCTGGATGCGCTGACCGTATTCGGATTGGGCCAATAACCGATCCTGGTTCAAAACCAGAATCCCAGTCGGCAGCGTTTGGGTTGTCTGCGCTTCGGGCGGCACTTGAGCCTGTACCTGATCCAGCACGCCCGAGGCATCGCCCGGCACGGTCGCACCGTCGGTTTGCGCCGATGCGTGCGTCGAGATCAAGGCAACGAGGGCCAAACCGATCAGCCCCCATTTGACATGTTGCATCGGGATCAGAACCGGGCCTCGACCGTAAAGTCGAAATCGCGGGTGATATCTTCCGGCTGCGTCGTCAAGGCGCGGCTGAAGTTGAAGCGCAAGGGGCCGATGGCGGTATCCCAGAAGACAGAGAACCCAACCGCCGTTCGCCAATGCAGACTGTCATCCACCGTGCCGGTTGCACCTGCCGTATTGTCCAGGCCCCAAACGGTACCGACATCCGCAAATAGACCACCGGTGATGCCATATTCATCCGGCAGGCCCAGCGGGAAGGCCGCCTCAAACCGGGCCACCGCGAAGTAGTTGCCGCCCAATGCGTCGTTGTTTGCAGCGCCCGTGTCACGCGGGCCCAGGCCGAAAGTGTCAAAGCCACGCATCTGTCGGCTGGAAAGGAAGAAGCGGTCGGTGACACGACTGTTGCCGCTCAAGCTGCTCAGCGCGCCGGCTTCGAAGGAGGCGCGCAGAGTGACCTCTTCTCGCGCGATACTGCGTTCGGCCACGGCTAAGGCTGTGGTGCGGATGTATTCGCTATCGCCGCCAAGCCCGGCATATTCGACATCGAACTGCAGCAGGATACCCGCTGTTGGATCGAGCCCGCCGTCGCGCGTGTCATAGCTGTAGCGCGCTCCGATCAGCGAGGTCAAAACCGTGCCCTGATCCGCCGCCAAGATCGGCGAGCTAGCAGCGCTCAGGCCGCTCAACTCGGTCTGGTCGATGCCATAGCTCAAGCGCGCGCGGCCAAACTCGCTGATCGGGAAACCGATGGAGGCATTGGCCCCGATCGACAGCGTATCGAAGTTGCGGTTTTGGTTATCGGTTTCGATGTAATAAGCCCCGAGGCCAAGGGACAGGTCACGCCGGAGGAACGCCGGTTCTTCAAAGTTGAAGGAGAGCGACCGGCTTCCCTCGGTCGTGTTGAACGACAGGCCAACCGCCTGACCGCGCCCCATGAAGTTGGTTTCCGAGAAACTCGCGCCGAGGCCAAAACCGGTGTCAGACGAGAATGTACCAGAGAACCCAAGCGAACCCGTCGGCTGCTCTTCGACATCCACATCCACGATCACCTGATCCGAGGCGGTGCCATCGCGGCTTTGCACCGCAACGTCAGCAAAAAAGCCGGTGGCCCGGATACGCTCGGCAGAAGCTCGGATTGCGCGTGGGTCAAACGGGTCGCCTTCAACCGTGTCGAACTGACGACGGATCACGCGATCCAGCGTGGTAGCATTGCCCTCGATATCGATGCGTTCGACAAAAACCCGCTCGCCACGGGAAATCACGAACTCGACATCCAAGGTCTGAGCCACGTCGTTCCGGGTGATGCGCGGCTCGACCCGTACAAAACGCAGGCCTTGGTTCGTGGCCTGATTTTCCATCCGGCTGATCGTGTTGTCGATCAAGCGCGGGCTATAGGTCATACCCGGACGAATACGGATTAGCGATTGATACTCGGCGGCATTCACCTCGGGGATCTCGCTGACCGTGGTCACCTGCCCCAGGTTAAAGCTCTGACCCTCTTGGATGTTGAACGTCACAAAATATGCATCGCGGCTGCGCGCCAATTCAGGCGTCACGCTGAGGATGCGGAAATCAACATACCCGCGATCCAGGTAGAAATCGGTCAACAGCTGACGGTCAAGCGCGATGCGATCCGCAATGAACGTATCGCGCTGAATGATCTGACGGAACAAGCCAGCTTGGGTGCTTTCCAACACGCGGCGCAAGCGGCGGTCGGAATAAGCACGGTTGCCGACGAAAGCGATCCGCTCGGTCTCGACAACGCGACCTTCGGCGACTTCGAACACCAGATCTACGCGATTGTCACTGCGGGGGATGATCTGCGGCGTCACCGTGGCGGTCAGACGGCCACTGGCGCGATAGGCGTCAGCGATTGCATTGGCATCAAGCTCGGCCACCGAGGGCGAATAGGTGCGGCGCGGGGTCGATTGCAATAGGGTCAGCAATTGCTCGTCATCCAAGCGCGCGTTGCCCTCGATCGAAATACGGTTGATCGTCGGGAATTCCTGCACCGCGATGATCAGCGTGCCACCGCGCGGCTGGAACTCGACCGACTGGAACAAGCCGCTGTTTTGCAACCGTTGCAACGCGTCATTGACCTGCGCTGCCGAAAGGCTCGCACCCGGCGTGATGCCAGCCGTCGCCAGAACATTCGCGTCGGTCACACGCTCATTGCCTTGCACGTCAAAGTTGGAGAATCGCAGCGTCTGCGCCTGGAGCGGTGCGCTCAGCGCCAGGACGAAGATCAGCGTTGCGGCAGCAAACGCGACGGGAACACTCGAAAATGCCAATTTAGACGGCAGGGCGAGTGACGCGCGGAAACGCGAGAACATCGAATCCAACCCCATGTGTAACGTGCAGACCCGTCCTGCCTATCGGGTGGTCTGAGGGTTGTCAAAACGATCCCTGAGGCGACCGCAACCAAGCGGCAGGTTTGCCACATATCCGCCACATTTCAAACGACTTCGGGCCGACGCATCCCTGCGCCGACCTTGGGTCGGATTTACGATCTGTGAAGGTCGTTTGACGGTCGTTAATGGACCGTTGCGTAAGAGAATAAACCGCCTGCCAAAAGCAGCGCTGCTACAATCAGCAACGGAATAAGAAACCTGTCCATGTTGGTCAGGAAGACCAAGGACACTTCGCGATAACTTTCAGCCAATAGTTTCATCTTAAACTCCAGTTCACCCCTTGGGTGGGGCGATGGCCTAAGAGTCGTGGACGATTATGGCGCGAATTGGGCCGATGATCGACGATTTCCTGAAGCTTTGCCTAAGATTTGCCTAAACTGTTTACGGGCAGAAAATGTCGTTGGTGATGGCAAACAGCATCAGCGACAGCAGCAGGGTCAGCCCCACGGTCATAAAGATTCGCAACGCTTTGTCGGAAGGCGGCTTGCCCGTGACGGCCTCATAAGCGTGGAACATCAAATGCCCACCATCCAAAACCGGGATCGGAAACAGGTTCAGCATCCCCACCGCTGTCGACAAGACGGCGATGAACCAGATGAAGTTATCAAGCCCCTGGCTGGCCGTCGCACCGCTGGTTTCGGCAATGCCAATCGGGCCTTGCAGGTTGCAGGAGGAGATCGCGCCAGTGATCATATGCCACAGGCCCGAAAGCGAGGAGCTGATCACAAACCCGGTCTGCTCGACCCCGTACCAAAGCGCGGCCCCGGGCCCCACCGGCTCGGTCACAGGCTCAAAGCTTAGCCCACCGGTGATGCCGATCAGATAACGCGTTTCAAACCCGCCATCGGGCAAGGGCAAATCGGTGCTGCGCGGCGTTAGCGTTACGTCGATCTCAGACCCATCACGCCAGATCGTCAAATCCATCGTGGCACCTGCGCCGCTATCGACGGCGGTGCGCACCTCGGCAAAGGCGTGGATCGGGTTGCCATCGATAGCCAGGATCACGTCGCCCTCTTCCAGCCCGGCATTGATCGCGGCAGATTGCGGCGCGACCGAGCGCACAAGCGGCACCATCGGAAAGGCCCCCTGCACGTCCATTGCCACCCCATCGCGTTCAATCGAGTAGGCGACGCTGGGGGCGGGATCGAGATCGTTGGCAATCTCAAGCACATCGCCCAGCGTTTCGACGGCTTGCCCCTCGACCGCGGTGATCAGATCGCCTTGCTCAAGCGCTTGGAATTGCGCGGGCAAGGCAACCGGTTCGCCAATGCGCGGCTCTTCGACCGCTTGGCCGGAGAAAAACAGAACCAAACCAAAGATCAGGATCGACAGAATGAAGTTGAAAACGGGGCCAGCCGCCACCGTGGCCGAGCGGGCCCAAAGCGGCGCGCCGTGCATGGATCGGCGGCGTTCGGACACATCCATCGCGTCTATCGCCGCCCCGTCCTTGCCCGAGGCTGCATCCGCATCACCGAGAAACTTAACATAGCCGCCAAAAGGCAGTGCCGCGACCTGCCAGCGTGTGCCGTGCCGGTCCATTTTGCTGAACAAGACCGGGCCAAAGCCAAGCGAAAACACCTCGGCATGGATGCCAGACCAGCGCCCAACAATGTAATGGCCGTATTCATGGATGGCGACGATGATCGAAAGGGCCGCAATAAAGGCCAAGATCGTAAAGGCGATACCGCCGAACTGAGGAATGAATTCCATTAGCGTGTCTGCTCCATCCGCGCGATTTGGTCCCAGGCCGTCTGACGGGCCATGTGGTCCACTTGCAAGACCTCCTCAAGGCTTGACATGGGATTTGTGAGGCGAAAATCGGACGAAACCGCGTCAAGTGTGGCTTCGACCACGCCCGCCATCTCCATAAAGCCAACCCTGCTGGCCAGGAATCCGTCCAGTGCAATCTCTTTCGCGGCGTTAAAAACAGCCCCCGCCTTGCCGCCGGTTTCCATCACCTGCCGCGCCAAGGCCAAAGCCGGGTAGCGCGCAGGATCGGGTTTGTAGAATTCCAGCGTGGCGATTTGCGCCAGATCGATGCGTGCAACCGGCAAATCCCGCCGGTCGGGCCAATGCAGCGCATACCCGATGGCGTGGCGCATATCGGGCGCGCCCAGATGCGCCATCATCGCCCCGTCGCAGAACCCAACCAAAGCATGGACCAAGGATTGCGGGTGGATCACGGCCTCGATCTTATCCGGTGAAACCTGGAAGAATTCCTTGGTTTCAATCAGTTCCATGCCTTTGTTGAACATGGATGCGCTGTCGATGGTGATCCGCTGGCCCATATCCCAATTCGGGTGCGCCCCGGCATCCGCCACGGTGGCCTTGGGCAGCGCCTCTAACGGCCAATCGCGCAACCCTCCGCCCGAGGCGGTGATGATGATCTTTTCGACGCTGGCAATATCCTCACCCACCAAGCCCTGAAACACAGCCGAGTGTTCGCTATCGACCGGTAGGATCGTCGCGCCGTGGGTCTTGGCTTCTTGCAAAAGAAGCGGCCCTGCGGTGACGAGGCTTTCTTTGTTGGCGAGCGCCAGGGTGCTGCCCTGCCGCAGCGCCTGGAACCCCGGTGCAAGCCCGGCGGCGCCCACGATGGCCGACATGACCCAATCCGCAGGACGATCCGCCGCTTCGACCAGGGCCGCCTGCCCTGCGGCTGCCTCAATACCGCTGCCCGCGAGCGCCGCTTTCAACGTATCCAGCTTGTCATCAAAGGCCGTGACCGCAATATCGGCGCGCAGCCGCTTCGCATCTTCCGCCAGCTTCGCGATATTGGCCCCGCCGGTCAGGGCCACAATGTCATAGTCGGTGCTGTCGCGGGCGATCAGGTCCAGCGTGTTTTGACCGATGGACCCGGTGGCCCCAAAAACACTCACCCGTCGCATCAGGGCCCCTTACAGTGGCGCGGGCGGAAAATCGGCCACCGCCTCGACAATCAATAAAACCAAGGCCGCGCCCAACAAAGCATCGAAGCGATCAAATACCCCGCCATGACCCGGCAATAGGTTGGAGCTGTCTTTGACACCCACCCGCCGTTTGATCGCCGATTCCGCCACATCACCCATTTGGCTGGCCATACTTAGCGCCACGGAAATCCCAACCAGCTCGACCCCCGATCCGGTCGATTTCATGAAGGCCACCCCAACCAGGGCCGCCCCAATCCACCCGGCCACGGTTCCGGCCCAGGTTTTCTTGGGGCTAATCGCGGGCCAGAATTTCGGCCCACCAATGATGCGCCCAGCGAAATAGCCAAAAATATCGGTGATCACGACCAACAGAACCAGCCACAGCATCCAGGTCAGGCCAAATTCATCGCGGTGCTGGATCAACCCGAAAGAGGCCAAGAGCACAAAGACCGACATCAGAGCGTAAAGCAGCTTGTTGCGATCCAAAAGCGCGATGCCCGCAATCGCCACCAGCATCACCAATGGCAAGCCAAGCCCCACCGGCAACAACTTGGTGGCAATCATCGCCGCGCCCGCCGCCAGGCCCAAAATCAACGCGTGCGGCGGATTGCCATCCAGCATTCGCACCAATTCCCAAATCAGCAACCCGCAAACAAGGGTGGCCAGCGCCGTGAACCACCAACCGCCCGCCCAAATCGCTGTTAGGCCGACACCCGCGATGACCACGCCGGTGGCCAGACGCGTGGCCAGATCGGAAAAACTGTCTGGGTTCAGCGCCAAGCGGGCCTCAGACCGGCACCGCGCCAAAGCGACGTTCGCGCAAACCGTAGCGTTCAAGCACCTCGGCAAAGACCTCGGCCGTGAAATCGGGCCAGAGCGTGTCGATAAACTCGTATTCCGAGTAAGCCGATTGCCACAGCAGGAAGTTCGAAATCCGCGCCTCGCCGCTGGTGCGGATCACCAGATCAGGATCGGGCAAAACATGGGTGTCGAGGTAACGGGGAAAGGTTTCATCGCTGATCTTGCGTGGGTCCAGCTTGCCAGCGGCCACATCATGGGCCAGGCGGCGTGCGGCGCGCGTCACCTCATCCCGGCCACCATAGTTCAGTGCGATGGTCAGGTTGGTGCCAGTGTTTTCCGCTGTCAAAAGCTCCAGATTATCCATCAGATCGACCAGCGCCGGTTCCAGCCGAACCCGATCGCCAATGAAGCGCACGCGTACGTTTTCATCATGCAAGGTCTGGGTCTCGCGCCGGATGTAACGCTTGAACAGCTTCATCAGGCCCGCAACTTCGGCCTGGGTGCGTTTCCAGTTCTCGGTCGAAAAGGCAAAGATCGTCAGATACTTCACATTCAGTTTCGGACAGGCGCGCACAATTTCCTTGACCCGTTGCGCCCCGGCATGATGGCCCAGCAAACGCGGGCGACCCCTGTTTTGTGCCCAACGCCCATTGCCGTCCATGATGATGGCAACGTGATCAGCGGCTGATTTCTTCTGCGACATTTGCGGGCGCGTCCTTTGGTCATTCGGCACGGGGGCTGACTTACCCAATCCTTGCCGTCAGGGAAAGGCGGGGAAACCGCTGTCTATCGGTGTGGTGTTTCGAAGCCACGCCGTAGGCGTGCACCGTGAAACATCGGTCACACCTGCATAATCTCGCCTTGCTTGGCCTCAAGCGCGGCATCGACCTTAGCGATATGGGCATCGGTCAGGTCTTGAACCTCACTTTCCCAAAGCTTTTGATCATCTTCCGACATCCCATCGGCTTTGGCTTTCTTGATCTGGTCCATGCCGTCGCGGCGCACATTGCGCACAGAAACGCGGGCGTTTTCGGCGTATTGCGCGGCAACCTTGGTCAGCTCGCGGCGGCGTTCTTCGTTCAACTCGGGGATCGGCAGCATGATGATGGTGCCATTGAGTTGCGGATTGATGCCCAAACCGGATTCGCGGATCGCCTTTTCCACTTTGCCGACCATGGATTTGTCCCAGACATTAACGGTGACCATGCGCGGCTCGGGCACATTCACCGTGCCGACCTGGTTGATCGGTGTCATCTGGCCATACGCCTCGACCATCACCGGCTCCAGCATCGACGAGGATGCGCGGCCCGTGCGCAGCGAGGCGAATTCCGTGCGCAGATTGTTCAGCGCGCCATCCATCCGGCGTTCCAGATCGTCCAGATCAATCTCAATGTCGTCTTCGGACATGCCCCGTCTCTCCGTCAGGTTGTTTTTTAAAGCGCTGGCAGGGTTTTAGACCCTCAATGGACCTTTGTATAGGTTCCCTGCCCGGCCAGAATGCCCCGAAACCCACCAGGTTCATCCAGGCTGAAAACTATGATCGGCAAAGTGTTTTCACGTGCCAGGGCGATGGCCGAGGCATCCATGACACCCAGATGCTGGGCCAAAACCTCATCATAGGTCACGCTGTCATAGCGTTTGGCGTCGTCGTGCTTCACCGGGTCTTTGTCATAGACGCCATCAACCTTGGTACCTTTGAAAATCGCTTCACAATCCATTTCGCTGGCGCGCAGCGTCGCGGCGGTATCGGTGGTGAAATAGGGGTTCCCGGTGCCCGCGGCGAAGATGCAAACCCGCTTTTTCTCCAAATGCCGGATGGCGCGACGACGGATATAGGGCTCGGCCACCTCGTTCATGGTGATCGCGCTGATCACGCGGGTGAAGACCCCCAAACCTTCCAGCGCCGATTGCATGGCCAGCGCGTTCATCACCGTCGCCAGCATCCCCATGTAATCGGCGGTCGTGCGTTCCATCCCCTGGGCGCTGCCCTGCAAGCCGCGAAAGATATTGCCGCCGCCAATGACCAGGCAAATCTCAACACCCAGATCGTGGACCGATTTGATCTCCTGTGCGATGCGTTCGACCGTTGGCGGGTGCAACCCAAACCCCTGATCGCCCATCAGGGCCTCACCCGAGATTTTCAACATCACACGGGAATAGGCCGGTGCGACAGAGGCATCCGGGGTGGCAGCATCAGACATGGGGCTGGTCCTTGAACGGGGTGGGATTTGCGTCGCGCGCACCATAGGGCTAAAGCACGGGGCGGTTCAACGCCCGATGCTGCGACCGATTTATCGCCCTAGGACCGACCCAACGCTTTGATAAATATCAGTGATCTTTCCCCTGACCAGCCCGTACTGATTGCCGGGCCAACCGCATCCGGTAAATCGGCGCTGGCGATGCAGATTGCTGGGGAGCAGGGCGGCGTGATCGTCAACGCCGATGCGCTGCAAGTCTATAACGGCTGGCGGGTTTTGACGGCGCGACCCTCGGCGGCAGACGAAGCGTCTTTGCCGCACGCGCTTTACGGGCATGTTCCGTTCGAGGCTAGTTATTCCGTCGGCGACTGGCTGCGTGCGGTGCGCCCGCTTTTGAGCGGTCCCCAGCGGCCCATCATCGTCGGCGGCACAGGGCTTTATTTCCGCGCTTTGACCGAAGGGCTGGCCGAAATCCCCACCACACCGCCCGCGATCCGTGCGCAGGCCGATGCGCAAAGCGACGCAGCACTTTTGGCTGATCTTGACCGAGAAGACCCTGTAACAGCGGGCCAGATCGACCGCCAAAACGGCGCCCGCATCCGCCGCGCATGGGAGGTGTTGCGCAGCACCGGCCGCCCGCTTTCGACCTGGCAGGCCGAAACCGCGCCACCCGATTTGCCGCTGCATCACGCCCACGCCTTTGTCTTGGACGCTGACCGCGATTGGCTGGCCGAGCGCATCGCGCGCCGGTTTGATCTGATGATGGCGGAAGGTGCGTTGGAGGAAGCGCGCGCCAACCTGCCACGCTGGCCGCAGGCAGGCGGCGCAGCAAAAGCCATCGGCGCGCCGGAACTGATCGCCTATCTCAAAGGGGACATGTCGCTTGAGGACGCGCGCGAGGCCGCCGTGATCTCAACCCGGCAATATGCCAAACGCCAGCGCACCTGGTTTCGGGCCCGCATGGGCGATTGGACCGCGATCCCCCTGCCCTAGCGAAACAGGACCATCGCGCGCGGATCCCAGGCCAAATCGGCACGCGCACCGCGACCCAAAACCGCCCGGCCCGGCATGTTGCGCATCGAGACCGAAACCGGCCCCGGCGCGCCATCCAGCCGGATGTCGTAATAGGTCATATCACCGTAATAAGTGACCTCCTCCACCACACCTTGGGCGTGGCGGCCAGCCGTTTCTGGGCCATCAAGCAGCACAGTCATGCTTTCAGGGCGCAGACCAACCTCGGCCCCTCCGACGGCTTGGCCGGTTGGGCATTGATCGGCAGCCAAAATGGCGCGGCCCAGCCCTGGCGCCTCGACCTCGACCCCGCCTGGCGCCTCCCCCAACACACTCGCCGGTAAAAAGTTCATCATGCCAATGAACTCGCCCACGCGACGGCTGGCAGGGCGGCGATAAAGGGTTTGCGGATCAGCCAATTGCGCGATTTCGCCTTCGAACATGACCGCGATCCGGTCGGACATGATCAGCGCCTCTTCCTGGTCATGGGTCACCAGAATGAAAGTGATGCCGACCTGGCGCTGCAACCGCCGCAGTTCGGATTGCATCTGCTCCCGCATTTTCTTGTCGAGGGCAGAAAGCGGTTCATCGAGCAAAAGCACCTTGGGCTTTAGGATCAGCGCGCGGGCCAGAGCCACACGCTGCCGTTGCCCGCCCGATAGCGCATGAGCCGCACGCGCGCCGAACTGGCCCAAGCCAACCATCTCCAACGCCTCGCCCACCGCCGCGCGCTTTTCGGCTACCGAAAGCCCGGATTTGCGCAATCCGAAGCCCACATTCTCAGCCACCGTCAGATGCGGGAAAATCGCATAGGATTGGAACACAAGATTGGTCGGGCGGCGATTGGGCGGCACACCCTCCATATCGCGGCCATCGATCAACACTTGGCCTTCCGAGATATCCTCAAACCCCGCAATCGCGCGCAGCAACGTGGTCTTGCCGCACCCCGATGGCCCAAGCAGGGAAAAGAACTCCCCCTGCCCGATCTCCGCCGAAATCCCCCGCAACGCGTGGTATTCGCCATAGTATTTCTGCACGCTGTCGAGCGTGATGATCGGTTCTTGGCTCACAAAAACCCTCCGGTATCGTCTAGCCCCGCCCGGCGCAGCCCGCGCTTGCGGAAGGTTTCGGCCACCACCAGCAACACCACCGAGAGCAGCACCAGGATCGTGCCCAAAGCCATCACAATCGGCAGCCGCGCGGGAAAGCGGAGCTGCCCCCATAGGTAGACTGGCAAGGTCGGTTCATTGCCGCTGAGGAAAAAGGCGATGATGAATTCATCCAGCGAAATGGTGAAACAGATCAGCATCGAAGCGATGATGCCCGGCATCACCAAAGGCAGGGTCACCAGGCGAAAGGTCGAGATCGCGGTTTCACCCAGATCGATCGAGGCTTCTTCCAGGCTGTGATCCATATTGGCGAAGCTGCCCTGCAGGATCGCGATCGAAAACGGCGTGCAGATCAGCGTGTGGCCCAGAATGATCGTCCAAGTTCCGGTGTTGATGCCAAGCTGCATCAGCACAACCAATAGAGAGATCGCCACAATGACCTCGGGCAGGACCAAAGGCAGCATGATAAAACCCACGATCCCGGCTTTGAGGGGGAAACGGTAGCGCGTCGCGGCCCGCGCGGCGAAGAGACCAAGTGTGGTGGCGAAGATCGCGACCGATAGCGCGATGATCAGCGAATTCAGCGTCGCGGCGTGCAGGGCCGGTGTGTCCAAAAGTGCGGCAAACCATTCCAGCGTGAAACCCTGTAGCGGGAAGGCAATAACTGTGCCGTCATTAAACGCAAATAGCGGCAGCAGGATGATTGGGGCGTAGAGCACCAACAGGTAGAGCCCCGCGAATATGGCCAGCGGGCGCAACCTCATACCCCGAACCTCCCTTTGGGAAGGCGTAGCAGGATCAGCAGCGACGCGATCCCGGTCAGCCCGGCCAAAAGACCCAAGGACGGGATTGTGCCGATCACGGCAGGGGCAAGCGAAAACAGCGCCCAGATCATCAGCAGTTCTGCCCCGATCAGCGCGGGCACCCAGGCTTGATGCAGCTGCCCCGCACAGCGATCCGCCAACCAAAGCCAGGCACGGATGCGGGATATGCCCCAAAGCAGCACCAAAGCGACGATCAGCATCGCCAGAACCGCGAGCGTCGCCCCCATGGGTCGGTCATTCAGGTCAAAAATCTGCGCATAGATCATGTTGGCGATCATTGTGCCGCCCGATCCCCCCACCAGACGCGGGGTCACGTAATCGCCCACTGTTGGGATGAAAACGATCAAAACCGCCGCCAAAACGCCCGGCATCGCGAGGGGCAAAGTCACCCGCAGGAAGCTCATTGCGCGGCTTTCGCCCAGGTCGCGCGCCGCCTCCAACAGCGAGCGGTCGATCTTTTCCAGGCTCACGAAGATCGGCAGAATTGCAAACGGCGCAAAGGCATGGGCCAGGGTGATTACCACGGCATTGGCGTTGTAAAGAATCCAAGGCAATGGCTGGTCGATCAAACCCAGGCCTATCAAGCTGCCATTCACCGGCCCGTCAAAGGCCAGGATCACCCGCCACAGGAATACGCGGATCAGATAGCTGGTCCAAAACGGGATGGTGATCAGAAACAGCCACAGCGATTTCCGTTCGGGCCGGACGTGAAAGCTGATGAAATAGGCAACCGGAAAGGCCAGCAGGACCGTGACCAGCGTCACCATGCCCGCGATCCAAAGCGACCGCCGCATGAGCGCCCCATAAAGCGGATCGGTCAGCGCCTCCTGATAATTGACCAGCGTGAAGGTCCGGTCGATGGTCAGAAAGCTCTGGGTCCAAAAGCTGAACAGCAAGATCGTGACCAGGGGGGCTGCCAAAAGCAGCAAAGCATAAATCAACGCCGGACTGATCAGCGTGAAGCCGCGCCCCGCCTCGCCGCGCATTGCTTTGGAAAGTCCGGTCCCCGCCAAACCGCTATTTCACCCCAACTTGGTTGTCATTCACGCGCGCCACGCGCCTGTTCTGCGATCTCGCGCATGGTTGAAATCGCCTCGGGCATTGGCGCAGCAGATAACAAAGGCGCCAAACGTTCAATAGTTTCCACCGGCAAATCCCACCAGCGAAGCTCCAACAAAGCGTCGATTACCTCGTCGTCAAACCGCTTCCTTATGAATTTGGCCGGATTGCCGCCCCATATCTCATAGGGTCCAATGTCTTTTGTCACGGTAGACGTGGCCGCAACGACCGCTCCGTCAGCGATGCGAATGCCCGAGGTAATTGTCACGCCCTGCCCGATCCAGACGTCATTGCCAATGATGACATCGCCCTTCGACGCTGGGTGGCCCGGAAAGCGCGGCGTCTTCAGCTTATCTTGATAGATATGCCCGAACGGAAAGGTCGACACCCAATCGGGCCGATGATTCCCGCCGAGGAACACCGTTAGCCCTGCGGCAATCGAGCAAAAGGATCCGATCCGCAAAGCGGCGCCCTCACCATGCTCGCGCAAAGTGATCCCGGTGTGTCCGTAGCTGAAACGACCGACCCAAACGTCGCTGCTGCGGACCGATGCGTGCCGATCGGCGTTGGGCTCATAGCTGTCGAACTTCAACGGGTCATGAAGCCCCAAAGCGCGCCGAAACAGCCTCTTGTAGTGTTCAAACACCAAAAACCTCACTGATTGAGAGCAGGCTGAGCCTTTGCGCCACAAATAGTCCACGCGAACCCATATCACGCAATCACCGTTTGCACGCTTTCGAAAACTTCCAACTCCGGCGGGCCATCATACATCGCGCCCGAGGCTTTCGCGCCCTTATGGGCCGCCCGAAACGCCTCGGATTTGGTCCAAGTCAGAAAGGCCGCCTGATCGCGCCAAATCGTGTGGGAAGCGTAGAGCGTGGCATCGCCTTTGGCCTCTCCGCGAAGCAGATAGAAGCTGACAAACCCATCGACCGATTTCAAATGGCTGTCGCGGGTTTGCCAAAGGGTTTCAAAGGCGATTTCTTGGCCTGCCTTCACCCAAAACCGGTTCATTGTCAGATACATAAGCGGCCCTCTGTCATCGCATCCGGCAAGCCTAACACAGCCGCCCAACGCCAATTCAAGGAAATTTCGACGGAAATCAAACGGGGGCGCGTGCTATCAGACACGGGTTCCTCTGGCCTGGACGGCATCGCCTGTCGGACCCGTGTGCCCTGCGCGCTTGCCGGGCCCAAACCCAACGTGCCAAGTGAGGAGAGGCCCATGTCCAACCTAACCCGCCCCAAAATCGCCCTTTGCGGCCTGGCCATTTGCACCGGTTTGATCGCCGCGCCGCTCTTGTCGCAGGCACAAGGCTTCCGCAATCACACCGCGATCAGCAGCCAACCGATCCGTACCGTGGCGGCAACCCGGTCGGTTGGGCCAAGCCAGGTCAGCATCACCACCCAAGGCGGCACACGAACCATTGCCACCAACGGCGTCCCAAGCCATGAGGTTGGGCGCTTTCCAAACCGGGGCAATCCCCATCAAATCGCCGCGCTCAGCCGCGTTTTCACCGTCACAACCACACCGCACCAAACGGGCCGGATCACGCCCGTGGGGCGGGGGCTGATCATGGGGGTCGGGGTGAACGGCATCGTCTTCGACCCGATGGCTGCCGAGTTCTACCAAGGCAACCCACGCAGTGGCTGGAACTACGACGCGCTTGGCGGTGCGGTGCCCCTGGGGTTGGATGAGAACCACGCTCATGTGCAGCCCGATGGTAGTTATCATTACCACGGCATCCCGACCGGGCTGTTGGAGCAGGTGGGCTGGCGGCCGACCACCCATTCCCCGCTGATCGGTTGGGCCGCGGACGGCTTTCCAATCTACGCACTGACGGGCGCACCCGATGGCCGGGTGCAGTCCATGCAAAGCTCCTATCGCCTGCGCAGCGGCCAACGCCCCAGCGGGGCCTCGGACCCCGGTGGTCGTTATGACGGGACGTTTGTCGAGGATTACGAATATGTCGCCGGCTTGGGCGATCTGGATGAATGCAACGGCGCCTTTACCGTCTCGGCAGAGTTTCCGAACGGCACCTACGCCTACTTCCTGACCGAAGGCTTCCCCGTCGTGCCCCGCTGCCTGTCAGGCACGCCCGATCGCAGCTTCCAAATGGCCCGGGGCCCCGGCCAAACCGGCCCGCGCCAAGGCCAAGGCCCGCGCCCGCAGCGGCCTTAGCAAAACGGTCGAGCGAGTGGGCCATAGGCGGGAGCCCTGGCTTGTGCTCGCCCTTGCGTTTGGCTAGGGCAAGCGGCAGGACCCAAGGCTTTGTCGATGATTAACCCGCATCAGATCCTGTATTTCTTTGATGACGGCTTTGCAGAATGCACGTTTGTTTCGGCCTATTCTGTCCTGCAGTTGGCAAGCCGACCTATAAAAATCACCTTGGCCTATTCCGAGCTTTCGCAACACAGCAAAGAGCTGGCCGAGCGCTTCACCCAGAAATACCCGCTGCAAACAGAGTTGCTGCCGCTCCAACTCGATCTGCCTGACGTTCAGGGGAGCCATATCAGCAGCGCGGCACTTGGCCGCCTAAAGGCATTTGATCGCTTCTCCGAAAGGGTTCTATACCTTGATGGTGACACGATCGCGTTGAAGGATGTAACACCGCTTTTTGAGCTTGACCTACATGGCGCGCCGATTGCCGCGGCGCTTTGCCCGACGCATCTGTCTTGGTGGTATAAAAGCCGCCACAAATCGCGCATCGGCTACAAACGAAACCTCGCCGTGACCAACCATAGACTTGAGGCGCTCAACAGAACCGAACTGTCAAATTGTATCAATTCAGGGGTCCTATTGGTCGACCCGGATCAAGTTCGAAAACTCGGCCTGATGTCGCAGTTTTCCGACATAGAAAGAGCTGCTCAATTGCGCTGGCATGATCAGGATTTGATCAATCTGGTTTTCGAAGACAACATTCGAATTCTCGACAGTCGATATAACTCCATTTGGGGCAATGTGGCGATGTCAAATCGCGCCTTTCCAAGATCGCTCCGCGAAGCCTCCAAAACCTCTCGTAGTGATCCCGTCATCCTTCACTACGCCGGAAAGCAAAAGCCTTGGAAGCCCGAGCGCTGGAAACCGCTTGCCCGAGTGAAAGATCATCTCTTCAGGCGGAAACAGCTATCGTTTCGTCGGCAGTTTTGGACCTTGACCGACAGCCTCGAGGCCGAGATTGGCCTTGAGCTTTTCAAAGGCGTGGATCGCAGCACTGGCATACGCGCCTTGCAAAGAACGGGAGCGTCCTAAATGGAAACGCCCAAAATTGCCGTCGTCTTGCCCTATGGCAACAATTACTCGCCCGATGGCGCAACATCAATCGATCTATGCGCCCGCGAGTTCACACTGAACAGCAGGTATCGTGCATCTACGAAGATCTTCGCCGAAGAAGCGGCCAATCCGTTCGGCCAAGACATCGCTGTCGAATTTCGCAAGAGAAGAGACCTCAACACACTGATTGCTCAAATCCACGCGTTTCAGCCCAACCTAATTGTGGTTCATCAAAACCTGCCTTACGCGTATAAGCTGGCAAAGGCCTCGGGTAAGCCGGTCTTGCTGCATCGACATAACTACTACGACAAAAAAGGGTGGTTGTCGCGCTTTCACCGAAAGCTACAGCTGCGCAAACTCGCCGGCGTAATCTTCGTAAGTGAATCTGTCCGGCAAGAGTTTCTAATGCATTGGGGAACGCCAAGCTGTGACACACATGTCGTTCACAATGGGATCGACGCAAGCTCATGGTCGGCTGCCCAAGAACGGAAAAAAGAGATTGTTTTTGCTGGCCGCTCGAACTGGGTTAAAGGCCTGGTTCCATTAAGCAAATGCTTGCTTCAGCTGCTACCCAACCACCCTGAGTGGAACGCTTGTCTGATGGTGAGCCGCATTGCGTTCGATCCAAAATCCTTTGCCGAGGCGAAAGAGATTCTGAAGCCCGTTATGGGCCAGGTCGAGTTGATCGAAGAAGCGCCCTTTAGCGTCGTCAAAGAACGCCTGCAACAGGCCGAGATTTCGGTAATGCCAACACTGGGTATGGAGCCTTTCGGGAGGTCCGCGATCGAAGCCATGGCGGGCGGTGCCGCTCTCGCGGCCAGTCGGCTTGGCGGGCTCGCCGAGGTATCTGGTCAAGGCGAAGAGATGGCAATTGAAGAGATAAATCCCATCGATGAGTTCGGAATCTATAGGGCGCTCGACACGCTCATCTTAGATCCTTCGTTGAGACAAACACTCGCCCAAAGGGGGCACCAGCGCGTGCTGCAGCACTTTACGTTGCAAAAGGTCTGCCGCGATCTCGACGGCATATACGAAAAATCGATGTAGGCATCATGTTGGCGGGAACCAAAAAAGGGCCACCCGGTTGGGTGGCCCTTCTTGCATCTCGTGTCGCGGCAATCAGCGCTTGGAAAACTGGAAGCTGCGGCGCGCCTTGCGCTTACCGTATTTCTTCCGTTCCACCACGCGGCTGTCGCGGGTCAGGAAGCCCGCAGCTTTCAACGCACCACGCAGGCTGGGTTCATAAAGCTGAAGCGCCTTCGAAATCCCGTGTTTCACCGCGCCGGCTTGGCCCGACAGGCCGCCGCCTTTGACGGTCGCCATCACGTCAAATTCCCCATCCACACCGGCAACGGTGAAGGGCTGACGCAGGATCATCTGCAACACAGGGCGCGCGAAATAGGCGTCCATGTCTTTGCCATTCACGGTCACCTTGCCGGAACCGGGCTTGATCCACACGCGGGCCACGGCGTCTTTCCGTTTGCCGGTCGCATAAGAACGGCCCAGGGCGTCGCGCACAGGCTCACGCGGGGTATCGTCAAAAATCGGGGTCGCGGCGGGGGCATCGGCCCCATCCACGGCACCTTTCAGCTCATCGAGCGAGGTCAGAGTCTCGGCCATGGGTTACGCGCTCCGGGTGTTTTTGGGGTTCATGGATTTCACATCCAGCACTTCGGGCGATTGCGCCTCATGCGGATGTTCGGCCCCGGCATAGACGCGCAGGTTGGTCATCTGCTGACGCGACAGCGAGCCGCCGGGCAGCATGCGCTTGACGGCCTGCATGACCACGCGTTCGGGGTGCGCGCCTTCCAGGATTTGGCCGGTGGTGCGGGATTTGATCCCACCCGGATAGCCGGTGTGCCAATAGTTCGGCTTGTCGCGCTTTTGGCCCGTCAGCTGCACCTTTTCGGCGTTGATGACGATCACGTTGTCACCCATGTCCATGGACGGGGTGAAGGTGGCTTTGTGTTTCCCACGCAGCCGCATGGCGATGATCGAGGCAAGACGGCCCAGAACCACGCCCTCGGCGTCGATCAGGATCCATTTCTTGTCGATATCCGCCGGAGTGGCAGAAAAGGTTTTCATAAGTTCGGTCCTTTCGGGGGCGAATGCCGATTGCATCCGACCAGAATGACGACGAGGGGCCGTGCCCCCCCGTTGGATGTGGGTGTTCTAAGCATTTCGCCGATAAGGTCAAGCGCGCCAAATCAGAGAAAGTATCGAAATTTCAGACCTTTACATAAAAGGTATTATTTTACCCCATATGATCTTGACGAAATCCGGCTTCGATCAACCACGGCACCGCGCTTAGGTCGATGACCCCTTTTCCCGGCCGGCCTTGCCAGACACCAAAGCTTCCACGGTGTAAACCAGGATGGCAGCGCCAATGGCACCCACAACCGCGATTGCCAACAGCACGATCAAATCGACCGGCCCGCCCATATCGGCCAGCTGCGAATCCGTCATCACCATCACGAACCACACCGCGATCACGGCCCCAACAGGCATGAAAAGCTGTGCAACCAAAAACTTGCGCCAGCCCACGCGCCGATCTCGGATCAGGACGTAGAGATACCCCAAGGTGATCACGACCGCCGCGGCCACCATGGCCCAAAACAGCCCTGCGCCGAAAATCTCTTCGAAAACCGCGATCATCGTGCCGAATGTCAGTTCTTCCATAATTCAATCTCCTCCGATCCGATGTCTCAGGCGCGGCCGCGCAGCATGGCGTTATAGGTCGCTTTCAAAGCAACCTCCTTCATCAGCCAGCTGATCCACAGCTCTTCCAAAGGCGCGATGATGCCCGGGAAGCTTGGCACAAGGTCATTGTTGTAATCGAACTCCACCAACATGGCGCGCCCGATCCGCGTGATCATCGGACAGGAGGTATAGCCATTGTAGTTGGCCGTGCCTTCTTGGCCTTGGGTGGCGGCGACCAGATGATCCTCGACCACCGGCACCTGCCATTTGGCGCTGGCGGCGGTTTTGCCTTTGGGCACGCCCGCAATGTCGCCTGCGGCAAAGATATTGGGATAGCGCGCGTGGCGCAGCGTGTATTGATCGACCTCGGCCCAGCCTTGGCCAGCCCAGCGATCCTCCCAGTGCAGGCCCGACTGCACCACAAAATCCGGCGCGCGCTGCGGTGGGATGACGTGCAGATAGTCGTAACCCTCTTCCACCGGGCCATCGGCGGTTTCAAAGGTGGCGATTTTCGCATCGGCGTCGATGCTTGTCAGCGTGCGCTGCATCTGGGTTTGGATATCACGCTCACCAAACAGCATCCGCACCCGCTCGGCCACGATGGGCACACCAAAAAGACCCCCTTGCGGCGCGGCATAGATCACCTCGGCATTGTCGCGATTGCCCGCACGGCGCAGGCGGTCATCGATCAGGAAGGTGTGCTTCAGCGGCGCGCCCGCGCATTTCATCTCGGTCGCGGGTCGGGTGAAAATCCCACGGCCGCCTTCTTCTACGAACTGCGCCGCCGCCTGCCAGGTGCGTTCGGCATATTCCGGCCCGGCGTAAAGCGCGCCGATCCCGTTATTGCCGACCATATCCAGCGAGAACCCTTCGATGGCATCGTGATCCAAGACCAGACCCGGGGCCAAAACCAGGAAATCATAGTCGAGCGCCTGACCACCCTCGGTCGAAACGGTCTGAACTTCGGCATCCACCGCCGCCACCCGTTCGGGGATCAGCGTCACGCCCGAAGGGAGCCAATCCGTGGTCTGTGACACCACATAATCGCCCGGCTTAAGCCCCGCTGCGACCAGCGTCAGGCCCGGCTGATACAAATGCCGTGCGCGTGGGTCGATAATGGTGATGTCGGCCCCTTCAAGGCGCCGCCGCAACCGGTTGGCCAGCGCCGTGCCTGCGGCCCCGGCCCCAATGATCACAACCTTTGCATTGGTGCTGACCACCGGCCCGGCCTCGGTCGCTTCGGCCCGTTGACCTGGGACGCTGGCCAAAGCGCCACCGGCTGCCATCAGCGCCAGAAACGCCCGGCGTGTGCTGTCGAAATCCTGGGTCATACTGCCCCCCCTTTTGCCGTGATCGGTACCGGGGAACTGGCTAGTGTACAGTGACAACTATGTTCATTGACATGGATCAAACCATCTCAAACTGCCGTTACGTCACTTTTGCAAGGAGCGGCGGCGAAACAGCGCGAGCAGCGCAGGGTTTGGGGAAAATTCTGGTGAACGGCACCTCGCCCCCTCTCGCGTTTGCTGCTAGCAATTTTGCCATGACACAGGCGGACATATTGCCATTTGCGATCCTGGCTTCGGGGCTGGTGCTGTTTGGCATGGGCACGCTGATGGGCATCGCCCCCGTCATCAAGATCATCCGCATGTATGAGGCGCGGCACGAGCTTAGATATGGCTCGGCGGGTTGGATTCGCGGGTTGGCGGGCTGGGCATTTATCGCGTTTTGGCTGATGGCGGTCTGGTATTTTGCCACGATCCTGGGCGATTGGGCCGTAAGCGGCGATCTGAACGCCGCCGTTGCGCGGTCGCTTTTGCGCCTGCGGGTCTTGCTGGAAATCGCTTTGGCCATCGCGGCGTCAGATTGATGGAGGGATTGGACACCCATCAAACCGATCTGCTCTGCAGCAATTGCGGCGGTCAGGGCCGCTTTGTGCCTGAGCGTGGCGCGCTGGTCTGCCAAAGCTGCGGCAATGCCCGCGATCTTAGCCACCCCGACGATGACCAGGCGGATATCGAAAGCCCCTATGACCCCGACGCGCCCTGTACTGAGGCCAAACAGATCGACGGCACCCATGTGCATGCCTGCGAAACCTGCGGGGGTGAGCTGATCTTTACCGGCCATGCCCTGTCCGACCGCTGTCCCTATTGCGACGGATCGGTCGTCCGCGGCCCGGAGGAGGCCGCGTATGAAACCATGGCGCTGATCCCCTTTTCCATCGCCGAAGAAACCGCGCAGGCTTTGGCCCTGGCCTGGGCCAACAACCGGATCGCCGCCCCAAATGATCTGGCCGGTGCCGTGGCCCAAGGCCGGGTGGCCGGTCTTTATGCCCCCTTCTGGACCTTCGATAGCACCGAAGCGGTGCAGTATTGGGCGCAATACACAACCGGCTCGGGCAAGAACCGGCGCACCCGTAGCACAACGGGCCGGTTCCGCTTTGAGTTCGACGATCTGCTGGTCCCGGCCTCGCCCCATGTCACGCCTTTGATCCGCGACGGCATCCTGCATGATTTCAACCCGCAACGGCTGCGATCCTTCCAGCCGGGCTATCTGGCCGGGTTTGCCGCCGAACGTCACCACCAGACGGTCGCCGAAGGGCTGCGCGCCAATGCCGATGACAAGGATTTGCTGATCCGCAACCGTATCAAAAGCCATATCAATCGCTCGGGCGTGAAAAACATCCGCTACGGCACCGATACCACCGGCATCCATTACCGTCGCATCCTCGTCCCGGTTTGGATCCTGCATTACCACTATGCGAACAAAGCTTATAAAATTGTCGTCTCGGGGATCGATGGCCGCGCCTTTGGCGAACGCCCGTTTTCGATGCTGAAGCTTGCGGCCTACGCGGCCCTCGGCACGGCGGCGGCGATGGCGTTTGGCATCGTCTGGGGGGCCGGCGTCGCGCCCTGAGGGCGGCGCGGATCCTGGGCTGTTTTTGCCACAGACCGGGGCCTGCGCAGAATTTGCCCGTGATCGTCGATTTCCCTCTTGATCCGACTCAAACGCGGCCTTAGGTGCGCCCCACGACCGGGCACCGATCCCAACCCTGGGCCACCAGGGGGGCGCTAAGGACCCGCCACATCACTCTACTGGTAAGAAGGGGGAGCGCCATGGACAGCGCCGACCTCTTCCAACTGGGGACTGGTCTGGAGACAGGCGCCCATGCGGAAGACACAAGCAGCCTTGTGGCTGCAAACGATATGCCACGGGATATCTTTGATGACAGCCGGGATGATCATTTCATCCGCCGCGATGGCGCGGTCTTTGCCGGCACGCATCTGATTATCGAGGTCGAAAACGGCCACGGTCTGGATGATGAGGCTCGCATTCAGCAAGCGTTCCGCGATTGCGTCACCGAATGCGGTGCCACGCTTTTGCACATCCACACGCATAAGTTTTCGCCCCAGGGCGTCAGCGGCGTGGCGGTTCTGGCCGAAAGCCATATCTCGGTCCATACCTGGCCCGAGATCGGCTATGGCGCATTCGACGTGTTCATGTGCGGCGATGCGGAACCCTGGCGCGCCGTGGGCGTGTTGAAACGCGCCTTCGGCACCGACACCGTGCATGTCAAAGAACTGCGCCGCGGCGAAGGGCTGGTCAGCGACACTGTCGCGGCCTAATCCTCACGTCAGCCACGACCTGACGGGGCCGCGTGACCGGCCCCGCTTTGCGTTGAAGGAGCCCCGCTTATGACCGAGCACGACACCTGGCCCGATCATTGGAACATCGAACGCCTGCATGCTGACCATTTGCAAGGCTTGCGCATCACCGCCGAACATTACGACAGCGACACCGATCACCAACGCCTACGGGTGATCGAAAACCCGACCTTTGGGCGCATCCTAACGCTCGACGGCGTGGTCCAGGTGACCGAGGCTGATAACTTCATCTATCACGAAATGCTGACCCATGTGCCGATCCTGGCCCATGGCACGGCAAAACGGGTGCTGATCGTCGGCGGCGGCGATGGCGGCATGGCACGCGAGGTGCTCAAGCACCAAAGCATCGACCAGGTGACGATGGTCGAGATTGACGGCGGCGTGGTCGATTTCTCCAAGAAATACCTGCCCGGCATCTCCGCTGGGGCGTTCGATGATCCGCGGCTGGATTTGGTGATCGCCGATGGCGCCGATTTCATGCGCCAAAACCGCGACGATTATGATGTGATCATCGTCGACAGCACCGATCCCATCGGCCCGGGCGAGGTGCTGTTCACCGATACCTTCTATGGCGACGCCAAAGCCCGGCTGACAGATGGCGGGATCATCGTGACCCAAAACGGCGTGCCCTTCCTGCAAGGGGAGGAGCTAACCAACACCATGCGCGCTTTCCAAGCGCTCTTTTCTGATGCCACCTGTTATCTCGCCACGATCCCCACCTATGCGGGTGGACCCATGGCCTTTGGCTGGGGCAGCAATGGCCAGGCCCGCGAAACCGATCTTGCCACGCTGCAATCGCGCTTCGCCACCGCCGCGCTCACCACCGATTGCTACACGCCCGAGGTGCACAAAGCCGCCTTCGCGCTGCCCCCTTACGTCTCGCGCCTCATCCCCCGCTAACCCCTTCTCTGTTTCAGAAATATCCCGGGGGAGGCCCGCACGGGCCGGGGGCAGCGCCCCAAAACCCTTAGCCCTTTGGCGGGATCGAATAGGTCATCGCCGCCCGCGCCACCGGTGCGGCGAGACCTTCGGAATAAACCAAACAATCGCCAACCGCCAAAACCCGTCCTAGTTTTAGCAAGCGACATTCACAGATCAAATCAGCCTCAGCCACGGGTTTGCGCATGAAATCCATCGAGCAATTGGTCGTGACGGCCAAGGCTTTCGGGCCGATCATCGCCAAGACCGCCAGATAGATCGAGACATCCGCCAGCCCAAACATCGACGGACCCGACACCGTGCCACCAGGCCGCAAATGCCGATCCCCGACCACCAGGCGCACGCGGATTGCCATTTCTGACAGCTCCTCGATCACAAAATCGTCTTTCACCTGCGGAAAGGTGCGGTCCAAAAACGTGCGCAGCGCGGCGATATCCATTTGCAGGCCCATGGCGCTTCTCCCTCAATCCAGCAACGCGGGTTTTCAGACCCAGTTCTGCCGGTTACTTTGCCCGTCAGCACAGACGGCCACAAGAGATCGAGACGGAATGGACGACACGTTACTTTTGCGCGAAGATCGCGGCGCGATCACCTATCTTACGCTCAACAGCCCCGGCAGCTTAAACGCCTTGTCGGACGGTATGATCGCCGCCCTGAGCGCCCAATTCTCCGATCTAATGCACAGCACCACCCAGCGCGTTATTGTCCTGCGCGGGGTCGGCAAAGCCTTTTGCGCGGGCCATGATCTGAAAGAAATGCAGGCCAAGCGCCAAAATCCCGATGGCGGGGCGGCGGCCTGGCGCGATCTATTCAACCGCTGTGCGGCGATGATGCAAACCATCCCGCGCCTGCCCCAGCCGGTGATTGCCGAGGTACATGGCATTGCCACCGCTGCCGGGTGCCAATTGGTCGCCTCCTGCGATTTGGCCGTGGCGGCAGAGGAGGCGCGCTTTGGCGTCAATGGCGTGAATATCGGCCTGTTCTGCTCGACCCCCATGGTGGCGCTCAGCCGCAATATCCCGCGCAAACAGGTGTTTGAGATGCTGACCACAGGCGAGTTTCTGACCGCCGACCGCGCGCGGGATCTGGGCCTGATCAACCGGGTTGTCGGCGCAGATCAGCTGTCGACAGAGACCGAGGCGCTGGCCGAAAAGATCGCCGGCAAGCTTGGCAGCGCCGTTCGCATCGGCAAACGCGCCTTTTACGATCAGCTGCAACTGCCTTTGGATAAAGCCTACGATATGACCGGCGCGGTGATGGTCGAAAACATGTTGGAACGCGACACGGATGAAGGTGTCTCGGCATTCTTGGAGAAACGCCCGCCTGATTGGACCCAGCCGGACTAAGCCATCAAGGGGGTTAGGGGCGCTGCCCCCGGCCCTAACGGGCCTCCCCCGCCATATTTGGGGGATAAAGATGGGGGCGGCGCGCGCTAAAGATCGAAAAGAGCGGTGAACTTGGCGTCGAGGTAGTCCAAAAGCGGCGCTTCGCTGATTTCGGCGCCGGTCGCATGGCGGATGGTGTCTTGGGGTTCACGCAAACCGCCATGCTGTTGCAGCTTCTCAGCCAGCCAAGCCGTGGCGGGCGACGGGTCACCCTGGGCCAGGTCGCGATCAAGATCGGGCAAATCCTGGCGCAAGGCGCTGTGCAGGCAGCCCGCATACACATTGCCCAGGCTATAGGTCGGGAAATACCCAAAGAGCCCCACCGACCAATGCACATCCTGCAGCATCCCGTTTGAGGGCTTATCGACCGCGGTGCCAAAATCGGCCAAGAAGCGATCATTCCAGGCCGCTTCCATGTCTGACACTTGCAGATCCCCGCGCATCAAGGCGCGCTCAAGATCGAAGCGCAACATGATATGCAGATTGTATTGCACCTCGTCCGCCTCGGTCCGAATGTAGCCGGGGCGCACGGCGTTCACCGCTTGGGTAAAGGCGCGCGGGTTTGTCACCCCGATCTCGCCAAACTGCTCCCGCATCTGTCCATAGAGCCATTCGGTGAAGGCGGGGGAGCGACCAAGCTGATTTTCATAAATCCGGCTTTGGCTTTCATGCACGCCCATCGACACGCCCTGGCCAAGCGATGTCAGCGCATAGATGGGATCAATATGCTGCTCATAGCTCGCATGGCCGACTTCGTGGATAGTGGAATAAAGGCAGCCAAGCGGCTCGCCCTCATCCACGCGGGTGGTGATCCGCACATCCGCGCCCGAGCCTGAAGAAAACGGGTGCACGGCCAGATCGATCCGCCCGCGGCCCATGTCATAGCCAAAGGCGCGCGCGATCTGGTCGCTGAGTTTCAACTGTGTGGCTTGGTCGAAATGCCCGGTTAGCTCGGGCGCGCTGCCTGCCGCCTCCATGACCCGCGCGCGCAGGTCGCGCAGGCGGGGGCGCATGCGATCAAACAGCGCCGCGATTTCCGCGCCGCTGCTGCCAGGTTCATAATCCTGCATCAGCGCGTCATAGGCATCGCCATCCCCGGCAATTGCCCGCGCCTCCTGTCGCCGCAGCCCAACGACCTCCTGCAAGGTGGGCAGGAAGGCCGCGACATCTTCCGCGGCCCGTGCCTCGGCCCAGATGCCCTGGGCGACCGATGTCACCCGTGCGATTTCCGCCGCCAGATCGGCGGGCACCTTTGAAGCGCGCTCAAAACTGCGCGTGATCTCACGCAGATGCGCGGCATCCGCCTGGGTCTCGGGCGTGGCTGCGGCCAGCCAATCGCCCACGCGCGCATCCGTTCGGCGGGCGTGCAGAACGGTTTCCAGCGCCGCCATCTCCTCGCCCCGCTGCGCCGCCGCGCCTTTTGGCATCATGGTTTCCTGATCCCACCCCAACCGCATCATGATCTGGCTGAGGGCTTGGGTCTGGCGCTGAAAGGCCAAAAGATCGGACAGGGCAGTCATCAGGGTCAGCTCCGAACGGATTGGGGTAAAGGATAGATCGACAAGAAACGCGCGCGCAGGATCAGCGTCAGCAAGATCACCGCGCCAAACTGATGCAGAATGGCCAGGTGCCAGGGCGAGGAATGCATGACGGTCACAATGCCGATCACCACTTGCCCAAACAGCATCACCGCCATCCAATCAAAGGCACGCTTGGTCGCCACACGCGGCGACCGGCGCGCGGCAAACCAAACCGCCAGGCCGAAGGCAAAGACCAGATAGCCAACCAAGCGGTGGAAAAACTGCACCGTGCCATCGTTTTCAAACAGGTTCCGCCACCAAGGTTCGATCGCCCACATATTGGGCGGTGTGAACCCGCCCGCCATGAGCGGCCAATCGACATAGTTTCGGCCGGCATCGATCCCAGCCACCAGCGCGCCGATTAGGATCTGGACAAAAGTCAGATGCAGCAAACCGGTCGACATCCCTTTAAGCTTGCGGTCCCCATCCCGGCGCGCCTGGATCAGCGCCGCCTCATCCCGGCTCAACGCCATGATATGCCACGCGATCAGTGCCAAGATGAAAAACGCCAGGCCCAAATGGATCGCCAACCGGTAGGAGGCGACATCCAGCATCCCCGGTGCCAGTCCTGAATAGACCATCCACCAGCCAATCGCGCCCTGGCCGCCGCCCAATGCCCCCAATAGCAACAAACGTCCGGTCCAGCCCGTCGGGATGTTCTTCGTCGCCCAAAGCGCGACAAAGCCAATCGCCCAGACCAAGCCAATCACACGGCCAAGCTGCCGATGGCCCCATTCCCACCAATAGATTGTCTTGAACTCTGCCAGGCTCATGCCCCGGTTTTGCAGCTGATATTCCGGGATGGCGCGATAGGCCTCAAACTCCGCCTCCCAAGCTTCGGCAGACATTGGCGGGATCGCGCCGGACAAAGGCGCCCATTCGGTGATCGACAGGCCACTATCGGTCAACCGGGTCAAGCCGCCCACGGCGATCATCACGACCACCAAGGCAAAAAGCGCCATCAACCAACCGCGTACCAAGCGCCGCGCGCGGCCCCGGTCGCGGCTCACGCCGCCGGGCACTGCCGCAGGCTTCTGGGTTTCGCTCACCTCTTCGAAAATATTGCGGCGTTCAGCCATGGCCCATCCCTCTATCTCCGTGACGCCTGACCTAACGCGCCCCGCCCCCGCCTTCAAGAAAGCGCGGCAACACGTACCAAAACGCCTCTGCGCCCTCCCCCCTCTTTATCCTCCAAAATATGGCGGGGGAGCGCCCTTTGGGCGCGGGGGCAGCGCCCCCCCTAAGCAATAAGCCATGCCTCCGCGATAGAGGAGGCGCCGGGCGATGCGGCGCAGCCGCAGCGCAAGCCCTAAGCGGCTCTTGCAGGCCCTCGCCCAGCGCCCTAGCCTAGCCTTTCAGCCCACCCGAAAGGACCGAGATGAAAGACGCCTCTGCCGCTGCGCCGACCCCGATCCGTTTGAGCGATTATCAGCCGCCCCGTCATCTGATCCAATCGGTGCATCTGACCTTTCAACTCGATGCCAAAGCCACACGCGTGCGTTCGAAAATCCGCTTCCAGGCGAATCCCGCTCGTCCCGAGGGCGGCGATCTGGTGCTCGATGGCGAGGCGCTGAAACTGATCTCGGCCGCTGTCGATGGCCACCCACTCACGGCTTCGGATTACCAGCAAAGCGCAACGGGCCTGACGGTGCGCGCCGCAAACCTGCCGGGACCAGAATTCACTTGGGAGGCTGAGGTGGAAATCGACCCCTCAGCCAATACGGCGCTTGAGGGGCTTTATCTCTCGAACGGCATGTTCTGTACCCAATGCGAGGCCGAGGGGTTTCGCAAAATCACCTATTACCCCGACCGGCCCGATGTCATGGCACCCTTTACGGTTCGGATCGAAAGCGACCTGCCCGTTCTGCTCGCGAATGGCGATCCTACCGCTCAAGGCGCGGGCTGGGCCGAATGGCACGATCCCTGGCCCAAACCGGCCTATCTGTTTGCGCTGGTTGCGGGTGAGCTGACCGCGTTTGCCGACCGTTTCACCACCGCCTCGGGCCGCGATGTGGCGCTCAATATCTGGGTACGACCCGGGGATGAGGGCAAATGCGCCTATGCCATGGATGCGCTGAAACGCTCCATGATTTGGGACGAGCAGGTCTATGGCCGCGAATATGATCTCGATGTGTTCAACATCGTTGCCGTCGATGATTTCAACATGGGCGCGATGGAAAACAAGGGCCTCAACATCTTCAACTCGAAATATGTGCTGGCCAGCCCTGAAACCGCGACCGACCGCGATTACGACCTGATCGAGGGCATCATCGCGCATGAGTATTTTCACAATTGGACCGGCAACCGTATCACCTGCCGCGATTGGTTTCAGCTTTGCTTGAAAGAAGGGCTGACCGTTTTCCGCGATCAGCAGTTCAGCGCCGATATGCGTTCGGCCCCGGTCAAACGCATCGAAGATGTGCTGCAGCTGCGTGCCCGCCAGTTCCGGGAGGATGCGGGGCCGCTTGCCCATAACGTCCGGCCCGAAAGCTATATTGAAATCAATAATTTCTACACCGCGACCGTCTATGAAAAGGGCGCGGAGTTGATCCGAATGCTGCGCATCTTGGTGGGTGATGATGGCTATCGCGCGGCGCTTGATCTCTACTTCGACCGCCATGACGGTCAGGCCTGCACCATCGAAGATTGGATCACTGTGTTCGAGGATGAGACCGGGCGTGACCTAGACCAATTCAAGCGTTGGTACAGCCAAGCCGGCACGCCGCACCTAACCGCGCGCTGGCAGGTTCTGGGGGCAAAGCTTCAAATGACCCTTGCTCAAGCAGTGCCGCCAACCCCAGGCCAGCCCAAAAAAGAGCCAGTGGTGATCCCCGTGATCCTCGGGCTTTTGACCCCGGATGGGGCGGAACTGCTGCCCGATACCATGATCGAGTTGGCTCAATCAGAACAAACGCTGTCCTTCGACCTCAAAGACCTGGCCGCCAAAGCGGGCGTTGAGACGCCTGAGGCCGTGATCCCCTCGCTGCTGCGCGGGTTTTCGGCGCCGGTGATCCTGGATGCCCCGCTCAGCCGCGCAGATCGGGCGGTGCTGCTGGCCCATGACAGCGACCCGTTCAATCGGTGGGAGGCCGGGCGCAGCCTGATGCGCGAGGCGCTTTTGGCGATCCTGACCGACGGCATAGCCCCCGACGCGGGCCTGCTAACGGCACTCGACAGATTGGCGGGCAACGCGGATCTTGATCCCGCCTTCCGCGCACTGGTGCTGAGCCGCCCGTCCGAAGATGATATCGCCCAAGCCGCCATGGACATGGGGCTGGTGCCCGATCCCAGCGCCATCCACGCCGCGCGCGAAAGCTTTGGGCGCGCAATGGCCGACGCATTGCAACCAACTTTGGCCCAACTTTACGCCGATCTTGATCCCGGCCCGGATTACAGCCCCGATGCCGATCAAGCCGCCAAGCGCAGCCTGCGCAACACCTGCCTCACCCTGCTGAGCATGGTTGAGGGCCCTGACCGAGCCCGCGCGCAATACGATGGCGCCAGCAATATGACCGACCAAATGGCCGCCTTCTCGGCGCTTTTGCAGGCAGGCGACGGCGAAGTCGCGCAAGAATTCTATGATCAATGGCATGCGGATCGTCTGGTCATCGACAAATGGTTCATGGCGCAGGTGGCCCATGCAGACCCCGAACGGGCGGTCGGTATCACCGAAAGCCTTTGCGAGCACCCCGATTTCGACTGGACCAATCCCAATCGCTTCCGTTCTCTCATGGCGGGACTGACGGCGGGCAATCCGGCGGGGTTCCATGATCCGTCAGGGAATGGTTACCGATTCCTGGCCGATTGGTTGTTGAAACTGGATGCGAAAAACCCGCAAACCGCAGCGCGCATGTCAACCGCCTTTGAAACCTGGCGGCGTTACGATGTGGATCGGCAGGCGCTGATCCAAGCCGAACTGGAGCGGATGGCCAACCAGAACGGCCTGTCGCGTGATCTGTCGGAAATGGTCGGGCGGATGCGCGAGGCGTGATCACGCCATGACCAGCCCGGCCAGCCAGATCAGGGCGATCAGCACCGGCTGATGCAGCAGGTAAACGATCAGGCTGTGCCGACCGGCAAAACCAAAGCGGCGAAGCCAAGTCGGCGCATTGCGCGCCGCCAGACGCTGCCAAAGCCCAAAACGATCCCCCGCCTTGGCCAAGGCCAGTCCGATCAGAAACGGCCCAAACCACGGAAAAATCGGCACATAATCGACCGAACGCAGGGGCACGGTTTGCAGGCCCGTCCACCATAAAACGGGCGTGTTGAACAGCTGATGCCCTGGTCCTTGAGCGATCCAAAACACCGCAAGCGCCAATCCGGCCACGGCCCAATCCGGCAACCGCAACGCCAGCAGCCCCAGAACGCTGCAAAGCGCGATGGAATGCAGAATACCAAAGAAAATAAAGGCATCCGGTACCGCAAAAACGGTCACCAAGCTGATCAGCGCCGCTGCGCCACCAACCATCAACAAGCGCTTGAGAAACCCGCGCCAGGCGATGCCGCCGCCATGGGCCAACCACAGGCTGACGCCCGCCAACCCCAAAAAACTGCCCGCCGTTAACAGCGCCAGCCACCTCCAGCCCGTCATCGCCGTGGTGCCGGGTGCCACATAGCCAAACAGTTCCAGGTCAAAGACAAAATGGAAGACGGCCATCGCCACCAGCGCCAGGCTGCGCGCCGCATCCAATTCGGCCACGCGGCCAGGGCGGTGGATGGGGGGGCTTTCGATCATTAGAGCCCTCCTAACAGCCGCGCCTATTCTTGCCCATAGGCCAGCCGAACCCGCCACCGTCATATCCCCGTTACAGCGGTTTGATGTGACACAGCCATGGAGATGCAGGACCGACTCGATCCCTTGATCGCCGACCGGGCGCCCTGGCTGTTTGCGCCCCATCCGCCTGCGCGATGGGCCAAACAGGCGCTTGACCGGGTTCTGGGCTACCAACGCACCATTGCCATCGCCACGGCGGTCCAACATATGCCCGCCGATCGGTTGATGCGGACCATGGCGCGGCTGATCGCGCGTCGGGTCGAGATATCGGGGCTGTCGCATATCCCAATCTCGGGGCCCGCCTTGATCGTGGCCAACCACCCGACCGGCATTGCCGACGGTTTGGTGCTTTACCGGTTGCTAGAGCGGCGGCGCCCGGATGCATTTTACTTCGCCAATGTCGATATTCTTAAGGTGTTGCCGCAGCTGGAGGCCCTGATCGCCCCCGTGGAATGGCGGCAGGAACGGCGCTCCCACGGCAAGACGCGGCGAACGATGGCCTATACCCGCGCGGCATTGGATCAGGGGCGGCTGGGGGTGATATTCCCGTCCGGTCGTTTGGCAAAACGCCGGGGCATTCGGCTGGTGGAACGGCCCTGGATGGCTTCGGCCGCGATGATTGCGCGCAAATTCGATCTGCCGGTGATCCCGATCCATATCCGGGCGCGGAACTCGGCCCTTTTCTATGGCTTCGATGCGCTGCATCCCAGCCTGCGCGACATCACCCTGTTTCATGAAACTCTGAACAAGGCCCAAATGCGCTTCACCGTCACTGTCGGCACGCCGATCCCAGCCCATGCGTTGCCCCAAAACTCTGAGGCGGCCATTGCGGCGCTACGCCAGGCCACGCTGGGCCTGGGCGAATCTGGGGCCCAGGGGCAGCTTCTACTACGCCCTTTGCGACTGCCGGTTCCCCCGCGCCTGGCCCCACGTTGGTCCTAATCGCTTGAGTTTTTGGACCTGCCCCGCAGGTGCCCCCGCCCTGCCCAAAAAACGGCACAATTCCAGATGCAAACTACGCCCATGACTGGGTATATCGAATACGCCTCTCGCCCCGGCAGCACGGGGCTTAGCTTGATCACATTGGGCGGGCTTTCGGGTCTTGCCGCGCTTGTCTGGCATTCCGCGCCGGGCATGGTGATCCTTGTGGCCATGCCAGCCATCGCGATTTGCATGTATCAAACCGTTGTCACGCCCACCTTTGGCCTTCGCATGGGGCGCAATGAATGGGTGATCCTGGACGGGGTCGATGACAAGCGCATCGATGCAGCCGATATCGCCTATCTTAGGGTGATCGAACGTGGCGGCGTTACGCGTGCCAGCGTGGTGCTTTATTCCGGCGTCGAGCTTGAGGTGCCCTTGGGCATGGAACAAGACCCGCTGGATCTGATCCGGGATGCGACCGATTTGGGCGTGCCGGTCCGCAGCAGCTAATCCAAACTTTAGTGAACCGGGCGCTGCAGCGGCTCGGGTGAGACAAGCGGCGCCATCACCGCCGTGCCCGGCGCGATTGCGCGCAGCAACAGGCTTTGCGGGCGCGGGTCCGGGCGGCGGCGCGATTGGCAATAGGATTGGCTGCTGACCCAATCGCGCATGTCATTGCGCTTGCGCGAAGAATGGAACGGCCCCCAATCAGCCGCGACCCCCCGCATCCCCTCTGACACGACCCCATCACGCGGCACGGTGATTGCCATGATCCGAATACCACAGCGAAGATTATCAACCCCATTCAGCAAGGCCTGACCGCTGCGAACCGAACAGTTGCGATAGCGCGCGGTGCCGGGCGCAATTTGGACCAGTCCAAACCAGCGCCCACCGCCGCCAACCGCGTGGGGCCTGTGCGTGCTTTCATGCCAGGCCAAGGTCGATACAAGCCCGGTCCAAAACGCCGCGCGCCCGGCGCGGTCGGCTTGCACATAACCTGGGCACCAATGGATGATGTCGCGCGGCACCACATCCAAAAGCGGTGCGCCCGGCCCGCGCAGCGCCGACATGACCGCCATCGACCAACGCGTACCGTCGGGGTGATCATCCCAGCGCGCACTGGGCAGTTCCCAGCCTTCACGCTGTTCGGGGCGATAGCTGCGCGCAGGCGCCAAAGGGCTGATCGGATCAAGATCGGGCAAGGGCGTTGCTGCAAGGCCAAAGGCCGCCTCCTGCATCTGCGCCTCGCCCGGCTGCGGATCAGCCATAACCGGCACATCCATGCTAGAGGCGACCGGCACACCGCCGGTCTGCGCCCAAAGCTCAGCCGGTAAAAACCCGCAAATCATGCAGAGAATGGCCCGTAGGCGGCCCATGCGCATCCTCCCCCAGACAAGACGCATCCGGGGCAATCTGCCGATATGGGCCGCTTAACGCAAGAAAAACTGGGGATAAGCCCCGTTTGCTAGCCTTGGCAGAAGCTTTGCTGGCGAATCCACCGGCGCATATCTTCGCGCTTGTGGCTTTGGCTGGAATGCATCGGGCCCCAATCGGCCGCCACGCCCCGGTTCCCGCGCGACACCATGTTGTCGCGCGGCACGGTCGTGGCCCAAATGCGATAGGCACAGCTTACGTTGTCGGCCCCATCCAGCAGCGCTTGGCCACTTGTCGCCTCGCATTGATAAAAACGCGCGGTCGCCGGAGAGATTTGCACCAGGCCAAACCAGCGCCCGCCGCCGCCAACCACCGTGGGGTTCCAGGTGCTTTCGTGGCGCGCCAAGGTCGACATCAGCCCAACCCAGAACTCGCGGCGTTCTTCTAGATCATTGTCGGTATAGGCCGGGCACCATTCATCGATATCGTCAGGCACGATGGTCGGCAGGATCGCGGCATGGGTATCGAGCGCGGCAAAGCTTGCCGCCTCCCATGCCTCATGGCCGGGCACATGGGCCCAACGCATCACCGTTGGCTCGGCATCATCCTGGCCAAAGGCCATCAGGCCGCAGCCGGAGAGCAGAAAAAGCGCTGCAATGGGTGCAAAAAGGAACCGCATCTGAGGTCTCGTCATTGAATTCGGACGGGGCCTTTTGCGCCAAATGCGCTTTTGGAACAAGCCTGTTGTTCTTAGCGGCAGCGGTCCGCCGCGGCGCCATCGGCAGCCTGTTGCCCGCCAAATCACCCCACAAGGCTGTTCGGGAGCCTCGGCCCCACCAACGTCACGCGCAAAGACCGCTCTATTGCATCTATCAAAATCCTATGGCGCCCAGACCTGCGCCGATTATAGTCGGCGTCTGCGAGACCAGACCGCCCCAGGTCCACATGACTTAAAAAGGCACATGAAAAAGCGCGCATCCCAAGACGAACATGACGAAATCTAAAACGCCGCCGATCCTATTTCTGATTTTTAACCGCCCGGAAAAGACGCGTCAGTCTTTTGAATGCTTGCGCCAAGCCAAGCCAAGCCGCCTATACGTTGCGGCTGACGGGCCGCGCGTTGACCGGCCCGGAGAAGCCGAACTATGCGCCCAAACCCGCGCCATTATTGAGGAGGTCGACTGGCCCTGCGAGGTCCATCGCCTCTATCGAGATGATAACTTGGGGTGCGGGCGGGCCGTCGCAAGTGCCGTCACCTGGTTCTTCGATCATGAACCCGAGGGGGTTATTGTGGAAGACGACATCGTTCTGGACCAAAGCTTCTTCCGCTTTTCGGCGGAGATGCTGGAGCGGTATCGGGACGACCCACGCATCACCTCGATCACAGCCTGCAATATGCTCCCCGACGACTTTGAATATGCCGAAAACCATAGCTATTATTTTGGTTCGATCTGTCATGTCTGGGGCTGGGCAAGCTGGCGCCGGGCTTGGAAGCATTTCGATGCCGGGTTTAATGGTATTGAGACGCTAGAAGCAGAAGCTTTTATTGAGCGCATGTGCCCGATCCCGGGTGCTGCAAAGTATTGGCTAGGCGTCTTCAAGCAAACCCGAGATGGCGAAATCGACACCTGGGACTATCCTTGGGTGTATAGCCAGTGGCGGTCTGGCGGATATGTCATCACCCCGCGGCGAAATCTCATGCAAAATATCGGCTTCGGAGACAACGCAACCCACACGACCGACCCAAACGCGATGGAAGCTGGTTTAAGAGCCCGTTCCCTAAAATTCCCTCTAAGCCACCCGGACCGCATGGTTATCGACTGGGGCGCAATCCGGTATGTGGCGATAAACCATTATCGGATTAAACCACCCAAATGGCGTGACCGCCTTCGTCGCTTTGCGCGCGGGTCTTGGGCGAAATAGCGGAATGCGCCGCCTAGCCGCCCGCCTCTATTGTCTGACCTCGGCAAAGGTCAACTCGCAACGAAAAGCGCATTCGTCGATGTTGTGATATCGCCAACCTGCCAAGCGCGAAGAAAGGAAACCATGGAAATCGCCCCCGACATGGCCGCGTTTCGCGCCGCTGCGGATCGGATCGAGCAGACCAAGGCCAGCGGCGCGACCCGGCTTGATCTGAGCGATGGCTGGTTTGTCGGCTTGAAAGAACTGCCCAAGCGCGTGACCGATCTAACGCAATTACGCGAGCTTTCTCTCGCCCGCACCGAGATCGATGATCTTTCGCATTTGGCCGGAATGCCGTTTCTGGAAACCATCCGCCTCGGCGGCTGTCAGGCGCGGGATTTCGCCCCGCTGACCGAGGTCGCCGCGCTGCGCAGCCTGACGCTGCATGATACCGCGTTCTCTGATCTGACGATCCTTGCGGATCTGCCTGATTTGCAGATTCTCATCGCAAGCAACTGCCCGATCGCCGATTTTGCGCCGCTGGACAGGATGAAAAGCCTACGCTCGCTCGACCTCAGCCGCACTGGGTTCAAAGACCTGCGTCTACTGCAAAACCTTCCCAACTTGAGATGGCTGACCCTCAATCACACCCATCTGCGCGATCTGACCCCGCTGGAACAAATGCCCCAACTGGAAGCATTGAGCCTCTCAGGCATCCCGGCGGAGGATTTCACCCCGATCCGCGCGCTGCGTAATCTTGTCGAGTTAGAGCTAAGCGGCACCCAGATTGACGATCTGGCGCCCATCGAAGGGCTAACGCGCCTGGAACAGCTTGACCTTTGCGAAACAGCGGTCTGTGACATAAGCGTTTTGAGCGGGTTGCAGGCGCTGAAAGGCGTTGACCTGGCGGGCAGTGCGGTTGCCGATTTCTCGCCAATCCTGGCCCTGCCCGGCTTGACCGCAGATGGCGCAGATCAAGGGGATTGCGCCTATTTCGGGTTTGAGGACACACCCGGTGCCGCCGCCGACCCGGAATGGGCCCGTGTGGCCAAGCGGAATTACGACAACCAGGACTCGCGCGCCGCGATCACCTATATGATCGAATTGCGCAGAGCGGCTGAGGGTGCCGGTTAGGCGGCTTCTACTTTTGCGTCTTTTGGAAAACGTGGCGCGGTTGACGGGGCTCGAACCCGCGACCCCCGGCGTGACAGGCCGGTACTCTAACCAACTGAGCTACAACCGCGCGTGGCGCTTGGCATTCGTGACATGGCAGTGGCGCGGTTGACGGGGCTCGAACCCGCGACCCCCGGCGTGACAGGCCGGTACTCTAACCAACTGAGCTACAACCGCGCAGCCATGCCGCCGATATGCTTCGGCGTGGCGTGTGGTCTATGCGCCCCGGCGAAGGGCGTCAAGCAGTCTTGCGCGGGATTTGCGGCTTTCATCCATGGTTTTGCGCACCTTAGCCGCGCCGCGTCGGTGGCCGCGCGTTGATCGGCGCGTCGCGTTGGCGTTCGCGGGCAAAGACATACAATCCCCCGCTGGCGATCAAGACCATACCAACGGCCATCCAAACCCCTGGAATCTCGCCAAAAACCAGCCAGCCTAGGAACACCGCCATGGGCAGGGCGACGTATTCGTAAGAGGCAACGGTTGCCGCATCGCCAATCCGATAGGCTTGGCTAAGCGTGTAGCCAATCCCCCCTGACAACAGCCCGAGAATCACGAACAGCCCCAAATCGCTGGGCGCGGGCCAAATCCATGGGCGCAGCAGGAACACCAGGCTTTCATGTTCCACCAACGGCAAAAATCGCCCGTCACCGGCCACAAAAAAGAAGATCGTGCTGACGATCAGAAAGGCGATTTGGATGTAAAACGCCATGGCCGAGGCCGCCGAGCGGACACCCAGTTTCCGGGTCAACACCTGCATTCCCGCGTAACAAAGCGCGGCAATCAAGGGCAGGGTCAGGCTGATGCGGCTGATCCCGCCCCAATCGACGCCGGGCGCCATCATCACCATGACGCCCGCAAAGCCAATCAACAGCGCGATCAGACGGTGCTTGCCCACCCGTTCCCCCAAAACGGGGATCGCCAGAACCGTGATCAACAGTGGCGCCACAAAGAACAGCGCCGTCGCGGCACCCAGGGGCATCACCGCAAGGGCCGCGAAATAGGTCATGTTGGCCATCACGATCAGCCCGGCGCGGATCGCGTGCAGGCCGGGCTTGTCGGTTTTCAGCAAACGCACCCCGCCTTCGAAATACAGAAAGGTCGAGGTCGCAATCAGACCGATGGCCGAGCGCACAAACACCATCTGATGCAACGGATAGCCACCCGACAACAGCTTGATCAGCATATCGTTGAGCGAGATGAACAGCATCGCGATCAAGATCATCACGATGGCCCGTGATGTGTTGTTTTCGGCGATGGTTGGGGTCATGGCTATTCCGGTGGGCTCAAGCGGCGCAGCAAATCTGCGCCACAGGTCCAGCTAACGCGGCGTTCCAGGACAAAACCGTCTAAAAACGGCACTTTGATCGGATCGCCTTCTTGGCCGCCCCAAGCGGCATAGATGCGCCGCGCTGCGTCATTCCCATCCAGCACATAGAGAAAAACCGGCCGCTGGCCCGCTTGCTTGGCAAGATAGCGCATCAAGGACCGGCCCGCGCCTTTCCCGCGCGCACGACGCGCCACATGCAGATTGTCGAGAAACAACCCCGCATCGCCATCGATGGCAAAGACGGCAAAGCCAATCAGCCCCTCGGCCTCCCGCGCCGCGACCACGGATTGACGGGAAAGCGCCTCCGCATCCCATTTCGCATCCATATAGGCCTCGAGCGGGGCCTGCAGCGCCGCATCGGGCAGCAAGCCGCGATAGTCCTGCCGCCAATTCGCGGTGTGGAGCGATCTTAGCTTTGGGATGTCGGACAGGGTGGCAGGGGTCAGCTCCATGGCCGGACTTTGGCCAGGGCGATCGGGCGGGGCAAGCGAATTGCGCCGCCCGATCAGGTCAGGTCATTTTTCGGGAAGGGGAATAAATTCCGCATTATCCGTGGGTGGCAGCTGGAACCGGCCATGCATCCAATCGCCTGCGCGCCAAGCTTCCTTCGCGGCTTCGATCCGCTCCTTTGAGGAGGCGACGAAGTTCCACCAGATGTAACGCGACCCTTCCAGCGTTTCGCCGCCCAAAAGCATAACACGCGCGCCGTCGGCCCCCGCTGTCATCGACACCGTATCACCGGGGCGGAACACCATCATCTGGCCCGGCTCAAACACCTGACCCGCGATGGTGACAGACCCGCTGACCACATAAGCCCCGCGATCTTCGTGATCGTCGGGCATGGGCAGCTTCGCGCCAGGCTCCAAATGCGCATCGGCATAAAACATCTCTGACGCGGTCGGCACGGGTGCGCGTTCGCCATAGGCATGGCCCAGGATCAGACGCAGGGATTTCCCCTCCCCCTCCAGCATCGGCAACTCATCCTTGGCGGCATGGACAAAATCCGGCGCAGTGTCTTCGGCGTCTTTGGGCAAGGCGATCCAGGTTTGAATGCCGAACAGGCTATAGGGCTGCTTCAACATCTCCCCGTCGACGCGCTCTGAATGGGTGATGCCGTGACCCGCCGTCATCAGATTGACCGCGCCCGGTTCGATCCATTGATCGGTGCCCAGACTGTCACGGTGGTGAAACTTACCTTTGTAAAGATAGGTGACCGTCGCCAGCCCGATATGCGGATGCGGGCGAATGTCGATCCCCTGCCCCGTGACGAACTCCGCCGGGCCCATCTGATCAAAAAAGATGAACGGGCCGACCATTTGCCGCTTGGGTGCGGGCAAGGCGCGGCGCACTTCAAAATCCCCCAGATCGCGCGCACGGGGCACGATCACGGTTTCGACCGCATCGACGGCATCGCCGATCGGTACTTCGGGGTCGAGGATTGGGTTCCAGCTCATGGCATCACCTTTGGGGCTGCATTTGATTGAGCTGTAAAGTAATCCGATTTTCAGAAAAGTAGAGACGAAGCGGGGAACACGCGCTGTTCTTCTGCGCACACAAAGCAGATATTTTCCTCGTAGGATCCGCAAAAATGCGCTGTCCTGCACGGCGTGGATACAGCTTGCACCCGCCAGAGCGTCTACCAAGCAAAAGGGAAAATGGTGGGTGGTGAGGGGCTCGAACCCCCGACATCCTCGGTGTAAACGAGACGCTCTACCAACTGAGCTAACCACCCATCCGGGCCGCGAAGCACTTAGCCAATGGCGCGGGTGCGCGCAAGGGTTGAAAGCGCACTAGTCCGACAGAACCTGTGCCACGCCGCCAGCCACATGGTGCACCACCCCCTGCCCGCCCGGCAGATCGGACAAATCCTGCACCGACCGGCCCAAAACGATGCAGCGCAGGATACGTGAGGTGACACCATGGGTCACCAATACCGTTGGGCCATTCAACTCATCCAAAACCGCGCGGCAACGGGCCGCCATCCTCTCCAGGCTTTCGCCGCCGGGCGCGGTGAACTTCCAAAGATGGGGGTCTTCATCCCCCGCAACATGTGGGTTTGCGTCGGAAATCTCGGACAGCTTGCGCCCCGCCCATTCGCCCAGATCAATCTCCATCAATCGTGGATCGCGCGTGAACACCTGCCCCGAACAAGCGATTTCTGCCGTGCGCAGGGCGCGCGGTGAGGGGCTGGTGACCACCGGCAATGGGCCCGGCAACGCGCGGGCCAGAATGCGCCCTTGCGCCTCGGCCTGCGCGACCCCGCGCGCGGTCAAAGGGCTATCTAAATGCCCCTGCAACCGCTCGGCGGCGTTCCATTCGGTTTCGCCATGGCGCAACACGAAAATCTCGGGCCAGTCGGTCACGCTTACCTGCCGTCAAAGGGGGGAAATGGTGGGTGATGAGAGATTTGAACTCCCGACATCTTCGATGTGAACGAAGCGCTCTACCACTGAGCTAATCACCCGCCGAGTGCGCGTGTGTTTAGCTATCCCCGTCGGGCTCCGCAAGAGCCGTTTGAGCAGTCGTACTCGGCTTTGCACCAGGGCGTTTCAGCTTCAGCGTCAGATGCGCGCCGTTGTTGGCCGCACGCCGGTTTTTGACCGACAGCTTGCCAAGCGGCGGCAGCACCAGTTCGTCGCGCCCGTCCAAGGCATTGCCCAGTTCCTCCAGCACCAATTCCAACACGGCCTTGGCATCCGAACGCTTCAGAGCGGTCCGATCCGCGACCGCCTGGATCAGGTCAGGGCGGCGGAAGGTTTCCAGGTTGACCTGAGTGGCGTCACTGGCGGCCCCGCTATCCGTGACCAGGGTTACAACCGGTGCCGCGGGTTTGGCCACCTTGGCCGACGATTTCGCCGGTGCCTTGGCGCGGGTTGCAGGCTTTTTGGTCGTCTTGGCCGTGGCGGCCGATTTGCTGGTCGTGCTGCGCCGGGTCGATGTGCGCCCGGCCGAGGTCGACTTGCGCGTGGGGGTGGTGGTTTTGCGACTGCTCGCCATGATCTTGGCCTTTCCTGTCCCTGTTTTTCTCAGCGAAACGGTGATGGCACACCGTGCGTCAGCACGAACAAACCGTTTCGCTATTGGAAACAGCATAGCGGCGCTTGTGGTTTTTCGCCAGCCAAAGCCGTGTTGCAACAGCAATTTTTCAACGGATCAAACGCTTAGGATTGCGCCATCAGCTGCAACCTGCGGCGATCCCATCTTTGCCAGCCCAGCAGTTCGGAAATGGTAACAAACTCATACCCGCGCGCGCGCAGCCCGTCGATGGCCGAAGGGATCGCCCGCACCGTTGGGCTGTGAATGTCATGGGCCAGCACAACCGCGCCGGGATGGCTGTGGCTGATGATGCGCTGGGCCACGACCGAGCTGCCGGGGCGGCGCCAATCCTCGGGGTCCACGGACCACAGCACCGTGGGCATATTGCGTCGGTCAAACAGCATCTGACGCTGGTGCGGATAGAAGTTGCCATAAGGCGGGCGCATGGTCACCGGTGGACGGCCAACGGCATCATAAACCGCCTGGTTGGTGCGGTCGATCTGGCTCAGCACGCTGGCGTCGGAATGCCCAAACAGGCTTGGATGCGACCAGGTATGATTGCCGATTTCGTGCCCTTCGGCCATGGTCCGGCGCAAAAGCTCGGGGTGGCGCACGGCGCGGTTGCCGATCACGTAAAACGTGGCCCGCACCCCGCGCGAGGCCAGAATATCCAGCAACTGCGGTGTCAGGCTGTGATGCGGCCCGTCGTCAAAGGTTAAGGCCACAACCGGGCGCGCACTAGCGACGCGGGTGACGGTCACGGGGTCTTCGGGGGCAAGCACGGTGGGCACCGGGGTGGATTGCGCAACAACCGGCCGCGCCAAAAATGGCACCGCCAAGCTGGCGGCCCCACCCAGTAGCAACTGGCGGCGAACCTTGTCCGGCACGTGATTCCTCGATCGTCTTGCCTATAACTCGACCATGCCGAGAAGCCGTGTTTTGCGCCAAGGAAATTCCCGAATGCTTTGAATTGCTTGGACAAGCGCGTGATTGAGGCAACAGAATCTAGGCTCACGCCGGTTTGGTGCATTTTCGCAACAAATCAGGTCGATGCGGCGGCACCACCCTGTGCAGACCGCATAAGCTGCGCCAGTTTGCCTGCCGTCCATCGACCTGCCTGAGATGTGACGTAAAAGAACCTGGGGAAGACCTATGAAAACCAAACTCACTGCCTTGGCAGCAGCCGCGCTATTGAGCGTTTCTGCAGCCCATGCTGGCGGCGTGGTGGAACCTCAAATGCCACCGGCTGTCATCGTCGACGACACCACCGATAACTCCGGCCACCTGCTCGTGCCGGCATTGTTTATCCTATTTGCAGGCTTCGCTCTGGCGAACAATTAAGCCTGCGGCCTGGGTCATCCGTAACTGCCCAAGGGGATGATCCAGCCAAAAGAAAAAGCGCCGCCCGGATATCGGGCGGCGCTTCTTTCATTCGGGCTTCGCCCTGGCGCTAATGGGCAACCGCGCCATCGCCGCCTTGCTCCAAGGCCTTGGCCGCAGCGGCAGCCTCTTCGGCGGCTTCATCCCAATCGATGGGTTCGGGCGTTTCGACCAGCGCGTGCTCCAACACCTCGGACACGTGGCTGACGGGGATGATTTTCAGCCCCTCTTTCACGTTGTCCGGGATATCGGCCAGGTCTTTTTCATTCTCCTGCGGGATCAAAACGGTGGTGATGCCACCGCGCAGGGCCGCCAGAAGCTTTTCTTTCAACCCGCCGATGGGCATTGCGTTGCCGCGCAGGCTAACCTCACCGGTCATGGCGATGTCACGCTTCACCGGAATGCCGGTCAGGACCGACACGATGGAGGTAACCATCGCCAAACCCGCCGATGGACCATCCTTGGGCGTCGCGCCATCGGGCACGTGCACATGGATATCCATCTTATCAAAGCGCGGCGGCTTAACCCCGATTTGCGGCGCGATCGACCGGACATATGAACTGGCCGCATCGATGCTTTCCTTCATCACATCGCCCAGCTTGCCGGTCGTCTTCATCCGCCCTTTGCCGGGCAGTTTCAGCGCCTCGATATGCAACAGGTCACCGCCGACACTGGTATAGGCCAGCCCGGTCACAACACCCACGGCATCCGCATCTTCGGCCAAGCCATAGCGGAAGCGTTTCACACCCAGGAAATCGTCCAGGTTTTCAGGCTCGACCACCACGGTCTCGGCCTTTTTCTTGACGATGGTGGTCACGGCTTTCCGCGCCAGTTTGGCGATCTCACGCTCCAGGTTCCGCACCCCCGCCTCGCGGGTGTAGTAACGGATCACATCGGTCAACGCCGCATCGGTCAGCTCAAATTCCTTGGCTTTCAGCCCGTGGTTTTTGACCTGTTTGCCGATCAGGTGCTGCTTGGCGATCTCGCGCTTTTCATCCTCGGTGTAACCGGCCAGCGGAATGATCTCCATCCGGTCCAAAAGCGGGCCCGGCATGTTGTAGGAGTTCGCCGTGGTCAGGAACATCACGTTCGACAGGTCGTATTCGACCTCCAGATAGTGATCGACAAAGGTGCCGTTCTGTTCGGGGTCCAAGACCTCCAACATGGCAGATGCCGGATCGCCCCGGAAATCCTGGCCCATCTTGTCAATCTCATCCAAGAGGATCAGCGGATTGGTGGTCTTCGCCTTTTTCAGCGCCTGGATGATCTTACCGGGCATGGACCCGATATAGGTGCGCCGATGGCCGCGAATTTCGCTTTCGTCGCGCACACCACCCAGCGAGATGCGAATAAACTCGCGCCCCGTGGCTTTGGCGACCGATTTGCCAAGGCTGGTCTTACCGACGCCCGGAGGGCCGACCAGACACAGGATCGGGCCTTTCAGCTTTTTCGAGCGTTGCTGGACGGCCAAGTATTCGACGATGCGCTCCTTAACCTTCTCCAACCCATAATGGTCATCATCCAGGATCTTTTCGGCGCGGCCCAAATCCTTTTTCACGCGAGATTTTACACCCCACGGGATCGACAGCATCCAATCCAGGTAGTTACGTACAACTGTGGCCTCGGCCGACATCGGCGACATCGACTTCAGCTTTTTGATCTCAGCCTCGGCCTTTTCGCGCGCCTCTTTCGACAGTTTGGTGTTTTCCACCCGCTCTTCCAGTTCGGCCACTTCGCCGGCGCCATCTTCGCCGTCGCCAAGCTCCTTCTGGATCGCTTTCATCTGTTCGTTGAGGTAATACTCGCGCTGCGTCCGCTCCATCTGCGATTTCACGCGGGTTTTGATCTTTTTCTCGACCTGCAAGACGGACATTTCACCCTGCATCAGGCCATAGACCTTTTCCAGCCGCTCCGACACGGCAAGGGTTTCCAAAAGCTCCTGCTTTTGGTGCACTTCGATGCCCAGATGGCCCGAGACCAAATCGGCCAGCTTGGCGGAATCCTGCGCTTCGCTGATCGTGGTCATCGCGTCTTCGGGGATGTTCTTTTTGACCTTGGCGTAGCGCTCAAACTCTTCGGTGACCGAACGCAGCAAGGCGTTGATCGTGTCGATGTCGCCTTCGGTTTCTTCCAGCTCGCTGACGCGCGCCTCAAAGAAATCGTCGGTGGCGGTAAATTCCTGAATGCGCACGCGGCTGCGGCCTTCGACCAGCACTTTCACCGTACCATCGGGCAGTTTCAGCAGTTGCAGCACATTGGCCAGGACACCGGTCATATAGATGCCATCGGCGCTTGGGTCGTCGACGCCAGGGTCGATCTGGCTGCTCAGCAGGATTTGCTTGTCATCCTGCATCACCTCTTCCAGCGCGCGCACCGATTTTTCGCGGCCAACAAAGAGCGGCACAATCATGTGGGGGAAGACCACAATGTCACGCAAGGGCAGGACGGGGAATGTATCTTGTGTCACGGGCAATATGCCTTCCTTGGTCTTAGCAAGGGGAACCGGGCCCTGCTTGGCAGCAACCCATCCATCCCCTCCGGGTCAGGATGTACCTACGTGGGGCAAGGTGGCCCGAGTTTCAAGCGCAATCCTGCCCAGCGCGTTGCAGAAAACATGCGCTTTGCCAGGCCCGCGCGCAAGCGATCAATAGCGGTTTGGGGGGTGCCTGACCACAAAATGCTGTGGAAAGCGCCGGTTTGGGTCAAATCTGGGCAATATCCCCTTCGGCGCGCATGGCGTGAAACGCGGTTTCGAAGGCGGCAAAACTGTCGGTCGCAATCGCATCGCGCATGCCCTGCATCAGCTCCTGGTAATAATGCAGGTTGTGCCAGGTCAGCAGCATGCCCGAAATCATCTCGCCCGCGCGGAAGACGTGATGCAGATAAGCGCGGGAATAGTTGCGGCAGGCGGGACAGATGCAATCCTCATCCAGCGGGCGCGGGTCATCAGCATGGCGGGCGTTCTTGATGTTGACCTGCCCGCGCCGGGTCCAGGCTTGCCCCGTGCGGCCTGAGCGTGAGGGCAACACGCAATCCATCATGTCGATGCCACGTGCCACAGCCCCCACAATGTCATCGGGTTTACCCACACCCATCAGATAGCGCGGCTTATCCCCGGGCAGTTGATCGGGCGCGTAATCCAGGCAGGCAAACATCGCCTCCTGCCCCTCGCCCACGGCCAAACCGCCCACGGCGTATCCGTCAAACCCGATCTCCCGCAGGGCGTTTGCGCTTTCATCGCGAAAATCCTGTTCCAACCCACCTTGCTGGATGCCGAATAGCGCGTGGCCGGGCCGGTCGCCAAACGCCTCCTTCGAGCGTGCCGCCCAGCGCATCGACAACCTCATGGAGTCCGCGATCCGGTCGCGGTCCGCAGGCAAGGCCGGGCATTCATCGAAACACATCACAATGTCCGAACCCAATAGCCTTTGAATTTCCATCGAACGTTCCGGACTCAGCATATGTTTCGAGCCGTCGATATGGCTGCGAAAAGTCACGCCCTTTTCGGTCAACTTGCGCAAGTCGGCCAAGCTCATCACTTGGAATCCGCCACTGTCGGTCAGGATCGGTTTTGACCAGTTCATGAACCGGTGCAGCCCACCCAGTTGCGCAATCCGCTCGGCTGTCGGGCGCAGCATCAGATGATAGGTGTTGCCTAAAAGAATATCAGCCCCCGTTGCCGCCACACTTTCGGGCATCATAGCTTTCACCGTGGCCGCCGTGCCCACGGGCATAAAAGCGGGCGTGCGGATGTCTCCGCGCGGTGTCGAAATCACGCCGCTGCGCGCTTTGCCCGAGGTGGCGTTGAGGGAAAAGGAAAACCGCTGTGTCATGGGGTGCATCACGCTTTCGAAACAGGCGCTGTCTATGGCATCAATTGCGGCACCGGTGCAAATTGGTTTCTGCCCCGTCTGACCCCTTTGAAGGCGTAAATGATGTCGATCCAGAAAACCGTTCGCGATGCCTATGATCAGTTGCTGCAAGCACCGCGTCATGTGATCGGGCCTGGTCGGCTGCCCGCGGCCCTGACCCACGTGCCCGGCGTCTATATCATCCGCACGCCCGGCGGGCGCGTCGTGCATGTGGGCCGCAGCATCTCCATCCGGCGACGGATTTTGGATCATGCCGGCGTCGGCAATAACTCGTCTTTTGTGCAGAACTGGCTGAAATACGACGGTCGCAAAATGGCCGACGGGTTTTCGGTGCAGTTTCTGAAAATCGACGATGCCAAAACCCGCGCCTATGTCGAGGCGCTGACCGTGGGCCTGCTCTGCCCGCTCAATATCGGCTCTACCTGAGCATCGAAGCCGGTCTTTACCCCGGCACAGCTAAACCTTATATCTTCGCTCAGGAATAGCGACCGGACCGACCCATGACCGAGCAGACCCCGCAGATGGAAGGCGCGCCTTTGATCCGCCCCTCCAGCACCGACCACCCGCTTTATGACAGCGTGGTCGAAGCTTGTCGCAGCGTCTATGACCCGGAAATTCCGGTGAATATCTACGACCTGGGCCTGGTTTACACGGTTGAGATCAACGCCGAGAACGAGGTTGGGATCATCATGACCCTGACCGCGCCCGGATGCCCTGTGGCGGGTGAGATGCCCGGATGGGTGGCGGATGCGGTCGAACCGCTTGATGGTGTGAAACAGGTCAACGTTGAACTGACCTGGGATCCGCCCTGGGGCATGGACATGATGTCCGACGAAGCCCGGCTTGAACTGGGCTTTATGTAAAGGCCTGAAATCCTGACTTTAGCGAACCGGTCTGATGGCTTGCGGCGATGGACGCCCGCTGCCATGATCGTGCCGTGAAGGCAGCAAGCAGGCCGTGATGCCCCAGACCTCAGCAGTTTTGACCGGCGATCTGGTTGGCTCGACCAAGGCCGCGCCAAGCTCCGTCGATCGTTCGATGACGGTTTTGGCGCAGGCGATAACCCAGGTGGATTGGGCCGGGGCGCAGAAATTCACCCGGTTTCGTGGCGATGGGTGGCAGGTTTTGCTAGATCATCCCCGGCACGCATTGCGCCTGTCATTGATTTTGATCGCCAGCTTGCGGGGCTTGGGGGATGCGGTGCAGTCGCGCATCGCCATCGGGTTTGGGCCGGTGTCTTCGCCGGGCACCCAAGATTTGTCCGACGCCGCTGGCCCAGCCTTCGAACGGGCGGGGGAGGCGCTGGATCAGATGCCGCGCGGGCGGCGTCTTTCGGTCAGCGATCTGGGCGCGCCTGCGGGCAGTCGGATTGCCGCCCCCCTGCTGGATGCGTTGTGCCGGGATTGGACCCTCTTGCAGGCCGAACCTTTGCCGCAGCTTCTGCGGCCCCAGCCACCGACCCAAGCCTCGGTGGCGGCGGGATTGTCTTTGTCGCCGCAAGCCTTGAACAACCGTCTGCAAGGCGCGCATCTGCCCGAGATTTTGGACGCATTGGCGCTTTTGGAAAATCAACCCTCTGGCGTTGATATCGCGAAATAAACGCCATGGAATTGATGCGCCCCTCAAGCCATATGGCAGCAGCCTCAAGCGATCAGGCCCAAGGCCCTGATATGCCGAAATCAAGCCCCAGGCCCTGATCATGCTGGAAAGCTTTGCCGCCCTCTTTGCCGCCCATGTCGCCGCCGATTACCTGGCGCAGACCGGCCATATGGTGCGCAACAAACACCAACCCACCATGATCGCGCTTCACATCGCGCTGGTCTTCGCCTTTGCCGCCCTGGCTGTGGGCTTTACCGGCTGGGTCGCCCTGGCGGTGCTGACCGGCCTCCACGCGGCGATGGATCTGATCAAAACCCATCTGCTGCCCGGCAAAAAACTGTGGCCTTATCTGCTGGATCAGGCCGTTCATATCCTGACCATCACCGGGGTGGCGGCCTATGCGCCTGATCTGATCTCGCAAGGTCTGTGGGCACAGCTGTGGCCCCAGGCGCCCGAAACGCTAACACCCCTGTTTTTGATCGCAGGCTTTGCCGTCTTTGCCGTGCGCGCGGGCGGATTTGCAGTGGAATTGCTGCTGACGCCCCTGCCCCCCACGGCCCCCGCCGCCGCCCTTGGCGCGCCTTTGGCGGGTCTGCGCATTGGGCAGTTGGAACGAGGTCTGGTGTTTTTGCTGATGCTGATTGGCCAACCGGCGGGCATCGCCTTTTTGATCGCGGCCAAGTCGATCCTGCGCTTTGGGGCGGTGAAAGATGACCGCGCAGCGTCGGAATACGTGATTATCGGCACCCTGGCCTCGGTCGGTTGGGCGATTTTATGTGCCGCAGCGCTGATCATGCTTCTGCCCGATGGCACCCTTGAGACCTTGCGCCCGACGCCTTAGATTGGGCCCAAGCGACAGGAGCAGCCCCATGTTCGGCATTCCCGGCAAACAAGCCGTCCAAATCACCGACGCCGCCGCGGCACAAATCGCCAAGCTGATGGCCAAGGATGGCACTCAAGGCTTGCGCATTGGCGTCAAAAAGGGCGGCTGCGCGGGCATGGAATACACCATGGATTACGTGACCGAGATCGATCCCCATGATGAGGTGGTCGAATCCGGCGACGCACGGGTGATGATCGCGCCCATGGCGCAGATGTTCCTTTTCGGCACCGAGATCGATTACGAGGTCTCGCTGTTGGAAGCCGGGTTCAAGTTCCGCAATCCCAATGTCGCCGATGCCTGTGGCTGCGGTGAATCGATCAAGTTCAAAGATATCGACGAGTTGGAAGCCGACCGCGCGGCCCAGGCGTGAGCGTCAGCCAAGATCAGATCGACCACGCGGTTGAGCTGTTTTCCGGGCTCGGGGCCATCACGACCCGTAAGATGATGGGCGGGCTGTGCCTTTACCACGAGGGCACGATTTTCGCGATCCTGATGTCCGATGGCGCGCTGATGCTAAAGGGCGCGGGCGATTTCATCGACGTGCTCGAGGCCGAGGGATGCACACGCTGGACCTATCAGCGCGAAGGGAAGAAACCCACCGCGATGCCCTATTGGTCGATGCCGGATGGGGCCTTGGATGATCCCGATGCCGCCGCCGATTGGGCGCGGCGGGCGCTCGATCATCTCTGACCGGATTTCACCCGCCATGGCTTGACCCGCCGCGCCCAGATTGCGATGCCGGGTGCGGATTGCCATGGGAGGTCGCTGATGCGCCGCAAACTTGCCGCCGGAAACTGGAAGATGAACGGAACCGACGCCGCACTGGTCGAGGTGGACAGCCTGGTTTCAAGCCATGCCGCACCGAGTGTCGATATTCTGCTTTGCCCGCCCGCGACATTGATCGACCGCATGCGCGCCCAGATTGGCGCGGCCCCCATCGCGGTTGGTGGCCAATATTGCCACCCCGCCAACAGCGGCGCCCATACCGGTGACATCTCGGCCGAGATGCTGGCCGATGCCGGGGCCGCTTACGTCATCGTCGGCCATTCCGAACGCCGCGCCGATCACGGTGAAAGCAATGCGGATGTGCTTGCCCAGGCCCAAACCGCCAATGCGCAAGGCTTGATCGCCGTGATCTGTGTGGGCGAGACCGAGGCACAGCGCGACGCGGGCCAGACGCTCGACGTGATCCGCGACCAGCTCGCCGGTTCGGTGCCCGATGACGCAACGGGCACAACCGCCGTGATCGCCTATGAACCAGTTTGGGCCATTGGCACCGGTCGTGTCCCCACACTCGAACAAATTGCCGAGGTGCATGACGATATGCGCCAAACCCTTGCTGCCCGGTTTGGCGCCGAAACCGCTGATGCCATGCGTCTGCTTTACGGTGGTTCCGTCAAACCCAGCAACGCCGCCGAGATTTTCGCGGTCTCAAATGTCGACGGGGCCTTGGTTGGCGGTGCCTCTCTCAAAGCGGCTGATTTTTCCGGCATCATCTCAGCCCTCGAACAAGCCGGATGAAAAAGGGCCGCTCAATCGGCGGCCCTCTCTTACCAGTCTAACCTCACTGCGACTTAGCGCGCGGGCACGTAACGTTGCAGCATGACGCGGATTGTTCCGGCATAAGCCGCATCATATTGCCGGACCCCCAAGAAATACCGGCCCGGCGGAAGACGGCGGATGACCTCGCTGTTCAAGCTGGCATTGGCATCGTCATTTTCATCGATCAGGTTGCCGCGCGCATCAAACAGACGAATCCAGGGGTCGCTATCGGTGATTTCATCCGCCGTCAGCGACATCAAAGCCGGCTGCGTCACATCAAAGCTGAAGAACACCGCCTGACCGCCCAGAACCTGCCGGTCGATAATGGCCACCGTCTCAACCTCGCCAAGATCATGCACCGGGTACCCGCCGTTCACAGGTGCTTGCTGGGCGTTGGCATATGCCTCGGCCTGCACGCTGGCCTGATCCAGCGCGAGCATGCTGAGCGTGACCGGCACATTGGCGTCGGACAAGGACCGCATCCCAATGCAATACGTGCCCGCAGGCAAAGGCGGGTTCAGAAAATCAAGCCGACTGTTCAACCCATCGCTGTCATCGTTTTCGCCAAGCAGCACCCCTTGGTTGTCGAACAGGTAGATATAGGGGTCAGCGACCGGGCTTTCGGCACGGATCGAAACTGGCTGGGCGCTGTTTAAGGTGAACCGGTAATAGGGCACCGCCGCCGTCGTGTTGCGGGCACGCACCCCGCTTGGCAATTGCGCATCCAACGCGCCGCTACCAAGGTTTTGGGCGGGGGTCGCGGCCAAACAGGGCTGTATGCCGACAAAAAGCGGCAAGCTTTCGGTCCCGGCAAAGCCACCGGCCAAGCCGATCGTCAAGGCGGGCATATCCAAGCGGCTTACCTGCAGGTCGGCTGTGACGGCCGCATCAGCAAAACCGCGCGCGGCCAAACAATAAGTCCCTGGCTCAAGGCGCAGCTCAGCGCGGGAGGCCAAATCACCACCACTGTCATCATCGACCAGGATCAACCCACCCGCCGCATCATAAAGCTCTAGCACGGTATCGCCCTGGCCCTGGGGTCGGGCCTCCACCCGCACATCCATTGCAACTCCGACGGAGAACAGCCCGACCGCCATGCCAGCTTGGGGCACGTTGATGCCACCCAGCGTCAAAGGGGCGGCCGCGCCAGCGATGTCCGAGGCCGCGGCGTCCCCGCCCATCCAAGCTGCGCCCATCCCGATCCCACCGCAGCTGACCTGCTGCGCAACACTTGAGCCAGCTGCGGCCAGCACCAGGGCCGCAACCATCGGCCAAGAATACCGTCTTTGCATAAGAACCTCCCTCACCATCGTGTTGTTGGGCGGCTCACCGCGCCATTAAGCCAGCCTAGCCGCAGCGTTCCCCGCCTTGCCAGCAAATACCGCCGCAAGCCGCAATCGCTTGGCACTGGTCAGTCCGCGCCTCTGCCCGCATACTCCGCTTAATGACCGTTACGCCGCGCCTCACCAAACGTCGTCCACCCATCCTCATCGCCCTGGGGGTGTTGCTGGCGCTTGGGCTGACGGCAGCGTCCTACCCACGGGTGGAACGGCTTTTTCTAGTCCAAACCGGGGATCGCGCCTCTGGCACACTCGAACTGGCCACACAGGTCTTGAGGGGAGAGCTTAGCCGGGCGCAAAGCCTGCCCGCGCTGATCGCCGAACGCCCGATCCTGGCGACGCTTTTGCGCGACCCCGACAATATGGGGATTCTGCCATTCACCAATGAACAACTGCGCCAAAGTGCCCTGTCGCTGCACCTGTCGGATGTTTACCTGATGGATGCCGACGGGCTGACCATCGCGGCCAGTTCTTATCGCACAGACCGCTCCTTTGTCGGACGCAACTTTTCCTACCGCCCCTATTTCACCGATGCCTTGGCTGGGGGTCTGGGCCGGTTCCATGCTTTGGGGATCACAAGCGGTCAGCGCGGCTATTTCTTCGCCGCCCCCGTGATCGACAGCGGCACCGATATCACCGGTGTGGTCGCTGTGAAAATCACGCTGGAAACCCTCGAAGCGGCCTGGCGCGATACCGAAGCCACGATCATCGTCACTGATACCTCGAACGTGATCTTCCTCTCAGACCGAGAAGACCTGCATTTCCGCACCCTCGGCCCGGTGAGCGAGGCTGCGTTGGATCAGATCGCCAGCACGCGCCAATACCCGTTGGATGCGCTCACCCCCCTGCCCGCGCGCCGCGACGATCTGGGCGGCGGCTATGAGTGGATCGAGATCGAAACCGAAGCCGGTCGCGAAAGCTATGTGATGCAAACCGGGCTTGTGGCGGCGGCGGGCTGGCGGGTGTCGATCCTGTCGCCCACCGGGCCCGCGCAGGTGCAGGCCGCCACGCTTTTGACCTTGGTGGGGCTGTCGATCCTGTTTTTGGGGCTGGTGGCTGCGGTGCTTTGGCAACGCCGCGCGCGGCTGATCGACCGGATTGAGGCGCAGCGCAACCAGCAAGAGGTGCTGGAAACCCGCGTCCGCGAACGCACCGAAGACCTGGATGCCGCCAACACCCAACTGCGGCAAGAGGTCGATGAACGCCGCGCCGCCGAAACACGCCTACGCAAAACCCAAGCTGAACTGGTGCAAGCGGGCAAGCTGGCCGCCCTCGGCCAGATGTCAGCCGCGCTGAGCCATGAATTCAACCAACCCCTCGCCGCCGTAAAGGCCTTTGCCGAAAACGCCGATACCTTCTTGGATCGTGGCCGCGTGGGCGAAGCACGGGAAAACGTCACCCGCATTTCGGCCATGGCCGACCGCATGGCCTCGATCTCCAAACACCTGCGCAACTTCGCGCGCCGCCCGCTCGACAAAACCGGCCCGGTGCCGATGCGCGTGGTGGTCGATGAAGCACTGGAACTGATGCGGCCCCGGATCAGCACGGCCCAGGCAAAGGTGCGCTATGCCGCGCCGGAGGCTGAGATCTGGGTGCGCGGCGGGCGTGTTCGCTTGCAGCAGGTAATCGTGAACCTGATCGGGAATGCGCTTGATGCCATGGCCGAGCGCGACCCGCCGGAGATGGAGCTGACGCTTGCCACCGAGGGGGACGCCTGCACCCTGCGCCTGCGCGATCACGGCCCAGGCCTCAGCCAAGAGGCGTTGGATCAAGCCTTTGACCCGTTTTTCACCACCAAAGACCCCGGTCAGGGCCTGGGCCTGGGCCTTTCGATCTCTTACAATATCGTGCGCGATTTCAACGGCCATCTAACAGCCGAGAACCACCCCGACGGCGGCGCGATCTTCCAAATCCGCCTCGACCGGATCGACCCGCCCGAGCTTGAAGACCCGGCCAAGGTGGCCGCGCAATGAGCGCCCCGGTTCTCTTCGTGGATGATGAAGAAGACCTGCGCATCGCCGCCGGGCAGGCGCTGCAACTCGCTGATCTAACCCCGGCCCTCTGCCCCAGCCCGCAAGAGGCACTCGCGCAAATCGACCGTGATTTTGAGGGCGTCCTGGTCACCGATATCCGTATGCCCGGCATGGATGGGCTGGCGCTGATGGGCGAGGCGCTGAAGATCGACCCTGAACTGCCGGTAATCCTGGTCACGGGCCACGGCGATGTCGAACTGGCCGTCCAGTCGATGAAAGAAGGGGCCTATGATTTTCTGGAAAAGCCCTATGCCCCCGCGCGCCTGATCCAAGCCGTTGGCCGCGCGTTGGAAAAGCGCCGCCTGACCTTGGAAAACCGCCAATTGCGCGCGGCCAGCGGTCCGGTCGGCGATCCGGTTTCAGACCATCTGACCGGGCGCAGCGCGGCCATGGTCGAACTGCGCAAAACCCTGCGCGCGGTTGCCACCGCTGAGACCGATGTGCTCTTCGAAGGTGCCACCGGCACCGGCAAGGAGGTTGCAGCGCGGGCCCTGCATTCAGCCAGCGCCCGCGCCGAACGCCCCTTTATCGCCGTCAACTGTGCCGCCCTGCCCGGCGATCTGATCGAAAGTGAGCTGTTCGGGCACGAGGCCGGGGCCTTTCCCGGCGCGACCCGCGCGCGCTATGGCAAATTCGAACATGCGCGCGGTGGCACGGTGTTTCTCGATGAAATCGACAGCCTGCCCTTTGCCCTTCAAGGCAAGCTGCTGCACGCCATCGAACAGCGCAGCATCACCAGGCTGGGCTCCAACGACCCGATCGCGCTTGATGTCCGCTTTGTCGCCGCCTCCAAACGCGATCTGGCCCAGGCGGCGGAAACCGGCAGTTTCCGCGCCGACCTGTTGTACCGCCTGAACGTTGTCACCCTGCGCCTGCCCCCCCTAGCCGAACGGCGCGAAGATATCCCCGACCTCTTCCTCACCCTTCTGGCCCAGGCCGCCGCACGCGCCGGTCAAACCGCGCCGGACGTACCCGGCGCGGTTCTCACCGCGCTCAGCGCCCGCGACTGGCCCGGCAATGTGCGCGAATTGCGCAATGCCGCCGAACGCATGTTGATGGGGCTCGACCCCGGCCTGATCGCCGCCGCTGCGCCCAGCAAGGGCAGCTTGGCCGAGCAAATGGCCCAACATGAAAAAGACCTGATCGCCGCCAGCCTCGCCGCCCATGACGGATCGCTCAAAGCCACCTATGAGGCGCTCGGGCTTAGCCGCAAGGCGCTGTACGAGAAAATGCAAAAACATGGGCTCAACCGCGATAGCTTCCGCAACGACCCCAGCTAAACGCGCGCCCGGCTCCCCTTCATCTTGGCCAAACTCTCCGGGGTGAGGCCGCAGGCCGAGGGGCAGAGCCCCTGCCCGGCCCACAAACTCGCTCTCGACCAGCGACCATTTTTCACCAAAAAAAATGCACCGGTCGCGACGGCCAGACGCCGCGCACCCCCTGCCCTCAAGCGCGAAGAATCAGGGCGGCGCCGACCAGAAACACACGCTTAACGGGTTTTTTACCTGCAGAACTCGCGCAACCCCATGGCAAATGGGTTGAAACCGACACATCCCAAACGGTGCTTGGGGCGAAATCCACCCATTGGCCCCTCAATCCCCCGTTAACAGCACGCAGATCGGCCATGCGCCGCTTGCATGACGCCCAGGCCGTCCCTCACACATTCACCCGAGCGCGCCGGGAAGGGAGCCTGGCCGCCGATCTGTTAGGGAGAATTCCATGAAACTGACGAAACTGGCCGCCTTCGCGGCCACCACTGCCCTGTGCACCACCGCCGTTTTCGCCGATGGCCATCAGGACCGCACCGGCTGGCCCGAAAGCTTCACCGTGGCCACCGCATCCCAAGGCGGCACCTATTTCGCCTATGGCTCGGGCTGGGCCAACCTGGTCGCGGAAGAGCTTGGCCTTCTGGGCGGCGGCGAGGTTACCGGTGGCCCCGGCCAGAACATGGCACTGGTCCACACTGGCGAAGTGCAGTTCGGCATGACCACCATGGGTCCGGCGGCTGAAGCCGTTGCAGGCCTGAACCCGGTCGCCCCCGGCGTGCCGATGACCAATGCCTGCGCGATGTTCCCGATGTACCAGACCCCGTTCTCGGTCACCGCGCTTAGCTCGTCTGGCATCGCGTCGATCTCGGACATCCCCGCAGGCGCTCGCATCGGCTTTGGCCCCGCAGGGTCGACCTCCGACACCTATTTCCCGCGCATGATGGAAACCCTAGGTGTTGATTTCGAACGCCGCAATGGCGGCTGGTCCGACCTAGGCGGTCAGCTTCAGGATGGTCTTCTGGACGTGATCGCCTTCGCCGCTGGCGTTCCGGTCCCGGCCGTAAGCCAGTTGGAAGTGCAGACCGATGTGAACATCATCGAGTTCACCGATGAAGAGCAGGCCACCATCTTGGACGCCTTCCCGGTCGCGCCGTTCGACATCTCGGCGGACACCTACACCACGCTGGAAGAAGCCGCGACTTCGGTCTCGATGTGGAACTTCGCCATCGCCAACTGCGAACTGCCTGACAGCTTCGTCTACGCTGTGGTTGACGTGATCATGTCCGACAATGAGCGCATGATGAACATCCACCGCGCGGCACGCTCCACCCTGCCCGAGAACTACGACAAAAACGGCGGCGTTCTGCCGTGGCACCCCGGTGCCGCCCAGTGGTTCATCGACAATGCAGGCGCCTCGATCTCGGATGGTGAGATCTTCGGCGGCTAAGCCTTCGGCCACCTAAACCCTGCGCGCGCCCGCGCATTCGTGACATGGGCGCGCGCTTTCTTTTATTGATCTGGCGATAAGTTCGCTGGCTTGATGACCTCCAAACGATCCAGACGCCGGGAGACCGCCGCCATGACCGACCCAACCGCGACCCCCACCCCGGCTGCCGCCACGCCTGACACCGCCGCTGAAGAGCGCGACCAGGTTCTTGCCGAAGGCGTTGATGAAGAACCCATTGAAAGCAACCGTCGCCTATTTGAAGGCCGCAATTACGTAATCATCGCAGCGCTTTCGATCCTTTACGCTGGCTTCCACATGGCCGCGCTGAACGGTCTGTCGATCTCGAACATGACCGGGATCGAACTGCCCTTCCTGCCGCAATTCCCGCTTGAGACCTGGAATTTCCGCATGGTCCATATCGCGGGCGCGCTGGCGCTTGGCTTCTTGCTTTTTGCCGCCCATGGCTTTTCGGCTGAGGGTGAGGATGTCAAAGAAACGCCGCTAATCTCGCTTGCGACACTGCTTTTGCTGATCCCAACGGCGGTCGCCCTTGTCACCACCTTCCGCATCATGGGCATGATCTCCAGCGGGGAATTGCCCGAGGCGGGTGGCCTGACTGTCTGGCTCGCCGCGCAAGATACGATGCCACAATGGAATATCGATGTCTGGTGGTATGGTACGCCCCTGTTGATTGCCACCTTTGGCGCCATCATCTTGGGCTGGTTCGAAAAGCGTGGCCGCACCAAGTTTTCCGCCGCCGATCTGGTTCTGGCGCTCTGCGGCATCGCGGTCGCCTGCTACCTGATCCCGGTCTATGGCACCGCCGCGCGAAACTCTGTCGGCACGCCCTTTGTGCCCATCGGCGTGGCCTTTGCCGCCACAGCGGGTGCGGCGCTGATCCTGGAGCTGACCCGCCGCGTCGCGGGCCTGGCCTTGGTGATCATCACCGGCGTTTTCCTCGCCTATGTCTTCACCGCCCATGTCCTGCCCGGCATCCTGGCCGTCGACCGGCCCTATAGCTGGCACCGCTTCTTCGGTCATGTCTATTCCGACGCTGGTATCCTTGGGCCTACCACAGCGGTCTCCTCGACCTATATCATCCTCTTCATCATCTTCGCGGCCTTCCTGCAGGCGTCGAAAGTCGGCGACTATTTCGTCAACTTCGCCTTCGCTGCCGCCGGGCGCGCCCGTGGCGGCCCGGCCAAAGTGGCGATTTTCGCCTCGGGCCTGATGGGTATGATCAACGGCACCAGCGCGGGCAATGTGGTGGCCACAGGCTCCTTGACGATCCCGCTGATGAAAAAGGTCGGTTATCACAAGAAAACCGCCGGCGCGGTCGAAGCGGCCGCTTCCACCGGCGGGCAGATCATGCCACCCATCATGGGCGCGGGTGCCTTCATCATGGCCGAGATCACCGGCATTCCGTATCAAGAGATCGCGATTGCCGCGATCATCCCAGCGATCCTCTATTTTGTCTCGATCTACTTCATGGTCGATTTCGAGGCCGCCAAGCTTGGCATGCGCGGGATGCGCGATAACGAACTGCCCAAATTCAAGCGCATGGCCAAACAGGTCTATCTGTTTGTGCCTATTGTGATCCTGATTGCGGCCCTCTTCATGGGGTATTCCGTGATCCGGGCAGGCACATTGGCCACCATCGCAGCGGTCGTGGTCTCCTGGGCGGTGCCGGAATACTTCAATATCCGCATCGCAAAATGGTCGATCCAACGGCTCTTGGTCGTGGCCATCTCGGCGCTCTCGGTACTGCTGATCGTGCTTTATCTGACCCAAGGCCCGACCGAACCGGGCGCCGACACCCCGCCGCTGATCGCAAGCCTGTCGCTGATCACCGGTCTCTTGGTTGTGGCCACCTTCGTCTATGTCTCGATCAAAGAGTTCATCAAACATGAGCCCATTGGCCTGGGCCTGCGCGGGCTTGGCAAAGCGTTGGAATTGGCGGGCGTCATGTCGATCCAGATCATCGCGGTTTGTGCCTGTGCCGGTATCATCGTGGGTGTCATCTCGCTCACCGGGGTTGGCGCGCGCTTCTCCTCGGTCCTTCTGGACCTGGCGGCAGCCTCACAGCTTCTGGCCCTCTTCTTCGCCATGTGCATCGCGATCCTTTTGGGCATGGGCATGCCAACCACAGCCGCTTACGCCGTGGCTGCTTCGGTTGTGGCCCCTGGCCTGATCGGGCTCGGCATCCCAACGCTGACCGCGCATTTCTTCGTCTTCTACTTCGCCGTGGTCTCGGCCATCACGCCACCCGTGGCGCTGGCCAGTTACGCGGCGGCAGGGATTTCCGGCTCTAATCCAATGGAAACCTCGGTCGCCTCGTTCAAAATCGGCATCGCGGCGTTCATCGTGCCCTTCATGTTCTTCTACAACTCGGCGATCCTAATGGATGGAACCTGGTTCGAAGTCGCGCGTGCAGGCGTCACCGCCGTCTTCGGGGTGTTCTTGCTAAGCTCAGGCGTGCAAGGCTGGTTCATGGGCGCGCGGGCCGTCTGGTTCCTGCGGGTGGCCCTGGTCCTGGCCGCGCTCTTCATGATTGAAGGCGGTTGGATCACCGATGTGATCGGCGTCGGGGCTGCGGCGGCAATCTTCTTCATCCAACGCGTGGTGAAGCCTTCGCCCAACGCCGTGCTGCCCGTGCGCGGCGCGGATTAAGGTACCCCCATCCGACAAAGAAAGCGCGCCCTCAACTCAGGGCGCGCTTTTGTCTTTCATCTTTCCAAAAAATACGCCCCACCCAAACCCCGCCTCAAGCGCCGTGGCCCGATCCCCCCATCCGCTCACCAAACAAAGCAGCCGGAAAACGCGCGTTTTCCGTCCCGTTTTTCGCGCGAAAAACGGCCCCCGCAAGACGTGCCGCATTTCCTTCGCAAGCGGGGCCTGTCACAACGCTTCCCATGGACAGGCTGCAGCAATCCCCGACCGATCCCGCCTTCGTGCAAGACCCCTACCCGTTCTATGCCCGCGCCCGCGCCGCCGGGCCGCTGGTCTATTGGGACGATTACAAAATGCCGGTGGCCTCCAGTTACGACGCGGTGAACCTGCTCCTGCGTGACCGCCGCTTTGGCCGCGAGCCGGTCAATCCGCCCGAGATCCCAGCCCATCTCGCGCCCTTCTATGCGGTCGATGCCCATTCCATGCTGGAACTGGAACCGCCGCGCCACACGCGTCTGCGTAACCTGGTCCTGCGCGCCTTCACCTCGCGCCGGATCAAAGCGCTTGCCCCCGAAATCACCGCGCTTGCCCGCGATCTGACCCAAGGCTTTCCCGATACCCCTTTCGACCTGCTTGATGCCTATTGCCGCCCGATCCCGGTCATCATCATCGCGCGCCTTCTGGGCGTGCCCGAGGCCATGGCCCCGGATCTACTGCGCTGGTCCAACGCCATGGTGATGATGTACCAGGCGGGCCGCACCCGCGCCCAAGAAGACGCCGCCGTCACCGCGACCGAGGAATTCGTGGCATTCATGCGCGGCTATGTCGATGCCCGCCGGACCGACCCGCGCGATGATCTGATCACCAGCCTGATCGCGGCGGAAGAAGATGGCGAAAAGCTGAGCACCGATGAGTTGATCACCACCTGCATCCTGCTGCTCAACGCAGGCCATGAGGCGACGGTGCATACGCTTGGCAATGGCGTGAAACGCTGCCTGGAAACCGGTGCGCGCCCTGCCGACGACCCCGCCCCGTTGGTCGAAGAAATCCTGCGCCACGACCCGCCGCTGCATTTCTTCAACCGCTGGGCCTATGAGGAGGTTGAGCTTTTCGGCCACACCTTCCAACGCGGGGATGAGGTTGGCCTGCTTCTGGCCAGCGCCAACCGCGATGACGCGGCCTATCCAAATGCCGACCTGTTCGACCCGACCCGGCCGCTGAAACCCGCCAACACCGCCTTTGGCGCGGGCCTGCATTTCTGCATCGGCGCGCCGCTCGCCCGGCTAGAGCTTCAAATCGCCCTACCGATCCTGTTTGAGCATTGCCCCGATCTGCGCCTGGCCGAAACGCCACGTTACGCCGATATCTACCATTTCCACGGGCTCGAACGCCTGATGGTGACCCGCTGAACCTTGTCAGGGCGCTGCAAGCGGCGTAGCTCTCTCAGCGGGGACTGTTTCGGAGATCGATGATGCCCCGCCTTTTTTCCCTCACCCTGCTTGTTAGCCTTGCCCTGGCCGGATGCGTCAGCACGCAACCGGTCTATTACGCCGAAGGTGTCACGCTCAGCACCCGCGCCGCCGATCTGGCGCAGTGCCAAGCCAGCGCCCATCAGCAATTCCCGGTCCAGATGGTCACGCGCTTCACGCCACGGGTCTATGTGCCGCCGCGCCAGGTCTGTAACAGTGCCGGTGCTTGCCATATCCGGCCTGGCTATTTCGATGGGGGTGACCCGTATCAGGTCGACCTCAACCGCGCCGGGCGCGCCCAGGCGCAGCAAAGCTGCATGGCCACGCGCGGCTATGCACGGATCAGTCTGCCAAGTTGCGAGGCGGGCACAGCCGTGCGCCCCTCCGCCACGATGCCGCCCTTGCAAAACGGCACCTGCATTATGCCCGGCGGCGGTGACGCGGCGCCAATTGCCAACCCGCTTTAGTCTTCGCTGACTTGGGCCACGCGCGCGCCGGATTTGGTCGTGGTGACCACGCCCAGGGATTTCAATTTGCGGTGCAAGGCCGAACGTTCCATGCCCACAAAGCTGGCGGTGCGAGAGATATTGCCGCCAAAGCGATTGATCTGCGCCATCAAATACTGCCGTTCAAAAAGCTCCCGCGCCTCCCGCAAAGGCAATGTGGTGAGCGAAGCCGACAGCGCCAAATCCTCTGACCCACCGCCCAGATCGGATTGGCCGGGGATGTCATCGGCCTCAATCGGGCCGGTATCCTCGCCCAGGATAAGCACCCGTTCGATCACATTGCGCAGTTGCCGCACATTGCCGGGCCAGCGCATGGTCTGCAGCAACGCCACCGCATCCTCGCCAATCTCGCGCAGCGGCAGCCCCTGATCGCGGTTGAACTCGGCCACGAAATGGCGCGCAAGTTCGGGAATATCGTCGCGGCGATCCTCCAGGCTTGGTACCTCGATCGGCACGACGTTCAGCCGGTGATACAGCTCCTCGCGGAAACTACCCGCCGCGATCTCGGCCTGTAGATCCCGCGTGGTCGAGGAGATGACCCGCAAATCCACCCGCACCTTGGCCGTGCCGCCGACACGGGTGAAGCTTTGATCGACCAACACGCGCAGGATTTTCGATTGCGTGCCCAGCGGCATATCCGCCACTTCATCGAAATAGATCACGCCGCCATTGGCCTGTTCCAAAAGCCCCTGTTCCACCCCGCGTTCAGGGGTTTCGCGGCCAAACAGAACCTCTTCCATATGGTCAGGCTGCACCGCCGCGGAGCTGACGGTGACAAAGGGGCCATCGGCACGGTTCGATTCCGCATGGATGTAGCGCGCGGCGACCTCCTTGCCCGCGCCCGCGCCGCCGGTCAGCATCACGCGACCATTGGATTTGGTGACCTTATCCAGCTGGCTTTTCATCACCCGGAATGCCGCGCCATTGCCAATCATGTCCGAGGATTTGCTGTCCTGCCGACGCAGCGCCGAGTTTTCCCGCCGTAGGCGCGAGGTTTCCATCGCGCGCCGGATCACCACCATCAACTGATCGATATTAAAGGGCTTCTCGATAAAGTCGTAAGCGCCCTGTTTGATCGCCGCGACGGCAATCTCGATATTGCCGTGGCCCGAAATGATCACCACCGGCACCTGCGGATTGTCGCGTTTCACATGGCCCAGAATGTCGATCCCATCCATGTTGGAATCTTTCAGCCAAATATCCAGGATCATCAGCCCCGGTGCTGCCTTGTTCAACTCGGCCATCGCCTCATCCGAAGTGCCGGCCATGCGGGTCGAAAACCCTTCGTCCTCCAGGATATCGCAGATCAATTCGCGGATATCGCGTTCATCATCGACCACAAGAATATCGGTCATACTCAGGTAACCTCCGGCAAAATCGGCAATGTCAGGCGGGCCATGGCCCCTGGATGCGCTCCATCTGAAAATGGCTCTGCATCCACAAGTTCCAGGGTTCCGCCATGTTCTTCGATAATTTTCTTCACGATGGGCAGGCCCAGGCCCGTGCCCTTATCGCGGGTCGTCACATAGGGTTCGAATAGTTTGGCGCGGTCCGCAGGTAGACCGATGCCATTGTCACTGATGGTGATCGTCGCGATCTCATCGGTGGCACTCAGCGCGCCGCGCAGCTCGGGCACATGATTGTCAGGCGCACCTTTTTCCTGCAACGATTCAATGGCTTCCCCGCCGTTCTTCAACAAATTTGTGAAGGCTTGGCCAATCATGGTCGCATCCAACTCGGCCATCACCGGGGTTTCTGGAATGTCAAAGCGGAAGGTCACGCCCGGCTGCCCAGCGGTTTGCAGCGCGACAGCATCGCGGAAAAGCTTGGCCAGATCTTCGCGCCGGGTTTCAGGCTCGGGCATCCGGGCGAATTTCGAGAACTCATCAACGATCCGGCGCAAATCATTGGTTTGCCGAACGATCACCTCGGTCATCTGCTCAAGTGATGCTTGATCTTCCTCTTCCAACTTTCTGGAAAACTTACGTTTTACGCGTTCTGCCGAAAGCTGTATGGGGGTCAGCGGGTTTTTGATCTCATGGGCGATGCGGCGCGCCACATCACCCCAAGCCGCCATGCGTTGTGCGCTGACCAAATCGGTCACATCGTCGAAGGCCACCACAAAGCCTTCGACCTCATCTTCGGCATTGCGCCGCATCGCCATGCGCACCAACAGGCTTTCCTGCTTGCCGCGCCGGGTCAGGCGAATTTCCTCCTGCACCTGCGCGCGGGTGGAGCCTTGCAAAAGCTCAAACAACTGCGCGAATTCCGGCACGGCGGCGGCCAAGCTCAACCCGCTATCGCGTTGTTCAACCAAGGCCAGCAGCCGAATAGCCGAGCGGTTCATGAAGTCGATCCGCCCAGCTTCATTCAGGCCAATCACCCCCGCCGTGACCGAGCCCAGAACTGAATCGAACATGCGCCGCCGCTCTTCCGTGGCTTGGTTTTGTTCGACCAAGGCGTCGCGCTGACCTTTCAACTGGCGCGTCATCTGATTGAACAGCCGTCCCAGCATGGCAATCTCATCATCGCCACCCTCATCGGCGACACGCACGTCCAGATCGCCCTGACCAACCCGCTGCGCCGCGCCCGCCAACGCCCCCACGGGCCGCGACAGGCGTTCGGCAAACCACAGGCCCAGCCAGATCGCCGCCAAGACCATGATGATGGCAAAGCCCAGATAAAGCAGGCCGAAATCGAACAACACGCGCCCCCGATCGCTTTCAAGCTGGCGATAAAGCTGCACGGTTTGCTGGGTTTCATCCAAAAGCGAGATGATGTCACCATCGACCGTGCGGCTCACAAACAGATACCGGTCTGGAAAGGCCGCCAGCCGCACAAGCGCGCGAAATTCACTCTGAGCGCGATCTTCGATCAGCACTAGCTCGCCTTCAGCGGCCAGGGCCAATTCCGCGTCACTTGGCCGGTCGTAATCGAACAGATAGCTGCTTTCGCCCCGTGCCCGAATTTCGCCACCGCCATCGATGACAAAGGCCTCACTCAACCCGCGTTGAATCTGCGATTGCCCCTGGGCCAGAATCCCGCGCAGATCTCCATCACTCAGGAAGAAATTGGCCCGCCGGTTCAGGTTTAAAAACGCCGCCAAGGCCCGCGCATCCGTTGTCAGATCATCGCGGTGTTCTTGCTGATAAGCCACGGCGGCATCGACCGAATTGCCCAGCGCCTGCGACACGCGATCTGAAAACCATCCTTCCAGGCCCATATTCACCGTCACGGTCGCAAAAACGGCGACCAAGATCGTCGGCACCAGAGCCAGAACCGTGAACACACCCGTCAGCCGCAAATGCAGCCGCGACCCGGCCGAGCGGGCGCGGCGCGACGCGATGATCCGCGCCACCTCGCGCAGAACAAAACCGGCCAGCACCAGGATATAGACCAAATCGGCCAAAAGGATCAGGCGCAGCGCGGGGGAATCGGCAAATTGGGCCAGCGGGCCCAGCACCAAGAAGGTCGCAAGCGCCAGGACCGGGCCCAGAATGACCATGCCCAAGGTGCCCACAGACCGCAGCGTCGCATTGCCCCTCAGCTGCGACAAGCGGTCGATCAGGGAATGCGGCTCGGTCCTGTCGGACGGGTCGTCCAAGGGTCTGCTCTCCCCCAACAGCGCGGAACGCGGGGCATGGGGCCGCGCGCTCTGATCCTCGTGGCGCCCAGGCTTGTGCCCGATCCGCCACGTTCCTGTTGCGGTTTTACATCAACTTCCGGCGGCGAGTCACGCGGATATCCAGATCGGTGATCTTCTTTCTCAGCGTATTTCGGTTGATGCCCAAAAGGTCCGCGCATTTGGCCTGATTACCGCCCGTGGCTTCCAGCGCGATTTCGATCAGAGGCGTCTCAACCTCGCGCAGAATGCGGGTGTAAAGGCCTGGCGGCGGCAGCACACCACCATGCAGATCAAAATACCGGCGCAAATGCTTAGCGACCGAGGCACTCAGCTTGTCCCCCTCACCGCCGCCCATCAGCGGCTCAATGGCAGGCTGATTGCCCAAGACGGCCTCAACCTCTCCCTTACCGATCTCTTCGACCTGGCTGGTCACGGTCAGGCGGCGAATGGTGTTTTCCAATTGCCGTACATTGCCGGGCCAGGAATAGGCACGGATCAGATCCATCGCGTCGGGGGCAAAGCGACGCACAGGCGCGCCCTCGCGCTCAGCCCGGGTCAGGAAATGGCTGGCCAAAAGCGGAATGTCATCGACCCGCTCGCGCAACGACGGCACCGCCACCGTCACCCCGCCCAGGCGGTAAAACAGGTCTTGCCGAAACTCTCCGGCCTCCATCTTTTCGGTCAGGTCTTTCTGGCTTGTGGCCATCACCCGCGGCGCGCTTTCCGACATGGCATCCAGCATGCGCACGATCTTGGCTTGGGTTTCCTCGGTCAGATCACCCACCTCGTCGAACAGGATCGAACCGCCCTTGGCGCGGGCCATCACCGCCGACGGCCCATCCATGCCCTCCAAATCGGCCGCAGCGGCCACGATGAAGGGCAAGGTGCGCCGATCCGAAAAATCATGGATCGCGCGGGCGATCAGGCTTTTGCCCGTGCCGCTTTCGCCGGTGATCAGCACGGGAAGATCGGTGTTCATCACCCGCGCAACCAGGCGATAGAGCGCCTGCATCGAAGGGGTGCGGCCCACCAGCGGCAAATCCTCTTGCGTTGTGGGGGCGGCAGGCTCGGCCGGTTTGGGCGGTTGCACACGACGCTTCACATCCAAGGCGCGCGCCGCGCGCTTCATCAAGTCGGGCAGATCGAAGGGTTTGGGCAGGTAATCATAGGCGTCCGCCTCGGTCGCTTGGATCGCCGTCATGATCGTGTTCTGCGCCGAGATGATGATGACCGGCAGGCCAGGCCGCTTGTCGGTGATCTGGGGCAGCGTATCCAACCCATTGCCATCGGGCATCATCACATCGGAAATCACCAAGTCGCCTTTGCCCTCTTCCACCCATCGCATCAGCGTCATCAGTGAGGATGTTGCGTGCACCTTACACCCGGCGCGCGTCAGGGCCTGGGTCAAAACGGTGCGGATTGTGCGATCGTCGTCGGCGACAAGAACGGTGCCGTCCATCTATGCGTGCTCCAACTCGGTCTGAATTCGGGGAATGCTCATCATCAGGTGGCGTCTTTCGGGGCAATAGGCAGCGAAATGCGAAACACCGTGCGTCCAGGCACACTGTCGACGGCGATCCAGCCATCGTGATCCGCAATGATTTTCGAGATGAGGGCCAGGCCCAAACCGGTGCCGTTTTCGCGGCCCGAGACAAAAGGTTCAAAAATGTCCGAGGCGATGTCGGGCGGGATACCCGGACCATCATCAATCACCTCAATTTGCAGCGGCACAGCACCGCCGGTGCCATCGCGCCGCCGCACCTTCAATGACAGCTCGTAAAAGCTGCGCAGCTTGATCGTGCCGCCGGTTTTCCCGGCTTGGGCCGCGTTTTTCAGCAGGTTCAAAAACACCTGCTGCAACTGATCGGGATCTGCCCAGGTCGGCGGCAAAGACGGGTCATAGTCATCTTCGATCTGCATATGGGCGGCAAAGCCCACAGCCGCTGATTTCCGGGCCCGGTCCAGCACATCATGGATATTGACCGCCCGACGTTCGGGCGGGCGGATGTTGCCGAAATCCTCAACCTGCTCCAGCAGCTTCAGGATACGGCGGGTTTCGGCGACGATCAGATCGGTCAGTTCCCGATCCTCACCGCTGGCATTCATACTGATCAGCTGTGCGGCCCCGGTGATCCCGGCCAAGGGGTTCTTGATCTCGTGCGCCAGCATTTCGGCCATGCCGATCGCCGATTTCGCCGCCGATTTCGACGACATCGCGCGGTCAAGCCGCCCGGCCAACTCGCGGTTTTCCAAAAGCACCAGCACATGGTCGGGCTTATCGGCCAAGGGCGAGATTTGAACGTCGCACGACACCGGCTTGCGACTGCCCGTGCCAACATCCACCGCATTCACAAAAAGTGGCGAATGCCCGCTGCGCACCCGGCCAAAGGCGCCCTCCAACGGGGCATCCATGAAAATCTTGTCCCAAACCGGGTGCCCGTCCAGCGACTTTTTTGACGCGTTTAGAAAAGTTTCGGCGGCGGGGTTCACATCGCGGATCAAATCTTCCGCATCGATAATCAACGCGGGGATCGGCAGCGACGCCCAGAGAGAGGTTGTCCACTCTGTCATGCCGCCTGCCTTTCCGGGCGGTGGGCCTCCAAGGCCTCTGGCAACAATGCCATGACCTGGGCGGGGGCCGTTGCGGTCAGCACGGATCGGCGCAGATCGGCGGGTGGTGCGGCGGCATCCATATACCAACCCAGATGCTTGCGTGCGACGCGCAGGCCCAGGTCCGGCCCGTAGAAGGACAGCATCGCCTGATAATGGCCCAAGACCAGATCGACCAAAGCCTGACCCTCGGGGATTTCGGGGGTTGGCGCACCAAACAGCTCCGCCGCGATCTGCGCCAGGGCCCAAGGCCGCCCTTGGATGCCACGCCCAACCATGACGCCCGCCGCGCCCGAGGCCTCAAGCGCCGCGCGGGCGGAATTGCGATCGGTGATGTCACCATTGGCAATCACCGGGATGCCAACAGCCTCGACCACCTCAGTAATCGCAGCCCAATTCGCAGCGCCTTTGTAAAACTGACAGCGGGTGCGCCCGTGAATGGTGATCATCCGCACGCCCGCCGCCTCGGCGCGGCGCGCCAGCTCGGCCGCATTCAGGCAGTCATCATCCCAGCCCAACCGGGTCTTGAGGGTCACGGGCACCGAAACGGCACCCACCACGGCCTCAATCAACTCCAGTGCATGATCCAGATCCCGCATCAGGGCCGAACCCGACAGACCACTTGTGACCTTTTTTGCCGGGCAGCCCATGTTGATATCGATGATCCGCGCGCCCTGATCTTCGGCCAGCTTTGCCGCCTCGGCCATCCAATGCGCCTCGCGCCCGGCCAATTGCACCGCCGTGCGATCCTGGCCAAAACCAAGCTCTGCCCGCGCCCGGACTGAGGCTTTGGCCTCGACCATCTCTTGGCTGGCGACCATTTCCGAGACCACAAGGCCCGCGCCGAAACTCGCGACCAAATCGCGAAACGGGCGATCCGTGATGCCCGCCATGGGGGCCAACAAAACCGGAGGCTCCAGGGGTAAATCTGCCAGATAAACCGACAAATGCTCAATCCTTGTGCAGTTAGCCCCACGAGATAGAGTGCCAAACCGGAAAGTTCAAAGGAAACCCGAGCGTTAATTGAGCCGCTCGCGGCTGCCGCCGATTTTCTGGGCGGCGCGCCTATTTTTTGGGCATATCGACTTTCCGTTGTGCCGCATCCGGCAAGCGCGTATCACCCCGCCCATGGTTACAGCACCCGCTTTACCGGCACGCAAACCCACGGCCGCCCTGATCGTCGCGGCCGGGCGTGGCAGCCGTGCAGGCGGCGGATTACCCAAGCAATACAGAGACTTGAGCGGGGAAGCTGTGATTTCCCGCACGATCCGTGCCTTTGACAGCCACCCTGGAATCGATCAGATCGTGATCGTCCGCCACGCCGATGACGCCGCGCTGTTCCAAGCGGCCTGCCCCGACACCTCCTGCCCGCTTATCGACGTGCTGGGCGGGGCGACGCGGGACGCCTCGGTCAAATCGGGGCTTGCGGCGCTGGCGGCAGAGATCGAATGGGTTCTGATCCATGACGCCGCCCGCCCCTTGGTCTCACACGCAGTGATTGACGGCGTGTTGACCGCGCTTACCACCCATGACGGCGCCGCCCCCGCGCTGGAGGTCACCGATGCGCTTTGGCGCGGGGCGGCTGAGGTCACTGGCACCGAAGACCGCACCGGCCTCTGGCGCGCCCAAACCCCGCAAGGGTTCGACCGCGCCGCCATCACCGCCGCCCATGCCGCCCATCCTGGCGGGGCCGCAGATGATGTGGAGGTCGCCCGCGCCGCCGGGCTAAGCGTTGCGATCACCAAAGGTGAAGACAGCAATTTGAAACTCACCCGGCCCGAGGATTTTGCCCGTGCCGAAGCGATGATCGGACCGCCCATGGATATCCGCACCGGCAATGGCTTTGATGTGCACCGTTTCGGCCCCGGCGATCACGTGATGCTTTGCGGCGTCAAAATCCCCCATGGGCGGGGTTTGCAGGGCCATTCCGATGCCGATGTGGGCCTGCACACCGTCACCGATGCGATTTATGGCGCGCTGGCACAGGGCGATATCGGCACCCATTTCCCGCCGTCGGACCCGCAATGGAAGGGCGCAGAAAGCCATATTTTCCTGACCCATGCGGTCGAGATGGCCGCGCAGATGGGGTTTGCGATCACCCATGCCGATCTGACGCTGATATGCGAACGCCCCAAGATCGGGCCCCATGCCCCCGCCATGCGCGCCCGCCTGGCGGAGCTTTTGCGTATCGATCAAGACCGCGTGTCGGTCAAAGCCACCACAACCGAGCGTCTGGGATTTCCAGGCCGTGAAGAAGGGATTGCCGCCATGGCCACAGTCACTTTGGTGAAATCATGAGCCGCCTGATCGCCACGGTCGGCGGGGTTGGTTACCTTCACCCGGCCCCCGGCACCTTGGGCAGCCTTGCCGCCCTGCCCTTGGCCTGGGCATTGCATGTGCTGGGCGGGTTTTGGCTGTTTCTTATCGCAACCATCGTTGTCACGGCCTTGGGCTATTGGGCCACGCAACGCTTCACCGACGGGCAAGAGGATAAAGACCCGTCCGAAGTGGTGGTTGATGAGTTGGTAGGCCAATGGATCGCGCTTTGGCCTGTGTCGCTGGGCGCGCAGATCGCGGGGGCAAATGTGCTGGCGCTTTGGCCCGGCATCCTGTCGGCTTTCATTCTGTTCCGCCTGTTCGACATCCTCAAACCCGGCCCCGTTGGCTGGGCCGATCAGCAGCCCGGCGCCTTTGGCGTGATGGCCGATGATGTGATCGCAGGCTGGCTGGCCGCGCTATTGGTCGCCGTACTTGCCGCCATTGCGCATCTGATCTTCTTATGACCGCGGCGGCGGTGCTCGATGCGCTGCGCGCGCGCGGCTGGATGCTCGCCACCGCCGAAAGCTGCACAGGCGGGATGATTGCGGCGGCGATCACCGATATTGCCGGGTCGTCTTCGGGCTTCGACCGGGGGTTTGTGACCTATTCCAACGCAGCGAAAATGCAGATGTTGGGCGTCACGGCCCAAAGCCTGAGCGCCCACGGCGCGGTGTCTGAGCCCGTTGCAGCCGAAATGGCGCAAGGGGCGCTGAACAGATCCGAGGCACAGATCGCGGTTGCGGTCACCGGCATCGCGGGACCGGGCGGGTCGGAGCACAAGCCCGAAGGCCGGGTCTGTTTCGGTCTGGCGACTGCCAATCAGACCCATACCGAAACCGTCGAATTTGGCGCGTTGGGCCGGGCGCAGGTGCGCCAGGTAACCGTCAATCACGCCCTAAAGCTGTTGTTGGAACATCTGGGCTAAACCCAAACCTCAGGCCGTCGCAGGGCCGCCCTTGCCGTAAAGCGCCTCGGCCCGTGCCTCGAACGCACGCACGATCCGCTGCATCGCCTCGTGAAAAAACAGACCCGCCGCGCCCTGCAGAAGCCGGTTCTTAAATTCGAAATCAACCTCGAACTGCACCTCGCACCCCTCTTCCCGGTCGGTGAACTTCCAGGAAGAGATCATGTGCTTAAACGGTCCTTCGATGTATTCGGTGTCGATCCGGCGCGGCGTTTCCCACAGCATCACCTTCGACACAAAACGTTCGCGAAACATCTTAAATCCGATCACCAGATCGGCCAGCATCACATCGTGATCGCCCTCGGGCGTGACCGAGCGCACGCGTGAGGCGCTGATCCACGGGATGAATTGCGGATATTGTGCCACATCCGCAACCAAATCGTACATTTCTGCCGCAGAATAGGGCAGCGCGCGGGTTTCAGAATGGGTGGGCATAGCCGCCTTTCGTCTTTCGCCTGTGACGCTCATGTCATAAAAGTTAACCACATTTTCAAGCTTTCGCGCGGTCCCAGAGGGAGGGTCACAATGGCGCAGCCAGCCTATGCGGTCGATCAAATGATTTCGGCCAAGGCCATCGCCGCCCGGATCGAGGCGCTCGCGCGCGAGATCGAGGCCGCATATTCCGACACCGATAAACTGGTTCTGGTCGGTCTTTTGCGCGGCTCCTTCGTCTTCATTGCCGATCTTGTGCGCGAAATTGATTTGCCGGTCGAAGTCGACTTCCTCGAAGCTTCGTCTTACGGCAACAGCACCGAAAGCTCGCGCGAGGTGCGCATCCTCAAAGACCTGAGGGGAGAAATTGCCGGCCGCGACGTGTTGGTGGTCGAAGATATTGTCGATACCGGCCACACGCTGAACCATGTCGTGCAATTGCTGCAGTCGCGTGAACCGGCGCGGCTGAACACCATCGCGCTGCTCGACAAACCGACCCGGCGCGAGGTCGATGTGAAAGCCGACTGGACCGGTTTCGAAATCCCCGACGAATTTGTCGTGGGGTACGGCATTGATTTCGCGCAGAGAAACCGAAACCTCCCTTTCATCGGTAAGGTGCGGTTTTTGGAAGAACAGGCAAGCTGATGCCGTTTAACTGGCTTCTCCGCGCGGTTAGATGGGTGCGCAACCCACCCTCCATGCGGCAGGCGCTTATTTTTGGGGGCTTTATCGCAGTGCTCATCGTCATTGCCGCGATCGAGCGGATTTTTGGCTGGCCCGATGCGTTGACCTTGGAACGGGTGCGCCCGCCGCGCTAGGCACGCCCGTCAGACGATGGTGACAGTCAGACTGTCACGCAATTGTATGTTGACCCGTGCTGTCACACCCCTAGCCTCCGAATTGGACGACCCAAAAAATCGCTGGCAGGGAGCCTTTGCAATGACATCTCGTATTCTCTTTTCCGCCGCCGCGGCTGCGGCGATCACCGGTATCGGCGCCATGGCCGTGGCGCAGTCCGACGTGCCTTATCCGGTGCAGGCGCGCCAAGGTCAGTTCACGCTGATGCAATTAAACGTGGGCGTATTGGTCGAAATGGTGCGCGGCAACACCGAATATGATGCAGCCCGGGCGCAAGCCGCGGCCAATAATCTGGTTGCGATCAGTTCGCTTGATCAATCCTTCCATTGGCCCGAAGGCACCGACAATACCTCGATCAGCGGCACCCGCGCTTTGCCCGCGATCTGGGAAAACCTGCCTGATGTGGTGTCGAAATGGCAGGATTTCGGCACCGCCTCGGTTGCGATGGCCGCTGTTGCGGGGGACGGGCTGGATGGCATGCGCGAGGCGCTTGGCCCGCTTGGCGCAACCTGCGGCGCCTGCCACGACGCCTACCGCGCGCCACAATAAGAACTGGCGCGGCCACCCCAGCCGCGCCGACGTGATCCAGGTTATGCGCCGGTTTCTTATCTTTGCAGTTGTTGCGGGTCTGATCGGTCTGGCCGGGTTTTGGGCCCTGACCCGACCGGGCCAGGTCAGTGCGACGGAACTGGCCGCGCTTGAGACGCTGACACCCGACCCGGTTCAAGGAGAATCCGTGTTCTGGGCCGCCGGTTGCGCCTCCTGCCACGCGGCAGAGGATGCAAGCGGCGAGGATCGCTTGATCCTTACCGGTGGTCAGCGTTTCCCGTCACCTTTCGGCACATTTCGCGCCCCGAATATCTCGCCCGATCCCGATCAAGGCATCGGCACCTGGTCGCTGGAAGACTTCGCCAATGCGATGCAACACGGCACCAGCCCCGGTGGTCAGCAATACTACCCCGCCTTCCCCTACCCGTCTTACCGTCTGATGACCGGGCAGGATCTGGTCGATCTTTTTGCCTTCATGGCAGAGCTGCCCAGTTCCACCGCCCCGTCCGAGGCCCATGAGATCGGTTTTCCCTTTTCAATCCGGCGCACGGTTGGGGTTTGGAACCGGCTGAATTTGCAGGATGACTTCACCATCACCGGCGACCTGACGCCCGAGGCCGCGCGCGGTCGTTACCTGGCCGAGGCGCTGGCCCATTGCGCCGAATGCCATACGCCACGCGACGCGCTTGGCGGCTTGGACCGCAGCGCCTGGATGGCGGGCGCGCCCGATCCCAGCGGCACGGGCACGGTGCCTGGCCTGACACCGGACACGCTCACCTGGTCGGAACAGGACATCGCCGCCTATCTTAATGATGGCTTCACGCCCAGCTTTGATTCCGCAGGCGGGCATATGGTCTCGGTCATCCAAAACCTGTCGATGTTGGAGCCCGCCGACCGCCTGGCCATCGCCGCCTATCTCAAGGCGCTCCCCAGTCAGAACTAACGCGGACCTGTCAAAGCCCAGTTAGCGTGAACCAAAGCGGCGCGTGATCGGAATACTCTTCCGCCCAGTTTTGCCGCGCGGTATCGCCCTGCAACTCAGTCCAGCCGCCGACGCGCACCTCATGCCCGTTTTCGGGTTTGATGGTCAGGCTCTCATCCAAATACACATGGTCCAGATCGCTGTCGCCATAGCTCGCCCCCAGCGGCGCAACAAAGGTGTTGGGTGCACTTTTGTTGGGGTGGCGCATGTTCCAGCGCCGCATCCGTTTTTCGATCCGTTCGATTTCCTCCGGACCCGAGATATCGCCATTGCTGTCGGTCAGGTTCATCCCCATCGTGTTGAAATCACCCATCGCAACGAAGGCTGCCGATGGCTCACCATTGGATTGCGCCCAGTCATCCAGCGACTTCTTCAAATCGCCCAGTTTCTCGAACATCGATGTGCGCAACCCCCAACCGTCGGGACTGGTCATGCTTTTGAAATGCGCAAATAGCAGCGTCAGATTGCGGCCGCTTGGGGTTTTCAAATCCAATACCGGGGCCGGGCGTAGGCTTAGGTTGTTTTCTTTGAACTCACCCTTTTGGGTGAAGAAAAGCCGCATATCGGTGCGGAAGCCGATCAGGATTTCCTGGGATTGCCGCCCTTCGGTCAGCAGAAAGGAATAGCCAGGCATTTCATCGGCCAGAGCATAGGGGCTGTTATCGCCGCTGACCTCGAGAATGGCGAAAATATCGGGATCAATCTGCCCAATCTCATTGGCCACCCGGCGCACGCGCGCGGCCTGATCCGCATCTTTCTGGTTATTGCTCAGCGCCTGCCAGTTCCGGCGCGGGCCTTTGAAATGTTTGACGTTCCAAGCCAGTATTTTGAGATCCATAAGTCCAAATCCTCTTGAATGAATGTCAAGAGGATACCCGCGTCTGGATTTTTAGCAAAAGCTTCCTGCGCAAATCTTATCCGCCGACACCTTTGGATTTCACCGACCCTTAGGGCCTGCTTCGTCCATTGCCCAAGATCAGCCAAAATCTGGTCGGCCCAGCGCCATCTTGGAACCGCGAGATTTCCTTGCCTCCGCACAGGTTTCGCCAAGGTTGCCACCAATAAAGCATACCATCACACATCCGCCTCCCCCGGCGAAACCGAGCAAACAGAGGAAATTATTATGTCGTTTTGGACATCTGAAAGTGGTGCTGTCACCGTGGATTGGGTCGTGCTGACCGGCGCTTTGGTCGGCCTCGGCCTGGCCACGATGGGTGTTGTCAGCGGCGGCGTCGAAGATCTTTCGAATGACACCGCTACCCATCTGGAAAACGTCGAAGTTGCCATGCCCTTCGGCAATACGACCGCCGGCGGCACCGTTGAATTTGGCGGGTCGGCTTGGGCCACTTATTTCCAGGCCGGCAACGAAGCCGCGCCTGGCAATAGTGGCGCGACCTATGCCCATGCCCGCGCTTTGGCCGCCGCCGACGCGCCCGACGGCTACAACTTCGACACGCCGCTGATCGATCAGGATAGCGGGCACGTCATCTACACCAGCGATGACGGCAACAGCTATGCCATCAATGGTGAGGTGATCCCGGTCGAAGATTACGACGGCACATCGATCTCGGTCGCCTAAGCGCCTTAGACGGCCCCAAGTTTGTTCAGCCGCGCCGTGCGCAGACGGGCGAAATCGTCCCCCGCGTGATAGCTTGAGCGCGTCAGCGGCGTGGCTGACACCATCAAAAACCCTTTGCCGTAAGCCGCCTTTTCATAAGCGGCGAACTCGTCGGGATGCACAAAGCGATCCACGGCATGGTGTTTGGGGGTCGGCTGCAAGTACTGGCCGATGGTCAAGAAATCGACATCCGCCGCGCGCATGTCATCCATCACTTGCAGAACCGATTGGCGATCTTCACCCAGGCCGACCATGATGCCCGATTTCGTGAACATGGTCGGGTCCAGCTCTTTCACCCGCTGCAACAAACGCAGCGAGTGGAAATAGCGCGCGCCGGGGCGCACCTCGGGGTAAAGGCCCGGGACGGTTTCCAGATTGTGGTTGAACACATCCGGGCGCGCCTCCACCACAACGTCCAATACGGCATCGTCACATTTCAGGAAATCGGGCGTCAGAATCTCGATCGTGGTTTCGGGCGAGCGTTTGCGGATCGCGCGGATCGTCATGGCGAAGTGCTCGGCCCCGCCATCTTCCAGATCATCCCGGTCGACCGAGGTGATGACCACGTGGTTGAGGCCTAGTTTCTGAACCGCGTCGGCCACCCGGCCCGGTTCAAACACGTCCAAATCCTGTGGTTTGCCCGTGGCCACGTTACAGAAGGTGCAGCCGCGCGTGCAAATCTCGCCCATGATCATCATGGTGGCGTGGCCCTGGCTCCAGCATTCGCCAGCATTGGGACAGCCCGCCTCTTCGCAGACGGTCACAAGCTTATGCTCGCGCATGATCTTATGGGTCTGCTGATACCCTTCACCCACAGGCGCCTTCACCCGGATCCAGCTTGGCTTTTTCGGCTGCGCATTGTCGGCACGATGCGCCTTTTCCGGGTGACGTTGGTCAGGGATTTTCAGATCACGCATCGGGGCCTCGGGTCTCGGGCAAAAAATAGTTTAACGTTAAATAACCTGTTCAACGCCATTTGTAACCGCGCAACTTCCGCACAGGCGGTTTGCGGCCCGTGCATATCACCCGCGCAAGGCCGGAACAAAGCCATAGCGGTCTTCATAATGCTTTAGCAGGCGCTGCAAGCCGATCTTGAGCACCACCTTGCCCGAGCGTGCCGACCAGCCCAACCGCTTTTCGGCCGATTCCATACCTTCGAGGAAGCAACAGACCCGCAACACCACATCGGCCAGCCCCGGCCCCAGATCGTCCAACGCATCCGAGACACGCTGCCGTGCAGCCCTGGGCCCTTCGGCCAGACCGGAATCGCTCAGGAACCCGCCACGATCCCCGCTGGTCAAAAACCGATCCCAATTCTGGCCGACACGCGGGCCCATCTGCGCACGTTCAAAATCCTCGCGCAGCTTTTCGCCCGCTTGCACCAGATCGGGGCTGAGAAAGGCGTTGCCGTCTTGGCCTTTCCGGCGTGCCAAGGCCGAAAGGGGTGACTCGGCCAGGTTCACCCGCACCTTCTTGCGCGCTCCTGTCTTGTCCGAAACCTTCGCCTCCCCCCAGAGCGTGTGTTGCGCCTGGAAGGGGCCCGTGGCCTCGGCCATACCGGGCGCGGTCTGCCGCCGCCGACGATCTTCCTCCAACAACCGTTTCAGCGCTGATTTCCCAGCGCTCGTGATGCCATAGCGCGCGACGCGCCCGCGCTTCAGACACGCGATCCAATCCTTCACCGCAAAAGCCTGGGCCACGCGCCGGTCAACCACAGCAGTGCGCGTCTGTTCACCGCCGGGTCCGGGGCGCAGCACAACGGCCTTGTCCATATCCTGCGCCACGGCCAGCACAGCATCGGTTTCACACAGGCGGCGCAAAATCCGGCGCGCTTCGCGAGTGATGGTGGCTTCGTCTGAAAATGGGGGACGAAATGGGGCGGTCATACGCGGGGTCTCCTCGGGTCGCGGGGTTGAAACAAACTGCGGGGTGGTGTGGGCCGACAGGGTGGTCAGCGCCTCGTCGATCAACGGATCGTCACGGCGTGCTTCAATCGCCCGCACGCGTCGGCAGATTGTCGACGGGGCGTGACCATCGGCGCGCGCAATAGCACGCAATGAACGACTTGCGACTGTATGCGCCAAATACTGGCGCGTCGGGTCCGGTAGCCAGACGGGCAATCCGTCTGATGTGCCGTCGTTGCACGCACCTCTCCCGTTATCGGCAATGACCGATCTCATGTCCCACCACTCCTCGCTGGAAATCAGAGCAATGAGGTCGAGGCTTTGCCGAATTGATTACTGATTGGTTAAAATGTGTGGATAATCGGTGAATTGTTTCTGTTTTATAAACAACTGGGCAATCAGCGGCCGCAGCTTAACGCGTGGCGCAACACCTCTGGTTGTGAGGGCACCCTAGGCCACACAACCATCACTAGATCGAGGTGTGAGATGTCGAATCTGACCGAGACCCTTTCCCAGATGCAGCGCCCCCGGATTTTGCTGCGCGCTGCCCGTATGGCCGCTGATACCGGCGACGCCCACAGACGCGCGAAACGCCGCCCGGTGCACGCGCTTTTGGCCGAGGAAGCCTCGCTGAACGCCGCGCGCCTGGGCGGGGGTTTGGGGTATTCGCCCACCCGCCATGTCTCGGTCATGAGCGCGATCCTATGCGCGGCGCGGAACCTGACTTAAACGCGGGTCAGATGAAGGCGTCGGGCATCGCGGCTTTGCGTTCAGCCATATAGGCTTTGAGCGCTTCGTCGATGGCCGGGTCCAGCTGGGGTGCCTGGTAATCGCCCAGCATCTTCTCGACCTTGGTGGCCGCAATCTCCAGCGTGGACCGGCTGCCCTCTTCGGCCCAGGTCTCATAGGGTTTGTAATCCAGCAGACCCGTGCGCCAGAACGCGGTTTCGTAATTGGCTTGGGTATGGGCGCAGCCCAGGAAATGACCACCGGGGCCAACCTCGCGCAGGGCATCCATGGCTTGGGCATTTGTGTCGGTTGGTACGCCTTCGGCCAGTTTGTGCAAAATGCCCAGCTGATCGGCATCCATGACGAACTTGTCGGGCGAGGAAACCAGCCCGCCTTCCAGCCAGCCGCAGGAATGCAGCATGAAATTCACACCGGACAAAAGCGCGGCGTTCAGAGAGTTTGCGGTTTCATAGGCCGCCTGTGCATCGGGCAGTTTCGAGCCATTGAACGACCCGCCCGAGCGATAGGGTAGGTTCAAACGCCGCGCCAATTGCCCCGCGCCATAGGTGATTTGCGCCGCCTCCGGCGTGCCGAAGGTCGGCGCGCCCGAGTTCATATCGATCGAGGTGACAAACGCACCAAAGATCGCGGGCGCACCGGGCCGGATCAATTGGCTATAGGCCACGCCCGCCAGAACCTCGGCCAACACCTGGGTCAGCGTGCCGGCCACGGAAACCGGCGCCATCGCGCCCCCCACGATGAAGGGCGAGATGATCGAGGCCTGTCCTGCGGCGGCATATTCTTCCAACGCGCCCATCATCACACCGTCGAAGGTCAGTGGCGAGTTGATGTTGATAAGCGAGGTCATGACACAGTTCTGATCGACCACATCGGCGCCAAACAGGATCTTCGACATCTCCACCGAATCTGCGGCGCGCGACGGTTCGGTGACCGAGCCCATATAGGGTTTGTCGCTCAAGCTCATATGGGCATAGAGCATATCGAAATGGCGCTTGTTCACAGGCACATCGGTCGGCTCGCAAACCGTGCCCCCCGAATGGTGCAGCCATTTTGACATATAGCCCAGTTTCACGAAGGTTTCGAAATCGGCCATGGTGGCGTAGCGGCGACCACCGGCCTGATCGCGGACGAAGGGCGGACCATAGACGGGCGCGAAAACCAAAGAGTTGCCCCCGATCTCGACATTGCGATCTCGGTTGCGGGCAATTTGGGTGAAGCGCGCCGGCGCGGTTTCGCACAGCTTGCGCGCAAGCCCGCGCGGGATATGCACGCGGTCGCCTTTGACATCCGCGCCAGCTTCGCGCCAACGATCCAACGCGCCCGGGTTGTCGACGAAATTGACGCCAATCTCTTCCAGCACTGTGTCGGCATTAGCCTCGATGATCTCAATCGCCTCGGCGTTGAGAATTTCGAAATTCGGGATGTTGCGTTCGATAAAGCGCGCGGTCTCAAAGCTGATGGCAGAGCGCGCCGCACGGCGTGCTGCACCGCCGCCACCCCGGGCCCGCCGACGTCCTGCTGCTTCCGACATGATACACCCTCCGCTGCTGCTTGGCGCAGGTTCTAGCGCGCGGGCCTTTCTGCCCACATGCGTTAAACGGCAGATCGCGGGGGAAAGCGACATGTGCCACCCTTGCGCGTCCTGCGATCCCTGCCTAATGGCTAGGGCATGAGCAATGCCGCACCCGCCCCCCGTGACCATGACGTCCTGCTGATCATCGATTTCGGCAGCCAAGTGACGCAACTCATCGCCCGCCGCCTGCGCGAGTTGAATGTCTATTGCGAGATTCACCCCTATCAAAACGTGACCGAAGCGCTGTTGGCCGAGATCGCCCCCAAAGCGATCATCTTTTCCGGCGGCCCCGATAGCGTCACGCGCGCAGGCTCGCCTCGCCCGCCGCAAGCAGCCTATGAGCTGGGCGTGCCGATCCTGGGCATTTGTTACGGCCAGCAGGTGATGATGCAGGATTTGGGCGGCCAGGTGGATGGCGGCAAAATCTCCGGCGGCGGTGGCACGGCCGAGTTTGGCCGCGCCTATGTCACGCCGGGCGAGACCCGACTGGATTTGCTGGCCGGCTGGTTTTTGGACGGGCGCGAACAGGTCTGGATGTCCCATGGCGATCATGTGAGCCGTTTGGCGCCGGGGTTCGAGGTTTACGGCACATCGCCCAACGCGCCCTATGCGATCACGGCCGATTTGGAGCGCAATTTCTACGCGGTGCAGTTCCACCCGGAGGTGCACCACACGCCCAATGGCAAAACGCTTTATGAGAACTTCGTCAAACTGGCCGGGTTCAAAAGCGATTGGACCATGGCTGCCTACCGCGAAGAAGCCGTGCAGGCGATCCGCGATCAGGTGGGTGATGCAAAGGTGATTTGCGCCCTGTCCGGCGGGGTCGATAGCTCGGTCGCCGCCGCTCTGATCCACGAGGCGGTGGGCGATCAGCTGACCTGCGTCTTTGTCGATCACGGGCTGTTGCGCTTGGACGAAGCCAAAGAAGTGGTCGCCATGTTCCGCGATCACATGAACCTGCATGTGATCCATGCCGAAGAACAAGAACTGTTCCTGGGCGAGCTGGAGGGCGTGTCCGACCCCGAAACCAAACGCAAGATCATCGGGCGTCTCTTCATCGACGTGTTCCAGAAATACGCCGATCAGATCGAAGGCGCGGCGTTTTTGGCCCAGGGCACGCTTTATCCCGATGTCATCGAAAGCGTCTCCTTCAGCGGCGGGCCTTCGGTCACAATCAAATCGCACCACAATGTCGGCGGCTTGCCCGAAAAGATGGGCCTGAAGCTGGTCGAACCCCTGCGCGAGCTTTTCAAGGATGAGGTGCGCGCCCTTGGCCACGAGTTGGGCCTGCCCGCCAGCTTCATCGGTCGCCACCCCTTCCCCGGCCCTGGTCTGGCCATCCGCTGCCCTGGCGAGATCACCCGCGCAAAGCTCGACATCCTGCGCCAAGCTGATGCCGTCTATATCGACCAGATTCGCAAGCACGGGCTGTATGACGAGATCTGGCAGGCCTTTGTGGCGATCCTACCCGTGCGCACCGTGGGCGTGATGGGCGACGGGCGGACCTATGATTATGCCTGCGCGCTGCGCGCGGTCACCTCGGTCGACGGTATGACGGCGGATTACTATCCGTTTTCCCACGAGTTCCTGGGCGAGACGGCGACGCGGATCATCAATGAAGTGCCGGGGATCAATCGGGTGACCTATGATATCACCTCCAAACCGCCGGGCACGATTGAGTGGGAGTAGGTATCTGTCCGGTCTTGGCTCAGCATGTCGTAAAGCAGCGAAACCTACGCAAACGCTCCGCCATCTCTAGAAATAATGCATAAAATCGAACGCGTTGCGATGTGGGTTCGCTGACCCGGAAAGCGTTCGAGGCGAGAAAAAGGTGACAACGAGTGACACACCAGCTTCTCTATGCTCATAAGGAAATCGTCCTTCCGCTAATTGGGTAAGCGGCTAGAAAACTGGAGCATTGGATGAGCGAAGCTAGCCGCCTCAGACCGTCGAAGGGCTCGACCGTTCCACCACACGAGGCGGCCTTGCTACGACTTCCAGGGATCACCTTAAAGCGCCCGCTGCTTTTGGAGCCTTTATTCGGTCGGCTCGGGAACAACTTGCAGCAAATGATGCTGGCGACGCTTTATGGTGAAAAACACGGGCTTGGCGTGATTGTCAAAGATCATGCTCAAGTCAGGGGGTTTCGCCTTGGACCGTCGCGGTATTGGCCATCTGTATCGTCGGTAAAAAATCGCTTTTTCTTTTTTAACCCCGACGGCCCAGCCGATTGCGATATCGACATCGGCTACACGTATGCTTGCCAAAACATGCATCAAGCCGCCCAGCGACACATTCGTCCCAATCTGAAAACTCGGGAAAGACCGGCGCTGCCCAGCGATACCCTTGTTATTCACATCCGCGCTGGCGACGTTTTTGGAACAGGCGATGCAAGCGTCAGGAACTATGTTCAAAATCCTCTGTCATTCTACGAAGGTTTGATCGACAGGTTTGAAAGCGCCATCGTGGTGACCGAAAGCTTGGACAATAACCCTATTGTAAACCGGCTGGCTCAGCGCCCCGATGTTCAAGTGCAGTCATCAACGGTCGATGAGGATTTTGCCACTTTGATGGCAGCGCAAAACTTGGCTTCATCCGGTGTCGGAACATTCTCGATCGCCGCAGCCCTTTGTTCGGTCCATCTGCGGAATTTCTATTGCACGGATGCCTATATGGCCGAGCATCTGAACCCCGAAACACTCGGGCACCTCAATGTTTTCCATACCCGGTTAGGGGACGCCTATCCGAAGATTGGTGACTGGTCCGGGTCCGACGCGATCATCGAACAGATGCTGACCTATCAAGTCGAAAATCTGAACGTCGATCGGGCCTGCGCTGATGTCTTGGCATTGCGAGATTGACGTGGCAACGGCCGTGATCCTCGCGCCGTTTGGCGCAGCAAAGCGCGCTCGGAACGTAGCGACCTCATGCGCCAGCTAGGACGCTTTCTTGGCCACCTTATTCGGTTTGGGATCGCGCTTTGGCTTGCGACCAGTCTCGGCGTATGGATTGGGTCCGGCTATTTGCAAGGCCTCCAAGCGCCCGCGTCCGCCGATGCCGTCGTCTGCTTGGGTGGCGGGCAGGAGCCTGAGGGCAGTTTGGCTGACAGCAGCCTAAGGCGGGCCACGACCTGTGGCGATCTGTTTCGCAAGGGGCGTACGCAAACCGTGGTTTTCACCGGGGCCGGCTCCAAATGTCTCCGTGGCGGAATTGATGGCAGAGGCGGCGCAGCTCCCCGCGAGCGCTGCATTGATCGAGCCTGCGGCGCGCTCGACGCTACAGAACGCGTTGTTTTCGTTGGCTCTGCTCCCAGAGGATGCGCGAATTATTCTGGTGAGCGATGGTTATCACCTGCCGCGTAGCTGGGTATCTTTCAAATTGATGGGCGTGCGTTCGGTCGAACTCGCCCCAGCCGGAGGCCAGGACAGCGTTGAAGTCTGGGAAATACTGCGCGAAGGGGCCGCGATCTGGTTCAATCTGCTTCGGGGTGGCGCTTACTGGCTCACCGGCCTGTTGGCGCCAGAGGCCGAATGGCGGGTTCACTTGCTGATCTGACCGATAGGGGCACAATCAGAGCCCATAGGCTCCGACACTATCGATACGCGTGCAGACGCCCGTCTTCGCTCACCACCAGCAAGGTGTCATTGACCACAATCGGATGCGCCGCGGCACCTCCACGGATTTCCAGGCTACCGACCTGTTCACCACTTTCCGGCGCAAACATGCGAATTTGCCCGTCGCCGGAAGCAATCACCAAGCGCCCGCCCGCCAAGATCGGGCCGTAATGGGTGAACACGGCTTTGCGGCGGCGTTGGCGCTCGCGCTCGTAAAATGGCAGTTCGACCCCCCAGATGCGGGCCCCTGTGCCGGCATCAATACGGATCAGCTCATTCCGGTCCGAGACGAAGAAAAGACTATCACCCACTGGCATGACCGGGGAATAGGCTCCATCCCGCGCCTGCCAGCGGCGTTCGCCGGTATGGGCGTCGATGGCGACCACGCGGCCCGATTGGTTGCCGGCATAAATCGTGTTGCCCACCACCACCGGGTCCGAGGTGATATCGTTGATCGAGGCATAGGCCGCCCCCGTGCGCCCACCCGCCACATGCGTGCCCCAAAAGCGCACGCCGGATTGTGGGAACACGGCCTGCAGCTCACCGGTGGCAAAGGGCAAGATCACAAAGCGGTCCCCAATCGCCGGGGCCGCGCCGCCGGATAGGACCGAGCTTGCCTCCGCCGCAGGGATTTGCCAGCGCAAACGCCCATCATCCGCATCGACCGACCAGGCTTGGCTGTCATCGGCCATCACATAGATGGTTGAACCGGTCACGGTCGGCGCGCCGAGGCCCGACCCCAAACGCTGACGCCAGCGCAGCTGACCGCTGGCGGCATCAAGCGCAATCAACTCACCATAATTCGTTGTCGCATAAACCGTGCCGCCGGAAACGGCCAAGCCGCCGCCCGAGATCCCGCCGCCACGGTCGAAATCCGGCGTGAGGTTCACGGACCAAAGCGCCGCGCCTGTATCGACCGAGGTTGCGACAAGGCCTGCATCGGCATCCATGGTAAAGACGCGCCCATCGGCCGCCACAGGATCGGTCGCAATACGCTGACGGCGCGAATTGCCTGCACCGATATCAGCAACCCACAGCTCGACCGGGGCCGAAGATAAGGCTGCGTGCGGCAGACGGTTGCGCGTGTTCATCCCGCGCTGGCCCCAATCGCCAATGCGCTGGGCCGTGGGCAGTGAAATCGCACGGGTGACGTTTTCTTGGCTACCAACGTTGGATGTCACCGCGCCGGATAGCGGCAGACGAGCATCGAAACGTTCGCCAGGCAGAATGACCTCTCGATCACAGGCGGCAAGCGCGATGAGCACCCCAAATGCCAAGCCCGCGCGTGCCAGGCGCGACCGTGTTTTGGCCGCCCCTGCCCCATCCAATACGTGTATTGCCCCGGTCATCTGCGCCTTGGCCTTCCGTTCATGCGTTTGCCCGGGCGTGCGCCGGGGCTCAGTTTTCTTCGGCGCCGTCGGCGGCGGGGGTGTCTTCCGCTGCCTCGGTGCCGTCGCCCTCAACCGCATCGGTGGCGGCGGGGTCTTCGGTTGTCTCGGCCCCGCCGATCTCGGGGTTTGCGGCACCTTCGTCATCCTCGGCCCCGGGTGCGGGGGGCAGGTCAGGTTCTACCTCGGGTTCAGGGCTGGTATCGACCAAAACCGATCCCGCTTCGAGCGCCACAATCAACTGAGATGCGCGCTGTTGCAAGCCTGGCGTGGTCGCAGCGCCCGCTTCGATTTGCCGGAACAGCATCAAAGCGCCGTCCAGATCGCCTTCGCGCAAGCGAAGCAGGGCCAATTGCTCTTGCGCCAGGGCCGCGTAGGGCGCGCCGGGGGCGGCCAATGCTTCGAGGATCAGACGCGCCTCCGATGGGTCGGACGGGTCCAACATCTCGGCGCGCAGCATGGCAAGATCGCGGTAGCGTGGCGGCAGTTCTGGCGCCGCCGCCGCGCTGCGCAGACGCTCGGCGGCGGCCGCCGGATCGCCAGCTTGGGCAATTTCGCCCGATTGCAGCAAGGCCAGGATCATCGTGGCTTCCGGCGTGTCGGTCGGAATGTCATCCAATGCAGCGACACGATCATCGGGCACCGGCATATCCAGCGCCGCCAAAAGCGCATCCCCAAAGGCTTGGGCCGAGGCACGTTCCTGCGCGCGGCGGTATTCCAAAAAGGCCGCGCCACCCACAATCAAAATGACCAAAAGCGCCGCCAACCAGCCCCAGCGGCGGATCAATCCAAACAGGCGATCGCGGCGGACCTCTTCGGTCACTTCATTGATGAAACTGTCGCTATCGGCCATATGCCCAAGCCCCCTGCCCGGCACCGCATTCAGGACAGCGCCCAAACCAATGCCTTATCACTGCGCGCGTCTTAGCCCGACCCTTTGGGCTACCGCAAGAGGCACCCGTTGTCGGGGCTTGGCAGCATCAATTCTAAACCGTTCAGTTCATGCTTGTCGCTAGGTAAGGAAAAGACTAATCTGAACGGGACGGTTCAGCGTATCTTGAACAACTGATTTGTCGATGACATCTGATCGACGCGGGTTTTCCGCGCTTGGTCTGCTGGAAGGTGAATATGAGACTGTTTCCGCTTCTCACGGCCGCAATCGTTTGTGTTGCGCTCTATTTCGCGATCTTAGATCGGGAAACCCTGGTCAGTTTCGCGTCTCAATTCGGCGGTGGCGAAGCGTCGGAAACCGAAGAGGCGTCTGAGGTTGCCGCCGATGCCACCCCGGCTGAGCCCGAAGATAACCGCATTCATGTGACTGTGCGCCGGTCAGAAGCGCAGATCGCCGAAAACGCGGTTGTCCTGCGAGGCCGGACGGAAGCTGTGCGCCAAGTGACGGTGGCCGCCGAAACCTCTGGCCGGATCATTTCCGAGCCGATCCGTGCTGGCGCTTCGGTGACTGCAGGCCAATTGATGTGCGAGATTGATCCCGGCACACGCGCCGCCGCCCTGGCCGAGGCCGAGGCGCGGTTGTTGGAGGCGCAGGCGCGTCTGCCCGAAGCCGAAGCCCGCCTGCCCGAAGCCCGCGCGCGTTTGGCCGAAGCAGAGGCTGGCGTTTTGGCCGCCGAAATCGACAACACCGCCGCAAGCCGTCTGTCGGAAAGCGGCTTTGCCTCGGAAACCCGCGCGGCGACGGCCAGTGCGTCGCTTGCCTCAGCCTCCGCCGCGGTGGAAGCGGCACAGGCGGGCGTACAGGGCGCAGATGCGGGCATCCAAGCCGCACAAAGCGGCATTCTAAGCGCTGAGGCGGCGGTGATCCGTGCCGAAGAAGACATTGCGCGCTTGCAGATCGCCGCCCCGTTCGACGGCATTCTGGAAAGCGACACCGCCGAGTTGGGCAGCCTGATGCAGCCAGGCACGCCTTGCGCGACCATCATCCAATTGGACCCCATGAAGCTGGTCGGTTTTGTGCCAGAGGCACAGGTGGACCGAGTGGAACTGGGTGCCTTGGCTGGTGCGCGCCTATCTTCGGGCACCGAAGTGGCGGGCCAGGTGACCTTTTTGTCTCGGTCAGCAGACCCGCAGACCCGCACCTTCCGCGTCGAAATTTTGGTGGATAACGCAGATCAGCGCATCCGTGACGGGCAATCGGCGGATATCTTGGTCGAAACCGCTGGCACGCCTGCGCATCTTTTGCCCGCCTCAGCCATGACATTGAATGATGCGGGCGAGCTGGGCGTGCGCATCGTCGAAGACGGGATCGTGCAGTTTGTGCCTGTGACCATGCTGCGCGACACCGCGCGTGGCGTTTGGCTGGCCGGTTTGCCGGATCAGGCCGATGTGATCACCGTGGGCCAGGATTTTGTGACCGAAGGCGTGCCCGTGCGGGTCAGCTTTGAGGAGCTGACACAATGACGGGGATCGTCGATTGGGCCGCCTCGCGCGCCCGGATGGTCGTGGCCTTTGTGGTGCTGTCCCTGACAGTGGGCACTGCCGCTTATATCGGCCTACCGAAAGAGGGAGAGCCGGATATCGACATTCCGGGTCTGTTTGTTTCTGTTCCTTTCCCTGGGATTTCCGCCGAAGATAGCGAACGGCTGCTGATCCAGCCGATGGAGGCCGAATTTCAGGATCTCGATGGGCTGACCACGATCAGCTCCACGGCCTCCGAAGGATTTGCGGGCGTTTTCATCGAGTTTGAGTTTGGTTGGGACAAAGGCGCCACCATCGCGGATGTGCGCGACGCGATGGGCCGTGCCGAGGCGGAGTTCCCTGAGGGCGCCGAAAGCTGGCAAATTTCGGAGATTAACTTTTCCGAATTCCCGATCATCATCGTGGCGCTTTCGGGTGACGCGCCCGAACGCACGCTGATCCAGCTTGCCAATGAAATGCAGGATGCGCTCGAGGCGCTTTCCCCAGTGCTGGAGGCCGGGCTGGCCGGCACGCGCGAAGAGATGCTTGAGGTAATCCTAGACCCGCTGGCGCTGGAAGCGTACGACGTGACGGCAGAAGATCTGATCAACGCGGTCACCAACAACAACCAGTTGATTGCAGCGGGTGAGGTCAGCAGCGAAAACGGGGCGATTTCAGTCAAAATCCCCTCAAGCTTCGACAATGCCGAGGATGTCTATAACCTCGCCATCACCGTGAATGGCGACCGTGTGGTGACCCTGGGTGAGCTGGCCGATATCCGTCTGACCTATCAGGATCGGGCCGGGACCGCGCGCTTTAACGGGGACACGACCATTGCGCTGCAAGTGGTCAAACGGCTTGGGTTCAACATCATCGATACGGTCGCCCTGATCCGCGAAACGGTGGATGAGGTCCGGGCAGGCTGGCCCGAAGACCTGCAAGATGCGGTGCATGTCGATACCTCGCTGGATCAATCGGTGCAGGTTGACGGCATGGTGCGCCAGCTTGAGGGTTCGGTCCTGACGGCCATCGCGCTGGTGATGATCGTGGTTCTGGCAGCGCTTGGCACACGCTCGGCTCTATTGGTGGGTTTTGCCATCCCAACCTCCTTCCTGCTCTGCTTCATCCTGCTTGGGGTGATGGGCATCGCGATTTCGAACATTGTGATGTTCGGCTTGATCCTAGCGGTGGGGATGCTGGTCGATGGTGCGATTGTGGTGGTCGAATATGCCGACAAGCGCCTGAAAGAAGGCGCGCGACCGATGCAATCCTACACCGATGCCGCCAAACGCATGTTCTGGCCCATCGTCAGTTCAACGGCCACGACGCTTTGCGCCTTTCTGCCGATGCTGTTCTGGCCCGGTGTGGCCGGTGAGTTCATGGGCATGCTACCGGTTACGCTGATCTTCGTTCTATCCGCCTCTCTGATCGTGGCGCTGATCTATCTGCCGGTGATCGGCGGGGTCGCGGCGCGGTTCAGTCGGCTTGTTGATCGGGGCACGGCCCTCGTGAAAGCCTTGCTGCCCTGGTATATCGCGCGTTTGGCCGTGACCGCGGGCATTGGCTATCTGATGTTCCTAGCCGCCATGCAGACGGTGAACCCTGGCGTTCTCTACCCAGCCCCTGCCCCCGATGCGCCGCCGATGCTGGCGATGCTGCCGGGCATGTTGACCTTTGTCGGTGCCTCGGTTCTGATGTCGGTCTTCGTTGGCTCGATCATGATCGAACGCAAAGCCAAACGGGTCGAGTCCGGCTATCGCCGCACGCCGTTTGGTTGGTTTATTCAGTTTCTGACCGGCAACCCGATCATGCCGCTCGTGATGATCGGCACGGTCGGGGCGTTCGTGGTGTCGGTCTTCATGTATTTCGGAGCCAACAACAACGGCGTCGAATTCTTCGTGGAAACCGAGCCGGAACAAGCCATTGTCTATGTCCGCGCGCGCGGGAACCTGTCGGTTGACGAAATGGACGCGCTGGTGCGCGATGTTGAAGAGATCGTCTTGCAACAAGACGGCGTGCGCGATGTCTTTGCCTTTTCCGGTGATGGCGGTTTGAACAACAACACCGGCGGCGTTGCCGCCCCGGCGGACACCATCGGACAGGTGCAGATTGATCTGGAACCTTGGGGTGATCGGGCTGATGGCAATGTGATCTTGGATCAATTGGCCACGCGCTTGGCCGGGCTGCCGGGCATTCAGACCGAGATCCTGGAGGCCGCCCAAGGTCCGGGCGAAGGCAAGCCGGTGAACCTGCGGCTTTCGGGCGATGATTTCGCCGATCTGCTGGCGGCGGCCGCAACCGCGCGTGCGCATTTCGACGGGCTCGACGGGTTGACCTTGATCGAAGACACCCGCCCCCTGCCCGGCATCGATTGGCAGATCAATGTCGATGTCGAAGCTGCTGGGCGCTACGGGGCCAGCGTGGCCACCGTTGGCGCCATGGTGCAGCTTGTGACGCGCGGCATCCTGCTTGATACGATGCGTGTGCCGAGCTCGGATGAAGAGATTGAAATCCGGGTGCGCTTTCCGGAAGAAGCGCGGGTGCTTTCCACACTCGATACGTTGCGCGTACGCACGCCTGACGGGCTGGTGCCGTTGGCGAACTTCGTCAGCTATGAAGCCACCCCGCAATTGGCCGAAATCAACCGGGTCGACCAATCGCGCGTCTTCGATGTGAAGGCGGATGTCTTGCCCGCGCTTTTCCGTGTCGATGATGCCGAGGGCAATACCTTGGCGCTCTTGCGCGATACCGAAGAGCCGACCGTGACCGGCGGCGCTGACTTCACCGTTGGCGACACCGGCTGGCAGATCTACCGGCTTTACAACGGCACCCAGGCCAACGCGGTCGAAGACGGGTTGGTCGCAGGCGATCTGGTGACGGTTCCGGTGACGGCCAATGAACGGATCGAACAAATCACCGCTTGGCTTGAGGCCGAAAACCCCTTGCCCAACGGGATCGAATGGGAATGGGCGGGCGATCAGGAAGATCAGGCCGAAAGCCAAGCCTTCCTCAGCTCCGCCTTCGCTGCCGCGTTGGGGCTGATGTTCATCATCCTGCTGGCGCAGTTCAACTCGATCTATAACGCGGTTTTGGTGTTGCTCGCGGTGGTGCTGTCGACCACGGGCGTGTTGATCGGGATGCTGGTGATGGATCAGACCTTCTCGATCATCATGACCGGCACCGGGATCGTCGCCTTGGCCGGGATCGTGGTGAACAACAACATTGTTCTGATCGACACCTATCAGGAATACAGCCGCTATATGCCCAGGCAGGAGGCCATTGTGCGCACCGCCGAGGCGCGCATTCGGCCCGTTTTGCTGACCACGATCACCACCATGGCTGGCCTGACCCCGATGATGTTCGGTGTTTCGCTGGATTTCGGCGGCGGTGGGTATACCATCGATAGCCCCACGGCGCTGTGGTGGAAGCAGCTGGCCACGGCCGTGGTCTTTGGCCTGGGCATCGCGACGGTGCTGACGCTGATCTTCACACCTTCCCTGCTTGCGCTGCGTATTTGGGCTGGGACGATCTTCTTCTGGCTGGCACGGGCGCTGGCGCGGCTCGGTGCCAACCGGATGAGCCAGCGAGCCCAAGATTGGGCGCTGCAACGCCAAGCCCGCCGCGCGTTGGAGCCCGAGATTTACTGGGATGAAGACCCGCGCCCCGACCCGGTGGTTGAGCCCGAGCCGCCAGAAGAGGCCGGACCAGCGGAAGAGGATCCGATCCCGCCCGCGCCAGAGGATTTGCCGGAGCAGCCCGACCCGTTCGAGGATACCGAGCTGGGCAATAACATCCCGCCCCGTCCGCCGATGCGGGCCGCAGAATAAACGCAATAAGCCCGGCGCGATCCAACCCATCGCGCCGAGCTTTTTCCTTTCATGGCCCTGTGATCAGGCGGGCAAACCCCTAATCCTCATCCTCAGCCATTTGGCGATGCCACATGGAGGCATAGCGCCCATCCAGCTCGAGCAGGCTGTCATGGGTGCCGCTTTCGACAATCTCGCCCGCTTGTAGGACCAGGATTTGATCGGCCTCCACCACGGTCGATAACCGGTGGGCGATGGTGATGACCGAACGCCCCTGCCCCATCGCCTTTAGCTCGGATTGGATGTCGCGTTCTGTTTCGGTGTCGAGCGCGCTGGTCGCCTCGTCCAAAAGCAGGATGGGCGGGTCTTTCAGCAAGGTCCGGGCAATCCCGACGCGCTGCTTTTCGCCGCCCGACAGTTTCAGGCCGCGTTCCCCCACCGTCGTGTCATAGCCATCGGGCAAAGCTTCGATGAAATCATGGATCTTCGCGGCGCGCGCGGCCTCGATAATCTCAGCCTCGCTCGCCTCGGGGCGGCCATAGCCGATGTTGTAGCGGATCGTGTCGTTGAACAGCACCGTGTCCTGCGGCACGACGCCGATGGCTTGGTGCAAACTGGCCTGCGTGATCTCGCGGATATCCTGGCCGTCGATGCGGATCGCGCCGCCGGTGACATCATAAAACCGGAACAACAAGCGCCCGATGGTAGATTTGCCCGATCCGGACGGCCCCACCAAAGCGACCGTTTGCCCCGGCGCCAAATCAAAGCTGAGCCCTTTGAGGATCGCGCGGGTATCTTCATAGGCAAAGCGCACGCCCTCAAACTCCACCCGGCCACCGGATACCGTCAATGGACCCGCGCCGGGCCGGTCAGACACCTCCTGCGGCTGTTCGAGCAGATCGAACATTTCCCCCATATCGACCAGAGCCTGGCGGATCTCACGATAAACCGTGCCCAGGAAGTTCAGAGGCATGGTGATTTGGATCATATAGGCGTTGACCATGACAAAATCGCCCACAGTCAGATCGCCCGATTGCACGCCCATCGCCGCCATAACCATCACAGCGACAAGACCCGTAGTGATGATGACGGATTGGCCAAAATTCAAAAACGCCAGGGAGTAGGAGGTTTTCAGCGCCGCAGTCTCATACCCCTCCATCGCGCTGTCATAGCGCGCGGCCTCGCGCCCCTCAGCCCCGAAATACTTGACGGTTTCAAAATTTAGCAGACTGTCGATGGCCTTTTGGTTCGCATCGGTATCTTGGTCATTCATGACCTTGCGGATGCGAACCCGCCATTCGGTAACCTTGAAGGTGAACCAGATGTAAAGCGTGATCGTGACCGCAAGGACCACCAGATAAGAAATGTCGAAAACCACGGCCAAAACGATGCCGGTCAACAGAAGCTCTAGGATCAGAGGGCCGATGGAAAACAGCAGAAAGCGCAGCAGAAACTCAACGCCTTTCACGCCGCGTTCGATGATCCGGCTAAGCCCGCCGGTTTTGCGCGTGATGTGATAGCGCAGCGATAGCGCGTGAATGTGCTGAAAGGTTTCCAACGCCAATTGGCGCAGCGCCCGTTGCGCCACGCGGGCGAAAACCGCATCGCGCAATTGCTGGAAGCCAACGGTCGCCAGGCGCGCGACGCCATAGGCCACCGTCACGCCAATCGCGCCCAGCCCCAGCAACCAGGCCGGAGACGAGCCTTCGTCACCTGCCAGGCTGTCAACCGCCGCAGCGTAAAGAAACGGGGTGCCCACGGCGACGAGCTTGGCAATCGCCAACATCGCCAAGGCGATGATCACACGCCGCTTCACCCAAGGTTTATCGGCAGGCCAAAGATAGGGCGCGACCTTGCGGATCGTGCGCCACCCGCTGACGCGTTCCGCCGCCTCAACACGTTCGGCATCGGTTTGCTCGGGCGTTTGGGAGGCGGGTTGATCATCCACCGCCTCAGGGGCGGTTGGATCGGGGGTCGTGGTCATCGCGGGCGTCCTGGCTGGCTTGGGTGCACCCTATGCCGATGACCCGGCAATGGCCAGCATGCCCCGGTCTTATTCTATCCCTCGTCCTGGGCGGCGCGCGGGAGGTCGGGCAAGCGGAAAATCTGGCCGGGGAAAATCATATCCGGATCGCGGATCTGATCGCGGTTTTCGTTGAAGATTTGCAGATACAACACCCCATCCCCGAAATTCGCCTGGGCGATGCCCCAAAGCGTGAAATCGGGCTGTACTGTGATGACCGAGGCCCCGGCCTCCACCAACATCGGGTTCGAGGCAATCCGGTCAGGGTCTTCGCGCAGGAAGGGCGTTTCGACATCCGAGGCGACGCTGCCGTCGCTGGCCAATTGCTCGACACGCAGCGTGTAGGTGCCGGGATCGACATCGGGCAGGTCCAAGCTCCATGCTCCGCCCGGGCCAATTTCGCCCAGCTGGATGGGCTGGTTGTTGAGCGTTACACGAAGCCCGGTTTCCGCCGGGCCGCGCCCGGCCAGTGTTACATCCCCCGCAAGATCATAAGAAATGGCGTCGAGTTGAACTTCGGTCTGCGCCTCGGGTGCGGTCGATGGGCCTTGCAGAACGCGCACGCCCTCGGCCCCGGCGATCACGACGGTCGGCGCCTCGGGCTCGGCGGTTGGGGTTGGCTCCGGCTCTGGTTCGACCGCAGCCTGGGTAACGGGCTCGGCCGGTTCGGTCGAAGGCGCGGGGGGGGTGTCTTGGCCGGGATCGGCAGGCGCAACATCGGTCGCTAAGGCCACGGCGGTGTCGGTATCCGCCTCAACCTCGGGGGTGTCGGAGGTTTCGGCGATCCCGGGCGTATCAACGCGCACAGCCGGGGGCGGTTCGGGCGCTTCACCCTCGGCGACGGCTTCGACTGGGCCAAAGGGTGCGATGATGACAGTTTCTTCGCCAGCAATGACATCGCCGCCCTCAAGCGCAGCCTCCAGGCTCAGCACACGTGGGTCGTCTGAGGGCACAAGCGAAAGCAGGGCCACGAAATTCCCGCCCGCATCGGCGCGCGCCACCTCGATCGGATCACCATCCAGGATCAGCGTGACATCGGCCTCGGCCATGGCGAAGCCAGCAATCACGGCGGCCCCTTCGGCATCAACCCGCACCACATCAAAGCGCGGCGGCACGGGGGCCGCGACCTCGGGCAATTCAACGGCAGGTGCCGGATCCTCGGGCAAGGCGGCCACGGTTTCAGCCGGGGTTTCAACCACGGTTTCAGGCGGCGTCACCCCCTCGGGCGCTTGGCTGTTGCGCCAAACCGTTACGCCCACAGCCGCCGCCACGATCACAGCTGCGCCCGCCGATGCGCCAGCCACGGCGGTTGTGCTGCTTCCAAACAAACTTCCGAGTTTCGTCGCCATGCGGTTTTCCTATGCCCTCCCCCCAAAAAAGAGCGCGGTCCGATCTGCCCTTGCCGCCATTTGCGGCCCGCATCCGCTTGAGCGAATGATGTATCACCTTTATCAGCAAGCAAAACACACAAATGCGCAAGGGATCGCGATGTCGAGCTTTTCAGTCTGTGTCTATTGTGGCGCGCGATCCGGGGCGCGCGACAGCTATCAGGTGGCTGCGACCGAACTTGGCCGGGCTTTGGCCGGGGCCGATATGCGCCTGGTTTATGGCGCCGGTGATGTTGGTTTGATGGGGGCTGTGGCCCGCGCCGCGCAAGACGCGGGCGGCGATACATTTGGCGTCATCCCCACCCATTTGCTGAAATGGGAGGTCGGCAAACGCGACCTGTCGACCTTCATCATCACCGAAACCATGCATGAGCGCAAAAAGGTCATGGTGATGAATGCCGACGCGGTGGTGGTACTGCCCGGCGGCGCGGGATCGTTGGATGAGTTTTTCGAAGTTCTGACCTGGCGGCAGTTGGGTCTGCATGGCAAACCGATCTATCTGCTGAATGTTGATGGCTATTGGGATCCACTGATCGCGCTGGTCGACCATGTGATTGCCGAAGGCTTCGCCGAAACCAGTCTCAAAGGCTTTGTGCAGGTGGTCGGCGATGTGCCGGCCCTTATGCAGGCGCTTGAGGCCGAGACCGCAGGCTGACCCAGGAATAAATCGCCAGCGCCAGCCAGATGATCGGAAAGGCGATCATGTGCCAGAAGCTAACCGGTTCGAACAGGATCAACGCCGCGACCCCAAATTGTAGGGTCGGGTTGAGGTATTGAATCAAGCCAAGTGTCGCCATGGCGGTGCGTTTGGCGGCGTAAGAAAACAGCATCAAGGGCACCGCCGTCATGGGCCCGGCGGCGATCAGTAAGATCATGTTGTGAAGGGTGAAATCCGCGCGTCCCTCAGCCCCGATCCAAAACAGAAAGCCAAGGGCAAAGGGCAGGAACAACAAAACCTCGGCGGCAACCGAGACAACCGGCCCTGCGGCCACCCAACGCTTCAGCAGGCCGTAAATGCCGAAGGTTACGGCCAAGGCAAGCGATATCCACGGCGCGACCCCAAGGCCAATGGTCAAAATGGCAACCGCCAAGCCCGCCAGGGCGACCGATAGCCACTGGATGCGGCCCAACGCCTCCCGCAAAACCAATGCGCCGATGGCCACGGCGACCAGCGGGTAAATGTAATAGCCCAGCGAGGCCTCGAGCGTACGACCTGCCCCGACCGCGAAGATGAACAAAAACCAATTGGCAGAGACCATGATCGAGGCGGCCGCCGTCAACGCCAGTTTGCGCGGGCTCGACAGCGCGCGCGGCAGTTCGGCCAAGCGGCGTTGCACCAGCAAGACCGCGCCAAAGGTCGCCAGAGACCAGATCGTGCGATGGGCCAAAACCTCGATCGGGGGGATATGTGACAGCAGCGCATAAAAGATCGGCGACAGGCCCCAGATCGCGCAGGCCGCCACCATCGCCAATACACCTTTGGCCGCCTCGGTCATACCCGCCCTCGATTACCCAAGGCCCGCCTGCGCCTGGGGCGCGCGGTCAGCGATGCGTCGTTTCTGGAACCCGGTTTTGCTGGCGGCATATCCCGCTGCGGCATAGGTCGCATGGGCGGTTTTGTTGTGATTGCCCGACACGATCATGATCCTGTAGCAACCCGCCGACCAGGCCCGTGCCTCGGCCTCGGCCAGCAGCACTTTGGCCAAGCCTTGATCGCGATGCTCGGCATGGGTCACGACGTTTTCGATAAAGGCATAGGGCGCGCCTTGGCGGGTCATGTTGGGCACAACGATCAGAGTGACCGTGGCCACAAGCGTGCCCGCCCGTTCGGCCACCAGAATCGCGCTATGGGGATAGGCGGACAGGGCCGCTAGCCGGTCCTGCCCAATCGCCACCGGCGCGGGCGCTTCCTCTGGGATCAGATGGGTGTAGAGCGCTTGCAGCGCCGGGACATCCTGGGCCGTTGCGTTACGGATTTGGGCTGGCTGATCCATGGCCAGACAGAACGACAGGCGCAGCGCGGGTGCAAGGCCTATGCGGTTTGCACCCCCTGCATTTCAATCAACGTGATTTCAGGCACCACGCCAAAGCGGACCGGCGCAATAGAACACCCGATGCCGCCGGTCACAACCAAATCACGCCCCCCTTCCCGCACATGGCCATAAGCAAACCGGTTGCCATAGCGCGAGGGGACAACGGGCGACCAGCCGAACAGGCGCACCTGACCCCCATGGGTGTGCCCAGAAAGGGTCAGCGCCACGCGGTCGGGTACCTCGACAAAAATATCGGGCTCATGCGCCATGAGGATCACCGGATCGGCGTCATCGATCTGGGACAGAGTGCCAGGCAGATCATCCAAGCCCTGCCAGCGCCCATCGGGGCCGCGCACAGCCAGTTGATCCTCCAACCCCGCGACCCAAACCCCGGCTTCGGGTAGTTTCACCGCCTCATTCGACAGCACCCGAATGCCATTGGCTTGCAAAGCCTCCGCATAAAGGTTGGGCAGCCCGCCGCGCCGCTGGGCGTTAAGGTCATCCCACCAATCATGATTGCCCAGCACCGCATAAACGCCGTGCGGCGCGCTGAGCCCGGCCAGAACAGGCGCGACATCGGCAATGCGCAGCTTTTGGGTGACAAAATGATGCCCCGCTGCGAAATCGCCGGTCAGCAGGATCAGATCAGCCCCCAAAGCATTGGCCCGACGCACCACTTGGGCCACCCGGCGCAGGCCCACCCAAGGCTCCCCCACATGGAAATCGCCGATCACCGCGATGCGCAACGGCGGCGCGGTCCAATCCGCGCGCGTAATGCGCCAACGCTTTACCCGCAGGCGCAGGGCAGGTTCGATAAAGAACGCATAAGCTGATGCAAAAAGGCCCGCCAGCGTCACCGCCAGCAGGCCCCTTAGAAAGCGTCTGCGGTTCACGCCGCGCCGCTCACATCCGGCTGGCGACGTTTTCCCAGTTCACCAGTTTGTCCAGGAAGTTTTGCAGATAAACCGGGCGCTTATTGCGGAAATCGATGTAGTAGGAATGTTCCCACACATCGCAGCCCAACAGCGCGGTATGACCGAAGCAAAGCGGGTTCACCCCGTTTTCGGTTTTGGTGACTTTCAGACCACCATCACTGTCTTTCACCAGCCAGCACCAGCCCGACCCGAATTGGCCCGCGCCCGCGGCGGCAAACTGCGATTTGAACTCATCAACCGAACCGAAGCTTTCGACCAGCGCCGCTTCCAACTCGCCCGGCATACCGGTTTGGCCCGGGCCCATCATTTCCCAGAACTGGTTGTGGTTCCAATGCTGCGATGCGTTGTTGAAAATGCCGTTCTGAGCGACGGCACCGGCCTGATAGGTGCCGGTGATGATGTCTTCGAGCGATGCGTTTTCCCATTCGGTGCCCGCGATCAGCTTGTTACCATTATCGACATAGGCCTTGTGGTGCAGGTCGTGGTGATATTCCAGTGTCTCCTGGCTCATGCCCAGATCGGCCAATGCGTCATGGGCGTAGGGAAGGTCGGGAAGTTCGAATGCCATGGGAAAGCCCCCTCGTTGCGGTGTCCTGTCGCAGCACAGATGGAGGTCGCGGGGGGGGAAGGTCAACCCCGCTAGCCGTTAAAGGGCATGGAAAACGCGCGTTTTCCGTGCCGGATTTCGTGCGAAATCCGTCTGCTGTCGCACGGCGTTAGAAAAACCCGACCTCACCGCCCGGTCTTGCAGCGGTCGAGAGCAGATCGAACACGTATTGCGCGACGGAACGGAAGCAGACCACGCGCGCGGTGCCCTCGGCTACGAACCAAAGCGCGGCGGGCACTTGGGCCAGACGCGTGCGGCGCATCTCACCCGGCGCCAGGGCAGTTGGGTTCAGATCGGCGGGTGTCACCTTGGCCAAGACATCGCGCAACGTGCCGGGCGCACCGGTCAATTCGAACATCGCGCGCGCGTCTGAGACGGTGACCGCCAGGTGATGCTGACCGGCCAAGGCTTGGGTTAGGTCATCGACCAGTTTGTCCGCCGCCTCATGGGCGCACAGGATCAAAAGCTCATCTGGGGCCATCCAGGCCAGTTGAACGCCATCCCCGTCGCTGATCCGGCGCGGGCCGGGCGTGGTGCCGCCCGTGACCGAGGCGACGGCCTCGGCCACCTCGCCCTGCCCCAAATCGGCTTTGAGCGTGACCATGCCTTGCAGACCCATTTCGCGCAGGGAGACCAGCCCGTCAGCCGCCGCCCCGTTCAATGCGCTTACCGCGAGATCAGACATTCTGCTTCTCCCCCTCAGGGTCATAAAAGACCGGGCTGACAATGCGCGCCTCAACGGTTTTCATGCCGCCGCCTGCGCTGTCCTTTTCTGTGGTGTTAAATGTCAGCACCTCACCCATTCGCTCTGGTCCGTGCAACACCAGGCCCATGGCGATGCCTTTATCCAAGGTCGGCGAATAATAGGTCGAGGTCACGCGACCTTCAGTGTTGCCTTGGTCATTCTCATTCCGGCCCTCAGAAATGGCATAAGATCCATCCGGCAGAACCGAGCCGTCAAGCGTTTCCAAGCCCACCAGCTGCCAGCGGTTGGGATCGGTCATATGGCTGCGCGCCTGCGCGCGTTTGCCCAGATAATCCTCTTTTTTCTTCGAGATTGCCCAGTGCAGACCCAAATCCTGCGGGATCACGGTGCCATCGGTTTCATCCCCGATCATGATGAAGCCCTTTTCGGCCCGCATGACGTGCAAAGCCTCGGTCCCATAGGCGGTGGCCCCAAACTCGGCCCCGGCCGCATGCAGCGCGTCCCAGAAAGCACGGCCTTGGCTGGCTGGCACGGCAATCTCAAAGCTCAACTCGCCGGAAAAGGAAATGCGGAAGACCCGCGCATCAAAGCCGCCGATCTTGGTATCGGTATAGGCCATAAACGGCAAAGCCTCGGCGCTGAGATCGGTGTCAGATCCCAATTTCTCCAGAACCTTGCGGGCATTGGGGCCAACAACGGCCACTTGGGCCCATTGCTCGGTCACGTTGGCGGTGAAAACCTGCCAATCCCACCATTCGCATTGTAGCCAATCTTCCATCCAAGTGTGGATGCGATCGGCCCCGCCAGTGGTGGTATGGGCCAGGAAAGTGTCTTCATCCAGGCGCACAACCACGCCATCATCGCTCAGAAACCCGTTTTCCGAACACATCAACCCGTAGCGACAGCGCCCCGGTTTCAGGGTGCTCATCATGTTGGTGTAGAGCATATCCATGAACCGGCCTGCATCGGGTCCTTTGACAAGGATCTTGCCCAGGGTCGAGGCATCCAAAAGGCCCAGACCGTTGCGGGTCGCGTTAATCTCACGCGTCACAGCGTCACCGCGGCTTTCCCCCTCTTGCGGGAAGCAATAGGGGCGCCGCCAATGGCCGACCGGTTCCCAATAGGCGTTGTTGTCGTCATGCCAGTCATGCATCGGCGTACGGCGCAGCGGCTGGAAAATCTCGCCGCGCGCTTCGCCGGCAATCGCACCCATGGAGATTGGCGTGTAGGGCGGGCGGAACGTTGTGGTGCCGACGCGTGGAATTTCCTCATTCAAAGCTTGAGAAAGAACAGCAAGACCATTGATGTTGCTGAGCTTTCCTTGATCCGTTGCCATACCCAATGTGGTGTAGCGCTTGGTGTGTTCGACGCTTTCGAAGCCTTCGCGCGCGGCCAGCTGCACGTCCGAGACTTTCACATCGTTCTGGAAATCCAGCCACATTTTGCTGCGCTTCTTCACACCCGCACCCTGGGGCATCACCCAGACCGGGGCCAAGGGGGACTCTTCCGGCGCGTGCGCATTGGGCGCGACATGGGATGTGTCGGCTGGCGCCTCAAGTTTTGCAACAACTTCCCCAGCTAACTCATTGGTATTAGAAAGCGTTTCTTGCGCCAACAATGCGCCGTCGGCCGCCCCGAGGCAGGTCACAAACCCTGCACCGTTTTGGTCGGTTGGCGGGCGCGCATGGTCGGGGCGGAAAAAGGCCTGGCCCTCATCCCAGCTGAGCTTACCCCCGCAATGGGACCACAAATGCACAACCGGCGACCAGCCGCCGGACATGGCGATCGCGTCACACGTAACCTCTTCGGTCACGCTGCCCTCGCCCGCTTGGGCGCAAAGCTGCACGCCGGTGACACCGCGCATCCCTTTGACGCCCGCGATGCCGGTACCGGTTTTGACCGGGATGCCAAGGGCCCGCGCCTCCGCCACAAGGGGGCCGTCGGCTTGGGCCCGCGCATCGACGATGCACGGCACATCCAAGCCCGCCTTTTTGATCGCAATCGCCGTGCGATAGGCATCATCATTATTGGTCACCACAACCGTGCGGTCGCCAACCGAAACACCATAGTCCGTCACATAGTCCCGCACCGCCGAGGCCAACATGACACCCGGCTTGTCATTGCCAGGAAAGCTCAACGGCCGTTCCAAGGCACCGGTGGCGGCGATCACATGTTTCGCGCGGATGCGCCACAGGCGGTGGCGCGGGGCATCCAGATCGGGCGTATGATCCGCGATGCGCTCATAGGCCAGCACATAGCCATGGTCATAAACGCCCGACACCTGGGTGCGCGCCCGCAGGGTGACGTTGGGCATGGCCTTTAGCGCCGCAGCGGCATCGGCGATCCAGTCGGCGGCAGGCTTGCGATCAATCTCAACCCCATCCACTGGCGCGCGCCCGCCCCAGACCGGATCTTGTTCGCATAGCAGGACATTCAGCCCCGCCTTGCCCGCAACCAGCGCGGCCTCAAGCCCCGCGATGCCGCCGCCGGCGATCACCAAATCGACATGGGCGTAGAAATGTTCGTAACGGTCCGCATCCCGATCTTCGGGGTCAGGCGCTTTGCCCAGGCCCGCGGATTGGCGGATGAAGGGCTCAAACACATGTTTCCAGAACGCGCGGGGATACATGAAGGTCTTGTAATAAAACCCCGCTGGCAGGAAGCGCGGCAGAAGCGCGTTCACCTCACCAATATCCCATTCCAGGCTGGGCCAATGGTTTTGGCTGGTCGCTTGCAACCCATCAAAGAGCTCGGTCGTGGTGGCGCGTTGGTTGGGCTCGAACTTGCCCGCTTTGCCCAGATTGACCAGCGCGTTGGGCTCTTCCGCCCCGCTGGTCACCACGCCGCGCGGGCGATGATACTTGAAGGACCGCCCAACGATCTTTTGCCCATTGGCCAAAAGGGCGGAGGCGAGCGTGTCGCCTTCAAACCCGGTCATTCGTTTACCGTTGAAAGTGAAACTGATCTGCTTTTGGCGGTTCAGGCGGCGACCGCCCTGGGACAGGCGCGTGGTCATTCTGGGCTCCAATCCGGGCGTTTGGCTTGGATTTTGGCGATGATTTCGGCGGGCGGTTCTGTGGTTTGGGCCGAATAGGTGCCAAAGACCTCAAGCGTAGCGGTGTCGCGTGCGGCCAAGAACCACTTGCCGCAACCATAGGCGTGCCGCCAGCGTTCGAAATGCACGCCCTTTTTGTTGGGGCGCAGGAACAAGTATTGCTCGAAATCGTCCTCGCTGGAGCCGGGGCCGAAGCGCTTTAGATGCGCCTCGCCGCCGGGGCTCAGCTCGGTTTCCTCGGCGGCGATGCCGCAATAGGGGCAGGTCAGGATCAGCATGATGCGCTCTCGATCAAATGGGGGCAGGCAAGCGTTTTCGAAAACGCTTGCGCCGCGCCTGCGCAGGCGCGGGGGAACGGGATTTCGAAATCCCGTTTCAGCAGGGCAGCACCGGGGCGGCGCGATAGACGGTTGAGGGATTGGGTCATCAATGCGCCACCCCCGCTGCAACGCTTTCGTCAATGAATTTGCCTGCGCGGAAGCGGTCCATGGTAAACTCGGCCGCCAGCGGGCTTTCACCTTTGGCCATCAGTTCGGCCATGGCCCAGCCCGAGCCCGGGATGGCTTTGAACCCGCCGGTGCCCCAGCCACAGTTCATAAACATGTTTTCAACCGGGGTTTTTGAGATGATCGGTGAACGGTCGCCGGTCATATCGACGATCCCGCCCCACCAGCGCAGCATCTTCAGGCGGCTGATCATCGGAAAGGTTTCGATCAGCGCCCGCACGGTTTCCTCTACATGGTGGAACGAGCCGCGCTGGGTGTAGTTGTTATAGCCATCGGCGCCGCCGCCGATGACCATTTCCCCCTTATCCGACTGACTCATATAGCCGTGCACCGTGTTGGCCATCACGACCACATCCATGCAAGGTTTGATCGGCTCGGAGACCAGCGCCTGCAAGGCCACGGACTCAATCGGCAAGCGGAACCCAGCCATTTCGGCCAAAACGCCCGAATGTCCAGCGACAACCCCGCCCAGCTTTTGGCAGCCGATGAAGCCGCGGGTGGTTTCCACGCCAACCACCTTGCCCGCATCGCGGCGGATGCCCGTGACCTCGGTCTGTTGGATGATGTCCATGCCCATATCCGAGCAAGCCCGCGCATAGCCCCAGGCCACAGCATCATGGCGCGCCGTGCCCCCGCGCGGCTGCCAAAGCGCGCCCAGGACCGGATAGCGCGGCCCTTTTAGCTCGATGATCGGGCACAGCTCCTTCACCCGCTCGGGGCTGATGAACTCGGTATCGACACCCTGCAACTGATTGGCATGGGCCGTGCGCTGATAGCCGCGGATTTCGTGCTGGGTCTGGGCCAGCATCATCACGCCACGCGGGCTGAACATGATGTTGTAGTTCAGATCCTGGCTCAGCGTTTCATAAAGGCTGCGCGCCTTTTCATAGATCGCGGCCGAGGGGTCTTGCAGATAGTTCGAGCGGATAATCGTTGTGTTGCGCCCGGTATTGCCGCCGCCCAGCCAGCCCTTTTCGATCACAGCCACATTGGTGATGCCGTGGTTCTTTCCCAGATAATATGCGGTCGCCAGACCATGCCCGCCTGCGCCCACAATGATCACATCATAGGCCGGTTTTGGCGCCGGCGAACGCCAGGCGCGTTCCCATCCCAAATGATGACGCGCAGCTTCGCGGGCGATGGCAAAAGCGGAATAGCGGCGCATGGGCGGCAGCTCCTTTTGAGTGACCCAATGGATGTGCGGCAGGTGGCACAATTTGTGGCGGCTCTGGGCGACATCATTGGCGCAAAATGCGACCCCGCTGCAAGTTGTCTCGCCCCGCAGGCGGCCTGATGGCTTTTCGCGGCGGCTTAGGGCGCTTATGTCTGGGGCGCAAACTGGCAAAACCGGATGGGGCATATGGCTTTTTGGATTGCGGCAGCGGCGTTTTCCGCCTTGGTCGCTGTGGCGTTGATCGCGGCCTATCTGCGCCCGCGCGAGGCCAGCGTGCCCGCCGCCGCCTTCGATTTGCAGGTCTATCGCGATCAACTGAAAGAGCTGGACCGCGACATGGCTCGAGGCCTGATCACCGAGGAAGAGGCGAGTCGTGCCCGCACCGAAATCTCGCGCCGCATCCTAGACGCTGACCGCGCACTGCAATTGGCCCAGACACGCGATGCCAAACGCGGGGTTTGGGATAAGGCAATACTGGGCATCGCGGTGCTGGCCATGGTGGCCGGGGCCTTTGCCGTTTACGCCCGGATCGGCGCGCCGGGATATCCCGATTTGCCGCTGACGACCCGCATCGCCATGGTCGAAGACGCGCGCGCCAACCGCCCCGATCAAAGCACCGCCGAAGCCCAAGTGCCCTTCCGCGAAGGCATCAGCCCCGATCCACAACGCGAAGAGCTGGTCCGCCAATTGCGCACCGTGATGGAGCGTCGCCCCGATGATATCGAAGGCATCCGGCTATTGGCCGTGAACGAAGCCGCCCTGGGCAACTTCCGCGCCGCGCGCCTGGCGCAGGGGCGGCTGATCGAGCTATTGGGGGAGGACGCCACGGGTCTACATTATATCGACTATGCCGAGATGATGATCCTGGGCGCGGGCGGCTATGTCTCGCCCGAGGCTGAATTGGCGCTGACCCAAGGTTTGGATCGGATGCCGCGCAATGGCACCGCGCGCTATTACGCGGGGCTGATGTTCGCCCAGCAAGGACGACCGGATTTGGCCTTTCCGATCTGGCGCAACCTCTTGGCGGATTCGACCGCCGAGGCACCCTGGGTCGAACCGATCCGCCTGCAAATTGAAGAGATCGCGTTCTTGGCAGGCAGCCCGGTGTCGCTGGCCGATCTGCCGCAACCCCCAATGCCCGACCGGGCTGGCCCCTCGGCCGAGGATATCGCCGCTGCCGAAGCCCTGCCCGCGGAAGACCGCGCTGCCATGATCCAATCCATGGTCTCGGGCCTTGCCGGTCGCCTGGCCGAGCAAGGCGGACCGCCCGAAGATTGGGCGCGGCTGATCAGCGCCTATCTGGTGTTGGAACGCCGCGACCTTGCCCAAGCTGTCTTTGACGAAGCGCTGGTGGTGTTCGCGGAAAATGACGCCGCCCTGGCGCTGATCACCGATGCAGGCGCCCCATTGACTGAGACCACAGAATGATCACCGACGATCTGGCCGAGTTTGCTGCCCAGACCGGGCCGACAGGGGCGTTGATCGGCCTCGATCTGGGCACAAAAACCATTGGCATAGCCGCGTCTGACGGGTTGCGCATGTCCGCCACGGCGGTGGAAACCATCAAACGCAAAAAACTCACTTTGGATGCCGCGCGCCTGGTCGAAATCGTGCAGGATCGCGCCGCGGTGGGCCTTATCCTTGGCCTGCCCCGCAACATGGATGGCAGCGAGGGGCCGCGCGCCCAATCGACCCGCGCCTTTGCCCGCAACCTGTCGCAGCTTGAGGCATTATCGGGTCTGCCCATCGGTTTCTGGGACGAACGCCTCAGCACAGTTGCGGCAGAAAAAGCACTTTTGGAGGCGGATACGACGCGAAAACGTCGCGCAGAGGTGATCGATGCCGTTGCCGCCAGCTATATTCTGCAAGGAGCCTTGGACCGGCTTGGCCATATTCGGGCGGAATGATGGATAACACCGGCAGTAACACCGATAAGCTTTGGCAGCGGGACGAGATCGAAAGCCCCTGTGTGAAAATCTGCGTCATCCACCCCGAGGCGCGGCTGTGCACCGGCTGCCTGCGCTCGATCGACGAAATCACGCAATGGACCAAAATGTCGGCCGAGGCGCGATCGGATATTATGGCCACCCTGCCCGCGCGCCGGTCTCAACTGATCAAACGCCGCGGCGGGCGCGCCGCCCGGCTGTCGCGCGGCACGGCAACCGGCACCTCGGACTGACACGCCAGCCTCAAGGGCGCTCCAACCAATCTGAAAATTCTTCCAGACAAGGGCGGAAATAGGCCACCGCCCGCCCCTCTTGCGCCGCCTCGGCCCCAGCGGCCCAAGGCGCGACCCCGTGCAAGGTCAACCGATGCAGCAGCACCGCCTGCCCCGGTTGCAGGGGTAGTTCTCGCCGCGGACAAATCTCAAAACAATGGCGTCGGGCGCCCTGATAGACATCGGTCACATCGATCTCGGACCAGGTGTCAGGCGGGTGACCATTGAACAGGTCGCGAAACGCCGCGCGCATCACCTCATGGCTATTCTCATACACAACCAAAGGGGCTGCGCCGGCCTCTGCCTCGGTCAGGGCAACGCCGAGGATATAGGCATGCGGTTCGCGCAAGAACCGGCGGCGCTCCGGGCCAATCGGTAGAAGCCCGTCCAAATGCGCCGCATCCCGGTTCAGGCGAAACCGATGCGCTGCGTCGCTTTCGCCCTCATCCTGCTTGGGATAGCCGGGATAGGTGATCGAAAGCTGGCCTGGATGCAGCGACATGGCCCCCATCACCGCCTCGGCCCGGTACAAAGCCTGACCCGTAAAGGACGGCCCGCCAAATGCCCGGCCCAGCGCATCATTGGGGATCGCATCGACGCCCGGATACCAGGTGCCCCCATGACGCGCGCTGCCGCGATCCCCCGCCACCTGAGCCAGGATCGGGGCGCGCAGCGCCTCCACCCAAGCTGTCACCTGCGGTTCGGCTGGAAAAACCTGCCAGCCTTGATCCAACCAATTCACCCGAAAAACGCGCGTCGCAACATGTTCAGCGCCATCAGCATGATGAAAAAGGCAAAGACCCGTTTCAGCGGCTTCGGGTCCATCGCATGGGCCAGCCGCACCCCCCAAGGCGTGGTGATCAAGGTCATGGCGATCACCGCCACAAAGGCCACCAGGTTCACCTGCCCCACCGTGAAAGGCGGGCGGCCCGGCCCATCCCCGGAAACCAGCAAAAACCCAATGACCGAGGGCACAGCGATAATCACCCCAAACCCCGCCGCCGTCGCCACCGCCCGGTGGATCGGCACGCCGTAAAGCGCCATCAAGGGCACACCAAAGCTGCCCCCGCCAATCCCCATCAAAACCGACAGGAACCCAAGCACGGGCGAGGTCACAAACCGCCCAGCGCCGGTCGGCATCGCATCACCCAATCGCCACTCCGCCCGCCCAAAGGCCATGTAAAGCCCGACCGACAGGCCCAAAACGCCAAAGATCGCCATCAAAACCTCATTGCGCAGGCCCGTCGCGGCGATCACGCCCAAAACCGCGCCAATCGCAATGCCAATCCCCCAGCCGCGCAGGATATCCCAGTCAACCGCACCCTTTTTGTTATGGGCCAAAACCGACCGGACCGAGGTCACCACAATCGTCGCCAGAGAGGTCGCCAAACAGATTTGCATCAGATCGGGCGTTGCGTACCCCAAGCCGTCAAAGGCAAAGAAAAAGGCAGGCACCAAAACGATCCCGCCGCCCACGCCCAGCAATCCCGCGATCACGCCCGCCACGGCCCCAATCGCCAGGATCAGCGCCAACATCGGCAAAAACTCACTTAGTTCTGGCATCGTCTTCCCCCTGCTCGCCCGCGCGCCCTACACCATCCCCCGCGCTAAGGCAAAACCCTCGGGTATCCACCCTCGTGCAACCCCCATCTTTATCCGAAAAATATGGCCGCCGGAGGCTGCGCCCGGCCCGATAAAAGACCGAACGCCCGCTAAGAAACCAACATGTCCAACCAGACCCGCATCGCGTCAGCGGCGCGCCGGGCGACCGCGCGAGCGGGCGCAACCGGTTTAAGCCGCGCGGGCCGTCACCTCGGCCAGGGCAGCCTCAACCACCTCAGGCCCGGCCCCGTCGCGATGGGCATGCTCGCTCAAACACCGCTTCCAGCCCCGCGCCCCAGGACGGCCGGCAAACAGGCCCAACATATGCCGGGTGATTTGGTTCAAGCGTCCGCCCTCTGCCAGATGGGCTTCGATATAGGGCAGCATCTCAATCACCACGGCCTCAGCCGTTCGGGCCGGGCCGGTCTCTCCAAAAATAAGCCGGTCGGCGTCCAAAAGCAGATCGGCGGGCGTGTGATAGGCCGCACGCCCGATCATCACCCCATCAACGCCCTCGGCCAAATGACCCTGCGCCTCCGCCAAAGAGGCGACGCCCCCATTGATCGAGATATGCAGATCGGGAAACGCGCGTTTCATCGCGCAAACCAACCCATAATCCAACGGCGGAATATCGCGGTTCTGCTTCGGGCTCAGCCCCCGCAACCAGGCCTTGCGCGCATGGATCGTCACACGCCGGACCCCAGCCCCCTGAACCGCCTCCAAAAACCGCGGCAGGATCTCTTCGGGCACCTGATCATCCACGCCGATCCGACATTTCACCGTCACCTCGACCGGGCAGTCGGCAATCATCGCAGCCAGACACTCCGCCACCAATGCGGGCCTTTCCATTAAAACCGCGCCAAAACACCCCGATTGCACCCGGTCGGACGGGCAGCCGACATTGAGGTTGACCTCATCATACCCATATCCCGCCGCGATCCGACTGGCCTCAGCCAACGCCCCCGGCTCTGAGCCACCCAATTGCAACGCCACCGGATGCTCAGCAGGGTGAAACGCCAATAGCCGATCGCGATCGCCATGGAGCACCGCGGCTGCCGTCACCATCTCGGTATAAAGCAGCGCATGGCGCGACATCAGCCGATGTAAATAACGGCAATGACGATCGGTCCAATCCATCATCGGGGCGACGGACAACCTGGCGTGCTGATCTAAATCCATCATCGGCGCGTTTTCATCCAGCAGTGCTGCAACAAGTTCCATGCGAGGGCCGTATATGCGCGCCCCTCATGACATATTCCAGGGGGCCTTGCCAAATCCCACTCTCACCCCCTTGACCCAGCCCCATCTTCGGGCGGAGGCTCCGACGCACCGGACTGCAAAAAAGCTTGGCATGAAAGGCCCCCCGTGACCGACATCGAGGTGATTGAAACCCTTTGGATACCCATGCCCGACGGCACCAAACTGGCCGCCCGGCTGTGGTTGCCCCCGCAGGCCCGGCAAGCGCCTGTCCCTTGCCTGCTGGAATACATTCCCTATCGCCGTCGCGACCGGACGCGGCTGCGGGATGAGGGGATGCATCCGCGCTTTGCTCAGGCCGGGTATGCCTCGATCCGGGTGGATATCCGCGGCAATGGGGATTCCGGCGGGATTGCCGAGGATGAGTATTCGCATCAGGAGACCCAGGATGGGGTCGACATCATCGCTTGGCTCGCCGATCAGCCCTGGTGTGACGGCAATGTCGGCATGTTTGGCAAAAGCTGGGGGGCCTATAACGCCTTTCAGGTCGCCGCCAAGCGCCCCCCCGCGCTAAAGGCGATTGCGCCGGTGATGGGCTGCGATGATCGTTGGCGCGAAGACATCCACTTCTACGGCGGGGCACTGGCCAATGACAATTTCTGGTGGGGCTCGATCATGCAGCTCTATAACGCCTTCCCACCGGACCCGGAGATTGTAGGGGCGGATCAGTGGCGCACGATCTGGCGGGAACGGCTTGAAGCGATGCAGTTCTGGCCCGCCATGTGGCTAGGCCACCAAACCCATGATGAGATGTGGCGGCGCGGCTCGATCTGCAAAAACTACGATGATGTTCAGGTGCCGGTTTATTACTTCGGGGGCTGGGCCGATCTTTACCGCGACACGCCGTTCCGGATCTCGCAACATCTGAAAGGCCCGGTTAAAGTGCTGATGGGCCCCTGGGCGCATTTGTATCCGCATGAGGGCAAACCCGGCCCACAGGTGGATTTTATCGCCGAAAGCCTGCGCTGGTGGGATCATTGGCTGAAGGGCATCGATACCGGGTTGATGGAAGAACCAAATCTGCGGTTCTACCTGCAGGACAGCGTGCCCCCCGGCAGCGCGCGCGAGCATCGGCCTGGCCATTGGGTGGAGGAGCCGCACTGGCCATCGCCAAATGTCAGCACCACCACCTTATGGCTGAATGACGGGGCGCTTGGGTCCGCCCCAGAACCGGGGGCGGCATTGCATATTCAATCGCCCCAAAGTTTCGGCTTGGCAGGCGGGGATATGATGTCGTTTGCCATTCCGGGTGATTTGCCAGGCGATTGCCGGATAGACACCGCCGGGGCGTTGTGCTTCCGGGGCAAACCACTGGAAGATGCGATAGATATCCTTGGGCAACCTGACATCGCGCTGACGGTTTCCATCGACCGGCCGCAAGGCTTCATTGCCGCGTTGCTGGTCGATGAGGCACCGGACGGCGCGCAAACCCTGATCTCTCGCGGGTTCGGCAACCTGATGCACCGCGACAGTGACATTGATCCCACTCCGGTCACGCCGGGCGAAGAGATGCAGGTGACCATCCCGCTCCATGCCATCGCCTATCGCCTGCCTGCGGGACACCGGCTGATGGTGCAGATCGCCACGACCTATTGGCCCATCCTTTGGCCCGCCCCGGCCCCGGTAACCGCGACGCTCAAAGCCGGCGTCTCAGCCCTATCCCTGCCCCTTCGCTCCGCGCCCGAGCAGTCAGCCGCGCCGCGCGCCCTGCCCGAGCCGCCAAAAGACGACACGCCCCGCCCAAGCGCCCGGCTGCGCCCCGGCGGTTTGGAGCGCAGCGTGACCCGTGACGCTGTGACCGGCGTATTGACCGAACGGGTCTATATCGACGGCGGCGTATTTGGGCCGACCGGGGCGGTGACGCTGGACACCGGCACGACGCTAACCGATGCGTCTGAGCGGATCTACACGATCCACCCGGACGATCCGCTTTCGGCCAAAGCGCAAATGACCCAAGAAAGCCGGTTTCAACGCGGCGATTGGGATGCGCGGATCAAAACCTGGTCGGAACAAACGGCGACGGAAACCGAGTTCCTCCTGACCGCGCGGGTCGAATGCTGGGACGGAGACGCGCTGTTTTTTGAGGTTGATTGGGATCACCGCATTCCACGCAACGGGATGTGACGACCGGCGCGGCCTACACAGCTAGGCGGGTTTCTGCCCCGGGTCGTATTTCTCGATAAACGCATCCAGGTCGAGCGCGCGGAAATCGGGCAAGGCTGCACCGAACGCCTCATGGCTCCAATCCCACCAGGCGATGCGCATTAACGCTTCTTCCTGTGCCTCGGTCGCGCGACGGCGGATGGGTTTTGCGGGCACGCCCGCGACGATGGTGTAGGGCGGCACGTCCTTGGTCACGACCGCCCCGGCCCCAACAACCGCGCCAGTGCCGATGGTCACGCCCGCCGTCACGGTGACGCCATGGCCGATCCAAACGTCATGGCCCACGGTCACCCAGTGTTCCTTACGCCAGTCAAAAAACTCTGCCTCATCCGCGCCAAACCCATACATCTCGGCCCGGTAAAGCGCGTGATGCTGACAGGCGCGCCAAGTCGGGTGATTGCCAGGGTTCAGCCGTACCATATTGGCAATATTGGTGAATTTACCGACCGTGGTCCAAATCACATGGCCATAGTCGCAAATATAGGAATAATCACCCAACTCGCAGTGAGCGAGCTTGGTTTGGCGTCCAACCTCGGTATAGCGACCAAGGGTGACGCCCGCCCCGACCTCTGCCTCTGGGTGCAGGGTCGGGGCAATGCTAAGGGTCTTTTGGCTCATTTAGTGGCTCTTTTCTCCGATCGCCCACAGGCGGATGCGCTTGCTAAGCCAGTCGATGATGAAGATCAGAACCAGGACGTTCAACACCACGAAGAAGACCTGATCGTAAAGCTGCGCGCGGAAGCGTTCGATCAAGATCATCCCGATGCCGCCCGCGCCAACGATGCCCAGGATCGTGGCCGAACGGGTGTTCGATTCCCAGAAATAGAGCGATTGCGAGATGAAGACCGGCAGAACCTGCGGCAGGTACCCATAGCGGATGATCGCCAAAGGCCCGGCCCCGGTCGCGCGCACGCCTTCGACCTGTTTGCGGTCGATGTTTTCGATAGCCTCGGAATAAAGCTTGGAGAGCGTCCCGAGGTCCGAGACGAAGATCGCCAAAACACCGGCCAATGGCCCCAGCCCCACGGCGCGCACAAAGACCAGGCCCCAGACAAGCTGGTCAATGCCCCGCAGAATATCCAGGAAGCGCCGAATGACCTGCCGCACAAAGCGGATCGGCATGACGTTTTTTGCCGCCATAAACCCCACGAAAAGCGAGCCGATGGTGCCCAATAGCGTGCCGAGAAACGCCATGGCCAGCGTTTGGGCGATGCCGGTGTAGATGTTGGCATATTGCCAATTGGCCATATCCTCCCACACCACCATGGCGCGCAGCAGGCGCAGCACCCGTTCGGACGCATCGAACAACCGCGCGATATCAAAATAGATCAGCGATCCAATGACATAGGCGATGGCGATGACCCAAGGGGCCCACTTCTTCACTTCGTCCCAGGGGGTGCGGAACGCGCCGGGATGGGACGCGCGAATGTCGGTGATTTGGCCATCATCGACGGTATTGATGGTTGCCATCTGCATCAGAAGTTCTCCTTCCCGATGAAGCGGTGACGGATATCTTCCGAAATCAGGTCGATGATTGTGACCATCAGCACCACCAGGATCAGCACGGCCAGCACCCGGTCGTCGGAGTAGAAGGAAATCACCCGGTTCAACTCGGCCCCGATGCCGCCCGCGCCGACAAACCCGATGATCGAAGAGGCGCGCACATTGATCTCAAACCGCAGCATGGCGTAGCTGAAAAAGTTCGGCATGACCTGCGGGACAACGCCATACAGCATCTTTTCCGGCCAGGTACCGCCAACCGCCGTGATGCCCTCAATCGGGCGGTCCGAGGCGTTTTCGTTCACCTCGGCAAACAGTTTGCCCAAAGCACCCGCGGAATGGATCGCAATCGCCATCACGCCCGCCAAAGGGCCGATGCCGATGGCAAAGACAAACACCAAGGCCAACAGGATTTCGGGGATACCGCGGCAGATTTCCAAGAACCGGCGTGACAGCCAGTAAACCCAGGAATTCGGCGCCAGATTGGCCGCCGCCGGGAAGCTCATGACAAAGGCCACAGCGGTTCCGATCAAGGTGGCGGTGATCGCCATCAGGATCGTTTCCCAAAGTAGCTCAAGGTAATCCCAAAAATCGGTGTACCAGAAGGTCAGCGAGCCGGGCACCGCGCGCCCATCGGCATCACGGCCTTCGAACATCACATCCCACTGCAAATCGGGCAGGATGGTGCCGAAATATTCAAAGATGCGCGGCACGCCTTCGGCCAGGCGGTCGGGATAGAATTGGCTGATCCAGATCGACAGACCCAGACAGACCAGGAACGCGGCAAGGAAGATGAAATTCCAAACCCGTTTGGAAGCTTTTAACTCGGCGCGGTGGCGCTCGAAAACGGAAACGGCGTCGCTGTTGCCAGCGCTCACACCGCCCCCTTCAATGGTTGCGTCGCTCATTGATCCTGTTCCTGGCGCTTAGGCGGTTTCGCGGATCGGCTCGACAGCGGCCCGACCCGGTAGCGCGGTCGAGGTCGCAGCCTCGTCAAACTCGTGATCGGCGCCGTAGATTTCGCGTGCCATGGCCGTGGTCAGCAGGTTTGGTGTGCCGTCAAAGACGATCTTGCCATCACGCATCCCGATGATCCGGTCGCAATAGTTCCGCGCAGTGTCTAGCGTGTGCAGGTTGCACACCACGGTGATGCCGTCATTGCGGTTGATGTCACGCAGCGCGTCCATGACGATTTTGGCGTTCATCGGGTCGAGCGAGGCGATGGGTTCATCGGCCAACAAAATCTTGGGCTCTTGCGCCAGGGCGCGGGCGATGGCCACACGCTGCTGCTGCCCGCCCGACAGTGTTTCGGCCCGCTGCATCGCCGTATGGGCCATGCCCAACCGATCCAGCGCTTGAATGGCAAAGGCGCGTTCGCGCGGCGTGAAAATCTGCGCCATCGACCGCCAGGAGGGCAGATCGTAAAGGCGACCCGTTAGCACATTGGTCACCACGTCCAGACGGCCAACCAGGTTGAACTGCTGAAAGATCATCGCGCAGTCGGAACGCCATTTGCGCAATTCATTGCCCTTGATTTGGGCGATATCCATGTCGCCAAACAGAATCTGACCTTCGGACGGGTCGATGAGGCGATTCAACAAGCGAAGCAGGGTCGATTTGCCAGCGCCTGAGCGCCCGATAATACCGACCATCTGGCCATCGGGAATTTCAAGATTGGCGTTGTTGACCGCAAGGTTATCCCCGAACCGTCGGGTCAGTTTTTCGAGTTTCAGCATGACAGGCGCTCCCCAATTGGATGCAACATCCGTGCGCTCGCCCTCCCCGCCCGCGCCCGGAAACGGATGGGCGGGGCCGATGCCACCGGCACCGACCCCGCCCAAAGACAAGATCGCTTAGCGCGCGCCCTGAAGCTCGCGGCGCATGTTGATGATCGGCTCGTAGAACTCGTGATTGATCGGCCAGTAGCCCATGGCTTCGCCGTCATTGATCGAGTTGAAGCATTCACGATCTTCGACCTGAAGCTGCATCATCGCGCCCATCACCAGGTCTTTCAGTTCCTGCGGCAGGTCCGACCGGATCACGCGCGGACCGTTGGTGATCAGGTTCGATTGCCAGATGATCTGAATCTCATCCATGTCCAGCATGCCGCGATCGACCATCGAGCGCAGGTTGCCACGGCTGTAGCCCTGGTTGATGTCGCCCACGCCCGAGGTCCAGGTCACGCCAGCGTCGTACTGACCCTGCAGAACCGCAACCACGGCTTGCTCATGCCCGCCGCCAAAGCCGGTTTCGGCAAAATAGGTTTCCAGGTCCAAGCCTTCTTCGGCGCCCAGTTCGTAAGACGGCACCAGGTAGCCCGAGGTGGAGTTCGGGTCGGCAAAGGCCAGGGTATGGCCTTCCATATCGGCCAGGCTTTCGATGCCGCTATCGGCGCGGGAATACATCACCGAATAATAGCCCAGCGAGCCATCGATCTGCATGGTGGTGTAAAGCGGCTCAACCGCATCAGCGTCTTGCAGCACAATGCCCGCATAGCCAGAAGAGCCCAGGCCCGCGAATTCCAGCTGACCGGCCAGAAGGCCCTGCAGAACGCCAGCGTAATCCGAGGCCGGGAACAGTTCGACATCAACGCCCAGGCGCTCTTCCAGGTAAGCTTCCTGGCAGGCGTGCTGACGCAGACGGTCGGATTCATTTTCGCCGCCCAGAAGGCCGATACGGAAAACCGGAACTTCGTCACGCCAATCATCGGCGAGGGCCGGAACGGCGGTCAGAGCTGTGGCGCCTGCGAGCAAGGCAACAAAAGACTGTTTGAGCATGGAGTGATCCCCTCATATGCATTTCGGAATGGGGAGAGGCAGCCCATGCCGCATCGCGCCCCATCGAGCGCGACCGCTAAGCGCGGCGTGTGTCCGAACCGTAAAGCTTTGGTGAAAAATTTGTTACGCCGGGCCAAACGGCTGAGATTGCAGGAATTCCCCTGAGTCGGGGGGCTATTCCGATAGACTTTTGCCGTGCCAAACCCATCAACTTTTCAAGGATTTGTCGATCTATTCGCGCCTTGTTCCTCGCCCAGCGCGCCACACGCCCGATACCTCGGGATTTCACCCAATCTACCCACAGGATTTGTAAGCAAAGCGTCACATAGCTGCAAAACCCCTGTTACATAGCAGGCAAAAGGAGGGGGCTCATTCAGCCAAGGATACCCCGATGTTTGACGAGGCCCTTCAGCCCGCCCAATACTTGAGCAACGCGCGTATCGTGACGCCAAATGGTTTTCTCGACGGGGGCGTCGCGATTGAAAACGGGCTGATCGCGGGCTTTGGCCAAAGCGCCAGCGGCCGCGACCTCAACGGCGCGTTTTTGATCCCCGGCATTGTCGATCTGCACACCGATCACGTTGAGCGGCACACGCACCCGCGCACCGGCGTTCTCTGGCCCTCGCTGCCCGCGCTGCTGGCCTATGACGCGGTGATCATCTCGGGCGGCACCACAACGGTGTTCGATAGCCTTTCGGTCGGGGCCTCGATGCAAAAGCAGGAACGCCGCGATCTGTTGCGCCCCTTGGTCAAGACCTTGGTCGAGGCGCGGTCCCAGGGCCTTTTCCGGGCCGAGCATTTCCTGCATCTGCGCTGCGAAATCTCCGACCCCGCCACCCCGGCGCTCGTCGATGACACCATCAACCTGCCCATCACCCATTTGATGTCGGTGATGGATCACACGCCCGGTGACCGTCAAAGCCCCAGCATCGAAAAGTGGTTCTGGCATATGATCCGCGACATGGAGGTGGATGAGGCCACCGGCCGCGACATGATGGATGAGCTGTTTGAACGCTCGCAAAAATACGGGGGCCAGGTCCGCGATCACTGCACAGATGCAGCGCGCACAGCCAAGGTGCCGTTGATGAGCCATGATGACCGCACCATCGATCACGTGGATCAAGCAATTGCCGAGGGCTGCACCATCTCGGAATTCCCTACCACGCTAGAGGCGGCGCGCCATGCCCGCGCACGCGGCATGTCGATTGTCGCCGGTGCCCCCAACTATCTGCGCGGCGGCTCTCAGTCGGGCAATGTCGCGGTGGCCGAGCTGCTGGCCGAGGGGTTGGTCGATGCGCTGGCCTCAGACTACATCCCACGCTCTCCGCTTGATGCGGCCTTTGCAATCGCGGCGGATACCGCCCTGCCCTATGACCTGCCGCAAGCGCTGCATATGGTCAGCCAGGCACCCGCCGACTTGACGGGGCTCAGCGATCGCGGCCAGATCATCGAAGGCGCGCGCGCTGATCTGGTGGCCATAGAACTGGTCGGCCCGCAACCCGTTGTCAAAGCCGCCTGGCGCGGCGGGATACAGGTGTTTTGATGGCAGATCTTCCCCTTCCCATCGGCGCGGCCTTGATGGTTGCCGATCTTCCCACCTATCGCGATTGGCTGATCGAGGGGCAGCGCGACCTTGAGATTCAGGATTTCTATGCGCCCGACCTGCTACTAGGCGATTGGCGCGCACGGGTGGCCGAGGCAAAAGCGCAGCTTAATGGGTTCACCGGGCGGTTGGGCATCCACGGACCGTTCTACGATCTGGCGCTCGATATCCAAGACCCGGAACTTGCCCCGATCCTGTCGCGTCGGATGGTCGCCGGGGTCGAAGCCGCCGCCGCCCTGGGCGCGACGCAGATGGTGATCCACTCACCCTATAAAACCTGGGATTGGTATAATTTCGGCAACAACCCCAGGGTCGGAAACCACCCCTCGGCCGTTGAAGCAACGCAAGAACGGGTGCAGAAAAACTTGCGGGATGCGGTCAGCCTGGCCGAAACCCATGGCGTCACCTTGGTCATCGAAAATATCGAAGATATCGACCCATCCTGGCGACGCGATCTGGCGCAAAGCTTCGGGTCAGATGCGGTCCGGCTCTCCATCGATACAGGGCACGCCCATTACGCCCATCACACCACCGGCGCGCCGCCGGTTGATTATTTCGTCACCGATGCGGGGCCGCTCTTGTCCCATGTCCATCTGCAGGATGCTGATGGCTTTGCCGACCGCCACTGGCCGCCGGGCCGCGGCACGGTCAATTGGCACGCCGTCTTCGGCGCCCTGGCCGCCCTGCCCCAGCGCCCGCATCTGGTTTTGGAACTGCGCCATGCCGCTGACATCCCTGCCGCCATGGCCTATCTGGAACGCGAAGGCCTTGCGACCTGACCTCGGCGGCGCCGCCCGATCCCGTCTTCATCTGGCCCAAAATACCCAAATCCCAGGCCGCCGCCACATGACAAGGACCGCCGGTTGTGCGCCCACGCGCCGGGGCGGGTTCGATGCCCGGCCCGGCGCGCAGCCCTTGTCACGCGACGCGGCGACCCGCCGACCAAACCCCGCTCAGCACTGGGACGGTCTCATCGCTGGAAAATCGCACAAGATCGGCGCGCATGCCTTCGGCCAATTGCCCCCGATCCAAAAGCCCCGCGGCTTGGGCCGGCGCGCTGGTGACGGTCGACATCGCCCGGGGCAAATCCCCCCAACGCTCACCCAACATCACCGCCGCATAAAGCAGCGCCGAAGGCACATAGTCAGAGGACAGAATGTCCAAAAGCCCCACCTCTGCCAGTTCCGCTGCCGCCACATTGCCGGAGTGCGATCCACCTCGGATCAGGTTCGGCGCCCCCATCATCACCTTCAACCCAAACTGGTGGCAGGCACGCGCGGCTTCTTCGGTGGTTGGGAACTCGGCCAAACCAATCCCATACCCCGCCGAGCGGGCCACGTGTTCGACCGTGGTATCATCATGGCTGGCCAAAGCCGCGCCCAGACGCTGCGCGGCCTCAACCGCCACCGCCTCATGGGTGTCGCGCACCCGCGCGCCCAACTCCGTGCGCATCTCAACATGGGCGGCAAATTCCGCATCCGACATGGCGTATTTGCCCTGCATATAGGTGGCGTATTGGCCCAGATCGGCAAATTGGCGCTGCCCCGGCGTGTGATCCATGACCGAGACGATGCCCACCCGATCCTCGGGCCCGAACTCGGCCATTTCTTCGGCCAGGGTATGCGAACACACCTCTGCCCGCAGGTGGATATGATGGCTGATCTTGAGCAGCCCTTGCGCGCGAACCTCCAACAGCTCGCTGGCCAAAGCCCGCGACTTTTTCGGCGACCCGATGCTGCCCGGCCCCCGGAATGCGCCCAAGCGGATCGCGTCATAGACCGTGGTGATGCCGCAGGCCGCCATTTCCGCGTCATGGGCAAGGATCGCCGCCTTATGCGGCCAATGCGCCGCCGGGCGCGGGCGGATATGGCGCTCCAAATTGTCGGTGTGCAACTCGACCAGCCCCGGTGCCAGAATCTGCCCGCCACAATCCTCGGCCCCGGCGGGCACGGCGCCGCCCGCTGCCACCTCGATTATCTCACTGCCGCGAAAACTGATACGCCCCAACATCTCTCCCTGCGGCAGGATCAGCCGGGCATTGGCAAGGGTGATGGTGTCAGGCATCAGGGCGTGATCCTTGGGCATTGCAACCTCAATTGGGACAACAGGCATGGATAGGTTTACCCGTTATGGGATTTATATGGTGCCCGAAGGCGCGCTTTACCGGGCGGGTTCGGACTGGCTTGGATGGGACAGCGCCGCGGGTCAAGCCGTGCCGCATCCCGATCTGCCAAATCTGCCGCTCAATGCAGAGGCTCTCACCGCAACGCCGCGCAAATACGGCATCCACGGCACGATCAAACCGCCATTTCGCTTGGCCGAAGGCTGCAATGTCGAGGGTTTGAAACAGGCGCTGGCAGCGTTCACCGCCAACGCGCCCGCCATCACGCTGCCGAAGCTTGCGCTGCGCCCCTTGGGCCGCTTTCTGGCCCTTGTGCCCGAAACACCCTCGGACGCGCTGGCAGACCTGGCCGCCAAGACCGTCCGCAACCTCGACCCGTTCCGCGCGCCCGCGACCGAGGCCGAACTGGCGAAACGACGCAAAAAACGCCTGAGCCCACGCCAAGACGCGCTGCTGATGGAATGGGGCTACCCCTATGTGATGGAAGAGTTCCGCTTTCACATCACCCTGACCGGCCCGTTGGAGCCGGGTATCCTCGAACCAGCCCAAACCGCCCTGACGGCGCATTTCGCCCCGTTCCTGGGGCAACCCTGCCAGATCAACAGCCTGGGTCTGATGGGTGAAGATGCGGAAGGTCGGTTTCATCTGATCCACCGCTACACCTTGACCGGATAAAGCGCGCCAAGCGCAGCGGCCAGGCTGGATTTCAAGCTGCCCGAATTGTCGATCTTGGTGATCGTCAGGCCCTCGGGCAGCGTCGGGGCCGCACGGCTCAACCGGCGCGCGATCTCGGCCCGGCCCTCGCGACCGCGGGCCGAGAGACGTTTGGCCAAAACCTCGGGGCGGGCGGTCACATGCAGCACATGCAGATTGTCAAAGCGCGCATCGGCCTTGGTCAGAACCGAACGCGACAGGTTCGCCAGCGCGTCCTGCCCCTGACGCAAGACCTGATCGACCTGTGCCGGGATGCCGTATTGTAGGCCATGGGCCTGCCAATGCAGCGCAAAATCGCCCCCAGCGGCGCGGGCGGCAAATAGGGGCGCGCTAACAGGCTCGTAGTCCTCGCCCCCGGCCTCGGGATCACGGGTGATCACCCGACGCACCCGATGCAAATCGGGCTGCGCCGCAATCAGCGCCTCCATCAAGCTGTCCTTGCCCACACCTGAGGGGCCAACCACTGCGATGAAGCGCCCAGCCATCAGGCCGCCACCGGGGTGAAGCGCGAAACATCAATCTCTCGATCCGCCACCCGATCACGTGCCGCAACATCGTGGAAAATCCCCACAATCGCCGCGCCCCGCGCCTTGGCCTCTTCAATTAAGGATAGGACCGTTTCGCGATTTGTAGCGTCCAGGCTCGCCGTGGGTTCATCCAGCAAAAGCGCCGGATAGCCATGGGCAAATCCGCGCGCGATGTTGACCCGCTGCTGTTCGCCGCCCGAAAACGTGGTCGGAGACAGCGACCAAAGACGCTCGGGGATGCGCAACCGTGCGAGCAAGTCGCGCGCACGGTCCAACGCCACCGCTTCCGCCTCACCCAGGGCCAATAGCGGCTCGGCCACCACCTCCAAGGTCGGCACACGGGGCACGACGCGCAGGAACTGGCTGACATAGCCCAAGGTCTCCCGCCGCAGCGCCAGAATCTCGCGCGGGGCAGCTTGCGTGATGTCCAAACCACCGATCCGCACCGCCCCGGCCTGGGCTAGGTAATTGCCGTAAAGGATGCGCATGACGGTCGATTTCCCGGCCCCGCTTTCCCCGGTCAGCGCGACGCATTCGCCAGCACCCACCGCGAAGCCCGCCCCTTCAATCACGGGGATCACCGCGCTGCCCTGATTGTGCAGCGTGAAACTCTTCGACAGATTTGAAACCTCGATCATCGCGCCCTCACACCTGCAAAACCGAACTGACAAGAAGCTGGGTATAAGGCGCCTGCGGATCGTCCAGCACCTGATCGGTCAGACCGGTTTCGATCACATGACCGTCTTTCATCACCATCAGCCGATCCGCCAAAAGCCGCACCACCGCCAGATCATGGGTCACCACAATCGCCGACAGGCCCATGCGCCGCACCAGCCCCCGGATCAGATCCAAAAGCCGCGCTTGCACGCTGACATCCAACCCGCCCGTGGGCTCATCCATGAACACCAAGCGCGGCCCGGTCACCAGATTGCGCGCGATCTGCAAGCGCTGCTGCATCCCGCCCGAAAATGCCGCCGGGCGGTCATCCACCCGATCGTCCGAGATCTCGACGCGCCCCAGCCAATCCACCGCTTCGGCGCGAATATCGCCATAATGGCGCGCGCCGACAGCCATCAGCCGCTCCCCAACATTGCCACCAGCGCTGATCCGCATCCGCAACCCATCGCGCGGGTTCTGATGCACAAAGGCCCAATCGGTCCGCCCCAGCATCCGCCGTTCAGGTTCTGACGTCGCCAACACATCGCGCGGGCCTTCAGCGCGCGTATCGAACACAACCTGACCACGATCCGGCGCCAGATGCCCGGCCAAGCAATTCAACAAGGTCGATTTGCCCGAACCACTTTCTCCCACGATCCCCAGAACCTCACCTGGGAAAAGTTCAAAAGACACATCGGCACAGCCGATCCGGCCGCCATAGGTCTTGGTCAAGGCCCGCACATCCAAAAGCGGCGTCATTGCCCTATCCCCTTCATCTTTCCCAAAATACGCACCGCACCATCGGCCCAACCGCGCCCAGCTGCGACCATCCCAGGCCCGGAAAACGCACGTTTTCCGTCCGGATTTCGCGCGAAGTCCGCCCGCCTCATGCCGCCGCTCCCTCTGCCCGGCGGCTGGCGCAATAATCGGTGTCGGAACAGACAAACATCCGCCCGCCCTGGTCGTCGGTGATCACCTCGTCGAGATAGCTGTCCTCCGCCCCGCAAAGCGCACAAGGATGCGCGGCGCGCGACGGATCAAAAGGGTAATCCTCAAAATCCAGGCTCACCACCTGGGTGTAGGGTGGCACCGCGTAAATCCGCTGCTCGCGCCCGGCCCCGAAAAGCTGAATGGCCGCAGATTCCAGCTTTGGATTGTCAAATTTCGGGATCGGCGATGGGTCCATCACATAGCGCCCCTCGACCGTCACCGGATAGGCATAGGCCGTCGCGATCTCACCATGTTGCGAGATATCTTCGTAAAGCTTCACATGCATCAGCCCGTATTCTTCCAAGGCGTGCATTTTGCGCGTTTCGGTCTCGCGCGGCTCCAGAAAGCGCAGCGGCTCGGGGATCGGCACTTGATAAACCAGGATCTGCCCTTCGGTCAGGTCGGTTTCGGGGATGCGGTGGCGGGTCTGAATGACGCTTGCCTCCACCGTGTGTTCGGTCACCGCAACCTCAGCGGTTTTTTCAAAAAACTTGCGGATCGACACGGCATTGGTGGTGTCATCCGCGCCTTGGTCGATCACCTTCAGCGTATCTTCAGGCGTTAGACAGGCCGCGCTGACCTGCACACCGCCCGTACCCCAGCCATAGGGCATCGGCATCTCACGGCTGGCAAAGGGCACCTGATAGCCGGGCACCGCCACCCCTTTGAGGATCGCGCGGCGGACCATGCGCTTGGTCTGTTCGTCGAGATAGGCGAAATTGTAATGGCTCTCGGTCATTCCGCAGCCTCCTGCGTGGTGGCGGCCAAAGCTTCGGCGCGCAAACGGCGGATCAGTTCCAACTCAGCCTGGAAATCCACGTAATGGGGCAGTTTGATATGCTCCAAGAACCCGGTCGCCTGCACATTGTCGGAGTGGGACAGGACAAATTCTTCATCCTGGGCCGGCGCGCCCACATTGTCTTCGCCCAACTCTTCCCAGCGCAATGCGCGGTCGACCAAGGCCATGGAAATCGCCTTGCGTTCGGTTTGGCCAAAGACCAGCCCATAGCCACGGGTGAACTGCGGCGGCTCGGTTTTGGAGCCGGTGAATTGGTTGACCGTTTCGCATTCGGTCACCGTCACCTCGCCCAATTCAATGGCAAAGCCAAGCTCGGGGATGTCCATCTCGACCGGTACTTTGCCGATGCGTAATTCGCCCACAAAGGGGTGGTTCCGCCCGTAACCGCGCTGCGTGGAATAGGCCATCGACAGCACAAACCCCTCATCCCCACGGGTCAGCGATTGCAGGCGCAAGGGGCGGTCAGCGGGGAAATCCAGCGGCTCTCGTGTCAGATCGCGGGGCGTGTCGTCGCCCGTCACCTCGGCCTGGATCAGATCCTCCCGCGCCAGGAAGGAGGTGACATGGGGCACCGGCCCTGGCTCTGCCTCGGTTTTTGGTGCGGCCTCGGGTGCCTCACCCTCCGCCGCGAGGGCAAAATCCAACAGCCGGTGAGTGTAGTCAAAGGTTGGGCCCAGCACCTGCCCCCCGGGCAAGTCTTTGTAGGTGGCCGAGATACGGCGGTCACAGGCCATCTCTCCGGTATCGATGGGCGCGGTTGCCCCGAACCGTGGCAAGGTCGTGCGATAGGCGCGGATCAAAAACACCGCTTCAATCAGATCGCCACGCGCCTGTTTGATCGCCAGGGCGGCTAGGTCGGGGTCGTAAAGCGACCCCTCGGCCATGACGCGATTGACGGCCAGGGCAAGCTGTTCGCGGATTTGCGCAATCGACAGCTCAGAGACATCTTGGTCGCCGCGCCGTTCTTCGGCCAGCCAGCTATGCGCATTGTCGATGGCGCGTTCGCCCCCTTTGACGGCAACATACATCGGCTACCCCTCCACAATCGTGCTGCGCGGCACGCCAGCAAGACGGCTGTCGCAGGTCAGGAAACTGTCAAACCCAAGTGGGAATTGGCGGCGATTGGCCTGGAACGCCGCCGGATCGGGCAGAGTCAGCCGGGCCATGTCTTTGATGCCGGGGCCACGCAGGGTTGCGCCCTCGGCCTCCAACACGGCGGTTTCGATGATCAAGGTGGCGGCCCGATCGGGGTATTCCGGCGTGCCGATGGCGAAACGGGCGACAGGGCTCAACGCCTCCCAGGTGCCCAGGGCAAACATCGCGTGTTCCGGCCCGACAAAGGGCGCTGCGGTGTGAAACGTCAGCCATGCGCGCAGCGCGTCATTGTCGTGGGACGGGGCTAGGTAAAGCGGCGTGGTGCTGTCGCAAAGCGTCAGCAACAGAACACCCGCCGCGACGGAACAGGGCGCGGGCGGCTGCGCGCCGGTGACCGTTTCGATGCGCCCGGGGCGCGCCATCGCCTCCAGCGCTGCACGAAAGGCACGCGCGGCTTGTTGTGGGGCGTTTTCAAAGCCGCCATCAAGCGTCAGTTGTTGGGTCATGACTCCCCCCGAACCATGGTGAAAAACTCGACCTTTGTGGCGGCGGCCTTGGCGGCGCGATCCGCACGCTGCGCTTCCGCCCTTGCGCTCAGGGGCACTAGGATCGCGTCACTCAGATCTTGACCCAGCCCGGCCTCGCACAGCGCGTCGATCAAGGCGATGATCCGTGCGACCTCCTTATCTCGGCCCTGAATATGGCCGTGGCCCACGGTGCCGTCGGGCAAACGCACCGAACAGCGCGCGACCGTCATTTCGCCAAGGTTAAACGGCGCACCCACCGCGCCCGCCCGACCGCGCACCATCACCGCGCCGATCTCGGGCCCGCGCAGCACTGCGTGGTCTGGATCAGGCTGCCCGTTTCGATAAGCGGCCCAAAGGTCTTTGATATCCCCTGCGGGCGCCCGCGCCAGCAAGGACAGGCGCGCCTTGCGCGCCTCTTGATTGGGGGAAAGAGAAATGGCCGGATTCGACATCTTGCCAGGTTGTCCATTTATTTATACAACTATACAAATTTTATAGACAGGCTGCGCAACCGGGCGCAAGCCCTGTTGCGTGAAGATTTGGTGACAGACATGGGACGATCCCCGCTTTGGACCGCGATCCTTGAAACGCTGAGCGATGAAATCGCGCGGGGCCAATACCGCCCCGGCGATCGGCTGCCGACCGAGGCGCAACTGGCCGACCGCTTTAGCGTGAACCGGCACACGGTACGGCGGGCGTTGGCCGCGCTGTCCGAGGCTGGGACGGTGCAATCGCGCCGTGGCGCGGGCGTGTTTGTGCGCCATCAGCCCACCGCCTATCCCATCGGGCGGCGCGTGCGGTATCACCAAAACCTCGAAGCTGCGGGCCGCGTGCCAGCAAAGCGCATTCTGCGCCTGGAAACCCGCAGCGCCGATGACAAAGAGGCCGAGGCGCTGGCCTTGGCCGCCGGTACGCAGGTCCATGTCTATGAGGGGTTAAGCTTGGCGGATGAGGTGAAAATCGCCGTCTTTCGATCGGTGTTTCCCGCCGAGCGCTTTCCCGACATGCTGACGGCCCTGACCGAAACCCGCTCGGTCACAGCCGCCTTCGCCGCCCATGGGGTGATGGATTACACCCGCGCCTCCACCGAAGTGACGGCAAAGCGCGCCTCACCCACCATGGCCGCACAATTGGACCTGTCCCCCGGCGATCCGGTGCTGCGCACGGTCGGCGTCAATATCGACCCAAATGGCAAGCCGGTGGAATACGGGCGATCCTGGTTTGCGGGCGACCGGGTGGCTTTGGCGCTAGGGGAAAGCTAACGCCCAGCCCAAACCGGGCATTTTCGTCAAAAAACCAACCACCTCAGCGGGCGGATTTGCCTAATCCGCCTTGACAATTCGCGTCGCAGCCCTCTATTTCGCAGCATTGGTAAATTTATTTTACCAATTAGGGAGATTGCAGCGCGCGAACGAGGGGAGGTCACGATGGGACTTCAGGACTGCCATAATTTTCAGGATTTCCGAAAGCTGGCCAAACGGCGGCTACCGGGGCCGATCTTTCACTATATCGACGGTGCCGCCGACGATGAGATCACTTATCGCCGGAACACGACCGCCTTTGATGATGTCGATCTAGTCCCCAATGTGCTTGCCGGGGTGGAAGAGGTCGACATGTCGGTCGAGGTGATGGGCCAAAAGCTAGACATGCCGATCTATTGCGCGCCCACCGCGTTGCAGCGCCTGTTCCACCACGAAGGTGAACGCGCCGTGGCCAAAGCCGCCAGCAAGCATGGGACCATGTTTGGGGTGTCGTCACTGGCGACCGTGACCGTGGAAGAGATCGAAAAGATCGCGCCCGGCCCGAAGATGTTTCAGTTCTACTTCCACAAGGATCGCGGCCTGAACGACGCGCTTTTGGAACGCGCGCGGGCGGCAAATTTCAACGTTATGGCGCTGACCGTGGATACCATCACCGGCGGCAACCGCGAGCGGGACTTGCGTACCGGTTTCACCTCGCCGCCGAAATTGACGCCTTCGTCGCTGCTGAGCTTTGCGACCCATCCGATGTGGGCGTGGAATTTCCTGACCAAAGAGAAATTCGACATGCCGCATCTGTCGGGCCATGTCAGCGCGGGCACCAACCTGGCGGTTTCGGTCGGGGATTACTTTTCGACAATGCTGGATCAGTCGATGAACTGGGACGATGCCGAAAAGCTTTGCGCCCAATGGAACGGTCAGTTCGCGCTCAAGGGTATCATGTCGGTAGAAGACGCCAAACGCGCGGTCGATATCGGCTGCACCGGCATTATGGTGTCGAACCATGGGGGGCGGCAATTGGATGGCAGCCGCGCACCTTTTGATCAGTTGGCCGAGATTTGTGACGCCGTGGGCGACAAGATCGACGTGATTTGCGAAGGCGGCATTCAGCGCGGCACCCATGTGATGAAAGCGCTGAGCGTTGGGGCCAAGGCCTGTTCGGGCGGGCGGCTTTACCTATATGCGCTGGCCGCCGCCGGTCAGGCCGGGGTCGAACGCGCGCTTGGCAATCTGCGCACCGAGATAGAACGAGATATGAAGCTGATGGGCGTCACCAAGCTGGACCAACTCAGCCGTGACAACCTGCGCTGGCGCAACCAAGCCGCGTAAATCTTAGAGTAGCGCTTAACCAGAACGGAGCTTTTGATGACCGATCACAACCGAACTCTCATCGCGGAGCTTCAGAAAATTGTGGGGCGGCGCTACGTCATCACCAATCCGAAATCGATGGAGCGGTTCTGCAAAGGCTATCGGTCAGGCGGTGGCCCGGCCCTGGCCGTGATCCGGCCCGGCACGCTGTTGGAGCAATGGAAGGCGCTGCAGGCGATCGTGGCCGCCGATAAGATCGTGATCATGCAGGCGGCCAATACCGGGCTGACCGAAGGTTCCACCCCCAATGGCACCTATGATCGGGATACCGTGATCCTAAGCACCAATCGCATGGATCAGTTGCAGGTACTGCAAGATGGGCGACAGGTGCTGAGTTTTCCGGGCGCGACTCTGTTTGCGCTGGAAAAGCTGCTGGGGCCGCTGAATCGCCTGCCGCATTCGGTAATCGGTTCATCCTGCATCGGGGCATCGATCATTGGTGGGGTCTGCAACAACTCGGGCGGGTCGCTGATCGAACGTGGACCATCTTATACCGAGTTGTCGCTTTATGCGCAGATCACCGGTGATGGGCGGTTGGAACTGGTGAATCATCTGGGCATCGATTTGGGGGACGATCCCGAAACGATCCTGACCCGGCTGCAAAACGGCGATTACAGCGACAGCGATGTGGCCGACAGCAATGCCAAGGCTTCGGACACCGAGTACCACCGCCGCGTGCGCGCCGTGGATGAGGCGACACCAGCGCGATTTAACGCCGACACCAGACGGCTTTATGAAAGCGCGGGCTGTGCGGGCAAGCTGGCGGTGTTTGCCGTGCGCTTGGATACCTATCCGATGAATGAGGCCGAGCAGGTCTTTTACCTCGGCACCAATGACACCGATGTCTTTACCCGATTGCGGCGCGATATTTTGAAGGATTTCAAAACCTTGCCGGTTTCGGGTGAGTATATGCACGCTGAAGCCTATGACATCTCGAAATCGCATGGCAAAGACACGCTGGTGATGATCGACAAGCTGGGCACCGACCGGTTGCCTGCGATTTTTGCGTTGAAAGGCTGGTTTGACGCGCGGCTCAACAAGCTGCCGATCCTGCCAAAAAATCTGATCGACCGGATGATGCAGGGGATCAGCAAGATCTGGCCCAATGCCCTGCCGAAACGCATGGAGGCGTTTCGCGACCGGTTTGAGCATCACCTGATCCTGAAAATGCGCGATGGCGGGATTGCCGAGGCCGAGGCGTATTTGACCGAGCATTTTGACGGGCAAAACGCCGATTGGTTCGCCTGCACCCCACGCGAGGGCAAAATCGCAGGCCTCCACCGCTTTGCCGCCGCAGGGGCCGCGGTGCGCTATCAAGCCGTCAATGAGGCACGGGTCGCCGATATCCTGGCGCTCGACATCGCGCTGCGGCGCAACGACACCGATTGGTTCGAGGTTCTGCCCCCGGATGTGGAGGAAGGGATCAGCCACAAGCTTTATTACGGGCATTTCTTCTGCCACGTGCTGCATCAGGATTACGTGGTGAAGAAAGGGTTTGACCCGAAGGCTTTGAAGGCGCGGATGCTGGAAATTCTGGATCAGCGCGGGGCACGTTATCCGGCCGAGCATAATGTGGGCCATCTTTATGCCGCGACCGAGGAACAGGCCGAATTCTATAAATGCTGCGACCCGACCAACAGCCTGAACCCCGGCATCGGCAAAATGTCGAAGCATAAGCATTACGCCTAAGAGGTTGCGCCGCCAACGCGTCGGCGCAGGTTTGAGCGGGCGTATTTTGCGTATTTTTGGAAAGATGAAGGACACAAGGCGCGCCGATCCGATGGCGCGCCTTGTGTGTTTCGTGGATTACTGTTTTACCCGCGCCTAGCCGATCCAGGTGGCCCCGGCGGGATCCTCGGTGGCCGTGACGCGGTAGAGGCTGGCCTCCCCGGTCATGGCGGGGGCAAGGGCATAGGTTTCGCCTGGATAGAGCATCACCGTGTCGCCGCCGTTGAGCACGCGGGTGCCATTGTCGGTGGTCAAGGTCCAATGCCCGCGCACCGGCATCAGCACGCTGTGGTGATCCGGCGTTTGGGTTGTTTCGAGCAGTGAGCCACGGGTCAGGAAATCGACCGTGAAACCAGGGCGGTCTTGCAACATCGCATCGGGGCCGATCACCCTGGCAGGGCCTGTTTTGGCAAGCGCCATGAGATCCCAATAGCGCGCGACATAATCTCGGACCACAGCCGATACCGGTACCTCAGGGAAGGCTTTGAGCTGCGTCTCATCAAGGAGGGGCATGGGCCCCACCCCAACGGGCAGGGATTGGCCCTGCTTGCTGTCGTAAAGCACGCCGTTTTCACCCAGGATCAAACCATGGGCTTGAGCCTCTTCGATCACTTGCGGTGCCCAGGTGACGCCACCACCGGCATCGTCGCCGCCTAGGATCGCCATGATCATTCCGTAATCGGTGCCGATGTTTTCAAAGCCCCGGAAGATGCCAGTTGGGATGTTGAAAATATCACCTTCTTCTAGAACAACTTCGCCAGCGTCACCCCAACGGCCCCAGAAGAACCGCCAGCGACCTTTGAGGACAAAGAAAACCTCGGCTGTCGTATGGGAATGCAGCGAGTTCCGGCATTTCGGCGGTTGACCGGCCGCGCCGATGTTAAAGCCGGGCGTCTCGGCGATATGCACGTGTTGATCCGGGCTTTCAGAAACGCCGCCGCCAATGATGGTGAAGTTTTCCTTTTGGTCCGAACCCGGCGTGTGGGCGTCGATAAAGGCTGTCTTGCAGGGACGAAGCTCTCCATACCGTACGATGCGGTCGTCGAACGAAAGCTGAGGTCGGGTGTTTAAGGTCATGACCCGACCCCCTATTCAGCCGCGTCGCGATAGGGCGCGCCCTGGCCATAGGGCACGTTGATGCCGCCATAGCGGCGCACGCGGATATTGCATTGCTCGGCATGGCCAACGAAGCCTTCGAGCATGCAGAGACGTGAGCCATATTCACCGATGGTGGCCGCGGCCTCATCGGTCGTGATCTTTTGGTAGCTATGGGTTTTGAGGTATTTGCCGACCCAAAGCCCGCCGGTATAGCGACCCGCCTTGTTGGTCGGCAGGGTGTGGTTGGTGCCGATCACTTTGTCCCCATTGGCGACATTGGTGCGCGGGCCCAAGAACAGGGCCCCATAACAGGTCATGTTTTCCAGATACCAATCATCGCGATCGGTCATCACCTGCACATGTTCCGATGCGATCTCATCTGCCATTTGCAGCATTTCTTCATGAGTGTCGCACAGGATGACCTCGCCATATTCCTCCCAAGAGGCGCGGGCGGTTTCAGCCGTGGGTAGGATGCCCAAAAGGCGATCAATCTCGGAAAGCGTATCCTCGGCCAATTTGCGCGAGTTGGTCAGCAGAACGGCGGGCGAGTTATAGCCATGTTCGGCCTGGCCCAACAGATCGGTGGCGCAAATCTCGCCATCGACGGTGTCGTCGGCGATCACCATGGTTTCGGTTGGCCCGGCAAACAGATCGATGCCGACGCGGCCAAAAAGCTGGCGCTTGGCTTCGGCCACAAAGGCGTTACCGGGGCCGACCAGCAGATGCACGGGGTCGATGGTTTCGGTGCCCAGCGCCATCGCGCCCACCGCTTGGATGCCACCCAGAACGTAAATCTCATGCGCACCGCCCATATGCATGGCGGCAATCACGCCCGGCGTCGGGGCGCCCTGAAACGGCGGCGTGCAGGCCATGATGCGCGGTACACCCGCGACCGAAGCGGTGCAGACCGACATATGGGCCGAGGCGACCATCGGGAACTTGCCGCCCGGCACGTAGCAGCCGACAGACTGCACAGGGATGTTCTTATGGCCCAGGATCACGCCCGGCAGTGTCTCAACCTCGATATCCAGCATGGAATCGCGCTGCGCCTGGGCAAAGTTGCGCACCTGATCATGGGCGAATTTGATATCGGCCATCTCGCGGTCGGAAACCTTGGAGATGATGGCATCGATTTCGCTTTGCGACAGCTTGAAGGCTGGCGGGCTGTATTTATCGAACTTTTCCGACAGCTCACGTACCGCAGCATCTCCACGCGCCTCGATATCCTTTAGCGTTGCCTCCACGACCGAGCGGGTTTTTGCGTCGTCTTCGGCGCGATCCGCATCCGATTTTCCCCGTTTGAGATATTCGATGGTCATGTTTTCGCTTCCTCGATGTCTGTGGCTCGATACGACCGGCAAACCAGCCGCGCGGAAAGTCGCTCCGCAGCCATATTGCATACCTATGCAAGATTGCTAACATTATTCTACGCAGGACCAAAGACAAAATCGATATCGAATGAAAGGAACCTGATTCCGCCGGGGTTAGCCAGGCTGTGCCCCCTGCCCCACGCGGGTGCGATGCGGCCCGTAAAGACAGGCGATCGCCAGGATCAACCCAGAGACCGTGGCGATCATGCCCGCCGCGCTGACGGCGTTGCCGCCACCGATCCAAAGCGGTCCGTAGCCAGCCAGAACATAGCCCAGGATGGCCGACAGGCTCGCGAATCCCACACTCCACCAAACCTGCGCCGACAGGCTGTTGGTCATCAACCGCGCCGCGGCGGGCGGGCAGATAAACATCGCAATCACGATGATCGAGCCAACCGCATCAAAGGCCGCGACCGCCGCGATGGCCGCCGCGATGACCAGGCCCAAGCCAATGGCAGTTACCGGCAGGCCCAAGGCGCGCGCAAAGCCTTCGTCAAAGGTCGACAGTTTCAGCGGTCGCCAAAAGACCAGCGTTAGGATCGCCATAACGCCCGCCGTCAGGGCGATCCGGGGCAGTTCGGGTGGCAGATGGGACAGCGCCACGGGGTCGATCAGGGATTGCCAGCCTTCGGCCCGGAACCAGATCAGGCTTTCCAGATTACCCATCAGGGCGTGTTCGACATCCAGATGCACACGACTGGTATCGCTTTGTTCCAGAAGCAGCACACCGCCAGCAAAAAGCGAGGTGAAGACGACGCCCATCGCTGCCCCAGGTTCGATCCGACCCAACCGCCGGACGGCCTCGATCAAAATCACTGCGACCAACGCCGCCAGCCCTGCCCCGATCAACATGGGAAAGGCCGCGACCGTTCCGGTGACCAGGAAAGCCACGACAATCCCGGGTAGCACCACATGGCTGATCGCATCGCCGATCAAAGCCTGCCGCCGCAGGATCAGGAAATTGCCCGGAAGCGCGCAGGCGATGGATGCGAACACACCGATCAGGATCGGGGTGAGGGAAAACTGAATAAACTCTGCGCCCATGCCCTACCCCTCCACCGGTTTCGGCGGACCCAGCCGCCGGTCGAAATCGGCAATCTCGTCGGCAGTGAACACATCTTCGATTGGGGTCAGACCGTCATAGCGACCGGTCAGCGCGGTGTCGCGATGCAGGGCGCGGGCAACCTCCCACCGGTGTTCATCCCGCGCGATCTTTGCGGCTTTGGCCGCGCCGCTTTGCGTCGCCACGCCATCGGGGCGGATCAACCCCTCACCCCGGAGCACCCGCAGGGTGTAGCCATCATGAATCGGCTCGGACCGCGCCAATGCCAGCAGGCCCTGGCGGCGATGCACGCGCGCCTGAAACCGGCGACGCCGCAGGATGGCCGCAACAACACCGCGCGCCGGGGCAAATAGCAGAGAGACCGCGAACAACCCGGCGGCCACAAGCACAATAATCGGGCCTGTTGGCATCGACGGGGCCGAAGCTGAAAGAACGGCCCCCAGATAGCCCGCCGCCGCGCCCAGGAGGCCCGCAACCCACAAAACCTGATCCGCGCGTTCGGTCCAGAACCGCGCCGTCACGGCTGGGATGATCAATAGCGCGACGATCAGGATCAACCCGACAAGCTTCAACCCGATGACGGTAACCGCCATCACAAGGCCCATCATCGCCATGTCGATCCGGCGCGTGTTCACCCCGGTCGCGGCGGCATAGTCGGGGTCAAAGGCCACCAGCGTCATCGGGCGGCGCAGCATCCAAATCAAGGCGATCACGACGGCCCCGGCCCCCGCGATAATGACGGCATCCTGGAACAACATCCCGGCGGTCGAGCCGAGCAGGAAGTTTTCCAACCCCGCCTGGCGCCCCCGATCCAGGCTTTGGATCACCGTCAAAAGGACGATGCCCAAGCCAAAGAACACCGATAGCACCGCGCCGATGGCGGCATCTTCGCTCAACCGGGTTTTGCGTGACATCCAATCGACCGCCCAAAGCCCGACCCAGGCTGACAGCGCCGCACCCAGCAACAGCCCGATCAGGCTGCGACCGTCGCCCCCCAGCATGACCATGAAGATAAAGGCCAGCCCCACCCCCGGCAGGGTCGCATGGGCCACTGCGTCAGAGACCAGGGCGCGCTTGCGCAGGAACAAGAACACCCCCGCCGTGCCTGCGGCAAAACCCAAAAGTGCTGCCCCGATAGTCACCAAGGCGGCGTTGTAACCCGCTTGCAAAAACAGGGCGTCGAAAAAGGCCTGCATGGCGGCTTATGCGCCCGAGGCGAGCGTTAGCTGATCGATATGGGTGGCCGCCAAACGCCCGCCATAGGTTTGGGCCAGCGCCTCGGGCGTGAAGGTGGTTTCAACCGGGCCTTCGGCGATTGGGCGCACGTTAATTAGAAAGACATGATCGAAGTATTTCGGCACAGTAACCAGATCGTGGTGCACGGCAATCACCGATTTCCCTTCGGATTTCAGCGATTTAAGCACATCAATGATGGCGCGTTCGGTGGCGGCGTCAACACCCGCAAACGGTTCATCCAGCAGGTACAGTTCCGCCTGCTGCGCCAAAGCGCGCGCCAGGAAGACGCGCTGCTGCTGACCGCCGGACAATTGGCCGATCTGCCGATCGGCAAAATCCTCCATCCCCACGCGGTCCAAAGCCTCACGCGCGCGGGCGCGTTCAGCGGCGGTGATCCGGCGAAACAGGCCCAGCTTGCGGTAGCGCCCCATCAAGACGACATCGATAACGGTGGTCGGAAAATCCCAATCCACACTGGCGCGTTGCGGCACATAGGCGATGCGATCCCGCGCCTGTTCAACGCTTTGCCCAAAAACCGACACCTGGCCCGAGACGGATGGGATCAACCCAAGCGCGGCCTTGAGCAGGGTGGATTTCCCAGCCCCGTTCGGGCCAATGATCGCTGACATGGCCGCTGCGGGAAAGGTGGCATCAACCGAAAAGACCGCTGGTTTTTCGGCATAGGACACCGTGACGCCGCGCAATTGGAACGGGCTGGCCGCGTCCATTGTGGATTGGGCGCGTTGCCCATCAGATGCCGCCACTGTCAGGGCCTCTGCCGTCATGCCCAAACCTTTCTTAATTGATCGCCAATTGATCGCTCATGCCGCGTTCGGGGGCCTGGCCACCAAGCGCGCGAGAGATCGTTGTGACGTTGTGGTCGATCATGCCCAGATAGGTGCCTTCATAACTACCAAGCGCGCCCATCGCATCGGAAAAGAGCTCCCCCCCGATCACAACCTCATGGCCTTCTGCCGCCGCCCCTTCGATCAGGGCGCGGATATTGCGGTCGCTGACTGAGCTTTCGACAAAGACCGCGCGGATATCACGGGCCACGAGCATATCGACCAGTTCGGAAATGCGCTGCAAGCCCGCCTCGCTTTCGGTGGAAATGCCTTGGATACCAACCACTTCAAAACCGTATGCGTTGCCAAAATAGTTGAACGCGTCATGCGCCGACAGCAACACGCGAGATTCAGCAGACACTGAACTGAGAACATTTTGCGCGTAGCTGGCCAGCTGCGTCAGTTCCATCAGATGCGCGTCAGCATTGGCATCGAAGGCCTCCGCGTTTTCCGGTTGTACCTCGATCAGCGCATCGCGCACCGATAGCACCACGCGCGACCAGAGATTGGGGTTCATCCAGACATGGGGGTCAAAGCGGCCTTCGTAGTCTTCTGACCCGATCAGCAGGTTTTCGGGAATGGTTTCGGCCATCGCGAAAACCGGGTTGGTTTCCGACAACTCCAGCAGAAATTCTTCCATCTGCGCTTCGAGATAGAGGCCATTCCACAACACCAGATCGGCTTGGGCCGTCGCCACGATATCGGTGCGGGTCTGACGATAGGCATGCGGGTCAACGCCTGGCCCCATCAGGGCGGTCACCTCGACCAGATCGCCCCCCACCTGCCGCGCGGCATCGGCGATCATGCCGATGGTTGCGACAACATTCAGCCGGTCTTGCGCCGGGGCGCTCAGCGGGGCCAGGGCAAGGAAGGCGGCGGCAACAGAAAGCAGCGCGCGTTTGGTCAACATGGGTGTCTTCGTCCTCGATCAATGCAGGCAAAGCCCAGGCACGGGGCGGATTCATTATCTTAATAATGAGAGCCATTCGCAGAAAGTCAATGCTTTTGCGACTTATTCGCAAGAAAACCTTAAGGCAGATGCTAACAGTTCAGTCGATTGCCGTGAAAACAGGCGCTGTTTACCGGACGGCTGCCATCACGCCACGCAGCTCTGCCAGCCCACGCAGCCGGCCAATCAGCGGGTAACCCGGCATCATCGGGCGGTCGAGATCGCTCAGCAAGGCGTGGCCATGATCGGGCCGCATCGGGATCTGGGCATCGGAACGCCCCTCCTCCGCGCGCCGCGCCTCCTCGGCCACCAGCGCGCGGATTGTGGCGACCATATCGGTATCACCCGCCAGATGGGCATCTTCGAAGAAACTGGTCTTGCCGCGGCGGACCATCCCTTCACGGGTGGTATTGCGCAGATGTACGAAATGGATGTGCGGCCCAAGTCGTTTGATGAAGCGCACGGGGTCGAACTCTGGCGCGACGCCCAGAGACCCGGTGCAAAAGGTAATGCCATTGGCCGGGTTTGGGACGGCCTGCATGAGCGTGGCGTAATCCTCTTCCGTCGACATGACGCGCGGCAGCCCCAGAAGTGGAAATGGCGGATCGTCAGGGTGGCAGCAAAGGCGCACCCCGACCTCCTCAGCCACCGGCACGACCTCCCCCAAGAAATCGATCAAATTGGCGCGCAGCCGGTCTGGCGTGATCCCGTCATACCACCAAAGCGCCTCCTGCACGTCGTCTGCCGTCCAATGCTCGGCGGAACCGGGCAGGCCTTTCAGGATGGTATCGGTCAGCAGGGGGCCAAGAAACTCGCCCACATTGGCGAATTTGGTGGCCGCTGCCTCGCGTGTCTCGGCGTCATAATCGTCTTCGGCCCCGGCCCGCTTCAACACATGCAGATCGAACACGGCGAAATCGGTCAGATCGAACGCCATGGCCGTACCGCCGGCCGGCAAAGGCCGCGACAGGACGGTGCGGGTCCAATCAAGAACCGGCATGAAATTGTAGCAGACCGTGGTGATGCCCGCGTCGGCCAGATGGCGCAGGCTGGTTTTATAGGCGGCCAAATGCTCCTTCAGCTTTGGCGCCTGGGTCTTGATGGTCTCCGAAACCGGCAGGCTTTCAACCACATCCCAGGTCAGCCCGGTGGGCGCGTTTTCCGTCCCTTCGATCTGACGCTTGCGGGTTGCGATGGCTGCGGGCGGCCAAACCTCGCCCGCTGGCACATCATGCAGAGCCGAGACGATCCCTGCCGCGCCGGTCTGCATGATCTCGGAAATCCAGATCTCATCTTCTGGCCCGAACCAACGCCAGGTTTCGCGCATCAGTCCTGCCTCAGCGTCAGGCCGGTATCGGTGTCAAAGAGGTGAATCTCATCGGCGCTCGCGCCAACATGGATCGTGTCGCCAAAATCGATCTTGGTTTGGCCCGGGCTGTGCACGGTGATTGGCGCGCCGGTGGTGGTGTGGCCATAAACATAGCTTTCCCCACCCAGCTGCTCGACCGATTTCACGATCACCTTGACCGGCCCATCTTCGGTCACCTGCATGTGGTTGGGACGGATGCCCAGGGTCACCGGTTCGCCCTGCTGATGGGCAAAACCCGTTTGCGGCAGGATCAGGTTTTCACCCGTATCCAAATGCAGGACCGAGCGGTCCGAGCCGTCCACATGGCCGGTAATGAAGTTCATCTTGGGCGAGCCGATGAAGCCCGCCACAAAGATATTAGCCGGGCGGTTATAAAGATCGAGCGGGGCGCCGAATTGTTCCACCTCACCCAGGCGCAGAACGGCGATTTTGTCGGCCATGGTCATGGCTTCAACCTGATCATGGGTCACATAGATCATCGTGTTGCCCAGACGCCGGTGGAGTGAGGCGATCTCGCCCCGCATATCCACGCGCAATTCGGCATCCAGGTTCGACAGCGGTTCGTCAAACAGGAACACGCGCGGCTCGCGGACCACGGCGCGCCCGATGGCCACGCGTTGGCGCTGCCCGCCGGACAGGTCTTTCGGGCGGCGATCCAAAAGCATGTCGATTTGCAGCATCTTCGCCACCTCCTCGACCTTTTGGGTGATCTCGGCACGCGGCGTGTTGATGTTCTCAAGCCCAAAGCTGAGGTTCTGGCGCACCGACATGTGTGGATAGAGCGCGTAGGATTGGAACACCATCGCCAGCCCGCGGTCGGCAGCGGGGATGTTATTGACCACCTCGCCCCCGATTTCGATGTCGCCGCCGGTGATCCCCTCCAACCCTGAAATCATCCGCAAAAGCGTGGATTTCCCGCAACCCGAGGGGCCGACAAAGACGCAGAAATCACCTTCTTTGATGTCCAGATCGATGCCTTTGATCACATCGACCGCGCCATAGGATTTGCGGACTTTCTTAAGCTCAATACTGGCCATGGACGCCCCTCCTTATTTTCCGCCGGTCGAGGCGATGCCGGTGGCGATGTATTTCTGCAGGAACATGAAGACCATCGCGATGGGCAGCAGCGTCAGAACGGTCATTGCCAACAGGCTGGACCAATCTGTCTGCAACTCACCTTGGAAGCTGTTCAGCGCCAATTGCAGGGTGAAGTTTTCGGACCGGGTCAGAACGATCAGCGGCCAGAGGAAATCGTTCCACCGCCACATGATCGCAAGGATCGCCAGAACCGCGATCGCGGGGGCCGAGAGCGGCACGATGATGCGCCAATAAATCTTCCATTCGCTGGCCTTATCCATGCGCGCGGCATCCAGGATTTCATCCGGGATCGTCAGCATGTACTGCCTGAGCAGGAACACCCCCGTGGGGGTTGCGGCCCCTGGTATGATCACGCCCCATAAACTGTTGAACATGCCCATTTCGGTCACAATCAAAAACAGCGGCACCAGCACCACCGTTTGCGGGATCATCAAGGTGCCAATCACCAAAAGCAGCACCGCCGTCCGGCCCCGGAACTGGTATTTTGATAGGGCAAAGGCGGCCATGGAATTGGTCAGCAACATGATCAACGTTGCCGTGACCGTGATGAAGGTCGAATTCCAGAAATAGAGCAGGAAGTTAAAGCGCCCGAAAAGCTCGGTGTAGTTCTCGGTCGCAAGCGTGAAGCGTTCCACCGGCTCGCGGTTTTCGATGCTGACGCGCAACCGTTCTTCGGGATTGGCGGGATCGATCATCTGCGCCTGCAGCCCAACACGGCGCAGTTGCGCTAAGATCATGCCTTCGTAGTCGCCGCCGGTCATCTCAAAAAGCGGCAGGGGTTCATCATAGCCATCAACCGTGATGGTTTGCTGCTGATAGGGCAGAAAGGTGGGTGGATAGCGTTGCAAATCGGCTTCGGTTTTGAAGCTGGATAGAACCAGCCACACCACCGGGAAAAACATCAAAAAGACGCCCAGGAACAAATAGCCATAGCTGGCCCAATCGGTCCAATGCAGCCGCGTCGACCCTCGGGTGGCCGTCAGAAACTCCCACACCCTAGCCATCGACATTATTCCTATTCACCCAAAGCTGGATCAGCGTCAGCACCACGAGCACAAGCGCCACCAAAAGCGAGGCCGCAGCCGCCAGGCCAAAGAGGCGCGGGGCACCGGCAAATCCTTCTTCGTAGATGTATTGAATGATGAAGGTTGTGGCCGTGCCGGGCCCACCCCCGGTGAAGGCATAAACCTCATCAAAGGTTTGCACGCCCTTGATCAGCGCCAGAACCAGCACCACCAGCATGGTGGGCGACAAAAGCGGCAGGGTGATCCGGGTAAAGACCCGCCAGGGCGAGGCGCGGTCCATCGTGGCCGCCTCATACACATCGCGCGGGATCGCTTGCAGCCCAGCCAGCAGGATCAGGGTGTAAAAGCCCATATGCGCCCAGACCGACAGAAAGACCGACCAGGTAAAGGCCCATTGCGCATCGACCAGCCAATTGAACCCACCCGGCCCCGCCCAATCGAGGAAGGCGTTCAAAATCCCCTCGCGCTGCAGGATCCATTTCCAGATCAGCGCCACAACCACAGGCGACAACAGCACAGGGAAGAAAAAGACCGAGCGGAAAAAGCCGCGCGCGCGGATATCGCGGTTCAAGACGATGGCGGTCAGCAGCGAGAACCCAACCATGAAACCGACCTGCAAGGTCACAAACCAGGTTGTGTTCCAAACCGCGCGCCAGAATTTGTCTTCGCGGCAAGAATTCGGGTCGAGATAGTTGGAACAATCACCCAATAACTCGAAATTTCGGGTGCCCACATAAGGGCGGTCCGCCAGCAGCACATTATCGCCACCGGTCGTGGCGTAGACGATGTTTAGGATCACCGGCAGGAAGGCAAAAAGGCCAAACAAAATCAGGTTGGGCAGCAGAAACACCCAAGCCAATTTGTTGATCCCCAAAAGCCGCTGCAAAAACAGCATGGGGATTTCGATCAGCCGCATCACCGGCGACAGCAGGCGCAGGGCCAGCCCATCACCTTTGACGGCGGTGCCGCGCGTCGGCGGCTGCGGATCGGGGGGAGGTGTGGGCGCCGACGCGCCCACACCTGTCGTATCTGTCATGGGTTACTGGCTTTCGGCCATCGCCGCTTCCAGATCGTCGGCCATGCGCGCGACCGCATCTTCGACCGACAATTCGCCCACAATCGCCTGGCTCACACGTTCAACGGTGATGCCGAACATGGCGCGGTTGCCGGCATAGCCCTGATAGGCAAAGGCGGCCGGGGCCACATCAGGCAGATCGCCCGCAAAGCCCGCAAGCGCTGCCGAGGCAGCAGGCGATGCGTCTTCGAACTCAACGCCCGCGGCGGCCACGCCCAGATGGCCCGGCAGGTTGCGGGTGCGCGCGGTCACTTCGGCATAGATGTCTTCCTGTGCCAAGAAGTCGATCACAGCCGCGACGATTTCGGGATGTTCGGTCTGTTCAAACCCAACAATGCCTGCCCCACCGGGCATGCCCGAACAGGCGCCCGACGGACCACAGGGGCTGCCGACCACTTGCCAGTCGAAGAAATCGCCGACCTGCTCATCCATGCGGCCCACTTGCCAGGAACCGGAGTAGTAGAAGACCAGCTCGCCATTGATGAACTCTTGCGCCGCGTCCTGGTAGGTCGCCCCACCCTGCCCGGCCCAAACATCGCGCGCGATGGTGCCATCGTTATGCCAATCGACAAACTGCTGCACAAAGGCTTGGAACCCATCATCCGACAGCGTGGGCGTGCCATCGGGACCAAAGAGCGCCGCGCCATAAGAAATTGCCGGACCGGCCACGCGGTGGCCCGAACGGTCAATGGCCATCGGGAAGGGTGTATCCGTGGCCTCGGCCACGGCCCGCGCGGCGGCGGCCCAATCTTCCCAGCTTGCGTCAGATCCCGGAACCTCAACGCCTGCCTGCTCAAAGAGCGTGGCGTTGATAAAGGCGCCGGTGATGGTCAGCTGGCTGTGCATGCCATAGATGCCCTGACGATCTTCGCCGCCACGATACCAATCCAGCGTTCCGCCAAAGCTGTCTTCCCAATAGGACGCGTCCACATGGGGTTCGAGATCCAGGTAGTATTCGTTCAAACCACCCAGGTCAGTCACCTTGGCCAGATCCGGCCCTGTGCCCGCAGCCAACTGCACCGGCAGGTTTTCCAGGATCGCCTGGTACGGCACCACATCGACGATTACGTCAACGCCTTCGTTTTCAGCCTCAAACCGGCTGAGCACATCGTCATAGACTTCGCACTCATTGCCGTCGGAATAGCACATGAAGCGGATTTCCTGCGCCATGGCGGGGGCCGCCAGACCAAGGACCAGCGCCGTGGTGCCCAGTAGTTTCAGTTGGGTCATAGTTTTCCTCCCTATGGTGGGGCAGATGCCCCTTGTCCTGTCAGCTCGTAGCTTGCCGCGCGTTTGTCGTGCGATCTTCTGGCAACCAGCTTCGGTAGAAGTCTGAGCCGATTGTGAGCGGTAACGCAACCTCTTTGGCTGAATTTGCCGCCTGGTAAACACTGGTCACCAACTCGATGGAAACACGGCCATCGGCCAGTGTAACTTCCCGCCCGGTATCACCGGCAATGGCGTCGGCAATCGCGTCGAAATAGCCGACAAACCCCGCCTGGGCACGGGCGTGTTGCGCGACAACCGCATCGACCTGCCCCTGATCGGCGGGGTTGCGGGCGGCAAACACCCATCGATCCGTCGCGGGCGCATAAGGGGTGCTGCCGCTTTCGGCGGTCAGGCGTTCGAACACCAATCGCAGGCGGGATGTGTCACTGGCTGCGCCCAGCGTGACCGAGGATGTCGCCAGCGCCCCATTGGCGAAACGCAAGCTGATGGCGGCGCAATCTTCGGTTTCAATCGGATTCACGCGGGTGGCTACCTGGGCCTGGACCCCGGCAATGGGGCCAAAAAAGCGGCAGAGCAAATCGTGGTTATGGATGGCATGGCCCAATACCGCGCCGCCACGTTCGCCGGCCCAAGTGCCGCGCCAAGGGACGGCGTAGTAATCGGCACCCCGGTTCCAATGGGTTTCCAAGCTGGCAACCTGGGGCTGGCCGGTCAGATCTGCCGCGATCAGCGCATCCAGGGCCGAGGTCGCGGGGCCGTAGCGGTACTGAAACACTGGGAACAGACGCCCGGCGCTGGTGCGTTCCGCCTCGGCCAGTTGGTCACATTCTTCAAGCGACGGCGCGATGGGCTTTTCTAAGATCACATGTTTGCCCGCCGCCAGCGCCTTTAGTGCGATGGGCACATGCAGATGCGGCGGCAGACAGATATCGATCAGATCGGTTTCCGGATCGTCAATCGCAGCCTCGATATCTTCCGAGACCTGCGGGCCGGGATCGCCGCCCAACACGGTATAGGCACGCGCCGTATCCAGGTCACAGAGCCAGCGCACCTGAAACCGCCCTGGCAGCGCGCGATAGCCCGCCAAGTGTTCGCGCCCAATCCCTGCGCCCAAGATCGCGACCCGGATCACAGCTGCGCCTCAGCCCGGGCCTGCGCCTTGAGCGCTAATTCCATCACCTTAAATGCATGGGCTTGCGGCATCGCCGTCTCGGTCCGGTCGCGGATATCGGCCATCAGCCGGGCGAAATAGGGCAGGCCAGCATCGCGCGCGTCGATGTTTTCGCAGCGTGTTCCATTGACCAGCACCAGATGATCGGTGCCGTCACGCCCACCGACATCGACGTATTTGCGCAGCTCGATATAGCCTTCGGTCCCCAGGATCGTCAGGCGGCCGTCCCCCCAATTTGGCAGAGCATCGGGCGTGTACCAATCGACCCTGATATAGCCGTGGCCCTGGTCTGAGCGCAGGGCAATCTCACCAAAATCCTGCAAGCCGGGATCGCCCGGATTGGCAAAGTTCCCAACACTCGCCAGCGTGATATCGGCATCGGTGGAGCCGGTAAAAAACAGGAACTGGTCGATCTGATGGCTGGCGATATCGGTCAGGATACCGCCATAGGCGTCGCGGTCAAAGAACCAGTCGGGCCGCGTTGGGCGGTTCAGGCGATGGGGGCCAATGCCCAGTGTTTGAACCACTTTGCCGATCGCGCCCCGTTGTACCAGATCAGCGGCAAGCGTGACCGATGGCACCTCGAATCGTTCGGAAAAATCGATCGACCAAATCCGCCCCGTGCGTCCGACGCAATCTTGGATGGCCGTCAGTTGATCCAGCGTCGTGCAGCCAGGCTTGTCGACCATCACGTCTTTGCCCGCCTCCATCGCCAAGATCGCCCAATCCGCCCGGTCGCGCGGGATGCAGGAGATCAAGATCAAGGAAATCTCAGGATCATCCAGAAGCATCTGCACATGCCCAACACGTGGCACATCGGGGAAACGCTTTTCGAAGCCTTCCAAGGTTTCCGGCGTGCCATCGGTCCACCAACCGGCAAACTCGGCCCCTTCGGCCATCATATTGCTGGCCATGCCAAAGATGTGGCGGTGGTCTATGCCAATTGCACCGAATTTCATCGCGACATCTCCACCACCTGCCCCGTTTGGGAAGAGACGGTAATGGCATCGATCAGCCGATGCGCGTGCAACGCCGCCGCGCCCGTGACGGCCGGCGCGCGGCCTTGCTGAACGGCAGCGGCAAAATCCTCCAAAATCCCCTGGTGCCACGCATGGGTAAAGGCCATCGGATCGGCCCCGCCGCCGGTGCCACCAAGGGCGCCAAAGCTTTCGACGCGTCCGTCGCGCCAAGATACCGTCAAAACGCCCGCCTCCAAATGCAGGCTGGCGGCCTCGAAATGCAGTTTGATCGCCTCGGCCCCGCCGGGAAAGCTGCTGGTTGAGGCCGTTAAAGACCCAACGGCCCCGTTTTCAAAGCGCAGCCCGGCACAGGCGAAATCTTCGGCTTCCATCTGATGAAACCGCGTTGTCGCTGTCATGGCTTGGACCGAGGTCACCGGACCTGTCAGGCTAAGCGCCAGATCGATGGTGTGGATCGCCTGACTGATCAACACGCCGCCGCCATCGCGGGCATAGCTGCCGCGCCCCGGCTCATCATAATAGGCTTGATCGCGCCACCAGGGCACGGTGATTTCGACCAGCCCTAGCGCGCCCAAAGCGCCCGATTGAACCTGATCGTGCGCAGCAAGTGACGCCGCGCGCATCCGATGTTGGAAGACGATGCCCAAGGGCACATCAGCATCGGTGCAAATCTGTACCACCGCCTCGGCCTCGACCGTGTTTCGGGCGACCGGCTTTTCCAACAGGATGGCTTTGCCTGCCGCTGCTAAAGGCGCGATTAGATCGGCGCGCGCATCGGGTGGTGTGACGATGATCGCCGCGTCGACGGTTGGATCGGCGGCGATGTCGGTCAAATCCTCATAAAGCCGGGCGCCGGGCCAATCGGCCAGCAGGGCTTGAGCACGCTCTGGGCTGCGGGCGTGGATGCCGCGCAGGGCAATCCCCTTGGCATCCCGAATGGCGGCCAAATGGGTGCCGGCCACCATGCCCGCGCCCACCAAAGCCACGCCAAATTCATCGGAAACCGCCACGCAGACACCCCTCCCAAGGCCTTACCGGGCCAACACTGCCCACCGGTATACCGGTTGTCAAGCCACCTGTATACCGGTATGCAGAATGCGCATGGTGAACGATGAAATGGCGTGCGAGATATGGAAAAGGCCAGCTCTGATCCTTTGGGCGATCTGCTTTTTGCCGGTCTTGACCCGACGCGCCCCACCGCCCGGCAAATCCACCAAGAACTGAAATCCGCGATCTTATCGACCGCCCTACCCCCCGGCTGTTTGCTGTCGGAAACCGAGATCGGACAGCGCTTTGGCGCAAGCCGCACCCCGGTGCGCGAGGCCTTTGCCCTGCTGCGCGAAGAGGGGCTGCTGGTCACGCTTCCGAGCCGGGGCAATTTCGTCTCGCGCCTGTCGGAAGCGGGCATTCGGCAAGCGCAGTTTCTGCGCGAGGCGCTGGAACTGGCCAATGTGGCGCGCTTATGTGAGACAGGCCTGAGCACGGATCAAATCGATGCGATTGACCGGTGTTTGGCCGAACAAGCCAGTGCTAAAGCGCGCGACGATAACGAAGCCTTCCAGCACCATGACGATGCGTTCCACGCGCTTTTGGCCCGTGCCACGGGCTATCCACGCGCTGAACAGGCGCTGTTTCGTGAAAAAGCGGCCCTAGACCGGCTTCGCGCCTTGGCGCTGTCCACCCCGGAAACCAAGGCGCGGCTCTTGCAGGAACATACCGATATCCGTAACGCGATTTGCGACAGAAACGCTGCGCGCGCCGCTGAAACCATGCGAAACCATCTGCGCGCGATCCTGGCCACGCTGTCGCGTGCGGCGACCGATAATAGCGAGTTCTTCGAATGACGGGGCAATCCCTTTCCGGCCTGGCCGCCGCGATCTACGAAAGCATCGCGGACCTGCCCATCACCTCGCCCCATGGCCATTGCGACCCGGCTTGGTTTGCCCAGGACAGCGCCTTTCCCGACCCTGCCAGCCTGCTGATCCTGCCCGATCACTACCTGTTTCGGATGCTCTATAGCCAAGGCATCCCACTTGAGGCGCTGGGCATTGGCGTGCCCGAGGATCGGCGTGATCCGCGCGCGATCTTCCGCCTGTTCGCCGATCACTGGCACCTTTTCCTCGGCACACCAACGCGCGGTTGGTTGGAGCACACGCTGTATAAGACGCTGGGGGTCGAGACAGCGCTTGGCCCTGAGACCGCGGATGAGGTGTTCGACGAAATCGCCGACCGGCTGGCCCAGCCCGAATGGCGACCGCGCGCAGCGTTTGAGCGCCTGGGGATCGAACTATTGGCGACAACCGATATGGCGTTGGACCCGCTTGAGGCCCATAATGCACTGCAGCAGGATTGGCCGGGCCGTGTCATCCCCACCTTCCGGCCAGATGACGTGCTGAACCCCACCCGGCCCGACTTTGCGAAAAACCTAGACCGTTTGAGCGACCGAACCGGGCAGGATACGCGCGATTACGCAGGTTATCTTACGGCGCTGCGCCAGTTGCGGGCGCAGTTCCGCACCCTTGGGGCGACCGCGACCGACCATGATGTGCCCGAGTTGACGACCTGCTGGCTCGACCGGGCAGAGATTGAGGCGCTGCACGGCAAAGCCCTAACCGGTGATCTGAACCCCAAGGAAGCCCGCGCCTTTTACGGTCATATGCTGGTCGAAATGGCGCAGATGTCGGTCGAAGACGGGCTGGTCATGCAGCTACATGCGGGGGTGCGGCGGTCGACCAACCAGGTGCTGCTCGACCGCTTCGGCCCCGACAAAGGCGCGGATATCCCCGTCGCCATGGATTGGGTGCGTGGCCTCGGCCCGCTTCTCAACCGTTTTGGCAATCACCCGAATTTCCGGCTGCTGGTCTTCACACTGGATGAAAGCGCCTATGCGCGCGAGCTGGCCCCGATGGCTGGGCATTGGCCCTGCCTGCGCCTGGGCCCGCCCTGGTGGTTCCATGACAGCCCCAACGGCATCCGCCGCTATTTCGATCAGGTGGTGGAAACCGCGGGTTATTACAATTTGGCCGGGTTCAATGATGACACCCGCGCCTTTCTATCGATCCCGGCGCGGCATGATATGTGGCGGCGCGAGGTTGCGCTCCACCTTGCGGATCAGGTCAATCGCGGCATGCTTCAACGCAGTGATACAAACCGTCTGGCCCCACTTTTGGCCCGCGACCTGGCGCGCGCGGCCTATCGGCTGGACCATTAGCCATGCCGCGTATCGTTCACCTGGGCTTTGGCAATTTCCATCGCGCGCATCAGGCCTGGTACACGGCGCGCGCGAATGCCGATACCGGCAGCGATTGGCGCATCACCGCCGTCTCGATGCGCCGCCGCGATTTGGCTGAGGCGCTGGCCCCCAGTGGCGGGGCCTATACCCTTGGCACGCGCGGTCCTGAGGGGCTGACGGCCCAGCGGATCGATCTGCATGATCGGATTTTGGTCGCGCGCGATGCGCCCTATTCGGTGGTCGAAGCCATTGCCGACCCAGATACGCATCTTGTCACCCTGACGATCACAGAAAAGGGCTACGTCGTGGGTGATGAAGCCGATCCAGATGGCGCGGTTGGCCTGTTGGCGCGGGGTTTGGCCGAGCGCAAACGTAGCGGTGCCCCCCTGACAGTGCTGAGCTGCGATAATCTATCGAGCAACGGACAAGTCACAGCCATTGCCGTGCAAGACATAGCTACGCGCCTGGGTCTGGAGATCGACAACTACCTGCGCGCGGCTGTGGCCTTTCCCGACAGCATGGTCGACCGCATCACCCCCGCAACCACCGACGCTATTCGCGCTGAGATCGCCGCCACGACAGGCGTGGAGGAGCCAGAACCGGTTCTGACCGAAGCCTTCAGCGAATGGGTGATCGCGGATGATTTCGCAGGCCCCCGCCCCGCCTGGGATCAGGTTGGCGCGGTTATGGCCCATGACGTTGCCGCGTTTGAGGCGCGCAAATTGCTGCTTTTGAACGCGGCCCATTCCTACATGGCATATGCCGGGCGGCTTTGTGGCCTGACCTATGTCCATGAGGCCATCGCCAATCGGGCTCTGCGGCAAGGGGTCGAAACGCTCTGGGCTGAGGCCCGCACGGCGATCCCCCAGGATATTCACGACGGCTTGCCCAGCTATGAAGCTGCGCTTATCGACCGTTTCGCCGTGCCCGAGATGCGCCACGAACTGCACCAGATCGCGGCCGATGGCAGTTTGAAGCTGTCACAGCGGATCGTCCCAATCCTGCTTGCAAGAAAGGGCGATGCGCCCGCCGCCCGATCCGCGCTTGCGGCTTGGATCACCTATCTTTGGCGTTTTGGACCCGGCGCGGTCCTCGCACCCGATCCGGGAGCTGCGAACCTGCTGGCCTTGGCCCAGACGGAAGCGCCGGAGGGCTTGATCCCGCCCGTATTGGACAAGTTGGGGCTAAGCGCGTTGACGCCCCCAGATCAGGCCGCCTTGGCCAAGGCTGTCCGGGATTGGGCCAAAGGGGTCGTGAATTAGGGCAGCTTGCCCTCGGCCTCCAAAACCTTGCGCGCGGCGCGAAAGCATTCCAATGCTTGCGGCACGCCGCAATAGATGCCCACAACATGTATGATCGCGCGGATTTCTTCGGCGCTGACGCCGTTATTCAGCGCGCCCCGGCAATGCAGTTCCCATTCCTGCATCTTTCCAAGCGCCCCGATCATGGCCAAGTTCATCATCGACCGGGTTTTGGCGTCGATCACATCGTCCCCCCAGCCAAAGCCCCAGCACCACGCCGTCATGGCTTGCTGAAAGGGTCGGGTAAGCTCATCCGCCGCTTCAAGCGAGCGTTCCACATATTCCGCGCCAAGCGTCGCCTTGCGCTGCTCCAGGCCCTTTAGAAACAGGTCTTCATCCATTCCAGTCACACTCCTTACGGGCAAGAAAAAAGGCCCCGGAAACATCTCCCGGGGCCTTGGTTAATCGCTTAGATCACTCCGCCGGTTCGGTGCTGCGATCTTCTTCGGCATGGGTCGGCACGCCAGCCTTTTCGCGCTGGCTATCGCGCCAAATGGCCTTCATCACCGACAGCCCCATCAAGGCCATCACCGCGCTGAAGGGCAAGGCACCGATCACCATTGCGGTCTGGATCGCGCCCAAGCCGCCAATGATCAGCAAGGCCCCCACAACCAGCGCCAATGCCGCGCCCCAGAACAGGATGTGCGGACGCGCCTTGGGGCCTTCATCCCCGCCAGCGTTGATCGTGTTAATGATCAGCACCGCCGAGTCCGCCGAGGTCACCAGGTACGTCAGCAGCAGGATCACCACCAGGACCGAGAACACCCAAGCCAGGTTTTCGCTCAGCATCACGGCCAGTGTGGCGTAAAGCTGATCCGACAGGCCCGTGCCCATGATCTGGTTGTCGGCCACGCCGGTCAGTTCCAGGTCGATTGCGGTGCCGCCCACCAGGGCAAACCACACAAAACACATCACCGACGGCACGATCATCGCACCCAAGACGTATTCGCGGATCGTCCGACCTTTGGAGATGCGCGCCAAGAACACGCCCACAAAGGGGGCAAAGGCGATCCACCAAGCCCAATAGAAAATCGTCCAACCACCCTGCCATCCGGCAAGCTGCGAGGCGACTGAGCCTTCGACCCCATCACTGTTCCACACAGTAAAGAGCAGACCAGGCAGCGCGACGATGTAGTCAAACAGACCGACAAAGAGCGCCTGAAGGCCAAAGAAGGTTGAGCCGAAGATTAGGAAGAAGGCCAACAAGAAGAAGCTCAGCCCCATATTGATATTCGAGAGCCACTTGATGCCTTTGCCGACGCCCGACAGTGCCGAAAGCGTCGAACAGCCCATGATGATCAAAAGCGCCATGATTATGGCCGCGACCGAGGCTTTCATGGTGCCATTGCCGTCATCGACCAGCAGCCAATCGCCCAAGCCGATCCGCGCCAAACCGGCCACGAATTGTTCAACGCCAAAGCCCAGCGTTTGCGCCACGCCCAGAACCGTCGCGACAACCGCCACAACGTCGACCGCATGGCCCAATGGGCCTGACAGCGACCGCCCGAAAAGCGGGGCCAGAGACGACCGGATGGTCAGCGGCAGGTTGCGGCGATAGCTGAAATAGGCCAGCGCCAGGCCGACAATCGCATAGCTGGCCCAAGCATGAAGGCCCCAATGGCTGAACGACCATTTATAGGCCGAACGCACGGTTTCTGCCGCCGCCCCTTCGACCGTGCCCCGGATCACATCGGGATTGGTCTGGAAGTGGAACACAGGCTCACCTGTGGCATAGGTCAGCATCCCGATGCCAATCCCGGCCCCGAACATCATCGAGAACCAGGAGAAATTCGAAAACTCAGGCGTATCGTCGGGCCGCCCCAGCTTAAGCCGCCCAGAGGCCGGTAAGATCGCCAGGATCACGCAGACCAAAAGGAAGAAGGCCATGATCAGCACGTACCAATAGTTGAAGCTGGCCAAGATCACGCTGTTCAAGCTGGAAAGGACCGAGGCTGCCTGATCCGGGAAGGCCACAGCCCAGATGATCAGCGCCCCAACCAAGATCTTGGCGGTGATGGTCACGTCTTTGGTGAAGCCCTTATAAAACCCGCTTTCCGCAAGCCGGATGGGCAATTCGGTTAATGGTGGTCTCATCTTATTGGTTGCTCCCTAAGTCCCGTTCACTTCTTATATATTATATTTGACGCAAGTGGGTTACGCGCGACGCTTGATTGCGATGTTCTTGGTTTGCACGTAGTTCCACAGCGCTTCGCGGCCTTTTTCCCGGCCGTATCCTGATTTTCCGAATCCGCCAAACGGCGTTTCGACACCGCCAGCGTACCATTCATTTATAAAAACTTGTCCAGCCCTAAGTTGGGCCGCGTCCCGTGTCGCGCGGTCGAGATCGCGGGTGAAGACGCCGGAAACTAAACCGTATTCCGTTGAATTTGCGATCTTTATCGCGTCAGCATCTTCCTTGAAGGTCAGCACCGATAGCACGGGGCCAAACACTTCGGACTGTGCGATTTCCATATCGGGGGCCACATCAGTCAGCACCGTCGGTTCCATAAAGGCCCCGGGTCGGTTCAGGGCTCGGCCGCCGGTAACAACCCGTGCCCCGGCGCTTTCAGCGCGTTGAACCATGCCCACCGCCCGGTCGCGCTGCGGGGCGGAGACCATAGCCCCCATATTGGCCCCGAACTCGGGCCGATCGATGCCTGGACCAACCGACAGCGACTTGGCAATGGCCTCGGCCCGGCCAATCAACTCCTCCGCGCGGGCCTCATGCACGATGACACGGCTCATGGCCGAACAGACTTGGCCCGCGTTGAAGTAAATGCCCCAGCGGATGTCGCGCTCAAAGGCGTCGAGGTCCGCGTCGTCATGGACAATCGCCGCCGATTTCCCGCCCAGTTCCAGAACGCAAGGCACGACATTCCGCGCTGCGGCCTCGGCAATGGCGATGCCGGTGGGGACCGAACCGGTAAAGACGATCTGATTGACGCCGGGATGGGCCGAAAGCGCGGCCCCAGCCTCGCGCCCCAGCCCGCAGATCACATTGACGGCGCCGGGCGGCAGACCAACCGCCTCGGCCGCTTTGGCGAAATAGCCATTGGTCAAAGGGGTCAGTTCCGGGCTTTTGATCACGCTGGCATTGCCCGTGGCCAAGGCTGCCGATAGCGAGCGGGCGGTCATTTCAATGGGGAAGTTCCACGGGATGATCTGGGCGGAAACGCCATAAGGCTCATAGGTGGTGAAATCCCAATAGCCATCCCCCAAAGGGATCGAGCGGCCTTCGACCGTGCTGGCCTGGTTGCCATAGTATTCAAAATAAAGTGCCGCGCCTTTCAGCTCGATCTCGGCCTCCCAAAGCGGTTTGCCTTGCTCGCGCGACAGAACCTGGGTGATCTCGGCACTGTTTTCCAACAGGTAGCGCCCGATGGCCTGGACCAGCCGCCCACGTTCGATGGGGCGCATCGCGCTGAGCGCGCGCGAGGCATGACACGCGGCAGCCGCTTGAACCGCTTTATCGACATCCGCGGCGTCGGCCAGCGCATGCTCGGCCAACGGCGCGCCGGTGGCGGGATCTTCAACGTTGATCCGTCCGGCGCCGCCATCGACCCACGCCCCGTTGATGTAATTCTGCCAGTAAGTTTGCATCAAGCTTCCCTTCCGCTTAGCCGAATGGATTTGGACCCCAAGCGCCAATCCAATCTCGACGCGATTCTGCCCGAACGCGACGCCGCGCGCGACCGAGCCCTGAGCCAACCCGCTAGCGGCGCAACGCCCCCAAGGGCTGTTCCATCGCGATTTTCGGGCCACGCGCCGTCGCCGTGGGCGACCGCTGAACCGGATTCACCCATCGACCGCCTCACGCATCCACGCCTGCAACTGCATCACCGAATGCTCGGAATTCACACCGCATTCGGGATCGACCACCAATGGGCCCGGCACGTAGCCGCGCGAGGTCAGGCCGCGCTGCACGCTTTCGACCAAATGGATGTCTTCTTCGACCGTGGTCGCGCGGTCTTGCACGGCCAGACGGCGGATCACCTCGCTATCGACGCCATCTTCGGTGTACCAACCGCGCCAAACCACCACGCGGTCGGCATCAATCGCGCGCCAATGATAGGTGTTCAGCACATTGCCCGGATAGACTTGGAAGCTGAACATCGGCCACAGGAACCAGCTGGAATACTCATCGTGATGGGCAAAGCCAGATTGGATGTCATAGGTCATGGCATCCAGGTTCTGGCATTCGGTCGTGTGGCGCAGGCAATAGCCCTGGGGTTGGATGTCATAGGTTTCGGGTTTGACCACGCCGGTGGCAAATGTGGGGTGGTTCAGCGCGCAGTGGTAGCATTCGGAATAGTTTTCAACCGAGACCTTCCAGTTGCAGTTTTCCGGGATTTCGACCCATTCCAGCGGCTGCAACTTGTCCCAGTTCGGCACCCAATCTTCCAATTCGGCCCGCGCACCGGGGAACCAATCCTCCATCGATTTGGCCTCGGGGTCGAGATTGACGAAGACAAAGCCCAAAAACACTTCCGTTCGCACCTCGGTCAAACACACCTGCGCGGCGTCAAAGCCCGGGACCGCCTTGCTGTTTGGCGCGGCCCGCAATTGGCCCGTTAGCTCATAGGTCCAGGCATGGTAGGGGCAGACCACAACGCGCGTGCGCCCCTCGCCCTGCACCAATTGATGCGCGCGGTGCTGGCAGACATTGTAGAAGGTTCGGATCACCCCATCGCGGCCTCTGATCGAAAACAGGCTTTCGCCCGCCATATCAAAGGCGACGTAATCGCCCGGTTCCGCCAGTTGAGAGGCGTGGCAGGCAAATTGCCAGGTGCGCGCCAGCAAGCCTTTACGCTCCACCTCGAACACGGCGGGGTCGGTGTAATACCGCGCCTCAAGGCTGCGGATCAGCGGGGATTGGTCAGTCATCGGTATAAATCCCTAGCTCATGGCGGCGGGCATGGAAGCGCGCCACCCGTTCCACGATTTCATCCGCCGAAACGGCGACAACAAAGCTAAGCAGCGTTTCCAAAAGCGTGATGGTCGAGACCGAAGAAGGGAAGAATTGCGGTGTGTCAGCGGCCACCACAAACCCATGATCGGCCCCACGAATGATGGGTGAGGCCGGGGAATCCGAAATCCCCACAATCGTCATGCCCTGATCCCGCGCGACGGTAAGTGCTTCAACAACTTCGCGCCTATAGGGTTTGCAGGTGATGGCAATCAGCACATCACCCTTGCCCGCGAAGGCCAGATCATCGGTGGCCGAGTTGCCCGCGCGCGGGATCGAATGAAACCGCACCATCCCGGTCGAGGCGAGGTAGCTGAAATTCCGCGCATTGGCGTTGTTCACGCCAACCCCAAGCGTGAACACCTGGTGCGATGTCCAAATCGCCTCCGCCGCTGCGCGCAACTGATCGGCGCTGATACCAGCGAATGTTTCCTCCAGATTGCGGATCGCGGCACCCACCATATCGGCATAAAGCCCGCCCAGTTCCCCTTGCCGCGCGATATCCTGCAACCAGCGCGCCCGGTCGGGAAAGCTGGCCGCGCCACGCCGGATCGCCTCGCGAAACGGCTCGCGGAAATCTTCATAGCCTTCGAAGCCCACCTGACGCGCCATGCGCACCACCGTGTTGGGTTTGACCTGTGCGGCTTCGGCAATCTCGCGCACGGTGGAAACACCGACATCCGCCGGGTTCTCCAACACATAGCGCGCGGCTTTCTGCGCCTCGGGCGTCAGATCCTCCCAGGCCTCGCTGAGGCGGTCGAGAATCGTCGATGATACATTTGTGCCATTCATGATTGACTATGGTATATCTGTGTCGATATGCCTGTCAAAGGAAACATCTGTCGCAAGTGAGTCCCCGCTATGGCCACCCTTCCCTCCCATGCCCGTGTCGTCATCGTTGGAGGCGGCGTGATGGGCGTCGGCCTCGCTTATCACCTTGGCCACGAGGGTTGGGGCGAGGACACCGTTCTTCTAGAAAAAGCCGAGCTGACCAGCGGCTCCACCTGGCACGCGGCAGGGCAGATCACGCATTCGACCAGCTCCTTCAGCTTAGGCAAATGCGTCGATTACAATATCGGCCTGTATTCCGGTGCCTTGGAGGCCGAAACAGGCCAGGCCGTAACCTGGCATGGCTGCGGGTCGTTCCGCCTGGCCTATACCGAGGATGAGATGGACTGGCTGCGCCACACCCTATCCGTCGCCCGGTCGCTTGATTTTAATATCGAGCTGGTGGGCCCGGAACGTGTGGCCGAGCTGCACCCTTTCTACAATCTCGACGGCGTGTTGGGTGCCCTGCACACCCCCGATGACGGTCATGTGGACCCAACCAATGTGACCATGGCGATGGCCGCCGGGGCGCGGGCCAAGGGTGTCAAAATCGTCCGCCGGTGCCGCGCCACCAACATCACCCAAGCGGAGAATGGCGAATGGGTGGTGGAAACCGATCAAGGCACAATCACCTGCGAACATGTGGTCAATGCAGGTGGCACCTATGCCCGGCAGATCGGCGAATGGTCGGGCCTACAACTGCCCATGACCTCGATGACCCACCACTATTTCGTCACCGATGAGGTGCCAGAGTTCCAGAACCTCGACACCGAACTGCCGGTGATCCGCGATGACCGCAAGGTTTCTGGCTACATAAGGATGGAACAGAAGAAGGGTCTGATCGGGATCTATGAGAAAGCCAATCCAAACTCGGTCTGGCACGATCATTGCCCCTGGGAATATGAGAATTGGTTGTTTGAGGCTGATTATGATCGGGTCATGCCCTGGCTGGAGGAAAGCCTAAACCGGATGCCGATCTTTGCCGAATTGGGCATAACGCGCGATGTGCATGGCGCGATCTCGCACCCGCCCGATGGCAACCCGCTGATCGGCCCCGCGCCGGGTGTGCGCAATTACTGGTGTTGCTGCGGCACCCAGATCGGCATCGGCTGGGGGCCGGGCCTGACCCGCGAATTGGCGCGCTGGATGGTGCATGGGGCCGCTGACATTTCCATGCGCGACTACGACCCGCGCCGCTTTGGCAGCTATGCCACCAAAGAGTGGCAGGTGGTAAAAGCGGAGGAGGATTATTGCCTGCGCCACGAGATCCCGTTTCCGCATTTCAACCGTTTGGCGGGCCGCCCGATCAAGCCCTCGCCCCTGCATGATCTGCTGAAATCAAAGGGCGCGGTGCATGAAGAGAATTACGGCTTTGAGCGTCCGCGCTGGTTCGCCCGCGATGGGGTCGCGCAGGAGGATCACTATTCCTTCCGCCGCCATGCGGTGCACGACATGGTGGGCTTTGAATGCCAAGCGGTGCGGGAGCGGGTCGGCATCATGGATGTCACGGCCTTCACCAAAGTGCTGGTCGAAGGGCCGGATGCCTACGCACTCTTGGATCGGCTAACCGCAAACCGGATGCCACAAAAACTGGGCTCCATTGGCCTGACGCATATGCTGAACCGCCGCGGCCGGATTGAGTTGGAGACCACGATTGTGCGCATGGGAGAAGATCGCTTCTATCTCGTCTGCGCCGCCTTCTTCGAACAGCGCCTGCTCGACCACCTGACCCAGAACCGCGCAGGCGAGGACGTGACCATCACCGCGCTCTCTGACAGTTGGTCGGCGCTTTCCCTCAACGGCCCCCGCGCACGCGACGTGCTGACCGCCTGCACCGATGCCGCGCTGGACAATGCCTCCTTCCGCTGGCTATCGGCCCAAGAAATCACTGTGGCAGGCCACCAGATTTGGGCGTTCCGCATGTCTTACGCGGGCGAGCTCGGGTGGGAGTTCCACATGCCCAACGCCGCCTGCCTGGATGTCTATCAGGCTCTTTGCGCCGCCGGCGAAGCCTTTGGCATCGCCGATTACGGCAGCTTCGCAATGAACGCGCTTCGGATGGAAAAGGCCTTTCCCGGCGCGGGCGAGTTAACCAATGAGGTGACCCTGCCCGAGGCCAATGTGATGCGCTTCGTGAAGCTCGACAAAGACTATCTGGGGGTCGAAGCCACCCGCGCCAGCGCCGAGGCCGAGTCCCTGCCCTGGCTCTGCGCCTATCTGGAGATCGAGCCAAATGGCGAGGTTGATGGTCATGGCGGTGAAGCGGTGCTGCTAGACGGCGAGATTGTCGGCTCCACCGCCTCGGTCGCTTATGGTCACACGGTCGGCAAAATCCTGGCTTTCGCCTATGTCAAACCACATGCCGCCAAGCCTGGCACGGCGCTGGAGGTGGTCGTTCACGGGCACCCCCGCGCCGCGCGTGTTCTAGACGGGGCCGCATATGATCCGCAAAGTCTGCGCCCACGCACCGACCTGACGCAGATGGAGCCCGCGCAATGAGCGACCCGCAATTGGAGGCGGTTTATGCCGCGTCCACCCCGACCGAGGCCGAGGCGGCCTATGACGCCTGGGCCTCGGGCTATGACGCTGATCTGATGAAGATGGGCTACCGGCTGCCTTGGCATGTGGCCGCCGCGATCCTAACCCATGTGCCCATGTGCGCCCCCATCCTCGATGCGGGCTGCGGCACCGGTTTGCAGGTCGAACCCCTGCACCTCATGGGCTGGCGTGGCTTCACCGGGATCGACCTGTCGACCGAGATGATGCAAGTCGCACGCGCCAAAGGGTTGTATGAGGATTTGCAGCAGGCGGTTTTGGGCGAGGCACTGCTCTTTGACACCAACCAGTTCGCCGCCACGCTGTCGGTTGGCACGATCACGCCCGGTCACGCCCCGATTGAGGCCTTGGACGAGTTGATCCGCGTCACCCGACCCGGCGGGCACTTGATCTACACGCTGCGCCATGATGCGGGCCAAGATCCGCATTACTTGGCCTATCCCAAAACACTCGAGGCCCAGGGCCTGATCCGCCCCGTTTTCTCCACCCCCGACTTTGCCACCATGCCTTTGGGGGAGCCAAATATCCGCAATGCCGTCCATATCTGTGAGGTGCTGACATGAGCCTTCCCACCACCATGCAAGCGATGGTCACCATGGGCCATGGCGATCTGGATCAACTGGTCTGGCACGAAGATTGGCCTGTGCCGAGCCCCGAGGAAGGTGAGGTCTTGGTGCAGGTCAAAGCCTGCGGATTGAACAACACTGATATCAACACGCGGGTCGGCTGGTATTCGAAATCGATCACCGGCGCGACGGGCGATGGTGGTGAGCCGGATGATGATGACCCCTCCTGGGGTGGCGCGCCGATCCAGTTTCCGCGCATCCAGGGCGCGGATGTCTGCGGCGTGATTGTGGCCGTGGGCGAAGGTGTTGATCCGGCCCGCGTTGGGGAGCGTGTGATCACCGACAACTGGCTGCGCGACCCGGCGGATTTAGAGAATAAGGAAAAGACCGGCTATTACGGCTCGGAACGCGATGGCGGCTATGCGCAGTTCTCCACGATGCCCGCCCGCAATGCTTTGGCCGTGAAAAGCGAGTTGAGTGATGCTGAACTGGCGACCTTTTCCTGCTCCTACTCCACCGCCGAGGGCATGTTGGTCCGCGCCAAAGTGGCCGAGGGCGACACCGTGCTTGTGCCCGGCGCGTCGGGCGGCGTGGGTGGGGCGCTGGTGCAGTTGGCCAAAATGCGCGGAGCGCGGGTGATTGCGCTGGCGTCCGAGGCGAAACATGCCGATGTGCAGGCGCTTGGCGCGGATCGGGTGCTGCCCCGCAGCCCCGCGAACCTGAGAGCGGACCTGAGGGGTGAGCGTATCACGGTGCTGGCCGACGTGGTGGGCGGGGCGGCCTTCCCCGATCTGCTCGATACGCTTGTCCGCGGTGGGCGCTACACATGCTCCGGCGCGATTGCCGGGCCGATGGTCGATCTGGACTTGCGTACCTTCTATCTGCGCGATCTCACCTTCACCGGGTCAACCGTGATTGATCTGGAGGTGATGCCGAACCTGATCCGCTATATCGAAAGCGGCGTGATCAAACCGGCGCTTGCCGCGACCTATCCCTTGCGCGATCTGCACGCGGCCCAAACCGCCTTTATCGACAAAAAGCACACCGGCAATATCGTGGTGCTGCCATGACAGCACCCTTTGACAGGCTTTGGGAGGCGGCCCGTCAGCTTGTGGTCGAAACCCCTGCGCTGGCGCGATTTTCCGATTGGCCAGACGCCGCACCCTTTCTGCACCGCGCCCCCGCCGCCATACCGGCCATCCCGCGCCTGATGGCGAATTTCAAAGGGCACGGGCTGACCGATAGCCAGGCCCGGTTTACCGAGGCTGTGAAAGCCTGCGCCCATCTGGTCGAGTGGCGGCGCAGCTATTCCGAGGCCGAGGTCGGCAACGATTTCCTAGCGCGCTATGGCTGGTTCGAACTGCTTGGCCCCGAGGGCCATTTCTGGAGCGATCAGCACCGCGCCTATGTCGGATATTGGGGGCGCGACCTTTATTATCCCTGGCACCGGCATTTGGCGGAAGAGATCTATTACGTTGCCGCCGGATCGGCCGTGTTCGAGGCGGAGGCCGAGCCGCACCAGGTCTTGCGACCCGGCGACACGCGGCAGCACAAACCCGATCAACTCCATGCTCTGACCACACGATCTGAGCCGGTTTTGACCTTTGTGCTTTGGCGCGGCGAAGGGCTCGCGGGCAAGCCCGCCATGGCGCAAGGCTCGGCGGCATGAAAATCACCCGCATCCGCGTGTTCCAGACCGATCTGCCTTATGTCGATGGCAGCTATGCCTGGGGGGCGGGCAACGCGATCACCACGGCGCGTGCCTCGGTCGTGGTGCTGGATACGGATGCGGGCATCAGCGGCTGTGGGGAGTTCACGCCCTGCGGCGAAAACTACATGGTCGCCCATTCCCAAGGCGTGCCCGCGCTCGCGCGGCTGTTGGGCAAAGACCTGATCGGTGAAGACCCGCGTCAAGTCACCCGGATTGAGCGATTGATGGATCATCTGGTGCAAGGCCATGGCTATGCCAAAGCCCCCTTTGATGCCGCTTGCTGGGACATTTTGGGTCAGTCGCTGGCCACGCCGGTTTGGATGCTGCTGGGCGGCAAGCTGACCGATGGCGCGCCGATGTACCGCGTCGCGCCGCAGCGTTCGCGCGAAGAAACGATTGCCGAGATGAACCGCCACCGCGCGGCGGGCTATCGGCAGTTTCAGATCAAGGTGGGGGCCGATTGGGAAACCGATATCGATCGCATCCGCGCGACCCTCCCGCTGCTGGAGCCGGGCGAAAAGGCGATGGCCGATGCGAACCAGGGCTGGCGGGTGGACAATGCGATCCGTGTCGCGCGGGCGACCAAGGATCTGGATTACATCCTGGAACAGCCCTGCCGAACTTACGAAGAATGCCAGCAGGTGCGTCGCGTCGCCGATCAACCGATGAAGCTTGATGAATGCGTTACCGGCATCGCCGCTGCGCAGCGCATCGTCGCCGATCGCGGGGCCGAGATTTGCTGTCTGAAAATCTCGAACCTGGGCGGGTTGTCGAAGGCCCGCAGGGTGCGCGATTACCTGATCGACAACCGCATTCTGGTTGTGGCCGAGGATACTTGGGGCGGAGAGATTGCCAGCACCACCCTGGCCCATTTCGCCGCCTCTACCCCGCCAGAGTATCTGCAAAACACCACCGATCTGATGAATTACAACACCCGCTCCACCGGGGTCGGTGGGGCTTGGGCCAAGGATGGCAAGCTTTACGCGCCCGATACGGCCGGCCTGGGGGTCGCCCCGGATTTCGAGAGCCTCGGCACCCCGGTTTGGGAGGTTGCGGCCTGACATGACCCATGCCCCCAACGCAGAAACCGCTTCTATCTTCGAGGCCCTGCCCAGCCCAGCGAGAGCACGGCTTTTGGCCATGCGCGCGGGCGTTTTGGCTGCGGCTGAGGCGACTGGCACATCGCCCCTGACGGAAACGCTGAAATGGGGGCAACCGGCCTATCTGCCCAGCAAGAAACAGGGCACCACCATCCGGCTCGGCTGGTCGCAAAAGTTGCCTGAAACCTGCACGATGTATGTACATTGCCAGACCCGGTTGATCGACCAATATCGCGAGCGCTTCCCAACCGAGTTCATCTATGACGGCACCCGTGCGGCGCATGTGCCTGTGCAAGGCCCCTGGCCCGAAGCGGCGTTCCAACAGATCGCCGCCATGGCGCTGACCTATCACCGTGACAAGACCAAAGCGTGACCCCATGAAGATCACCCGCCTGACCGTTTTTCAGAAAAACCTGCCCTTGGAATACCCTTACTGGCTGTCCGGCGGACGGCTGAAATTCGAAAGCCTAGATGCAACCTTCGTGAAGATGGAAACCGATGCGGGCCTCGTTGGCTGGGGCGAAGGCACACCTTGGGGGCATACCTATGTGCCGGCACACGGGCCCGGTATCCGCGCCGGTGTTGAGACCATGGCCCCGTTCCTAAGCGGGCTTGATCCGCGCCGGGTGCTGGATGTGGAGCGGGCAATGGATCTGGCGCTGCCCGGCCATCTCTACGCGAAATCCCCCATCGACATGGCCTGTTGGGACATCGCCGGTCAGGCAGCGGGTCTGCCGATTGCCGATCTGATGGGCGGCGGGTCGCGCACACCCAAACCCATTGCCGCCTCGGTCGGGGCCAAAACCGTCGAGGACACGCGCGAGGTCATGGATCGCTACCGCGCGCGGGGTTATATCGCCCATTCCGTGAAAATCGGCGGCGATGTGGAGCGTGACATCGCCCGCATCCGCGATGTGGAGGCGCATCGCGCCCCCAATGAGATCATCCTTTACGATGTCAATCGCGGCTGGACCCGACAGCAGGCGCTGCGCGTGATGCAGGCCACCGAAGACCTGCGGGTGATGTTCGAACAACCCTGCGAAACCTTGGACGATATCGCGGCGATCCGGCCGCTGCATCGCGCGCCGGTCTCGGTCGATGAAACGCTGGTCACCTTACAGGATGCTACCCGCATCGCCCGCGATGGCCTGGCAGAGATGTTTGGGATCAAGCTTAACCGTGTCGGCGGGCTGACCAAGGCCGCGCGCATTCGCGACGTGGCTCTGGCCCATGGCATTGATTGTTTTGTCATGGCCACCGGCGGCTCGGTCCTGGCGGATGCTGAACAACTCCACCTCGCCGCAACGATCCCCGATGCGCATATGCTGGGCACCTGGGCCTGCCAGGATATGCTGACCGAAGATATCGCAGGCGGGCGCGGGCCGCGCGCGGTCGATGGGCATTTAACCCTGCCCGAGGCGCCCGGCCTGGGCGTGCACCCCGATGAAGACGCGCTGAGCCCACCCGTCGCCGTTTATGAGGTCTAGCCGATGCAGATCACCCGCCTCAGCCTTTGGCATGTGCCGCTGACCAGCCATGTGACCTATACCATGGCGGCTGGCAAAGAATGCGCCACGGTCGAAACCGTTGTGATCGCTATCGATACCGATAGCGGCCTGACCGGCTGGGGCGAGGTTTGCCCAATCCCCCATTACCTGCCCGCCTATGCGCGCGGCGTGGCCCCGGCGCTGGCCGAACTATGGCCGGTGTTGCATAAGGCCGACCCGGTGGGGCCGGAGGCGTTGATGGCACGTGCTGATGCGCATCTGCATGGCCATGTCTATGCCAAATCGGCGCTCGACATCGCGCTTTGGGATCTGACCGGCAAAGCCGCTGACCTACCGCTTTACACCCTGCTCGGCGGGCGTCAGTCCGCTGATATGCCGCTTTACCATTCCATCACCTGTATCGCGCCGGAGGAGATGGCCCTCATCGCGCGGGACGCGCAAGAAACCGGCATCACCCAGTTTCAAGCCAAACTGGGGGCCGATGCCGACCCGCAGACCGATATCGCACGGTTGCGCCAGGTGCGGGAGGCGGTGGGCGATGGCCCGTTGGTCTATGGCGATTGGAATTGCGGCACGACCGCCCTGGATGCGATCCGCGTCGGCCGCGCGGTCGCTGATCTGGATGTAATGCTGGAACAGCCCTGCGCCACAATCGAAGATTGCGCGCGGGTGGCCCAAGCCACGGGCCTACCGATGAAACTCGATGAGGTTGCCCATGACACCGCCAGCCTGCTGCAAGGCCACGCGCTCGGTACGATGGATGCGGTGGCGCTAAAGCTGTCGAAATTCGGTGGGCTTTCTGCCCTGCGCCGGGCGCGCGATCTGTGCCTGCATTTGGGGGCCAAAATGTGCGTGGAATGCACTTGGGGGTCAGATATCGTAACCGCCGCCGCACTGCATCTGGCCGCCAGCACACCGCCTGATCGGTTGCTAAACACCTGCGATCTGTCGGGCTATGTCGCCCCCCGCCTGGCCCCTGACGCGCCCAGCCGCGCCGCTGGCCGCATCGCACCACCCGAAGGCCCCGGCCTGGGCATTCACCCCGACCGCGACCGGTTGGGCGCCCCCGATCTGATCTTGGAGTAGACCCATGCAACACATCCTCTCCCAAGCCGACTGGGCCGAACGCGCCCGTGCCGTCCTGCCCGGTGGTGGGTTCGGCAATTTCGATCCCGGCGCGGTGATCCGCTCGGGCCAAGGCGCAAGGGTGATGGATGAAGACGGCAAGGAATATGTCGACTACCTGATCGGCTCCGGCCCCATGTTGGTCGGCCATTCCCACCCCGAGGTGCTAGAGGCGGTCTATGAACAACTGCCCCAAGGCCAGACCTTCTTTGCCAATAACGCCGCTGGGATCGAGCTTGCCGAACAGATCGTCGCCGCCGTGCCCTGCGCCGAACATCTGCGCTATGTCTCCTCGGGCGGAGAGGCGGATATGTACGCCATCCGACTGGCCCGCGCCTTCACAGGGCGCGACAAGATCGTGAAATTCGAAGGCGGCTATCACGGGATGAGCGCCGAGGCACAGATGTCGCTGGCCCCGACCCGGCTGGTCAACTTCCCCCAAGCGGTGCCAGACAGCGCGGGCATACCCGAAAGCGTGCAGGCCGAGATGCTGATCGCGCCGTTTAATGATCCCGATTACATCCGATCGCTCATGGCCGAACATGGGGGCAAGGTGGCGGCGATCATCGTGGAACCGTTGCAACGCATCGTACCGCCGGAACCTGGGTTTCTGGAACTGCTGCGCGCCGAATGTGATCGCCATGGCTGTCTCTTGATCTTCGATGAGGTCGTGACCGGGTTTCGCTTCGCCTATGGCGGCGCGCAGGAGCATTATGGCGTCACGCCAGATATCGCGACCTTGGGCAAGGTGATCGGCGGTGGGTTCCCGCTGGCCGCCATCGTCGCCTCTACCGATATCATGAAGCATTTCGACAAAGGGGCGGTCGGCGCCGAAGGCTGGTTGATGCAACTGGGCACCCTATCGGGAAACCCGGTGGCCGCTGTGGCAGGGATGAAGACCATGGAAATCCTGCGCCGCGATGGGGCCTATAACCAGTTGCGGGGATTGGGGCAGCAGGTGATGCAAGCGGTGCGGGATGCCCTGGACCCCACGGGGATTGGCTATCAGATCGTCGGCGATGACACCCTGTTCGAAGTGGTGTTTGCCGAGACCATGCCGCGCAACTACCGCGATGTTCTGGCCGGAGATGCCCAGGCCACCAAGGTTTGGAGCGATGCGTTGATGGCCCATGGCCTGTTCAAAAGCCCTGGCAAAACCTATCCCTGCCTGGCCCTAACCGATGCGGATCTAGAGACCACCCGCGCGGCGATGCAAGAAGGGGCCAAGGCGCTGATGGCGCGGGCCTAACTGAACGCAAAGGCTTTGGTTTCCTCAACCAGAAGGTCAATACTGTCCACCGCGTCGGGCACGGTGTCGGCAAGCAGAGAGAACTCAGAACAGCCGATCAGCAGGGTCTCGGCCCCCTGCCCCCTTAGGTCGTCAGCAGCCGCGGCCAAGGTGCTGCGCGGCGTTTGGGTGTCGCCAGCCTTCACCGCGCGGATGGCGGCCAGAACCGCCTCTAGATCCTTTGGCCAAAGCACCGGCCCGGCAAGCGCGCGTTCCCACAACCCGATCCGCGCCGTCGCGGGCGAGGCCAACATGCCAACCCGCCCGGTCGCGCGGCGCGCAGCCAAATTCACCATGTGCAGAAAGGGGATCGGCACGGCGGGCGCAATGGCCTCCGCATAGGCATGGGCGGTGTTGCAGGGCATGACCAATGCTTCAGCCCCCGCCGCGTAAAGCCGCCGCGCCATGGTGGCCAGCACCGGCGCCGGATCGGCGCCTGTACCGTCGATCAGCCGCGCGATGCGGCTGGGCACCTGCGGGTTCATATCAACGATCAGCGGGATATGGTCGGCATCATCCTTGGCCGGGGTCGCGGCAATCAGGCGCTGCTGAAACAGCACCGTTGCCTCAGGCCCCATGCCGCCCAGCACACCGATGCGTTTTGGCGATGTCATTGCCGTTTCGGAAAGGCGAAATCGTAGCCGAACAGGCCCACCGATCCGCCGGTATGTAGGAACAAAAGCCGCTGCCCCTCGAACGCGCCTTTCCGGCACAGATCGATCATCCCCGCCGCACCTTTTGCGGAATAAACCGGGTCCAGCAAAATCCCCTCAAGCTGGGCAAACATCTCAATCGCCTCGATCCCGTCTTCGGTGGGGATGCCATAACCGTCGCCCACATAATCCGTGTTGGCGGCCACATCCTCCGCCCCGACGGCGCTTGGCGCACCGATCTTTTCCGCCGTGGCTTCGGCCAAGTTGCGCACCATCATTTCCTGCTTTTCCTTGGGCGCGCGCGTCCCAATGCCCAAAACCGGCAGCCCGGCTCGCATCGCGCACAAACCCGCCACCAAGCCGGCTTGGGTGCCCGAAGAGCCGGTGGCATGAAGCAAACGGTCAAAGCTCACGCCCAACTCATAGCTTTGGGCCATGATCTCTTGCGCGCAGGCGACGTAGCCCAAAGCGCCGGTGGGGTTCGAGCCGCCGCCGGGAATCGTATAGACGGTCTTGCCCTCTGCCCGCACCCGTTCTGCGGCTTGTTCCATCAAATCGGGCATGGGCGCCGCATTGGGGTGGCGTTCAATCGTCGCACCGTGCAACCGATCCAGCAGCACATTGCCGTTGTCGAGGTAGTTGTGATCCTCATACCCCGCCCGATCTTCTAGAAGGATGTGACACCCCATCCCCAGCTTGGCGGCAAAGGCCGCGGTCTGGCGCGCGTGGTTGGATTGCGTCGCCCCCTGGGTCATGACCACATCCGCCCTTAGCGCTTGGGCCTCGGCCATCAGAAACTCGAGCTTGCGGGTTTTGTTACCACCCGTGCTGAGGCCCGTGCAATCATCCCGCTTGATCCAGATCTCGACGCCCAAGGCATCAGACAGGCGCGGCATCGGCTCTAGCGGGGTCGGAAAATGACCAACCCGAATACGTGGAAATTGCGCGAGCGTCATGGCTGCCTCCCTTGGTTTCTTGCACCCAGCTATCAGCGCCCGAACCTTCGGAAATTGCAACACCTTGCAGCCAGAGCGAAAGCTGCTAGCGTCCGCCGCATCGCATCGCCATGGGGAGGTTTCCGGTGACATTCCAGCAACCCAAGCTCGATCTCTCCCCAAAAGTGTCTGACGAGGTGCGCAAGACCACCTGCTACATGTGCGCCTGCCGCTGCGGGATTAATGTGCACATGAAAGACGGCAAGGTGGCTTATATCGAAGGCAACCGCGATCACCCTGTGAACAAAGGGGTTCTCTGCGCCAAGGGCAGTGCTGGGATCATGCAGGTCAACGCCCCCTCGCGCCTGCGCGCGCCGCTGAAACGCGTCGGACCACGCGGATCGGGCGAGTTCAAGGAAATCTCCTGGAACGAAGCGCTATCGACCGCCGTCGGCTGGCTCAACGAGTTGCATGAAACGGCCCCCCATAAGCTGGCGTTTTTCACCGGGCGCGATCAGTCGCAATCCTTCACCAGTTTCTGGGCACAAAACTTCGGCACCCCGAATTACGCAGCCCATGGCGGGTTCTGTTCAGTCAATATGGCGGCGGCCGGCATCTACACGATGGGCGGCGCGTTTTGGGAATTTGGCCAGCCCGATTGGGAACAGACCAAGCTTTTCATGATCTTTGGCGTGGCCGAGGATCATGACAGCAACCCGATCAAGATGGGCCTGGGGCGGCTGAAAGAACGCGGTGCCAAGGTGATTGGCGTGAACCCGATCCGTTCGGGCTATAACGCGGTGTCCGATGAATGGGTCGGCATCACACCCGGCACCGATGGGCTGTTCATTCTGGCACTGGTCCATTGCCTGCTGAAAGCAGGCAAGATCGATTTGGAGTACCTGACCCGTTTCACCAACGCGCCGGTTTTGGTCAATGGCGACGAAAAATCGCCCGAGCACGGGCTTTTGCTGCGCGATGAGGATGGCAAATTCCTGGTCCTCGACCGTCGTACCGGCAAGCCCGCCCCCTTCGATGACCCAGAGGTGAAACCCGACCTCGCCAGCACCTGGCGGCATGCGGGGGTTACCCACCGCCCGGTGTTTCAGCATTTGGCCGAGCGCTATCTGTCAGACGACTACGCGCCCGAGGCGGTTGCCGAACGCTGCGGCATCCCCGCCAAGCGCATCCGCCATATCGCGGGCGAACTGGCCAAAACCGCCTTTGAAGAGCAGATTGAAATCAACCAACCTTGGACCGATTTCCGCGGCGTGCGGCACGAAAAAATGGTGGGCCGCCCGGTCAGCTTCCACGCCATGCGCGGGATCAGCGCGCATTCGAACGGCTTCCAAACCTGCCGCGCGCTGCATGTGCTGCAAATCCTACTGGGTTCGGTCGAGGTGCCGGGTGGTTTCCGCTTCAAACCGCCCTACCCCAAACCGGTCGAAGCCCATCCCACACCCCATGGCGATGGCCGTCCAGGCCGCCCTCTGAACGGCCCGCATCTGGGCTTCCCACGCGGCCCTGAAGATCTGCAAATCGACAATAACGGGAAAGCGCTGCGGATCGACAAAGCCTTCACTTGGGAAAATCCCATGTCGGTGCATGGGATGATGCATATGGTGATCTCAAACGCCTATGCCCAAGATCCCTATCCGATCGACACGCTGTTTATGTACATGGCCAATATGGCCTGGAACTCGACCATGAACACCTCGGGCGTGATCGAGATGTTGACGGCCAGAAATGATGATGGCGGCTATCGCATCCCCCGGATCATCTATTCCGATGCCTATTCCTCGGAAATGGTGGCTTATGCCGATCTGATCCTACCCGATACGACCTATTTGGAGCGCCATGATTGCATCAGCTTGCTCGACCGCCCGATTTGCGAGGCCGATGGCGCAGCCGACGCGATCCGCTGGCCGGTGGTCGAGCCCGACCGCGACGTGCGCGGGTTCCAATCGGTGCTGATCGAGCTGGCAAACCGGATGAACCTGCCCGGTTTTGTCGAAAGTGACGGCACGCCGAAATGGAAAGACTATGCCGATTACATCGTGAACCACGAACGCCGCCCCGGCATCGGCCCCCTGGCGGGCTTCCGCGGCGACGGGACCGAGGCGGGGCGCGGCGCGCCAAACCCCGATCAGTTGGATCGTTATATCGAGAATGGCGGCTTTTTCATCGACCACATCCCCGATGAGGCGCTTTATTTCAAACCCTGGAACCAAGCCTATCAGGATTGGGCGGTGGGGCTTGGGATTTACGACAAGCCGCAACCCTTCCTATTCAGCCTGTATGTCGAGCCCATGCGCCGCTTCCAATTGGCGGCTGAGGGGCATGGCGACCGGCAACCGCCAGACCATTTGCGCGAGCGGCTGAAACAGGTCATGGACCCGCTGCCGATCTGGTACCCGCCTTTTGAAGATCAAGCCGTCGATACCGAGGAATTCGATATCCACGCCCTGACCCAGCGGCCCATGGCGATGTACCATTCCTGGGGCACCCAAAACGCCTGGCTGCGCCAAATCCATGGTCGTAACCCGCTCTATCTGCCCACCAGGCTTTGGGATAAACATCGGTTTGCTGACGGCGATTGGGCCGAGCTTTCCTCAATCCATGGCGCGATCACCGTGCCCGTGGCCCATATGGCCGCGCTAAACGAAAACACGGTCTGGACGTGGAACGCCATCGGCAAACGCAAAGGTGCCTGGGCGCTTGACGAAGACGCGCCCGAGGCGACCAAAGGCTTCCTGCTCAACCACCTGATCCACGAACTTCTGCCGCCCAAAGGCGACGGGCTGCGTTGGGCCAATTCCGATCCGATCACCGGCCAGGCCGCCTGGTTCGACCTACGGGTGAAGCTTAAGAAAGTCGCGGCCCCGGCCGATGCCGAAACCGATCCCGGCTTCGATCCCATCACCTCGCCCGTTGGCCAAGGCCCCAAAACACTCAGCTGGAAGGTGGGACAATGACCTTACACATACCCCTCCACCTTCATCTTGGCCAAATAACTCTCGGGGGTTTCGAAAGGGGGCAGACAGCCCCCTTCGCCGGGGAGCGCGAGGGGGGAGCCCCCCTCGCTCGGGTCGGCGCCGCAGGCGACGAGCCAACGGCCCAGGCCACACCGACAGGAGGGGTGCTATGACCGCGCTCCCGACCCAAACCGAGAAAAAGCTGGGCCTGGTCATCGATCTCGACACCTGCGTCGGCTGCCATGCCTGCGTGATCTCCTGCAAAGGTTGGAACACCGAAAACTACGGCGTCCCCCTCAGCGATACCGACCCCTATGGCGGGAACCCCTCGGGCACCTTCCTCAACCGCGTGCATTCTTATGAGGTTGTCCCCGATCTCGGCCCGGCCCAGCTGGTGCATATGCCCAAATCCTGCCTGCATTGCGAAGATGCGCCTTGCGTCACCGTCTGCCCCACCGGCGCCAGCTACAAGCGCGTCGAAGACGGCATCGTATTGGTGAACGAATCCGATTGCATCGGTTGCGGCCTCTGCGCCTGGGCCTGCCCCTACGGCGCACGCGAGTTGGACCAGCTGGCCGGTGTGATGAAGAAATGCACGCTTTGCGTCGACCGCATCTACAATGAAAACCTGCCCGAGGAAGATCGCCAACCGGCCTGCGTGCGCACCTGCCCCGCGGGCGCGCGGCATTTCGGCGATCTGGGTGATCCAGATAGCGAGGTCAGCCAATTGGTGGCCGAACGCGGCGGCATGGACCTAATGCCGGAACAGGGCACCAAACCGGTAAACAAATACCTGCCGCCCCGGCCCAAACAGGACACGGCCGATCAGGTCGATATTCTCGCCCCTTTCCTCGAACCGGTTTCTGACAGCCCGCAGGGCTTCTTGGGCTGGCTCGACCGCGCTTTGGATAAGATCTGATGCATCCAGCCCCTTCCGTTATCCTTTTCACAACACTGTCCGGCCTGGGTTTTGGGCTTTTGACCTTCTTGGGCTTGGGCTTGCCGCCGGTCACGGGCTGGGTGGCATTTGTCATGTATCTGATCGCCTATGCCTCGGCGGTGGGCGGTCTGATCGCCTCGACCTTCCATCTGGGCAATCCCAAAAACGCCCCCAAGGCTTTCACCCAATGGCGCACCAGCTGGCTTAGCCGCGAGGCATGGCTGGCCGTCTTTGCGCTTGTGATCATGGGGCTTTACGCGGCCCCCGCGGTGTTTTTTGGGGTGCGCGTCGCGCCCTTGGGCTGGCTTGGGGCCGCATTTTCGCTGGCCGCCGTGGCCAGCACCGCGATGATCTATACCCAGTTGAAAACCGTGCCACGCTGGCACCAGATGCTGACGCCCCTGCATCTGCTTTCGCTTTCGCTGGCCGGTGGCGCGCTCATGGCCGGGCAGGTCAGCCTGGCTTGGCCGCTCCTGCTGCTCGCCGCAGCGATCCAATTGGGGCATTGGGCAATGGGTGACGGCGCTTTCGAAAAGGCGGGCAGCACGCTTTCGACGGCAACCGGCCTCGGCGCACGCGTTCGCGCCTTTGAACCGCCTCATACCGGCACCAATTATCTGCTGAAAGAAATGGTCCATGTCGTCGGTCGCAAACACAGCCGCAAGCTGCGCGGCATCGCCCTGATCTTTGGCTATGGCCTGCCGATTGCCCTGTTGCTGATCCCGGGGCCGCATCATCTGTTTGGCGGGTTGGCCGTGCTGAGCCATTTGGCGGGCGTTCTCGCCTCGCGCTGGTTGTTTTTTGCCGAGGCCGAGCATGTCGTGGGCCTTTACTATGGTAAACGCGGCGCCACCGCGGCAGCCTGAAAGAGCCCCCATGACCGATGTTGTTCCCGCCCCAGACATCACGCGCCTGCCCGTTTTGGGCAGCCGTGATCAAACCTTCCCGGTGCGCCAGGTTTATTGCGTCGGGCGCAACTATGCCGATCACGCCCGCGAAATGGGCCATGACCCGGATCGGGAGCCGCCGTTTTTCTTCCGCAAAGACCGCGCCCATCTGGTGCCCGGCGGCGGCGATATTGCCTATCCGCAAGCCACCAGTGATCTGCATTACGAGGTGGAACTGGTTGTCGCCCTATCCTCCGGTGGCACGGAGCTAAGTGTCGAACAGGCGGCAGCAGCGGTTTACGGCTATGGCGTCGGCATCGATCTGACGCGCCGCGACATCCAAGGCGCGGCCAAGGCTCTGCGCCGCCCCTGGGATATGGGCAAGGGCTTTGCCGGGGCCGCGCCTTGTGGCCCAATCTGCTCGGTAAGCGACTGCGCGATTGGACCGGAAACAGCAATTCGTCTTTCTGTCGATGGGGTTGAAAAGCAAACCGGACAGATCGGGCAGATGATATGGCCTGTGCCTGATACCATCGCCTATCTTTCCAGCCTTGTGCCTTTGGAACCCGGCGATCTGATCTTCACCGGCACGCCCGCAGGCGTCGGCCCGGTCACGCGCGGTCAGACGATGTTGGCTCAGGTTCAAGGCTTGCCTGATCTAACCGTCCGCATGGTCTGACACCTAATAGGGCAAACCCACATAGTTTTCGGCCAATGCCTGCTGCGCAGCCCGGTTTTCAGACAGGTATTCCAACTCGGCCATTTGCATCTTTTGGTCAAAGGCCGACTGATCCGGGAAGCGGTGCATCAGCGACGTAAACCACCAGGAAAACCGCTCGGCCTTCCACACGCGTCCAAGCGCTTTGGCGGAATAGGCATCGATCCCCCCGGTCGCGCCCGTTGCGTAATAGGCCGAAAGCCCTTCGAACAGGTAATGCACATCCGAAGCGGCGGTGTTCAGCCCCTTGGCCCCGGTTGGCGGCACGATATGGGCCGCGTCACCACACAGGAACAGCCGCCCCCACCGCATCGGTTCGCACACGAAAGATCGCAGCGGCGCGATGGATTTCTCGATAGAGGGGCCGGTCACCAGGCTTTCGGCCACTGCGCTCGGCAAGCGCCGTTTCAACTCGGTCCAAAAGGCGCCATCCCCCCAATCCTCAACCCGGTCGCTCAGAGGGCATTGGATGTAATAGCGGCTAAGCATCGGGCTGCGCATCGAACAAAGCGCAAAGCCCCGGTCGGAATTGGCATAGATCAACTCGTCACTGGCCGGCGGTGTCTCGGACAAGATGCCAAGCCAGCCAAAGGGGTAAACCTTTTCAAACTCGGATCGCGCCGCTTCGGGAATGGTCTTGCGGCTGATACCGTGAAACCCGTCACACCCCGCCACAAAATCGCAGTCGATCCGATGCTCGGCCCCACCGCGGCGGAAGGTGACAAAAGGCGTGTCGGTCTTGGCGTCGTGGATCACAACATCCTCGACCTCGAACTTGATGGGGCCTCCGCTGGCCTCCCGCGCGGCGTAAAGGTCGTGGGTGACCTCCGTCTGGCCGTAGACCATCACGGGCGTGCCAGTCAGCTCGGTGAAGTCGATGCGAAACTGCTGATCCCCATAGCTTACCAAAGTGCCATCATGGGGCATGCCATCGCGGTGCAGACGCTCGGCGCAACCGGCCCGTTCCATCAACTGCACAAAGCCCTGTTCCAAGACGCCTGCGCGAATGCGGCTCAGCACATGGGCCTTGCTGCGCTGTTCCAACACCACATTGTCGATGCCAGCTGTGTGCAAAAGCTGACCCAGCAACAGGCCCGATGGGCCACCGCCAATAATGGCAACTTGAGTCTTCATCGCCGGGCCAAGCCGCGACGTGCATCCCATGGTCTGGTCATGGAACCTCCCCTTTTGGCTCGGTGTGCCCGAGTCTTTTGGCAAGACTATGGCGCGATGCTCGTGTTTATCAATCGCTTAGCCACGCAAAATCGCCTTCGCGCGATTGTGACCCCACCCGCGCGACAGGCAAGCTAAGCAGGCGGGCATATCGCAGCCGCAGCGCCGGAAAGGATCACCATGGGCCGGATCATCTTTGCAGCCTTGTTTCTGGGGCTCGTCGCCCTGCCCGCCACCGCGCAATCGGTCGAACCGCGCGCCGGTTGGGTGGTTCACGATAGCGACAAACCCTTTGCCGAGCTGCTGGACGATCTTCGCAGCGCCGTGCGCGCAGAAGGCTTTGGCGTGGTGACCCAGGCCGGGCCAACCGGTGCTGCGCGGGCGCGCGGCATCGACATTCCCGAAAACCGCGTCGTTGGCGTGTTCAACAACATCTATGCCGTGCGCATCCTGTCGCTTTCCACCGCCGCGATGATCGAAGCGCCGATCCGCTTTTACGTGACAGAAGACGCAGATGGCAGCGCCACGCTGTCTTACAAAACCCCCAGCTTCGTCTTTGCCCCCTATCTGGACGAAGGCGGGGCCGATCTTGCCGCAGCGGCATCCGAACTTGACGCTGCCTTTGATTCCATCGCCAATGCCGCGATCAACTAAGCCTGGACCCGATCCCCGATGACAGACACGACAAAATTGCGCGCCGCCGATGTGTTGGCCCGCAGGCTTTATGCCGCCGGTTGCCGCCATGCCTTTGGAATGCCGGGCGGTGAGGTGCTGACACTGATCGATGCGTTGACCCAGGCAGGGATCCAGTTTTCGCTGGCCAAGCATGAAAACGCCGCGGGCTTCATGGCCGAAGGTGTGCATCACATCGACGGCGCGCCCGCGATCCTGGTGGCCACGGTCGGTCCGGGGGCGATGAACGGGGTCAATGTTGTCGCCAATGCCGAACAGGACCGCGTGCCATTGATTGTGCTGACAGGCTCCGTCGATGCACATGAGGCGGAAACCTATACCCATCAGGTACTGGACCATCGCAAGGTGTTCGATCCGATCACCAAGGCCACTTTCACGCTCACGCCCGAGGCGGCCGATGTCACCACCGACAAAGCCCTTGGCATCGCGACCGAGGGGCGGAATGGCCCGGTGCATATTGATGTACCAATCTCGGTCGCCGATGCCCCGGCGGTCGATTGCGGCGCGTATCGGGCCGCAGCCAGCCCCGTGGCCCCAGCAGGTGCTGATCTGGCGACCGCGCGTAGCTGGCTGGCGGAGGCTGAACGCCCGCTGATCGTCGGCGGGCTGGATGTGCTTTATGACAACAGCGCCGCCGCCTTAGCCGATTTCGCCGAAACCTTTCAGATCCCGGTTATCACCAGCTACAAAGCCAAAGGTGTGCTGGATGAGAGCCATCCACTCGCGCTCGGCGGCGCGGGCCTGTCGCCCTTGGCCGACAAGCACTTGCTACCGCTGATCCAATCCGCCGATCTGATCCTTTGCGTGGGGTATGACCCGATCGAAATGCGCACCGGTTGGCGCGACCCATGGGATACGTCGCGGCAGCGTGTGATCGATATCCACGCCGCGCCGAACCACCATTACATGCACCAGGCGGGCCTAAGCTTTGTGGCTGATACCGGTGCCACCCTCAGCGCGCTGGCCCACGGCATCACGCCCAGGCCAACCTGGCCCGATGGCGCACCGACCAAAACCCGCGCGGCCCTGGCCCAAGCTTTTCCCAAGGATGAAGATTGGGGCCCAGCCGCCGTGATCGACACCTGCCGCCAGGTGCTGCCCGCCGACACCGTGGCCACGGTCGATAGCGGGGCGCATCGCATCCTACTGTCACAAATGTGGGATTGCCCCACGCCGCGCACGCTGCTGCAATCTTCGGCCCTTTGCACCATGGGCTGCGCCGTGCCGCTGGCCATCGGCGCGAAGCTGGCCGCACCGGAGCGACCCGTCATCAGCTTCTCAGGTGATGCCGGGTTCTTGATGGTCGCGGGCGAAATGGCGACGGTTGCCGAAATGGGTCTGGCCCCGATTTTCGTGGTGTTCGTCGATGCCTCGCTCGCCTTGATCGAGTTGAAACAGCGCCAGCGCCAATTGCCCAATGCAGGCGTTGATTTCGCCGGGCATGATTTTGCCGCCATCGGCCAGGCCTTTGGCGGCACCGGCGTCACGGTGCGGTCGCGCGCAGAGCTTGCGGCAGCGCTGGACGCGGCGCTGAACTCCGATAGGTTCACCGTGATCGGGGCCGAAATTGCGCCGCGGGCTTATGATGGAAGGATCTAAGACAATGGGTGCATTGGCCGGGCTGAAAGTCTTGGATCTAAGCCGGATCCTGGCCGGCCCCACCTGCACCCAGCTTTTGGGCGATCTGGGGGCAGAGGTTATCAAGATCGAAAACCCCAAAACCGGCGGGGATGACACCCGCGCCTGGGGGCCGCCCTATGCGATGGGTGCCGATGGTCAGCCCACGGACCTGTCGGCTTATTTCATGTCAGCCAACCGAAACAAGCTTTCGGTCTCGGCCGATCTGGCCACCGAAGAGGGTCAGGCCCTGATCCGCGCCCTTGCGGCCGAGGCCGATGTGATCATTGAAAACTTCAAACCCGGAGGGCTGAAACGCTTCGGGCTTGATGCCGACAGCTTGCGGGCGGCACATCCGCATCTGGTCTATTGTTCGATCTCAGGCTTTGGGCAGACCGGGCCGAACCGCGACAAGCCGGGCTATGATCTGATGGCCCAGGGCTATGGCGGGATCATGTCGCTGACCGGCGCCCCCGAGGGCGAACCGATGAAAGTGGGCGTGGGCATCGCGGATGTTATGTGCGGGATGTATGCCTGCATCGGTATCCTGGCCGCCCTGCGCCACCGCGACCAAACAGGCGAAGGCCAGCATGTGGAATTGGGCCTGGTTGATGCTCAGATCGCCTGGCTGATTAATGAGGGCGTGAATTTCCTGACCTCGGGCCAGGTGCCCGAGCGGCGCGGAAATGGGCACCCCAATATTGTGCCCTATCAGGTTTTTGCGACCTCGGACGGCCATGTGATCGTCGCGGTGGGCAATGACAGCCAGTTCCAACGCTTCTGCGCCTTTTTGGGGGCCGATGACTTGCCCCAAGATGACCGCTTTGCCACCAACCCCGCGCGCATCACCCATCGCGCCGCGCTGATCCCGCTGTTGGAGCCCTTGCTGGCCGCACGCAGCTCGTCCGAGGTGGTCGCGGGGCTGGAGGCCGTGAAGGTGCCGGTCGGCCCGGTGCAAACCCTGGATCAGGTTTTTGCATCGGATCAGGCGGCAGCGCGTGAGATGAAAATCGACATGCCGCGCGCCGATGTCGCTGATGGCGCGGTCTCGCTCATCGGGAACCCGCTAAAGTTTTCGGCCACGCCTGTCACATATCGCCACGCGCCCCCGCGCTTTGGCCAAGATACCGAGATTATCCGCAAACGGCTGAAACCAAAGGCTTGATCAGCGCCTTTCCGCGCACGTTTAGCGCGAGTTTTCGCAACATGCCTCACGTTCCCGTCAATCACTTCAGTGTGACGTGCGTGTGTTCCACCCGGCGCGTAAGCCGAAGTTGACAGGTGGAATTTGTGCATAAAGGCGCCCCGATGAAAGAAGATGGTTTTGGTCAGGTCGTAACGCTACCGACCCAGGCAGCGGTTGATAGCTGGACGGCAACCCAAAAGGCGTTTTTGGCGCATTCCGCCGCAACCCCGACCCATTTGGCTCAAGTGCTTGAGGCCGCCCCGCAATTTGCCCTGGGCCACGCCGTCAAAGGCATGTTCTGTGCGCTCTTGGGCCGTCGCGAGATGATGACCTCGGCCGAAGAGGCACTGCGCAGCGCCAACACAGCCCTTGGCCTGGCCGGTGCGACCGCGCGCGAAAGCCTTTATGTCCAAGCACTTTCGGTTTGGTTGGAGGGGCGGCCCACAGCGGCCCGCACCATTTTCACCGAAATCATGGCCCAGCACCCGACCGATCCCTTGGCGATGAAGCTGGATCACGGGTTGCGCTTTGTCCTGGGCGACAACCTTGGAATGCGGCAATCACTTGAAACCGTGCTGCCCGCCTATGGCCCCGATCACCCGGCACGCGGCTATCTGCTTGGCTGTTACGCCTTTGCGCTTGAGGAAACCGGCGATTACGCAGCCGCCCGCAAGGCGGGCCGCGATGGGCTTTCGCTGGCCCCCGATGACGCTTGGGGCCTGCATGCGGTGGCCCATGTCCATGACATGACCGCCGATGCCGAAGGGGGCCTGGCCTGGCTTTCGGGCCGCGAGGCCGCCTGGGCCCATTGTAACAACTTCCGCTATCACGTTTGGTGGCACAAAGCGCTGATGCATCTGGACCTGGGCCAGATCGAACCGGTCCTGTCGCTTTACGACACCGAGATCCGCCACGACAAAACCGACGATTACCGCGACATCTCTAACGGGACCTCGCTGTTGATGCGACTGGAGTTGGAGGGCGTTGATGTCGGCGACCGTTGGGAGGAACTGGCCGATCTGAGCGCCAATCGCACCGAAGATGGATCGCTCATTTTTGCGGATATGCATTACATGCTGGCGTTGATGGGCGGGCGGCGTGAGACGGCGATGAAGCGTCTGATCGGACGCGTGCATCGCGACGCCAAACGGTCGGAAACCGATATGGATGCGATGATGGCCAGCCCCGGCCTATCGGCGATGGCAGGCCTCGAAGCCTTTGGTGAGGGGCGTTATACCCAGGCGTTTTTGGCGCTTTCAACCGCCCATACCTCGATGCAACGCGCGGGCGGAAGTCACGCACAACGCGATGTTTTTGAGCGTTTGGCCATCGATGCAGGCATAAGATCGGGCTTTTTCGACCAGGCCGAGCGCCTTCTGGCCGAACGGCAAGCCCAACGGGCTGGCACACTTGACGGTTACGCTGCGGCGCGGCATTCCCTGATTGCCGAAGGGCGCGCCGCAGCGATGGAAGACACGCGTTTGCCTGCGGAATAAGGCTGAGGGGAAGTTTAACCGGTATGAGTGTGGCATCGACGAATGACCGCGATCTGGCCGCGCAGGCCAGCGCGCCAAGCCAGGCGGGTGCCACGCCCGTGGTGCGGGTGCGCGACCCGCGCTTGGATTTCTTCCGCGGCATCGCGATGATCATCATCTTGTTCGCGCACACGCCCGGCAATTTCTTCACCAGCTGGATACCCGCCCGTTGGGGGTTTTCCGATGCCACCGAGATGTTCGTTTTTTGCTCGGGCATGGCGTCGGCCATCGCCTTTGGCAACAGTTTTGACCGCGCGGGCTGGGCCATGGGCACCGCGCGCGTCAGCTATCGCGTCTGGCAGGTGTATTGGGCCCATTTGGGCATGTTCTTCATCATTGCCGCGATCCTGGCCGGCATCGACATGGCCGAGGTGTCAGAGACCGTTTATATCGGCACGCTAAACCTGTGGCGCTTTTTCTCGGACCCCGGTCCGCAATTGGTGGGGCTGTTCACGCTCACCTATGTGCCGAATTATTTCGACATTCTGCCGATGTATATGGTGATCCTAGCGATGATGCCGCTGGTCATGGCGCTGGCCAAGGTCGACCTGCGGCTGGTCGCGCTAGCCTCGGTCACGGTTTGGATTTTTGCACAACGGCGGTTGTTGGAAGAGTTCGGGCTGGGCCATCTGCACCTATCGCTCCCGGCCGAGCCTTGGTCGGACCGGCAGTGGTTCTTTAACCCCTTTGGCTGGCAACTGATCTTTTTCACCGGCTTTGCTTTCATGCGCGGTTGGATCCCTGCACCGCCCCTGAACAAATGGCTGATCATCGGCGCGCTCATAATCGTTCTGATCAACATCCCGCTCAGCAATATCGGCGTTCGCGCGATCAACCGCGAATGGTTCGGGCTGGCTTTTGAAGGCAACCCGATTGTCGATTGGCGCGTCGATCATCGCGGCTGGTTCACAAAATCCGATTTTGGCATCCTGCGCTTTATTCAGTTCCTATCGCTGGCCTATCTGGCCTATGCGGCCTCAGGCCTTGCGGGGCGCAACCTGATGCCTCAGGGGATGGGTTTTGCGGCTCGCACCTGGCGCTTGATTGTGCAACAGACCAGCAAGATTGGGCAGCAATCGCTGGCCGTGTTCCTCTTCTCGATGGTGTTCGCCCGCATCCTGGGCTTCATCTATGATCAGATCGAGCGCAGCACCTTTGTGGTGACGGTGGGCAATCTGATCGGCGTCGCGCTGCTGTTGCTCTGCGCCCATACCGTGTCGTGGTTCAAAGGCCAGCCCTGGCGGAAGAGCGGTGCAAAATGACCCTGCCGCGCCGCGAATTTCTGGCCGCCTTGGCCGCCCTGGCCGCCGCCCCGCGCATGGCCGCCGCCGAATATGCCGATGGCATGCCGTTTTCGCGCGATTGGCTGCGGGCCGAAGCTGAACGCCTGGCCGCAAGCCCGTACGAGCCGCGCCCGGAGGTGCCGCAGGGCTGGCTTGATCTGGATTACGATCAGTACCGGATGATCTGGTTCAACCATCAGCACGCCCTTTGGCGCGACAGCGGCCGCCCGCTTGAGGTCGATATGTTCCCCGCCGGGCTGTTTTTTGAACATGCCATCGAGATCAACACCGTCAGCGATGGCATCGCGCGCAAAGTGCCCTTTGACATCGGCTATTTTGATCGCACGGATCAGTTCCCCGATCTGCCGGTGACCGGCACCATGGGCTATTCCGGCCTGCGCCTGCGGGCGGAGATGAACACGGCAGATATTTTCGAAGAATTCATGGTGTTCCAAGGCGCAAGCTATTTCCGCGCCATCGCCAATGGGCAAACCTATGGGCTGTCGGCGCGCGGATTGGCGCTCAAAACCGCCGATCCGATGGGCGAGGAATTCCCCGATTTCACCCGGTTCTTCCTCGAAACCCCGGAACCGGGCGCTGAGGAATATACGGTTCACGCGCTGCTCAACGGCCCGTCGGTCGCAGGGGCTTATACGTTCCGCATCTCCCACGGGCACCCCGCGCGGGTCAGTGTCGAGGCCACGCTTTACCCCCGTTTCGATCTGGAAAATGTCGGGCTTGCGCCGCTGACCTCGATGTTCCTCTTCGACGACACGAACCATATCCGCTTTGATGATTTCCGCCCCGCCGTCCATGACAGCGAGGCACTGATGATCTGGAACGGCGCGGGCGAACGTTTGTGGCGGCCGCTGGCAAACCCAACGCGCCTGCAAAGCTCTTTCTTTGTCGATGAAAACCCGCGCGGCTTTGGCCTGATCCAACGCGACCGCGATATCGAGGCTTATGCTGATTTCGAGGCGCGATATGAAAATCGCCCCTCGCTCTGGATCACGCCGCAGGGCGACTGGGGGCGCGGTTCGGTCCAATTGGTCGAAATTCCGGCTGACCGCGAGATTTACGACAATATCGTTGCTTATTGGCGCCCGGCCACGCCGATCCAGGCCGGGCAGCGGTTTGATTTTGCCTATGACATGGCCTGGGGCGATGAACCACCGGGCCTGCCCGACGTCGCCCCGGTGACCAACACCCGCATTGGCGGCGGGTTTGATCAGATCACCCAGGTCGTGGCGATTGATTTCGCCGATCACCCGGCGCTCAGCGGCGATCTGAGCGAATACACCCATCACATCAGCGCCTCAGCCCTGACGCTTTCGGATGGCATTCTGGAACGGCACCCCGGCACAGGCGGCTTGCGCCTGGCCTTTAGCTTTGATCCTGAAGAGGCCGAGGCCAGCGAGTTGCGCGCGCAGCTGCGCCGTGACGGCGTGCTGGTCAGTGAAGTCTGGCTTTATCGGTGGACGCGGTGACGGCCTATTCCAACATAGATCTGATGCCGCCCCGCGCACCTTTGGCACGTCCGATCCAGGCGTTGAACCGGCCTTATCGTGATGACAACGCGCCCGGCACGGCGGCATCGCTCTGGGCACGGCTTTACCGCATCGCAACCTTCCTGCCGGCCTTTGCGATCACCTTCGGCCTGGTTGCGGCCTTCACCGATTGGTTTGCGATGGATGGGTTGTTGCCCTTTGAAACCACGCTGATCGTGATCGTGGCCATCACGGCCTTTTGGATCGCCCTGTCGGTCTCCACCGCCTTTGTGGGGCTGGGTGCAATGCTGGTGCAACGCTCGCGCCGAGCGATCGATGATGGCACGCCCCCTCCCCTAGACGTGGCCCTGCTGGTTCCCGTTTATAACGAGGCCCCGGCCGAGGTCTTTGGCAATGCCGCCGCTATGATCGCCGGTCTGCGCAACGCCAAAACCCCACATCGCTACACGCTGTTCATCCTATCCGACACACGCGATGAGGCCATCGCCGCGCAAGAAAGCCGCGCGATCCTAGCGCTCAAGGCAAGCTTCCCCAAAGCGCGCGTGCATTACCGCCGCCGCGCGCAGAACACCGATGGCAAGGTCGGCAACCTCGCCGATTGGGTCGAACATTGGGGTGGCGCGCATGAGGCGATGCTGGTGCTTGATGCCGATAGCCTGATGTGCCCATGCGCGATCACGGCCCTGACCGACGCGCTGGCCCGCGACCCCTCCGCCGGGTTGATCCAATCCTTCCCCCGTCTGTTTGGCGCCAAAACGCTCTTTGGCCGCATCCAACAGTTTGGCGCGCGCGTCTATGCAGCCCCGCTGGCCGAAGGGTTGGCGCGCTGGACCGGGGCCGAGGGCAATTATTGGGGCCATAACGCGATTATCCGCAGCGCCGCCTTTGCTGCCTGCGCCGGGCTGCCCAAGCTCAAGGCCCGCCGGGGTGAACGCCTGATCCTTAGCCATGATTTTGTCGAGGCCGGGCTCTTGCGCCGCGCGGGCTGGGCGGTGCGGTTCCTGCCGCGGCTAGAGGGGTCATACGAAGAAGCACCCCCCACCCTGATCGACTATATCGTGCGGGATCGGCGCTGGTGTCAGGGCAACCTGCAACACCTTAAGCTGCTGGCAACGCGCGGGTTGCACCCGGTGTCGCGCTTTCACCTGTTCAGCGGCGCGATGGGCTATTTGCTGTCACCCGCTTGGTTCGCTCTGCTGGTGGCCTGGACCTTGGTCGGCAATGGCGATGACGCCAACCTGCTGCGCTATTTCAGCGGACAGAACCCGCAGGTGACTTGGCCGGAGCTGACAGCGTTCAACTCGGTCGCGATCTTGGCGTTCATGTATGGGTTGCTCCTTGCACCCAAACTGGGCGCGGCTGGGATGGTGCGCCAGATGGGTCTGCGCCTGCGCGATCTGGGCGGGGCGCGGCAGTTTCTGACCTCACTCTTGGGTGAGATCATCTTGTCGATCCTTTATGCGCCGATCCTGATGATCCAGCAGACCATGGCGGTGGGGGCCAGCCTGATTGGCCGTCGCATCGCCTGGAAACCACAAAGCCGCACCGGCAAAGGCTACCCACTAAGCACCCTTGTGCGGTTCCACTGGGTGGAAACCATCATCGGTCTGGGCCTGTTGCTGGGTATGGTGACGGGTGTTGTGACCTTGTGGCTGGTGCCCATCGCCGCCAGCTTGGCGCTTGCGATCCCGCTTTCGGGCTTAAGTGCGGTGAACTTGACCCGGCGCCGGTGGTCGCACCGACAGCTTGGGACGCCTGAGACGTTGAATGCGCCGCCGATCATCCGTCGCGCCCGCGCCGAACGCCGCCGCTTTGCCGATCTGCTCGCCCTGCCCGCACCCGATCAGTTCGCCGCCGAATAGCCGCTTAGCCGCGCCCGTAAACCGGCAGCCCGCGCCGTACCCAACCGGGCCCCGCGGCAGAACCCAGCATCCCCTCGGATACATCCCGGATATCGTTGAAGCCCGCCGCGATCAGCCGGTTCGTCAATCGCGCAGATCGCACCCCGCGCATGCAGATCACCGCCACCGGCACATCGGGCCGTTCGATCTGCAAGGCCGCCAAGGCCAGATCAAAATCCTCGCGCTGCATATCAAGCTGCACCGAGCCCTCGGGCGAGCCAGTGGCCGCCCATTCATCGGGGCGGCGAATGTCGATCAGCAGAACCTCACCCGCCAGCGCCATCTGATGCGCTTGATCGGCCGCCAATACGCCGCCAGTAAGATCAGGCGTCAGCGCAGCGTAAAACAGGTTTTGCCCGCCCAAGTTCCAGGCAGCGAGGCCAAGGCCCCCGACCCCGACCACACCCAGAAAAACCTGCCTACGACTGATCTGCTGCGCCATCCGATCTTCCCAAGTTCAACGCGTTTCCTTCATCCAGAAGATCATGCTCTTCCGGCGATCGGATAATCTAAACCAAAGCAAGACGCCTCGCAGTTCAAATCATCGGCATCCCAGGTCTGGCCGAAACCTCAAGACGGTGAAACGGGCACCAGCGCGCCGCCCATCGTGGCCAAATAGACCTGATCTTGCCCCTCCGGCAAAACGTCTGACCCAAGAACCGAGGAAAGATCGAACCCTTTCGGGACCGAAAGGAAGTTTCGACAATCCAGCTCGTTCCCCGGCAGTATCTCATTGATCATGAAACTATCATACCCGACCTTCGCCAGGTCGCGGATGATTGCCATTGGGTTTTCACGCGTCAGATGCTGCTCAAACACAATTACGGGCTTTGAGGCCGCTATCATCCCGCGACTTCCAGCCAGGACCGCCGCTTCGAAGCCTTCAACGTCGATATGAAGCAAGCCGATTTGATCCAAACGATCATCTCCGACAACCCGATCAATCGTTGTGGTCTGAAACGGGGCGCGTTGCCCCAAACCGTCGGTATTAAAAACAGCGTGATCCAATACGCCGTCAAAGTAGAGATCCAGCCCCGCCTGGTCCGAGCATATTTCGCGATGCCACTCGATCGCCGTCACGCCGTTCAAAGCGGCGATCGTCGCCCCAAAGGTCAGGTTTTCTTGCGACGGATCAATGGCGATCACTTTGGCGACGTCGGCATCCAAAAAAGTTGCCCAAACCAGGGCGTTGTCTGCGAGCCAGCAACCGATGTCGACCACCGATCGATCCGCTGCCAACGCACCGGCCTGATAAAGGCGATAAATGATCCGGCGCAGCAGGATTTCCTTGTTTGGGCGCGCCAAAAACCGCGCAAGGCGGTCAATTTGGCGTTTTTGGTCCCTGGCAAAAAGGCCCAGCCCCTGCGGTTGCGGCAATGCCAGCGCGACACCGCCTTCATGAGAGAAGGTGGCGATGTAACCCGCTGTTTCCAGCTGGGCCAAACGCAACATCCGGCGTGCTGGACCCGACCGGGGCGAGTGCTGGAATGCACGCAAGCCGCGCCGCACCTGTGGTGAAAGCTTTGCGGGATCAACACCCGCCTGCTCAAGGGCTTGCTCAAACCGAGAGCGTGCTGCCATAGTTCTTTCCTATCTTTGCACCCGTCCCTTGGGGCCCCAAATGGTCGGCCGCTAATTCGCAAGTCCCAGATAGCGTTGCAACACCTGATCGGCTGTCAGGCTCTGAAGATATTGGGTGATCTTCACCTCGTCGCGGTCGGGATTAGATAAAGCTAGATCGATGGCGTTCGCCAGATGCTGTGGGTCGCGCGTTTGCAGCAGCCGGACGCTGGCGCTGTGCCGGGCGATTTCTCGTGCGCCAGCCGTCGCGGTCGCCACACAAGGCAAACCGCACGCAAGAGCTTCGATCAAAGCGTTGCCGAAACCCTCGTATTGCGAGGTGGACACGAACAGATCGGCATCGGTCATATAGTCCAAGACACGATCGGTGAAAGGCCGAAGTTGGGCTGCCTGCTCAAGCCCGGCCTGGCGGATCTGCCTCTGCAATCGCGCCTGTTCCGGACCATCGCCAAAAATGACCAAAGATCCACGATCTTGCCTGGCGCGCAGGTGATGGGCCTTGATCAATAGATCGAAGCCTTTCACGTCAATGAGCCGCCCAGCCGAAACCGTTATCGGCCGTGGCAAGGCAGACCATTCAGGGTCCTCAAGGCCGACCTTACCCGCCGTTCGATGCAGCCGCGCCGTATCAACTGGATTGTTGATGACGGTCATGCGAGCCCTGGGCAGCCGACAGTAGCGGTTCAGCTCCTCAGCGATACCGCTCGAAACCGTGACGATTTTGTCCGCGCGGCGGTAGAGCCAGCTAATTTCCAAAGGTCGTGTGACCCGCTTGAGACGGGATTTTTGGTCACGCACCTGACGCCCAATTTCCGTATGCTCGACAACGGCGACTTTCGGCAGCGACGGCCGCAGAATCCGCGCACGCAACACCGCTTTGTTCACGGTGGTCATGTTCGAGACGATGTAGTCGATTGCGTGAGTCTTGCAGACCCCAGCCAAGGCGCGCGCGAAGCTTGGTGTTGTCGCCCAACCGCTATATGGCCCAAGCTCTTCAACATGAATGGCAGCTGGAATGTGCCTCAGCAACGGCCCGGTTTTGGTTGAAAGCGCCAATACGATCTTCAAATCAGGATGCGCCTGCGCTGCCTTAAGCAGATCGACGATCACACGCTCAACCCCGCCTCCATCCATGGAATGGCTCACAAACAACAGGTTCATCGACCAACTCTCGCCCACCGACCGGCCTCGCAAAGCGCCGGATATTAGCGCTGTTCCACAGCTTCGCTCCAGTTGAAACATGTCGATCAGACGCAGCGGCGCATAGGGCAAATTCATCTTCTGCCGCTTTTCTCGGCATTTTTTGCCCAGTGCCCCGGGTGGTCGCAAAGAAAATTTGACTATTTGGACAATTTTTTCGCAAGCTACCGTCATAGGCCCGAAACAGGATCGACCCGGTGAACAAAATCGACCCCCGCGCCCAGTGTTTTGAAACCACGTCTTTGGCCGAGCTGATGGCCCAAGCCGCCGCGCGGCGTGATGCGCATTGGGGCCGTACGATCACCTATTCGCGGAAGGTTTTTGTCCCGCTAACCAATATGTGCCGGGATACCTGCGGCTATTGCACCTTTGTCAAACATCCCGACGACCCGGCGGCGCAGATCATGACACCGGAGCAGGTTCTGGCCAGCGTCCGCAAAGGGGCACGGCAGGGGTGTAAGGAGATTCTGTTCAGCTTGGGCGAAAAGCCCGAGCTGCGCTACGCCCAAGCGCGCGATGCGCTCGCCGCCTTGGGGTACACGCGGATGACCGACTATTTGGCCGATATGTGCGCCCTGGTCCGTGCCGAAACGCCGTTATTGCCACATGTGAACGCGGGCACGCTGGCTGAGGATGAGATCCTGCGGCTTAAGCCCGTCTCAGCTTCGATGGGGATGATGCTGGAAACCGTCAGTCGGCGCCTCACCCGGCCCGGCATGCCGCATCACGCCTGCCCAGACAAGATGCCGATCCAACGCCTGCGCACTTTGGATCGGGCGGGCGAGCACAAAGTGCCCTTCACCACCGGGTTATTGATCGGGATTGGTGAAACCTGGGCGGATCGGATCGACGCCCTGATGGCCATTGAGGCCGCGCATCAGCGCCATGGCCATATTCAAGAGGTCATCATCCAAAACTTCCAGCGCAAGCCGGGCATCGCCATGCAGGATCATCCCGAGCCGAGCTTGGATGACATGCTGCGCACCATCGTCGCCGCACGGCTGATCCTCTCGCCCGAGATCAGCCTGCAAGCGCCGCCCAACCTGAGCGCCCGACATATCACCTATCTGGATGCGGGCATTAACGATTGGGGCGGGATTTCGCCGGTCACCATCGACTTTATCAACCCGCAGCACGAATGGCCGGAAATCCAGGCACTCGCCGCCTCCTGCGCCAAGGCGGGATTTCACCTGCAAGAACGGCTGACTGTGTATCCGCGTTTCATGGGGCCCGAAGACGGCTTTCTCGCGCCACAAATGGAGGGTGGCGTGCGCAAACTAGCTCGCGCCGATGGGCTGGCCCAACACCAGATTGTGGAGGCTGCGGAATGAAAGATTTGACCACATCAAGCTTTGATCTGGCGACGCAGGTCTCGCAAGCTGGCCCCCATGTGCGCGCCATTCTAGAGCGCGCCTTGGCGGGCCATGAGGTGACGGAGGCTGAGGGCGAGACCCTATTTGCCGCCAACCGATCCGATATGGGCGCCATTCGCGCCGTGGCCGATCATTTCCGGGCCCAGACCAATGGCGATCAGGTCAGCTTTGTGGTGAACCGCAATATCAACTTCACCAATGTCTGTTACATGGGCTGCCGCTTTTGCAACTTCGCCAAACGGGTCGAGGAGCCGGGGGCCGAATGGCTGAGCCTTGATCAGATCGTGGCCCGCGCGCAGGAAGCCTGGGATCGCGGCGGGACGGAGGTGTGCATCCAAGGTGGGCTGCACCCCAAACTGCCCGGCAGCTATTACCGCGACATTCTGATGGCGATCAAAACGGCGCTGCCCGATATGCATATCCACGCCTATTCTCCGTTCGAGATTTGGTATGGCGCGTCCAAAAACAAGCAGGATTACCGCAGCTTCCTGTCTGATTTGAAGGCAGCGGGTCTGGGCACGATGCCGGGCACGGCGGCCGAGATCCTCGATACTGAGGTGCGGCGGAAGCTGACCAAAAATAAGCTATCGGCCGAGGCTTGGGTCGACATCATTCGCACCGCACATGAGGTTGGCATTAAAACCTCCGCCACGATTATGTATGGCCATGTCGATGCGCCGCGCCATTGGGCCGCCCATATCGCCCTGCTGCGGTCGATTCAGAAAGATACGGGCGGGTTTACCGAACTGGTGCCGCTCTCGTTCGTGCATACGGATTCGCCGCTTTACACGGCCGACCCGTCTGCGGTGCGCCCAGGGCCGACCGCAGATGAGGTTGAAAAGATGCACGCGGTCTCTCGCATCATGCTGCATAGATGGATCGACAATATTCAGGTGTCTTGGACCAAACTTGGGCCCGAACGCGCCCGCGATCTGCTGTCGGCAGGCGTGAACGACCTGGGCGGCACTCTGATGAATGAAAGCATCAGCCGCGCCGCAGGCTCGGACCATGGGCAGGAAATCACCGCCAAAGAGCTGTGTGATATCATCCGCTCGGCGGGCCGCATCCCGGTGCGGCGCAACACGGTCTATAACGTGACCGAGGTGTTTGACGACCATGACCCGGTTGAAATCGCGCCTTTGGTTGATCGCCAGGAACGCGACCCGCTGGCCTTTCTGAAGCTGTTTCCAGAGCAATCGGCGGCGGAATGAGCGTGAAACTCACATTGATCGCCGGGGGCGTTGGTGGGGCCAAGATGGCCGAAGGCTTCGCCGCCTTGCCGCAAGTCGATCTGACGGTGATCGGCAATGTGGCTGATGATGCCGAATTCCACGGGCTTTGGGTGTCGCCCGATATCGACACGATGATCTACACCCTGGGCGGCGTCATCAACCGCACCCAAGGTTGGGGGCTGGAAGATGAAGGCCGCCGGGCGCTCGACACATTGACCACCCTAGGCGAAGACACTTGGATGTTCCTTGGCGATCGGGATTTTGGGCTGCATATCCACCGCACCCGCAGGATCGCGGCGGGCGATCGACGTTCGGCGATCGCAGCCGACATCGCACACGCATTTGGGGTCAGTGCCCAAATCGTTCTACCGACCGATGATCTGGTGCAAACCCGCGTGCGGACGGACCAAGGCTGGCTTGGGTTTCAAGAATACTTCGTGCGCGAACGCTGCGCGCCCGAGGTGCGGGAGGTCGTCTTTGACGGCATCGACACCGCACGACCAACGCCGGAGGCCCTGACCGCGCTGTCCGAGGCCGATCTGATCGTGATAGCGCCGTCGAACCCGCTGGTTTCCGTCGCGCCGATCCTCGGCATTCCGGGGCTGCGCGCCGCTGTTGCCGCGGCCCCCGCGCCGGTGATCGCGGTCAGCCCCCTCATCGCGGGCAAGGTGGTCAAAGGGCCCGCCGACCGGATGCTGGCCAGCCTCGGCCATCGCCAGGATGCGGTGGGGGTGGCGGCGCTTTATGCCGATATCGCGGATCAGATGGTGATTGATCACAGCGATGCGGGCCTCGCCGCCGAGATTGCGGGCCTGGGGCTGACGCCCAGCACGACCGATATCCTGATGCGGGACGCCGCTGATAAGGCACGGCTGGCAGGTGAGATCCTAGCGCTCGCCACAGCGCGCCCAGGCGAGGGGACCGCCGCATGAGGCCCGATATTCTGCTTTGCGTCCCCATGAAAGACCCGTGCCGCGCCAAAACGCGGCTCCGCGACAGCCTTGATCCGGCTGAGCGCGCCCGCTTTGCCCGCGCCATGTTTGACCGGACTTTGGATTTGCTGATCCGCCTGCGGCGCGAGGATGCCCAGCCACTTTTTGATCTGGCTGTGGTCACCGGCTGCGAGACCATTCATGCGCGCGCCGAAGCGCTTGGTGTACGCGCCATCGCCGAACGCCCCGATGCCACCCTGACCGACGCGGCGACCGATGCCGCCCAGGCCGCGGCGGATTTGGGTTATGACAAACTCTGCCTTCTGCCCGCCGATCTTGCCGCGCCCGCGCCGGAAGAGATTCGACAGCTTCTTATGCAAGAATTGCCGACGCCAGGGCTGGTTTTGTGCCCCTCACGCGATTTTGGGACCAACGCGGTGCTTGCCGCCCCGCCAACCGCCCTGCCCTTTGCATTTGGCCCAGGCTCTTTCCACGCACATCGCAGCAATGCTGAGGCTGCGGGCCTGACCCCGATCCTGCTGCCGCTGGAAAGCCTGCGTTGGGATATCGACAGCTCCGCCGACCTGGCCGCCTTCCGCAGCTTGGCCCCCAGCCTTTTCGACGGGGAAACCGCATGAGCACCGCCGTTTCGTTGACCCCCATTGAGGGCATCCCGGATATCAAACCCGGTGACGATCTGGCCGCTATTCTGGGCGATTGCCTTGAGGCGATGGGGCTGCCGCCGCGCAATGGCGATGTCCTGTGCCTGGCGCATAAGGTCTTTTCCAAGGCCGAGGGCAATATCATTGACCTGTCGACCGTCCGCCCCTCCGCCAAAGCGCGGGAGATTGCGGCCAATCTCAACAAAGACCCCGCCAAGGTCGAGGTTGTGCTGGGCCAAAGCCGCGCGATCCTGCGTGCTTTTAAGCACCCCAGCCAAAACGAAGGCACGCTGATCTGCGAGCATAAGCGCGGCTATATCTCGGCCAATGCGGGCGTTGACGCCTCGAATGCCGAAGGTGACGGCACGGTGATCACCCTGCCCGACGATCCCGATGCCAGCCTGCGCCGGTTTTGCGCCGCCCTTTCAGATCGGTTCGGCGTGCGGGTCGGCGCGGTGATGACCGACACATTTGGCCGTCCCTGGCGCTTAGGCCAGGTGAATGTCGCCATTGGCCTTTTCTCGGTGCCCGCGACCCGCCGCGAACAAGGGACCGAGGATGCGTATGGCCGCCCGTTGCTGGTGACCGAACCCGCCTTTGCCGATGAAATCGCCGCCGCCTCGGGCCTGGTGGTGCAGAAAGCCGCCAAAACCCCCGCCGTGCTGTTTCGCGGGCTGGATTGGCACCCCAATGACACAAGCAGCGGCCAAGATCTGCTGCGCGACGAGAAAGAGGATATGTTCAGGTGACACTCGCAATCATTGGCGGCACCGGGCCGCAGGGCAAAGGATTGGCGCTGCGCTTTGCGCGCGCGGGGCGGGCGGTGGCCATCGGCTCCCGCGATGCCGCGCGCGCGGTGGAAACGGCGGCAGAGCTTCAAGCGCTGCTGCCCGAAGGCAGCGCCACGATCACCGGCATGGATAATGAGGCCGCCGTGGCCGCGGCGGAGGAGTTTGTGATCCTTTCGGTGCCTTATGCCGGCCATGACGCCACGCTGAGGGCGCTAAAACCGCATCTGACCAATAAAATCCTGATCGACATCGTGGTGCCGCTTTCGCCCGACGATCCGAAAAAGGTCGATATGCCCCCCGAAGGCTCGGCGACCGAGGCGGCGCAGGCGATCCTGGGGCCGGAGATCCCGGTGATTGGTGCGTTGCACAATGTCTCGGCCACGACGCTCAACACGCTCGATTGGGATATCAACTGTGACGTACTGGTCTGCGGCAACGGGCTAAAGCCACGGCAAAAGGTCATGGCCCTGATCGAGGAACTAAGTGTGACCGCTTACAACGCAGGTGATGCCCAAGCCGCCCGCTGTATCGAGGCCATCACCCCCATTCTCATCCGTATCAATATTTCCAAACAGGTGCCCTTTACCCATGCGGGAATCCGCATCTGGGCCCCGGACCACTGATCCCGAAAAGGAGGTAAGACCCATGGAATTCGCCATATGCTTCAAAGGCTTCATGGACCCCAAGCGCGCCCGTGCCCTGGTGCGGCAAGCTGAAAACGCCGGGTTCACCTATTGCTGGATGTATGACAGCCACATCCTTTGGCGCGAAAGCTTCATGGCGATGGCCATGTTGATGGAACACACCACCAAGATGCGCTTTGGCCCCTGCGTGACCAACCCCAACACGCGTGATTGGTCGGTCGCCGCCTCGATGTTCGGTTCGCTCGCCAAACAGTCCGAGGGTCGTTTTGACATTGGCGTGGGGCGCGGCGACAGCGCCGTGCGGGTGATGGGCAAAAAGCCCGCGCCGCTTGCCCGGATGGAGGAGTTTATTCACGCCGCCAAAGACCTCGTGCGTGGGGATGAGGTGCAATATGGCGAATGCCCCGCCCCGGTGCAGTTCCCCTGGGCCGAAGGTTATGAGCTGCCGGTTTGGGTCGCCGCATACGGCCCCAAAGCGCTCAGTTCCGCTGGTCGGGTGGGCGACGGTCTGATCCTGCAAATCGCGGAACCCACGATCTGTAAGTGGCTGGCCGACCAGGCCATTGCCGCCGGGAAAGCAGAAGGACGCGACATGTCGAACTATCGCGTCATGTCTGCCGCCCCTGCCTATTTCGGCACCCGCGAAGAATGCCTTGAAGCCACGCGCTGGTTCCCGGCCATGGTGGGCAACCACGTCGCTGATATCGTTGAGAAGTACGGCACCGACCGCGAAGATATCCCGCCCTCCCTGACCGCCTATATCAAGGATCGGAAGGGGTATGATTATTCGAAACACGGCCAAAGCGATAACGCCTATCTCGATTTTATCTCGGACGATATCATCGAAAGCTTCAGCGTTTTGGGCGATGAAGACGCCCATATCGCCAAGCTCAAACAGTTGGAAGCGGCTGGTGTGACCCAGTTCAATATCTATCTCGACAATGGCCGCGAAGAAGAAATCATCGCCCGCTACGGCGAGAAAATTATCCCGCACTGGTCGTAACCCCACGGCCTTGCCACATTTAAGCCCGGCTTGGTGACAGGCCGGGCTTTTGCATGCGCCAATGCCCGTTAACCATTTAGGCGTCGGAAAAATGCATCGCCCGAGGCTTTGCACCCGAGCACCCAAATTTCGCCATGTTTGGCCGTATCCTAAGACTCACGAGGAAGACCGACTGAAAACAATTTTAGGTTCCTTAGATGGCATTAAGGGTCATAAACGTCGAAGACGATCCAGTAATTGCTCAACTGATCCGGGCATTTATTTCGTCCATGGAAGGCTTCGACCTAACCCATTTCGACACCGCCGAGGCTGCCGAAGAGGCGCTCTTGGATGGTGCAGAGGCAGATTTATTCCTACTCGACATTGATTTGCCGGGCATCAGTGGGCTGGATTTGCTCACCCGTATCCGGCAGATGCCGCAGTTCACCGAGACGCCGATCTTGATGGTCACGCTGCGCGGCGATGAACGGGCAGTGACGGATGCCTTTGCACGCGGCAGCACAGATTACCTGCAAAAACCGTTGAACCCGCTGGAGTTCCAGTCGCGTATGCGGATTTTTGAGCGTCTGGCCGGGATGCAGCGCCAGGGCACGGTGGCCCCCACCGCCGCCAGCGAACAGGAAAGCCTGATCCGCGGCGTCACGAACACCTATCGCCCCTTTGACGTGTTCTGCAATTTTGTCGCCACGCTCTCGCGTATCGAAAGCGCCAAGTTCCAATTCTTGGCCTTTGGCATCACCGGCGTTGCGGAATGGCAGGATTACAAGGGCGACGAGGTTGTCGACGATATCATGGCCGCAATGGCGACCGCCCTGGCGGTGTCGTTCAAAAGCGACCTGCAACTTGTCACCCGGCTGAGCCATGGCGTCTTGATCGCTGCCTGCGCGGGTCAGGACATGGTTGAAAGCGACCAGATCCAGGAAGCGTTTGAGCATGAGCTTCGCAACCGGGTTGGCACCGACCTAAACGCCCCGGCCTGGCCGCAGGTTGTGGTCGGCAATTGCCGCGGCGGCAGCGTTTTCGCGGTGCCAAGCGGTGGAACGTTGATCCGCGCGGTTGAAAACCTGGCCAAGCGATCAGAAGAAGCTGGCGAAGTGCTGCGCCTGGATGAAGCGCGCTCGATTCTGAAGGAAAACTTTGGCGAGCGGAAACCCGAAAAGCGCGAGAAACGCACCAAGCTTTTTAGCGGCAAATCCAAAAAACGCGACGCGGCGCATTCGGCATGATCTGTCAGGTCCGCAACCGTTTTGCAGCCGCTTTGCGCGCCGTGGCCAAATCCACGTCGGGGCAAAAACCGGTAGTTTTATGTACTGACCCTCAACAGGTTCGAGGTTGAAAATGAACATGACTGACTCCCCCGAGATGTCCGAGGCGCTGCGCGCTGCGTTGGCTCCGATCCGCGACAGTTTCATCGCGTCGGTTCCCGACCGCATTGTCGAAATCAATGGCTGCCTATCCGCACTGACCGCGGGCGAAGACCCGATCAAAACGCTGTCGAACCTGCGCACCGAGGTGCACAAGATCGCCGGGATCGCAGGGTCGATTGGATTTCAAAACCTGGGCCAAACCAGCGCCAAGGCCGACAGCGCGCTGCGCGCTTTGATCGATGGTGAAATCGACGCGCCCAGCGTTCAACAGATTCTCAACCGAATCGATACCATTCTGTCCGAACTCAGCACAATTCAGGCGCAAGGCGGAACCTAACAATGGGTCGCCAAACTCTTCCCTTCGCGATCCAGCCCGTTGAGTGTAGGGATGACGCATCGGCTCCGATTGGCAGGGCGGGCAAGTACGCGATGAAAGACGACCGCGATCGCAGATTGGGCGTGGATGGGCTGATTGTCCGCCTTCTTGCCGATCTGGCGCGTGTTGGGGCGGAAGATGCGGACACCCTGATCGATGACGCAATTGGACAGCTTGGCCAGTTTGCCGGCGCCGACCGCTGCTATGTCTTTCAAATCTCTGACGGCACGCTGATGCACAACACCCATGAATGGGTGGCACCGGGCACCGAAGCCGTCATCGACGATCTGCAAAACCTGCCACTTGATTTGATGGGCCCGGGCCTGCCTGCCTTTTGGGCTGACGAGGCATTTCACCTGCCCGATGTCGAAGGTTGGCAGACCGATGCTGAGTTAAAACCCGTTCTGATGGAACAGGGGATCAAAGCGATTTTGATGGTCCCATTCCACGATGAAAACGGCCTGGCTGGATTTACCGGTTTTGACAACACACAGCGCGCCGAAGCCTTTGACGAAACGGTTGTCTACCTTCTCAAATCGGCCACCGATATCATCGGCACGACACTGCAACGCCTGAAGGCCGAGGCCAAGCACAAGCTGATCGAGGAGGAGCTTCGCCGCACCACCCAGCGCATCAGTAGTATCTTCCAAGCCATTCCAGAGATGATTTTCGAGCTGGATGGCGACCGCCGCTATACAGGCCTTGCCACCGGTCAGCCCGAAGACATGATCGTGCCGATCGAAGAACGAACCGGGAAACACGTCAATGAGGTGCTGCCCCCCTTCCTGGCAAACATCGTCAATCGCGGCGTAGATGTCGCCGAAACCGGCCATATTTCCGAGCCCGAACGCTATGAGCTGACCCTGCGTGGCAAACGGATGTGGCATGAGCTGACTGTTGCCCCCGTCGGCACGCCAGGCAGCGATGAGTTTCGCAGCATCATCATCGTGCGCGATGTGACCGACGATGAATGGTCGCGCGGCAAGCTAGAACGTCTCAGCCAAGTGGCGCGGATGATGACCAACCTGGTCATCCTGACCGATGCCGACGGCAATGTGCTGTGGAGCAATCCGGCCTTCTGCAAGCGTTCGGGCTACAGCTCGAACGAGATGAAGGGCAAGCCACTGGTCGATTTCACCCGTTCGCCCAATTCCGACCCAAAGGTTGGCGCCAAAATCGGCAAGGCCATGGCCCAACAGAAACCGTTCCGCGGCGTGATCCTGAACGCTACCCGGTCAGGCGAAGAATACTGGGTCGATCTCAATATCAGCGCGGTGACCGAAAGTGTTTCGGGCGACACCGTTTTGATCCATGTCGCCACCGACATCACCAACCAGAAATCGGCACAAGAAGATCTGGCGCATTTCAAAGAGCTGCTCGAAAGCGCCATTGACGCCCTGCCCGACGCCTTTGCGTATTTTGACCGAGAAGACAAACTGGTCATCTGCAATGAGCGGTATCGTGAGTTCTATCCGAAATCGGCCGATAAAATCGTCCCCGGCGTCGATTTCGAAGAACTGATCCGCTACGGCGTTGCGCAGGGCGAATATTCCGACGCGACCGGCCGCGAAGAAGAATGGATCGAAGAACGGCTGGAACGCCACCGCAACCCCGGCGAGCCTTTGGAACAAGCGCTGGCCGATGGGCGCTGGTTGCAGATTCTGGAACAGCCCACCTCCGATGGTGGGCGCGTTGGCATGCGCGTCGATGTGACCGCCCTGAAGCGCGCCGAGGATCGGCTTGCGGGTATCATCGACGGGGCCGAGGTTGGCACCTGGGAATGGGTTCGCGGCCAGGATGAGATTGCCGTCAACGACCGCTATTCCGAGATGCTTGGCCTGCCCCATGAAGAGCTTGACCGCCGCCCGGTACATGCCTTTATCGGCATGGTTGTGGGCGAAGATCGGATGCAGGTCGCCCAAAACATGGAGGCATTGTTGCGCGGCGAGACCGAGTTTTTTGCCGCCGAATTCCGTATGCGCCATGCCGATGGCAGCGCCATTTGGGTGGAAACGCGCGGCCGTGTGGTGACGCGCAGCGCCGATGGCAGGCCCAAACGGGTTTCGGGCGTGCAGATGGATATCACCAGCCGCAAAGCCTCGGAACTGGCGCTGAAAAAAGCCAATACCGACCTGACCGAAGCGCTGACGCAACGCGACGCCGCCGAACGCCGGTTCTTTGACATCGCAAGCCTCTCGACCGACTGGTTCTTTGAGGTCGATGCCAATCTGGTGCACAGCTATCTGTCAGAAAACTTCTCCAAGCTCGCTGATATCGAGGTTGCGGATTTCATTGGCCGTCCGCTGCATGACCTGCGTGACCTGTCGCGCGGCCCCTATAGCACCAACCGCAATTGGAAAGAGTTGCAGGCAGCCTTCTCCGAAGAAGGCGGCTGCCATAACTTTATTTTCCAAGCCACCGCGCGCGATGGCAGCGACCGCTGGCTGCGCCTGGCCGCCACGCCGATCACAACCCGGTCGGGCCATATCACCGGCTATCGCGGCGTCGGCACCGATGTAACCGAGCTCTATACCGAACGCCTGAAAGCCTTGCAGGCCAGTGAGGCCAAAAGCCTGTTCCTGGCCAATATGAGCCACGAGATCCGCACGCCATTGAACGGTGTTCTGGGCATGGCCGAACTGCTTGCGCCGACCCTGACCGATGATCGCCAGCGCTCGATGATCTCGACCATCCATAGCTCGGGTGAGTTACTGCTGAGCCTGCTGAACAACATCTTGGATATGTCCAAGATCGAAGCTGGCAAGCTTGAGATTGTGGATGCCCCCTTTGCCCCGAATGTCTTGGGCAATGAAGCGAACGAGGTTTATGGTGCCCTGTCGCGCAACAAGGGTGTCGATTTTGAGCTGACCGTCAATGAAGGGGCGCAGTTTGGCCGTTTGGGCGATGTGCACCGCTTGCGGCAGATTTTGCATAACCTGTTGAACAACGCAGTGAAATTCACCGCAGACGGCACGGTACGGCTTAGGGTTTTGGCCGAACCCGGCGCGCCTGTTGTGTTCGAAGTTTCCGACAGCGGCATCGGCATGACCGACGAACAGGTCGCCGTGGTGTTTGAGGCGTTCCAACAGGCGGACAAGACCACATCGGGCCAGTTTGGTGGCACCGGCCTGGGCCTGGCTGTGGTGCGCGAGCTCGTCACCTTGATGAAGGGTGAGATTAAGGTTGAAAGCACGCCGGGCGTTGGCACGACCATCCGTATCGTCCTGCCCCTGCCCGAGGTGGAACTGGCTGAAGACACCGCCGAGACGGTCGAAGAAGACGCGTTGGCAACCGCTGAAAACCGCTTTGCCGACCGCCGTGTCCTGCTGGTCGATGACAGCACCACAAATCTCTTTGTCGGGCGCTCGATGCTGGAGGAAACCGGCTGCGATATTGTCGAGGCCACCGATGGCCAGACGGCCATCGATCAAGTCACCGCAGCCTTCGATGGCCCCGAAGCCGATCAATTCGATATCGTGCTGTTGGATATTTCGATGCCGCATATGGATGGGCTGGAAACCATCGCCCATATCCGCGCGGCGGAAAAGGCGCAGGGCCGTCCGCCCATGCCCATCATCGCCGTCACCGCCAATGCCATGGCCCATCAGGTGGCCGATTACATAGTGGCCGGCTTTGACAGTTATCTGGCCAAACCCTATCGCCGCGTCGATTTGCTGGAGGTGATGGGCGCATTCCTGCCCCAGCGCGAGGAGGTCGAACATGACGGATGAGCTGGCAGAAAAAACGCCCGAAGCGGCAGAAGGCGCCCCGCGCAAGCGCACGGTCTTGATTGCAGATGACGATGGGATCGTGCAGCAGATGCTGACCCAAATCCTCGAAATGGCGGGCGGGTTTGAATGCACGGTGGTCTCTGAAACCCATGGCGCACTGGTGCAAGCGATCTCAAAACCCTTTGACCTGCTGATGTTCGACCGCAACATGCCGCCCACCGAAGGTGATCGCGTGATCCGCGCCTTGCGCACAGGGGCCAACCCGAACCGTCGGTCGCCCATGATCTTGATGACGGCCGAAGTTGATCATGTGCAAAAAGGCGACGTGACCCGGGGTGAGGCCAGCATCTACCTGCCCAAACCGATCAATCCCGGTGTTTTGCTGGAACAGATCAATGGTTTGGTGAAGGCCTAAACCAGGCGACCCACCCTTCGCGTCTCAACCCAAAAGATGTTTCTTGATCGCCGCCACACCTTTGGCCACGCGGTCGGCATCGCCCCGCGCTTCGACATTCAACCGCACCACCGGTTCGGTGTTGGAACTGCGCAGGCTAAAGCGCCAATCGCCCAGATCCAGGCCTAGACCGTCCATTTCATCAACCGCTTTGGCCTCGGGCTCGAACGCGGCGCGAACGCGCGCAATGGCCGCTTTGGGGTCATCCAGGCGAAAGTTCAGTTCACCTGAGGAGGGGAAGGCTGCCATCCGGCTTGCGACCAAATCCGCCAAGGGCCCATGGCGGCTGACCAGTTCGGCCACCAAAAGCCAGGGGATCATCCCGGAATCGCAATAGACGAAATCCTTGAAGTAATGATGCGCCGACATCTCACCGCCATATACGGCATCCTCATCCCGCAGCGCCTGTTTGATAAAGGCGTGGCCCGTGCGCGCCTGCACGGCCCGCCCCCCGGCTTTGGCGACGACATCTTGGGTGTTCCAGATGATGCGTGGATCGTGGATGATGGCCGCGCCGGGGGTTTTGTCCAAGAACGCTTCGGCCAATAGGCCAACGACATATTCCCCGTCGATGAAGCCGCCGGTGTGATCGAAAAAGAAGCAGCGGTCGAAATCGCCATCCCAGGCCACGCCAAAATCCGCGCCACTATCGAGGACGGCCTGGGCCGTCGCGGGGCGGTTTTCGGGCAAGAGCGGGTTCGGAATGCCTTGCGGAAAGCTGCCATCGGGCTCGTGGAACAGGCGCTCAAACTGTAGCGGCGCGCCCAGCGCTTCCAAGCGATCCGCAATCGCGTCAAAACAGGGGCCGGCCGCACCATGCCCGGCATTGACCAGTATTTTCAGCGGTTTGAGATCGGCCACATCAACGAAGGAGGCAACGCGTTCGACATAAGCCGCGCGTGCCTCTGCCGCGACATCCTCAGTACTACCGCCGCTGATGGCCGCCCCAAACGCATCAGCCTCCGCCAGGTTGCGGATCTGGGCAAGCCCGGTGGCCGCGTCCAACGGTGCCGATCCCGCGCGCACCATTTTCATCCCGTTATAATCCATCGGGTTATGCGAGGCGGTCACGCAGATGCCGCCATCAGCGCCAAAGTGGCTAGTGGCGAAATACATCTCTTCCGTGCCCGACAGGCCCAGATCCAAGACCCGGCACCCTTCGTCGACCAAGGCCCGCGCCACGCTGGCCGACAGGCTTTCCGAGCTTGCACGCACATCGCGGCCCAGAACAACTGTTTTGGCCCCCAGCGCACGCGCAAAGCCCCGTCCGATGCGATAAGCAATCGCCTCATCCAAATCGACGCCAAGCTGGCCCCGCACATCGTAAGCTTTAAAGCATGTCAGTGCCGTCATCCTTTGGCCCCCTGCCCGCGCGCATATACATCTTCGTAGCGAATAATATCGTCTTCACCAAAATAGCTGCCGGTCTGAACCTCGATCAGCGTCAGGGGCAGCTTGCCAGGGTTTTCCATCCGATGCACGGCCCCCAGGGGGATGTAGACGGATTCATTTTCGCTAACCAATTGCACCGCATCATCAATGGTGACCTTCGCCGTGCCCTCAACCACAATCCAGTGCTCGGCGCGGTGGTGATGGCTTTGCAGTGATAGGGCTGCGCCCGGGTTCACGACGATGCGTTTGACCTGAAACCGCGCCCCCAAAACCAGGCTTTCATACCAGCCCCAGGGCCGGTAATCGCGCGGCAGGGTTTCAGCCTGCCCCGCGCCTTGGGTTTTCAAGGATTGGACGGCCAGTTTCACATCCTGCGCCCGATCCTTATGGGCAACCAGTACCGCGTCGGGCATGGCGACCGCGACGATATCTTGTAGCCCGATACCAACCAAATGCTGGGCGTCTTGCGTGGCCTGAAGCAGCGTATCCTTGCAATCAATGGCGGTAGCTGGGCCGCTGGCGACAATCCCATCGGCATCCGGCGCGCTTTCACGCCAGACCGCCTGCCAATCGCCCAGGTCGGACCAAGCCCCGGCATAGGGCACAACGGTCAAGTTCGCCGCACGCTCCATCACCGCATAATCGATAGAGATATCATCAAGCTTGCCCCAAGGGTCTGCGGCCAGCCGCGTGAACCCCAGATCGCTTTCGCCGCCGTCAACCGCCGCGCGAACCAGTTCCAAGGTCTTGGGTGCGTGCTGGGCAAAGGCCGCCAACATGGTCGCGGCCGAAAACAAGAATATCCCCGCATTCCAAAGATGCATCCCCCCAGCCAACAACGCCTCGGCTTTGGAGCGGTCGGGCTTTTCGACAAAGGATTGCAGCGCCTGGGGTGCCGGCGAGAAATCCGCATCCGGTTTCTCGGACAGTTCCAACCAGCCATAGCCCGTTTCAGCCCGATCAGGTCGGATGCCAAAGGTGACGATCTGTCCAGCCTCTGCCGCGGGTGCAGCGGCGGCCACAGCGGCGCGGAACCGGTCTGCGTCCGGTATCACATGGTCGGAGGGCGCGACCAGCATCAAGCCGCCTGGGTCGCGCGCCTCTAGCACCAGGGCGGCAGCACAGATCGCGGCGGCGGTATTGCGCGCCGAAGGCTCAATCAAAATATCGGCTGGCGCGATTTCAAGCGCGGCCAGTTGCTCGACCACGACAAAGCGAAAATCCGATCCCGTCACGACCGACGGCGCCGCAAACCCCGGCCCATTCAACCGTAGGGCCGAGGCCTGAAACAGGCTTTCTTCACCCACCAGGTTTGCAAATTGCTTGGGATAGGATTTGCGCGACAAAGGCCAAAGACGCGTGCCCGAGCCGCCGCATAGAAGAACCGGATGGATGGGGGATGCCATTGCTCTGCCCTATGTTACGCGCGGATCGCCGTCTGATTGTCCAAAAACCACCGATAGGTTTCAGCGATCCCTTGTTCGAGGGTGATCTTCGCCTGCCACCCCATTTCCGACAAGCGCTCCACGCCCATCAATTTGCGCATGGTGCCATCAGGCTTCGACGGGTCGGTCACGATCTGACCTTTGAACCCGGTGATCCGCGCCACCAATTCAGCAAGCTCCAGGATCGACACATCTTGCCCCCAACCGACATTGATGTGGCTCAGCATCGGGTCGGTATTGGCGTCATATGCATCTTTTGGCAGATCAAGCACAAACAACGACGCCTCGGCCATGTCATCCACATGCAAAAATTCACGGCGGGGCGTGCCAGTGCCCCAGATCACGACCTGATCCTGCCCGGATTGGGCGGCCTCGTGAAAGCGGCGGATCAAGGCCGGTAGCACGTGGCTGTTTTGCGGATGGAAATTGTCGCCGGGCCCATAAAGATTGGTGGGCATCACACTGCGGTAATCCGTGCCATGCTGCCGATTATAGCTTTCGCATAGCTTGATCCCCGCGATCTTGGCGATAGCGTAGGGCTCATTCGTTGGCTCCAACACCCCGGTCAATAGCGCGGTTTCGCGCATCGGCTGCGGCGCCTCTCTCGGGTAGATGCAGGAGGAACCAAGCTGCAACAACCGCGTCACGCCAGCGGCAAAAGCTTGATGGATCACATTACACTCGATCATCAGGTTTTCATAAATGAAATCCGCGGGATAGGTGTTGTTTGCCAAGATCCCACCAACCTTGGCCGCCGCCAGGATCACCAAATCTGGCCGCTCGGATTGAAAGAAATCCGCCACCGCCGCCTGGTTGGTCAGGTCCAACTCGGCATGGGTGCGGGTGACAAACTCAAGCTCTGCCCCTTGGGCCGCGCGCACCTGAAGCTGCCGCAAGATCGCCGCGCCAACCATGCCCCGATGTCCTGCGATGTAAACCTTGGGCATATCGCGTTCCTTTTAGTGTTCCAGTGACACCGGCAATTCATATCCGTGCGACTTCAACAGCGCGTGCCGCCGCGCGGTCACAAGGTCTTCGGCGACCATTTCAGCGCACATCTCGCGGGCGGTAATCTCTGGCTCCCAACCCAGCTTGGCTTTGGCTTTGGAGGGGTCGCCGAGCAGCGTTTCCACCTCGGCGGGGCGGAAATAGCGCGGGTCGATGCGCAATACGACATCGCCTGGCTTCACCGCTGGCGCTTTGTCACCCTCAACGCCGGCGACGGTGGCGACCTCATCGACCCCTTCGCCCGAAAACACGAGCGTGATCCCAAGCTCAGCTGCTGCCCAGGTGATGAACTCGCGCACGGAATACTGTTTGCCGGTTGCGATCACAAAATCCTCGGGCGTGTCTTGCTGCAGCATCATCCACTGCATGCGCACGTAGTCTTTGGCATGGCCCCAATCGCGCAAGGCGTCGATATTGCCCATGTAAAGGCATGGCTCCAATCCCTGGGCGATGTTGGCCAACCCCCGCGTGATTTTCCGTGTGACAAAGGTTTCGCCGCGTCTTGGGCTTTCGTGGTTAAAGAGGATGCCGTTGCACGCGAACATGCCGTAAGCTTCGCGGTAATTCACCGTGATCCAATAGGAATAAAGCTTGGCAACCGCATAAGGCGAGCGCGGGTGAAACGGCGTGGTTTCCTTTTGCGGTGTCTCCTGAACCAACCCGTAAAGCTCAGAGGTGGAGGCCTGGTAAAAACGCGTCTTCTTCTCAAGCCCCAGAAAACGGATCGCCTCAAGCAAGCGCAGGGCACCAATGGCATCGACATCGGCGGTGTATTCCGGTGCCTCAAAGCTGACCGCCACATGGCTTTGCGCCCCGAGGTTATAGACCTCATCGGGTTGTACTTCGGAAATGATCCGGGTCAGGTTCGAAGTGTCGGTCAGGTCCCCATAGTGCAGACGAAACCGGGCGTTATCGACATGGGGGTCTTGATAGATGTGATCGACGCGTTCGGTGTTGAACAGCGAGGCGCGGCGTTTGATCCCGTGCACCTGATAGCCTTTATCCAGCAGAAACTCCGCCAGATAGGATCCATCCTGGCCGGTAATCCCAGTAATCAGCGCTGTTTTGGGCATAGGTCGGTGCAATCCTTGTTTGATCGCGGATTAGGCCGCAACAGGCGCATAAACACGCCCTCATCATCACTAAATTCAACCGCCGAACTATAGATTTGCGCCGTGCGACGCAACGCCAGGCTGGCCCGTCAGGCTTGTGCCATTTCTGCCAAAACCTGCTCAGCCGCGACCAAAAACCGGTCGATATCCTCGGGCGAGACGGCCCCGATGCAGCCAATCCGAAAGCTGGGGGCCTTGGTCAGCTTGCCAGGGTAGATCACAAAGCCCCGGTCTTTCAGCCCATCGTAAAACGGTTGAAACGCAAAGCCCGGCAGGTCGGGGATATCGAATGTGATGATGATCGGCGCTTGATCTTCGGGGGTCAGGATCGTTTTGATCCCAAAGCCTGCCATGCCGGCGATCAGCCGGGTCATATTGGTGGTGTAACGGGCCAGGCGCGCTTCGGGCCCGCCTTCTTCGGCCAATTCTTGCACGGCTTCGGCCAGAGCCGCCACCACTTGGGTGGGCGGGGTAAAGCGCCACTCACCGCTTTTGGCAAAGCCAGCCTCCTGCCCCGCCAAATCCAGCGACAGCGAAGGCGACCGTCCTTTGGTCGCGGCCAACGCGGCGCGGTCACAGATCACCACACCCAGGCCAGGCACCCCTTGCAGGCATTTGTTGGACGAGGCCGCAACCGCCGTCAGACCCAGCTTACCCATATCGGTCGGTAGGGCACCAAAGGCGCTCATCGCATCAAGCAGCACGGGCAAATCATGATCACGCGCGATCTGTGCAATCTCCGGCACCGGGTTCAAAACACCGGTGGTGGTTTCACAATGCACCAAGGCCAAAGCCCCGATGTTCGGCGTATCAGCCAAGGCCGCACGAAGCGCGTTAGGGTCGAGCGGCGCGGCTTCGTCACCCTCCAGCGCCACAACAGGACGGCCCAAACGCTGCAAAATATCGACCATACGATGCCCGTAAGCCCCGTTGATCATCACAAGGCAAGGTTGCTCCTGCGGCGCAAAAGCGGCCAACATCGCCTCAACCGCAAACGTGCCCGACCCCTGCACGGGCACCGCTGTCGTTGTCGCGGCATCAGCCCCGGCCAGCTCAACCAGATCGCGGCGCAACTTGGCCGTCATCTCGACAAAGGCCGCATCGCGTGAGCCCCAATCGCGGTTCATCGCCGCCCGCACGCGATCAGAAACCGTAAGCGGCCCGGGGGTAAGGAGGATTTGCTCGGTCATTGGCTGACCCCTTCTGTCAAAAAGCCGCGGAAGCGTGCTGCAACCTCGGGCGGCGCGATGGTTGGGCGCGGAAGATCGGGCCATTCGCTTGGGCGCACACGCAGATGCAAGAACCGCGGTGACGGGGCATCCGCAAGCGCTGCCAGCGCCGCATCCACGCCCTCCAGACTGTCGGCGCGGGCCACATGGCGATACCCTGCGGCCACTGCCATAGCGGCAAAATCGACGGCAGGCGCGACCGTGCGCTGACCGCCGGTGGATTCATGCATGCCGTTGTCGAACCCGATATGGGTAAACTGCTGCGGCGCACGCGCCCCGATGGTGGCCAGATTGCCCAGTTTCATCAGCATCGCGCCATCGCCATCCAAGACCGTAATGGGACGACCCGAAGCTAGGCTCGCACCCAGCCCAATCGCGCTGGCGCCCCCCATAGATCCAACGACATAAAGGTTCCGCGCCTCATCCCCTAGCGCGTAAAGCTCACGCGCGCAGTAGCCGGTCGTTGCCACCAACCCGGTTTCCTGCGGCAGGGCGGCGCAGACCCGCCTGAGCACATCCACCCGTTTGGGGGGCTCACCACCGGTGAAATTGCCGCTGATCGCCACCGGTGCCGGGGGCGCGAGCGGGATTTGATCCAAGGGGGCTTTGGCCACGCGTCCTTTCGGCAGGATTGTCGCGACAGGCCGGCGTGATTGTGCGATCTGGGCCGCCGCCGATGCTGCGAACCCAGGAATGTCCGCTTCGGTTTCCGGGAAGGGCAAAACCGGAACACCCAAAAGCTCCAACAATGGAGCGGTCAACTGGCCCATCTGGGCGTGTTGTGGCTCATCCGAAATACCCGGCGCGCCGCGCCAGGTGACGATCAGAAGGCAGGGGATATCCAGCGTGTGGCTTAACGAGGTGAGCGGGTTGACTGCATTGCCCAGACCCGAGTTCTGCATCATCACCACGGGCACGCGCCCGCCCAGCCAAGCGCCTGCTCCGATGGCCATAGCCTCGCCTTCGCTGGTCGCACCCAGATAATCCAACCCTGGGCGCGAAATCGCCGCGTTCATAAGCGGGGTCAGAAAGCTGCATGGCACGCCGGTGAAAAAATCCAGCCCAGCATCCGCCAAGGCCCCGACCAGCTTATCGCCTTGGATCATCTTGCCTCAAACCTCGTTCCGCGCTTCAGCCAGGTCCAGCAAGCTGTTGATATTGCGCCAATTGCCCGAGATGTTCAGCACAGATACCGGCGTGCCCTCGGCCATCAGACGCTGCAAGACATCCGGCATATCGGCCTTGGGCAGTGTGCCTTCAGCCTCAAATGCCTCAAGGATTTGACGGACCTTTCGGGCGCCCGCGATGTTGAGCGCCATGAGCCCCACCCAATGCCCGGCACCCGCCGCAGCGGGATCAACTGACGCGCCAATTTCAACCAGGCTGACATTGCTATGGGCCGAAAGCCCGCCGTCGTGGGGCGGGTCGCAAAGCACGCGGTCCGAGGGATCGGCCATATCCGCCGCCTCGGCCCCTGGATCGACCAGGATCGTGACCTCTGCGTCTTGCGCCACCAAAAGCCCGGCAAAGAAAGGCTCATAGACGATATCGCCATAGCTCAGGATCGTCGGCCCGTTCAGATGCTCAATCGCAGCGGCAAGCGACCGCGCCTCTCCGGTTGTCTCGAAATCTGGGTTCACCACAACCTCGGCATTGTCGGCTTTGACCGTTTCGGCCTTATAGCCCGCCACAACGGCGATCTGGTCGATGCCCGCCCCGCGCAGGGCAGCAACCTGACGATCCAGGATGGTATGCCCCCGCAAGCTGACCATGCATTTCGGCCGGTCTTCGGTCAGCGCGCCAAGCGCCGTTCCGCGCGTCGCCGCCAAGATCACACCGCGCCAACCGTCGCTGCGCGGCTCATAAAGCTGCTCCGCCACTTCCAGCTCTTCCGTGCCGGTCAGGGCGAACACATCGGCCAGCGGATAGATGGTTTTTTCGATGGGAACCAAGGATTGGGTTTCCATGATCGTGCGCGTCACATCCTCCATCGCTTGCAGCGAGGCGCGCAGATTATGATTTGCCCAAACGATGGCCGATGCCCCAGCCGCCGCCAGATCAGCGGTCGGCGTGCGGTAGTATTTTGTCGGGATTAGCACGACGGGCACGGGCGCCTGCCACCGCTCTAAAAACTCAAAGATTTCACCGGCATCGGCGCGGCGGGAATGGATTACGACCGCATCTGCGCCCGCCTCGGCATAAGCGTCGGCGCGCTGAAGCGCCTCTTCCATCGGGCGACCGGCAATCAGCGCCTCGATCCGGGCAACAATGCAAAAATCATCGTCCAGCTGCGAATCCTTGCCCGCGCGGATCTTGCCGCAGAACTCATCAATCGAGACCAGCGGGTGCTTGTCGCCGAGAAACGAGTTGGTCTTAGGGAAGGTTTTGTCTTCCAAACAGACGCCCGCAATCCCACGCGAGGACAGTTTGCTGACAAAGCGGCGCACGGCGTTGAAATTGCCAAAGCCCGTATCGCCATCCACTAGGATCGGGATCTCGGTGCCATCGGCCATGAACTCAAGCTGGTCCAGGACTTGTGTCCAGCTCAACTCGTTGTTGTCGCGCACGCCCAAAGCGGTCGACATCGACAGGCCCGAGGCCCAAATGCCGTCAAATCCCGCGCGCTCGGATATCTTGGCCGAGGCGCCATTGTGGGATTCCATCAAAAACCCGATCTCGGGCGACTGCAAAATGGCCCGCAAACGCGCCGCTTTGCTCGGTTTGGTCTGTATATTCATCATGCGCGGATCATTGCGCCACCGAAGCGAGAAGATCAATCGGTTGATTTTTGGTTTGCTTGGCCGGGCTTCTGCGTCACGGAGTCCTAGGTGAAACCGCAAAAAGCTCCAAGCACGAGGTCTACCCCCGCTGCAAGAGAGGCCTTATCGGAGTGTGTGATGTCAGGGTATCGCACAGAACGAAGCCAGACGCGAGAGCCCCAGATCGGACCGGCTCGGCGCCAACCTTGTCACAGTCGATGGTCATGGCCAAAAGTCGCGGTCCGCTTTATGTCGAGCTGAGAACCAAAGCTAGCCATTGCAATCTGGGGGCAAATGACCGGTCAACGGGGCACCAAGCGAGAAAGCCAAGGGGGCGATCAAGCAGCGGAAGGCCGCTTCTTGGTGGCCATCGGCGTGCCAACTTGCAATCGGCCCGGCGGCCTGCGGCTATCACTTGAAAGCCTGCTTGAACTGAAGGCGCCCGAAGGTGCCGATCTGATCTTTTTGGTGATCGACAATGGGGATGTGTCGATGGGCAGCGAGGCGACCGTGGCAGAGTTTGCCTCGAAGACCAAATGGCCGGTTCGCTACGTTCACGAACCGACGCGCGGCATCCCCTACGCCCGCAATCGCATCTTAGAGACGGCGCTCGAGGCCGACGCGCGTTATTTGCTCGGGTTGGATGACGACGAGTTGGCCCCGCCGGATTGGGCAACGACCATGGTCTCCGAGTTGCAAACCCAAAATCTCACGCTGATTGGCGGGCCAATGCGGCGCATCGCCGAACCGGGGCTCGACCTGACGCCGACACAAAAGTGGATGCTCGATGCGATTGTCGAACATGCGCACGAGGAAGCCGAACGCCAAAAGCGCCGCGCGCGAAAGCCTGAGCCGATGCGCACGATCTATACCGGGAATTATGGCCTGGATTTGGATTTCGTTCGGGCAACCGATATTCGATACGATCCAAAGTTCGCCCTAACCGGCGGCGAGGATTCCGACTTTGCCAAACGGCTGGTCGATTTGGGCGGCAAAACTGGCTGGGCCGAGACCGCATATATGACCGAAATCATGCCCGCCGCGCGGCTGTCGCCCGGCTATGTCGTGCGGCGCAATCGGGATTTTGCCCCCAATTGGGTGCGCATCAAACGCCCTGGCCGCTGGCCTTTCGTGCTTGGTGCACTTGAGGAAGCCTTCGATTTAGTCATTTATGCGATCCCGGCGCTATTCGGAGGGCCGCGTTGGAAGTTTTTCTATCTGCAGCGCTATGGACGTTTCTTAGGACATACCCGAGCGGCGCTTGGTCGACGCAAATGGCACTATGCGCCCGATCAAGAGCATCTTAGGTAAATTCCCGTTTCATCGATGACGCAAAACAGTTCGACCAACTCGGATCAGACCCGCGAGCTACTTGTCGTTGCCTGTGCGACCTGCAACCGGCGCGACAGCTTTGCGCGATTGCTTGGAAGCTCCAACAAGCCAAACATGCGCCAATTCGCGGCAAGCTATCACGATTGGTTTTCCGGCGACCGGCGCCAGTTTCGCGCGACCCGTGATGGCCGATTCGTGGTTCCCAAGCGGATCGGCAGCGCGCGCTACGTCTTTAGTGCCCTGTGGCGATTTCTACTCTTTCCCTTTCTGCGCAGGTCGGTACCTGGATCGCCTTACCAAGGTCGGCCTACGGAAGCGCGGTTAACCACGTTCAATGAATGGCAGGACCAGCCCCCCGAACCAGGGATGGAACGACAAAGATGAGGCGGCTTTTGTTGATTGCTGGCGAGCATCCCCCGCCAGAAACGATTGCAGGTATCACGACAACCAGGCTGGCGCGGCATCTACCCGCAGCGGGCTGGGAGGTTGAGGTTGTCCGTCGAGCGGGCTTTGTGAAAAAGCATCAAGCGGCACCCCAAACCTCCAGGCCACAATCGCACAAAGCCAAAACCATCCGCCGTGATCCGTTTGCCGAATGGCTGCCGTTTGGCGAGGCCGTATTCGATGTGCGTCAGATGATACGCGAAGGGCTCGCTTTGCACGCGGCTAACCCGTTTTCGGCGATCTTGGTTCGTACTTCCCCCGTCGCCGACGGTCTGGTCGGCGACGCCATTGCCCGTCGAACGGGATTGCCGGTCATCTACATCCATGGCGATCCTTGGGGGCCATGCCGACAGCGCGCGCCCCAGCGGCCATTTTGGACACGGATCATCGAAGGGCGCGCGGAGGCCAAGATCAACCAGCGCGCGGCCGGTGTGATTCTCAATACGGACACAACTCGACGAGATTACCTGACGGCCTTCCCCTTTTTAGACCCAAACCAGGTGCACACGCTGCGCAGCCCGTCGGATTGCGCGGCGCTTTCTGGTTCCGAGGGTCCAGTGTTTGATACCCCCACCGTGCTGTTTCCCGGCGGGTTTTCGGACTTTGTGCCGCCCAAAGCGATCTTTGATCTCTGCAAAGCGATCGGAGCCCATCCGGAACTAACTGCAGTTCAAGTCGCGCTAACCAATGATCCCGGCCCCTGCCCTTACCCCAAAAGCGCGCCGATAAAACTGATCGGACGGCACCCGCAATCGGCCATGCTAAGCCTTATGGAAGCTGCGGATATTCTGATTGGCATCGCGCAACCCAGTGATCAACGCATACCCTTGAAGTTAAGCGATTTCCTGTGCTCTAACCGGCCAGTGCTGGTTCTTGAACAAACATCCCATCCTGAATTGCGAGATTTCGTGACGCGCGCAGGCTATGGCACCGTCATTTCAGCAAGCGCCCCAGGCGAAGCGGCTGATTGGATCGCCCAAACCCTGAAAGCTGGGCGGCATCCGGTCGTCACGCGCAACGCTGGCTTTGCGGAGGCTCGGACCGCAGAGCGCACCGCAGAACGCCTCGCCGAGATCATCAACAACGCCGTTGAGGGTAGAACGTGACACCTCTTACCACCTATCTCGGTTATCTTTGGCGAGAGGTCGAAGGGCCACGTTTGATGATCTTGTTGACCTCGGGCGCCGCAGGTTTGGCCAGCGGGATCGGGATTGCCGCGATCAACGCTGGCATCGAGTCTTGGGCCATGGGGGAAGTGCCGTGGCAGCCAATTGCCATGTTTATCGGTACCCAGGTCATATGGCTGATCACTGTCTATTATGCGCAGCTCAGATCGTCACTTTCGGTCAATAAGTTTATTTATGATAAACGGACCGAGGCTGTGAAGCGCGTTGTGCAGACGGATCTTTCACAAGTTGAAACTTTGACCTTGGGAAAGATTCTGGCGGTTTTGCAACACGATACCCAAACGATGGGTGGCTCAATGTCGCAAATCGTTACGGCTGTTCGTGGAGCTGTGACGGTTACATTTTCGATGGTCTACCTGGCGATCTTGTCGCCGGTCGTCGCCGCGCTCGCCATCATCGCCATCATCGTTGGGGTCAGCGCCTACTATTATCAAGAGTCTCGGGTTCGCGTGCTGGCACAGGAATCGCGGCGTCGCGGCGCCGAGTTTAACGACGCAATGCACGACTTGGTTCTTGGTGCTAAGGAAAGCCGGTTTCATATCAGCGGCGAGACCTCGCACCTGCGCCAAATCGACAGGCTCGGTGTTGGCGGTCGGGTGCTAACCGCACGCACTGAACTTTTGTCTTTCGTCAGCGGCTCCGTCACACATCTGGTGCTGATCGGGTTATTGGGCTTGGTTGCGTTTTTGCCGCCGGAAACCATCGCCGTGACGGGCGTGCCGGTTTTTCAGGCCATCACCGTCATGCTCTACTTGGTCAACGGCATCGAATCGATGGTCTCTTCCGCGGCGCCAATCACGCGAGGTCGCGTCTCACACTACGAGTTCACGCGTGTTTGGGATCTGTTGGTACCCGAAACGCGCCGCCTGAGCGGCGCAAAGAAACAGCGGAATTTGACCTTGGAAGCCCGAGGTTTGACCTATGAGTACGCGACCGATGACGGGCCTTTTCGGCTGGGGCCCATTGATCTTTCTTTTGAAGCACCGGAACTGGTTTTCATCACCGGCGGCAATGGCTCCGGCAAAACCACGCTGCTGAAATGCCTGACGGGGTTGTACCCAGCGCACGGCGGCGAGCTACTGTTTAATGGTGCGCCAGTTACCCACGAAACCTTGGCCGATTTGCGCAGCTCAGCCGCTGCTGTTTTCCATGACTATCACTTGTTTTCAAAGCTTTATGGGCATGACCTGAACCATCGGCGTGCATTGATCACCGATATGATCGACTCCTTCGGGCTCTCAGAAAAAGTGCAGCTTGGGCCACGCGGGTTTACGACCACACAGCTTTCCACAGGTCAGCGAAAGCGCCTGGGCTTGATCACAGCGCTTCTGCTGGACCGCCCGATTATTGTGTTGGATGAGTTTGGGGCTGAGCAGGATCCGCAGTTCCGCGACCGCTTCTATCGGCAAATTTTGCCTGCCTTACGCGACGAAGGGCGTTTAATCCTGGCCGTGACCCATGATGATCGCTATTTCGAGGCATGTGACAGGCGTATCCATTTGGACTATGGTCAAATTTCAGAGATAACGCGCGGCGGGAATCTGCGTAAAATGGTAAACGAGTCCGAGTTCCAGCAAGCAACTGGAACCGACGGTGGGGACGGCGGATGAAAGATACAGAACGCGCAAGCGCGGAACCGACCGGCTTGTATAAAAATCGCAGCATCTCTGACTATGCTGCCCGCCGCCTTGATCTGGCAGGCGGTCGCTTTATTGCCAATGGACATTGCTGGTTCCGCGCCACGGACGACCTGGCCGAGCGTTCGGCGGCCGAAGGGACGGAATTCATCTCCTTCGCCCATTACGATTACCTTGGCCTGGGTGAAACGCCTGCTCTGCTAAATGCAGCCAGCGCGGCCATCGCCGATCAAGGCAGCAGCGCCGGTGCCTCGCGGCTGGTCGGCGGCGAACGCCGCGCCCATGGTGAGCTTGAGGCCGATCTGGCCGATTTCTTGGGCTATGGTGCCACTTTGGTCACGATCAGCGCCTATTTGGCCAACGCCTCACTGATCCCGCATCTGACAAACCGGCGCGATCTGGTGATAACCGACGCTCTGGCTCATAACTCCATCGCGATGGGGGCGCGCTATTCCAAGGCGCTTCAGAAAACCTTTAAACACAACGACCTGGACGATCTTGAGCGTATTCTCGACGAAGAACGCGACAAAGTGAATAACGTGCTGATCTGCGTTGACGCGCTTTATTCAATGGATGGCGATTGCGTCGACCTGGAACGGCTGGTCGAGATCAAGAAACGCTATGGTGCCTGGATCCTGCTGGATGAGGCACATTCCCTCGGCACCGTTGGCAAAACCGGCGCAGGGCTGCGTGCAAGCTCGGGCGTATCCGCCAAGGATGTCGAATTTGTCACCGGCTCCTTCTCGAAAACCTTGTCAGCTTCAGGCGGGTTCATCGCCACAGAACCCGGCGTGGTCGAATGGCTGCGCTTTACCCTTCCCAGCTTTGTCTACTCCGTGGGCCTGTCCCCAGTCGCTGTCAGCGCGGCGCATGCGGCGCTCAACGGGTTGCGGGCAGAACCCGAGCGCGTGGGGCAATTGCAAAACAATGCCAATGCCTTTGCCGCAACGGCCCGTGCCGCCGGGTTCAATGTGATCGGATCAGATGGCGCGCCCGTGCAAGCAGTTCTGTTCGACACGATGGAAGAAACGCTTGAGGCTGCCGCTTTCCTTGAGGCCAACGGTGTCTATGCGCCGCCGATCGCGCATGTCGGTGTGCCGTCGGACGCACCGCGCATCCGCTTTTTCCTGACCGCCCAGCACACTCAAGCTCAGATCGACCGCACTGTTGCGCTGTTGTCCGAAGTCAAAGCCCCAGCCCATAGCGCGCTCCGCAAGGCGGTGAAATGAGGCGCGTCGCGACGCTTCTGATCATCGGGCTTCTATTGCAGATTTCTTCGGTGGCTCAGGCGGCCCCGACACTGCAATTGACCAGCTCGACCGTCCTGCCATCGGTTCGATACATCGAACCGAGCTGGCCGGTGCCCAATGATCCCAACCAACTGTTCTTTGTGCAGCGGTCGATGAATGCCAACACGGTGGTCTATGCGGCGAACTACGCCGACGACGGAACGCTGGACCGCAACGAACCGATCACCGCCTATTGGCGCCGCTTTAACACCGATGGTGCCGCACGTGCCCTAAGCTTTGTTGAAGCCCGGTTTGCCTATGGTGTAAGGGCTCGGGCGCAAGACAATGGGCAGTTTTCCGTGACCCTGCGCGCGCTGCCTGATTTCCCATTGGCGCTTGTGCCATCCGATGACGGCGCGCGGCTTTATCTGCCGCGTCCTGAGGGCGCGCTAGAGCTGGCCTATGGGTATTTGCAAATTGACGATAGCGGGATCGCCCCGCGTGTGACTGACATGATCTTGGTGGGGCGCAGCAGCACCACCGGGGAAATCCTCCAGCTGACCTATTCCGTCAGCGATGGAGATATCGGAGAGACGGAATGACGAAGACCCCCATTCGCCTGGCCATTGTGGGTGTAGGGAATTGTGCAAGTTCATTGGTTCAGGGCATCGCGCAGTGCCGCGATATGGGGCCGGAGGCCATTGCGGTCAGCTATCCCGATGTGGGCGGTTACGGGCCCGAAGATATCGAAGTGGTTGCCGCCTTTGACGTAGATAAACGCAAGATCGGCCGCCCGCTGGGCGAGGCGATTTTTGCCGCGCCCAATTGTACGGCTGAGTTTCACACACCACCGAAAGATGGCTGCACCGTCTTGCAAGGCCCCGCCTTGGATGGGGTCGCGCCGCATATGGGCAACGCCCCGACCGAGCGCGCCTTTCGCCCTGCCCCGCCGGAACAGGGTCTGGATCAGGCCGGTGTGGTCGAAGCGCTGAAATCCGCCAATGCCGAAGTGATGATGCTGTTCCTGCCGGTGGGCGCCGCCGATGCCGCCGCCTTTTACGCCGATTGCGCGCTCGAGGCGGGATGCGCGCTGGTCAACGGGTTCCCGGTTTTCCTGGCCTCCGACAAGACCTGGGCGGCCCGCTTTGCCGAAAAGGGCCTGCCGATCATCGGCGATGACATCAAAGCCCAGTTTGGCGCCACCATCGTACATCGCTCGCTGATGGCCCTGGCCGAAGCCCGCGGGGTCGAGGTTGATCGCAGCTATCAGCTGAATGTCGGCGGCAACACCGATTTCCTCAACATGCGGGAAGAGGCGCGGCTGGCCCTCAAACGGGAATCCAAGACCGAAGCCGTGCAATCGGCCCGCCGCGTGCGGATGCCCGAAGATGCGCTGCGCGTTGGCCCATCGGATTACGTGCCCTGGCTGGATGACCGCAAAGTGGCTTTTGTCCGGCTTGAAGGGCGGCTTTTCGGCGGGGTCGCCACCAATATCGAGGTGCGGCTAGAGGTCGAGGATTCACCCAATGCCGCGGCCGAGGCCCTGATCGCCATCCGCTGCGCCCGCATCGCGCGTGACCGGGGCCTTTCGGGGGCCATCGCACCAGCCTGCGGTTATCTGTTCAAGCACCCGCCGGTTGGCTGGACCGATGAAGAAGCGCGGCGCGAATTGGAAGCCTTCATGGCCGGGCCCGCGGCGGAGTGAGCCAGAGCTCACAGCGCGCCGGTTTCATTACAGGCGGCTCCAGCGGCATTGGGCTGGAAATGGCGCGCATCCTGTTGCGCCGTGGTCAAAGCGTGGCGCTGTTTGCGCGGGATGCCGCACGTCTGTCGCAAGCTCAATCCGATCTTGGCTCTGATGCCGTCCAGGGCGCGCGCATCCTTCTGTGCCCCTGCGACGTGGCCGACCGTTCGGCGCTTGAGGGCGCGGTCGAAACCGCCTTGGCTGAGCTTGGCCCGCCATCGCACGCGATTGCGGCGGCCGGGGTTGCGGTGCCGGGGTTGTTTCTGGACCAAGACGTGGCGCTGCAAGACCAGCATATGGCGGTGAATTACACGGGCGCGCGGGATTTTGTGCGCGCGGTCACGCCCGCCATGTCGCAGGTGCGGGGGCATATTGGCCTCGTCTCTTCAGCGGCCTCCTATTTCGGGATTTACGGCTATTCGGCTTACGCACCATCGAAATACGCCCTGCGCGCTTTGGCCGAGGTGTTGACGCTAGAACTGGCCGCACAGGGCATCAGCGTCACCCATATCGCCCCGCCAGATACCGACACCGCGATGTTGGCGGCGGAAGAACGCACCAAACCCCCTGCCACCAAAGACATCACCGCCGCTGGAGGCCTATGGCAGCCGCAGGATGTGGCCGCCCGCGCCATCGCCGCGATGGATGCCGGTCGCGCCGAGGCACCGATTGGCGCGCAAACCAAAGCGCTGGCGCGCCTTTCCAGCCTGCTTTCCCCGGCCCTGCGCGCTTGGCAAAGACGGATCATCCGACGTCATGACCGCAATTGAGCTTTGGACCCCAACCGCGCTGATCCTAGCGGGCGCGACGTTGCTGCTTTTGGGAACGGTAACGCTGGCACTGCTGCAACTGCGCCCCAACATGCGCGGCGCGATCAAAACCGTCTGGCCAGATTTCCGCGCATTGGTGCTGACCTTTACCCTGATCGCGGTCACCAGCCATTGGCATGAATTCCTTGCCCTGCCCGCGCTTTGTGCGATTGGCGCACGGATCGGATGGGAACTGGCGCGCACCGTGACGCCGGGCCAGCTGCCCCTTGCTTTGGTGGCCGTCGCGTTTGGGGCGTGCATCCCCCTGATCCCCGCCCCAATTTTCGCCTTTCTCTACCTCTGGATTGGGCTGTTCGCCCTGCGGGTCGTGGTTTCGGACCCGCGCGCGCCCCTGATCCTCGACCCGCTGTTGTTTCCGGTTCTGCCCTTCGCCATTTTCGCGGCGGGCTTTGCCGATCCAACCCTGACGGTTGTGTTCCTGGCCGCGTTTTTGCTGGGCGAAACCTTTGACAGTTATTCCCTTTTAGCAGGTCGCCTTTTTGGCCGCCGACCGCTGGCGCCCCGGCTTAGCCCCGGCAAAACCATCGAAGGGGCGCTCGGCGGCGGGATCATGGTGATCTGCACAGCGGCAATCGCCGCTGTGATCGCAGCCGACATCGCGTTTTGGCCCGCGCTGATCTGCGCGGCATTGGTCGGCTCGGCGTCGCTTGCGGGGGATCTTTCTGCCTCACACCTCAAACGCCGGGCAGGCGTTAAGGATTTCCCGAAGCTGCTGCCGCCGCAGGGCGGGTTGTTGGATGTGATCGACGGCTGGATCGCGTCGGGCGCGGTGCTGGCGCTTGCAGCAAGCCCACTTTGACAGGGGGGATCGGAATGAGCCAGTTTGTCAGCAGCCGAAACGGGGTGGCGGTGTAACCATGCGACGCGGGCCGATCGACAGATTGATGACCTGGCCCGTCCTGCGCACCGTGTTGGCGGTGCTTTTGCTGGTGCAGGCCATCAGCTTTGCCGAGGCGTTCACAGGCAATTTGGAAACGGTTTTGGACCTCGGCGCGCGGGTCACGGATTTCCTGCGGCTTCAGCTTTATGAAATGCCCGACACGCTGCCGCTCGCCCTGCCCGCCGCGCTGATTGTGGGGCTCTATTCCACGCTGATCGTCGCCCGGCGCGAAGGCGCGCTCGTGGTGCTGACCGCTGCGGGTATCCGGCCGCTTCGGCTGTTGGCGCTGGCGCTGAGCTTTGGGGCCGTGGGCGCGGGCCTGACGCTAACCGTCACGGGCGAGCTTTTGCCCCGCGCACGTTTGGCCGAGCGTGCTCTGCTGCATGACATGCGCACCTTTGCCCGGATCGAGGCGCTGGAAAGCAGCGATTTTGGTCTGGTCATCCGCGATGTGCCCGGCATCACCCTGATCTTTGGGGCCAATGACCGCCTGGCCCTGGCCGAAGAGGCCGAGGTGCTGATGATCAATCATCGCGCAACCTCTTGGCGGTTTGCCCAAGCCGCCGCCGCCCGCGCCGTGCGCGGGGATGAAAGCGAAGCGCCATCGCTGCGTCTGGACGACGCCCATGCGTTGGGCCTGCCCGGAGAGGGTGGATTTGGAGCTTTCAGCGCGAACGAGATGATCTTTGCCTTTTCGAGCGAGGAGTATTTTCCGCCCTTCGACGCCAATCTGCGCGCGCCCGAGGTGCCAAGGCTGACCTGTTTGGCCGATCCAGACCTCCCCTGCCCAGATGGCGCTTGGTCCGAGCTGGCGCGTGGCGCGTTGCTGGCCCCAATCGCCGCGTTCTTCGCCCTGCTGGCCGTGGCCTTCGACCGCGCGCTTTGGATACGCGGCAGCGGATTGGTTCTGGCACTGGCAGGGTCGGTCCTGGCCGACGTGCTGACCCGCGCGGCGGTCGCGGCAACACCGCTGGCCGCGCCAATCCTTGCGGTGCTGCTGATTGCCGCCACTATCTTCCTGCTGGCGCGGCATCAGGCGCGGCTGATCCGCCCGCCAGAACGGGTGTGACAGGATGTGCTTGGCCTTCCCCCCCCGACTTGCCACAGGGCTCGCGCTGCGCGGTCAGCTAAACCTGCTGCTGCCCGTAACGGCCACTGTCCTGCTTCTAGGCCTGGCCATCGACTTTGCCGAGTTTCTGCCCGACGCGCTGGAGGCCAATGCCGAAGCAGACGGGCCCTGGCCGCTTCTGTCCTACGCCGTATTTCGCGGCACCGACATCCTGCTGCGGCAAATGCCGATCATAGCGATCATCGCGGGGTTTTTGGCCGAAATCGCCCGCATCCGCCGGGGCGAAACCGTGATCTTGGCCGCTGCTGGCGCAACCGTCACGCCCGCCGTGGCCGCCGCCTTGATCCTTTCCATGGCGATGGGCCTTTTGACGCTGGCCCTGGAAACGCGCCTGCGCCCGGCGGCGGTTTGGGCCCAGGTCGAGCTTGATTTAGGCGCTTATGCCAACCGGTTCGAAGATCGCTGGACCGGCCCGATTTGGATTGATCTGCCCGAGGGCGCATTGCGCGCCGATCTTTGGCGCGGAGCCGAGCCGGTTTTACGCGATCTGACCTTTCTGCCCGCCCCTTCTGGCCCCGATGATCCAGTGTTGATCGAAGCCGATCATGCGCGGCCCGCTGGCCCATCCGGAGAATGGATCGCCGAAAACGCCCGCATCTGGATTGGGCAGCCGCCGGATCGCTTTGTGCGGAGAGAAGAGGTCAATATCGACCTCGGCGTGGCGCCTTTGACCCTGCGCTACACCTCGGTGCCCGCCTTTTACCTGCCGCCCGAAGCGTTGAGCGGGATGAGAGAGGCCAGCCCCACCCCCGATCTGGATACGGCCGCTTGGCGGCGCATCTTGTCACCGCTTTTGCCGGGGGCGTTTTTGCTGTTGGGTGTGGCGCTGGCCGCCGTGGCGACCCCGGTGCGCGGCATCCGTGTTGTCCCGCTTTTGGGCGCGCTTTTCGCCGCCTATCTGTCCACCGTCGCGCTGCGGGTCTTTTGGGCTTTGGGGGAAATGGGAACCGTGTTGGCGCCGGTTGCGGCAGCCGCCCCGGTGGTTGGGGTTTGGCTGTTGGCAGCGTTGTTGCTGATCAGGCTAACAGGGCGCCGTCCCGTTGGGTGATTTCGGGCCAAACCTGACGCTCGACGCGGGCCAGCATTCCCGCATCGTCAATCTCGGCCCAGACAAGATCCTCTAACAAGCGCACGCCCAGCGGCATCTTGCGCGCCGCTTCCACCATCGCTGATTCGTAGTCCGAGCGCGCCCGAGCGGCCTGGACCCGATGGCAAACCGCCATGAACGCCTCCAAAACGCCCGCAGATATCGCGTTCAGGCCCGTCAGTTCCCCCATCGGCGGCATGGACAAATGGCCGCGCTCTTTCGACAGGGCCGATAGCTGCGGCAGTGCGGATTGGGTTTGTTCGGCCCAAACATAAACCTCATCTCCCGCGCCGGTGGGGCCGGAGGCCAGAATTTGCGATGGACCAGACAGCAGTTCAGGGATCGCGCGGCTTTCATAGACCAGATCGGATTCCAAGATCAGAACCGGGCCTTGATGGCTCTCGAGCCCATGCAGCCCGACCAAGAGCGATTGCAAGCTGCCAGTATGCGCATAATCGGGGTTTTCGCATAGCTCGACGCCCGCTTCGCCCCCTAGGGCACGCTCAAATCGATCGCCCCGATGACCCGTCACAACGCGAATGCGCGTGATCCCCGCCGCGCGCAAACGATCCACCGAATGCAGTAGGATCGCGCGCCCTTCCATGGGCAATAGGCCTTTGGGCATATCTTGGGTCAGCGGCCCCAGGCGCGTGCCCATGCCTGCGGCAAGAATGACTGCAACAGCGTTTGACATGTGCCCCCTCGTCGCTGGACCGTGCTGGCTTTGGCGACCTATAATAAGACGAAGCGAATGACCAGCCAGGGACGGGACGCGTGCCAAATGATAACGACCCGACCCTAGCCGAGTTGCGGGCCCGCTATCGCGCTGAAAAACGGCTGGAAGAGCTGCACGGAAACTGGGCCCTGATCGTGCTGCACCGCCTGCCTGGGTTTTACATCGCGCGATTGGCCCTGCGGCGCGGGTACTCTGCCATGCAAATCACGGGAATCGCTGCCTTGCTGGTGCCACTGCTGCCGCTTGCCGCGTTGTGGTTGCCGCCGATGATGGCGGCGCTGATCGTCATGACGTTAAGTCACTTTCTACTGATCCTGGATTGCGCCGATGGCGATATCGCCCGATTCAGCGGCCAAACCAGTCGGCTTGGCGGGGATGTCGACCTGCTGGTCGATCTGGCCCATTGGGGGATGCTTTACCTGTCGATTGGCATCATCGCCGATCAAATGGCAGGCGACACCGGGCTTTGGATCGCGCTTGGCCTGTTGGCCGCTTGGCTCCGGCTCTTTGCACGGTTGGTGAAGGAACGCGCGGGCAGCCAGGCGCCCGCGCCGACGGCACCGCCCCGGGGGCTGGGTGGCCTTGCCGCTGCGGGCTTTATCGGGATCGATGGCTTGTTGCCCTTTCTAGCCTTGGCCGCGCTGACCGGGCCTTGGCCGGTTTTGGTCCTTATTGGCATCGGCCTGATCGATCTTGCCTGGGGCCTTCGTCAGCTTTTCACTCGCCCGCAAGACAAGGGTGGCGCAACGTGAAGATTGTCCATGTTGTGCCCTATGCCATGGACCGCCCCGGCGGCGTGCAGCGCCATGTCATTGACCTGTGCAATTGGCTTGATCAGAGCGGGCACGAAACCCGCATCGTCGCCGGGCGCGGGCGCAATGGCGGGTTGGATCGCGTGCAGGCCATGGGGCGCAGCATCGTCATGTCGATGCATGGCACGCAGTTTGAGCTATCCCTTGCTGGCCCGCGCGAGATGGGGGCGCTGAAACGCGCGCTGCGCGCCTTTGGGGCCCAGATTTTGCATCTCCATACGCCGACGGTGCCTGCCATCCCTTGGCAGGTTTGGCGCGGCATGGGCCTGCCCACCGTTGCCACCTTGCACGCAACCCTGCCCAATCCGCCTACCGATCTGCACAGCCGCTGGCTTCTGGCCTCGGCCCAACGGTGGGCGCGCCGGTTGGAAACGGTGATCGTACCCTCCCAGGTGCCGTTTGACCAATGGAAAGGCCAGGGCATCACCCCCCTGCCCCAGATCATGGCCCCGGCCATCGACCTGAGCCAATGGCGCGCCGCGGGCAAAGACCGCCCAGCACCGCAAGGCCCGCTGCGGCGGGTGATTTCCGTGGGCCGGTTGGAGGGGCGGAAGGGCATCGACACGCTTCTGGCCGCTTGGCCGATGGTGCGATCCGCCCTGCCCGCGCTTGAGCTAACCCTGGTCGGGCGCGGTGCACCGCCGCGCGCTTTGCCCCAGGGCGTGACCATCGCGCCGCCCACCGATGATGCCGCTTTGCCAGGCCTTGTCGCCCAATCCGATCTGCTGATCGCACCGGCGGGGTTTGGTGAAAGCTTCGGCCTGGTCCTGGCCGAGGCAATGGCCGCGGGCACACCGGTTCTGGCCGCCGCGAACCCGGCCTATCAATCGGTCTTGGGTGACGGCAGCGACGCGCAAACCTTTGCCCCCGGCGATGCCAAGGCGCTGGCCGACAAGCTCATCGCGCTCAACCAGGCGCCTGAAACCCGCGCGCTCATCGCGGAGCGCGGCCTGACCCGCGCCAATCTGGCCGATGTCATCCATGTGGGGCCCGATTACACCCGTCTTTATGCCGAGGTGCTGGCGCGCTCGAACCGTGACGGGCGCGGATAGCGGGTCTGCAACCAATTGCGCACATAGGCCTCGACACGCGGGTTCGGGGCGTCGTCAAAACTGTCGTTGAGGCAGATAAAGGGCGGGTGCCACAGATTGATCCAAGCAAGCTGCAAGGCCGTCCAAGCAAAGATGTTTTCGACCGACGCATACCCGCCACGCAGCCAGGGATGCGGTTTGGTCAATCCAACCAGGCCCCGCGCCCATGCATCAAGCGGGTCGAGCAGTTCGGGCGCCACACAAGCGGCGGATCGGAACTTTTCCGCACGGGTCGCGGCAATCTCGAGCCCATAACGCTCTATGGTCTCAGCGTAGCGATCCCGGTCGAATAGGATCGGCCAATGCAGTTTTTGCATCCAATCGCGATGCCCATGGCGTTGGGTCAAAACCTCCCGGGTTTGGGCGCAGGCCAAGTTCCACGGGCTGGCGGTTGCAGGATCAAGCGCCGCCTTTTCGGGCAGCCCCGTCTTCGAAAACGGCACGCGATGGCGACCATCCTTATCCCGAAACGCGCCAAGGGGGCTGGGTCGCCCCAAAAGCATATCATCTTCGACGTATAGAAATTCCGAAGACAAACCGGGCAGCAGGTGGAGATGGCTGACAATGGCGAAGGAGTTGAATGTGGGCAGGTATTCCGGGGCCATCACCTCATCATGGTGAACCACCACCACATCGTCGCGCGCGGTATCCAACCAAGCTGGCACTTGCGGGCGCATCGACAGCAGATAGATGCGCCGCAGGTCGGGCAGATACTGATCCAGCGACCGGATCGCGTAACGGATGATATCCAAATTATCCCGGGTTCGGTTGGGGTTCAGATCGCGCGGATCGCCAGAATGGCTTGCAAGCATTTCACGGTAACCGGGCCATTGGTCGTCGACCCAGGTCAAAACCACATCCATCTTCGCTCTCCAGACCCAAGCTGCGGTGTCGCGGCCCCTTGAGCACAACCGACCGGTATGCGAGCAGTGCCAAAGGATTGAGACATAAAGCAACCAAAATGGCCACGCGCACCATACTCGCCGTCGATTTCGGCACGTCGAGCGTCAAGATCGGAATGATTGATCGCCAGCTTGCGTTGGTCGCGACCCATATCGAACCCTACCCAATGGCCATCCCCGCCGAAGGTCAGGCCGAACAAGCGCCCGAAGACTGGTGGGCCGGGCTGGCGCGCGGGCTGCGCAAGCTGCGTGCGGCGACCGAGTTCCAGGTGGAAGGCATCGTTTTTTGCGCCCAAATGTGCGGCCTGGTTTGCGCTGATGCTGAAGGCCGCCCTTTGCGGCCCGCGCTGATCTGGCGCGACAAACGCGCCGCTCCGCAGGCGCGTGCCCTGATCGGTGGGTTCCCGTCGATCCTGGGCTATCGCATCGATAAACTGGCGCGCTGGTTGCGGCTGGCCAATGGCGCGCCGTCGCGCAACGGCATGGATCCGATTGCCAAGATGCAATACATCCATCAGCGCGAACCGCATATCGCGGCTGAAACCGCCTATTTCCTGGACGCGCGCGATTGGTTGCTAACCCGCGCCACGGGCCGCTTCGCTACCACGGCTGATACCGCCAATCTGACCTGGCTAATGGATACCCGCCCCGGCAAGGAGGGCTGGTCCGCCGCCTTGGCGCAGCTTTCGGGCTTGGATCTAAGCCGCCTGCCGCCAATCCTGGAGGGTCAGGCCGAGGTTGGGCCGCTTACCGCCTCCGCCGCGACCGAGCTTGGGCTGGATCAAGGTATTCCGGTCTTCGCGGGCTGCGGCGATGTCACCGCCGCCGCCCTTGGCACCGGCGCGGTCGAAGATGGCGCGCTTCATATGTGCCTGTCGACTGGGGCCTGGATCGGCGGGTTCTTTGATCGCCGGGTGCTGAGCGTGCCGCATTCCTACGCCACCGTGGCCAGCCCCTTTGCCTATCGCCCGCTGTTGATCGCCGCGCAGGAATCGGCGGGGGGCGCCCTGGCCTGGGGCCGCACGGTGATGGCAGGCGGCACGGATTGGGAAACCGGCCCGTATGCCCACACCACGGCAACGCGCGATGACGACCCGTTTGTCTTCCCCTGGTTCGCAGGCGAACGCGTGCCGCGCGACGATGCGCGGCTGCGCGGGGCCATCCTGGGCCTCGCCGAACAACATGATGCCGAAGCGCTGCGGCGCGCTTTGGTCGAGGGCGTGGCGCTAAACCTAACCTGGGCCTGGGAAAAGGTTTCGAAAGAGCGCGGCGTGCAGACCCGTGGCCCGCTGCCCGTTGTCGGCGGTGGCGCGTTGGTGCGGGTTTTGGTGCAATCGATTGCGGATGCGACCGGGCGCGAATTGGCCCTGGGCGAAGGCCGCATGGCGGGGGTCGTGGGCGCGGGCCTGATCGGGGCCAGCGCCCTGGGATGGGTGCCCGATCTGTGGACGGCGGCGTCGGATCGCGCGGCGGCACAGGATCACCCGATCATCCGCCCCACCGCCGAAGGACAAGCCCATATGAAATCCCGCGGCGCACGCGTGGCGCGGCTGCGCAAACACCTGCTGCGGGCCAGTTCCGAGTTTGGAGGGGCCCGATGATCGATGGATTGATCAAACATGTTCTCGATCCGTTATGGGAAGCTGCCGCAACGCCATTGATCCGGGCTGGATTGACCCCGAACCAAGTGACATTGGCGGGCCTTGGCCTGATCAGCGCCGCCTCACTGGCCTATCTTTGGCACCAGAGCCTGATCTGGTTCGGCCTCAGCCTGGCGCTGGCCTTTGCCTTTGACGCGCTCGACGGCGCGGTGGCGCGACGCAGGGGAATGCAAAGCAAATCGGGCGGATACCTCGATGCGATGGTCGACCGCTATCAAGAGCTTGCGGTGCTGGCCGCGCTGGCCTGGGTGCATGATCTTTGGGGGCTCGCCCTTTTCGTCTTCGCCGGTGGTGTTTTGACCAGCTATGCCAAAGCGCGCACAGCGCTGGAACTGCCGGTTTCCAATGACAATTGGCCCGATCTGATGGAGCGGCTCGAGCGGATCATTTTCCTGTGCGTTTTGCTCGTCATTGCCGGGGCTCTGACCGGCCTGGGCATTGAACCACGGCTGCCTCTGATCGTTGGGCTAACGGTTCTGGGCATTCTGACCCATCTCACGGCGGTGCAGCGGATGCGCCGCGCCTTTGCCCTGTTGGGCGCAGCGGATCGCGCAGGCTCAGGCCCGGCGGGACAGGCGGCTCAGGTCGATGAGGTAAGTGGAAAAGACGATCAAATAGGCTGAAATCAGCATCGGCTCCATCAGCGTATAAAGCCGGTAGACCATCCAATCGGCCTCACCAAAATCATGGTCTTTTAGGACAAAGAGCGTCAGGTAGCTGACCGCCATGACCACAACGATACAGCCCATCCAAATCCGCAAACGGCTGGCGGTGGGATCAATTGGCGCTGTATCCCGGCCGGCCAAACGCAGCGCTATGATCGCGGCCACCGTGCCGCTGGCCATCATCAAGGTTTGGCTGACAAAAAACGTGTAGCTGCCGATCATGTGCAACTCATCATGGGCGGGAAAGCGGTAATGCGACAGCATCACCATCCCGATACCCGAGAGAACCTGAAACCCCACCATCGCATAGGCGCATTGGACCAAGCGCCGACCAGCTGGGCCATGGGCCGCGGCCAAGCGCAGGTTCAACTGCGCGGCAATCATCATCGCGGGTATCAGCAGCAGCGCGCTTAGGCTGATCCACCAGGCGAAATCGGCAGACACCATTGGATCGGTGATGGCCCGGCTGATCGTCACTGGACGGACCGAGACGATCTCGGGGTTGTTGGCACCAAACACAACAAGCGCGCGGTAAATCCAAAAATTGATGATCACCACAGGCGCAAGGATCAGCGCCATGGACGGCCAAGGGCCGAGCCGCTCAATCACGGCCAAAGGTCCATCCTGTTCCCTGGCCCGAACGCCGCGTTCCATCCGTTCCCCTACCCCAATGATACCGGGTCACCCCCGCCTGAGCGGCCAGTATGACGCAGGGGGCGGCTAAGTCAAAGCCCGGCCCTCGACACATGGGCCAGGATCAGCAAGGGTCCGGGCGCGAAAGATCAAAGATATGGATCGTTTAGATGGGCGCGCTTGGTATCATTCTCATTGTGCTGTTGCTGCTCCTGGGCATCGCGGCGGCCATCGGCTGGCGCTACAACCCATTTCGCAAATGGGTGATGCGTAGCCTTGATCCGACATGGAAGGCAGCGGCCAAACCAGGCGTTTACCCGGCCGATCGGATCGCGGCAGAAGAGCAAAACCTTTTCATCTCCTCCACCGTGATCCGCGACGGTTGTGATGTGATTTGGGATGAATATGACCCCGAACCGCCGGAAGACATGTTGTCTCCGCACCCCGATGGCACGGTTATTTGGGTCAACACCGATCACGTGATCCGGTTTCTGGCCGAGTTCCTGCCGAAAATCCCATATCGCTTCGTCTTTGTGACCGGTCGCGAAGAGCTTAGCACCGCGCTTTTTGACATCGACGGCGCCCTGGCCAGCCCGCAGCTTTTGCATTGGTTCATGGAAAACTATGAACACCCGGCGTCCTATTTGGAAACCGGGCGGGTGACACCCCTGCCCCATGGGTTGAACTACCACAAACTCGACCCCGCCAGCCCAAATCAAAGCCGCGATATGGGGCTGCCAGCGGCGCCCGGCGCCCAGCAATTGGACATGAGGTCGATCCGCGACAGCATTCTCCCGCTCGCCGAACGGCCTCTCAAGGTTTATGCCAATTTCCACCTGAACATGGATACTTTTCTACGCCATCCCCATGCGCAAAAACGAGCGATTGCACGGGCTGAGGCGCGCGACGCGTTGTTAGACAAACCCTTCATGCTTTGGGAGCCGCGACAAGCACCCCGCCATACCGTTTGGCGCCGCCATGCAGAGGTCTCTTTCGAAGTGTCGCCACGCGGCAATTCCATCGATTGCCACCGGACCTGGGAAGCGCTGTTTTTAGGCTCGATCCCCATTGTTCGCACGACCCTGTTTGATCCTGTTTACGACGGCCTGCCCGTTGCCATTGTCGATGATTGGTCCGAGATCACCGAAGAACGTTTGGCCGTATGGAAAGAAGAGTTCCTGCCGTGGTTCGATAAACCGCTGCCGCCCGAGCTTTATTCCAACCACTGGATCGAGCGGTTTCACGCCTTCAAATGAGCGGTGTCCCAAGGCGGATTGCGGCCGATGTGTTCCAACAGAAAATCCATGAAGACGCGCACCTTTGCCGATAGCACATTGGCTTTGGGATAAATCAACCAAAGCCCGGCCTGTTCGGTCAGATGATAACCGGGCAAAACCTGCACAAGCCGACCATCTTGCAACTCGCGATGCACGCTCCAGACCGAGTTGGTGGAAATTCCACATCCGGCCAGGGTGGCGGTCTTTTGCGCCAACCCGTCATCGATGATCAGGCGACAATCCCCTGCCATTGGATCGAACGAGCCGACCTGGCCGTCCGGCCCGGTCAGAGAACGCGAAAGCCCGTCCCGAAACCCGATCAACTGATGCCGGGAAAGGTCGTCAGGCGTTTCGGGCCACCCATGGCGGGTTAGATAGTCCGGGGCGGCACAAAGGATGCGCTGATCATCCGCCAGCTTTCGACCCTTTAGGCTGCTATCGGCCAAAACACCGTTGCGAAGCGCCAGATCGAAACTGCCCTCGATCAGATCGAAGGGCACATCAGACAAACGCAGATCAAGCGTCAGGCCAGGATGGGCCTGCAAAAACGCAGGCAAGATGGGTGCGATGTAAAGCTGAGCAAAGGTACTGGAGGCTGCAAATCGCAGCGTTCCGGTGACCTGGGCTTGGCCTTGGCCCAGGGCCGCGCGGGCCGCATCCTCCTGCGCCAGGATTTCGCGGGCGAAGGGCAGAAACTCGGCCCCCTCCAGCGACAGCGCCACTTTGCGGGTGGATCGGTGCAGCAAATCAGCGCCAACGGTCTTTTCCAGCTTGGCCAATTTGGCGCTGGCCACAGCGGGCGCGAAGCCAAGATCACGGCCCGCCGCGCTGATGTTCAGCTTATCCGCCGCCAAAACGAACAGGCGCAGGGCTTGGGTATCCATTTATTATATCCAATACCGGAATTCTGTTCCCATTTTAGATCAGTTTATTTCGCTTTTCTACGGGCGCATATGCCCATCAGACGCGGGGCCTCACCCGCTGCCTCAACCAAAAAAGGATCGCATCATGCCCACTTACTCCGTCCTCGCCGTGACGCCGACCACCGAAGATTGGATCCCCGACTATCTGCCCACCGCCAATGCGCTGGTCGCAAAACACGGCGGCACCTATCTTGCGCGCACCGCTACCCATGAGCAGGTCGAAGGCAGTGATCAGCCCGCCGCGCTGCGCATCGTCATCGAATGGCCATCGCGTGAGGCGGCGATGAATTTCATGGCCGACCCCGATTATGCCCCCCATCTTGAGGCGCGCACCGCCGGATCGACCAGCTTTCACTTTGTGATCGAGGGCAAAGACGATCTTGCCTAAACCCATGGCAACGGCCCGGGCGACCGGCCTGGGCCCTTGCCCGACCCAAAAGGGACACCGGATGTTGGACAGCGATTCCTCGCAGCCGTTTGCGCAGATCAACAAAGCTTACAGTCAAGTCTTTCAGCCCGGCCGCCTAAGCTTGGGGCTGGTGGTGCCATTGGAAAGCTACAGCCAAAGCGCCGTGCCCAGCATGGTGCAACATGCTGAGCGGGCAGCCCTGGCCGAAGCCTTGGGGTTTTCCGCGCTGTGGTTGCGGGACGTTCCGTTTAACGTGCCGTCTTTCGGCGATGCGGGCCAAATCTATGACCCGTTTGTCTATCTCGGCTACCTGGCAGCCCGCACCGAGCGCATCGCGCTGGGCGTGGCCAGCATCATCCTGCCCCTGCGCCACCCGGCCCATGTGGCCAAAGCCGCCGCCAGCGCCGATGCGCTTTCGGGTGGACGTTTGTTGCTTGGCATCGCCTCGGGCGACCGTCCCGATGAATACCCCGCGCTCAACATGGGATATGAAGATCGCGGTGCGCGCTTCCGCGCCGCCGTCGACTATATCCGCGCGATGGGGCAAAGCTATCCCACCCACCAGGGACAGCATGGTTCGCTGACCGGGGGCATCGACATGCTGCCCAAACCCAGTGGACCGCGCTTGCCCCTGCTGATCACCGGAGGCAGCCAGCAATCGCCCGATTGGGTCGCCCAGAATGGCGACGGGTGGATCACCTATCCCCGCCCAGCCCAGGCCCAAGCCCGGCTGGTCGCCGACTACCGCGCGCGGGCCGAAGCGGCGGGCGCGACCGCCAAGCCGGTCATGCAATCGCTTTATATCGACCTCCTACCCCAGCCCGATGCGCCGCCACGCCCGATCCATCTGGGGTTCCAATCCGGCACGCAATATCTCAGGCACTACCTGGCCGAACTGCGCGCGCTTGGCGTCAACCACGTGGCTCTGAACCTGCGGTTCAACCAAGCCGATGTGGAAACCACCATGCAGCAGCTCGCTGATGACGTGCTGCCCCATCTCAATCGTTGAGGACACAGGCCCATGAAAAAGACCATCCTGATCACCGGGGCGACCGACGGCATCGGCCTGGAAACCGCGAAGCTGCTGGCGGCGGAGGGGCACCACCTTTTGCTGCATGGGCGCAATGCCGAAAAGCTTCGCCAAGCGGCGGCAGCCATCGGCAGGGCCGTGGAAACCTATCTGGCGGACCTGTCTAGCCTATCCGAGGTGTCGAAGCTCGCCCAGGCCATCAAGGCGCAGCATGCGCGGTTGGATGTGCTGATCAACAATGCGGGCGTTTACAAAACACCGAACACCCAAACCGCCGACGGGTTGGACGTGCGGTTCATGGTCAACACGCTGGCCCCCTTTGCCCTGACCCAAGACCTGTTGCCCCTGATCCCGCCCGAAGGTCGGATCGTGAACCTGTCTTCGGCCGCACAAGCGCCGGTCGCCATCGACGCTTTGATGGGCCAAACACAGCTCGGCGATATGGACGCCTATGCCCAAAGCAAACTGGCCATCACAATCTGGTCGCGCGAATTGGCGAAAACCCTACCCGAGGGGCCGCTGGTTTTGGCGGTCAATCCCGGCTCGCTTCTGGCGTCGAAAATGGTCAAGGAAGGCTTTGGCGTGGCCGGCAATGATTTGAGCATCGGCGCCGACGTCCTGCGCCGCGCCGCATTGTCCGAGGAATTCACCGGCAAATCCGGTGCCTATTTTGACAATGACGCGGGCCGGATCGCCAATCCCCATGGCGCAGCGCTCGACACGGCTCATGCGGCGGCGGTCATGGGTGCGATCCAGGAAACCCTGGCCAAACTCAGCTAACCCGGCGCCACACCCGACCGAAAATCACGCATCGAACTTTCCTCGCGTTAAAATTCGATCTACCCTCGCGCGCAGGAATTTCACTGCGGGCGAGGGTGTGAAAATCGCCCCGAACCGCTTGGCGAGGCAGGCTATGGGCAGCAAACCGATCCGCAATATGGAGGAATTTGCCGCGGTCAGCGGCATTTCCCGCCCGACGGTTTCGAAGTACTTCAACGACCCCGAAAGCGTGCGCGCCTCCACCCGTGCCCGGATCGAAGCGGCGCTGGAACAGCATGATTACCGGCCCAACATCTACGCCATCAATCAAAACCGCCGCCTGACCAAAAACATCGGCATTGTCGTGCCTTTTCTGGCCGATCCGTTCTTTGCCGAGATTGCCCGCAACCTTGAAGAGCTGTGCATCGACGCGGGCTATCGCCCAATTTTGATGAGCTCCCACGGGATGGGCAGCCAGGAAAATGACAACCTGGAAAGCCTGCGATCCTTGAAACCGGCGGGCGCGCTTTTGGCCCCGCTTGGACGCGGCTCAGACACCGCGGCCATCGCGGATTTCTGCGACGCCGTGCCGACCGTCTTGTTTGACAGCAATATCGAGGGCGTTGGCGCGGGCTTCATCGGCTCGAACAATGACCAAAGCATTGCTTTGATTGTCGATTACCTGTGCCGCACCGGCGAGCCGCCGGTGTTTTTCGAGATGAAGACCCCGGTCAACCCGAACGCGAATAAGCGGCGCAAGGCCTATTTGAACGCGATGGATCAGCTGGGGCATACGCCGCATCTTGTGCAGGTGCCCGGCGAAGGCTGGGAGTTTGAAGAGATCGGATATCGCGAAGGCAAGCGCTTGATCTCTGACCGTAAGCTGCCCTCGAACACCGTGCTGTGCAGCAATGACCGCTTGGCGATCGGGTTTCTGTCCGCCGCGTTCGAAATGGGGATGCGGGTGGGCCAAGGCCCCGGCAACGCGCTGCGAATCGCGGGCCATGATGATCACCCCTTTGCGCGCTTCACCTGCCCGCGCCTAACAACCGTCGCTCAAGATTATGCGGCGATTGCCGCGACCAGCGTTGAGACACTGCTGGCCTTGGAGGAGGTCGAGACCCCGCTTCAGGACCGCAAAACCACACTGTTTGACGGTAAGCTGATCATGCGGGAGTCGGCGTGATGGCCTCACTCTAAAATTTACGCGCGTAAAGTTTTTCATTGACGCGTGACTGATTCTACCGTTACCTGATCCTCGTAACGTCCAATCAGGGAGGAATCGGATGTTCCTGAAGACCGTGCTTCGCACGTCGAGCGCGCTTGCGCTTTGCGTCACGGCCACCGCGGCATTTGCCGATGGCCATGCAACCACCATCACCATCGCCACCGTCAACAACGGCGACATGATCCGTATGCAGGGCTATACCGATCAGTTCACCGAAGAAAGCGGCATCAATGTCGAATGGGTCACGCTGGAAGAAAACGTTCTGCGCCAGCGTGTGACCACTGACATCACCACCAATGGCGGACAGTTCGACATCATGACCATCGGCATGTACGAAACCCCGATCTGGGGCGCCAATGGCTGGCTTGTGCCGCTCGATGGGCTGTCGGCTGAATATAATGTCGACGATATCTTGCCCGCCATGCGCGGCGGGTTGAGCCATGATGGCACGCTTTATGCCGCGCCTTTCTACGGCGAAAGCTCCATGATCATGTACCGCACCGACCTGATGGAAGCAGCGGGTCTAGAGATGCCCGATGCCCCAACCTGGGAATTCATCCGCGAAGCGGCGGCTGCCATGACGGACCGCGACAACGACATCAACGGCATCTGCTTGCGCGGCAAGCCGGGTTGGGGTGAAGGCGGCGCCTTTATCACCGCGATGTCAAACTCGTTCGGGGCGCGCTGGTTCGACATGGATTGGCAGGCTCAGTTCGACACCCAGCCTTGGCTCGACACGCTGACCTTCTACCAGGACATGATGCAAGAATCCGGCCCTCAGGGCTATGCATCCAACGGGTTCACCGAAAACCTGAACATGTTCAACCAGGGCCTGTGTGGCATGTGGATCGACGCCACCGTGGCGGCATCTTTTGTGACCAATCCCGAGGATTCGACCGTGGCTGACAGCGTCGGTTTCGCACTGGCGCCCGATAACGGTCTGGGCGTGCGCTCGAACTGGCTGTGGGCCTGGGCCCTGGCAATCCCTGCTGGCACGCAGCAGCAAGATGCGGCGCTTCAGTTCATCGAATGGGCGACTTCGACCGACTATATCGAGCTTGTTGCCGAAAACGAAGGCTGGGCCAACGTTCCTCCGGGAGCGCGCACCTCGCTTTACGAGAACCCGAACTATATCGATGTTCCGTTCGCTCAGATGACCCTGGATTCGATCCTGTCGGCTGATCCGAACAACTCGACCGTTGAACCAAGCCCCTACGTGGGCATCCAGTTCGCGGCGATCCCCGAGTTTGCCGGTATCGCAACCGAGGTGAGCCAGGAATTCTCGGCCTTCTACGCCGGTCAGCAGACCGCCGAACAGGCGCTTGAAAATGCCCAGGCAATCACCAACGAAGCCATGGAAGCCGCTGGCTACCAGTAAGCCACGACCAATAAGATCGAAAGGCGGCGCGCACCGTCGTCTTTCAATCGACTACACTCCCCCAATAGCAATGTCGTTTAGCCCAGGGCCAAAGCGCCCAAATGAGGAGGATATGTGTCATGGCGACCCAGCATTCCCGATCTGCGGCGCGGATAATGATGGCCCCAGCGGTCTTCTTGCTCCTCGTTTGGATGCTCGTACCGCTCTGCATGACCTTGTGGTTTTCGGTACGGGATTTTCGCCCCCTGCGTGGCGGTGACCTCGGCTTTGTCGGACTAGAGAATTTCGGACGTTTTGTGTCGTCCAGCGCTTTCTGGCCGGCCGTTATGACCACCCTGATCATCGTTGGCGGCGTCCTTCTGATTTCGATCGTGCTGGGGGTTTTGCTGGCCATATTGCTGGACCAGCCCATGTGGGGCCAAGGCATTGTGCGCATTCTGGTCATCGCGCCCTTCTTTGTCATGCCGACCGTTTCGGCCCTGGTCTGGAAGAACATGTTCATGGACCCGGTGAATGGCGTCTTCGCCCATTTATCCAGGTTCCTTGGCGCCGATCCGGTCGTCTGGCTGTCCGAAGTGCCGGTGCTTTCCATTATCATAATCGTGTCTTGGCAATGGCTGCCCTTTGCGACGCTCATTCTGCTGACCGCAATCCAGTCGCTGGATAGCGAGCAGTTGGAAGCTGCGGAAATGGACGGGGCAAGCCCGCTTGCACGCTTCGGCTTTATCACCCTGCCCCACCTGAGCCGCGCAATCACCATCGTGGTGCTGATCCAGACGATCTTCCTGTTGGCGGTGTTCGCCGAGATTTTCGTCACGACCGGCGGCGCGTTCGGAACACGCACCCTGACCTACCTAATCTACCAGCGTGTGCTGGAAAGCCAGAACGTGGGTCTCGGCAGTGCCGGCGGCGTCTACGCCATCATTCTTGCCAACATCGTTGCGATCTTCCTGATGCGCATCGTCGGCAAAAACCTGGACAAGTGAGGGACGAGACATGGCTAGAGCTGTCACAACCCAACGCAAAACCCTGAACACCGCGATCGCGTGGATCATCGGACTTGCAATCTTCTTTCCGATCCTCTGGACGATCCTGACATCCTTCAAGACCGAAGCCGATGCGATCGCCAACCCCCCGGTTTTCTTCGCCTTTGACTGGACGCTTGAAAACTATGCCGAGGTGATGGAGCGGTCGAATTACGGTCGGTTCTTGATGAACTCGGTCATCATTGCGGGCGGCTCGACCATTCTGGGCATCATGATCGCCATCCCGGCGGCCTGGTCCATGGCCTTCGTGCCATCGCGGCGGACCAAGGACATCCTGCTTTGGATGCTGTCGACCAAGATGCTGCCAGCGGTTGGTGTTCTCTACCCGATCTACCTGCTGTGTATTCAGTTGGGCGTTTTGGACAACCGATACGCGCTGGTGGTGATCCTGATGCTGATCAACCTGCCGATCATTGTCTGGATGCTCTACACCTACTTCAAGGAAATCCCGGGCGAGATCCTTGAAGCCGCAAGGATGGATGGCGCGACGCTGAAGGAAGAAATCCTTTACGTGCTGACGCCCATGGCGATCCCGGGCATCGCGTCCACCTTGTTGCTCAACTTCATCCTGGCCTGGAACGAAGCGTTCTGGACGCTGAACCTCACCTCGGTCGATGCGGCCCCGCTGACGGCGTTCATCGCAAGCTATTCCTCACCAGAAGGCCTGTTCTTCGCCAAGCTTTCGGCCGCCTCCACGATGGCCATCGCACCGATCCTCATCCTTGGCTGGTTTAGCCAGAAACAACTTGTCCGAGGTCTGACCTTCGGCGCAGTGAAATAAGGAGCGAACCCATGGGACGCATCACACTTGATAAAGTTCGCAAAGCCTTTGGTGAGGTTGAGGTCATCCCCCCATTGGACCTGACCATCGAAGAGGGCGAGTTCGTTGTCTTCGTCGGTCCATCGGGTTGCGGTAAGTCCACCCTGCTGCGCCTGATCGCCGGGCTCGAAGATGTCACCGACGGACAAATCCGCATCGATGGCAATGACGCGACACGGGTTCCGCCCGCCAAACGCGGCCTGGCCATGGTGTTCCAGTCTTACGCGCTTTACCCACATATGTCGGTGCGCAAGAACATCGCCTTTCCTTTGCGGATGGCCAAAATGGACCAGGCCGAGATCGACCAGCGCGTCAATCACGCGGCCAAGATCCTGAACCTGGCGGACTATATTGACCGCCGCCCAGGGCAGCTATCGGGCGGTCAGCGTCAGCGCGTGGCCATCGGCCGGGCAATTGTGCGCGAACCTTCCGCCTTCTTGTTTGACGAACCTTTGTCGAACCTCGATGCCGCGCTGCGCGTGGGCATGCGGATGGAAATCAGCGAACTGCATGAAGAGCTGAAAACCACCATGATCTACGTGACCCATGATCAGGTCGAAGCCATGACCATGGCTGATAAGATCGTGGTGCTGCGTGCCGGACATATCGAGCAGGTGGGCTCGCCTTTGGAGCTTTACCGCGAACCGCGCAATCTTTTCGTGGCGGGCTTCATCGGCAGCCCGAAAATGAACCTGATCGATGGCGCGATTGCGGCCGAGCACAACGCCGAAACCATCGGTGTGCGGCCCGAACACATCACCCCCTCGCCCGACGAAGGCACCTGGAAAGGCACGGTGGGCGTGTCGGAGCATCTGGGCTCGGACACCTTCTTTCATGTGCATATGGAGGGGCGCACAGACCCCATCACCGTGCGCGCCGTGGGTGAGGTCGACATGCACCATGGCGACACGATCTATCTAACGCCCGACCCCACACGCATTCACCGCTTTGACAAGCAGGGTCTGCGCATCGGATGACGCGATTGGACGGAAAGACGGCCTTGATCACTGGCGCGGCCCGAGGCATCGGGCGCGCCTTTGCCGAGGCTTACCTGCGCGAAGGCGCGCGGGTCGCGATTGCCGATATCGACATCACACGGGCCCGCGAAACCGCCGATCAGATTGGCGCGACCGCCATCGAAATGGATGTCACGGCTCAGGCCAGCATCGATCATGGGGTGCAAGAAACCGTCGATCAGCTTGGTCAGATCGACATCCTGATCAACAACGCCGCAATCTTTTCCGCAGCGCCCATCGTTGAAATTAGCCGCTCGGACTATGCCCGTGTCTTTGACATCAATGTGGGCGGCACATTGTTCACGCTGCAAGCCGTGGCCAAGCACATGATCGACCGCGGCATTCGCGGCAAGATCATCAACATGGCCAGCCAAGCCGGGCGGCGGGGCGAAGCTTTGGTGGCGACCTACTGCGCCTCCAAAGCGGCGGTGATCAGCTTGACCCAATCGGCGGGCCTGAACCTGATTTCCCATGGGATCAACGTGAACGCCATCGCGCCCGGCGTCGTCGATGGCGAGCATTGGGATGGGGTCGACGCGTTCTTCGCCAAGTACGAGGGCAAGGCCCCTGGCCAGAAAAAGCAGGAGGTTGGCAATGCCGTGCCCTATGGGCGCATGGGCGTGGCCGGGGATCTGACCGGTATGGCCGTGTTTCTGGCCAGTGCCGAGGCCGATTACATCGTCGCGCAATGCTACAATGTCGATGGCGGACAATGGATGAGCTGATGAAAGATACGGCCCCGCCCCCTCGTCCGCTGCGCAATGAGACGCTGGCGCAACTGCCTGCTGACGTCCTACGCCCCAGCTATGACCGCGCGCATCTAACACCTGGCATCGTCCATATCGGCTTGGGTAATTTCCACCGCGCCCACCAGGCTTGGTATCTGCACCGTTTGATGCAACAGGGGCTGGCGCAGGATTGGGCCATCATCGGCGCGGGCGTTCGTCCCTATGACGCGGTGATGCGTGACAAGCTTTTGGCGCAGGATTGCCTGACCACCCTGATCGAGCTTGGGCCTGACAGCACCGCGTTGGAGGTAACTGGTCCCATGATCGATTACGTGCCAATTGAACCCGACAATCGCGCGCTGATCACCGCGATGGCCCAGCCCAATATCCGCATCGTGGCCCTGACCGTGACCGAAGGCGGCTACTACATCGATCCGGTGACCGGCGGGTTTGACGCCACCCATCCCGATATGCGTTTTGACGCCGCCAACCCCGCGACGCCGCGCACCGCTTTTGGTGCGATGATCGCCGCCCTGCGCCTGCGCCGCGACGCAGGCCACAGCCCGTTCAGCGGGCAAAGCTGCGATAATCTGCAAGGCAATGGCGGCATCCTGCGCCAGACCCTTGTGTCTTTGGCCCAACTCTCCGACCCGGACCTGGCCGATTGGATTGATGTCAATTGCAGCTTTCCCAACGCGATGGTCGATTGCATCGTCCCCGCCACCGGCCCGGCCGAGTTGGACCTGGTGCGCAGCCATGGCATTGATGATACCGCGCCGGTCACCCATGAACGGTTCCGCCAATGGGTGATCGAAGATGATTTCTGCGCCGGGCGCCCGGATTGGGATCGTGTTGGGGCCACCTTTACCCATGATGTTCATGCCTATGAGGTCATGAAAATCCGGCTTTTGAACGCCGGGCATCAGGTTTTGGCCAATGTGGGAGAGCTGCTATCGGTTGCCACCATCGCCGATTGCATGGCGCATGGGGATATCCACGCCTTTTTCCGCAAGGTGATGCTGACCGAGGTCGCGCCCCATGTCGATCCGGTGCCGGAGTGCAGCGCGCCCGAATACCTAGACCTGATCGATCAGCGCTTCGCCAATCCGCGCATCCATGACACCACGCGTCGCGTCGCCTTTGATGGCTCAGCCAGACATGCGGGGTTTGTGCTGCCCACCGTGCGCGAAGCCTTGGTCGCCGGTGCGCCTGTGGCCGGGTTGGCCTTGGTCGAGGCGCTTTGGGCACGGATGTGCGCGGGCACGCGCGAAGACGGGTCCGAGATTGCTGCCAATGATCCGTTCTGGGAAGAACGCAGCGCCGCCGCCCGCGCCGCGCGCCATGATCCAAGCACCTGGCTTGCGCAAAGCCAAATCTATGGCGAGCTGGCCGAAGCGCCCGCTTTCGCAAGCGCTTTTGCCGATTGGCTATCGATGATTTGGCAGGATGGCTGTCAGACAGCGCTTCGGCGGTATATCGAAGGTTAAAGGACCTTCGCCATGCGCTTTCTTGGAATCGACATTGGAACCTCGGCCGTCAAGCTCTGCCTCACCGATGCGGACGGCGCGGTCTTGGCCACACAAGAGGCCGCGCTAAGCCTGTCGCACCCCTTTGCTGGGGCCAGCGAACAAAACCCCGAGGCTTGGTACGCCGCCCTGCGCGCGGCCATGCTTGGATTGGCTGCGGAAGACCGCGCGCGCGTCGGGGCTTTGGGTCTGTCGGGTCAAATGCATGGTGCAGTTTGCCTGGACGCCGCCTTGCGCCCGATCCGCCCAGCCATCCTCTGGAACGATGGCCGCGCCGCCCTTGAATGCCGAGACATGGCCCAGGCCGTGCCCGAGATCGGCCAGATCGCAGGCGTGCCACCAATGCCAGGTTTCACCGCCCCAAAATTGCTCTGGCTGTCGCGACACGCGCCCGAAGATCATGCCTGCATTCACAAAATCCTGCTGCCAAAGGACTATATCGGCTTTCGGCTGCACGGAAACCTTTACACCGACCCGTCTGACGCGGCGGGCACCCATTGGTTGGAACAAGCCACCGGGGCCTGGTCATCCGAGCTCTGCAGGGTCAGCGCCACCAACCTGGATTGGTTGCCGAGCTTGCGTTTTGGCATCGAGGCCGCAGGGCAGCTTTTGCCAGATGCCGCGTCCGACCTGGGCCTGCCCCCCGGCATCCCCATCGCCACTGGCGCGGGTGACGCAGCGGCGGGCGCCATTGGCATCGGGGCCATCGATGCTGGCGACGGGTTCCTGTCGCTCGGCACCTCGGGCCAGGTCTTTGTGACCATCGACAGCTACCGGCCCAATCCTGAAAGCCTTGTCCATGCCTATGCCCACACGATGCCGGGGATGTGGTTCCAGATGGCCTGTATGTTGAACGGTGCCCGCCCAATGGCCTGGCTATCCGAGCTTTTGCAGCGCCCGATCGGAGACCTGACCGCCGAAGCGGAAACGGCAGAGCCCGGCCCGCTTTTCCTGCCTTACCTGACCGGGGAACGCACGCCCCACGGCGACAGCGCCATCCGCGCCGGGTTCTGGGGGTTGGGTGAAGGCACGAGCCATGGCAGCCTGATGCGCGCGGTGGTCGAAGGTATCGCCTTTAGCTTTGCCGATGCGACGGCGGCTTTGCGCGCCGCGGGAACGACACCAGCCAAGCTTCGCGCCATCGGCGGTGGCACACGCAGCGATTTTCTGCTGCAAATGATCGCTGACGTGACCGACACCCCCATCGGTCGCAGCGACGGGGCCGAGGTTGGCCCCGCCCTCGGCGCGGCACGCCTGGCCCGTGTTGCCGCCGGTCATACAACATTGGCCGAGGTGGCCGAAAAGCCGCCCGTGTCCAAATGGTTCCAGCCCAACCCCACCAACCAAGCCACGCTCAGCCGCCGCCTGGCAGGATATCGGCGCCTATACCCGGCGCTAGCCTCGGTATCGGAGGCCATGGAAGGCGCGGTGACGATGCCGACGACTTAGGAATATCGTCAAAAATCAAGCGCTCTAGTCGGGGCAAGCCAGATCGCTGAGCCAAGGCTGAAACGTCATCGTTTCGTTATTTCAAAATCACGCGGCGCCATGTCAAAAAGCTGTATCACAATTTTAATACATTAAGATCAGCCTCTTACTTAATCTGCCACTCAAACGCCTGCGCGCAGAAATCCCCCGTTGCCAGATTTGCGATTCCAGCCGACGCTAGGATCAGTACATCGGAGTTTGCTGACGTGGCCAAAGACAAATCACGCATCTCGCATCGGGAACTTGGACCGGTCGCGATCCCAAAGACCCAAACCAAGGGGGCGGCGCTCAAAGCCAGCCGCACGCAGGAATTGGGGGATGAGTTTCACCATTTCGGCGGGCTGAACAGCACGCGCGAATGGCTGCCTGTCGAGATCTTGCAGAACATTACATCGCTCATGCAGGCCACGAACGCCAGCGCCGATCCCGCGCGCGGGTTCTTAAACGATGCCGATGATGAAACGGCGGGCGTTCCGGCAGGCTACACCTATCTTTTCCAATTGGCTGCGCATGATTTGGTGCAAACCTCCCTGCCTGCCAAACCCTATTCCGGTGCGCCGGAATTTCCCCGCAACTTGCGCAATGCGCCGCTGGAGCTTGAAACCGTCATGGGCGGCGGGCCGATGGCCTGCCCCTTTGCTTTTGATACCGACAAAGGCGCGGCCAAGCTGCGCTTGGGTCAGGTCAAAGATGATCGTGAACGTCCCTGGCACTGGACGGCGCCCGAACGCGACCTGCCGCGTACCTCTTTTGCATCCGATGGCAGCATCAATCGCAAGCGCGGGCTTGAAACCGTTCTGGTGCCGGATTCGCGCAATGACGACAACATGGTGCTCGCCCAACTCACGGCGCTGTTTCATGGTATTTACAATCACCTGGTCGATCAGACCGACGCCGATGACAGCCTGCCCGGCTACAAGGTGGATGAGATCGCGAAACTGCTATTGGTGCGGATTTACCGCCGCATCCTGCGCCAGGATATGCTGAAACGCATTCTGCATCCGCGCATCTATGATCTTTATCTCAATGGCAATCTGCGTCTGGATCGGCCGGCTGATGCAGGCTCAACCTCGGTCGAGTTCGCCTTTGCCGCCGGGCGGTTGGGCCATGCCATGGTGCGCAATCTTTACGCCCTGAATGATGCGCAGCGGGTCAGCTTGAAGACGGTGATCAAAACCTCCTCCCGGCACAATCCCAAGGAACTGCCGATCAAGAAGATTTACCTGATCGATTGGGATTTGTTCTTCAAATCGCCCGAGGCTGCGACGCCCGACCGATTCAATTGGGCGCTGCGCTTTGGCCCCCATGTCGCCAGCGAGCTGACCCAAGCCTCAGCCGCGCGTCCGACCGTGGGGGATGGCGTGTCGCATATTCGGCTGCCCGGCACCGTCTTCCGCGACCTGGTGCGCGAGGCCTCGAACGCGTTGATCGGCGTCGATCAATTGGTCGATTACATCCTGGCGCGCCCGCCCGACACCGGGTGGAGCGATATTCTTGATCCCGTCATTCACGGCGCAGACCGGCGGCAGATCGTCGAAACCGGCCTGCAAGCGCTGGAGTCCAAGGTAACGTTGGACACCCATGTGCACCTGACCCAGGAACAGCGCGAGGCGATCCTGGCCGACCCACCCCTGTCGTTGTTCTTGATGTTCGAGGCGCAACAGCTTGGCCGCAACGGCGCGACCCTGGGGCCGCTTGGATCGCTGCTGGTCGCCGAAGCCATGTGGCCCGCCTTCCACCCCGAGGAATGGGAGGCCGAGGATCACGACCTTAGCGCGCGCGAAACAGCGATCTTCGGTTCGATGCCGGGCTCAATGCCCAAGCTGATAGCCGCCTTAAAACAAACCGCCCCGCAAATCTTTGCGATCTAACCAAAAAACGGAGGGATACAATGTCGGACAACAAAACCATGAACGTGGTGAATTACGAGGCTCTGGGCGATTTCATTGCGCAATGGTCCAAAGGCACCCTAACCCGCCCAGGCACCATCGGAGAGTTCAAGGCCCAAGTGCCCGCTACGGTGGTCGAGCTTGGCGCCGGGTATGATGATGCCGATCTTGTTTGTTATATCGATCTGCCCGCCGCGTCGGAGGATCTGACCTTTGTGATCCCCGCGCCCAGCGATATCGACACGCCGGTTCCGACCGGCACCTGGATTTTGCCCGATTTCTACAGCGAACTGGCCTTTGACGGGGAACCGGTCAGCGTGGCTGACAGCGATAAAGAAACCTTCAAATCCAGTCGCATCGCCGATTACAGCACCGCTAAGTGCATGTAATCGTTCAGGTGATACGCTAACGGTCTGGCGTTTTCAGCCCCGACAGCGCCAGACCATCCCGCAACCGCACCCAACTGGCGCGGTTGCGGATTGGAAAACAGCTTAAAATCCAGGTTGTCATGTCTTGGTCGGTTGGTGGTGCCGCCCCGGCCCAATTATCGGTGGTGATCTGACGGAACCGCGCCGCCACCTCGGTCGCTTTTTCGGTCTCACCGCTATGGGCCAAAGCCGCAGAATGCCAGGCCGGTACGTCGCAAGAGATTTCAACCGCGCGTTCCGACATCTCGATACAACCCGCATCATCACCCGCCAAAAACCGTGTGGCTGCGATATAGGACCAATGCACCGGCTCAAGCTCCAAGGTCAGGTCCGACAGGTAATCAAGCAGCGCCAAGGCACGGTCGATCTGATCGCAAAAGGCGAACCCGACCGAGGAAGAGACGATGGTCCAAGGGTCGTTTTCATTGTGCTGAAAGGCCAACTCATAGGCCAGTTCCGCCCGGTCGAATTGGCGTGACATCGCACAGGCCCAGCCAAGCGCCAGCTGCGCGCGGCTATCCATCGGGTCGACGGTGGTGGCGGTGCTCGCCCATTTCAGCGCCCGCCGATGCAGGCCCGGTGTGCTGAACACCCCTGGAAACGCGATATGGCGCATGGTTTCGATCGAGGCACGCGTCGCCAAAGCACGCACAAATTCGGGGTCACGGGCCAGGATTTGATCCAGGATGCCTTCGGCCTGCTGCCAGCTTTCATGGGTGAATTGGCGGGTCAGATGTTGCGCCTCGATCCAGCTTTCATAGTTCAGATTGGCCTGCGCCTGCGGCTCGGCCCGACCGGGGCGCAGGGGCCCCGACATATGCAGGTTCAGAGCGGTGGCCAATTGCCGAACCGCGCGTTCCAAAGGTTCCATCTGACCGGCATTGCCTAGCTGCATAGCCTCTGACCACAACACCTGCCCGGTGCCCAAATCGGTCAACACGCTGCGCATCGTGTCACCGCGCTCGGACGGCCGGAAGGATGTCAATGAAAGCGAGCTGACCGACCCGCTCGCACGGCCCAGGATCGCGCGCAGGTCGGGGCAGTGATCATCATCGATGATGCGCCATTCGCGGAACCGCACCAGGATCGACAGCACCATTTCGCGCAGCTCTTGCAGACGCACACGGTCCGCCGGGTTTTGCGCCGTTACATCCAGCGACTGAACCACGATGGTCGGTTTGCCATCGCCAAATGGCTTTTCCTCTTCATCCGCCTGCTTAAGCGCGACGATGATGGCTTGGGTGTCTTGTGATGGCTCTTCGCCATATTCCTCGTCCAATACATTCCAAAGCCGCTGATACTCCGCCAGGGCATCGGCTTTGCGCCCTTTATCCAGCAATGCTTGGATGAGACGGCGGCAATGGGCTTCGTTGATCGGGTCAAGTCCAACCAAAAGCTCAAGCAATGGAATATCGTGATCCAATGCGGCATCGGCAGCGGCCGATTTGCAAATCTCGAAAGCACGGTTTTTCGAGCGTTCGCGATAGGTGTTCAGGCGCTGTTCAAACAGATCGGTGGCCTCGACCGAAGAAAGCATTTGATCGGGAAAGCCCTGGGTCGGCATCAGATCCAAAGAAACCTGCCCTTTGCTCAGCCGGTTTAGATGATCCTCTAGATCGGTTTCAAAGCTTTCCGGCTCTAGCCAGATTTCATTTCGGTTCGATTGCAGCCCGGAATAACCGATGTCTTCCAGCAGCTTTTTCAGAAACCAAAGCGTGTTGCGCAGGCTGTTTTGCGCCGCGACCTCCTCGGAATCACTCCAAAGCAACCCACGCAGCACCGCGCGCGAGGTGCGATAGGGCGCATCCATCACCAGGATCGCCAAAAGGGCGGCGGCCTTTTGCTTAGCGATGCTGACCTCCGACGACCCAATTTGCGCCTGAAACCCGCGCAGGATCTTGATCTGCAAGATCGGTCCGTAAGGTGTTGGAGGGGTCGGGTCGTTCAAATTCATGTCGCAGGTTCAGTAAAGGTCCAGATGGCCAAAGGGCGCTTGGGCGTTGGGGGCATGGGCCAGGATGGCGGCTTGGGGCAAAAGGGCTGCTTCGGCAACATGCAGGGCGTTTTCGAACAAGCCCAGCGGCGTTGTTTCAATGCCGGTCAGGAAATCTTCGTCGGCTTGGATCATGTCGCCAATTGGCCCTGCGCGCAGGAGATGAGAGGAAAAAATCACGTCTTTTGTAACGGTTGCGGCCAAATCGAGTGCCAACTTGTCAGCGCGCGCGGGCGTGCCACCACTTGCGCGGGTGGTTTTCAACCGCGCGATTTCCAGCCCGATCTCGGCCTGCACCATCTCATTCGTGGCGGAATATGCGGCCTGATTCAGGCTGTCGCGACAGGCCGCCCCAAAACAGAAATCACCCCCGGCGGCCTCGAAGGAGGCCGCCACGACAACCTGCGCTTCGCCCAAATCGGCCAGATGCATAAGCACGGTTTCCCGCGCGCGGTCCGACCAGACAACCTGACCTTGCGCCTCAGAAAGCACCGACTGATCAAGCGGCCCCAGGGCTGGGGCGGCGCCAGCCCACCAGCGCTGGACCGAAACCCGCTCGGCCAATTCACAGGCGGCATGGCGCGCAGCGGCCCCGGCGGAGGGACCCGCACCGATCCCCCGTTGCGCGGGATTGTCAGCACCCAAATCTGAATGGGCAGAGCCTGCCAGATGCGCCTCGGCCACCTCCCCTGCAACCGCCATCAAACCGGCGCGCCGATCAGGGCCGCTGCCGGTCACCGACAGGCCCAAATCGGTAACGCCACCGAAAAACCAAATCCACGGGGCCGTGGCCGCGCGGCCATAAAACAAATAGTTGAGATGCGAAAAAACCGGCAAAACTGCGGTTTCAGCGCCATCAAGGATCTCGGCAGCAAGCATCGCGATCCGATCTGGGCCTTCAATTTCCCGCAACCCAATCAGCACGCCGCGCCCCAGTTCAGGGTCACAAAACGCGAGATTATTATCCGAATTTGTCCCGCCAAATGCGGCACCTCCCCCAAGCGCCAAACCCCGCCCCCAAGCCCCTAAGATGCAATAACGGAGCGATAACGGAATAATCATTAACCTTTTTGCATGGGTATTCGACACGTCTAAAGGGTTTTTGTTGCGTCATCGCCTCAAGATCGGGGCAAACACCGACACGCCAGATCGGTTTTTGGGGCCAAAAGGCCCGAGCAGACGCCAGCATTTTACCGCTTCGGACCAAGCGAATCCACTTCGTTGGGGAACCGAATGCCGCGCGATCGCATCGCGGGCTTCGGTGGAAAGGGGATCAGATGTCCGTGCGCTGTAGTTCCGGCCGCGACCACGCCAAACAGGGGTTTGTCGGGTTGCGCCTTTGGTCTCTCACGCATCTTGGCCACACGTCGCTCCCGAACCGGGGGGCGCCGCTATGATGGCCCAGCTCGATACCTCGCCGCCCAGAACCCAGAAATTCGCCGCTTGGATCAACCTGACGCCTGGCAATGACCCAACCCTCATCATCACCGGTGAGGTCGAAACCAAAAGCACCGCTGATCGGCCCGTCCTCACCTTTGCGGACCCTCCAGTTCCGATGCCGTCCACTCTCTCCCTGGATCTCTCGATCCGAAACTCGGGCGGCATCGGAAACCAGGTCTTCAGCTTCCTCCCCGTGCGCTACATGACCGCCGCCAATCAGGGCCAGTACGACACCGTCCGCATCCTTTGGCGTGACGAAGAATTGCTGAACCTAACCGTCACCGAAGCGCATTGATCCCCACCCCGTCGCCGGCCAGCCAGAAAGGACCGACATGAACACCACAACCTCCAAAGTGCTTGGCAGCGCCACCTACACCGCAACCTGGGTGGCCCGCAGCAATCTGGTCAAACTGACCGCAATCGGCATTTTGCCCTGCTCGAACTATGTTGTGCAGCTTGAACAGCGCCCCGAACGCGTCACGCCGCCGAACTGGAACCTTGTGTTCTTTGTGGAGGAGACCTGCGAAAAGGGCCTTAGACCGTTTGCTGAAACGGTCCATATGATCAACGCGACCGGCGCGACATCGATCATCGTGCATGATGCGGTGGGCGAGCATGAGATCCCGATCCAGCAAGCGTTTGAGGCGGAAACCCTGTCTCCCAAAGACCACATGGTCTACGCGCGCCTGCCCCGGCCCGAAACCGGCCATAACGCCTGTCTGGTGGTGCCCGCCGACAGCATGGTGACGGCCATTCACTATCGCGCCTTTGGGCCTGCGACCAAACAAGATTGCGAGCGTTTCGTGGCCGAAACCTGCAACGGCCAAGTGTCGGAGTTTTTGGCCGAGCACGAAAAAGCGCCATGGCCGCTCGTGGTTTGAAACAATCCAAGAAAGACAAAGGGACATCTATCATGACACAGGGATTGGACCGCGAGGCGGTGATCGAAGTCTTGGCCAAAAGCCTTGCGAACAAGCCATTGCCCAAGGCGCAGGTCGCCGAGATCGCCAGCGCGATCAGCGAAGCGCGCCACCCGGTGATCGGGTTCGAGGCACTGGCCGATGGCACCGCCGTCGATCACCTTTGGACCGGGCCCATCGACAATTTCAACCTGACCGAGTTCCTCGATACGCGATACGGGCCGCTGCGGAAGATTGAGATTTTTCCCGAAGGGATCATTGAGCCTGACAGTTTGCGCCTGCGCACCACACATTCGGTCTGAACGGGGGAAAATCTGTGCTGACGCGAGAGGCGATTGTTCAAATTCACCCCAGCCGGTTTTGTAACCTGCAATGCCTGCATTGCTATTCTTCGTCAGGCCCCAAGTTGCGCCCCAGCCTGGCGGCGCGCGACATTCTGCGCACAACCGGCGCGCTTGCGCAAAAAGGGTATCGCCGGGCGGCGCTTTCGGGCGGTGAACCGGCGCTCTACCCCGAATTTGACCGCCTGCTGCACGGCCTGACCGATCAGGGCTATCTGGTGTCGGCCATTAGCAACGGCTCGCGCCTGGCCGAGTTACTGGAGCCGCTGGCCGCTGGCACCCTGCATCACGCCGCGATCAGCTTTGATGGCTTGGCCGAGTTGCACGACCACATCCGGCAAAAACCGGGCGCGTTTCAAACCGCGCTCGGTACCCTGCGCGCCCTGGCCGAGGCCGGGCATGGCCCCGGCGTGGTAATCTCGGTCACCCGCCACTCCATGCCACAGCTGCCCGATCTGGTAGCCTGTCTTGTCGCGGCGGGGGCCGAGCATATTCAGCTGCACCCACTGGCAACCATCGGGCGGGCCGCCGAGCAAACCCACGCCCTTGGCCCCGAACTGCCAAGCGAGGCGATGTTACGGTTGATTATGCTGACCGAGGTGTTCCGCACCCGCCACCCAAATGTCGATGTGCGTTGTGACGCCGTGGCCGGGGCCCGGCTGCGCGAACGGACGGCGGAATTGGGCGCGCTCATCTCCCCGTTGGTGCTGGCCGATGACGGCGCACTGCTGCCTTATTCGTATGACATGCCCCGACAACTGGCCCTGGGGCGGGTTGGTAGCACCGATTGTCAGGTTCATATCGATGAAACCTTGCGCGATCTTTTGTCGGATACGGTGCGCGATCTGACAACGACCCCGGCAACAAGTTTCTACCGTCATCTGGTGAAATCCGCGGGCGCGGCCATGGTGGTCTAACCGACCGCGCCACCCGCGCCCTAGGGTTGATCACCGTCGTCCGGCATCCCTTCGATAAGGTGATCCTTCGGGATCGTTTCGGGCCTTTCCGGGGCCTCAAAAACCGATTGATGGATGCGTGCTCCCTCGGGGATATGGCGCCGCTCCATCCAGGGAATCGTCCAACCAAAGATTGCTTTACGCCGCGACCGCGCGGGCTTGGGCTGCGGCAGGACTTCCAACAGCTTCCAGCCCAATGACATGGAATCATGCGGTTTGGCCTTGGCATCCGGGGCGACGTATTTGCCCTCGCCCGTCTTGCCCAGCACCAGCCGGTTCACCCTTTGGGTCTTGAAATCCAACCCCATCGGCTCGGTTTCTGTGATCATCCAATGCAGCGGGATCTTGGCCAGCGCGGAATCCTTTTCAGGGTACCCGCCGCCGATATCCCCATGCACCCCAAGAAACCAAACCTCCTTCGCGTCTTGATCGGTCGCGTCTTTGTCGTTGAACCGGTTGGGGTGGTATTGCTGCCCCTCGGGCCAAAGCTTGGGCCGGAACATTGTGCGACGTTCGGAGATTGCCACCGCGTGGCGCACCGCCTCGACCGACCGGTTATTGGCCGTATGAGCATGGCTGCGCAAACGTGGCAAAACCCGCCCGCTTTCGATGACTGAGGCCACGGTATCGAACAGACCAAGCAGCCGAATTTTGGGGCGGTCGGGCTGCAAAATCCGCTCGAACAACCGCATTTCAGCAAAGGCATCCGCCTTTTCGGTCTCTCCGATGCGTTTATAGGCGCGATAGGCATAATCCAGCAGGTTGAGGTTGCGCGGCTCCATCAAGCCAAAGGCATGGATGAACCCCGCCAAAATCCGCGCTGAATAGGCACCGCGCGAAAAGCCAAAGATGTAAATCCGGTCTCGCGTGCCATCCGGGTCGCGGCGGTAATGCTCGACCAAGAAACGGTAGGCTTCTTTGACATTCGCATCCAGGCCCCAGCCCGTCGCCATACCCCAAATCTCAATCGCCTTCCGCCACCAGTGCAACCACGCGCCTTCGGCCCCAAAGGTGCCGACGCCCGGGTCGTAATAGACCAGCTGCTCCTCACTTTTTGCCAGGGTTCCGTAAAGCCGGATGATACTGGTTCGATCCGCCGAAATCTCATTCGATGTGCCGTCGAGCAAAATGATAATATTCTTGGCCATGGTGTTCCCTCAGCTCAAATCCCTGCCCTGACAGGTCCACCGCTTCGACGCGGCCCCAAGGGCACCTGAAACCAACACAGCATCAGCGCCGGTTATGATGGCGCTGCCTGGGCGCGTAGGAAAAAACTGGCTACACGGTAAATGCCGCACAACTGCGCCCGCGCCGGCTGTCGATATGCGCCGCAATAATAAGGTGACGCCGGGGGCAGTTTAGCCGCGATGGCGCGCAATACAAAGGCTGGGTGTGCCAGAATCGGCATGTAAAGTTCGTATAACCCCAGATTCGAAACGACGTCGCTCTCTCAGTCTTTCCGCTGCTGAGCGTCCTACCTGCGGGACAGGCAATCGTCATAGCCAGACCAGTCGCTTCAAGCCAAGCCATTCATGCATGGCTTTTCGTTCAACATTGCGGAGTTCTCTGCGAGATGCCGGGCCGAGCCAACCGATGACCGCAGTGACAAAGATCACACGAACAAGAACTGCCCGACCCGTCTGAACGCACGATCCACATTGTCTCGCACATCGAGTTTCCGAAACGTTTCAAAGGCTATAAGAGAGTCACAACCCAGGGCTCGGTCGCCTGGATAAGAGCAGGAGTATAGGATTGGCCCGACTTTATGACAGCCGCAAACGTATTCTCGTAACCGGAGGAGCAGGTTTCGTCGGCTCTCACCTCATAGATCGGCTGCTGGAGCAGGGTCATGAGATCCTGTGCGTAGACAACCTATTCACCGGAACGAAGCGAAATATAGACCATTTACATAGTCACCCAAGGTTCGAATTTTTACGCCATGACGTGACCTTTCCGCTATTCGTGGAAGTGGATGAAATTTACAATCTGGCTTGCCCAGCTTCGCCGGTTCATTACCAGCATGATCCGGTACAAACGACGAAGACCTCTGTGCATGGTGCCATTAATTTGCTGGGTCTCGCAAAGCGCTTGAAGTGCAAAATCTTTCAAGCATCTACAAGCGAAGTCTATGGCGACCCAAATGTGCATCCGCAGTCAGAAGATTATTGGGGCAACGTGAACCCGATCGGGCCGCGATCATGCTATGACGAGGGCAAGCGCTGCGCCGAGACGCTTTTCTTTGATTACCACCGACAGCACGGACTGGAGATCAGGGTCGCGCGGATTTTTAATACCTACGGTCCAAGGATGCACCATGCTGACGGACGCGTGGTATCGAACTTCATTGTCCAAGCCCTTCGGGACGAGCCGATTACAGTTTACGGCGATGGCGCGCAAACGCGATCATTCTGCTTTATTGATGATTTGATCGACGGCTTCATTCGGCTCATGGAATCTGGAGACCGCGTGCAAGGACCGGTTAACCTTGGCAACCCAAGCGAATTCACCATTCTTGAACTGGCGGAACTGACCATCAAAAAGACTGGCTCACAGTCTAAGATCACGTTCCGCGAGCTACCAATGGACGACCCGAAGCAACGCCAACCAGACATAAGCAAAGCCAAGAGCCTGCTGGGCTGGGAACCGAGTGTGCCTTTGGATATCGGGCTAGGGCATACAATCGAGTATTTCGACGCGCGATTGAAAGAGTTTGCATGAAATTGATGATCGTCTGTGTCTGCAAACCAGGGCATGTGTCTGGCGCGTTCTATCGATAAGCTGCGACCTGCGATACATGAGGCCGATGTCGCGCGCTCGCGTTGCCTGTGAGGTGCCTGCAGCACCGTCACATCGGTTCGAAGAGTTTGGCCTTTTTGCGGCGAACGAGTTCAGGGACAAGACCACGCACCCGAACGAGCTCGTGATCAGCCCCACGATTGCCATCCAAATCGCGTGACAGGATATTGACTTCCTCGAGAATTTTCGTTTCCGCAATCACCTTCTATGAAATTGGGCAGAAAGTCCGGCTCGGGAAATGGCCCGAAATCTCTGCACATGTAGAGACATTAGATCGCCGCGCCGTGGAAGATGGGTATGAAATTTTGCCTTTGACGGCGTCGGCTGCATCTGCTGCTGCTAGGTTGGAGTCGGTGCACCGCGACCCGTTTGATCGAATGATTGCAGCAGTTTCTCTTGAAGAACGCCTTGAGCTGCTGTCATCAGATCGCGCATCTGATGACCTCGGGATTACGCGGGTCTGGTCAAACTAAGATTCGCTGTTAGACACCGGACATTACTTTGAAAACTAGCGTCATTACGGCCGTTTACTTTTACCAAGCCACGGTGGCCGAAGCCATCGCCAGCTTGACTTCCCAAACCTAGCCATTGGCTACGTCGAGCTGTGAAAGGGCCGCAGTCTTCGGCGTATGTCTATTTGCGCCGAAGCTGATGAGCGGCATCCAGCGGGGAACTTTTTGATGGACACGGCCTTCTTCGTCGCCTCGAAAGTGATCGGCGAGCTCCTTCGGCCGGACACTTGGATCCTGATTGCCCTTGCGACTGTTGTCTTTGCTCTCGTAACGCAGCGTCGACGCTTTGCGCTTTGGGTAAGCAGCCTTACGCTGGCCATGCTGCTATCCCTCACTATCCTGCCCTTTGGGGAGCTGCTTTTGCAGCCAATCGAGAACACCTATCCTGCGCAACCACATCTTTCCCAGGTGGATGGAATCATTGTTCTGGGCGGCGAGGATGCGCGAGCGAGCGCCTTTTGGGGGCAAATTCAGTTCAACGAAGGCGGCGATCGCTTTGCAGCCGGGCTGCCGCTTGCAAGACGGCTCCCCGACGCCCCGCTATTGTTTGCAGGGGGCAGCGGCGCATTGCGAGACGTCGCCGGCGCTGCCGTTTCCGAAGCGTCCGTAGCGGAACAGTTTTTCTTGGAGCAAGGGATTGATCGAGATCGACTGCTTTTGGAGGATCGGTCTCGCAACACGGCCGAGAACGCGCGTTTGAGCTTTGAATTAGCCGCTCCGGCAGACGGAGAAACTTGGGTGTTGATCACAAGCGCATTTCACATGCCGCGAGCAATTCGGAGTTTTGAAGCGGCTGGGTGGCAGAGCCTCGTGGCATGGCCGGTGGATTATCGAACCGCGCAATTTTCAGACCGGATAGGATGGGACCTGACGCGAAACATGCAGAATTTGCAGACCGCTATCCGGGAACATGTTGGACAGATCGCCTATCGGCTCAGTCGGCGCTGAGGCCTACGACGATCAAACCAGAATACGGTGCAACAGACGTGCCGGAGCCCGCCAATTCACACAGCACGCAGTTGGCCTGCATTCACCGCGACGCGGGTTTTGCCACCCATGATGTCGAGCAGAACCCACACGCGGCGGTCGGGGTCAATTTTCTCGACTTCGGCCACGAAATCGGCAAACGGACCGTGGGTCATGGCCACTTGGTCGCCTGGGCTTAGTAGCTTGGGCGGGATAAGCTTGCCCTGCGCGTCGCAGCGAAGCATCAGTCCCGAAATGATATCGAGCGGCACAGGCGCTGGGTCTTTTCCAAAGCTGACGAGCCGCGTGATGCCGTTCGTGGAATTGATCGCGCGCCAGCCACCTTTGGACACATCGAAGGACACAAATATGTAGCCGGGAAACATTGGTCGCTCGGCAGTGACGAATTTCGATTTGGCCCGCTTGGTGACTTCTTCGACAGGGAGGAAGGTCCGGAAGCCCTGCCTCTTGAGGTTGCGCTCGGCGATCTTCACGCTGTTGGGTTTCAGCTGGGCCAGAAACCAGGTCGTGCCGCGGTCGCGAAATGTCATGTACCAAGTCCTCAAACTGTTCCGCCATTTGTTATCGCTCAGATCTGAGCAAATGCAAGGCGCGACTCCGGGATGGTTAACCGCAAACGAGGCGAGATACCTTCAAGCTATTGAATTTGCTTCAGTCTCGCAAAGTACGACTTGATAGCTGCGCGCGGTCACGCAAACGTCCGACCCGACTTGGGAGCCTTTGGAGGGTGAGTTGGACGGCAGCGGAGTGGAATTCAAGGCGGCGCAATATGTGCGCATGCCGACTGAGCATCCGCAGTATTCCACGCTGAACCAGTCCGACAAGATCCGAGAATATGCCGAAGCGCGGGATATCGAAATCATCAAGACCTATGCTGATGACGGCAAAAGCGGGCTCTCGATTGGCGGCCGGACCGCGCTGCAGCAGTTGATCGAAGATGTCGAAACGGGTCGGGCGGATTTCAACATCATTCTGGTCTACGACGTCAGCCGGTGGGGGCGTTTCCAAGACGCGGATGATAGCGCCTATTACGAATACATCTGCCGTCGGGCCGGTATTCAGGTCGCCTACTGCGCCGAGCAATTCGAGAATGATGGCTCGCCGGTCTCGACCATCGTCAAAGGCGTCAAGCGGGCGATGGCGGGCGAGTACAGCCGCGAATTGTCCGCAAAGGTTTTGCGGGCCAGTGCCGGTTGATCGAGATGGGTTTTCGCCAGGGCGGGCCCGCAGGTTTTGGGCTGCGCCGGGTGGTGGTCGATGAAAACGGGAGCGTCAAAGGCGAACTCAAGCGCGGCGAACACAAGTCGCTGCAAACCGACCGCGTCATCCTCATGCCCGGGCCGGATGAGGAAGTGGCCTGGGTGGGCAAAATGTACCGCTGGATGATTGAAGAGGATCTGTCCTTCCGTGAGATCGCCGACCGCCTCAACGAGGAAGGCGTGACAACCGATCTGGATCGGCCCTGGACATCCGGCACCGTGCGCACCGTGCTCACAAACGAGAAATACATCGGCAACAATGTCTACAACCACTCCTCCTTCAAGCTGAAGAAGCTGCATGTGGACAATCCGCCGGACATGTGGGTGCGCAAGGAGAGCGCTTTTGAGGATATTGTGCCCCTCGAGACCTTCCTGACCGCGCAGGAAATCATCACCTCGCGATCGGCACGGCTCTCGGACGAAGAGCTGCTTGATCACCTGAAACGGCTCTATGCCGACGCCGGTCAGCTTTCGGGGGTTCTGATTGACCAGACTTCCGACATACCGTCCTCCGCGACCTATCGGAACCGCTTTGGCTCGCTGGCCCGCGCCTACGAGATGATTGGCTACCGCACAGACCGGGACCCTCAGCGCATTGCGCTGAACAAGCGCCTGAGGGCCATGCATCCAGAGATCATCGCCCGCACCGAAGCGGCAATTGCAGATGTGGGCGGCACGGTGGCGCGCGATCCAAAGACAGATCTGCTGACCATCAATGATGAGATGGTCGTCAGCTTGGTTCTGGCCCGTTGCCAACCGCAGGGTGATGGACGGCTGCGCTGGCGGATCCGGTTTGACCCAATGCGTTACCAGGCAGATGTCACCCTGGCCGTGCGTCTCGATCCCCAGAACGAGGGAGAGCTCGATTACTACCTGCTGCCCTGGCTCGATCTGCCTCGGCAGGAAATCCGTCTCTGCAACCGCACCAGTATCGCCTTCGAGGCCTTCCGCTTCGAGGACCTCGGCTTTTTCTACGGCATGGCCGAGCGGGTCGGCATTCGCCGGAAATGGGACGGATGACATGACTGAGAAACACCCACATGGAGGGATTGCATCTTGATGACCGACACACCAGAGAGCGTCACGCTCGTGCCCATAGACCGGATCGAGGTCCTGAACTCGCGGGACCGCAACATGAAGGTCTTCGAAGAGATCGTTGAGAATATCCGCTCCAGTGGCCTGAAAAAGCCGATCACAGTGACCGAGCGCCGGGGCGCAGATGGCGATCCGGCCTACTTGCTGGTCTGCGGAGAAGGACGACTGAATGCCTTCCGCCTGCTCGGTGAAACCCGCATCCCGGCGCTGGTGGTGAATGTCAGCGATGAAGACGCCTTCATTATGTCGCTGGCAGAAAACATCGCCGGCGGGGCCGCAGGCCGCTGGAGATCCTGGCCGACATCGCGCTTTTGCTGGCGCGGGATTACACCATCGACGACATCATCACGCGCACGGGGCTCTCCGAGAAATACGTCCGGGATATCGTCTTCCTCTTGGAAACGGGCGACGAACGCCTGATTGAGGCGGTGCAGAACGGCACCATACCGCTCGCCACCGCGCTCGAGATCGCACACGCCAAGCATGACGATGAAAACCTCGGCGACATGCTCGAAGCGGCCTACAAGGCCGGCCAGATCAAAGGGCATCAGATCACGGATGCCAAGAGGCTCTTCGAAAAACGCCGGGAAAAGGTCCCCGCACCGGTGGCGACCTCCCGAAACTGCCGAACTCAGCCCATTCGCTGGTCAAGACCTACCAGCGCGAGGTCGCCCGCCAGCACAAGCTGATGCTGAAAGCAGATCACGCGCATCAGCAGCTCCTTTTGGTGGTTCAGGGATTGGAACGCCTCTTTGCCGATGAGCACTTCGTGACGCTCCTGCGCGCCGAAGGCCTCGACAGCCTGCCCAAATATCTCGCTGACCGCATTGAAACCGCCCGGAAGGATCCGCCATGACCGACCAAAGCACAGTGAAATCCATCTATCCCGGCGCATTCCCGCCGCCTGAGAACGATGCGACCTATCCCAAGGCGCCGCTCAACCTGACGCTCGGGTTTGACCTTGAGACCTTCCAGATCCCGCTCGAAGAACTGAAGCCGTCGAAAAAAGTGCCCGAAGGGGTGATGACCACACGCAAGTTCAAGCAGATTGTGTCTTCGATCCAGGAAATAGGCCTGATCGAGCCGCTTTCGGTGATCAAAACGGATCCCTGGGCGGAAGGATTTCTGCTGCTTGATGGCAATCTGCGGGTGTTGGCCCTGAAAGAAATCGGCCAAGAGACTGCACCCTGCCTGATCGCCAAGGATTTTGAGACCTACACCTACAACCATCGGATCAATCGGCTCTCGGCGGAGCAGGAGCATTACCTGCTGCGCCGCGCCATCGACAAAGGCGTCAGCTAGGAGTGGCTGGCGCGTGCTTTCAACGTCAATCTCTCGACCATCAACGCCTGACTAACTTGCTGAATGGCATCTGCCCGCGCGCAATGGAGCTGTCGCAAGACCATCAGTTCACGCCGGATGTCGCGCGGCATCTGCGCAAAATGAAGGCCGCGCGGCAGGTCGAAGCGGTCGAATTGATGATCGCTGCCAACACGATCATCGCCGCTCATGCAGACACCCTCCTGAAAGCCACGCCGCCCGAACAGCGCATCGACTACAAACCGCCCAAACCGGAAGAGCCCAAGGGCGATCCGCTGGAACAGATCGTCAAGCTCGAGCGCGAAATGAGCAGGTGCAGGAGAAATGCAAACACGCCGAGGAAAACTAAGGATCCGAGTTGCTGAAACTTGTGGTCGCCAAAGGCTAGCTGAAAAAGCTCATGGAAAACGAGGCCGTGCGTGAGTACATCGCTCACCACGCCCCAGAAATCCAAGAACAGTTTGACCTGGCCCTCAACACGATCAGCATGGAGGAGGCCGTAGAAAAGGCAGAACAGCACGGTAGCGCTCGTCCTGCGGCGGAGTGCCCGACGAGTAGTCCAACCCAAGCTTCCGAGGATGACGCGCCCTGACAAACAATTTATAGGCGGTGCTGCATCCAATTTTCAGATCGTGGGACTCGGCTCCTCCGCGAACGATTAGTACAGGGAAACAAGATACGGGCATGCGGGCGAGGTTACTCTTGGTTTTCGTGAGCGCCCTAATTTGCATTGCCTTCTTTGGCGTGCTGGCCGATTTTGCTCTCCGATCCAGGCCGAACATCGAAAACAGCCCTCTGCCAAACACGGCCATCGTATTCACGGGGCAGTTTGACCGCATCGAGCGCGGGCTGGAACTGCTGGCCGCTGAAGAGGTTCAGCAGCTCTTCATATCCGGAGTCAACCCAAAAGCGGGGCTCACCATGCGAGGCTTTGCCGACCAGTTTTCGCTGACAGCGGACCCAAGCGCTTGGCTGGAAACCGGCAAAATCACCTTGGCGCCTGATGCGCACACCACCTTGGAAAACGCGCTCGAAACTGCATGTTGGCTTGAAGACAACCCTAGTGTTCAAACCATCATGCTGATCACATCACAGCGCCATATGGCGCGCGCATCTCTAGCCCTTGAGCGCGCGATTGGGCCGGTCAGGGTCGTCCGCGTGGCCTCAGATCCTGTCGAAGCACACCCGCCGCCCTGGAACAACCTGGCGAGGCGCGGAAGTTTGTCGCGACTTGGGCTCTGACCCTCCTACCGCGCCGGTTTTGGCCTGCGAACCTGCCCTCAAACTGCACTCCACACTGACGTATTCCACGGTTTCATTTTGGTTGAGCTCTGGTAAGCGTTCACGCAGCAAGCCGGTAGACAGATTGAGTTTTTTGAATGCATGCATTGATGACGGTAAATGCAGCCTGGAATATTTGGAATTTCCGAAAACCTATCGTTCAGGCGCTTTTGGCCCGCGGTCACAAGGTCACAATCCTCGCTCCGCGAGATGACTTTGTTGATCACCTGACGCAAATCGGCTGCGCATTTGTTCCACTTGAGATGAACGCCAAAGGTCTCAACCCGCTTGATGAATGGAAGCTTCTTCGCCAGTTCCAACAGGTTTTCAAACAGCAAAAGCCCGACATCATTTTGAGCTATACCATCAAGAACAACACCTTCGGCGCACTTGCGGCAAAGTCTCTTGGCCTACCCTTTGTGCCAAATGTGTCAGGCCTGGGGACTGGGTTTCTGTCTGGTGGCACGCTGCAATTCATCGTCGAGCAACTCTACCGCCGCGCCTATCGCGATTTGCCCGTTATATTCTTCCAGAACGAGGACGACCGGGACCTGTTCACGTCTCGGCGTTTGGTCACTGTTGATCAGGCAAGGCTTCTGCCGGGGTCTGGAATTGATCTCGAACACTTCCAGGCGACTGATTTGCCGCGGAACGAAACCCCCGTTTTCTTGCTGATCGCCCGCTTGCTGCGCGACAAAGGTGTTCTGGAGTTCGTCGAGGCCGCCCGGCAGGTCAAATCCGATCATCCGGACGCGCGTTTCCAGCTTCTCGGCGCAGCCGAATCTGAAAACCGGACGGCCATTGCTGCTTGCACCGTTGACGAATGGGTCCGAGAAGGCATTGTCGAATATCTCGGCACCACGCCCGATGTGCGCCTGACGATCGCAGCGGCGCATTGCATTGTCCTTCCCTCCTACCGTGAAGGGGCGCCGCGCACGTTGATCGAGGCAGCCGCCATGGCGCGACCGCTAATCGCCACCGATGTGCCCGGTTGCCGCACCGTAGTGGATCATAATGAAACCGGCTTCCTTTGTGACGTGCGGAGCGTAGACAGTCTGGCAACCGCGATGCGTCGCTTCTTGGACCTGCCAGTCGAACGGCGAAGCGAGATGGGCCAAGCCGGGCGGGCAAAGATGGAACGCGAATACGATCAAAAGCTCGTGGTCGAGGCCTACGCTCACGCAGTCCGCGACCTGACCGGCCAAAGCATCTGACCGACGACCTGCTCGGAATATTAATCATTACAGAACTTAGGACTTCTCGCAGACGCAGAAAACCGATACACGCTCAAACATGAGCGGTGTCTGTGATTCCGTGTATCGACCAAGCCCAAGGTGCCACAGGCAATCCTTGTGCGGTAGCTGTTTGCAGCTCTGAATTGGCCGGTTCCCGCGACAAACTACAAGACGATGTCAGGTTTCGCGTTCTACGGCTTCTTGAACAGAACCCTGAAATGTCGCAACGCGATTTGGCGCAGGCCGTTGGTATCAGCACGGGAAGCGTTCACTACGTGTTGAAAGCGCTCGTCGACAAAGGTCTGGTCAAGCTGGGTAATTTCACCGCCAGCCAGGACAAGCGGCGTTATGCCTACGTGCTGACGCCCAAGGGTATTTCGGAGCGGGCAAAGCTGACGCAGCGCTTTCTGGTCCGCAAGATAGCGGAATACAGAATGCTTAGGGCTGAAATTGAAGATGTTCGCGGCGATCTTTCTCCGGCGGAATTGGCGGAATTGACGGAATTGACGGAATTGACGGAATTGACGGAATTGACGGAATTGACGGAATTGAAACCCGCCACGCAAAAGGAGTAAATCGTGCATTCTATCGTATGTTCACATGGCTTTTTCCTCTCCGATTGGTACTTTCGCAAATGACCCGCGTCTTTATCACCGGCACGGCTGGGTTCATAGGCTTCCACCTCGCCAAGCTGTTGCTTTTGGAAGGTTTTGTCGTTCACGGCTACGACGGAATGACCGACTATTATGACGTCGCGCTCAAGCAGCGTCGCCATGCGCAGCTGCTGCAGAACCCTAATTTCGCGACCACCGAAGGAATGCTCGAAGATGCGGAGCTCATCGACCGCGTCACCGATGACTTCCAGCCCGACGTGATCGTGCATCTCGCCGCCCAGGCTGGGGTACGTTACAGCCTCGAGAACCCCCGCGCTTACATCGACGGCAACGTGGTCGGAACCTTCAACGTGATGGAAGCGGCCCGACGGCTCGAGGTTAAGCATCTGCTGATGGCCTCCACGAGTTCGGTCTACGGCGCCAACGAAGATATGCCGTTTGCCGAGACCGAAAAGGCCGACACGCAGCTGACGATCTATGCGGCCACGAAAAAGGCCAATGAGAGCATGGCTCATTCCTACGCACACCTGTGGAATCTGCCGACGACCATGTTCCGGTTTTTTACGGTCTACGGCACCTGGGGGCGGCCGGATCTGGCGCTGTACAAGTTCGTCGATGCGATCCTCGATAACCGCCCCATCGACATCTACAACCACGGCGATATGTATCGCGACTTCACTTATGTCGATGACCTGGTGCGCGGCATCCGCCTGCTGATCGAAGCGGTGCCCGAACGCCCCGCGACGCGCGAAGACATCCCCGACTGGGACAGCCTGTCGCCCGTGGCGCCCTATCGCGTGGTCAATATAGGCAACTCGGACAAAGTGCGCCTGCTCGACTTCATCGACGCCATCGAAGACGCCTTGGGCAAGACAGCCATCCGTAACTACATGGACATGCAAAAGGGCGACGTCCCTGCGACCTGGGCCAACGCCGAAGCCCTGCAAAACCTCACCGGCTATCGGCCACAAACGGATTTCAAGGACGGGATCGCGCGTTTCGTGGATTGGTTCCGAGAATACTATGGGAAATGAGTCATGAAGCTTGTAAAAAACACCTTGCGAAAGACTGTGCGTCCTTTTTTCATTTTTCTGAAATCTACGGGATTTACGCCGCCAGAGTTTGTGTTTCGACATCTTCATAGCACAGGGCCATTTGTTGTAGATTTACCAGGCAATCACGGTTCGCTCCGCCTCATGTCGTGGGGCCACAAGCTGGAGAACAAACTGTTCTGGCTTGGCTGGACCGGGCAGGAACCGGATGAACGGCGTTGGTGGGGCCGGATTCACTGGATGCGGCCTGCGTTCTGGATATCGGGGCAAACACCGGAACATTTGCCTTGATGGCAAAAGCCTTCAACAAAGAATCCACGGTGCATGCCTTTGAACCCATTGCCCGAATTGCAGCGCTGGCACGCGAGAACTGCAAGGTTTCCGGACTGGACGTCACCATCTTTGAAAGGGCCGTGGCCGGTCAGGAAGGGGAACTTCCCATCTACGATCCAGGCGGGTCCAACGCATACAGCGCCTCTCTGAATTCGGAGTTTCTATCGGGCCACAAGGATCAATACATGGTTCCGGTCACAACGATCGACGCGCATTGCGCTGCGCATGACCTAGATCCCGATCTGATCAAAATCGATGTCGAGGGCGTTGAGGGAAAGGTTTTGCTTGGTGCACGCGAAACGCTTGCGCGCAAACGGGCCATTATCTTTTGCGAATGGCTTGGTCACTCTGAATCCCATGCGCAAGCACGGGCGCTCCTTGATGAAATGGACTACGTCTGTGTCGATATTAAGCTGGGAAAAATCGTCACTATTGAAACCACCCGGGTTCATGACGAACGCAACATTCTTTTGAGCCCCAAACATCGTGTCAATGACCTCCTTGAGAAAGGGCCGCTGACGTAAGCACAGGGCAGGATGTGCAAACCAGCGCTGGGTTTTTCTCTCGGAAATCTTAGAACTTAAATGGAAAGCCATTGATGACAGATGACACATCGATAGCGATTGTTGGCCTCGGCTACGTGGGCCTGCCGCTTGCCGTTGAATTCGGAAAGCACCGCCCGACCATCGGGTTTGACATTAACGCGGAGCGGATCGCAGAGCTGCAATCGGGCCAGGACCGGACACGAGAAGTGGAGCCGGATGAACTGGCGTCCGCGCAGCATCTGACTTACACAACGGACCTGGATGCGATTGCCGCGTCGCAGATCTATATCGTGACCGTGCCCACCCCCATCGACGCCTACAAACAGCCGGATCTGACGCCGCTGCGCAAGGCTTCGGAAACGGTTGGCAAGGTGCTGAAGAAGGGCGACATCGTCATTTACGAAAGCACCGTCTATCCCGGCGCCACCGAGGAAGACTGCGTGCCTGTGCTGGAGCGGGTCTCGGGCCTGACCTTCAATCAGGATTTCTTTTGCGGCTATTCGCCAGAGCGGATCAACCCGGGCGACAAACTGCACCGCCTGACCACGATCACCAAGGTGACGGCGGGCTCCACGCCAGAAACCGCGGACACCGTAGATGCGCTTTACTCCGGCATCGTCACCGCAGGCACCCACAAGGCTGATAGCATCCGCGTTGCCGAGGCCGCGAAAGTGATTGAAAACACGCAACGCGACCTGAACATTGCCCTGGTCAACGAACTTGCGATGATCTTCCACAAAATGGGCATCGACACCGAGGCCGTATTGAAGGCAGCAGGGACCAAATGGAACTTCCTGCCTTTCCGCCCCGGCCTTGTCGGGGGGCACTGCATCGGGGTCGATCCCTATTACCTGACCCACAAAGCCGAGGCGATCGGCTATCACCCGCAGGTGATCCTTGCGGGGCGCCGGATCAACGACCGCATGGGCGCCTTTGTCGCCAGCGAGTTGGTCAAGGCAATGATCCGCAAAGGGATTGCAGTCAAGGGCGCACGCGTGTTGGTCATGGGGTTGGCGTTCAAGGAAAACTGCCCCGACTTGCGCAACACCCGCGTTGTCGATGTGGTGTCGGAGCTGCGCGACTACGGCATCGAAGTAGACATCCATGATCCTTGGGTCGACGCCGAGGAAGCGACGCATGAATACGGCCTCAGCCTGACCGAAACCCCGGACGCTGGCGCCTATGATGCGGTGATCCTCGCCGTGGCGCACGACACGTTCCGCGAGCGCGGCGTTTCCGCTCTGCGCGATCTGGGACGCAATACCCATGTGCTCTACGATCTCAAGAGCGTTTTTGATCCCGGCGACAGTGATCTGAGGTTGTGATGGACCAGCTCTTCCAGTCCCTGATGTCCGGCCCAGTGTGTCGCGAACCGTTCTCCCCTGCTTTGCAGACGAGGCATCATTTGCCATGACCGTTGTTGAACCGATAGATCTCGGATCCGACGCCGAGAAGCAGAAAATCGTTGAGCTTCAACGACATGCCTTTGGTGATTTCGGCGAAGACCTGTTCGATCACATTCTGCGCGCAACCCCGCGCGGGGCCGTTGGCTACGGCATTCATGACGCCGGGCGCCTCGTTGCTTTCAATGCGTTCATGGGGCATTCGGTTCACCGCGCGGGCCAAACCGGGATCGCGTATCAATCGTGCATGACCGCGACCCACAAAGAGTACGGTGGTCGTGGCTATTTCTCGAAAATCATTCGCCACGCTCAGCAGGATCTGAAGGCGCGCGGCGGGGCTTTAATTTTTGGGTTTCCCAACCACAATTCCGGCCCCATCTTCGTCGAGAAGCTGGGGTTCACCCTGGCGGACAACCGGCCTTGCGTTTTCTTGCGTACCCCGGTGGGACTTTCTGGCCAGATCGATGGCGCGAAGCTCTTGCACGAGTTGGCAAATGATCAGTCGATCACCTTTGATATGCGCGAAACCGCCGCCTGGAAATCTCAAAGAGACGACAGTTTTTTCGAGATGGACAACCTGACCAATTACGTTTTTGGCAAGGTGCAGCGCAAAAAGATCAAGGGTCTGCCGATCAACCTGATGGTGATCGGTGGTTATGAGATCAACAAACCACATCAGTTCGGCAAGCTGATAAGCAGGGCGATGACAAAGGTGGGGGCCCAGTTTGCGCGCACCAACGCCAACGCCCACGGTCCCCTCGCGCGCGCCAGTCGTCTGCGCCGGTCAACCGCCAAGACCGAACCGACCATCGCCTTCCCTCTGAACTGGGATGTCGAGGCGAAACACGTCGAAGCCTGTGGAGGCATCAAGGATGTCTATTAGGCGCAGGCTCGCCCATCTTCATAACCGCACACGCCTTGCTCTGATGGGGCGCGCCCGCGCCAGCCGCATCAGCCTTGTGCCAGTATTTCATGTCGAGAAGCTCTACAACGACGCCTATCACGGAGCGCTTTGCAGCTTTCTCAAGGGGTATCGGGATATGACCGGGAAGCGCGCGGTCATCACCTGCATGACGCCGCTTTCGCCGATCCTCGAAGCGCAGATGCAGGAGGCCGGGTTTTCAGCGGAGCGCTACTGGGCGCGGATCGCCGAAGCCGCCGAAAACGGGATTGTTGGGCTGCACGGGCATTTTGTGCGCGCCCCGCTGGAAAATGGCCTGCGCCCAATGCATCACGCCTTTCACGATCTGGACGTGATCTGTGACCAGATTGGTCGTGAACTTGAAGCATTGCGCGCGCATGGGCTGATCGAAAACGACCGGCTCATTTACTCTGGCGGCTGGTGGTTCATTACGCCGGGATTCCGCGATGTGCTGACGGACTTCGGGTTCCATTGGGATTATTCCCTGTCGTCCAGCGCCTTCAATGTCTCTCCCGGCTCTGCCGCAATCACGGCTCGGGTGGGGTCCGAACGCGCTTCCCTCAGTCCCCCCATTCGCTCGGCCACTGCCGTCAGTGGGCTAGCGCGACCGGGGCGGCCGTATCAGGCGATAGGCAAGATCCTCGCGGAACGGCCGGCCGAAGCGTCGTCCGAACAGCGGCTATCGCTTTACTCCCATGATTACGACCTAAGCCTGAGGCCAGCCCTACAAATGACCGAACGCTTTTGCAGGGCCGGTTTTTCTTTTCACGAACCCGAGGCCTATGCCGCAGGGGGCACCGCATGAGCACGGTTGGCATCGCACGCCCCCGGCATTTCATTGGCAGACGCGGCGTCCGCAGTATAGCGCGGTGTGCGGGCGCCGACCGACACCCCCTTCGGGACGGAGGCTGACATGAAACCGACCTTTTACATTATCGGCGCTCCGAAATGCGAGACCACATCCTGGGCGGCATATCTGGCTGAGCATCCCATGGTGCAGTTCTCCGAGCCCAAAGAGCTCAATCATTTCAACACCGATATGAGAACTGCGCACAACCGCATCGTGGCCTCGGATACCGAATACGAAGTGCGCTTCGACCGTCCTGACACGGTGCCCGCGTCCGGAGAGGCGACACCGTTTTATCTGTACTCGTCTCGAGCCGTGCCCCGTCTCGCCGACTATACGCCAGACGCAAAGATCGTGATCCTGCTGCGCGAGCCGGTCTCTTTCTTTCGATCATTGCACCAGCAGTTTCTTTACCGACGGATCGAGACCGAAGCAGACCCCCGCAAAGCATGGGAGGGGTAAGGCCAACGCCAGTTCCCGGGCAACCCTGACGGCGAAACCCTCGCCCGCCATCTGGACTACAAGGCCGTCGGCGATTTCAACACGCAAGTGATGCGCGTTCTGGAGCATTTCACGGCCGATCAGGTTTATATTGCCTGGATGGAAGACTGGAAGAATGACCCGGCGTGGCTATACCGCGAACTTGCTGGGTTCCTTGGGATCGACGGAAGTTTTCCGCTGAGTTTCGAAGTCCACAACGCCGCGAAGCGGCACCGGAGCGCGACCTTGTCCCGCCTGACCATCCGTCCTCCAGGCTGGGTCATGGCGACGTCGCGCGCAGTCAAGCATTTGCTGGGCGTTAAGCGTCTGGGCGTCGCGGCGCGCCTTCGGGAAATGAACACCGCCCACGATGTCGCCAAAACGCTGCCCGCAGACCTGGAGGCGGAGATCAAGGCCTATTATCGGGACGGTCTTGCGGCCCTGAACCAGCGCAGCGCGGAGCTGGGCATTCTCAGGCGTCCGAACGCCGACCAACCGCATGGGCGGGCCTGAAATATGTCGATACCACTTCGCACAACGGCTTTGGCGCTGATATGCAGCCGAACGCTCTTTGACAAGGCATTGCTCGTTCCTCGCCAACCTCTTGGGAGAAAAACATGAAAACCGTCATACTTGCTGGTGGACTCGGGACGCGTTTGTCCGAGGAAACCGTGATCCGTCCAAAACCGATGGTCGAAATTGGCGGCTTCCCAATCCTTTGGCACATCATGAAAATCTACGCGAGCCATGGGTTGAAGGATTTCATCGTGTGCTGTGGCTACAAAAGCTATGTCATCAAGGAATACTTCGCGAACTACGCGCCGCATGTCTCTGACCTGCGCATCGACATGCAGCAAAACAAGATCGAGTTTCTGAACAACAATGCCGAAGACTGGACTGTGACCCTTGTCGAGACCGGACGAGACACGATGACGGGTGGCCGACTGAAACGTATACGGGATTATATCGGCGAGGATGAAGCGTTTTGCTTTACCTATGGTGATGGTGTCTCGGATGTGAATATCACCGAACAGATCGCATTTCATAAGGCCCATGGAAAGCTGGCCACCGTCACGGCGGTCGAGCCCAGCGGACGCTACGGTGCGCTTGGCCTGCAAGGCTCGAAAGTTGTCAAATTCATGGAAAAACCCTCCGAGGGCGCGGGCTGGATCAACGGCGGCTTCTTCGTTTTGTCGCCCAGGATCTTCGACTTCATCGAAGGCGACCACACGAGTTGGGAGGTGGAGCCGCTGACCGAGATTACCCATGTTGGTCAACTCGAAGCGTATCTGCATCGCGGCTTCTGGCAATCCATGGACACGCTGCGCGACCGCACAGTGCTGGAAAAGATGTGGGCCAGTGGCAATGCCCCCTGGCGGACCTGGAGTACACCGTCGTGAAGGACTTCTGGTCAGGCAAACGGGTTCTCATCACCGGTCATACCGGTTTCAAAGGATCGTGGCTGAGCCTCTGGCTGAGCGATCTTGGTGCAGATTTGTTCGGAATTGCCTTGGCGCCCGAAGAGGGAGGTTTGTTCGAGATGCTGTATTTGTCGTCGCGGATGGCCCACAGCCTTCTCGACATCCGTGACGCAGAGCAGCTGCAGGCCCGCGTAGCCGAGATTGATCCCGATATCGTGTTTCACCTCGCGGCGCAGCCGCTGGTCATCGATGGCTATCAGCGCCCGCTTGAAACCTTTGACACCAACGTGATGGGCACGGCCAACCTGTTGAACGCCCTGCGGGACGGTGACAAACGCCGCGCGATCGTTTGCGTGACAACCGACAAGGTCTACAAAAACCGCGAGTGGGAATTCGGCTATCGCGAAGACGATACGCTAGGCGGACATGACCCCTACAGCGCCTCCAAGGCGGCTGCAGAACTGGTCGCGGAGTGTTACGGGCGCAGCTTTTTTCACGGCGACAGCCCGGTGCGCATGGCGACGGCCAGGGCGGGCAATGTGATTGGTGGCGGTGATATGTCGGCCAATCGGCTGGTACCTGATATCGCGCGGTCCTTGTCGAGACGCGAAGCGCTGGCCCTGCGGCACCCGACCGCGACGCGCCCCTGGCAGCACGTGCTTGACCCCTTGGGCGGATACATCGCGCTGGCCGAGGCGCTTTTTGCTGACGAGTCTCGCGCGCTGCCGACCGCGTTCAACTTCGGCCCGGATCGGGACTCTGAACGGACCGTTGCCCAGTTGGTGCAGGCTGCCGGCAGAACCTGGGAATTGGACCAGCCGATCAACGGAGTCGACAGCGTCTTTCACGAGACCGAAAGCCTGATGTTGAACACCGACCGCGCCGCCACGGTTCTGGGATGGTACCCGCGCTGGAGATTTGATGCGGCCGTGGCCGAGACCATGCACTGGTACAAGGCCCGTTTTGAGGACGAAGTCTTTGACGCGCAGGCCTTTACCATGTCTCAGATAGAAAGGTTCCGTTGTGAAAATCACACCGCTTGAGATCCCGGCCGTCCACCTGATCGAGCTGGAACAACGACGCGACGCGCGCGGTTTTTTCGCGCGATTGAGCTGCCAGGCCGAAGTGGCAGAGGCCGGGCTGACGGGCAACTGGTTGCAGATCAACAACTCCCTCACGGCAGACGCCGGCGTGGTGCGCGGATTGCATTTCCAGCGCCCACCCAGCGCCGAGGTCAAAATGGTGCGCTGTGTTCGCGGCGCCATTTTCGATGTGGCGGTTGATCTGCGGGACGGATCGCCCAGCTTTGGGCAATGGGTCGGACGCACGCTCACCGCAGACAGCCGGGACATGCTGTATATTCCCGAAGGCTTCGGCCATGGCTTCCAGAGCCTCGAGCCTGACAGCGAGATCATTTACTTCAACACGGCGAATTACGCCCCCGAGCTGGAAGGCGGCGTCCGTTACGACGATGCGGACATCGGCATAGACTGGCCGCTGCCGATTTCCTTCACCTCGGAGCGGGACAATGCCCTGCCGTCTTTGAGAGACCTTGACCCCATCAAGCTTGCCTGACGAAACCAAGACAATTTCCCCCTGCGCAAACGGAAAGCCCCTATGACCCATCGCGTACTTTATACCAAACCTTCGATCACCGACCGTGAGATCGCCTATGCGACGGATGCTGCCCAGAACGGCTGGGGGGCAAAGTGCTACGACTACATCTACAAGTTCGAGGCTCTGTTCAAAGCCTATCTCGGGACGGAATTCGCCATCGCGACCTCAAGCTGCACCGGGGCGCTGCATATGGGCATGCACGCACTTGGCATCGGTCCCGGCGACGAGGTGATCATGGCCGACACCAATTGGATCGCCTGCCCGTCCACGGTGGTGCATCTGGGCGCGACACCGGTGTTTGTCGACATCGACCCGATCAGCTGGTGCATCAGCCCGCAAGCGGCCGAAGCCGCAATCACGCCCAAGACCAAGGCAATCGTGGCGACGCATCTTTACGGCAACCTGTGTGATATGGACGCCCTGCTTGAGATCGGAGCACGGCACAACCTGCCTGTCATCGAGGATGCCGCCGAGGCGCTTGGCTCGGCTTGGGGGGATGTCCGCTGCGGGTCGCGGGGCGCCTTTGGGACTTTTTCCTTTCACGGGACGAAGACCATGACCACCGGCGAGGGCGGCATGTTCGTCACCAACGACCCAGAGCTGAACCGCAAGGTCCAGACCCTGAACAACCACGGACGCGTGCCGGGTGAGACCCATCAGTTCTGGTCGCAAGTTGCCGGCTTCAAGTTCAAGATCAGCAACATTCAAGCCGCCATCGGCTGCGCGCAGGTCGAGCGGTTGGATGAGTTGGTGGACAGAAAACGTGTCATCATGCAAACGTACCGCGAACGCCTTGGCGGGGTGAACGGGATCACACTCAATCCCGAGGCGCCGGGAACCGTCAATTCCGCCTGGATGCCCTCAGCGGTGCTGGCGCCGGAGCTTGGCGTCAGCCGGCAGGACCTGCTTGATGCGTATGCTGCGGCCAATATCGACGGGCGCGTGTTCTTCCACCCCGTCTCGTCCATGCCGCCATTTGAAGATCAGCCCCAAAACAAGGTCGCCTGGGACATCCCAAACCGTGCAATCAATCTCAACAGTTACCACGATATGACCGAAGCGGACATCGATCGTGTCGTGACCTGCGTCTTGTCTTGCCTGGAGCCATGACGTCGGACCCACATCGCGAGTTGTGCCGGGCCTCCGCTTGGGCACCGGCGGGTGTGCGCCCAGCGCCACCCGGAGAGAAGGTTGCGTTCATCGGAGCCAACAATCCGGAAACCGCGCGCATGGCACGTGATGTGCAGGCCGCTACCGGTGTCGAGTTCATAGGCTTCTTCGACAATGCCCCTGACAAGAAAGGCAAAACGTTCTGCGGATTGCCGGTCTTTGGCGGCTTTGACGATCTTCTCGGCTGTGACCGCGCTGCGTTCGGGTTGGTCAACCTGATCACCCGCGACACCCAAACACGCCACGAGACCACCCGCTTTTGCGTCGAAAATGGCTTTGCGGCTGCCGATTTCATCCATCCTTCCATCAACCTCGATGGCGTCACGCTGGGACGTGGCGTGTATCTGCAAGAGGGCGTTATTGTGCAGGGCGGCGCCGTGGTGATGGACAACGCCTGTGTGAATTCAGGGGCGACGATTTCGCATGAAACGGTCCTCGGAACCTCCTGCTTCGTGGCGCCTGGGGCCACTTTGGCCGGGCTTGTCACCCTTGCTCCGGGCGTCCTGATTGGCGCTGGGGCGGTTGTCATGCCCCGCCTGTCGCTGGGCCTCGGCACAACCGTCGGAGCGGGTGCTGTTGTCACAAAGAACACCGCCGAGCGATCCATAGTGGTGGGTGTCCCAGCCGTCGAAAAGGGCAAGTCCCCCGATGACGAAGCTTTCCTGCCTCTGTTTCCTGAAATGACCTGAACGAGCATTAATACGATGGCGACCAGAGCACCGCGTTTTTCGATTTGCATCCCATCCCGCAACCGGCTTGAAGCGGTCAAACAGACGGTTCAGTCAGTCTTGTCACAGGATTTCGACAGTTGGGAAATCGTGATTTCCGACAACTCCACCCAGTCGCATGGCGCTTTGTCGGCCTGGGTGGCAGCGCTGGAGCTACCACAGGACAAGATCCGCGTGTCGGAGACCGGCGGCGATCTTCAGATGGACGAAAACTGGGAAGCCGCCACGCTGCCGGCAACGGGCGACTATGTTTTTGTCGTGGCCGATCGCTGGCGGCTCAGAAACGGCGCCTTGCAGGTTTTCTCAAGCATCGTTGACCGTTTCGATCCAGACCTCCTTTTTTGGGGCGGAACCAAGTCGCACCAATTCGAGGCCCTGTTTTCCGCACCGGACGGCCCACCGCCCTTGAAGGTGTCCGAGTGTTCAACGAAAGAGATCTTGGGCAATTTTCTGGAATTTCGGGGATACGAGACGGAATCCGTCTATGGACAAGCCATTCCGCGGGCATTGAACGGCGCCTACAGGCGGGTTTTGGGTGATAAGGTGCGTGGCATTTGGGGCGAGATTTTCCGGCCTATTTCCCCAGACTATACATCAGCCATGGCGTTTCTACTTTCCGGGGAACGTTGCGTCAGAATCCACGAAATGATGTACACGGCCATCAAGGGCGCAGGCAGCAACTTTTCGAACACCTCTGTTATCGGGTTGGGGCACTATCTGACAACCTTTCCGAATTGCCATGTCTGGCGCGGTCTTCAAGAGAATATCGTTTTTTCGACCGTATTGAACGATGTTGAACGGACCCTGGAGGTGAGAGAAGAAGGTCGGGACTGGATCACCCGGATCAATGTCGAAAACGCGCTGAAATGCATGATGTCGGAGCTGAATTTCAAGGAGTTCAACGGCAGCCTGCTGCCGGTCGCGCAGATGCGCAAAAAGATCTACGCCCTCGCCGCCCGTGAGGGACTGACCGAACAGCAAATATCCAATATCGAGGCGTATGTTGACCGCAGTCGCCATCGCGCTGTCGGGATGCGGCAATGGCTCAGACGCGCGGGGCTTTATGACAAGGCGCGCGCGCTGAACGACCGGCTGCGGCATTCCAAGCAGAAATCCTACATCTCCGACAAGGTCGCGGCGGAAGACGTCGCCGCGCGTGGCCTTGAAATCATCACGCCGCACCAGTGATCTGTGCGATTCGAAATCAACAGCGGCCGCGAGCGGCCATCCGTTGAAGGAATAGTGGCCTTTCATGTCGCAATCCATTGAATATCGCGCCGATATCGACGGCCTGAGGGCGCTGGCAGTGATTGCCGTGGTCCTCTTCCATGCCGAAATTTCTTTTGGACCGGTTGTCTTTTCGGGCGGCTTCCTCGGGGTCGACGTTTTTTTCGTGATTTCCGGTTTTTTGATTACGTCCCTCCTGTGCCGGGAACTCGGGAACACTGGGCGGGTTTCAATCGCGCGGTTTTATGACAGACGGTTGCGACGGATTGCACCGGCGTTGATTGCAACCTGCCTGTTCACCATTGTCGCTGCTCAATTCGTTTTGTTGCCACACGAGCTGGAGCGTTTCAATCTGAGCCTTCTGGCAACGCTTGGCTTTGCTGCAAACATCTTTTTCTGGAGCGAGATCGGCTATTTCTCGGCTGCGGCCGATCAGCAGCCATTGCTTCACATGTGGAGCCTTGCGGTCGAAGAGCAATACTACGTCGTTTTTCCGCTGGCGCTTTGGGCCTGTGTGCGCTGGCTTGGCTGGCGCGTCACGGTGACTTTGATTGTGGTCTCTGTGCTGGCATCGGCCACGCTGCATGCCTGGGGGGCTGTGGCCATGCGGTCGGCCAGTTTTTATCTCACGCCGTTTCGGGTTTGGGAATTGTTGGCAGGGGCGCTCATCGCCATCACGGGAACCCGCCAAATGGGTCTGCCGCCAGCGGTGCGCACCGGGCTTGGTCTGATCGGCGCCGGTCTGGTTCTGGTCCCGATGGTGACCTTTGATCCGCTGGCCGCGCCGTCGGTCTTTCCGGTGACACTGGCGGCGGTGGCAGGCACGTGCATGATCATTCTGGCGGGGCCGCAAACGATGGTTGGCAAGCTGCTGTCATTGCGCCCAGTGGTCGGCCTGGGGTTGATCAGCTATTCGTTGTATCTGGTGCATCAGCCCATCCTCGCCTTCGCCCGTGTCCGGTCGCTGGAGCACCCGAGCGAGACGCTGATGATGGCACTCGCCTTGCTGTGCCTGCCTTTGGCCTATGTGTCGTGGCGGTTCGTTGAGACACCCTTCCGCAGAAGCAGCATCGTGGGATCGCGGGTTTTCTATGGCAGCCTGACAACAGCCAGCGTGGTGATCGTAGCGGTGGGTCTTGGCGCAATCCAGGCCAGCTTTGGGCAACGGTGGAATTCGGACCTTCTGGCGATTGTCGACAGCGTTAACGCACCGACCAATGGCTTGTCCGCGGCCTGTCATGGGGATCTGACATCACCGGAATGCGCAACGGATGAGGCTCCGCGAACGGTGCTGTGGGGGGACAGTTATACGATGCACCTTGTTCCCGGACTTGTGGCGCAGGGCGTGTCCTTCAGACAGATCACGAGACGAGGGTGCAGACCAACCGAACTCGAAGACATCAGACCGCCCGACGCCGGTGCGATGACGGCGACCAGGCGCCGCTGCGAAAGGTTCAACGCAGCGGTTCTGGCCCTGATTGCCGAAGAGGCGGCAGCGAGACGTTTGGACCATGTCCTGATTTCGTCGCGGGCCTACGGACTTCGGGCCGGGTCGTTGAGGACAAGACCGACGGAGACGAACTGGCCGCCCGAACGTGTCGCCGAGGAGCTGGGGTTCATTCTGGCGCAACTTGAGCAAGCTGGCGTCTCTGCCGGTCTGGTCGGTGCCCCGCCGCCGGCGCACTTCGATCCGGGCCAATGCTTTATGCGTTCTGCGGCCTACAACGACACATCTTCGGATTGCACATGGCCCTTTCCCGAAGCGCACGGCGCCTATCCCCTGGCAGAGGTTGCCGCGCAACACGGTGCCCGTTTCCTTGACCTGTCCGACATTCTTTGCCCGGATGGCCTGTGCGCCGCGGCCCAAGACGGCCTACTGATCTACCGTGACAATGGCCACCTAACCCCGCGCGGCGCGGAATATGTGTTCCAAAGCGACGCGGCGCGCCGTTTTCTGAGCGATGTTGGGATTACAGCGGGAGGCGTACCGCGTTGAGCAGCCTTGGTCGCGCACTTGCGGGCTTTATGTCGTCGTCCCTTTTCGGGTCGGCGACCCAAGTTGCCAAAGGAAAGATCTCCGCTCTTTTTCTTGGCCCCGCCGGGATCGGGATTTTCAACCAGCTGACATTGTTTTTCAACCTAGCAATGATGCTTTCGAGCCTCGGCTTTCGCAACGGGGTCACGCGTAACGTGGCGGCCGCAGAGGCCGCGGCCAGTCAGAAAGATGGGCCTGACGACGGAGTGCTGAGGCAATTTTCGTCCTCCTTCCTTTTGGTGGCCGCTCTGTCGTTGCTTATTGCAGCGGCCTCCATTCTGGTGTCAGGGCAAATTTCAAATCTCCTTTTTGACGATGGCGGCGAACGGCGCCTGCTGGTCGTGCTGGTGGCTTTGGCCGTCCCGATGGGTGTCGCAGGGATGATTTACAAGGCATTGCTGAACGGGCTGAGGATCGTGGGGCCACTGGTCAAAGCGCGCATGATCGCCGATGGGATCAGCGTCTTTGCATTTGCCGCGCTGGTCATTCCTTTCGGCATTGTTGGTGCCGCACTCGGGTTCGTCTTTCTGCAGGTGGCCTTTTTGGTGTTGGTGTTTCGTGCGACGTGGAAAGTGGCGCCATCTGTGGCGCTTCCAAGGGCCAAGGCTTTCCAGTTTGCTGAGGCGAGACAGAACTTTGCCTTCGGCGCGCATAGTGTGATTGTCGGGGTCACCGGTGTCAGCGCTTCGCTGTTCATATCCCGGCTGATCATTTCGACGATCGACCTTGAGGCAAACGGATACTATGCCGTAGCGCTGAAAATTGCGACGGTCTACCTCGGTGGGCTCTACGCGGCCGCATCTGGCTACTTCCTGTCGAGCGTCGTCAAAGCGGCAACGGACAAGACCGTCGGCAAGACAATCGACGAGGCCATCAACCTTTATCTTGCCGTTGTCGCCCCGATCATTGTGGTGTTGATGGCGAGCGGCGAACTCCTGGTTGTCGCGTTTTTCGCGGTCGAGTTCTTGCCCGTGGCGGTCATCCTTTTGCTGCTGTTGCCGGGGGATGCGGTTCGGCTGGTTGTCGAAACACTGGGTCAGGCGCTGGTGGCGCAGAAAAAACTGGTCCTGTCTTGTTTGGTGTTTGCCTCATGGGCAGCGATTTATTGTCTTGGGACGTACTTTCTGTTGCCGAGGTTTGGCTTGCTTGGCGTCGCCGTGGCTTACACCGCCAGCCAGATTTTGCTCCTCGGCGTGCTGGTCGTGGTCAGTCGGCGCGTTCTGGACTACACACCGTCGCGGCAGACCGTGTACACGGTCGGACGGGCGATGGTTCTGGTGACATCGGCCTCAGCCGCGTGCTGGTACATAGACGGCGTCATGTTGGCGATGCTGGGCTGCGCGGGGCTCGTCCTGATCTGGGGAACCGTCTCCATGCGGGACGCCTTTTTTGCCAAAATGACGAAAAAACTCTGGCAGGTGGTGCGTGCTAAACTACTCCCGAGCAGATAACCCGGCGGCGTCTTCATGCGCAAACCACGTGTGGGCTACGCTTTCGCCCCAATGTAAAGGGCGTCCTGAGCAAAATCAGATTGCTTTAAGACCGTTTATCCCGCCCCGCGCTCCGGGCTGGCTTCGCACCGTCTGCTGGCGAAAAAACCCATTTCGACAGCCAGGCCGGGGGCAGCCCTGATGCAAATCCTTCATGTTATCGAGACATTGGGCACTGGCGGGGCCGAGCGGTTGTTGGTGACAGTGTTGCCCGAACTGGCCGCGCAGGGCATGGACGTACATGTCGCAGTGATGCGGCCTCCGATGCCGCTGAAATCAGAGCTCGAAGCCGCCGGTATCCGGGTCCATGTCCTGCCCCGCCGCGCCAAATGGCAGGTGGTGCGGCAAGCGCGAGACATTGCGCGGCTTGCCCGGTCGCTGAACGCCGATCTGGTTCACGCGCATCTTTATTTTCCGATCCTAGCAACAGCGATGGCGCGGAGCTTTGGCTGGCTTGACGCGGCAACCCATGCCAGCTTTCACAACCTTGCCTATGCCGGGGCCAACCGAAAGACATGGAAGCTCAAAGCACGCCAGCATTTGGCGGGCTTTCTGGTCAGGCGCGGCATAGATCAGCCACAGGCGGTCAGCCAGATGACGGCAACGCATTATGCGGGTGCGTATCGCCTGAACGATGTGTCCGTTGTACATAATGCGTTTGATCCCAAGACTTTGAACGGGATCACGCGCAAGACCGGTCCGGCCATTGTTGTTCCCGGGCGTTTGGTGCATGAAAAGGGCCATGCCGACCTGATCTCTGCCTTGACACGCCTGCAGACGAACTGCCCTCCGGTCACCTTCGCAGGCGACGGTCCGCTGCGCGGCACGTTGGAGGCGGAGATCAAGGCCGCGCAGTTGCCTGTATCGATCTCCGGAAAACTCGATCACGCCAAAATTCTGCAAACCATTGCTGCGGCACGCCTTGTGGTTGTGCCCTCGCGGTTCGAAGGGTTCGGGCTTACCGCTTTGGAGGCTCTTGCACTCAACAAAGCGGTTGTTGCGACCAACGTGGGCGGGTTGCCGGAAGTCCTGGGCGCGCTTGGGCGCCAGGTTTCGCCGGGCCAACCTGGCGATCTTGCAGAAGCTCTACGCTCCGCGCTTGATGATCCGGAGTGGATTGCAGCACAGGAGGCGGCAGGGCCTGACCAGGCGGAAAAATTCGCAGTTGCCACGATCGCCAGACAACAGATCGCGCTTTATCAGAACACTCTTCGGGCAAAAGGCCTTCGGAAATGACTTCAGTCCTCTATATTTCCTACACCGGGTTGATGGATCCTTTGGGGCAGAGCCAGGTCCTGCAGTACGTCCTTGCGCTCGGGCGTGCGGGACACCGGATGACGGTGCTCAGTTTCGAAAAGCACGATGCGCTGGCGGACAAGGACCGGGTCGCCACCCTGCGCGCGCAATGCAAGGCGGCTGGTGTCGCATGGCACCCGCGCGTCTGGCACAACAAGCCCGTGGGCATTCTCGCCACGCTTTACGATCTTGTCGCAGGTCAGCGGCACGCCATCCGGTTGTCCCGCGATGTCGGCGCCGATGTCGTGCATTGCCGCAGCTATATCGCGGGGCTCATGGGACTTGCGGTCAAGCGCGCGACCGGGGCCCGGTACATCTTTGATATGCGCGGGTTCTGGCCGGACGAGCGTGTCGATGGCGGGATCTGGTCCAAAAGCAGCCTGCCCTACCGTGTCTTCAAACGGGTGGAGCGGTGGTTGTTTCTGGGCGCCGACCACGTGGTCTCGCTGACCCGCGCGGGCATCCGTGAATACGAGGCGTTCGACTATCTCAAGGGACGCGCGCCCGTCTCTTCGGTGATCCCGACCTGCACGAACCTTGAGAAGTTTTCGCTGTCCCCGGCCGGGAGCGCGTCTGACAAAGCGCCGGGGTTCACCTTGGGATACGTGGGCTCGGTCGGAAGCTGGTATCTGTTCGGCACCGTCGCGCATGCTGTGGAGCGGGCCTTCGAGATGCGTCCCGATGCCAGGTTTCTGGTGGTCACCAAGGGTAATCACGACTACGTGCGTGAAACGCTGTCGGCGGCGGGCGTTGACCTGTCACGGGTGAAAATTCGCGGTGCGGCGTTCGACGAAGTCGGTGCCCAGATCGCGTGCATGGATGCGGGCGTCTTCTTCATCCGCCCAGCCTGGTCAAAGCGCGCCTCCTGCCCGACCCGCATGGGCGAGTTTCTGGCCTGCGGCAAACCCTGCCTGACCAATGGCGGCGTCGGGGATGTGGCCGAGGACATTAATGAAACCGGGACTGGGATTGCGCTGCCGCCCGAGGGTCTGGACGGTGTGGTTTTGGACAATCTGGACAAGGCGTTGGCGCAGCTCTTTGAGATGGCCGCCGACCCTGACATGCCGCAGCGCTGCCGCGCCGCCGCCGAGACGCGGTTTTCGCTGTCGGGGGGCGTCGCGGACTATGCCGAGATTTATCAAAAGCTGGAAGGCATGCGGTCATGACCCACCATCCGCTCCGCGTTCTGTTCCTGACACGCTACCCGGTGAAGGGAGCCTCCAGCCGCTACCGGGTGTTCCAGTACCTGCCGCATCTGAAAAAACTGGGGGTTGAGGCTGAAGTCCAAAGCTTCATGGACACGCCGATGTACCACCTCTCGCTGGGACCGGGGCGGACGGGGGCCAAGGTTCTGTCGACGCTGAGGGCCACGGTGCGGCGGCTTTGGGCGTTGCGCCGGTGGCGGCGCTATGACGTTCTTTACCTGCAACGTGAACTGCTGCCTTTTGGCGGGCCGGTGATCGAAAGCTGGCTTAAACGCCAGGGCGCCGTGTTGTTCTTTGACTATGACGATGCGCTCTTCATCAAGAAGCCCTCGCGCTACAATCGAATCGCGACCGCGCTGCGCTCCTCGAACAAGACGCGCGATTTGTTCCGGCTGGTGCATTGCGTGGTCGCAGGGAACAATTGGCTGCGCGATACCGCGCTGGAGGCCGGGGCGTCGCGGGCGGTGACGCTGGAGGTGGCCGAGGACACCACCCGCATCCCCATGCACGCCCCGCATTCCAATGACGCGCCGGTGACCATCAGCTGGCTGGGCTCGCCTTCCACCGTCAAATACCTGAAGTTCATTGAGCCTGTGCTGCAATCGTTGGCCGCGAAGTATCCGCAGTTACGGTGGGAGATCATGGGCGGCAACGATTTCAAGATGGACGGCGTCGACTGGCAGCTCAGCGATTGGTCGCTCGAGGGCGAGTTGGCCGCCCTGGCCCGGTTCGACATTGGGCTGATGCCGCTGCCGCCCGAGGATTGGGCGAAGGGCAAATCCGGCGGCAAGGCGCGCACCTACATGGCGGCGGGGGTCGTCCCTGTCGTGGCTGGCATCGGCTACAATTGCGAACTGATCCGGCATGGAGAAACCGGTTTTCTTTGCGAGACGCCCGAGGACTGGGAAACCTATCTGAGCCAAACGATCGAAGACGCGGGCCTGCGCCAGCGCGTCGCCCAGGCAGCCCGGGCCGAAGTGGAAGAGAGGTTTGATCCCGCAATTATTGCCGAGCGCATGGCGCTCCTGCTCGAGGAGGTGGTAGCGGATGTCAAAACCCGTTGACGTCATCGTCCTGGGTCTGTCTCCCACAGGGCTCTATGCGGTGCGAGAGGCCGCGCGGGGGGGCTATTCGGTTCTGGGGGTGGGCGCGCCCGGCGCGCCTGGGCTGTGGTCCCGGTTCCTGGCTGGCCGCGTTGCGGCGGATACCGCCGAAGCCCGCGTGGCGGCCATCCTGGACCATGTGGGGGCTAGCCCCGCCCAGAAACCCGTGCTGATCGTCACCTCGGATCAGGATCTCGAAGCCGTTCTCGCGCGGGCGGAGGAGCTTTCGAAGCACGTGCATATTCAAGGCGCTTACACGGACGGCCTGACGGCCCAAATCATGGATAAGGACAAGTTCTACAGCCTTTGCGAGACGCATGGCGTGGCCTACCCGACGCTCTGGTCGGCCACTGTAGCAGAGGCGCACAAGCACCGGGACCATATCTCTTACCCGGCAATGATCAAACCGGCCCGGATCCAAGATGTAAAGCACCTGATGGCGGGCCAGAAAGGTTGGATCGTCAAAAGCCAGGCGGAATTCGACGCTGTTCTGCCCCGTATTCCCGCAGAGGCCGGGACACTTTTGATGCAGGAAATAGTGCCAGGACCAGAAAGCAATATCACCCTTTGGTGCGGCTATTTTGACGCCAATGGCGAGGTGCGCCAGCGCTTCACCGCTCGCAAACTGCGCCAGTATCCCGCCGGGTTCGGTTCGGCCTCGCTGGTGCAGAGCGAGACCTGCCCTGAAACCGCCGAGACCGCCGAAAGGCTCCTTTCGGCGCTCGGCTACAGGGGTATCGCCGCCGCCGAGTTCAAACGTCATCCCGAAACTGGCGAGTTGAAGATCATAGAAGTGAACCCACGTCCGTCCCTATGGTTTTCGGTGGCGACCAAAGCGGGTGTACCGCTGATTGAAACCGCCATGGCCGAAGCGCAGAAGAGGCCGCTGCCGCCGGCCGCCACGCAAATGGACGGTGTGTTGTGGCGGTATACCACAAAGGATCTTGCCTCACGTCTGTTCTATACTTGGAACCGGGACTTCGTGCTGCCCGCTCCAGACCTGTCGCGTAAGACGCCGGTCGCGGCACGCGCTGATGTCACCGGCGCCTGGGACGATCCCGCCCCCGCATTGGGCGAACTGGTCAGCTTTGCAGGCAAGCTGTTCAAACGCTTCGGCGCCAAGCTTAGGGTCCGCTCATGACCGGGTCATTCGTCATTTCTTTAGATTTCGAACTGATGTGGGGCGTGCGCGATCACCGCTCCGTGCGCGACTATGGCGACGCGGTACTGGGAGGGCGGCACGCGATCCCGCTGATACTCGACCGGTTTGAAGCAGCAGAGATCCGGGCGACCTGGGCCACCGTCGGCCTCCTATTCGCGAAGAGCCGGACAGAGATGCTGGATTTTGCGCCGCATCTACGGCCCGCCTATCACAACCCCGCCCTGTCGCCTTACTCAGATATCGAGAACAAGCTGATCGGCGAGAACGAGGCGGAAGATCCGCTTCATTTCGGTGCGTCTCTGATCGACCGAATCGCACAGGTGCCCGGGCAAGAAATAGCAACGCACACCTACAGCCACTACTACTGCTTGGAACTCGGAGCAACACCGGCAGCCTTCGCCGCTGACATGGCGTCCGCCATAGCTATTGCGCAGCACACAGGGTATGGGTTGCACAGCATCGTCTTTCCGCGCAATCAAAGTGGCAAACAATTCATAGACCAAAGCCGCGAGGCTGGCGTGCCCGTCTATCGTGGCGAAGCCACGGGCTGGCTTTACCGCCCTCGCGCGGGTGCGGGCACTACAAATCTGTTTCGCTTGGCGCGTTTTTTGGATGGAGCCCTCCCGATCGGTCCGCGCCAGATCGTGCAGCCCGCCCGACACAGCGGCAGCCATAACGTGCCCGCGTCGCGTTTTCTTCGGCCCTGGACGAATCACCTCGCCCCGTACCATGCACTTCACATCCACCGGATCAAAACCGAGATGCGCACCGCTGCCCGAAAGGGCGGCTGCTATCACCTGTGGTGGCATCCACACAATTTTGGGCGTAACATTGGACGCAACATCGCCCAGCTCGACGAGGTGATCAACTGCTTCAAACACTGTCGCGACGAGCTTGGAATGGTCAGCCGCACCATGCACGACATCGCCACGCAGCCCATCTAACCCAGTTTCCGCCCCATGTTTGTCTATCTCGGCATATTTTCTACATTAGCTGTTTCTTCGATCGGCAACTACCGATCCCGACACGCACTGTTTTTTGTTTTTTCGGGCCTTTTTTTGGTTTGGTTTATGGGGTTCCGCCACGAAACAGGCTGCGATTACTTAGGATATTATCACCGCTGGGTACATTTCTTTCCGCCCACCAGCTTGGCCCAATTATTCCAAGGTGAGGAGGCAGGTTTTGCATTTCTCATGGGGTCCATAAAGGCGTCCGGCTTAGATTACACGTGGCTTAACGTTGCTGTGTCGGTCATTTTGGTTTGTTGCTATATTCGCTTTGCAAGTGCTCACCGCTTCGCTCCCCTTATCCTCACCTTACTTTTTCCGATAATCATCATTCAACTTGGTATGTCGGGGATCCGACAAGCTTTGGCTGGTGGGTTTTTGATGCTCGCCTTTAATGCATTTGCCAAAAGACAGAAACTATGGACAGCAATCTGGATTTTGATTGGCATGCAGTTTCATGCGAGTGTGATTATGTTTCTACCAATGGCGTTAATTGCAGGTCGAGAGGTAAATTCGATCCGCCTGGTAGCGGCTCTGGTCGTTTTGGGACCGGTTGCGGCAATGCTTCTGGCAGATCGTTTTGACACCTATGAAAGTCGTTACATTGAAGGAAACGTAACGTCCGGCGGAGCAATAATAAGATATGCGCTGATTTTTCTTCCCGTTCCACTCTTTCTGCACTATCGTCGCAGGCTACGAAGGATTTTTCCCGAAGTTTATCCGTTGCTTAAATTTGGTGTGCTGCTGATAGTATCTCTGGCGCCACTTGTCGTTTTGTCTTCGATCGCTCTGCATCGGCTTAATTACTATGTAATGCCTTTATCTATACTGTTGTGCGTCTATGTGGGCGCGATAATTTCCCGCAAACCCTCACAAGGTCACTTGCTGGCGGTTTTGGCCTATGGCAGCTACTCATTGTTTTGGTTTATGTCGTCGCGACACGCTCAAGGCTGTTATGTGCCATACGAGAATACTTGGTTCCTTTAGGCCGGGCCTTTTAGAAGGCTCAACCAAGCTTCGCCCCCCAGAATGACGTGTGAGCGGCTGCGAAGTAGCCGTCGGCGACCCGGAAACACCCCTGCAGCTCGACGGTATCGCCCGCTGTCAGCGGCACCATAGTCTGCAGCCAGAGGGCTGTCGCCTCGGAGACATGCGCGCCGCTGATCTCGCCCCGCGAGCCACGGATCTCGGTCGCGCCGTTCAGGACGAGCCGCCCGCGCATTCGCGCCGAGGTGCTGGAATTGACCTTGTAGAGCAGCGTTGCGCCGAAGAGATAGGTGCCGTCCACCGGCGCTGTGAACAGGTTGGTCCCCGCATCAAATACGCCTTGGTCATATCAAATACGCCTTGGTCATAGTAGTCTGTGTTGTTCAGACCGATTTTCGTCCAAGTTCCGACGCCAACGTAATTGTCGTAGTTCGTGTACGCCTTGAAGCGAGGCAGCTGCGGCTGGTCGACGATGCCGGTGGCGTTGTCGACGCTGAGCCCATCTAAGAAGGTGCTGCCGTCGGCCGAAACCGCCAGGCGAAATCGATCAGAACCGAAGAGCCCGACCAACGCCTTGGTCACGAAGCCGGTCTGCAACGTCAGCCCGAGATCGTCGCCCGCCGCCTCTTTGTTCATCGTGTAGAACAGAACGCCCGTGCCGCCCTCGGCGACGCTTTTCGCGGTCCAGAGCGCGGCATTGAGCTTGGCCGAGAACGGGTTCGACGCATCCGCCTTCGTCCCCAGCCCAAGCAGCGCCATGTTTTGTAGCGCCGCCGGAGTTGTCCCGACCCAACCGGACCCGTCGTAGACCAGCAGCAGTCCCTCGTCTTCAACCCACGCCCGCCAGCCGGTCTGCGGCGGCAGGCGCAACCACGCCCCGTCCGTCCAGAGCGCAACGTTCAGTTCCCAGCCCGCCCAGTCGCCTGTCGCGCCCGAGCCGACGATATAACGGTCGCCGTCGGCGGGACTGCCAGGCGGCGCTGTCAGGTTCCGGTCGAGTACGGAGAGCTGCACGAGTCGGTCGAGGACCCGCAGCGCCTCGTTGTGGGTGACATGCTTCTGCGCCTGTGCCGCCAGGATGTAGGGCAGCAGGAGATGGGTCGTGGCGGCGGACATGGGATGGCCTTCAGAATGTGAGCGTGACGGTCTTGGGCGCGCCCCGCCCCACGAGGGCGGAGAGCTGGAAGATGCAGATGTCGAGCGTGTCGCCGGGGGTGAAAGGCGCGCCCCAGTCAGCGGTCTGCTGGGCGGCGGTGTAGACGGCGCTGGTGGTGGCGGTGCTCAGCAGCCGCTTTACCGTTGCACCGTCGAGGATCTCGACCTCGTACGCTTCCAGTTCCTCGGCCAGCGGCACGTCAAGCCCGCCCCGGCTGTCGGCAGACAGCGCGCGGGACCGGCGCGTCCAGCGGATGGTCAGATCGCCAGGCCCGCGCGGTGTGCGCCATGGTTGCTCGATATGCGCGACCGAGAACGGGCGCAGCCCGACGCCCTCAGGCGTGACTGCCTGCGCGACATAGATCTCGTCGCTGGCCGGCCGGCTCACGGGGCCGATGCACCAGTTCCACGGGATGCCGAGATCGGCCTCGGCGATGGGCAGCGAGGCGAGACTGTCGTCGAGCACGACGACCCTAGCACCCGCGGGCGCCGGATCGCCCATAGCACCTTCCTTGCCGCGCTGGCCACGGAGGAGCCGGGTCAGGCGATACCGGCCCGGTGCGATGAGTTCGGCCGCGCCAGCCTGCACGATCTCCCAAGAACCAGGCGCGCTTTCGATGGCAAGCGCATTGGCACCGCCAAACAAGGCCAGATCGGTGACACTTTCCATGGTGCCTGTGAACACTTCGATGTCGAAGACATTCCCAAGATCGAACCGAGATGTTGGGCCTGCATGGAGATCTGAAAGCAGCGTACTGATCGATTCAGCTGCCCCGACGCTTGAAAAGAGATCAAAGCCATCACTAGAGGGGCTGCGAAACACCGCAATCTCGCCGGGCCATGGCACGGCGTGGGCCGCTAAAAACGGCCGAAGCGCGGGCACGTCCTCACTGAGTTGCGGCAGATCCAGAAAGACTACCTCCGGTGCTCCGACGCTCACCGCCTGGGTGACGGAGGCGGACCACTCCGCTGGTAAGGTCTCATCCAACCCATCGAGATCTTGCCGAGTGCCTTCCACTCCACGCGCCAGAGCATCCGCAATTGCCGTCACCCGAAACCCGAGCTGACGCCCATCGTGGTCCAGCGCGACCACGTCTGCGGGATCCAGGGCCAGTCGCGACGGTGGCAGTTGAAACCGCGCGGTCTCGCGCCCCGTCCAGGACCCCCGCAAGGCGCGTTCGCAGCGGTATTCGGCTTGTTGAGGAGGCACGGCAATCGGGAAACTCGCAGAGGAAAGCCGCGTGCTGTCGACGGTGATCCGGCGCGCTTCCACCTGCACGGCGTCGTAGTCGCCATCGGCGCGCGTGACCTGCCATTTCAAGGCCCGCGGCAGTTCGGTTTCTTGCGCGCGGGTGAGCTCCACCAAGTCGCCCTGGCGCGGAGCGACAAGATCGTCATGTGTCAGGGCGGCAATGGGCGCGCGATCTCGCATGACAAAGCGGATCAGACCTTCGGTCTCCACCGCGTCAAAGCGGAAATGCCGCGCCAAGGTGGCAATCGAGGCACGCGGGGATTCCAGCGCCGTGATGACATAGCCCTCCACCGATCCCACAAGGCCGGACGCGTCCACACGGCTGGCAGGAAGACCCGCACGCAGACAAAACTCGGTGACCAAAGCTGCAAGCGAACCCGCACCAAGCCGACCAGTGAGCCAATGTCCTCGCGCCCAGTTCGGGCCATCGGTCCAGACATCACTGAGTTCCGGAAAATGCGGATAGGGCCGCGCGTCCCAGGTCCAGGCCGCGAAATTGGGCAGGTCGATCATCGGCCCACCATAGGATGCGGAGACGGGGTTGTTGGCGGTCTCGCCCCAGAAGGTCAGCGTCGCTTCAAGATAGGCCCGCTGGATGGCAGCGTCCCGCCAGCCGCGTGAGAAATACGGGACAGCGCTTTCCGAAGACTTCGGATCAAAGAAGACGTTGGGCTGGTTGGTACCCCGTTCGATCGCCGGGCAGCCATATTCCGTGAAAACGATAGGCTTGGAGTGCGGCTGCCACGCCTTTGCGGTGGCGCTTTCTTGCCCGGCAAGACGGTCGAAATGCAGGTTGGACCACCAGTTCGCCAGATCCTTGTAGCGATAGACCCAGGGCTTGCCCAAGCCATCCTCGATGGGCGTGCGCGCCTGATTGGCGCGATCCTCGACCGAGGCGTGGAACCAATCAAAGCCTTCACCACCCGCGATATTGGCCTGCAAATAGGAATGGTCGTAGATCGAATCCCGTCCGTTCAGGACATCGAGGTGATTGCCACCGTCCCGCCAGTCCGAGAGCGGCATGTAATTGTCGATGCCGATGAAATCGATCTCCGGGTCCGCCCACAGAGGATCGAGGTGATAGTAGACGGCCGTCACAGGTTCGCCGGACTGCAGCGGCAGAACCGGCGCGCTGTAAAACACCTGCTTTTCGTAGGAGCCGGAATCATAGGGTTCTTCGAGCTGCAGGACGATGCGCAGCCCGACAACATCGGAATCGTCTCGCACATAGCAGAGGCTTCGGGGATAATCCGCCGGCGCGGAGGCCGTTTCATTGCGGGTCGCCAGAACGCTGGGAAAGGCTTTTGTGGCCAGACCGTCGGGCGTGATATTGTCGATGGCCGCCTGGGTCAGCTTGTAGAAATAGATGATGTCGTTGCAGGTGGCGTAGCTGCTGCCCTGCTGGATGGTCATGACGTCCCCGTAGGTGAGTTCCGTGCCCAAAGGCACGTCGCCAATCCACAGATCCATGATCGCATAGTATGTCGCGCGAGAATCCCGGCCCACCTGCGTGATGCTGCTGCCCAGAGAGACATCGGTCAGATCAATCTCTCGGGTCGAATAGACATGCAGCCGCCAGCCCGTGAAATCCGGCACCAGGCGCGCGGCGAAGATGTTGGTCACCCCGGCCTGGATCGGTTGGCTCAGCCTGATGCCCGCGAAACTCGCGTCCCCCGGCCCACCAGCTTCGAGAACATGATGGCCAAAATACTCCGACCAATCGGCAGCGTAGCTGATCTGGGCGGAGGGCCCGAGGATGCCGCGTGCATCGCTGGCGAGCGTTCGAAATGCACTGACGGCCGGGAACCCATCGGTCTCGTCCCGGATTGTGGCGAGGCCCCGCAGTTCGGTCCCAATGAGAAAGCTGTCCACACCGCCTGAGGCAGCGCAAAGGTGGGCATAATGCAGGATCATCCGGCGCAGCCCCCAATCGTCGGGTGTGCCGGTCCCGGACACGGTCTCGCCCGAAATGGAAAAATCACCCGTTGAAGCCGCACCAAAGACGGCAGCCACTTGGGCCGTTGCCGCCACGGTCTGATCCGCGCTGTCCGCAAAACCTGCTCCGGGGGCACAGGTGATGCGGCCGCGCCAGGGGAACACGGGCTGCCCGAGGCTGGCCCCGCTATCGGAATAGGGATCAGGCAGCGTGTTGCCAGGCGGAACGTCCGTGAGAATGAAAGGATAGAAGGTGGCACGCCGGCCCCGCGCCTTGATGTCGCGGATGGCTTCAATGACGGAGAAATCAGCCGGCGTGCCGCCATAGACAGGCCGGCCCTGCGGGCCCTGGCTCACCTCTGCTGCACCACCGCGATCAATGCGGTTGACGCGCCAGGACAGCGGCGTGGTGGATTTGTCGCCCACCTCGACGCAGGGACGGATATCACAGGCTCCGACGCGCAGGTCATCGCCAAACCAGGAGGCGACGAGGCTCACGCTTTCGAGGTTTGGTAGGGCCGCCTGCAACTGATCCAAGGCCACCGTGAGATCGGTGGCATCGGAGCGCGCATGCACGTTTTCGGAAACCGTGGTGCCGGACCCACCCTTGCGCACGGGCGTGGTCGCGTAGACAAACTCACCGGTCGACGGGATCAGGGTCACCGCCTTGATCCGCGTCTCGGCGCTGTCCTCATTGCCAAGCGGCCGGAAGACCTCAAAGGACAGTTGCGACAGTCGATTGCCGAAGTTCGCAAGCGGCAACTCCTCAAACACCACATAGGCCGTGCCGCGATAGGCCGGCGTCTCCGCGGCCCCCCCTCTTGGCCGTTATCAGCGGATCGGGCTGCTGGATTTCGTCGCCTGGATACCAACGCCAGGTGACGCCGGAGGTGTCGAGCAGCTTCCCGTCGGCCCACACACGTCCGATGCCTGGTATGGGTCCCTCAAGGAGCGTCACGGCGAGCGAGGCGCAGTAGAAATACTCGGTGGTCTTGACCTTCTTGCCGCCCCCGCCGCCTTTGCCGCCGCCCCCTTGTGTCTTGGTCTTCTTCCGCTCACGGAAATCCGTGGCCCAGATGATGTTGCCGCCGATGCGCATGCGGCCGTAGAGGCGCGGGATGACGGCGCCTTCCGTTGACGACGTGATGCGCAGGTTTTCCAGCCGCGCGCCTTCGATCTTCTGCGCAGGCGTCATGGAGGACACAATCCAACTGTCCACAACCGTGCCGATGGTGGAGCCCACAAACCCGCCAATGGCTGCTGCACTCACCCCGAGGATCGATCCCCCGATGCTGCCACCGATGGTGGTGCCCACCGCTCCCAGCACAAGCGTAGCCATGGATCAGTTCTCTGCCGGGTAGAAGAACGCAAAAGCGATGCGCCGGTGCCAGGCACTTGAGAGCGGTTATTCGATCACACCGAGCCACTCATAGACATGGATGAAGGATGTCTCGGTGGTCAGAATGCCGACATGTTTGGCAATGGCGCGGGCCTGCATGCGAAAGAGAAGCAGTGCACCGGGCTTTGGATGAGACGGATCCACTTCGATCATCTGCTGCCGCGCGGCCTCTGCAAGGATCTCGCGTGGGCCGCGCTCCCCCCAATCCCGCGTATAAGGCGGAACGACAAAGGTCTCGGGGCCAACGATCTCGCGCCAGAGCCCCCTTGCAAGCCCAAGGCAATCGCAGCCCACGCCCTTGACGCTGGCCTGGTCATGATAGGGCGTGCCCAGCCAGGATCGGGCGAGTGAGACTACGCGCTGGCTGTCCGCGATGCCCTGCTGCCCGTCGTTTCCGTTGGAAATGACTTTGGTCACAAGACATCTCCGACATGGCCGCCATCGCGCGTCGCATTGCGCACCACGGCGTCCTGGCCCGGGATGTGCGGAAAGCCACGGTAGTTCAGCGTGTTGGCAAACTTCGCCCCACAGGTCTCCAACCGCTTGTCGCAGCCCGCTCGAATGGTGAAGCTGGTGGCCTCCGCGATGGGCCGCACCGGAGCTTCATGTAGGGCGATCAGCGCATCACTGCCGGACAGCGTATGAGAGGCCACCTCCATGACCCGCCCATAACTCTCGCCGCTGGTCCATTCCAGCGTGCCGAAGTCGAACCAGCCGGCCGCAAACCCACTCAGCCCCGAGGCGAGAAAGGACCGATCCCTGAGAACAGTCTGAACACTGCCCGTGCCGCGAAAGGCCGGATTGTCCAGCTCGACGCCGCAGCGCGCATCCCCCACGGCAGCGTCACAGGTAGACTGAAACGTCCGCCCGACCGTCTGGCCCAGCACATGGGCGAGAGACCGCACTTCGGCTACGAAGGACAGACGACCCCGACGGATTTGCCCAATCGCACCCCGTCGGAGCAGAACGCGCTGGCTAGGATCGGCCCAGTTGGCCCGCCAGACCTCGACCGCTGCATTGTCCCGGGCCCCGTCCAGAATATCCGTCTCGGTGATCTGGTCCGAGGACAGCACGCCTTCGGCATCCTGCGCATCAACGGACAGATCGGTGCCGGATCGGATCTCGGATGCCGTCAAACCGCTGTCTGGCTCGTAGTCCTGGCCGTCAAAACTGAGCGGCCTTTCGTGGTCGGTGAAGCCAAAACGCACAACCACGCCGCCCTTGGGTGTCTCTCTTCGTGTTGACAGGGGCTGAACCCAAATCAACTGCGGCGCAACCCATCCTCAACAACAACTTGAAAAGGCGTTCCTTTTTTAACTCGTCCCGGTCTGTGTGAAGGGCGGGTGGAAAGAGACGCGGGGCGTTCAGAGACTGATTTAGGCCGAAACCCCAGTCTCCGAAAGTCGAGCAACCCTGTTAAACCCCTTTGAACCAGAAACAAAAAAGGCCCACGCGGGGGCCTCGTCTCGGGTTCGCAAATCGTTTGTGGCGGAGAGACAGGGATTCGAACCCTGGAGACGGTTTCCCGCCTACACACTTTCCAGGCGTGCGCCTTCGACCACTCGGCCACCTCTCCGTGACGCGCGATGTAGCTTAACCCGGGCCAAGCGTGCAAGGCCAAACGGCAGAAAACCGGGTATGTAAAAAAGATTCACTTTTTTCGCCTCACCCCCTTGCGGGCCCGGGTCCCATCTCCCATATGAGTTAATGTGATTAACATTAACATCCACCAACCAAGATAAGGACCACAAATATGAGTGCCTCAACCACCCCCGTCGTCCACCAGGCCCAGGGCTGGTTTTCCAAAACCGAAGCTTGGCTAGATGCCAAAGGCAAAGGCGCATGGATCGCCGCCATGGTTTTGGGGTTCATCCTGTTCTGGCCAGTTGGCCTGGCCCTTCTTGCTTACATGATCTGGAGTAAACGCATGTTCAATGGTTCTTGCAGCGCCCGTCGGTCCTCGATGACCCGTCATAAGTTCCGCAGCTCGGGCAATACCGCGTTTGACGCTTACAAAGCCGACACGCTGCGCCGCCTGGAAGACGAACAAGACGCGTTCGAAGCCTTCTTGCAGCGCCTGCGCGATGCCAAGGACAAGTCGGAATTCGACCAGTTCATGGAAGACCGCGCCAAGGCCGCCGAGGCCGAAAAAGAAGAAGAAACCGCCTAATTGGCGATGCTGCGGGCCCCAAACTGGGGCCCGCTCCCCTGCCCCCAATTCCGTTCAGAATAAGGATCTTTCCCATGACGGCCGCCGCCTGGACTGCCTCCGACGACGCCTCGACCCAAACACAGGTACCCCTGCCGGTGCAAATCCTGACCACGATTTTCTATGCCGGGTTTGCGATCTCAGTCTCGATTGTCGCCATGGCCATGTTCGGCCTGATCGGCATCCTGCTGGCCGTCTTGTTCGCCTGGCAATGGACCCGCCTGGCCGCATTGAACGCCGGTATCCGCTGGGAAAGCCCCTGCGCCACCAAGCGCGATGATACCCCGCCGCTTTCGCCCACCGGCAATGCCAGTTTTGATGCGTACCGCGCCGATCAAATCGCCCGTTTGGAACAAGAACGCCAGGATTTCGAAACCTTCCTGCAGCGCCTGCGCGCAGCCAAGGACAAATCCGAATTTGATCAGTTCATGGCCGATCACCCCGGCGCGTCACAGCCCCAAGCCGGTGACGACGCCCCCAAAGCCTAAGGTCTGACTACCCCTTCCGGCCTTAGCACCGGGCCGCGCCGCCGCCTCTCTCCCCCCTTTCAGGCTGGCGCGGCCCATGATTTACCTCAACACCGATCCCATCCTTGCGAGACGAAAGCCCCAAGATGCCCTCCGCCCTGCCCGATCCCAGTTACGACCCCATGTTTTATGATGGCATCCCGGCCAAACGCCTGTTTGCTTGGGTGATTGATGTCATCCTGATCACGGTGCTGACCCTTCTGCTTGGTCTGCTGACGCTGACAGTGCTGCTCTGGATCTGGCCTCTGGTCTACATCACCGTCTCGTTTCTTTACCGCAGCCTGACCATCGCGGGCGGCTCGGCCACCTTGGGGATGCGTATGATGAATATCGAACTGCGTAATGCCTCGGGCCACCGTCTGTCACCGGGCGAGGCCGCGATCCACACATTGGGCTATCTGATCGCTGCGGGTTTTGTGATCATCCAACTGATCTCGATCTTTCTGATGGCCACCGGCCCCCGGCGCCAAGGCCTACACGATCTGTTCCTGGGCACGGCCGCGATCAACCGGCCGCGCTAGACCGCTCTGAACCCGGCTGGTGCGCCCCGCCGCTAACCAGCTTGAAAAAAACACCTTGCCCCCCAAGGCAGGCACGGTGCACCCTAGGCAGGCAAAGGGTATTCGACAGGGCCTGCCAGACCGCGATGCGCCACACGCTTCCGATAGCGCCACAGTTTTATGTGACGGCTCCGCAAAGCTGCCCCTATTTGGATGGGCGGCGCGAGCGGAAATTGTTCACCGCCTTACAGGGCGACCAAGCCGAAAAGCTGAACAATGCGCTTTCAAAACAAGGCTTTCGCCGGTCGCAAAACGTGCTTTACCGTCCCTCTTGCACCGATTGCGCGGCCTGTTTGTCGGCCCGTATCCGGGTGGCCGATTTCGACCCCAAGCGCGGGCAACGCCGCATCGCCAAGCGTAATGAAGATCTGATCCGCACCGCCCGTTCTGCCTGGGCCACCGAAGAACAATACGCGCTTTTCCGCACCTATCTGGATGCGCGCCACGCAGATGGCGGTATGGCGGATATGGATGTGTTCGAATTTGCCGCGATGGTCGAAGAAACCCCGGTGCGCACCCGCGTGATCGAATACCGCGATCCGGCGCGGCCCAATGATCGGGCCGATGCCGACCATGACGCGGCGCTTGCCGCCGTCTGCCTGACCGACATTTTGGATGACGGGCTAAGCTTGGTGTATTCCTTCTTCGACCCGTCGCAGGCGGCACGCTCGCTGGGCACCCATGTGATCCTGGATCACGTGGCGCTCGCTCGCGAAGCGGGGCTGCCTTACGTCTATCTGGGCTATTGGGTGCCGGGCAGCGCCAAGATGGGCTACAAGGCCAATTTCCCCGCGCTCGAGGTTTATGCTGACGGCGAATGGCGCGCGATGCAGGACACTGCGCAGTTTTCGAACAAAACCCACCCGCTTTCGGTCGATCCCATTGCGCAGCAGGTGGCGCAGATCACCCTGCCCGATCTGCGCGGCGAGGGGTAAGCCCTTTTGGGAAAACTGGCCACCGTCACCCTTGTTGTGCCCGATTACGATGCTGCGCTGGCCTTCTTTGTTGGCGGCTTGGGGTGGCATTGCTTGGCCGATATCGACCAGGGTGACAAACGATGGATCACCGTCAGCCCGAGCGCCGGGGCCGGGGCAGCGCTGCTGCTTGCCCGCGCCAGCACGGAGGCGCAGCGGGCCGCGATCGGCGCACAAACCGGCGGGCGCGTGGGCTTCTTTTGGGAAACCGATGATTTCGAGACGGATGCCGCCCGGATCACCGCGGCTGGCGGCAAACTGCTTGAGCAACCACGCGACGAACCCTATGGCCGCGTAGCGCAATGGCGCGACCCTTGGGGCAATCTTTGGGATTTGCTGCAGCCCAGCTAACCCAAGCGCGCACGCAAAAGAAAAGGGCCGGAGCGCATGACGCCCCGGCCCTTTTTCTTTGGCTCAAACCCGCCTTACGGCAGCAGGTCCGGCACGATGGTCACGATGCCTGGGAAAAGCCAGAGCAGTCCCAAACCAACCACCTGGATCAGCACAAAGGGCAAGACCCCGCGATAGATATGGCCGGTCGTCACCGATCTTGGCGCCACCCCCCTGAGGTAGAAGAGCGCGAAGCCAAAGGGCGGTGTCAGGAAGCTGGTTTGCAGGTTCACCGCGATCATGATCGTCACCCATTTCGGATCCAGCGTACCGCCATAAATCACCGGCCCCACAATCGGGATCACGATGTAAATGATCTCCAAGAAATCCAGCACAAAGCCTAGGATGAACAGGATCAACATCACCAGCAGGAACACGACCATCTCATTGTCGAAGGCGCGCAGGAACTGCTGGATATAGTGCTCACCCCCAAAGGAGATCAGCACCAGGTTCAACAACTGCGAGCCGATCAGGATGGTGAAGACCATCGAGGTCACTTTGGCCGTTTCCCGCACCACCGGGCCCAGAACGCTGGTCCGCAAGAGCACCCAACAGCCATAGAGCAGGCCGAAGAAGGCAAAGTGATACGCGCCTTGGGCGATGACATAGGCCACCCAATCCTCAAACGGCACGCTTTCGCGGGTGATGCGCAGGTCGAAATTCACGCCCACCAGGATCATGATCACCACGGCAAAGCTGGCCCAGATGATGATCTTCGACCATCCATCCTCTTCCTTCAGCTTACGGTACGCGGCCAGCATGATCGCACCGGCAGCCCCCAGTGCGGCGGCTGGCGTCGGGTTGGTGATCCCACCCAGGATCGAACCCAGAACCGCCACGATCAGAACCAGCGGCGGGAAGACCACGCGCAGAAGTTCATTCTGCGACAGGCGCCCCATCGCGACCCGTGCGCCGTAAAGCGTAATGATCATTGGGATCGCCAGGATCATAAAGGTCGCGCCCGAGCCTGTGGTCGGCCCAATCAGCAGCACATCCGCAAGATAGGCCAACACAATCCCGCCCCCGCCGATCAACAACGGCAAAGGATCGCTTGAGGGTGAAACCCCGCGCGCCACGATCAGGATCAAACCCAAGAGGGTGAAGATGATCGCCACACCGGTTCCGATGGGGGCGACATTGGCCAGCGCCTCCGCGCGGGCGGCGGCCAGTTCTTCCTCGGTCAGCTCTTGCGCGACAGCGGTGTCAGTGCCGGCGGCGACCTGAGCTTCGCGTTCGGCCACGGCTTCGTCCCAGGCCTCCTGCCCGTGCAGTTCAATCATCGAGACCTGACACTGCTCGGACACATTAGTCCGCAGGCTTGGGCCCGCCTCGCGCTCGGCGTAGTCGGACACAAAGACCGATTGGCTGCCGACCAGGCCCGCCGACCCCGCCAGAACCACGGCCAGGATCAGCGCGCCAGGGGCGAACAGGTACCAAGCCAGGGCTTCGTTGCGGGTGATGGATTCGCCACCACCGCCTTCGATGGTCACCGGCGGCGCGCTGGATGGGCGCACCAGGGCAAACCCAAAGGCATACGCGCCGTAAAGGAAAGCCAGGAACAGACCCGGCAGCAGCGCGGCCTGGAAAAGCGTGCCCACCGACAAAACCGCCGGTTCGCCCAAGAACGTCAGCGCATCCGAACAGCCCGCAAGCTGAGCGCGGGTTTCCTGACCGGTGGCGTAAAGGTCACCCACCAGCGTACCCAAGAGAACGATCACAATCGAGGGCGGAATGATCTGCCCCAAGGTGCCCGAGGCCGCGATCACACCGGTCGCCAGCTCGGGCGAGTAATTGTTCCGCAACATCGTCGGCAGGGCCAGCAAGCCCATGGTCACAACCGTCGCGCCCACAATCCCGGTCGAGGCCGCCAAAAACGCACCCACGATCACGATCGAAACCGCCAGACCGCCCGGCAGCGGGCCAAAGACACGCGCCATGGTGGTCAGCAGGTCTTCGGCGATTTTTGACCGTTCCAGCGTGATGCCCATCATCACGAACATCAGAACCGCCAGCAGGGTTTCGATGGATTGCCCTGCGATCACACGCTCATTCATCCGGTTCACGATGAACGAAATGTTGCGGTCCATGGCCTGTTCCCAGCCGCCAGGGAACAAATGCTCTTCTATCCGCGGCAACTCTGGGTATCGGAAGACGGATATGGCGTCTCGGGCCACCCCCTCGGCCACCAGGGCGGAATACTCCGCCGATCCGGTATCAATGGCTTGGTGGATCAACAGCCCCGCGCTGTCGAGCGCGGCGATGATCGCGAAGGAGATGACACCGGCGCCGCCAATGGCAAACGCCACTGGAAAGCCCGTCATAATCCCCGCAAAGAGTGTCAGGAAGACGATGATCAGCCCGATCTCGACCCCATCCATTCCGAAAAGCATGGTTGATGTCCCTTTTCTGCGCGCGGCGGTCCGCGTCGTCTTTTTAGATCAGGTCGAACCCGAATGAATTGCGTGTTCTAGGTCTTCGGCCTCATCACCGGTGGTGTCCCGGTCGATGTATTTGCCCGCGCTTTCTTCGCCTTCCAGCCACTCCAGGTAAGAGCGCCAGAAGAACGCGATGGCTTGCAAGAAGACCATCACACAGAACCCGACCAGCAACACCTTGAACAAGAAATACGCGTTGAAGCCGTTCGGGCTGAAGCCAATGGTTTCCACATTCCAGCGGAAGATCCGCGATTGCATCAGCATCCGGTCCAGATCGCCGGTGGCGGTCACACTGGGCGTCATCAGGTGACGCCACATGAAGAACCAAGCGTAGAGGTAGGTGATCGTGACCGCAGGCACCATGAAGAACAGGCTGCCCAACATGTCGATCACGCGTTTGGTGCGGTGCGACACCGCCGAATAGACCAGATCGACCCGCACATGGCTGCCTTGCACAAAGGTGTAGCTGACACAGAGACAGACGATCATCGCGTTATAAAGCTTCAGCTCCTCACCCCACCAACTCAGGTCTTGGGTGAAGGCGGTGCCAAGCGGGCCCAGCTGAATTTCCGCGACCCGGAAAATTCGCTGCAAAAACACGATCATAACCTGTTGCAGCACCATCAAAAGGCCGGCCCATGCAAAAAAACGGCCAACGCCGTTTGCAAAGGCTTCCAAGCCGCGCACACAGGCCCAAAGGATCTCGCGCTTCCAGGCCATGCCGAGCACAGAGATCACCAGAACCGTGGTGAAGATGACAAAGAAAAACTCGACTGAGCCACCGTAGTAGATAAAGCGCATCACCGCTTCGGGGTTGGACCAGTTCAGCCAGTCACCCGGATTGGTGACCGCAATAAACAAGTGGTAGGGTGCCAGGGCGATATTCTGAAACACCCAAACAATAAAATCGATCATGCGGTGATCCCCCAAGACAAAGCCAGTGTCAGGCGATGTCTGAATGCGCGTTTGGAACGCGTTATTTTATGCTGCACCCGACCAAGCTTGGCCGGGTGCAACGATCTCGTGTCGCCGATTAGGCTGCGTTCACGCGGTTACGCTGACGCATGTATTCGCCGTCACCCAGTTCAAACCAGGTGGCCGACTCTTCCATCGACGCAAAGTAGCTTTCCGCGATCTGGGCGTAGATCGGATCGCCCATGTTTTCTTCGCGTACCTCTGCGGCGGCGGCACCGAAGGCATCCCACACATCTTCTGGGAACTCGCGGGCTTGAACGCCAGCGGCCTGAAGACGCGCCAGTGCGGCACCGTTTTCGGACAGCGACAGAGCCAAGTTGTCCGAGTAGACCGCGCGGGTTGCGGTATCCACGATCACCTTCTGGGCGTCGGTCAGCGACTCGTAAACCTCAAGGTTGAACGAGAGCGTCAGAGCCGAACCCGGCTCGTGGAAGCCCGAGGTGTAGTAGGTGTTGGTCACTTCCTGGAAGCCCATGCGCTCATCCGCGAAGGGGCCGATCCATTCTGCACCGTCGATCTGACCCGAGGCCAGCGCCTGGTAGATCTCACCGCCTGGGATGTTCTGCACCGAGGCGCCGAGGCGACCCAGAACCTGACCACCCTGGCCCGGCATACGGAACCGCAGACCCTGCAGGTCGTCGGCCGAGTTGATCTCGGTGTTGAACCAGCCGCCGGGCTGCATGGCGGTCGAACCACACATGAAGGATTTCAGGTTGAACAGACCTGCAAGTTCGTTGTGCAGATCATGACCACCGCGGTGGTAGTACCAGTTGGCCATTTCCTGACCCGTCATGCCGAAGGGCACCGAGGTAAAGAAGGCAAAGGCCGGATGCTGGTTCAGGAAGTAGTAGTCAGCCGAGTGATAGATGTCGGCCTGACCGGACGACACGGCGTCGAACACTTCAAAGGCGCCAACCAGCGAACCGGCGGGCATTTTGTTGATGGTCAGCTGACCATCGGTCATGGCAGTGATGCGGTCAGCCGCCATTTGGGCTGCGTCATCAAAAATTGCGAAGCCATCAGGAACCGAGGTGACCATGGTCAGCGTACGGTTGCCTTGCGCATAGGCCGGTGCGGCCAGCGTGGTCGAAGCGGCGGCTGCGCCACCCAGTGCAGACGTTCTCAGAAAAGAACGACGATCCATAAGGTATCCTCCCCATGTGGACGCCCCCGCATACGTTGGTGACACGGGTGGCTCGGTAACAAAGTGCGGGCAACGTAGCGAAGGGATCGCGGCGTTGGAACAGTTTTTCGGCCTGAAACACGCATTTTTGTAAAAAAATCTGACCAAAATAGGCCAAAACGACGCGATTCAACCTAAAGTTGCGCGTCGTTAGCGGTAACGAAACTTACCGAATGAAATCTTTTCTGATTAAAGCGAATTTTTTTGACCGATCAAGTCACAATGACTCGACCTTTCCCATTCGGCAAGACGCATCAATGTTGCGCCCTGACACCCGATTGCGACATGTTTTGCAACTTGGCCATTGACGGCATTTTTCAGCCCCCCTACTGTCCCCGCACATTCGACGAAGGGACGCCCCGATGGCACTCATTCTAGTACTTGTAGGACACACGCGCATGGGTTGGTGATTTCACCCCATCTTGACCCCATGCGCCCTCGGAACCCGACCGGGGGCTTTTTTTTGTCGAATGGCGATGAAGACGCAGCAAAGATGAGATCAGAGCCAAAAGGGCCGCTCAAAAGGAAGGATACCCACAATGACACGCCAAATGACCGGCGCAAAAATGGTTGTCGAAGTTCTGAAGGATCAGGGCGTCGACACGGTATTCGGTTACCCGGGCGGGGCTGTCCTTCCGATTTATGATGAGGTGTTCCAGCAAAACGCCATTCGCCACATTCTGGTGCGCCATGAACAGGGCGCCGTGCACGCAGCCGAAGCCTATGCGCGCTCAACCGGCAAACCTGGCGTGGTTCTGGTGACCTCGGGCCCAGGGGCCACCAATGCGGTGACCGGTCTGACCGATGCGTTGATGGATTCGATCCCGATCATCGTCCTGACGGGCCAGGTGCCGACCTTTATGATTGGCTCGGATGCGTTTCAGGAGGCCGATACCGTCGGCATCACCCGGCCCTGCACCAAGATGAACTGGCTGGTGAAGGATACCGAAGACCTGGCCGATGTCATGCACCAGGCCTTTCACATCGCCACCGCAGGCCGCCCGGGCCCGGTTTTGGTCGACATCCCCAAGGATGTGCAGTTTGCCACCGGCACCTATACCGAAAAGGCCAAAGCCAAGACCTCGCATTACCAGCCCAAGGTCAAAGGCAATATCGACATCATCACCGCCCTGGTCGAAGCAATGGAACAGGCCGAACGCCCGCTGTTTTACACCGGCGGCGGCGTGATCAATTCTGGCGACAAGGCCAGCGCGCTGTTGCGCGAGTTGGTCGAGGCCACCGGTTTCCCCATCACCTCGACCCTGATGGGCCTGGGCGCCTATCCGGCCTCGGGCGATAAATGGCTGGGCATGTTGGGCATGCACGGGCTCTATGAAGCCAACCTGGCCATGCATGGCTGCGATCTGATGATCAATATCGGCGCGCGCTTCGATGACCGCATCACCGGTCGGATCGCCGATTTCAGCCCCGGCTCGCTGAAAGCCCATGTCGATATCGACCCGTCCTCGATCAACAAGGTGATCCATGCCGATTTCCCGATCATCGGCGATGTCGGCCATGTCTTGGAAGATCTGCTGCGGGTCTGGAAAGCGCGCGGTCGCAAAACCAACGCGCCTGCCGTCAAAGACTGGTGGGGTCAGATCGAAACTTGGCGCAAGGTAAACTGCCTGCGCTACACGAACTCGGAAACCACCATCAAACCGCAATACGCCCTGCAACGGCTGGAGGCGCTGACCAAGGACAAAGACCGCTATATCACGACCGAGGTTGGTCAACATCAGATGTGGGCGGCGCAGTTCCTGGGCTTCGAAGACCCGAACCGCTGGATGACCTCGGGCGGTCTGGGCACGATGGGCTATGGCGTCCCGGCCTCCATCGGCGTTCAGGTGGCACATCCCGACGCGCTTGTGATCAATGTGGCCGGCGAAGCCTCCTGGCTGATGAACATGCAGGAAATGGGGACCGCCGCGCAGTACCGCCTGCCGGTGAAGCAATTCATCCTCAACAATGAACGTCTGGGTATGGTGCGCCAGTGGCAGGAACTGCTGCATGGCGAACGCTACAGCCATTCCTGGTCCGAAGCGCTGCCCGATTTCGTGAAGCTGGCCGAAGCTTTTGGGGCCAAGGGCATCATCTGCTCCGATCCCAAGGATCTGGATGACGCGATCATGGAGATGCTGGATTATGACGGCCCGGTCATTTTCGATTGCCTGGTCGAAAAGCATGAAAACTGCTTCCCCATGATCCCATCGGGCAAGGCGCATAACGAAATGCTCTTGGGTGAGGCGGAAACCCAAGGCGTGATCGACGCCGACGGCGGCGTTTTGGTCTAATCTGGTTTGGGCGGGCCGCCGGATCGGCACCCGCCCCTGCCCCAAGGCCCACGGCCCGATGCGTAAACACATCCCCTCCCTCAAAGCCGTCACCGCCCGCAAAGACCCATCGGGCGGGCGACTGACCCTTGGGCGGGCCCTATTCCGCAAGGGCGAGTTTGAGGCCGCGCATCGGCTTTACCGCAACCTCGCGGACGATCTGCCGGATCACTACGGCGTGCATCTCGCGCTATCGGCGTTGATGACCTATCACGGCCAACCGGTTGAGGCGCATGATCTGATGTCGGATTATTTCCGGCGCAATCCGCTTGGCGCGGCGCCCAAACCCGGCCTCCCTGCGCGACCCCTGGTTTTGATTCTGCGCGGCTTCGATCGCACCCATGCCGCCGTCGGCAAGCGCAGCGATGGTGGTTATAAGCCCAAGCTGCGCGGCGGGCATTACACCACCCAATTCCTGCTCGCCAAAGACCGGATCGCGCAGCAACGCGTGACCATCACCGAAAGCGGGCTGACCCCCGATGCGCTGCCGCCCCATGATCTGATCCTGAACACCATTGCCGAGCCCGATATCGAAGGCGCATCGCTCAGGGCCATGCACCGGTTTCTCGAAACCCGGCCCGAGATCAATATCATCAACCGCCCCGAACCAGTCTGGATGACCTCGCGCGATCGAAACTGGAAACGCCTGCGCGACATGCGGGGCGTCACCTTTCCCGAAACCCATCGGATCATGCTGGATAAAGCGGGCCCAGATCAAATCGCGGCCGAGATCGAGGCGCTTGGCATGGCCGGCCCGCTGATCATCCGCAAAACCGGCACGCAAACCGGGCGCACAACGCAACTGGTCGAAAACCGCGCCGATCTGGATGCCTATGCCGCCACGCCCAAAACCGGCGGCTTCTATGTCATCGCCTATCGGCAAATCCTCTGGCGCAACGAATACTTCCGCAAGCTGCGGCTGTTTTACATAGATGGTGCCTATTACCCGGTGGTCTGCCATCTGGACAAAATCTGGAACGTGCATGGCGGCAACCGGAAAGAGGTGATGCGCACCGACCCGGAATTGATGGCCGAAGAACAGCGGTTCCTGGGGGATTGGCAAAGCTATGTCGGGGCCGCGAATGTCGCCCGTTTGGAACAAATCGCCGAACGCACCCGTCTGGAGTTTTTCGGCATCGACTTCACCGTCGATGAACAGGGCGACATCTTTATCTACGAGCTAAACGCCGCCATGCGCCACAGCTTCGATCACGCCAAGAACTTTCCGTATAAACTGCCCTTTGACCTCGCCACTTCCGAGGCTTTCGCCAATATGGTGGTCCGCCGCGCCAATCGCAGCAGTGGCGCGGATCAGCCGCCCAAAGCGCATCCCTAACCCCAGCAGGTCCGGTTATGCTGCCCCAAGCGCTCTCATCCCCCGATTACGATCCCTCGCCCGAGGCGGGGGATGATCGCCTGCGGGCATGGGCCACAGGGCCGGTGCAAGCTTTGGTGCTGTTGGGTATCGTCATCACCCTGGTGATCACCGGGCTTTGGATCTGGTTCATTCAGCGCGTCGCACAGGCGGCGGGCGACGCGGCCTTTATGGTGGATTTTGTTGTCTTCTGGTCGGCAGCGAAGCTGGCCATCGCAGGCACGCCGCTCGCGGCCTTTGACCCGGCTGAGATGGCCAAAATACATGGGCTGGGCTTCGAGGCTTGGCTGCCCTGGTCCTACCCGCCGGGATTTTTGCTGGCGGTGATGCCATTTGGGCTTTTGCCGTTTTTTATAGCGCTGACCCTTTCCGCCCTGCTTTCGGTCCTGGCCCTGATGGCTGCCGCGCGCGGCTTGGCGCCCGGCTTGCCGATGATCTGGGTCGGGGTGGCACTGGCCCCAACCATGCTGGCCGCGCTCACGCTTGGGCAAACCCCCTTGCTTTGGGCCGCTGGGCTGATGGCCGCGCTTTGGGCCATGCGTGCAGAGCGCCCCTGGCTGGCGGGGCTCTTCATCGGTCTTCTGACCCTCAAGCCGCAGCTTGGTTTGCTGATCCCGGTGGCATTGTTGGCCAGCGGATCTTGGCGGACGATCCTGTCGGCCAGTTTCACGACCTTGGCTTTGGCCGGGATCGGCACGCTGGTATTCGGCGCGGCTTACTGGCCCGCCATGCTGCAAATGATGCAGACCCATTTTGGCACGGTGCGCGAGTTGGTCGGGACCAGCAGCCAAATGATCAGCCCCTATTCCGGCTTGGTCGCCCTGGGCTTGCCCGAGGCCATCGCCCTTTGGACCCAACCCGCCCTGACCCTGATCGCCGCCCTGATGGTGGGCTTTGCCTGGTACAACCCGCAGATCGGGTTCGACTTGCGCGCAGCGGCTTTGGTCGCAGCCATTTTGATTTCGAGCCCCTATCTTTGGCACTACGAGGCTGCGCTGCTTGCCCCATTGGCCCTGTTCCTGATCCGCGCCGGCGTGTTGCGCTACACGTTGCCCGGTGGAGTGATCGCCCTGATCCTCTGGCTCGGCGTCGGGCCCGCGATGGTCGCGGGGCTTTACAGCAACATCACAGACGGGTCCGATCCTTCGACCCGCCTCTTGGTCTCGCCCATCATCGCCTTCGCGTTCTTGCTGACGCTGGCATCCGTCTGGTCTCGTGCCCGAGGTTAAAGCGATGATCCTGTCTGACATTTTGAGACCGAACGCCCTAGAGATAATAGAATGGACGCTATTCAGCAGACGTGGATGCGATGACCCTCCACCAGAAATCATCTCCGCTTCTTCGATTTGGCGATTAGAAAGGGCGAGCGCGTAATATGAGCCTTCCACCGTTCCGATCAAAGACGCTCAGCCGCTTGATCCCGGGTCACAGCGTGCGCGCGCCCAATGGCAAGCGTGTCACCTATCAAGGCGTTTGGGCGGGCTTCGATGCCGAGGTGCAGTGTTTTTTTTGGACCGATATCTTTGCCAAGCACATCGAGCAGGATCACATCCGCGTTTTGCTGCCCTTCGCCGAAAAGCAGTCGCGCAACCAACTTGCTTTGCATAAGGCGCTCGCAGGCAAATGGGACGTGTATCTGACCGGAGAAAATACAGGCCATCGCACCAGCCACGCCCGGGCCAGTATCGGGTTTCGGCCGCCAACCAAACCGAATGAGTTCCGTTTTCCTTATTGGATGTGGCATTTCGCCTGGCCGGGGTATGAGGTCAAACCCAGCCATCTAACCTTTGGCACACGCTATCCCATGGACCATCTGATGAAGTCGATGAATGAGGTCCACGGCCCGATTTCCCGCGACGCGTTCGAGGCCGCGCAGCCGAAGGCAGCACTCATGACCTCGCACCTGCGCGCCCCGCGCGATACGCAGTTCCGCCTGTGCAACGCAGCCATGGGTTGCGACGGGTTCGGGCGCGCCTTCACCCCCACGTCGATCCCGAAAATCGAACTATTATCGCCCTACCTGTTCAACCTCTGCCCCGAAAACGAGTTGGCCGAGGGCTATGTCACCGAAAAAATCCCCGAAGCCTTCCTGGCCAATTGCGTGCCCATCACTTGGTGCCGCCCGGACGACCTGGCGCTTGATTTCAACCCTAAGGCCGTCGTGAACCTTCACGGCTTGTCCGAGGCTGAAATCGCCGAAACGCTCAAAGACCTGGCCCAGAACTATGACCGTTTCAACGCGCTCCGCTCACAACCGCTTCTCCTGCAGCCACCCGACCTGGCCCCGCTGCGGAATTTCCTCTCAACCGTCTTGAATGATGGCCCGGCAAGTGCCAATCAGCCAGGCGCCAGCTAAAGGAACCAGACCCATGTCGCCGCTCAAAATCGAAAAAGGCTCCACCAGCCATTCCGCGTATGACCTTCGCAGCCATATGTCGGAAGTGATCGAAACCCATACCTTGGCGATCCTGGTGCAGAACGAAGCGGGCGTACTGGCCCGTGTCATCGGGCTGTTTTCGGGCCGTGGCTATAACATCGACAGCCTCACCGTGGCCGAGGTCGACCATGAAGGCCACCGTTCGCGCATCACCATTGTCACCAGCGGCACGCCCCAGGTGATCAACCAAATCAAAATGCAGCTTGAGCGTATGGTGCCCGTGCATGAGGTCGCCGATCTGACCGTCGAAGGGCCCCATGTCAGCCGCGAACTGGCGCTGATCAAGGTCATGGGCAAAGGCGAATCCCGGGTCGAGGCGCTGCGCATCGCCGAGATTTTCCGCGCCAATGTGGTCGACTCGACCTTGGAAAGCTTTGTGTTCGAGATCACCGGCACCCCCGATAAGATCGACGCCTTCACCGATCTGATGCGCCCCTTGGGCGATGTGCGCCTGGCCCGCACCGGTGTGGCCGCCATCGCGCGCGGCGTCTAAGCCAGCGCGACGGCCCCTGAATCAAAAGGGGCGCAGGGCTGTCTGCCGAACCCCGCGCCCCACTGGACTGCGCCCTGCGTTAGCCTGCGGGGATTAAGCCTGCATCGACAGCGACAGCCAGTTCTTGTTCGTCCAAAACCCCATCACCATTGGCATCAAGGGCCATAAATTCGGCCTCGGTGACATCGGGCATCACCATCAGCATCTCGGTATAGGTGACCAAACCGTCGCCATCCCCGTCCAACTCAGCCGCTTGCCCCATGGCATAGCCGGTGGCCACAGCGCCCAGGGCGATGGCCGCCAGGGTGACGGGCAAAAGCGTGCGGCGACGCGGGGCGGGGGTTTGGGTTAGGCTCAGATGTTCAATAGGCATTGCTGTAACCTCCTTTAAGGTCTCCAGAGTTCGGCACGGGCTTTGGCCGCACCTGAAAGAGAAGAGGCTGGGCGCCGCGTTTGCATCCTTGGCGCTGGTTCCATGGGCGACGCTTCGCCGGAACCGGCGCGGGCCACGCGCGGCAGATCGCCGACAATCGGCCACCCCGGCAAGCCTATGCCGATGATCCCGCGCTTTCGGCAGTTGCAGGCTCAAATCGGCCATCGACCGCAGCCTTCGATGGACCGCGCGCCCCGCGCCTGACCGGATGGGCCATCCCTTGCATGCCGATCAGGTTGCCCATGCCCCTCCCCTCACCCTCCACACGCGCCTTCATCGCGCTCTTGCCCGATCTGCGCCGCAGCGCGCGCCGGCTTAGCCGGTCAAACAACGATGCGGATGATTTGGTGCAGGAAACGCTGCTCAAGGTCTGGGCGCGGCTGGCCATGGCCAATCAGGGTGCCAGCGATGCGGCGCCTGTCACCGATCTGCGCGCCTATGCCTTTGCCACGCTGCGCAATGCCGCCAAACGCCCGCCCAGGCCCACGGCCGAGTTGGAGGAGGCGCAGCTCCCGAAGGTTTCCGCCGACGCGGCGCCTGCCACCGTGGCCGTCAGCGACGCAATGGCCGCGCTTAACCGGTTGCCGCGCGATCAGGTGCAATTGCTGCGGCTGCGTGCGCTTGACGGGCTCAGCTATGCAGAAATTGCCAAAGAAACCGGCCTGCCCATGGGCACCGTCACCTCACGCCTGTCGCGCGGGCGCGCGGCCTTGCGCCTGGCCCTGGGCCTGCCGCGCGGTGCGCCGGTCAGCGACCTTTTCCGCGACGAATAGGCCATCCGCACCTGGTTTATTCCCGACATCGCGCATGTCGCCCATGCGCAAGACGGAAAGGCCCATGGAATCAGAGACTGTGCCCCAGCTTATGAACCCGTGGAGACCGCCATGCCCGACGATATCCGCCGCACCGCCCTTGATGCCGTTATGGCCCCGATTGATCAGGCCAACGGTCTGCCCAACGCCCATTACACGGACCCCGACACCATCGCCGCCGAAAACAAGGCCGTGTTGGAAAGCACCTGGGCCGCCATCGCCGTGGGCGAGGATGTGCCCGAAAAGGGGGATGCCAAGCCGATCCAATTTCTGGGCCAACCGCTGTTGCTGATCCGCGATGACAAAGATCAGGTCCGCGTCTTCTACAATATCTGCCGCCATCGCGGCATGATCCTGGTGGCCGAGCCACGCAAGATCGAAGGCGCGATCCGCTGCCCCTATCATTCCTGGTGTTACGCCAAGGATGGCCGCCTGGTCGCCACGCCCCATGTCGGCGGCCCCGGCCAGAACAGCCATGATGGTATCAACCGCGCGCTTTTGGGCCTGTTGGAAGTGCCCAGCCATATCTGGCGCGATGTGGTCTTTGTAAACCTGTCCGCCGACGCCGCCCCGTTTGAGGAGGTGCATGCCGATCTGCTAAAGCGCTGGGCCGAGTTCGAACAGCCTGTCCATCACGGCGGTGCGGATAGCCGGTTCGTGCTGGACGTTGCCACGAATTGGAAGCTGGCGGTCGAAAACTACTGTGAAAGCTATCACCTGCCTTGGGTGCATCCGGGCCTCAACAGCTATTCCCGGCTGGAAGACCACTATCATATCGAAGCGCCCGGTCGGTATTCCGGGCAAGGCACTTACGTCTATCGCCAGCTCAAGGATGAGGCGGGCGCCAGCTTCCCAGATTTTGAGGGGTTGTCGGACCATTGGGATGCCGGGGCCGAATACATCGCGCTTTATCCCAATGTGCTGCTGGGCGTGCACCGCGACCATGCCTTTGCCATCGTCCTGGAACCGGTCGCCCATAACCAGACCCGCGAACACGTGCATCTTTATTACCCCACGCCTGACACCGATGACGGGTTGCGCGCCCAAAACGCAGCCCTTTGGAAGGAGGTGTTCAAAGAAGACATCTTTGTTGTCGAAGGCATGCAGCAGGGGCGCGCGGCCTCGGGCTTTGATGGCGGTCGGTTTTCGCCCGCGATGGATGGGCCCACCCATTGCTTCCATGCCTGGGTCGCGGCCCGCGTGGCCGATCAGGGGTGAGCCGATCTTTGGACGACGCGCTTCTGGCGGCCCATGCCGCCGGGGATCGCGACCGACTGATCAGCCTTTATGCCGAAGCCGCCGATCTGCATCGGGGAGAGGCCGCCGCCTTTTACCTGACCCATGCCTATGTCTTTGCGCTGGAGGCGGGCGATGCGCGCGCCCCCGCGCTCAAAGCACGGTTGGTGGCGATCGGGGCGGATCGTTAATCGACGACGCTGCGGCCCAGGATGATGCGCACATAATCCTGGGTTTCTTCAAACGGCGGGATGCCATCATGTTCACGCACCGCCTCTGGCCCTGCATTGTAAGCTGCAAGCGCCAGCGGCCAGTTGCCGAAATTGCGATATTGCTGCGCCAGATAGCGCGCGCCGCCCTGCAGGTTGGCCACCGGATCGGTCGGATCGACCCCCAACAGATCGGCGGTACCCGGCATCAATTGCGCCAGCCCAATGGCGCCCGCGCTGCTAACTGCCTCGGGGTTCCAATTGGATTCTTGGGTGACCAGGCGCAGGAACAAATCCTCCGGCACCTCATGCTGGCGCGCCGCGGCGCGTGCGACCTCTAGCCAAGGGCCATTATAGGTGCCGCGATAGGTCGGCAGCACGGTCTCTTCTTCCGGCACGTAATCGGGGCGCAGGCGGGCGGAAAACTCGTATTGGCTGGCGGCGCGACTATCCAACACCCCCAAGGCGCGGTTGATCCGATCCATCGGGTCACTTTGCGCCGACACAGGCGCAGCGGTGGAAACGAAAAAAGCGCTGAGAATAAAAACGGCCCGCATCGGCACATCCGAATGGTTCACTTGCGCGCAGAAGATAGGCATTTTGCCGTCCCTGTCCATTCCACCGCGTCTCAACAGGCTGCGAGGTGTTTGCGTTTCCTTAACCTTGATGGAATGGTCTGTGCCAAGCGGCCTGCGGCAGGGAATCGTGCCTGCCGGGGGTCTGGAGATAACAAGACAGAGGGAGGGCGCGGGATGGCCGGATCCGTCAATAAGGTGATTTTGATCGGCAATCTGGGGCGCGACCCCGAGGTGCGAAGCTTTCAGAACGGTGGCAAGGTCTGCAATCTGCGCATCGCCACCTCGGAAACCTGGAAGGACCGCAACACGGGCGAACGCCGCGAGCGGACGGAATGGCATAGCGTGGCCATTTTCCAAGAAGGCCTGGTTCGGATCGCCGAGCAGTATCTGCGCAAAGGCTCGAAGGTTTATATCGAGGGCAAACTGCAGACCCGCAAATGGCAGGACCAATCGGGCCAAGATCGCTATTCGACCGAGGTTGTGTTGCAGGGCTTTGATGGCACCTTGACCATGCTGGATGGTCGTGACGGCCCAAGCGGCGGCGGTAGCGGTGGCGGCTATTCCGATGACCGCGGCGGTTATGGCGGCGGCGGCAGCGGTGGTGGCGGCAGTGCCCCCGGTGGCTTTGGCGGCGGCAGCGATATGGATGATGAAATCCCGTTCTAAGCACGCTTTGGCCATGCGCCGCGCCCGGAAAACACCTGGCGCGGCGGTGGGCCGATCTTGGATGCCTCCGGCGGCCATATTTCAGGGATAAAGATGAAGGGAGCGGCGCGCGGATTTGGCGGGCCGTGGGATAAGGACGAGGGTGATGCAGCCGATCAATCCAACCTACCGCGCAACCTTTCCGCCCCCGGTGATGGAGGCGCGGCGCTGGGTCGAGGGCAAAAGCTTTCCCGCTGAGCGCCCGCTGATCAATGTCAGCCAGGCCGCCCCGGTCGATCCGCCCCCCGCCGCTTTGGCCCAAGCCATGGCCGACGCGCTGATCCACGATCCAGCGGCGCATCTTTATGGGCCCGTCCTGGGCATGCCCGAACTGCGCGCCGAACTGGCCAGCCAATGGTCGGCGGCTTATGGCGGTGCCATCTCGCCGGATCAGGTCTGTGTCACGGCGGGCTGCAACCAGGCGTTTACGGCGGTGATGTCGACCCTGGCGGGCGCGGGTGATGAGGTGATCCTGCCGCTGCCCTTCTATTTTAACCATAAGATGTGGCTGGATATGGAAGGGGTGCGCACGGTCTATCTGCCCACCGGTGACGATTTGATCCCCGACCCGGACCAGGCCGCGGCCCTGATCACTGACAAAACCCGCGCGATTGTCTTGATCAGCCCCAACAACCCCTCGGGCGCGGCATATCCGCCTGCGCTGATCCGTGCGTTTTTCGATCTGGCCCGCGAACGGGGGCTGGCCCTGGTCTTGGATGAAACCTATCGCGATTTTCACAGCCAGCCGGGCGCGCCGCATGATCTGTTTGCCGATCCCGATTGGGATGACACGCTGATCCACCTTTATTCCTTCTCGAAAGCCTACCGCCTGACCGGACACCGGGTGGGGGCGGCCATGGCCTCGGCCTCACGCTTGGCCGAGGTTGAGAAATTTCTGGATACGGTCGCGATCTGCCCGCCCCAGATTGGCCAGATCGGCGCGCTTTGGGGGATGCGGAACCTGGGCGATTGGCTGGCGGGCGAACGGCTGGAAATCCTGGCGCGGCGGGCGGCTTTGGTCGACGGCATGGCGCGCCTGCCCGATTGGCAGCTTTTAGGCTGCGGCGCCTATTTCGCTTATGTCCGGCACCCGTTTTCGCGCGCCTCCGGCGAGGTTGCGAAAGCGCTGGTCGAGGCGGCGGGGGTTCTCACCCTGCCCGGCACCATGTTCGGCCCCCGCCGGGCCGAAGGCGGCACCGGCCAGGCCGAAACCACGCTGCGCATCGCCTTCGCCAATTCCGATGCCGCCGGTCTGGATGAGGTTGTCACCCGCCTAAGCCAGGTTCAGCTTTGATCCACTTGCCCGACCCCGCGCAAGCACGTACATGACCCCGAACCAAGCGGCTTGGCCCGACCCAAGCGCGCGCGCCCAATAGGAAGGACAGCATCAGATGGCACGATCGGCCCGCAAAACCGCTTCGAATGTCTTTGTCTGGATCATTTTGGGCCTGCTGTTTGTGGCGCTGGCCGGGTTTGGGATTGGCGGCTTTGCCGGTGGCTCCAGCCGCGTTGGCTCGGTCGGGGAGGTTGAGATCACGGCCGAGGATTACGCCCGCGCCCTGCAAAACGAAATCCGCGCCCAAATCGCGCAGACCCAATCGCCGGTCACGGTCCGTGATCTGATTGCCAGTGGCACGGATCAAGCGATCCTGCGCGCTTTGTTGGCCCAGGCCGCCCTGGCGGATGAGGCTTTGACGATGGGCCTGTCGGTGGGCGATGCCGAGGTTGCGCGCCAGATCACGCAAATCCAGGCCTTCCAAGGGGTTGATGGGAATTTCAACCGCGAAGCCTATGAGTTTGAGCTGCGCCAGAACGGGCTCAGCGTGGCCGAGTTCGAAGATGATGTGCGCGAAGACACGGGGCGGTCGCTGCTGCAGGTCGCGGTGGTCGGCGGCGTGGTGCCCAATGATGTGATTGCCGAAAACATCCTGGCCTATCAGGCGGAGACCCGGAATTTCACCCTGCTGACCCTGACCGAGGACAGCCTGGCCGATGGTCTGCCCGATCCCACGCCCGAGGATTTGCAGGCCTATTACGATGACAGCCCCGACCGGTTCGAACGGCCCGAGGCCAAGCGCATCACCTATGCCTGGGTCACGCCCTCGATGGTGATGGATGATGTGACCATCGAAGAAGACACGCTGCGCAGCCTTTATGAAGATCGGATCGAATTCTATGTGCGCCCTGAACGGCGGCTTTTGGAACGCTTGGTCTATCTTGATGCGGCCGAGGCCCAAGCCGCCTTTGACGCGATCGAGGCGGGCGAGACCGATTTCGACACCCTGGTCGAAGAACGCGGCCTGACCCTGGATGATATCGACCTGGGCGAGGTGGCTTTTGACGATCTGGCCGTCAGCGCGGCCGAGGTGATTTTTGCCGATACCGAAAGCGAGATCATTGGGCCGGTTGAAAGCAGCCTGGGCCCCGCGCTTTTCCGGGTGAACGCGGTGTTGGAACCGACCGAAGTCAGCTTTGAAGACGCCCGAGGTGACCTGCGCAGCGAATTGGCGCTCGATGCCGCCCGGCGCCTGGTCGGCGACATGCGGGAAGAGGTCGACGACCTGCTGGCGGGCGGCGCGACCCTGGAAGAGCTGGATACCGACACCGCCATGGTTCTGGGCACCATCGATTACACCATCACCAGCGAAGACGACATCGCCGGGTATGACGCCTTCCGCGAAGCCGCCGATCTGGTGCGCGAGGGCGATTTCCCCGAGGTGTTGGACCTGTCCGATGGCGGGCTTTTTGCCCTGCGCTTGGACGAGGTTGTGCCGCCCACCGTCCCGCCCCTGGCCGAGATTGAAGGCGAGGTTGAAACCGCTTGGCGCGCGACCGAACTGCGCGCGGCCCTGGCCGACCGGGGGGAGGCGCTGGTGGCCGAGCTGGCGACGGGCGCCAATCTAGAGGATTTGGGCGCGGTCAGTACCGAAGCCCAGGTGCGTCGCCAGGATTTCACCCCCGATGCGCCGCGCACGCTGGTGGCCCAGGGCTTCCGTCTGGTCGAGCCTGGCGATGTGGTGCTTGTGCCCGGTGCGGATCAGGCCGTGATCGCGCGGCTTGATGGGGTGAACCCCGCCGCCCGCGACGATGCGAACACCGCGCTTTTGCTTCAGATTTTGCAGCAAAGCGTCGCCCAATCCATGGCCCAAGACCTGTTCGAGGCTTATGGCCTGGCGCTCGAGGCGGATGCGGGCATTCGCATCGACCAAACCGTGATCAACGCCGTGCATACGCAGTTCCAATAATGGCCCTTCTTTCCGATTTCGACAGCTTCGCCCAAGGTTGGGAGGCGGGCAAAAACCAGTTGGTTTACGCCCGGCTGACCGCCGATTTGGACACGCCGGTTTCGGTGATGCTGAAACTGACCGATGCCGGCCAGGACAGCTTCATCTTGGAATCGGTCACCGGGGGGGAAGTGCGGGGCCGCTACTCGATCATCGGCCTCAAACCCGATCTGGTTTGGGAATGCCAAGGCACTGAAAGCCGCATCAACCGCAACGCGCGCTTTGACCGCGACAACTTTGCCCCCTGCGACGTGCCGCCCTTGCAAGCGATCCGCGATCTGCTGGCGGAATCGGCCATCGAGATGCCCGGTGATCTTCCCGCCGCGGCGGCGGGGCTCTTTGGCTATCTGGGCTATGACATGATCCGGCTGGTCGAACATCTGCCGGATATGAACCCCGATGTGCTTGGCCTGCCCGATGCGGTCCTGATGCGGCCCTCGGTCATCGCGGTTTTGGACGGGGTTAAGGGGGAGGTCACGATTGTGGCCCCGGCATGGGTCAGTTCGGGCCTTTCGGCGCGCGCGGCCTACGCCCAGGCGGCTGAGCGGGTTTCAGACGCGCTGCGCGATTTGGAACGCGCGCCCAATGCGGCCTCGCGCGTGATGGGTCAGCCTGGTCAATTGTCCGAACCGGTCTCGAACTTCGCCAAGGCCGATTACTTGGCCGCCGTCGAAACCGCCAAGGATTACATCCGCGCGGGCGATATCTTTCAGGTCGTCCCCTCGCAACGTTGGACCCAGGATTTCCCGGAACCGCCTTTTGCGCTTTACCGCGCGCTTAGGCGCACCAACCCCTCGCCCTTTATGTTCTTCTTCAATTTCGGGCCGTTCCAAGTGGTCGGCGCCAGCCCCGAAATTCTGGTGCGTGTCTTCGATGATGAGGTCACGATCCGCCCCATCGCGGGCACCCGCCCCCGCGGCGCAACGCCCGAGGAGGACCGCGCGCTAGAGGCTGACCTTCTGGCCGATGAGAAAGAACTGGCCGAGCATCTGATGCTGCTCGATCTAGGTCGCAACGATACCGGTCGCGTCTCGAAAATCGGCACGGTGCATCCGACCGAAGAATTCATTGTCGAACGCTATAGCCATGTGATGCATATCGTCTCGAATGTGGTGGGCGAACTTAGCGACGAACATGACGCGCTCTCCGCGCTCCTGGCCGGTCTGCCCGCAGGCACTGTGTCAGGCGCGCCAAAGGTCCGTGCGATGGAAATCATCGATGAGCTAGAGCCGGAAAAGCGCGGTGTTTATGGCGGCGGTGTCGGCTATTTCAGCGCCGGGGGCGATATGGATATGTGCATCGCCCTGCGCACAGCGGTTGTCAAAGACGGCAAGCTTTACAGCCAGGCAGGCGGCGGCGTTGTCTTTGACAGCGACCCCGAGGCGGAATTCCAGGAAACCGTGAACAAGGCCCGCGCCATCGCGCGGGCGGCGGCGGATGCGGCCTCTTTCACCGGTGACGGGAACGCCTGAGCCTAGCCGCCTTCCGCGTTGCGCAACAGAACCGCTGACAAAGGGGCCAGCGTGACCGCGCCCGTGCGTCCGCCCAGCGCCCAGGAAAACAGCGCTGTCACCGTATCGGGCCGCGTGCGCCCAGCGACAATCACCGTGCCGTTTTCGCCCGCCGCAAACCCGGCGCGCGACAGGAAGCGCGTGATCACCGTGGCGCGCTGATCTTCGTCATCCAACATCCGGAACAGCGTGCCCGCTGGCACATCGGCCCGGCGCGCGGTCTGTTCCGCCGCATTCAACCCGCGTGGAAAGGCCACCAGCCCATGGCCTGTGGTGGCCAAAACATCGACCGTCGCATCCAGGATCGGTCGATCGGCTTGAATACGACCCTCTGCCGTATCCATCACGGCCACCGCCTCGGATAGGATTTGCGTCGCCCCTTCTATCGCTTGCGCCACATCGCTTTCGGTTGCGCCCTCGGGGAAGACATCGCCCCAAATCACCACTTCGAACCCGGCATCACGATAGGCCTGCGCGCGTTCAGCGGCCCCATCGCTCAGCGGATCAACGGCAAAGGCGACCGGGAATGTGAACCGGGTCAGCGTGTCCAGGGTGAGTGGGCTTTCAGGATCATCGATCAGAACCACCGCCATCAATGCCTGATCCGACGGCACATCGAAGGCGACCGCGTAATCGCGCAGGGCATTCGGCGGGGCATCAGCCTCGGCAGCCTCGGTAGCCTCGGCGGCGGGGTCTTCTGCCGCCGCGCCGTCACCGACATCCGCGGCCGCATCAGCGGTTGCCTCGGGCTCGACCGGCGCGGTGATCTGCGGCAGGCGCGGCGCGGCGGGCTCTGTGGTTTCCACGGCGGCCAGTTCGACGGGGGCTTCCTCGGCGGGTTCCGCTTCGATCTGGGGCAAGGCTGCGGGGGTGGTCGCAACGGCGCTTGGAGCATCAGCCTCAGGCACCGATAGCGGCGCGGGCGCGGCGGGTGTCGGCGCGGTGCCATCCCCGGCCTCGGTGATCTGGGGCAGGGTCAACCCGCCGGTATCCCCCGGCTCCGGTGCGGTCGGGTTCGCGGAAATCGACGGCAGCGGCGCCGGCGCGCTATCGGGGCTGGGCGGTGTGGTTTGGCTTTCGGCCACCGGTTCTGCCACGCCACCGCTGGCGCGATCTACCGGTGCGTCACCTTCGGGCAATGTCGCGGGGGCCTCGGGCGGGGGGCGGTTGAATTCAGACCCAGCGGGCAAAGCCAGATCATCGGTGATGGCGGTTTCGCCCCCGCTACGCGGGTTCGGGGCCAGCGCCGCGTCATCACCAGCGGCCTCTGGCGCCTCAGCCTCCTCGGCGGGCGCTTCCGCTCCGCCGTCGCTCAGATCACCCTCAATCTCCGGCTCGGCAGCAGGTTCTTCAACCGATGCGTCGGTCAAATCCGCCTCAGCCTCAGCCTCGATCGCCTCAAGCAGGGATGATGTCTGGACCTGGGGCGCTTGCCCGCCATCGCGCGGCGGCAAAGGCATGCTGAGCGAGACCGCAGCCAGCGCCACAGCCGAAACCACCAGGCCCCAAAACATCCCTATGATCAGTCCGCCGCCCATATCTGCCCTCGATTTGCCCGTTTGGATCGGTCTTTGCCGAAATGGCCACGGTCGCGAAACACAAGCGGCAATCGCTTGACCCCCCGCCGAGGCTTTGAAACATGTATACCCCAGGCGCGCGGCGCCTTCACCACTTTTTCACCGAGGCGCCCGGCCATGCTGCTCCTGATCGATAATTACGACAGTTTCACCTACAATCTTGTCCACTATTTGGGCGAGTTGGGGGCTGAAACCAAAGTTGTCCGCAACGATGCCATCACTGTGCAGGACGCTTTGGCCATGGCGCCTGAGGCGATTGTGCTCAGCCCCGGCCCCGGCACGCCACAGCAATCGGGCATCTGCCTGGCCCTAACGCGCGCCGCGGCTGGCGCAGGCGTGCCGCTATTTGGCGTTTGCCTTGGGCATCAAACCATTGGCGAGGCCTTTGGCGGCGATGTCACCCGGCATCAGGAAATCGTGCATGGCAAATTGGGGGAGATTCACCACAAAGGTGCGGGCGTATTTGCGGGCCTGCCCTCCCCCCTCAAAGCCACACGCTATCATTCGTTGATCGTGGATCGCAGCACGCTGTCGCCCGAATTGGAGGTGACGGCCGAACTATCCGACGGCACCATCATGGGCCTGCGCCACCGCGAGTTGCCGATCGAAGGCGTGCAATTTCACCCAGAAAGCATCCGCTCCGAACATGGGCATCAGATGCTGAAAACCTTCCTCACCGCCGCCAAAGGAGCCGTGCCAGCATGAGCGATGCGATGAAACCCCTGATCTTTGCGGCCTCCGAAGGGGCGCTGAGCCGGACGCAAGCCGATCAGGCGTTTGAAATCCTGTTCGAAGGTGCGGCCACGCCCGCGCAGATCGGCGGGCTTTTGATGGCGATGCGCACGCGGGGCGAATCCGTCGCCGAATACGCCGCCGCCGCCGCCGTGATGCGGGCCAAATGCGTGAAGGTCACAGCACCAGACCGCGCAATCGATATCGTGGGCACCGGCGGCGATGGGATGGGCACGCTGAATATCTCGACCGCCACGGCCTTTGTGGTCGCAGGCGCAGGCGTGCCTGTCGCCAAACACGGAAACCGCAACCTCAGCTCAAAATCCGGCGCGGCAGATGCGCTGGGCCAGATGGGTGTGAATGTCATGGTCGGGCCAGAGGTGGTGGAACAAGCCCTGGCCGAGGCCGGGATTGGTTTCATGATGGCCCCAATGCACCACCCGGCGATCAAACATGTGATGCCAGTGCGCCAAGAACTGGGCACCAAGACCATCTTCAACATCCTTGGGCCGCTCACGAACCCCGCGGGCGTCAAGCGGCAGCTAACCGGGGCCTTTGCCCCCGATCTGATCTTTCCCATGGCCGAAACGCTGAAAGAACTGGGCAGCGAGGCCGCCTGGCTGGTCCATGGCAGCGACGGCACGGATGAGATTTCCATCGTTGGAACCACGGCGGTGGCCGCGCTGAAAGATGGGGCCATCCGCTCGCTGGAAATCCACCCCGAAGATGCGGGCCTGCCCGCGCATCCCCTGAAAGACATCCTGGGCGGCACGCCCGAGGAAAACGGGGTCGCCTTCCGCGCGCTTTTGGATGGGGCAAAAGGGGCCTATCGCGATGCGGTCCTGTTGAACGCTGCCGCCGCCCTGGTCGTGGCCGATCGCGCCGCTGATCTGCGCGATGGGGTCGAAATGGCCACCGTCAGCATCGATAGTGGCGCCGCCAAACGCGCGGTCGAAACCTTGGCCAAGGTAACCTCCGCCGCTGCCTAAGCCCGCGCACCTTTGGGCGTGGCAAAAGGGACTCAGCTTTTGAGCTTGGGGTTTTGCCCCCCTGACAGGGGGCAGGCCGCCTGACATTCTGGGCAAAAGCGCACTGGTCGGAACAGGCCGGGCGTTGGGGCAGACAGGTCAGGATCCGAACATGGATTGGACGCGGATGAGCGAAGCACAATTGCGTGCCAGCATTCCAGTATTCATCAATTCTTACGAACAGCTTACCTATTTGCGTGACACGGTGGATTGGTTCCATCTGCACGGGTTCCAATGCCTCTATGTTGTTGAACAAGGCTCCACCTACGCGCCCTTGCAAGCCTATCTGAAATCCGCTGACCTGCGCAGCCGCGCTATGGTCATGCCTTTGCACCGCCATATCGGACCGCGTCGTGCCGTGCGCTATTGCGCGCAGCTAAACGGGTTTGGCACCCCGATGATCTTCACCGATCCCGACCTAGCCTTGCCCTCGCCACCCGATCTTTATTTCGCGCGCCGGATGATCGAACTGGGGCGCAAATACGATGTCGTCAAAGTGGGGCTGGCCTTGGATGTGTTTGATGAAACACGGGTCAATCAGGACATGGTGCTAGACCACAAAGACACGGTTTTCAGCGCCTATAGCCGGTTCTTTGACACGCCATTGGAACGCAATGTCTATCAGGCCGGGGTTGATACGACCTTCTTTATGTATGTGCCGCGCAAAAGCCCCCGGCCAAGAGACATCCTGCAATCGCAGCCGCGCATCCCGGCGGTGCGGATCGGCGGATCGGGGTTTTTGGCCGATCATCGCCCCTGGCTGTTCGATCATGGCATGCCACCCGAGGAAGAGGCGCATTATGCCAAGGTCGCCGGTTTTGCCTCGACCCTTTACGGGCGCGGCGCCAAGGCTGAAGAACGCGCGCGGGCGCAGGCGGGTTAACCCCCTCGACACCATGCAACGGCCCTTCTAAGACAAGGGCATGAGCACCATTCTCGATAAGATCAAAGCCTATAAGCTTGAAGAAGTCGCCGCCGCGAAAACCGAACGGTCGCGCGCTGATGTGGAAAGCGCCGCCCGTGCCGCGCCGCGGGTGCGCCCCTTTGGCGCCGCCCTGCGCGATGCGGAAGCGCGCGGCTATGGGCTGATTGCCGAGATCAAAAAGGCCAGCCCCTCCAAAGGGTTGATCCGCGCCGATTTCGACCCGCCCGAGCTGGCGCGCGCCTATGAAGCCGGGGGCGCGACCTGCTTGAGCGTGCTTACCGATACGCCCTCCTTCCAAGGCGCGCCGGAATACCTGTCGCGCGCGCGGGCGGCGACCGCCCTGCCCTGCCTACGCAAGGATTTCATGTATGACACCTATCAGGTGGCCGAAGCGCGCGCCTGGGAGGCCGATTGCATTCTGATCATCATGGCCAGTGTGGATGACGGCCAAGCTGCCGAGTTGGAGGATGCCGCCTCTCACTGGGGTATGGATGCGCTGATCGAGGTGCATAACGGGGCCGAATTGGAGCGCGCCCTGGCACTCAAGAGCCCGCTTTTGGGGATCAACAACCGCGATCTAAACACATTTGCCACCTCGCTTGAGACCACCAAAGACCTTGCCAAACGCGTGCCAGAGGATCGCATGGTGATCTCGGAATCCGGTCTGTTCACGCCCGAGGATTTGGCCGAGATGGCCCAGCATGGCGCACGCAGTTTTTTGATCGGCGAAAGCCTGATGCGGCAAAGCGATGTGACCGCCGCGACCCAAGCGCTTTTGTCAAACCCAATCCCGGTTGGGGCCTAAGCGATGCCCAAGCTTTCCCATTTCGACGAGGCGGGACAGGCACATATGGTTGATGTCTCGGCGAAAGAGGTCACCGACCGGATCGCCGTGGCCGAAGGCTGGATCAAGATGCAGCCAGAAACCTTGGCCTTGGTGACCGAGGGCACAGCGAAAAAGGGTGATGTGTTGGGCGTCGCGCGCTTGGCCGGGATCATGGGGGCGAAGAAAACCGCCGATCTGATCCCGCTTTGTCATCCTCTGCCCGTAACCAAGGTGACAGTGGATTTAGAAGCCGATGCCGACCTGCCCGGTGTGCGCATCATAGCAACGGTCAAGACCACCGGGCAAACCGGAGTGGAGATGGAAGCGCTGAGCGCTGTGTCAGTGGCCGCGCTGACGGTCTATGACATGGTGAAAGCCGCGGAAAAGGGGATGGAGATTGGCGGCATCCGCCTGGTGTCGAAATCCGGCGGCGCGTCAGGGGAATGGGAGGCACCGCGGTGAGCCAGGGATTGCGCTGCCTGCGGCATCGCCGGGGCGCATTTTCCGAAACGGAAAATGGGCGCTTGGGGGGAAGTCAGGGCACACCGATCTTCGGGCGCGCACTTGGCGGGCCGATTGCAGCCTCCGGCGGCCATATTTTGGGGATAAAGATGGGGGGCTTGGGGCCCACAATCCTTGGGGGGGACGACCCTTGGTGGGGACGATGATTTCCGTTGAGGAGGCGCTGGCGGCCTGTTTGGCTTTGACCCGGATACTGGAGCGCGAAACCGTGCCACTGGCCGAGGCCGCGGGGCGGGTTTTAGCCGAGCCGATCTTTGCCACACGGGATCAGCCGCCCTTTGAAGGCTCGGCCATGGATGGCTATGCAGTACGCGATGCCGATGTAGCGCCGGGCGCGGTGCTGCAGGTGATTGGGGAAGCGCCTGCCGGTCGGGCCTGGGCGGGAGCTGTGGCGCCCAGGCAAGCTTTGCGGATTTTCACCGGTGCGCCCATCCCCGAGGGTGCAGATCGGGTGGTGATCCAGGAGGATGTGACCCGCGATGGTGATCAGATCACCTTGGGTGAGCGGCTGGATCAGGGTCGGCATATCCGCCCCGCGGGCGGCGATTTCCGCGCCGGACAACGCATGGAGGCCCCGCGCCGCCTGGCCCCGGCGGATTTGGCGCTGGCAGCCTCCATGAACGCGGCGGAATTGACGGTGACGCGCCGCCCGGTGGTGGCGTTGATCGCCACGGGGGATGAGTTGGTCAGCCCCGGCGAAAGCCCGCGCGCGGATCAGATCATCGCGTCGAACACCTATGGGCTGAAAGCGCTGATCGAGGCCGAAGGGGGCCAGGCGCGGCTGCTGCCGATTGCGCGAGACACCAAAGCCAGTTTGGAGCAGGTTTTTGATCTGGCCGAGGGCGCGGATTTGATTGTCACCGTTGGCGGCGCCTCGGTCGGTGATCATGATCTGGTCGGCGCGGTCGCTGCTGATCGTGGCTTGGAACGCGCTTTTTACAAGGTGGCGATGCGGCCCGGAAAACCCTTGATGGCCGGGCGTTTGGGCGGTGCGGTGCTGCTTGGCCTGCCGGGCAATCCGGTTTCTGCCATGGTCTGCGGCCATGTGTTTTTGGTGCCGATGCTGCGGGCGTTTTTGGGCCTTCCGACCGGTGAACGCCGCCGTCTAAGCGCGCGGCTTGGTGTCGATCTGCCCGCCAACGGCCCGCGCGAGCATTACATGCGGGCCGATGTCATGCCCGGCAATGATCTGCCCGACATCACGCCCTTTTCCAGCCAAGACAGTTCGCTTCTCTCGGTGCTGTCCCAGGCCAATGCGCTGATGGTGCGCCCGCCTTCGGACCCGGCGCGCGGGGCGGGTGAGATTGTCACCTACCTGCCGCTCAGCCGTGAACCCCTTTGATTTATTGACACATATCGGGAACGTGTGTAGAACATATCCTGAACGCGGGAAAACCGTTTGCGGGGAAATCCCCCCGAGCAGGAGGATGTCGAGCCATGCTGACCAGGAAACAGCGCGATCTTTTGGAATTTATCCACAAGCGCGTGCAGCGCGATGGGGTGCCGCCCTCATTTGACGAGATGAAGGAGGCGCTGGATCTGCGCTCCAAATCCGGCATTCACCGACTGATCACAGCGCTGGAGGAACGTGGCTTTATCCGACGGCTGGCGCATCGCGCGCGGGCGATTGAGATCGTGAAAATGCCCGAAGCCATGGAAAGCGGCGGGTTTTCCCCGCGCGTGATTGATGGCGACCGCACCGACCCGCCGCGCGGCGCGATGCCGGTTGTGGCCGAGGCGATGGAATTGCCAGTGATGGGCCGGATCGCAGCAGGCACCCCGATAGAGGCGATCAGCCAGGTGGCCGCCCATGTGGCCGTGCCGCAGCAGATGATCGGCTCGGGCGCGTCGCATTATGCGCTTGAAGTAAAAGGCGATTCCATGATCGAGGCCGGGATCAACGATGGCGATATCGTCGTCATCGAAGAAGGCGCCAGCGCCGATAATGGTGAGATTGTCGTGGCTCTGGTCGATGGGCAGGAGGCGACGCTGAAACGCCTGCGCCGCAAGGGCGGGATGATCGCGCTGGAGGCGGCCAACCCGGCTTATGAAACGCGCGTCTTCCGCGACGATCAGGTGACGGTGCAAGGCAAGCTGGTGGGGTTGATCCGGACGTATTGACGGGTGGGGCGTATGGGCTGGTGGAAAACCCGCCCTTGCGGGGGGCTTGCGGGGGCGGCTTAGCTAAGGTCGCTGCCCCGACGCGAATAGGATCGCCCCGATGCGCCCTGCCCTTGCCCTGATTGCCGCCCTTCTCGCCCTGCCCCTATCCGCGCATGAGATCGCGCATCCCATTGCCGATTGTGGCTGTGACAGCCAGTGTTTCACCGATGAGGTCAGCGAGGTCCGTTGCGACCGCGACGAGCGCGTGTTTGCGGCCCAAGGTTTTCCCGATCCCAGTCATCCGATGATGGTGGGGATCACCGGCACCAATCAGCAGTTTCCCATCCTGCATAACTACGAGTTCCGCCTGCCCCTGCAGCCAGAATTCACCGGCGAGGCGCGACCGACCCTGCCAGGCGCGATTGGCGTTGCGGTGAACGGCATCCCTTTGTTCGATCCATCGACCCAAGGGCCGATCCAGGCCGCGACCGGACGCCCGATCTCGGCCTTTGAGGCGGGGGAGTTGGATGAATGCGGCGGCCATGCCGGGCGCGGCGACGACTATCACTACCACATGGCGCCGGTCTGTTTGATTGAGGAACTTGGGGCCGAAGCCCTGGAAACCCGCCGCCAGCCGATCGGCTTTGCCGCTGATGGCTTTCCGATCCTGGCGCTTGGCTGGTTCGATCCGGCTAATGATATCGAAGCGCAGCTTGATTCCTGTCGCGGCATCCGGGACGCGTCGGATCGCTATTTCTACAATGTCTCGCACGATGCGCCTTATGACATCCTGACCTGTTTCAACGGCGCGACCGAGCGTGGGTTTTCCCGCGATCAATGGGATCAGCGCCAGAATGCGGCGGGGGAGGATATTGTGGGCATTCCGATGCGCTTCACCATCACGGGCTACCAGCGCGAAGAGATCGGGGGCGATATCTGCCATTCCATGTCCGGCATGCTGGGTGAGGCACGGGTGCGCGGCGCCGATGGGCGGGAAGCGCGCACCGCAGGCACCGAAGGCACAATTTTCCACTGCAATGCGGGCTGTTACGGACAGTTCATCGAAGGCACCGCCGCTGGCCCTCGGATCACGGTGTTTGAACGGCATCTGGGGACGTGCCCGGCGGGCTATGCCCCCGCCGAGGAGAATGCATTCCTAGGTTTTGCCAGCCCATAGCGGGCGGCCTTAGATCAGGCCCTTTTCCGCAAAGATTTGCTTCAGCGAGCGTTTCGGGCGCGGCCCGACATGGCGGATCACCTCGGACGCGGCAGCCACACCCATTTTGCCCGCGGTTTCAAGATCTTGACCTGTGGCCATGCCATACAGGAACCCGGCGGCGAACTGATCGCCCGCGCCGGTGGCATCGACGGGCGTAATCCGGTCGACGGGCACGGCGACGCGCGTCTCGCCCTGGATCAGGCGCACCGGGTCGCCGGAATGGGTGCAGACCACCAGATCACAGACCGAGGCCGCTTTGCCGAGCGCCGCGTCCAGATCGTCCATTTCATAAAGCGACAGCCATTCTTCGTGATTGCCGATGGTGAAATCCATCTCTTCCTCGATCAGGCGCTGAAAATCGGCCCGGTGGCGATCAACACAAAACGGGTCGCTTAGGGTGATGCCAACCTTGCCCCCGCCCGCCTTGCAATGGGCCGCGGCGGCGGTGAAGGCGGCTTTGCCTTCGGGCTTGTCGTAGAGATACCCTTCAAGAAACAGCCAGCGCGCGGCCTGGGCCACCCCGCTATCGACATCATCCTCATCAAAATCAGCGCCTGCGCCCAGATAGGTGTTCATCGACCGCTCCCCATCGGGCGAAACAAAGATCATCGAGCGTGAGGTGGGCGGGATATCCCCCGCGACCGGCGGGTTTGGGAAATCGGTGCCTTCCTGCGCCAACCCTTCGGCATAAAACCGGCCCAGCGCGTCGTCTTTCACCTTACCCAGAAAGGCGGTTTTCAGCCCCAATGTGCCCACGCCCGCGATGGTGTTGGCGACCGACCCGCCCGGCGTCTGCACCCGGTCGGACATCGCGCCATAAAGCAGTTCCGCCCGGTCGCGTTCGATCAGCTGCATGATGCCTTTGGTGATGCCCATATTGTCGAGAAAGCTGTCATCGCCATGGGAAATCACGTCGACAATCGCATTGCCGATGCCGACGACATCATAGGTTTGGGTCATTTGAGGGTGTCCTTCATTTCACGGAGGGGCGCGGCACGGGGCGGCGCAATCACTCGGTTTTTTCTGCGAATTGGCAAAGGTCTTTGATGATGCAGGCCCCGCATTTGGGTTTGCGGGCAACGCAGATATAGCGGCCATGCAGGATCATCCAGTGATGGGCATGAAGCTGGAACTCGGCCGGGATATTGTCTTCGATGGCGCGTTCGACGGCGACCACATCCTTGCCCGGCGCGATACCGGAGCGGTTGCCAAGGCGGAAGATATGGGTGTCGACCGCCTGCGCCGGAAAGCGCCACCACATGTTCAGCACCACATTGGCGGTCTTGCGCCCCACGCCCGGCAGCGCCTGCAGTGCGGCGCGCGAACTGGGCACCTGGCCGCCATATTCCTCGACCAGGATGCGGCTGAGTTTGATGACATTCTTGGCCTTGTTGCGGTAAAGGCCGATGGTTTTGATATGGTCGATCAGCGCCTCTTCGCCCAGGTCGAGCATCTTTTGCGGCGTGTCAGCAATCTCGAAAAGCTTCGCGGTGGCTTTGTTCACGCCAGCATCGGTGGCCTGGGCGCTGAGCGCGACCGCGACCACCAGCGTATACGCATTGGTATGGTGCAATTCGCCTTTCGGCTCCGGCTCGGAGGTCCGGAAGCGGTCGAAGATCTCATAGATCGTGGCGTAAGGAAGCTGTTTGGCCATGGGTTTGGGTATGGCCCGAGCAATCTGTCCAGGCAAGGCGCGAAATGGTCCACCGGGATGGCGCGGCCTGCGGCCGCGCCCGAGGCATTTTCCGGGGCGGAAAATGCGCGAGCGGTGAACCGGAGCGCATTGGGGGCATCGGGTTTTTTTGCGTTTTTTGGAAAGATGAAGGCAAAGGCGCGTTTCGCGCAGCTTTCGGGTCGCGGCAGGGGCATGGCCCGCTTAGGGTATTGGCAAGATGTTGGAGGTAACCCGATGACGATGATGGAACGGCCCGAAGCGGCCTATCACTACCAGGTGGTGCGGCGCGCCTTGGAGGAGATTGACGCGGCAGGCCCCGGTTTGGGCCTGGAGGAGCTGTCGGCGCGGATCGGGATGAGCCCGGCCCATGTGCAGCGGGTGTTTTCGCGCTGGGCCGGCGTCTCGCCCAAGCGCTATCAGCAATATTTGACTTTGGACCACGCAAAGACCCTGCTGCGCGAGCGGTTCACCACGCTCGAGACCGCGCAATCGGTGGGCCTGTCGGGTTCGGGCCGGTTGCATGATCTGTTCCTGACCTGGGAAGCGATGAGCCCCGGTGAATTTGCCAATGGCGGCGCGGGGTTGACCATCCGCTGGGGCTGGTTTGACAGCCCCTTTGGCCTGGCCCTGGTCATGGGCACCGATCGCGGGATTTGTGGCATTGGATTTGCCGCCGAAACCGGGGCAGAACCCACCATGGCCGATCTGCAATCGCGCTGGCCCAAGGCCGCGTATGTCGAAGACCCGATGGCGCTGAAATCCATGGCCGAGGCAGCCTTTGGCTGCGGCGGTGAGGCGCGGCTGCATCTGATCGGCGCGCCCTTTCAGATCAAGGTTTGGGAGGCGCTTTTGTCGATCCCCTCGGGCCAGGTCACAACCTATTCGGAGATCGCGCAATCGGTGGGTCGGCCCAAAGCCGCCCGCGCGGTCGGAACAGCCGTCGGGCGCAACCCGATCTCATGGCTGATCCCCTGCCACCGCGCCTTGCGTAAATCCGGCGGGTTGGGGGGGTATCACTGGGGCCTGCCGGTGAAACGCGCCATGCTGGCCTGGGAAGCAGCCGAGGCCGAGGCACAAAGCGCCTGATTGTGATCAGCGGGTTTCCGCAATGCGGGTTTTTCCCCCTGCCAAGGCTTTGCGCCTTGATATAGACTTGCCCCAGATCGGTCGGAGACAACCGGCCAAGCTTTTACATGTAGGAAGGGCAGTCTTATGGGGATTTCGATGAAACTGACCGGGGCCACGGTGCTGTCGGCCTTTGTGCTGACGGGCTGTGTGACAACCGACCCGAACCAGAACCGAACCCGCGATGGGGCGATCACCGGCGGTCTGCTTGGCGCCGTTTTGGGCGCCTCGGTCACCGATAACAACCGCGCCTCGGGCGCGTTGATCGGGGCCGCGGCTGGCGCAGCGATTGGTGGCGGCATCGGGGCCGCGCTGGACCGTCAGGCGCAGGATTTGCGCGCCTCGCTGGCCAATGATCAGATCCTGATTGAAAACACCGGTTCCGAGCTGATCGTGCGGATGCCCGAAGGCATCTTGTTCGATGTCGATAGTGCCGCGATCCGCGCCGGGTTGCAGGCTGATCTGCGGGCGCTCTCGCGCAATTTGCAGCAATACCCCGACACCACGGTGGATGTGATCGGCCATACCGACAACACCGGATCGGCTGAGTATAACCAAGACCTTTCCGCCCGCCGCGCGGCGGCGGTGGCTGGTGTGCTGCTAGAGGAAGGCGTGTCGCCTGCCCGCGTGCGCAGCTTCGGGCGCGGCGAAAACGAACCCCTGGCCACGAACCTGACGCCCGAAGGTCGGCAAGCCAACCGCCGGGTCGAGGTGATCATCCGCCCACGGGCCTGATCCCACCCCACCCGAGCCAGATTTTTGCAAGGCGCCACAAGGTTTTGTGGCGCCTTTTAACCAGTTTGGGTGGACAGACCCCCTTTGGTGGTCATATTCTCTGACCAATTCGGGGAGGGACAGATGCCGTTTCAGCGGATCGAGGCCGAAAAGCTGTCGCATTCGGTCGTGCGTCAGATAGAACAATTAATCCTGCGCGGCATATTGCGGCCCGGCGAACGCCTGCCGTCGGAACGGGAGTTGAGCGAGCGCCTGGGCGTGTCCCGCCCATCGCTGCGCGAAGCCGTGGCCGAGTTGCAGGAGCGCGGGCTTTTGGCCACCCGCGCAGGCGCCGGGATTTACGTGGCCGATGTGTTGGGCAGCGCCTTTTCCCCCGCACTGATCCGGCTTTTCGCCTCCCATGATGAGGCGGTCATCGACTACATTTCGTTCCGTCGTGACATGGAAAGCATTGCCGCCGAGCGCGCGGCCCTGCATGGGTCGGACACCGATCTGAAGGTGATCGATACGATTTTCCGCAAAATGGAAGTCGCCCATACCAAGCGCAACCCGTCTGATGAGGCGGAGCTAGACGCTGAGTTTCACCTGGCCATTATCGAGGCCAGCCACAATGTCATCATGCTGCATATGATGCGCTCAATGTTCGATCTGCTGCGCGAGGGCGTGTTTTTCAACCGCCAGATCCTGTTCAAACAGCGCAGCACGCGCGATCTGCTTTTGGACCATCACCGCGCGATCAATGACGCGATCCAGACCCGTGATGAGACCGCTGCGCGGGCGGCAGTGGTCGAACATCTGACCTATGTCGAGATGTCCTTGGACGCGATGCGCAAAGCCGAAAAGAACGAAGAGATTGCGCAGCTGCGCTACGCCCATGAGGTCGAGCGCCCTTAATCCGACGCGCCCCCGGCCCAGGCATTGCCGTTTTGCCAATCGATCGGCGCCTCCTGCATTTGCAAATGCAGCTTGTCGCCGGTGTAAGGGTGGGCACGGGCGACATCTTCGTTCAACTCGATGCCAAGGCCGGGGGCCTCGGGCGCGGTGACAAAGCCGTTTTCGACTTTGGGGCGTCCACGCACCAGCGCGTCATGGAACGGGCTTTCAATCGCTTCGGTCATCAGGATGTTCGGGCAGGTCACAGCCAAATGCACATTGGCCGCCCATTCCACCGGCCCGGCATAAAGATGCGGCGCCATTTGTGCGCCATAAGCCTCGGCCAAACTGGCGATTTTCTTGGCAATCCAAAGGCCCCCGGCGCGGCCCAGCGCGGGTTGCAGGATGCGCACGCCCGCTTTCAATGCGGCGTGGAATTCGGGCAAGCCGGTGAGGCGTTCACCGGTCGCCACGGGGATCGAGGTGGCGCGCGCAACCTCGGCCAGCGCATCCGCGCTGTCGGGTGGCACGGGTTCTTCGTACCAAAGCGGGTCATAGGGTTCGAGCGCGCGGGCCAGGCGAATGGCTTGGGCCGGGGCAAACTGACCATGGGTGCCGAAAAGCAGATCGGCCTTGGTGCCAACGGCGTCCCGGATGGCGGCGCACATGCGACGCGACAGGTCGATATCGGCCAAAGCAGGGGCATGGCCGCCCCGAATGGTGTAAGGGCCGGCAGGGTCGAACTTCACGGCGGTCCACCCTTCGGCCACACGCGCGGCGGCGGCTTCGGCATGGGCATCAGCGTCGATCCAGAATCCGGTCGGGTCGTGATGCGCTTCGGGATACAGATAGGTGTAGCTGCGCACGCGGTCATTCATGCGCCCGCCCATCAGGGCCCAAACCGGACGGTCGCGGTCCTTGCCCAGGATATCCCAGCAGGCAATCTCGAGCCCGGCAAACGCGCCAAACACCGTTGGATCGGGGCGCTGGGTGAAGCCCGAGGAATAGGCCCGGCGCGCCATCAATTCGATATCTTCCGGCGAGCTGCCTTGCATATGGCGGGCGAAAACATCTTGGATCACCGCCGCCATGGCTTTGGGGCCGATGGCGCTGGCATAGACCTCGCCCAGCCCGGTCAGGCCGGTATCGGTGCTGAGCCGCACGATCAGCCAATAGCGCCCGCCCCAGCCGGGGGGCGGCGGGGCGACGGTGAAAATCTCAAGATCGGTCAGGCGCATGTCTGGGCCTTTCGGGCGGTGGGCCAAGGGCCCGGGCGGGGTTTGGGGCGCTGCCCCCGGGCTTGCGCCCTCCCCCGCCATATTTTTTGGGATAAAGAGGGAGGGGGCGGGCGCGTTAACCTTAACCTTGGGTTAGAACACAATCACATTGCGGCGCGCCTGACCGGTTTTTGTGTCGGCGATGGCGGCGTTGATGTCCTCGAAGGCCCAGGTTTTTGAGATCAGCTCATCCAATTTCAGGCGGCCCTGGTCATAGAGGTCGAGCATCCATGGGATATCGCGGCCAAGCACAACATCCCCCATTTTGGTGCCTTTGATCCCTTGGCCCAGGGCGGCCAGGATGACCGGCTCATAAGGCGTGGTTTGCCCGGTATGGGGCATGCCCACGGCATAAGCGGTGCCCAGCGGGGCCAGCAGGCGCAGCGCGGTTTCATAAGCCGGGATCGCACCGACCGAGACAAAGACGTGATCAGCGCCTTTGCCTTGGGTCAGCGCCTTGACCGCTTTCCAAGGTTTCGGGTCGCTGGCCAGGATCGCATCGGTGGCGCCAAAAGCGCGCGCATCGTCAAGCTTGGAGGGTTCAAGATCCATCGCGATGATGCGGGCGGCACCGGCCAGATGCGCGCCTTGGATCACGTTTAGGCCAACACCGCCTGCGCCGATCACCACAACCGATTGACCGGGGCGGACCTTGGCGGTGTTCACCACCGCGCCAACGCCGGTGGGCACCCCGCAGGCCAAAAGGCAGGCGACCTCGGGCCGGATGGTGTCGCTGAGCGGGGCCAATTGGCTGGGATCGACCACCACCTTTTCGGCAAAGGCCCCGCATTCCATCGCCTTATGCACAGCATCGCCCGCGCCATCGGCCATCACCGGTGGGCGTTGTTCATTGCCCGAGCAATAGGGGGGCAGGTTTTCCAGGCAGGTTGGGCAGGTGCCGCAAGACCGGATCAGGGTGACCAGAACACGCTGCCCGACCTCATAACCCGCAACGCCCGCGCCAAGCGTCGTGATCGTGCCGACAGCCTCATGCCCATAGACGGCGGGCAAAGCGCCGCCCCAGCCCCCCTCCATGAAGGAGATATCGGAATGGCAAATCGCCACGGCCTCAACCCGGATCTCGACCTCTCCCGGGCCGGGATCGCGCAGTTCAACGGTTTCAATCTCAAGCGGCGCGCCAAATTCCCGGCACAGCGCGGCACGGATGGTGGATGGCATATGTGTCCCCCGTCGGTTTTCGACCACTCTGCGCCATTGACCCCCAGCCTGAAAAGCCGCGACCGTCATAAAGCAGGCGCAAAGCGACCTTGCCGCAGGGAAATCCGACAATTAGGACCGACATGAAAGGCGAGAGAGGCGGACATGGACATACTCGATCTGGATGATGTGGTGCTGCATGTCGAGGCAACGGGCCCGGCAGAGGGCGCGCCGGTGGTGTTTGCCAACTCGCTTGGCACCGATTTCCGGCTTTGGGATCAAGTGATCGCGCAATTGCCGCCGGGGCTGCGCCTGATCCGCTATGATAAGCGCGGGCATGGCCTGTCCTCCTGCCCGCATGCGCCTTACAGCATGGGCACCTTGGTGCGCGATGCCGAACGGGTGTGTGAGGCGTTCGAGGTGAAGGATTGTGTCTTTGTTGGCCTGTCGATCGGGGGCATGATCGCGCAAGGTTTGGCGGCCAAACGGCTCGACCTGATCCGGGCGGTGGTTCTTTCGAACACAGCGCCTAAAATCGGCACCCGCGCAATGTGGGAAGATCGCATCGCGGCCCTGCGCGCAGGCGGAATGACCGCGCTTTCCGATGCTGTGATGGAACGCTGGTTCTCACCCGGTTTCCGCCAAACCGCCGCCGCTGCGCCCTGGCAGCGCATGGTCGAAACCACGCCCGAAGATGGTTATGCGGGCTGTTCGGCGGCCATCGCAGGCACCGATTTCTACAGCACCACAGCCGCCCTGCGCCTGCCCGCCTTGGTCATTGCGGGCGATCATGACGGCAGCACGCCGCCCGATCTTGTGCAAGAATTGGCCGATCTAATCCCCGGCGCGCGCTATGAGCTGATCCGCGGCGCCGGGCATTTGCCCTGCGTCGAACAACCCGACCGTTTTGCCGCGCTTCTGACCGAGTTCCTGCGTGATATCGGGCATTTGGAGGCCAGCGCATGAGCCTCAGCCCCTTTGACAGTGCGCTTTATCGCGGGCTTTTTGGCGATGCAGAAATCGCCGCGCTTTTCACCGACCAGGCCGAAGTTCGGGCGATGATGCTGGTTTTGGGCGCACTCGCCAAGGTACAGAGCGCGGCGGGGGTGATCCCCGAGACCTCGGGCCAGTTCCTGCATCGTGCCGCGATGGAGGTGCAGATCGACCCCAGCGGCTTGGCCACAGCCACGGGCGACAATGGCGTGACCGTGCCGGGCCTTGTGGCGGCGATGCGCAAGGCCTTGGAAGCCCCGGAACACGCACAATACCTGCATTGGGGCGCGACCAGCCAAGATATCCAAGACACCGGCTTGATGCTGCGCCTGCGCCGCGCGCTTGAGGTGATGGAGGCACGCTTGGCACGCAGCCTCAGCACCCTGGCCGATCTGGCCGAGGCCCAGGCCGAGACACCGCAAGCCGCCCGCACCTATGGCCAGATCGCCGTGCCCTCCAGCTTTGGGGCTTTGGTCGCGGCCTGGGGCGCGCCGCTTTTGCGGGCTCATCGGGGTTTGGGGGCGTTGCGGGAAACCGGCCTGGCGGTCTCACTCTCGGGCGCGGCGGGCACCGGTACCGTGCTTGGCCCCGATCCCGCTGCCATTCGCGCCGGTCTGGCCAAGGCGCTTTCCCTGCCCGATCCAGGCGCAAGCTGGCATGCCGAACGCAGCCGGATACGCGATATCGCCCATTGGTTGGCCGAGATTGCCGCCGCCAGCGGCAAAATCGGCGAAGACATCCTGCGCCTGAGCCGCTCTGAAATCGCCGAGTTGCGCTTTGGCGGCGGTGCCTCCTCGACCATGCCGCAGAAACAAAACCCGGTCGCGGCCTCTACCCTTATCGCCCTGTCGCGCTATGCCCATGCCCAAGCCAGCCTGATCACCAGCGCCCATCATGGCGAGGCGCGCGATGGCGCGGCCTGGTTCGGCGAATGGTTGGCCCTGCCACAGCTCGTGGCCGCCAGCGCCAAATCCCTGGCAATCCTGGATGAAGGCCTGCCGGGCCTTGAGGTCGACACCAAAGCGATGGCCGCCCGCCTGGACAACCAACTTGGCCTGATCCATGCCGAAGCGCTCAGCTTTGCACTGGCCCAGCACCTGCCCCGTGATGCGGCCCAAGCCAAGGTCAAGGCCCTGACACACAAAGCAAAATCCGAGAGGACACCGCTGCCTGATCTGCTGCAAGCGGCCTATCCTGACCTACGCTTGCCCAATCTCAGTCCAGCCGCCCAGCTTGGCCAAGCCCCGTTCGAGGCGCGCACTTTCGCCACCGAAGCCCGCGCCTATCTCAGCACGCTGTCTGATCGGCCTTAGGCCGCCTCCGCCAGAATCTCCGCGTAAAGCGCCGGGTCGGCATTGCCGCCCGACAGCGTGCAAATCACCGGCCCGGGGGCCAAAGCCTCCCCATGGAACAGCGCTGCCGCCAGGGCCACCGCCCCGCCCGGCTCCACCACCACTTTCAGCCGCAAAGCCGCCAGGCGCATCGCCGCGCGGATCTGATCATTGCTGACCACAATCCCCGACCCGCACAGGCGCTTTAGGATTGGAAAGGTGATCTCCCCTGGCATTGGCGTCAGGATCGCATCAGCCAGACCCACCTCGCGGCTGCCATGGCCCACTCGCGCGCCTTGCGCCAGGGATTTTGCCGTATCATCAAAACCTTCGGGCTCGACAGGCCGCACCACCATGCCCGGTGCGTTCGCCTCCAAGGCCAGCGCGATCCCCGCCGTCAGCCCACCACCGCCGCAACAGGTCAGAACCGTCGCCTCGGACAAACCGGCCTCCGCCGCTTGTTCCCCAATCTCCAAGCCGCAGGTGCCCTGCCCCGCGATCACCAAAGGCTCATCATAAGGCCGGATCAGGGTCAGCCCCTTCTCATCGCGCAACCGCTCGCCAATCTCTTCGCGTTTTTCACCGCCCGCACGGTCATAAAGCACCACCTCGGCCCCCAAGGCGCGGGTGTTGTCGATTTTCAGCTGTGGCGCGTCTTTTGGCATGATGATCGTGGCAGGCACCCCGTGCAAAGCCGCCGCGCGGGCCACCCCTTGCGCGTGATTGCCCGAGGAAAAGGCCAAAACCCCGCGTTTCCGCGTTTCCGCATCCAAACCGCTGAGCGCGGACCACCCCCCGCGAAACTTGAAACTGCCGGTGTGCTGCAAGGCTTCGGCCTTGGCGAACACCGGCCGCCCCGCGATCTCATCTAAGAAGGGGGAGGATAAAAGCGGTGTCCGTCGCACAACACCTTGTGCCCGCGCGGCCGCGGCCTCGATCATTGACAAATCGCTCATGCACCCGCCTCCAAAGCCACCAAAATCGCGGCAATTACATCCACCGCCTGCGGCTCGTCCAAGAACGGCACATGGCCGCGATCTGCCAACTCAGCAAAGACCATATCGGGTCGCCGCCGCCGCATCTCCGCCGCCGTCTCCGCACTCAAAATGTTCGAACCCGCGCCCCGGATCAGCCCCAAGGGCAGGCCTTCAAACGCGTCGAACCAGGGCCAGATATCCGGCGCCTCGGCATCTTCGGCAAAGGCAGGCGCCACCGCCTCGCGCAAACGCGGATCATATCGCAGATGCAGCCGCCCACCCTCTTCGCGGTAAAGCCGCCGGGCAAAATCGGCCCAGGTCTGGGCAGGCACATCGCGGAAAGCAGGCGTGTATCGCTTCGGGAAATCCGCCGCCGCCTCGGCCAGGCTGGCATAGGCGGGCGGTTTGCCGATGTAATCCATGATATTGGCCAGGCCTTCGGCCATGATCTCGGGCCCCACATCATTCAGGATCACACCCGAAAGCCGATCCGGCGCCGTGGCCGCCAGAAACATCGCCACCAGCCCCCCGCGTGACGTGCCAAGGATCGCTGCCCGCTCCAACCCCAGATGATCCAATAGTGTCAGAACATCCGCCCCCTCCTGGGGGATCGAATAGCTTTCTGGCCCCGGATAGTCCGACGCCCCGCGCCCGCGAAAATCCATCCGTAGGATGCGGGCGCGACCGGCAAACCGATCCAGAACCGGCTCAAAATCTTCCATATTCCGGGTCAGCCCCGGCAGGCACAGGATCGGCACCCCCTGACCCTGATCGTCATAGGCCAGCCGCACCCGATCGGGCGCCATCACAAAGGCCATCACGCGGCCCCCACCAAATCCACCGCACCCGTCAGGTCTTGGGCCACCTGCGCAGGCTGACCCGGCAAACGGTCCATCGGCTCTCCCGCCCGGTTCACCCAAAGCGTCTGAAACCCGTAAGACGCGGCCGAAGCCGCATCCCACCCGTTCGAAGAGACAAACAAGACCTCCTCACGCGCGCAGCCAAAATGCCTTTCCACCAAATCGTAAACCCGCGCGTCCGGCTTGAAGACACCCACATCCTCAACGCTCAAAACCGCATCCAGATCACCGCCAATCCCGGCACTCTCCACCGCCCCGGACAACATCGCCGGTGAGCCATTCGACAAAATCCCCGTGGCAATCCCGGCTGATTTCAACCCGCGCAACATCTCGGGCACCTCGGGATAGGCCGCCAGCTTCCAATAAAGCCCCAACAACGCCTCGCGCAGCCCGGCATCGCCATCCTGGCCCACAGCCTCCAAGGCCCAATCCAGCCCATCCTGGGTCACATCCCAAAAATCGCAATGCTGCCCCGTCACCGCGCGCAGCCAGGTGTATTGCAGCTGCTTCGCCCGCCAATGGGCCGAAACCTCGGGCCAGACTGCGGCAAACCCCTCGCGCCCCGGCTCCGCCGCCACCGATCGCGCCGCCGCGCTCACGTCAAACAACGTGCCATAAGCATCGAAAATACAGGTTGAAATGCGCGCCACGGACCGCCCTCCTTCGGTTGTCTGCGCCCACCCTGTCACGGGTCATGCCAAGCTGCAATCACCCCTTCATCTGGCCTAAAAATACCCTGGGGGGCGCCGCAGGCGCGGGGCAACGCCCCCGAACTGAGCGTCAGCGAGGCAAAAGAAACGCGCGCCAGCGCACCGCTGGATCAGAGGTTTTCGGGCTGCAACATGCCCAACACATGGAACCCGCCATCCACGGTGATGATCTCGCCCGTGGTGCACGCCCCATAGTCCGAGGCCAGATAAACCGCCGTGCCGCCGACCGCTTCCAAGGTCGCGTTGGCACGCAGCGGCGAATTCGCCTCGGTCGCCTTAAAGGTCTTGCGCGCCCCGCCAATCGCGGCCCCGGCCAGCGTCTTCATCGGTCCTGGCGAAATCGCGTTCACCCGAATGCCCTGCGGCCCCAGATCATTGGCCAAATACCGCACCGAGCTTTCCAGCGCCGCCTTGGCCACACCCATCACATTGTAAAACGGCGTCACCCGGTTCGACCCTTGATAGGTCAGCGTCAGCAGCGTCCCGCCCTCAGGCATCAATTCCGAGGCCCGCCGCGCCACATCGATGAAGGAAAAACAACTGATCGAAAGCGAGTTTTTGAAATTGTCCCGGCTGGTGTTGATGAACCGCCCGGTCAGTTCCGATTTGTCGGAAAACGCAATCGCATGGATGACAAAATCCAAGCTGCCCCAGGCCTCTTTCAACTGCGCAAAACACGCATCCATCGAGGCATCGTCAGTGACATCCACATCCACCATCAGGCTTGAACCAAGCGAAGCCGCCAAGGGCTCCACCCGTTTGCCAAACGCCTCACCCTGATATGAAAACGCCAGCTCCGCCCCTTCGGCATGCAGCGCCTTGGCAATCCCCCATGCAATGGAGCGTTCGTTCGCGACGCCCATCACCAGCCCGCGTTTGCCTGTCATCAAATTCGTCATAGCGTCTTATCCGTCAAACCGGCTCAGCAACATCGAGCCATTCGTGCCGCCAAAACCAAAACTATTTGTCATCACCGTATCAAGGCCAGCGCCTTCGACCGCTTCCGTCGCAATTTCAGAAGGATCTAGCGCGGGGTCCAGCGTTTCCACATTGATCGATGGCGCGATGAAATCGCCGTCCAACATCAACAGGCAGAACACCGCCTCCAATGCACCCGCCGCGCCTTGGGCGTGGCCGGTCATGGATTTGGTCGATGAAATCGGCGGCGTATTGCCCTGGCCAAAGACCCGGCGCACCGCCTCCACCTCACCCACATCGCCCACGGGGGTCGATGTGCCATGGGCGTTGATATAGCTGACTTTCCGCCCCTCGGGCAGGGTTTGCAGGGCCAAGCGCATCGCGCGCTCCCCGCCTTCGCCCGACGGTGCCACCATGTCATGCCCGTCCGAGGTCGCGGCAAACCCTGTCACCTCGGCGTAAATCTTGGCCCCGCGCTCCAGCGCCCGGTCCAACTCTTCCAGCACCACAATCGCGCCACCGCCGCCAATGACAAACCCATCGCGGTCGGCATCAAAGGCCCGGCTCGCGCGCGCCGGTGTGTCATTGTATTTCGAACTCATCGCGCCCATCGCGTCGAACAGACAAGACAGCGTCCAATCCAATTCCTCGGCGCCACCGGCAAACATCACATCTTGTTTGCCCATCATGATCTGCTCCGCCGCCGCGCCAATACAATGCAGGCTCGTCGAACAGGCCGAGGTGATGGAGTAATTGATGCCTTTGATCTTATAGGCCGTGGCCAGATTCGCGCTGATCGTCGATGACATGCATTTTGGCACCGCAAAGGGCCCAATCCGCTTTGTCGCACCGGTCTTCAGCACCGATTGATGGGCGGTCAGCATCGCGCTGGTCGATGGTCCGCCCGAGCCCGCGATCAGCCCCGAGCGTTCATTGACCACATCGCCGTCATCCAGCCCGGCATCGGCAATCGCCTGGCCCATCGCCAGATAGGCATAGCCGGCACCCGGCCCCATGAAGCGCAAGGTGCGCTTGTCGATCTCTGCCGCCAGATCGATATTCAACGTGCCCGCGATCTGGCTGCGAAACCCGTGCTCGGCCATCTCCGGCACCGCCTCGATGCCCGAGGTTCCGGCCTTCAGCGCGGCGGCCACCTCGGCGGCGTTATTTCCTATTGGGGACACAACCCCAAGCCCGGTGACGACAACGCGACGCATCGGCAATGCTCCCTTACCGAAAGATCAGCTTTCCGACAAAGCGACCTTCATATCACGGACTTGATATATTGTTTCACCATCGGCTTCCACCCGCCCATCGGCCACACCCATGGTCAAACGCCGGGTTTGGATAGCTTTTGTGAAATCAACGTAATAGGTCAGCATCTTCCGGTCGGGCCGCACCATCCCGGTCAGCTTCACCTCCCCCACGCCCAGGGCATATCCGCGACCTTGCCAGCCACGCCAGCCCAGGTTGAAGCCGGTCAATTGCCACAACCCGTCCAGGCCCAAGCAGCCCGGCATGATCGGGTTGCCCGGGAAATGGCAGTCGAAAAACCACAGATCGGGCGTGATATCGAACTCGGCCACCACATGGCCTTTGCCATGCGCGCCGCCATCACCCGAGATATCGGTGATCCGATCCATCATCAGCATCGGCGGTTCGGGCAATTGCGCGTTGCCGGGGCCAAACAGCTCGCCCCTCGCACATGCCAATAGGGCTTCCCGGTCGAAGCTCGTCGGATAGTCGCTCATGTCCCCCCGCCTTTATGCATTGCCTGTTTTGGCTATCTGGTCGTCCGGGTCTATCACCCGTTCTTCAAGCCTGGCAAGGGTGCCACAGCCGCAGCGCGCGGCTGCGGCGATTTCGCTTTGCGATTGAATCTCAAGCGCGCCGCGACATATACATGGGGTGTGACACAGCGAAAGTTTGCAAGCCATGACACCTGAGGCGCTGGAACGCGGAAAAACTTGGCTGGCCCAGGCCGACCTGCGCCCGACCCGTCAGCGCCTGACGCTCGCCACGCTTTTGGTCGGTGATGGGCAGGATCGCCATGTCACCGCCGAAGGACTGCATGACGCTGTGATGGATGCGGGCGATAAGGTGTCGCTGGCCACCGTCTACAACACGCTTCGCGCCTTTTGTGACGCGGGCCTGATGCAGGAGGTCACGGTTGACGGCTCACGCAGCTATTTTGACACCCGCATGGACGACCACCCGCATTTCTACATGGAAGATGACGGGCATCTGACCGATGCGCCCAAAGCGGGGCTGGAAATTCAATCCCTGCCCGACGTGCCCGAGGGGTATGAGATCGCCAAACTCGACGTGGTGATCCGGCTGCGCAAAAAACCCTAAGCCCCAGCGAAAACCGCCCGTTTTCCGGCACGTATTTCGCCAGAAATCCGCCTCCCCCCTAGCCAACCTTTGCGCGGCGCTGTAACGGCTGCGTCAACCTCTCCCGTTTTTCCAAAAGGCCCCGCCCCATGGACCTGCGCAATATTGCGATCATCGCCCATGTCGACCACGGCAAAACCACCCTGGTTGATGAGCTTCTGAAACAATCCGGTGCGTTCCGCGAAAACCAATCCGTGGCCGAACGCGCGATGGATTCGAACGATCTGGAGCGCGAACGCGGCATCACCATTCTGGCCAAAGCCACCAGCGTCGAATGGCAGGGCACACGCATCAACATCGTCGACACCCCCGGCCACGCCGATTTCGGGGGCGAGGTTGAGCGTATTCTCTCCATGGTGGATGGGGTTGTGCTGCTGGTCGATGCTGCCGAAGGGCCGATGCCGCAAACCAAATTCGTGACCTCCAAGGCGCTGGCCCTGGGCCTGCGCCCCATCGTGGTGCTGAACAAGGTCGACAAACCCGATGCCGAACCCGACCGCGCGCTGGATGAGGTCTTTGACCTTTTCGCGGCCCTCGACGCCTCGGAAGATCAGCTTGATTTCCCGCATATGTACGCCTCGGGCCGCTCGGGCTGGGCCGATCACGAGATGGACGGGCCGCGCCAAGACCTGCACGCGCTGTTCAACCTGATTGTGAACCACGTGCCCAAGCCCAAGCAAATCGCGCGGCAGGATGAAGATTTCCGCATGTTGGCCACCACGCTCGGCTCCGACCCCTTCGTCGGTCGTCTGCTGACGGGCCGTGTCGAATCCGGCCGCCTCAAGGTTGGGCAAACCGTGCAGACGCTCAGCCGCTTGGGGGAAAAGGTCGAACAGTTCCGCGTCACCCGCATCCAAGCGTTCCGCGGCCTCGGTCAGCAGGATATCGACGAGGCCTTGGCCGGCGATATCGTCAGCCTCGCGGGCATGTCGAAATCCACCGTGGCCGATACGATCTGCGCCCTGGCCGTTGATGAACCACTCGAAGCGCAGCCCATCGACCCGCCCACCATCACCGTCACCTTCGGCATCAATGACAGCCCGCTGGCGGGCCGTGACGGCAAAAAGGTGCAATCGCGCGTGATCCGCGAACGCCTGATGAAAGAGGCGGAATCAAATGTCGCCATCAAAATCAGCGACACCCCCGGCGGCGAAGCCTTCGAGGTCGCGGGCCGGGGCGAATTGCAGATGGGGGTTTTGATCGAAAACATGCGCCGCGAAGGGTTCGAGCTGTCGATCTCGCGCCCTCAGGTTCTGTTCCGCGACATCGATGGCGTGCGCCACGAACCGGTCGAAGAGGTCACGATCGATGTCGATGACGATTATACCGGCGCTGTGATCGAAAAGCTGACCGGCCCCCGCAAAGGCGATCTGCAAGAGATGAAACCGGCGGGCGCGGGCAAAACCCGGATCATCGCGCAAGTCCCCTCGCGCGGGCTCATCGGTTATCATGGGGAGTTTCTGACCGACACCCGTGGCACCGGCGTTCTGAACCGCGTCTTCCACGCTTGGGAACCTTACAAAGGTCCCATCGAAGGCCGCCGCGCGGGCGTCTTGATCTCGATGGAAAACGGCACCTCGGTCGCTTACGCGCTTTGGAACCTCGAAGATCGCGGTAAGATGTTCATCGGTGCCCAAGCCCCGATCTATACCGGCATGATCATCGGCGAACACAGCCGCGAAAACGACCTCGAGGTGAACCCGCTCAAAGGCAAAAAACTGACCAATGTCCGCGCCTCCGGCAGTGATGAGGCCGTGCGCCTCACCCCGCCGGTCACAATGTCATTGGAACAGGCCATCGCCTATATCGATGATGATGAATTGGTCGAGGTCACGCCCAATGCGGTGCGTCTGCGCAAACGCTACCTCGACCCGCATGAGCGCAAACGCCAGGCGCGTGCGGCGGGATAGGGACCAGGGCTTTCGTCCAAGCATCAATGCGCGAGGGCGATTATCACATCGGCCCTGGTGTGCCGTCATGTATAGGTGGCAAAACTGATCGTCGTTGAGCGAAAGACATCAGCACATTGATCAAGCAGAGGATTGCGCCAATGTCAGACCCGTTGCAAATCGCGCCTATGTCGGTTGGCGATTTGGACATGGTACTCGATTGGGCGGCTGCCGAAGGTTGGAACCCAGGCCTCGCAGACGCCCACCCGTTTCATACCGCTGATCCCAACGGCTTCTTCCTGGCCCGCATGGGCGGAACACCGGTCGCGGCCATCTCGGTCGTGAACCACGACGCCGCAAACGCTTTCCTCGGCCTCTATATCTGTCGCCCTTCTTGGCGTGGCCAGGGCATCGGCTTAGGGCTCTGGACCCAGGCGCTGGAGCATGCGGGCACGCGCTCTGTCGGGCTCGACGGGGTACCTGCGCAGGAAGAAAACTACCGCATCTCAGGCTTCTCTCGGGTCGGGGCAAGCTTGCGCCACGAAGGCCGCTGGCTGGCTCAAACTCACCCCGCGATACGCGCAGCGACCAAGGATGATGTGTCCAGGCTCATCGCGCTCGACGCGCAGGCAGGTGGCTTCCCCCGACCGGCATTCTTAAGCGCGTGGGTTTCCAAAAATGACACCCAGCGCGCAACACGGGTTCTGGAAATAGACGGGGAGATCAAAGGCTTCGCAACATGGCGCGCATGTCGTGATGGCACCAAGATCGGCCCGCTTATCGCCGAGACGACCAGCGCCGCGCTCGATCTCATCTCCGACATCGCTGCCCAACGTCCGGAAGGCCCCCTGATCATCGATCTGCCCGAGGCAAATAGCGCATTGCGGATGGAGTTGGAAAACGCTGGCTTCACCGTGCCCTTCGCGACCGCCCGGATGTATCGCGGGGCTGTACCCAACACGGGGCCAACGTTACAGGCGATCGGGACGATGGAATTGGGCTAGATCGCGTTCAAAAGCGCCGCGTGAATTGGATCGCGCCGTCGATTGTCCCGGCACCAAAGCGCTGCAACCCGGCCTTTTCCAGAACGCGCACCGAGGCGCGATTTTCCTCCGCGACACCGGCACGCAACTCAAGCCCGCCGATACGCGTGGCCGTCGCGACCAACCCGGTGAGCAGTTCACTGGCCAACCCCTGCCCCCACATCTTTTCCCATATAAGATACCCAAGATGCAGGATACGGCGCTCCCCCTCATTATGATCGGCAAGGACCATGAGGCCCAAAAGCGATTGAGGCGCCGCCCGTTCCAAAACCAGAAATACATCGCTTTCCGCGACACGCGCATCGATCCAGCGACCGATTTCATCCGTTCTGGAAAGCTGCATGGTTGGCGGCAGCGGCGCAAGAACCCGGCCCGTCAAATGGGCGGCCAAGACCGCCTCCAGACCAGCGCGCGCTTGCGGCTCGGCCAAAGCGCCCGACCAATCTGTGACGCGCAGCCGCTCTGTTTCAAAATTTGGAAAAGTGCCAGGATGGCGCCCAGGCGTCACGCCTAAGACCCACCACCCGGCAACAGATGATCCATGCTCATCGAGGGCTGGTCGCACCCGGCCTCACCCACGATCTTGGCGGGCACACCGGCCACCGTCTTGCAGGGCGGCACCTCTTCCAGCACGACCGATCCCGCCGCCACGCGGCTGCAATTGCCGACCCGGATATTGCCCAACACCTTGGCCCCGGCCCCGATCAGAACACCGTCCCCGATTTTCGGATGACGATCCTCTTCCTCTTTGCCGGTCCCACCCAGGGTCACCGAATGCAGCATCGACACATTGTCGCCCACCACAGCCGTTTCCCCGATCACGATGGAATGGGCGTGGTCGATCATGATCCCCTGCCCGATCCGTGCCGCCGGGTGAATGTCGATGCCAAAGACCTCGCTCACCCGCATTTGCACGAAATAGGCCATGTCACGGCGATCCTGCGTCCACAGCCAATGGCCGATCCGATAGGCTTGGATCGCCTGGAAGCCTTTGAAAAACAACAAAGGCTGCAAAAACCGATGGCAGGCCGGATCACGGTCATAAACCGCCACGATATCGGCCCGCGCCGCATGGCCCAGCTCAGGGGCAGCGGCATAAGCTTCATCGCCAATCTCGCGCAGAATCTGCTCGGACATCTCGCCCGAGGCCAGCTTTTGCGCCATACGATACGCCAAAGCCTTTTCGAGAGAGGCATGGTGCAACACACAGCCATGCACCATCCCGCCCAACAGGGGCTCAGTCGCCACCGCCTCTTCAGCTTCGCGCAGAATGCGGCTCCAGACCGGATCAAGCTCGGCCAGTTTTTTGCGAATTTCGGGCACGGACGGTACCTCCCTTGCTTCGGCTCCGTTCTACCCAAGATAGGGGCGCAGGTCCATTGCAGAAGGGTCAGACCGCCTCGGGCAACCACAATTCCGCGTAATGGGCGACCAACCGCAGCGCACCACCCGCAAAACTGCCCCCCGTCGCTGTGATCTCCAAGGCTGTGGGCGACCAGTAAACCAAAGGGGTGGAGGGGCCGTTGATCCAGGAGTTCTGCGATAGCCCCAAGCCGCTGCCGTATCGCGCGGTATCCCCTGAAACGCCCAGCTCCCACCCCGTGGCGCTGCCCGTGATCGTGGCCGTCACCCGCCCCGTCACCCCATAGGCAATGGCGCGCGACGGGAAAATCACCGGGGAACTGACGCTGGCCCCAGCGCTCAGCGTTACATCCACCTCAACGCTTTTCATCACAAAGCTGGCGCCGTTTGGGGTCAGGGTCACGGCCCCGACGCGCCAATCCTGCCCATCCCAAATCGCAGGCGCGCCCTGATCCACAACCATCGCCCGCCAGCCGACGCGCGGTGAAACAAACTCCCAACCACCGTTGATGGCAATCGCCACGGCGCCATCTTGCCCGGCCCAGGCATTCACTGCGCCGGGCGGCACGGCATAAACCTCGCCGTCCAGGGCCACAGCGGGAGGGGTCGTTTGACTGACCGAGCCTAGCGTCAGCCGCGCCACCCCATCCACCCGGGCCAACGCCTCATTCACCGTCACATGCTTTTGGGCTTGGGCCGGCTGCAACAATGGCAGCGACAGGATTGGGGTCTCAGTCATTGATCTCGATCCTTGCAAATGGGCCCGGTCCAAACCGTTCGGACATTTGGGCAACCTCAATCTGATACGGGGCGCTCACGCCATCTGCGGCCTGCATCGCGGCAGAATAGGTAAAGCTTGGCGCGGTCGGGTTTTCCTCGCGCCGAACCACCCCCGCCCCGTCTCGCACGCGCAGCAGATAGGCCTCGGTCGCCTCGCCCAGGGGCACCTCAACACCTTCCCAACTGTCCCCATCAACCCGGGTCCGACGAATCCAACTGACCGCCCGATCCGCACCCTCCCGCTTCGCCCGCAGATGCACCGGCGCATAGGGGCGCAGGCCAACACCCTGAAAGGCCAGCGCTTTTTCGACATAGCTGGCATCATCCACCGGTCGCCGCGCGGGCCCGATCCGCCAATAGCGCTGCAACCCACGGGCCGAACTCGGTAGTTCCACCTGCCCCGCCGCACCATCAAGCAGCACAAACAGGCTGCCCATGGGCCATGTCGGCGGCATCACAGCGTCACTGCCTTGCTGACCACGCAGCCGCAGCCCGATATCCCACAAACCACTGCCCACAAGCGTGGCCTCGGCAAATTGGATCACCTCCCAATCGGCCCCATCGCCCGCGCCAATCGCCGCAACATTCGCGCCGTTCAAAACAGCCGACAGTTCTGCCGATGACAGCGCCCCGCTGGCCATGCGCACGCGTAATGGCCCACCCCGATCCCAAAGGCCCGGCATCGCCGCGCCAAGGGCGGTTTCAAGTGTGCCAGCGATCGCCCCCCGCTCGATCATTCGGTTCAGTTGGAATCCATCCGGCGCGGGTGAGGCATAAACCGCGACCGACCCCGGCCACGGCTCCGCCGTCACCGCCAGATGCGGCGCATGCGGCACCTCCTCCCCGGTCAAAAGCGGCAGATCCATGAACACCGGGCTAACCGGCACGGGCGGTACGAACTCGGTCACCGAAACCGGTTCCGCCACCGCATCCGACGGCTCAAAGACCGAGGGTTCGACCCGCACAGCCTCGATCGCTCGCGCACCGCGATCTTCCACCCGGTCCACGCGCCAGGTCGATCCATCCTCCAACGCGACCAAGGCCCCAGCGCCCAGGGCACGGCACGATGGCGGCAGCGAAAACTTGATACTATCGCGGGCCACACGCGCCTCGGCCAACCAGCGCTCGGCGGTGGCCTTGGCCTCAGGGCCCGTCAGCGCCATGGGCAGGTCACTGTCACTCACGCCCGCACTGCGGTCACCGGGGAACACCGCTTCGGCAATGCTGTCGCGATAATCGCTTTCGCCCGCGGCATAGCGCAACCGCACCCGCCCGGTGGTTTCGACATCCGCCGCGCGTATTTCGGTAATACGCCCTTCACCCTCGTCGCTCAGGGCGGTCTCATCGGCCACAATCTCGGCATCCGGCACCTGGGGCACGGGCTGAAACCGCAGCATCCCCTCGCGCTCAACAGCCTGAAACCCATGCGCCAGCATCAACGATTGCAGCCGCGCCCGCGCACTCTCGGTCTCACCCGAGACATGGCCGCGCACAAGGCCGTAAAGCTCTGAGACATCATAAGCCGTGACCCCAGCCGCCTCGCACAGCTCCGCCACCACCTGATCAAGCGGTGCCGCCTCGATCCGACCGCTCAACCAATGACCGCGCTGCCAATTCTCACCATCCGACCACCGATGCATATCGCGTGGAAAGGCCGGCCAGGGCCGCGCATCCCACGCCCAGATATGCGCGCGGTCCATATCCAGCATCGGACCGCCATAGACCGGCGAAACCGGGTTGCGATCTGGCGCGTCCCAATAATCCATCACCGCGCGCAGATATTGCGCTTGGATCAAATCATCCCGCCGCCCGGTCGAATAATGCGGAAAAGCGCTTTCCGAGCTTTTCGGATCGTAAAACTTGTTCGGCTGATTGGTGCCTTTATCGACCGCTGCACAGCCAATTTCATCCGCCCAGGCCGCATCAAACTGCGGCCCGCGCAAAGCCTCTGGGTCATGGGCGGAATAAAGCCGCGCCTCCGCCCCGTTGGGCCAAATCAGCATTCGTTCACCCGCCACCCAGCGCGGCCGCCGATCAGGGGGTGAACAAGCCAATATCCCGCTCTCGCCCTTCACCATGACCGCCAAAGCCTGATCATAGGTTTCGCCCACCAGCGCCACGCGCCGTGCCATGCCGCGCGCATCGGGCGTCGGCCCTTCGACCATCGCGCGCACCCATTCCGACCCGGCGCGGGTTTTCCCCGCGCCGCGCCCGCCTAAGATTACCCAGCTTTTCCAATCACCCTCGGGCGGCAATTGATGCGGCAAAGCCCAGAACTCAAACAGATAGGGCAAGGCCGCCAGCGCCCCATCACTCAGCCCCTCCAGAAACCGCTCCACCTCGCCCGGCGGCGCGCAAGCAAGCCAGGCGGAGGCTGATCTCATCACGGGCTGCCCCAAGGTCGAGCGCGCCTGCTCCAGCTCCCATTCCAAATTCTTCGCTTCCTGCGGCACGCGCGGCCTCCTGCATCTTCAGGGCGAATAACAGCGCCGCATTCAGCGCCTTGATCTCCGCCACAACAGCTTTCTCTCCGGCCCCCTCCTCCTCCGCCTTCAACGCTTTCACCGCGTCATCCAGCGTGTCGGTGGCCGTCTCCAAAACTTCAAAGGCCCGCACCGCCGTCTTCTCGGCAAAGGCGCGCGCCCGGCTTTCGTTGAAAATGTCGTTCATAAATTACCCCGTGTCCGACTGTCCCTCGGCCACGAGCAGAACACAAAAAAACGACCTCAGGGCGATCTGCCCTGGGCCGTTTGCCCATGTCTTCCAGCGTGCCAAAATAGGTGCCATGGACCGCGCGCCAAGTCAATAAGTTTTTTACTTACAATAGGTTAACAGGATGCCGGGTGCTTAATAATCTCTTAACCCGCCCCCTCTTTATCCCAAAAATATGGCGGGGGTCTGGGGGCAGCGCCCCCAGCCGGTCGCCGCCGCTAGGCGGCGATCCACCAACCAAACCTTCACTCGCTTTCAGCGGCGCGCTCAGCCTCAATCTGCCGCCAACGCGCGACATTTCTGTTATGCTCTTCAAGGGTTTCCGCAAATGCGTGCCCCCCGGTGCCATCGGCCACAAAGAAGATGAAATCGGTCGCTTCCGGGTTCACCGCCGCCTCAATTGCGGCCCGGCCCGGATTGGCAATCGGTGTCGGCGGCAACCCGTCGATCACATAGGTGTTCCAGGGCGTCGGTGCCTGCAATTCACTGCGGCGCAGCCCACGGCCCAAAACACCGCGCCCCTCGGTCACGCCATAAATCACCGTCGGGTCGGTCTGCAGCCGCATCCCCCGTTCCAAGCGATTCACGAAAACGCCGGACACCAAACCCCGCTCATCGGCGACCGAGGTTTCCTTTTCGATGATCGAGGCCAGGATCAACGCTTCTGTGGCCGAGGCCAAAGGCAACCCATCCTGCCGCGCCGCCCAGGCTTCGGCCAGAATCACCTCCTGCGCCGCGCGCATATCGTCCAAAATGCCCTGCCGATCCTGCCCACGGCTCACATCAAACGTATCGGGCGCCAGGCTGCCCTCTTGCGGCACATCGGCAATCTCACCCGATAGGAAATCGGCCTGCCGCAACCCCTCAACAATCTGCCAGGAGGTCAGCCCCTCCGGCACCGACACGCGATAGACCATCGGCGTGCCGCTTTCGACCAGATCGGCATAGACCGCCGGCACGCCGTCCTCATAAGCAAACTCGGCGATCGTCACTGTCTCCCCTGTCCCGGGCACCCGCTCACGCAAGCGCAACTCTCCGGTGCCTGCGACGCGCAATACATAAGTTGCTGTATAACGGAACTGCGACGGGCCGCCCGTGGTCACAATCTGCAACACCTCATCCATGGAAGCGCGGGCCGGGATCTCATAACTGCCAAAGCGCAGCTGATCGGCCATATCCGAATACTCCGCCCCCAAACGGAACAACATGGCCGAGCTTATGGCGCCCGCCTCCTCCAGATCTTGGCTCACCCGGCGCAGGCTCGCGCCCCGCGGCACTTCGAAAAACACCGCATCGGCCAACGGCCCCTCAGCCCGGTATTCCCGCTGCCCCCAGGCAATCGCCCCGGCCAGGGCAATGAACACCACGATCAGAAAACTCATCCCGTTCGCGGCGATGCTTTTCCACATGATGCGTTACACCTTGCCCATAATCAGACAGGCATTGGTGCCGCCAAACCCGAAAGAGTTCGACTGCACAATGTTGATCTCACCCTTCACCGCTTCCTTGGCGCATAGGTTGATCGCGGTTTCAGCCGCGGGCGTTTCCAGGTTCAGGGTCGGCGGGGCCACCTGGTCGCGGATCGCCAGGATCGAGAAAATCGCCTCAATCGCGCCCGCCGCGCCCAGCAAATGCCCCGTGGCCGATTTGGTTGAGGACATCAGCAGATCGCCCGCATGATCGCCCATCAGCCGTTCCACCGCGCCCAGCTCGATCGTATCCGCCATGGTCGATGTGCCATGGGCATTCACATAGTCGATATCCGACGGTTGCAGCCCAGCCCGCTTCAGCGCCGCACGCATCGCGCGTTCCGCACCCTCGTGATCGGGCGGCGGCGCGGTGATGTGATGCGCATCGCCCGACAATCCGTAGCCCAGAATTTCGGCATAGATCTTCGCGCCCCGCGCCTTCGCGTGCTCGTATTCTTCCAACACGACCACGCCCGCGCCCTCGCCCATGACGAAACCGTCACTATCGGCATCCCAGGGGCGAGAGGCTTTTTCCGGCTCATCCCCGCGCTTGGTGGACAGCGCCTTACAGGCGTTGAACCCCGCGATCCCAATGGCGCAGATCGGGCTTTCGGCCCCACCCGCGATCATCACATCCGCATCGTCCAAAGCAATCAGCCGCGCCGCATCGCCAATGGCATGGGCACCGGTCGAACAAGCCGTTACCACCGCATGGTTCGGCCCTTTAAACCCGTAACGGATCGAAACTTGACCCGAGATCAGATTGATCAACGCGCCCGGCACAAAGAAGGGCGAGACCCGCCGTGGCCCGCGTTCGGCCAGGGTGATCGAGGTGTCGGCAATCGAGCTTAGCCCGCCAATGCCCGAGCCAATCAAAACGCCCGTGCGCCATTGGCTTTCGTCATCCTCAGGCGTCCATCCCGAATCCGCCACGGCCTGATCGGCCGCCGCCATCCCGTAAAGGATGAAATCATCAACCTTGCGCCGCTCTTTCGGCTCCATCCAGTCATCGGGGTTGAAGGTGCCATCGCTGCCATCGCCAAGTGGCACTTCACAGGCGTAATTCGTGGCCATGTTGCTTGCGTCAAACCGCGTGATCGGGCCCGCGCCCGATTGCCCGTCCAAAAGACGGCTCCAGGTTTCTTCCACACCAGATGCCAGGGGCGTGACCAACCCCAATCCCGTCACAACCACTCGACGCATGCCCAATCGCCTTCCCGTCTTTTTGATCCTTGCCGCTCTGATACCGCGCCCGGCCCGTTCGGTGCAATCCCTCGCCCCGGTCTTGCCAGCGGCGGATTGCCGGTTTTCGGCGTGCTGATGCGCGGCAAACGTCTTTACGTCTTCAAAAGGAAAGCGGCCCCTGCTTCACGCAAGGGCCGCTGCAGAAACCGTAAGCACACTGGAGGCTTACTGCGCCTCTTTGATGAACTTCACCGCGTCGCCAAAGGTCTGGATGGTTTCGGCTGCGTCATCGGGGATCTCGATGCCGAACTCTTCTTCGAAAGCCATCACCAGCTCGACCGTGTCGAGCGAGTCGGCGCCCAGATCGTCGATGAACGAGGCGTTTTCGGCCACTTTGTCTTCTTCAACGCTCAGGTGCTCGACCACGATTTTCTTCACGCGCGCTTCGATGTCGCTCATATCTTCCTCATTTCCGTTTTGGCCCCTCGTCTAGCCGGGCGCCTCGATTGCGTTTTGCCTCTGGGGCCGTTCACCGGTGCGTGCTCGAAATGACCAATACACCGTCCGGGCGGCCAAGCCCCCCGGCAAATCTGCGCCGCCTATAGCATAGTCGGACGCGAAGGCAACCATCGCGTGGCGGCGGAAGGCCCAGTTTATACATGTTTATACATAATGTCGTCGTCTCTGGCGATTGAACCCAAGCTTTGCTAGGGCAAGCCAAGCTGCGCCAACTAAAAGAAGGAAAAAAGGGGTCGAGCATGAAGAATCGCAGTTGGCTGTTCAACAAACGCGTCGCGTTGGCTCGGTCGGCTCTATCGTCTGACGCAGGACTTCGTTTGCTGTCCAGGGCCATGCCGCAAAAGATCCCGGCAATAGCTGTCCAATGCGACCGAAACCAGTTTCTCGGCCAGCCGAACGACTACGTTACCCGCGCGCTACTGCGACATGGCGGATGGTTTCAAGCCGAGACAGCCCATTGTCTAGAGTTTCTTCGTCAACGGTTACCCGATCAAAGTCGAAAGGTCGGACTGGAAATGGGCGGTCATATCGGCACGCAAACTGTTCAAATCGCTCAAAGTCAGCTTCTCGATTTTCATTTGAGTGTAGAGCCGCAACCATCGATTTTTCGGCTTCTAAAGGCCAATATCGCGCTTAACCAAAACACCGAGACCGCTAAGGCGGTCAATTACGGAATCGCGCGCGAGGCCGGCGAACTGTTGTTGCTCGAAGAACAAGACAACTCTGGCGGGGGATCACTGTTGGCTGACGCACACGGCAGGTCACCAAGGGGACAGAGCGTCAGTGTGATTCCAGTTTCCACGTTACTGGCTAAGAATGCTGTCGCACCCGAAGAGGTTGCGTTTCTATGGCTCGACGCAGAAGGCATGGAGCCGCAAATCTTGGACTCGTGCCGCGACGCCTCAGTGACCCCCGAGGTCGCTGTGATCGAGTTTTCACCAAGCCTTTACGGACCCGACGCGACAGACGCGTTCATCTCTCGATTGAAAGAGATGTTTTCGCAGCTTCGGCGGATTACCCGATCCGGCCTCGAACCGATGAAATGGGAAGAATTATCGTCGGTGCGGCGGCAGGCAGACATTTTACTTGCGCGCTAACCCATTACAAAGCGACGGTGCCCGCGGTCCCGCGCAATTGAAAGATTAGGGGTTCCTGCCGCTCGCCCGCGACAATGAATGGCATGATGCCTGGAACCTCATCTTCGTGCATGAAAGCCAGATGGCCGCAGTCCAAACCACCTATACCACCTGGCATTATCAAGAGGCGCGGCGGATTTTTGGCGCGGGCTGACCCCGGCTTAGATCATCGCCATGCCACCGTTTACATGCACGGTGGTGCCGGTGACATAGCCCGCATCCGCACCGGCCAGATAAGCCACGGCGCTGGCGATTTCTTCTGGGGTGCCCATGCGGCCTGCAGGGATTTGCGCCAGGATCTTCCCCTTTTGATCCTCGGTCAGCTTGTCGGTCATCGCCGTTTCGATAAAGCCCGGCGCCACGCAATTGACCGTGATGCCCCGGCTTGCGACCTCATAGGCGAGCGATTTTGACATGCCCACCATCCCCGCTTTTGACGCGGCGTAGTTGCCCTGTCCGGGATTGCCCGTGGCGCCCACGACCGAGCTGACATTGACGATCCGACCCCAACGCGCCTTCATCATGCCGCGCAGCACGCCCCGGCACAGCCGCATGGTCGAGGTCAAGTTCACCTCCAAAACCTGTGCCCATTCCTCATCCGACATGCGCATAAACAGGTTGTCGCGCGTCACGCCCGCGTTGTTGACCAGGATATCGACTGAACCCATGGCCGCGATCGCCTGTTTCGGCAGCGCCTCGACCGCCTCGGCATCGCTCAGGTTGCAGGGCAGGACATGGGCGCGCTCGCCCAACTCAGCCGCCAGTGCCTCCAGCGGATCGACCCGCGTGCCCGACAGGCCCACCGTCGCGCCCGCACTGTGCAAGGCGCGCGCCACCGCCGCGCCAATCCCACCAGAGGCGCCCGTGATCAGCGCCGCCTTCCCCGTCAAATCGGTCATTCTTTGTCTCCCTCCAATCGCCAAGCGCTAGAACCGCGTGGCAAGGTTAAATTCCGCCAATTCGGCATCGCTCATAACATGGCCGCCGCCAACCGGGGCCGCGTTAATCGCAAACTCATAGAAATCCGGTGCGCCCAACATCGCCGCGACATGGCCGCGCCGCTCGGTATGGGCCGGGTGATCCGCAACGAGGGCCGAGGCAGGGCCAACATCGCTTTGCCAATCGGAAACCGCGATCTGCGCGCCACCTGCCAGGTGCCGCTCCACCCCGCCCAGGAACAGATAAACCGCATCCCCCGCCACCGTCACGCCCGGCGCAACCTGGGTGTTCAACCCCAATGACCGGATCAGCGCGCCCTTCTGCAACAGCGCCACCGGGTCCGAGGCAGGATCGATCTCTTCCAAGACCACCACTGTGATCTCAGCGTTTTGTTCGACCAGGCTGTCGATGCGCTCCGTCGACAAAAGCGTCAGGTTGCCCGAGATCAGAAGGCGCGAGCCTTCGACCCGGAAACTGGCGGCACCGCTGCCCATCAGTAGGATCATCGCATAGCCAAAGCCCACGAAGACCCCAATAAAAACAAGGATGTAAATCAAGCGCCGCATGTCATCAGACCCCAGCCACCCCGGATCGCCCGCCGCAAGATCAGTTAGCCAGCCAACGCTTCAGCGGCGGCTTTCACCTCCTCGGGTGTCCCGACGGAGCGGGTCGCAACCGACCGGTCGATGCGTTTGACCATGCCGCTCAGCGCTTTGCCGGCGCCGATCTCCCACATCTCGGTCACGCCATTGTCGCGCATCCACATCACGCTTTCGCGCCAGCGCACGCGGCCGGTGACCTGATCCACTAGATTGTCGCGGATCGAAACGGGCGCGCTTTCGGCTTGGGCGATGACATTGCCCACCAACGGCACGGCGGGTGCCAACATCTCCACGCGGCCCAGGGCCTCGGCCATGGCGTCCGCGGCGGGCTGCATCAGTGCGCAATGGAAGGGGGCCGATACCGGCAGCAGGATCGCGCGTTTCGCGCCCTGCACTTTGGCAATCTCAACCGCGCGCATCACCGCCTCGCGGTGGCCCGACAACACCACCTGTGCCGGGTCGTTGTCATTGGCGGCGGTGCAGACCTGATCCTCCGCCGCCTCGGCCGCCACAGCCGCAGCCGCATCGTAATCCAGACCCAAAACCGCAGCCATCGCGCCCTCGCCCGGCGGCACAGCGGCTTGCATCGCCTCGCCCCGCGTGCGCAGCAACCGCGCGGTATCGGCGATGTTCAAACTGCCCGCCGCTGCCAAGGCCGAATACTCGCCCAAGGAGTGCCCGGCGACAAAGGCGGCTTGCGTCACATCCACCCCTTCGGCTTTCAACGCGGCCATGGCCGCCAGAGACGTCGCCATCAAGGCGGGCTGCGCGTTGCGGGTCAGGGTCAGCTCGTCCTGGTCTCCCTCCCAAATCAGGGATGACAGGCTTTCGCCCAAAGCTTCGTCCACCGCGTCAAACACCGCCTTGGCCTCGGGGTAGGCATTGGCCAGGTCACGCCCCATTCCGATGGTCTGGGCACCTTGGCCAGGAAAGATAAAGGCGCGGGTCACAGGGTCCGACATGGGCAAGGCTCCTCTCGTCTCGGGCTTGATCCCCCTGCGCTAACGCAGAGGCGGCGCCTTCGCAATTGCCAAGACGCCGCCTGCGTTGAATCCACGCTGATTTGGAAACGGTCGAGCGCCGGGATCAATCCTCGGTGTCGATCTCCATTTCCAGGCTGCATTCGCCGCCGCCATAGGTGCCGACCCAAACATCGACCCGCCCGTTAAAGCGGCTCATGTCATAATCATCTTCCTCGAACTTGATCTTGGATTCGAGGCCGGGCCCACCATCATCATCGAAATACCACTGCCCCAGCTGATCGCGGATCAGTAGAACCGTGTCACAGCTTGTGCCATTGGTTTCGATCTCAAGCTCTTCCATGTCATCCATGTCAGAGAGCGTAAGCGTGAAGCTTGGATTGGCGTAGAAATAGCCCCAGCCCGGAATGCCAGAGCACCCGCTGATCTGGGTCGCGACAGAGCCACCAACATCCACATCGACCAGCAAATCCGTGTCATCCAACTGATCGCCGGTGCGGAAGCTTTCGGGGCCGCCATAAAGGCTGTTGTTCGGGCACCCGGCCACGGGTGTGGCGGGGATTGTGCGGCCATAGCTATCGGTGTTGCCCGACGAGCCGCTGCTGCCGCTGCTACCACCGCTGCTGCTGCCCCCGCTGCTTCCGGTGGCTTCGCTGACGGTACCGATGATGTTGTCGACGATGAACTCGCCGCCGCCATGACCAGCCGGGTTCACAATCTCAAGCCGGATTTGCTGCCCATTCAGCGACGGATCCGAAACGGTCGAGGCGAAGCTGACGGTTTCCAGCGCATCGATATCGCCGGTCCGACCGCTGGTCGATCCGATCAGCGTGTTGCCAGCGTAGATATTGAACTCGTAATGCTCATTGCCCGCGCCGCTATAATCCCCGTCGCCCACATCGATCGAGAACTCATAGATTCCATCCGCCGAATAGGTGGTCGAAAAGGTTTGGCTCATGGTCACATCTTGCGACCCGCCATTGTGATAGAGATAGGCCACGTTGCGCCCCGTCACAGTCGAGCTATCAACCTCGCCGCTTGTGGGGTTGTAGTCGCCAGCGCCGCCGGAACCGTTGCCATTTGTCGTCCATCCCGGAACGCCCGAGGACCAGTTGCCATTGCTGTGATACGTGCTTTCGAACCCAGCATTGGTGACCGAAATCGAACCCGGTGTCACCGGCGGGTTGCTGGAACTGCCGCCGCCCGAGGAACCGCTCGACCCAGAGGAGCCGCTGCTGCCAGAGGAGCCACTCGACCCGGAGGAACCACTGCTACCGGACGACCCGCTTGATCCAGACGACCCGCTTGATCCCGAAGAACCACTGCTGCCGGAAGAGCCGCTGGACCCGGACGAACCAGACGATCCGCTGCTGCCCGACGAGCCGCCCGACCCGCTGCTGCCAGAGGAACCACTGGACCCGGACGAACCGGAAGAGCCACTGCTGCCAGACGAGCCGCTTGATCCCGAAGACCCGCTCGATCCAGACGACCCGCTGCTGCCCGAGGTTGTCGACCCATCGGTCGTATCGGTGTTGGCGCGCGCGACCTCCCCCCAAACCTCTTCGGGCGGGATCTGCATATTCTGCGTCCATTCCGCATCGAAATAGGGTGTCTCCAGTTCCGACTCGATGCCGCGCGAGTAGCCGCCGACGCTTTCGGTTCCCATATTCAACGCCAGCATCGCAGCACCCGTGGCGGCGGCGCACAGCACCACCCAATCCACCGTGGCCACGCCCAGCTCTTCTTTCAAAAACCTCGAAATCTCGCGGTCGAGACCGGTCATCGGGAACCTCATAGCTTCCTTTTCCGGCCACCTGTGCGGCGGACGGATTTCTCCAAGGCCAAGCTTGAGCGAAAAAGCGGTCAAAATACGGCCAATTCAGGGGGGTTCGGTGACATTTGCCCCGCAGTTTGCCCCCTTGCGCCCCTGCCCGCGCAGGACTATACGGCCCCATCTTCGCCAAAGCATTGATCGGCGCACTCCCTCGTGGCCTGGGGGGCGGAGATTTTCCCCGGCCTTTGAAAGGCGCCCGTAACAGAACTGGAGATGACATGCCGCTTTATGAGCATGTGATGATTGCGCGCCAGGACTTGTCCAGCACGCAAGCCGAAGGTCTTATCGAACACTTCGGCACCGTCCTTTCCGATAATGGGGGCAAAGTGGTCGACACCGAATACTGGGGTGTCAAAACCATGGCCTATAAAATCAACAAGAACCGCAAAGGGCATTACGCCTATCTGCGTACCGATTCGCCCTCGGCCGCGGTTCAGGAAATGGAGCGCCTGATGCGCCTCCATGATGATGTGATGCGCGTTCTGACCATCAAGGTCGATGAACACGCCGAAGGCCCCTCTGTGCAAATGCAAAAGCGTGACGACCGTGACGGTCGCCGTGAGCGCCGCTAAGGAAGGAATAGGACCATGGCAGCCAAACCGTTTTTCCGTCGCCGCAAAACCGACCCGTTCGAGGGTGAGAACGCGCCGAAGATCGACTATAAAGATGTCCGTCTTCTGCAGCGCTACATCTCGGAGCGCGGCAAAATCGTGCCGTCGCGCATCACCGCCGTCGGCGCCAAGAACCAGCGCAAGCTTGCCCAAGCGATCAAGCGCGCCCGGTTCCTGGCGCTTCTGCCCTACGCCGTGAAGTAAGGAGACCTTGTTATGGAAGTGATCCTTCTGGAACGTGTGGCCAAGCTTGGCCAGATGGGCGAGGTTGTGACCGTCAAAGACGGCTACGCCCGCAATTTCCTGTTGCCGCAGAAAAAAGCTCTGCGCGCCAACGACGTGAATCTAAAAGCCTTCGAAGATCAGAAAGCGCAGCTGGAAGCGCGCAATCTGGAATCGAAGAAAGAGGCTGAAAGCCTGGCCGCCGATCTTGACGGGCAGCAATACATCATCATCCGCTCGGCATCGGATGCCGGCGCGCTTTACGGGTCGGTCACGACCCGCGATGCCGCCGATGCCGCGACGGAGGCTGGCGTCAGCGTCGACCGCAAGCAGGTGCAGATGCAGCGTCCGATCAAAGAACTTGGGCTGCACGCCGTTCAGGTGGTTCTGCACCCCGAGGTCGAGGTTGAGATTGTGCTGAACGTGGCCCGCTCGCCCGAAGAGGCCGAGCTGCAAGCCTCGGGCAAATCGATCCAGGAATTGGCTGCGGAAGAAGAAGCCGCCGCCGAGTTCGAGATCGCCGAGCTGTTCGACGATATCGGTGCCGCGCAGATGGACGACGACGAGCTGGCCCCGTCGGGCGACGACGCCGCACCAGAGGCCGACGCGTCCGAAGAGGCCGCATCGGACGACGACTAAGCGCCGCTTATTCGGATGACAGAAATTTTAGGCCGCCCTTTCGCCGGGGCGGCCTATGTATTTGGGCGATGTGCTTTGATTGACAAAGGTCCGCCCCATGCCCCGCCTTGCCCCGCTTGCCGCCTTGTTGCTTTTGTCGACCACCGCCCTGGCGCAACCGGTTGAGGACGGGCCGCCCAATGTGCCGGGCAACACCCCCGCCTTTCCAGAACAGACCGAAGCGCCCGAGCAAATCTCGGGCTTTGAGGTCACGGCCAGCCAAATTGCCGAAGGGTTGGATACGCCTTGGGCCGTGGTGCCCCTGCCCGACGGGGCGGGCTATCTGGTCACTGAACGCCCCGGCAGCCTGCGCCATGTGACGCGGGATGGGGTGGTCTCGGCCCCGATCACTGGCGTGCCAGCGGTGCGGGCGCAGCGCCAGGGCGGGCTTTTGGATGTTGCCCTGGCGCCCGACTTTGCCGAGAGCCGGGTGATTTACCTTAGCTTTGCAAAACCATTAAACCTTGGGCGCTCGGTCACGGCAGCGGTGCGGGCGGTGATATCGCCCGATCACAGCGCACTCTCAGACGTGGTGGAGATTTTCGAGCAAAATCCGCCCTCCATGGCGCCGGGGCATTTTGGCAGCCGGATCGAACCCCTGCCCGATGGCAGCCTGATCGTGACCACCGGCGACCGCTTTGTGTCGCGCGACCTGGCCCAGGATATCACCGCCACCTATGGCGTAGTCGCGCGGGTTCTGCCCGATGGGGCGCCCGCGCCGGACAATCCCTTTCTTCAGACCGAGGGCGCGGTGCCCAGCGTGCTCAGCTACGGGCATCGCAACATCCAAGGCGCCGCTGTGCAGCCCGATACCGGCACGCTTTGGACCATCGAACATGGGCCTGCGGGCGGGGATGAGCTGAACCTGATTGCACCTGGTGCCAATTACGGCTGGCCCTTGGCGAGCTATGGCGAAAATTACAACGGCAGCGCCGTCGCTGATGGCCGCGCGACCCACGCGCCCGATTTCACCGAACCACGCTATTATTGGGATCCGGTGATCGCGCCGGGTGGGATGGTGTTTTACGATGGCACGATGTTCCCGGAATGGCAGGGCGATATCCTGGCTTCGGGCCTTGTGGCAGCCTCGATCGTGCGGCTGGATATCGACGGCGAAACCGTGCGCGGTGAGGAACGCCTGCTGCGCGGCATTGGCCGAGTACGGGATGTGGCCATTGATGCCGACGGGTCGGTTCTGTTTGTGATGGATGAAGGTGCGAACAGCCGCTTAATGCGCCTAAGCCGCTGATCTTACTCCGTATAAAGCCGCAACGTCGAGCGGCAGGAGTAATTCCCAAAGGTACCCACCCATAGCCGATAGGTGCCGTTGGCCGGACGCGCGACGCGCAACAGCGGCGACAGGCCGGCACCGCTGTCATCGTCAAAATGCCAGTTGCCCACCGCATCCATCATCAGCAACAACGTGTCGCAGCCCGCCCGCGCCTCCACCGTAAGCACACGCGCCCCGGCGATACCGCCCAAGCGCAGTTCAAAATCGGGATGGGTGGTGGTAAAGCCGCGCGGGCGAAACCCGCAATCGGGCAGATAGCGATCCCCGCCCGCGACCACGGTAAAGGCCACCACACCGCTGGCCAAATCCGCGCCCGAGACGGTTTCAACCACCTGCCCGCTGCCATGGGGCGTGGGGCAAGCGAAAGCCGGGTTCGCCAGCAACCACAAGAAAAGCAAAACGCGCTGCATGGGCCGAGCCTAGGGCGGCCCACTTAACAAAACCTTGCCGCAGGCCCCACCCGCGTACGAAAAATCCCGGGCGATTTGTGGCCGCCCGGGATCAAATCATTCAATCGACGATGGGTCGATCAGTTGTACCAAGTCTCCAACTCGATGGAGGCATCACAGCTGCTGCCGCCAAAGGTGCCGACCCAGATGTCCAACCGGCCATTCAGGTTGGCCGCCGGGCTCAGGTTCAGCAGTGGCAACAGGTTGCCATTGCTATCATCGTCATAGTGCCACTGACCATCCGGCGTGCGCGCCAGCAAGGTGGTGTCACAACCATCGACGCCTTCGATCTCCAACCGGCCATATTCCTGCATACCGCTGAGGTTGACGGTGAAGTTCGGGGCCGCGCTGGTGAAGCCAAAGCCCGGAATGCCGCAAGCAGAGACGTCAGCGTTCCCGCCCGCAACCGTGCGATAGGTGTCAGGGCTGTAAAGCTCGGACCCGTCGGTGTTGATTACCTGACCCATCAGGGTCGGATCGGGGCAGACGCCCGCACCGCCACCACCGGTTTGGCCGCCGCCACCGTTGTCGCCTTGCATGGTAGCAAAGGTGATGGTGCCCTGGCATTCATCGCCACCCCAGGTGCCGACCCAGATATCGACCTTACCGTCGAGACCCGCACCGGACACTTCCAGAAGCGATTGCAGGCCTTCGGGGCCGTCATCGTTGAAGTACCACTGGCCATTGGCATGCATCAGCAGCGTTGGGTCGCAGGAGGTGTCCAACTCAGCCGTAAAGGTGTAGCCCGCCATTTGTGACATGTTCAGCGTGAACTGCGGCGCCTGGCTGGCATAGCCCCAAGCATCGGTGTTCAGCCCGCATTCGGACAGTTCCTGACCGCCACGCACCTCGGCCACATAGCCCTGGGGCGTCAGCAGATCCGCGCCCGTCAAGAAGAGCGAGGGGCCAATCATGCTTGGGTCCGGACAGGTCGCCGGGATCGCCGGGACCGGCGCGGGCACAGGCACGGGCACCGGGGTCGGTGCAGGCGTGGGGGCTGGTGTCGGTGCTGGCACCGGAACCGGGGTTGGGGTCGGTGCAGGCGCGCCGCCGCCACCGGCCACAGCACCGCCACCCACCTGGATATCCAGGGTCGCCGCACAATCGCCACCGGCAAAGGTGCCGACCCAGACCTCGAGCAAGCCATCCATACCCGGCACCGAGAGGGCTGGGTTCAGCCCATTGGTGTCGTCATTAAACAGCCATTCGCCCGAGGGCGTGTTAACCAACAAGGCCGGATCGCACTGGCTGCGCACCGAAAGCTCGATGGGCTGCCCGGTCGAACCAGTGACATCAAAGGCGAAATCGGGGGCCGAACGCACCTGACCAAAGCCCAGACCACCCAATCCGCAGGATTCCAATGTGTTGGTCCCGCCAGCGGTGACACCCAGGCTTTGCAAAGCCCCGTTGAACGGCATCGCTGCGCCGCCCGAGCCGCTGGTTGGACAGGCAAGTGCCGCCCCGCCACTGACCAATAGCACCGCCGCTGTTGTGGTTAACAATCTCATATGCTGTTCCCTTCTTAAGCTCACCCGACCGGCATCAGGCGGATCTTTTTCTAATAGCGCCACCCTAGCGGGCCGCAGGTTAAACCAACACTCCGGAAACCCTGACCTTCCGGTTGGCCAAACGATAGGAAAAAGACGCGCCCCAAGCTAGAAAAACCTATCGGCTGGCACCTGGGAATTTCTCCGCCCGTCCCTGATCCACATCCCAGCATAGGCGGTGGGGTTATCCAATATCACCGGGAAATTGCGGAAAACCTCCCCATAAACGAAAAAGGCGACCCCGAGGGGCCGCCTTGCATTTTCTGGGGCGCCGGCGCGCTTTATTCTTCTTCCAGCGCGTCCACGGCGGCTTTCAGCTCGTCCTTGGTCGCCTCTTTTTCGGTGACATCGGCCATCTCAAAGATGAAATCGACCACTTTATCCTCGAACAAAGGCGCGCGAACCTGCTGCTGTGCCTGCGGGTTTTTCTGAATGAATTCAAAGAATTCCCGTTCCTGACCCGGATACTGACGTGCCTGGGTCATGATCGCTTGGGTCATTTCCGCATCGCTGACCTGCACGTCGTTCTTCTGGCCCAATTCGGCCAGAAGCAGACCAAGCTTCACGCGGCGTTCGGCCAGCGATTTGTGTTCATCGGTGGCTTCGATCTCGGGGTGATCATGGCCTTCGACTTCGGGGTTTTCCTCGTGCCAAAGCTGATGCGCGATTTGGTTGGCCTCGGCATCGACCAGCGAAGGCGGCAATTCGAACTTCACCTGTTCGTCCAGCTGATCCAGCAGCGACCGTTTGGCAACCTGACGGGCGGCCCCGGTGTATTCCGAGCTGAGGCGTTCGGTGATCTGACCTTTCAGAGCGTCGAGGTCTTCGGCGCCGAACTTCTTGGCCAGTTCATCATCGATTTCCGCCGGGACGGGCTTTTGCACCTCTTTGATGGTGCATTTGAACAGCGCGGCTTTGCCCGCCAGGTGTTCTGCGCCGTAATCCTCAGGGAACGTCACTTCGACGTCTTTTTCCTCACCCTTCTTCGAGCCGATCAACTGCTCTTCAAAGCCGGGAATGAACGAGCCCGAGCCCAGAACCAGCGGGAAATCTTCGGCAGACCCGCCTTCGAATTCCTCACCATCGACCGAGCCGACAAAATCCATCACGACCTGATCGCCATCCGCGGCTTTGCCGCCTTTCTTGGGCGTGAAGTTCTGGGCGTTGGAGGCCAGGTTTTCCAAGGTCTCCTGCATGTCCTCATCCGCGGGGGTCACGGTCATGCGCTCAAGCTTCAGCGCTTTGTAATCGACATCCGGAATCTCGGGCAGCTTTTCATAGACCATGGCGACAACCACATCGTCGCCTTCTTTCCAGTCTTCGTTGACCATCTTCACATCGGGCTGCATTGCCGGACGGTCGCCGCTTTCTTCCAGGTGGCCTTGCATCGCGCCATCAACGGCTTCCTGCATGGCTTCGCCCATCAAACGCGGGCCGAACTGCTTTTTCAGCAGCGCCATGGGCACCTTGCCCTTGCGAAAGCCCTTCATTTCGATTTCGGGCTGCGCTTCGGACAGTTTGTCATTCACACGGGTTTCCAGATCAGCGCCGGTGATCGTGATCTGATATTCGCGCTTCAGGCCCTCGGCCAGGGTCTCGGTGATCTGCATGTTCCCTCACGTAAAGCGGGGCCGTTGGGTGGCAGCAGCACAGCCCGAACGACCCATGTGGCATCTGGTAAATCAGGCGCCCTTCTAGGGGCGAGGACCAAGGGGTGCAAGGGCAAAGCGGGCCTAAGACGGTGTGGTTTGAAACACTTCTCACGCCGATGTGTAGGGCCGTGAGGCGCTGGAGGCTCCCCTTACCTTGAGTTAAGCTGTCTGGAGTGTCAGGGAACACGCTTAAATTGTGTATCCCGCGTGTAATCCTGGTTGATCCGATGACATATCGCGCCCCAGCCGTCGTCGCCCCCTCACAGACTGCCCCGGCGGTGGCGCCCAAAAACGTGCTGACCATTGGCTTGTGGCGGGTGGATTGCGCCGCGCGGATCGCCACAAACGGGGCCGATACCACCCGGCTAAGCCCGCGTGCGATTGCAGCGCTGCATGTGTTTGCAACCGCAAAAGGAGAAGCGGTGTCGCGTGAGACCCTGATGGACGCGATCTGGCCAAATGTGATTGTCGGCGACGAAAGCCTGACCCAAGTGATCACTGAACTGCGCCGCGCTTTTGGCGCACGCGGTGATGGGCGGCGCATGATCGAAACCATCCCACGGTTTGGCTATCGGCTGATCGTCCCCGCCCAAATCGGCGCCAGCGCCGATGAGATGCCGGGGCCTGTTGCCGACCGGTTTGACCTGTCGGCGTACCAGTTCTGCCTCGAATCGCGGCTGGCGCTGTTCCATGGCGGCATCGATGCGATCACCAAACAGGTCGACTTTGCCCAATGCGCGGTGCAGCAAGCGCCCGATTTTGCCATGGCCCATGCCGATTATGGTTTGGCCCTATGCTTCCGCTGGCTTTACCAGCATGGCGACAGCAACGATCTGACCCAAGCCGTACGCCACGCCCAACGCGCGGTCGAGTTGGACCCCAAGCTTGGCATTGCCTATGGCGTGTTGGCCGTGGCCCTGGGGGCGGTGGGCCGCACCAGCGATATGCGCCGCGCCATCGAACAGGGTCTGTCGATGAACCGGCAGGATGCCGATTTGCACCATTTTGGCGCGCGGGCTTTGTTTGCTGCGCAGGATCACCGCGCCGCTGCCATCCTGGCCGAACGGGCCATGATGCTGGACCCCGATGATTACCGCGCCGCCTATTGCGCCAACCGCGCCGCGCGCCATTTCGATCCGGGCCGCGCGCGGCGCAATGCCGTCTATTGCATGCGCAAGGCGAAATCGGATTTCGAAGCTGATGCGGAAAACCGCCGGGCGCGCGCGACCTATGCCGCGATGCTGGCTGAACTTGGCCAGACCGAAGACGCGCTGCGCGTGGTCGGCGACAGTTACCGCTCGCTCACGCCCAGCAGCGTTTATGACGTGGTGACCTTCACCATTGCCGGGGCCCATGACATGGCCGCCGCGATCTTGTCGGAATGTGTGGAGCTTGGTTGGTTCCACCCCGATTGGGCCGAAGCCGAGCCAAGCTTTGCCGATATTCGCCACCACCCGCGCCTGCGGCGGGCGAACCGCATGTTGGGGTTGGCCTAGCGCGGCTTGGCGGCGCGTCGCCGAGCGTCGGATTTCCATCGCCATAGACGTTGCGGTCTTGTATCCCGGCGTCTAAACGGACGGCGCAACGCCTGGGCGGCCCCAAATCATGAGCGATCAAGAGACTGTTGTTGACGACGCGCCGGACGCGACAACGCCCCAGGGCGGTGCCCCGCGTTTTGCCATCGTCATCCCGATGCTCGACGAGGCGGACACTGTGCCGGTTCTCTTAGGTGAATGTGTCGAAGCGGCGGGCCCGATTGGGCCTTATGAGATTTGCGTCACCAATGACGGCTCGCGCGATGAAACGGCCGAGGCGCTTTTAGCGTTCCGCGCCGCCCACCCCCAGGCGCAATTGACCATCGTCACCCACGCGCGCCCCGCCGGGCAATCCGCCGCCGTCCATGCCGCCGTGCGCGCGGCCCACGCGCCGGTGATCTGCACGTTGGACGGTGACGGCCAAAACCCACCCGCCGAGGTGCCGAACCTGGTCGCCCCATTCTTGGCCGCGGATGCCGACCCCAATCTGGGTCTGGTCGCCGGCCAACGGGTGAAACGCGATGATCCGGTCGCCAAGCGCTGGGCCTCCAAAGCCGCGAATGCAATCCGGGGATGGCTGCTGAAAGATGGCACGCGCGACACCGGCTGCGGCCTGAAAGCCTATCGGCGCGAGGCTTATTTAGCCCTGCCCTTCTTTAACCATATGCACCGCTATCTGCCGGCGCTGTTCCAGCGTGACGGTTGGCGCGTGGCCCATGTCGATGTCGCCCACCGCGCCCGCGTGGCGGGGCGATCAAAATACACCAACCTCAACCGCGCAATTGTGGGGCTGACCGACCTGTTTGGCGTCGCTTGGCTGATCCGCCGCAAACGCCTTGTCGGGCGGGACGATGTGACGATCTCGCGCGCAGAAAGTGCTGACTGATGGAAGAGTGGCTGTTCGAGTTCCTCGATATCACGAGTTGGGGGAATTTCTGGTGGGTGGTCCTGGGCCTGGCCGCGCAAGGTATTTTTGCCGCGCGGTTCCTGGTGCAATGGATCGCTTCGGAACGGGCGGGCCGGTCTTATGTGCCGGAGGTGTTCTGGTACATCTCGATCTGCGGTGGTCTGATGCTATTGGCCTATGCGATCTGGCGTAAGGATATCGTGTTTATTCTAGGCCAGGCCTTTGGTGTGATCGTCTATGCGCGCAACCTGGCCCTAATCCATCGCGCCAAACGCGAAGATGCGGCGGCTGCCGCAGCGGCGGCGGAGGAAGACAAAACCGCCAACGCGGACGCGCCCTTCAAATCCTGACGCGGGAGGTCCGGGCGGATATGGACCGCTTTGCCCCAATTCTGCTGTTTCTGGCTGCGCTGATCGCCTTTGCCATCGGTATTTGGGAGCTGCCCGTGCTCGACCGGGACGAGGCGCGCTTTGCCCAAGCAGCACGGCAGATGGTGGCGACGGGCGATTATGTCGATATCCGGTTCCATGACGGGCCGCGCCACAACAAGCCGATTAGCATCTATTGGCTTCAATCGGTGATGTTGTGGGTCTTTGGTGAGGCGGGGATCTGGGTGCATCGCCTGGTTTCGGTCATTGCCGCCGCGCTGGCGGCGGTTGCGCTGGTCTGGGCGGGGCGACCCTTGGTCGGGCGGCAGGCATCGCTTTGGGCCGGGCTGATCTTGGCCACGATCTTTATGACCCATGCGGAAGCGCGGATCGCAAAGACGGATGCGACGCTGCTGTTGACCATCATCCTGGCCATGGGCGCGCTGGCGCGGGTTTGGATGGAACGCGACATCAGCCCCTGGATCGCGGCGGCGTTTTGGACCGCCCTGGCCGCCGGGCTTTTGGTCAAAGGGCCGATCATCCTGATGCCGGTGGGCGGCGCGATCCTGTGGCTGACGATCCGCGAACGGGGCCTGGGCTGGATGGCGGGCCTGCGCCCCCTGCCCGGCCTGGCCTGGGCCCTATTACTGACCGCGCCTTGGTACATCGCCATCATCTGGATCACTGATGGCGGTTTCATCATGGACAGTCTGGTGGCCGATCTGGGCAATAAGGTTGTGACCGAGGATGAGGCCGATGGCACGCCGCCCGGCACCTATCTGATCGCCTTTTGGCTGAGCTTTTGGCCCTGGGGCCTGCTGGCACCGCTGGCGGCGGTTTGGGCGTGGCGAAACCGGGCCACACCGCAGGTTGCGTTTCTATTGGGCTGGAGTCTGCCCACCTGGATCGTGTTCGAACTGATCCCAACCAAGCTTTTGCACTACACCCTGCCCACCTACCCGGCGATTGCTCTGGCGTGCGGCGTGGTGCTGGCGGGTCTGATCACCGATGGGCGTGGGTTGCGCGGATGGGCGGGCCATATTGGTGCGGCGCTATTTGCGATAGCGACGTTGGGCTATGTCGGGCTGATCGTGGCCGCACCGATGGAATGGGCCGTGGGGCCGCTGCTTTGGCCCATCATAGTGGCCCTGATCGCGCTGGCATTTGCCACCGCAGGGCTGATTTGGCTCTACCGCGCCCAAGCCGCGCGCGGGGCCCTGGCGGTGGCGGCAAGCGGTGTGGTGATGTTCTGGGCGCTGTTCGCCATGACGCTACCGAACCTATCGAACCTCTGGATCACGCCGCGCTTGGCCAACGCGATGGCCCAGCACCAATGCCTGTCCGGCCCCGTTGCGATGGTCGGGTTCCACGAACCCTCCACCGTCTTCACCTTTGGCCGCGATACGCAGCTGATGTCAGCCGAGGATGCCGTGGCCTATCTGGCAGCGGGTGAGAACCGCGCGGCCTGGATCCCCAGCGCCAGCTTGGCCGAGCTTGGGTTGGAGGCCAGCGGTGGCATCCCCGACCTGACCGAGGTGTCGGGGCAGAATTACTCCAACGGGCGCGATGTCAGCCTGCGCCTGGTGATCAGCCCCGGCGAACCCGCCCCGGCCACCCCATGCCCCTAAACCCGCCGAAAAGCGAATCGTAGACAGGCCTGTCCAATTGCGCTTAGCGTTCGATTGGACAGGGCTGTCCAGGGCGCGAACCCCCAGGGGCAGCTTCACGAGGTTTGGGAGGATCGACCGTGAACAGCCATTATCGGGTCGTCATCATCGGCGGCGGCGTTGTGGGCACATCTGTGCTGTATCATTTGGCCAAATTCGGCTGGACCGATGTGTGCCTTCTGGAACGCTCGGTGCTGACGGCGGGCTCGTCCTGGCACGCAGCGGGCGGCTTCCACGCGCTGAATGCCGATCCGAATATGGCGGCGTTGCAGGCCTATACCATCGACCTGCTCTCGGAAATCCAAGAGGAATCGGGCCAGGATATCGGCCTACATATGACCGGTGGCCTGACCATGGCGGGCACCCCCGACCGGTGGGAATGGCTGCAATCGGCCTATCGCGTGTTCCAGTCCATTGGGATCGACGATTGCCGTTTGGTGACCCCGGAAGAAGCGGGCGAGTTGAACCCCATCATGTCGACCGAAGGCTTCTTGGGCGGCATGTGGGCCGACCGCGAAGGCTATTTGGACACCACCGGTACGGTGCACGCTTATGCGAAGGCGGCCAAGAAACGCGGTGCCTCCTTCTTTGAACACACCAAGGTCGAAAGCCTGGAACAGACCGCAGATGGTTGGAAGGTGGTCACCGATAAGGGCGTGATCACCTGCGAACATGTGGTCAATGCTGCCGGTCTTTGGGCCAAACAGGTGGGCCGCATGGCGGGGATCGAACTGCCCGTGTCGCCGATGAAGCACCACTATCTGATCTCCGACACCATCCCGGCGCTGGAAGAGATCGATTTCGAAGTGCCGATGACCGTCGATCTGGAAGGGTTCACCTATCTGCGGCAAGACCAGAAGGGTGTGTTGCTGGGCATCTACGAGATCAATACCGAGCATTGGGCCATGGATGGCGCACCCTGGGATTACGGGATGGAGCTGTTCCAGGAACAGACCGACCGGATCGAAAATGAACTGACCCTGGGCTTCGAACGTTACCCGGCATTGCAAACGGTGGGCGTGAAAACCTGGGTCAATGGTGCCTTTACCTTCAGCCCCGATGGCAACCCACTGGTTGGCCCTGTCCCCGGCAAGCGCGGGTATTGGAGCGCCTGTGCCGTCATGGCGGGCTTCCTGCAAGGCGGCGGCGTGGGCAAGACTCTGGCGGAATGGATGATCCATGGTGAGCCCGAGGCCGATGCCTGGTCGATGGATGTGGCGCGCTACGGGTCATGGGCCGAAAACAAGGAATACATCAAGCAAACGACCGGGCAGTTCTATTCCCGCCGCTTTGTGATGACCTACCCGAACGAACAACTGCCCGCCGGTCGCCCACTAAAACGAGCGCCCGCCTATTCCGATATGGATGCGGCAGGCGCGATGTGGGGCCAATCCTGGGACATGGAGGTGCCGCTTTACTTCGCCCCGCAAGGGTTTGAAGAAACCCCGACCCTAAAACGCTCCAACGCGTTCGATATTGTCGCCGCCGAATGCAAAACCACGCGGGAAGCCGTGGGGCTGCTCGATATCTCGGCCTTCTCGCGCTATGAGGTGTCGGGTCCGAATGCCGAGGCCTGGCTGGATAGAATCATGGCGTCGGCCCTGCCGAAACCAGGCCGCGCGAAACTGGCCCCGATGTTGGGGCCGGATGGGCGGCTGAAGGGTGACTTGACCGTCTTCAACTGGGGCGATGGCACATGGTGGATCATGGGCAGCTATTACCTGCGCACCTGGCATATGCGCTGGTTCAAAGACCATCTTGAGGACGGGGTCCAGGTTCGCGACCTGGGCGAAGAGGTCTGCGGCTTCTCGCTTTCTGGCCCGAACAGTCGCAAGGTGATCGAGAAACTGACGGATCAGCCGGTGGGTGATCTGCCTTTCATGGGGATCGGCCGGTTCGATATCGGCCTGATCCAGGCGCGGGTGGCACGGATGTCGGTCACCGGTGAGTTAGGCTTTGAGATCAACTGCCGCTACGGCGATCACATCACGCTCCGCCGGATGTTGCTGGAGGCCGGGGCCGATCAGGGCATGGTCGAGATCGGGTTCAACGCGCTTTTGTCGCTGCGGCTAGAGAAAAGCTTTGGCATCTGGAATGCCGAGTTCACCCAAGGCTACACGCCGGGTGAAACCGGCATGGACCGCTGGATTGCCTGGGACAAAGGTGAGTTTGTCGGGCGCGCGGCTGCACTGGCAGAACGCGATGGCAATGGCCCGGCCAAGAAGCTTGTGACCTTGCAGGTGGAGGCCACCGATGCCGATGCCAGCGGGTTCGAGCCGGTCTGGGCGGGGGATAAGAAGGTCGGCTTCATCACCTCTGGCGGGTATGGGCACACGCTTAGCACCTCTCTCGCCATGGCGCTGGTGGACCCGGATCATATCGCCGAGGGCACCGATTTGTCGGTGCATATCGTGGGCGTGGAGCGACCGGCCAAGGTGATTGCGCCCTCACCTTATGATCCGGCGGGCAAGGCGATGCGGGGATGAGCAGCTTAACCTGCAAGGCGCCCGGGCGAGGCAGCGGCAGCCCCAAGGCTGCGTCCGCGCATCGTTGCGCCGCAGCCCGGCGACGCGCACCGGTGCTCAAATGACCGAGACGCCCGCCCGTTCCCGACGCCGTGGCCGCGCCAAATCTCAAACCGCCGCGCCCGCGCGCGACGTGAACTATCGCCAATTGCGCAATCCGTTCCCGGTCATGTCGGTCTTTTCCGACGATGAAGCCGCGAATATGCACGACGCCGCGCTGGAGATGCTGGAAACGCTCGGCATGAAGGTGTTGCTGCCAGAGGCACGGCAAATCTTCCGCGCCGGGGGCGCCCGGATCGACGATGAGATGGTCTATATCGGCCGCGAGATGATCGAGGCCGCGCTGGCAGCCGCGCCCAAATCGATCCATTGCCATGCCGGGGCGCGTCACCGCGATGTGGTGCTGGAACTGGGTGCGCTGGCCTTTCAACCCGGCGCGGGCGCCCCTCATGCGACCGATCTGAAACGCGGCCGCCGCCCAGGCAGCGCCTCGGATTTCCGCGACTATACACGGCTCGCGCATCACTACGACGTGTTCCAGATGATGAGCCCCTCGGTCGAGCCGCAGGATGTGCCGACCCATCTGCGGCACTATTTCACCACCCGCACGCAAGTGACGCTGACCGACAAGTTTCCCTTTCTGTTCGCCCGCGGCACCCCGCAAACCCTTGATAATTTTGAGATGTTGCGGATCGCGCGGGGATTGAGCGAGGATGAATTTAGCACCAGCGTCCACGCCTACACGATCATCAACACCAATTCGCCGCGCACGCTGGATGTGCCGATGGCGCAAGGTTTGATCGATTTCGCGCGGGCCGGTCAGCTTTCCATCGTCACGCCGTTCACTCTGATGGGCGCCATGGCCCCGATCACCGTGGCAGGCGCGATCACGCTCAGCCATGCGGAATGCTTGGCCGCGATCACCCTGACCCAATTGGCCAAACCCGGCGCGCCGGTCTGCTATGGCACCTTCACCTCCAATGTGGATATGAAATCCGGCGCTCCTGCCTTTGGCACGCCGACCCATTTCCAAGCCTCGCTGGCCGCAGGTCAGATGGCGCGGATGTTGGGCCTGCCCTGGCGCTCGGCAGCTGGGTCTGCCGCCAATATGAACGATGTGCAGGCGGCCAATGAGAACCAATTGGGCCTTTGGGGCTGTCTGTTGGCCGGGGCCACGGTAATTATCCACTCGGCTGGCTGGCTCGAAGGTGGGTTGACGGTCAGCTATGAAAAGATCGTGACCGATGTGGAAGTGTTGAACATGGTGGCCGAGCTTTGCGCTGGCAATCGCGCGGGACCGGATGAGATCGGGCTGGCCAATGCCCTGGCCCATGTCGCGCCTTCGGGCCATTTCTTTGCCGCACCGCAAACCATGGAACGCTACACCACCGAGTTTTACGAGCCCGTTGTGCATGACTACGCCAATTTCGGCACCTGGACCGAGCGCGGCGCAAGGGACGCCAGTAGCCGCGCCACCGATGTGTGGCAGGCGATCCTGGACACGCCTGAGCCAACGCTCAGCGCACCCGACCGGCTTGCCGCGCTGGATGATTTCATCGCCCGTCGCACCGACGAAGGCGGCGCGCCGCCGGAAAGCTGACATGACCCGCGCGGCCCCCATTCTGCACCGGGACGACCCGGAGAAACCGCCGCTTTCCGGCGCAACTAAAGTCACGCGCGAGGATTGGTTGGCCCAAGCGCGGGACGTGCTGGTTAAAGATGGCGTGGGCGAGGTAAAAATCGCCCAGATCGGCCAAATTCTGGATGTATCTAGATCAAGTTTCTATTGGTATTTCAAAAATCTAGACGACCTTCTTCAATCTCTACTCGAAGAATGGGAGGCGCGGAATACCCAAGTCATTCTGCGCCATTGCACGCTGCCCGCAAGGTCGATCAACCACGCCGTCTGTAACTTTTTCCGCTGCTTCGTCGACCCCAGCCTGTTTGACCAAGGCCTGGATTTCGCCGTGCGCGAATGGGCCCGCCGTGACAGTGCCGTGCGCACCCGGATTGATGAGGCCGACGCCCGACGCCTGTCGGCGGTCATCGATATGTTCATCGCCCATGGGTTCAGCGCCGAAGAGGCCGATATCCGCGCCCGCATCCTCTATTACATGCAGCTTGGCTATCACGCCCTGGATGTCCGCGAAGCCCCAGAGGAACGGATCGGCCGCATCGAAGGCTACCTGCGCGGGTTCACTGGCATCCCCCCAGAACCCGAGGACATGGAGGGGCTGCTGGCGCTGGCGCGTTCGCGGATGGCTTCTGAGGTCACCGATTAGGGCTGTCATTCAGCCGAATGATCTGAGCCGAGCTGCTATGTTGGTGCGCACAATCAGGGTTGCAAAAATCACATTCAACACACTGGGTGTCAGTCGTTAAGCCGCCTGACCGCCAACACACTGTTATGCCCTCCAAAAGCATATGAAGCCGACAACGCCGCATCGATGCGAGTTTGTTCCGCAGGACCTGCAATGCAAAACGGTGCGGCGTCTATTGCCTCACGTAGACCCACATTTGGCGGCGCGAAGCCATCGTTCATTCCAGCGAGCGTGGCCGCTAGTTCAATTGCGCCGGCTGCACCAAGGAGGTGCCCATGCATTCCCTTCGTGGACGAAACCTTGAGCTTCGAGAGACGAGTTCCAAACACAGAAGCAAGGGCTGCCGACTCGGTAGGATCGTTGAGCTCTGTACCGGTGCCATGGGCATTTACGTAGTCGATTTCAGCTAGGCTGATCTCTGCTTGGTCAAGTGCCCCGTGCAGGGCCTTTTCGATCCCCCGCTGATCGGGCGTCGTCATCGACTTGGCGTCCGATGATTGCCCCCACCCCGCAACTTCGCCATAGATCTTTGCCCCCCGCGCTCTGGCACGATCCAAGTCCTCCAAGACAAAGCATACCGCACCCTCACCAATGACAAGGCCGGAGCGGGTCTTGCAGAACGGACGGCATCGATCACTCGACAGAACCCGCATTGCGTTCCAAGCACTCAAGTTGGAGTGACTGAGGCTCGCCTCGACACCACCAGCTATAGCTGTTTTTGCAGCACCGGAGCGGATGAGCGCCGCCGCATTGATCAATGCTTGGTTGGCCGAGCTACAGGCACTCGCGACCGCATAGGATGGGCCGGTAATGCCAAGATCAATACTCACAGCGCTCACAGGAGCATTTGGCATGCTCTTAGCAATTGCCATGGGGGACATCCGCCCATTTCCACGCAGGAAACGCCAATAGTTTTCGTCAAGCGTGGCGACACTGGTGGTGGAGGAGCCAAGGATTAAAGCGTCGATGTCGGAGCCTGAGAGATGCGCATCCGCAACTGCGTTGCGGCCCGTGTAGATCGCAAAATGGCTTAGCCGATCCCATGCGTTGATCTTGGCATTTTCCAAATCGCGCTCAGCTTCGAAGTCTTCGACGGCCGCCACAGGCAAGGTCAAATCTGGAAGACCTTCCAAGGAAAATGTCTTTGGTTTGATGGCAGAAATGCCAAGCTCAATGCTGTCGCAGAACGCGCCCCATGTTTTTCCGAGCGGCGTCACCAATCCGACGCCAGTAATTGCAACCCGGCCCATTAGGCAGTGATTTTGTTTCGGGCAAAGTCGACAATATCATTGATCGTCTCAACCCCCGCCAGCTGTTCAACATCTATCGCTACGCCATGGGTTTCCTCTAACCGAAACACAATCTCCATTAGATCAATCGAGTCGACACCTAGATCTGTAATCTTGGTTTGCGCTGAAATCGCGGCATCCGGCTCTGCCGAATGCCGCCTGATCAGGTCTTCGATCTCAGCGAACAGGGCGCTTCTATCCAATGTCATTGAAGCGTCCTTTCGTCCTTCAGTTCGACAGTCGGGTTCTGCGTATAATCAGCGGCATCCTTCAGACGATTAACCCCATGCAGGTAGCTAATCTTCATTGTGTCAGATCCCTTTTTGGCGCGCAGAAACCGGCCCATGTCATTGGCAAAAACCGTGGTCTTCAGATCCTGACCGATCCGAAATGCATCGCCAAACGGCGCGATATAATCGAGGATCCAACCACGGTTGCCGCTTTTCCAGTCTTCCGGCTTGAGGTTTAAGACATTTCGCACATATGCGGCCTCGACATCCTCAGACATCCAGGCCCAGGTCACCAACCCAACGGGCCTTGACCCCTTGCGGTATACACGCAGTTGAGAATGCTTGATTGCAGGCATGATCCAATGATGGATCGCATGGATGGGCCAATCTCGGTGCAGCTCTGACATAGAGTAGAGCCAAACCATCTCACCAATGAGGGAGGTTGTGGCACGATGATCGTCCAGCTCAGGCTTTTGCGTCATGTTTGGGCGACCCAGTTTCCTTCGATAACGCCCATCATCGATTCAGTGATATCTTCTTCCCGAAGATCATAGACCGTGGTGCCATCATTTACCTTTACATCCTGCATCATCGACAAAAGAGCATTCACCTTGCCGTAGGACAGCTCATGTCCATCCGCGACGAACTTGGAGATGTGCTTTGACGGACCACTGCGGAAGAACCAACCTTCGAAGGTAACCGTATCGGTGGAACCAAGCAGTTTAAGCCGCAGATCATTATCGACACGTTCGAACCAGATATCGGCAATAGTGACGTTCTCCTCAAAATAGAACTCGTCGGTCCCATTTACTCCAGCATCACCATTGTTGATGTAGCGATCGTTGCCATGTTCAAAGCCGAATAGATACGTATCTCGCCCCGTACCGGCGTAGTAAATATCGTCCCCTTGGCCGCCGACGATCTGATCATCGCCCCCGCCAGCTACGATGACGTCGTCACCATCGCCTGCCAAGATCATGTCTGACCCGTCGCCAGCATCAATTTGATCGTCCCCCGCGCCGGTCCTGATGACGTCATCGCCTTCTGCACCATGCACCTGGTCATCACCGTCACCGCCATCTACGACGTCGTCACCGGCTCCAGCGTAGATCCGGTCATCTCCCTTTCCGCCGAAGAGGAAGTCATTCCCCGCACGCCCTTCGAGAAAGTTCGCCAGCTCGTCGCCGTTGATCCAGTCACCGGCATTTGTGCCCACGCCTTGTGCCCGATGCCCGGGCATTTTTCCGAAAACCTCGATCTCGGCAATACTGAGGTAGTTGTCGGCATCCTCCAGCCGGACATATTGCGCATCAACAAACGCAGAAAGCTCGAGTTCCCAAATCTTGCCAGGGCCCGATCCCGTGAGCGGTGCGAATGTGTGTACGATTACACCGTTCGCGTCCAATAAGGTGACAACGGCACCGTTAAGGTTATTGTCGTGCTCTGCGCGATTGTAGATCTTAATCGACTTAAGCGCATATTCTGACTGCAGGTTTAGCTTGATCTCTGGAGCCGCATCCCAACGGCTGTGATACCAGTTTCCTGGTCCGGTTTGACCATCAACAGCGTGGTGGCCATGCCCGTTCCAGCCGATCTCTGTCGCTTCGACCAAGATCATCCCACGCAACTCTTCGGTGATATTTTGCACCTCATCATCGTTGGCAAACGCGCCAACGGTTATGGCTTCGTCAATCTCGGATATGTCGGCATCGACGCCGTCGAAGAACTGCAAAATTTCGATACGGTTAGCGTCATTATGCCAGTTGCGGATGCGGATAACGTCTGTGATCTCCGACAGCTCGACGGTTTCGGCATTGGCATCATGAACATATATCAAAAGATCATTGCCATCGCGATTTAGAAGAAGATCATCGGCTGTGATGCCGGCTCCAAACAACAATTTGTCGCCGCCGCCATTCCGCAAATCTCCATCGCTACCAGTGTCGAAGATTACGTCCGCTCCGTCACCGCGATTGAAGACATAGGTATCGTTGCCTGTGCCCCCTTCCAGCGTGTCTTGACCGCTACCGCCGACCAGAATGTCCGCTTGAGCATCTGCGCCGACCAGGCTGTCATCGCCATCGCGGCCGCTCAGCCAGGTTGAGGTCGCGTCGCTTGAAATCACATCGTCGGCGGTACCACCGCTTTTTGCAGCACCGACACCAGAGACATCCAAGGCAAAGTTGTTTGTGAAGCGGAAAGTTTCGATGCGGAACTCTTCCGTTGTCCAGTTCTTTATCGTCAGGCTGTCAACAACGGGCCCATCAGTCTCCGGAGCGAGCTCTACCAATAGATTTGCGCCCGCCATGGATACGAGAAGGTCCGACAGATCGATACGGCGTCCGAATTGGACGGTATCGTCACCCCCTTCAACCGCTTGGGTCTTCTCCCGATAACCGGTTCGCACCTCGTTGATCCAGATGGTTTGGGCCGTCTTCCCCCACCCAATCGTCTGTTGGATTTGGTTGCCCGTCTCGTAGGTGTATTCCTCGGTAACCGTCTCATAAGCGGTCTCATCGATGGTGTCGTGCCCATCTCCGCGCTTGAAGAAATAGACATCGTTACCCGCACCGCCATTAAGCAGATCGTTCCCGGCACCCCCGGACAGCACGTCATTTCCCGCGCCGCCATGAAGCGTATCATTGCCAGCGCCGCCAAGCAGGTGATCGTTGCCCCCTTCGCCGTCGAGTTTGTCGTCACCCTCTCCGCCAAAAAGATCATCATATCCAGCACCGCCAGACAGAACGTCCGAACCTTCATTGCCGGTTAAGATATCATCACCATCGCCCGCATTGAGCGTATCGTTACCGCCACCGCCAGACAGGAAATCGCCGCCGCTGGTACCCTGGATCAGATCAGCGTTACCAAACCCGGAGCGCGCGAACGTAATGGAGGACATATCCACAACCCGATCATCACCAAACCAGAAGGTTTCGATCCGGCTCATCTCATTAGACCAGTCAATGATCTCAACACGATCATCCATCTGTTCGTAAGATGTAATTCCGTCTTCTCTTAATCCGATCAGGAGCTGGCCAAGATCATTGGTTTCAACAAAAAGGTCTTCGATCAGAATCGTCGGGCCAAACTGCAACGTGTCATGGCCACCGTCATACTGGATCATCCGTTTCGCGGTTCGCGTTTCTTCGACCCAGCGCCCGTGCTTGCCACTTTGCCAGACCATGTTGCCGGTTTTCTCTTGATAGGTCTCCTCATAGGCAGCGTAGTCGTGAATGCGATCCACGCCGTCCCCGCGGAAGTAGAAATAGGTGTCGTTTCCAGCGCCACCATTCATAAAATCTGCTCCGCGGCCGCTTGTCAGGTAATCATTGCCGCCACCGCCCAGCAAACTATCGGCGCCATCTTCGCCGCTAAGTTTGTCATCACCGGCCCCGCCTTCGAGCGTATCATTGCCAGCCCCACCAATAAGGTAGTCACGCCCGGTATTGCCCCTGACGACATCATCACCTTCATCGCCAAACAGGAAATCACGTCCGGCTCCGCCAGACAGGTCATCGGCATCGGCACCACCTGTGATGATATCATCGCCATCAGCACCATCTATGGTGTCGCGATTGCTGCCACCGGATAGGAACTCATGCGCCGCACCGCCCTGCAAGTGGTCCGCCGCCCCCATCCCGTTTTGCGCGGCCGTAATCTGCGAGAAATCTAGAATATCGCCATTCGAAAACTCGAAGTTTTCGATGCGATTATTCGTATCCGACCAGGATTCGATTTGAACTTGATCTCCGGCCTCTACGAGGTCGGCATTCGCGTCGTCCCGGAGCTCGATGAGGAGGTCATCATTCGTGAACCTAAGGATGAGATCCGACAGTTGGATTGAGGAGGCAAAACGGAGTGTATCGATGCCGCCATCAACCTCGCCGTACTTCGCTTTGTACCCGGTACGCAATTCGTTGGCATATTGCGCCCGTTTGCCGCCGCGTGTCTGCACGTACTCGTAATAGTTATACCGCTCTTCATAAAACCCTTCGGCATAATCGAAGATCGTGTCGTATCCGTCACCGCGTGCATAATGATAAGTGTCGTTACCGGCACCACCTTCCAAACGATCACTACCTGCACCACCGAAAAGCTCATCATCGCCCGCGCCGGCAATGATCACATCATGACCAGCCAGAGCATTGAGGGTGTCATTCCCCTCTCCGCCACGCAGTTCGTTCGAAGCCGAGTCGCCGATCAGCCGATCAGCCTGTGACGAGCCGATCAGGTTTTCAAAACCGGTTAGAACATCGCCTTCAGCATCGCCCCCTTGGCCGGAATGCGAGGTCAAATCGACGTGGACACCTTCCATAGAACTCACATAGCTAAGCGTATCGATACCCGCGCCACCGGAAAGACTATCGGCACCTGCACCACCTTCGATCAGATCATTGCCGTCGCCCCCGCGCAGCGTGTCATTACCGCCATGCCCGCGGATGATATTGGCACCGGTCGTGCCGATGATTTCATCATCACCAAAGTCCGACCCCTCTGCACCCTCAAATCCTGTAAAGTGGTCGTCTTCATATCCTTGACCGGTCGCTGTATTGGTGGCCAAATCGAAGGTCACGCCATGGGCGGCGGCCCGGAAAGACACCACATCTAATCCGGCTCCTCCGTGGACGGTTTTCTTACCATCGCCTACAGCGATGGTGTCATCGCCGTTCCCGCCATCAGCCCAGTCATCACCGTGACCAAGGTCGATACTGTCATCGCCGTCTCCGCCGAATGCCGTGTCATTGCCCAAGCCAGCAATCAGAGTGTCATTGCCACCGTCGCCGCGCAGTTCGTCGTGGCCGCCATAGGTTTTAATGAGGTCATCACCCGCACCACCGGCAATCGTGTCGTCGCCTTCCGCCGCGAAGAACACGTTGTCATTGTCGTCGCCAACACGCTCATAAGCATGGTGCAGCCCCATGTCGTACGCGGCTTGAATTGTCGCTAGCCACCCTGCTGCAAAAGCGCTTTGCCCTCCCATGGCCACCAACGTGTTAACCGCCTCCATATTCTCCAAATAGGTATGATAGTCGTGCGCGATCTGGAGATTAGCGGCGATCTGTTGATAGATATCGAGCTCTTTTTCGGCGCGCGAGGCACCATCACCGGAAAAATAGCCTGTCCGATCCGTTCCATGCTGCGCGTCATGGTGAAGATCTTCAAGATTGAGATTCTCAAGCGCCTTTACCGCGGCCAGTTGGCCATCTTTGAGCTGTGCAGCTTTTAGGTCATTGATGTAGGCATTTATATAGGCTGCTTGGGCGGTCGCAAAGTTCTCGCCGTTCCGACCGGCATTTTTGAGATAGCTATGGTAGTGCCCGAAAGACCATTGACCAAGCTCTCCATAGTTGTGCGATTGAGCCATCATCGTATCAACGAACTCATTCATCGCATCAACGTACATTTGGGCCATATCGCGAGAAAGACCGATATTGCCACCATCCCGTGCCCATGTGTCCGCTAATACAAAATGTCCCGTTTCCTCATCGAATTCGACATTTGTATAAGCTTCAGGATGTTTTTTCCGGCCGAAAAGAGAGTCAAACAGCTTTCCGACAACCCAGGAAATAACGGCAATAATCGGCCCGCCGAAATTGGCAAATGTCGAGACGATATTGGTCGCGAAACGCAACACAATCCCGGTCACGAGCGAGGCTATTTGCCCCGCCGAGGTTTCCAAAGGGGGCAGGATCTCGTTAATTACAGCTGTGAATATTATTCCAGCAGGGTTATGTAGAAATTTATTCCCCTCAAACCCCTCAATAAAGGTACTAACGAAATCATTTACGACCACTTGCGATGCATTTGAAAGTTCAAGTGCGTCCACTAGGCTATTAAAGAAATCGCTTTTGAGTACAAGCTTCGCACCCTGCGTCACCAGAGCATTGACCCCGCTGGCAACGACCGCCTTAAAGATCGCACCAGGTACACCCTCAGCATTAATGTTCTCGAAAATCTCACTCATAATCAGTGAGTTGACGACCGAAATAGTTGTTTGGATTCCGTTGACTACGAGCTCACCGCCGAAGTCTTCGAATGCACCATTTGAAATCTCTTCCAGCGCCTCTCCGATACTGAATCTCTCACCCTGGTCAATCGCCGCGCGCTGCCCAAAGGCAAAAATCACTTCTCCCAGATTCTGAAGAACAGTGCCAGCGACCGTGTCGACAGCAATCTGCGCTAGCACATTGGGATCGTCATCGAGAAACCCACGGGTAAGGAAAGGCGTAAGAGATTTAAAAATGTCGCCGCCCAAGTGCTGTAAGTGCAACGGCTGCGAGTGTTGATCTACTACGTTATTATTTTCGTCCAGTTCGACATAAACATAAAATAAATTACCTTTGCCATCCGATAGCGTCGTTTCTCGAATGGCCCGCACACTATCGCCACGGCGAACTTGAGTTACCTCCACTTCGGAGGTGGCGCCGGACACTTGAAAAACAGCATAGTCTAAATGCCCATCTCCGTCGATATCCTCCAAGTCCGTTAAGAAAGCCTTCTCTTCCGCTGTAATGAAAGAAAGGACGGATTGGTTGTGAACGCGGATATCGCCGGCGATGTAGGTATGAGTATTCTCAACCTCAAAATTATAGACTTTGTGGCCTTGCAATCTTGGAGCTTGAAGGCTGTGGCCAGTCGTCTCCATAGAAACACCCGGCAGGCCCTCTAAACCGTTTGAAATAGCCGCAAGCGCGTCGAATCCACTAACGGGTGTTCCGGAAACAAATCTTGGCTGAAAATCTGTCATTTCGCTTGCTTCGACATAATAATACTCTGAGCGGTGCTTAAAAATTGCTGCTTAATCGCCTCTGCGGGCGCAAAGGGTGATACACATTCAATAACGACGATCTCCGATCCAGACCGCCAATCCTCTGGTGTTAAGGCACGGTCACCAGACTCAATTTTGGCTTTAACCTCAGGGCTAACCGCGGCCCAAGTTAAGAATGCGACTGGTTGATTTTCTTTCGAATAGAGTTTGAACTGCCTAAAAAGTATGGCCGGAGCCACAAGATCTTCCAACGCTTTAATTGGCAGCTCTCGGTGTTCGTTGGACATTGTCATCAACCAAACCGCTTGCCCAAGCGTCGAGCCGAAGGTGTGTTGATCGACGGTTTCAATCCCTAGATTGGGGCTTGTTTTTGCGCCGCCCTGGCGCGCCTTCTTCACTGCAGCCTCTCGCTTGGTGTTCGACGCGAGTCCGCCGCGTCGCTCTGCATCGACAATGGTTGATTTGAACCCACTTCACCTGAACTGCTTGCTTCATCGAAAGACGGGCGCGCTATGATTGGTGGCATTTGGTCCCATTCGCCTGCTGTGTATATGTCTCCGAGCGGCAGGTTTGATCTCGCAAGGACATAATCCTCCGGCTTCGGCAGCGCGCCAAAGGGCCAGATAAACGGCTTTTCAACCCCTGTGCTGTCACGGACCATACCATCCACCGTCACCTTAGCCCCGGCAGCTTTGATCAACCCCGCTATGCTGATATGCAGCCCAGTCGGAAGTATGTAGCGCGTGCCAAGGCGCAAACGCCCCGCCTCGGACACACATGCAACGCCGTCGGCGTCGTGGCTAACCGTCACTGCTTCAACAAAGCCATCTTCAAAGCTACCAACTTTTTCACCCGTCGCAGCGCGGATCAACTCACCCGATTTGGTGACCAAGGCACCATCACTGCGCAGAATGTCAATGATCGGCACGTGTCGCCCAGCAAAGCGCCCGTCGCCACAAAGCGTCACGTGGCCCGGGGTCATCATCAAGCCATGCACATCTAGAATGAGTTTTGCGTTCTTAACAAAGGTTCGCGTTACGCGCCCGGGCACGAGAGCTCCGTTCGCGTCATAAGATATGACCAGATCGCCAGGCTTGATCTGATCGATCCGTTTCTCGCCCCCGCCCCACATCGAAATCCTCGTCTCACCGAGGAAACAGGCATCCGATTGCATCGCAATTTGACGCATAATCTCAGGAAACTCACGCCTCAGCCCCTGGTCAGCGAGTAAAGCAGTCTCAAGCCCTTGTTGAAGGCCTTCCGTATCTGCGCCAACCACAAGTTGTAGCGCGTTCATTGCCTCCACAACATCGCCTGTCGCGCGGATCCCTTGCAGCACGGTGGGGCTGATCAATGGAGCACCGCTTGCACCGGGCGGCAGCCCTTCAATGTAATCTGCTACCGCCGTTGCAATGCTGGATTGAAGTTCGACGCTGAAATGGGCTTGAAGCACTTCGGCCATTTGCACATAGCTCGGCACATAATTTGCGCCACCGCCGGTGCTAAATAGTCCCTCAACGGTGGTAACAACGGCATTGATCGTTTCGTCGAGCGCATCAATTGCTGGACTGTCCGTCACTGCCGCGAGACCGCTGATCGCGTGGCGCAAATCACCGCTGAGCAGTACAATGTCTCGTCCATGCACCAGCAGACCGAAACCCATCATCGTAAGCACTGTGTCTTGGATCAGACCAACGGCTGCTGCTTCCACGAAGTCTTGTAAAAACTCCGCGTCGATTCCAATGTCGAGCCGCGCTAGATAGCTCACTGTATTTGCGATCGAATTGCTGCCATAATCTTCACGGACGCTATCGGCAAGCACTTGGCTTGCGGTAAAGAGGTTGATGGCAATCACAGTCCCGCCAATTAACGCCGAGGTTCCAGCCAATCGACCGAGCGTTTCCGGCGAGAACAAGTGGTCGGGCGGCTCAACATCGATTTGCGCGTCGCTTGGCAATGTAACCCTCAGACGACCATCTTCACCGATGGAATACTCGCGATTAGCATATGTTTCACGAAGCTCTTGGATCCCCTCACTGATCACTGCGCGACGCTCCGCATCCGAACCAGAGAGCATTGGATCGTTTACATTGTTGAACAAGAAAACATCACCAGCGTTTAGGCTCGACATCCCGCTGCGGATTTCATGTTGAAGCCCTTCTATCTGGGCGCGAGCCGTTCGTGCTGCATCAGCGGGCGAAGCTCCAAGCATGATCGCATCATCAAAGGCATCGCTTATTGTCTGAAGCCTTTGGCTCGCAAATGTCTCTATCTGTTGATGCCCAGCGCCACGACCATTATGAATAGCTGAATAAATGGGTGGATCACCACTCAGCAGAGCGTTTTGCGCCGCCGGTCCGTTGGGGAGCAAGACACCATTGCTCGCGGAATAAACATCGAACGACCAGTCGCTAAAATGAGCATTGAGAGTATTAAAAAAGCCGGTGTGTTGGTTGTAGACATTTACGCCAATCAAATGCGCGGCCTGGAAGTTCGAATCCGGCAAACCGCCCATGGAACCAAGACTCAAAGCAATCAAGCTCTCCCGAAAGGTTCTTTGATTTGACATAACTAACCTTGCTTAAAACCAGATATGAGAAACATTTTCTGTTGTTAAGGCTCTTGACCTTGAGACGCCGCGCTTAAAATCACCCGCACCATGTCTCGCTGTATATTCTCGAAACCCCGTCAATGAGGCGCTCTTTACTTCCGAGAACACTGACTGGGTCAAAAATGTAGGCCCGGGCCTCGAGCCAAACGTCCAAATCGGAATATCTTCAAAAAAAGCCCTACGTCTGGGGTCTGCGAAACCTCTTTCGCTTTGATAGTCTATGTCCTCATCCGCGAAAAGCTCTCCGACCTGCGACTCGGCTTTCTCGATAACAAAAAAGCGGCCACACCACATGTAATACCACTCACCCTCAACCAAGCCTCCGCCTTCGACGTGAATCTTTGTTGGAAGGTAAATATGACCCCCATCTGGATCGATTCTCTCAAAAGTATCACGGCAGCGCGCACTTATAATTGTGCCATGCGCAACGCTCACGCGATCCGGCAACTCGTGCGGAACATCCTTTCGGAACTTAAACACTGGCTCGCCGAGATGAGCCGCCCAATCAGAGATGGGTGGTAAACTCACACGCCAAACACCTTCAGGGCAGTCGTCGCTCAGAGTTCTTTCACCCAGAGGCATACCTTTGTTTCTGGGCGAAGGCCCCATAAGCTGTGGTGAATACCGATCATCGTTCAAAGAAGCGTGCAGAAAATAGATTACCGATCTATTGGTCGCAGCCATCTCGCTTGGATCAACTAACAGCACGCGCCCCCCAATAGTCTTACAGTAAAATCAAGCCTTACACGATTGCTACGCATAGAGGCACCCGAGCGCAATCAAAAACTTCCAAACGCGTATCGGTCACCAAAGATTTCGCCTAGAAGAAAAATCAAACTGACAGAACATAGATACCGAGAGTGACCTGATCTGGATCCCATGAGGTTACCTTGAGAGCCCATGCTTGCCTCAAAACACCGAACTTTAAAACCAGATGTGAGAGACATTTTGACCAACCAAGACATCGGATAAGGTTTCTTCGTCCGAGCGGGCACACGCGCTACCACGAGTCGTAAATTCTCGAAATCCGATCAAACCGGACATTGATAATTTTTCAAAAAAACGGCTCGATAGATAACTCGGCCCAGGGCAGCTCGAGAGGGTCCAAACTGGAATATCTTCGAAGAAAACACACCTTTCCGAATTCCCCAATTCGCCGTCGTAGTGAATACCGCTCACCAGGGCATCTTGGGTCAATCCAGCGCTCGGCTAAATCTCTGAGGCTGCAAAGCGTCGACCACGCCACATATAGAACCAGTCGCCATCAATAACGTCCTCATCTTGAGAAAGGAGTTGCGCTGGCAGGTAAAGATGGCTTCCATTAGGGTCAGCTTCCTCAAAGAGAATGCGGCACCGATCGCTTACGATCGTATGGTTCTGCAAGCTAATTCGATCTGGCAAATCGCGGTCGACACCTTCTTCAAAAATAACAACACTCTCATCAAGACTCTGAAATCAACCCAAGACCGGAGGCCTTTCAAAGCGAAATACCCCCTCCAGGCAGTCGTTACCAGGTAGTTTTTGAGGTCGAGGCATTCCAGCTTTACTTGGATATCAACCGGTCAATCCTTTCAGCTTATAGCGATCAAAATTGCAGGAAGGATGAAGCCAATAAATCGCAGATTTATTCGCCGCATCTATAGCACTCGGATCGACGCTCCCCATCAACGACCTTCCTAACCACCGCTGGTCTTCCTCTAAATTGCATCAACATAAATAACCGAGCGAATGAAGCGCGCGACCGAAGCCTATGTCGCATAGTCAGCCTATTACTTTGTTAAGATCAGGCCAAGCAACTACCGTAGCTCAAGCACATTAGACGTTTATCAACAACCTCTAGATAATTCCAACGATGCAATTTGTGAGCGCCCCGTCTCCACTGCCGGTCAGGCCTGATAGGCCGAAGTTACTTAGGTTCAGAGCAAACGATGCCTGCTAGTCTATTTTGGTTAGGGTAGCGGCAAGCCGCCCATCGCCGTAACTCTTTCTAAACGAGCGCTTAAAAAAACCCCGGTTGAAGCAGGTGGGATTGTCGCGATGTTAGGCAGCAAGTTAACGGCCGGTGCGCCGAGCGTTGTTTTGTATCGGCTATCAGGCTCCTCGGGTGCCGCAATTCTTTTTTGAATGCTTCCCTGTGGTTAGGCAAATGGAGTTTTTATCGCTCGCGCAGCGCGCGGGTAAAGTAATCACTGAATGGTTTTACCAAATAAGATATTGGAGTCCGAAAGTCGGTTTGGATCAACGCTTCGACCGGCATTCCGGGGAGTAATTCGTTGTCGCCAAGCCGTGTGCGTTGTTCCTCGGGCAGGACAACTTCCGCCAAGTAGTAGGACAGACCGGTAACCTCATCGGTGAACACATCGGGCGATACGCGCGCGACCTCTCCTAGAATTTCTGGGGTATTCCGAGCATCGAAGCTGGAAAACCGTAGTGTGACGATCTGGCCCGTAGCAACTCGGTCTACTTGAGTTGCGTCGATACGGACCCGGACATTCAGTTGCGCGTTTTCGGGCACGATGAACATGACCGGTGCACTGGGCTGCAAGACCGCCCGGTTTGTAAAAAGCGTCGAGCCATGAACAACACCGCCAACCGGAGATCGGATTTCAAGCCGCTCAAGCGTGGCCAGGAGCGCGGAGCGCCTTTCAAGCAGTTCCGCTAGTTGGTGCAATATGTCCCGCGCGAGCCCAATTGCTTCCTCTCGACGCGACGATGCGAGGCGCAGCACCTCGATTTCGATCGAAGCAATTTGCCCACGCAACTGGGCCTCGACAGCGATCAAGCGGCCAATTTCTCCTTCGAGGCGTGCCGCCTCGCGCTGCAAGGCCAACACACGCGGTTCGGGCATAAGCCCACGTGAAAGTAAATCTAGCGCTGCCGCCACCTCTAGCGCGATCAGTTCTTGCTGACGCTCAAGGCCCAACCGCTGAGATGCCAAGCCATCTATCTGATTTCCTATTTGAAAGGTTTGCTCCCCGAGTTGCTCGATTTCGCGCGCAAACGTTTCAGATCTTGCTTGGTAAAGACGACGTTGTCCCCGTTCGAGCTCCGCCGCCTCGACCGCCCGTCCGGTTTCGGCAGCAAAGGAAAGAAGATTACCAAAATCGGGCTCAGTTTCCGCCTGTTCGGCCTCGACCCGCGCCTGCCTGGAATAAAGCTCAAGAATTTGGTTTTCGAGAATGGTGAGATCAGATTGCTCGCGCCTTCCATCAAGGCGGACAACAATGTCTCCTGCGCCTACGGTGTCGCCATCTCTCGCCAAGATCTCAGCCACGACGCCGCCATCAGGATGTTGGACGACTTGCTGATTGATATCGACCTGTACGCTACCTTGCGCCACAACGGCGCCAGCGATGTGGACCAGACTGCCCCAACCACCAAGCACCAAAACAAGCGCAAACACACTTGCAAAGCCCACAACAATCGGAGCGCCGCCGCGCCATATGCTTTTTTCGCGGTTCGGCCCAGCAGGTGTCATGGTGCCTCGCCAACGGCGTCAGGTACCCGCCTGATGTTGCGTTGAAGCCCGCGCAAAATCTGATCTCGCGGCCCGGCGGCCGTGATCGATCCGTTTTGCAAGACGATCAGATTCTCGCATTCGTTCAATGCAACTGGCCGATGGGTCATGATCACAACACTTCCCTCGGTCGCCTTAAATTCGGCAACGGCTCGGTTAAGCGCTTCAGAGCCATCACCGTCCAACGCAGAATTTGGCTCATCTAAGATTAGCACGACAGGGTCACCATAAAACGCTCGGGCAAGCGCTATGCGTTGCTTCTGCCCACCAGAAAGACCCGCACCTCCCTGTGTAACAAGCGTGTTGTACCCATCTGGTAATGCAAGGATCATCTCATGTGCATTCGCTTTCTGTGCAGCTCGGACAACGCTTTCCTCGTCAGGTTTGATCGCCATTCTTGCAATGTTCTCGGCGATCGTACCGGTCAATAGCTCGGCTTCCTGTGATAGATAGCCGATGTGAGATCCAAGCCGATCAGGCGGATATTGATCAATCCGCGCACCGCCCAATCGGACTTCGCCCGCGATTACTGGCCAAATGCCCGTCAAAGCGCGCGCGAGCGTCGACTTTCCCGATCCGGTTGGGCCAATGATACCCAAACCTTGTCCCGGAAGAACTTCGAGAGAAATCGAACGCAAAGTCGGCGCCTCCGCATCGGGCGCGTAAAGCGTGGCGTTGGACATCTCGAGGTGAGCTGCCGGACGCGGAAGCGGAGTCAAATCTGGCGCGGCTGGGATGGATGCCAATAGACGCTCAAGGGTACGCCACCCAGCACGGCTACGCTGCACTAACTTCCATTGCCCTAGAGCTTGTTCGATCGGCGCAAGCGCACGGCCAAGAATGATGGAGGCCGCAATCATGGCGCCCGCAGTCAATTGATCAAGAAGAACAAGGTAAGCGCCCAGAGCAAGTATCGCTGATTGCAAAAGCAGTCGCCAGGCCTTTGAAAACGAGGTGAAAATCGTCGTCAAATCACTCGAGGCGATAGTTTTGTTTTGCGCATCCACACGCCGCTTGAGCCAACGCTCGGTCAAAGCGCTCTGCATGCCTTGCGCCCTTATGATTTGGGCAGCGTCGCGGGCGTCATCGGCTAGATTTGTTGCCCTGGCAGATTCACTTTGAGCATCTTCGGTTTTGCGTTTGGTTAAGATTTGATTGAGCAGCGTTGCAACAACCAGAATCGCGCCACCGAACAACCCCAACCACCCCAACCAAGGGTGGAATACGAAGAGCACCAGGAAAAAAATCGGAACCCAAGGTAGATCAAAAAAGGCCAGAACCGCCGGAGATGCGAAGAAGTTTTGAAGGGCTTCAATATCCCGCAATCCCTGAGGCGGACCTGCCCGGTCTGCCGGGTGCAGCGCACGCAACAGTACGATTCCCAAAACCCGTTTATCCAGCGCTTCTTGAAAACGAGCCCCGTACCTAGCGACAAGCCGACCGCGAGCAAACTCTAAAAAAGCTAGAATCGCATAAAGGAACACGACCAGGCTAAACAAAACGACCAGGGTCTCTTCTGAGCGACTGGCTAAGACGCGATCATAGACCTGCAGCATGAATAGCGGACCGGTCAGCATCAGCAAGTTTGTGAAAATGCTGAATAAAAAAACCACCCACAAAAATAGGCGGCCCGCGCGATGCGCAGAAATCAGCTCCTTCGTTCCTCCGGCGGGGGGCGGTTCCATGGAAATCTCTAAAAAAATAATTAGTGGAGCGTTACAGCACCCCAGGCCTTCAAACAACGGACAAAATGTAGCTAGAAACCTGCTTATTGATGGGACTATTCTCTCAACGAGAATTGTTAATCAAACGGTATCTTCATCATATTTAGGAGCAAACGGCCGTGTTTCGTATAGATATTCTGAATTTGGCCTTCAGCATATTTTTGGTAGCATGTGTGCCCTCAAGTAATGAGAGCGAAACGGATCAAACGATCAACATTCGCACCGAACGGTCAAACCTGACAGCGCAAACAGACCTAATGCAGATCGCGCGAGCCTGCGCGTTGTTCATTGATCGGCGAGCCTCAATTACCTCGCTTGCTGAGCAGGGATTTAGCGAACGCCAGCATAGCGACGGTACAACAATGACCAAGCGTGATGGACGCTTGTTTCCGGGAGGGCTGCTGGAGATTAACGTTCAGGCTTTTCAGATCGGCTCGAGACGCGAGTTTTGCAGGGCGGACTACTACAACGGCTTATCCCAGGACGATACTCAATTCGTGCTGGCGGCTTTCTCCGCCGAGTTGAATCGCTTGGGATGGCAAAATGCAGGCTTCGGGAGCTTCACAAACGCCGGGCGCGAGGTTCGCCTGACCTCTTCAAGGCATTTTTCGGCACATTCTGGGCGCACTTCGGTGCTTGTATCACACGTTCATAGAAGGTGACTCGAACGCTTTCGCGCCTCACGCCCCGACCGCAGCCCCTTGCCCCTCCTTCCCGCCACCGAAGAACACATCATAAAGCACAGGGGCTGCAACAAGGGTGAGGATGGAGGCAAAGGCCAAGCCGCCCATGATGGTGACCGCCATTGAGACAAAGAACGCATCGCCCAAAAGCGGGATCATGCCCAGGATCGTGGTGCTGGCCGCCAATAGAACCGGCCTGAGGCGCGAGGTTGAGGCCTCGACAATTGCGGATCGCAAGGGGCCGCCATTGGCCTTCACCAGGTCAATCTCCTCCACCAGCACGATGCCGTTTTTGATCAACATGCCAGACAGGCTCAAAAGCCCCAGCAGTGCTGTAAAGGTAAAGGGCAGCCCTGATCCCAGCAGGCCCAACACCACGCCATTGACCGACATCGGCACCAGGAGCCAGATGATCAAAGGTTGTCTAAGCGCGTTGAACAGCAGGACCGAAATCAAGACCATGATCAAGATCGTCACAGGCAGCTGCGCACCCAGGCTGGCATTGGCATCATTGGAGTTTTCGAACTCGCCCCCCCATTCCATGCGGTAACCCACGGGCAAACTGATCGCTTCGACAGCGGCGCGAACCTCGGCGTGCACCTCGGCTGCGGTGCGTTCGGGCGGAATGGAGGCCCCGACCGTAATGGTCGGCAAGCGGTCACGCCTCATGATGAGCGTATCCTGGGCCTCAAGCACGAAACCATCGACCACCTGTTCCAGCGACAACAGCGTGTCGCCATCCTGGGCATTGGTCACCTGATCCAGCATCCCGACATCCGAACTGGGCGCGGTTCTAAGGATGATGGGGATCGAGCGTTCGTCCTCGCGATAGGCGCCGGCGGTTTCGCCTTCGGTCGCAAAGCGCAGGATTTGGGCCACATCATCGCGGCTGACCCCAGCGGCCTGGCCCCGATCGGTGCTGTAATTCGGGCGCAGGACAAATTCGCGTTCGCGCCAGTCGATGCGTGGGTTCAGGATGTTGTCCGAGGCCCCTTCCATCGCGGCCATGGCCTGGTCTGCCAAATCGCGCAGAACCTCTCGGTCGCCACCGGAAAAGCGCACGGCGATGGGGCTGCCGCCGCCGGGGCCGAAAACCATGCGCTCGGTCCGGAATTCAGCCTCGGGGATTTGCTCGGCGGCAAAGGCCTCCAAATCCGCTTGCAAGGCGGGGATTTCGACCAGGCTGGGTGTCCGGACGATAAGATGACCGTAAGCGGGGTTGGTTGGTTCGCTGGAATAGGTCAGCAGGAACCGAGTCGCACCCTGGCCGATGAAGCTTGAAACCGACACCACATCCTCGCGCTCAGCCAGATAAGCCTCGAGCAGGGCCATCCGATCTGCGGTTTCCGCAATCGGTGTGCCCTGGCGCATCGTCAAATGCGTCAGGAAGATCGGGGTGTTGGAATTGGGGAAGAACTGTTGCCGCACTTGGCCAAAGCCCACGTAACAGGCCGCGGTGACGGCAACCAAAAGCACCAGAACGGCCCAGCGGAACCGCAGCGCAAAGCGCAGTGAGGCGGCGTAAAGCCGGAAGACCAGACCGCCATAGGCGTCCTCTCCGCCAGCCTTGCCACGCTTAAAGACGTAATGGCCAACCAGCGGCGTGACCGTGATTGCCAAAATCCAAGACAGCATCAGGGAAATGCCGATCACAGCGAAAAGCGAGAACATGAATTCGCCTGTGGAATCGGGTGAGAGGCCGATCCCGGCAAAAGCCATGATGCCGATCACCGTGGCCCCCAGCAGCGGAATTTGGGTTTTGCCCGCCGCCTCCTCAGCCGCATCGCGAGAGGATTTTCCGCGCAGCATGGATATTTGCATGCCTTCGGCCACCACGATGGCGTTATCGACCAGCATCCCCATCGCGATGATCAAAGCGCCGAGGGAAATTCGCTCCATCTCGATGGCGAAGATTGCCATGAACAGCAGCGTGCCAACCACGGTCAGCAGCAGGGTCGATCCAACCACGATCGCGGCGCGTGGCCCCATGAAAAGGCCCAAAACCAAGACCACGATGCCAACCGACATGGCCAGATTGACCAGGAAGCCGCTTGAGGATTCATCGACGACGATATGCTGCTGATAGATCGGATGGATTGAGACGCCATAAGGGATTTCGGGCAATAGCTCGATCAGGCGGGCATCGACGCGATTGCCGATTTCGACGATGTTCTGATCGCTCAACCCGGCGACGCCAATCGTGAACGCCTCTTCCCCGTTATAGCGGATGATTTGGCCCGGATTGTCCTGCCGCCCCCGGCTAACATCCGCGATATCGACCAAGTTGATGGTCTCGCCGCCGGCCCCGATGGTCAGCGAGGCGATTTCCGACACGGTATCGGAGCCTTCGGGCGTTTGGATGCGCACCCGCGCGCCGTCATCATTATCGACGGAGCCTGCCGCCGCAACCGAATCCGCGGTGGCAATGGCCTCGACCAGCGCTTGGGGGTTGATCCCAAGATTGGCCGCCACAGCCATGTTGGGTTCGACAAAGATCGCCTCGGCCGGAAGACCAGCAACGTCGACATCGGCCACCCCCTCCATCGCCAGTAATTCTCGTCGGAGGAACGTGGCCAGTTGGTGCCGTTCGGCATCGGTCAGACCCGGTGAGGTAACGGCGAAGAAAATGCCATAAACATCGCCAAACCCGTCATCGACAAAAGGCGTTCCTGCCCCTTCGGGCAGATCCCCCCGGACGTTTTCGATGCGTTGGCGTAGCTCGGTCCAGATCTGGGGCAGTTCTTCGCCGGAATAGGTATCTTGCACCTCGATATCCAGGCGCGACATGCCCGGCATATTGCGTGAGGTGACACGGCGAACCTCGCCCATGCGCTGGATCGCGGCCTCAAGCGGTTCTGAGACCTCGATCATCACCTCTTCGGCGGAGGCACCGGGGTATTGGGTAATGACCACAGCCTGTTTGATGGTGAAAGCGGGATCTTCCAACCGCCCCAGCGAGGTGAAGCCCCAGATACCACCAAACAGGCAGATCAAAATCAAAAGCCAGGTCAGGATGGGTTTTTCGATCGACCCACGCGCGATGGAGAAGGCCGAGGCGCTCAATTCGAAAATCCTTCAAAGCGGCGCACCATTTGGCCGTCATCCAAAGCATGGGCACCGGTGCGCACGATCTCATCGCCAGGGCTCAGCCCCTCGGTCACGATGATCTGCCCGTCGCGGTTGGTCTCGATGACAACCGGCACCTCTTCCACGGTGCCGGTGGTGCCATCGCCTGCGATAAAGCGCAGGACCGAAGGCGCACCATCATTGGCGATCCGCAAGGCGGTGGCAGGGATCATCAACGGCACATCATGTTCGGCCAAGGTGGCAAAGACCACCACAGAACTGCCCGGCAGCGCCATGATCCCGGCGCTGGGGGACAGGGCCAGGGTCAAGCGAAAGCTCTGCCCGACCGACGAGGCTTCGGCGTTGAACTCGCGCACCTCAAGCGGGAAAAGCTGGTCGCTGGTCTGGAACCGCGCGGCCATGGTGACATCAGCGTCTTGGCCCGCGCGCTGGAACAGTATTTCCGGCACGTCAATTTCGATCCGCAGTTCCGACATATCGTGCAAGCGGGCCACCGGCGCGCCCTGCCCCACGGTCGAGAAATTCGCCACGTTGCGCGTTGCGACCAGGGCATCGAACGGGGCCAAAAGCGTGGCATTGTCCAAGGCGACCTGGGCATTGCGCAGCGCCACCTCGGCCAGACCCACCTGGGTTTCGGCATCTTGCAGCTGCACCTCTGTCACGGAAACTGTCAGCTGTTGCAGACGATTCAGGGCGCGTTCAGCCTGTTCCAGCTGCAATTCGGCCTGGCGCACTTGCAGTTCGAAAGGTTCCAGGTCCAGCTCGGCCACCAACTCACCCGCCGGGATCACCTCACCCTCTTGGGCCGGGAAATCGACGATTTGTCCGCCCACCTGAAAGGCCAAATCAACCGTTTGCCGGGCGACGATATGGCCGAAGAACTGCCGGGTCACCCCGACCTCGCCCGCATTCACGGTCATGAGGATCGCGGGCCTGAGCGGGGTTTCCTGCGCAGCAAGAGGTGCGGCGAAAAGGCCGCTGAAGAGTGCGGCGGCAAGAGCAAAGCGAAGCTGCGACATGAAATGTCCCCTCTTTTTTGATCGAGAGTGCACGGGGTTTGCTGGAATGCAAGGATTCGAGCCGGGTTGAACCAAGCGTTCGTCGGCGAAGCCAAAGCGATACCCGGTCGCTTGGCGCAACGCATCAATTCTCAGCCAGGTCATATCCGCACCCTTCCATGCTTGGCGATTTTTGCCCGATTGGGCCAGGGGTCGACGCCGTGGCGGGCGTGGAGGAGCTGCAAGTATGGTCTTCGCCGCGCCAAGCAAGACCAGGCAGGCCAACAAGCCGCATTCCTGTCGTAACGGAAGGTACTTGGGCCCGTTGCCGTGACGCCGATCTGGGCCCTGAACAGGCCGTCGTGCTGACGTTCTAGGCAACTGCCGAACAGTCACAGCGTCGACCTATGTGCGGCGATCCCTTCTTGGCGGCGTCCGAAAGCGCATCTGAAATGAATTTGCATACGATTGCAAAAATGCTTTGAGTCGAGCGATTCCGCCCCTATGGTGGGGTCGGAGAGGATAGAATCGCACATTGGGAGGTAACGCGATGCAAAGACGCACGTTCATTACATCTGTATCGGCATTGGCCCTGGCCGCCGGGCTGCCACGACTGGCCGCGGCGCAGGAAATTTCTTACAACTTGATGCCAGGTCGGCCTTACGAGGGCACCACTATCAACGTGTTGTCCGTGGTGACGCCGCAGTTCGATGGTCTGCGCCTGCGCGACCAAGAATTTACCGACCTGACCGGCATCGAGGTGAACTGGACCTTCATCCCATTCGGCTCGCTGCAAGAGCGTGTGAATGCAGAAGGCATCGCCGCCAATGGCGCATTCGACGTGGTGAACTACCTCGACAGCTGGGGCCCACCCAACGCCCATTGGCTGACCCGGATCGACGATCTGATGGCGCGCGATGGCATTTCGATGGATCGCTACCCGCCGGCCTTTGCCCGTTCCGCCCAGTTCGAGGGCGAAACCATGGGCTTCCCGCTGCGCGCCCATGCGCAGCTGATGTTCTACCGCAAAGATCTGATCGACACGCCGCCCGCCACTTGGGACGACGTGATCGCCATCGGCAACGAGCTGAAAGAAACCCATCCGGATGTCGCGCCGATTGCGCTTTACTACAACAATGACGGCAACCGTCAGAACCTGTTCATCTGGATCAACTTCCTTTGGGCCGCTGGCGGTCAGATCTTCAACGACGACTTCACCGCCGGGTGGACCACCGATGAAGCCATCGCCGCCACCGAGGCCTACATCGCGCTCCACACCGAGCATGAGGTAACGAACCCGAACTCCCTGGCCTTTGTCGAGCAGGACGCGCGGCAATCCTTTATGCAGGGCAATTCGGCGATGATCCCGGTTTGGTGGTGGGCCTATTCGGGCTTTATCAACCCCGAAACCTCGACGCTGAACGCCGATCAGGTCGGGTTTGTCGGCATGCCCTCTTACCAAGGCACCACCGCGACCTATGCGATTTCGATGCCCTTCTCGATTTCCAGCTACAGCCAAAACCAAGAGGCGGCTTGGGAATTCCTGAAATGGCTGTCGAACCCCGACATGGATCGCGCCAACGCCATCGAACGCGAGGTGGGCGGCGAGACCATCGTCAACAACGTGGTGACCCATGTCAGTTCGCTCACGGATGCGGATGTGAACGCCGCCAATGCGGGCATTCAGGCCGCCGCTTATGACAGTCTGCGGAATTCGGACATCATGCCGCAAATTCCCGAATGGCCCGAGGTTGGCGACATCCTGTCCGCCGCAATCGCCGAGGCAGCCGCCGGTGGCGATGTGCGCGAATTGATGATGGCGGCCGCCGAACAATCAGATCGCGTCCTGCGCCGCGCGGGCCGCATTCAGTAACCTCTAAAGGAAGGGGGCAAACCGGAAACCGGCTTTGCCCCCGCCATTCATTATGCGTGATAACACCCTGAAATACCTGCTGGTCATTCCAGCGGTCTTGGTGGTCTTTGCCACAGCCGTCTGGCCGCTTGCCGAAAGCTTGCGCCTGTCCTTCACCGAAGGGCGGATGAACCGGCCCGATTTTCCCCAAGCCTATCTAGGCTTTGAGAACTATACCTGGGCCTTTCTTTATGAGCCCGCGTTTTGGAACTCGGTCTGGGTGACCGCGCTTTACACGGTCGTGACCGTGGCGCTGACGACAATCCTAGCGCTCGGCATGGCGTTGCTGCTGGTGCGCGGCGGGGCCCTGCGCTCGGGCGTGCAGACGCTGCTGATCCTACCCTTCGCGATGAGCCCGGCTTTGATCGGGGTGTCGTTCCGCTTTATGTTTAACCCCGAATTTGGCCTGTTCGATGCCTTCTTTGGCGTGGTGTTTCCGCCCCTGGCCGATGTGTCCTGGCTGGCCGATCCTGATTTGGCCTTTGCCGTGGTGGTGATGGCCGATGTCTGGGGTTGGATCCCATTCCTGACGCTGGTTCTGATCGGCGGGCTTGCGAGTGTACCGCAAGACACGTTAGAGGCCGCGCAGGTCGATGGCGCCAGCGGCTGGCGGGTGTTCAAAGATGTCACCCTGCCCCAGTTGATGCCGGTTTTGGCGGTGGTCATCATCCTCAAGGCGATCTTCAGCCTGAAAACCTTTGATCAGGTCTTCATGCTGACCAATGGCGGCCCGGGTACGGCGACCCAAACGCTCAGCCATTACATCTATACCAACGGGCTGCGCTACGGGCAGATCGGCTATTCGGCGGCAGTCGCCTGGCTGATGGTGATCCCGATGATCGTGCTGACCTATTTCTACGCCAAATTCGTGTTCCGGAAGGATTGAGCCGATGACCGGGAAACAACAACAAAGGTTCTGGCGCGGCGTACAGGTCTGCCTGATCCTGATTGCCACCTTCATCATGCTGATCCCGATTGTCTGGATCTTCCTGGCCGCATTCAAATCGCATGTGGAGGTTTACCAGCTGCGCCTGTTCTTCACGCCCACGCTGGAAAACTTTGGCGAGGTTTTTGATGATCCTTACTTCCTGGGCCAAAAGCTTCTGAACTCGACCATTGTGGCGGCGGTGACGGTGCTGTTTGCGGTGCCGATCGCAACCATGGCGGCCTATTCCTTCAGCCGCTTCCGGTTGAAGTTTGAAACCACGATCTTGGTCATCATCTTGGCCACGCAATTCGTGCCAGCGGTGGTGATCATCCTGCCCTTCTTCGTGATGTTCCGCGATCTGGGCATCTTGGATACACGCCTTGGCCTGATCCTTGTGAACCTGGCTATCGTGATGCCCTTTGCGATCTGGATGATCAAAGGCTTCATCGACGGCATCCCCATGGATACTGAAGAAGCCGCGATGGTCGATGGGTCATCGCGTATGCAGGTGATCATCAATATCGTGCTGCCCATGGCCGCGCCTGGGCTGCTGACCGCTGGCATTTTCTGCTTCATCCTGGCTTGGAACGAGTTTCTCTTCGCCCTGATCCTGACCAATCGCGATGCGGTCACGCTGCCCATCGGGTTGGCGCTGTTTCGTGGGGAAGAAGGCGATCTGTGGAACCTGCTTTCCGCAGCCGGGATCATCATCATGGCGCCGATGTTCGTCCTCGCACTCGCCATTCGCAAATACTTCGTGCAGGGCATGACTATGGGAGCCGTCCGCTAATGGCCGAAATCAAGCTGAAAAATCTCACCAAACGGTGGGGCGACTTCATCGGGGTCGACAATCAATCCCTCGATATTCACGACCGCGAGTTTCTGGTGCTGCTTGGCCCCTCTGGCTGCGGCAAAACCACGACGATGCGGATGATTGCCGGGCTGGAAGACCCCACCGATGGCGAGATCTGGATTGGCGATCGGATCGTCAATGACGATCTGCCGAAAGACCGCGATGTGGCGATGGTGTTCCAGAATTACGGGCTCTACCCCCATATGACGATCTTCGACAATATCGCCTATCCGCTGAAGGTGCGCGGCGCCCCCAAGGCTGACATCAAGCCGCGGGTCGAAAAGGCCGCCGCGCAGGTGGAACTGACCGAGTTCCTGCACCGCAAGCCCAAGGCGCTTTCGGGCGGTCAGCGGCAGCGGGTGGCGCTGGCCCGGGCCATCGTGCGCACGCCGAAAGTGTTCCTGATGGACGAGCCGCTGTCGAACCTCGACGCGAAACTGCGCGTGACGATGCGGGCCGAGCTGAAGCACCTCAGCCGCGAGTTGCAGATCACCACGGTCTATGTGACCCACGACCAGATCGAAGCTATGACCCTGGCCGACCGCGTGGCGGTGATGCGCCATGGCGTGATCCAGCAGCTCGGCACCCCTGACGAGATCTATAACGATCCGGCCAATATGTTTGTGGCCGGTTTCATCGGCAGTCCGGCGATGAACCTGATCCACGGATCTGTAAGTGAGGGCATGTTCGTTACCACCGGCGGCACCAGGTTGGTCCGCATTGGCGGACCAGATCGCGCCAAGGCGATCCTAGGCGTCCGCGCCGATGACATGAGCGTCCATGAACCCGGTCAGGGTGATATCGACGTCAAGATCTACGCTTTTGAAAACACAGGCGAAAGCACGCTCTTGACGGTGCAGTGGGGCAAGCAGCGGGTGATTGCACGCGGCGACCGGCATTTGCGCAAGGAACAAGACGATATCGTCGGCATTACCCTGAACCCCGACCACCTTTACCTGTTCGATCCCGATACCGAGGATCGCATCCGATTGTGATTTATTAGGAGGATGACATGAACGACATGAGCCCCGGCCTCAACGCCGCGCAGATGGAAAAAAACATCGTTCGCTATGGCGAACTGGTCCCTTGCAAAACCGCCTTTATCGATGCCCATACGCCGGGCAGCGATCAGAAAGAGAATTTCACCATTATCGGTGGCGGGGTTAGCGAAAGCCCCGATCAGCACGTCCATATCAGCGACAAGATCGGCTTTAACATCGGCGCAGCGGGCCAGCCCCCGAAATGCCGGAACTCGCTCCACAGCCATCGCACGGCCGAAGCATTTTTTGTCGTGAAAGGCCGCTGGCGGTTTTTCTGGGGCCGCTGGGGGGATGCCGGTGAGGTGGTTTTGGAAGAAGGCGATATCTTCAACATTCCAACCGGTGTCTTCCGTGGCTTTGAAAACATCGGCACCGATTACGGGATGATCATGGCCGTGCTTGGTGGCGACGATGCCGGCGGCGGCGTGATTTGGGCGCCGCAGGTCATCCAGGATGCCGAAGCCCATGGCTTGGTACTGGCCGAAACCGGTCGGCTTTACGACACCAAGAAAGGCGAAGCGCTGCCCGAAGGTGTGAACCCGATGCCGCTTTTGACCGATGATGAGTTGAAAGCCTTTGCCGAGCCGACAACCACCGATGTTCTGCCCAACTACGTCGCGCGCTATTGGGATCTGATGGCGCTTTCCGATCGCGCGCCAGCCAAGGTGATTGGCCCCGATGCACAATTGCGCGACCGTCCGGGGTTCGAGGTGGATTTTGTTAGCCGAGGGTCTTTGGACCGCACCTATAGCTGCGATGTGCCCGAAGTGCTGATGCCCGTGCGCGGCCATTGGCGCCTGGAATGGGACGGTGGTCAGGTTGTGCTGAACCCTGGCGATACGTGCAATGTGCCCGTGGGCCTGGCGCGTACCTTGTCGCCTGCCGTCACGGGCGAGGCCAGCCTCTACCGCATCCGCCGCACTGAAGATCCGGCGGGCCTGACCATGGCGCTCTCGTGATCCAGGCGCAAATCCCGCCTGATCTGCTGGCATTGCTGCGTCAGGTCGACACGCCAACGGTGTGTAACGCGATCGAGGTCGCGCAAGGTCGGCGCGGCTTTCACCGTTTCACACGCGGCACGATGCAGCATTCGCGGCCCGGCGATCCACCGATCGTGGGCCGCGCCCGCACCGCCAAAATCGCCGGCCTCGCGCCGCCGATGGAACCGCCCGAGGTCATTCGGGCCCGACGCATGGACTATTTCAGGTCCATGGCTGCGGGCGACGGCCCGACGGCGGCGGTGGTCGAAGACCTGGACTATCCCAACTGCATCGCCGGTTGGTGGGGCGAGGTGCATGTCGCCGTCCACAAGGGTTTGGGCTTGGCCGGGGCCGTCACCAACGGTGTGATGCGCGACCTGGACGTTATGGACGATGGCTTCCCGGTTCTGGCGGGCTCCATCGGCGTCAGCCACGGCTATGTGCATGTGCGCGAGATTGGCACGCCCGTGTCGATCCTGGGCCTCGAGGTGCACCAAGGTGAACTGATCCACGCCGACCGCCACGGTGCGCTGGTGATCCCCGAAGAGGTGCTGCCAAAGCTCGAAGACGCGATCAACTCGGTGATCGCAAACGAGGCGATTGTCCTTGAACCCGCGCGCGCCGAGGGTTTCGACATCGCGGCTTTGGAACAGGCTTGGGCGGCGTTTGAAGCGGCGAGGACGTAGCTAGGTTTGCACGCGTGGCGGAGAGCGGGAGGCAGATACTCTCATTTTTTCTTGAGATCGATTGCCGCATAAGGCCGCTTCGAGAGGATCGGCCTTTTTTTTGCGTTTATTAAGTGCCAGTGGTGCAGCTGACGGGAACAACCTAGAACCCTCGAGCGTTATTGACCTTCTGGAAAGCTTAGAGAGCTGGTCTGACGTTCTCAAGTCGGAGCCGGAGGTTATCCACAGGCTGGCGGCGTTTTCGGATGCGGCGAGGGCTGAGGATGAGATGGCCTCAACGGACGCCGCACCGATGGCTGCGGCTCCCGAGGAGCCGTCGCCATGAGCATGCCGGAACATGCGCTTTCAGGCGCCGCAAAACGCGCCTTTGAGAAGGCTGCGCCATCAACTGCGACCAAAGCCGCACGGGAGCGAACGGCGCTCTCGCCCTTCACGCTTCGCCTTACGGTCGCTGAGCGTAAACGCCTTGAGGAACTGGCCGCGGGCATGACGCTAAGCGCCTATGTGCGGGCTTGCGTCTTTGCCGAAGACGCCAAACTGCGGAAGCGCCGCCCGTCGGATGCCATTGCAGACAAAAAAGCGGCGGCAGAAGCCTTGGCGCTGCTTGGGCAATCGCGGATTGCAAATAACCTCAACCAGCTCGCGCATCACGCCAATCTCGGCATCCTGATCATGGGTGAGCGCGAACAGGCGCAGGTCACTGAGGCCTATGAACATGTGCTGGCTATTCGGGCACTGCTGATGGAAGCCCTTGGAGCGCGCTCCGCGCTTTCGGGGCCAAAGGAGACAAAGGACGCTGCCTCTCGCGATGCTCAAACGGGCCCTTTGTCACAAGATCTAGGCCATTTCCGAAAGCGCGGTTGATGATCCTTGAAGGCAATGAACGGGCATATGGCGCGGAACTCGCATGGCATTTGATGAACCCGCGTGAGAACGACCATGTCACCGTGCATGGGATCGATGGGTTTGTTGCGGCGGATTTGCACGGGGCCTTCGCGGAGGCCGAAGCTATCTCGCGCGGGACCAAATGCACAAAGTACTTGTTCTCTCTGTCGTTAAACCCGCCACCTTTTGCCAGCGTGCCCGTTGATGTGTTTGAGGCTGCTATCGCGCGGGTTGAAGGCAAGCTCGGATTAACAGGCCAGCCACGCGTGGTCGTCTTCCACGAGAAGGACGGACGGCGTCATGCGCATGTGGTTTGGTCGCGGATCGATGCAGCTCAGATGACGGCCATCAACCTCTCGCATTATAAACGCAAACTCGCCGATGTAAGCCGAGACCTCTACCAAGAGCATGGTTGGGAGATGCCGGAGGGGTTTCGCAAGCGCGAGGACCGGGACCCGCAGAACAGCAGGCGCGAAGAGAGCCAGCAAGCCAAACGATTGAAGCATGATCGCAGCGCGACCAAAGCTATGTTTCGGGCGTGCTGGGAGGCTTCGGATTCTCCCGCCGCATTCGCGGCCGCTCTCAAGGAACAAGGCTTCTTGCTCGCGCGAGGCGACCGGCGCGGGTTTGTGGCCGTTGATGCCGAGGGTCAAGTCTGGTCGCTCTCGCGCTGGTGCGGGGTGACGCCAAAAGACCTACGCGCGCGGCTGGGACCAGAAGAGCGTTTGCCAAGCATCGCCGATACGCTTGGCAAGATCGGCACGCTGCCGCGCCCTAAAGCGCAGACACCAGATCCCAGATACGCTTTGCAACGGGCCGAGCTCGTCGCGCGGCAACGCAAAGCCCGCGCTGATCTTCTCGAGGCACAGGCACAGCGCCGCAAAGCAGAGCTCGAGGCGCGGCTTCCCAAAGGCTTGCGAGCCAGCTTTCTAAAGATGACGGGTCGCTGGCAGGCGATCCTCGCCAAGGCTGAAGCCGCCTACAGCCGCGCGCAGCACCGCGACCGCCAAGAACAGCAGACAATGATTGATCGCCATTTGGCCGAGCGTCGCGCTCTGGATCAGCGGTTTCAGCGGCAAGTGCCGAGGCGAGACCCAAGGCAAAAGCTTCTTTTCGCCAAAGATGAGATGCCATTCACGGCAGAGGAGCTGGCGAGAGACCCGGGTCTCGCCTTGGCGCATCTGTCAAAAACCAAAGCGAGCTTCACCCGCACCGACCTTCTGAGAACTGTTGCAACGCGTGTGGAGGCGCCCGACCACCTCAAGGCGATCACCGATGCGGCTCTAACCTCTGATGAGGCCGTACGGCTTTCAAGTGATCGGACGCCTCGCTACACGACACGCGACTACCAAAGGGCTGAACGGACGCTCGATGCCGCCGCGACAGACATGGCGACAAGTGGTGGGTTCGGGGTGAGCAAAACCCATGTGACAGGCGCGATCGCCCAAAAAAACGCGCAGATGCAACGGGCCTTTGGTGGCAGCCTTAGTGGAGAGCAACAGCGAGCTATTCGCCATGTTCTGGATAATCGGCAGTTCGTCTCGGTTGTTGGCCTCGCCGGGGCCGGCAAAAGCACCATGCGCTCGGCGGCCGCAGAGGCTTGGAAGCGGCAGGGCGTGGCGGTTCACGGGGCAGCGCTCGCTGGCAAAGCGGCGGATGGTTTGGAGGAAGCCTCCGGCATCCGAAGCCGCACCTTGGCGTCTCTGGAGATGTCTTGGGAGAATGGGAACGCACCTATCGCCAAAGGAGATGTGCTGGTTGTTGATGAAGCGGGCATGATCGGCACACGGCAGATGGCACGCGTGACCGCCAAGCTGCAGCAGATCGGCGCCAAGCTGGTGCTTGTCGGTGATCCGGATCAGTTGCAACCGATTGAGGCGGGCACGCCCTTCCGTGATCTGGTGGCCAAGCATGGCGCAGCGGGACTCAGAGAGATTTATCGCCAACGCGAAGACTGGCAGCGCGACGCCGCGCGTAAGCTGGCCGCTGGCTGCGTTCCTGAGGCCCTGTCGCGCTATGACAGGAACGGCGCTGTCTCTCAGCAAGAAGATCGAGACGCCGCCATCGACACCCTTGTCGAGGCTTATGCCATGGATGCTGCTGCCCATCCGGATCGCACACGGCTGGCCTTCGCGCATCGCCGCAGAGACGTTCATGCCCTCAATGTCGCGATCCGAGAGGCGCTGCGATCAGAGGAGACCGACGCGCCGCCGGAGGTCTTGCTGCAGACAAGTACCGGTCCAAGGGTATTTGCGGCAGGAGATCGGTTTGTCTTCGGCCAGAATGACCAAGAGCTTGGCGTAAAGAACGGAATGCTTGGCACCGTTGAAGCGGTCGGCGAGCACAAAGTCAGCGTGAGCCTTGATGGCGATGTCCAACAGCGTGTCACCTTCGATCCGCGCCGCTATGCCAAGTTTGACCATGGCTATGCCGTCACCATCCATAAATCCCAAGGTGCAACCGTGGATCAGGCCTATGTGCTTGGCTCGCGCAGCATGGATCGGCATCTGGCCTATGTCGCAATGACCCGACATAGGGATGAGCTGAAGGTGATCTTGTCAAAGGACGATTTGCCGAACTGGGCGCGTCGGGATCATGCGCGGTTGCCGCAGCGTGATGGGCCGCAAAGCGCGCATCGGTCGGGCCCAACCTTGGGATAACAGCAAGGCCAAGTTTGCAAGTATTGGTATGATCTAGTATGATTAAATAGGAAGGGAGCTTGCCCATGAGCCGTCTAACGATCTCGATGCCAAACCAGATGAATGACTGGGTCGAAGCCCAAGTCAATTCCGGTCGCTATGGGAATGTCAGCGAGTATTTCCGCGACCTAGTGCGTCGCGATCAGGAACGGCGAGAAGATGCAATCCAAGAGCTGCGCCTCATGCTGAGCCAAGCTGAGGCCAGTGGGACCAGCGGGCGAAGCTTAGATGAGGTCCGAGAGATGGCCCGCGCGGAGGCGCGGAAAAAAGGTCTGCTGAGTGAGTAGGATTGAGCTTACCGGTGATGCAGACAGAGACCTGATCGACATATATCTTCAAGGGCTTGAGAGTTACGGCCTGCCTCAGGCAGAGCGTTATCAGGATATTCTCGGAGCAAAACTGCATGTGCTTGCGGAGAACCCAAGCTTTGGGTCGGACTATGGTGATATCCGTCAGGGCCTCCGCCGCGCCGAAGCGCCAGCCCATTCCATTTACTATCAGGAGGTAACAGGCGGTATTCTTGTTCTGCGCATCCTCTACAAAACCAGAGACCCCGCGCGCCATTTTGGTGCTTAGGTTTTTGACGATAAGGGCGCGGACAGGCGGCAACGCCTGTCCGCGCAATCTTTAAGCAGCGCAGCGCTGATCTCTTGGGTCTGCACTGTCGGCTTGCTCTTGGTCGCCGCCCTGCGCAAACGCCATGTAGCGCGGCGTCCAGTTCGGATCGGCGGGCGTGCGGCTTCCCTCTATACAGGCGCACAGGATCGCCCGTAGGGTCTTCGCTGTCTCAGATGCATTTGCTGCTGCAACAGCCTCTCCCGCGTATTCGGCAACCATGGCATTGAGGGTGTGTTTGTCGCGGATGAGATCGAAGAAGGTTGCATCCGGTGCCCAATGGTCGCGGATTGTCGTGCCGAGGGCCGCGCCGAGCGTGTCGATCAGCGGCGCATGCACCGAGAGCGTCTCGGCCATGTAGAAGGTCAGAACACGCGTGACCTCGCTGTCTGAGAGCCGCTGCAAAACAGCGAAGACCTGATCCATGGATGGGCGATAGATGTCGTCTGTCTCGGGGATGGCCAAGAGCGCCGCGATGGCGTCGCGCTCTGTTGCCATGGCGATCTGCCCTTTGTTGGTCGCAAGGCTTTCGGCTGTTACATCTTTGATCGCAGCTTGCGGTTCCACACGCACCGTCCAAAGCTCCGACCCGCAGATCATATGCGCTGCGATCAGACGCAATGCGAGACCGCTCTGCCCAAGCAAGTCGGCACGAACGGCAGCATGACGATGCAGATCGACATAATTCTGCGCCGCCTTGGTCAGTTCCGGCTTGGGTTTGACGGCTTCCGGGGTTTGGGACTTGTCCCGCCGCCTCGCCTCGGCCTGCGTGATGTACCCTTCATGGACGTTTACTTCGCCCTTTGCGGAACAGGTGATGAAGACTTTACCGTCCTCTGCCTTAGGGGTGGTGCGATGATCCCAGGTCGCAAAATACGCGCCGGTCTCCATGACAACCACCTCTTGCCAACCTTCGGCTCTGAAGGCCTCAACTCGCTCGGCAATGGCTTGCTTCTGCAAGCCCCAGAAGGCCTCGCAATCAGCAAAATAGGCCTCTTCGCCAAAGGGGTCGGACACGACCGCCAGACCCGAGGTCTCCACATCAAAAAGCGCGTTTTCGACCGGGATATGCGCCCCGCCAAAAAGCCAGTCCTTGAGGCCTTGGCCCGTTGGCACAAAAGCCTCGTGGTCCGTTACGAGCGCCCACCACGCCTTTTGCTGCTTGAGCGTTGCCATCGTCAGGGTTTGCACATCGCGGTCGAATAGATCGCCATGGCGATATGCGGTGAGGATGGGGCCGTGCAGCCGTCCAAGGGCAAGCCGCTGCGTGACCAGACGCTCGGTGATGCCGAAGGTGGCGGCAATGCCGTCCACTGTGCGCCCTTCTTTCACGAGTTTGGCAAACGCCTTGTATTGATCGACCTCATCCATGGGCAGGCGTTCGATGTTCTCGGCAAGCGAGGCTTCAATCGCCGCCGCATCGTCACCTTCGCCCATCACAAGGCAAGGCACGGGTTCAAATTCGCCCTCGGTTTTAGCGTCAATCGCCCGAAGCGCGTTCAAACGGCGTTGTCCGGCGATCACCTCATAGCGACCGTCCTCGACGGGTCGCACAAGAAGCGGCTGCAGCAGGCCCAAGGCCTGAATGCTGACGATAAGGTCACCGCAGTCCTTCGCGTCGTATTTGCGAACGTTCAGAGGGGATACGGTTAAGTTCTCAATTTTGATGTTTTCTAGGCTCATATTCAATCTCCTTTCGATTGGGTTAGGGGTTGCGCCTGCAACCCTTGGCCCTCGCCGAGAGTGGAGATGGGAGGGGACAAGACCAATCGGCGAAAGGATCTCTGCGTTGTTGGGGGCACCTTTAGGGGGTGCCGACAACGCAAGATCCTGTTCGATCTATTGGTCTTGCGGGGAGAGAAGAGGCAAAGCCTCTCGGCCTCCCCGACAAAAGAAGGACGTGGCGGGCTTGTCCGCCTCACCACCAACGTCAGGGACGGACAACTTAAAGGCCGAGACCGGCCGCAGGGTTCCGTATGGGGCAGGCTGCTCTGCGCATGCGCGGAGGCGTCAACAAAAGAGGCGGACCGAAGCCCGCCTCTCACCACGCAGTAAACTCGATGGATCAGCTATAGCCATCTGGCGTTCGGTCAATCACCTCGCCCGGCTCCTGCTGATCCTCTGGAATGGTCCGCAGCACCAAACGGCCATCGACTGGCATCGCATCCATTCGAACGTCATAGCCCTCGCCGTCCTTATGGGCCCAGGCGACCGCAATCTTGCTCCAGGCCGATTTCTGGCCGTCGCCGATGGGACGGACGGTGTAGCCCAAAAGAAAGGGCTTTTGGCCCGGCGCTGATGGTTGGGTGGCAGTGGATTTGGTTTCTTCTCTACTCATAAAAACTCCTTGGTTACGCAATTGAAGAAATAAGAACAAAAATAGAACACATCACACCAAACAGATCAATCAAATCGTTCAGATACATACAGACGTAACCGGACCCAACGGCTCAGAAACAGGTCAAAGGCCCCGTTTGCTTGCGCCGCAGACCAAATTCACCTAGCGAAAGCATTCTCAAGGCAGGGAGAACAAAAATGCCAAAGATCGAAATCGACACGCTCTCACTTGACGGTTTGAAACAACTGCAAAAGGACATCGCCCAGGCAATCGAGGGATACGAAGCCCGAAAACGTCAAGAGGCGCTCGCCGCCGTGCAGGCCAAAGCCGAAGAGATGGGGTTCTCGCTGCAAGAGCTGGTTGGCTCCACAAAGCTCGGTACAACCAAATCCGCCCCCAAGTACCGCAACCCCGACGATGCCACCAAAACCTGGACCGGGCGCGGTCGACAGCCGCAATGGGTCAAAGACCATCTCGCAGCAGGTGGCATGCTCAATGAGTTACTGATCGTGAAGTGAAGCTTGAGCGAATGAAAACGCCGTCCGCCCCTGCGCAAGGGGCGGATGCCGGTCGTTCGCTGCCTATGCAAAGTTCAAACGAAAGTCACCGAAAGCGGACATCCATCATTGATCGAACCGCGAAAGTTGACGCCGAACTCCATGCTCTTGTTTCTCATGGACCAAAACCGACAGTGAAATCTTACTTCAGATGTGCCTCTCCGCCACTCTACTTGGGAGCCCTGTTGCCATAAGGATAACCATCTTCCTGAGGAGATTTCATGCGTTTTTCGACCTTTCCGAGAACTGAACCGGCACCAAATTTTCTTTCACAAATTTGCGATGTTTTTGTCGCTCACAAGTCCACCATATCGACGCTTGAGAATGAGAAGGGGAAGCAAAGCAATCAGGTCCTCGAGCTTATCCGACCAAATCTAGTTGAGCTCGGTTTCGAAGTCGAAAAAGGCAAGAGCATTGATAGCAAGATCAAGAGACCAGTATTTTTTGGTGAAAATGCAAACCCGTCGCTACAATATGAAGTAGATGCTTGGCACCCTACGCTCTGTATCGGACTTGAAGTCGAGGCAGGTCGAGCCAAGATGGGTAACGCGATTTATCGCGACCTTATCCAAGCCCTCGTGATGGTTGAACTTGACTACCTCGTCTTGGCGGTACCACTTGCGTACAAATATCAATCAGGTGGCAGAACAGTGGTCAGCAAGGACTACGAGCATACAGTTTCTGTTGCCGAGGCATTGTATGGGCACTCCCGCATATCAATGCCATATGGGCTTTGCGTGCTCGGCTACTGAAATTCACATCTGAGAGGCCACATTATCGATATCTGGATGCTATACACCAGATGATGAGTTCTGATAAAAGACAACCTCAACATAGGTTGCGTGTTTGAGGCTAGAGATGGCAGACCAAGGCAAGATTACATCAATCCGCGTAGATCAGCTTGTATTGGACCTTTCGAATCCGAGGCACAAACCATTTAAGCGGCCTGCACAGGCAATTGAGTTCTTGGTGTCGAAAGAAAAGGTCGTCGACCTTGCCGTGGACATCGCCAAAGAAGGGACAAATCCGATGGACCTTCTTGGGGTGTTCAAGAAGGCAGGTACCGGTAGGGATGCCACCTATGTTGCCGCAGAGGGGAATCGCCGTGTTTGCGCACTGATGCTACTGCATGATCCAGAGAAGATCCCACTAGGCGTGGTCGGGCGGGCGAAAATGATCGTTCGGTTAGAGAACGCTGCAAAGCCGGCGCATCTGTCACAAACGATCAACGTGGTGCTCTTCAAGAGCAAGAAGTCTGCCAAGCCATGGGTTGAGCGAATGCACATTCAAGACGGCCGCTCGCGACGTCGATGGACCCCAGATCAACAAGAACGAGCAATGGGTGGAGGGCGCAACCAAGATGCAGCTGCTTTGCTCGACGCGGCGCTAAATCGCGGCATGGTCAATGAAGCTGATCGCGCTTCCAAGCTGACGACAGTTCAGCGGTATCTGGGGAATCCTACAATGCGCCGGGCGCTTGGCATCGTCCGAGATAAGGATCGTCAATACTGGGTGGATCGAGAGGTTAGTGACTTCGCACTACTTCTCGAGGCATTTCTGGAGGATGTGCGCCGCGAGGGAGGATTGTCTTCACGCTCGGACGCGGCGGCCGTCATCAGGTACTCCGACCTCCTGTTGGAACAGACTGGAGTCGGCAATGATCGAGTCGACCCGATCCCCCTCATCGACGCCTTTGATGAAGTCGTGAGGCTCGGTGAAGAAAGCGGTTCTGAGGATGCGGATGAGAATGGCGATGGCGATGGCGATGGCGATGCTAGCGACGGCGAAGACGAAGATAATGATGTCCCGATCAAACCGAGAACTAAGATTGGCGGCACCCGCGAGCTTGAGACCGCGTTTGCAACTTCTGGCAGTCAGAAGCTGCAATCCCTCTACAAGTCATGCACAACACTGTCCCTTAAGTACCACTGTCCGATCATCACGGTCGGTTTTTGGTCTTTAATGGAAAGCCTCGCGGCTTTGCATGCAACTGATGGGACTGCGTTCGATACCTATTTTAGCCACAACAAACTTCAGAACGATTTTGGGTTTTCAAACAAGGATGAACGCAAGAACATCGTCGCGGCCTTGAAGCGCCTTACGGAGAGAGGTAACTCCACCAAGCACTCAGCCATTGCCGGCAGCTTTGATGGCCACCAGGTCGCCAACGACTTCGATGTACTTACCCCCCTGATGTTGGCAGTGTTGCGCGATCTTCCCACTTGGAAATGTTCGGCGAAGAGGCAAACATCTTAGTTTACGCTTAACTTCAAGCGCGCTACTCCTTCAACATGACAAGAACCGCATCTCCACTCCGGTACCCTGGAGGAAAATCTGCACTGCACAACTTGGTAAGTGACATTATCCACGCCAATCGGCTTGATGGCGGTCACTATGCTGAGCCGTTCGCAGGCGGAGGTGGTTTGGCATTGTCACTGATGTTTGAAGGCATCGTTCGAGAGGTTCACCTCAATGACATCGATCCTGCCATTGCTGCGTTTTGGAGGGCTATACTTGACCACAACAACGAGCTCTGCGCTCTGATTGAGTCGACTCCTGTTACGATCGATCAATGGCATCTACAAAAGGAAAGTTATTCTCGCCTTCTTGATCAAAGCGATGATCTAACGCTTGGGTTTGCAACTCTCTTTCTAAATAGAACGAACCGCTCTGGCATTATCAAGGGCGCGGGGGTTATTGGTGGATTACGCCAAGCAGGGAATTATTTGCTCGATTGCAGGTTTAACAAAGAAGATCTTGTTCGCAGAATAAAACGAATATCTAAGTATAAAGATAGGATACATTTTTCCCAGCTTGATGCATTAGAATTTCTTCCAGAAGTCCAAAGTATTATACCAAAGAACTCACTTATATGCGCCGATCCACCCTATTTTGGAAAAGGCGCAAATCTCTACACAAGTTTCTATCTGCCAGATGACCATTCCGTACTTGCTGAGAGCATGCTGAAGCTGACCTGCCCGTGGATAACAACTTACGATAACTGTCCTGAAATTGCAGAAATCTATAAATCGAGGCGGCAGTACGAATTTTCTGTTCAGTACTCGGCGCAAACGAAAAGGCTGGGTTCTGAGCTCCTTATAGTCTCTAAGGGGATGCGACTAGGCTCTGATCTTCCTCTAAAGAAGGTAAACCAACCGGGGCGGAGACTGTCGGCGTAGTCTAAGGCGGCTTACTCTCACTTATTCAGAACTAGGTAGCAGGTTCTCGGTTGGAATAATTTGCTATCCATTCTCGTGCACCTTCGAGCTCGCCGTAGGCCTCGATGAGTACACCTTCATCGTGGAGTGCCTGCGCTTGATCTACTCGAAGTGGCACTCTCAAGCGGTGAAGCACATTTCCGAGTGAGCGGACATGATCCCTGAAGCCAACTCGTTGAAGCGCAAACGGAATTATGTGGTAGGGAATTGGTGGTGTGGATGGCTGGCGAGAGAACCAGCGCTGGAAAAATACATGATCTAGGTGGAGCCTCAGGGATTTTGTTCGCCAATTGGCTCCAGTTGCAACCTGAGCGACAGCGAAAAGAAATCCAGGCAAGCCGTCCTGGTGCATCCGCCCTGCGAAGACGTCTACTTCATCATCCTTAGGGTTGATGGGGACCTCTCCTTCCTCCGGTGAAACAGTCCCATCCCTAAAGGTTTCCCAGACTTCCTCGAGTTTGGACAAGAAGCCGGTGTGGTCCGGCCGTGGGAAACCAAACGACCATGCTTGGCCGCCAATCTCCGCTGCTAGAGCCGCCGTTGCAAAGTACTGGAAGTTTTGCCGGAGCGCGCTCACCTCTGCGTCGGTTGGATGCATGCCCGAACCGCTCAGTAGCGGCGTTACTGATTTGAGATTGGATAAAACCAATGACGTCAAGTACGCTGCTCGGCCATAGGTTAAGTCCTCGAGGTCAAAAGAAACGACCCGTCCATCCTCTGAAATCTTGAAAGGATACGACTGGCCAAGTGCCTGTCGGCGGTCAAAAACGATCATAGCCGCCCCAGACGCCACCTCTTCACGTCTCGAAATCTCTTCTTCGACCGATTTGAAGTCATCCGCAGCGGCGATCTCTAGCGCGTCCACGATGGATTGAACCAGAGAAAACCTATCGTCTGAGAAGAATGCACTCAGTTCCAAGAAATCCGCAGCAATATCTAGATCGTGCCGCCCACTTCCATCAAAATCGTCTACTGGCAGATAGACTTTCTCAGTCATTCAGTTCAGCTCTCTTCTTCTTCATCCGCTGATGAACGGTTTGAGCGGACTCCGAGACATCTTCTGCAATATCTATTAGTGCTTGGTCCTTACCATCAAACCCGCGCAAGCTATTGGCGGCCTCACGGATTGCCGAACGAGCCTTTAGCAATGAGTCCGAGAGCCGTTGGGCTGGTGGCGTAATACTTGCCAGAGCTTCAGACAGCGAGTTTGTTGTTTTCAGAACAGTAAGCCCCTCGCTGTTGAGAATAACCTGTCCTAGATCTTTGATGTCAGGGTTTTGTGACCGGATAACCGGCTCCAGATTCTGCTCTTTCGAGCCATAGATCCAATGCAGTATCTCAATCAGCTGGTCGATGTTCTCATCTGGCACAGGATTGGGTTGAGGATCGTATGTCGTCCACGCAGAACCGAGATTTAGATACTCCATATAGTGGCTTCTCGAGAGAGCCGTATACAGATGTGAGAAATTGAACCTTGGTGAAACTCGATCTTCTAGGCTGAATCGGCCCGAAGCTGCCGCTTGGTCCAACACATAAATGGCATTCACCATTCTTTTGATTGTATCGTGGCCATCACCAATTTTTTCTGCGATTTCAATAAGGCTAGCCGCGCCACCTTTGTACCAATCAGCGGCAAACTTCGCCTTTGCAAATGACTCCCATTTTGCGGCTCCGTTTATGTGCTTGAAGCCAATGTATGCTCGGGCTTCTTCACGGCTAGCAACTCGGTAGATCGAAACCGTCCCGAGTGATGCCAAGTGATCTGCAGATATTTCTGGAACTTTTACTCTTATTCCGCCGATGCGGCCAACCTCGTCGGCAAGCCCATCTTCCCTGAAGAGCTTTATGGCCGCCAAACGACGGTTTCCTTCAAGCACAACAAATCTGTCATCGACGAGTTCGCCGATCAGAGGCTCAATGTCCAAGTAGCCATTCGACGCTAACGACTGAAGCAGTTCTCCGAGTTCCTCAGCCCTATACAGCTCCGAGATTATTGCTGCATCGGACGCCATGGGCTGGCTGCCAACTAGACGCGGGTTCGACTGATCAAGTTTAAGCCAATCAACTGGTACCTCTGTGGCTTGCTGCAGTGGCACATCACCGGGCTTTTCAACTTCTACGGTCATGACTTGTTTCCCATGTTGATCGAGACCCCAGCCTCTCCAAAAACCGCGCCACCGTCCCGAAGCGCTGTTTCGAGGTCGCGGACAGTTCTGGGGTATGTCGCCCGTGTTTCACTCTCGAAACCAGCTATCGTTGCTTCGGCAACGCCTGAGCGCCTCGAGAGCTCAGCTCTGCTCCAGTTCAAACCCGCGCGCGCCATTCGACACTGTTCAGGAGACATTTCCACCTCGACATATGGTGACTGCTTTCAATGAATGTTATAGAATATTGTTAACATTGATGCGCCGTATCCACAACCCAGTCCATTTGAGCAATGGCCGAACACCGACGATCGCGACCCAGATAGATGCAGATTTCTTGCCTACCCAGCGAACGTCCGCAATGCGGACCGCAAGTACGGCATTCGACCCAAACGTTCAATGTCCGCTCAGGGCCGTGCGCAGCAGTCTTGATGCCACATTTTAGCTGTGGTGCTGCATTGCATCGGAGGTCTGCTGTGAGCCCTAATGCGCCGTTCAAGTGCCCAGAGGTTGGCATCCCAAAGGCCTTTGCCTACTCCTTGGAAAGAGTGAAGCACCTCAGAATACTTATGGAAGTCACCTTGAAGCAAACGATCACATTTGTTCGGCTTTCTGACATCGAGCCAACTGAGATTGCGTCCCACATGTCTGACCCTCGGGTCGCGGAGCACATGCCGCTGCTGACATCCAATTGGGATTTAGAGACCGTCGCAAAGTTTGTTGCCCAGAAGGAAGAGTGCTGGGCACGTGATGGCCTTGGCCACTGGGCCATTTTGGCCAACGAGGGATATGTTGGCTGGGGTGGTTTCCAGAAGGAAGGCGATGAGTGGGACTTCGGATTGGTATTGCGACCGGAGTATTTTGGGCTTGGAACTCGTATTTCAAGAAAGGCGATTGATTTTGCTACTGCTGACAACCGCATCCGATACGTGACATTCTTGTTGCCGCAATCTCGAAAGAACTTGGGCGCTCTGGAAAGATTAGGCGCAGTTCAGATTGGTGAGATTGAGTACGAAGGGGCGACGTTCCTTAAGTTTCGACTTCAGACTGAATGACTACTTCGTCCGCCTTTCCGCCCCGCGGATCACCTGGCGCCTTGAAGACCGGGCCAGTGGGCGCGGCGGCGAGGTGGGAGAGGGGGAAGGGTAGGTTGGCGACCGAGCGAACGATGCTGAAGAGCCGACGAACAGCTGTGATGCAAACTAAAGCAGTCATCCGTTGCGAACGACTAGGGGTTGCGGCAGGCTAGAACGAAAGCAAGCGCTGTGGTTTCTAGGGGGCTGGACATGCAAAAGTTGCTGGTAGTTGGCTTTATCGCGCTTTCCGTAGCAGCAGTGTTTTCATTGGTTCTTTTTCTATCTCAAGATGTCGAAACAGTTGGAGCTGAGATAAGCCAGATTCAAGCAGAGGCCGATGCCGCTTTAAGAACGATCGATGCGAGTGATCAAGCCCTAGAGGCAATTATTGCAACAGCTCCGAACCCGAGTCTTGATATTGAAATCACTTTGCCGGAGGTTGCTCTGCCATCTCCTCCTCGAGTTGGTTCGGTAAATGACCCGGGTGGCTTTCTCGGCGTCAACGCTGACATCGCCGACGCAAATCGAGCTGCTGAGCAGCAGTGGCGAGCTGCTCAGGTCGAGTTGAATGAAAGACTGAGCGAAGCCGAGGCGCGTCTGATGCGACAGATCAATGCAGCCGAGAGTAGACTCCGCACGGAGTTAGCGGCCTCCCAGCAACAGGTGACAGGGGTTTTCGCCAACATCCAAAACGTCCAGCGAACTCTCCAAGAACTCTTTGAGCGCTTGGCGAACGTAAGAGTGCCCGACAGTCAATCGTTCTTGCTGGTTTGGCTACCCATTGCAGTCAGTATTTGTTCAGCGTTCGGCACTTTCTGGTACGCGCACAAGCAGTACGGACTAGACGTGAAAAGGTTCAACAGTGAGAGTCCAAGACTTGAAGCTGATCCACAGTCGATAGAAGTGGCCAACGACACCTCTAATGGCGCAGGAATGACAAAACCAACGCCCCCAGGCCAAGGCTCAAGCTGAGTAGGTCGTAGATGCTTGGCGGCGAGAGCGAGTTCAACATACCCAAAACGATCGCTTTTGGCGACCAGAATAGGTCGCACGAAGCTACTGGATTGAAGTCCGCGTGATATTCGAGAAAAGCGCTGTTTGAGTGGGCAGATGCCCTCCGCCATATTGTTGCACGTAACGAGAGAGAAAACTCCGATACAAACCGAACCGCACGCGCTGCCGCGCGCTGTTTGCATCGATGTTCGGCCCAGTATGTGACACTACTTGCCGCCCATTGAGCGACAGGCGCACATAGCCATCGCCGCCCCTAGACCACCGTGCATCCATAGTGAACTCTAACCAACGGCCACGAGCGCTTGAAGTCACCCTTTGAATCACGACCGGCTGCAACGGGTTCATGGGATCACCCTGAGTTTGCGAGGGATCGCTCAAAACAAAGTAAATTGAGTTACCGACCAACTCCATTGTTGCAGAGGGTTTACCCGAGCCTGACGGCTTAATCTGCCAGAATATTAGGTTGGTGGGAGAGACATCTGGCATATCTGGAGGAAAATGGGCCGAGAACGTATACCGATAAGCGTTACCTGCTAAATTGTCAGCCGAGGATTGGATAAGCTCACTTCGCTCGCGATCATTTTGGCAATCTGGATTTCTACATGCTCCACCAGGCAACTGAAAATACCAAACTGGTTGGCCTGATGGATGTTGAATATTCTGTGCTTGCTGGGGGCGATTGCTACGGACAGAGTCGGCGTCAAGTCTACCCAACCCTTCCTGTGCCCGCGCGCCCAACGAAGACAGTGCAAAAAGAACGACAAACACCGAAAGCAATGAGATTAAACGCATTATCTACCCCTCTAAGAAATCCTCTATCTACAAACCTTAAACAGCACGACTTCGATCGACAAGCGCGCTAACTCTTGAGCGCGGCGCGCAAAGAGCAACATGATGCGAACCACGAGCGAGAGCAGTCTTTTGTTTAGTCGTAGTGAAGGTTTGCTTTGTCCGCATTGTGTGAGGTCGCTCATCATTTGATTTTGCGGGCGCAGCGAATGGCCGGGTCGACGGCCGCACCGCAGCGGACCGAGACAAAGGCGAAGGGCAGGTTTGGGCCGCTTGACCTTTTCGGTCGAGCGGGCAATCATGTTATTGGCCTAGCGCGTAGGTCGGTGTGCCCGCCATGCGAAGCAAAGCAACGCGAATTGATTTTTGGATGCCATGCCGTTGGCAGGGTCCGATAAGCAGCGGGCACCTTTTCGGATCCAGTTCGGATATGGATCATGAAACCGACATACTACCTCAAGAAACTGAAGGAACTGTCTAAACGCTACGCGCGAGCTCAACAGATACCTCTCCACAAAGCCCGCGATACGATTGCCGAAGTTCTGGGCTTTTCGCACTGGAACGACGTTACCAAGGCATACAGAGCCGGTTGGACCCCAACAAAGGAGCATGTCTCTGCCGTTGAAAGCTTGCTCGTCGAAGCGCTGCCCGGCGATGAAGCTGGTGGACCACGATTTGGGTCATTTGTTAGAGACTCAGTCTTCGAGACAGATGTTAGACACGGCACCATTGATGGGCACGAATATTCTATCTCAGTTTCAATGGGCGACGTTAATATGCATGGGACAGGTTGGTACCTTCATGTGCCGGAAGCTCCAAATGGGGAACCTCGTTTAGAGATCGCAAAGCAGATTGAGCATGAGGCTCCAGTCTACGAAACGGCATTTCAACAAGAAGCGCTCAACATCGCCGTCAAACGTGCAGAACAGGTTCGTGCGGGGATCGCATCAGATTGGCCAAGACGTTCGACCAAGCCTGACAAAGACGGCCTGGTCCGTCATCCCCTAAACGGCGATGAGTCCCATAAGTGGTTCTGCTTGCATTGTGACGCTTCGATAACCGGCGAACAGATTGCCAAGTGTCTTTGGCATTGCCCACGTTGCGATGCTTCTCCCCTTGATATCTTCAACAGTCCTTGGTGGCTTGAAGGACAAGATAGAAAACCGGAGCCAATTGCTGACAACGAGCTACTTGGTAGGCCTGAGCTAATCGTAGATGCTCTGGATACACGGCTGAAACTGGAGCTCGATGCAGAAAAGGTGACTTTATTGATACGAAGCGCTCTCGTTGAGGATGCCTCGAACGTAAGCGAACGGTTGGGGGCTTTGTTCGCCGATATCTTTGTTCATGACGACAACGATGTATGCATTACCTTTGATGAAGACCTTTGGCCGGAGCACAAGGAACCTGTTTCAGCATTCGCTGTTGCCGCTCAACTCGGGGTAGATGTTGATCTAGAACCTTGTCTGCGAGAGTTGCCCTTTGCTTGGCCAGGGTTGGGTGAGCACACCAAGAGCACCGTCGAGTACACCGAAATGATGCTTAACGCCTACGCCAGCCAACGGGCTGACAAAGAGGTCGAATGAGTAACGACCACTAGACTACAGGTTGCGGGGAGTGTCTCCGCAGCCTGCCATAAGAGCGTTCGATGATCTTCAGATTCCACACCTGCAGCGAATGCCCGGAATGCGGATTGCGGCCGCAGCATAGAAACAGCACAGTCAACGGCAGCTCTGGGCTGTGTGCGGCGTCGCACTGTCATCTCAGATGACATACGGCTTACGAGGTCGGCAACCAGACTGACCTACTAATCTGCCGCATCGTCGCGAAGGTCCTGTCTAGTGGCAACCGCGTTCATAACTCAACGGTCGCATAAACCACACGATGTCCAGTTCGGGCATAAAGCGAGATTTTTCACACGTGCAATTCTTAGAACCACGAAAAAGCCCTGAATGTAGCGCGAAACAGGACCGCGCTTCTCCGGCATTGTGCAAGGCCGCGTGTAACGACACACTGGAACGTTTGGGTTAGCTGTGCCAGCTTCGTGTCCTTCCCATCGCGGCAACCCGACGCCGGCGCAAAGACGCGATCACAATGCGTTTCGCAGCTCCTTGGCGCCTCTTAACCAAACCCTGAACCTAAGGCGTCCAAGTAGGGCAAGGCTTCCAAAAATGTGAAACCGCCGGCGATTTAGGTTAATTCAACCGAGCCAGTTCGCATACCATTACGCCAACCATTGGAGAATGAAATGAACGACGTTTCTGAAATCTCTGTCGGCTATGACGATGATCCGGCCCGTTCATTTTCATTGAGGGCTGAAGCCTACACGGATGCGACGTGGTTTGATGCGGACCTTAAAGCGGTGATTTCAAAGACCTGGCAATGGGTCTGCCATGTCGAGAAAACGCGGGAACCCGGGTCATACATCACCGTCGAAATTGCAGGCCACCCAATTGCCGTTGTGCGCGGCAAGGACGGAACGTTGCGCGCCTTCTACAATGTCTGCAAGCATCGCGCACATGAGCTTCTGTCTGGCGAAGGCACCACAACGCGGATCATGTGCCCCTATCACGCCTGGGTCTATAAGCTGGACGGCCAACTGGCGCGCGCACCGCATACTGAAAGCCTCGTTGATTTTGACGCCAAGGACATCTGTCTTGACGAGGTACAGGTCGAAGAGTTTTGCGGTTTCGTCTTTGTCAATCTTGACCAGCAGGCCGCGCCTTTGGCGCAGCAGTCGGGGAACCTGGAAACCGAGATCCGCCATTGGGCCCCGGATGTGGATCAACTGACCTTCGGGCATCGGTTGACCTATGACATCCAGTCCAACTGGAAGAATGTCGTCGACAATTTTTTGGAGTGCTACCACTGCCCGACCGCGCATAAGGATTTCTGCGACCTGGTGGACATGGATACCTATAAGGTCACGACCTATGGCATTTATTCCAGCCACATGGCCGATGCGGGGCAAAACGCAAACAGTGCCTATGATGTGTCGAACGCGACTGTCCGCACCCATGCGGTTTGGTGGCTTTACCCCACGACCTGTCTGATGCGCTATCCGGGCCGTTCCAGTATGATCGTCTTGAACATCATCCCCGTTGGACCGGATCGGACGCTGGAAACCTATGATTTCTTCCTTGAGACCCCAGAACCGGATGCAATGGAACTCGACGCCATCCGATATCTAGATGAGGTACTTCAGGTGGAAGACATCAACCTTGTAGAAAGCGTGCAGCGCGGCATGAACACGCCCGCCTTCACGCAAGGCCGTATCGTGCATGACCCCGATGGGTCGGGCAAATCCGAACATGCGGTACATCACTTTCATGGATTGGTTTTGGACGCCTATGCCAGAGGTGCGGCATGATGCGGCCCAATATCCTTGTGATTATGGCCGACCAACTCGCGCCGCATTTCACCGGGGCATACGGGCACAAGGTCGCCAAGACACCCAATCTTGATGCGCTGGCCGCGCGGGGGATGCGCTTTGATGCGGCCTATTGCAATTCGCCGCTTTGCGCGCCGTCGCGCTTCGCGTTCATGTCGGGGCAGCTCATCAGCCGGATCGCGGCTTATGACAACGCCTCTGAGTTTAAGGCATCGGTGCCCACCTTCGCGCATTATCTCAAAACACTGGGCTATCGCACCTGCTTGTCGGGCAAGATGCATTTTGTTGGCCCCGATCAGATGCACGGGTTCGAGGATCGCATCACCACCGATATCTACCCGTCGGATTTCGCTTGGACCCCGGATTGGGAAGCCCCTGATGAGCGGATCGACAAGTGGTATCACAACATGCAGACCGTCAAAGAAAGCGGTCTGGCCCATGCCACGTTCCAGATCGACTATGATGACGAGGTCGCCTTTGCGGCCAAGCGCTGGCTATTTGACGCTGCGCGGGACAAGGCGCTGGGGCAAGATGCGCCCTTTGCGATGGTCGCCAGCTTCATCCACCCCCACGATCCCTATGTCGCGCGGCCAGAATGGTGGAACCTCTATTCGGATGACGAGATCGAGATGCCTGGTTTCGTGCCACCGCTTGAAGAGCAGGATCCGTTCTCGCGGCGTCTCATGGATGGGATTGAGGCGTCTTACGTCCCCCTGACCGAGGCGGAGGTGCGACGTGCAAGGCGGGCCTATCTGGCCAATGTCAGCTATTTTGACAGTAAGATTGGCGCGCTGGTTCAAACGCTCGAAGAAACCGGAGAACTCGACAATACCATCGTCATCGTCACCGCCGATCACGGCGATATGCTGGGTGAGCGCGGCCTCTGGTATAAGATGAACTTCTTCGAGCATTCCGCCCGCGTGCCGCTGGTCATGGCCGGTCCGGGCGTGGCGCATGGCACGGCGCCAAACGCGGTCTCGCTGGTCGATCTGCTGCCCACATTCCTCGACATCGCGGGTGGCGATACGTCCATGCTGGGTGACCCGATTGATGGGCGCAGCTTAATGCCGTTGGCGCGCGATGAGGCCGACCCGGTGGATGAAGCCATCGGCGAATATTGTGCGGAAATGACCGGATATCCCGTGATCATGATCCGGCGCGGGCCGCTGAAATACATCCATTGCGACAGCGATCCGCCCCAACTTTACGATTTGAACATCGATCCAATGGAAACGCGCAACGTTGCGGCTGATCCGGACTACGCACAGACCGCGACAAGCTTTGCAACGGAGGTCGCCGCGCGCTGGGATGGCGCGGCCTTGCGTGACAAGGTTATCGCCACGCAAAAATCCCGCCGCGCCCTGCACGCGGCCATGGAAGCCGGCGCAAGCGAGCCCTGGGATTACAACCCGCCCTCAGATGCGAGCCAGCAATATGTGCGCAACCATATGGATTGGACGGTGGCTGCAAGCCGCTACCGCTATCCACCGGTGAAAGATTAAAGCCGATGATGTTGGAGGGGAAAATCGCGCTGGTCACCGGCGCGCGGGGCGGGATCGGCCGCGCGATCGTGGCGCGATTTTTGAGCGAAGGGGCCACGGTTTACGCCGCCGACCTGACGCCAGAAGGCTCGCTTGAGGCGCATGACGCAGATGGCAGCCATTTCGTAAAGCTCGACGTGACGCAGGAGGCCGACGTGATTGCCGCGATGGACCATGTGGACACGCGCCATGGCAGGCTGGATATCCTGGTGAACGCGGCCGGGATCGAGATCGAGAAAACCATCGAAGACACCTCGCTCGACGAATGGAACCGAAGTTTTGCCGTCAACGTAACCGGCACGTTTTTGACCTCAAAATACGCCCTTCCCCTGATGCGGCAGTCGGCGAAATCCGGCGCCAGCGCCAGCCTGATTAATTTCGGATCTTATGACGGGTTCATCGCCGACCCGGGGCTAGCAGCCTATTGCGCGACCAAAGGGGCGGTGCACGCCCTGACCCGTGCCATGGCCTGCGACCACAGCCCCGAGGGCATTCGTGTCAACGCTATTTGCCCCGGCTATATCGACACGCCGATGCTGCAGAGCTTTTTCAATGGCGACGGGTCGGGTGGCGGCGGCGGCAATATAGAGACCCTGCAAAAGGCCGTGCGCGATGTGCACCCCATGCGCACCTACGGCACGCCGACGGACATCGCCAATCTGGTGAATTGGCTGGCCTCGGATGAGGCGCGCTATGCCTCGGGCCAGCTTTGGGTTCTGGATGGCGGGCTGTCGGCGCAAGTTCAGCAAATGAAGCTCTGATGCCCAAGCCCGTCATCATAACCTGCGCGCCGACGGGGGGCATTCACACGCCGTCCATGTCGCCACATCTGCCAATCACGCCCGCAGAAATCGCGTCAGCAAGCATTGACGCCGCTGGGGCTGGCGCGTCAATCATCCACCTTCACGCGCGGCACCCCGAGACCGGCCAACCTGATCCGCGGCCCGAGCTTTTTCACCAGTTTCTGCCGATCATCAAACAATCCACCGATGCCGTCATCAACGTCTCCACCGGGGGCGGGCTGGGTATGAGCATGGATGATCGCCTACGCGCCGCCACCTCGGCCAGCCCGGAAATGGCGAGCCTCAACATGGGGTCGATGAATTTTGGCATCTTCCCGATGCTTCAAAAATATTCCGAGTTCCAGCATGACTGGGAACGCCCGTTTCTCGAGATGACCGAAGATTTCATCTTCCCGAACACGTTCAAGACGATCCGCTACGCCATCGAAAAGCTTGGTGGCGATCACGGCACCAAATTCGAGTTTGAGTGCTACGATCTGGGCCATCTTAATAACGTCAAGTGGTTCGTCGATCAGGGCATCATTAAGCCACCCTTCTTTATCCAGATGGTGTTTGGCATCCTGGGCGGCGTGGGCGCGGACCCCGACCATCTGGTCCATATGCACAACACCGCCGATAAGCTTTTTGGTCCCGACAATTATGAATGGTCGGTCTTGGCCGCCGGACGGCACCAGATGCCCTTTGCCACGCAAAGCGCGATGCGCGGTGGCAATTTGCGCGTGGGGCTGGAGGACAGCCTGTTCATCGGCAAGGGCGAGCTTGCCACATCCAATGCGCAGCAAGTCACGCGCATCCGCGAGATCATTGAAAACCTTGGCCTGAGCGTTGCGACACCCGCCGAGGCGCGGGCCCGACTGGCGCTCAAAGGGGGCGATCAGGTTGGCTTTTAGGGAGGGTCACATGCAGACCAAAATGCTTATCAATGGCGAGCTGACAGAGGGCACGGGCGCAGGTTTGGAGGTTTTGAACCCCGCCACGGGCGAGGTCATCGGGGCGGTCAAGGAAGCAGGCCCCGAGCAGATCGAGGCGGCGGTTCGCGGCTCGGCCGAGGCATTTGAAAGCTTCGCTGGCACGCCACCCGCCGAACGTGCCGCCATGCTGTTGCAAATCGCCGATGTCATCGACGCGCACAGCCAGGAATTGGCCGAGTTGGAAAGCCTTGATGTCGGCAAGCCCTGGCCGTCCGCCCATGATGACGAGATGCCATTGACCATCGATGTCTTCCGCTTCTTCGCCGGCGCCGCGCGCACGATGATGGGATCAGCTGCAGGCGAATATGTGGCCGGGCATACTTCGATGATCCGGCGCGACCCCGTTGGGCCCGTCGCCGCGATCGCGCCCTGGAACTATCCGCTGATGATGGCGTCGTGGAAGCTGGCAGCCCCCATCGCCGCCGGGTGCCCGGTTGTGCTGAAACCGTCCGAGATCACACCGCTTTCCACGCTGCGCCTGGCTGAGCTGTTGCAGGATGTGCTGCCCAAAGGCGTGCTGAACGTGATCCATGGTCGCGGTCCAAGCGTGGGTGACGCGCTGATCAACAGCCCGCAGATGGAGGCGATCAGCATCACCGGCTCCCCCGCCACGGGCATGGCGGCCATGCGAGCGGCCTCGCGCCAAATCCGCCATGTGCATTTGGAACTGGGCGGCAAAGCCCCGGTCATAGTGTTCGACGATGCCGATCTGGATGCCGTCGCCGAAACGATCCGCTATGGCAGCTACTTCAACGCAGGCCAGGACTGTGCCCAGCCCTGCCGGGTGATGGTCGCAAATGGGGCCTATGACAAGCTGGTGGCGGCGATTGAGGGCCAGGTTGGCCAAATCCAGATCGGCGCGCCGAAGGATGATGGCACGGAAATGGGACCACTGGTTTCGGCGGCACAGCAGAAACGGGTTGCGGGCTTCGTAGATCGAGCGCGCGGCGCGGCCGAGGTTGTCTGCGGCGGGGCCGCTGGCGACGGGCATGGGTTCTTCTATCAGCCGACCGTGATCGCCAATGTCGACAATGATGCTGAGGTGGCCCGCGATGAGGTCTTTGGCCCTGTCGTCACCGTCTCGCGTTTCAGCGATTCCGAAGAGGCTTTGAAGATCGCCAATTCTGGCCCCTACGGACTAGCCTCCTCGGTCTGGACCCGTGATGTCGGGCGCGCGATGCAGATGACCGCAAAGCTGCGTTATGGGTTCACTTGGGTAAATACGCATGGGGTTGCGACGCCCGAGATGCCCTGGGCTGCCATGAAGGGCTCGGGCACCGGTAGCGACATGTCGATCTATGCGCTCGACGCCTATACGGCGATCCGGCACGTTATGGTCGCGCATTGATGCGATTGGAGGGCAAACGCGCTTTTGTCACCGGCGGCCGACAAGGGATTGGGCGTGGGATTGCGGAGGCCTTCTTAACTGAAGGGGCTGAGGTCACGACCTGCGGACGTGGGGCACGGCCATCAGACCTGCCTAAGGCGATTGGCTGGCATCCCCTGGATGTGTCTGATTCGAAGGCCGTGGCTAACCTTGCCGAGGCGACAGCAGCGCTTGATATTCTCGTCAACAATGCGGGCGTTCAGGTTGAAAAGACCGTTGCGGACAGCACCGATGCCGATTGGGATCTAGTGATGGGCGTCAACGCGCGCGGCGTTTTCAACATGTGCCGAGGCCTCATCCCAAAGATGTCGACGAACGGCTCGATCATCAATATCGGCTCCATTTCCGGCACGGTCGCGGACCCTTCGATGGCGCTTTACAATGCCTCCAAGGCGTTTGTGCACGGGCTAACCCGGTCCATCGCCGTCGATCATGGGCCAGCCTTGCGCTGCAATGCAATCTGTCCCGGCTGGATCGAAACCGGGATGCTGGATGCCGGGTTTGATCTTGCGCGCGACCCGGCCAAGGCCAAGGCCGATGCCCTGGCCCGCCATGCGGCCAAACGCTTTGGCAAGCCTGCCGATGTCGCCGCCATGGCCGTATGGTTGGCCTCCGATGACGCAGCTTTTGCCACTGGGCAGCTCTTCACGATCGATGGTGGCATGACGGCGGCTTCGCCACTCAATCCGGGATTGTTCTGATGACGGAGATCAAAACTACGGCTCTTTTGGGCGCGGGCGTCATTGGCGCAAGCTGGACGGCACTGTTTTTGGCAGCTGGCCGCGAGGTAACGGTGTTTGACCCCGATCCCGGGACCGAACGCTCGGTGCGGACCTATATCGATCAAGCATGGCCCGCCTTGGAGGAATTGGGGTTAACCGCGCGCGCCACGCCGGATGCCATTCGCTTTGTCACCTCCGCGATCGAGGCCGTCGAGGGGGCGCAATTCATCCAAGAAAACGTGCCAGAGCGTCTACCCATCAAACACGCGACCTATCGGGAGATTGAGCCCGTTTTGGCCGATGGCGCGATTGTCTCCAGCTCAACCTCGGGCCTGACGCTTGAGGCGCTGCAAGAGGGGTGGGCAACCCCTGCCCCCCTGATCCTCGGACACCCTTTCAACCCGCCGCACCTGATCCCGCTGGTCGAACTCACCGCCAATGAGGCGACGGGACCGGAGGTTCTGGGCCGGACCGAAGCCTTCTATGAAGACATCGGCAAGGTCACGATCCGCATCAACAAGGGCATGCCGGGCCATGTCGCCAACCGCCTACAAGCCGCAGTGTGGCGCGAGGCGGTTTATATGGCTATCCAAGGTGTCGCCAGCGTTGAAGATATCGACAAAGCCATGTGGGCCGGTCCGGGTCTGCGTTGGGCCGCGATGGGGCCAACCACGCTGTTTCATCTGGGCGCGGGCGAAGGCGGGCTTCAGGCCTTTTGCGACCACTTCAAAGATACGTTCAACGGCTGGTGGGACGGCTTGGGTGAACCCAAACTGGACGATGATGTGATCAAGCTTTTGGTCGATGGAATGGCGCAGCACTCGCAGGGCCAAAGCCCGGCAGAGTTATCAGCGCAGAGGGACAGAATGCTCACTGCGATCCAGGCGGCGACCCGCCATCTGCGCTCTTGATATCGGGTTTGAACATCGGCCAGGCGCGAAACTCGAACGGTACGCGCCCTTCAATCCTGTCGGCGCTGGGCGAAAGACCGAAGCGCTGGTTGTAAGCCCGGCTGAAATGCACCTGACTGTTAAACCCCGAGGCAGCCGCGATCTCGCTGAACTTCAACTCGGTTTGGGTGACCAAGCCGCGCGCGCGATCCAGCCGGATGTCGCGGTAATACTCGACCGGTGACTTGCGGACATATTGTCGAAAAAGGCGGCTCAGTTGGCGTTGCGAAAGCTCCAACTGGTCAGCAATCTCGGGAATGGTCAGCGTCGTTTCAAGATGCGCTTCCATCAGATCAATCGCTGCACGCACAACGCCTGAAGTCACGTACCCCATTGGCTCAACGACCTTTGGGTTCTGCGATCGGTCTTCGCCCCGAACGTCATGATGGAACAGATACCTGGCTGTGGCGTTCGCAAGGCTTTCGCCCGCCACCGCATGTACTAAACGCAACCCAAGATCGGTCGAGGCCGTACCGCCGCAGCAGGTAAAAACCCGCCCATCCAGCACAAACATGTTCTCGGACACGGTGGTGTCTGCCGCGATCTCGCTGAACGCATCGATATGTTCGTAATGGACCGTCGCGGTTTTGCCTTTCAGCAGGCCGGCCTGAGCCAGCACGATTGCCCCGGTATCCAGGCCCCCGATCAGAGCGCCCGATCGGTCCCATTTTTGCAAGGCCGCGCGAAGCTGGGGCGACCCGTGCCGCTCTGGCGTCCAACTGGAACTCACTAGAACAAGCCACAGGTCACGCTGCGCGACCTCCTCCAACGGTTTGGTTTGGACCGCAATCCCGCTGCTGGATTCAATGGGGCCCCCATGTTGCGAGACAAAACTCCACGAGAATTTGGCGGCCCCGGCCAGGTAGTTCGACACCCGGAATGGATCGATGAAGGACGTCGTCGCCGACACATTGAAATGCGGCGTGACAAAAACGAGGATCTCATGTTCGGCGAAAGACACGCTCGGCATGGCTAATTTTGTCAAGCATCGTCCGAAATTGTCAAATGAACAGCGTAGATGCCGATTTCATTTTGCGGCTGCGGCGAATGTATCCTTTTGCGGGCAGGGTCGCATAAAGGATGTTCGATACCAAGGGCCGTTATGGGCCGCCAATGAAGGCGACCCATCTACGCTAGATTTCAATGGCCTCGGCGATCGCCAGAGCGTCCTCAAGTTCGACGCCAAGGTAACGGACGGTGCTGTCCATCTTGGTGTGTCCAAGCAAAAGCTGGACCGCGCGTAAGTTGCCGGTCTTCTTGTAGATTTGGGTCACCTTAGTTCTCCGCATCGAGTGTGTTCCGTATGCGTTCGCCTCAAGGCCAATCGATGTGACCCAATCTCGGACAATCCTTGCATACTGGCGTGTCGAGATGTGGAGACGTTCGTGGAACCGACCTGGCCAAAGATACTCGGATCCGACCATCAGTTCGTCTTCCATCCATTTAGCGACCGAAGTGCGGGTCCCTTCCGAAATTTCGAAGCGCACCGGTTTCTGAGTTTTGCTTTGCAGAACAGAAGCTCTTTCTTTGATCTGGCCAGATGCCATTACATCGACGACTTTCATCTTCACCAAGTCACAGCCGCGAAGCTTGCTGTCTATCGCCATGTTGAACAGAGCGAGGTCGCGATGGTTCTCTGCGAGTTTTAGCCGAACCCTGATCGCCCACACGTGTTTGGGCTTGAGTGGCCGTTTCTGACCGACAATCCGGCCTTTGTTCCAGGCGGGTCGCAGTGCACGGATGGCAGGTAAGTTTGGTGTTTGCATGACTGATCCTCCGATCCGCCATGCCCTCCCACAACGACAACCGGACGTTGACCGTGCCAGCATATCACAGGATGCTGCATCGCATCCGAGGTCAGGTCAGAGGCCTTCGGTCCCAAAGGCCGACGCGGCCAGGGAGGGCAGCGCGATGATTTTGCCTCTTAGGGTACTTAGCCTTTGCAATGCCTTCATTGCGTTGGCCACTTCGTCACTTGCTGATGTTCCTCTTTCAGATGAGTTGCGTTGCCTAGTGTCCGGAAAACTGACCGCAGAGTGCCGCTTCGTAGCTGCAACGAGCGCAGAAAGGATAACCGCGGAGAACTACGAAGCTGCAAGAGAACTGTGCCCAACATCTCAGAACAACAGAAATGTAGAAGTCGAGTTTGTGGCCAACGACACAATCATTGGTTGGGCCTCGGTAGTCATTGAGCCCCATGAATTTGATGTTTCTCTGCCGTTATTTCGTTTCTACCTTCGGTGCAGGAAGACAGTGGTCCCTTAAGTATCGCAGTGTAAGCTCGCCAAACCGAACTTAGAGCAGTCCAAAACGAGCGGCAGCTTTTCCGCATTCAGCCGACCTTGGATAATGCTTTGATCTCGCAGATGCAGCGAACGGCCGGTTCGGTGAAGCTGCATCGCGGCGCGTGTTCAAAAGATGAATGGCAGCTTTGGGCCGTCACTGTCTCACAGGGCTCTCCAGACCGTGACGAACGCTGCGCTGCATCCGAGGTCTGCTTTGAGCCCAAAATACTGGATCTGTAGTTTACGCGAATGCCTATCTTTGTACGTACTCAGGGCTTGTGAGCGGGGTCATCGAGCTTCGAAGAATCGATACCAGAGCATCCAGCGACGTGATGAACGCAGTCTTAGTTGCGCTGTCGATGACCATATGCCGTCTTACGATTCTTGCGGAATGGATCAGTTGACGACGCTGAGAAAGCAGAGCTAACGTGACTAGGTCAGGGTCGCTAGCGAGCACGTAAAGCGATACAGCGGTAAGTCTTGCAAAGACGGGTGGGAAAATGACTGAGAATGAAATTGCTGAGCAAATTCTTGAAGATTCAGCGCAACGACGAGACTCTGCATTTGATGCTATAGATGAGTACTTTGACGCGGATTTATCTTATCCGGTGATCGCGACTGGTAGTGATGATCTCAATCTTCTTAGCGTCGATAGCCAACAGCTGAAAGCAGTTGTAGAAGAAATCAAGAACACGCCAATAAATCAATTTCATGAGTTCAACGGAAAGAACATAATTAGTGTGCCGGAGTTTCAGCGGTTTCATGTGCTCCGATACGGGACTCTGGTGCTAAATGATGAGACGCAGATCTTGGCAGATTTTGAGATTGCAAATAAAGTTGAGGCTTGGTCGCCCCGCCACTTTATCGTATTTGTTGAGAAGCTCGTATTTGTGACACCTGAAAAAACAGTGCATCTCGGGTGCACTAACTATTTCTACACTCCTCAGGAACCTTTTGGTGCTCCCAGAAAAGCTAAGACAGGGAGAAGTGGATCAGGACATCACGGGCAAGCTAAGGCAGATAATGGAGAAAAGGGTCAGCGCGCTTTTGGTGGGCATCAAGGAATGTTTGAAAACCGATGGCCCCCGCGTGAGCGCATCTATTATGTGCACACACCCAATCTATGGCTTTTCGTAAACGAAGTTGAAGTCCAAGGCTCGACTAACGAAACTCCATTCTTCGTTTTCGAACAACGTGGTTGCGATGGAGGTGATGCTCAAGATGGAGGAGAAGGCGGGGACGGTGGGGCAGGAGCGCGTGGAAAGAAGGGCAAAGACTGGATTGCCACTTGTCATGTAGGACCTGGTGAAGGCGGAGATGGCGGGGATGGTTCCCGTGGTGGAAGAGGAGGTAGAGGCGGCTTTGGCGGACGTGGCGGCGACGTTAATATCATTGGGACAAATGACGCGGTCTCTGAGGTAATTAAGAGCGTATTTCTCACTAAAGGTGGTGTGGCTGGAGAACCCGGAAAAGGTGCGCCAGGCGGCAAAGGCGGAGCACGGGGCGAGGGCGGCGGTCCCACGGTCTTTTGTGGGCGCGGTAAGCCAGGGGTTCCTGGGAAAGATGGAGCTCATGGCCTGCGCGGCGATTTGGGTATTGATGGAGCGGATGGGAATAAGGCCACGATGTATGTGGATGACATTAACGATCTTCTCTCGTAGAGGGCCGAGGTGAGCTGATCTGTTTAAGCAGTTTTTCTTTATATTGTTAGCGCGATCCACTTTGCGGTCGAATCTGTTGACGAGACTGAAGCAGTCAACGGAGAAAACGAAACGAACAACTGCTTCGTCCGCAATGTGTGAGTTTGGGTCTAACTCGATCTTGCGGTCGCAGCGAAAGTCCGGTCTGGCGGGCCGCGTCGCAGCATGGCGAAGTGGAGTTGAACGTCCGCTTTGGGCCGTCAATCACCTGTCAGCAGCGGAGGGACATAGGTTTCCGCGAGGGAGATCACCGCTTCAAGCCGCGCAACTCGGCGGGTGCCGGGCCGGTACGCCAGAAAAACCCGGAAGGCGCGCGACGTGTAATCGGGAAGGCATCGGCAGAGGCCACCCTCGGCAATTGCGCTCCGCACCATGAACTCAGGAAGAAACGCAGCCCCGTGACCGGCCAATGCAAGATCAAGAAGAACGGTGAAATTCTGCACCCCTACCGCGCCGTTCACCTCCACGACGGAGCTCTGCCCGCCGCGCTGGAGTGTCCAATTGGTGGCGGTTCGATCACCGCGAAAGACCAAGCATGGCACACGCGACAAATCGGCAGGAGCGTTCAGTCGATGGTGTTGAGCAAAGGCCGGTGACGCGACTAGCCAAGCTCTGAAGGCGCCGAGTTCCCGCGCGACAAGCCGATCGTCTTTGAATGTCCCCACGCGAAACGCGAGATCTGTGCCCGGATCTTGCATGTCTTCAAACGCGTAGCCTGTTCTCATCGCCAACTTTAGCTCAGGGTGCTGCGACTGAATGATTGGCAGCAGCGTTCTGGTGACAAGCCCACCGAATTCAGGTGTTGCCGTGATCCGAACCAGGCCGGACACGCCAACGCTTTCTTCTCGGGCCACATCGTCGAGAAGGTCGACCTCTGCCAGGATCGACCGAATACGAAAATCCAGCTGTTTGCCGACTGGTGTGAGCTTGACCGATCGTGCGCCGCGCTCGAGGAGCTTGACCCCAAGATGTGCCTCAAGCTGCGCGACATAGCGGCTGACGCCAGACTTGGCGATGCCCAAGCGTTCCGCCGCCGCGCTGATCCCGCCAAGCCGCGCCACCGCGTTGAAGCAACGGAGCGCCGGGAGGCTGATTGTTCCAATATCTTGAACCATAGGTTCAATATTATCCATCTGTTCTGCTTGTTTGGCAAGGCGTACCTCCTTCCCACGACCAAGCCCCAAAAACGGGGCCGATCAGTTGGAGAAAGAAAATGAACATTCTTATTACAGGTGCCAGCAGTGGCTTCGGTGCGTTGATGGTGGCAGATCTGACCAAGGCCGGACACAAGGTCGTCGGCACGGTCCGCGACCCACAGGGCAGAAACGCCGAAGCCGCCCAGGCACTAAGGGCGCTTGGCGCTGAGATCGTCGAGATTGACGTGACAGATGACAGCTCGGTCCATGCCGGTGTGCGCAAGGCGCAAGACATACTGGGCGGCGTCGACGCCCTGATCAACAATGCGGGCGTCGGCGCACATGGCTTACAAGAGAACTTTTCGGCCGATGATTTCCATCGCCTCTTCGACATCAATGTCTTTGGTGTACAGCGGATGATCCGGGCGGTTCTGCCTGAAATGCGTGAACGAGGGTCCGGCCTGATCCTGAACGTCTCTAGCCTTTTGGGACGTGTCGTGTTGCCGTTCTACGGCCCCTACAACGCGACGAAATGGGCTGTGGAAGCCCTGAGCGAGAATTACCGCGTGGAACTTAGCCAATTTGGTGTGGACGTTGCGATCATTGAGCCCGGCGGGTTTCCGACCGGCTTCTTCGGCAACTTCATCTATCCAACGTCAACAGATCGCGATGCAGGGTACGGCGAAATGGCTGCCGCGCCGCAAGCCGCGCTCGACGGGTTTGCCGATTTCCTGAATGCCAACCCGCAGCAGACCCCGCAATTGGTGGCAGATGCCGTGGTTTCGGTTGTGCAAACGACGCCCGGTCTGCGACCGTTCCGGACCGAGGTGGATCAGGTCGGTATGGGCGATGCAATACGGCCCATGAACACCCAATTGGCCGAGGTGACCGAAGCGCTGTTCACAAACTTCGGAATGGCGGACATGCTCAAACTCAAAGTGAGCGACGCAAAGGCCGCATAAGAAAGCCGGCTGGCCGATCTTTGAACGGCCAGCCGACCCAGATTCAATCAGGGTAGGAGAGAAAACACGCCATGACCCATCCAGCATTCAATTCTGACTCCGTTGCTGTCGTCACCGGCGGCGCCTCGGGTATCGGACTGGCCGCCGTTCAAGCCTTCTCAGCGATGGGAATGCGGGTGGTCATTGTCGACCGGGCGGCGGACAAACTGACAGCGGCAGCCGAAACCGCCCGCGCAGCAGGGGCAGCCGATGTCTTGACGGCCTCGACCGAGGTCGGCGACCGTGGCGAGCTTGAAGCCCTGGAAAGCAGAATCGCGGATGCGTTCGGCGGGACCGACATCCTGATGAACAATGCCGGGATCGGGATGCGCTCCTCCTGTGTCGGTCCGCTTGATGCCTGGCAAAGCACGCTTGGGGTAAACCTTTGGGGGCCGATCCATTCCACGCAGGTCTTCCTGCCACGCATGATCGAACGCGGTCGTCCAGGCGCGATCGTCAACACAGGGTCGAAGCAGGGGATCACCACACCACCCGGGAACCCGGCCTATAATGTCTCGAAAGCGGGTCTAAAGGCGTTCACCGAAGCCCTGGCGCACGAGCTTCGAAACACCGAAGGTGCCCAGATCACAGCCCATCTGTTGATACCAGGCTTCGTCCATACCGGCATGATTGGCGCAGCCGAGAAACCTCCGGCTGCATGGACGGCCGATCAAACCGTGGACTACTTTCTCGACAGCGTAAATCGCGGCGATTTCTACATCCTCTGTCCCGACAATGACGTGACCCGAGAGATTGACGAGCGGCGGATCGCTTGGGCCGTTGGCGATATCATTGAGAACCGCCCAGCTCTCAGCCGATGGCACCCGGACTACGCGGCCGCCTTCGCGGACCATATGGATCGAAACTGAAAACGCCGACAGATACCCACGAGCATAGCATTAAATCACTGAAATTGCTCGGTAAGATCATCGCCGGTAGCGCCTTAGCACGATCAAAGTCATCACCATGTAGCCCATGGCGATGGGCGCCAACAAAAACGGGATAAGCGCGATTGGGAACAGGTTTGTCGCGTGAACCTCCCCCAGCGCGAATACCTGCAAGGGCGTTTCGAAACTCAGCACCCCAATTCCATAGGCCCAAGCGAAATCGGCAAGTCCAAAAATGATCGTCCAAAATGCCAGTCGCTGCGACATGACCCCGGTCCTCAGATATTGCAGCACCAGGAAGCTGGCGAGCAAACCTGTCGTGACGTCACCAATTCCGGCCCAGTAGGCAAAAGCCGTCCCCACATTCCCTCGGAAGTGCTCCAGCAGGTAAAGACCGCCAACCAATCGAAAGGCCTGAACACCCATCAGCCAGCCCAGATCAATGCCATCGGGAACGATGAACCGCGGGAAGATGAGAACAAGCAAAGGTGGAATAGCCAGGCTGGTCAGCATCACGCCAGGCATGACCAGCGGGTTTATGGCAAGGAACTGACCATAAAACACGAACCAGAGCGTGACGGACGAAAAGACGAGCAATCCCGCGACCATGATCAGCGCATGCCGCAGTCCCGCGCCCGCGAAATAGTAGGTCGCGAACATATAAAACGGGCCGCTCGCCAAAGAGGACACCAGCAGAACGTTGGTTAGCGTTGAGAAATCCGGCATCAACCCTCTCCTCTCAGACCGTGGTAGATCGGTGAGAGACACCGATCTGCGTGATAAGAAGAGCCGCCCCGATCAAGGCGAAGCCTTTGAAGAAATGCGCCTGTTGCAGAGCCCAGAGCACGGGGTCGGTTTCCGTTAGCAACTCATACCCGTGCACCACAAAGGTCACCGGAACGAGGAAGATAATGAGCAGCCAGCCACCCAGACGCGGGTGCCAGTTGAAAAGGATCATCGTTGCCCCGATCAACTCCACCGCGCCCGAGATCAGCGTCAGAAAGACGGGGAACGGAACCGCCGCTGGCATCAGAGAGACGTAATAGGGGATATTGGTGAAATGCGTGACGCCTGAAAGGAAGAACAGCGAGGTGAACAGCGCACGCGCCGCAAGCGTCAGGCTGACATGGTTGGGAAGCTGCGTTTCTGAAAGCATGAGGTCGCTCCGATCGAAGCGGGCCCAGGGCGCGTCGGCCCTGAGCCCGTCGCGTTAATTGGGGGACGCCGCTTCGACGCCTGCGACGGCCTCGAGGATGACCGCGGCCACCACCTCGGGTTGGGACAGCATCGCAACGTGGCTGGAGGCGATTGCCGTGACATCCGCGCCCATCCGCTCGGCAAAGAAACCCTGCAAGGCGGGTGGAATAATCTGATCCTCTTCGGTGACCACATAGTAGGTCGGGTGCATCGACCATGCGGCGACTGTGGGCGCTTCGTAGTTGATCTGGTATTGGATTGGGCCCTGTGTTGCGGCAATCAGAGCGGCCTCAGATTCCGGCAGATCCGGTGCGAAGTAGGTTGCGATGCCTTCAGCGCTTAGGCGCACGAACCCGGCAACATCCGGGCGTGCCTCCGCCTGCCAGGGCGCGGCCGGATGACCTTCAAGCATGCCAGCAAGGCTCTGGCCTGCATCGAGGGCAAAACCGGCCACGTAGACAAGCGCTTCGACATTCTCATGTGCGCCTGCCTCGGTGATGACGTTGCCGCCGTAAGAATGGCCCACCAGCACCACCGGCGCCTCCTGCATATCAAGAAGACGTGTCACCACGGCGGCATCGCTTGCCAGTGAGGTGAGCGGCAGTTGCGCCGCGCGCACGTCGATGCCTGCTTCCTGCAGGATGGGAATAACCCGGTGCCAGGCAGAGCCGTCAGAAAACGCACCGTGCACCAAAACCACCGAGGCCTGTTCGGCGACGGCGGCAACGGGAAGAGCGATGACACCCGCGGCCAGCGCCGCGCGGAATGCTTTGAGAGAGTTGGACATTTTGAGTTACCTCATGGGTGGGTTAGCATTGCCCAACGAATTACGTGCGTAAGGCCATTCCACCGATGACGGGAACGCCGGAAGTGTTAGCAGAAACACCGATGTTCGGGACCGACGCGTTCTCTGAGGTATTGGATATCGTCCATGTGAGGGGCGAAACGGCCCGCGTCGTGACACCTGATGATCCATTGGAATATGATATTCCAGCGGCCAAGCCGTGCGTCTATATCGTTGAACAAGGTGCGCTCGATATCTTTGTGGCAGGCGCGCCGCGGGTGACGCTCTACGAGAAGCAGATCGCGCTCTTACTGCAGGGCACCGCACATCGGGTAGTGTTCCGCGATCCAAAACGCAACGCGCCGCAAGCCCGTCTGATTGATCCCGAGACCGGAGAGCCTGTGCGCCCCGCAATCAACTGCTTTTGTGGCAGCTTCATCGTTGACGGGGATTTGGCTGAGACGGTTCTGAGATCGTTGCCAACGGTCATCGTGCTAGATGGGTTGGACGAAAACCCCATCGAATGGGTTGATGTGATGTGTGAGCTCGTCTTGCGCGAATTAGGCGATACCCGGCCTGGGGCCAGCCTTATGGTGTCGCGTCTTTTGGACCTCCTCCTGGTTGTTATCTTGCGCCGTTGGGCACAATCCGATGACAGCCTGCCAGGGTGGCTGGCCGCCGCCAAAGACGAACGCATCGCCCGCGCAGTCGCGGCGATCCACGCCAACTCGTCCCGAAACCTCACCAATTCGGAGCTGGCGAAGCTGGCAGGCATGTCGGTGTCAAGCTTTGCGGATCGTTTCAAACAGGTCATGGGCCTTGGCGCAGGCGCCTATGTACGGGCTTGGCGGCTGGACCAAGCAGCCGAGGCTTTGCTGCATTCCAGCGCCTCGATCGAAGCGATTGCCAGCCGGGTTGGTTATACCTCGAAGGAGGCCTTCAGCCGTGCGTTCCAAGCTAAATTCGCGCAATCCCCTTCCTCCTGGCGCGCCTCACGGCGAAGCGGTCTGGAGCAGTGACATTGGAGTCCTCGTATTTTTGCGGTCACCCAAGCCTTTGTTGATAGCAGATTTGAGTAATAGCAATGAACGTCCGCTTTGGCGGGCTGCCACCGCAGCAGCTCGCGGTTTCGCTCGATGACCGCTAGGGGCCGACCGGCTTCACGTGCGATTTCTGCAACTGCGAGATGCTGCATTCGCAAACGCGGTAACTCTGGGCTCAAAGCCGACCTTCGCCGCACGACGCCCCCAATGTCAGCTCTCCGCGTAACGACCCTGGCTTAGCATCTCGGCTTCCAACGCCCGCAAGAACGCGCCTCTGACTTTTGCGGAGCTGATCGAGGTGTAGGCGACCTCAAGCCGGAAGAGTTCCGTCTCAGTGATATGGATGATGTTTTCAGGTTCGCGTTCGATCATGGTCGATCTCCTTTCGTTGCGGTGGGAATTGGGTAAATGAGCTTTAGGCGATGAAAGCCGCGCTGGAGCGTGAGCCGTGAGACGCCCAGAAGGGCCGCAACATAGCGGCAGGGCAGATCGGTCTCACGCATCCATTCATGCGCCGCGCGGATCGTTGCATCGTCAAGACGCGGTGGCCGACCCAAGCGCACGCCCCGTCGGCGTGCCGCTTCCAACCCTTCTCGCGTTCGGCGCTTGATCAGTTTGCGCTCAAGCTGTGCGGCAAGGGCAAGAATGCCATAGACGAAGGCACCTTCATCGGTACCGGTGTTCATTGGGAAGGTCAGGATCTCAAAATGGATGCCGCGCCGCTCGAGCTGCTCGGCGGTGAGGATCGCATCAATGGCGCTTCGGAACGCCCGATCAATATCGAGCACGACAAAGGTATCCCCACGCCGCAGCTCTTCGAGCAGTGCGTCAAAGACAGGCCGGTCTGTGGCAACCGCCGAAATATACTCAATACGCAACGCATCGCATGTTTGTTCAAGTTGGAGCAGCTGTCGCGCCACCTGTTGGCGGTCGGTTGAGACGCGGATATAGCCGAAACGGCGCGCGGGGGTCATGTCGCTTGATCGAAAACGATCCTTTCCGACCAGCTCGGCCGAACGTCGTCTAGAAGCTCTAGACGGCCGCGAAACCCTCATGTCTCTGGGGTCTAGATTTACCGTATCTGCGGAATCCCGTAAAGCTGAAGCCTGAGCAAAAACCATGGAATATGAACAGCATAGTGGTTCGAGTCGGGGCAAGTCTGATCACAGCCCTGCTGGCCAGTTATCCACAATCGGGTTCAACCCAGGGCTTTACCGGAGAAGAGTTCATGAGCTGGCCCGAAGCGAGCCAGAACAGCTTTATTGAGACTTCAGTGACCATGGCAGGCGTGGTCTTCACACAGACGTATCCCGAAAAGGCGGTCTGTCTGAATGATTGGTACTTTGCTGATGAAGCCTGGGTGCGGCGCAACCCAGAGATCCGCGAGATGATCGCCGCCTATCCCGACGGCCATCCAAGTGGTGTGATCCTGGCTCTGATCCTCCGTGACTGTGGTGGGTTCGATTGATCGCTACGGCGATGATCCAAGGTCTGGCACCATAGCTGCGGAGAACGCAGGCTGTGCCTGGGTCGGCGCGTTTGCGTCGGGCATATGGATGCGTACTTGATCCGGCATGTCGCGCTCAATGCTTTGTCGGATCGCATCGAGATCTTCGAAGGAAGGTGGATTGTCTTCATCCATCATGCGCCCGCGCGCGCGACCGAGCACATCGGTTTGATAACGCTCGATGACGCGTTGATCCGTCATCAAGATAGATAACCGGTCCTGAGCGATGCGGTAGGCTTCGTAGCTTGGCTCGCTACCATCCCAGAGAATGGTGGCCGCCAGCGTGTCGTCAACACTTGACCCATCGGCCCGGCGCAAGACACCTGCCCGGTCTCGAAACACAAGTGTTCAGTCTGGCAGAGCGGCCGCATCGTCTTCCATTTGCTGCAGCGCTGACTGTGCAAGCGCGATCTGCTCGGTGAGAGCATCCAGCGCCCGATCAGTTGCTGCTTCGGCCCGTCTTAGTCCGTCCCAAGTGTCGTCATAGCGCGCGCGATAAATTGGGTCCTGCAGCAGCATTGCCAATTGATGCCTAACCCGCTCGCGTTCCGACTTCCTGCGCTTAGCTTCAGCTGACCGGGGGTCCCCTTCGGGTAGAAACCGCGAGATGCGGCCCACATCGCGTCCAGTCATCTCGTGCTGTAGATCGTCGAAATCCCTTTGGCGTCGATCCGCCTTGTCACGCTCATCACTCATAAAGCACCTCCCCTTAATTATACCTGAAAGGCGGCCTGCTGCGCAAATTTACAAACAAGAACAGCGCCTTGAATGCCGCTGTGGTCAGATGTGGGTCGATTCTGTTGGGGGATGAAACGGGGGCCTCGCCCCCTTTCCAAGGTGGTGCGCGTATTACGCAGCACACAGCTTGCCTTTGTTCTTTAGGAAACACCGCGCCTTCGTGTTTTGGGATACACTTCGCTTTCGTCCTTTAGGACACGCCTCGCCTGACTGAGCTTAAGGACGTCTTACTTTGGTTCATGCATCTGCAAGGTGATGTGTCGCGGGCAAGCTCCGACGCTGTTTGCGTGGACTTCACCTGCCTAACACACTAGCCCGCACCGAGTGCTCCTCGGGTTTGAAGGCTTCAGGGGTACGCGTTGGTGATCGGATGTTGGCTCAGTTTGCTTTCAGGTGAATCGAAAACTCGCGAAAGATCCGCCGAACGCACTACAAACACTATCCCTGTTGCATCGTTTCGAACCCCCACTGCCCCATCTACTGCGAAGTTCACGGCATCGCAGGTCAAAGCGCCTTCGAGCAAATCCAACCAATCTGCGAGATTGCTTTGGCCGCTGTCTGGCAGTCGAAAGCAGCTTTCCAAGCGACACAGCGGGACTCTCGTCACAGGTATGTCTCGTTGTTCAAGGCGGTTGAAAGGGTCAAGCATACCTTCCGAAGAAACATGAACCGGGTCCGGCCGGCGCTCAATAGAGAGCCAAACAGAACGTCGCACGTGATGGAACACGGCGTCGGAATTCTTCCATATGTCCGATTTATCAAAAAATTCAGAAATATATTTGTTCGTAAAATCTAAATCAATTCTCAGCGGTAAGTTGGAAATAAGCCCTCCTATTCAAAAAGTGTGAGCGGCGATTTTCCGCTGTTGGGGATGTAATTAACCACACTAGAAAGAAACCCGTCAAGCTTTTCAGAGACATAGGGGTCGCTTATCGTGTATATCGACACTTTTGATAGGCTATCCTTCAGCACTTTTTCATAGGGGCGTTTTTTTTTGCGAACGCGAGACAAGCAAAACCGGGATCCAACGATACTCCCCTGAACATGACGACGATGCACAAGTCCGTTAACACTTCTGAACCGTGTAAGCCGAAGCGGTATTGTCGCGATGAATGGGTATCCCGAAGATTCATCTCTTCCGACGAAATAGACATGTAACCCAACCGGTACGCAAAAACCGTGTATAAGTTGGCGATCCTTCGGACTAGAGGAACCCGAGCGCGGAAAATGCAGTTCGAATCGAAAGAATTGCTCGCCTTGCTTTCTTTTCTTGATCTCCATGACTGCACAGACGACCCGGTCTTCACCGTCGCCTGCCCTTGAAGATGCAAAGCGAATTACTCGATAAATGCCGGTCAGGGCCGAAGAGAGCTGCTCAAATTTAGCAGGGTCCATGCGAGACACGGGCAGAAAAAGCGCTCCGATAGCTCGGGCCATATCGTGATCGCTCTCAGCAGCGACTTCGTCAGAGGTGAAGTCTATCTTGATAGGGTCTTCATGTTGGGCAAACAAGTTTAGGATCACGCCGCTGAGTTCCCAATGGGCCGTCCAAACTTTGGTGGTTTTGCAAAAGGTGTGAAGCCAGTTGTAGATTTTTAGCGCTAGTTCTTGTGGCGCATTCTTGGGCTCAGTCCGCCAAAATCTCGTGAATACACTCTCGTCCACATCAATCGCGTGGTAGAGCGTGACAGGGCGCACCAGCCCCTCAATCTTTAGGTAGCTATATAAGTACTGCATACGGGCGATGCACTTCGCATCTAAGACAACTCGGTGTTCGTCGTGCATTGGCTACCTCCCGGGTCGCTTTTCCTAGGTAATCCAATCAGACAGAATCGCTTCACGTCAAAGAAAATCCTCTTCGAGTTTCTGCAGACTCTGCAGATTATCCTGCAGGAAGACTGCAGGTCTTAGTTGAAGAAATTTAGGAAGAATCACATTTATCCTAAAAAAACGAATTAATCGTTCACACGGATGCGCTCCAGAGAACTTTTATTGCGCCTACTACTTCTATCTGTCGGGGAGGTAACAAATGCGGAAACTAAGGGCAACCACAAAGCATCGTTGCGGCTCATGCGAACGCGATGCTTCTAATCCTGGTGCGAGCGACTTGAGTGCAAAAGTCTCAGCCCCTGCCGAAACCGTCCCCCTCCCGGTGGCACCGACCAAAGTGGTCCGCGTTAAACCCAAGGTGGACCTCCTGACCCACCAGTTTTTCTGCCAGACCGGCAAAGAACTGGTCCGTCGGAAACTGACACCGCAGGAGGTTCGCGGCATGGTCAGCTACCGGATCTTTGAGGGTCTCTATCATGGGGTTCGGTATGAGCGCCCCGATGGGACCGAGCTCGAGATTGGGCCGGATACCGTTGAGGAGGCGTTTGACGGTCGTCCGCAGCTTTCATTACCCGCGGACGTGCCGTCTTGGGCGGACGAGGTAATCAGCTACGACCGAGCGATCGCTGACTGGCTCCGTGATGCAAAAGAGGGCCTCATCGCCGAAGCCCCCCGCGAAGGCTGGTACCTGAGGCTTATATTCATCGATTTGGCGTTGAGGACTCCGGATCTGGATCCGAAAGACCTCATCGACTGACAAACGTCCCATCCGCCAACGCGCCTCGACGCCTCCGGTATACCAGCCGGAGGCGTTAATCTTTGGTCCTCGAGGTCGGGCTTTTTGACCATGTCCCCGAAGCGATCCACCCCGCGTCGCTCGGGAGGACGCCGACTGTCGATCGGGCGTGCGTGGGAGCCGAACGGCGTGATCACCGCCTCCGGCTGACCCCGCTGCCAGCGCCGCCATTAGCACCTCTTTAGGGATTGCGACTCGGGGCGCGCGTGCCGCTGTCGGGCCATCAGGACAGCACCGGACACGCTTCCCGATTTTGGACCCACTGCCGCATCGTCGACTTCGGACGCGCGGCTTTCCCAACGGGAGCTTATGCATATGCGTCAGCAGACCACTCCACCGCCTTGGAGCGTTCCTTGGCTTTTGCAGATCATTGCTTGGTACGAGGCGATCGCTAAGCCAAGCCTCTCGGGCCTTGCGATCATCTCGGCCAGTACAGCCGTGCTCGGTTATGCCAGCCAGTTCGATCATCCCGACCTCGGCGTCTATCTCCGTTGCGTAGCCTTGGGTTTTGCCCTTTGGCTCATAGCTCGAACGTTTTGGGCAGGCGCTTGGACCTTGGTTGCGCTGGAGACGCGTAACCCTCTTCTGGTCTACGCGCTGGTGGCCTTCCTTGGCTTCTTTGCCTTCGCCGTCCCGTCTTCGCTTGGGAGCCTGAGCGCGAACGGTGGCGGCATAAGCCTGAGTGTCACTCAACAGCGCGAGATCGATGGGCTGGACAACCGCCGCCAAGACTTCGCGCTCTATGTCGGTGAGATGACGTTGGTGCAATCGGCGCTTGAGGATCGTGCGGATCAGGCCCGAGGTCTTGAAGCCGATGAGATCGCAGGGCGTGGGCCGACTGGTGTGCCCGGCGTTGGGTCTGTCTCGAACTCCTATGGGTCGGCGGCAACGACTTATGGTGCGGCGGCAGATCTTGTCGGGTCCTCACTTGCTCGCGCACAGAGCCATATCGATGCGCTGGACACCGTTCTGTCGGAATTGCGGGCGCTGCAAGCCAACTCGGACCTCTCGGCACCGGAGAAAGCCGCTCAACTCAACGTCCTATCCGGACGGGCCACTACGGAAATGCGGGCTTTGCTGGCGCTCGATCCTGCGCGGACCATCCGCGCAGCGGCAGCCAGTGTTGCGCAAGGTGTGCCGCCGCGCAGCCAAACGAACCCGCAGTCACGGGCGCGTATTGCTGAGATTAGTGCGGGCATGCGGGCCTATGCGGCGCAGCTTGAGGCGGAAGCGGACCGGATCGAGTCGATGGCGCCGGACTTGCCGCAGCAGGTCACCCAGAGCCCTGCAGAGCGGTTGATTAAGACGATGTGGCGGGTGCCGGGCCTGACCATGGCCGCCATCCTCTTCGATCTCTGCGGCTGGATCGCCGTGGGGTTCCGCGTGGCGCTCTATAAAGCCCTGAAAGCCAAGCAGCGGGAAGAGCGTGAGGGGTCAGGCCCGATCTACATCACGCTTGATGACATCGAGCGGAGCGACGCGTTCGAAGAGCGCGTGGAGGCCTCCCGCAAACGCCGTGAGGCCCGCAAAGTACCGCCAAAACGCGGTCGTCCGAAAGGCTCCAATTCCACGACTCGCAAGCCCCGCACATCCAAACCCTCAGACAAGAGCGAGGGCCACGACCATGGATAAGGTGATGTTGCATGTTCGGTCATGGCCAGCGCCGATGGCTCTTGTCCTTTGCATGGCGATGCTGCTCGGCTCCACAACCGACGAGATCGATGCCCCTGACTGGCTGGCGGAGGCCTGGATCTCGTTCTGGACCTCGCCCGCGCCCGAGGTGCCGGATCAGGCGCCCCCTTCGCCGCCTCGGGACAGTGCGCCCGACCTTGCGGTTCCCTACGCTCCAGTTCCGGGACGCGATGACCGGACGCCACTGGCGTTCCTCAACCATGTCTTCGATCTGGGCAATCCGGGGCTCACGGATCAGTTGAGCGGGATTGGCCCGGTGTCCTGGGACCATGCAGGGACAGGCAGCGGGACCTTGATCGCGCGGGATGTGGTGCTGACCACAGGCCATCTCTTTGTCGAACGTGGACTTTGGGATGGACCACTTGGGCGGACCGAGCGCCCACCGCCACCCTCGAATGGGCGCATCTACCTGGCGGCCTGTGGACGAGCTTATGACTTCCAATCGATCGAGCTTGGGAGCCTAGCACCTCGGGAGCGGTTGGGCCTCGACTATGCCATTGCGCGTCTGGCGGAGCCTGCCTGCGAGGCGGCACGTGTGCTTCCGGTGGCTCTGACGCCGAGAGACGTGGCCGAGGTTGCGGACCAGATGCTGCTCAGCCTCGGCGCTTATCCCTTCGCTGATGTGCCTTGGTATGCGAACCACCCGCTGTTTGCGGATCGGGACCCGTCGCAACCCTACGCCCGATATGCCGTCTTCGGTGTTCGCTGCGAGGCGACAGGCTTGCGCGATACGGGCGATGTCGGTGGGCTCTCAACGGGGCTTGTTCTGACCTCGGGTTGTGATGCGGTTCCTGGGGGCTCAGGGGGCGCTTTGTTGGCGTCTCGTGATGGTGGCGCTCGCTATGTCCTCATCGGGGTCACCAACAGTTACCGCCGCAATACTGAGTTCAACAACTACACGTCCATCGAAGGCGTATTTGCCGAGCATCTGAGCCGCTACGTGACCCTGCAGGAGCTCCCCCCTGCCAGCACCACCGCGCCCAATGCGGCATCCCGGGGCCTTGGGGCCGAAGCGCCCGATGGGCCTTGGCTTCCCCTGACCCTGAACGAGGAGAATCAGCGATGAGCGTGTTTGGAGGAATAATCGGCGGCGGAGGCGGGGGCGGCAAGCCGCCAAACCCGCTGATCGCCACCAGTGGCAAATGGTTGAGCATCTGCGTCGGTCTCTATTGTGCGGCCTTCTTCACCGTCGATCTCTGGAACGCTGCGGAACCGCGCATCCTCGACATGATCTACGACCGCTACGAGGGCAACATGGCCTGGATCGTCTATTGGCTGCTGCGCCTCGCGGCCTATCCGATGGTCTTCTTTGCGGTGAAGTTCGGTTTGGGCCTCGGCTTCGTCAGCATCGTGACTTGGACCGTCGCTAAGGTCACCTCGTTCCGCCGCTGATGCGCAGCAACAACGCAGAAGACCGGTTCGGCTCCAGTCGTACGGCGACGGAAGCCGAGATTGAGGCGGCAGGGCTTTTTGAGCAGCTGCCGCACTCGATCTTCGTGGGCTACGCCTATGGCCGTGCCGTCTACTTCCACGGGCCTGCGGGGATGACCATCACGGCAGGTGCGCGGTCGGGCAAGTTCAGGGACGTCATCTGCCGCAACCTGCTGAGTGGCACGGCGCTCCAAAGCGTCGTCATGCTGGATCCCAAAGGCGAAGGGGCGTTCGTGTCCCAAGACCAAACGGCGGACGGCAAATACTGCGCCTATTGGAATGCCCTTGGTCTGCACGATCTGCCCCAAGACCGGATCAACTTCCTCGGCCATCTCACCCTCGACAGCGCGACCCTCGTCTCCGACCTGAAAGTCTTTTGTGAGAACATGATCGCGAAGGGCAAGTCGGCGGACTCAGATTACTTTATTGGCCGCGGGCGGGAGTATTTGGAAGCGATCTCCTTGGCGATCATCGAACTGACGGGCGTTCTAACCTTCCCCGCGCTTTACGAAGCCATCAATCTCATTCCCACCGAAGGCGACGACTGGCTGGACTTCGCCTTCCACATGTCCCGCTCGCGCTTCGCGCTCGTCCGGTCGGTGGAGGCCGAGATCGCCAATTCCCGCAAAGACAGCGGCAATGGGTTCCGAGGCATCATCGGCGAATTGTTTAAGTGCGTCGCTTGCCTCTCCGACCCGCTGCTGATTGCGTCCGTCTCGCCGCCCTTCACGATGAACCTGCAAGACCTCGTGACCGGTGACCGGGCTTGGCAGCTCTACCTGATGCCACCCGCGGAGTTCATTGAGCCTTGGGCACCCGTGATCAAATCCGCCTTCGTGGCTGTGATGCTTTTGAAGGCGCGCGCCCCGCAAGCGCGGCGCATCACCTTCCTCATCGATGAATGCGGCCAACTGGTTGGCGGTACCGGCGGTGGCTTTCCGCTCGAGCCTCGACTGTTCTCGTATGGTGCTTCCATAGGCTGCCAGCCCATCGCAGTGTTCCAGTCCAACGCCCAGATGAACGGGCTCGCACCGGGCGCCAAAGATCTGATCCTGTCGAGTTCGGGCGCGTCGCTGATGTTTGCCCTGCGGGGCGACTGGGAAAGCTGCACCGATTGCTCGCGGCGCTTGGGCAACCAAACACTGCGCTATGACGACACGATGGCCCAAGAGCGGGCGATCCATGCCCGCAATCAAGCCCTACAATCCCTGATTCAAGGCGGGGACCCGCTGGAGGTGGGCCTATCGCTCGCCCATCATGGGTTCGAAGCTGAACATCAGTCGAAACAGCAGCGCCCACTGCAAACGCCCGATGAGCTGATGAACATGCCCAATGACCGGGCATGGCTGTTCCACGAGGACGTGGTCTATCCGATCGAGATTGAGCGCCGCCCGTATTGGGACACGCCCGGGCTGCTGTTCCACCCGAACCCGTATCACCCGCCGATGGACAAAGTACGGGTGATGACTCGCTGGGGCCGCAGGACGCGCCGCGTGATCGTGGAGCCCGTGCCAGCACGCTTCGCTGACTTCCCGCAATATCGCGACGGATTGTGGTCGCGGATCGGGAGGTAAGCCATGGCAGAACAGAAACGTCCCCCGATCACCTATGCCGACAGCCGCGCGGACCTGCCCAAAAGCGCGTTCGCCGAGCGGCTGGCCGAGCTGCGCATTGCTCGGACCTTTGCCAAGCGCAGCGCCGCCCAGGAACAAGACAACACCCGCCTGACGCCCGTGAACCCACATCAGGATCAAGACCGTTCTATGGTCGCGAAAGATCGACCACATCCGGCCCCGCGCCCTTCACTTCCCTTCGCCGACGATGTCGATGCTGCCAGCTTTGATGCGCGATGGGAGGCCGAGCGGCGTCGCGCAAACCAACCCAACCCCAACCAGACCCAAGGAGACAGATCCATGTCCGACCAATTCCATGATGAAGCTGAAAGCACGCCGCGTCGCCCCACGGAAACCCTCCGCGAAGGCCCCCTGAAAGCCGCGATCTGGCGCAATGAGACAGAGCACGGCCCCTATCATTCCGTCACGCTCGCCAGAACCTACAAGGATCGCGAGGGCAATCTGCAAGACACCTCGAGCTTCCGCGCCAAGGATATGCTCGGCCTCTCGGAACTGGCCCGTCGCGCCCATCACGAGGCCCATGAACAGGACCGGGCCGCCTTCAAGGAGCATCGCTTGGCGCAGTCCGAGCAGGCCCAGACGCAATCCAAGGGTCACACGCACTAACGGGCTGTCCGGCCCCAACAGGTCGGTCGCTAGGAAAATAATCCTTGCCACATAAGAGCTTATCGGGCAATATGTTCTCTTTTTGTTCACGCAAGAGTGCGAGACAAAGAGAAAATTGCCCGACATCCCAACCCGAACGAAAGGAGGTGCTATGTCGGCCCCACCGCCATCGCCGCCACCCGCCAGCCCACGCCCGAGTCTCGTGCTTAACTGGGAAGACTGGCTGCCCTACCTTGAAGACGAAGACGCCAGCGAGGCCGAGAAGCGCCAGCTCATCGAAACCCTCTGGTCCATTGTGGTCAGCTTTGTCGATCTTGGGTGGCACATCGTTCCTGAGCCGCCCGCAGAAGAAACCTGTGGACAAGTTCTGGACCTGACCGCAGCCCTCAATGCTGCTGTGGTAAACTATGTGCATACACCTTCTGCTGATCTCGAACCCGGCGGCCCGGAGCATCGGACCGCCACCGAAAGAGGAGTCACCGAAGACCAGTCAACATAAAACATCGAAAGGACCGAACTATGACGACGCCCAAACATACCCAATCCAAGCCGCCCCAAAAGGCCCTCATCTATTGCCGAACAGCAACCGCGAAACAAAACGGGATTGATCCGATCAAAGGCCAGCTAGACTACTGCCGCGCCTATGCGTCGGATCTAGGTTGCGAGGTTGTCTACATCTTCTCCGATCACGGGCTCTCAGGCGCTCCGCTGGATCGACCGGGTATCCAAGCGCTCCTGGACCACATCCGGAAGAACCCCGAGGAATGCTACGACGTCATCGTCGCGGATCTGTCGCGAATTGCGCGCAGTCGCCGGGAAACTGAAGCGTTCGATGCTATCCTTGAGCAGCACGGCGCCAAGCTGATCTCGCCAAAAACCTCGTCTCCTAAGGTGCCCGAGTTGGCGTTTTCCTCGAACATGATGCGCGCCTTGCAAGACCTGGAGCGCCGAGCCCTTGAGGAGGGCGCCGTATGAGCAAAATCAAAGCCCTCATCTATTGTCGTGTGAGCTCCCGTGCCCAGGAAACCGATGGTCATGGCCTAGAATCCCAGGAGACCCGCTGTCGACAGCATGCGGATGCTCTGGGGCTCGAGGTCGCGGAGGTGTTCCCGGACACGTTTACGGGTGCCGGTGACTTCATGAGGCGACCGGGTATGGTCGCGATGCTGGACTACATCGATGCCCGGCCCGACCAAGAGTTTGTTGTCATCTTTGATGATCTGAAACGCATGAGCCGGGACACGCGCGCGTTCCTTGATCTGCGTGATGCATTCCGGCTTCGCGATGTGAGGATCGAATGCTTGAACTTCAGACTCGAAGAAACGCCTGAAGGCGAGTTCGTCGAAACTATTATTGCGGCCCAAGGCGCGCTTGAGCGAAAGCAAAACGGGCGCCAAGTGGGCCAGAAAATGAAGGCCCGTATGCAATCCGGATATTGGATCCACAATCCACCCATCGGCTACGCATATGAGAAGGTGAAGGGTCGCGGGCGTATGCTGTTCCGGAAACCGCCTTTTGACGCAATCATCCGTGAAGGCTTTGAGGGAATGGCGTCTGGCCGTTTCCAAACGGATGCCGAAGTGAAACGCTTCTTTGAGGGCTTCCCGGACTTCCCGCGCAATAAGCACGGCGAGGTCAAGCAGCAACGCGTGACCGACATCCTAACCCAGCCTGTCTACACCGGGCATATCTGTTCTGACACCTACGGCATCCACTGGCTGAAAGCACAGCATGAACCGCTGATCTCGCTGGAGACATTTGATAAGGTGCAGGAGCGCCGTGCTGGCAAAGCCAAGGCTCCGAAACGCAAAAACATCGGCGATCAGTTTGCTCTGCGCGGGATCGCGGTCTGCGCTAGTTGCGAGGTGCCGCTGCGGTCTTCGCTATCGAAAGGGCGCCATGGGAAACACTATCCATATTACCTGTGCCAAACCAAAAGCTGTGAGCACTACGGCAAATCCATCCGCCGCGACAAGCTTGAAGGCGATGTGGGCGAGATCATTAGAACGCTTCAGCCAGCACCAAAGCTGGTCGAACTTGCGACAACCATGTTCCGTCATGCCTGGAACGCCCGCCGCGATCAGGCACTAGAGATCATCCGTTCGGCAAACCGCCAAATCGGCGCGCTGGACAAGGAAATCGATACGCTTCTTGATCGGATCGTAGATGCCAGCAATCCCCGTGTCATCAAACGCTACGAAGACCGCATCGGGGATTTGGAGTATGAAAAGGCGCGTCTTGCGGAAACACTGGCCCATCAGGCAGAGCCGCCAGGAAGCTTCGAAGAAAAACTAGAACCGGTCCTGACATTCCTCGCAAGCCCCTGGAAACTATGGGAAACAGGCCATATCAGCCTACGTCGCACGGTGCTGAAACTGGCCTTCGCAGACCGCATCAAATACAGCCGAAATGAGGGTGCTAGAACCCCGAAAATAGCCTTGCCATTCAGGGCGTTAGGGGCAATCGAAGGCCCGGATTTGAGAAGTGGTGCGGGTGGAGGGACTTGAACCCCCACGCCTTGCGGCGCCAGAACCTAAATCTGGTGCGTCTACCAATTTCGCCACACCCGCATCGGGCGGCGGGATAGCAGAGCAGGCGGGCGGTGGCGAGAGGAAAATCCATGCCATCGGTCATCTTTCGATAACCAATCCTGGATATTTTGGAGGTGGACGAACCAGCGACCGGGCGCGCGCGGCTGTGGCCTTGGAAAAAATGCTGTGCGCAACACCGGGAATGGCGTAATCTGATCGCAATAAAGGGTCAAAATCGGCCCGACGGCACGAGCAGGTGCTTTATGACAGAGAACTCTCTTAATGCGCCGTCGGCGTATGATTTGCCTTATGGGGCTAGCGGGCGTGGATTTGCGCCCGGCAGCACAATCCTGACGCTGGACGGCGCGATGCCTGTGGAACAGGTGCTGCCGGGGGATCGCATCATCACCCGGAACGGGGCGCGAGCACTACGCGCCATCCATCGCGTGGCGCTGCCGCAAGGCGCGCCTCTGGTGTCGCTTAGCAAAGCCGCTTTGGGGGGACGCCCCGAGCGCGATATGTGGATGCTGCCAGATCAGCCAATCCTGATCCGCGATTGGCGGGCGCAGGCGCTTTGGGGCGTGGATCAGGCGCAGGTGCCGGTCAAACGGCTGATCGACGGTACGTTCCTGCGGTGGATGACGGCCCCTGCCGATACCGCCTATCTTCAGCTTACCTTTGGAAGCGCCGAAATTCTCTATGTTGATGGGCTAGAACTGGCCTCGGCCGATCAGCTTGTGGCAACGGCTTAGGCGGCGGGTTAAGCAGCGGCCTCGACCGCGCCGACGATATCGTCGACCACAGCGGACATCAGGGCCTCATCCTCGGCCTCTGCCATCACGCGGATCAGGGGTTCGGTCCCCGATTTGCGGATCAGCAAGCGGCCCTGGCCGTTCAGCTTTTCTTCGCCCGCCGCAATGGCGGCCTGCACTTGCGGCGTTTCCAATGGGGTCTTGCCAGCGCTGTAGCGGACGTTTTTCAGAAGTTGCGGCACCTTTTCGAAGTTGCGCATCAACTGGCTGGCGGTATCGCCGGTGCGCACCATCTCGGCCAGGAATTGCAGCCCCGCGATCAACCCGTCGCCCGTGGTCGCATAATCGGTCATCACGATATGGCCCGATTGCTCACCGCCGAGGTTGAGGCCCTTTTTTCGCATCGCCTCAACCACATAGCGGTCGCCCACAGGTGTCCGATGCAGCCGGATATCACGCGCAGCCAAATAGCGTTCCAGGCCCAGGTTCGACATCACGGTCGCGGCTAGGGTCTGTTCTTTCAGCCGCCCTTCTTCCGCCCAGCGATTGGCAAACAGCGCCATGATCTGATCGCCATCGGCCACGGCGCCGGTTTCATCCAACAAGATCACCCGGTCGGCATCGCCATCGAGGCAAATGCCAACATCGGCGCGCAATTCGCGGATTTTGGCTGCCGCCGCCTCGGGCGCGGTGGAGCCCAGGCCCTGGTTGATATTCGTCCCGTCAGGCGACACGCCCAGCGGGATGACATCGGCGCCAAGTTCCCACAACACCTCGGGCGCGGCGCGATAGGCGGCCCCGTTTGCGCAATCCAAAACCACGCGCAGCCCGTCCAGGCGGCGACCTTGCGGAAAGGTGCCTTTGACGCGTTCGACATAACGGAAGCGGCCATCATCGATCCGCTTGGCCCGCCCGATATTTTCGGCCTGCGACAGCTCGAACTCGCCAAAAACCACGGCTTCGATCTCGGCTTCGGCTTCATCAGACAGCTTGAAGCCATCGGGGCCAAAAAACTTGATGCCATTGTCTGCGGCATGGTTGTGGCTGGCCGAGATCATCACACCCACATCCGCCCGCATCGATGGCGTCAGAAGACCCACCGCCGGGGTCGGTACCGGCCCCAGCAGCAGCACATTCATGCCCGTCGAGGTAAAGCCCGCCGTCAGCGCGTTTTCGATCATGTAACCAGACAGGCGGGTATCCTTGCCGATCACAACGCGATGCGCGTGGCTGCCATCGCGGCGGAAAAACCGGCCGGCTGCCGCGCCCAGGCGCAACGCCATCTCGGCGGTCATCGGATAGCTATTGGCCTTGCCCCGCACCCCATCGGTGCCAAAAAGCTTGCGTGCCATGCCCGGTTACCCTCGTTTCACTTGGTCGTCTTATTGCTTGTCGCTGCCCAGCCCAGCGCCCGCGCGCCAGAGCCGCAGCATTTGTGCGTGCATCTCTATATCATGGACACGCAGCATCTGTACCCCCTGGGACACGGCCCATAGGCCGATCCCCGCCGATCCCGGTCCGCGTTTGGCGGGGTCAGGTTCTTCGCCGATGCGCCCAATGAACCCTTTGCGCGACACGCCCAAAAGGATGCCACAGCCCAGCCCGTGAAACAGGCTGATCCGGTTGATCAGGTCCAGGTTCTGCGCCTCGGTCTTGCCAAAGCCGATGCCCGGGTCGACCATGATCCGCGCGCGCGGCACGCCGGCTGCCTTGGCCTCGGCCACCGCGGTTTGAAGCGCGTCATAGACATCCAAAAGGGCCGAGCCATAGGCCTTTGGCGCCATGTCCTGCATGGTTTCGGGCGTGCCGATCGAATGCATCAGGACCAGACAGGCCCCGGTCGTGGCGGCAACCTGGGCAAGTTCGGGGTCGTGGCGCAAGCCGGAAATATCGTTCAAAATCGGTACGTAAACCGCCCTGGCGGTTTCGGCATTGCGTGTGTCCAAGCTGACCGGGGCGGTGATGCCCTGGGCCGAAAGCGCGGCCACAACTGGGGCCACGCGGGCGATTTCCTCCTCGGGCGTCACTGGCGTGGCACCAGGCCGCGTGGATTCTCCGCCAATATCAATCAGATCTGCGCCGCGTTCGAGCATCTCGCGCGCACGCGCAACGGCCCGTGGGGCGGCTTCATAGGCGCCGCCATCCGAAAAACTGTCGGGCGTCACGTTCAGAACGCCCATCAGCCGAGGTTGATCCAGGCTGAGCCCCGCAATCGGGGCACGTGGGGCGGTCAAAGGCAGCAAGTCTTCCTGCGATAAATCGCTGGCGTGGTGCACCTGGGCCGGAGCGTCGCGAAACAGCTCTTCCACATGGGTGAAGCGCAGCGGGCCGCCGGCCAGGGGGTGTTGCCCGGCCATCTCAGCTGGGTCGGAAATCGGGATAGGGCGCAAATAGCGGGTCATGAGCGCGGCCCTAACTTGCATTGCGCGGGCAGGCAAGGTGGCGCGCACCGCTTGCGACGGGGCTTGACCTGTGGACGCCCATCCGCATCATCGAAACCGATGGCAAAGACACCCGTATTTCGCTCGGCCCGGCTAACCGGACGCCCGCCGCAGACAGGCGCGGAACGGCTTTATGTGCTGTTGTTCGACGATGCCGGTCCCAAGCGGTTTTTGCAGGACAAACTGGCATGGGAGGGCGCGCGCATCGCGCCTTGGGTCTTGTCGCATGCGGGCCGCGATGTGGGTGTTGGCGGCTTTCAGCCTTGGCCCGAAGGCGCGGGGTTGGAGCTGTCATTCCATTTCCTTCCAGAGGTCTGGGGCCAGGGCTTGGCCAGCGAATTTGTGCAATCCGCCCTGGATGCGGCCAGCTTTGGGCTGCAAGAAACCCTGTTTCATGCGCGGGTGACACCCGGCGGAACGGCCTCGATCCATATCCTCGAAAAGGCCGGGTTTTCCCTGGTGAACAGTGACGAAGCGCCTGACCTTATGCGCCTGAGATTGCCGCCCCTGCGTCGGGCAGCGCCGTAGCCGCAAAGCTTGACACAGGCAAATCGGGCGCGGTGCCTGGGTCGGCCTGACCAAAGATCAAAACCTGCGCGGCTTCAAAGGCTTCGGCCAACCAAAGGCACAGTGCCAGCGGGTCGGTTTCATCCGATTGCGGGCCTTCGGTGGCATCCAAAACCAGTTTTGAAGGGGCCCAAACGCTGATCCGATCATGGCGCATGGCCCAATCCAGCTCGGTCCGGCTATCGACCACGACGCAGCGCTTGTCACGCGCCGCCAGAACCCAGGCCGCTTGTTCGATGGCCAGCAGGTCGATGCGCCGCTGTGGCATGGCGTGAGCGGCCGCAGGCGGGGCAACATCGGGCCGGTCAACGCAAAGGATCACGGGCGCACCCATCGCCTCCAAAGCATCCAACAAGTCGGACAGGTCGGGGCGCGCGATGGCCTCCTGCGAGAGGAAGACAACATTGGGATGCGGCGCATCCTCGGCCAACAGGCGCAGCCGCCGTCGGCCCGGGGGCGCTTCGCGAACGATCTCGACCCCCAGAACGTAAGGGCCGCGATCCAGTTTCCCGATCCGCACATAGGCCCGTTTGGCCAGGGGATGCGCCAGAATGTGATCGGCGATGCGCGCGGCCAGTGTTTCCAGCAGGTTCACACGCTCAGCCGCCAAGGCGGCATCGATGGCTTCGACAATCGTGTCATAGCTGAGGATGCGGTCCACATCGTCGACAGCGCCCTCGGCCCGCGTGGCCACCTCGACCACCACGTCGAAGCGCACGGTTTGGGTGATGCCCCGTTCGGTCTGGAACGCGCCGATTTCAACCTCGCGCAGATGCTCGGTCATCGAGATCCGATCAAGCGGCGCGTCACCCGCCAAAGCTTTGGCGCGTTCGGAGGGATGGGCAAAAGCCAAAGCGGGGGTATCGGCCATAAGACACCTTGGGCAAGGAGATTGCCCCTGCCCTACCATCCAGGTTGAGCAAGGAAAGGCTACGAACCGTCGCGGTCGGGGTCGATTGCGACCTTAGTATTGCTGGCGATAGAAAATATGCACGCCATATTGCGCCGTCCGGGGATAGGTGCGTGCCCAGCGCGGGTTCACCCAGGTGGCGTGGTAATGCGTGGCCCCATCGGTCAGATCGCGCGGCGCGCCATTCATCATGATGCGCGAGATATGGCCCAAGCGGTGCCAGGCGTCGCGATCATGGATCACCTCGGGGTTGCCATCGCAGGTATAGGTGAACTGACAGGCGTATTGCCGCCCCGTGCCTTGGTTCACGACACCGCAGATGGTGTTGGGGTAATTGGCGTTGTCGACGCGGTTCAAGATCACCTCGGCCACCGCATATTGACCGCGCACCTCTTCACCACGTGCTTCGAAATAAAGCGCTTCGGTCAGGCAGCGCCATTCGCCATTGCCGCGCGACGGGCCCATGGCGGCCAGTTGGCCTGCATCCATGACACGGGGATCGTTGCCGGTGCTGCCAGCGCCGGTGCGACCTTGGCTGACAAAGGGCGCGCCAATCCGTTGAATGCGGGTACCCGACACGGTGGCGAGTGAACTGACCTCGACCCCCATCACATCGGAAATAATACCGCTCAACGGGTCGGGCCCGGTTGAACTGCTGAAGGTGACATCGGCCATGGCCGCGCCTGTAGACAGTGCTGTCGCGGCGCAAAACGCCGCCGCACGGATGCGGTTTTTCATTATGACCCTTCCTGGGGGTGTCCCCCCACAGCCTCTTGCGGGCTGCACTGCTTGAAAGATGCCTCAATCCACAGCGTCTCAAACCACCGACCCCACCCTGCGGCGGGGCGTTGCAAACACCCAAAATCTTGGGTGCAGCCGGTGGCTTAATCAGCCTATTTCAGGGGAAACTATATTAACGTCCTGTGGCAACTCTTTGTCAGAAATGGACAATTGTGCCGCCGCCAATTTGGCGACAGGGACGCGGAAGGGCGAGCAAGAGACATAATCAAAGCCCGCTTTTCGGCAGAAGGAAATCGCTTGCGGATGCCCTCCATGTTCGCCGCAAAGCGACAGGATCACATCCTCGCGCGCGCTGCGACCACGCTCGGAGCCCAGCAGCAAAAGCTCACCTACACCATCCACATCAAGCTGGGTAAACGGGTCTTCGGGAAACACCTCTTGCTGTACATAGGCCGACATAAATCGCCCTGCATCATCGCGGCTGAGGCCATAGGTCATCTGGGTCAAGTCGTTGGTACCAAACGACAAAAATGACGCATGTTCGGCAATTTCGCCGGCGCGCAGTGCCGCGCGTGGGGTTTCGACCATCACGCCCAGGCGATAAGCGAAATCTTTGCCCTTTTGTGCGCGGACAGCCGCCGCCACCGCATCGACGCGGGATTTCACCAGCTCAACCTCGCGCCGAGCCGACACCAGGGGGATCATGATCTCGGGCACCACCGGCGCGCCTTTTTTCGAGGCCTTAATTGTGGCCTCAAATATGGCACGGGCCTGCATTTCGTAGATTTCGGGAATTGTGACGCCCAAGCGAACGCCGCGCATACCGAGCATCGGGTTGAACTCTTGCAGGCTTTCGATTCGCGCAGCCACGCGGCTGACCGGTAAATCCAGCGCCTCGGCCAGGGCGCGCACGCCGTCACGACCACCGGGCAGGAATTCATGCAACGGCGGGTCAAACAGGCGAATGCAAACCGGCTGCCCCTGCATCAGCTTGAACAATTCGACAAAATCGGCGCGCTGCATTGGCAAAAGCCGGTCGAGCGCGGCGGCGCGATCACCGGGGTTTTCGGCAAAAATCATCTCGCGCATCACGGTCAGGCGCGCGGGATCAAAGAACATGTGCTCCGTCCGGCAAAGCCCAATGCCATCAACGCCAAAGCGCTGCGCCATCGCCGCATCTTCTGAGGTGTCGGCATTGGCGCGAATGCCGATATCGCGCGCGGCATCGGCCCAATCCATCAGCGTGGCAAACGCCCCGCCCAGCGCCGGTTCGATCATCTCAGCCGCACCAACCAGGACATCACCGGTGGAACCATCAACGGTGATCACATCACCTTCGTGAAACACCTTTCGGCCCGGCACGGTCATGGTTTTCTTGCGCAGATCCAGTTGCAACCGCGTGGCCCCACTGACGCAAGGCAAACCCAAACCGCGCGCAATCACGGCGGCGTGGCTGGTCATGCCGCCGCGTTCGGTCAGGATCGCCTGGGCCGCATGCATGCCGCGAATATCTTCGGGGCTGGTTTCGCGCCGGATCAGGATGCAGGCATCGCCCTGGGCGGCCATGGTCTGGGCGGCGGCGGCGGAAAAAACGATCTTGCCGGTCGCAGCCCCCGGTGCGGCCGCAATCCCGCGGGTCAGCACATCGCGGGCGGCATCGGGTTTCACCTGACGGTGCAGCACCTGGTTCAGGGTAAAGGGCGGCACGCGCTGCAACGCCTCTTCCCGCGAAATCACGCCGTCTTGCGCCAGGGCAACGGCAATCGCCACCTCGGCCCGGCCCGAGCGCGGCACACGCACCGCATCCAAGATCGAAAGCTGACCGTTCATCAGCGTGAATTCGATCTGCATTTCTTCACGCAGGCGATCCCGCATCAAAGCGCCTGCGGCGCGCAAGCTGGCCACCTGATCGGGGGCGTCATCCTGCAATGCCGGGCCGCGATCATCGGTTTCGATAAACTGGGCGTCAGTTTCGCTCAGCGCGGCGCGGCCTTGGCCCTGGGGCAAATATCGCCCCGTGACCTGTGGTTGACCGGTTTGCGCATCGACAAACTGCACGACGCCCGAACCGGACAGCCCCTGCCCGATGCCAAGCGCCATTTGCTGGACCACCAAGCCCAGGCCCGCATCCGCAGGCGCACCTTGGGCCTGCCGTAGCAGCCGCGCGGTCGTGCCATCCCAAGCGCGTGCCATGGCGCGCAGCACCTCGGCCAATTGTTCGGCGGGCGATTGGGGAAAGGGTTCTTCCATCTCGTCTTCGAAATGACGCTTGGCCAAGCGGGGCGTCAGCGGGCCTTCGAAAGCGTCTTCGTCCAGGCGCAACACATCAACAGCGAAAGAGCGGATGAAGCTGACATAAAGCGCATCCGCCGCGTCGGGCCCGTGCAGCTTTTCCAGCGCCGCCCATTTTTCATCATTCATCCCGATATTCAGGATCGTGCCGGCCCGCCCCAATCCGGCGCTTGGCTGGACGAGCGCACGGACAAAAGCGCCCCATCACCAAAGACACCGGTCAGTGCCGTCAGATCGGGCATCTGCCCTTGGGCAATCGCGCGGACGGTGTTGAAACTCAGCCCTACGGTCAGGGGGATCGGCAGATCAAGGCGCACCAACCGCTGCAAACACTTGGCCCGGTTGCCATGGGTGTTCGTCCGAATCTCGGCGGTTTTGGTGATCTCGGTAAAATCCGGAGTCGTTAACATGTGAAACCTTTTCGCGCGTGCAGCAAAAGATACGCCCTAGGCGCGACCTGTCCAGTGTGCAGGCGAAAAATCTGGGCATTTGCTGCGCGAATGGGCGCAAAATGCGCCAATTCAGCCTCAAAACCCAGGGTAACCACCCGGATTCGGCACAAAGCCGCCTTTCGCAGTGGCGGCATAAACCGGCTTTGGATCAGCCCGCGAGCTTGCCCAGATCGGCCACCTGACCGCAGGTTTCGACGATCTGATGCAACAGGTTCAACCGGTTCCGGCGCAGAATGTCGTTCTTGGCATTAACCTGCACGGCGTCAAAAAACGCATCGATAGGCGCACGCAGATCGGCCATATGCGACATGGCGGTGGCGAAGTCCTCAGCTTGCAGCGCCGGGGCAATGGCTTGGGTCGCGGTATCGAGCGCGGTGAAGAGCGCGCGTTCTTCCTCGGTCTCGGCGAATTTCGGATCGGCGCCAAAGCGGTATTCAACGCCATCCTTTTCTTCGGCCTGGGCCAGGATGTTGGCGGCACGGCGATAGCCTTGAACCAGGTTCTCGCCATCCGGGATTTTGAGAAATGCGGCCAACGCCTCGGCCCGGGCCACAACAAGCGCAAGGTCATCAACCGGTGGTTTGGCCAGGGCCGCGTCGATCACATCATGGCTGATGCCCTCGGTCCGCAAATGGACCTTGAGGCGGTCGTGGTGGAAGCTTAGCAGATCGTCCACATCGGCGATCCCTGCGCCCCCGGCATCCTGCACACGCGGCCCGGCGATGGTGTTTGCCGAGTTGAATAGGTCGGTCAGCCGGAGTGAGCCGGTCTGCTGCAACGCGATCCGAATAACGCCCAGTGCGGCACGGCGCAGGGCAAACGGGTCTTTCGAACCGGTGGGCTTTTCATCAATCGCCCAGAACCCGGTCAGAAGGTCGATCTTATCGGCCAGCGCCACCGCCACCGAAAGCGGCGCGGTGGGCACATCATCCGACGGACCAAGGGGTTGATAGTGATCCTCGGCCACCGCCGCGACCTCAGCGGGATGGCCTGCGGCCTCAGCATAATACCGACCCATAACCCCCTGTAATTCCGGGAATTCATAGACCATCTCCGACGACAGATCAGCCTTGGCCAGGCGCGCAGCGGTTTCGGCCTGATCGGGATCGGCCCCGACCAAAGGCGCGATTTCGCGCGCCAGCGCGGCGATGCGACCAATGCGATCCGCTTGATTGCCCAAGCGGCGTTCGAAAGTCACGTTTTCCAGCGACGCGAGCCAATCGCCCATGCCCGCTTTGGCCACGCGCAGATCGTTTTCCCAGAAAAATTTCGCATCCGAAAGCCGCGCGGACAGCACCTTTTGGTTGCCCGCCAGGATCGTGGCCCCGTCATCTGCGGTTGTGCGGTTGGCGACAGTCACAAATTTCTCGATCCGGCCCGTGGCAGGGTTTTTCACCGAAAAGAACTTCTGGTGTTCCCGCATCGAGGTCTGCAGAACCTCTGGCGGCAGGTCGAGGAAATCGGCGCCAATCTCGCCCATCAAGACAACGGGCCATTCCACCAGCCCCGCCACCTCGGCCAGAAGCGCGCGATCTTCAACAACCTCAAGCCCCTGGGCAAAGGCCATGGTGGTCGCATCATGCCAAATGGTTTCGGCCCGCGCCTCGGCGGACAGAACGACCTTGGCCGCCGCCAGTTTGGCGCTGTAATCGTCGAATGAGGTCACCGAGAGGGCCCCTGGTGACAGGAACCGGTGGCCTTCGGTCACGTCACCTGCGGCGATCCCGTCAACATCGAAGGGCACAAGCTCCGCCTCGGCTTCATCTGTCAAAATGCACAGGATGCGATGCAGCGGGCGCACCCAACGCAAGCTGCCCGCGCCCCAGCGCATGGATTTGGGCCAGGGGAAATTGCGGATCACATTGGGCAAAAGCTCGGCAATGATATCAGCCGCCGGGCGGCCCGGACGGTCGATCACCGCGAAATAGACATCGCCCTTTTTGTCGGCGCGCACCTCAAGCTGATCCTTGGTCAGCCCGGCCCCGCGCAAGAAGCCTTCAATCGCCTTTTCCGGCGCGTCGGTGCGCGGCCCGCGCCGTTCCTCGCGCTGATCGGGCGAACCCGCGGTCAACCCCTCGACCGACAAGGCCAAACGACGCGGCGTCGAAAACGCGCCCGCGCTGGCATAGGTCAGACCCGCCTCGACCAATCCATCGGTCACCAAGCGCTTCAGATCGTCAGCGGCTTTGGCCTGCATCCGCGCGGGAATTTCCTCGGAGAAGAGTTCGATTAACAGATCGGGCATCAGGGTTTGGCTTTCGGGTCGGACGGCGGTTTAGGCGGATTTTTGGAAAACCACCACGCGGGCGCGGTATTCTTTGTTCACTTGCCGGGTGTCAATGGTGTCAATCACCACGCCTTGGCTCGAGAAGCGGTCCGTCAACATCCCCCGTAGCCGCCGGAGCGTGATGCCAAACGGGTCGAGCGCATTGGCCGCATCCGGGCTTTGCCCTTTGGTGTAATCCAGCAGCATCAAACCTCCGGGCCTAAGTGCCTCGATCCAGGCACCAAAAGCTTTTTCCGGGTCAAAGGCATGATCCCAGGAATTGGAATAGACGAAATCGGCGCGGCTTTCCCAATCGGGGTTGGTGTCATGGAAATCCCATTGCACGGTGTGGGGGAAATCACTGGCCGTGTCGGAAATTTCGGTTCCAATCACCTCGGGTTCCCCTGGCAGATGTGCACGAAACCAGGATTGTTCCGCCCCACGTCGGGTCCCGTGACAGAGACCAAAACCGACATCTCCCAAAGCTTTCGTCACGTAGTCCGCAAGAATTTTTATGTGGCTTTCCTTGACGAACTGCATTCGCAATTTCGCTTTATTGCCAGCCACTTGAACGTCTTTGTAGGAATCGTAATCAGGATATTCAAAGAGAACAACGCCATCGCCTTCTTTCCGCTTTGCACCGGCACGTTCGGTTGCCTCTAAGACAGCGCGCTTATACGGTCCGATCTTTTTCTTATCGTCTGACATTTCGTTACTCCAATGCGATCTGGTACTTAGTTATCCAGACTGCCATTCCATTGATGCCATGCATAGGCGCGTCCGTCAGGAAAGACCGCGATGATGCGATCCGCGCCGGGCCTGATTTCTGCTTGTGACAAAAAGGCTTGGGCGTCACCGGATTCGATGGCGGCACCAATGGCCTGCGCATCGAAACAGTCGAACCAACTAGGCGCAATCAGAGGGGCGGCATCAGGATAGGGTTCGGCATCAGACACCAACGCAAAACTATCAGCACTGAGGATAAAGCAGGCACGGAAGCGTAGTGGTGAGGTTTCCGCGTTGATCCCGTCAAACTGATCAAACGAGATCAGCTGCACCGTGCCGTCGCCTAAGGTCAGAGTAAGCTCGCCCAGTTCCACCGGCGCATAATAGGCGCGTGTTTGCGTGTACCAGACGCCAATCCCGAAGATCAGCGTGATACCCACGATAGCGAAAACAACGTATTTTCCGTTCATGCGACCGTTACCAATGTTGGAACGTGGAAGATGTTTCAGCTGGCCTCAGCCCACCCGCCTGCTTCGGTCTGCACGAAGGCGTCGGCGCAACCTTTGGTCAGCGCGCGGACGCGGCCGATATAGGCCTGGCGTTCGGTGACCGAGATCACGCCGCGCGCGTCCAGCAGGTTGAACAGATGGCTGGCCTTGATGCACTGGTCATAGGCCGGATGCGCCAGCACGATGCGTTTGCCGGTTTTCGGGTCGTCATAAGGTGCATCCAGCAGCCGCTGGCATTCCGCCTCGGCATCAATGAAATGCTGGAACAACATGTCGGTCGTCGCCAGGTCGAAATTGTGGCGCGAGTATTCTTCTTCTGTCTGGCGGAAGACATCGCCATAGCTCAGCGCAATCGGCGCATCGGGATCGTTGAAGGGCATATCCATCACATGGTCAACGCCCAGCACATACATCGCCAAACGCTCCAACCCATAGGTCAGCTCGCCCGAAACCGGGTGACAATCATGGCCGCCAACCTGTTGGAAATAGGTGAATTGGCTCACCTCCATCCCATCACACCAAACCTCCCATCCAAGGCCCCAGGCGCCCAGGGTCGGGCTTTCCCAATCGTCTTCGACAAAACGGATATCGTGCAGGTCCATGTCGATACCGATGGCTTCGAGCGAACCCAGGTACAGCGCCTGTAGATCGGGTGGGCTGGGCTTAATCAGCACTTGGTATTGGTAGTAATGCTGCAGCCGGTTGGGATTTTCACCGTAGCGCCCATCGGTCGGGCGGCGCGAAGGCTGCACATAGGCGGCGGCCCAGGCCTGCGTCCCCAGCGACCGCAGCGTCGTGGCGGGGTGAAAGGTGCCTGCGCCCACCTCCATGTCATAGGGCTGCATGATCGCGCAGCCTTTGGTCGCCCAATAGGTCTGCAAACGCAGGATGATGTCCTGAAAACTCTTTGGTTGCTCGGTCTGCGGCATCGGCCTGTCATCCTTGGGGGTATCGGCTGCGCCTGCATAGTTGGACCGCTCAGGGGGGTCAACGGAGGCAGACCGCTATTGTTGTTGCCTTGCAAGGGGTTTCTAGTGCATGTGCAGACGGCATTACACACGTCCCTGGGGGCGTCTTTTTTGCTGTGGGCCGAATTGGCGGACGAACTGGACGATACGGGAATTTCGAACCGATGAAAGCACTGACTGGTCGCGGGCTTGGGGCCCTGGTTGGATTGATTGTTTTGGCGCTGACCCTTTTGGGCAGCCCGGCACAGGCGCAAGACCGGCTTTGGGTGCAAATCGAAAGTCTGAGTGAGTTGACCAACGCGGAGCAGCGCGTGCGCGCCTATGCGCAACTTGTTGAAAACGTGAATGGGTTCCGGACCGATGCCGGGCTTTATGCCATTGCGGTCGGACCATTTGATGAGGCGGGCGCAACCACCGTTCTGCAGCAATTGCGCACCCAAGGGCTGGTGCCCCGCGATAGTTTCGTGACCGATGGAGCGCTTTTTGCGACCCAGTTCTTCCCCGTGGGCAGCACGATTTTGACCCAAGGCGGCACCGTCGCCCCTAGCATCGAACCTGTGGCCGAAGCGGAACCTGAGCCTGAGCCCGAACCGATCCCCGAAGAAACCCCGCAGCAGGCGCGCCAAAGTGAAGCGCAGCTCGATCGCGAAGGCCGTGACGCGTTGCAAATCGCGCTGCAATGGTTCGGCTTCTACAACTCGGCCATTGACGGCGCCTTTGGCCCCGGCACCCGCGGGGCGATGTCCGATTGGCAGGTGGATCGCGGCTTTGAGCCAACGGGCGTTTTGACCACGCGCCAGCGCGCCCAGCTTTTGGGCGAATATCAAGGCGAATTGGCGGCCCTTGGGATGCAAACCGTCACCGATGATCGCGCCGGGATCGAGATCGACCTGCCGCTCGCGATGGTCGAGTTTTCGCGCTACAACTTCCCCTTTGCGCAATATGACAGCCTGGGTGATAGCGGCGTGCAGGTGTTGCTGATCTCGCAGCCCGGCGATGAGACGACGCTGTTTGGCCTCTATGAGATCATGCAGACGCTAGAAATTGTGCCGTTGGAGGGCGAGCGCAATCGCGGGCGTGACCGGTTCTTGCTGACCGGGCAATCCGATAGCCTCCGCTCGCACACCGAAGCGCGGCTGAGCGGTGGGGCCGTAAAAGGCTTCACGCTGGTGTGGCCCCCCGAGCGCGATGAGCAAATCGAGCGGGTCTTGCCGATGATGCAAAGCTCGATCGGCTACCTTGACGGCGCGCTCGACCCCGCGGCGGTGCCTGAAGGCATTGAAGAGGGTGTCGACATGGTTTCGGGCCTGGATGTGCGCCAACCCGATCTGGTCCGCTCCGGCTTTTTTGTCGATCCGGAAGGGGCAGTGCTGACCACCACCGATATCATCGGCGAATGCGCCGAGATCCTGATCAACAATGTCTATGAGGCCGATGTCTCCTATAGCGATGCCGGCTTGGGCCTGGCCGTCTTGCAACCGCGCCAGCGCCTTGCCCCCTTGGCGTTTGCTGAACTGGCCTCAGGCCCAGGCCGCCTGCGCTCGGAAATTGCTGTCTCGGCCTTTCCCTTCGAAGGCGCGCTAAGCGCGGCCTCGATGAGCTTTGGTCGCCTGGCCGAGCTGCAAGGTGTGAACGGCGAAGACACCATCCAGCGCCTCGAATTGGACACCACCGATAGCGAAGCTGGCGGCCCGGTCTTTGATTTCACGGGCTCGGTTCTGGGGATGATCCTGCCGGGCGACACCGATGGGCGCGCCCTGCCCCAGGATGTGACGCTGGCGCTGCGCGGCGACAAGCTGACCGATGTGCTGGCCCAGGCCGGCGTGACCACCAGCGCCTCGGAACGGGTTGCCGCGATGAACCGGGAAAACCTGGCGCGGCTTGGCGCCGATATGACCGTCACGGTCAGCTGCTGGAATTAAGCGCGCCCTTGCCCGCGCCGCGCGGTTTTGCCTGCGGCGCGGTTTAACGTAACGCGCCTGTCGCCTTTCCCTTGTGGCCGCCCGCGATATGTTGCATCCCGCGAAGACGCGACACGAACCCGTAAGACGCCGAGGACACTATGGCTGACGCTAGCTTGAGCATGGACGCAAAACCGACCGAAGAAATCTCTGTCCGCGAAGTATTCGGGATCGATACCGATATGAAGGTGAAAGGCTTTGCCGAGCCTTCTGATCGGGTTCCGGCGCTGGACGCGACCTATAAGTTCGATCCTGACACGACGCTGGCGATCCTGGCGGGTTTTAGCCACAACCGCCGTGTGATGATCCAAGGCTACCACGGCACCGGTAAATCGACCCATATCGAACAGGTTGCCGCCCGTCTGAACTGGCCCGCTGTGCGTGTGAACCTCGACAGCCACATTTCCCGGATCGACCTGATCGGGAAAGACGCGATCAAACTGCGCGATGGCAAGCAGGTGACCGAGTTCCACGAGGGCATTCTGCCCTGGGCGCTGCGCAACCCCGTCGCCATCGTTTTCGACGAATATGATGCGGGCCGCGCCGATGTGATGTTTGTGATCCAGCGCGTGCTGGAACATGATGGCAAGCTGACCCTGCTGGATCAGAACGAAATCATCACCCCGCACCCGCATTTCCGCCTGTTTGCCACGGCCAACACCGTGGGTCTCGGGGATACGACGGGTCTTTACCACGGCGTGCAGCAGATCAACCAAGCCCAGATGGATCGTTGGTCGCTCGTCACCACGCTGAACTATCTGAGCCATGATGCCGAAACCCAGATCGTTCTGTCGAAAAACCCGCACTACAACACCGAAAAGGGCCGAAAGACGATCAGCCAGATGGTGACCGTCGCCGATCTGACCCGCACGGCCTTCATGAATGGCGAATTGTCCACGGTGATGAGCCCGCGGACGGTGATCACCTGGGCGCAAAACGCCGAGATTTTCCGCGATGTGGGCTATTCCTTCCGGGTGTCGTTCCTGAACAAATGTGACGAGTTGGAACGCCAGACCGTGGCCGAGTTCTACCAGCGTTGCTTTGACGAGGAACTGCCGGAAAGCGCAGCCAGCATGAGCTTGGGTTAGGATCACGTCGGCTGATCCGGACGGTCAAATAACAGAATTTGCATGATGCGGGGCGGTCTGGTGGACTGCCCCGCAATCGTTTTTGGGGGGGTGCATCATGCATATCGGATTGATCGGCGGGATCGGCGTGGGCGCGACCTTGGTTTACTATAAACGTCTGACCGATGCGATCTTGGACGCCGGTAGCACCCCCGACCTGACCATTGTTCATGCGGATGCGCGAACACTTGTCGCCAACAATCTGGCGGATCGCCGGGGGGCGCAGGCCGAGATTTATCAGGGTCTTCTCGACCGACTGGCCGCCGCTGGTGCGGATTGTGCGGCCATTACCTCGCTCGGCGGGCATTTCTGTTTTGCGGAAACGGCAGCGATTTCGCCGCTACCTCTGGTATCAGGGGTCAGCCCGCTCGACGCTTATTTTGACCGGAAAGGGATCAAACGGGTTGGACTATTGGGGGCGCAAGTGGTGATGCGGACAAAGCTGTATGGGCAGCTCGCTCAAACCGAAGCCGTTGTTTTAGAAGATGAAATCGAGACCGTCGGCCAAGCCTATCAGGATATGGCCATTGCGGGCGCAGCGACAGAGGACAATCGCGCCTTTTTTCTGGATGCGGGCGCGCGGTTGATCCGCGACCAAGGGGCCGAGGCGGTGGTGCTTGCGGGCACCGATTTGGGGCTGGTTTTCGACGATGCGACACCGGACTACCCTGTGATCGACGCGCTGGATGTGCATGTGGAGGTGCTGGCGCAACTGGCCTTGGGTGAGGTCGCGCTGGAGAATGTCTCCACCGGCGTTGCAAAAAGTTAACACTCGCAAGTATCGACCTGATTGTTACTATTTTTTGACGGTTTTCTTGCTAGCGTGGCTGTATGTCACAAAAGCTTCACATTGCGTTGCTTTCGACCTTGGCCCTTGCGGCCCCCACTATGGGTACCGCTGATCAAACCTCTGATCTTTTGATGTTTTTCACTGATTGCGCGGGCCATGTGCAGGGGCATCTAGCGGTGCAAAATCGCAGCGGATCGGGCCAAATTTCCGAAGACTTGCTGCATGGGATCGATGCCATCATCGATAGCATCGCACCGCCCGACGCGAATGACGCCCTCAAAGCCCGACAGGATGCGGTGCGCGCCGCCCATATCGCGCTTTTGGCCCATGCCATGGCCGAAGGCGATCTTTGGGCCTCGCGCCAGGCGGCGGCGGAGGTTGCGCGTTGCAGCAACGCGGTCTTGCCGTCCTGACCCGCGCGGATTTTCGGCGCAGAGCAATTGACGCCACTGGGCCGCCATGGAACGGTTTGGGCCATGAATTATCCCAGCCCCGATGACATCACCGCCGCCGCCCATCTGATCAAAGGGCGCGTGCGCAAAACACCGATTCTTGACTTGGAGCCTGACGCGCTTGGCCTGAACCACCCCGTCACACTCAAGCTCGAGCACACGCAAATCACTGGCTCGTTCAAGGTGCGGGGGGCATTTAACAATATGCTCAGCCGCGCGGTGCCCGCGGCGGGCGTGGTCGCGGCCTCGGGCGGCAATCATGGGGCGGCGGTGGCCTATGCCGCGACGCAGCTCGGTCATGCCTCGAAAATCTTTGTGCCCAAATCCATCGCTAAAGAGGAAAAGCTGCGCCGGATGCGCATGTTCGGTGGCGAGGTGATCCTGACCGAAGGCTCGGTCGCCGATTGCATGACCCAATATGCCCAAGCCGCCGAAGACACCGGCGCGCTTTCGGTCCACCCTTATGACACCGCGCCCACGCTGGCCGGGCAAGGCACTGTCGCGCGCGAGCTTGAGGGGCAGATGGATGGGCTCGACACCATTCTGGTGGCGACCGGTGGCGGCGGGCTGATCGGCGGCATCGCATCCTGGTTCGGCGACCGGGTGAATGTGGTGTCGGTCGAAACCGAAGGGACCAACACGCTTGCGCGATCCCTCGCGGAAGGGCCCGACATCGATGTGTCGGCCACCGGCGTTGCCGCAGGATCGCTTGGCGGACCCGCGCTTGGCAAAGTGTCGTTTGAGGTGGTGAAAGAGCGGGTGAAAACCGCACTCGTCCTGCCAGATCAAGCGGTTTTCGAGGCCGCACAGCATCTGTGGGAGGCCACACGGCTCGTTGGCGAACCAGGCGGCGCAGTGGCTTTGGCGGCCCTAACCTCGGGCGCTTATGTGCCAGAGAAAGACGAACGGATCTGCGTGCTGCTTTGCGGCGGCAACGCGGATGTGGATTGGTTTTTGGGTTAGAACGCGGGGCCCCCACGCCGCCTCACCGGGCCGTGAACCGCCCCAAATACTCGACCGCCAGCGCTGGTGCCTGGGGGCAAAGCCCGATATGCAGGATGCGCCAAAGCCGCCAAGACGCCCGCGCAATCCTGCCCGCGATTGGCCGCCAAGGTGACGGAGCAGCCCGCTAAGGATCGGCAAGCCAGCCCCGAACGCGAGTTGGATGGAGAGACGACCATGATTCGGACCCAATTGGCCCCTGCCTTTTTGGCCCTTGGCTTGCCTATTGCCGCTGGCCCGGCTGGCGCGGACTCGTTGAACCCAAGCGAGGCCGAAATTCTGCCCCGGCTGATCGACAGCCTGTGTGTTGATCTGGTCGAAGACAGCATTGGCTGCGAACAGGTGCTGGTGCTGGCCAGCGACACGCAACCCGACCGCGCCGATCTGATCATCCTGACCGATTGGCGTGAAGATCCAGGCTCCCAACCGCTGCTGATCGCGCGGAATGTGGTCTTCAATGGCGAGATGTGGGGCATGGCCCCCGATCTGGCGGCGGCCGAAAACGGATCGCTCATGTTGTCGTCGCAGCAATCGGGGATTGGCCGGTTTCCCTGGTTTCAGACCTATACCATCGCCTTTCGCGACAACCGGTTTGTTTTGGCGGGATTCAGCTATTCCACCTATGACCGCGCCGCTGGCGGCAGCATGAATTGTGACGTGAACCTGCTGACCGGCGATTACACGGTCGAGGCGACCAGCGTCGACCCCGAGACCGAGGATGAGACCGTCACCCTGTCGGAAACCGGGCAAGGCGATCCGTTGGATTTGGATGTGGCCAATCTGGGCACCAATGCGCCCTTCCCCGCCCCTTGTGAAATGGGGCTGGCCGCCCTGGATAACTACTGACACGCCCTTGCCCTTGCCCCCACCGCGCGCCACAGTCTGCCTATGAAATCTTCGCCCACCGATAACCCCGCCGAACCGTTCAAAAAGGCCCTGGCTGATGCCACCCGCGTCATGGCCGATGATCCGGAACTGGCTGTCAGCTACACCGTCGACCCGCCGGGCCTGACCAGCGATTCCGTGCGCCTGCCACAGGTCAGCCGTCGCATGACCCGGGATGAGGTTCTGTTGGCCCGCGGCACAGCCGATGCCTTGGCCCTGCGCCACAAGTACCACGACCAGGGCACCGCCTCGCGCTATGCGCCGCAGGGCTCGATGGCGCGCGATCTGATGGATGCGATGGAAACCGCCCGGTGCGAGGCTGTGGGTGCGCGCGACATGCCTGGGACCGCGGGCAATATTGACGCCAAGATCGGGCATGAGGCGCGGCGCAAAGGGTATGGTGAAATCCGCGACGCGGCGGACGCGCCTTTGGCCACGGCTGCGGGTTATCTGATCCGCCATTTGGCCACCGGGCGCGACATGCCGCCGGAGGCCGCCAATGTCATGGAGCTTTGGCGCGGCTTTATCGAAGATCGCTGCGACGGCACCCTGGAAAACCTGGAAGACGTGCTGACGGATCAGGCGGCCTTTGCGCGCTTTGCCCGCCAGATGATCGACAATCTGGGTTATGGCGATCAGTTGGGCGACGACCCCGACCAGATGGATGATGAGGCCGAAGACGACGCTGGCGAGGATGCGGAGGATGACACCCCCGATTCCACTGGCGACGATGACAGCCAGGAAGAGGACGCCGAGGCCAGCCCCGAGCGCAGCCAGGACGAACAGCAGGATTCCAGCCAAGCCCAGGTCGAAATGGACGACTCGGGCGACATGGAAGAGGCCGAAGAGCAAGAACTGCCCGAAGGCGAAGCCCCGCTGGAACCCCCGCCCCCGGCCCCGCATTCCGAGGCTGATCCGACCTATACGGTGTTCAACACCGCCCATGACGAAGAGATTGCGGCCGAAGACCTGGCCGAAACGCAGGAGTTGGAACGCCTGCGCGCCTATCTCGACCAGCAGTTGGAGCCGTTGAAAGGCGCGGTTTCGCGCCTGGCCAATAAGTTGCAGCGCCGCTTGCAAGCGCAACAGAACCGCGCATGGGAGTTCGACCTGGAGGAAGGCATCCTGGATGCCGGGCGTCTGGCGCGTGTGGTGGCCAACCCCACCACCCCGCTCAGCTTCAAGATCGAACATGATACCGAGTTCCGCGACACGGTTGTGACGCTCTTGCTGGACAATTCCGGCTCGATGCGCGGACGCCCGATTTCGATTGCCGCGATCTGTGCCGATGTCTTGGCGCGCACCTTGGAACGCTGCGGGGTGAAGGTCGAAATCCTCGGCTTCACCACCCGCGCCTGGAAAGGCGGCAAAGCCCGAGAAGAATGGCTGGCCCAGGGCCGCCCGCAGCAGCCCGGCCGTCTGAACGACCTGCGCCACATTATCTATAAAAGCGCCGATGCGCCTTGGCGCCGGGTACGCGACAATCTGGGCCTGATGATGAAAGAGGGTCTGCTGAAGGAAAACATCGACGGTGAGGCGCTGGAATGGGCGCATCGTCGGATGGTCATGCGGCCCGAGGCGCGCAAGATTTTGATGGTGATCTCTGACGGCGCGCCGGTGGATGACAGCACCCTGTCGGTGAACCCAGCCAATTACTTGGAAAAGCATCTGCGCGATGTGATCGCGATGGTCGAAAAGCGCCGCACGGTCGAATTGTTGGCCATCGGCATTGGCCATGACGTGACGCGCTACTATGAGCGCGCGGTCACGATCACCGATGCCGAGCAGCTGGCGGGCGCGATCACCGAACAGTTGGCCTCCCTTTTCGACACCGACCCAAGGGCGCGCGCACGCGTGATGGGGATGAAGCGGGCGAGTTAGGTCAACGACCGCGCCGTGGCGCGGGCGCTTGATCAGACCAATCCGGCCAGTTTGGCGAAAGGATCCCATGTGGGGTCTTTGTGCCATTCATATTCGGTGCCGATGGCGATCGCCTCTGCGGCGTCGTCACCGAAGATTTTGGCCATCACCGCCAGGCTCATATCCATCCCTGCCGAAACACCGGAAGAGGTAAAGAACTTCCCATCCTCGACCCAGCGGGCTTCGCGCACCCAATCGACCTTGGGCCCGTGATGCACGGTTGCGGTAAAATCTTTCTTGTTGGTCGTCGCACGCCGCCCATCCAGCAGCCCGGTCGATGCCAGCAAAACCGTGCCGGTACAGACAGCCATCACATATTCTGCGGTCTGGGATGTTTGCACGATCCAGTCATTGATGGCCGGGTTGCGCGGCTCTAGCGGAGCGCTATCGCCGCCGGGGATGAGGAGAAGGTCATAGTCTGTCCCGTCCGCAAGCGTGCGGTCCACCGCGGTGCGGGTGCCGTGATAGCTTGGCACGGGGTCAAGGGTTTCCGCGACAATCTTGATATCCACCGACCCGACATCATGGTCACCCAGCATTTCAAGCGGCCCATAAAGGTCGAGCGTTTGGAAACCTGGAAAGACCAGGGCGGCTAGCGTTTTCATCGGATCCTCCGCAAGTGGCTTGATGTCTTTCTGGAGCTAGCGCGTCCCAGGCGGCCCGCTAGGTCAAATCCAACGGGTGCTGCACGAAAGATGCGGCCTAAAGCGACTGCAGGAACCCGCGCAAGGCCGTCGCAATCTCATCGGGGCTATCTTCTTGGATGAAGTGGCTGCCTTTCACGGTCACTTCGGTCTGGTTGGGCCATTTGCGGCACGCCTCACGCTGCGGGCCGATCAGGATCGAGCCGGGATCGGCATTGATGAAAAGCTTGGGCAGGTCGGATTGCGCCAGCCAAGCCGCATAGCGTTCGACGACGGCAACAACCTCCGCCGGTTCGCCCGCTATCGGAATTTGGCGTGGCCAATCCAGGGTTGGGCGTCGGTCCTCGCCCGCGGCCTCGAACGGTTTGCGGTATTGCGCCATCTCGGCCGCGGTAAGATCGCGTAGGATCGAGGCGGGGAGGATGCGTTCGACAAAGATATTCCGTTCAAGAACAAGCTCTTCCCCCTTATCGCTGCGCATCGCCTGAAAGATGCCGCGCGCAGCCTCGGGCCACGCCTGCCAATCGGGGACGGGGGCGGTGATCGCCTCCATATAGGCGATGCCAGCCACGCGGTTTTGGTGGCGATAGGCCCAATCAAACCCCAGGGCCGAGCCCCAATCATGGATCACCAAGACCGCATCTTCACCCACACCCAGCGCGTCCCAAGCAGCCTCAAGATGCGCGGCATGGGTGGCAAAACTATAGCGCATCGGGCCCGGATCGGGCAGCTTGTCGCTGTCGCCCATACCGATCAAATCCACCGCGATGCAGCGGCCCAGATCGGACAATTGCGGCATGATATTACGCCAAAGATAGCACGAGGTTGGGTTGCCATGCTGGAACAGGATCGGCCGCCCCTGCCCCATCTCGGAATAGGCCATCTGACGGCCCATCACCTCGATATGCTTGGTTGGCATTGATTCTGCGGCGATTGGCATGGCGGTTCCCTCCCAAATCCCTATGTTTGGAAAAAAGCATGACGTGATCGAGCCTGATGTTCCAATCTTTTGATGCAAAAACCCGGCCCCAGGATGGCCCGCCCCGATTGGCTGCGCTGCGGGATCAGCTGGCGACAGATGGGCTGGCGGGGTTGCTGGTGCCCCGGACCGACCGCTTTCAGGGCGAGTATGTTGCTGCGCGCGATGAGCGTTTGGCCTGGCTAACGGGGTTCACGGGCTCGGCGGGGTTTGCGGCGGTCTTGCCCAAGATCGCAGGCGTCTTCGTCGATGGGCGTTACCGGTTGCAGGTGCGCGCGCAAGCCGACACCACGGCCTTTACCCCGGTGGATTGGCCGGAAACCGGATTGGCGGAATGGCTCAAAACCCATTTGCCCGCGGGCGGGGCCGTCGGCTTTGACCCTTGGCTGCACAGCGCATCCGAAATTGCCAAGCTGGAAGAGGCGTTGGATCAAACCCAAATCACCCTGCGCGCCATCGACAACCCCATCGATGCGCTTTGGGGCGATCAGCCCGCCCCCCCGATGGCCCCGGCGACCGCCTGGCCGCTTGTCTATGCCGGACGCAGCGCCGAGGAGAAACTGGCCCTGGTCGCAGAAGACCTGGCCAAGGCGGGCCAAGATGCGGCGATCCTGACCCAACCCGACAGCCTGTGCTGGTTGCTGAACCTGCGCGGTGGCGATGTGGCCCATACCCCGCTGATGCATGCGATGGGGATCTTGAACCGGGATCAATCGCTGGATCTGTTTGTCGAGGCGGAAAGACTAACCGGCGTCAGTCTGCCTGGGGCCGTGCGCGCCCATGACCCTGCGGTGTTCGAGGCGATGCTCGCAGGACTTCAAGGCCATGTGCGGATCGACCCGGCGACAACGCCTTTTGCGGTGGAGCGCGCGCTTGGGCGGGGACAAGCCAAGGTCACCAAAGGGACCGATCCGTGCTTGATGCCCAAGGCGCGCAAACACGCCGCTGAGATTGCCGCGACCAAGGCCGCCCATCTGCGCGACGGCGCGGCCCTGGCGCGATTCCTGCATTGGTTCGACGAAACCGCGCCGAGCGGCGGTTTGACCGAAATCGACTGCGTGCGCGCTTTGGAAGGCTTCCGGGCCGAGACCGGCGCGCTAAAAGAGATCAGCTTTGACACCATCGCGGGCGCGGGGCCGAACGGGGCGATCGTGCATTACCGCGTGACCGAAAGCACCAACGCCCCGGTTCTACCGGGGCAGCTTTTCCTGATCGATTCCGGCGCCCAATATGAAGACGGCACCACCGATATCACCCGCACCCTGCCGGTGGGCGATGTGGGCGCCGAGGAAAAAACCGCCTTTACCCAAGTGCTGAAAGGCATGATCGCCATTCATCTGGCCCGCTTTCCCAAAGGCATCGCCGGGGCGCATCTGGATGCGCTGGCACGCGCACCGCTTTGGGCGGCGGGCCGCGATTTTGATCACGGCACGGGCCATGGCGTTGGCGTCTATTTGGGTGTGCATGAGGGGCCACAACGGCTGAGCCGTGCCTCGACCGTGCCGTTGGAGCCGGGGATGATCCTGTCGAATGAGCCCGGCTATTACCGCGAGGGGGCCTTTGGCATTCGGATCGAAAACCTGGTGGTTGTGACCGAGGCGCCCGATCTGCCGGGCCAAGACGACCGCAAAATGTACGGGTTTGAAACGCTTAGCTTTGCGCCGATCGACCGTCGCCTGATCATCGCGGACGATCTGACGCGGGCCGAGCGCGACTGGATCAATAGCTACCACGCCGAGGTTCTGCAAAAGATAGGGCCTGCGTTGGAGGGGGCTGCAGCCCAATGGCTTCGCCAAGCCTGCGCGCCGCTTTGACATCTTTCTGTCACATGCAGCGGGCAAAGGCAGATCAACAAGGATTAGGGACTGAGGGAGGCGCGAGATGGCCAATCACATAAAAATTCGCACGGCACCGGGTGTTTGGGTGGTGCGTGCCGGTGGCGCGGTGGTTGCGGAATCGAACAAGGCTTTGGAACTGGTCGAGGGCGATTACCCGCCCGCCATCTATTTCCCACGCGACGATATCGGCATGGCCTTCCTGGAACAGACCGAAAGCTCAACCCGCTGCCCGCATAAGGGGCAAGCGACCTATTTCACGGTTACGACCGCAGGCGAGCAATTGGCCGATGTGGCCTGGAGCTACGAAGACCCAATCGAGGCAGTGGCCGCCATCAGAGACCACCTGTCGTTTTATACGGATCGGGTCACGGTCGAGCAGCTTTAGGGGCATGGGGCTGGTCGTGGGGCGCCATTAGGGTCGGCTTTGGAACCCGTTGCCGACACTTCTCTTTTCCGCCCATCTATTGGGTTGCGAGCTCGAAGGCCAAGGTCAGGAGCAAGATCGCGCCGATCCATGACGATGCGACGCGCACGCCGATCCAAACCCAGGCCGCTTCGAACGCCACCAGCACCAGCCGCGCCAGCCCCGCGCTCAGCGCCACGGCAAGGTTCGTGCCGAACAGCAGCCCCAAATGCGTGAAGGCACTCTGTTCAAACAACCCATGCCCTTCCAGCGCCGTGGCAAGCGCCCCGATGCCGGTTAGCCCAGCCAAGCCGAAGACCGCCCAGCGCGGCACGGCGGGGGCGAGTGCCGCCAGTGTCGCCGTCACCAGGCCAAGCCCGATAAACGCGGTCAACATGCCCGGTCCGACCAAGGCGGCGAGGAAGACACCAACGATCTGACCACTAAGGAACAGCGGCCACGCCCTAGGCAATCCTTCGGTATCCCAAAGGCTGACCAGGATGCCCAAGGCCAGGATCGGCAACAGAATAGCCGGGTAGATCAGGATGACCGACGCGCCCTCGACAAACTGGGCATACAAATCCGCGCCCGCCGTAAAGGCATGAGCGTTCGCCGGCCCCGCAAGGGTCAGCGAAACCAGCGCGACAAGGGCGGGTCGCAAGATCAGGCGAGGCCGAACAGGAACAAGGCACCCACCAAGGCGATCGCGCCGCCGGTGCCCCGCACGGCGTAGCGCCCCACCTCCGACCGGGTCAGGACGCCAAGGCCGATGCCAGCCATATGCAACAGGCCGGTGCCAATGACGAAGCCCACCGCATAGCCATAGGGGCTAAACGCCTCAGGCAGTTCGGTGCCATGGGCATGACCATGGAAGATGGCGAAGACGCCGACGATGACGGCCGCCACCCAAATCGGTGCCTTGACCGCGAAGGCGATCAACAGGCCAAGCACCACACCCGAAAGCGCGATGCCCGTCTCGATCATGGGAATTGGCACCCCAAGCACACCCAGCGCGCCGCCGAACGCCATGACCAGCGGGAAGACCACCGGGAGAACCCAGATCGCGGGCGCGCCCAGGAACGCACCCCAAAGACCCACCGCCACCATGGCGACAACATGGTCCCACCCATAGATCGGGTGCCAGAAACCGGATGCGAAACCCGTATTGATCCCCTCGCCTGTATGGGCCTGAGCGGCGGCTGCGATAAAGGCCAAGCTGGCCGCAAGCGAAAAGGTCACAAGGGTGGCGCGTGGATTGGTCATTTGGCGATCTCCATAAGCTCGCCCCACACTACCCTTCGGCCATAGACCGTCAACGCCGGAGTTCCCTGAAATGCGGCTGGCGGCTGCACGTCGTTTCCGTCGCGCAACCAACGCTTTGCCTTACCAAGCTAAAAAGCTGCGGTGCTCAGATACAGCGCTTTACGCCTCCTTTGGCGCGACGGCCCGCTGATACAGATGCCAGGTCGTGTGGCCCAGGATCGGCAGGGTAAAGATCAGGCCCAGAAACGCTGGTACCAAAGACAGAAGCATGGTGACCGAGATAATCGCCGCCCAGCTCAGCATGACCACCGGGTTTTCCGTGACCACACGGATGGAGGTGAGCATGGCGGTCACAAAATCGGCCTCCCGATCCAGAAGCATCGGCATGGCGACAACCGTGACCGAGAACAGAACAGCCGACAGGAAGGCGCCCGCGCACGTGCCGATGGCAAGGAAGATCCAGCCCTCGGGCGTGAAAAAGACAGCCGTTAGAAACCCGTCGAAATTCGAGAAAGAGGCATCTTGCAGGATAATCGCAAGCCAGAGCCGCACCTGGTACATCCACACCCAAAAGATGAACAAGGTGACAAAAGCCATCCAACCCATCTCGCGTTTGCGCTGATCGGCCATGACCGTCAGGATATCGGACCAGCCAAAGCTTTCCCCCGCCTGCAAACGGCGCGACATTTCATAAAGCCCCGCGGCTGCGAAGGGCGCGACCAGCGGAAAGCCGACAGCGGCCGGCACAACCATCCAAACCGCACCAAGCCAGACCAGGCACCAGATAAAGAGAATGCCAAAAACCGCATAGAACAGGCCGAAAAAGCCGCTCATCAACGGGCGCGCCAGGAAATCGGAAAACCCCGCCTTGAGCGAAGCTTTGATATCGTCTGGCGTGACTTTGTTGATCTTGGGCATCGTCCGCGGTCGCGGCGCTAGATTGCCCGATGGCGTGGAACCGGCGGTCTTGGATGTCATAGCATACTCCTCCCAACACATGGCAGCGCTCTGGTCCGTTTGCCAACAAACCCAGCGGTGAAGCACGCATCCCTCGTCCGTCGGAAAGACTGCAACAGGTCGGGCTTTAGGGCAAGGCGGGAGTGTTGGGGCGGGCCTGGGTTTTGAGACGGTCAGAGTTGGCGAACGCTAGCTTGGAAGCCCGGTTTTGTTGGATGCCCACGGCTTTTGGCTCAGAATGCTCAGCGAATTTCAGGTCGCCGATCGAAACTGCCGGACTTAACCCTTTCTTCACGAACCCGGACGACACCTAAGGCCTTCCCAATCAGAGCATTGGTGTCATGGATCAATCTTTCGGCCGTTTCCTAAGGCACGGACTTCACGGTGAGGCAAATATCACTGGCGCGCGGACTGGCTAACCACATCAGGGCTGTTTGCGTTTTGCGATTACATCCAGGCCTCGGGCTTCGCCGTGCAAAACATGGAGGCAATGGGCAACAGCCGTTGCGCCCCGCGCGAGGTTCGCTATGCGATTCTTGGCGTCGAAGGCGATGAAACCTGGGGAAACCACCGCGACCCAGAACGATCCTTGCGGCCTATCAAAGAGACCGTGCAAAACGCCCATGACGACGGCCATGACATGCTTTACAAGGTTTGGGTCAAACTGCCGTAGCGAAATCGGAGCTTTACTTGAATCTCAGCAGCGGCGCCCCTGACCCACGCGGTCGGCGTAAGTCCCAAGATCGCTATCGGTGCAAGCCCGCCCGCGGCCGCCGTTGACCGGGTCGGCATAAGCCCCCGAGTCGCGGTCTGTGATACCAGTATAGGGTCGACCCCCACCGCCGCGCCCTGCGCCAACAGGGTCGGCATAGCGACCAGTGTCCGCATCCGTCACGCCGCTCGGAACACAAGCCGCCAAAGCCGCCGAGCCACCCAGCGTTCCCAAAAGAAAGGCCCGTCGTCCAACAACCGGACCAGATTTGATGTCGGACTCGGCTAAAGTCGCTTTTTTCGGTTTGTCGGCCATGGACCGTCTCCTCAGGCACGTAGAGGTTGTAGTCTGTGCGAGGTCGGGCGTTTGGTCAAGCCTTTGTGAACGAACCGTTTTGCGGAAGGCACGCGATTGTTTCCAAATCGCGCCCAATCGCGCAGCGTTCGCCGGGGGGCACGCGATAGGATTGCGCCCTGCCCCCTCTCCGCTTCAAATGGGGGTCGTGTCGCGATATTCATGGCAAAGACGCCAGCAGGTCCGGCGGAATGAGGAGAGCGAGACATGAAAGATCGCAGCAGCGCGGCACCGTCGATGGATTTCGAGGCCGCGATCGCGCCAACAACCGCCGATGCCTTCTTTGCCGATATCTTTGAGAAGACGCACCTGGTCATTCGCCGTCAGGACCCCGCCTATTACGCCAGCCTGCTGACCCTGGCGGACATCGATGAGGTGATCACCCGGCAAATCTTGCCAAGTGACGAGTTGAACATGGTCAACAACGGCAAGGCGATCGAGCCGGAAGACTACACCGTCGAAGCTGGCCATGCCGACCCCGTGCGCGTTGCCCAGCATTTTGCCGAAGGGGCCACGGTGATCCTGCCGGGCCTGCAACGGCGGCTGCCGCAACTGGCCGCGTTTTGCCGCTCTCTGGAGACGGTGTTCAGCTGCGATCTACAGACCAATATCTACATGACTCCCGGCAGCGCCCAAGGCTTCAAGACCCATTACGATTCCCACGATGTGCTCGTCCTTCAGGTGCATGGGTCCAAGACCTGGCGCATATACGAGTCGGACCTGCAGCTTCCCCTGCGCAGCCAGGCCTTTTCACCCGAGGGTTTCGTCGCGGGCAAAGTGATCGACGAATTTGTGCTGCATGCCGGTGACATGGCCTATGTGCCGCGCGGGGTGGTGCATGACGCGCGGGCGACCGATGAGCTTTCGCTGCATGTCACAACCGGTCTTCTTTCCACGCGTTGGGTCGATCTGCTGTTGGACGCGGTCTCTGATCTCGCCCACAAGGATGTCGCATTCCGGTACGCCGTCCCGCCGGGGATCGCCAATAACGGCGCGCCGCGCGATGAGCTTACCCAAACCTTCCGCGATCTGCTGATGCGCGCCGCGAGCTCCATTGATCCCAGCGGCACCTTGGATGCCTTCAGCAGCACGTTCCGCAGCCGCCGCGTCCCACTGGTGCCGGGGCAGTTTCTACAGCGCCTGGATCTGGACAGCATTGAACCGGGCGCCGAGGTCGAGCGTCGGCCCGACCTGATCTATGCCCTGACCACGCGCGGCGATGGCGAGGATCAGCAGGTCGTGCTGTCGGTTTATGACACAGAAATCACCTTTCCCGCGGTGGCCGAGGCAACGCTGCGCGAAGCCCTGACACAAAAAAGGGTTGTGGTCGGAGAGCTTGGCGGTGACATCGACGATGAAGGACAAGCTGTGTTGGTCCGACGCCTCGTGCGTGAAGGGGTGCTTTTTCGGGTCGGGTGACACAGGCCCCTGACGGCCGCTCGCATCGGTTCAGGCTTCTAACTGTGCTCCTCAGCCGCCGTGGCGGCCAAGGCCCGGTTATAGGCCTTCAGCGCATCGACATGGAACAGCGCCCCTTCAAGCGCGGGCGGCGCGTCGCCAGGCGCAAGTTGCACCACCGGCACGTAATCAAGGCCCGTGCGTTCAAAGATCGGCAGCGCGCGTTCCAGGGTGGCATGGGCGTCGGTATAGATCCCCTGCTCGATCAGGGTCAGTAATTGCTCCTCGGGCGCGGCGTTTTCATGGTCCATCGGGCGCATGACGTTCGATACCCGGAACATCGCCAAAAGATAGGCTTGCGGCCCCGCCGCCAGATGGATGTTGCGCCGTTCAAGCTGGGTCAGGAAGAATGATCGATCCACCAGGCGCGAGGCGATGGCCGTCGAGAGAGACACCGCCACCATCACCGCCAACCCGGTCTGCCAATCCCCCGTCAATTCAAACACAATCAGGGTCGTTGAAATCGGCGCACCCAGCACCGCCGCCGCCACAGCCCCCATCCCCGCCAGCGCGTAAAGCGTTTCTGAGCCCGAGACATCGGGGAAGATCGCCGTGGCAATCAGACCAAAGGCCAGACCGACCAACGCACCGATCATCAGGGATGGCGAAAACACCCCACCGCCCATGCGCCCGGCAATGGTGATGGCCGCAGCCGCCGCCTTGAGGATGGCGAAGACAATCGCCTCATGCAGCAAAAGCTGCCCGGTCAGCGCGGCCGAGGTCGTCTCGTACCCCACGCCGATGATATGCGGGAAATAGATCGCCAGACCGCCCAAGAGCGCGCCCGCAATGGCTGGGCGCAACCAACGCGGGATGTTGGACAGACGCTGCAGCAGATTGCCCACATCCTCCGCCCAAAAGGTCGCGCGCATGAAGGCGACGGCCACCAGGCCAGATAGCAGCCCCAGGATCAAGAAAGCCGGCAGTTCGACGTAAAAGGCCAGCGCGCTGTCGGTGCCCAGGCTGAACTCGGTCACATCGCCAAATTCCAGGCGGTTGATGACGGTGCCTGCGACACTGGCGATGACGATGGGGGCAAAGGCATGCACCGCGAAATGGCGCAGCACGACCTCGAGCGCGAAGATCGCCCCGGCAATGGGCGCGTTGAACGAGGCTGACACCGCCGCCGCCACCGCGCAGCCCAACAGATCGCGGCCCGTGATGCCATCGGCTTTGATCCAATCCGACACCCGGCTTGAAATCACAGCGGCCAAATGCACCACCGGCCCCTCCCGGCCCGATGACCCACCCGACCCCAAGGTGATCAATGAGGCAAAGGCCGACGCGATCCCAGCCTTGTGTTCCACCCGCCCCTCGGCCAAGGCCGCGCCTTCGATCACATCGGCCACGGATCGCACCCGCGCATCCGGGGTGAACCAATGCAGGATCAACCCCACCACCAAGCCACCACAGATCGGGATCACCAGGATCAACCACCACGGCAGCCCTTCGGCAAAGCTGTGCAGCATCCGCACATCTTCGACCCCGTAAAGGGTGTGCTGTAACCAGCTGATCGCCTTGCGAAAAAACAAAGCCGCAAAGCCTGCGGCGATCCCGATTGCAAGCGCGATGAACCAAAACTGGATTTGGCTAGGGCCTTTTTGGCGCAGAACCTGCCAGCCGTCTTTGCAGGCACCAGCGGCCTGGGTCAGCTGTGTTTTGACAAATCCGCGCGGGGTTGCGGGGGGCATTTTACGTCGGCCAGGCGGAGGTACGGCAATCAAGCCCCGCGTCGGCGTCTCCGCACGCGGCCTTGGCGGGGGCGTCTTCCCGTTCTAAGTCAGGGTGTTACCTGTGGAAACCCCGTTCTGGATCACGATGTCTGACGATGCGACACCCTTTGTGAACGCTTTTGTGGCGGCCTGGATGGCCCGCAATGGCAAAGCTCTGGCCGATTTGTTTGTCGAAGATGCGGATTTTGTGAATGTCGTCGGCATTTGGTGGGAAGATCGCGCCGCCATCGAACGAGCACATCAATATGCGCTCGACAGCTTCTTTTCCGAAACCCGGCTGATCCCGGGTCGGGTGAAAACGCGGGCGCTTGGGCCGGATCATCTGCTGGTGCATCTGCGCGCCCGTCTGGTCGGTCAGAAAACACCCGATGGCAACCGCGCGGGGGATCGCACGACGATCCTAAGCTTTGTGCTGGAACGGCGCGCCGAAGGCTGGCGCGCGCTGTCGGCACAGAACACCGATATCGTTCTGGGGGCTGAAACACATCTTGCCGGGACTGATGGGCTTAACCCGCAGGATTATCGCGGGTCTTAGCGGCCCGCCAAGAGCGCCCGCGCCGCATCCCGCGCCGCATCGGTGATGGTGTCGCCTGACAGCATCCGGGCGACCTCATCAATGCGTTCCTCGGGGGCAAGTGGCACCACCCGGCTGACCGTCACACCACCTTCCACCGATTTTTCTACCCGCCAATGATGCGCCCCAAGGGCGGCGACCTGCGGAGAGTGGGTGACAACCAGCACCTGCCCATCATCCGCGAGGCTTGATAACCGGCGACCGACAGCATCGGCCGTCGCGCCCCCAACGCCCCGATCAATCTCGTCAAAAATCATCGTCATGCCCTGGGCCTCGCGCGTCAGACAAACCTTGAGCGCCAGGAGAAAGCGCGACAACTCACCGCCCGAGGCGATGCGGTTCAGCGGGCCCGCAGGGGCGCCTGGGTTGGTCGCCACCGTAAAGGTCACGGCATCGATGCCATCGGGGCCGGGGGTGGCCTCAGCCAGATCGGTCTGAAACACCGCACGTTCCATTTTTAGCGGCGCGAGTTCAGCGGCCATCGCTTTGTCCAGGCGCGTGGCAGCCTCGGCGCGAGCCTGGCGCAACGCATTGGCCGCGCTTTGAAAAGCAGCCTCCGCCGCATCGCGGGCCTGGGTCAAGCCGTCGATCTCGGCCGCGCCGCCGTCCAGGGCGCCAAGCTTTTCGCGCAACCCGTCTGCAAGCCCCGCCAACTCATCAGGCAAAACGCCATGCTTTCGGGCCAAGCCGCGCAAGGCAAACAGGCGATCTTCGGTTTCTTCCAACTCTGCCGGGTTGAACAAAAGCGCTTCCGCAAACCGGTCGACCCCGGCCTGCGCCTCGCCCAATTCCACCATGGCCCGGTCCAGGGCGGCTACGGCGCTGTCGAGGCCACCTTCGGCCTTGTCCACGAGGCCATCCATCCAGCGCCGCGCATCCCCCATCGCACCCTCAGCGCCATCAAGCCCCAGGGCTTGAGCCGCGCGGCTGACATCTTCGCGCATCCGTTCAGCGGCTTGCATCAGGCGACGGCGGGCATCAAGGCCGTCTTCTTCCCCCGGCTGCGGGTCGAGTTGATCCAACTCGGACACGGCATGGCGCAGAAACTCTTCCTCGGCCTGCATCTCTGCCAAGCGGTCCTGTGCCTCTTGCAAGGCCACAGCCGCTTTGCGCCGAGCAGACCACGCCTGTTTCACCGCCTCGCTTAGCGCGGGATAAGCCCCGAACGCGTCCAACATCCGGCGGTGGTTTTTTGGGTCCAGCAGACCTTTGTCATCCTGCTGGCCATGCAATTCCACCAAAGCGTCGGAAAGGGCGCGCAGCACCTCACCGCTGGCGCGGCGGTCATTGACCCAGGCGGTCTTTCGGCCCTCGGGCGTGTTGACGCGGCGCAGGATCAACTCGTCGCCACGGGGCAGGCCAGCCTCCTCCAACACCTGGTTGGCAGGATGGTCAGCGGCCAAATCAAAGACCGCGACAACCTCGCCCTGTTCGGCCCCGGCGCGGACCAGATCGGCGCGACCACGCCAGCCAAGTACAAACCCAAGCGCATCCAGCAGAATGGATTTGCCCGCCCCGGTTTCGCCCGTCAGCACGTTCAAACCGGGCTGAAAACCAAGCTCCAGCCGATCGATGATCAGCATATCGCGAATGTCGAGATGCCTCAGCATGGGCGCCGACCCGGGGGTTGCTGCGTCGAGAAAAAGCTCAGAGCCAATCGCCGCGAACGGTCTGCTGCCAGACCTCGCGCAACCAGTTTTCACCGGCCGCCTCGGGCGACAGGTTTTGGCCTGTCAGCTGACGATAGGCATCATCGTAAAACGGCGAGGCTTGGAAGTTATAACCCAAGATCGCCCCGGCGGTCTGCGCCTCATCCGTTAGGCCCAGGGCCAAATACGCCTCGACCAAACGCATCAGCGCTTCGGGCGTGTGGCTGGTGGTCTGGAACTGTTCGACAACCACGCGGAACCGGTTGATGGCCGCAGTGTAGTGCTCGCGCCGCAGATAATAGCGCCCGATCTCCATCTCTTTGCCGGCAAGGTGGTCAAAGGCCAGATCAAAACGAAGGATCGCATCCTGGGCGTATTCGCTATCGGGGTAGCGCTCGATCACGACGCGCAGAGCCTGTAGCGCCTGGAACGCAATGCCCTGATCACGACCAACCTGATCGATCTGATCATAATAACTCAGCGCCAGAAGGAACTGCGCATAAGCGGCATCTTCGGTGCCAGGATAGAAATCAAGATAACGCTGCGCCGCGATGCGCGCGTTTTCGTAATCGCCATCTTCGTGATACGAGAAGGCCGCCATCACCAGCGCACGACTGGCCCATTCGGAATAGGGGTGCAGGCGTTCAACCTCGAGAAACAGGGCCGCCGCATCATCGGGATCACCCTGTTCCAGTTCAAACTCAGCCGCTTGGAAAATCGTTTGGGCATCTTGCTGCTCAAGCGGCACTTGCCGGTCACGGCCCGCGAAAAACCCGCCACCATTGCCGCCAAACAAACCGCCGCCGCCACCGCCGCAGGAGGCCAGCAGAGTCACCAAGCCCAGGACCAGGCCAAACCGCAGCCCCGTTATCGCTTTGATGCCCATCCCCCGCATGGTCTTTTCCCTAGCTATCTTTGGCACGCGGCAGCTGAACCGCATCGTCTAGGGCTGGGTCTAGCACATTCTTTTCCGGGGCAAAACGCCCGAAATGGCCTTGTGTTCGAAAGCGTGACTTTGGCCTAGGCCACATGCGCCAAATCGCCCAGATGCACGCCCACACCCGGCAAACTGGCGGCCTGAGCCGGCGCGCATTTCACAAAGCGATAGGCATCGGGCTGCGCGAACAAGGCGCGTAGCAGTTTGTTGGTCAACATGTGCCCCGCCCGCACGCCGGTGTAACGGCCCAGGATCGGAGCGCCAGCCAGGGCCAAATCCCCCAGCGCATCCAACATCTTATGGCGCACGGCTTCGTCGGCATGGCGCAACCCACCCGGCGAAAGCACCATGTCGCCATCCACCACCACGGCGTTGTCGTAGGTGCCGCCAAGGGCCAAACCAGCGGCGTGCATCGCATCCACATCCGCTTTGCGGCAGAAGGTGCGGCTATCGCAGAACTCGCGCACGAAACGGCCATTGGCCATATTCGCCTCGCGCCGCTGCACGCCAATCGCGGCATCGGCAAAATCGATGGTGAAATCCATGAAAAGCCCGCTTGCCGGGCTCAGGGCCGCGCGCGCCGGGCCCTCGTTTACGGCAACCTCACGCAGGATTTCGATCGCGTGGATGGGGGAGGTTTGACGCTGCACGCCCGCATCCAGGAAGGCGCGCACAAAAGGCGCGGCCGAGCCGTCAAGGATCGGAACCTCGGGGCCATCCAACTCGATCAGGGCATTGTGAATGCCGCACCCAGCCAGGGCCGCCATCACATGTTCGACGGTGGACACCTCGGCCCCATCATCGCCACGCAATTTGGTGCAAAGCCGCGCATCGGGCACGGCATCAAAACGGGCGGGGATCATCGGCGCGCTGGGCAGATCGGCGCGACGGAACCAGATGCCCATATTGGCAGCCTGCGGTTCAACGACCATGCGCACGTGCTGCCCTGAATGCAGCCCCGCGCCGGTAAAAGTTACAGAATATTTTAGCGTCGCCTGCACTGACCGCTTCCCCAGATCGCCCAGGCTATCCGCCTTTGGGCCTGCGCTTTTGCGCTTAATTTGCATCCAAACGACAAAGCCTGCATGGCCCGTCGCTCTCCCCACGGTCGGGATTAAGGGGCGGGTGGGAAAGAAACAATTCAACCTTTATGACGGGTTGCAACAAAGCCCCAAGGGGTCGGCGAATCTTTGCCTACACGCCCAAGGCCATCGCCTAACACATTCATATAAAAAGAAAAAAGGCCAGCGCACGGCTGGCCTTTCGTCATCGATTGTGAGCGGGATCAGTTGGCCTGACGGCGCAAAAATGCAGGGATTTCGATCCGCTCCTGATCCGGGTCAACCGGGCCGTCATCATAGACCGGCTGCTGTGTCATGCTTGGCTGACGGCGCTCAACCGGCGGGGTGTCATCCTCGGCATGGCCAGTCATGCGATTGATCAAAGAGTTGATGCCAAAGCGCGATTTGCCTGCTGGCTCGGCCGGACCAGCGCCCCGCGCCGGTGCGGCAGCGGCCCCACGGGGAGCATCTTTTTGGATCGCGGCGCGCAGCCGCGCCAACGCCTCGGGTGTTGGGGCACCGGCGGTGGCCGGTTTCGGCGCGACATAATCGGTTTCCGGCTCGGCCACCTGGGTCAGCTGCACCGGACGCGGCGCTGCGGGGGCCGGTCGATAGGCGGGTGGCGGCACGGCGGCTTGCAGGTCTTCTTCGACCATCTCGTCGGTGACCTCTTCGGCAGCGGCGGCGGCGAACCCTTCGAACAAGGACGGTTCGGCATCCGCTGCGGTGGCCGCAACCTCTGCCACCGGCTCTGCTTGCACCGGTTCTTCAACCGGGGCTGCGGCGGCGGGGGCCACAGCGGCGGTATAGGTTTTTGTCGGTGCGATCTCTTGCTTGCTTTCGCTGGCGTCGATGCCCGTAGCCACCACGCTGACGCGCATCCGACCTTCCATCGCGGTATCGAGGGTGGAGCCAACGATGATGTTGGCCTCGGGATCAACCTCTTCACGGATGCGGTTGGCGGCTTCGTCCAGTTCGAACAGCGTCATGTCGTAACCGCCGGTCACATTGATCAGCACGCCGCGCGCGCCATTCAAGCTGATTTCATCGAGCAGCGGGTTGGCGATGGCTTTTTCGGCGGCTTGCAGGGCGCGTTCTTCGCCCTCACCCTCGCCGGTGCCCATCATCGCTTTGCCCATTTCGTTCATCACGGCGCGAACATCAGCGAAATCCAGGTTGATGAGCCCCGGACGCACCATCAAATCGGTCACGCCTTTCACGCCTTGGTAAAGCACATCATCGGCCATGGCGAAGGCTTCGGAGAAGGTGGTCTTCTCATTGGCCAGGCGGAACAGGTTCTGGTTCGGGATGATAATCAGCGTATCAACGACCTTTTGCAGGGCTTCGATGCCCTCGTCGGCCTGACGCATCCGCTTCACACCTTCGAACTGGAAGGGTTTGGTCACAACGCCCACGGTCAACACGCCCAGTTCCCGCGCGGCTTGCGCGATGATCGGGGCGGCACCCGTGCCGGTGCCACCGCCCATGCCAGCGGTGATGAACGCCATATGCGCCCCCGCCAGATGGTCAACGATATCTTCGATGCTTTCTTCGGCGGCGGATGCGCCCACAGCGGGCCGCGCCCCGGCGCCCAACCCTTCGGTCACGCGCGCGCCGATTTGAATTTTGGAGTGGGCCCGGCTTTGGGTCAGGGCCTGGTTGTCGGTATTGGCGACCACGAACTCGCAGCCTTCGAGGTTCTGGTCGATCATATTGTTGACCGCGTTGCCCCCGGCCCCGCCCACACCGAACACGGTGATCCGCGGCTTCAATTCTGGGTTGCCATCCGGCATCGTCAAATTGAGTGTCATTGCTCTGTCCGCCTGTCTTTCGCGATCATCATTGATCTGGCCCCGATCTTTCGCCGGATGGCCGAACTGCCTCTTGATTAAAGGCAATGCTACCCGTTTCGGCCTGGGCCGTCACGCAAAAACTTGGGGATATACGCGAAATATAGAGCGAAAAACCGCCGAAATCGGCGGGTTTTGCGGGGTAACGCTAGATGAGGTGGTTACCAGTTGTCGCGGAACCACTTAACAGCCCGCTTCAGGCTGCGCGCGGGGTAGCGATCGGCGGGTGTTTCAAAGTCCCACCACTCGTCCTGTGGGTAGGCCGCAAACAGTGCCAGACCCACGCAGGAGGCGAAGGCTGGCCCGCAAGTTGATTGCGGCAAGCCCTGCACGCGCAGCGGGCGACCCAGCCGCACCTGATTGCCCAGAATGCGCGATGCCAAACCGTCAAGCCCTGGGATCTGGCTGGCCCCGCCGGTCAAGACGATGCGCTGGGAGGGCAGATGTTCGAACCCGGCAGCATCCAGACGGGTGCGCACCTCCTCCAGGATTTCTTCGACCCGTGGGCGCATCACCCCGATCAACTCGGCCCGGCTAACGGTGCGGCGGTCATGGTTCCAATCGCCGGTTTCACCCTGCAACTCGATGATTTCACGATCATCCATGCCGGTGGCGATGACCCCGCCAAACCGCGTTTTGATGCGTTCGGCATGAACCGTGGGGATTTGCAGACCCTGGCTGATATCGCCGGTGACATGATCGCCGCCCATGCGAACGGTATCGGCAAAGATCATGTGTTTCTTGATGAAAATCGACAGGCTGGTCGAGCCGCCGCCCATATCGATGCAGGCAGCGCCAAGCTCCTGCTCATCCTCCACCAGGCTGGACACGCCCGCGACATAAGGGGCGGAGGCCAAACCGGCCAGTTCCAGATCACAACGCTTCACGCAATGCAGCAAGGTTTCAATCGCGTGGCTTTCGATGGTCAGCAGATGCATATCCACCGACAGATCATTGCCCACATGCCCGCGCGGATCGTTCAGACCGCTGCGATGATCGAGCGCAAAATTCACCGGTTGGGCGTGCAATACCTCGCGCCCCTGCCCCAGGTCGGGCACATCGCAAGCGCCCAGCACATGGGCCACATCCGCGTCCTGCACGGCACCCGTGGTCAGTGTGACCTCTCCGTTCAACCCATAGCTGCGGGGCCGCCCGCCCGAGACCGCGACGATCACATGATCGACCCGTGTCTGCGCCATTTTCTGCGCCGCTTGCACCGCGGTGCGGATCGCGCGTTCAGCCTCCTGACAGCTATCGATTTCGCCGAATTTCACCCCACGTGATCGGGTGGTTGCCGCGCCGATGACGCGGAAACTGGATTGGCCTGCCATCGCCCCAATGCCGTCGGCGGTGACCATTTCATCTGGGGAATCGAAGCGCAGCACCAAGCAAGAAATCTTGAACGTGCCGATATCCAAAATGGCGATGACACCCCGCCGGATCGCCTCTTGCCGCTTGGCCCGCATGGCGCGCTGTGACTGATACAGCATACTCATCCGCTTTGCTCTCCGTTCAGGGTCTGGGATTCCAGCGCGCGGATGCGCCGGTAATCTTCCAAGGCCTCGGGTGTCAGTTGCACGGTCAAACGCGCGGGGTTGCGCAGATCGACACGCAGTACATCGCGATTCAAAAGATCGGTGGCGTCATGCATGGCCAATGCCCGGTCAAGGGCGGCCACAGCACCCCGCGCGGGCAGCAGAATGCGCCGGTCATCGGTTAGCACCAAATCCCAACGGCGCTCACCCATGCGGACCAGCCCGCGCATACGATCCCCCAAGGGACGCGCAGCTGTGACCAGGGCCAGAGCCTCCCCCACCACCTGATCGGCCCCGTCGCCTGCGACGATAGGAAGGGGTGTTTCAACGGGGCGGTCTTCCAGCCCGGCCACAAAATGCCCCTCGGCATCGATCAAAACCGCGCCTTGACGCGTGTTCCAGATCAAGGCGGGCACACGTTCGGTGATATCAACGGCCAGATAGCCGCCCGATTGCACCCGCAAATCCGCGCTTTCCACGGCGGGCAACGCCTCCACCCGTTGGCGCAGTTCTTCCAAATCAACGTCAAAAGATGACAGCGGCAGATCGAGCGCCAGGGCCGCGCGCACCTCTTCGGTCACAACCGGGCCTGCGCCCGCGATGCCCAAAACGTTGAGGCGAAACTCGGGCCGATCTTCGATCTCGCGTTTGACCTCATGCATGCTGTCCATCATCGCCTGACGATTGGCTGGGTCGGCGATGACGCTGCCCAGAAACATCGCCACGGCAAAGGCCGGCAGCCCGACGCGAATGGTTTTGCGGAACAGTGGCGTCAACCACAGCCGTTGCGCCCGGTAAGACAGGCGTGATGGCGCGGGATCGGGCGCGGTGGGTGCCGCGCGGCGGGCGATCAGCGGTCGCATGACGCATCCTCCACCAGCCAACGGCACAATGCGCCAAAGCCAAAGCCATGCGCTTCGGCCTGTTCGGGGGTCAGCGAGGTTGGGGTCATGCCGGGCTGCGTGTTGGTTTCCAACACAATCAGACCGCTCAAACCCTTGCTTTCATCCCAGCGGAAATCGGTGCGGCTCACACCCCGGCAACCCAGCGCGCGATGCGCGGTGGTGGCCATGCGCAGGCAAGCATCGGCAATCTCGGTCGGGATGTCGGCGGGCAAAACATGGCGCGAACCGCCGGGTTTGTATTTGGCATCGTAGTCGTACCAGCCATCGGTCAGAATATCGGTGACCGTCAGGGCACCGGGCTGATCGGGCCCGTCGCCCATCACCGTCACGGTCAGTTCCCGCCCCGGCACAAAGGCTTCGACCAACACCTGGGCTGGCATGCTGTCGGCCAGCTTTGGTGGTGAGTTCGCCCCTTCATTGACCAGGTACACCCCGACCGAAGAGCCCTCATTATTCGGCTTCACCACATAGGGAGGGACCATCACGTGATCGGCCATGACCTCGGATTTCGGAGCGATCTTGCTGTCTGCGATGGGCAGCCCGTGGGCGCGGAACAGCTCCTTGGTACGGGTTTTGTCGATGGCCAAGGCCGAGGCCAAGACGCCGGAATGGGTATAGGGAATGTGCATCCATTCCAGGATGCCCTGGACACAGCCATCTTCCCCCCAGCGCCCATGAAGCGCGTTGAAACAGACATCGGGTTTGATTTCGGACAGGCGCAGGGCCAAATCGGGGCCGGCATCGACCTCGATCACATCGAACCCTTCGCCTCGCAGCGCTTGGGCACATTCATGCCCGGTGGACAAAGACACCTCGCGCTCGGCCGAGATGCCGCCCATCAAAACCGCCACAAGGGGGGATGTTCTGCCCGAACTTGCCACCACCTGCGCCTCAAATTGCTGCCAGGCTTATGAATTGCCCAGTCAGCGGAATGCGGATTTTCTCCGCGTTATTGCCCGGTTGACCCGGATGTTTCGCCCGCAGGTCGCCCCACGCGCATGATTTCCCATTGTAGCCTGATCCCTTGGGTTTCGAAAACCTTTTTTCGAACTTCCTCGCCCAAAGTCTCTAAATCCGCCGCCGTGGCATCGCCGGTGTTGATCATAAAGTTGGAATGCATCGGCGACATCTGTGCGCCACCCACCGCAGCCCCACGCATGCCTGCCTGATCGATGACCTTCCACGCCTTTAAATCATGGGTGTCATCCGCGCGCCCGGTCGAGGAAAACCCAGCCGGGTTGCGAAAGGTCGAGCCTGCGCTGCGATCCTTGGTGGGTTGGGTCGCATCGCGTTTGGCCAGTTGCTCGGCCATGCGGGCGTGCAGGACGTCAGGGTCCCCATTTGCGGCGCGCAAGGTGACGGAGGTGATCACAGCCACTTCAGGCAGATCGGTTTGGCGATAGGCAAAGGTCACGTCATCGGGGCCAAGGGTGATCTGCGCGCCCTCACGCGACACCGCCGTGGCGCTGACGAAATGATCCGCCGCGTATGACCCGTAACAGCCCGCATTCATCTTGAGCGCGCCACCGATCGAACCCGGTATGGTGCGCAGAAAGGTCAGATCAAGCCCGGCATCAGCAGCGCGTTTGGCGACATGGGCGTCCAAGGCTGCGGCCCCTGCGGTAACGGTACCGCCCTCAACCTCGATCCCATTGAACCCACGGCCCAGGCGGATCACGACACCGGGCAGACCGCCATCGCGCACAATCAGGTTCGAGCCAACGCCCATGGGAAACACCGGAACCTCGGGCGAAAGCTGCGCCAGGAACGTGGCCAAATCCTCGACATCCGCAGGCTGAAACAGCCAGTCCGCCGGGCCACCCACGCGCAGCCAGGTCAGATCGGCCAGGGACCGATTTGGCGTCAAGCGCCCGCGAGGGGTGGGCATGGGTTGGTTCATCGGGATCGACCTTGGTTTGCGCCGCGCGACTGATCAGCCCTTAGCCCGAAGCGGGTCGCGGCACCAGAGGGGGCCGAGGCCTATTCCATCCCACGGTTGGGGCGCAAACGTTCCCAAAGCCGGATCAATGGCCAGCGCAGGACAGACGCCCCCGCAGCAAGGCAAACCAGCCCCCAAACCGGGCCGAGCTGAAAGGTCACAAAGCCCAAAAGCGGAATGCCCGTGGCAATCAGCACCCAAGCAAAAGGCCAGTGGAATCTGCGCGGCGCCATGCCTGCCGCGGACGCCGCCAGCGCCCAAAGGCAGGCAAGAACAAGCGACAGAGGCATCAGGTTTCGCCCTCGGACCGGCTGAACACCCGTTTCGCCAAATAGCGCAGCGGGTGGCGGAACATGGACCCGACGGCAAACAGCACCAGCGCCACCCAGATAAAGCCAAGGTCCATTCCGACAAACACAGCCAAAGGCAGGGACAAGATCAACAGCGTCAGACCTGGCACATATTGATAGCGCATGGGCAACATCGCGGTGATCGCCGCAGCCAGAACCCAAAGGCTGGCAAGGGTCAAAGACAGGGGCATCGCACGCCTCCCCCTATGATCGGGCGGCCGATCATCCGTTGGCCGCGCTTTTGTCCAGATCGGCCAGGCGGGTGGGTAAACCATGGGCCCAGGCCGAGATTGTGCCCGCGCCAAGGCACACCACGATGTCGCCGGGGCGCGCTTGTTCACGGACGAGTCGCTCCAGATCATCTTCGGACAATATGGCACGCGCATGGCGATGGCCGTGGCGGATCAGCCCCGCGACCAGATCATCGCGTGAAGCGCCAGGGATCGGGTCTTCGCCAGCGGCGTAAACCTCGGCGATCGCGACCACATCAGCCTCATTGAAACAAGCGCAGAACTCTTCGAACAACGACGATAGCCGGGTGTAGCGATGCGGCTGATGCACGGCGATCACCCGGCCCTCGCTGGCTTGGCGCGCGGCTTTCAAGACAGCGGCGATTTCCACTGGATGATGGCCGTAATCGTCGATCACCGTGATCCCGCCCGCCTCGCCAGTTTTGGTGAAGCGGCGATTCACGCCTTTGAAGGCGGCCAGCGCCTCGCGGATTTCGACGGCTTTCATGCCCAGATGCCGGGCCACGGCCACGGCGGCCAAAGCGTTCGAGACATTGTGGTCGCCCGGCATTGGCAGGGTGCAGCCTTCGATCACCTGTTGGTCGGCCTGCAGCGCGATGTCGAAATGCGCGATCCCGGCCTTATAGGTCAGATTGACCGCGCGCACATCGGCCTGGGCGTTGAAGCCATAGGTCACGACCCGCCGATCAGTGATGCGACCCACCAGCGCCTGAACCTCGGGGTGGTCGGTGCAGCAGACCGCCAAGCCGTAGAACGGGATGTTCGACACGAAATCATGGAACCCGTCGCGCAGGTTTTCGATGCTGCCCCAATGCTCCATGTGTTCGGGGTCGATATTGGTGACGATGGCGATGGTCGCGGGCAGCCGGTTGAAGGTGCCGTCGCTTTCATCAGCCTCTACCACCATCCAATCGCCCTGCCCCACCCGCGCGTTCGAGCCATAGGCGTGGATGATCCCGCCATTGATCACCGTGGGATCGACGCCGCCATGATCCAGAAGCGTAGCCACCATGGTCGTGGTGGTGGTTTTGCCATGGGTGCCCGCAACCGCGATATTGGACCGCAGGCGCATCAGCTCGGCCAGCATTTCGGCGCGGCGGACCACCGGCAGGCCAAGATTGCGTGCTGCATCAAGTTCCGGGTTACCCGGTTTGATCGCGCTTGAGATCACCACAACTTCGGCATTTTCCAGGTTCGCGGCCTTTTGACCGATGAAGATTTGCGCCCCGAGCGTTTCCAGCCGGTCGGTGATTTTCGAGGGTTTCAGGTCCGAGCCTTGCACGCTGTAGCCGTGGTTGAGCAGCACCTCGGCAATGCCGGACATGCCGATCCCTCCGATCCCGACAAAATGGATCGCGCCCAATTGCGTGGGCAGTTTCGTCGCGGCGGCGTTCATGACGCTCCTTTCTTGGCCAGTTCTTCGACCATCGCGGCCAGTTTGTCCGCCGCATCGGTGATGCCCACGGATAGCGCCGCCTGGGCCATTTGATCGGCGGCGGCGGGCTGGCTTAGCACCGTTTCAATCGCATCGCGCAAGCTCTCGGCGGTCAGCAGCGCCTCGGGCATCAGGATCGCGGCACCTGCATCAACCGGACCGCGCGCATTGGCGGTTTGTTCGTCCCGGATGGCGGCGGCAAGGGGGATATAAATCGCAGGCCGCCCGACAACGCAGACATCCGCCACCGAAGACGCGCCCGAACGGCAGATGACCAGCTGCGCCTCGCTCAAGCGGCGGGGCATGTCGCGGAAAAACGGCTCAACCTCGGCCCGCACCTCGATCCGGTCATAGGCGGCAACGACCCGGTCGAAATCCTCGGGCCGGGCTTGTTGTGACACCCGCAGATGCGCGCGCAGATTTGCTGGCAGGGCGGCAATCGCCTCGGGCACGGTATCGGCCAGGATGCGCGCGCCCTGGCTGCCGCCAAAGACCAACAGGTTCATCGGCCAATCGCCGGGCGGCATATAGGGCGCGCCCGCCCGCTCTAAAACCGCCGCGCGCACCGGGTTGCCGGTGTGCAGACCCGTCACCCCGCTTGGCATTTCCGTCGGCCAGGTGCCGCAAGCCACGATATCCACCCGCTTGGCAAAGACTCGGTTCACCCGGCCCAAAACCCCGTTTTGTTCGTGCAACATGCAGGGCGTTCGGGTCAGCCAAGCCGCCGCCATCGCCGGGATCGACGGGTAGCCGCCAAAGCCCACCACGACATCGGGCCGTTCGCGCATCATGCGGGCGGTCGCCGTGGCGATCCCACCAAGGATGCGGAAGGGCGCAAGCAGTTTGGCCAGGATGCCGCCGCGTGCGAAGGTGGCAGACGCCACCTGCCGCACCTCGACCGCGTGGGAAAACGCCTCGGTATAGCGTGCGCCGCGCGGGTCGGTCGACAGGGTCACGCGCCAGCCCCGGCGCAGCATCACTTCGGACAAAGCCTGGGCGGGGAACATATGCCCGCCGGTGCCGCCCGCAGCGATCACCAGATATGGGGCGGATGCCGACGCCATCGCCTAACGCCCCCTGTTCAACAGGTAATCGCCAATCTCGCCCTGGGGCCGGATGCGGGTGAAGGCCAAAAGCATCCCCACCGCGATCCCCATCGCCACGAGGCTGGAGCCGCCATAGCTGACAAAGGGCAAGGTCATGCCCTTGGCGGGCAAGATCCGTACGGCCACGCCCATATTGATGAAGGCTTGCAAGGCAAACAGGCTGACCAGCCCAGTGCCCGCCAGGCGAATGAAGGGATCTCGTTCGCGCATCAGCCGAAAGAACGCGCGCAAAGCGATGGCCGCAAAAAGCGCGATGATAATAAAGACCAGGATCAGCCCATATTCCTCGGCCGCGACCGCGATGATGAAATCGGTATGGGCGTCCGGCAAGGTCCATTTGACCGAACCTTCGCCCAGCCCCGCGCCGAACAAGCCGCCTTCGCGGATGGCTTGCGTCGCGTAAGCAAGCTGCGTGTTCGGGTCTAGCTCGGTCGACAAAAACCCATCGATGCGGCGCGCGAAATGTTCGGAGTTGCTATAGGCCAGAACGGCCCCAACCCCGACCAAACCCATGACCACAAACAGCACCAGCATCGGCGCACCCGCGACGAAATAGATAACCAGCCATGCAAAAATCAAAAGCGCGGCTTGGCCAAAATCGGGCTGCATCGCCAAGAACCCGACCAAGACCGCCGTCACCACCAGCGACACCAGCTTGCCCGGCGGCCCGCCCAACTCGATGCTGGCGGCAATCATCCAAGCGGTGAAAACGACATAGACAGGCTTCAGGAACTCCGACGGCTGGATCGAGCCGAAGCCCAAAGAATACCACCGCACCGCGCCCTGCCCGAAATCGGTGCCAAAGGCCGGCAGCAAGGCAACCGCCGCCACCGCGCAGAAAAACCCAAGCACACCCAAGCGCCGGATCGCCATGGGCGACATCATCGACACCAGGATCATTACGGTCAAAGCCAGGCCGCCATAGGCACCTTGCCGGATCACATAATGAAAGGGGTCATGGCCATTGCGTTCGGCCAAGGGGGGCGAGGCTGCAAAACCCAGCAGAATGCCAATCGCGAAAAGCGCCAGAACGCAGCCGATACTGACGCGATCTACCGTGCGCCACCAGCGCGGCAAAACCGCTTCGCCCGATTGCACGATTACCGTGCCATGCGCCAATTCCGTCATGGGGACTGCCCGTCCAACTCTGCCTGTTTCCGCCCGGTTTTCCGGGTCTGGCCCTTAGAGTACAGGGAATCGGCCTTGGGGGCCAGCCTTTGGTTTCACGCAGGCGGGGACTGGCTGGGTGGCTGCCACAACTCGATCTTGCGTCCGTCCGGGTCCATGATCCAGGCAAAGTGGCCATAGTCATTGTCTTCCCGCGGTTGCAACTCCTCCACGCCCTCTGCCGCAACCTGGACCAGCATCGCGTCCAGATCATCGACCATCAGATTGATCATGAAAGGCAGCGGTGAGGGTTGGAAGTAATCGGCGTTCTCAAACGGCGCGAAGACCGTCAGTGCGCTTCGCCCGTGGCAATCGACCGCCCGCTGATAGCCCAGAACAAAGCCGCCGAATTCCTCGGCGCTCATGCCCAGCACGCGCGCATACCAGCCCCGCGTCACCTCCATATCAGCGCAGGTGAAAAACACGCCGCCAACCCCAAGGACTTTTGCCATCTCGACCCTCCTGCCATCCCGGCCTGGGCGGGAGTGTAGCATGGTTTCAGCCGCGCAGCTTGGCGACCTGGTCCATGAAATCCTGACCACGGGTCTCAAAGCTGTCATATTGATCGAAACTGGCCGCCGCAGGGGCCAGTAGGACGGTATCGCCCGGCTCCGCCTCCGCCGCCGCTTGGGCAACAGCGCTTGCCATATCACCGCAGACCGCCAAGGGCAGATCGCCCAAATGCAGAGCAAACCGCGCCGCCTCGCGCCCGATCACATAGGCTTTGGCGACATTGCTCGCAGCAGGGCGCAGCGCCTCCATCCCGCCCTCTTTCTCCAAACCACCGCAAATCCAGCGGATGCGTGGAAAGGCCGACAGCGCTTTGACCGCCGCATCAAGATTGGTCGCCTTGCTGTCATTGACGTAGCGAACGCCGTCGATCTCAGCCACCAATTGGCTGCGATGGGGCAGCCCCTCAAAACTGTGGAACGCGGCCTCGATCTCACGCGGGGCCAGGCCCAGGGCGCGCGCCGCCCCATAGGCACAGGCCGCGTTTTGGTGGTTATGCGCCCCCGGCAAACCCGCGACATCGCGCAGATCGATCGAAGCCACCTGCCGCCCCTTGCGCGTTTCCGACAGCCAACCTTTGCGCGCGGTCAGATCCCAGCCCGGTCCCGCGATCTTGCGCGCCGACACGCGGATCAGCCGCCCATCTCCTGGCCCTTCGGCCAACTGATTGGCCAGATATTGCCCCTCGACCTCATCCACACCGATCACGGCGCGATCCGGCCCTCCTTCGGAAAAAAGCCGCCGCTTGGCCGCGAAATACCCGCCCATGCCCGCATGGCGATCCAAATGGTCGGAGCTGAGATTGGTGAAGACGGCGATATCAGGCGTCAGGGATCGGGCCAGTTCGGTCTGATAACTCGACAGCTCCAGTACAATCACCGCGCCATCTTCGGGTGGCTCGATATCCAAGACCCCACGCCCGATATTGCCGGCCAGTTGCACCGGAACCCCAGCAACCTCCAAAACATGCGCCAACAGGGCCGAGGTCGTGGATTTCCCATTCGATCCGGTGATCGCCACAACCCGCGGCGGGCGGTCATGATCGGCCCAATCGCCCGAGGCCAAGGATCGGAAAAACAGACCCACATCATTGTCGACCGGCACGCCCGCGGACCAGGCCGCCGCAATTGCCGGATGCGGCGCAGGGTAAAGATGCGGGATACCGGGGGAGGTGATCAGACAGGCCACCCCTTCCAAAGCACCAGGCTTCGTGGGGTCGGCCAGCGCAAACCCCTCACCTTCCGCTGCCGACCGGCCCGCCGCGCCATCATCCCAGCAAACCGGCACAGCTCCACCTGCCCGCAGGGCACGCGCCGCCGCCAGGCCCGACCGACCCAAGCCAAGCACCGCAACCGTTTCACCCTCAAATCCTTGCACTGGGATCATGCGCATCCTCCATCGCCTGCCGATCCATACGCCCTGCCCGCGCGCAGGGCTAGATGAAGCGCAAAATCCCCTGCTTCATCTGGCCTCAAATACCCAAAATCAACCGCTGCCGCCGGGCACACGGATCGCAAAGGCGGGCTCACGCCCGACAAAAGCCAAAGCAAATGGAATGACGCCGCAGGCGTCGCCTTGGGATCACCCAAAGCGTTACCAATCGATGGGCTGCCCATCGCGGAAAAATCCGCCGGTCGGGCCATCGTCAGGCAAAGTGGCCAACCAAATCCCGGTTTCAGCCCCTTCTTCGGGGCTGCGGGTCGCGCCGTCACCGCCCATGCGGGTGCGAACCCAACCGGGGCAATAGGCGTTGATCTTCACACCCTCGGGCAAATCGCGCGGCAAGGCATGGGTCAAAGCATTCAGCGCCGCCTTGGCCACGCCATAGGCACCCGGCCCTCCCACACCCTCCGCAAAGCTGCCCCAGCCCGAAGACAGGTTCACAATCCGCCCCCAATCCTGTGCCCGCATATGCGGCGCGGCGGCGCGGATCAGCTCGTAAGGACCGCGCAGCATCACATCCATCGAACTGTGAAAGCCCGAGGCGTCATCAAGCATATTCGTCTCGATCAACACACCGGCGTTGTTGACCAGCACGTCCACCCCGCCCAAGGGCGCAATCGCCGCCGCCAACCCATCGCGGCGGGTGACATCCAGGCGGATCGCCTCGGCCCCGATCTCCTCGGCCACGGCGCGCCCACCTTCCAGGTCGCGCACACCGATAACCACCCGGTGATCGCGTTCAACCAAACCAGCCGCGATCGCGCGCCCTATGCCGCGATTGCCGCCTGTGATCAGGGCCGTGGGTCTATCAGGTCGTGCCATTACCGAAGCTTCAATGTGGCCAGCCCAATCAGGGCCAGGATAAGCGAAATGATCCAGAACCGGATAACAACCTGCGGTTCAGCCCAACCTTTCTTTTCGAAATGGTGGTGGATCGGCGCCATGAGAAACACCCGTTTCCCGGTGGCTTTGAAATAGGCTACCTGCACAATGACCGACACCGCTTCGGCCACAAACAACCCGCCGACAATAGCCAGAACAATCTCGTGCTTGGTGGTCACAGCGATGGCCCCCAGCGCACCACCCAGGGCCAGGCTGCCGGTATCGCCCATGAACACCGCCGCGGGCGGCGCGTTATACCACAAAAATCCAAGCCCGCCGCCGATCAGGCCCGCGGTGAAAATCAGCAATTCCCCGGTGCCGGGCACATAATGCACATCCAGATATTGGGTGAAATCGACCCGGCCCACGGCATAAGCAATCACACCCAAGGTTCCAGCGGCGATCATCACCGGCATGATGGCCAATCCATCCAAACCATCGGTCAGGTTCACCGCATTGGCGCTGCCCACAATGACAAACATTGCAAAGGGGACGAAAACCCAGCCCAGATTAAACAACACGTCTTTGAAGACCGGCACCGCCAGTTGCAGGGAAAGCGCCTCGGGGTGGACGGCGCTGGCCGCCCAGGCCGCGACGCCCGCGATCACAAAGCCAATCGCCAAACGCACACGCCCGGGCACGCCTTTTGATGAATTCCGGCTGACCTTGGCCCAGTCATCGGCAAACCCGATCAGCCCAAAGGCCACGGTGGTGCCCAAGACAATCCAAACATACGGGTTATCAAGCCGCGCCCAGAGCAGCGTGGAAAGCGTCAAAGCGGCCAGGATCAGCAAGCCGCCCATCGTGGGCGTGCCCGATTTCGTGGCGATGTGATGCGCCGGGCCATCTTCGCGGATCGGCTGGCCATTGGCGTATTTGCGGCGCAGCGCATTGATCAGCGGACGCCCAAAAATAAACCCAAATATGAGCGCGGTGAAAAACGCGGCCCCGGCCCGGAAGGTAATGTACCGAAACAGGTTGAATACATCGCCGCCATCCGAAAGCGCGCTCAGCCAATACAACATCTAGCGGGGTCCTCGCCTATGCTCTACCGCCGCTTGCCCCAGTTTTCGCAAGGCGTCAACCACGAGACTGACCTTGATGCCTTTCGATCCCTTGACCAGCACAACATCGCCGGCGCGCAAGCTGCGCGGCAGGGCTTGCACCATCTCCGGTGCGGTTTCGGTGTGCAGCCCGCGTTTCGCCCCCGGCAGGGCCTGATGCAAATGCGCCATCAGCGGACCGACCGTATGCACCAGATCAATGGGGCCCATGGCGGCCAAATCCGACAGTTCCGCGTGCAGCGCGGGGCCATCGGGCCCGAGCTCTAGCATATCGCCCAGAACGGCAATGCGCCGCCCCGGCGGTGTGGGCGCGGCTGCCGCCAAAATCTCCAACCCGGCTGCGATGGAAACAGGGTTGGCGTTAAACGCATCATCGATCAGATCGATGGAAAGGTTGTCCGTTGGGCTAAGCGTCAGCGTTTCGCGCGTGCCCCGGCCCGTGAATGGCTGCCAATGCGACAGGGCCAGCGCCGCCTCGGTCACATCGGCACCCACTGCCTCGACCGCCGCCAGGGTGGCCAAGGCGTTTAGGGCCAAGTGTCGGCCTGGTACGGAAAGCTTAAACAGACGATCTGTGCCATTCAGCGTTGCGCGGATCACCGTGGCGTCGTCGGTCAGGCGCAGCTCGGTCAATCGGGCCTCGACCCCGATGGTTTCGCCAAACCGGATCAAACGCGCGCCGACGGCGCGCGCTTTCTCGGCCAAAATGGGCGCGGTTTCCACATCAGCATTGGCCAAAGCCATGCCCCCCGGAAGCAAGCCATCAAAGATGCTGGCCTTTTCATGGGCAATACCTTCGATGACGCCAAAGGCTTCCAAATGCGCGGGCGCAACGGTTGTCACCATGGCGACATGGGGCGCGGCCAGTTTGGCCAGGGGGGCAATCTCACCCGGTGCGCTCATGCCGATCTCGATCACCGCAAAATCCGTGTCGGCAGGCATCCGTGCCAAGGTCAGGGGCACGCCCCAATGGTTGTTGTAAGAGGCTTCGGCGGCATGGGTGTTTCCCTGAGGCGATAGGGTGGCGCGCAGCATCTCTTTCACGGTGGTTTTACCGACCGAACCGGTCACGCCGATCACTTTAGCCTGCGTCCGCGCGCGCCCGGCGGCCCCCAAATTGGTCAGCGCCTGCAACACATCGGGCACGATCAGCAGTTTTTCCGGCGCCACACCCTTTGGCACATGGCTGACCAAAGCCGCCGCCGCGCCTTTGGCCAGGGCGTCGGCCACAAAATCATGACCATCGCGCAGGTCTTTCAGCGCCACGAACAGATCACCGGGCGCGATCGTGCGTGTGTCAATGGACACGCCTGTTGCGCCCCAATCTCCCGTCACCGCGCCACCCGTCGCGCGGGCGGCGTCAGCGGCGGTCCAAAGATTGCTCATACCCGGCCCTCCAAAGCGGCCACCGCCACGCTGGCCTGTTCGACATCATCGAAAGGATAAACCACATCACCCACGGTTTGTCCGGTTTCATGCCCCTTGCCCGCGATCAGCAGCGCGTCGCCGGGCTCCAAAGCATCGACGCCGCGCAAAATCGCCTCGGCCCGGTCGCCAACCTCGGTCGCCTCTGGGCATCCAGCCATGACCATCATCCGAATCTCCGCCGGGATTTCTGAGCGCGGATTGTCATCGGTCACGATCTGCACATCGGCAAATTCCGCCGCCGCCTTGCCCATCAAAGGCCGCTTGCCGCGATCCCGGTCGCCGCCTGCGCCAAAGACAACGATCAGTCGCCCCAAAACATGCGGGCGCAAGGCTTTCAGCGCCGTTTCCAGCGAGTCTGGCGTGTGTGAGTAATCAACATAAACCGGCGCGCCATTGGCGCGTGTTGCCGCCAACTGCATCCGGCCCCGCACCCCTTGCAGCTGGGATAAGGTGGCAAAGACCGCCTCGGGGTCTTCGCCTGCGGCAATCACCAAAGCCGCCGCCGTCAGCGCATTCATGGCTTGAAATCCACCGATCAGGTCTAGCCGGGTTTGAAACTGCCGCCCCTGCCAGCGAAACAACAGATCCTGGCCGGTTTCATCCAATCGCCGCCCGGTGATCTTCAACGGAGCATCTGCATATTGCGCAACGCCGATCACCTCGATCGCACGGGCGGCGCAGGCCTCGGCCACGCGCAGCCCATAGGCATCATCCAAGTTGATCACGGCCACACCATCATCCGGCAAAAGCTCGGTAAACAGGCGCGATTTGGCGTCGAAATAGGCCTCCATCGTGCCGTGGTAATCCAGGTGATCCTGGGTCAGATTGGTGAAGGCGGCAGCGGCCAGATGCACGGCCTCCATCCGGCGTTGATCCAACCCGTGGGAGGAAGCCTCCATCGCAGCATGGGTGATCTGCGCCTGGTCCAGATCGGCCAATAGACGTTGGAGCGTGATCGGGTCCGGCGTGGTGTGAATACCCGGCGCCGCGTATCCGCCTTCGACCCCGGTGGTGCCGATATTAACAGCGGCCAGGCCCAAAGCCTCCCAAATCTGGCGGGTGAAACTGGCGACCGAGGTTTTGCCATTGGTGCCGGTGACCGCCACCATCGTTTCCGGCTGTGGCCCGAACCAAAGCGCGGCGGCATGGGCCAACGCGGCGCGCGGGTCTTCGACCACGACCAAGGCCGCATCCGATCCGGCCAGTTCCTCCGCGGCGATAGCGGCCCCTTCGGGGTCGGTCAGAATCGCCCCGGCCCGCATGCGCAGGGCGTATTGGATGAATTCCCCGCCATGCACGCGTGTGCCAGGCAGTGCCGCAAACAAATGCCCCGGTTCCACCGCCCGGCTATCCAACGTCATGCCCGTGATCTGAACGTCACCGCCATTGCGCGGGGTCAGACCCAAATCCGAGAGTGTTTTTGCCTTTGGCGCCATTTGCGCCCCCCGCCTGTTCGATTATTCCGAGGCGCTGGATACCCGATTGATGGCCCCGGGTTCAATCGACGGTCTGAGGCCCAGAAGGGGCGCGGTGCGACGGATGATCTCGGCCGCGACGGGCACAACCGTCCAACCGGCCGTCCGGCGCGGTTCTGGGCCCGATGTTTCAGCGGGTTCTTGCAAGGTCACCACCAGCACATAGCGCGGATCATCCATCGGAAATGCCGAGGCAAAGGTGGTCAGGTTGCGATCTTCGTAATACCCGCCGCCATTGGCGCGCGGCATATCGGCGGTGCCGGTCTTGCCGCCGACCGCATACCCCGGCACCTCGCCAAAACTGGCGGTGCCTTCGGTAACCACATCCCGCATCAGGCCACGCATGATCTGGCTGGTCGCCTCGGAAATCACGCGGGGGCCGTTTTGCGGGCCGTCTTGCAGCAATAGTGTCGGATGGATCGCGGTACCGCCATTGACCATGGTCGCATAGGCGGCAGCCAAATGGACCGGCGATGTCGAAAGGCCATGCCCATAAGATATTGTCATTGTTGACAACTCGCCCCAGCGGGGCGGCAAAAGCGGACGCCCCGACGGGGCCTCTACAAGCTCCAGCACTGTTGGTTCTAACAGCCCAAGCTGTTCCAGGAAATCGCGCTGCCGCTGACCGCCGATGGTCTGGGCAATGCGGGCCGTGCCGATGTTGGAGGAATGGGTAAAGATGTGATGGACCGTCTGTTCCGGCCCGTAATTGCGGAAATCGCGGATCGAAAAGCCCGCCATTTGCAAGGGGCCGCGCGTATCCAGCCGGTCTTGCAGATTGTAAAGGCCAAGCTCCAAAGCTTGCGCGATGGTGAAGGTTTTGAAGACCGAGCCAAGCTCATAAACACCCTGCACCGTGCGATTGAAAAGCGGGCTGTCGGCCTGGTCGCCTTCGGTCAGCGGGCGCGGGCGCGCGTTGGGGTCGAAATCCGGCAGGCTCGCGATGGCGCGCAACTCGCCCGTATGCACATCCATCAACACTGCCGCTGCCCCGCGCGCATTCATCAGCGCCATGCCGCCGGCCAAGACCTCCTCGACCGTGGATTGCACGGTCAGGTCAAGCGACAGGGCCAATGGTTCCGACCGGCCCGGATCGCGCAAGCTGGCGTCGAATTGCGCCTCGATCCCGGCGATACCCACAACCTCGGCGGCATTCACAGCCTCCTGCCCGAAGCCCGCGCCGCCCAGCACATGGGCCGCAATCGCGCCATTGGGGTAAAGCCGCATCTCGCGCGGGCCAAACAGCAACCCAGGCTCACCCAGATCGTGGACCATCTGCTCCTGCTCGGGGCTTAAGTATCTGCGCAACCAAAGAAATCTGCGCTCAGAGGTGAAACGTTCATGCAGCGCATCCGCATCCATATCGGGGAAGATTTCGGCCAATCCATCTGCGGCGGCGCGCGGGTCCACAATCTCTTGCGGGTGGGCGTAAAGCGCGTTGGTGGCAAAGTTCGTGGCCAGAACACGGCCCTGCCGGTCGGTGATATCGGCGCGGGTGTTCAGGATCGTCGTTGTGCTGGTCTGCACGCGCGGTTCCTGCACTTCCGAGGTTGCCAGCGCCGTCATCCGCGTGCCCACTGCCCCGAACCCAAGCAGAAAACACAGCGCCACCAACAACAGCCGCCCTTCGGAACGTTGGCGCAGCTTGTCGCGTTCCGCCTCATGCCGCAGACGCAGGTTTTCGCGCTCGATCACATCTGGGTTTTCGCCCTCTTCACGGGCGCGCAAAATACGTGTCAGCGGGCGGAGCGGAATACGCGTGCTCATGGCAGCGTCTCCTCAGCACTCGAGGCGCTTTCGAGCAGCGTTTCGCCCTCGGGCACCACCTCGGGCGGGGGCGCGGGGCGTGGATAGGGGATTTGGGCGGCCAATCCGAACTGATCGGGCGAAAGCGGCATGAGCCCCAACCGGTCGAAATTGATATCGACCAGATCGCGCAACCGGTCGGGGCGGTTGAGATAGGCCCATTCCGCACGCAGGATCGCCAGCTTTTCGCGCTCTGCCCCAATCGCGACCTGTAGTTCTTCAACCTCGCGCACGGCATGTTGCGTCAGAACGGTCTGATGATAAGCCCAATAGCCCAAGCCAATCACGGCAATCGCGGCCACGCCGGTGGCAACCCCGCGCATCAGAACACCTCCGGCAGTTTTGGCAGGCCCAAGGCGGCGCGGTCGACAGGTGCCGCCGGGGCGTCAGTGCGCGTGGCAACCCGAAGGCGCGCCGAGCGCGCGCGCGGGTTCTGCGTCAGTTCTTCGTCGCTGGGGGCGATGGCTTTTTTCGGGGTCAGGGTAAATGCAGCCTCGCGGCGGGCAGCCTCGGGCGCGTGGCGCGAACCACCACCGCCGGTGCTGGCGCGATCTGCAAGGAACCGCTTCACGATCCGATCTTCGATGGAGTGGAAGGTGACAACCGCCAGCTTTCCGCCCGGGGCCAAGGCGCGTTCAGCGGCCTCCAACCCCTCCACCAATTCGCGCAACTCATCATTCACCGCGATGCGGATGGCCTGGAAGCTGCGGGTGGCCGGATGGCTTTGTCCGGGCTTTCGATGAGGCAATACTTGCTCAATGATATCAGCTAATTCCAGCGTGTTATTAATTCTTTGCGTTAAGCGGTGTTTGCAGATCGACTTCGCAATCCGGCGGGCCGCGCGTTCTTCGCCGTAATGAAACAAGATATCGGCCAGCAAGGCTTCTGGCGCGTCATTGACCAGATCGGCCGCCGACATGCCGGATTGGCCCATGCGCATATCCAGGGGGCCATCTTTTTGGAACGAAAACCCACGCTCAGCGCGGTCCAGCTGCATGGAGGAAACCCCAAGGTCGAGCGCGACACCATCAAGCGGTTCGCCCGCCAAACGGTCCAGATCGGAAAACGTGCCTTCGACAAGGCTCAATCGCCCCTCAAACGCCGAGGCCCAAGACGCGGCGAGATCAAACGCCAGGGGATCCCGATCCACTCCGATCACGCGTTCTGCCCCCGCCTCAAGTAAGCCACGGGCGTAGCCACCAGCGCCGAACGTGCCGTCGAGCCAAACCCCACGCACGGGCGCCACGGCTTTGAGCAGCGGCGTCAATAGAACCGGGATATGCGGCGACGTTGGGCCTGCGGGCCCTGTCGCGGATGTCATGCGTCCTCTGCCGGGCCGTCGACGGCCAGGGAAAGTGGATCAAAATAGGCATCGCCTTGCCCCATTTCCGACAGCAGCTCGACCATTCCGGCTTCTTCGGTGTCGCTGGCCGACGGGTTGAGAATATGAAACTGCTCACCATGCCCTTCGAAGAGCGCCTCTTCGCCGAGCGCGATCTTATCGCGGGCCGCTTGCGGCAGAACCAACCGACCGGTGTCGTCTAAAAGAGTGGCTTCGCATTTGGTGTAATAAAGAAAACTCAACGCACGCTTGAGTTTAGAGCCCGGCTGCTGTGCCTGAATAATCTTATCGATGGCGTCAAAAGCTTCGCCCGACAGGCATTCCAGATAATTCTTGTTCGGATCGCCATAGGCAATGTAAAGCCGCGGCTGGCCGCCCGGGCTGTAGTCAGGATCGCAATTCTGCAAGACACGACGAAACTTAACCGGGATCGAAACCCGGCCTTTTCCGTCTACCTTGTTCCGGCTTTCGCCTTGAAACCTGCGATCCACGGGCCTTGCCCTTTTTCTGCCTCATTCCGGCCGTATTTCTGGCCCCGGAACGGGAAACGGCGGATTGAGCAAGCTGCCACTGCTCAATCCGCCGCCCTCGTCCCATTGCTGGGTGTCCGACTGCGCAGGCCACCTGGGGGGATGTCTGCTCGCTTGCGCGCCGGATCTCTTTTTCTGGCGTTCGAGATTGCCTGTATGAACACCTGCCTTTTTGTTTTCTTTTCAGGTCTTTGCGACCCGATGTTCGATCTCGATTGCCGATGACTATTTGTGCCATGCCAGGATTTCCCAATCAATCCCTTTTTTTGGGAAACTATCCCAAGATATGGGATTTGGGGGCATCTTGGAACAAGATTATGTGGTTAGACCAGGCCTCAAAATGGCTCAATTTGTGTTTTGGCAATCCGGCAAACCCCACATATAGGTGCACACCAAAGGATGGGACGCGTTCCCATTCCAGCCCAAAAAAACTTGGCTGAGCGGTCGAATCTTAGAGGGATCGGGGGTGTTCAGGGGCGTTTGCGCCGCGAATCACCCCTTGCGGATCAGGCCATGCCGCCGTCGATAAAGCGCTGCGCAAGGGCGGCATAGGCATCGGCCATCGGGCCTTCGCCCGCGGCAATTGGGGTGCCTTCATCACCGGCAATCCGGGTCTCAAGCGAAATCGGCAAGGCGCCCAGGAAGGGCACATCCAGCTTTTCCGCTTCGGCCCGCACGCCGCCATGGCCGAAAATATGCGCCTCATGGCCACATTTGGGGCAGTGATAGCTTGCCATATTCTCGATCAGGCCCAGAACCGGCGTTTTCAGCAGTTCGAACATGTTCAGCGCCTTGCGCGCGTCAAGCAGCGCGACATCCTGCGGGGTGGAGACCACGATCGCGCCCGTCACATCGGATTTCTGGCACAGCGTCATCGCCACATCGCCGGTGCCCGGCGGCAGATCGACCAACAACACATCCAATTCGCCCCATTCCACCTGGGTCAGCATTTGCTGCAACGCGCCCATCAGCATCGGGCCCCGCCAAACCACGGCCTTTTCGTCAGGCAGCATAAAGCCGATCGACATCAGTGTGACGCCGTGATTGTGCAGCGGAATAATGGTTTTGCCATCGGGAGAAGATGGGCGCTTGTTCACCCCCATCATGCGCGGCTGACTGGGGCCATAGATATCAGCATCCAAAAGCCCAACGCGGCGCCCGGCCCGCGCCAGGGCCACGGCCAGGTTGCTGGACACGGTCGATTTGCCAACCCCGCCTTTGCCCGAGCCGATCCCGAAGATCCGGCGCACGCCCGATGGGTTCATCGGCCCGGCCTGCGGTTTCATATGCCCGCCAATGGACAGGTTCGGGGGCGCGGCCGCGGGTGCCGGTTTCGGCTTGGCTGCGGGCCCATGGGCGGTCAAAGCCACGCTTACCTGCGCCACACCGGGCAGTTTTTTCACCATTTGCTCGGCGGCCAAGCGTACCGGGCCAAGGCTTTGCGCTGCCTCGGGGCTTTCGGCCTCCAGGATGAAACTGACCTTGTCACCCTGCACATTCACAGCGCGGACCAAATCGCGGCTCACCACATCGCTGCCATCGGGCAGGGTTAGGCGGCGCAGGGCATCCAAGATGGTGTCGCGGGTCTGTGTCATGGGAAAAGGCCTCGGAAACTCGTTTGACCTGCACATAGGTCGAAAATCACCGGCGTGCACCCCCAAGGATCACGCCAAGTTGCAAGACCGCGCCAATCGCCCCGGCCCAGGCCAAAGCGGGCCCGATCCCGACCCATTCCGCCAAACCGCCAATGCCAAGCGCGCCCAGCGCGACGGTGCCAAAGCCCACGACAATCCAAAGGCTCATCACCCGACCGCGATAGGCATCGGGCAAATCCGATTGGATCGCGGCCTGGAGGCTGACACCACACCAAGTGGCACAAAACCCGGCCACCGCCGTGGCCAGCAAGGCTGCGGTCCAACTAGGCGCCAGGCCCATGGCGATCACGGCCCCCTGCCCGATCGTCGCCGCCGCCAGCACCGCGCGCGGAATGCGCGCGCCCACGGCCCCCGCCCCCGCCGCCTTGAGGAAGGCAGAGGTAAGCGCCCCCGCCCCCGCCGCTGCCGTCAAAAGGCCCAGGCCCGCCGCGCCCCGGTCAAAGGCCCCATCCGCCAAGACCGGCAGCACCTCTAGCGCGCCGCGCACCAGGGTCGCAAAGAACAAGGTGATCAATAAGGCTTGGCGGATCAGCGGCGATTGGATGGCATAGCGGATGCCCGCAACCAGCTCGGTCCAAAACGGGGCCACTTGGCGGGTGGGCAAGGCGCGGGGGGACAGCCGGGGCAGCACGGCCAGCATGGGAATATAGCAAGCCACCGCCACCCATAAGGCAACGCCGGGCCCAGAGGTTGCAATCACCCAGCCCGCGACGACCGGGGCCCCTAGCCGCGCCAAGTTGAAGTTCAGCGCCGTGACTGAAACCACATGCTGCACCATATCGGCCCCTACCAACCGGGGGCCAAGCGACATGCGCACCGGGTGATGGGCCGACGAAATCACCCCAATGGTCAGCGCCGCCAAAGCCAAGCCCGCTGCGCCGACCACCGGCAAGACCAGCGCCAAGACCGCCAAGGTCAATGCCATCGCGCTATTGGTCGCCAGCGACGCGCGCCGGATATCCACCCGATCCGCCAACACGCCAAAGAGGGGGCCCGCAACCAATGTGGGTGCCAGGCTCAGCGCCGCAACAAAGCCAACAAAGCCCGGCGACTCGGTCTTTTCCCAGGCGATCCAGCCCAGCGTGACACGCTGCACCCAGATCGCCTGGACCGCAAAAAACACGCCAATAAAGAACAGCCGGAACTGTTTGTCTGAAAATGCGCCGCCAGCGATCACGGTTGCTGAATTCCTGTGCAGATCAATGCTTTGGGCTATGCAAATGCTGCATAGCAGCGTTGAGGCAAAACGGATTGTGCATGCGCAGCAACTCCCTATCTTTATGCGCAAGGGGGGACACAACCCTGGGGTGATGTTAGCGCAATCCGGCGCAGCCCCGCTTGAAGAGCAATGAGGATGACGATGGCCTACGTATCAGGCAACCGCAGCGCAACCCTTTCGATCGGCGCACGCCTTTCGGAGATTTTCACCGGCCTGTCCGAGGCTTACGCCGCCTGGCGCGTCTATCGCCGGACGCTGGAAGAGCTGCAAGAGCTCTCCACCCGCGAGCTGGACGATTTGGGCTTGAACCGCAGCATGCTCAAAGCTGCTGCGATGGAAGCTGCCTACGGCAAAGCGCAATAAGCGCAACGACATACCTTGACCGTCGCTCCTCCCTTAGACGGTCAGGGATCGCGGGCCCATCCCCCTCCTCCCTTTAGGATGTGGCGCGCACCATTCGGCCCGATGGGCCAACCAGATCGGCCCCTCCTCCTCCCTTTAGGGGCCGTGACGACCGGCGGCGGTTCCCGCCTCCTCCCTTTGGGAACCGCCGCCTCGAAATTCGCTGGGCCTTGGGCCTGGCATCCAGCTCGGCGCCTCTCCTCCTCCCTTTGAGGTGCTGAAATCTGGCGGTGGCCCCTCCTCCTCCCTTTGGGTGCCACCGCCTTTTTTATGCGCGATCGTCTTTGGGTGATCCCATGACCACATAGGTGGTCAGCGTCGCGACCTGGGGCAGGCTACCCAGAATCTCGGTGTGAAAGCGTTTGTAAGCGCGCAAATCTTCGGCTTCGACCCGCAGCAGGTATTCCACCGTGCCGGTGATATTGTGGCATTCGCGGACCTGACGCGCGGCTTGGATCGCGTGTTCAAACGCCTCCTGCGCGGCTTTGGTATGCACCGATAGCCCCACGGCGATATAGGCCGTGAACCCAATGCCAAGCTTCGCCGGATCCAACACCGCGCGATAGCCCTGGATTATGCCCGCAGCTTCAAGGGCTTGCACACGTCTGAGGCAAGCCGAGGGGCTGAGCGCGACGCGATCCGCAAGGTCAAGATTGCTGATCCGACCGTCCGACGACAGAACCTGCAATATCTGGCGGTCTTTTTCGTCAATCTTCGTCATTTGTTGTCCAGATTGGCGCAAACCGCGCGTGTTTGCAATTTCATTGCGCGTCTTTCACGCCAATCTGTGCGCATGACACCCGAGTTGATCACCGCCCTTATCCTCTTTGCTTTCGCCTCCTCCATCACGCCGGGGCCGAATAACATCATGTTGTTGGCCTCGGGCGCGAATTTCGGGCTGCGGCGGACGATCCCGCATATGCTGGGCATCTCCATCGGGCATGCGATTATGGTGACGCTGGTGGGGTTGGGATTGCTGCAACTCTTTGAGCTGCTGCCCTGGCTGCGCACCAGCCTGATGGTGGCCTGCGCGCTTTATCTGCTTTACCTGGCTTGGAAAATCGCCAATGCCGCACCGCCGGCCGATGCGCCGTCGGATGCACGGCCCTTCACGTTTTTGCAGGCGGCCGCGTTTCAATGGGTGAACCCCAAAGCCTGGTATATGGCGATTTATGCCCAGACCAATTACGCGCCCGAAGATGGGATTGGCGGCGTTGCCTGGGCGGGGGCTGTGGCGGTTGCGCTGGTTTTTGCCACCACCAATCTGCCCTCGGTCACGGTGTGGGCCTGGGGCGGGGTGCAATTGCGCCGGTGGCTGGATCGGCCGGGGCGCTTGCGGGCCTTCAACATCACCATGGCGCTCTTGCTGGTCGCCTCGCTCTACCCGATGCTAACCACAGCCTAATGTGGTGAGGCGGTATCGAGGTCGGGGATATCGTGATCCAAGACCTGGCCCGACACACCCCGCACCCGCATTGAGGCCAAATCCACAAATTCGCAATCGGGGTTGGTGGCGCGGGCGACGGCCAGCAATGCATGGCTCGCCCCGCCCTGAGCCCCCATGCGCAGGCACAGCCGGTCATAAACGCCGCCGATTAGCATCAGCCGCGCTTGGGCCGGGGTGCGGGCCACATGCACGGTTTCCTTTGCGCCCGCGTAAAGCGCAGTCCAACTGCGCGCCCGCATCAGGTCGGCTTCAACTATCAAGGTCTTCATCGTGCATCCTCCCTCTGGGCGGTCCCCCGCCCGGTGCCGATGGTGTTCCCTTATGTCCCAGATCTTAACCGTTCGTTTACGCCTGTCCCGGCGCTTAGAACGGCACGTCCCCTGCGGCACCTGCGGCCACTAGAAAACGTCCAACCACATGTTTTGTTCCGGCCTTGTCGAAATCAACCCCAAGTTTGTCACCTTCCACAGATATTACGGCCCCATAGCCGAATTTCTGATGAAACACGCGGTCACCGATGGAAAAGGCGCTGTCAGCCTCGACATCGATGGTGATGGTTTTCGCCTCGGACGGTTGGTGCAGATGGCGGCGGTTCTGGTTGGCTTGCAGCCGTTTCCAACCGGGTGAGTTATAGACATCCGCCCGCGCCGCTTTGTCTTGCAGATCGCTGGCCCGCATCATGTCGCTGACCGGCGACGCGCTGGCGGACATGCCGCCCTGATGGCCGTAAAGCCCCGGCGGCGTCAGAACCTCAACATGATCTTCGGGCAATTCATCAATGAAACGCGAGGGCATCTGGCTTTGCCACTGGCCATAGACGCGGCGGTTTCCGGCGAAAGACACGGTGCACACCTCTTCGGCCCGCGTGATGCCGACATAGGCCAGACGGCGTTCTTCCTCGAGGCCTTTGAGCCCCTCTTCATCCATCGCGCGCTGGCTTGGGAAGAGCCCATCTTCCCACCCCGGCAGGAAGATCGCCGGGAACTCTAGCCCTTTGGCGGCGTGCAGCGTCATGAGCGTGACCTTGGGTTCCCCATCTTCCTGTTCATTGTCCATGATCAGGCTGACATGTTCCAAAAACCCTTGCAGGTTTTCGAAGGATTCCAAGGCTTTGATCAGTTCCTTGAGGTTCTCCAGCCGTCCCGGCGCTTCAGGCGTTTTGTCGTTTTGCCAATGCGCGGTGTAGCCGGATTCATCCAGGATTACCTCGGCCAGTTCTATATGGCTCAACTGCCCAGGCTTTGGCTGCTCCTCCTCCAACAGATCATCGCTGGGCCCGACCTGCCGCAACCCGCCGGACATCATCATGCGCCAGCGGTCGATCCCGTCGAGCAGCGCCTGCAATTCTTTCCCACCTTTGCCGCCAATGGCTTTCGCCTCGCAGCAGAGCCGTGCGCCTTCGACCAGGCTGACCCCGTTTGAGCGCGCCATGCGTTGGATCGTCTGCTGCGCCTTGTCGCCCAGGCCCCGTTTGGGGGTGTTCACGATGCGCTCAAAGGCCAGGTCGTCATCGGGGCTGACCACAACGCGGAAATAGGCCATCGCATCGCGGATCTCCATCCGCTCGTAAAAGCGCGGGCCGCCAATGACGCGATAGGGCAGGCCGATGGTCAGAAACCGATCCTCAAAGGCACGCATTTGGTGCGAGGCACGGACGAGAATGGCGATTTTATCGGGACTGATCGGGTCCATGCCACGTGTGCCCTGGCCCATCGCCTCGATCTCTTCGCCAATCCAGCGGGCCTCCTCTTCGCCATCCCAATGGCCGATCAGATGCACCTTCTTCCCATCTTCGCCATCGGTCCAAAGGGTTTTGCCCAAGCGCCCCTTATTGCCCGCGATCACGGCGGAAGCAGCGGCTAGGATATGCCCAGTGGAGCGATAATTCTGCTCTAGTCGGATCACCTTGGCGCCCGGAAAATCCTTTTCAAACCGTAGGATATTGCCCACCTCGGCCCCGCGCCAGCCATAGATCGACTGATCATCATCGCCGACGACGCAAATATTGGAATGGGTCTGCGCCAAGAGCCGCAACCACATATATTGGGCGACGTTGGTATCTTGGTACTCGTCCACCAGGATATAGCGGAACCAGCGCTGATATTGGGTCAGAACATCGGCGTTTTCTTGGAAAATCCGGATGACGTGTAAAAGCAGGTCTCCGAAATCCACCGCGTTCAGGGTTTTCAGGCGTTCTTGATATTGGGCGTAAATCTCAACCCCGCGCCGGTTATAGGTCGCAGCATCAGCGGTGGGCACCGTGTCGGGGGTGACGGCACGGTTTTTCCAGTTGTCGATGATCCCGGCCAACATCCGCGCGGGCCAGCGTTTTTCGTCAATTTCCGCCGCGATAATCAGTTGCTTCAGCAGGCGGATTTGATCGTCGGTATCCAGGATGGTGAAATTCGATTTCAGCCCAGCCAATTCGGCATGACGGCGCAAAAGCTTCACGCAGATGGCGTGGAAGGTGCCGAGCCAGGGCATGCCTTCGACCGCCCCGCCCATCAAATTCCCAACGCGGTTTTTCATCTCGCGCGCGGCTTTGTTTGTGAAGGTCACGGCCAGGATCTCATTGGGCCGCGCGGTTTGGGTCGACAGAAGATGCGCGATCCGGGCGGTCAGCGCTTTTGTTTTGCCGGTACCGGCCCCGGCCAGCATCAAAACCGGGCCTTCCAACGCCTCCACCGCTTCGCGCTGGGCGGGGTTCAACCCGTCAAGATAGGGCGTTGGACGCTCGGCCATGGCGCGGGCGGCAAGGCCGAGCGAGGCGGCCTCGAACGCGTCTGAATCGTCAAAACTGCTCATGCGGCGCAGTATAGCTGGATTGACGCTTTGTTAAAGGTTTGTTCGCAAAATGTTCCAGCCTGCGCCAAAGGCCGCTGCCGGACCGGGGCGCCGCCCCGGACCCCGCCATATTTTTGGGATAAAGAGGGGGAGGCTGGACCAAGCCCTGGGGATTGGGGCAGATGGGGCATGGATTATCATGCTCGATACCCGGCGCTCTCGGATTTGAAAGCGCGCGCGCGGCGGCGCATCCCGCATTTTGTGTGGGAGTATTTGGACAGCGCAACGGGACAAGAGCATGTGACCAGGCGCAATCGGGCGGCGCTGGATGCGGTGCTGTTTCGGCCTGCGGCCTTGCGTGGAGAGGTCACGCCGGATTTATCGGTGCGGTTTTTGGGCCGGGATTACCCGGTGCCCTTTGGTATCGCACCTTTGGGCATGTCGGGGCTGATCTGGCCCAATGCGGAGCGGCTATTGGCCAGTCACGCGGCGCGGGCGGGCATCCCCTATGGTTTGTCGACCGTTGCGACCCGCACGCCCGAAGATTTGCGCGGTGCGCAGGGTGAACAAGGGTGGTTTCAAATGTATCCGCCACGCGACCCGGCGATGCGCGATGACATGTTAAACCAGGCCAAGGCGGCTGGGTTTCACACCCTGGTTCTGACCGTGGATGTACCCGCCGCCTCGCGCCGGGAGCGGCAGACGCGCGGGGGCTTGGTGCAGCCGCCGCGCCTCACCCCTCGCCTGGCGTTGCAGGTAGCGCGTTGCCCGGTCTGGGCTTTGGGCATCCAGGCTATGGGCATGCCGCGAATGCGGTTGATGGATTCCTACGCGGATCAAGCAGCGTCCGGCCCCCTGCCCTCCACCGCCCATGTCGGGTACTTGCTGCGGGCCGCGCCCGATTGGGCGTATGTGCGGGCCTTGCGCGCGGCCTGGGACGGCGCGTTTGTGCTCAAAGGTGTGATGGAGCCCGAGATTGCGGCCCAAGCCGAGGCCGAAGGGGTCGACGCGGTTTGGGTATCAAACCATGCCGGGCGTCAGTTCGATGGTGCCCCGGCCAGCCTTGATGTGCTGCCGGAGGTGCGCGCGGCGACCTCCCTGCCGGTGATTATGGATAGCGGGTTAGAGGGCGGGCTGGATATTTTGCGCGCCTTGGCGCTTGGCGCGGATTTTGTGATGATGGGCCGACCCTGGCATTATGCCTTGGGGGCCTTGGGCCCGGATGGCCCGGCCCATTGGCATGACATTCTGGTCAAAGATATGGAAAGCAATATGGCCCAAATCGGGGCCGCCCGTTTTCACGACCTGGAAGACCGGGTGATCACACCATGAGCCTTGAAGCCGTCCTGATCGCATTTGACGTCGCGCCCCCGTCCATCCGTAGCGGCGTGCCCGAACCCAAAGGCTGTGCAATGGGCAGCCGGGCGGAGGTGGCCGCCGTGCTGGAGGCCGAGTTTGGCCCGCTCGATTTCGGCTCGAACAACACGGGCGGGATCGGCGGCATAGACCCCGAGGGCGAAAGCCTGCTGGTGAACCTGGATCATAACAACCCCTGTTTTTGGGTCAGCCTGTCCTGGCGCGGAGGCTTTTATGACATGGACGAGCGCCTAGCGCGGATCCGACAGACGCGGCCGGACTGGTATATCTACCACCCAATCTTGGGCGAGTGGGACCATCACCTGTCACTTCGCTGACGCTGCGGCACAGCATCCGGTTGCAGGTATGACGGGAGCATCCTATCAGATGCCGCAAGCGCGAACGGAGGCCACCTGACCATGCCCGATTTCCAGAAAATCCTGATTGCCAACCGCGGTGAAATTGCCATCCGCGTGATGCGCGCTGCCAATGAATTGGGCAAGCGCACCGTCGCGGTCTATGCCGAGGAAGACAAGCTGAGCTTGCACCGGTTCAAGGCGGATGAAGCCTATAAGATCGGCGAGGGCTTGGGCCCGGTCGCGGCCTATCTGTCGATTGACGAGATCATTCGCGTCGCCAAAGCCAGCGGGGCGGATGCGATCCATCCGGGCTATGGCTTGCTGAGCGAGAACCCCGATCTGGTGGATGCCTGTGCTGCTAACGGTATCACCTTCATCGGGCCCCAGGCCGAAACCATGCGCGCCCTGGGTGACAAAGCCAGCGCACGGCGTGTGGCGATTGAGGCCGATGTACCCGTCATCCCCGCGACCGAGGTTTTGGGGGATGATATGGATGTCATCCGCAAGCAGGCGGATGAGATTGGCTATCCGCTGATGCTCAAAGCCTCTTGGGGTGGTGGCGGGCGCGGGATGCGCCCGATCTTTGGCCCCGATGAGTTGGAAGAAAAAGTCCGTGAAGGTCGGCGTGAGGCCGAAGCCGCCTTTGGCAATGGCGAGGGCTATCTAGAAAAGATGATCACCCGCGCACGTCATGTTGAGGTGCAGATCCTAGGTGATCACCATGGTAATATTTACCACCTTTATGAGCGTGACTGCTCGGTCCAGCGCCGGAACCAAAAGGTGGTGGAACGCGCCCCTGCCCCCTACCTCAGCGCCACCCAACGCGAAGAGATCTGCCTGCTGGGTAAGAAGATTTGCGAGCATGTGAATTACCAATGCGCGGGCACGGTCGAGTTCCTGATGGATATGGAAAGCGGCAAGTTCTACTTCATCGAGGTGAACCCGCGCGTGCAGGTGGAACATACTGTCACCGAAGAGGTCACGGGCATCGACATTGTGCGCGCCCAAATCCTGATCTCCGAAGGCAAGCTGCTGGCCGCGGCAACCGGTGTGGCCAGCCAGTATGACGTGAAGCTGGATGGCCATGCGATCCAGTGCCGGGTCACGACCGAAGACCCCACCAACAACTTCATCCCCGATTATGGCCGCATCACCGCCTATCGCGGGGCCACTGGCATGGGCATCCGCCTGGATGGCGGCACGGCCTATTCCGGCGCGGTCATCACGCGCTACTACGATAGCCTGCTCGAAAAAGTCACGGCCTGGGCCCCAACACCCGAGGCAGCGATTGCCCGGATGGACCGCGCCCTGCGCGAATTCCGCATTCGCGGCGTCAGCACCAATATCGCCTTTGTCGAAAACCTGCTGAAGCACCCGACCTTTTTGTCGAACCAATACACAACCAAGTTCATCGATGAGACCGATGAACTGTTCGATTTCAAACCGCGCCGGGATCGTGCGACGCGCATCCTGACCTATGTCGCCGATATCACCGTGAACGGTCATCCCGAGACCGAGGGCCGCCCGGCCCTGGCCAGCGACGTGAAAACCCCCAAGCCACCCGCCCTGCGCGGCACAGCGCCCGATGGCACCAGGCAGCTTCTGGACAAAAAGGGCCCCGAAGCCGTCGCAAAATGGATGAAAGCGCAAAAGCAGCTTTTGATCACCGACACCACCATGCGCGATGGGCACCAATCGCTTTTGGCGACACGCATGCGCTCGATCGATATGATCAAGGCGGCACCCGCTTATGCCGCGAACCTGCCGCAGCTTTTCAGTGTGGAATGCTGGGGCGGCGCCACCTTTGATGTGGCCTATCGCTTCTTGCAGGAATGCCCCTGGCAACGCCTGCGCGACATTCGCGCGGCGATGCCCAATATCATGACGCAGATGCTGCTGCGCGGGGCCAATGGCGTCGGCTACACCAATTACCCCGATAATGTGGTGCAGGCCTTTGTCGCGCGGGCGGCGGGCTCGGGCGTGGATGTCTTCCGCGTGTTCGACAGTTTGAACTGGGTCGAAAACATGCGCGTCGCCATGGACGCGGTGCAGGAAACCGGCAAAATCTGCGAAGGCACGATCTGCTACACCGGCAATATCCTGGACCCCGACCGCGCCAAATATGACGTGAAATACTATGTCGCCATGGCCAAAGAGCTTGAGGCAGCGGGCGCGCATATCCTGGGTCTGAAAGATATGGCAGGCCTGTTGAAGCCCGCGGCGGGCGAGGTGCTGATCCCGGCGCTGAAAGATGCGGTCGATCTTCCGATCCATTTCCACACCCATGATACGGCCGGTGTGGCGTCGGGCACGATCCTGGCGGCCTCGGCTGCGGGCGTGGATGCGGTCGATTGTGCGATGGATGCGCTATCAGGCAACACCAGCCAGGCGACACTGGGAACGGTGGTCGAATCCTTGCGCTTCACCGAGCGCGACACCGGCCTTGATATCGGCGCGATCCGCGAGATCAGCGATTACTGGGAAACCGTGCGCGCCCATTATGCCGCCTTTGAAAGCGGTATGCAGGCCCCAGCCTCGGAAGTGTATCTGCATGAAATGCCCGGTGGGCAGTTCACCAACCTCAAGGCGCAGGCGCGGTCGATGGGCTTGGAGGATCGCTGGCACGAAGTGGCGCAGATGTATGCCGATGTGAACCAGATGTTCGGTGACATCGTGAAGGTGACGCCCTCGTCCAAGGTTGTGGGTGACATGGCGCTGATGATGGTCAGCCAAGGCCTCAGCCGTGAAGACGTGGAAAACCCCAAGAAAGACGTGGCCTTCCCCGATAGCGTGATCGACATGATGCGCGGCAATCTGGGCCAGCCCCCGGGTGGCTTCCCGCCAGGCATCCTGAAGAAGGTGCTGAAAGATGAACAGCCAGTGCTGGAGCGCCCAGGCAAAAACGTGCCCGCCGTCGATCTGGAAAAGGCACGCGACGCTGTCGCCGCCGAACTGGAGCTGGAGGTCGATGACGAAGACCTAATGGGATACCTTATGTATCCGAAAGTCTTCACAGATTACGCCACGCGCCACAAAGATTATGGCCCGGTTCGGACCCTGCCGACGCGAACATTCTTTTATGGAATGGAACCCGGTGAAGAGATTGAGGCCGAGATCGATCCGGGCGTGTCGCTGGTCATTCAATTGCAAGCCGTTGGTGAAACAAATGAAGAAGGCGAAGTGCGCGTCTTTTTCGAGTTGAACGGCCAGCCGCGCACCATCCGCGTGCCGAACCGGAAAATCGCCGGGGCCCAAGCGAAACGGGCCAAAGCTGATCCGGGCAACCCCAACCACCTGGGTGCACCCATGCCGGGCGTGGTGGCCTCGGTCGGGGTCAGCGCCGGTCAGAAGGTGGCGCAGGGTGACCTGCTGCTGACCATTGAGGCGATGAAAATGGAAACCGGAATTCACGCCGAACGCGATGCGGTGATTAAGGCTGTCCATATTACGCCGGGCGGTCAAATTGATGCAAAAGACCTATTAATTGAGTACGAGGCTTAACTTAAATCCGGCTTAGTCTTGCCTTAAATCAGACTTACTTCTTGGACATCCTAAAAGGGCATTTTTACAACTTTTAGGATGTTCCAATGGATATTCGCACGTTCATTAAGGATGATTCCGGTGCCGTGACCGTTGATTGGGTCGTCCTCACCGGTGCCACCGTCGGCTTGGGCCTGGCAACCATGGGGGTTGTCTCGGGCGGGATTGAGAACCTGAGTACCGACGTTTCTAATCAGATGAGAAATCAAGAGGTTGGCGGGCTATTCAGCAATTGGGGCGCGGCCTCGATCCTGGCCAGCGCAGATTTTACAAATGGCGATATGGGCGGCTGGGTCGGCGGCCAGGTGATGGCCCCTATCGAGGCTTTGGGCGAAATGCTGGTTCTGGGGCCGGGGCAGTCGACCTCGCTTAGCCTAGAGGTGCCAGAAGGCGCTGAAACGGCTACGCTCAGCTTCGATCTGATCGGCGGCGACAGCCTGGATAACGAGGTGGCGACCATTACCACCAATGGCACCACCGTGACCCTGGCGCGCGGACTGCATAATGGCACCATGACCTTCACCACACCCGATGTGGAAGGCGTGACCGTCAATACCGAGGTGATCCAATCCGGCACCAATATCGGTGGCAATGGCCCCTCAAGCTGGCGCGATTCCGTGACCCGCGTGTCTGTGACGGTCGATGATCCCGGCACTGATTTGGAGCTTGGCATGACCTCGGGCGCGAACCAGCATATTGGCGACGAATTCTTCGGCATCGACAATGTGGAAGTCGAAGCTCAGTGACCCTTCTGCGCCGGTTTCTACAAAATGAATCCGGCGCAATCACCGTTGATTGGGTTGTGCTGACCGGGGCAACCGTTGGCTTGGGCCTGGCGGGGATGGCTGTGGTTTCAGGCGGGGTCGAAGACCTGGCAAACGATACCGACAGCGCCCTACGCGGCACCCCCATTGGTGTGAGTTTCTCCAACATTACGGGCCTCTTTTCGACCGATTTCTCCTCGGGCGCGTCGGGCTGGTTTGGGGGCACGCCGATCACCCTGGCAGGCTTTGGCGAGGTTTTGCAAATCGGCGAGGGCAGTCGCGCGGAAATGCAGCTTGAACTACCAGATGGCACCGAACAGGCCACGGTCAGCTTTGATCTGATCGCCGCAGACGATTTGAACAACGATCCGGCCACCATCTTTATCAATGGCCAAGCGGTCGCGGTTTATCGCGACAACCATGGCCGCGTCAGCCTAAGCGACAATGGCGTGGCCGGTATCTCGGTCGCGGCCGAGCAGCATTACACCAATAACCCTGTCGGTGCCGGCGATCAGGGCCATGACAGCCGCGTGACCTATACCATCACGGTGGACGATCCGGGGCCCACCCTGACCTTCGGCGTGCATTCGGGCACCGATGACGGCATCGCCGATGAGTTCTACGCCATTGATGACGTGGATATTCAGTCGGGCTAACGGGCCCCGCGCGACCGCCCTGCCCCAGGCTGGCCCCAATCCGGTACAGTTTTCGCCAAAGTGTTGCGCATAATGTGTCTACACTTCGTCTCAAATTAGGGAGACTCAAGATGCCCAGGCTTCTCGAGAAGTACTGGGTGGGGGAAGACGGCGCTGTCACTACCGATTGGATTGTTCTGTCCGCATCGGTCGTCGGGGGCGGCTTGGCGGTGATGTCGATGGTATCGACCGGCGTCGAAGATCTTGCGGTTGATACAAGCTTGGCGTTGACCAGCCAGACAGTGGGGCAAAGGTTCGTTGCGCCCGTCGTCACGCAAAGTTTCGATAACGGCACCGCCGGATGGACCGGCACGACCGCCAATTCGGTCACCGGCTTTGGCAATATTCTGGGCCCAATTCAGGGTGTGCGCGGCGGCATGGAATCGGTGATGCAAACCTTTGCCATCCCCGAGGGCTCGCGCCGGGCCACATTCACCTTTGATCTGCTCTCGATGGACAGTTTGGATGGCGGCCTGGTCGACCGTGGCTGGGGTGCCGGGGAAGGGCCCGTTCTTTATATCGACGGCGTTGAAGTGGCGCGCGCCCGATCTACGGGCGGTGAGTTGCACTGGACCATGCAAGAGGTCGAGGATGTGACCATCGAAAGCACCGAACAGCGCAGCGGCGAAAACATCGGCGGCCCGGCGGCAAATATGCAAGGCTGGTACGATGGCATTAACACCGTCGAAATCACGGTCGATGACCCTGATGAGGAAATTCGCATCGGGATCGGGTTGAATGCCGACCAACCCATCCGCGACGAAAGCATCGGCATCGACAATTTTACCTTCGAGACCGAATGAGGCTTGCCTCCCCCCTACCCACAACTCTGGCATGATCTTGGCGCATTTTCGACAAATCCGCCGGATATGCGCAGACGCCTCTAAGAACGGCTTGGAATATCCCCATGCGGCTGAGCGATTTCATATTCTCCGAAACCGGCGCGGTGACCGTGGATTGGGTCGTGCTGACCGGTGCCACGGTTGGCTTGGGTCTGGCCACAATGGGCGTGGTGTCAGGCGGGATCGAAAACCTGTCCGGGGATGTTGATGCCAGCCTGCGGCAAACCGAGATCGCAGATGCTTTCCCTGGGTTTGAGCCCGGTGTTTTGGCCTCTTTCGATTTTTCGGGCGGCCAAGCGGATGGCTGGATCGGCGGGGTTGCCACCGATGTCGGTGGTGAGCTGGGCGAGGTTTACCAAATCGCCGCCAATCAGCTGGCGCAGCTAAATCTTGAGGTGCCCGCCGGCGCGTCGCAGGCGGTGTTGAGCTTTGATCTGATCGGCATGGACAGTTTGGACAGCGAAGCCGCCACGATCTCGATCAACGGCACCCCGGTGAGCATCGCCACGGGTAATTTCGGCTCGATCTCTTTCGCCGATCAAGGCGCACCGGGCGTCAGCGTGGCACTGGAGGAGGGCGCGCGTCGGCAGGAACTGGGCGGCAATACTAATAGCGGATGGACGGAATCAGTGACCACCGTGACCATCACCGTCGATGATCCGGGCGGCGATGTAACCTTGGGCGTGCATTCGGGCGCAAACCAATCGGTTTGGGACGAATCTTACGCGCTCGACAATGTGTCGGTCGAAGCGCGCTAACGCCCCATTTATCCGCGCGCGCGAAATCCAGAAAAGACGCAATTTTCCCCTTGCGGCCCCCAATGGCTGAGACTAAACACCGTCGGCACAGAGCGGGTGTAGCTCAGGGGTAGAGCATTACCTTGCCAAGGTAAGGGTCGTGAGTTCGAATCTCATCACCCGCTCCAATCACTCCAACTGCTGGAGTTCGGATGGGCCACCTTTGGGTGGCCCTTCGCGTTTTCGCCATCAGGCAGCGGGCCGCAATCCAAGGATCTCACGCGCTTGGGCCGGGGTGGCAACGGGGCGGTCATATTGCGCGCAAAGCGCGACCGTGCGTTCCACAAGCGCTGCGTTCGACGGGGCCAAGGTGTTGCGGTCAAGTCGGATGTTATCCTCCAACCCCGTGCGGCAATGCCCGCCCGCCGCGATACACCATTCATTCACCTGAATTTGCGCAGGCCCAACGCCCGCAGCACACCATTGTGCATCCGGCGCCAGGCGCTTCAGTGTTTCGACAAAAAAGTCGAAGGAGGGGCGATCGGCTGGCATCGCGTTTTTCACCCCCATCACAAACTGCACATAAAGCGGCCCGGTTAGGCGCCCATCCCCCGCCATCTTCACCGCTTGGAAAATATGGCTCAGATCGAAGGCTTCGATCTCGGGCTTCACGTCATACCGCTGCATTTCGCTGGCCAGCCAATCGACCAGATCGGGCGGATTTTCATAGACCCGCGTGGGAAAGTTGTTCGACCCCACGGTAAGAGACGCCATATCAGGCGCCAGTGACAGCATTCCACCGCGTTCCGCTCCCGCACCCGAGCGACCACCGGTTGACAATTGGATCACCATACCCGGGCAGTGCCCCGCAATCCCCTCCATCAGCTTGGCGAACCGGTCAGGGTCAGAGGTTGGGGTTTGATCCTCCATCCGCACGTGGCAATGGGCGATGCTGGCCCCCGCTTCAAACGCGGCGTGGGTGCTTTCGATCTGTTCGGAAACCGTGATCGGAACCGCCGGGTTATCCTCCTGGCGGGCCACCGATCCAGTGATGGCCACGCAGATGATGCAAGGGTCTTGGGACATGGTGGCGATCCTTCTTCGGCGCGAACGGCGGGCGCAGTCGCGGCAATACTCTGGACCTTGAGCATAGCTTGTCCGCCCCTGGGGGCAACGCCGGGTTAGGCGACCGAAGCCAAGAGGGCAGCGTTGCCGCCGGCGGCGGTTGTGTCAACGCAAAGATGCCGTTCAAGGATCAGACGCGGGGACATCTTGGCCTCGGTGATCAAGGGCAGGATCGCCCCCGGGCGCGCCGCCAAGGCGATACGATAGGCGCGGGCATCTGCCGCCGCCCCCCAAAACGCGACCGCCGCGAAGCCGGACAGATCGGTCAAGTCGGACGGCGCCAATCGCCCCGATACGCCTTCGGAGGCTTGGCAACCGGGGGCCACGATCACCGCCGGGCAGCCAAGCTCTTGCGCTTGCTCGGCTTGGGCGAAAGCCGCCTCAAGGCCCGGCCCCAGGCACAAAACCGGCCCGCGCCCGTGTTGGGTCAAGCGGTTCAACTCCCCCGTCGGTCCGGGCAAATCCTGCTGCATCAACGCAGCACCAGACCCTTTCGGGGCCGCATCCAACCGCGCCTGCACCGCTTTGGGATCAGCCCTTAGGCCCGTTTCGTTACCCTGGGCACTGCCCTGCGCAACCTGCGTAAACCGCGCCACATAATCTGGCCCACCCGCTTTCGGACCCGTGCCCGACAAGCCCTGCCCGCCAAAGGGCTGCGAGCCCACAATTGCGCCGATCTGGTTGCGGTTCACGTAAAGATTGCCCGCCGCGATCTGCCCGGCCACATCGCCAATGCGCTCGTCAATGCGGGTATGCAGCCCAAAGGTCAGCCCATACCCCCTTGCGTTGACGTCATCGACGATCCGATCCAAATCGCGCGCGGCAAAGCGGGCGACATGCAGAACAGGGCCAAAAACCTCATGGCTCAAATCCGCGATACCGGAAACCTCAATCACCGTTGGGGGAACCGAATGCCCCGGCCCCTGCGGTAAGGCTTTCAAAACCCGGCCCTGCGCCCTGGCCTGATCGATATAGGTTTGGATATCACCGGCGGCTTTTGCGTCGATCACAGGCCCGACATCGGTTTCCATCTTCCAGGGATCGCCCAATCGCAACCGATCCATTGCGCCGTAAAGCAGGCTCAAAACACGATCGGCGATATCCTCTTGCACATAAAGGCAACGCAAGGCCGAGCAGCGCTGCCCGGCGGATTGAAAGGCCGAGGTCACGATATCGCGCACCGCCTGTTCCGGCAGGGCCGTGGAATCGACGATCATGGCATTCAAGCCGCCGGTTTCAGCGATCAACGGCGCTGAGGGCGCAAGGTTTTCTGCCATGGCCCGATGAATGGCCTGGGCGGTCGTTGTTGAGCCGGTGAAAACTACCCCATCCACGCGCGGGTCGGCGGTCAGTTGCGCACCGACCACCGCGCCGTCGCCTGGCAATAGTTGCAGTGCCCCGCGCGGCACACCGGCGTCATGCATCAAGGCCACCGCGCGACCAGCGATCAGCGCCGTCGCCTCCGCCGGTTTTGCCAGAACTGCATTGCCCGCCGCCAAGGCCGCCGCGATCTGGCCCGTGAAAATCGCCAGCGGGAAATTCCAGGGGCTGATGCAGGTGACGCGGCCCAAAGGCGGCCCCGTCACCTCGCTCCCGCGCGCAGCGTAGTAGCGGAGGAAATCAACCGCTTCCCGCAATTCGGCCACACAATCGGGCAGGCACTTGCCCGCCTCACGCGCCAAAAGCGCGAAGAACTCTGGTGCATGCGCCTCATAAAGATCGGCCGCGCGGGAGAGGATTTGGGCGCGCTCCAGCGGCGTAGCCGCCCAAGGCTGCGCGGCGTCCAAGGCTTGGGCGGTCTGCTCGGCACTTGTATCTTGCACCTTGCCCACCCGGTCGTCTGCATCGACTGGGTTCAGGACACGACGCTCCGGCCCCGCAGTGCCAGGCACTGCCAAAATCGGCCCTGCCTGCCAGGTGGTTTCAGCAAACTCCGAACGCGCTGCAACCAATTGCTCCAGCGCCGCCGGGTCGTGCAGGTCGATGCCAACCGAATTCGCCCGCTCAGGCGCAAACAACCCACTGGGCGACGCGACGATCGGGTTTTCCACGCCAAGGTCAGGATCGACAAAAGGATCGGCGGCCACAACCTCCGGCGGCACCGCCTCATCCATGATCTGATGGACAAAGGACGAGTTGGCGCCGTTTTCCAGCAATCGCCGCACCAAATAGGCCAGCAAATCCCGATGCGCACCAACCGGGGCATAGATGCGGCAGCGCGCGCCGGTTTGCGCCAGAACCTGATCGTAAAGCGCGGCCCCCATGCCATGCAGACGCTGAAACTCGAACTGGTCCGGGTCGTCGGCCATTTCCAAGATGGCCGCAACGGTATGGGCGTTGTGGGTGGCAAATTGTGGGTAAATCCGGTCGGTCATCTGCAAAAGCCGCGCGGCGCAATGCAGGTACGAGACATCGGTGGCCGCTTTGGTGGTGAAGACCGGGAAGCCCGAAAGCCCCTCAACCTGGGCGCGCTTGATTTCGGCATCCCAATAAGCGCCTTTGACCAACCGCACCATGATGCGCCGATCCAACCGCTCCGCCAGCGCATAGAGCCAATCCAGAACCGGACCGGCCCGTTTCCCATAGGCCTGCACCACCACGCCAAAGCCATCCCACCCCTTTAGTGCGGGGTCAGAGAGCACCGCCTCGATCACATCAAGGGACAAATCCAACCGGTCCGCCTCCTCCGCATCGATGTTGAACCCCATGCCCGCCGATTTGGCCATTTGCGCAAGCCTAAGAACCGTTGGCACCAGCTCGGCCATCACCCGGTCCTTTTGGGGAAGCTCATAGCGGGGGTGCAGGGCCGAAAGCTTGATGGAAATCCCTGGACGGTTGCGGATATCGCGGCCTTGAGCGACCTGACCCAAATGGCGGATCGCCCCGGCATAGGCTTGGTCGTAAGCCTGCGCCTCGGCATCTGTCATCGCGGCCTCACCCAGCATATCGTAGGAATAGGTATAGCCTTTCGCGCGCCCGTCACCGCCGCGGGCGACGGCGGCTTCAATGGTTTCGCCGAGAACAAATTGATTGCCCATCTCGCGCATCGCGCGCCGCACGGCGGTGCGGATCACCGGCTCGCCCAACCGTTTGATCGCGCCCTTGATCACAGGTGCGATCCCTGCCCCATCTTCCTCGGACAACACCCGACCCGTCAGCATCAAGGCCAGGGTCGAGGCATTGACCAGCCCCGACTTCGACCGCCCGCGATGGGTGCCCCATTCGGCGGGCACAATCTTGTCTTCAATCAAAGCATCAACGGTTTCCGCATCTGGCACGCGCAAAAGCGCCTCGGCCAATCGCATCAGGGCCAGGCCCTCAGCGGTGGAAAGGCCATATTCGGCCAAGAACACCTCCATCAGCCCGCCGCGATCTTGCGCCCGAATATCGCGCACCATCCCGGTCGCGCGGGCGCAGGCGGCCTTTCGGATCGGATCGGCGATGGGCGTCGCCTGCGCCAGGGCCGCCAATATCTCGGCGTCTTTGGCCAGATAGTCATCGCAGATTTTGGATCGCAGGGCATCAAGGGCGGGCATCATGCACTCCGTTTTTTCAGGCATGCCCCTAAATATCACGTTGCCGATAGGCCGTTTGGCTGACTATGGATGTTTGACAGATTGATCAGCCTAATTATTGGCAAGATTTTGGGCAAGATGATAGCAATCGAGGAGTACGCCATGCCAATTGACGCGTTTGACCTGCGTATTATCGAAGTGCTGTCCAAGGACGGGCGGCTGCCCGTCACCGAACTGGCCACGCGCGTCGGCTTGTCGAAAACCCCGTGCCAGGTCCGGCTCAAACGCTTGATCGAAGATGGCACGATCCGAGGGTTTCGCGCCATCGTTGACCCGGTGAAGATGGGCCGCGCCCATGTCGCCTTTGTCGAGGTTCGGTTGTCGGACACGCGCGAAGCCGCGCTGCGGGCGTTTAATGAGGCCGTTCGCCAAGTGCCCGAGATCGAAACCTGCCACATGATCGCGGGCGCGTTCGACTATCTTCTGAAGGTGCGCACCGGTGACATTGCGGACTACCGTCGCATCTTGGGCGAGGTCATTTCGCAACTGCCCCATGTGGCCGCCAGTTCGACACATGTGTCGATGGAAGCGGTGAAAGAAGACCTGCACGGCGGCGCGTATTTTGAGTCGGGCGAGGTCTAGAAAAACACCCTTTCTTCCATGCAGGACGGTGGAAGACCGCTATATTTGTGCCCTCGTTTCCGGCTTTGAAGCGCGGCTGAGACGAAAAGCACGATTTTCAGACCCGCGGTCGCGGGCGCCCGCTTTCACAAAAGATTGGCGCATTTGGCGCGCCCGTTCCCCCCCCTCTGGGCCAATGCTTTGTGCGCGAGGCAAAGCACGAACGCGGCGCGGTTGCATCGCCCAAAGGGCCCATCGCTCGGCGGCAGCGGCCCGGTTTCCGCGCTTTATATAGCGCCCAAAATTTCGCCTTTGGCGAACGGCCCACAAGGCCAAAACAGGGCTGCCCACCAATCTCGGATAAAGGGGCTTGACGCATATCCAATCGGCGGTAGTCTCATTTTGCGGAACTATAATATCGCAAAATAGTAGCTATACCGCTGCTACAACCTTTGAACTTATGAAAACCGACACGGGAAATGGCGGCGTCGATTGCCAAAAACCCAACACAACGGGAGTTGAACATGAAAAAGCAGATTGCTGCACTACTACTGGGTGCGACAGCGTTGTCGGCGCCGGTCGCACATGCAGACGGGCATCTAGACGAAATCACCATCGCGTACTTCTTGGAATGGCCCCTGCCCCTTCTTGAGCCATGGGTGAACGGCGAGTTCGACGAGGCGATGGGCGTGACCACCAACTGGGTCAGCTTTGAAACCGGTACCGCGATGTCGGCCGCGATGGCATCGGGCGACGTGCAAATCGCCGTCAGCCAAGGCCTGCCGCCCTTCGTGGTTGCAACCTCGGCCGGGCAAGACCTTCAGGTTCTCGACGTCGCGGTGACCTATTCCGACAACGATAACTGCGTGGTTCGCAGCGATCTTGAGATTGACGCTGAAAACGCGGCTGAGTTGAACGGGCGTCGCGTTGCCGTTCCGCTTGGCACCGCGGCCCATTACGGCTTCTTGCGCCAGATGGATCACTTCGGCATCGACCTGGCTGGCTTGGAAGTCGTGGATATGGCCCCACCAGAAGGTGCAGCAGCCTTGTCGCAAGGCGCGGTTGACTTCGCCTGTGGATATGGCGGCGGCCTGGGCCGGATGCTGGAATATGGCAACGTATTGCTGACCGGCGCAGAAAAAGAAGAACTGGGCATCCTGGTTTTTGATGTGATTTCGGCCCCAGCCTCGTTCGTGGCGGAAAACCCGGATCTTGTGGAAGCCTTCTTGGGCGTGGCTCAGGCTGCAAATGATCGCTGGAACTCGGGTGAAGGTGGCGACGAAATGCTGGCCGTTGTCGCTGATGCATCAGGTATGGATCTGGAAACCGCACGCGGTGCGATCTCGACCATGGGCTTCCCGAGCGCTGAAACCGTTCTGGGCGACACCTGGATGGGTGGCGGCATGTCTGAGTTCATGCTGGGCGTGGCGAACGTCTTCGTTGAAGCGGGCTCCATCGGCAGTGCGCTCAGCAGCTACGAAGATGCGGTCAATCCTGAGCCGCTGGCAGCAGTCACAGGCAACTAAGCAGAGCAGCCAGGGGCCCGAAAATTTCGGGCCCCTTTTTGCATCCTCCCAATCCTCCAACCATGAGGAGGTGCCGTCCATGACCGGTCTGGCAATTCAAGACATCTCTATGCGCTTCAGTCTCCCAAATGGAGAGTTCGTTCAGGCGCTAAAGAATGTGTCGCTCGACATCAAACAGGGCGAAATCATCAGTGTGCTTGGCCCTTCAGGCTGCGGCAAGACCACATTGCTTAACATCATTGCCGGTTTCCTTGCGCCCACCGAAGGCGTGATCGAAATGAACGGCCATGAGGTGCACGGACCGGATGCTGAACGCGGCATGGTGTTCCAAAAGGGCGCGCTTTTCGAATGGATGAGCGTACGCGAGAACGTCAGCTTCGGCCCGCGCATGAAAGGCGTCCGTGAAAAGGAATACGGCGAGCACGTCGATCACCTGCTGGAAGTCGTGGGCCTTCAAGACTTTATGCAGAAGGCAATCTACGAGCTTTCGGGGGGCATGCAGCAGCGTGTGGCGCTGGCGCGGTGTCTGGCAAATGACCCCGACGTGATCCTGATGGATGAGCCTTTGGGCGCGCTCGATGCGTTGACCCGCGAAAAGATGCAAAGCTTGGTTCTGAAGCTTTGGAAAGAAACGGGCAAAACCATCATCCTGATCACCCACTCGGTCGAAGAAGCGCTGCTTTTGGGCGAGCGTCTGATCGTGATGGCGCCGCGCCCGGGACGTATCCACAAGGAATACCAGTTGCCATTCGCCGATCTTGGCGTGGGGGCCGACCTGCGGGAGATCAAGAAACATCCTGACTTCGGCACCACCCGCGAGGAAATCCTGGGTATGATCTGGGATATGGAAGAAGAAATCATGGGCCGGACGGAGGCGACACAATGATACCTCTGATTATTTATGTCGGTATCTTCGCCGTCGCGTTCCTGATCGTTCGCGCATTGGCGGGCGGCATCTCTCGCACCGGGTTTACCTCGCTCAAAACGGTGACTTTCGGCGATGAAAGCGCCGTGACATCGGATCGGCGCGCCTCGGTAATTTCGATCCTGACGCTGTTCTTGCTCTGGGGCACCTTCACCGGGTCGGTTTTGCTTCCCTCCTTCCTGCATATGCCGGGACCGTTCTTGGGCAGCAGCACCTTCGAATACACCGTTGAAACCGAAGATGGGCAGCGCGACGACGCGACTGTTACCATCGTTGTGCATCAACAAGGCGAAGATGTTGATGCGCCCGAGGTTGAGCCAGGTGATGGGTTTGCCGTCAACGACAGCCTGACCATCGTGGCTTATCGGTCGGAACTGGCGCGGCTGGACCGCAACGACCTGATCGGTCGGGATGAAGGCGCGCGGATCGTTGCCGTCAATGGCACTGAAATCGTGCCCGGTGGTTCGGTCGAGGTCGACAACGCCTCGATCACCATGTCCACACGTGGTTCGCTCAACATCACGCCAGATCAAGGCCTTCAGATGGAGCCGATCTGGCTGCCGCCCCCGGAAAACGTGGTGCGCCGTTTGGGCGAGATCGTCTCGGACGGGTTCCGCAACTTCACCCTGTGGGAGCATTTGGGATACTCCCTGTTCCGGGTGGTCGTGGGCTTTCTGTTGGGGGCGCTGGTCGGGATTCCCTTGGGCTATGCCATGGGCCTGTCCAACTGGTTCCGTGGCTGGTTCGACCCGATCGTGGAATTCATGCGTCCGGTGCCACCCTTGGCCTTGATCCCGCTGGTGATCATCTGGGCTGGCATTGGGGAAGCAGGGAAAATCATCCTGCTGTTCCTCGCGGCGCTATGGATCATGGCGATTGCGGCGCGGGCCGGTGTGTCGGGGGTGAATATCTCCAAAGTGCACGCAGCCTATTCGCTTGGCGCAAGCAAAATGCAGATCATGCGCCACGTGATCGTTCCCAACTCGCTGCCTGAGATCTTCACCGGGGCCCGTGTTGCCATGGGCGTCTGTTGGGGCACGGTGGTTGCGGCCGAACTGGTCGCGGCGGAACAGGGCGCGGGTATGATGATCATGGTCGCATCGCGGTTCCAGAACACCGATATCGTGATCCTCGGGATTATCCTGATTGGGGTCATCGGCTTCGGGATCGACATTCTGATGCGCTGGGGCGAACGCCTGCTGGTGCCTTGGAAAGGCAAAGCCTGATCTCCACACCAATTCCCACGACGGCATCATCTGCATCGATGTCGTCGTGGGACACGACAGGACCAAGGTGCAGTGGCGCCGCTATGGGAATACGACGCCCTTTGGTCCTGCCTTGCCTCGACACACGGCAAGGGATACTCCTGCAATGTAATAGCGCGAAGGGAGGGTATAGATGAGCCGAAAACCGGGCAGTTCCATTGTTTCGAAATGCGCCCTGGTGATGGATGCCCTGGCCGAGGCGCGTCGCCCACTGGCCTTCGCCGAGATCGTTGCGCAGACCGGTTTCGTGAAAAGCTCATGCCATCGCATCCTGGCGATTCTGCAATCGGAAGAGCTTGTTGAATATAACCGCGAAGATCGCACCTATCAGATGGGCGGCCGCTTGAATAAGTGGAACCGCTCGGCCTGGTATCAGGCTGATCTGCAAACCGCCGCGAGCGGCGAATTGACCCGGCTGAGCGAGACCACCGATACCAACGTGGCGCTCAGCGTGCTGGATCAGGGCAATCTGCTCTATCTTTTGACCGCTGACGCACTTGCCATCCGCTATGCGGCCCGCGCGGGCGACCGCGCACCATTGCACTGCACCGCCGCCGGCAAAGTCTTTTTGGCCCATATGTCCGACGCCGCGCGCACGCGGATTTTGGATCAGGCCGAATTCGAACGTTACACAGAATTTACAAAAACTCGGCCCGAACAACTGGTTGCCGAAATACCCAGCGTTCTGGCCAACGGATACGGCCAGGCGATGCAGGAGGAATTCCTGCTGGTGATCGGGGTCGCGGCCCCGGTGCGCGATATCCAGAACAAGGTTGTCGCCTGCGTTTCGATGTGGACGCTCACCTCGGAAATGACCAAGGACGAGCTGCTTGCCAAAACCCCGGATTTGATCGGCGTCACCCAACGCCTGTCCAAGACGATTGGGTGGGATGCAAAGAACCTCGTGGCTTGACCCCACCGGGCATACTACCACATATTAGGATCAGCGTTTTACATTGCGAGACTTCCGTAGATGTACACCCGATCCACCGCGCCGGTTTCTTGGCCGGACTCCCTTTGGGTTGAAACCGCAGAGCCGGTGCCATCAAGCCCGCCCCTATCCGGGCAGAGCCAAGCCGATGTGGTGATCATTGGCGCCGGGTTCACCGGACTGCGTGCCGCCCTGCACCTGGTCAGCGCAGGCGTGCAGGTTGTCGTTGTCGATGCCTCCGAAGTGGGCTGGGGCGCATCAGGGCGGACAGGCGGGCAAGTGAACCCGATGCTGCCGTTCAACTCTCCTGACGCGCTGCGCAAGCTTGTGGGCGATCAGTATTTTGAACGGCTCACCGAAACCTCGCTGAACTCGGCGGATGAACTGTTCGAGTTGATCGAAAAGCATCAGATCCAATGCCAGGCCCGTCAAAAGGGCTGGTTGCGCGTGAATCACAACGACAGTTCGCGCCGCAAGGCCGAACGCGACATCCGCGATTGGAATGCTTACGGCGCCAATATGTCGATGATCGAGTCGGCGGAGCTAGAGAAACTGACCGGCACCAAAGCCTATTCCTCGGGCTTGGTGGCGCCGCGCGGTGGCGCAGTGCAGCCGCTGATGCTGGCCCGTGGTCTGGCCGAGTGGTGTCGCAAGGCCGGCGTGCGGCTGCATGGCAATAGCGAGATCACGAACCTAAAGCAGACCGACGGCAAATGGACGGTCGAAACCGCGACCGCTTCGGTCACGGCAGATTGGGTGATTGTGGGCACCAACGGCTATTCCGGGCCGCTGATCCCGAAACTGTCGCAAAGCATCATCAAGCTAACGCCGATCCAGGTTGCCACCGAACGGCTGCCCGATTCGGTCATTCAAGACATCCTGCCCGGCCAGCACACCATTTCCGACAGCCGACGGGTGATCATGTATGCGCGTCGCGAACCGGATAATCGGATTGTCTATGGCGGCCTGGGTGAGGTGGGCAAGAACGGCCAGATCTCGGGCTTTGATTGGCTGATCACCGACGCCTGCCGCGTCTTCCCGCAGCTGAAATCGGCCAGGTGGCAGCATCGCTGGGGCGGCAACATCGCCCTGACCTCGGACCGGCTGCCGCATTTGCATGAACCCAAAAAGGGTCTGCTGATCGGCTTGGGCTATAACGGTCGCGGGGTCGCCATGGCCAATGTCATGGGCCGCATCATGGCCGAACGTGTTCTGGGCGCAGCGCCGGACAGCCTGCCCTTCCCCAGCACGCCCATTCGCGGCTATCCCTTCCGCAACCTGGCGCTTTTCGGCCTGGGTGGCGCCACGCGCGTGATGCGCTTCTTGGATTGGCTCGAAACCCGCTAAGCGGCAACGCCTTCTTCCTCAACCTCTGATCTCAGCGCGATCCGCGGGGCATTTGCCCTGCGGATAGTCATTGACATATGCGGTTGTTTTAGCGACTACTGCAATACAGAACCAAAGTCCTGCAATGCAGAACAACCAAAATGAAACCGACGTCAGAGCTGTTCAAGGGAGGCCCTCATGACGATCCAGCACCGTAATTTCATCAACGGGGAATTTGTCGACGCGAAAGCCCAGGGTCTGATCCCTGTTCTGAATCCGGCAACCGATCAGGTTTTGTCAGAGATCCCCGAAACCTCGCCCGAGGCGGTTGGCGATGCCGTGGCAGCCGCCAAAGCGGCGCAAAAAGCGTGGGAGGCCAAACCGGCCATTGAGCGCGCGGGCTACCTGCGCCAGATCGCCGCCAAGATCCGCGAAAACGTCCCGGCCCTGGCCAAAACCATCGTCGCCGAGCAAGGCAAGGTGATGGGTCTCGCCGAGGTCGAGGTGAATTTCACCGCTGATTACATGGATTATATGGCCGAATGGGCCCGCCGTTTGGAAGGTGAGATCGTCACCTCGGACAACCCCAATGAAAGTATCTTCCTGTTCCGTCAGGCCATCGGCGTTGTCGGCGGCATCCTGCCCTGGAACTTCCCCTTCTTCCTGATTGCCCGCAAGTTGGCACCCGCCCTCCTGACCGGCAACACGATTGTTCTGAAGCCGTCCGAAGAAACGCCGAACAACGCGGCGATGTTCATGGACCTTCTGGCTGAAACCGATCTGCCCGAAGGCGTGGCCAACATGGTCTATGGCCGGGGTGCCGTGGCCGGTGCCGCGCTTTGTAACAATCCCGATGTGGGCCTGCTCAGCTTCACCGGGTCGGTCGAAACCGGCTCGCGAATCATGGAAGCGGCAGCCAAGAACATCACCAAGGTGAACCTGGAACTGGGCGGCAAGGCCCCGGCCATTGTTCTGAAAGACGCCGACATCGATATGGCGGTCGAGGCCATTGTCGCCTCGCGCGTGATCAACTCGGGCCAGGTCTGCAACTGCGCCGAGCGTGTCTATGTCGAAGCGGCGGTTGAAGATGAATTCGTCGCCAAGCTGGCCGCCAAAATGGACGAGCAGAAATTCGGCAACCCGGCCGAAGATTTCAGCGTCGCCTATGGCCCGATGATCAACAAAGCCGGTCTGGATAAAGTGTCCGGCCTGGTCGATCGCGCCAAAGCGGCGGGCGCCAATCTCGTGACCGGTGGTGAAGTGGCTGATCTAGGCGCTGGCAACTACTACAAGCCGACCGTTCTGACCGGTTGCGCCCAGGACAGCGAGATCATGCAGAAAGAGGTCTTTGGCCCAGTTCTGCCGATCAACACCGTGAAGGACATCGATGAGGCCATCACCCGCGCCAATGACAGCGAATACGGTCTGACCTCTTCGATCTACACGCAAAATATCAACTCGGCCATGCAGGCCTGCCGCGAGTTGAAGTTCGGTGAGACCTATATCAACCGCAATAACTTCGAAGCCATGCAGGGCTATCACGCCGGCGTCCGCAAGTCGGGCATCGGTGGCGCCGACGGCAAGCACGGCCTCTATGAATATACCCAGACCCACATGGTGTATATTCAAAGCTAAGACGAGAGAATCATATCAAAGCTTCTGGGGCGCGCGCGATTGCGCCCCAGGCGCAAAGGGGCACCGGCAGAGAAGTGCTCCATAGGCACCGCGCAGTACTTGGGGTCGATGACAGGCCTCGATCAATTCTGGAACCGGTCGCATCTGCGGGCGGTTTTCGACCCTAAACGCAGAGCCTAAGAGAGACCTCAACATGAACATGATGAACCAATTCATCCGCCAAACCACCAAGAATGACGCGCGCTTTATTCTGTTCGGCGCACCCGAGGTGCCCCGCGCCGTGAAAGACGACAGCGCCAACCGCATCGCTGGCAAAGCCGACCAGGGTGTCTGGCTTTACAGCAATGACGAACAGACCGGCAGCAAGTTCGGCATCTGGGAATGCAATGCCGGGCGCTTCAAGGCCACGATGGACGGCTATACCGAGTTCTGTCACATCCTTGAGGGCGAGGCCGAGATCACCAATCTGGCCGACCGTTCCACCCGCATCGTACGCGCAGGCGACAGCTTTGTGATGGAAGCCGGGCTTGAGATGGAATGGTATGTGCCGATCTACATCAAGAAATGCTTTTCCATCGTTAACTTGAAGTAAGGCAGGCCGGGTCGCCAAAGGCGACTTGCCACCATCCCTTCTCTCCAACCGACCCCCAAGGCGACAAACCTGCCGCCTTGGGCCTCTCGCCCTGATCTGGGTCATACGGGGCCGACCAAGCCAGGCCGCAGCCACACCCGCGCGAGCGTCACTTCGCAACCTGCCCAAGAAACGTGCGTTCCGCCTTCGTCGCGTGCAGGGCATCCCCGTCAAAACCACAGAACCGCCAAGCAACATTGAGTTTTCGGTCGCCATCGCAATGATCGCGCAGCATGGCAAATGAGTTGACCATCGTTGTTGTGGAAGAGGATCGCGACCGCGCGCTTTCCATCGTCGATGCCCTGCGCGAGGCTGGGGATTATGAGGTGCATGTTCTCGGCAATGTGTCAGGGCTCGCCCGCAAGATCGCTGCGTTTCTGCCCGATGTCGTGCTGATCGATATCGACAGTCCGACCCGCGACATGCTCGAAGAACTGACGCTCGCCTCCGGGCCGCTGGATCGCCCTGTGGCGATGTTTGTCTCGCGCGCGGCGGGCGATCTTGCCCGCGCAGCGATTGAGGCCGGGGTTTCGGCCTATGTGGTCGACGGGTTGCAGCCCGAGCGATTGAAGCCAGTGATGGATACCGCCATCGCCCGCTTTCAGGTGGCCCGGCAGATGCGCACGGAACTGGCCGAAACCCGTCGCGCTTTGGAAGAGCGCAAGGTGATCGACCGCGCCAAGGGCCTTTTGATGAAAGCGCGCGGCATTGGCGAAGACGAAGCCTATGCCCTGTTGCGCAAATCGGCCATGGATCAGGGGCGACGCGTCGCCGAGGTTGCCGAAGCCTTCGTTACCGCGTCGGGGTTGCTCTCGTGAGAACGGTTTCCGTCCCTGTCGCCTATGTCCCGCTTGTGGATGCCGCCCCTCTGATCGTCGCGAAAGAGATGGGCTTTGCCCAGGCCGAGGGGCTGAACCTGGATTTGATTCCCGCGCCTTCCTGGTCTTCGGTCCGCGATATGCTGGCCTTTGGCCGGGTCGATGCCGCACATCTTTTGTCCCCGGTTCCGGTCGCGATGGCCCTGGGCCTTGGCGGGGTTAAGACATCACTGGCGGCTGTGTCGGTACTGTCGGTGAACGGCAACGTCATTGGCGTCAGCCAAGCGCTCGAGGCAAAGCTGCGCGATCTGGGCTTTGGGTTTGATTTTATCGATGCGCATCTGGCCGCCTCGGTACTGGCAAAGGTCGCGGGCGACGGGCTGACCTTTGGCGTGCCATTTCCGTTTTCGATGCATGTTGAGCTGGTCCGGGCCTGGATCGCGGCAACCGATCTTTCCGGCATTCCGATCGAAATCCGCACCGTGCCGCCGCCCTTGATGGCCGACGCACTGGCAGCCGGTGAGGTCGATGCGTTTTGCGTGGGCGAGCCCTGGGGCTCCGTCGCCGTGGACACAGGTGCCGGGGCGCTCTTGCTGCCGGGCTGCGCGATCTGGGGCTTTGCGCCGGAAAAGGTGCTGGCCGTCCGCAAGGATTGGGCCGAGACCGAGCCCCATCTTTTGGGCCGCCTGATGCGGGCGGTCTGGCAAGCGGGCCGCTGGCTCTGCAACCCAAACAGCCGCACAACCGCGGCCGAGCTTTTGGCGCGCGGGTCGTATCTGAATGTGCCCTCGGAATTGATCGACCGGTCCTTATCGGGCCAGATCACCATTTCTGGCCGTGGCGAGCAGCGGGACGTGCCGGGCTTTGTCGAATTCCATCGCGGCGCCGCAACCTTTCCCTGGCGCAGTCAGGCGAAATGGATCGCCTCCCAAATCGCCAAGCGCATGGGCACCGACGAGGTACAAGCCATGCACCGCGCCGGAGAGGTTTTCCGCTCCGACCTCTACCGTCAGCACCTAGCCAATATCGGTGCCGACCTCCCCGGTGCTTCCGAAAAAATCGAAGGCATGCTCTCCCACCCAACCGCTGTGGCGTCGGCGGGGGGGCGGGTGATTCTGGAGCGGGATGTGTTCTTTGATGGGCGGATTTTTGATCCGACCGCAAAATAGCGCCTGTTTTTTGTGCAAACCCCCAGCGAAGATGCGGCAGCGCAGCATGAGCGCGCCGAGATGCTCGGATTCTCCTTGAGGTAGAACGCCCGACGGGCAGAATACCCCTATTGAAGGCAATGGCGTCTTCAAACCGACCTTTTCCCACCGACTGGGATTGCTGAGCAAAGCCGCTCGACCCTTCGCAAATCTGCGAAGCGCGTCAGCGGCTTTTTTGTTTTTTGTCCGACCCTCCCCACAGGACACCAGGTAGGAGACCACCAGAATGAAGCGACTGATGATCGCCCTTGCTGCCAGCACCGCCCTTGCGGGCCCGCTGGCGGCGCAAGAGCTTGAAGTTGATGAACTGACATTCGGCTTTATCAAACTGACCGACATGGCCCCGCTCGCCATCGCGTATGAGATGGGCTATTTCGAAGACGAAGGCCTGTTCGTCACCCTGGAAGCCCAGGCCAACTGGCGCGTGCTGCTGGATGGCGTGATCGACGGCACGCTGGACGGCGCCCATATGCTGGCCGGTCAGCCCATCGCGGCCACCATCGGCTACGGCACCCAGGCCAATATCATCACCCCCTTCTCGATGGACCTGAACGGCAACGGCATCACGGTGTCGAACGATGTCTGGGAGCTGATGCGCCCGCATATCCCGTCGATGGAAGATGGCCGCCCACAACACCCGATCAGCGCCGAAGCGCTGGTGCCGGTCGTCGAACAGTACCGCGATGAAGGCACGCGGTTCGACATGGGCATGGTGTTCCCGGTGTCGACCCACAACTACGAAATCCGCTTTTGGCTGGCAGCGGGCGGGTTGAACCCCGGCTTCTACAGCCCTGAAGATATTACAGGAACCATTGATGCCGACGTGTTCCTGAGCGTGACCCCGCCGCCGCAAATGCCCGCCACCTTGGAGGCTGGCACCATCTTTGGCTACGCCGTGGGCGAACCTTGGAACCAGCAAGCGGTGCAGCGCGGGATCGGCGTGCCGGTGATCACCGATTACCAGCTTTGGCCGAACAACCCCGAAAAGGTCTTTGGCATCACCGAAGAGTTCGCCGAAGCCAACCCCAACACCACGCAGGCCATCGTGCGCGCCTTGATCCGTGCTGGCATGTGGCTGGATGAAAACGACAACGCCAACCGTCAGGAAGCGGTCGAGATCCTATCCTATCCCGAATATGTGGGCGCGGATGAGCAGGTGATCGCGGCCTCGATGACGGGCACGTTCGAATTCGAACCCGGCGATGTGCGCGACATCCCCGATTTCAACGTCTTCTTCCGGTACTACGCGACCTATCCCTACTATTCGGATGCGGTCTGGTATCTGACCCAGATGCGCCGTTGGGGCCAAATCGCCGAGCCGCAGACCGACGAATGGTACCATGAGGTCGCCGCCCAGGTGTATCGCCCGGACATCTATCTGGAAGCCGCGCGCAGCCTGGTCGAGGATGGCTTGGCCAACGAAGCCGACTTCCCCTGGGATACCGACGGGTTCCGTGAGCCGGTCAGCGAGATGATCGACGGCATCACCTATGACGGCCGTTATCCCAACGCCTATATCGATGCCTTCCCGATTGGCCTGACCGGCGATCAGGTGGTCGTTGAAGGCGAGGTTCAGGGGTAAGCGACCCTTGGGTTTCCCCCACCCTGCGATGCCAAGCGCAACTGTAGGATGGGTGAAACCCACCGCCCCCACCCCAGAATGCTGCGGGCGCAAAGGATCGCGCCCGCAGAACCGCACAAAAAACAGGCGGAAAAGCGCGTGTACACAAGCCGTACACACCCCGTGCACAGCCCGTACATACGCGCGCCCGTTCCGCCCCCTAACCCGATCCATCGCGCCCGCCATGCCGCACCGCAAAGGAACCCGAGTTCATGACGACGATTGACCCAAATTTCGAGGCCGACGCCGCCCGCGAAGCCCGGCGCGAACGCCGCTTCACCCAGATCAACAAAGCTGACACCTGGTTCAAAGTTCTGGGCCTGGCCTGGATCACGCCGATCCTGCGCATCGGCGCTGGCGATAACCCCCGCGCCCAGATGGGCGAGATCTGGCGGCTGTTGGGTGTGCCGCTTTTGGCGATTGCGGCCTTTCTGATGCTCTGGGGCACGCTGGCCCCACAGGTGCAAACCTCGCTTGGGGCCATCCCTGGCCCGGCCCAGGTTTGGGAACAGGTGATCAACCTGAATGAAGATGCCGAGCGCACCCGCGAGCGCGCGGCGGCGTTTTACGAACGCCAAGACGCGCGCAATGCCGACCGCATCGCCAATGGTGAAGAACCGCGCTATCGCGAGTTCACCGGCGCGCCGACCTTTTACCAGCAAATCTGGACCTCGATCAAAACGGTCTTTTTCGGCTTCCTGCTGGCCACGGTGGTGGCCGTGCCACTTGGGATTGCTGCCGGTCTTTCGGTCACCGCCAATGCCGCGCTGAACCCGATCATTCAGGTGTTCAAGCCGGTCAGCCCACTGGCCTGGCTGCCCATCGTTTCGATCGTGGTGTCAGCCGTTTACACCAGCGACGATGGCTGGTTTGAAAAATCCTTTTTGGTGTCGGCCATCACGGTGACGCTGTGTTCGCTGTGGCCGACCCTGATCAACACCGCGCTGGGTGTGTCGAGCATCGACAAAGACCTGATCAACGTGTCGAAAGTGCTGAAAATGGGCACCTGGACCAAGATCACCAAGCTGGTGCTGCCCTCGGCCCTGCCCCTGATCTTTACCGGTTTGCGCCTGTCGCTGGGCGTGGGTTGGATGGTGCTGATCGCCGCGGAAATGCTGGCGCAGAACCCCGGGCTTGGCAAATTCGTCTGGGATGAGTTCCAGAACGGGTCATCCGACAGTTTGGGCCGGATCATGGTGGCAGTTTTCACCATCGGGATCATCGGCTTCCTGCTGGATCGCCTGATGTTCACCATCCAGTCGCTTTTCACTTTCACCAACAATCGCTGAGGCAGGGCCATGTCCGTTCTTGAATTGAAGAATGTCTGGAAGAGCTTCGGGGAAACCGATGTGCTGAAAGACATCAACCTGACCGTGGAGGAGGGCGAGTTTCTTGTGCTCCTCGGGTTTTCGGGCACCGGGAAGACGACGCTGATCAACCTGATGGCGGGGCTTGAGATGCCCAGCAAAGGCAGCGTCAGTTTCAAAGGTCAGGCGGTGGTTGAACCGTCACCTGAGCGCGGGGTGATCTTTCAAAGCTATTCGCTGATGCCCTGGCTGACGGTGAACGGAAATGTGGGCCTGGCGGTCGACACGATGTTCCCCAATCTGGGCAAGGCCGAGCGCGCCGAGAAGGTGGCCCATTATGTCGAGATGGTGGGTTTGAGCCATGCTGCCGGTCGGCGCCCGGCGGAGTTGTCGGGGGGGATGCGCCAGCGGGTGAATGTGGCCCGTGCCTTGGCGATGGACCCCGAGATGCTGCTGCTGGATGAGCCGCTTTCGGCCTTGGATGCGCTGACCCGCGCCAATCTGGCCGATGAGATCGAGCGGATTTGGGAGGCCGACAAGAAGACCTGCGTTCTGATCACCAATGATGTGGATGAGGCGATTTTGCTGGCCGACCGGATCATTCCTTTGAATCCCGATGGGACATTGGCGGACGCCTTTGAGGTGAAGATCCCGCGGCCGCGCGACCGATCCGCGATGAACCATGATGAGGAATTCAAGCGCCTGCGCGCGGCGGTGACCACCTATCTGATGGATGTGGGGATCGAGGCCAAGGTGGAAGGCACGCGGGTTCTGCCCGATGTGACGCCGATCCATGGGGTGCCGAACGCGGTGGCGACCGCGGCGCAATCGGCCCTGGAAGACAAGTATCTGGAGTTTTCCAAGGTTCATAAGATTTACCCGACGCCCAAGGGCCCGCTGACCGTGGTGGAGGATTTCGATCTGAAGCTGAAGAAGGGGGAGTTTATCTCTCTCATCGGGCATTCGGGCTGCGGGAAATCGACGGCTTTGACCATGGTGGCGGGGCTGAACGAAATCTCCAAAGGGGCGATTAAGCTTGATGGCACGGGCGTGATGGGGGCCGATCCCGAACGCGCCGTGGTGTTCCAGGCACCGTCTTTGTTCCCCTGGCTCACGGCCAAGGAAAACGTCGCGGTGGGGGTGGATAAGGTTTACCCCAAAGCTTCGCAGGCCGAGCGGCAGGATGTGGTGGAATACTACCTGGAGCGGGTCGGGCTGGCCGATGCGATGGACAAGCCCGCCGTTGATCTGTCGAACGGGATGAAGCAGCGGGTGGGGATCGCGCGGGCCTTTGCGCTCAGCCCAAAATTGCTGCTGCTGGATGAGCCCTTTGGGATGCTCGACAGCCTGACGCGCTGGGAGTTGCAGGAGGTGCTGATGGAGGTGTGGAGCCGCACCAAAGTCACCGCGATCTGCGTGACCCATGATGTGGATGAGGCGATCCTGCTGGCGGATCGGGTGGTGATGATGACCAATGGGCCGCGGGCTACGATTGGGAAGATCACCCATGTTGACCTGCCGCGTCCGCGCACGCGCAAGGCGCTGTTGGAGCATCCAGATTATTACGCCTATCGCCAGGATGTTCTGGATTTCCTGGAGGAATATGAACATGGCGCAAAGCCGAAATCGCCCAGCTCTGGCGGCACACCCAAGCCCACGGCCCCTGCGCCGACGGCCGTGGCGGCGGAGTGAGCGGGATGGTCAAGCAAAACCTTGTTGTGATCGGGGCCGGGATGGCCAGTGGTCGGGTGCTGGAGCATCTGCTGGAAGAAGCCCCCGACGCCTATAACATCACGCTTTTCAACGCGGAGCCGCGTGGGAATTACAACCGCATCATGCTGTCGCCGGTTCTGTCGGGCGAGCAAAACTACAGCGATATCGTCACCCATGACGATGATTGGTACGCCGCAAACGGGATCACCTGCCGTTTTGGCGAGCATGTGACCCGCATCGACCGCAGCGCCAAGATCGTGGAGGGCCAAAACGGCCCAGTGCCTTACGACAAGCTGCTGATCGCCACCGGCTCGGCCCCGTTTATCATTCCGGTGCAGGGCAAAGACCTGCCCGGCGTGATCACCTATCGCGACCTGGATGACACCAACGCCATGATCGCAGCCGCCGAAACGGGCGGCAAAGCGGTGGTGATCGGTGGCGGGCTTTTGGGCCTTGAGGCTGCGGCGGGCCTGGCCGAGCGCGGCATGGATGTGACCGTGCTGCATCTGATGGGCCATCTGATGGAACGCCAGTTGGACGAGGCCGCGGGATATCTGCTGCGCAAGGATCTGGAAAAGCGCGGCATCAAAATCCTGACCCAAGCCTCGACCGCGGCGATCCTGGGCGAGGCCCGGGTCGAAGGGGTGATGCTGGAAGACAATACCGGGCTTGAGGCCGATCTGGTGGTCATGGCCGTGGGCATCCGCCCCGAGACGCGGCTGGCCAATGATGCGGGCCTGGACGTGGCGCGCGGTATCGAGGTCAACGCCCAGATGCAATCGGTGAGCGACCCCGACATTTTTGCCGTGGGCGAATGTGTCGAGTTTGACGGGCATCTTTTTGGTCTGGTGGCCCCGCTTTACGATCAAGCCAAGGTTGTGGCCAAAGGCCTGCTGGACCAGCCCGAGGCCTTTGTCGTGAAAGACACGGCCACCAAGCTGAAGGTCACGGGCTGCGATCTGTTCAGCGCTGGCGATTTTGCCGATGGGCCGGGGCGCGAAGATATCGTGTTCCGTGACCCCGCACGCGGCATCTACAAACGCCTGGTGATCGAAGGCGATAAGCTGATCGGCGCGGTCATGTATGGCGACACGGCCGACGGCAATTGGTTTTTCGGTCTGATCAAGGATGAGACCGATATCGAAGAGATGCGCGAGACGCTGATCTTTGGACCGGCCTATCAGGGAGGTGCCTCTGCGGACCCTCTCTCAGCCGTTGCAGCCTTGCCGCCTGAGGCGGAGATTTGCGGCTGCAACGGCATTTGCAAAGGCACGATTGTGGAGGCCATCGCCGGAGGTGCCACCGATCTGGGCGCGGTCAAGGCCGAAACCAAGGCCAGCGCGTCTTGCGGGACATGTACGGGGCTGGTGGAACAGCTGTTGCAGGTCACGCTGGGCGATGCGTTTGAAATGCCCACGGCGCAGCCCATCTGTGGCTGCACCGATCTGAGCCATGAAGACCTGCGGCGGCTGATCAAGACCACGCCGCTGAAAAGCCAGGAAGCGGTCTGGCAGGAGCTTGGCTGGTCGACGCGCAATGGCTGCCATACCTGCCGCCCGGCGGTGAATTTCTATCTGCTGGCCGATTGGCCGGTGGAATATCAGGACGATCCGCAAAGCCGGTTCATCAATGAGCGCAAACACGCAAATATCCAGAAAGACGGCACATTTTCGGTGGTGCCGCGCATGTGGGGCGGGATCACCACACCCGATGAGCTGCGCGCCATTGCCGATGCCGCCGACAAATACGATGTGCCCACGGTCAAGGTGACCGGCGGCCAGCGCATCGATTTGCTGGGGGTGAAGGGGGAGGATTTGCCCAGCATCTGGGCCGATCTGAACCGGGCCGGGATGGTGTCTGGCCATGCCTATTCCAAAGGGCTTCGGACGGTAAAAACCTGTGTTGGCAGTGACCATTGCCGCTTTGGCACCCAGGACAGCACCGGTTTGGGCATCAAGCTGGAGCAGGTTCTTTGGGGATCATGGACACCGCATAAGGTGAAGCTGGCGGTATCGGGCTGCCCCCGGAACTGCGCGGAGGCGACCTGCAAGGATGTCGGCATTATCTGTGTCGATAGCGGCTATCAGGTGGGTGTCGCCGGGGCCGCCGGCATGGATCTGAAAGAGACCGAGCGGCTGTGTGATGTGGCCAGCGAGGCCGAAGCGATCGATGTGACGGTCGCCTTTATCCAGCTTTACCGGGAGAATGCGAAATATCTGGATCGGCCCTATAAATGGGTCGCGAAAGTGGGTTTGGATTGGGTCAAGGAACGCGTGGTCGAGGATTTGGCCGAACGCGCCCGGCTGATCGAGGCCTTTGAGCTGTCGCAGAGCATTTACCGCAAAGACCCTTGGGCCGAGCATGTTTCGACCCAGGCGGCGCGTTATGCGCCCTTGGCGGATCTGACCTTGGAGGCGGCGGAATGAGCCTTGGTCGGGATCGGTTTGAATTTGGTCTCGGCGCCTGCGGCGCCGATCCGGGCGAGGGGCCAGCCCCTCGCGCTCCCCGGGATATTTTTGAAACAGAGAAGGGGATCGGGCGATGAGTTGGATCGATATCGGATCGCTGGAAGATGTCCCTTTGCGCGGGGCGCGTTTGGTGAAGACGGCGATGGGTTGTGTGGCCGTGTTTCGCACCGCCGAGGCGGAGGTTTTCGCCGCCTCGAACCGCTGCCCGCATAAGGGGGGGCCATTGGTTGAAGGGATTGTGCATGGGCAGCAGGTGACCTGCCCGCTGCATAATTGGGTGTTCGATCTGAACACTGGCCAGGCGCAGGGGGCCGATGAGGGGCAGATTGCCACCTATCCGGTGCGCGTCGAGCAGGGGCGCATCCTGATCGATGGCGCAGCGATCGGCGCGCAGCGGGCGGCCTGATGGACGGCGGGATGGGGCCAGAGACGCGATCGACCTGCCCCTATTGCGGGGTCGGATGTGGCGTGTTGCTGCGCCGCGACGGGGCCGGTGGCCTATCGGTGCGGGGCGATCCGACCCATCCGGCGAATTTTGGGCGGCTCTGTTCCAAAGGATCGGCCCTGGGCGACACCGTGGGGCTGGGCCATCGGTTGCGCGCGCCGCAGGTGGATGGGCAGGCGGCGAGCTGGGAGGCGGCGCTGCAGGGGGTGGCGGATCGGTTTTCCGATATGATCGCCCGGCATGGGCCGGATAGCGTGGCGTTTTATGTCTCGGGTCAGCTTTTGACCGAGGATTATTATGTCGCCAATAAGCTGATGAAAGGCTTCATTGGTTCGGCCAATATTGACACGAATTCAAGGCTTTGCATGGCCTCGAGCGTGGCGGGGCACAAGCGCGCCTTTGGCAGTGACACGGTGCCCGGGACCTATGAAGATCTGGATGAGGCGGATCTGGTGGTTTTGGTGGGATCGAACCTCGCCTGGTGTCATCCGGTTCTTTATCAGCGCTTGATTGCCGCGCGGCAGGCGCGGGGCACGAAGATTGTTGTGGTCGATCCGCGCCGGACGGCCAGTTGCGACCAGGCGGATCTGCATTTGCGGATCGCGCCGGGCGGGGATGTGGCGCTGTTCAACCGGCTTTTGGTCGAGATCGCGGCGCGCGGGGCGGTGGATGGCGATTTCTTGGCGCATGTGTCGGGGTTTGAGGCGGCCCTGGCAGCGGCGGAGGCGGAGGCTTTTGCCGCGAGCGGGCTGAGTGAGGCGGAGTTGGAGGCTTTCTGCCGGCTTTGGGTGCAGACCGAGCGGGTGGTCACGATTTACAGCCAAGGGGTGAACCAATCCACCAGCGGCACCGACAAGGTGAACGCGATCCTGAACTGCCATTTGGCAAGCGGGCGGATTGGCAAGCCGGGGATGGGGCCGTTTTCGGTCACCGGTCAACCCAATGCGATGGGCGGGCGCGAGGTGGGCGGTTTGGCCAATATGCTGGCCTGCCATTTGGATCTGGAAAACGCCGATCACCGCTCGGCGGTGCGGGGGTTTTGGCAGGCGCCGTCGGTGCCGAGCGCGCCGGGGTTGAAGGCGGTGGATATGTTCCGCGCGGTGGGTGACGGGCGGATAAAGGCGCTGTGGATCATTCACACCAACCCGGCGGTGTCGATGCCCGAGGCGGATGCGGTGCGCGAGGCGATTGCGGGCTGCGAATTTGTGGTGGTGAGCGACGTGACCGGGGCGACGGATACGGCGCGGTTGGCGGATGTATTGCTGCCCGCGACGGCCTGGGCTGAGAAAGAGGGCACGGTCACCAATTCGGACCGCACGATCAGCCGCCAACGCGCGGTTTTGCCGGGGCCCGAGGGCGCGCGGGCGGATTGGGATATACTGGCCGAGGTTGGGCGGCGGATGGGCTGGGTCGAGGCCTTTGACTATGAGAGCCCGGCGGAGATTTTCCGTGAATATGCAGCACTTTCGGGGATCGCCGGGGGGTTTGGGCGCGACTTTGACATCTCGGGCCTGCAAGGGCTGGATGATGCGGGGTATGAGGCGTTGGAGCCGACCCGTTGGCCGGTGAGCGGGGCGCGCCGGGGCGGACGGTTCTTTGCGGATGGTCAGTTCTTTCACCCCGACGGCAAGGCACGGCTCTTGCCGGTGACCGCGCGCGCGCCTGCGGCGGTGCCATCGGCCCGCTATCCGTTCCGGCTGAACACCGGGCGGGTGCGGGACCAATGGCATACGATGACGCGCTCGGGATTGAGCGCGCGGCTGGCGGGGCATTTGGCGGAACCGTACCTGGATATCCACCCCAGTGATGCGGCACGATTGCAATTGCGGGCGGCGGATTTGGCCGAGGTCAAAAGCCCCCATGGCACCGCTATCCTGCGCGTGCGGGTAACCGATGCGGTGACCCCTGGGCAGCTTTTCGCGCCAATGCATTGGACCGGGGAGACCGCGCCAACGGGCCGGATCGACGCGCTGGTGGCCGCCGCGACCGACCCGGTTTCGGGTCAGCCGGAAAGCAAGGCGACGGTGGTTTCGGTCCAGCCGATGAAAGCGGCCTGGTATGGGTTCGCGATCTCAGCGGGCGCAATGCAGCCCGAGAGCGATTATTGGGCGCTTGCGCCAACAAAAGCCGGGTTTCGAGCCGAACTGGCGGGCTATGACGCGCCCGAGGATTGGGAGGCGGCGGCACGCAAGCTGTTCGATTTGCCGGAGGCGACGGCCACATCAATCCTGGATGCCGCGCGCGGCACGGCGCGGGTGGCGCTGGAACAGAATGGGCGCATCGCAGCGGCCCTGTTTGTGTCGAACAAACCGGTTGCGGTAATGCGCGATTACCTTGCCACCCTGCCCGGCACCGAGAGCCCCGGCGTGTTGACCGGCAAACCCCCGGCGGATGTGCCGGACCCGGGCGCGGTGCTTTGCGCCTGTTTCGGGGTTGGCATCAACACGATTGTCACGGCCATCGAAACCGATGGCCTGATGACGGTCGAGGCAGTGGGCGCAGCCCTGGAAGCGGGGACAAATTGCGGCTCTTGCCGCCCGGAGATCGCAGCACTTCTCAGCCGGGCGCAGCTGCGCGAGGCGGCGGAATGAGTTTGGCGGCCCATGTCGCCACGCTGGGGCGTGGACCGGGCCGGTCGCGCGCCCTGACGCTGGCCGAGGCCGAGGCGGCCATGGCGCTGATGCTGTCGGGAGACGCCGCGCCCGAGGCGGTGGGCGCATTGCTGATGCTGTTGCGGATGAAAGGCGAAACGCCGGAGGAGATCGCCGGGTTTGTCCAAGCTGCGCAGGCGGCCACCGATCCGCTGCCGGCGGTTGATCTGGATTGGCCAAGCTATGCCGCCGGGCGCACGCGCGGGCGCCCTTGGTTCCTGCTATCCGCCCGTTTGGTGGCGATGGCGGGGCACCGGGTGCTGATCCACGGGCGTAACGCGCAGGACGGCGCGGTGCGCGACCACCTGAGCGAGGCACAGATCCCCACGGCATGGGAACCGGGTGCGCTGGACGCTGCCCTGACCGCGGGCGGCATCGCCTATGCCCCGCTGGAACATCTGCACCCGGCGCTGGACGCGCTGCTGGGATTGCGCCCGGTTTTGGGCCTGCGATCCTGCGTCAACACCGTTTGCCGGATGCTGAACCCAGGCCAAGCGCGCGCCAGCGTTCAGGGCGTCTTTCACCCGACCTATCGCCAGCTACAGACCGAGGCCGCCGCGCTTTTGGGCCAACCCGCGCTGACCGTGATCAAAGGTGGGGGGGGCGAGTTTGAGCGGCATCCCGGCAAGGATGTGCACAGCTTTGGTTTGCGCGGCGGCAGCCCGTTCGAGCGGGTTTTGCCAGCAATCAAGCGGGCCGAGGCACGGCGGCTGGCCGAGCTGCCCGCCGAGGTGACGCTGGCGCGGCTTTGGTCGGGCGCGGTTGCCGATGATTTCGCCGAAAACATCGTGATTGGCACCGCCGCCCTGGCGCTGGACACGCTGGGCCATGCTGCGCCCGAAACGCAGGCCCGCAGGCTTTGGTCGGCGCGGCTGGATGCCTTGGCCGCCTGAAGGAAAGGAACAGGTATGAAAAGCTTTCCGATGTTCATTCGCACGACCGGGCGACAGGTCATCATCGCAGGCGGCGGTGAACAGGCGGCGCAAAAGGCGCGGCTGATGTTGAAAACCGATGCCGAGATCGTGCTGGCGGCCCCTGCCCTGGAGGACGAGTTGGCGGCCCTGGTCGCCTCGGGCCGGGCGCGCCAGTATGCGGGCCCGCTGGAAGTGGCGGTCTTTCAAGGTGCGGCCATGGCCTTTATCGCCACGGGCTGCCCGGCTTGGGATAGCGCGCTGCATGGTCTGGCCAAGGCGGCACGTTGCCCGGTGAATGTGGTCGACCGCCCCGATCTTTGCGACCTGACCACGCCGTCCATCGTGGATCGTGACCCGGTGGTGGTGGCGATTGGCACCGAAGGCACAGCGCCGGTCTTGGGGCGCGATCTGAAAACCCGGATCGAACAGATGCTGCCGATGAACCTGGGCGGCTTGGCGGAACTGGCCGGGCGCTTGCGGGCCAGTGTTGCCGCCGGCGTGCCGCGCGCCCGGCGGCGGGCCTTTTGGGCCTGGGTTTTCAAAGACAGCCCACGCGATGCCTGGACCCGTGGGGCCGAGCGCGCGGCGGCGCAGGCGATCAAGGCCGCCATTGCCGCAGGTGGCGCGCCCGAGGCGCAGGCCGATGGCGCCATCGCGCTGGTGGGCGCGGGCCCCGGCGCGAAGGATTTGCTGACCCTGCGCGCGGTGGAGCGGCTGCAGGAGGCCGATGTGATCTTTTACGACCGATTGGTTGATAAGGAGGTTCTGGAACTGGCCCGCCGTGATGCGGAGCGCGTGTTTGTCGGCAAACATGTGGGCGCCCATGCCTGGCCCCAGGCGCAGATCAATCGGGTGATCGTGGCCGAAGCGCTGAAAGGCCGCCGGGTGGTGCGGTTGAAATCGGGTGATCCGGGGATTTTTGGCCGCGCGGGGGAGGAGTTGGAGGCCGCGCGGCAGGCCGGTGTGCCCGCCGAGATCGTGCCCGGTGTGACGGCGGTATCGGCTGCCGGGGCGGCGATGGGCGAAAGCCTGACCGAGCGGGGGGTCAGCGATGCGCTGGTCCTGGCCACGGGCACCGGGCGGGCCGAAGCCGCCCGGCCCGATTGCACCCGGTTGTCCGGGCCCGGCACGACAACGGCGTTTTACATGTCGGTCGGGCAAGCGGCGCGCATTCAGACCGATCTGCGGCGGCAGGGCTTGCCGGGGGCAGCCAGGGTCACGGTGGCCTGCGAGGTGTCAAAGCCGGGTGAGCGGGTGCTGTCGACGACGTTGGACCGTCTGCCCGAGGATATCCGCGCCCAGGGCATTCAAGGCTGCGCGGTGATCTTGGTGACATGGCCCCATGGTGCGGCGGCGGGTTCGGAGCGCTTGGCCCTGACCGCCTAAATCAGCGGTGGATCGCAACAAAAAACGCGGGCCAGGGCCCGCGTTTTGGTGTTTTGGCAGTGCTTTGCTGGCTTAGCCGAAGACCCGGCCCAGCGCGCCATCAATCGCATCGGTGATCTGGTCGATATCATCCGGCGTCGCGATCAGCGCGGGGCTGAGGCAGAGCGTGTTGTTGAAGCCCGGGATCGAGCGGTTGGTGGCCCCGATGATCACGCCTTGGCCCATGCAATCGGCGACGACCGCCTGCACCTGCTTTTCGGCGGCCGGTTCTTTGGTGGCACGATCAGCGACCAGTTCGGCCCCACAGAACAGGCCTTTGCCGCGCACTTGGCCGATGACGGCGTGCTTTTCGGCCAGGGCGTTGAGGTTGGCCATCAGACGGTCCCCCATGGCGGTGCAATTGTCCAACAGCCCTTCTTCCTCGATGATCGCCATGTTTTCGATCGCCGCGGCGGGGCCTGCGGTGCAGCCGCCGAAGGTGCTGATGTCGCGGAAGTAATCCAGCGGGTCTTCGGGCGCGGCTTTGAACATGTCGAACACCTTTTCGGTGGTGACCATGCAGGCGATGGCGGCATAGCCCGAGGCGACGCCTTTGGCCATGGTGACGAAATCGGGTTCGATGCCGAACTGCTGATAGCCGAACCAGCTGCCGGTGCGGCCGACGCCGCAGACAACCTCGTCAATATGCAGCAGTATGTCGTATTTCTTGCAAATCTCCTGCACGCGGGGCCAGTAGCCTTCGGGCGGGGTGATGACACCGCCGCCTGCGGTGACCGGCTCGAGGCAGAGGGCGCCAACGGTGTCGGGGCCTTCGCGCAGGATGACCTCTTCAATCGCGTCAGCGGCGCGTTCTCCGTAGTTTTCCACATCCCACTGGGCGCGGTATTCCAGGCAATGAGGCACGGGCACGAAGCCGGGGGTGTAGGGGCCGTATTGGGCGTTGCGTTCCTGCTGGCCGCCCGCCGACATGGTGGTGATGGTCGCGCCGTGGTAATCGCGTTCGCGGTAGAGGATCTTATGCTTCTTGCCGCCATAGCGCTTATGGGCGATCTGGCGGACCATTTTGAAGGCTTTCTCATTCGCCTCGGAGCCGGAGTTGGTGTAGTAGACCCGGCTCATCCCCGGCATTTTGTCGATCAGCTTTTCGGCGAAAATCGCGCCGGGGATCGAGCCTGCGGAGTTCGAGAAATAAGGCAGTTGGATCAGCTGGTCGCGGATGGCGTTGGCGATGCGTTCGCGGCCATAGCCGACATTGACGGTCCAAACCCCGCCCGAGACCGCATCGAGATGCTCTTTGCCGGTGGCATCCCACACCCGCATGCCGCGACCTTCGACGATGATCTTGGGGTCGATGGACTCAAACGGTTTGTGCCCGGTCAGGTGGTGCCAGACATGGGCGCGGTCCGCTTCGATGACGGTGCCGAGGTCGTTGGGCTGAATCTGCGTGTTCATCGAAATCGTCCCTTTTTTTGAGCTGCCAGTGGAGATTGCTTCGATGCCGTATCGCCCCTTATGGCCATAGGGCCAGAGTCGTGATTCTGATAAGGCCAGATAGGATATCGTCGAGGGTGATTTTGGAGGGATCGACGATCAAGCGCCCCGGCTTGTCTGGCCGCGGATGACCTGGCTGGACCTAGACGCGCCCTGAATTTAGCGGCATTTTATGTCCAGAATGTCGATCCACGCTGAAACCATCTATTTGGATGCTGCCGATGGCGGCACGCTGCAATCGCAGATCAAACGGCAGATCGTGGCCAAAATCCTGTCAGGCCTGTTTGTTGCCGGGGACAAGCTGCCCTCGAGCCGGGCCTTGGCGCGGCATTTGGGGATCAGCCGGATCACCGTGACCATCGCCTATTCCGATCTGGTTGCCGATGGCTATGTCGAGGCGCGGGGCAGATCCGGTTATTTCGTGTCCAGTTCAGCGCCCTCGGGCAAGCTTCCCGACGAGGCGGCACAAAGCCGGGCGGAAAACGCGGTGGATTGGGGGCGGTTTCTGGGGCATCGCGACCCGATCCAGGCCACCATCGTGCGCCCGTCGGACTGGCGGCGCTATCGTTATCCTTTCATCTATGGCCAACCTGACCCGACGCTGTTTGACCACCAAAACTGGCGGCTTTGCGCGATGCAGGCACTGGGCAAACGCGATTTCGGCGTACTGACAGCAGATTACTATGCTGAGGATGACCCGCTGCTGGTCGATTTTATTCGGCGGCATATCCTGACCCGGCGCGGCATCTCGGCCCCGACTGACACGATCCTGATCACGCTGGGCTCGCAAAACGCGCTTTGGCTGACGGTGCAGCTTTTGCTGTCGCAGCGGCGTACGGCGGCAATTGAAAATCCGGGCTATCCGGGTCTGCGCGACATTCTTCAGCATTCCAGGTGTCATGTGCACACCGTTGAGGTGGATGCCGATGGCCTGCCCCCCGATGCGCTGCCAGAGCATGTGGATGTGGTCTACACCACCGTCAGCCACCATTGCCCAACCAATGTCACCATGCCCACCAAGCGTCGGCGCGCGCTGCTGGATCAGGCGGTGGAGCGCGGCATGGTGATTGTGGAAGACGATTACGAGTTCGAGCTGTCGTTTCACACCCCGCCCTCGCCCTCGCTCAAATCGCTGGATACGGCGGGATCGGTGATCCATATCGGATCGTTTTCAAAATCGCTGTTTCCGGGGTTGCGGCTTGGCTACATGGTCGCCCCTGCCCCGTTCATCCGCGAAGCGCGCGCGCTGCGCACCAGCGTGCTGCGCCATCCCCCGGGGCTGACCCAGCGCACGGCGGCCTATTTCCTATCGCTGGGGCATTATTCCAGCCAGATTAACCGGATCGCGGCCGCCTATAGCCGCCGCCGCCAGGCGATGGCGTACGCCATCGACGAACATGGGCTGACCATCGCCGGGCCGGGCAGCAGCGGTGGGTCAAGCTTTTGGATGGCCGCCCCCGATCACGTGGACACATTGGAATTGGCGCACCGGTTGCACCAACGCGGTGTGGTGATTGAGCCCGGTGGCCCGTTTTTCGACCCCAATCATCCGGTCGCGCGCAATTTCTACCGTTTGGCCTATTCCTCGATCCCGTCGGAGCGCATTGGCGAAGGGATCGCGATCATTGCCGATGAGATCGGCAAAACTGGCCCTATTTCGCCCGCTTAACTGGCCCTATGGCCAGATCGGAGATTCGGTTTAGTCGACCTCGCCGTAATGGCCAGAAGCCTCTATGACTAAGGACAAAAAGACATGCGCATGACCACCGAAGAAGCCTTTGTTAAAACGCTGCAAATGCATGGCATTTCGGATGCGTTCGGGATCATTGGCTCGGCCTTTATGCCGATCTCGGACCTGTTCCCTCAGGCTGGCATTCAGTTCTGGGATTGCGCCCATGAAGGATCGGGCGGGATGATGGCCGATGGCTACACCCGCGCCTCGGGCCGCATGTCGATGATGATCGCGCAGAACGGCCCAGGCATCACAAACTTCGTAACGGCTGTAAAAACAGCCTATTGGAACCACACCCCGCTGCTGCTGGTTACGCCGCAGGCGGCCAACAAGACCCTGGGCCAAGGCGGGTTCCAAGAGGTCGAGCAGATGGCGTTGTTCAAGGATATGGTCGCCTATCAGGAAGAAGTGCGCGACCCGACCCGTGTGGCCGAAGTGCTGAACCGGGTGATCCTGAAGGCCAAGCGCGCCTCGGCCCCTGCACAGATCAACATGCCGCGCGATTTCTGGACACAGGTGATCGATGTCGATCTGCCAGCGATGGTGGAGTTTGAGCGCCCCGGTGGCGGCGACACGGCAATCGCCGAGGCGGCCAAGCTGCTGTCGGAGGCGAAATCGCCCGTGATCCTGAACGGTGCGGGCGTGATCCTGGCCAATGCGATCCCGGAAACCATGGCCCTGGCCGAGCGTTTGGACGCACCGGTTTGCGTCGGCTACCAGCACAATGACGCCTTCCCCGGCAGCCATCCGCTTTTCGCCGGTCCGCTTGGCTATAACGGCTCGAAAGCGGGGATGAAGCTGATCTCGCAAGCCGATGTGGTGTTGGCGCTGGGCACGCGGCTGAACCCGTTTTCGACGCTGCCGGGTTATGGGATCGATTACTGGCCGAAAGACGCCAGCGTCATCCAGGTTGACATCAACCCTGATCGGATCGGCCTGACCAAGCCGGTCACGGTTGGAATTGTTGGGGATGCGCGCAAAGTGGCCGCGTCGCTTTTGGATCAATTGTCGCCCGAGGCAGGGGATGCCGGTCGCACCCAGCGGAAAGAGGCGATTGCCGCCACCAAATCGGCCTGGGCGCAGGAGTTGACCTCGCTTGATCACGAGCAGGACGATCCCGGCACCACCTGGAACGAACGCGCCCGCGCCGCCAAGCCCGATTGGATGAGCCCCCGCATGGCCTGGCGCGCCATCCAAGCCGCCCTGCCCTCTGAGGCGATCATCAGCTCGGACATCGGCAATAACTGCGCCATCGGCAACGCCTATCCGACCTTTGAAGCCGGGCGGAAATACCTGGCCCCGGGTCTGTTTGGCCCCTGTGGTTATGGCTTGCCCGCCATTGTGGGTGCCAAGATCGGCTGCCCGAACACACCGGTTGTTGGGTTTGCGGGCGACGGTGCCTTTGGCATTGCCGTCAATGAGCTGACGGCCATCGGGCGCAAGGAATGGCCCGCTGTGACGATGGTGGTCTTCCGCAACTATCAATGGGGCGCGGAAAAGCGGAACTCGACGCTGTGGTATGCCGACAATTTTGTTGGGACCGAGCTGGATGATGATGTCAGCTATGCCGGTATTGCCCGGGCCTGTGGCCTGGAAGGGGTGGCTGCGCGCACGATGGATGAGCTGACAGATGCTTTGTCGGCGGCCATCAAAGCCCAGATGACCGAAGGCAAGACCACGCTGATCGAGGCGCTGATCAACCAGGAACTGGGCGAACCGTTCCGCCGCGACGCGATGAAAGCGCCGGTGGTGGTGGCGGGCATCGACCCCGCCGATATGCGGATCGAGGCCACCGCGGCGGAATAAGGCGCGCGGCCCAGGCCCGCGAGCGCGGGTTTGGACGGCCATTGGCCTGTAGTGACAGCAGACCCTTGGGCCGGATTGGTCCAAGGGTCTTTTTTGTGCGGATCAATGCCGTGAGCATCCGCGCGAAGACTTGGCCTGTGTCGTGAAATTTTGTTGGACATTTTCATCTGCCCGTGAAAATCTGACGCGAAATTTCATCGCGACTCGGAGGGCATCGCCATCGTCACGTCCAGCCAAAGCCTAGGAGCCGATTTGCGCGCCCTGCGCCGGGCGCGGGGGCTGACGCTGCAGGCGCTGGCCGCGCGGCTTGGCATGTCGGTGGGCTGGCTGAGCCAGGTGGAGCGCGATATCTCGACCCCGCAAATCTCGGACCTGCAAGCCATCGCCAAAGTGTTCGAGGTGCCGCTGTCGCTGTTTTTCGGCAGCGCGCAGGCCCCAGATAATGAACAAGGGCTGATCGTGCGCGCAGGCCAAGGCCGCGCCATGGGAAGCGACGCGGATGGCCTGATTGAAACCCTGCTGTCGCCTGATCTGACCGATGATTTCGAGGTGATCCATTCGACCTTTTTGCCCGGTGCGATCATGCAGGATGCGAACCGGCGCGACACCCAGGAGTTGGGTTATCTGATCTCGGGCAAGCTTGACCTGTGGATCGACGAACGCCCTTTCACCATCACGGCTGGCGATAGCTTTCGCATCCGCGAAAGCAGCTATCGCTGGTCTAACCCCTATGATGTCCCGGCCATCGCGGTTTGGGTCATCTCACCCCCAGTCTATTGAGAGCCGCACCATGTCTGACTTTCCAACCACAGCGCGCGTTGTCATCATCGGTGGCGGAGCCGTTGGCGTTTCGACCGCCTACCACCTGGCCAAAGAAGGCTGGAGCGACTGTGTTCTGCTTGAAAAGAACGAGCTGACCGCAGGCTCGACCTGGCACGCGGCGGGCAATTGCCCGAATTTCGCGGGTTCCTGGGCGGTGATGAACATGCAGCGCTATGGGTTGGCGATGTACCGGACCCTGGGCGAAGACGTTGATTACCCGATGAATTATCACGTCACCGGGTCGATCCGCCTGGGCCATAGCCGGGAACGGATGCAGGAATTTGAACATGTCGCATCGATGGCCCGCGCGCAGGGTTTGGAGATGTCGATCTGCACGCCCCAGGAGTTGAAAGAGTTCCACCCCTTCATGGAAACCCATGATTTGGAAGGTGGGCTTTGGGATCCGCTGGATGGCGATATCGACCCCGCGCAGCTGACCCAGGCCATGGCCAAAGGCGCGCGTGATCTGGGCGCAAAAATCCTGCGCTTCACCCCCGCCACGGGCGTCAGCCGCGATGGCGACGAATGGGTGGTGCATACCGAAAAGGGCAACATCCGCTGCGAAAAGGTCGTGAACGCCGCCGGGTATTATGCCCAGCGTGTCGGCGAATGGTTCCGCCCCTTTGGCGGTCGTCGGGTGCCCGCCGTGGTGATGAGCCACCAGTATTTCCTGACCGAGGAAATCGACGAACTGGCGGCCTGGACTTCGGATGTGGGGCATAAGCTGCCGATCCTGCGGGATGTCGATATCTCTTACTACCTGCGGCAGGACAAAAACGGGCTGAACCTGGGGCCTTATGAGCGGAACTGTAAGGCCCATTGGATCACGCCCGAAGACCCGATGCCCGAAGATTTCAGCTTCCAGCTTTACCCGGACGATCTGGACCGGTTGGAGTTCTATATCGAGGACGCGATGGCGCGGGTGCCGATCCTGGGTGCCTCGGGCGTGGGCCGTGTGATCAACGGCCCGATCCCCTATGCCCCCGATGGGCTGCCCTTAATCGGCCCGATGCCGGGTGTGCCCAATGCCTATGAGGCCCATAGCTTCACCTTTGGCATCGCCCAGGGTGGCGGCGCGGGCAAGGTGGCTGCCGAATGGATCATGCATGGCGAAACCGAATGGGACATGTGGGATTGCGACCCGCGCCGCTACACCACCCATGCCGATCACGACTTTACCTTGGCCAAAGCCATGGAAACCTATGGCCATGAATACGGGATGCATTTCCCGCATTACGAATGGCCCGCAGGCCGCGACCAGAAACTGTCGCCCATCGATGCCAAAATCCGCGAGTTGGGCGGGCAGATGGGGGCCTATAACGGCTGGGAACGCGCCAATTGGTTTGCCGAGGCTGGGGATGACACCAGCGACGAAGCAGCCCAGACATGGGATCGCGATGGGCCTTGGGCCCCGCGCGTCAAAGCCGAGGTGGAAGCGGTGCGCGACGGTGTTGGGGTGCTCGACCTGCCCGGCTTCTCGCGCTTTGCGCTGAGCGGCGCGGGCGCGGCGGAATGGCTGCGCGGCATGATCGCGGGCGCCTTGCCTAAGGCCGGGCGCATGACGCTGGGCTATTTCGCCGATGGCCGTGGCCGGGTGCTGACCGAAATGTCGATCCTGCGCCATGGTGAGGATGAGTTCACGCTGATCACAGCGGCGCCTGCGCAATGGCATGACTTTGAGCTGCTGCAAGCCGCCCTGCCCGAAGGTTTAAGCCTGACCGACCGAACCACCGAGATGTCGACGCTGATCGTCTGCGGCCCTGAGGCACGCGGGCTGTTCGAAGCCATCTCGGACGGGGCTGATCTGAGCCTGTCTTGGCTGAGCTTGCAGCACGCAAAAGTGGCTGGGGCCGAGGTGATGCTGGCGCGGGTGTCCTTTGCCGGTGAGCTTGGGTGGGAAATCCACGCCCCGGTCGCTGATATCCCCGCGATTTACGAGGCTGTTCTTGGCGCGGGTGCCAAACCGTTTGGCATGTATGCGCTGGACGCGATGCGCTTGGAAAAAGGCTATCGCGCGTGGAAGGGCGATCTGTCGCTGGATTATTCGCTGTTCGAGGCCGGGCTGGGCCGGTTTGTCAAACTCGACAAACCACAGGATTTCCGTGGCAAGGCGGCGTTGCAGAACGAGCGTCAGCAGGGCAGCGCCAAAGGCTTTGTCACCCTGATCGTCGAGGGCAATGACCAGGACGCGCCGTCGATGGCGACGCTGCGCAAGGATGGGGAGGCCGTGGGCGAGGTGACAAGTGGTGGCTATGGCTACCGCGTCAACGCCTCGATCGCGCTGGGCGTTGTGCGCGCTGATTGCGCCGCGCCAGGAACCGAACTGGATGTCGAGATTTACGGCACGGTTTGTAAAGCGGTGGTGCAAGAGGATCAGCCGCTTTGGGATCCTGAAAACGCCCGGCTTCGCGCCTAATCCAACCTGACCAATCTGCCGGGCCGTTCGCGCCGCGCAACACTTTGGAGACCCCGATGGCTCACATTCCCGACAAGGCCCGCGTCGTCATCATTGGCGGCGGCGTGATCGGCTGTTCGGTCGCCTATCACCTGGCCAAGCAAGGCTGGAAAGACATTGTTCTTTTGGAGCGCAAACAGCTGACGTCGGGCACGACCTGGCATGCCGCCGGGCTGATCGCACAGCTGCGTTCGACCAAGAACATGACGAAGCTAGCGAAATACAGCCAAGAGCTTTACGGCGCGCTGGAGGAGGAAACCGGCGTCGCCACCGGGTTCAAGCGTGTCGGCTCGATCACCGTGGCGCTGACCGAGGAACGGCATGAGGAAATTCTGCGCCAAGCCTCGATGGCGCGGTCTTTTGGGGTCGATGTCGACCCGATCACACCCGATGAGGTGAAAGCGCGGTATCCGCATCTGAACATCTCGGACGTGCAAGGCGGGGTCTATCTGCCCAAGGATGGGCAAGGTGACCCGGCCAATATCGCCCTGGCCCTGGCCGGTGGGGCGCGGCAGCGCGGGGCCAAGATCATCGAGCGGACCGAGGTCACGAGCATCGCGCGCGAGGGGCGGCGGGTGACCGGTGTGGACTGGCGCTCAGGCTCCGAAACCGGGCATATCGACTGCGAGATGGTCGTCAATTGCGGCGGCATGTGGGGCCATCGCGTCGGCAAGATGGCTGGCGTGAACGTGCCGCTACATGCTTGCGAGCATTTCTACATCGTCACCGAAGCCATTGAGGGGTTGGAACGCCTGCCGGTGCTGCGGGTGCCCGATGAATGCGCCTATTACAAAGAAGATGCGGGCAAAATCCTGCTGGGTGCGTTTGAGCCAAACGCCAAGCCCTGGGGCATGGATGGCATCCCCGACAGTTTCGAATTCGACCAACTGCCCGAGGATCTGGACCATTTTGAGCCGATCCTGGAGGCTGCCGTGAACCGGATGCCGATGCTGGCCGAAGCGGGCATTCTCACCTTCTTCAACGGGCCGGAAAGCTTCACGCCCGATGATGCCTATCACCTGGGGCTAGCACCCGAGATGGACAATGTGTGGGTGGCCGCCGGGTTTAACTCCATTGGTATTCAATCGGCTGGCGGCGCGGGCATGGCGCTAGCGCAATGGATGGAGGCGGGCGAAAAGCCCTTTGACCTGGGTGATGTCGATATCTCTCGGATGCAGCCGTTCCAGGGCAACAAGACCTATCTGTTCGAACGCTCCAAAGAAACCTTGGGCCTGCTTTACGCCGACCATTTCCCCTATCGCCAAAAAGCCACGGCGCGCGGCGTGCGGCGCAGCGTGCTGCACCACCATTTGGCAGAGCGCGGCGCGGTGTTTGGCGAGGTTGCCGGGTGGGAACGCGCCAATTGGTTCGCTGATGAGGGGCAGGAACGCGCATACCGCTATAGCTGGAAGCGGCAGAACTGGTTCGAAAACTCCGCCCGCGAGCACATGGCGGTGCGCGAGAATGTCGGCATGTACGACATGTCCTCCTTCGGGAAAATCCGGGTCGAAGGCCCCGATGCCGAAGCCTATTTGAATTATGTCGCGGGCGGCGATTACGCGGTGCCGGTGGGCAAGATCGTCTATTCGCAATTCCTCAACAGCCAAGGCGGGATCGAGGCCGATGTGACCATCACCCGGCTTTCGGAAACCGCCTATCTGGTGGTGACCCCGGCGGCGACACGCCTGGCCGATCAGACCTGGATGATGCGCCACAAGGGCGATTTCAACGTGGTGCTGACCGATGTCACCGCCGCCGAGACCGTGATCGCGGTGATGGGACCGAATGCACGCAAGCTGCTTGAAATGGTCTCGCCCAATGATTTCTCGAACGACACCAACCCCTTCGGCACCGCGCAGGAGGTCGAGATTGGCATGGCCTTGGCCCGCGTTCACCGGGTGACTTATGTGGGTGAGCTGGGTTGGGAGGTCTACGTCTCGGCCGATATGGCCGCCCATGTCTTTGAGGTGCTGGATGAGGCGCGTGCCGCCTTGGGTGGCCGCCTTTGCGGTATGCATATGATGGATAGCTGCCGGATCGAAAAAGGCTTCCGGCATTTCGGTCATGACATCACCTGCGAAGATCATGTGCTGGAAGCGGGCCTTGGGTTCGCAGTGAAAACTGCCAAACCCGATTTCATCGGGCGCGACGCGGTGCTGCGCAAGAAAGAGACCGGCTTGCAAAGCCGCCTTTTGCAATTCCGCCTGACCGAGCCGGAGCCGATGCTTTACCACGCTGAACCGGTGCTGCGGGATGGCGAGGTTGTGGGGTATCTGACCTCGGGCAATTACGGCCACGCCCTTGGGGCCGCGATTGGCCTGGGCTACGTCCCCTGCCCGGGCGAGACCGCAGCGGAGGTTCTAGCGTCCAGCTATGAGATCGAGGTCGCGGGCACCCGGGTGGCGGCGGAGGCGTCGCTAAAGCCGCTTTATGATCCGAAGTCGGAACGGGTGAAGGTTTAAACGCCATTGGGCTCACCGTGATTGGTGAGCCCAACTGATACCTGTGCAGCGGTTCGAAACCGGCGCTCCGCCTTCTTTGGCCGGCTGTCGCCACCGGCAGAGCCTCAGCTATTTTGCTTTTCGTTCGGATTGAAACGCCAGTTTCAAAGCCCGTGTGCCGTCATCATCCCTTGGAGCGCGTTGGCGCCGGGCGTGAAAAGCCCGTCGCGTCACCTAAGCAGCCCGCCCCGGCTGCCTAAAACTCCATCCTCCAATTCACCGAAAGCCAGGCATTTGACGCTTCGCCCTGGGTTGTCGCGTTCGCCATTACCGACAGCGTGGAGCCTGCCAGGTCGGCCTCGAACCCGGCGCCGGCGCGCAGCCAGTTTTGCTCATAGGCAGCTTGGGCGGTGTTGAATCCACCAAGCCCCGTGACCTGCCCGGTGATGTTACTGCCCTGATCCTGGAAGCGGTGGACGCCTTCCAAGGAGCCGATAAGCCGGAACGTGTCCGAGGTCGGCACAGTGGCGTCAAAGCCGACGCGCAACTCGGTGCTGTCTTCGCAAAGCTCGCCATAGCTTGCCGGAAAGGCACCGCCGGTTTCAGTGTAGGCGCCCAGGCAGGCGTGGGAATGAGACAGCTCTCCATAGGGTGAGAAACGCATCTGATCGTAAAGCTGTTCCCATTGCAGCCGGGCGCGCAGGCCGTAGCCTTCGATGGAGGTACTGCCGGTGGAGGAATCGACGGCGCCACCTCCGACAAGATAGTTGCGGGTTATGTCAGCATCCCCGCGCAGCAGCACACCGCCAAGAACGAGCCAGAGGCTGCCTGACGAACCGCTTTGCAGCTCATGGATCGTTTCGAGCTTCACATAAGTGGCGTCCAGCGCGGTGCTGCCACCAAGAAACGTGTCATAGTCGGACCGGTTATAGCCCAAGACACCGTTCACCTGGACGGCGCCGAAATTGCGGCCAAAGCCTAGTTCGGCAACGCCAAACCGCCCATCCCGGTCTGAGTGCTGGTCCTGCCCCAAATCCCCCGTGGTCCAAAAGATGGAACTGCCCGCCACCGTGCGACGGTCAAGCGGGCGCGATCCGGCGCCGTTCAGGATCACGCCGAGATTGGTCAGCGTGGCGGCATTGGAGGTGCCGTTGGCCACAAGACTTTGGTTCAAGTCGGCGACTGTGATCATACCCGGAGCCGGATTGGGGTTCGGATTGGGATTGGGGTTCGGATCTGGGTTTGGATTGGGATCAGGATCAGGATTCGGGTTAGGGTCTGGATCGGGGTTCGAGCCGCCGCCGCTTGCCCGGGCGATAAACATCTGACCGCTCTGCGTTTCACCGACCACGACGTTGCCATCCGCGCTGACACCGACCGCTTCGCGCGTTGTATCTGCGGCAATCGTTGCCCCCTCTGCGCGGAGCCAGTTTTCGATCGTCATCGCATCGGTTGCAGAGGTCCAACGGAACGCACGCGGCCCCGTGGTTTCGCCCGTACCGAGGATGCCAACGACGACACTGCCATCGGCTGACACGTCATTGGCACGCGAGGCAGCATAGCTTGTATTTGCCGCATCAAGCGGGGCCAGCCCGTCTGCGGCCGTCCAGCGATATGCACGCGCGGAATTGAAGAGGGCGCCATCGGAGGCAAAGCCAACGATGACCGAGCCATCATTAGACACAGCCTGCGCGTAGGAGTTATTGCCGTTGTTCAGGCGGCCAAGGCTCACCATGCCCTCGGCATCGGTGTGCCGAAATGCCGTCCAACCAGATCGGGTCGATTCCCCCGACGCGCCAACAATGGTTGAGCCGTCACCGGAAATACCCGTGGCGACCGACCCGAACAGGGGATTGGTGCCAGGATCAAGGGTGCCCAAGCTTTCAATGACACTGCCCGTCCAACGTACCGCATGGGTGCTGAAGTTCGTTGTGATATCGGCGACAGAATTGCCGACAATGATGGTACCATCATCCGAGATATCGAATGCGTCAGCATCATCGAGACCGCCTGTCAGAAATGGCAGCTGTTCGAACCCACCGGCTTGGGTCCAACGAAGCGCCCGGTCGCGGCCATTTGAGGCCGTTTCGGTTGCCGCCAAGACTTGGCCGTCAAAGGATAACCCGGCAAACTCGCCACCAAAATTGAACGCCTCAAATCCGCCTGCGTCGGTCCAACGAATCCGTTGATCACCAGTCCGACCAAACGCCGTGTTGCCGTCACCGGAAATGACAAAGCCTGTTTCGGAAAACGCACCGGTGGCGGTGCCGACATCATCGATCAGGACCTCTTGCGCCGTCCCGGGCCCGGCGGCCAGGATCAATGCGATTGCAGTGGAAATTGATAGAAACCCACGCCCCTGAAAATGGGTGCTCATTGCGTGTTTACCCCCTACACGAACTTGCGAAATCGAGGGGACGCTAAGAAGCGGGGGGCAGGCAGGCTATCCCCCGTTCAGGGGAGGTTAGCGCGAACAAAGGCGCGTTGGTTTTGCGGGATGCCTCACCAAAGCCCCATCTGTTTGGCATGCCAGGCCGCTTCGGCGCGGGATGAAATGCCAAGCTTGCGGTAGATGGCTTTGATGTAGCCCGCCACGGTCGTGACCGAGATCGCCAACTCCTTTGCAACCTCGGCATTGCGCAGGCCGCGCCCGATCAACGCCAGCACCTGAGATTCGCGGGCCGTGAGGGAGGCGTCGCTCCGCGCCGGTCCGGTATTTCGGAAATGCTGGATCAAGCGCTGCGCAATCACCGGCGACAATGCGGGAATGCCAATCGTGATCTGGCGCAACTGGGCGACCAAAACGTCCGGGGGCTGATCTTTGAGCAGGTATCCCTCAACCCCCGCCGCAAGCGCAGAGACAATGCTGGCGTCATCCCCGGCCACGGTCGCAACCACACAGACCGCATGGCCCGAGCGGGTGCGGATTTCGGGCAAAAGCTCCAACCCATGGCCATCAGGCAAGTTCAGGTCAATCACACATAGATCAAGCGATGTGCGCCGCACGAGCTCTAGCCCATCGCGGAAACTGGCGGCCTCAAAGCAATTTGCCTCGGGGAAGGCGCGGGTGACGACATCGCAAAGCCATTTCCTCGTGCCGGGGATATCCTCAACAACAAGCGCGTTCTTCATCGCCACATCCCCCATCAGGCCGCGCGCCGAAGCTTGCTGGGCAGCCGTAAAGTGACTTGCGTCCCGCCGCGTTCTGGGCTGTCGAAACGAACGTCTCCGCCAAGTTTGGCGGCTCGCGCTGCAAGGTTGCGCATTCCCTTATGGGCGGGGTCCAGCCCGCGGCGCGCATCAGCGGCGGAAAGCGCGCCCAGACCTTTGCCGTTATCCACGACGCGCGCGCGTATCTCGGCCCCATCCGTGGTCACGGTCACGCCGACCTGATCCGCGCCGGAATGGCGCTGCACATTGGTCAAAGCCTCGCGCAGGAACGACCGGATCATATTGGCGTGCTCGGCTGTGACCTCGACCGCCTGACTGTCCTCCAGCGGCCACTCCAGCGTGATACCAAGCGCGTCAAATAGATCGGCCGCGTTGCCCCGCACCTCGCCCAGCACCGCATCCAGACTGACCGCGCCGCTTGCAGTGTTGTGGATGATGCGCCGCATGTCGGACAAGGCATCCTGAAGCAGGGCGTTCTTCTTCTCGATTTCGGGGCTGTGCAGTGCCCCAAGCAAACCGATCGACAAGTTGTCGTGCAAATCCTGCGCAATACGCGCGCGTTCTTGCTCGACCCCAATGGCATAAGCCTCTTGCCCGCGCAAAAGCTCCTGAACCATTTGTATAAAAGCGGCCAGCTGACGTTGATCTGCCGTGCTGAACAGGCGCCGCCCGCCATCGGCCATGGTCAGTTCGACATCCGGCAGACCCGGCACTGGCGCCGGGACCAGAATGGCCTCACCATGCCGCAGAATGCGCGGGCTATTGGTCCCTAGCACGCTGTCTTTCGGCGCCACCGAAAGCGGTGCGTAGAGATCAGACAGCACCTCGCACCAACGGCCCAGACGCTCCTCATCATCCAATGAGCGCACGACATAATCGGCCGCACCCAAAAGCGTGCCAGAGGGCTTGCGCGTCCGCATATAGGTTTTTTCGCGAACCCAATCGCGCATCGGCAGATAAAACAAACCCACCACCAAGAGCGAGATACCCAGCGCCGGTGCGTTACCAAGCGAAAAGCCCAGAACCAGGGCCGCATCCAAAGCCACCAAGCCACAGGCCCCGACAAAGTAAAACAGCAGGTTCACCGACCACATCGGAAGGTCAAAGACCCGGTAGCGTTGCACTGAAATTGCGATGGCCGCGTAGACGATGAAGATCAGGACAAAGGACTGGCCTTGCGACACCGGCGCGGGCAAATCCAAGATCATCGGGATCGCGCGGGTCAAAACAAAACTGCCCGAGCCGATCAGCGCGCCCAACCCCATCATTTTGAGCGATTGCCGGTCCGCAAGGTTTTTGCGACTGCGCACGAACTGGGCGGTGATCAGGGCAACGATTGCCGCAAAGACGAACAGGATGATCAGGTAGGTGAGCGCCCCGTCCTCCGCCCGGGGATGGAGAATGAAGGCTGAGACGCCCAGAACCACCAAGGTCGCCGCGATGGTGGCCCGCCAGCCCGGTATCTTTCGCGGAAAGACGATGAACAAGCACAGCAAACCTGCGCCAAAACTCATGGTGCCGGTCCAGTTCAAACGGTGGAGCAGATAAAACTGCGCCTCGGGCAAGGCCAGTTCGCGTGTGCTATAGATGGCCGCCATGGTTGCCGATAGCTGCAATCCAAATCCCGAGGCCGCGACCGCGATCGTCGCGGCCGCCGTTGGGTTCAACGACCAGACCCAAGCCCCGACCAAAGCTGCCAAAAGCCCCGCGCCAACTTGAAGCCAAAAGGCCATGGGTAAGCCTACCACCGGGCGCGCCGGCACCGGGGCGATTTCAAACGTGCCTTCCTCTCCGTTTGGCAAAACGCCGCGCACGGTAACGGGTGCTTGTGCAAAAAGATCAAAGATCGCGCCCGAGCGGGCCATGATATCCAGCATGAGGCTGCGGGTGGGCAGCGTATCGGGTTCTTCTATCAAAATATCAGACGTGATCGGTCGAGTTTCGCCGCGTTCGTTCGAAATAGCTGTCAGCTGGAACCCACTTGGCACCGCCGCGGCCGGGCCCCGTGCATCTGTGACGATAACAGTGCCCGCCACGTCATCCGCTTTTAGGGAAAGCCCAAGATAAGGCAGTTGCACAGATACCCAAACCGCAAGGCCCAAGATCATCAAAGACACCGTTGCGACAACCGAAAGCCGCCGCATTGGAGAATGGAAGATCGAGAAAAATGTTGGTTTCATTCGCCTTAAAGTGGAAAGACGCGAAACGCTATTCGGAAGTTGCCGCCCCAATCAACCCTCTATTCAGGGGGTTGTTATTTTCTAAAGTTGCACCTCTGCGAATGGGTGGTGGTCGGAAAGAGACGCTTTGCGCCTGGTTCTGCGGAATATGGTTTGAAGCGAGAATGAGCCCTACTTTGGTGCGGTCACAAAAACCAACTGAAATTGCAATTCGCGGCTGCCCATGCACGCTGATCGAGATGCTAAGGCGCAGCAGAAAGCCCTGGCAGGTCGGGCATGCAGGCATCCAGTCGGGCATAGAGCTCGCTAGAAATTCCCTGCTGGCGGTGTTTTGCATCACCCAAGTCGCTTGTCCTGTTGGACTTCTTCAACTGCTTCAGACCGTTGAAGTGGGGCCGAAGCTCTTTGGGGATCGTGAGTAGAACGTAGTATTTCCCCTTGTTTTTTTGCCAACGAAGTAGCGGGGTAGTTAGACATACGTATACTCCAAAGCATCCTCCATCGGACACTTCAAGTGACTAATATATTGAGAAAAAAGGCAACCAGAGTTGATGGCGGAGACGAAGGGATTCGAACCCTCGAGACGGTTTCCCGCCTACTCCCTTAGCAGGGGAGCGCCTTCGACCACTCGGCCACGTCTCCGTCGACCTGAATACGCCCCAACCCACTGAATAACAACCAGTTTTTCTAGCGGCGCGCACTTCTTCCTAAGTCTCTGATTTTCGTTGGTTTTCGTTGGCTTTTCAGGGAATTCACAGGAATTTCTAGCGGATTGGCACAAAACTGACACAGAGCCGCAAGCGCAAACCTACATTTAGTGTCAGAATCTTTAAGATATGCGAATATACGCGCATATATTGTGGCAGGCGATGCACTAGGGCGCTGCAAGAGCCAGGGAGCGCCTTCGATGGCGCACTCGTCTAGAACTAGTCAAACTGACGGTTGGATCTAAGACGGCGCCGGTAGACGCATCGGTGAGACGTGCTTGACGGGAAGTCGCTTCACTCTCCTCCAACCAGGCAACACAGCCGGAAGGGCGGCATCCTGCCGTTGGACCACTGTTGCAAGATTTGTGAAAAACTTGACTGGTCGCTTCGTCCTTCTGACAGCATCCGGTTCCTTGTAGAGTTCCGGGGGTAGTCACTTTAGAACGCGCAACTGCCTTCTGACGCCATCTTCGCCTTTTACACCGTATATTTCTCTTACATCTTCAACTGAAAAACTCAGCATAGAGGCAAAATCACTTACGGCATATCCAAGGTCATTCTCGTGCAGCGTCAGTATCTGTTCATAAAGCTGAGGTTTCTCAGGTGGGAACTGTGTCTCGTCCGGTTCTCTTGTCTTCCAGCCGCGAGCGCTGAGTTGGCGCCAGAGATACCCGGATTGGTTTCCGCTCAGCAGGCCGTTGGCTCCTGCCTTGTACAACAACGAAGCAATGGATACGCGCCAATACATCTTATGTCTGGCAAGCCGATCAAGCGTGATTTTTCCACCAATCAGGTCTGGTCGAACCTGTGCGAATGGCGCAAGAAACTCACCTGCAAAAGTGTCGGCTTCGTTTTCCATCTCCTCTGTAGGAACTGAATGCATAATCAGATGCCCCAGTTCATGTGCAAGAGAGTGCCTCATGCGGTCAGGGGGTGCTGATTCATTGAGAAAAATCAACGGGGGAACATCCCGAAGCCGCATCGTTACCCCATCAATCTTTGCATGGAGCTTGCAGTGTATAACCAGAATGCCCGCGCGCTCGCAGAGCGCCGTAAGGTTTCCAATTGGACCGTCTGGGATCATCCACGTCCGCCGCATAAAGGCAGCAACCTTGTCAGCGCCGCCTAAGTCTTCTGCATCAAGGCGCGGTAGAGGCAGTTCATTCTCCAAATCAACGGCCTGCAGAAACCTGCGGATATGCATAATGCGGAGGTTCAGTTCCGCACGAAGCCGCTTTAGCTCTGTTGCACCAACCGAAGCCTTCTTTCGCCAGGATGGTTCATGAACGCTTAGCGGCAATCCGGAAAGCTCGTCTGCTTGGAAGAAGAAGGAGGCCGGAAAATTCAGAGCTTTGGATATTGCGCTGATGGTTTCAGGTTGTGGTGGCGCATTAAGCAAGCCTTGCTCGATTCTGGAGTAATGCCCTTGGTTGAGGCCAGCCATATCAGCAACCTCGGACTGACTCCTCTCTCGGTACTGCCTCGCCAGAAGCAGTAGCTCGTGATTGAACTTGTCGGGCATCATGCACTGTCTTTTTTGTTCTTGCTGCCTGTTCCGGCTGCTTGGCCTTTAAGCTTGGCCAGTTTGGCTGTGTTCTGTTCAGGCTCGACAAGTGGCAGTTGAACTGCATCATCTACGGCACCAGCACCGTCAAGCTCGATCTTCCAGAGGTATCGGCCGTTTACGCTGGCCACAACGCCAACCCAAATCAAATCGCGTTCGAACTGATCTGCCACATAGCACAGCTTCACACGCTGCAGCCCCTCAAAACCGTATAGATCGACCTCGTGGTCGTCGAAAGCTTGAGCCTCTTCGGTTGGGAAGTTGCGGGTGATAAGTGACGCATCCGCATGCTTCAAACGGAGAAGCACTTCGTCATCAAAAATGAGCGACACAGTATCTCTGTGCTCAACAATCGAAACGCCGTCATCGTGCGACGCAATTACAGCAAGACGATTTGTCACCTCTTCCCAAACCATATGACGAGAAGAAGACTTGCGCCGCCACTTATGGCGCTGAGGGAAACCTTCTTGAAAGGCCTTCCAGCCACCTTGGACGGCCTTGTAAATCTGCGTTCCGCGCTCATTTTCGAGCAGAACCTGGCGGACGTGTTCTTCAAGCGGCAATGGCATAGCTCGGGCCTCGTAGTTTTTAACACTATGCAACACCGTTTTTACATTATCAATATCAAAATATGCGTGCGACTATGTTTTTGGGGCCGCCGCGCGTTCGCGAGTTGTTCACGACTCCTGAGTTTGTTTCTTCCAGTGGCCGGTCAACGGGCACCGTGTCACTCTTCAAGCCGACGGCTTTTTGTGCATTCGCGTCGACATTTAACTGGATGGCCTTTTCACCCGCCGTCAAATCCACGGTGAACTTGGCAAGCTAATTGTCGGCTGTGAATACCATTGGCATCCCTGCCACGCCTTTACCTTGGGGTCTGCCCTGATCTTCTGCAAACGCCACCAACACGCGCATCCGATCTCTAGACCTCAAACCGAACAATTAAATCTCTTGCAGAAAGTGCTGAGTAGATCGGCAGCGAGCACCACAAACTTAGCTCCAAAAGTGACACAAGGCAGGCACACCAAATCCAATAATCTCTCATAATAACTTGAAATTAAACATATTTTTTTGAGATTTGGCGCCTTAGCAGGGGAGCGCCTTCGACCACTCGGCCACGTCTCCGCCTGCCGTCCTATCGGGCGGGGTTCCGGAAAACAAGGCGGAAATGAAAGCCTAGCTGGTTGGGGCGTTCGGGTCGGTTTCTGAGACATCGACCGTCAGGTCATCGACCGCCCAGGCTTCACCTGGATACGGCGAACGCCCGTTGCGGCCCATCGCGAAATCCATCGATTCACCGGGATTTCGCACCACGACCTGCACTGTGTAATCAGATTCACGGTTCACGTTGGACCGGATCGCATCCCGATTGCGCGTCGCACCGTTTTCGATGGTGTTATTGGCGATCTCAAGTCGTTGTTCGATCACATCATCGTCGCGGATACGGCGGTTTTCGATGAAGCGATAGGCGACCTGGGTTTCATCGCTGTCATCGGCGATCAACTGATCGATGGCACCGTCGCGCAGCGAGGTTGCATCGATCATCGCCCCATCGACAAACAAGCGGAAATCATCATTGGGTTCCCACCGACCGACGGTGGTGAGTTCAAATTCGATCACGGCAAACTCCGTGTCCGCCGGGAAATCGAAGGTGTTGCTGACCACCGGCTCGCCGCTTTGATCGTAAAACGGTCCCAGAACACCGGTCAGCGTCGGGTCTTGGTGCGCAGAAATCGTTGTCACCCAATCCGAAAATCCGTTGTCGAAATCAAAGGAACGCGATTGAGAAAACACCACACCGGGCACAGAAATGGCGTGCATATGGCCCGTAATGGAGCGGCTAAGGGTTTCTACCCCTCCGGAAATAACCGAGACAGACGCCAGGCCGACGCCCACAACAGCGGCGGTCATGACCGTCCAATCGGCGGTGATTGCACCCTCTTCCGAGGTGCAGAACGCATAAATTTCATTCGGGCAAGGCACGAGCAGACGTCCTCCCTCAATATGGCAGCACGCCTAATAAAGCGCCAAAACTTGCCAAATCTGAGGCAACTTTTAGATGTTTTGTTGCCGGAGAGAGGTATTCGCCTTCCCGTAAAGGGTTTTGGTACGGGATCAATCAAACAGCGCCCAGAAACTCGACCGCGATAAGTGATCGGAATGGCACGCCGCTCCGACGACGACGCCTCGCCTACACTCGGCGCGCCGCGTCGGATGCGGACTCAGGCGTTGAACAAGAAATGCAGAACGTCGCCGTCCTTAACCTCGTATCCTTTGCCTTCGACGCGCATTTTACCGGCATCTTTTGCCGCCTGTTCGCTGCCGCTGGCGATGTAATCGTCGTAGCCAATGGTCTCGGCCCGGATGAACCCACGTTCGAAATCGCCATGGATGACCCCAGCGGCCTGCGGGGCCAAAGTGCCCTGGCGGATGGTCCAGGCGCGTGCCTCTTTCGGGCCAACGGTGAAATACGTCTCCAGGCTTAGGAGCGCATAGCCCGCGCGAATGAGCCGGTCGAGCCCGGCTTCCTCAAGCCCCATTTCCTCCAGGAACATCTGCGCCTCATCCGCGTCAAGCTGGCTGATCTCTTCTTCGATCTGGGCCGAGATGATGACATGGGCAGCCCCCTGCGCCTCGGCCATCTCGATGACCTTGGCGGAATGATCATTGCCCGTCGAGCCCGAGGCTTCATCGACATTACAAACATAAAGAACCGGCTTCGTGGTCAAAAGCTGAAGCATGGACCAGGCTTTGGCATCTTCGGCATCAACCTCGACCATGCGGGCGGGTTTGCCGTCTTCCAGCATGGCCTGCGCGGCTTTCAGCAAGCGTTCTTGCTGTACCGCCTCTTTGTCACCGCCACGCACCTTGCGCACGATGTTTTGCAGCCGCTTTTCGATGCTTTCCAAATCGGCCAGCATCAGTTCGGTTTCGATCACCTCGGCATCGGCCAGCGGGTCAACACGGCCTTCGACATGGGTGACATCGCCATCTTCAAAACAGCGCAGCACCTGAGCGATGGCGTCGGTTTCGCGGATATTGGCCAGGAACTGGTTGCCCAACCCCTCCCCTTTCGAGGCACCTTTGACCAGCCCCGCGATATCGACAAAGGTCATGCGGGCCGGGATCACCTGTTTCGATTTCGCCAGATCGGCCAGCCGATCCAAACGCGGATCGGGCACCGCCACCTCACCCACATTGGGTTCGATGGTGCAAAACGGGAAATTCGCCGCCTGGGCCGCGGCGGTTTTGGTCAACGCGTTGAACAAGGTCGATTTGCCCACATTCGGCAAACCAACAATCCCCATCTTGAAACCCATGATCTGTCCCTTTCGGCCAATTGGCGGCCTTCTATGTCGGGATGGCCGGGGGGGCAATAGGACGCCCTTCGCCCCCTCTAGACAGGCGCGCCAGGTTTGCGTAATCAGCCCCAGTCAACGTTTTTTGTCAGAAGGCGACGTCGCCATGATTTGCGCAGAGCTGGTCTAACCCAAACGGCCTCTAAGACCACCGTTACCCTATTCTGCGACTTTGAGCGCCGGTTCGCCGGCTGACAGACCCATGACATTCAAATCACATTTGCCCACGGCCTCCGCGCGGGCCGAGTTCTGGCCCCTGGTCAAACTATCTGTCCCTTTGACGATTGGCCTATTGGCCGCAACCGCCATTGGCGTTGTCGATACCATCATGATCGCGCCCTTGGGCACCGTGCCGCTGGCGGCGGCGGGCATCACAACAGCTGTGCTGATCATCCTGATCTCGGCCCTTTGGGGCTTTATCACCGTGATCGGCGTGCAGATTGCCACGGCCGAAGGCGCGCAAGATAGGGTCGAGGTATCGGCCCATCTGAAAAGCGGCCTGGTTTTGGCGGCGCTGGGGGGCGGCGCTGGCATGCTGTTGATGCTGGCGATCTTCCCGTTTCTTGGCCCCATCGGGCAGCCCGATGAGGTGGTCGCGATTGTTGGCCCCTATTGGCTTTCGATGACGATCTGGATGGTGCCCTTCACCGTCTTTTTCGCACTCAAGGCACTTTATGATGGGGTTGGGCGCGAATGGACGGGGGTGGCGTTTTCCTATCTCGGGGTCGTCACCAACATTCCGGCCAATTACCTGCTGATCCATGTGGCTGGTTTTGGCCTGCTGGGCGCGGGTCTGGCCAGCATCCTATCGCAATCGGTGTCGTTGCTGGCGGCCCTGCTCTATTGGCGTTTGGCGCCCAGCATGGCCCCGTTTCGCGCGCCGGGCCCGGTTGAATGGGTGCGGATACGACAGCAGTGGCGAGAAAGCCTGCCGCTTTGCCTCGGGTATGGCGGTGAAGGCGGGGCCTATGCCTTTATCGGGATCATGATGGGTTGGGTTGGGGCCGCCGCCCTTGCCGCGCATCAGGTGGCAAATGCCGTCGCTGGCCTGGCCTATGTGATCCCGCTGGGCATGGCAGGCGCGGTGTCGATCCGGATTGGGCAGGCCATCGGTGGCAAACGCCACGACAGACTACGCGCGATCCTGAAAGCCGGGCTTTTGATCGTCACCTTCTGGCAGGGTTCAGTCGCGCTGATCTTCCTGCTGGGTGGCCGCAAAATCGCTGAGACCCTGACAAGCGACCCAGAGGTGATCGCCCTGGCCACCGCTCTGTTCCTGATCCTGGCCTTGATGCAGATCATCGATGGCATCCAGTCAACGACCCTGGGCGCGCTTCGGGGGATGATGGATAATCGCGTGCCCACGGCAATCACGCTGACCGCCTATTGGCCGCTGGCCCTGCCCGCCGCCTATTTCGCGGGCATCGTGTTTGATTTCGGCGCGGTGGGGCTGTGGCTGGGCTTTACGCTCGGCATCGCCATCGCGGCGGTGGCCCTGCCCATCCGCTTTTGGCGCAAAACCGCGATCTAAGGCGTTTCAGGGCGGCGGCAGGCCGCGCTTTGCCGCCCCCCATTGATTTCCGCCGTGCATTGGCCCACACGGGGGGCCGAGCTTGCCGAAGGGAACCGCCATGACACGCATCGATGACACATTTGCCCGGCTCCAGGCCGAGGGGAAAAAGGCATTTGTCGCTTATGTCATGGCTGGCGATCCCGATTACGAGACCTCGCTCGAGGTGGTCAAAGGTCTGCCCGGCGCGGGTGTGGATATCATTGAGCTTGGCTTGCCCTTCACCGATCCGATGGCCGATGGCCCCACCATCCAGCTGGCCGGTCAGCGCGCGCTGGAGGGTGGCCAGACCCTGGAAAAGACCCTTAAGATCGTCCGGGCGCTACGGGACGAAGATCAGACCACGCCCGTTGTTTTGATGGGCTATTACAACCCGATCTATTCGCGCGGCGTAGATCGGTTCCTGGCAGATGCGAAAGAGGCCGGGATCGACGGTCTGATCATCGTCGACCTGCCGCCTGAGGAAGATGAAGAACTATGCCTGCCCGCCCAGGCCGCGGGTCTGAACTTCATCCGCCTGGCAACGCCAACCACCGATGATGCCCGCCTGCCTGCGGTGCTGCAAAACACCAGCGGCTTTGTCTATTACGTCTCGATCACCGGCATCACCGGCGCGGCCGAGGCGCAGGCCGGTGACGTCGCCCCCGAGGTCGCGCGCATCAAAGCCGCCACTGATCTGCCCGTGATTGTGGGCTTCGGTATTAAAACACCGGACGCCGCAGAAGGCATCGCGGGTGTGGCCGATGGTTGCGTCGTCGGCTCGGCCATTGTTGGCGAGATCGGAGCGGGCAAACCGGTGGCTGAGGTGCTGGATTTCGTGAAATCCTTGGCCGATGGGGCGCACCGGGCCTAAGCCCTTTGGGCTGGTGCTTTATCCAAAGGCCACCCTTCCATCTTGACCCGAACTCGACGCCGCATTTGGCGGCTCAATCGTCGCATGGATAAGTCAATTTGCGATTGGTAAGGAAATTGACCCAAAGCGCCAGGAGGGGACGCCGAACGATGCCTGTGATCACCGAAATCGAAGATCTGCGCCGGATTTACAAGCGCCGGACGCCCAAGATGTTCTACGATTACGCGGAATCGGGCAGTTGGACCGAGCAAACCTTCCGCGAAAACAGCAGCGATTTTGACAAGATCCGGCTGCGCCAGCGCATTGCCGTCGATATGGACGGGCGCAGCACCGCCGGGAAGATGCTGGGCCAGGATGTGGCGATGCCGGTGGCCCTGGCTCCGGTGGGCCTGACGGGGATGCAGCGCGCCGACGGGGAAATCTTGGCGGCCAAAGCGGCCGAGGCCTTTGGCGTGCCCTATACGCTTTCCACCATGTCGATCTGTTCGATTGAAGATGTGGCCAGCCACACCACCGCGCCGTTCTGGTTCCAAGTCTACACGTTGAAAGACGATGACTTCATGAAGCGTCTTTTCGCCCGCGCGAAAGAGGCGAAATGCTCGGCCTTGGTGATCACGGTTGATCTGCAAATTCTGGGCCAGCGGCACAAAGACCTGAAAAACGGCCTGTCCGCACCGCCGAAGTTTACCGTGGCCTCGATGTTGAACCTGGCGACCAAAATCCCCTGGGGCCTGGAAATGCTGCAAACCCAGCGGCGGTTCTTTGGCAATATCGTGGGCCACGCCAAGGGCGTGTCTGACCCTTCCTCGCTGGCCAGTTGGACGGCGGAGGCCTTTGACCCATCCCTGAACTGGGATCGGATCAAACAGTTCCGCAGCTGGTGGGATGGCCCGGTCATCCTGAAGGGTGTTTTGGATGCCGAAGACGCCAAGATGGCGGCCAATGTTGGGGCTGATGCAATCATCGTATCGAACCATGGCGGTCGGCAATTGGATGGCGCGCTTAGCTCGATCCGCATGTTGCCGCAAATCATGGATGCGGTTGGCGACAAGATCGAGGTGCATCTCGATAGCGGCATCCGCTCGGGCCAAGACGTGCTCAAGGCGCTAGCCATGGGGGCCAAGGCGACCCATATCGGGCGCGCTTATATCTATGGCCTGGGGGCCATGGGTCAGGCAGGCGTCACCAAAGCGCTAGAGGTCATCCATAAGGAGTTGGACACGACCATGGCGCTGTGTGGGGAACGCAACGTGGCCGATCTGGGGGCGCAAAACCTGCTGGTGCCCAAGGATTTCTACGGCGATTGGGCCTGACGCGTTTGTAAGATCAGGGCTAAAAGCGGGGCGATCAGCGCCAATGCCGCCACGGTGGCAAAGGCCACTCGCAGCCCAAAGGCGTCCGAAACCAGGCCCATCACCAAAGGCGCAAACAAAAAAGCGCCAAAGCCCATGACATTGACGTAAGCCACCGCGCGGACCCGCTGCGCGGGCGGCACCAAGCGGCCCACCTGCGCCAGGGCCAATGGGCCAACCACGGATGTGCCGAGCCCAACAATACCAAAACCAAGATAGGCCACCGCCGGGGTCGGCGCGACCGCCGCAATGCCCGCCCCGGCGCAGGCCATCCCGGCCCCCAGCGTGATGATGAAAAGATCGCTGAACCGATGCGCGATGGCCTGCCCTGAAAGCCGCCCAATCGCCATGGTGAAACCCAGAACCGCTGGGCCCATCGCCCCCGCCGCCGCGCGACCGCCAAGCGTGCGTTCGATATGCAGCGCTGACCAAGCCTCCACCACCGCTTCGACAAAGAACGCGGTCAGGACAATCCCACCGCAGAGCAACACAATCACAATCGGCAGGGAGGAGGCCTTGCGCTCAGCCTCTGACACTTGGGCGACGGGCATGCGCATCCAGGCGCAGCTAACGAAAACCACCAGGGACAGGGCGCAGAAGATGGCGAGAGAGCTTAGCCCGCCCTCCCGCGCCAGGCCGGTGGCAAAAGCCGATGCCGCGTAAGCCACTGAAAATAGGCCATGGTTGGCGTTCATCAGCGGGCGATTGTGAACGGCCTCTAGCTCGGACACGCGGGCGTTCGACACGATATCCACCAAGCCCGAGGCAAAGCCCATCAGCATCATAGCGCCCAAAAACTGCAAGGGCGTGGCGGCCAGACCGGGCAACAGGAAGGAGGCTGCCACACTCGCGCTGGCCACAGGCAAGGATCTGTCGCCCAACCAGCCATCAAACCGTGGCGCAATCCAAATGGTGGCGATCAGCCCAACAGGGCTGGCCAAAAGCAGCAGGCCAAAAAGCGCATCATCCGCATCGATACGCGCCTTCAAAACCGGCACCTGGGCCGCAAAACTGCCCCACATCAGCCCAATGGCGACAAAGCCAAGGACCGCGCGACGCGATAGGGAAAGGGCGGATATCACGGACATGATCGCGCGCTTGCCATGGGTCTGTGACAGGCACAAGACGGCATCACCGATCCCGGCGCAGAATCGCCCTTTTCAAACCTTGCGATCTAACCTATACGCGCCACTTCGAGCGGCCCGACACCCTTGGAGGCAGCCGCGTTTACATTGATGGAGAATTCCTATGGCTGGTGAGATTCCTGATCTTATCGCCGAGGCACGGACGGGGACAGGCAAGGGGGCCGCTCGTCAAGCACGCCGTGAAGGCAAAGTGCCCGGTATCGTTTATGGTGGTGGTGTTGATCCGCTGCCGATCCAAATCCCCTTTAACGTGTTGCTGAAACAGCTGAAACAGGGCCGGTTCCTGGCAACGCTGTTCAACATGAAGGTTGAAGGCCAAGAAGATGTCCGCGTGATCTGCCGCAACGTGCAGCGCGACGTCGTGAAAGACCTGCCAACGCACGTGGATTTCATGCGCCTGCGCCGGACCTCGAAAATCGCGCTGTTCATCCCGGTTGAGGTTGTCGGCGAAGATGACTCGCCCGGCCTGAAGCGTGGCGGCGTCCTGACCATGGTCCGCCCCGAGGTGGAACTGGTCGTGACCGCAGGCGACATCCCCGAAAAGATCACCGTTGATGTCACCGGGCTGGCCATTGGTGACACGATCACGATCAGCTCGGTTGATCTGCCCGCCGGGGCCAAGCCGACCATCGACCGCGATTTCGTGATCGCCAACATCACCGCGCCTTCGGGTCTGGTGAGCGCCGATAACGAAGCCGGTGATGAAGCCGAAGCCGAAGGTGAAGCCACCGAGGAGGCCGAAGAGGCATAAGCCCCTCTGCCAGCGATTTCGAAACGCCGCGCTTGACCCTAAGCGCGGCGTTTTTTCTTTGATCAACAGCCACAAAATGGCAGCTTTCCCCGCGGGAGCGGAGGAAAAGGTATGGTTGCAATGTCCCGGCGCAGCGTTTTGGGCGGAATGGTTGCGGGCCTTGGCCTAGCAAACGGCGGATCAGCAGCCCCGGTGCCGCAAGGCTGGCACATGCCCGGTGAGGAAGAGCCGCATGAGGCCACATTCATGCAATGGCCGGTCAATCGCGCTGTGCATCCCGACCGGGTGTTTTTGGACATGTTGCAAGACGCGATTGCCCTGATTGCCAACACCATTGCCGCATTTGAGCCCGTGATCATGTTAATGCCTGCCGCGGCGATAAACGCGGCGCGGCGCAAATTGTCCGATCAGGTTGAGATTTGGGATATTCCCACCGACGATCTATGGGCACGTGACAGCGGCCCGGTGTTTTTGACCGATGGCGCGGGGGCGCGTGCGATTGTCGATCTGAATTTCAACGGTTGGGGCGACAAGCAAACCCATCGCGCCGATGGAGCGATCGCCGCAGCGGTCGCCATGCGTCTGGGCCTGCCGCTTTTTGACGGCGGCGTGGTGGGTGAGGCGGGTGGGCTGGAAAGCGATGGGGCCGGGATGCTGATGGCCCATGAAAGCTCTTGGGTGAACCCCAACCGCAACCCGGGGCTTAGCCGGGATGAGATTGAGGCACGGCTTTTGCGTGCCCTTGGGGCCGAGCGGATGATCTGGGCCCCCGGCGTGGCTGGGTTGGATATCACCGACGATCATATCGACGCGCGCGCCCGGTTCGTTGCGCCCGGCCATGTGTTGATCCAAATGCCGGACGCACCTGATCCGCGTGATCCGTTTTCGGTCGCGGCCTTCGAGACACGCGATATCCTGGCGCGCGCGGGCCTGCGCCTGACCGAGATTCCCGAGGCTTGGGATACCCGCATCACGTCGGAGGATTTTCTTGCGGCCTACGTGAATTACTACATCTGCAACGGCGCGATCATAGCGGCGGAGTTTGGCGACCGGGAAACCGACGCCATCGCCGAAGACACGCTGGCCGAGCTTTACCCGGACCGCGACATTATCATGCTTAATGTCGATCCTGTGGGCGAAGTTGGAGGTGGAATCCACTGTGCGACGCAGCAGATGCCGCGGGCTTAGAGGGCCAAGCGAGCCGAGATATTGGAGTCTTGGATTATTCTGTGGATTGATTGAATATATGCAATCATTTATCGCTTTTGATCGCTAGTTAAGCGTCAAAATGGTGCAAAATACACAATCAAGAGGCACGCAAATCTAAGCAACTTTCACCCGTCGCCCCAGATTTTCTTGAACCCCAAGACCTTTCCGCGTGACACCGCCGGATCATAGGTCATATCCATCGCCGACATGAAATCGACGATCTTCTGGATCACGCGCGCGTGGTATTTCTTGGGGTGCAGTTCGACCACGAAATAGCGTAACGGGCAGTTCCATGGGCGATCAAAGAGCAGCGCCTCACCGCCTTCGATATCCATCAAGATCACATTCGGCCTGTGCGACTGCAAAAGATCAGCCATCGCGATCAGCGGCACCTCGACCCGGCGCATACCATGCCCCCCAAGGCTGGAGGCGGTGAAGCTTGGGGCCAAAGTAAAGGCGGCGGTGCTACCTTCCGGGGCCTCTCCGGCGACGGCACCATGCAGCACCGTTGCGCCAGCTTGGCCATTCGCCGCCAAATTCGCTTCAAGCACCGGCACAAGCTCTGGATTGGCCTCTACCGCGAGAACGTTTTCCGCCCCGGTTCGCATCGCGGCAAGCGCCGAGACATAGCCAATGCCCGCGCCCAGATCGAGCACGCGAAACCCCGGCTGAACGCAGCGGCTGACGGCCTTGGCCTCATCCGCCTCATACGTGCCCATGGTCAGCTTTTCCAAAATGCCGGGCGTCGCCAGGCCGTCGGGAACCGATAAAATCACGCCATTTATGTTGAAGCTGTTCATGGTTAGTTTACATCCGGCCCCGAAAGAAAATTGATTTCTGTTACAATGTGTTAGCAAGCAAGTGCGGCGGATTTACGGCGCCGGCGCAATTCCCAAATCATCATCGGACAAGGCGATCAGCGTTTTGCCGGCGCTCATGTTCCTGGCATAGAGTTTAGGCGCGTCCGCCGCCTCTTGCAGCGGCACGATCCGCGCAACGGCGCTTTCGGCAAACCCGCCTTGCAGCGCGCGAGTGGCCTCGCGCAGCGTCCAAAGCAGTATCGGCAGCGGCTTCCGTGGCAGCCATTTCGACAGCCAGAACCCCTCCACCTGGGCCTCTTTGAAAATCAACGTGCCGGTATGCAGTGACACAGCCGCCTCGGCCAAGCCGCCATAGACCAGGATGTGACAACGCGGCCCCAGCGCCTCGAGCAGGCGGAAGGTCATCGACCCACCCACCGCATCAAAGGCCATGCGACAGCGCAGATCTTTGCATCTTTCCTTAAGCTTTGCGTCAAAATCCGCCTCGGTTTCGTTGAAAACATGCGCCGCGCCCTCGGCCTCCAACGCGGCAACCTGTTCGGGGCGGCGCACGATATTGATCACCGTCACACCCTTTTGCGCCGCACGTTTGCGGATCATGCGCCCCAACTGGCCCGCCGCTGCCGTACTGATCACCGCTTTATGGCCACGTCGCTGGGCTTCGGAGATTAAGGCGATGGCGGTCAATGGGTTCACGGCTGTCATGGCCCCTGCCCCAAGCGACACATCCTTGGGCAAGGCCACCACCCGATCCACCGGCAGGGCGATGTATTCCGCCCATAACCCGGCCGATGCCGAGGCACAGGCCACCCGTTTACCATCCATCAGACGCGGCAACACACCCGCTCCGCGCGCCACAACCGTGCCCGCGCCTTCCAAACCGGGGATCAACGGGGGTTGGGCGGTTAGCCCATAGGCGCCGCTGATGGTCATCAAATCCGATGGGTTGATGGGCGAGGCGGCAAGCCGAACCAAAACCTCCCCCGGGCCGGGCTGCGGCACGGGATGGTCCTGCACTTCCAGCGGCGCACCCCAATCGGGTAGCGTCAGCGCCCGCATCGTCTTTGGTAGATCAGGCATCCCATCCCTCCGCCCTCGGCCAATTAGGAACAGCATACACGGGCGCCGTCCGGCTTCCAGCTTGGCAAATGGTGGCGGCGCTGGCATCACGGGGGCAATCAAGGGGCGTTGCGATGAAACTATGGGTCGGCCTGGGCAATCCGGGCGCGAAATATGCCAAGAACCGGCACAATATCGGCTGGATGGCCGTTGACCGTGTGGCCGAAGACCATGGGTTCGCGCCCTGGCGCAGCAAGTTCCAAGGCAAGGTGAGCGAAGGCACGCTTGGCGGCGAAAAAATCCTTTTGATCAAGCCCGAAACCTTCATGAATCGATCCGGGCAATCCGTGGGCGAAGCCCTACGGTTCTACAAACTGGCCCCCGAAAATGTCACCGTCTTTCATGATGAGCTGGATTTGGCGCCGGGCAAACTGCGCGCAAAATCGGGTGGCGGCCATGCGGGGCACAATGGTTTGCGGTCGCTGCATGGCCATATTGGCGAAGGCTATGACCGCGTGCGATTGGGCATCGGGCATCCCGGCCACAAAGATCGCGTCGCGGGATATGTGCTATCGGATTTTGCCAAGGCTGATGCCGATTGGCTGGATGACTTGCTGCGCGGCATATCGGATGGTGCCCCGGATTTGGCCGAGGGTGATACCGGGCGGTTCATGAACGCCGTGGCTTTGCGCACCGCGCCGCCCCGATCCTCCAAACCAAAAGCCAAACCCGCGCCCAACCCAGCGCCCGCGCCCGAGGAAAATGACGATCGCAGTGCGCTGCAAAAACTGATGGATCGTTTCCGATGAGTGAGAAATTGCAAAAAGCCTTCATCGGCCAGGGGAAATCCTGCGCCATGTTGGGCTCGCCCTTTATGGGCCGTTTGATGCCACTCTGTGCCGAGCGGTTGCGCGCGAATTCGGCCGTGGCGCAGCGTCTGCTGGATTGGCCGGGCGAGGTGCATGCCGGGGCGCAATCGATCCCGCTGCGCATTGCCGGGGCACTGCATGGCCTGGTTTTGGATGGCTCCGATGCTGATCTGACGGCGGTCTATCCCCCCCATACCGCTGAGGATGATGCGCTTTGGGCCGCGATCGAAACCGCGTTTGAGCGGCACGAGGCCCGTCTGATGGCCTGGTTGGACCAAGCGCCCCAAACCAATGAGGTCCGACGCTCAGCCGTGTTGCTGCCTGCGATTTGGTGGGTGCTCAACCGCATCGACCGCCCCGTGATCTTGTCAGAGCTTGGGGCCAGCGCGGGGCTGAACCTGATGCTGGATCGCTATGCGCTGGAGATTGACGGCACCGTGCATGGCGAGGCCGCAAGCCCGGTGCGCTTTGCCCCGGATTGGGCCGGTCCCCTACCCCAATCTCAGCCGATTGATGTGGCAGATCGGGCGGGGATCGACCTCAACCCGCTTGATCCGACCGATGCGACAGAACGGTTGCGTCTGTTGGCTTATCTTTGGCCGGATCAGCCCGACCGGCTGCGCCTGACCCAAGCCGCGATTGACCTGAGCAAGACGCTGCCCGCGCGCGGCGATGCGGCCGCCTGGTTGGAAGATCGGCTGGAACAGCGCTTTCCGGGCCATTTGCATATCGTTTACCACAGCATCGCCTGGCAATATTTCCCGCAGGAGACCCAAACCCGCTGCCGCGCTGCGCTGGACGCCGCAGGCGCACGCGCCACGCCAGACGCCCCCCTCGCCCATATCGCGATGGAGGCCGATGGCGACCCCAAAGGCGCGGGTTTGACAGTGGAAATCTGGCCAGGCACGCCGAATGAGCCCAAAATGCTTGCGCGGGTCGATTATCACGGGCGCTGGATCAATTGGCAGGAAAAATAATTGCGATACCCTAACTACCTGATAGGGTTGCCCTTGGGTGAAGCAGGTCAGGCGGGGGAGATCGAATGCCGTTTTCGATGGCAAAATCAGTCAATGTTCTGGGAGGAACATTGCAAAGCTGCTCTCATAATCCGATTACCGGCTTCTTTCGAAACGGGGCCTGCGATACCTGCGCGGAAGATCATGGATCGCATACCGTCTGCGCCGTGATGACGGCCGAGTTTTTGGCGTTTTCCAAATATGTGGGCAATGATCTGTCGACGCCACGACCGGAATATCAATTCGTTGGCTTGAAACCTGGGGATCAGTGGTGCCTTTGTGCCAGCCGTTTCATGCAGGCCCATGACGAAGGTGTGGCGCCGGATGTGAACCTGGCCGCAACCCATGCACGGGCGCTAGAGATCGTACCCTTGGAGGTTTTGCAGCTTTACGCGCGCGCAGGCTAACACCCCAAGAAACAGCATAACCCAATAAACTAGGTGCCCCACCGGTCTGCCAGTGTACCGGTGGGGCGTCGCATTGACCTGGGTGGGGGCCGAGTGTCAATGCTTAGTCGTCGTCACCATCATCATCATCGCCATCGTCATCATCGTCGTCGTCGTCATCGTCATCCCAATCGTCATCGTCATCATCATCGCTGCTACCGCCACCGCCGCTGCCGGAGGTCAGGGTCGCCCAGATCGTGCTGAGCGGGCCGTTTTGGGTTAGCTCGATATATTCCGCCTCAGGGGCGGCCGGAGCTTCTTCCAGATCGGCCAAAAGAGCGGCCTGGGCGGTGCCGGCCATAAGTGCGGCGATCATCGAAGTGGTCACGAAGCGTTTCATGTCTGTATCCTTTGTTTAATCCTCTGGGCGGCGTCTTCGTTGGCGCCTGTACATAGAGAACGGCAAAGGCCCGCGCTTATTCCGCGACGGGGCGAAAAAGGAATAGGGTGCGCCCACGGGCGATCCCAGCACATGAAAAAGGCCCGCATAAACTGCGGGCCCTCTCTGGTCTTGCGTTTGGCTGCTTAAGCGCTGGTCATATCCCAGCCCAAGGCGCGCGCGACAGTGAAGATATCCTTGTCGCCCCGCCCGCACATATTCATGCAGATGATGTGATCTTTGGGCAGGTCGCCCGCGATCTTGGCCACATGGGCCAGCGCGTGGGAGGGCTCCAGCGCGGGGATGATCCCCTCGGTCTCACAGCAAAGCTGGAACGCCTCAAGCGCCTCGGTATCGGTGATCGAGACATATTGCGCGCGACCAATTTCGTGCAGCCAGGCATGCTCTGGACCGATACCGGGGTAATCCAGGCCTGCGCTGATGGAATGGCCTTCGAGGATTTGACCATCGTCATCCTGCAACAGATAGGTGCGGTTGCCATGCAAAACGCCGGGACGGCCACCGGTCAGGCTGGCGCAATGCTCCATCTTGGCATTCACACCTTTGCCGCCCGCCTCAACACCAATGATGTCGACCTCTTTGTCATCCAGGAACGGAAAGAACAGGCCCATCGCGTTGGACCCGCCACCAATCGCGGCGATGATCGTATCGGGCAGACGGCCTTCGGCGGCCATCATCTGCTCTTTGGCTTCCTTGCCAATGATGGCTTGGAAATCGCGCACCATGGCCGGGTAAGGATGCGGGCCCGCCACCGTACCGATGCAGTAGAACGTGTTGCGCACATTGGTCACCCAGTCGCGCAGGGCATCGTTCATCGCGTCCTTCAACGTCCCACGGCCCGAGGTCACAGGCACAACCTCGGCCCCGAGCAGTTTCATTCGGAACACATTGGGCGCCTGCCGCTCAACATCATGTGCACCCATATAAACCACACATTGCAGGCCAAATTTGGCGCAGACCGTTGCGGTCGCCACGCCATGCTGACCCGCGCCGGTTTCAGCGATGATCCGGGTTTTGCCCATGCGACGCGCCAGGATGATCTGACCCAGCACATTGTTGATCTTATGCGCGCCGGTATGGTTCAGCTCGTCGCGCTTCATGTAAATCTTCGCGCCGCCCAAGCGCTCGGTCAGGCGTTCGGCGAAATACAAGGGCGAGGGCCGGCCCACATAATGGGTCCACAGATCATGCATCTCGGCCCAGAAACTGTCATCGGTCTTGGCGTGTTCGTATTGACGCTCAAGCTCCAGGATCAATGGCATCAGTGTCTCAGACACAAAGCGCCCGCCAAAATCCCCGAACCGCCCCTTTTCATCCGGGCCGGTCATGAAGCTGTTTAGAATATCGTCCGGCATCGCCCGTCTCCCCTAAAACCCGATGATGGGTAGCCCGGTCCAATGGCATGGGCAAGGGCAAGGCGGTGAAAACCGCCTTTAAACGCGGTTTCGAAACCGCGTCAAAACCCGCCGCGCGGCGGGGTCTGAACGGGCTTTGGAAAGCCCGTTCGGCGCGCGCAGACGGTGGATGGGGTGCAGGTTGCAGAAAACAATGAAATGGCGGCCGTTTTGCAGGACTTGGCAGCCGCGCTGCGCGGCTTCTTCCAAGAACCGGTCGCGCCCGACCAGACGTTCGACATCGGAGATTTGCCGTTTGATCACACCGCCGCGGCGCGCTTCTTGCGAGCCGAAAACTTGGGCCAGCCACATATCGGGGGTCAGATGTTCGGGCAATCCGGTCATAGCGGCAGCTTCGCCCAAGTTGGTTGCCAATTGGTTAAAGGACCGGCGGCGCGGGCTGGCGCAGAGCCTCTGCGAAGGCCGCAATTTTCCGGGGGTCTTTTTGTCCAAGGGCCGCTTCAACCCCCGAGGAAACATCCACCTGCTTGGCGCCAGTGCGTCGCACCGCCTCGGCCACATTTTCCGGCGTCAACCCGCCGGCCAGCATCCAGGGTTTGGTCCAATACTTGCGCCCTGCCAAAAGCTGCCAATCAAAGGCTAGTCCATTGCCCCCCGGCAGGTCGGCCACTTTGGGCGGCTTAGCATCGATCAGCAGTTGATCGGCCACGGGCGCATAACGGTCGATCTGGGCCAGATCAGCGGTCTCGGCCACGCCAATGGCCTTCATCACGGGGAGCCCGAATTTCGATTTGATCTCTGCGACCCGTTCTGGGGTTTCGTGCCCATGGAGTTGCAAGATATCGAGCGGAACCGCCTTGAGCAGCGCCTTTAGGGCCGCGTCCTGGGGATCGACAACCAACCCCACCTTGGCCAGGCCGGGCGGCACGTCGAGTGCCAGGGCACGGGCGGCATCCAGCGTGATATTGCGGGGCGATTTGGGGAAAAACACAAACCCCACATAGCGCGCGCCCGCTTGGGTCGCGGCCTCAATATCTTCGCGGCGGCTTAAGCCGCAGAATTTAATTGCAATGTCCATCTTTTGTCAGCGCGCGGCGCTTGCATTATCGACGAGTGCGAGGATCTCATCCTTGCCCTCATCCGCGCGGCCCTTGATGGTTTCCATCTCACGCTCAAGGCGCTGCACATTGCGGCGTTGTGCCTTGGCCTCGGCCCGTTGGCGCGACTCGCGCAGCCACTCCCAGACGAACCCGACCAACAGGCCAATCACCACGCCACCCAAAACCACAAGGAAAAGCGGCAGCTCAATGGCATAATGCACGCCCACCCAAGCGCTCAACTCAATCGGGATCAGTTCCAGCACGACCACGTCGCGGTTGGCCATCGCAACCAGAACCAGCCCAATCGCGACAACAATCAGGAAGGCATATTTCAAAAGTCGGATCAGTTTCATCCCGCCCAGGACCTTTCGGGGTAATTACTCAGCGCCGTTCAACCGATCGCGTAGCAGTTTCCCGGTCTTGAAGAAAGGGACGTGCTTTTCTTCGACCGACACGCTTTCCCCAGTGCGCGGATTACGGCCAATGCGGGCATCGCGTTTCTTCACCGAAAACGCCCCGAACCCGCGCAATTCAACACGGTCGCCCGCGGCCATGGCTTCGATCACTTCTTCGAAGATCGCGTTCACAATCCGTTCAACATCGCGCTGATAGAGATGTGGGTTCTCATCGGCGAGTTTTTGGATCAGCTCGGAACGTATCATTGTTCAACCCTTTGCAGCGACACCCTGGGGATTGAGTATAGGCACATTCCACCACGCTGGATACCATAAAACCAAGGGGTTGAGGGGCTTCCGCGCCGCCTCACACAAGGTTTCAGCCCTGAAATGCGCCGCTTTTGGCAACTTTAACGAAAGCGGCAGAGCCCGGATCGTTGCGCATTTGAAAACGATTCGCGGCCTTGGGCGCGCGCCGTCACAAATAGAAACGCCGCCCCCGGTCCGGGGCGGCGCCGCATCATTTTAGGAGATCTGGCGCTTAGCCAATGATCCCGTTCAGCGTGGCCGAGGGGCGCATGATGCCAGCGGTCTTTTCGGAATCGGGGTGGAAATACCCGCCCTGATCCACCGCTGCGCCACGCCCATAGTGCAACTCTTCCAGGATTGCCGCTTCGCCATCAGCCAGCGCTTGGGCGAGCTGGGCAAAATGCGCGGCCAGATCGGCATCGTCGCCTTGCGCGGCCAAAGCCTCGGCCCAATAGCGCGCGAACCAATAATGGCTGTCGCGGTTATCGGGCTGGCCCAGTTTCCGACCGGGGGACCGGTCATGGTCCAAGATGCCCTGGGTCGCGGCCTCAACCGCATCCCCAAGAACCCGCGCCTTGGCGTTGCCTTTGGCGTCAGCCAGGAATTTGAAGCTTTCGCCCAACGCGCAGAACTCACCCAAACTGTCCCAACGCAAGTGGTTCTCACCCTGCAACTGCTGCACGTGTTTGGGCGCCGAGCCGCCCGCGCCGGTTTCAAACAAGCCACCGCCATTCATCAGCTTCACAATCGACAGCATCTTGGCCGAGGTCGCCAGTTCCAGGATCGGGAACAGGTCGGTCAGGTAATCGCGCAGCACGTTGCCGGTGATGGCGATGGTGTTGTCACCTGCCGTGATTGTCTCAAGCGAGGCGCGCGTGGCCTCGCGCGGGGCCATGATCTCGAACTTATCGGCCACGCCTTTCGCCTCCAGGATCGGCGTGACATAGCTTATTAGCTCCGCATCATGGGCGCGGGTCGCATCCAGCCAGAAGATAGCGCGATAGCCCGTAGCCTTCTGGCGTTCGATGGCCAGGTTCACCCAATCCTCGATGGGGGCCTTCCGAGCCGAGGCCGAACGCCAGATGTCGCCCGCTTCAACGCTGTGTTCATGCAGAACGGTCCCGTCATCCAGGATCATCTTCACCACACCATCAGCGGCCAGTTCAAAGGTCGTGGGGTGCGAGCCGTATTCTTCGGCCTTCTGGGCCATCAGGCCCAGGTTCTGAACCGTGCCAGCGGTGGCCGGGTTCAGCTTGCCATTGGCTTTGAAGAACTCGACCGTTTCGTCATAGACCGGCGCATAGGAATTGTCGGGGATCACACAGACCGCATCAGCTTCATTGCCATCCGGCCCCCAGCCTTTGCCGCCTGCGCGGATCAAAGCGGGCATCGACGCGTCAATGATTACGTCCGACGGCACATGCAGGTTGGTGATGCCCCGGTCGCTATCGACCATATACATCGGCGGGCGGGCGGCGGTCACAGCCTTGATGGCGGCCATGATCTCGGTATCGCCTTCAACCCGCGCCAGCAGATCGCCCAGGCCAGAATTCGGATTCACGCCCAGCGCGTCCATCTTGTCGCCATGGGCCTCAAAAACCGGGGCCAACCAGGCCTTGACCGCGTGGCCAAAGATGATCGGGTCCGAAACCTTCATCATCGTGGCCTTCATGTGCAGAGAGAACAGCACGCCTTCGGCTTTGGTTTTCTCGATTTCATCGGCCAGGAACGCGTCCAGGGCGTTGGCCGACATAAAGGTCGCGTCGACCACGGTGCCCGCCGGATAGCTCAGCCCATCTTTCAACACGGTCTCGGTGCCATCAGTGGCCACATGCACGATCTTTGCACCGGTTTCGGCCGCCAAGGTGGCCGAGGTTTCGTTGGATCGGAAATCGCCGCCCGACATCGACGCGACGCGCGTTTTGCTGTCAGCGGTCCAATCGCCCATGCGGTGCGGGTTCGACTGGGCGAATTTCTTCACCGCCGCCGCCGCGCGACGATCCGAGTTACCTTCGCGCAGAACCGGGTTCACAGCCGAGCCTTTGATCGCGTCATAGCGGCTGCGCGCCTCTTTCTCGGCGTCTGTTTTGGGGTCTTCCGGGTAATCGGGGATCGCATAGCCCTGCGATTGCAGTTCCTTCACCGCCGCGACCAGTTGCGGGACCGAGGCCGAAATGTTCGGCAGCTTGATCACATTGGCCTCGGGCGTTTTCACCAACTGCCCCAATTCGGCCAGATCGTCGCTGATTTGCTGATCGGCCGTCAGCTTATCGGGGAAGGCCGCCAGGATACGCCCGGCCAGCGAGATATCCTTGGTTCCGACGCTGACACCGGCAGCACTGGCAAAACGTTGAATGATCGGCAGCAACGAGGCCGAGGCAAGCTCGGGCGCTTCGTCAACTTTGGTGTAAATGATGTCTGGCGTCGCGTTCGAATCCATCGGTCGGGCCCTTCCGTTGATTTTGGTATGCGATAGTACACCAAAGCCAAAACGTCCACGGATCGAAGTGCCACAGGGGGCGCGCCCTGTTGCCGCGCTTTAGACAGCGATGCTGGCCACAGGCGACATGGCGCGCCCATCCGCGTCAAACAGGCTGATCGCCGATGGGTCAGCGCCCAAGGCGACCTCCTGCCCTTCGCGAAACGTATGGCCGTGCCCGGTGCGCAAAATCAAACGATCGGTGCCCAGACGCAAATGGACCAGGGTTTCGGCCCCCAAGACCTCGACCAAACCAACCCGTGCCTTGGGGCCAGACCCGGTGACCGTCAGCGCCTCGGGCCGAATGCCAATCGACGCCGCACCTTGGGCTCCACGCTCTAGCATGGAGGCAAAGGCAACACCGGCGTCGCTGGAAACCGGGAATACATTCATCGGCGGGGCGCCAATGAACTCGGCCACAAAGGTGCTGGCGGGGCGTTCGTATAGGTCCATGGGGGTGCCGATCTGTTCGATACGCCCCTCGGACATGATGACGATCCGGTCCGCCAGGCTCATCGCCTCAACCTGATCATGGGTCACAAAGACAAAGGTCGCGCGCAGGCGCTGATGCATATCCTTCAACTCGGCCCGCAACTGGGTGCGCAGTTTGGCATCCAAGTTCGACAAGGGCTCATCAAACAGGAACACCGCCGGTTCGCGCACAATCGCACGCCCCATCGCCACGCGTTGCCGCTGACCGCCAGATAGTTGGCGCGGCTTGCGATCCAGAAAGCTTTCGATCCTCAGCGCGGCTGCAGCCTCACCCACCCGACGGTCGATCTCGGCGCGCGGCATGCCGCCGTTTTTCAGCCCATACTCCATGTTCTTGCGCACGGTCATATGCGGGTAGAGCGCATAGTTCTGGAACACCATGGCAATATCGCGTTCGCCGGGTTCCAGCGTGTTCACCACGCGCCCCCCGATCTGCACCTCACCCTCGGTGATGCTTTCAAGCCCCGCAATCATCCGCAGGATCGTGGATTTCCCGCAACCCGAGGGGCCCACCAGCACGATGAATTCCCCATCGGCAATCTCGACCGATGCGTCTGACACGGCTGTCACGCCCCCAGGATAGGTCTTTCCAACACCATTCAGGCTCAGATCCGCCATGGCTATTTCTCGCTTTCCACCAGGCCCTTCACAAAGAGCCGTTGCATCACCAAAACCACGATCACCGGTGGGATCATCGCCAAGATGGCGGTGCCCATCGTCAGGTGCCAGATCGGCAGCCCTTCGCCCACATTCACCATGCGCTGGATGCCCATGACGATGGTGTAAAGGTCGGTGTCCGTCGTGATCAGGAAGGGCCAGAGATATTGGTTCCAGCCGAAGATAAAGAGGATGATGAAGAGCGCCGCGATATTGGTTTTCGACAGCGGCAGCAGGATATCAAAGAAAAACCGCACCGGGCCTGCGCGGTCGATCCGGGCGGCTTCCACCAACTCATCGGGGATGGTCAGGAAAAACTGCCGGAACAAAAACGTCGCCGTGGCCGAGGCGATTAGCGGGATGATCAGGCCGGAATAGCTGTTCAGCATCCCCAAGCTCGCCACCACGTCATAGGTGGGCAGGATCCGCACCTCGACCGGCAGCATCAGGGTGACAAAGATCATCCAGAAAAACAGCATCCGGAACGGGAATTTGAAATAGACGATGGCAAAGGCCGAAATCAGCGAGATGGCGATCTTGCCGAAGGTGATGCCCAGCGCCATGATCATACTGTTGATCAACATGGTCGACAGGCCCACACCGCCCACGGCGGGTGAGCCTTCGGTGATCAACAGCGAATAGTTTTCCCAGGCCTGATCGCCAAACCACATCGGGATGGGCGACCGCCCAAGCGCTTCACCGGGATGGGTCGAGGCGACCAGCGCCACATAGACCGGAAAGCATAAGAACACGATGCCTAGGATCAGCACGACATGGGTTAGGATCGACAGGAAGGGGCGATTTTCAACCATCAGTATTGCACCTTCCGTTCGATGAAGCGGAACTGGATAAAGGTCATTGCCACGACCAGCGCCATCAGCACCACTGACTGCGCCGCGCTCGATCCGTAATCCTGCCCAACAAACCCGGTCGCGTAGACCTTGTAGACCAGGATTGAGGTCGCATCTGCGGGCCCGCCATTGGTCGTCGCGTGGATGATCGCAAAGGTATCAAAGAAGGCGTAGACCAAGTTCACCACCAGCAGGAAGAATGTGGTGGGCGATAACAACGGAAAGACAATGGTCCAGAACCGGCGCATCGGGCTGGCCCGGTCAATGGCCGCAGCCTCAATCAAGCTTTTGGGGATCGATTGCAGACCCGCCAAGAAGAACAGGAAGTTATAAGAAATCTGCTTCCAAGCCGCCGCGATGATCACCATCAACAGCGCCTGGTTGCCGTTCACATAATGGTTCCAATCCACGCCCCAGGTCGCCTCGAGCATATAGGCGACGATCCCCAGCGATGGGTTCATCATGAAAAACCACAGCACCCCGGCCAGGGCGGGGGCAACGGCGTAGGGCCAAATCAGAAAAGTGCGATAGGCGGTGGCGGTCCGCACCACGCGGTTTGCGGCCACAGCCAGCGCCAACGCCATGCTCATCGAAATAAAGGTGACTGACAGACCGAAGATCAGCGTGGTCCAAAAGCTACGCAGATAGCTCGGGTCCGAAAACAAGAGCGTGAAGTTTTCGAACCAGACGAAACTGCGCGAAAACCCAAACGCATCCTCGATAAAGAACGAGGTTTCGAGCGCCTGATAAGCAGGCCAAAGGAAAAACACGATGGTGATGATGATCTGCGGCGCGACCAGCGCATAAGGCAGCCATCGGTTGTGAAAGACGACACGCTTTTCCATGGGGTATCCCGCCTCGGCAAAAACACACCGGGCCGCGCGGGGCAGCCCGGTGCGCGATCTGTGTCGCTTAGTTCGCGGCTTCGAAGCGGCGCAGCAAGGCGTTGCCGCGTTCAACCGCTGCGTTCAGCGCTTCTTCAGCGGTTTTGTCACCGGCCCAGACCGATTCAAGCTCTTCATTGATGACATCGCGGATCTGCACGAAGTTGCCAAAACGCAGGCCACGGCTGTTGGGCGTGGGCTGGTTCAGGGTCAGCTGCGTGATCGCCACGTCGGTGCCCGGGTTGTCGGCAAAGAACCCTTGTTCGCCCATCAGGTCGGCGGCGGCATTGGTGATCGGCACATAGCCAGTGGCCGAAGCCCATTCCGCCTGTTCTTCGGTCCCGGACAGGAAGTTCAGGAACTGCGCCGCGCAGGCATATTCCGCATCCTCATGGCCGCGCAGCACCCAAAGCGTGGCACCCCCGATGATCGAGTTCTGCGGCGCATCAGCGACGCGGGTGTCGATTGGCATCGGCGCTTGGCTAAACTCAAACTCGGTGATGTCGGCCACGAACCCACCGAAATAGGCCGAAGAGTTGATCCACATCGCAGTTTCACCATTCACGAACATGCCACGCGAATCCCCGCGACGCCCGCCATAGGTGAAAAGCCCCTCCTCACCCGCATCAGCGATGGATTGGATGTGGTTGATCACCGCGTCATTGTTTATGGTCAGTTCGGTCTCGGTCCCGGCAAAGCCGTTTTCCAAAGTGCCGATCTGGATATCATGCCAAGCCGAATAGTTTTCGATCATGGTCCAGGATTGCCAGCCAAAACCCACGGGCGATGGCACGCCTGCGGCTTGCAAGACCCGCGCGGCTTCCCAAACCTCATCCCAGGTGGTCGGAACCTCGATCCCGTTTTCCTCAAACGCGGTCACGTTGTACCACATCACCGGGGTGGAGGAGTTAAAGGGCAGCGACAGCATATTGCCCTCGGTATCCGAGTAATAGGAAATCACACCGGGCAGATAGCTGCTTTCGTCAAAATCCATGCCCGCATCAGCCATCAGCTCATGCACGGGGTAAATCGCACCATTATCCGCTGCCGACATCATGGTGGCGGTGCCAACCTCGAAGACTTGCACGATATGGGGCTGTTCGCCCGCGCGGAAGGCGGCAATCGCCGTGGTCATCGTATCAGTATAATTGCCCTGATAGACCGAATTCACCACACATTGATCCTGCAACCCATTGAAAGTGGTCGCAAATGCATCGGTGCGCTCACCCAATTGGCCGCCCATGGCGTGCCAGAAATTGATCTCGGTCTGCGCTTGGGCGGCGGTGCTTAGCGCCAGAACGCTGGCGGTTGTTGCGATTGCGGCAAATGTCTTGGTCATCTTTTCCTCCCCTGTGCCAGGCTAGGCCCGGCACATCCTAAACATGATTTAGACCACCCGGCTGGGCGATCCGATCGGGGGCGTTTTCGCCTCTTGTTTTGGTCTGCGGCTCGAAGGCTAGCGGCAAGTTCGGGCGTTGACTAGCGTCACATTTGTCTTCGAGCCGCAGGCACGCTGCACGTTCGTGTGAAGCGCGGCCAGATTGACTTGCCCAAAACCTTGTGCCGCTATGCCGGGGAAGGACGGACACCCCCATGCCCCACGATCACGACCCCGACCACCCTCATAGCTTGCTGCCGGATGAGCCCGAGTTGCGCGTGCGCGCGCTGGAAAGCCTGCTTGTCTCCAAGGGCCTGGTCGATCCGGCTGCCATAGATGCCCTGATTGCGCTTTATGAGACCGAGATCGGGCCGCGCAATGGCGCCAAGGTGGTTGCGCGCGCTTGGGTCGATCCCGACTATCGGACGCGACTCTTGGAGGATGCGACCACCGCCTTGGCCGAACTTGGGGTGCAGGGGCGGCAAAGCGAGCATATGGTGGCTGTCGAAAACACCGACCAGACCCATAATATGGTCGTCTGCACCTTGTGCAGTTGCTACCCCTGGGCCGTTTTGGGCATTCCACCCACCTGGTACAAATCCGATGCCTACCGCGCCCGGGCCGTGCGTGAGCCGCGCGCCGTGTTGGCGGAATTTGGCGTCAGCCTTGCAGAAACCCAACAGATCCGGGTTTGGGATTCGACCGCCGAAATCCGCTATCTCGTGATCCCACAACGCCCCGCTGGCACCGAGGATTGGGAAGAAGACGCGCTCGCCGATCTGGTCACCCGCGACAGCATGATTGGGACCGGTCTGGCCCTGCCGCCAGGTGACGCGCAATGAGCCGTATACACGACATGGGTGGTCGGTTCGGGGATGGTCCGATCCCCCAAAAAGACGATGCCCAGGTGTTTCACAGCGATTGGGAAGCCCATGCTATGGCCATCACGGTGTTAAGCGGGGCCATCGGAGCCTGGAACATCGACGCCAGCCGCCACGCCCGCGAAACCCTGCGCCCCCGCGATTACGCCCGATTCACCTATTACGAGAAATGGTTGGCCGCCCTGGCCGATCTGCTGGTCAAGCAGGGGCTCGCCACGGCGGAAGAGATTAGGGCAGCGCTGGGTGATGCGCCGCCGTCCGATGCCGCACCGCTGCATGACAAGGCGCTGCGCGCCGCGGACGTGCCCGCCTCACAGATCAAGCGTGTCCCTTATGAACGCAAAGGCACCGCAGCACCGAAATTCGCGCCCGGCCAACCGGTGCGCACCGCATCACGCAGCCCCAATGCGCAGCCACGCGGCGGCCATACCCGCCTGCCCCAATACGCCCAAGGTCGCGTTGGGCAGGTTGTGCAATGCCACGGCTGCCATGTGTTCCCCGACAGCAATGCCCATTTCAAAGGCGAAGCGCCCGAGCCGCTTTATGCCGTCGCTTTCACCGCTGCCGAGCTTTGGGGCGCGGGGGCCGAAAGCCCCGAAGACACAATGGTTCTAGACCTTTGGGAAAGCTATCTCAGCCCCGTTGCGCCATGACGACACCCCCCGCCCCGTTCGAAGCCCCTTGGCACGCGCAGGCCTTTGCCCTGGCCGTGGCATTGAACGAAGCCGGGCATTTCACCTGGGCCGATTGGACAGAACGTTTCGGCCAGCAGTTAGAACTGGCGCGTAAACACGGGCCGCTGACCGGTGGGGATGACTACTACACCGCCTGGATTGCCTGTTTGGAGGCGATCCTTGCTGAAAACGATACTGCCGCCGCCAAAGCTTTGGCCGACTGGAAAGCCGCTTGGACCGACGCCTATCTGGCGACACCGCATGGGCAGCCCGTGCATCCGATACCACCAAGCACCGGCTAAGCCCGCATCCTCTTGACAACGCCCGCCGCCTCAGCGCTAGTCACCCGGACTGGTGCCCGGGGCTTGCCTTGGGTGAAAAGGGAATGCCGCGGGTTTTGTCAGATGCACGGACCCAAACGCAGCCGCCCCCGCGACCGTGACCGGATTGGGGCTCATGACGCCACTGGCATTCGCCGGGAAGGCCGAGCCACCAACGGGCCAAAAAGCCCGAAATCCGCAAGCCGGGAGACCTGCCAGCCAAAGGACTAAAACCGGACGGGGGTTTCCGGATGTCGGGAGTTTCGGCCAGATGCCGCCCGCCATCCCCCTTTCGTCCCCGAAGATTGAAAGGGTGCCCATGGCTGCCGACCGACCCGCGACCGAGCTTTTGGTCTGCATCAAATGCCGTCGCGGCACCGAGGTGGCCGAGGACGGCACGCGCCCCGGCGCAGTGCTTTATGACACACTCAGCGCCGCGACCCTGCCCGAGGGTGTTACCCTGAAACCGGTCGAATGCCTGTCCAACTGCTCGCAAGGCTGCACCGTCGCGCTTCGCGGTCCGGGCCGGTGGAGCTATGTCTACGGCAATTTCGACGAAGCCACCCAAGCTGACATCGTGCTTGAAGGCGCCACTCGCTATGCCGCCACGCCCGATGGGCTCGTGCCCTGGCGCGAACGGCCCGAGCATTTCCGCAAAAACTGTATCGCCCGTATCCCGCCAATGGAGGCCTGATCCATGTCCGATCTGAACAAAATCCCCGTCACCGTTATCACCGGCTTTCTGGGCTCGGGCAAAACCACGCTAGTGCGGCATCTGATGCAGAACCCGCAGGGCAAGCGCCTGGCCGTGGTGGTCAATGAATTTGGCGATGTGGGCGTGGATGGCGACATTCTGAAATCCTGCGCCATCCCCGATTGCCCGGCGGAAAACATCATGGAACTGGCCAATGGCTGCATCTGCTGCACCGTGGCCGATGATTTCATCCCGACGATCGAGGCGCTGATGGCGTTGGAGCCGCAGCCCGAGCATATCCTGATCGAAACCTCTGGCCTGGCGCTGCCGAAGCCGCTTTTGAAAGCCTTTGACTGGCCCGATATCCGCTCGCGCATCACGGTCGATGGGGTGGTCGCGCTTGCCGATGCCGAGGCCGTGGCCGCTGGCCGCTTCGCCCCCGATGTCGCCGCTGTCGATGCCCAGCGCGAAGCCGATGACAGCCTGGATCACGAAACGCCGCTTTCCGAGGTGTTCGAAGATCAGATCTCCTGCGCCGATATCATCTTGCTGACCAAACCCGACCTTGCCGGGCCCGAGGGCATCGCCAAGGCCAAAGCCGTCATCGCCGCCGAAGCCCCCCGGCCCCTGCCCGTGGTCGAGGTTGCCGAAGGCGCGGTCGATCCCCGGATCGTCCTGGGGCTAGAGGCCGCCGCCGAGGATGACATGGATGCCCGCCCCAGCCACCATGACGGTCATCACGACCATGAACATGATGATTTCGACAGCGCCATCATCGACATCCCCGAGGTCGCGGACCCCGCCGATCTGGCCGCCCGCATCGAAACCCTGGCCAAATCGCAAAACATCCTGCGTGTGAAAGGCTATGCCGCCGTCACCGGCAAACCCATGCGCTTGTTGGTGCAGGCGGTTGGCGCGCGGGTGCGCCATCAGTTCGACCGCCCCTGGCAACCGGATGAGCCGCGCCAAGGCCGTTTGGTCGTGATCGCGGAACATGACGACGTGAATCTGCAAGCGATCCGCGATACGTTGCTGGATGCTGTGCCAGCCGCCGAATAACCGGCGGCTTCAGCCACCCGAAACGGACGACCCCGGATGCATGTCATCTTTCGCGAAAGCCATGGGTTAGAGGAAAGCGAAACCCCAACCGATCTGGGCCAAAGCCCGGCCGATCTGGTTGTGCTGTCCTTTTCCGACAGCGACCTGGGCGCGTTTGCCGAAGCCTGGCACCGGGGTGGCGGGCCAAAAGGCGGTTTGCCCAGCCTCAGGCTCGCCAATCTGGCGGCGCTGAAGCACCCGCTTTCGGTCGATACCTATGTCGAACAGACCTTGGAGGGCGCCAAGGGTATCCTGATCCGCTTGATCGGCGGCGTGCCCTATTGGTCTTACGGCTTGCAGCAGGTCGAAACCCTGGCGCGTCAAAAGGGTATCGCGCTTGCTGTCTTGCCCGCTGATGGTCGCCCCGATCCCAGGCTGGATGAGATTTCGACCCTGCCTGCCTCCACCCTCAAACGCCTGACGCATCTTTGCGACACGGGCGGGGCTGTGGCCGCCCAGGCGGCTTTGGCGCAAATGGCGCTGGCCTCGGGCCTTTATGCCGGGCCAGTCAAAGGCAGCAAGGCGCTGCCCATGGTCGGGGCCTGGACGCCGGAGCATGGCGTGTGCTGCCCGGTGGTAGCAGGGGATCGCGACGCCCCGCTTGTCGTCGTGAGCTTCTATCGCGCTTATCTAACGGCCGCCGATCTTGACCCCATCACCACGCTTTTCGGCGCGCTGCGGGGCCACGGCTTTCGCGTTCTGGGCCTCTTCGCGCCGTCCTTGAAGGCGCCCGATGCCGCCGGATGGATGGCCCAACAGATCCGCCATCTCGCGCCCGCCGCCATCGTCAACGCAACCTCCTTCAGCGGCAAGGGCGCAGACGGCACCTCCCCCTTGGACGCAGGCGAGGTGCCGGTGTTCCAAATCGCCCTCGCCACCTCCACGCGGGAGGCTTGGGCCGAGGCCGAACGCGGCCTGTCCCCCGCCGATCTCGCCATGCACGTGGTTCTGCCCGAGGTTGATGGCCGCCTGTTCGCGGGTGTCGCCTCGTTCAAAGAGCCGCACCCACCCGACCCCGATCTGCAATTCTCGCGCTACGCCCATAGCGCCGAGGCCGCGCGCATCGATGCCGTGGCCAACAAGGTCCGCGCTTGGGTCGATCTCGCCCAGCGCCCTGCCACGAGCCGCCGCCCGGCCCTGGTGCTCAGCACCTATCCCGGCAAGGATTGGAACATGGCCCATGCCGTGGGCCTCGACGCGCTCGCCTCGGCCCAAGCGATTTTGCAGAACTTGCAGGCCGATGGTTATGACATTACCCAGCCCAACAGCCTAGAAACGAGCCTGGAGCGCGAAACGCTTACCTGGCCCCTCGCCGAGTACCAAAAGGCACTCGCCACCCTACCTACCTCGCTGCAAAAAGACCTCACCGCCGCCTGGGGGGATCCCGGCACCGATGCCCCCAGTGGCCAGTTCCAGTTCCGCGCCCTGCGCTGCGGCCAAGCCCTCATCGCCCTGCAACCCGAACGCGGCACGCCCGAGGCGCGGGATGATGACTATCACGACCTTTCGCGCACCCCACGCCACGCCTATGTCGCCTTTTATCTCTGGCTACGCACCCAAACCGATGCGCTGATCCATATCGGCGCCCATGGCACACTGGAATGGCTGCCTGGCAAGGCCGTCGCCCTTAGCGATGCCTGCTGGCCCGAGGCGTTGATCGGCGATCTGCCGGTAATCTACCCCTTCATCGTCAACGATCCCGGCGAAGCGGCCCAGGCCAAACGCCGCATCGGCGCCGTGACCCTGGGCCATATCCCGCCCCCTTTGCGGGAAAGCGCCACGCCCGACCGGCTCAGCCGTCTTGAAGCTTTGTTGGATGAGTTTTCCAATGCCGACGGGCTCGACCCCAAACGCCGCGACCGGTTGCAAGCCGATATCCGGGATGAGGCGCAGGCCCTTGGCGTTGAAGACGATCTGGGTCTCGACCGCGCAAGCTCAACAGCCGAGGCCATCACCCGGATCGACCGCTTTGTTTGCGACATCAAGGAAAGCCAGTTTGGCGACGGGCTGCATGTCTGGGGCCAGCCGCCGCAGGGTGATCTGCCCTTCGACGGGGCCAGCGCGGCCCAGGCCGAACGCGCCAGCCTAATCGCCGCGCTCAACGGGAAACGGATCGCAGGCGGCCCCTCCGGCTCGCCCTATCGGGGTCGCAGCGATGTGCTGCCCACAGGCCGAAATCTTTACACAACCGATCCCCGTTCCGTTCCCACGCGCGCAGCCTATGCCCAAGGTGTGAAACTGGCCGAAGAACTCGTGCGTCGGCATTTGCAAGACCATGGCGATTGGCCACGCGGCCTGATCGTCGATCTTTGGGGTTCGGCCACCATGCGCACTGCGGGCGAGGAATTTGCCATGGCGCTGCACCTACTGGGCGTAAAGCCGGTTTGGGATGACGGCTCTGAGCGCGTTTCGGGAATCGAGGTTCTGCCCATCGCCGATCTCCACCGTCCGCGTCTGGATGTGACGCTTAGGGTCTCGGGCCTCTTCCGCGACGTCTTCCCCACGCTCTCGACCCTGTTCAGCCAGGCCGTCACCGCCCTTGCCACCCGTGATGAGGCGCCGGATTGGAACCCTTATGCCGGTCAAACCGCCCCGGCGCGGGTCTATGGCCCGGCACCGGGCAGCTTTGGTCTGGGCATCGGGGCAGATCTGGAAACCTATACCGAAGACAGCCGCCGCGCGGCGGGCGAGGCGTGGCTGGCCGCCAGCGCCTATGCGCTCGATGGCACCGGGGCGGCCCATGACCCAAGCGGCATCCGTGATCGCGTCGCCGCCGCCGACAGCTTTGTGCATCTGCAAGATCTGCCGGAAACCGATCTGCTGCTGGCCTCGGACTATGCCGCGCATGAGGCCGGGTTTGCCGCCGCCAAGGCCACCACCGGCGGCCGGGCCGCGCTTTACCATCTGGACGTAACCCGCCCGGACCAACCCCGCGCCCGCAGCTTGCCCGAAGAGATTGCGCGCGTCGTCCAGGCCCGCGCCGCCAATCCCGATTGGATCGCGGGCATGATGCGCCACGGCTTCCGTGGGGCCGCCGAAATAGCGGCCACGCTTGATCACATGGCCAGTTTTGCGCACCTGGCGGGCGTGGTCTCGCCGCAGTTGTTCGACCTTTATTACGAGGCGACGCTCGACACGCCCCAGGTCGCCAGCTTCCTGCAAGATGCCAACCCCGCCGCCTATCAGGCCATGCGCGACCGGTTCGCAGCATTGGATACCGCCGGTCTTTGGCAAACCCGCCGCAACTCGATCCGTGCCGGGTTGGAGGCCGCGCAATGACCGGTTTCAGCGTGAAAGGGTGGTGTCCAGGCGCCTATCGCCCGATGATGTCGGGTGACGGTCTGGTGGTGCGCGTACGCCCGATGGCCGGTCGGCTGACCCGCGCGCAGATTTTGGGCCTGTGCGAGACCGCCCAACGCTTTGGCAGCGGAGCCATCGACCTGACCAGCCGCGCGAACCTTCAATTGCGCGGCGTGGCCGAGGATCAGCATGACCCGCTGATCGCCGCCCTGCTTGATCTGGGCCTGCTGGATGACACGCCCGAGCAGGAAGGCCGCCGCAACATCCTGATCACGCCGCTTTGGCAGGATGGCGACCTGTCCCACCGTCTGAACGCCGCCCTTGTGGCGCGCTTGGCTGAACTTCCAGATTTGCCGCCCAAGATGGGCTTTGCCATCGATACCGGCCCCGCCCCGCTTATGACCGAGGTTTCAACCGATGCACGCCTCGAACGCGCCGTGGATGGCGGGCTAATCCTGCGCGCGGATGGTGCAACCCACGGTCGCCGGATCGAGGAAGCGACCGCCATTGACGCCCTGATCGAGCTAATGACCTGGTTCGTGGAAACCGGCGGACCAAAGCAAGGCCGCATGCGCCGCCATCTGCCGACCGCCCCCCTGCCCCAGGATTGGACCGACACCGCGCCTGCCGACAGCGCTGCGCCCATCGCCCCCGGCACGCTCGATACCGGCCTAGCCTTTGGCGCGCCCTTCGGACGGATCGACAGCACAGCGCTCGCCCAATTGACCCGCGACAGCGGTGCCACCGCCCTGCGCGTCACCCCCTGGCGCGTCTTCCTGCTGGAGGGGGCGGCCAAGACCGATCCGCAGGGCTTTGTGACCGCCCCCAACGACCCGCTTTTGAACATCCACGCCTGCCCCGGCGCGCCCTCTTGCGGCTCGGCCAGCGTCGAAACTCACGCCCTCGCCCGCGCGTTGGCCGCGCGCCATCCTGGCCTGCATGTCTCGGGCTGTGCCAAAGGTTGCGCCCTGCCGCGCCGCGCGCCCCTGACCTTGGTGGGCAACAACGGGCGCTATGACCTTGTGAAGGACGGGCATCCATGGGATGAGCCGCTCCGCCGTGGGCTGACCACGGATGACCTTTTGGCGCTGACGGACTAAGCCCATGCCTTACGAATACGAAACCGACGGCGCGGCGATCTATCGCCAATCCTTTGCCACCATCCGGGCCGAGGCCGATCTGGCCCGCTTTGATCCCGACGAAGAACAGGTGGCCGTGCGCATGATCCACGCCGCAGGCATGGTGGGGCTGGAGGAGTTCATTCGCTTCTCACCCGCATTTGTCGCCACCGCCCGCGCCGCGTTGGAGGCCGGGGCCCCAATCCTCTGTGACGCGCGCATGGTCAGCGAAGGGGTGACCCGCTTTCGCCTGCCTGCCGAGAACCAGGTGATCTGCACGCTCCATGCCGACGGCGTGCGCGAATTGGCAGCCGAGATGTCCAACACCCGCTCCGCCGCCGCGTTGGAACTGTGGCGCCCGCATCTGCAAGGCGCGGTCGTCGCCATCGGCAACGCGCCCACGGCGCTTTTCCATCTGCTCAACATGCTCGAAGACCCCGATTGCCCACGCCCCGCCGCCATCATCGGCTGCCCCGTGGGCTTTGTCGGGGCGGTCGAAAGCAAGGATGCGCTTTGGACCGCGCAGCCCGTGCCCTCCTGCATCGTCGAAGGCCGCCTGGGCGGCAGTGCCATCACAGTGGCCGCCATCAACGCCATTGCGAGCCGCATGGAATGAGCACCGGCAAAGTATATGGCGTGGGTCTTGGCCCAGGCGCGCAGGATTTGCTCAGTGTCCGGGCCGACCGGCTGCTACGCGGCGCGAAACACGTGGCGTTCTTCCGCAAAGCAGGCCGTGCCGGGCAAGCGCGCAGCATTGTCGAAGGCATGTTGCCTGAAGGCGCGCAAGAAATTGCGATGGAATACCCGGTTACGACCGAAATCCCCCTGACCGACCCGCGCTATAACGAAATCCTCAGCGGCTTTTATGCCGATTGCACCACCCACCTGCGCAGCCTGGCAGCGGCGGGCGAGGATGTCGTGGTGCTTTGCGAAGGCGATCCGTTTTTCTACGGCTCTTTCATGCATCTCTACACCCGGCTGAAAGACGATATCCCGGTCGAGGTTGTGCCCGCCATCACCGGCATGTCGGCGGCTTGGACGGCCACCGGCGCGCCGATCACCTGGGGCGATGACGTGCTGACCGTGCTGATGGGCACGCTGGATGAAGGCACGCTTGCCGATCATATGGCCAAGGCCGACGCGCTTGTGGTGATGAAGATCGGTCGTAATATCGACAAGGTGCGCCGCGCCCTGCAAACCGCAGGCCGCTATGACGCCGCCTGGCTGGTCGAATTTGCCGCCATGCCCAAACAGACCGTGCAACGCCTGGCCGAGGCCGAAGGCAAGATCACCCCCTATTTCTCGATCATCGTGGTCCACGGCCAGGGGCGGCGGCCATGAGCGGATCACTGGTCATCGCGGGGCTTGGGCCGGGGGATGATGCCCTGGTCACGCCTGAAGTGACCGCCGCCCTAGCGGAAGCCACGGATATTGTGGGCTACATCCCCTATGTCGCGCGGGTCGCAGATCGGCCTGGCCTGACCAAACACAGCTCGGACAATCGGGTGGAGATCGACCGCTCGCGCCACGCGCTTGAAATGGCCGCGGCGGGCAAGCGGGTGGTCGTGGTCTCATCCGGCGACCCAGGCGTCTTTGCCATGGCCTCCGCCGTGTTTGAGGCGGTGGAGGATGGACCCGCCACATGGCGCGACCTCGACATTCGCGTCCTGCCCGGCATCACGGCAATGCTGGCAGCCGCCGCCAAGGCTGGGGCGCCCCTGGGCCATGATTTCTGCGCCATCAATCTGTCGGACAACCTCAAACCCTGGGCTCTGATCGAACGCCGCTTGCGCCTGGCGGTCGAAGCTGATTTCGCCATGGCCTTCTACAACCCGCGTTCCAAGTCGCGGCCCGAGGGCTTCGCCCGCGCGCTCGACCTGCTGAAAGATGTTTGCGGCGACAGCCGCCCAATCATCTTCGCCCGCGCCGTCTCCACGGCGGAAGAAGCGCTGCGCGTGGTCCCGCTGCCCCAGGCCACGCCCGAGATGGCGGATATGCGCACCATGGTGATTGTCGGCTCGTCCCAAACCCGGATCATCGACCGCAACGGCGCGCCGATCGTCTACACCCCGCGCTCGGTGCCGGGATGAACAACCCAGTTCAACACCTCCGCCACGCTGCCAACCTCCGCCCGCGCCGACAGCGCGGGGCGGTCGATCATAAGCACCGGCAGGCCCAAGTCGCGCGCCGCCGCGATCTTGGCATAGGCCGCGCTGCCGCCGCTGTTTTTCGACACGACCAGATCGATCTGGTGTTCAAGCATCAGCGCCCGGTCGCCCTCCAATCGAAACGGACCGCGCGAAATCAGCACGTGGTGCCGTGGAAAGGGTGGTGTTCCCTCGGGCGGGTCAACCAGGCGCAGCAGGTAGAAATGCTGCGGATTGGGGGTAAACTCGGCCAAATGCATCCGCCCCACCGCCAACATCACCCGGCGCGCAGGCCCGGCCAAGGCCGCGACCGCGCCAGGGATATCCGGTACGCGCTGCCACTTATCGCCCGGTTCAACTTGCCAGGGCGGGCGGGTCAATGCGATCAAGGGGGTGCCCGTCAAACGGCAAGCCTCGATCGCATTCCGGCTCATCTGGGCGGCAAAAGGATGGGTTGCGTCGATCACATGGGTGATTTTCTGCGCCGTCAGATAAGCGACCAGCCCCTCAACACCGCCAAACCCCCCGACCCGGCGCGGCAAGGCCACAGGCTTGGGCCGCGCCACGCGCCCGGCAAAGGAAAAGACACCGCTGAGCCCCGCTGCCCGCACCGCCTCGGCCAAAGCGGCGGCTTCACTGGTGCCCCCAAGGATCAGGAGGGATGGCTGCATGTCTGACACCCCCTGGGTCACGATCATCGGCATGGGTGAGCATGGAGTTGACGCGCTGCCCGGCCCAAGTCAAGCGGCGCTGGCGCGGGCCGAGGTCATCCTGGCCCCGCCCCGCCACCTGGAACTGATCGGCCCCACCGAGGCCGAGCAGATCGCCTGGCCCGTGCCCTTTGCTGACGGCCTGCCACTTTTGCAAAGCCTGCGTGGGCGGCAAGTGGTGGTTTTGGCCTCGGGCGATCCGTTCTGGTACGGCGCGGGCAGCGTCATCGCCAAATCCTTGCAACCGGGCGAATGGGTCGCCCATCCCGCTCCGTCCACCTTCTCACTGGCCGCCGCCCGGCTCGGCTGGCCGCTGGAACAAACCCGCTGCATCGGGCTGCACGCCGCCCCGTTGGCGCGGCTGCGCCCCGATCTCGCGCCGGGCCAAAAGCTGATCGTGCTTTTGCGCGATGGGTCTGCGGTCCCCGAGCTTGCAGCCTACCTGAGTGATCTGGGCTTCGGTGACAGCGCGCTCCACCTGCTTGAGCGCTTGGGCGGCCCGCAGGAACGGCATCAAACCGCGACCGCCGCCACCCTGACAGGCGATTTCGCGCACCCGGTCTGCGCCGCGATCGAGGTTGCGGGTGATGGCCCGGTGATCCCCGTCACCGCGGGACGGGCGGATGATCAGTTTGACCATGACGGCCAGATCACCAAACGCCCGATCCGTGCCATTACGCTGTCCACCCTCGCGCCGCGCCCGTTTGAAACGCTCTGGGATATTGGCGGCGGGTCTGGTTCCATTGCGCTCGAATGGGCGCTCGCGCATCCAACCACCCGCGCTGTCACCGTCGAACCCAAGCCCGAACGGGCGGCGCGCATCGCCCGCAATATCGACGGTTTCGGGCTGGCCCACCGCGTCACCCTGATCGAAGGCGCCGCCCCCGACGCGCTTGCCGGCCTGCCATCCCCCGATGCGATTTTCGTAGGCGGCGGCCTTTCCGCCGCGATGCTCGACGCTCTGGCCACCCATCAAGGCGCGCGGCTGATCGCCAATGCCGTGACCCTGGAAACCGAGGCTCTGCTGACCCAGGCCCAAGCCCGTTGGGGCGGATCGCTGATGCGTATCGAGATCGCTCAAGCGCAGCCGCTTGGCCCCAAACAGGGCTGGCGCGCCAGCTATCCGGTTGTGCAGTGGAGCACCCGCCTATGATCGTCGCCGGATTTGGGTTTCGCCAAGGCGCGAGCCAGGACAGCCTGGCCGATGCCTTCGCCCGCGCCTCAAGAGGGCAGCGGGTGGATCGGTTGGCCACGCTCAGCGACAAGGCGGAAGCGTTGGAGGGGTTCGCCAGCCAGATGGGCCTGCCACTGATCGCCACCGCCCCAGACGCCGCGCAATCGGTTGAAACCCTGACCCGCTCTACCGCCAGCCAAGCCGCCAAAGGCCTGCCCAGCGTCGCCGAGGCCACCGCGCTCGCCGCCGCTGGCCCCGGCGCAAAGCTGCTTGCACCCCGCGCCATTTCGGAGGATCGGATGGCCACCTGTGCCCTTGCCCTTGGGAAGGATCACCCATGACCGTGCATTTCATCGGCGCTGGCCCCGGCGCGCCCGATCTTTTGACCCTGCGCGGGCGCGATCTGATCGCTGCCTGCCCGGTTTGCCTTTATGCAGGCTCCCTCGTGCCCGAGGCGGTGCTGAACCATTGCCCAGATGGCGCGCGGATCGTGAACACGGCCTCGATGGACCTCGACGCCATTGTCGCCGAGATCAAAACCGCCACCGATGCGGGCCAGGATGTCGCCCGCCTGCATTCCGGTGACCTGTCGGTTTGGTCGGCCATGGGCGAACAGTTGCGCCGGTTACGGGCCGAGGGCATTACCTTCACCGTCACGCCCGGTGTACCCTCCTTCGCCGCCGCCGCCGCCGCCCTGGGCACCGAGCTAACCCTACCCGGCATCGCCCAATCGGTGGTTCTGACCCGCACGCCTGGCCGCGCCTCATCCATGCCCGAGGGCGAGACGCTGACCAATTTCGCCGCCACCGGCGCGACCCTGGCCATCCATCTGTCGATCCAAAACCTCGACACCGTGTTGGCCGACCTGATCCCCGCTTACGGCGCGGATTGCCCTGTCGCGGTTGTCTACCGCGCCTCCTGGCCGGATCAGAAGATCATCCATGCCACTCTCGAAAGCCTGCCCGACGCGATGCAAACGGGCATTTCCCGCACCGCGCTGATCCTTGTGGGCCGCGCCTTGGACCAAGACGGCTTTGACGAAAGCTGCCTTTATTCCACCGATTACGACCGCCGCTACCGCCCGCAAACCGCAGACAGCCCCTGGGCCAGTTGGAGCCATGGTGATGACTAACCCCCCCGGCCTGATGATCTCCGCCCCTGCTTCGGGCACGGGCAAAACCACAGTGATGCTGGGGCTTTTGCGTGCCTTGGCCGAGGATGGCTTAGCCGTGCAGCCCTTCAAAAGCGGGCCGGATTACATCGACCCCGCCTTTCACCAGGCCGCTGCCGGCCGCCCCTCGTTCAACTTTGACACTTGGGCGATGGACCCTGGCCTCTTGGGGGCGATTGCCGACAAAGCCACAGGGGCCGAGATTTGTGTCGCCGAAGGGTCCATGGGCCTCTTCGACGGGGTTGCAACACGCGGACAACAGGGCTTTGGCTCCAGCGCCGAAACCGCCATGGCGATGGGCTGGCCGGTGATCCTGGTGATCGATGTGGGCGGGCAGGCCCAATCGGCGGCGGCCACGGCCCTTGGGTTCAAAAGCTACCTGCCCGATCTGCCGTTTGCGGGCGTCATCCTGAACCGGGTCGCCAGCCCGCGCCACGAACGCCTGACCCGCCTGGGGATGGAACGCGCTGGCGTGCGGGTCTTGGGTGCTCTGCCCCGGCGCGGCGACCTGAAACTGCCGGAACGGCATCTGGGCCTGATCCAGGCCATCGAACATCCCGACCTGGAAAGTGCCATTGTCGGCTATGCCGCCTTCCTGCGCGAACATGTTGATCTGGCCGCGATAAAATCGGCAGCTGAAGCCGGTGCCGCCCTGGCCCCAGGCGCGCTACTAACGCCGCCCGCGCAGCGGATCGCCTTGGCCCGCGATGCCGCGTTCTCCTTCACCTACCCGCATCTGCTGACCGGGTGGCGGGCCGCTGGCGCGGAGATCCTGCCGTTTTCCCCGCTCGACGATCAGGCCCCCGACCCCAGCGCCGATCTGGTTTGGCTGCCGGGTGGCTACCCGGAACTGCACGCAGGCAGGCTGGCCGCTGCCAACACCTTCCTGACGGGCCTGCGCGCCCATGCCAAAACCAAACCCGTGCATGGCGAATGCGGCGGCTATATCGCGCTGGGCGAAACCCTGGTCGACAAAGACGGCACCGCCCATCAAATGGCGGGGCTGCTGGGCCTGGTCACCAGCTTTGAAAAACGCAAGTTCCACTTGGGCTATCGCCGCGCCGTGCTGAATGAGGCCATGCCGGGCCATGGGCCGGGATCGGCCCTGCGTGGGCATGAGTTCCATTACACCACCATCCTGGAAGAACCCGACGCGCCCTTGGCGCAGGTCTTTGACGCAGATGGCAACCCGGTGCCCGAAACCGGGTCGCGCAAGGGCCATGTCACCGGCACCTTCTTCCACCTGATCACGGCGGAGGCGGCATGAGCGGCTTTGTCAGCTTTGTTGGCTCCGGCCCCGGCGACCCCGAGTTGTTGACGCTAAAAGCCGTTGACCGGCTGCAACGCGCCGATGCGATCCTGTTTGACGATCTGTCCTCGGGTCCGATCCTCAGTCACGCACGGGCGGGGGCGGATCTTGTGGGGGTCGGCAAACGGGCCGGGCGCACCTCCCCCAAACAGCACCATGTCAGCCGCTTGCTGGTCGATTATGCCCAGGCCGACCAGCGTGTTGTGCGGCTGAAATCCGGCGATGGCGGCACCTTTGGCCGGTTGGAGGAAGAAACCACCGCTTTGAAAGAGGCGGGCATTGCCTTCGAAATCATCCCCGGCGTGCCCTCGGCCTGCGCGGCGGCGGCGGCGGCGGGCATCCCGCTGACCCGGCGGCTTACCGCGCGGCGGGTGCAATTCATCACCGGCCATGACGTGCGTGGCGCCCTGCCCGAGGATCTAAACCTCGCCGCCCTGGCCGACCCCGAGGCGACCACCGTGGTCTTCATGGGCCAACGCACCTTTCCGGCCCTGGCGACCCTTCTGATCCAGCACGGCCTGCCAGGCACCACGCCCGCGCTTTTGGCCGAAGGTGTCTCCACCCCCGACCAAGCCCTGCACCGCATGACCATTGCCGAGCTTGCCACGCGCCTGTCCGACGCCATCAGCGACGCCCCCGCGCTGATCCTTTATGGGCCGCTGGCCGACATGTGAATGCCGCTTCTGGGCTTGTTTTATTCCCCCGCCTCTGTACACCCTAAAGGTGACGGTGATCGCCCCAGGGTGGTCTTTTAGGGAACCGGGTGCGAACCCCGGACTGCCCCCGCAACTGTGAGCGGCGAGTGCCCCGGCAAGAAACCACTGACCCCAATGGGTTGGGAAGGTCCGGACGGTGCAACGACCCGCAAGTCAGGAAACCTGCCGTCGCCCAGAAACCGCCGGAAGACCGGCCCCAATCCTCGCCGGGCGGGCGGGAAGGAGAACGAGTATGCATATTGAACCGGGTATCGTGGACGGCGCGAAAATGGCGCTGGCCTATGGCACCGCCGCCGCTGGCGCGGGCTATTCCCTGAAACTGGCCGCCGATGATCTGAAAGATCACTCCATCGCGTCCTTTGCCGCCCGTGCGGCCATCGCCACCGTAGGCGTTTTCGTGTTTTTCGAGGTGCTGCCCCATTTCCCCGTCGGCGTGTCCGAGGTGCACTTCATCCTAGGCACCACGCTGTTTCTAATCCTTGGCGCAGCCCCAGCGGCGCTCGGCCTAGCGCTTGGGTTACTGATCCAAGGGGCCTTCTTCGCGCCCTCCGATTTGCCGATGTATTTCGTCAACATCACCACGCTGCTCTTCCCGCTTTTCGCGATCCACGCATTGGCCAAACGCATCGTGCCAGAAGGCACGGCTTATGTTGACCTGACCTATCTGTCGGTCCTGAAAATGTCGGCCGTCTATCAAGGTGGGATCGTCGCCTGGGTCGCGTTCTGGGCCATTTATGGCCAGGGCGTTGGCGCTGAAAACATCCAATCGGTGCTGAGCTTCGGCGCAGCCTATATGCTGGTCCTGCTGATCGAGCCCATTGCCGACCTCGGCGCTCTGGCAGCTGCCAAAGCGGGCCGCCGTTGGAAAGACAGCGGCGCGTTTGTGAACCGCCTGCACCACCCGGCCTAAGCGCCTTGTCAAACGAAAAAGCGGCGCCTTCGGGCGCCGTTTTGCTTGAGGTTTTATGAAGCTCTTTCTGATCGGCATCGGCTCGGGCCATCCCGACCATCTGACGCCCGCGGCCGCCCGCGCGATGGATCAGGCCGATCTGTTCCTGATCCCCCACAAAGGCGCGGGCAAATCCGATCTGGCCGATCTGCGTGCCGGCCTGATTGCCAAGCGCTGCGCCGATACGCCCGTGGCCGTGTTCGACATGCCCACACGCGACGACACCCTGCCATACCTCGAACGGGTCAATCGCTGGCATGATGAGATTGCCGCACGTTGGCACGCGGCGATGCAAACCCACCCAAATGCCGAAACCGTGGCGCTTTTGGTTTGGGGCGATCCGTCACTTTACGACAGCACCCTGCGCATTGCGGATCGGCTAAATCCCAAGCCCGACATCACCGTAATCCCCGGCCTCACCGCCGTACAGCTTTTGACCGCCGCCCATGCCATCCCGCTCAATGATCTGAACGCGCCCGTCCTGATCTCCACCGGGCGACAACTGCACGACCATGGCTGGCCCGAGGGTGTGGATCGGGCGGTTTTCATGCTGGATGGCGGTTGCGCCTTTCAAACCCTGCCGCCTGAACCCTTCCATATCTGGTGGGGCGCGTTTCTGGGCATGCCCGAGCAAATCCTCGACGCCGGACCATTGGCCGAGGCCGGGCCACGCATCATCGCCAAACGGGCCGAGGCGCGCGCCGCCCATGGCTGGATCATGGATACCTACCTGCTGGAACGTCGCGCAGGCGACTAGGTCCGCACATCGGGCCCGGCACGGCCTGTGTGCTTTGCAATCCCCGCAATCTCCTCCGCCGCTTGGATCAACGGGGCCAAGGCCACTTGCGGGTCTTGATCAAACGCGCTCAGGTCGGTTTCCAGTCGCTCCAGATAAACCCGCAGTGTCGCGCCCTCGGTCCCCGTGCCCGACAGGCGGAACACGGCCCGCCCCCCACCCTCGAAATCGATCCGCACGCCTTGGCCCGTCGCCGTCGCCCCATTGATCGGATCGGAATAAGCAAAATCATCCGCCGCTATGACCGATAGCCCGGCCACCTCGGCCCCCGGCAGCGCCGCCAATTGCCCGCGCAAGCCCGTCATCAAGGCCTCAGCCCCGGCCGTCTCAACGCCTTCATAATCATGACGTGAATAGTAATTGCGCCCATAACTCAACCAATGGGTCTGCAGGGTCTCAGCCACAGACCGCCCGGTCTTGGCCAGGATGTTCAGCCAGAATAGCACCGCCCAAACCCCGTCCTTTTCGCGCACATGATCCGATCCGGTGCCAGCACTTTCTTCCCCGCAAAGCGTCGCGCGCCCGGCATCAAGCAGTGAGCCAAAGAATTTCCACCCGGTCGGCGTCTCAAAACACGCGATCCCCAGCCCTTTAGCCACCCGATCCACCGCGCGAGAGGTCGGCATTGATCGCGCCACCCCCGACAACCCTTGGGCATAAGCGGGCACCAGCGTGGCATTGGCCGCCAGCACCGCCAAACTGTCCGATGGCGTGACATAGACCCCGCGCCCGGTGATCATGTTCCGATCACCATCCCCGTCCGAAGCCGCACCAAAATCGGGCGCATCCGGCCCCATCATCTCGGCCATCAGCGTGTCAGCCCAAATCGGGTTCGGGTCGGGGTGGCCACCGCCAAAATCGGGCAAGGGCACCGCATTCACCACGCTGCCGGGCGCCGCGCCCAACCGGTCTTCCAAAATCGCTTTGGCATAAGGCCCGGTGATCGCGTGCATGGCATCGAAGCGCATCCGAAAGCCCGCACCAAACAGCCCCGCGATGGCTTCGAAATCAAACAGCTGCTCCATCAAAGCGGCGTAATCGGCGACGGGATCGACCACTTCCACCACCATCTCTCCCAGGCGGCTTTCGCCCAATTGGCTCAGATCGGCATCCGGGGCCTCTAGAATGTCATATCCGTCCAAAACCTTGGTTGCGGCATAGATCTGGTCGGTGATGTCTTCGGCAGCGGGCCCGCCATTGGGGGTGTTGAACTTGACGCCAAAATCCCCGTTTTCCCCGCCAGGATTGTGGCTGGCCGACAGGATGATCCCCCCATCCGTGCCACGCAGCCGGATCAGATGCGACGCTGCGGGCGTCGATAACAAAGCCCCCTGTCCCACGATCACCCGCGCCGCGCCCGAGGCGGCGGCCATCTTCAAAATCACCTGTGCGGCGACATCGTTGAAAAACCGCCCATCCCCACCCAGAACCAGCGTCTTGCCCGCAACACCGCCAATGCCTTGCCAAATCGCCTGGACATAGGCCTGCAAGTAATGCGGCTGCGCAAAGACGCGGGTCTTCTTGCGCAGGCCCGAGGTGCCGGGCTTCTGATCATCAAAAGGGTCGATCGAAACGCGGGTGATTGTCATGCTGTGTCTCCTCCATCGCGGGCAGGGCCTGGGCCGGATCGCCCCCAAGCTTGCATGATCCGCCCGGCGCGGGCCAGGCCGGGGTCACCAGCCAGATCAGCGGCGGCAACAGGCAGGCGCTGACGCCAGTTCGGGTAGCTGTCGATGGTGCCCGGCAGGTTTGGTTGCGCCTCAATCTCGCAGGTGTTTTCGATTTGCACCAGCGCCAGGGCCGATCCGCTGGCCGCCAACGCATGGTGCATCGCATCGCTCGCGGCTGGATCACCCCCTTCGGGCGCGGACCTGGCGGTCATTGCATCAAAGGCGGCCACATCCGCCTGCCGCTCCGCCCGCGCCTGGTCGGCTGCGGGGGCGGGGATATGGCCCAAGCGTTGATGGGTCTTGATATCTTGCCCCGCGCGCCATCCGCGCCAGGTCGGCAGGTCATGGGTCGAAAAACTGGCGATGCTGGCGGCGGGGTAGCTCTTCGGTGCGCGGAACCCACGTTTGTCCCGCTCGAACATCTGCACCTTGCAGCCCAAAATGCCCGAGGCGTGCAGCGCCCCGCGCAACCCGCGTGGCACATTGCCCAGGTCTTCGCCCACAACAACCGCACCGGCCCTAGCGGCCTCCATCCGCAGAACCGCCAGCATGGCCGCGCGCGGCATTCTTATATAAGCCCCCGGCGCGCCGTTTTCCGGCACCCAAAAGGCACGCTCAAACCCCAGAATATGATCAACCCGCAGCGCGCCCGACAGGCTAAGCTGCCGCCGCAATGTCTCGGCCAAGGGGCGAAAACCTTGTGCCGCCAAAGCGGTTGGGTTGAACGGCGCCAAACCCCAGGCCTGACCCTCCGGCGCAAAGGCATCCGGCGGCGCACCAAGCGACGCGCCTCTGGCAAAGCTCTCGCGATCCTCCCAGGTTTCAGCGCCCGCCGGATGGGTGCCCACCGCCAGATCCAGGTACAGCCCCAGCCCCATCCCGCCTTGGCGCATCCGCGCATTGGCCCTGTGCAGCGCGCGTTCCGCGCGCCATTGCAGCCAAGCGTGAAAGATCACCCGGTCTTGCAACGCCACCTGCGCGGCCTGACAGGCGGCGCTGTCTGGGTCACGAAACGTCGCGGGCCAATCGGTCCAATAAGGGCCATGGCGATCCGACAGGGCCTGGTGCAGGGCAAATCGCTCCAGCGCCTGCCCTTCGGCAGCACGCCACGTCTCAAAACCTGGGTCGGGCCGCGCCAACCACGCCTTGAACGCGGCCTCCAGCGCGCGCCGCCGTTCGGGGATTTCAGCGGGGTAATCGATCAAGGGGCCAGAAACGCAACTTTCACCACCCGACAGATACAGCGCAGAAAGCCGCCGCCGATGCGACGGCGTATAGGGGCTGAACCCGACCGAGGCGTCCCAAAACCCCGCATGGACCGGGTTCAACCCCAGAAACCCCGCACCATGCTGGGCGAATGCCACACCCGCCTCGGCCAAATCATCATATGTCCCAATGCCGCCCCCGGCCCGCGCCAGCAAAGCGTGCAGCGGCACCATCACGCCCCAGCCCCGCGCAGGCAGCGGCAATCGCTTGGGCGCGGCGATCAAGGTGGTCCAGGCCCCAGCCACCTGAAGCCGGTGCAGACCAAGCGGCAACGTCGGCAGCGCCCCGCGCCCCTCGACCTCGCGACCATCCTCTTGCACCAAGCGCCAATCGCCCTCTGGCACCCAGGCGGGCGACCGACCAGCCTCCACCACTTGCCAATCGGCTTGGTCGGGGCCCTGCCGCAAGTGCTCCAGATGCGCCACAGCCTCCGCGTCGGTCTGGCAAGGCAGCCCCATGGCTGCCAAAAGCGCTCGTATGGTCGCGCGCCCGGTGCGCCGCCGCCGCCCGGTTTGATCGGTGTAAGACGCCACGATCCCACAACGCTGCGCCAGCTCGGCCAATGCATCAGCCATCGGGCGACCCGTTTGGCTCCAGCACACAGACGGCGACCGAGGGCCCCGCAACCGGCAAGGCCCCCGCCAAATCGCGCACCCCGAACCAGGGCGTCTGCGTTTCGATATGCTGCCGCCAGACCCGGCCATCCAGCGCAGGGGGCAGGCGCACCTCCACCGCCACAGCACCGGCGTTAAAGACCAGGAACAACGCCTCCTCCCGCTCGGCATAGTCAGGCGTGCCCGAGGCCATGCGCAGCTCGGCACATAACACCGCGTTGTCGGGGTCATCCCAATCTGTTTGCGTCATCGCCCGGCCCGACGGGTGCCACCAAAACAGGTCTTCCACCCCATCCACCGCGCGTTCCTGCGAATGCAAAAACCGTTTTTGCCGCAGGATCGGATGGGCTTTGCGAAACCCGATCATCGCGCGGGTGAAATCGTGGAACGCGGCATCGGCCTTCGGCCAATCGATCCAACCGATCTCATTGTCCTGGGCATAAGCGTTGTTATTGCCGTTTTGGGAATTGCCGATCTCATCCCCCGCCAAGATCATCGGCGTGCCCTGGCACAAAAGCAGCGTGGCCATCATATTGCGCCGCCGCAACGCCCGCGCTGCACGGATGTCGGGATCGTCGCTTGGCCCTTCGACCCCAAAATTATCCGAGTAATTCTCGCCATGCCCATCGCGGTTGCCTTCGCCATTGGCCTGGTTGTGCCGCTCGACATACGACACCACATCGGCCAGCGTGAACCCATCATGGGCCGTCAGCATATTGACCGAAGCTGTGGCCGCGCGACCTGAATGGTCGAACTGCAAGGCCGACCCGCTCAGCTTACGGGCCAGCGTCGTCACATGCCCCGCATCCCCCCGCCAATAGCGCCGGATGCCATCGCGGAACTTGTCATTCCATTCCTGAAACGGCGGCGGAAAGGCCCCAAGCTGGTAGCCGCCCGGCCCAATATCCCAGGGCTCGGCGATCAGCTTCACCCCGGCCAATACCGGGTCTTGCCGGATCGCATCAAAAAAGGCCGAGCCGCGATCAAACCCGGCCTCTGTCCGCCCCAGAACCGAGCACAGATCAAATCGGAACCCGTCGACATGCATCACCTCGACCCAATAGCGCAATGAATCCAATATCATGCGCAGCACCATGGGATGATCCATGTTGATCGTGTTGCCCGTGCCAGTGTCGTTGATATAGCCGCGCCCGTCGGGCGTCAGACGGTAATAGCTGCGATTATCAAGCCCGCGAAAGGCCAGGGTTGGGCCCGCTTCATTCCCCTCGCCAGTATGGTTATAGACGACATCCAAGATCACCTCGATCCCGGCCGCATGCAGGCGCGCGACCATATGCTGAAACTCGGCAATCTGACCCGCATGCAGGTATCGCGGCTCGGGCGCGAAAAAGCCGATGGTCTGATAGCCCCAGTAATTCGTCAGCCCCTTCTCCACCAAAAACCGGTCGTTCAAAAACGCCTGCGCGGGCAGTAGTTCCAAAGCCGTCACGCCTAGATCGACCAGGTGATCCAGCACCGGGTCCGAGGCCACGGCCAGAAACGTGCCGGGCGGCGTCGCGCCTGGAAAGCGTTGGGTCAGCCCCTTCACATGCGCCTCATACAGCACGGTCTCCGCCTCGGGTGTGCCCGGCGGGTGATCGTCGCCCCAAGCAAAACTTGGGTCTTCGACCACGGCGCGCGGCATATATGGCGCGCTGTCGCGGAGGTCGAAGCTCAGATCACCCTGGGCATCGCCCACGCGGTATCCCATCAGCGCGTCATGCCAGATCGGATGCCCGGTCAGGCGCTTGGCGTAAGGGTCCATGAGCAGCTTGTTGGGATTGAACCGGTGGCCATGGAACGGCGCATAAGGCCCCTCCACCCGATAGCCATATCGCTGGCCGGGGCGCAGCCCGGCCACATAGCCATACCAGATATCGCCTTCACGCTCGGGCAGGTCGAGGCGTTGGGTTTCAACCTGCCCATCTTCGGAAAACAGGCACAGCGTGACCCGCGTCGCATGTTCCGAAAACAGGGCGAAATTCACCCCGTCCCCGTCAAATGTGGCCCCTAGGGGCGCCCTGCGCCCCTCGGTCATCGAAACCTTGTCTGTCATGCGCCGCCGCTGATCTGCCCGTAAAGCCGCGCATAATCCGCTGCCGATCTGGACCAGTCAACCGGCTGGGCCATGGCGCTTTTCTGCATCTTCGCCCAGACCTGACCATCGGCGAACAAAGCCGCCAAATCCTGAAACGCAAAACGCAACGCATCGGGGGTCAGCGGGTGCACATGCAGCCCCGTCGCACTGCCTGCGGCCAAGGCCGCGGGGCTGGCGGGGATGATGGTATCAGCCAGCCCGCCAGTCAGCGCCACAACCGGGATTGTGCCATAGCGCAGGGCATAAAGCTGGGTCAGACCGCAAGGTTCAAAGCGCGACGGCACCAGGATCGCATCGCCCCCCGCGATCAGCCGATGCGCGAGCCCCTCGTCATAGCCAATCGTGACCGAGACATTCGGGTCTTCGGCCAGACGGCGGAACCCATCCTCCAACCCCGCATCGCCGCTGCCCAAAAGCGCCAGTTGCCCGCCCTGGGCCAAAAGCGCGGGCAAGGCTTCCAGCAGCACATCCAACCCTTTTTGCTCGCTCAGGCGCGAGACCACGACGCAAAGCGGGCCATCCGCTTCGGGCAGACCCAGTTCCTCGCGCAGGGCTTTGCGCGCTTTGGCCTTGCCGCGCGGGGTGCTGTAGCGCGCGCGCAGTTCCGCATCGGATTTCGGATCCCAAAGCTGGGTATCGATGCCGTTTAAAATCCCCACCAGATCGCCCGCCCGCGCCCGGATCACCCCGTCCAGCCCCGCGCCAAATTCAGGCCGCGTCAACTCGCGCGCATAGGTCGGCGACACCGTGGTGATCTTATCCGCCCATAAAAGCCCCGCCTTCAACACGTTGATTTGGCCCCAATATTCAAACCCATCACGGGTAAAATCCTCGGGGTTCATGCGTAGGCCCGACAGTTTCGATCCCGGTGCCAGGCCCTGGAACGCCATATTGTGAATGGTCAGAACCGTCGCGATTTTTGGCTTGGCGAACCGCAGGTAATAGGGGGCAAGCGCGGCCTGCCAATCATGGGCATGCACCACCTGCGGCACCCAATCGCCCAAGCCATGTTCCGCGATCTCGGCCGCCACCCAGGACAGGGCGGCAAAACGTTCGGCATTGTCGGGCCAATCCTGCCGCTCAGCGTCCAGATAGGGGCCGCCGGGTCGATCAAACAGATGCGGCGCGTCCAAGGCCAGGATCGCAACCCCCTGCACCTGGCCCGCCACCACCCGCGCTGCGCCGCCGTAAAGATCGGCCACCTCATAGACAGGTTCCGCTTGGCCCAGCGCCGTCATCACCCGCGGATAGCCCGGGATCAGCACCCGCATATCCACCCCATGCTCGGCCAAAGCCCCCGGCAGCGCGCCGACCACATCGGCCAGGCCCCCGGTCTTAATCAACGGCACACATTCGGAGGCGACCGAAAGCACTTTCATCCCAAGCTCGCCTCCCGACGATCCAACATATCTTGCGTAATCAAGGTGACGCCGCCCTCCGAGACGCGGAACCACTTTGCGTCTTCCTCAGGGTCTTCCCCCACCACCAAGCCAGAGGGGATATCGACACCGCGATCAATCACAACCTTGGTCAGCCGGGCCGAGCGCCCGATATTGACATAGGGCAGCAACACCGCCTGATCCAAACTGGCGAAAGAATTGGTGTGCACCATGGTGAACAGCAGCGAATTTCGGATTTCCGTGCCCGAAATAATGCACCCGCCCGAGATCAGCGAAGATACGGCCGATCCGCGCCGGTTTTCTTCATCATGGATGAATTTCGCGGGCGGCACCGATTCCGAATAGGTCCAGATCGGCCAATCCTTATCCCAAAGGTCCAGATCGGGCGTAAACCCGGTCAGGTCCAGGTTCGCGCGCCAAAACGCGTCGACCGTGCCCACATCGCGCCAATAGGCGGGCACATCTGGCGATTTCCGCACGCAGCTGTCGGTGAACCGGTGCGCCATAGCTTTGCCATTGGCCACGATGTCGGGGATGATATCTGACCCAAAATCATGCGAGGATTTGGCATCCGCCGCATCCTCCAACAACCGTTCACGCAGGAATTTCCAGGAAAACACGTAAATCCCCATCGAGGCCAAGGCCATCATCGGGTCATCCGGCGTGCCTGGCGGATCGGCCGGTTTTTCCAAGAACATGTTGATGCGGTCATCCGCGTCCACTGCCATCACGCCAAAAGCCGTCGCCTCCTCCCGCGGGACGGTCAGACAGCCCACGGTCACATCCGCCCCGCTATTGGCATGGGCTTCGATCATACGCTCATAGTCCATCTTATAGACATGATCGCCGGCCAGGATCAGCACATAGTCGACATCATAACTGTCAACGATATCAATGTTTTGTGTCACCGCATCGGCTGTGCCCAGATACCATTGGGTTTCATCCACGCGCTGGCTGGCGGGCAGAATATCCAGGTATTCGTTGCGCTCGGCCCGGAAAAAGCTCCAGCCGCGCTGGCAATGGCGGATCAGGCTATGGGCCTTGTACTGGGTCGCAATCGCCATTTTGCGAATGCCGGAATTCAGCGCGTTGGACAGCGCGAAATCGATGATCCGCGTCTTGCCGCCAAAATAGACCGCCGGCTTGGCGCGCCGATCGGTCAACTCTTTCAGGCGACTGCCACGCCCGCCTGCCAAGACAAAGGCCATGCTGCGGCGCGCGATGCGCTGTGGTCCTACGGCCATGTTCATCCTCCCCCTTCATTCGCAGGGCTCAGATTTGGGCCCCACCAAAACCGATCCGTGTCGTTAAGCCTCGCCTTTGCCGTCAGCCACCAGGTAGATAACCGACAAAGGTGGCAGATATATTTCAGCCGAAACCGTCTGTCCTTGGGCCGGTGGCCCATCGGCGATCACAACGCCCTGGTTGCCGCGCCCCTGCCCGCCGTAAAGCGCGGCATCGGTGTTCAGCGCCTCGCGCCAACGCCCAGCGACCGGCAATCCGATGCGCAGGCCTGGCCGTTCGACCGGCGTGAAATTGCACAAGACCACCACATTGGGGTCCGCCGCGCCGCCGCGCCTGATCCAGGAATAGATCGAGCGTTCCGCATCATCGGCATCGATCCACTGAAACCCGCTTGGATCAGCATCACCCACATGCAGCGCCGGTTCGGCGCGGTAAAGCGTGTTCAGGTCGCGCACCAGCCGCTGCATTCCCGCATGGTTGGGATCGTCCAAGGCCGCCCAGTCAATCTCGGCCTCATGGTTCCATTCTGCGGCCTGGGCAAATTCCTGCCCCATGAACAAAAGCTTCTTGCCCGGATGCCCCCACATATAGCCATAAAAGGCGCGCAGATTGGCGAATTTCTCATCCCCCTGCCCCGGCATTTTCCCCAGCATCGAGCCTTTGCCATGCACCACCTCATCATGGCTGATCGGCAGGATGAAATTCTCGGAATAGGCATAGGTCAGCCCGAAACTCATCTGATTATGGTGGTGTTTGCGATGCACCGGATCGCGCGCGATGTAATCCAGCGTGTCATTCATCCAGCCCATGTTCCACTTATAGCCAAAGCCCAGCCCGCCCTGATCCACAGGGGCAGAGACCTTGGGGAAGGATGTGCTTTCTTCGGCCACCGTCATAACGCCGGGATGCGCGCCATAAGCGTCGATATTCATTTGCTGTAGCAGCGCGATGGCCTCGTAATTCTCGCGCCCGCCATCCTTATTGGGCACCCATTCACCTTCGGCCCGCGAATAATCCCGGTAAAGCATCGAGGCCACGGCATCCACGCGCAGCCCGTCGATATGGTATTCCTCCAACCAATAGCGCGCGTTCGAAATCAGGTAATTCGCCACCTCGCGCCGCCCATAGTTGAAGATCAGCGTGTTCCAATCCTGGTGGAAGCCTTCCTTGGGGTCCGCATGTTCATAAAGCGCCGTGCCGTCGAACTGGCCCAACCCATGGGCATCCGTTGGGAAATGCCCCGGCACCCAATCCAACAGCACACCGATCCCCTTCTTATGGGCTGCATTGACCAGATCGCGGAACTCATGCGGCGGCCCGTGGCGCACCGTGGGCGCAAACAGACCCACCGGCTGATAGCCCCAAGACCCATCAAACGGGTATTCCGAGATCGGCATCAGCTCGATATGGGTGAACCCCATCTCGGCCACGTAATCGACCAGCTCCTCCGCCGCTTCGACATATGACAGATAGCGCCCGCCATCCTTCTTGCGCCACGATCCCAGATGCACCTCATAGATCGAAATCGGCGCGGTCAGCGCCTGGCGCGGCTGGCGCAGCCCCATCCAAGCATCATCCGACCAGCCATAGCCCGCAATGTCGCGCACGACCGAGGCGTTTTCCGGCGCGTGTTGCGACCCAAAGCCAACCGGGTCGGATTTCAGCGGCAAAACCTGTCCGTCCGCAGCCAGGATTTCGTATTTGTAAACCGTGCCTTCCGCGATTTCGGGCAGAAAGATTTCCCACACACCCGTGGCCCCTCGGCGGCGCATCACATGGCGGCGGCCATCCCAGGCGTTGAAGCCGCCCACCACCGACACCCGCGCCGCATTCGGGGCCCAGACGGCAAAATGGGTGCCCTGCACCCCTTCATGTTGGATCACATGCGCGCCCAGCGCCTGCCAAAGATGCCGATGCGTGCCTTCGCCCAGCAGGTATTCGTCAATCTCACCCAAGACCGGGCCAAAGCGATAAGGATCGTCAAAGCTCCACACCGCCCCATCCGCTCCCCGCGCCTCAAAGCGATAGGGCTGGCGGTCGGGCATCTGCGCCTGAAACAGGCCCTCGTCCCCGGCCACCGGCGTCATGGTTTGGCGCGTTTCGCCGAGGATCAGCGACAGCTCTGCCGCCCCCGGCACAAAGCCGGTTACGCGCCATCCATCCTGATCTTGCTGGGGCCCCAAAACTGCAAACGGGTCGTCGCAAACGCCCCGCAGAAGCCGCTGAAATGCATCGGAATGCGCGGCAGACACGGGCCGATGTGGGGTCGCGCGGGCCATGGGTTGACCCTAACCGCTGCGGGCCTAGATGCAACCGCCCTGGCGCTTAGCCGTCCAGCAGCGAGGCGACCTGCCAAATATCACCCGCATAGCCTTGGATCGTGCGGTCCGATGAAAACCACCCCGACCGCGCCGTGTTCAGCGCCGCCATCCGCAACCAGGCTGTCCGATCCCGATAGGCCGCATCCACCTCGCGCTGGGCGCGCCAGTAATCGGTGAAATCCGACGCAACCAGGAAATAATCCGGGCCCGACAGGTTATTGACGATATGCGCATACCGCCCCGGATCACCGGGTGAGAATACGCCATCGCGCACCGCCGCCACAGCGGCAGCCAGGCGCGGATCGGCCCCAATCGCCTCCGACGCGTGATTGGGCACCGCGCGGCGGGCCACCACCTGATCGGCGGTCATACCAAAAAGAAAGAAATTCTCGGCCCCGACCCGTTCGCGGATTTCCACATTGGCCCCATCCAGCGTGCCCACGGTCAGCGCGCCATTGAGCGCAAATTTCATATTGCCGGTGCCCGAAGCCTCCTTACCCGCGGTCGAAATTTGCTCCGACAAATCCGCCGCCGGGATCAGGCGCTCGGCCAAGGTGACGTTGTAATTCGGCACAAACACCACCTTGAGCAGGTCGCAGGTCAGCGGGTCGTCATTGACCACCTTGGCCACGTCATTGATCAGCCGGATGATATCCTTGGCAAAGAAATACCCCGGCGCGGCCTTGCCCGCGAAAAGCTTCACCCTTGGCGTCCAATCACCCTCTGGGTTGGCCCGGATCGCTTGCCACAGGGCGATGGTTTCCAAGATGTTGAGATGCTGGCGCTTATATTCATGCAAGCGCTTGATCTGCACATCGAACATCGCGCTTGGGTCCAGACTGATGCCCAACTCGGCCTCGATCCACTCGGCCAGGTCGGCCTTGTTGGCCTCCTTCGCCGCGCCATAGGCCTGCAAAAAGGCGGGATCGTCCACCACCTCTTCCAGGCCGGACAATTGTTCCAAATCACCGATCCAGCCCGCGCCGATGCGTTCCTCGATCAACGCGGATAGGCGCGGGTTGCAACCATGCAGCCAGCGGCGCGGCGTCACGCCATTGGTCTGGTTCACGATGCGCTCAGGGTGCAACTGGTTGAGGTCTTCGAACACCGTCGATTTCATCAGCTCGGTATGCAGCGCCGACACCCCGTTGACGTGATGGGCCATGACAAAGCTTAGCTCGCCCATCTTGACCACACCGGGTTCGCGGATGGTGGTTTTCCGGCTCGGGTGGCTCGCGGCATGGGCCGCATCAATCCGATCGATGATCTGCAAATGCCGGGGCAAAAGCTTGGTGAACAGCCCTTCCGACCAGCGCTCCAACGCCTCAGGCAGCAGCGTGTGGTTGGTGTAAGATAGGCTGCGGCGGGCCAACACCACGGCCTCATCAAAGGGCACGCCCCGTTCGTCATGCAAGACCCGCACCAGTTCCGGCCCGGCAATCGCCGGATGGGTGTCATTCAACTGGATCGCCACCTTTTCCGGCAACAGGCGGATATCGTCATATTCGCTGTCAAAGCGGCGCAGGATGTCGTGCAGCGACGCGGCGGTAAAGAAATACTCCTGCTTCAGGCGCAGTTCTTTGCCGGTCTCGGTCGTATCATCGGGGTACAGCACCCGGCTGATGGTGCGCGCCCGCGCCTCTTCCGCCGCAGCACCCAGGTAATCGCCCGCGTTAAAGCTATCGAGGTCAAAGGCATCGACCGGTTCCGCCGCCCAAAGCCGCAGCGTGTTGGCCCAAGCGCCCTTCCAGCCGATGATCGGCATGTCAAACGCCGCCGCATCCACCGCTTCCGAAGGTTGCCAAGTCGCGCGGCCCGAAACCTCGCTCACCACACCGCCAAGGCCCAGGCGATACCGCGCCTCGGGGCGCTCAAATTCCCAGGCATGGGGTTGCTGCAACCACAGCTCGGGCCGTTCGACTTGCAGCCCGTCCCGGATATGCTGCTGGAACAGCCCATGTTCATAACGGATGCCATAGCCCATGGCCGGAATGCCCAGGGTCGACAACGAATCCAGGAAACACGCCGCCAGCCGCCCCAAACCGCCATTGCCCAAGGCCGCATCCGGTTCGTTGTCCATCACCGCCATCGGGTCCAGGCCCAGCTCGGTCAGGATCTCGCAGGTCTCATCAAAAAGCTGCAGATTGATCAGCCCGTCCTGCAACAGACGCCCAATCAGGAACTCCATCGACAGGTAGTAAACCCGCTTCGCCCCCGCCCCATAAGCCGCGCGGGTCGAGGCGAACCACTTTTCCACAATCCGGTCGCGCAGGGCATAAGACAGCGCGATCCGCCAATCATAAATCGTGGCGTGATCGGCATCCTTCCCGACGGTGTAAGAAAGATGACGCAGAAGGGCCTCGCGCATATCGCGCGCGGCGGGAAAGCTTTGTTCGAACACGGGGCAAACCTGTTGCGATTGTCACGGGGTGGGCACGGACATGTCCACCGCCTGGGTTTTAGCCCTTCACACGCGCAATACAATCGCAGCCACAAACTCTGTGGGTTTGCTGTGTCCCTGGGGCCAGGGCGCAACAGGCGACGCTTAGAAAATGTGATAGCCCGCCGCATTCACGGGCAGCGTGTAAAGCGCCGTGAAGGATGTGGTGAGCAAGGTTTTCCGATCCGCCCCGATCCAGGTGAAATTCGCGGTCTTGGTTTCCGGAATGCGGAACACGCCCAGGCAAACACCATCGGCGTTGAACACATGCACGCCGCCCGGCCCCGTGCACCACACCCGGCCCTCGGTGTCACATTTCATGCCATCGGCCACACCTTCGGCCTCGCCGGTCAACTCGGCAAAAACCGCGCCGCCCGAAATCGTGCCATCAGCGGCCAGATCAAACACCCGGATATGCTTGCGCAGGGTGTCATTGACATAAAGCCGGGTTTCACCCGGATCGGTGCAAAGCCCATTGGGCAACTCGAAATCCCGCGCCATGGGTTCGGCCGCGCCGCCCTCTGGGCCGATCCGCCAAACGCCCTGAAAATCCAACTCTTGCGCGCGGGGCACACCAAAAAACGGCTTCCGCCCGGCCAGCGGATCGGTGAACCAGATCGATCCGTCGCGCGTGGTGATGATGTCATTGGGGCTGTTAAGCTCCCTGTCGCCAAAATGGCTGGCCAGAACCTGTAGTGACCCATCCGCCTCCTGCCGAACCACCCGGCTGGTCGCGTGCTCACAGGTCAAAAGCCGTCCATCGGCATCATAGGTGCTGCCATTGGCCTTGCGGCTGGGCTGCCGGTAAATCTGCGGCGCGCCCTGCCCCGGCACCCAGCGATACATCGTGTCACCCGCGATATCGCTAAAGGTCAGATGCCCCTCACCGGGGTGCCAGGCCGGGCCTTCGACAAATTCATAGCCATTGGCGATCTGTGTCAGTGCCGCGTCCGGCACAATCAAAGCCTCAAAATCGGGGTGGCGGGGTTCGTAGAGCATCAGACCTCCTCTCGCTTGCGCCGTTCAGGGATGCGCCAGCCGCGCCCGAATGAAAACCCCCTGGGCTTAGGCGGTTTCTTCCGGTTCGGCCAAGCGATCCAAGATCGGGCAATCGGGCCGGTCATCCCCCGCACAGCAAGAAATCAGCTCGGACAAGGTGGCGCGCATGGCGCTCAGATCGCGGAGTTTCTCTTCAATCTCCGCCAGATGGCCCTGGGCGATCTCTTTCACCTCTGCACTGCTGCGGCTGTCATCTTCGTAAAGCTGCAGCAGCGCGCGGCAATCGGCGATGGAAAACCCCAAGGCCCGCGCACGCCCCAAAAAGATCAGCTTATGTACATCGCTGTCTTGAAACGCGCGATAGCCATTGGCCCCGCGCAGGGGCCGGATCAGCCCGATATCCTCGTAATACCGAATGGTCTTGGCTGGCACGCCCGAGGCTTTGGCCACATCCCCAATATTCATATCGCCCCCTCCCTATTCCGCCGGGGCCGCGCGCAGCGCCACCGCCTTGGCAGAGGCTTTGTCCTGCCCATGCGCCAGCGCAGGCCGCACCGCACGCAACCGCAAGGCATTCGACACGACCGAAACCGACGACAGCGCCATCGCGCCCGCGGCAAAGATCGGTGACAGCAGCAGCCCAAAGGCGGGGTAAAGCGCCCCTGCCGCCACTGGGATCAGGGCGGTGTTATAGGCAAAAGCCCAGATCAGGTTCTGCCTGATATTGCCCAAGGTGCGGGCCGAGATCTCGACCGCGTTCACAACGCCGGCCAGATCGCCCGACATCAACACCACATCCGCAGCCTCGATCGCCACATCCGTACCAGTGCCGATGGCGATGCCGACATCAGCCTGGGCCAAGGCGGGCGCGTCATTGATCCCGTCACCCACAAACGCCACGCCCCGCCCTTGGGCACGCAGCGCCTCGATCGCCGCCTGTTTGCCGTCGGGCAGCACGCCCGCAATCACCTCATCCACCCCGACCTCCGCCGCGATGGCCTGCGCGGTGGCCGCCTGATCCCCGGTGATCATCGCAACCCGCAGCCCGCGCGCCTTCAGCGCCGCAATGGCCGCGGCACTGCTTGGCTTCACCGGGTCGGAAATGCCGATCTGGGCCACCATCGCACCGGCCCGGACGGCATAAAGCACCGTGCGCCCTTTCGCGGCCAAACGCGCCTCCGCCTCGGCAAAGCCTGCCAGATCCAAGCCAGCCTCGCGCATCATACGGGCGCTGCCGACCAGAACCGGCGCGCCATCCACCTTGGCCTCGACGCCAAAACCGGGCCGGATGACCAATGCCTCGGCCCCAGGCGCCTCGACCCCTTCCGCCCGCGCCGCGCGCAGGATCGCTTCGGCCATTGGGTGCTCCGATTGAGCCTCCACGGCCGCCATCCAGCCCAAAACCTCGGCCCGCTCAGCGCCCCCGATCAGCGTCAGATCGGTCAATTCCGGCTGACCCTGGGTGATGGTGCCCGTCTTGTCAAAGGCCACCACATCCACATCGCTCAACCGCTGGAGCGCATCGCCCTTGCGGAACAATACGCCCAGTTCGGCCGCCCGCCCCGTGCCCACCATGATCGAGGTTGGCGTGGCCAGCCCCATCGCGCAGGGGCAGGCGATGATCAGAACCGACACCCCGGCCACCAGCGCAAAACTCACCACCGGATCGGGACCAAAGATCAGCCAAACCAGAACCGTCAGCGCCGCCGCCGCCATCACCGCCGGGACAAACCACAGCGTGACCCGATCCACCAGCGCCTGGATCGGCAGTTTGGCGCCCTGCGCCTCCTGCACCATGCGGATGATCTGGGCCAGAACCGTATCCGCGCCCACGCGCGTGGCGCGCATCTGCACCGCGCCCGCGCCGTTCACCGTGCCGCCGGTCACCGCATCGCCAAGGCTTTTGGCCACCGGCAACGGCTCCCCGGTGATCATGCTTTCGTCGACAAAGCTCTCGCCCTCAACCACAACGCCATCAACCGCCACTCGTTCACCGGGCCGCAGGATCAGCACATCGCCCAGCACAACCTCATCCACCGGCAAATCCACCGGCACCCCATCGCGCAACACCCGCGCTTGGCGCACCTGCAACCCCATCAGGGCCCGGATCGCGGCCCCCGTGCGCCCTTTGGCCCGCGCTTCCAAATAGCGGCCCAGCAGGATCAAGGTCACGATCACCGCCGCCGCTTCGAAATAAACCGCCCGCGCTTGATCCGGCAGCAGCCCCGGCGCCAGCAAAACCAGCATCGAATAGCCAAAGGCCGCCCCCGCCCCCAGCGCCACCAGACTGTTCATATCGGGGGCGCCGCGCCGCAAAGCCGGCAGCCCTTTGCGGAAAAACACCCATCCAGGGCCCGCCAGGACCAAACCCGTCAAAACCGCCTGTATCCACCAACTGGTCAGGTGCCCGATGCTGCCCATGATCGCGTGATGAAAAGCCGGGATCATATGGCTGCCCATTTCCAGCACAAAGACCGGTAGGGTCAGAAGCCCGGCAAAAAGAAACCGGCGCCAAGCTTGATCCGCCTCCGCCTCATGCGTCGCACCGGGATCACGCGGCGCATCCGCCGCGACGACCTGACCGGGATAGCCCGCCTCCGCCGTCACGCGCGCCAGCTCAGCGCCGCTGACCGCGCCCTCGGCCACCGTCACCACCGCCTGCCCGCTCGCCAGATTGACCGAGGCCGCCAGCACGCCGGGCGCGGCGGCCAGGGCCCGCTCGGCCCGTCCGACGCAACTGGCGCAGTTCAACCCCTCCAGGCTCAACACCACCCGCGATTGCCGCGCCGGATAGCCCAGTTCCTCCAAGGCGGTGACCGCGCGGCCCAAAGCCTCAGGCCCTTCCAGCACCAACTGCGCCCCACTGCTTGCCAGGTTCACCGCCGCCGCGCCCACACCCGGCACCGCCGCCAAACCACGTTCCACCCGCCCCACGCAGGAGGCGCAGGACATGCCATCAATCTCAATGGTTACGGTCTGGGGCGCGGTCATGGTGGCTCCGAAAGCATCAAACGAGAGCCCGGTATATAAGCCTTCCAGTCACTGGAAGGTCAAGGCCAGAGCACCGCCCCCGCTGCGACAAATCCGGCGCAAGCCAGCCCTTACATCAAATGCGCAAAATCCGGATGCGCCTGAAACCGCCAGGCCCGGCGCGGCCCGGCCATGACGTTCAGGTAATACATCTCCACCCCATAGGGCGCGCCGCAAGGGTGATGCCCCTTGGGCACCAACACCACGTCATGATCGCCCACGGCCATGGTTTCATCCAAGGCCCCATCCTCGGTGAACACCCGTTGCAGACCAAAGCCCGCGCTTGGGTTCAGCCGATGGTAATAGGTCTCTTCCAGATAGGTGATATTGGGGAAATCATCCTCATCATGCCGATGCGGCGGGTAGGATGACCAATGCCCAGCCGGGGTATAGACCTCTGTCACCAGCAGGCTGTCGGCCACATCCCGGCCCTCCATGGCGATGTTGTGGATATAGCGCGTGTTGGTCCCGCTGCCGCGTTCTTCCAAGCTGATGCCGTCGGGGCCCAACACCTGCGCCGGTCGCCCACCCTGTCCCGGCGCGGTGCAAACCGCCAGCGTGCAGGCGGTTGTCGCCTCGGCCTGCCAGGCGGTCTCGGACGGGACATAAAGGCAATGGGGCGGGATGCGCTCGAACACATCCATCCGCTCCCCCATCTCGCCAAAATCCGTGCCATCGGCCCCCAAACGCGCCTTGCCTTCGACCAGCACCAAGATCGCCTCGCGGTCGCCCATGACCTGGGCCACGGTTTCACCGGCTTTCAAGCGCCACAGATCGAACCCGACATAGCCCCACCCGGCGCTTTCGGGCGTGATCCGATGCACCTGACCGCGTGTGCCTTTTGGTTTGCGCAGCAAATCGGCCATCTCACCCCCTGTTCACGCCCCGCGCCGGGCCGCTTGTGCATCCAGCGCCGCGCCAAACTCCTCGGCGCTCATGCCTGCGTCAAGCGCGCGCTGCATCAAAGCCGCCTGGCTTTCGGGCGCCAGGCCCCCCAACGGCGGATCGGTATCAAGATTGGTGGGAAAGGCATAGCCTTCGGCTGCGGCTGCAATCACCGCATCCCGATCCGCACCGACAAGGCCGCCCGCCCGCAATACTGGGTAAAGCGCCTTGCACATCGCCACCCGGTCCAGATTTTCCATCGCCCGCCCAAAGGCCGAAGACACCTGAACCAGGTTCGCCATGCGCTGAATATCCGCGGATCGGTTTTCCCCCGCCGCGTGGAACAGCGCCGGGTTAAAGAACAGCGCATCCCCCTTGGCCAGGGGCAATTGCACCGCGTGCTCATCAAAATACGCCGCGATCTCGGGGCGGCGATAGGCCATGTACCCGGCAGGGAACAGCTGCGAATAGGGCAAAAGCTGCGTGGGCCCGCTTTCAATCGGCATGTCGCAATGGGCGATCCCCCCTTGCAGGGTCATCACCGCCGAAAGCTGATGCACATGGGCCGGGAACCGCGCCGCGACCTCGGCGGTTTGAAAGCCCAGATGGTAATCGCGATGGGCCGTCTGCGCGGCCCCGCCGGGGCGCACGACATTGACCTGTGCGGTCATCTGATAGGCCGGGCCAAGCCAGGCCTCGCAGACCGCATCGATCACCGGGTTGCTATGGTAATCCGCAAACGCCTCTGGGTCGGTCAGGCACAGCTTTTGCAGCGCATTCCAAATCCGGTCATTGGCGCCCGCGGTGGCAAAATGATCGCCCTTACCGGCGCCGCCCGCCTTTTCCCGCGCGATAATGGCGTTGAAAACATCCGTCACGCGATCAATCGGCGCGGTGTCGGCATAAGCCGATGTCAAGATCACCACGCCCGAAGCTTGGCCCAAAACCCAAGCCCATTCCGCCATCAGATCGCGGCGCGCCCCGGCATCGGCCAAACGCACCCGCAGGGCAGACATGTCATAGACGGGGATGTTCTTTTCGATCCGGTCCGCCAAAGGCACCTGCCCCGGCTGCAACCGCTGATCAACCAGGGCGGCAAGCGCCTCGCGCCCGCCGCTCCCTTCGTCAAAATAGGCTCCGTCGCGCATGGCTCAGACTGTGCCGCCCAGCGACCCTTCCAGCGCGACCATTTCCTGACCGCCAGCCATCATATCCTGCAGCTCTTCCGGCGTGATCTGACCGCGCTGCGCCGTGCCCAGGGTTTTGCCCCGGTTCAACACCGTGAACCGGTCGCCCACCGCCAAGGCGTGGCGCACATTATGGGTGATGAAAACCACGCCAATGCCCTTGTCGCGCACCTTATCGATGGTCGACAGCACATTGGCGGTCTGACGCACGCCCAAGGCGCTGGTCGGTTCATCCAAGATCAGAACTTTGGCCCCGAAATAAACCGCCCGCGCGATGGCCACCGTCTGGCGTTCCCCGCCCGACAGCGTGCCCACCGCCTGATCGGGTGACCGCAGATTGATCCCCATCTTCTTCATCTCAGCCATGGTGGTCGAATTGGCCTTTTCAAAGTCGATGAATTTCATCGGACCGATCTTTTTTGTCGGCTCCCGTCCCATCCAAAAGTTACGCGTCACAGACATCAGCGGGATCATCGCCAGGTCTTGGTAAACCGTGGCAATCCCCGCCTCCATCGAATCGCGCGGGCTGGCAAAGCTCATCTCTTTGCCTTCGAACAGGATCCGGCCCGAGGTCGGCTTGTGCACCCCCGACATGGTTTTGATAAAGGTCGATTTGCCCGCGCCATTGTCGCCCAACAGGCAATGGCATTCACCCGGACGGATATCGAAACTCACCCCGTTCAGCGCGATGACCGGGCCAAAATGCTTGGTGATATCGGTCATTTCCACGATGGGATTATGGTCAAAGCTGCTCATCTTACCGCTCCCCCGTGATGATGCGACGAATATAGGTGTTCAAGATCACCGCGAAGAGCAGGATGACCCCCAAGAATACCCGGAAAAGCGAGCTTTCGACCCCGGCAAAGAACAGCCCCTGCTGCACCACGCCAAAGATCAGCGCGCCCAGTGCCGCGCCCACGACCGAGCCATAGCCGCCCGTCAAAAGCGCGCCGCCAATGACCACCGCGATGATTGCCTCGAACTCTTTCAACAACCCGCGATCCGCGCCCGCCGATCCGAACTCCATCACCTGACAAGTCGCAAAGACACAGGCGCAAAAGGCGGTGAACATGAACATCGAGATTTTCACTCGCTCCACCGGCACACCGACATAGCGCGCGGCCTGGGCATCGCCGCCTGCCGCGAAAATCCAATTCCCGAATTTGGTGCGCGTCAGGATGATGTGGCCCACGATCACCAGCACAATCGCCCAGACGATCAGCATCGGCAGCCCGTCAATCACCGGCTCGCCCGCGCGGTTGCCGCGGGTAAAGGTATCGACCAGCCCGATATCGGCCAGCCAGACAAAAACAAAGCCCAGAATATCGCCACCAAAGACCGGGGCCAGCCAATCGCCCACCGCCGCATCATCGATGCCGCCAATGATCGTCCGGCGCTCAATGACCTGGGGCAGAAAGATCGTGAAGCCGCGCAGGATGAACAAAAACGCCAGCGTCACAATGAAACTTGGCAGGCCCGTGCGCACCACGATCACGCCGTTCAGCGCGCCAATCGCCAGGCAGAGCGCAAAGGTCAGCAAAATCGCCAGCCACATCGGCAGCGCCAAGGTCACGCCCAGAATGGCGATCGACATGCCGGCAAACCCGATCATCGAGCCGACCGATAGGTCGAACTCCCCGGCCACCATCAGCATACAGGCACCCACCGCGATGATCATGAACTGTGCCGAAACCTGGCTCCAATTCATGATGCCCTGGGCGTTGAACATGCCGCTGTCGCCAGCAAACAGAATGAAGAAAATGAAAACCGCGATGGTGCCCACAATCCCGCCCAACTCGGGGCGGATCAGCCATGTGCGCAGCCCCCCCATGGTCTTGATGCGTTCGTCGCCCGGCCCCCCCGCCGGTTGCGCGTTCTCCGACATGGCTCCCTCAGCCTCCCCCGTCTCTCTGGTTGGTCAATCGGTAAGAAAATGGGGCAGGCAACCGTCGCGCCGCCTGCCCCGGAAATCAGGTCAAACCCTGGATCGCTTAGCGGAACTCGCCCGCGTATTCTTCCACCAGCTCCAGACCGTCAGCGGTGATGAAACCGGGGCCCGAGTTGATGTTGTTGCCCGGCAGCACGCCATAACGGTGGTAGTTGGTCAGAACCACAACCGGCAGATAGGCCTGCAAGAAGGGCTGCTGGTCGATGCCCCATTCGATCACACCGTCGCGGATACCCTGCACGATGTTTTCACCCAGATCGAAGGTGCCGAAATAGATGTCGCCAGCGATCCCCATTTCTTCCAGCGCCAGGATGGTCGGATCGGCCGAGGTCGGGCCAAGCGTCAGAACAGCTTCGGTTTCGGGGTTGGCGTTCAGATAGGCCATCACCCGGTTGCGAATTTCCTGCGGGTCTTGCCCAGCATCGATCATCGACTCGCCCAGCTCAACACCCAAACCGTCTGCAAAACCCTGGCAGCGCTCGGCCACAACCGGGTTCGAGATCACGTGGTTCACACACAGGAAGCTGCCAACCCCATCGCGCGACGCGCGCTGACCGGCGGCCAGGCCTGCGTCATATTCCGGCTGACCCACATACATCAGGGCGCCCAGCTCGGCGGCCTGCTCGGGCGTGCCCGAGTTCATGATGATCACGTCAACACCGGCATCCACAGCCGCGCTGATCGGGCCGGCCAGAACGTCATAATCGGCGATCGTGGTGATGATGCCATCGGGACCCGAGGCGGTCGCCTGCTCGATGATCCGCGCCATATCGGCCAGGTCACCGGTGGGCGGGTTGCGGTATTCCACTTCCACACCCATCTGATCGCCCGCCAGCGCCAGGGCGTTTTTGATCGTGTTCCACCAGCTGTCGCTATCGGGCGCATGGCTGACCAGCACATAACGCTCGCCTTCAGCCTGAACCGACGTCGCCCCCATCAACGCGGCGGCGGCAACCGCGGTCACGGCCACGGTCTTCAGAAACTTGTTCATAATGTCCTCCCAAACGGTGTTCCGACGCCGTGGGTCGTTGCCCCGCCGCCTCAAGAAAAAGCCTAGACCCGAATCGATCATATTGCAACCGGTTGCAAAAATACCTGTCTCGCGGCAGGCTTCTGTTTCGAAATCCCGCGCGTTAGACAGGGGTTGGCCAAGAAAAGGGAACGATATGGCGGTGACGCTAAAGGATGTGGCGAAACGGGCGGGCGTGTCGCGCTCAGCCGTGTCGCGCACCTTTACCGAAGGCGCCTCGGTCTCGGGCAAAACCCGGGCCAAGGTCGAAAAAGCTGCGATGGAACTGGGTTACAGCCCAAATGCGCTGGCCTCGTCCCTGACCACGGGGCGTACAAAACTGATCGGGCTGATCTCGAACAACTTCCACAACCCGCTGTTTTTGGAGGTGTTCGATCTTTTCACACGCGGCCTGCAAGATCGCGGCTTGCGCCCGCTTTTGGTCAATCTCAGCGATGAAACCGATCCCGCCCATTCCGTGCGTTTGGTGCGGCAATACTCGGTTGATGGGGTGATCGTCGCCTCCTCCACCCTGCCGCCCAGCTTTGCCGAAGCCTTCCGCACCGCGGGTATCCCGGTGGTGCATTCCTTTGGCCGGTTTTCCACCGCGCCCAACGTGCATGTGGTGGGCATCGACAACGTGGCCTGCGGGCGCATGGCGGCCGAGGCGCTGATTCAACGCGGCTACACCCGCGTCGCCTTTCTTGGTGGCCCCGAAAGCGCCACCTCGACCCAGGACCGCGCCTTGGGCTTTTTCGGCGCGCTGCGTGAACACCCCGATATCGAGGTCTCGATCAGCTACGCCAGCGCCTATTCCTTTCAGGCGGGCCGGATCGAGATGACCAAGCTTTTGATGTCCGACCCGGCGCAGGCCTATTTCTGCGGCGATGATGTTTTGTCGGTCGGCGCACTCAGCGCCGTGCAAGAGGCCGGGCTGCGCGTGCCCGAAGACGTCGGGCTGATCGGGCTCAATGATATGGAAATGGCCAGTTGGCAGAACATCGACCTGACCACCATCCACCAACCGATTTCCGAGATTATCGGGGCCTCGATTGACCTGGTGATCGGCACAATTGCCGAGCCCAAACGCCACCCCGAAACCCGTCTATTCCCTTGCCGCGTGATCGAACGCGGCACCTTACGCGCCGCGCCCATCCCTTCTGATTAGCGCACCAAACGGCACCGATCCGCGCGCCGCTGTGCTGCCAGCGCGTATGTACGGGCTGTGTACAGGATGTGTACGGGTTCTGTACGCCGGATTTACCGGAACATTGGCGGGCGCGCGTCGGTCCAAGCGCCATCCGATTTGGCGGACTCCACGCTTGCATAAACCGCCGCCATCGACCGCAACCCATCCTCCGCCAGGGGCAGCCCATCCCGATTTTCGCCTCGGATCGCGGCGGCTAAATCGACATAAATATTCGCCACCGCCAGCGGGAATCCTTCGGGATGCGCAATCGCAACCCGGCTCAACCGCCCGGCCTCATCGCTCAGGCCCGCTTCGCCTTTTTCCATGATCTGCGTGCGCCCACCGACGGGGGTGTAAAACACCTGGTTCGGCTGTTCCGACGCCCAGCGCATCCCGCCGGTTTCGCCAAAGACCTGGATGTCAAACCCGTGCTGCCGCCCAATCGCGACCGAGGATGTCCAAAGCCGCCCAACCGTGCCCCCGCTCATGCGGAAATTCACCATCGCGTCGTCTTCCAGCACCCGGCTCGGGATGGTCGAGGCGAAATCAGCCGAAACCGTATCCACTTGATCACCAACGATAAAACTCGCCATATGCAGCGCATGAATGCCGCAATCGGCGAACTGGCCAGACACGCCCGCCATCGCCGGATCATAGCGCCAGCGCACCCGCGGATTGTCGGCATCGGTGGCATCGCCATGGTGCCCATGGCTGAAATTCGTCACCACCAAACGCACCTTGCCGATTTGGCCCGTGCGCACCATCTCGCGCATTTCGCGCACCATGGGATAGGCCGAATAGCAGTAATTCACCGCGCAGATTTTGCCGCTTTTTTCGGCCACGCGCACGATCTCTTCGCCCTCTTCCACGGTCATCGTCATGGGCTTTTCGCACAGCACGTGAAAGCCGGCTTCCAGGAAGGCTTTGGTGATCTCAAAATGGGTCGAATTGGGCGTGGCCACCGTCACCAGGTCAACCTTGTCCGCGCGGTCCTTTTCCCCCGCCAACATCTCGCGCCAATCACCATAGGCCCGGTCCGCGGCAACCCCCAAGCGTTGCGCATAATCCTTGCCCTTCGCCGCATCCGCATCCAGCGCACCAGCCGCCAAAATAAAGTTCCCATCCGCCTGCGCCCCCATCCGATGCGCCGGCCCAATTTGGGAGCCTTCTCCGCCCCCGATCATGCCCCAGTTCAACCGCATGGCCGCCCCCTAAAACCCAATGCTTTCAAGATATTCCCGATTGGCGCGCGCATCTTCGATTGGGCGCACGTCCAAGGTCGGATCGCAGTCTTGTTCAACCGTGCACCAGCCCTCAAAACCCGCATCCAACAGCACATGGCGCACAGCGGGGAAATCGACATCCCCCTGGCCCAGATTACAGAAAATCCCCTGCCCACAAGCGTCGTAAAACCCCGTGCCTTTGGCGATCACATCGGCCTTCACCACCGGGTCGATATCTTTGAAGTGCATGTAAGAAATCCGACCCACATGGCGCCTCATAAAGGCCACCGGATCGAAGCCCGCATAAGAATGGTGGCCGGTATCGAAGCAGATCTTAAGAATCTTTTCATCCACTTCGTCTAAAAGTCTCTCCAGCTCCGGCTCAAAATCCATAAAGCCCGCCGCATGGGCATGAATGCCAACCGTCAGCCCGTAATCCTCGGCCCCGATTTTGGCGACATGGGCGATCCGGTCGCGATAGGCCGCCCATTCCGCGGCATCCATTTGTTCCGCGGCATCGGCCCGCCCCGCCGTTGGCGCACGGCGCGGCGAAATTGAGTCAATCAGCACCAGGTGCTCCGCCCCATGGGCCACCAGCGCCTTGCAGGTCCGCACGGCGCCATCCAGCACGTCATCCCATTGATTTGCATCGTGAAACGCACGGAAGACCACGCCGCCGATCAGCTCCAAATCTTGCTCCGCCAGCGCATCGCGCAGGATGGCAGGGTCTTCCGGCATGAAACCCACAGGCCCGAGTTCAATGCCCTTATAGCCCGCCTCGGCACACTCTTTCAGCACCTGTTTCCAAGCCGGATTGCGCGGGTCATCTGCAAATTCCACGCCCCAGGAACAGGGCGCATTGCCGATCCGAATGCTCATATCTTGATCCCTTTCAATCTTGGGAAATGGGTTGCCACTGGCCGGTTTCGGCCGCGACAAAACTTGCGTCGATGATCCGAGACACCGCCAAACCATCGCGGAAGGTCGGCCAAACCGCCTCCCCCGTTTCGATAGCGCGCAGGAAATCCCGGGCTTCGATGATGATCTGATCCTGATACCCCGTGCCATGCCCCGGCCCCTGGCAAAACGGCAGGTAATCCGGATGCGCTGGCCCAGTCAGAATTTTCTTAAATCCCCGCTCCGCCTCCGGTCCCTCAGCCTGGTAGAGCCAGACCGCGTTCTGATCTTCCTGGTCGAAGCGGATGGCGCCTTTTGTGCCATGGATTTCATAGGCATAGCCCATCTTGCGCCCCATCGCGATGCGACTGAAATAAAGATGCCCCGTCGCGCCCGAGGCAAAGCGCACCATCATCTGCGCATGATCATCATTGTCGACCGGCACCGGCCCATTTGACCCAGGGCGCGTGGCGTGAACCGTTTCGATTGTGGCCGAAACCTCAGCAATTTCGCCCATCAAGGCCAGGGCACAATTGATCATATGCGGGGCCAAATCACCCATCGTACCATTGGCCCGCCCGCTGGTGCGCCAGGTCGCGGGCTCATTGGGATCAGCCAGAAAATCCTCGGTATGTTCGCCCCGGAACCAGGTCACGTCACCAATGGCGCCCTCGGCCAAAAGCTGGCGCACAAATTGCGTGGCGGGCGTACGGACATAGTTGAACCCGATCATATTGGGCAAGCCAGAAGCCTCAGCCGCCGCAACCATCGCCTCAGCATCCGCCAGGCTCGCCCCCAGGGGTTTTTCGCAAAAGACGGGCTTACCTACGGCAAAGGCCGCCTCCGCAATTTCGCGGTGAGTCTCCTGCGGCGAGGCAATCACCACGGCCTCCACCATCGGATCAGCGACGAGCATCTGCCAATCCGGTGCCGCCCGCTCAAACCCAAAGGCCTGCCGATAGCGTTCGGCTGATTCCAGACCCGACGCCGCGATCACCTGCAAACGGGGGCGCAAAGCGGTGTTGAACACCGCCCCGACCGAGGCCATCGCCACCGCATGCGCCTTGCCCATATAGCCGCCGCCCACCAGGCCAATCCCGATTTCGCGCATGGCACACCCTCCCCGTGTGTGAAGCCGGTTGCAACCGGTTGCAAAACTCGTATCTTGAGATTCGTCACTTCGCAACTGCCAATGATAGGCACAGTCCGCAAGAAGCGACCCAGGGGAGGATCCATGAGCGAGACAGGCACCATCCGCTTGACCGTGGCGCAAGCCATTGTTCGCTATCTGATGAACCAGTTCATCGAGATCGACGGGGTGGAAACCCGGATCTGCGGCGGCGGGTTCGGGATTTTTGGCCATGGCAACGTGCCCTGTTTGGGCGAAGCGCTTTATCCCGTTCAGGATGATCTGCCGCTTTATCGCGGGCAGAATGAGCAAAGCATGGGCTTTGCCGCCGCCGCTTATGCAAAATACCACCTGCGTCGCCGTTTCATGTTCTGCACCGCCAGCGCGGGACCGGGCACTGCGAACCTGCTGACGGCCTCGGCGCTTGCGCATGCGAACCGACTGCCGATGCTGATGCTTTGCGGGGATACCTTCATCACCCGCCTGCCCGATCCGGTGCTGCAACAGTTGGAGCATTTCGGGAACCCAACGCTGGGTGTGAATGACGCGTTCAAGGCGGTGACGCGGTTTTGGGATCGCATCACCCATCCCGCCCAAATCATCCAATCCCTGCCCGCTGCGCTGAACACCATGCTTGATCCCGCCGATTGCGGCCCGGCGTTCCTGGGCCTGCCGCAGGATGTGCAAGGCTGGGCCTATGATTACCCCGAAAGCTTCTTTGCCAAGCGCGTGCATAAAATCCGCCGCCAAGCCCCGGATGCGGAGGAGGTTGTGGCTGCCGCCACGCTGTTGCGCGCGGCCAAGCGCCCGATGATCATCGCGGGCGGCGGCGTGCAGTATTCCGGCGCGGTGGCGGAGCTGACCGAATTTGCGGAACGCCACCAAATCCCCGTGGTCGAAACCATTGCGGGTCGGGCGAATATGATCGCCACCCATGGGCTGAATATCGGCCCGCTTGGCGTCACCGGGTCCGACAGCGCCAATAGTATTGCCGAAGAGGCTGACGTGATCCTCTGCGTCGGTACGCGTTTGCAGGATTTCACCACCGGGTCTTGGACGGCCTTTGCCAAGAACGCCACGCTGATTGGCCTGAATGTTGGCCGACACGATGCGGCCAAGCATCTGTCGCAACCGGTTGTGGGCGACGCGAAGCTGGGGCTAGAGACGCTTGGGACGGCTCTAGGCGCCTACCAGTCGCCCGGCGATTGGACCGCCAAGGCCACGGCGGAACGTGCCAAATGGGATGCTTATGTGGCCGAAAACGTCGCCCATGGGAACCGCCCCAATTCCTACGCGCAAGCCATCGGCGTGGTGAACGACCTTTGCGATCCGCGTGACCGGGTGGTCGCCGCCGCCGGGGGGCTGCCGGCCGAGGTCACGGCCAATTGGCGCACGCTCGACATTGGCACGGTTGATGTCGAGTTCGGCTTTTCCTGCATGGGCTATGAGATCGCTGGCGGCTGGGGCGCGCGCATCGCGCAATCCGAGGGCGAACCGGATCAAGACACCGTGGTTTTCACCGGCGATGGCAGCTATCTGCTGATGAATTCCGACATCTATTCCTCGGTTCTGACGCAGAAAAAGCTGATCATCCTGGTGCTCGACAATGGCGGCTTTGCGGTGATCAACAAGCTGCAAAACAACACTGGCAATGAAAGCTTCAACAACCTGATTGCCGATTGCCCCACCGTGCCCGAAGCCTTCGCCGTCGATTTTGAGGCCCATGCCCGTGCCATGGGGGCCGAGGCCGTGACGGTCGCGAACCCGGCAGAACTGGGCGAGGCGTTCAAGCGCGCGAAGGCGGCGGACAAAACCTCGGTCATCGTGATGCAGGTCGACCCTTACGAAGGCTGGACAACCGAAGGCCACACCTGGTGGGAGGTCGGAACCGCTCAAGTCTCAGACAACCCGAATGTGCGGGAAAAGCATGTGGAATGGGAAAGCACCCGCGCCAAGCAACGGCAGGGCGTGTGATGGCGGGGGACCGACTTCAAGGCATTCGCGACGGGCGCTTTATCGTTGTCGGACGGGTTGGCATGGACCTATCCCCCGATGATCGCGCCCGCACCGAAGAGGCCGCGACCATGATGGTCGCCATGGGCGGGTCCAGCGCCAATATCGCCGTGGGTCTGGTAAAGCTGGGCCTACAAGCCGATCTGGCCACCTGCGTGTCAGACGACGCCATCGGGCGTTATTGCCTGAACCAGCTTGATGGGTATGGCGTGGGCCGCGCTCATGTGCGGACGATCCAGGGCGAAGAGCGCACCTCGCTGGCGATTTACGAAACGCGGGTCGAAGAACATCAATCGGTGATCTATCGCAACAATGCGGCTGATTTTCAGTTCTCCGTCGAAGACGCGGAAAACATTGATTATTCACGCTTCTCGGCCCTGATCACCGCAGGCACGGTCTTTGCCGCCGAACCCTCGCGAAGTGCCGCGTTCCGGGCGTTCGACTTGGCGCGGGCGGCGGGGTTGCCGATCATTTTCGACATCGATTATCGGCCCTATTCCTGGCCCTCACCCGAGGTGGCCGCCGAGGTGCTTTCGCGCGCCGGGGCGCTGTCAGATGTGATCGTCGGCAATGACGAAGAGTTTGGCTTCATGGCCGGTGACATCGCGAAAGGTTTGGACAAAGCGCGCGACTTGGCCGCCAGTTCCGCCGCGATCGTTGTCTACAAAAAAGGGCCAGAGGGGGCCGTGACCTTTGCTGATGGGGCCGAATTGGCCACCGGTATTTTCCCGGTCGAGGCGGTGAAACCCACCGGCGCGGGCGACAGCTTCATGGCCGGTTTTTTGGCCACCCTGTCCGAAGACCGCCCGTTGAAAGAGGCGGTTCTGCGCGGTTCGGCTTGCGCCTCCATCGTGGTGGCGCAGCCCGGATGCGCCCCCGCCATGCCCGACACTGCCGCGCTGGAAGCCTTTTTGTCCGACCATCCCGGCCCCACCGCGGCCTGAAAGGAACAGACCCATGCATATCGCGCCCTTTGACAATCAGAACAAAGCCATCGTCGATGTCGATGACGCGCATGTGCCGCTGACCTATTTCAACATCGTGAAGCTAAAGGCGGGCGAAAGCTTCGACTATCGGCTGGCGGGCTATGAAACCTGCGTGGTGCCCGCAACCGGAACCGTGACGGTCGAAACCGGAGGGCAGACCTATAAGGATATCGGCAATCGCGGCGCGGATGTCTGGGATGGTGAGCCCGAGGGGGTTTATGTGCCCACCGATATGGGCTGCCGGATCACCGCGCAGACCGACACAGAAACCTTTATCGCCGGGGCCAAATTCGCCGAGACGCTAAAGCCTTTCGCCGTGCGCAGCCATGAGTTGGACCTTGTGCAGTACGGCTCGGACGACACAAAAACCCACCGCAAAATCAAACACATCCTGGGGGCTGGGCACCATGACCGGGTGGGCCGGTTGCTGGTCAGCGAGCTGTTCACGGTTGGCGCGGGTGGCTGGTCGGGCTTCCCAAGCCATAAGCATGACACGGACCGACGGGACGGCCCCGGGGGGGAAATGAAAGAAACACGGCATGACGAATGCTATAATTTCCGCTTCAAGCCCAATTACGGTTCGGGCCTGCAGATGCTGCAACGGGTCGATAATGAGCCGGGGGATGCCTATCACATTGTCGATGGCTCAACGGTGCTGATCGACAAGGGTTATCACCCCTGCTGCGCTTTACCGGGGTATGAGATGTATTATTTCACCATTCTGGGCGGGCTGAGCCAGCGCAGCCTGAAACAGTATTTCCAGCCGACCCATGAGGAACAGCTGCACACCATCCCTGGGATCATGGATATGGTGGCAAAGTTCAAATGAAGCGGGTTGCGAAGGTGCCCCGCCCGGCGGCATGCCGGGCCGGGCCAACCCGCCCCCATGGGGCGGCGCAACCGCACCACCCCGCAGGCCAGCGCAGCCCTTACCGCGAAAGACCGAGCTTATGACACTGGCAACCCTGCGCGATGTCCTGCAACCCGCCCTGCGCGATGGCTATGCCGTGCCCGGCCTCGTCTGCCTGGGCTGGGAGGATATGCGCGCCTATGTGATGGCGGCAGAAGCCGAACGCGCGCCGGTGATCCTGCAGGCTGGCCCCTCCTGCCGCGAGCACACGCCCCTGCCCGTTCTGGGCAAGATGTTCCGGCATCTGGCCGAAAGCGTTTCGGTCCCCGTGGTGGCGCATCTGGATCATGGCTACACGTTGGAGGAATGCCGCGACGCGTTGGAAAGCGGCTTTACCTCGCTGATGTTCGACGGCTCACGCAAACCGCTTGCCGAAAACATCGCCGAGACCAAAGCGATCGCCGAGATGGCCCATACGGCAGGCATCTCATGCGAGGGTGAAATCGGCTTTGTCGGCTATTCGGGGGGGGAATCTTCCGCCGGAACCGACCCGCAAGAAGCGGCCCAGTTCGCGGCAGAGACTGGTGTGGACGCGATGGCCATTTCGGTTGGAAATGTACATCTACAGCAAGATAAGGAAGGCGGGTTGGACGAGCCGCGCATCCGCGCAATCGAGGCGCAAATCAGGGTTCCTTTGGTGATCCATGGCGGATCAGGCGTGCCTGTTGCGCAGCGGGGGCATCTGGCCGCGACATCGCAAATCTGCAAGTTCAATATCGGCACCGAGCTGCGCATGGCCTTTGGTGCCGCGCTGCGCGAGGCCGTAAATCGTGACCCGGAACGCTTTGACCGGGTGCAAATCCTGAAAGACACCCATGACCCTGTGGTCGAAGCCGCGCGCGCGGTCATTCGCGGGGTCGGCGCGGCGGGGAGAGCCTGAGATGTTACGGATCGGATTACTGGGCTGCGGCCGCATCGGGCAGGTCCATGCGCGCAGCGTGAAAGGATTGGACGCAGCCCAGATCACGGCGGTCGCGGATGCCATGCCCGCCGCAGCCGAGGCGCTTGCAGGCGAGACCGGGGCCGAGGTTCGGGATGTGGACGCAATCCTGACCTCAGACGATGTGGATGCGGTGATCATCGGCACCCCGACCGACAGCCATTTCGATCAGATCCATGGCGCTGCCGAAAACGGCAAGGCGATTTTCTGTGAAAAACCCATCGATATGTCGGTCGATAATATCCGCGCCTGCCAGGCCGCTGTCGACAAGGCCGGTGTGGCCTTCATGACCGGATTCAACCGGCGCTTCGATCCGAATTTCGCCGCCCTGCGGGCCCAGATCAGGGCGGGCGTGATCGGTGATGTGGAGCTTGTCACCATCACCTCGCGCGATCCGGCGCCGCCGCCGATTTCGTATATCACCCGTTCCGGCGGGCTCTTCCGTGATATGATGATCCATGATTTCGACATGGCGCGGTTTTTGATGGGCGAGGAGTTTGTGCGGCTTCACGCGGTTGGATCTTCTCTGGTCGATCCCGAGATCGGCAAGGCGGGCGATGTGGACACGGCGGCCGTGATCCTGACCACCGCGTCGGGCCGGATTTGCCAAATCTCAAACTCGCGCCGCGCGGCCTATGGCTATGATCAACGCATTGAAGTGCATGGGCAAACCGGCATGTTGCGGGCGGAAAACATCCTGGAAACCAGTGTCGAACATGCCAGCGCCGCGGGTTTTGCGCGCCCACCGGCGCAGCATTTCTTCCTGGAACGGTATGAGGCGGCGTATCTGGCCGAAATGCAGGCCTTTATTAAGGTCGCAACCGGTCAGGCCCCAGCCGATCCGGGGATCGAAGACGGGCTGAGGGCGCAGATCATGGCTGATGCGGCCTCCGAGGCGCGCGAAAGCGAGCAGCCGGTCAGCCTAACTGTCTGAGCCGTCGCCCGCATCTTCTTCATCGCTGGGTCGGTAGGTCACGATCAATTGCCAGGCCAGGAAGCCGCCTATGGCAGCGAAAAGATAGGCCCAGATCGTGTTGCCATTGCTGTATTCGAAAGACGCCCAGCCAAAGGTAAAGCCCACCAACAGATAGCGCCGCCAGGCGGGTCGGAAAAACACAGAGCGCGGCAACGGGAACAAGCACCTTTGCCTGGGGCGTCGCCGCCACCCACAGCACGCCACGTAATGCATATTTCCACATGGACATGAGAGCCCGCCCGTGGGAGGCTTCGACCCGATGGTGTCGGCCCTTCAGGGGTCGGCTGAAAAGGGAACGCGGTGCGCTGGGTAGATCAACCCAGCAATGCCGCGGCTGCCCCCGCAACTGTAAGCGGCGAGCGCGGCTGGAACACGCCACTGGACCCGGAATTGGGTTCGGGAAGGCCCAGCCAAAGCGATGACCCGCAAGCCAGGAGACCTGCCATCTTCGACAACCCAGAAACCCGGGCGGGGTGCCCCGGAGGAGAAAAGAGATGTGTGAAACAGACCTGATGCCTTCGCCTTATGGCCACCCGCCCCTTGCGCGCGGAGGGCGCCATGGCAACCGACACATCATACTCAAACCTGATCTCAACCTTATGCCGCAAAACCGGACGACGCTGCCCAGCCGCGATGCGGTGGATGGATGCCCCTTAGCCTGCGCGGCGCTGGCCAAGCTGTCGGCCAGCGGTGTCGCCGTCTTTTGCGGTGTCGATCCGGATGCCGACCTGACCGCGCTTGAAGGGTTCGCCCAACGCGTGTTTGGCGATGAGATGGGCCATGGCCCCGCATTGCCGACAGAGCCGCCGCTGGCCATGGTCTTATCACCCAATGCGGAACCCCAACGGCGGTTGGAACCCCCTGCCCGGCTTTGCTGAAGCGGCACGCGCGGTCAGTTGAACCCTGCATCGAAACTGGCCGCAATCGCCCGGAAAACCGCGACGGTTTCATGATCTCGGGTGTCGAAATCATAATCGGCGCTGGTTTTCACAATCACCACTTGGCGCGCGCGGTCGACATAAATGTACTGCCCCCAAATCCCAATGGCCAAGAACTCATCTTGCGGCTCTTCGGGCACCCACCAGTGATAAGCATACCCAAAGCTCCAAAACGACGCCGGGTTGTCACCGGGCTGCAAATGCGGGGCGTTTGGCGTGGTCGAGGCCGCAACCCATTGGGCAGGAACAATTTGTTCACCCGCGCGCGTACCACCATCTAAGAAAAGCTGACCGAACCGGCCATAATCGCGCAGCGTGGCGTTCAGGCAGCAAAACGGCAACACCGGGCCCGCACGCCCCGTGCTCCAATAAGCATCTTGTTCCGCCCCCATCGGGGCCCAAAGCCGCGTCGATAGGTAGGCTTCGTTCGGCATCCCGGTCGCCGCCTCCAGCATAAGGCCCAGGGCGATGCTGTCGGAACTGATATAGTCATTATAGGTGCCGGGGTCGCGGGCGCGTTCCAGGCCGGATAGGATATCCAACATCGGTGCACCTGCGGCGAGGCTATAGAACAACCGGTTCACGTCTGATCCAAGGTTGTTGTAATCCTCATCAAAAGCCACGCCCGACGACATTGTTAGCGCTTCTTCGATGGTCACGCCCTCATAGCCCGAGCCGCGCAGCGCGGGCAGGTAGTGATCCAGCCGATCCTCAAGACTATCAATGTGCCCCTCTTCCACCGCGATACCGATCAGGGCCGAAAGAACCGATTTCGCCACCGACCAAGAGGTGAAGCGCGAGGTCTCATCCGCACCCAGGAAATAAGCCTCATGGGTGATGGCCCCGCCCTGCAGGACCAATAAGCCGGTTGTGGTGCTGTCGGTCAGGAACGCGTCAAGGTCACGGGTTTCGCCTCCAAATTGATAGGTGTCGGGCAAGGGCTGTGCAGCGCTTGGAAGCGTCCAGACCTGATCACCCGCTGTGATCGGGCGCGCGGGGAACACCTGATCCATCGCACGGAAGTTTTCGACGCGGTTGGCTTCGGAAAACAGGGTGATCCCGGCCCAATAGGGCGAATTGCGCAGCCAAATATACCCACCAGCCCCCGCCAAGGTTAATGACAGAACAGCCCCGATTGCCAGTTTGCCCCAGAGACGCATCGCCTATTCTCCTGCGCTTTTGCTTCACTCGCGCGCGCGATAAACTCGGCCCATCGTCAAGGAAACCAGAGAGACGTGAACGACATGGGCAATGTCGCCAACGACAGGGCTTGGGCCACGGCATGGGCCGAGACCCGCGCCTTGAGCCGTGACTGGCAAACCTGGGTTGGCCTGGGAGGCGTGGCGATGGTGCTGGGTCTTATTGGGCCTTTCGACACCTATGGGCAGATGCCCCGATTGCCGCGGCTGGCCTATTGGGCGGTGCTGACGGTTTCGACCTTTTGGATCGGGTATTTCACCTCGGCCACCATCGCGACCTGGGCTGAGACCCGCGGCCTGACACCCTGGGCGTCGATCGTGGCCGGAGGGGTCGTCGCCAGCCTACCGATTGCGATCTGGGTTGCGGCGTTACATGTGCTGGTACTGGGCCAAACCTTTTGGTCCGAGCTGTCGCGGCTTTGGCCCTATATCCTGGTCATCGCGCCTTTGATCGGGCTGGTGTTTGATCTGGCAGAACGACGTAACGCGCCGCAACTTACCGCCAGCAAGCCCACCCAAATGCCGGATTGGGTGGCGCAGCTGCCCAGCGATATCGGTCGCGATTTGATCCTTCTGCAAGCGCAAGATCACTATGTGCGGGCCGAAACCGCGCGGGGCGAAACGCTGATCCGTGCCTCGCTTGGGCAGGCGGCGGAAGCGCTTGGCGATTATGGGCTGCGCGTGCACCGATCCTGGTGGGTCGCGCGCCATTGCATTGCCGCGCAACGCTATCGCGGCTCAGCGCCGGTTTTGGTCTTGAAAACCGGGCAAGAGGTTCCTGTTGGGCGGGCCTATCGCCCGGCCGTCAAAGCAGCGCTTAGGGGCGGATAGCGGCGCTCAATCGGGCGGCGCGGCCTCGACAGGTTCAAGATCACGGGGGCGTGGCCCATCCATATCGGCGGCGCATAGCACGGTGGCCGTGACCGCCTCGGCACTGCCCCAAAAGGCTGGATCGCGGCTGCAAACCAGAACCAGGCCAGGCGATTGCAGCGCGATACGCATTCGGCAAAGCGCCAGGCGATCCCGTGGGGCAAGATCGGCGCCACCTTCAGCGACCGATCGCGTCAAGCCGCCCAGGCGGTTTAGCTCGGGTTCAAGCCCAGCCGCGGCCAAGCGTTTCTCGATCTTCGTATCGGTTGGGCGCGGGCGCAGGCCCAAAACCAGATTGCGCCGCAGGCTGCCTTTGAGAAGCAGCGGCGTGTCCGTCAAAACCCCGATGCGACGGCGCAGACTGCCGGCGCTGATATCCGCGATCTCGACCTTGTTTAGGCGCAGGGTATCTGGGCCGTCACGGTCCGCCCCGCTTAAACGCGGCGAAATCCGGTGCAACAGATCAACTGGCAATGACGCGATTTGACCCGCATTGACGCTGACGCGCTGGCCGTCAGCGGCGATGATATCGACCGCAATCGCGCCCGGCGGCAGTTTGCGCCCGCCCTTTCGCTCATCGGGAACCGGGCGGTTTAGGCGGGCCACCAGCCGATCATGCGCGGCTTTAAACGCGCTCCACCGGGTGACGGCCGTCATCGTGTTGCGAAGCGGCCTAAGCGTCAAAGCCAGGGCTGCAAGGGCCGCCGCGATACTGGCCGGGGCCAAACCATCGCGGCTGCCGATAAGCAGGATCAGACTTGCTGCGATGGCGGCGGAGATTTCGGGCAAAACCTTCAGCGCCTCGCCCATCAGCCGCCGTCGCAGCGCCATGCGTTCAACCTGCAAGGCGCGGCGTTGCAGGCGGCGCAGCTCGGACTGTCGGCGGCCAAAGGCGGCCAGGCTGGGCGCGATCGGCATACGTTCGGCCATATCAGCGGCCATGCGCGCGCGTTGATCGCGCAGATCAATCTGGGCTTGCAGCAATCGTTTGCGCCCCAAAACCAACACCAAGAGACTCGGCCCGATCAATCCCGCCGCGACCCAAAGATAAGGCAAGTGCAAGATCGCCAAGACGCCAATCGCGGTGGGCAGTAACACCCCTGCCTGCACCAAGCGCGGCAGGCCCAAACCGGGCCAGGCGGCAAGCGCCGTTAGATCGCCTGTGACGCGCAAAATCTGATAGCCCAAGCGCCGTAGGTTCAGATCGGATTGCGCCGAACGGCTGGCATGTTCGAACAGAACCAGCCGGATCGATTTCGCGTAATCCTGCCCGATCCGTTCCGCTTGAATGCGAAACCGCAACTGCGCCAAGGCGGCGACGATCCCGGCCATGGCCAAAATTGCCAAGGCGGCAAGCGGGATGCCTTGGCCCGCATGCAAGGCCTGAAAGCTCCAGCGCGTGGCGGCGGCCACCACCACAAGGGCGGTGGCCTGGGTCAGAACCAAGCCGATCAGGCTAAAGCCCAACCAGCGCCGCCGCCCGTCAAACAGACGCGGCGGGGTCATGCCGCGGCCTTTGTCGGCGTGGCGCGGACCAGGGCGGCCAGCCGATTGGCCTCGGCCGGGTCCAGCAATTGATCGCGCGTCAGCGCTTTGACCCCGCAGGCAGCCTCGGCCTCAGCCACAGCCATGGGGGAGCAAGATAGCATCCCCGTTAGCGCGATGGGGCGTATACCTTTTTGCGCCAGTTGCGCCACACCGCCGGTCGCGGCCAAGGCATCGCCGCAGCAGAACAAGAACCCGGCAAACCGCAACCGCGCGTCGGGATCGGCCAAAAGCGCTGCGGTTTCACGTTGAAAGACGCCATCAGCCAATTCCATCACCGCCAACTCGCAGCCGCGCGTGGCCCCTTCGGCCACCAAGGTGTCGATCCCGGCCAGAATGCGCGGCATCGGCTCCAGATAGGTGGTTGTCATCCCGGCATCGGTGAAATCAGCCACATAAGCCGCGCCCGCATCGGTATAGGCGTTGAAATCGCCAAAGGCGCCGGTGCCGGTGCCTTTCATGGCAGCCACCTGCCAGCCCGCGCGGGTCAGCCCATGGGCCAAGGCGGCTGTGGCCGTGGTTTTGCCAGAATTCATCGCAGTGCCGATCACCCCGATCACCGGGATCGCGCCACGCCGCTGGCTGGGGGCCAGGCCGAAGGCGCTGGTGTTCAGCACCATGCCATCGGGGCCCGTGATGCGCCCCAGCGGTTGGATGCGCGTGGGCGGCTTGATGCGCTCATTGCGCTGGGTCATGCGCCCGACGCAGCCACCACCTGCCAGCAGGTCACAGCCTTTGGGGTCAATATCCGCCAGGCCTTCGAACTGATCAGGGGCGTAGCGGGCCGCGCAGGGCAGCACGACCAGATCGCCGGGATACAAGGTTGCGGGCCGCCCGCTGGGCAATTGGATGCGCCGGTGGTGGCCGATCGACACCACCCGGCCCAGGATCAAATCACCTGGTACCACAGCGGCAAAATCGCTGGTTAAGCCGGTCGCCAAGCTCTGGTCGATCCGGCGCGTTGCAAAACACCATTTTGCAGTTTTGAAACGAAACTCAGTCATGGGAATCTTCCTTTTCTGCAGGGGGTTAGTCGTGGGAGACCCGCCAGGCCAATCCGGCCTCGGCGCATTGGGCAAAGCTGTGGGCACAACCTGGGAGTTCGGTCAGATCAAGATCGGCGGTGATGCCACGCGCCTGGGCGGCCCGGCTTAACACCTGGGCAAATCGATGGGCGCGGGCCAAGCGGTGACGGCCCTGCCCGGCATCCAGCACCGGGTTTTGGCGCAGGGCGGGATCGCGCGTCCGATCCTCGGACCCGACATAGATCCGATGTTTGAGCCTCAGGAAATCGTGCAGCTGACCGTGCGCCAGGGTCGGCACATCGGGGGTCATCCGGGCCTTTGCCTCGGCCAGGCCCATGGGGAAGGCCAGGCTTTTGTCGGGCAAACAGTACCAACCGGCTGCCGCCACATGCAGGGATGTCAGCCGCTGCGGATAGAGCATCGCAAAGCGATGCGCCAATTGCGCCCCGCCGGAATAACCAAACAGCACCACACGGCGCGTGTCGGCCAGGCCAAGCTCTTGCAGGTGATCCAAAAGCGCCAGCAGGGCCAGATCGGGTCGGGCTGCGCCGATGCGCTGAAACCGCGGCCAATCGCGCCGGGAAAAGCGCGGCGTGATCAAAACCCGACCATGGCGTGCGCAATGGGGCGCAAAGGCCTTGGCCATGGTTCCCGCATCGCGCGAGATGCCATGCAGCGCCAAAAGCGGTGGCAGGTCGGGGTTGGGGTAATGCGGGCGGCGCACAATCGCGCGCAACCGCCCGGCGGGAGGTCGAATTTCAACGCTATGATAGCGCAGGCCAAACGGCGCTTCGGTGTCTGTTATGGGTATGGCTGGCATATCTCTACTCTGCTCTTGGGTCATTGGGACCAGTGCAGAGACAACGGCGGGATTAACGGGCTATTCCGCCTTGCCTGGGAGATGGCGAAATGGCGCCAAACCTAAGTATTATATAATTTCAACAATTACTTAGATGTTACCCCGACACCACGCCGGCGGTTTCTTGCGGCTCAAATCGCGCAGCCTGGCGACAATCCGCGACCGCAATTTCCTCCACCGCCCCTTTGGGAAACTGGGGAATAGGTCGCGCGCCCAGTTCGTTCTTCTCCTGAAGATGGAAAGGCTCGGGGGCCGCTTAAAATGACTTTGACAATTCTGATCGCCCCATCGGCGTTTAAAGATATCCTTCCCGTGGATGAGGTGATCCGCGCCATCAGCGACGGCGTGCGCCGCGCCATGCCAACCGCGCGCATCTTGTCAGCCCCAATGGTCAATGGTGGCGAAGGCACCGTTGCCGCCCTGGTGGCGGCAAGCTGGGGTGAGACCATCGAAAGCCGCTTCACCGGCCCTCTGGGCACGCCCGTCGCGGGGTATTGGGGACTGCTGGGTGGCAACACCACACGCACTGCCGTGATCGAAACCGCCGCTGCCACTGGCATGTCACTGGTGCCCGAAGGCCAGCGTGATCCAATGGCCATGACCAGTTTTGGAGTCGGCGAGTTGATCAAGGACGCCTTGGATGCCGGGGTTGAGCGCATTTTGATCGGTTGCGACGACACCGAAGTTAGCGATGGCGGTGCAGGGTTGGCCCGAGCGCTGGGCGCGAAGCTTTTGGACGGCAACGGCAAAGAACTGGAACCAGGCGCTGGCCCCCTATCGCAGCTTCGCCGCGTGGATCTGGACGGGCTCGACCCGCGTTTGTGCAAGGTCAAGATCGACGTGGCCGTAAACTGGCAAAACCAGCTTTTGGGCCCGCGCGGCGTGGCGCGCAGGCTCGGCCAGGGCAAAAGCGCCGCGCCCTATCAGACCGCGCTGCTTGAGGCGTCGATGACCCGCTGGGCGGCTTGTCTGCGCGCGACAACCGGGGTCGAGGTGGCCAAGATGCCGGGGGCCGGGGCCTCGGGCGGTATTGCGGCGGGCCTGGCCGCGATCACGGGCGCCACGCTTTACCCGCGATACGGCATCATTCTGGACTATCTGAATTTCAACCGAATGCTTGATGATGCCGATCTGGTCATCACGGCGGACGGCGCGATGGAGGCCCTGGGCCATGACGGCAAAGCCCCGGGTGAGGTCGGCCGCCGCGCGCATGCCCGGGGCGTGCCCGCGATTGCGCTGGCGGGGCTGTTGGACAGCGACCGGTCCGATCCCCTTTCCCACGGAATTTCCGCCTTTGCCCCGGTGCGGATGCAGGCCTGTTGCGCCGATCATCCGATCGAAAGCAGCGCCGCCCAATTGCGCCGTGGAACGGAAAACGCGCTGCGCATGATGGGGGTTGGATTGCGATTGTCGGATTCGCCCCGCGCCGCGATGTGAGATACCCGCGCCCGGCAATCATCGCTTTTTCTGCAAAGCCTTGGAATAATCCCCCGCGTGGCAGCGTTGTCCGGGCAATGATGTCAAGTTAGGAGCGGTCAGATGACAGATCGATTTCGACAGGATCTGGTGGCCTTGGTCCCCAAGCTGCGCCGCTTTGCGCTGTCGCTGACCAATAACGCGACCGATGCCGACGATCTTGTGCAATCGGCCTGTGTCAAAGCCCTGAAGAACGCCGCGCAGTTTCGCGAGGGCACGCGGATGGACAGCTGGATGTATCGTATCATCCAGACGCTTTGGATCGATGACCGTCGGCGCGCCAAAACCCGTGGGGCCGCTGTGGACCCCGAAGAGGCCGGGCTGAGCGACGGGGGCAAAGGCGCGCGCCTGGCCGAAGATCGCATGATGCTTGGCATGGTGCGTGAGGCGATGGAAAGCCTGCCCGAAGCGCAACGCGCGGTTCTTTCGCTCGTGGCCATTGAGGGGCTGAGCTACAAAGAAACCGCCGAAGTTCTGGATGTGCCCCTTGGCACCGTGATGAGCCGCCTTTCGCGCGCCCGCGAAACGCTGCTGCCGCAACTTGGAATGACGAAAGGGGGCATGCAATGACCCTTGAAACCGTGATGGACAAAACCCGCCTGGCTGCCTTTGCCGATGGCGAACTGACCCCGGAAGAAGCCGCCGAAGTGGTGATGCATCTGGCAAACCATCCGCAGGATCAGGCCTATGTCGATGATCTGATGGCCGCCAACGAAGCGTTGGCCGCTGCCTTTGACGCGCCCATGCGTGAACCCGTGCCCGCCGCCATCGAAGCCGCGATCATGGGAGAGCCGGAAACCGCACAGGTGATCCCTTTTCGCCGGAAACCGGCCGCTGTTTGGGCGGGTGCGGGGCTGGCCTTGGCGGCATCTGTCGCGCTGGCTGTCGTGGTTTTTCCAGGCTTGTCCGGCCCTGGGTCGGGGGGTGAGCGCCTGGCCGTTGGGCCAGTCGCACAAGGCTCGGAACTGGCGCAGACGCTGAACACCCTGCCCTCTGGCGCGCCGGAGGCATTTGGCGACGAGGGTGAGGTGATGATCCTGGCCACCTTGCCCATCGATGGCGGCTATTGCCGCGAGGTCGAGATCATCGATACCTCGGCTGAGCGGATCGATCTGGGCATCGCTTGCACCCAAGGTGCGGGCTGGCAGGTTGAAGTCACGATGAGCGAACCTCTGGCCGCCACCGGGACCGAGACGGGCTTTGTCACCGCCAGCGGAACCGAAGCGCAGGGGCTGCAACCCTTCCTCGACCGGCTTGGCGCAGGCGCGGTGCTAGACCCAGCGGCCGAGGCCGCAGCGATTGCCAATACCTGGCAGCCCGAAAGCTAAGGGGCGCAAAGGTCATGGGCTTGCAACAAACCATGCCCAAACAATTCATCAAATCCCGGCGCCCCCAAATCGCGGGCGCCGGCAATCAATTGATCCGCCACCTCCAAGGGCGTCAAATCGGGCGAACGGCTCAAGACCATGGCGGCGGCAGCCGTGACCGTGGGCACGGCAAAAGAGGTGCCGGTTTTGAACCGCGCCCCGCTGATCGAGGTTGCCGCCAGGATCGACACCCCCGGCGCGGCCAGATCCACATGTGCCCCGCGTTGGGCCTGACGATAAATGCGACCGCTATTGTCAACGGCTGTCACCGCCAAGACATCCTCGTAAGCCGCGGGATAGGCCGCGCCGCCCCTGGGCCCGGCATTGCCAACGGCGGCGACCACAACGATCCCCGCCTCGCCAATCAACCGATCCACCGCCGCTTCCAGCAAGCGATTGTCGGGGCCAGCCAGCGACAGGTTGATCACCCGCGCGCCTCGTTCGGCCAACACATCCAGTCCGCGCAGGATAGAGACCAGATCAGCGCGTTCATCCCCACCGGCGCGGGTGAAGGCATCGATGGCGATCATTTCCGCTTCGGCCACCAGGCCGGGCACCCGGCTTTCGCTGCTGCCGATCAAAAGCGACGCAACCGCTGTGCCGTGAACCGCACGCGAAGATGTCGCGGCGGGGTCGGCCCCCGCCACGACCTCAAGCGCCGCGCCCTCTAATATCTCATGATCGGGATTGATGCCGGTATCGATCATGCCAATGGGCACCGTCACCCGGCATTCTTCGGGCGGCGTCGGCCCCCTTGGCCAGGCAATCAATTCCCATGACGAACAGTTTGGATGGTCACAGGGGGTGGCTGAAACAGGCTGAAGGCTGCTTTGTTCGGTGCGGTAGAAATGGTTGTAATCCGCCGTCCGGCCTGAGGGCAGCGCGCGCACGCGATCGCGTGCCTCTTCCAAATCCACACCTGCGGGGGTGGTCAGCCGATTCAGCACCCAGGTGAGGGTCTGCAAGGTGATGGTTTCGGTCAGCGTGTACCCTTCATCGAGCAGCGCTTGCAGATCTTCGGCGGCCAGATCGAACACCACGATTTCGGCATTGGCCTGTTCCGGCAAAGATGGCGGCACACCGCCCGAGGGTGGGCGCGCCGGCTGGCGCGGTCGGTTGGGTTGGAAGATGCGCGGCAAGATGCGAATGGGTGTCCCCGAACGGCCTGCGGTGCCTCGTATCCCGCCACCGCTGGAACCGGTCTGGCGCCAATCGCTGCCGCCCCCGCCCCCATCGTCGTCATCATCATCGTCGTCATCGTCATCATCATCGTCATCCGCCCAAGCGATCGAAACGAAGCTGGCCGAAAACATGTCGCCGCCCGTGTTGGGCCAACCCAATGCCAGGCAGATGACCGAAAGGGTCAAAAGACGCAGGAATTTGCGTAGCAACATTAAGAGGGTCCTCAAGGGCGTGCAGTGTCACCATGATAACGCCAAAGGTACCGCTCTATTCCAGTCTTAATGTCCCATTAGCGGCGCTTTGCGCCAATTGATGCTGTAATTCTGCCGGAAATTGCCAAATCACAGGGGGCCGATTGGGAAAACCGCTTTGGAATGCGGGGCAAAACCAAATTCAAAGATCGTTCGCCGACGCGCCGGTCAGTGGAAATCGCGGCTGGGGAAAAGGCGTTTGGCCTGTTCTCGGGGGTGCATCGCACGCGGCGGGTATTTGCGCGGGCGCGGTGTGTCGTCAGCCTGGGGCAAGGTTTGGCCGATGGCATCATCCATGGGGTGGCCCAGATCGGATAGCCGGTGGGATAGGTCTTCGATCTGTTGCGCAATCAGATGCACGACGATCCCTTCGCGCTGCAAATAACCGCTGACCCGCAGCAGACGTCCCCCCATGACGATCCGGCGGAATTTTTCATAAACCGCGTTCCAGACCACCACGTTGCAGACGCCGGTTTCGTCTTCCAAGGTCAGGAAAATCACGCCCGAGGCCGTGCCGGGGCGTTGCCGGGTGATGACCAAGCCGCAGACCGAAACCCGGCCCAAAGGTGCGGTGGTCAGATGGTGATGCGGTGTCAGATTTGGCAGGTTTGGGCGCAGCAATTCCATCGGATGGGCCCGCAGCGATAGGCGCATGGCGACGTAATCTTCCACCACCTCTTCGCCCAAATGCATCGTGGGCAGGGTGACGGCAGGCTCGGCAATACCTTCCCCCTCAAATTCATCATTGAAAAGCGGCAAAGGTTTGGGCGCGCGGATCGCTTTCACCTTCCAAAGGGCGTTACGGCGATTGAGCCCCATATCCGAAAACGCATCCGCCTCGGCCAGGCGCTCCAAGGCGGGGGGATTGATCCCGGCTTTCAGCCACAGCGCCTCGGGGTCGCGATAGCCATTGCCGCGGGCGGCCACGATCCAATTGGCGTCGTCTTCCTTGAAGCCTTTGATCTGCCGAAACCCCAAACGCAGCGCCAAAGCGCCATCGGCGCGGCGTTCCAGCGTATTGTCCCACGTGCTGTGGTTCACGCAGATCGGGCGAATTTCCACCCCATGTTCGCGGGCATCACGCACGATCTGGGCCGGGGCGTAAAACCCCATGGGCTGTGAATTGAGCAAGGCGCAGGCGAAGATCGCCGGGTGATGGCATTTCAGCCAGGAGGAAACATAGGTCAGCATGGCAAAGGCCGCCGCGTGGCTTTCGGGGAAGCCGTAATCGGCAAAGCCTTCGATCTGGCCAAAACAGCGATCCGCAACCTCGGCGCTATAGCCATTGGCCAACATCCCTTCGGTGAATTTATCGCGGAACTTGCCAATCGTGCCCATCCGCCGGAACGAAGCGATGGAGCGGCGCAGGTGATCGGCCTCTTCCGCTGTGAAGCCCGCGCCCACAATGGCAATCTGCATCGCCTGTTCTTGGAAAAGCGGCACCCCAAGCGTGCGTTTTGTCACCGCCTCCAAAGCCGGGCCAAAGGGTTCGGCAGCCTCCAGCCCCTGTCGTCGTTTGATATAAGGCTGCACCATGCCACCCTGGATCGGGCCGGGGCGCACAATCGCAACCTCGATTACCAGATCATAAAATGTGCGCGGTCGCATACGCGGCAGAAAGTTCATCTGCGCCCGGCTTTCGACCTGAAACACCCCCACCGCATCGGCCACGCAAAGCATGTCATAGGTGGCCGTATCCTCCTGCGGGATGGTGTCCAGGGTATGTGTCAGTCCCTCATGGCGTTGCATCAAGTCAAAGGCTTTGCGGATACAACTCAGCATCCCCAGGCCCAAGACATCGACCTTCAGAATGCCCAAGGCATCAATGTCATCTTTGTCCCATTCGATGACGGTGCGGTCTTCCATCGCGGCGTTTTCAATCGGGCAAAGCTCATCCAAGCGGCCCTTGGTTATGACAAACCCACCCACATGCTGCGACAGGTGGCGGGGAAAGCCGATGATCTCTCCAATCAGGCGGATCGTTTGCGCCAGGCGGCGGTCACTGGGATCAAGGCCCAATTCCTGTATGCGCTCTGGGTCGGCGCCGCCATTGGACATGCCCCAGATCTGACCGGATAGGTTGGCCGTCACATCCTGGCTTAGCCCCATGACCTTACCGACCTCGCGGATCGCGGCACGCGATCGGAAATGGATCACGGTGGCGCAGAGCCCGGCGCGTTCTCGCCGATATTTTTCATAGATCCACTGGATCACCTCTTCCCGGCGTTCATGTTCGAAATCCACATCAATATCCGGCGGCTCGCCCCGGTATTTTGAGATGAACCGTTCGAACACCATGGCGATCATGTCTGGGCCGACATCGGTGATACCCAAGAGGTAACACAGGATCGAATTGGCGGCTGAGCCACGCCCCTGGCACAGGATGCCCTGCGAGCGGGCGAATTGCACAATGTCATGGACCGTCAGGAAATAAGCCGGGAACCCCAGTTCCGCGACAAGCTTGAGCTCCTTCTCCATCAATGCGTGGACTCGATCCGGCGCGCCTTGCGGATAGCGGCGTTTCAGGCCTTCCTTGGCCAATCGTTCCAACCGTGCCTGCGGGGCTTCGCCATCCGCGATCTCATCGGGGTATTCATAGCTCAACTCGCTCAGGCAAAAGCTGCAGCGCGCCGCAATCTCGGCTGTGCGGTGGATTGCGGCGGGATGATGGTGAAACAGGCGCGCCATATCACCATGGCCTTTCAGACGCCGTTCGGCATTGGGCAGGGCGCGGGTGCCGATCTGATCGATGGTGATATGTTCGCGCATACAGGTCAGCACATCGGCCAGTTGCCGACGGCTGCCCCGATGCATCAGCACATCCCCCACCGCCACCATCGGCGTCGCACAGCGTTGGGCCAAGGTTGCGCAGGCGTTGAGATAAGCCTGATCCGACCCGTCATAACGGGGGGCCGCCCCCAGAAACACATGGCCGGGATAGCGACGCTGCACCTGCTGGAGCACATCGCGGCAAGCCCGCAGCGATGCTTTTGGGATGGCGATCAGGATCATCCCCTCCGCCCCTTGCAACAGGTCGCGCAGGTCCAAATGACAGGCCCCTTTTTCAGCCCGTCGTTTGCCCAAGGTCAAAAGCCGGGTCAGGCGCTGATAAGCCGCCCGATCCCGTGGCAGCGCCACCCAATCGGCGGGGCAATCACGCAGCACCAGACGGCAGCCCACAATCAGCTTGGGCAGGCGCATGGCCTGAGGGCGGGCGATTTGTTTGGGCGTTCCAACCTCCTGCCGGGAGGAGCTGTCGATTTTATGCCGGGATCGTACCTTCACCGCCTCGGCAGCTTCTTCTTTGAGATGTTTCAAGGCCGAATAGGCCCGCACCACCCCCGCTAAGGAGTTTCGGTCGGTGATCGCAACGGCAGCCAACCCCAGTTCTGCGGCGCGGGTCACCATCTCTTCAGGGTGGGAGGCGCCGGTTAGAAAGGTGAAATTCGTGGTCACGCACAGTTCGGCATAATCAGGGGGGATCATGCAAATTCCCCCTGCACAAACCAGCCCGGGGATTGGGGCGTGTAAAACAACCAGAGCCGCCGCCCCTGTTTGGTTTCCACCCGCCAATAATCCCGCACGCCCGAGCGCCAGTTTTCATCCGGCAGCCACCATTCCGGCGCGATGCGTTCCGGCCCGGTGGCGCGACCCGTTGAGAACGACATGCGCCGCCAGCGGAACGTGCCCGGCGGACGGGTGCCATGGCCCGCAATCGGTTCGGGCGGGAACAGTTTGAGCGGGCGTGGGCGCAAAGCCACCCACCCGCTTTCAGGTTCGCAATAGGCGGCGGGGGCAATGATGAAACTGCGCTCGGGGATGTGGCTATCGGCCGGTAGAAAGCGCTGGATATTTTCCAGCCCAATCCGGGTGCCAAGCCGGGTGATCAGATCATGCAGCCCATCCTTGCGGGCAGCCCCGGCGGCATAGCTTAGCTGTTGGGCGGGCAAGGGTTCGACCTGCACCGCCTCCAGCCGCATCTGATCAATGCCGAACCCCGCCTCCACCTCGGCCACGCCGCGTTCGAACAGGGGCAAAATCCGATGCGGATCGCGCAAGGGTCGGGCCAGGCGCAGTTCGACATGCTGGCTTTCCTGATCCACGCGCCGCAGCGACAATTGCAGCACGCGTGCGCCAACCTCGTGCCGTTTCAACGTCTCGCAAAGCCGATCCAGCAGCCGCGCAGTGCCTGCCATGACATCGCCCACCAGGCCAATCGGCTCGGGCAAGGTCATCCGCACCCCGTAATGGGGCGGCGTTTTTAAGGGCGAAACCTGTTCGGGTTGCCGGCCCAAAGCCTGATCCAGCCGCATCATCAAAGAGGTGCCAAACCGCTTTGCCAAAGGGGCACGGGGGGCGGCATCCACCTCTCCCACCGTGCGCAGGCCCAGTCTTTGCAAGGCTTGATCGGTGTCAGGCTCCAACCGCAGGGCCGCGACCGGCAGATGGGACAGCGCCGCCGCCATGTCGCCGGGCCGGGCAATTCCTTCATCGAAATGCGCCAAGGCCCAGGCCGCCCCACGCGTATCCCCCACCCCAAGGCGCACCGTCAGCCCGGCGCGCCCAAGCCGCTGGCGCAGATCGGCCAGCATCGCGGCCTCCCCCCCAAACAGATGCGCCGCGCCGGTGATATCCAGGATCAACCCATCCTCGCCATCCAGGCCCACCCAGGGGCAATAGCGCGTGGCCCATCGCGACAAAGTGTGTTGGAACCGCTGCGAGGCGGGCAGATCAACCGGGCAACTGATCAGATCGGGGCAAAACGCCCTGGCATCGGAATAAGACATGCCCCGATGCAGCCCCAGTTTTTCCGCCTGGGCATTCAGGCAATAGAGCCGATTGGTGTTGTTTTGTTGGGCCGACAGGGCAAACGGGCCATCGACCGGGCGCAGGCGCAGAACCCGCTCAGAGGCCAGCCTTGGAAACCACAGCGATACGACGCGCCGATTGAGACCATCGAACATTCCAAGCACCTAGTGTTCCCGATTTGTTCTTAATAAGCTCCCAGATTTGCAGAGTCGAGTCCGCCGGGTCGAAAGCCGGTCGGCAGTGCCAGCGCGTCTCGGCAGCATTGCTGCCCACGCCCTCGGGGATGATCGCCAGGGCGGTTGCCTTCCCAGCCTGGGCGGCAAGCTGCAAACGCCGCCCCGTGGTCAGATCCAAGGGGCTGTTAAGCTCCATCACCACCAACGGCACCACGCCCGAGCGCAGGCTTTCCTCGGCAGTGGCCAAAAGATCCGTATGAGTTTCCGCCGATGCGACAAGCAAACGTTCGGGCGGCAGCAGGTCTACAAGCCCCAAAGGATTGATCTGCTCCACACGCCAGCGTTCCCGCACCCAAACCACCGTCCCGTTCATGCCCGCGGCAACGGTTGCCGCGAAAAAAACCGCACCTGGGCCGCAAGCCTCATGCATGCGGCCGTTTTTTGGAGGGTATGCGCCTAAGACTTCCTGCATCACGGGACGCAAAGCAGCACAAGACGGCTTGCGCTTTCAAGCAAAAAGCCGAGCGGCGGCGTCAGCCAATCGACCCAATCCCCTCAACCGCTGGGTGGGGCGATGATGTCACCGATGGTTCCGAAAAACTCGCCACCGTATCACCATACTTCTGACAAGTTAGGATGCCTCGAACCAGGCGACACCCATTCCTCAATAGGCTCGTGCATCCCCCCTTCGATCCCCCTTCCCGCTGGACCAGCCGCAACGACCCAGATACGCTCGCCGCCATGTCGATCCAGTCATTCGATCACGTCAATATCCGCACCGCCAATCTCGCCGCCATGATCGAGTGGTACGCGGATGTTCTGGGGTTGCACACCGGGCCGCGCCCGGATTTTCCGTTTCATGGCGCGTGGCTTTATATGGGGTCGCAGGCGGTGATCCACCTTGTCGAAGTGTCCAATCCACCGCAAGCAGGCGGAGACCTGGCGCTTGAGCATTTCGCATTTCGCGCGACCGACATGGCCGAGTTCCGCGCGCGGCTGGATGAACGGGGCCTGACCTATTCGATCGATCCGGTGCCGGGCTTCCCTGTGGTGCAAATCAACCTGCACGACCCTGACGGTAACCACATCCATATCGATTTTGAGCGCGCCGAATACGAGGGCTGATCGCCGATATGGTGCCAGTGTTTTTGGTTTAATCAGGGCCACTGCCCCCCGGATTCTGTGAAAAACCTGGCCGAAACCTGCGCGTTATCTGGGCTGCGCCACTGGAATCCTGCTTGTTTTTTGGTCGGTCCCGGCTTTCGGCGTGAAACCCTTGGCCAGAATTTGACCCGCCGCACCCGTGCTACCCACGCTAGGGGTGCGCAGAGCGTTTAGGGTTCCGCCCTCCCCATGAGGGGCCTGGTCCGAGAAACGCAGCCAAGCGGCAAATTCCGTTTGGCACACGGCGGGCCAAAATCCCGGGAGATCCATGCGCAACATGTTCGGCCGCTCCCCGACCCTCTCAATTCCTGGCCGAACGAAGCGATCGAATGCGTTCGGAGGAACTGAAGATGATGAAATCCACACTTGCCGCTGCCACGGCGCTTGCCCTGGTGATGACCCCCACATTGGCCACAGCCCAGGAACGGACCGAGTTCCGGGTCGCCTGGTCGATCTATGTGGGCTGGATGCCATGGGGCTATCTTGAAGATAGCGGGATCATGGACCGATGGGGTGAGCGTTACGGTATCGATGTCGAGATCGTGCAGATCAACGACTATGTGGAATCCATCAACCTTTACACCGCTGGCGAGTTTGACGGCGTGAGCGCGACGAATATGGACACGCTGTCCATCCCCTCGGGCTCGGGCATTGATACGACTGCGCTGATCGTCGGCGACTTTTCCAACGGCAATGACGCTGTGATCCTGAAGGGCGAAGGTGGCTTGGCCGATCTTGCCGGGATGCCGGTGAACCTGGTGGAGTTGTCTGTTTCGCACTATCTGCTGGCCCGCGCGCTTGACAGTGTGGGCTTGGCGGAACGCGACCTGGATGGGGTGATCAACACCTCGGACGCTGACATGATCGCCGCCTTCCAGACCGAAGAGGTTGAGGCCGTCGTGACCTGGAACCCGCTGGTTTCAACCATCGCGGAAAGCCCTGAGGCCAATATCCTTTTCACCTCCGCCGATATCCCAGGTGAGATCATCGACATGATGGTGGTCAATACTGAGACGCTGGAAACCAACCCCGATTTCGGCCGCGCTTTGGTTGGGGCCTGGTATGAGTTGATGACCATCATGTCCTCGGACACCGAAGAAGGTGTTACCGCGCGGACAGCCATGGCCGAAGCCTCGGGCACGGATCTAGCGGGGTATGAGGCGCAGCTGGCCTCCACCCAGATGTTCTATGATCCCGCTGATGCCGTCGCTTTTGTGGAAAGCGAGACCTTGCCGGAAACTATGGTGACGGTGGCCGAGTTCCTGTTCGACCAAGGTATTCTGGGCGAAGGCGCCCCAAGTGCTGATTTTGTCGGCATCGAATACCCTGGCGGCGTGACCACGGGGGATACCAGCAACATCCAGCTGCGCTTTGACCCCAGCTATATGCAGATGGCGGTGGACGGGCTCTGAGCCAGAGCGGAGGGGTCGGCCATGCGGTGGATCAATCGAGAGCCTTCGGCGCCCGCGCGCCTGTTTCTAGCAGGCTTGCCCTTTGTTCTTGTGGCGCTCGCCTACGCCACGGGTTCGGCCGCGCGGCTTGCGGAAAACCCGCAGGATCGCATCCTCCCGGCCCCCTCCACCCTTCTTGACACGGCGATCCGACTTTTAACCGAGCCGGATCGCCGCTCGGGCGAGATCTTGTTTTGGGGAGATACGGCCTCGAGCCTCTCGCTGCTATTTATGGGTGTCAGCATTGCCGCTCTGATCGGGCTTTGTTTTGGCCTGGCGATTGGCTTGATCCCCATGATCCGGGCAGGCTTTCAAGGCTTTGTTGCGGTCATCTCGATGATCCCGCCCCTGGCAATCTTGCCGATCTTGTTCATCACGCTTGGTGTGGGTGACACTGCAAAGGTAGCGCTAATCGCCATCGGCATCACCCCCTTTCTGATCCGCGATCTGACCGCGCGAACGATGGAATTGCCGCAAGAGCAGATCGTGAAGGCGCAGACACTCGGCGCCTCTTCCTTTGCCATTCTGGTATCTGTCGCCCTGCCGCAGATCATGCCGCGCCTAATTTCGGCGGTGCGGCTATCGCTGGGGCCCGCCTGGCTGTTTCTGATCGCGGCGGAGGCTGTGGCCTCGGACAGCGGCCTGGGCTACCGGATCTTTCTGGTGCGGCGCTTTCTCGCCATGGATGTGATCCTGAACTATGTCGCCTGGATCACCTTTCTGGCCTTCATGTTCGACCTCGCGCTGGCACGGTTATCGCGCTGGCTTTACCCCTGGGCGGAGGTGCGGGCATGAGCTTTGTCAGCGTTGAAAACATCTTTCAAAGCTACGGTCACAGACCGATCCTAGAGCGCGTGAACCTGTCCGCTGAAGAAGGGGAGTTCGTCTCGATCGTCGGGGCCTCGGGCTGCGGCAAATCCACCTTTCTGCGGCTTTTGCTGGATCAGGAACGCCCCACTCGCGGCGATATCTTGGTTGATGGTGTCTCGCTCAAGGGCGAGCCCGACCAATCACGCGGCATCGTGTTTCAGCGCTATTCTGTGTTTCCGCATCTGACCGTACGCGACAATATCGTGGCGGCAGAGGGGCTGTCGCGCCCGCTTGGGCAGCTTTTTGGCGGGGTCAAACGGGCCGCCAGATCGCGGGCCGATATCGCGTTGGAACGCATCGGCCTCGCCCATGTGGCTGATCAATACCCCTCGGCTCTTTCGGGCGGGATGCAGCAACGCCTAGCCATTGCACAAGCCTTGGCCGCGAAACCGCGTATCCTGCTGCTTGATGAGCCTTTTGGCGCGCTTGACCCCGGCACACGCGAACAAATGCACGAATTTCTACAAGACCTGCGGGCCGAAACGGGCATGACGGTCTTCATGGTCACCCATGATCTGCCAGAGGCCTTCAAGCTCGGCGACCGTGTGATCGTCTTCGACAAAACCCGGTGGGATCCCCATGACCCCGCCGCTTATGGCGCGACGATTACCTATGATTTTGACGCCCAGAACGGCGGCATTCCTTATCAACTGGAAGAGGACCAAGATGTATTGGAGAGAGACGAGGACCAGCCGATCGCATCACCCGGCTGACCGCCCGGTTCGGGATCGCCGCGCCCACCACCCCGATCTGACCAAGCTTCAGGGCTGGAAAAGCATGAAGGCCGAGGCTGATCTGCCTGAAGGCCGCTGGGATGAGGAACGCCGCTGGGCCCTGCGCATGGGTCTGACCGGTGCGGATTCGATCGAGGATAAGTCGATCCCAACCTTCGCCAGGGGCGAGCTGCCCCATTACGCGGGCATCAACACCTTTCTCAAAGCGCCCTATGCCGAGGATGTGACCGAGGTGAAGGATTACGACGCCACTGTTCTGGGCATTCCCTTTGACGGCGGCACCACCTACCGCCCTGGCACCCGGTTTGGGCCGCAGGGCGTGCGCAAAATCTCGGCCCTCTACACACCCTATAACTATGAGATGGCCGTCGATCTGCGCGAACAGATGACACTCTGCGATGCGGGTGATGTGTTTACGATCCCCGCCAATCTGGAAAAAAGCTTCGATCAGATCAGCCGCGCCGTCAGCCATGTGTTTTCATCCGGTTCACTGCCGATCATGATCGGTGGTGACCATTCCATTGGCTTTCCCTGCGTACGCGGCATCGCAGATTGCACATCAAAGAAAATCGGGATCGTGCATTTCGACCGCCATGCCGACATTCAGGAAAAAGACCTGGATGAACGCATGCACACCACCCCTTGGTTCCACTCCACCAACCTGCCCAATGTACCGGCGAAGAACCTGGTTCAGGTCGGCATCGGCGGCTGGCAGGTTCCGCGGGAGGCGGTGAAGGTCGCGCGAGAGCGCGAAACCAACATCATCACCATGTCGGATATGGAGCGCATGGGCGTCGACAAGACCGCCGAGATGGCGTTGGAGATGGCCTGGGATGGTGTTGACATGGTTTATATGTCTTTTGACATCGACAGCATCGATTGCGGCTTTGTCCCGGGCACCGGCTGGCCCGAACCCGGCGGCTTCCTGCCGCGCGAAGCCTTGGCCCTAGCCTCCAAAGTGGCGGCCGAGGGCATTTGCGGCATGGAACTTGTCGAGGTTTCACCCCCCTACGACACGTCGGACATTACAGCGCTTATGGGCACCCGCGTCATCGTCGATGTCTTGGGCAGCCTTGTGGCCTCGGGCAACCTGGGCAAGCACAAGGCCCATATCGACAAACCGGTTTCCATTCCCCATGGCGAGTTTGAAGGGCGGAGGTGGTCCAATGCCACATGATATCGTTGACGGACACATCGGGCACCATCATCACCCACATCCGCATGATCACAACCACAGCCATGGGCCCGCAGACCATCTGCATTCGCATTTGATCCCCGAAGATCAAGCTGCCGATCTGCAGGTGCTGACGACGCAGTTCATCGAAGGGTTCGTGCAGGCCGCCGATAAGGCAGCTTATCTGAAGCTCGCAGGCGTCCCCTTGGAGCGGCCCGGCAGAACGGGATCAAGCATCCTGAAGCTTGTGGATGTGGAGTTGAAAACCGAGTGGCAGGTTGGAACGGCCTCCCCGTCCTTCGGATCGCGAGAGCTGGCTTACCTGCCATTTCCTGGAGAGATGATCCGCGAACGCACCAATATGGCGCTTGTCTATGTCTCGATGGACGAAAAAGACACGCTCGATATCCGCACCTTCCTCGCCTCAAAAGAAAGAAATTAACCCAATGAAATATGCTTTTTTGATCGCCGCCATGGCGCTGCTTCCGACCCAACTGATCGCCCATGACGCAGGGGGCGTGATCCATCTGCACCCACATGGCGGTGAAGCGCTCCTGGCGCTCGCTGCGATCGTGGCAGCACTGGTGATTTGGCGCCTGGGTCGGTCGTGATAGGTTAGGCGCTGGGCACTCGAGCGGTGTGGCCGCACGCGGTGTTTTGGGCACCGATCGATGAACCGATCGCGGAGAGCGCGGCCTCCCCATTGAAAGGGTCATGGCCTCCACACGGCGTTGTCGTCTGGTGAGCGGGTCACCTATCGAAGAGTTTGTCATGTAGGTCACAAAGCTTGCCTGACATGCAGTTGCCGTGGCCTGCCTACAACGCGGGTCAAAGCATGCGTCTGCAACACGCGCGCCATCGCATCTGAAGCCTAAAAATGCGCGCTCGCTCCCCCAATTCTCAACCTTACAAAGATGTAAAATTCGGCTCATCTTCAGACAAGTTCGGCGCCCCATATCGGTTTCATCGGACGGCAAACCCGCCTCCGAGGAAACCGAAAAAGGAGACACGACATGAACACGAAACTGATTGCAGGCGGCGCATTGGCAGGGCTGGCTTTGACGGGCGCCCTGATGGGCTCGGTCTCGGCTCAGACGGCGGCAAGCGCGACCGGGTTGAGCGAGGAACAAGCCGTCGAAATCGCGCTGCTTGAGGTTGCAGGCGAAGTTCAGGAAATCGAGCTTGAGACCGAAGATGGCATGACGATCTATGAGATCGAGATCCTCAGCGCGGATGGGCAGGAGTTTGAGGTCGAGATCGCCGCGGATACCGGTGCCGTCGTCGAGGTCGAGGTGGAAGATGCTGACGACGAAGATGACGATGATGGTGACGACGACTGAGCCAAGCTGCCGTCGCTATGGAATGGCCAATTTGGGGGCTGCTGATTACAGTGGCCCCCGATTGCATGAAAGTCAGGCGTGACATGCGGATATTGCTTTTGGAAGACGATGCGCAGCTCGGCCCTTGGGTGACCAAAGGGCTGCGCGAGGAAGGGCATGTTGTTGACCATTTCGAAGATGGCAAAGAGGCGTTGATGGCCGCGATGGGCCAGGATTATGATCTTCTGATCCTTGATCGCATGGTGCCTGGATTGGATGGTCTTGCGGTCTTGAAGTCCCTGCGTGCCTCCAAAAACACCACCCCCGCCCTGTTTCTGACCGCGTTGGGCGAGGTCGACGCGCGGGTCGAAGGCTTTGACGCGGGCGGCGATGATTACCTGACAAAGCCCTTTGCCTTTGCCGAGCTATCCGCGCGGGTCAGCGCCTTGGGGCGGCGCGGCGACGCTGGCGCTGGCGGCAAAACGGAACCAACCGTGCTGCGGCATGGCGATCTAAGCCTCGACCTGTTGGCCCGTAGCTGTACCCGCCAGGATCAAGAGATTGAGCTTGTGGCGAAGGAATTCAAACTGCTGGAGTATTTTATGCGCCGCCCAGGTCGGTTGGTGACGCGCACGATGCTGTTGGAACAGGTTTGGGATATGAGTTTCGATCCGACCACAAGCGTTGTCGAAACCCATATCAGCCGACTGCGGACAAAGATCGACAAGCCATTTGAACAACAACTCATCCGAACCCGGCGCGGCGAAGGTTATGTCTTTGGGCAATAAGATCATTTGGCTGCGTCGATCCTCGACGCTGCGGCTGACGCTTGTGCTGTCGGTGATCTTTGCCTTCGGTATGGCAGCGACCGTTTTTGTCGCCTTGGCGGTTGGCTCGGATGCGCTTGATCGCCGCGTCGATGCGACATTGCAGGCATTGGCGGGTACGGCCGATCTGCAAGGCGCGCGGGGGGATACCTTTGGCGTTCTACTGCGCGCGCCGGATGACCTGGCCGACCTGCCCGGCCCGTTTGGCCGAGTGGCCGAGCGCGGGGGTGGCAGGGTCGAACTTGCTCAGGATTTCCGACAAGCCGATACTTGGCAATTGCTTGTCAGCATTGGCAGCCAGGGCAGCCCTATTGTGGCTGCGGTGCCCTTGGATGACGGTGAAGATGCGCTGGAACTTTTGGGTGGCGTCCTTTGGATCACGGTTGCAAGCGTGATCGCCCTAACAGTTCTGGTTGGGCTGCTCACGGGTATCCTCGCGCAGCGCCGCTTGAGGCGGATCAACGGCACCTTAGCGGCCCTGGCCTCGGGCGACTTGGGCGCGCGCACTGGGATAACCCGCACAAGGGATGACCTGGACGACATGGCGCGGCAGCTTGATCTGACCGCCGGAGAGCTGGAACGGCTGGTGGCCCAGACCCGCCATCTGAGCGCCAGCTTGGCCCATGACCTACGCACCCCGCTTGCGCGCCTGCGATCACGTTTGGAGGTTTTGCCGGATGGCCCCGAGAGGGGGGGCGCGCTGGAGGAGGCTGAACGCCTGTCAGGCATTTTTGATACCATCATGCGCGTGGCCCGGATAGAAGCCGCGCAGGGCACCAACGGGTTCGAACCGGTCGATCTGGCCGCCTTGGTCGAAGACCTAGCCGAGACATTCGAGCCCGTCATCGAAGACGAAGGAAAATCTCTGACGCTTGAGATTACCGCGCCTGAAACGGTCTTCGCGGACCGGCAGATGTTGGTTCAGGTCGTGGCAAATCTGATCCAAAACGCAATACGCCATGGCGGCGCGCATATCACGCTAACGGCCCGTGGGCGGGTGCTGGGTGTCGCCGATGACGGCGCGGGCGTGGATCCGGAAGACTTCGCAGAAATAATCAAACCAATGGTACGGCTCGATGCGGCCCGCCAGTCTGAGGGGACCGGTCTGGGGCTTGCCCTGGTACGGGCGGTTGCCGACCGGCATGGGGCCGAGTTGGTGTTTTCCCGCAATCAGCCCCAAGGTCTGGCCGTATCGCTGAAGTTTGCAGATTTGTAAGGTTCGCATCAGGCGCCTGTAATCCCCGATGCGCATATCAGTTTCATCGAAACAACGACTGAAACTGGAGACCTTCAAAATGAAAAAGCAACTGAACAAATTGGCCTCGGGCGTCGCGGGTGTCGGCATCTTTGTTGTGGGCTGCATGATGGCAGGGCTGGGCCTGTCGGTTGTCTTTCTTCTGGCGATCTTTGCCCTGGCCGTCGCAGGCCTGGGGCTGCTTGCCTCGCCGCTTTTCGCTTTGGCCCATCAACCGGCCAGCGGCGAAACTGACGAGGCCGCCGCGTAACGCGGCGGCCTTGCCCAGGCAGAGGTGCTTGAGATGGCGACGACGGCAAAACCCCATGGCTTCGTGACGCGCGGCATCCATTGGCTGTCCGCGGCCCTGCTTGGATACGGGTATGTCAAAGGGTTGGAAAGCGTCTCACAATTGGCCGATCCCGCGCTGCTGACCCTCGAGGTCATCTATGCCGTCGGGATCGGCGCCTTGTTCATTATCCGCTACCTTTGGACAAAAAATGTCGCCGGGCCAACCCGGCTTCCGTCCGATGCGCCCGCATGGGAACATTACATGTCGCGCACCGTTCACATCGGACTTTATGCCAGCGTGTTTGGCATTGTGATTTCCGGGCTTTGCATCGCCCTGGCCTATTCGGTGCCAGCCCTTGGGGGGCTAGCGATGGGCGCTTTCATCGGGCTGCATGAAGTCTCTTTGGTGCTGCTTCCGGTGTTGCTAGTCGCTCACATCGCCGGTGCTCTCTGGCACCGATTTGTCCGGCAGGACGGTGTTCTGGAAAGCATGACGGGGCAGTTTCTTGGCTTGGGGCGATTGGGGTGGCGTTAAACTGGGCAGCGCCAAGCTGCCCTTCGGTGTCAAGCCTTTAGTCAAAAGCCTGGTGCCGCCCGACCGAATGCGCATTCATCCCGAAATTCCGTTAATCTGTCTGAGAAGTTGGATCACCTTTTCCCGATCCGGCGGGGCAAGCTCGGCCAAGAACTCTTCGTTCACTCGGCGAATGATCGGCGGAAGCATATCGGCCTTTTGCCTACCCTCGACGGTTAAGAACACCAGAAATGCCCGACGGCTATTCGGATCGGGCCGCCGTTCGGCATAGCCAGCTTTCACGAGCGCATCGACATTGCGGCTGGTGAAGTATTCGGGGAAGTTCAAACGTTCCCCAATCATCCTTTGATTAATCCCGTCCTCTTCGGCAAGCACCATCAGATTCGCAAAAACTTTGATGTCCACGTCGATTTGTTGGAGTTCTTCCTTCATCCGTGCGTCCAAGCGACGCGCCAGGGTTTGGATGAGGAAGCCAAAGCTGCCTTCGCGGATAGCACGGGCCTTAGGTATCTGAGTCATCAGGAAGTTTCCCCTGGACATCACAGTAGCTCCCTAACTTGTCAGCTGCAAGTCTTGCAGTTGTTTTTGCAATTGCATGTCTAGCAGATGCAAGTTATGCAATTACAAGTCAAGCCGACTCGGCCCACCCTGAAATGGAGTTACCGCCATGACCTCGCCCCTGATCCCGCTGACCCTTGCTGCTATCCTGAGCTTATCGACAGCGCTTGCCGCTGAAGAATCCGAAGGCCGCCGCCTTGCGGAACTGGCCTTTCAAAGCTTGGACACCGCTGATCGCGGCCTCATTGACCAGGGGGAATTTTCCAATTTTGGCGGTGACGTCTTCGTATCTATGGACGCGGATCAAAACGGCTCTATCGCGCTGGGTGAGTTCCTGTCCTGGGATTACGGAATGCAAAACGTGGCCAGCGACGCAGGCCGCGAAGATGCCTATGAGACGGCTTTGCGGATCGTCTTTGCGTTCTGGGACCGAAACGGGGATGGCATGGTCTCTCGCACCGAGCACCGTCAGAGCCTCATGTCGGACTTCCAGCGTGCCGACATCGACAATGATGCGATGCTGAGCCAAGACGAATTCACCGGCGGCTTTTCGATCATGGTGGCGCTGCGCGCAGCCATCAACCCTGAACCGGTTAACTGATCACGCAGCGCAGATCGAGAGGACCAAGCCATGTTACGCAGGCAGGGCGTCTACGCGATTGCGGTGACGATCTTTGTATTCATCGTGCTGCATTTGGGCTTCGCGCCTGATCAGCACGATCCGCGCACGACCGGCACCGTGATGATGGGGGGTATCGCGTTCCTCCTGATGACGGCGTCGATTGTGCTCTCGACCCGATTGCCGGTTTTAGAAGACCTTTTTGGTGGTCTAGATCGCATGTACCAAATTCACCGGGTTGCCGGGGTCTTCACCGCGCTGACCGCTTTGGCACATTTCTTCTTCGTCCCAAAGGAGTTGCCAGTCGGCGTGGACCCAGCACTACATGCCCTAACGCCCTCGGCCTCTCTCGGAATGCTCGGGCTTATCTGCCTGATTATCGGCCTCTTCGTAGCTCTAAACCGCAAGATCCGCTATTCGCGCTGGCGCCCGACCCATAAGATCATGGGCCTGGTCTACTTGCTCGTCATTGGGCATTTCATGACCGCACCTGGCATATTCTTTGAACGCTTCAGCGTTTCCGGGGTCTACCTGATCCTGGCCGCTGCGACCGGCGTGATTGCCCTGACCTATTCTGTTTTTGGGATGAACAAACGCACGGCGCTCCCGTTCACTATCGAAGCTGTGAACGCATTGGAAAGGGCGACCGAGGTGGTCCTAAAGCCGCTGGACAAGATGATGGATTTCAAGCCGGGTCAGTTCGCGTTTGTTGAAATCCAAGGGAAGGGCTGGTCCGAGCCACATCCGTTCACCGTCTCAAGCGCGCCCGGCGAAGATCGACTTCGCTTCACGATGAAGGTGCTTGGCGACTGGACCAGAAAGGTGCGTGAGGAACTAAAGCCGGGCGGCGAGGTTCTGGTTCGTGGCCCCTATGGCCGCTTCGACTCCAAAGCGGCGGGGACAAAACAAATCTGGCTCGCCGGCGGGATCGGATTGACGCCGTTCTTGTCGAAAATCCGCGCCATGCAGAAAGGCGACCCGCGCCAAATCCATTTGGTCTACGCCGCGCGCGAAGAACAAGACGCGATCTTTCTGAACGAGTTGCGGGTACGCGCGGCAGAGCTTGGCAACGTCACCCTTGTCCCGCTTTTCTCTGATGAAGGGAATTTCGCGCGGGTCGACATGATGCAACAGAAATTATCCGATCCGTTGGAAAGCTATGACTACTTCCTCTGCGGCCCCAAACCTATGGTCGACGGCATTGTCGCTGACTTAAGAAAAGCGGGCGTTGCGCGATCAAACATCCACACAGAAGCGTTCGAGTTCCGCTAGGGTCATGCGCGCGCTTCAGCCCTATCTCGAACTAATTGCGCTCACTGGCGGTGCAATCACGTTCGGCACCGCCTACTACCTCCTCGTGCTGGCCCACCCAGCCTGGTCCGAGGCCCCGTTCGAGGTTTCCCTGCCGATCTTCCAATCCATGATCCTAAAGATCGGGATGAGCCAGATCATCGTATCGAACATCGCGCTGATGGCTTGCGTGGTCCTTTTCTTTCTTTCGCGTGATCGGATGTGGCTCGTCGCGGTCGTTCTGCTGTTGCTGAGCTTGCCTGTCACCATGCTGTGGTTGATGCCAATCAACCTCAGCTTCTTAGAGGCGACGGACCCCAACCTGGCCAATAGCGCACCGACGATGCTGCGCGATTGGGGACATTATCAAATAATTCGACTTGTCGGAGACGGGCTCGCCTTTTTGGCAATGTGCAAACCCGTGATCTGGCGCAAAGGCTGAGGCTAACGGGAGACCGATATGAAAGACGCACCTTTCCAGATCACAACAACCCTTATGATCGTCCTATTCATCACCGTCGTGGCGGGCGGCATTCTGGGCACCGTCCTGCCAAGTTTCGGATTGGTCGGCTTCTGGGGTGTTTTCCTAGCGGCCTTCCTGCCGGTACCGCTTGGGTCGGCCGTCCGTCGAATGGCGGCGAGGTCGGCGGCAGAACAGGCCGGAGTTACGGGCGAATCACCGGTGGCCTTCTCGCTTCCCCTGCGTCTCGCGATAGGTGCTGCGGCGGCGATCGGTGTCGCGTTCCTTTTCACTTTCTCTGACTTTTACAGCCTCGGGTTCGTCCTTGGCGCTGTCGCATCGCTGCTCGTGCAGCTTGTCTTGATCCTAGTCTTCTATTTCGCCGTCGCAGCACGGAGCTAAGGTGAAATTTCGCATGAATATCTGGCTCTTCGTGATCGTCCAGGCCGTCGCCTCGGTGATCCTCACCTTTGTTTTGATCATAGGAATGCTTGTCTTAGACATGGCGACAGGCATGAACTTTGTCTGGTGTTTTGTCATTGGGACTGTGTTGTCGCTGCCGGTCGCGTGGGTCATCTACAATCGCATCCGCAAGAGCTGACGATAGCGCGGTCTTAGCGTGACTGTTTTAGCCAGCGGCACTTGGCACACAGGCCAAACGCTCAGCTTGGTAACAATGTCACCGACAGCAGACCCATGCGGGGCTAATCCGATCTCCAAACAAAGGAGATTCCCCCATGACCCAATCGCTTCACCGACCGGCCGAAACCTGGTCGCCCATGTATTTCCTGGCCTCGGTCGGGGCCGGCGGCCTCTCGGTCACCTTTTTCATGTATCTGATGTTCTGGGTGCCGCATCCGGGCCAGCCGGTCCCGGTGTTTGAGGATATCTCCGCAGCGCTGGCAAACGGTCCCATCGGCTTGCAAGCGGCGATCGTCACCGCACTGATCGGCATCGCGATCTTTGGCGCGGCCAACCTATCGCTTCTGATCTGGAACCTGCGGCGGATGGGCGGCTTTCTGCGTTCGGACAAAGGTCAGGCATTGCTACAATCCAATGCTGAAACCCAGATGATGGCCCTGCCGCTGGCCCTGGCCATGGCGATCAATGGCGGCTTTATCCTGGGCCTGGTCTTTGTGCCGGGGCTTTGGTCGGTCGTCGAATATCTGTTTCCGCTGGCCATGATCGCGTTTCTGGCCGTGGCGGTTCTGGCCTTTCGCCGCTATGGGCGCTTTCTGGCCCGCGTGATGGGCCAAGGCGGGTTTGACTGCGCCAAAAACAACTCCTTCGCGCAGATGTTGCCGGCCTTTGCCTTCGCCATGATCGGCGTTGGTCTGGCTGCCCCCAGCGCGATGAGCACGACGCCCGCTATCGCTGGCATCTCGCTGATCCTGTCCAGCTTCTTTCTGATCACCGCAACCGTCATCGCAACGGCCAGTCTGATCTTTGGCCTGCGTTCGATCCTGGAAAACGGCGTTGCGGGCGAGCAAACTCCAACCTTGATGATGGTGATCCCGCTGACCACCGTTCTGGGCATCCTGCTGCTGCGCCAATCCCACGGGCTGCATGTGCATTTCGACAGCCATGGCGGCGCGGGTGACATGCTGATGATGTTGACCCGGCTCTTGTCGGTGGAGGTTTTGTTCACGCTCTTCGGCCTGCTGATCCTAAGCGCCACCGGCTATGCCCGCCGCTTCCTGACCGGCACCGCAATCTCGCCTGGCAACTACGCTCTGATCTGCCCGGGCGTGGCGCTGAGTGTGTTGATGCATTTCTGGATCAACAAGGGCCTGGTCGCCAGCGGCATGATCACCAAATTCGGCACCGCCTATTGGACGCTCAGCGGCGTCGCGGTCGCCGTGCAGCTTTCGATGATCGCGTTGATGGTCTTCCTGCATCTGCGCCACTTCACCCTGCGTCGCGCTGCCCCCCTTCCGGCTTGACGCAAATCCGGCCCGCGCAAAGCCCCCCTTTGCGCGGGTCGGTCATTGGACATGGGCGCACCCCATGGTAGAACCCCGCCAAAGGTCCACAAAAGAACCGAGGCCGCGCGGGGCGTGCAGCACCTGAAACCCACATCCAAACACGGCACCGTCATGGCGGTGTCGATGATGAAGGACGAAGCGCCCTTCCTGCTGGAATGGTTCGCCCATCATCTGGCGGTCGGGTTCACCGATATTCTGGTCTATACCAATGATTGTTCCGACGGTACCGACGACATGCTGATCCGGCTCGAGGAATTGGGCCTGGGCTATCACCGTCGCAACGACATTCCCGAAGGTCTCAAACCCCAGCCTTCGGCCCTGAATTATGCGCAGAAAGAACCCAAAGTGCAGCAGGCCGATTGGGTTTTGGTTTTCGATGCCGATGAATTTCTGGCCGTCTCCCATCCCTCGGGCACGGTCGAAGGCATGTTGGACGACGCGGTTGCCCAAGATGCCAATGGCATCGTCATCACCTGGCGCATTTTCGGCTCAGGCGGGGTGATCGATTGGTCGCGCGCGCCGGTGTCCGAACAATACCTGCGCGCCGCGCCGCCGCTGTGGAACAAAGGCTGGGGTGTGAAAACCCTGTTCAAGTTCGACCATCGCTATTGGAAGCTTGGCATCCATCGCCCCTCGATCAAAAACAAATGGCTCGACACGGATTTTCCGGCCTCGGTCAAATGGTTGAACGGTTCTGGCCAGGTGATGGAGGAGTATTTCAAGTTCCGCGGCTGGCGCTCGATCCGGCGCACGGTGGGCTATGACTGGGCGCAGATGAACCACTATGCGGTGAAATCGGTCGACAGCTACGCGGTCCGTAAATTCCGCGGCAACGTGAACAACAAGAAAGACAAATACAACGCCGATTACTGGTCGCTGCAGGATCGCAATGAGGTCGAGGATCGCACCATTCTGCGCCATGCCGAAGATCGCGCGCGGATCATGGCGGAACTGTTGAAAGACCCGGTGTTGAGCCAACTGCATTTCGCCGCGTTGGAACGGGTCGAGGCGCGCTTGGACGAATACCGCCAGACCGACGCCTATGTAGAGATGCGCGACGGGCTGATCGAGGCCTCCAAAGTGCCGATCACCAAGGTCGAAGCGAAACCGCCACAACCCCGCGACCCCGCCAAAATCGCCGCGTTGATGAGCCGGGTGGAGCGCGAAGCCCATGACGACAAACCGATCAATGAACGCCGCAATGCCAATGTCGCGGGATGGGCGGCGGAAGACGGCGATCCTTATGTGGCAGGCGATGTTGATCTGTCGGGCGCGGTCGATCTGGAATGGATTTCCAACCACGAGATCGACCTGCCCGCCGATCCGCGCATCTTCGCGCCCGAGGCGTTGAACGCCATTATCTCTGGTCGGTTTGATCGCCGCCATGCGCGCAACATCGCGGGCTATTTTTCTGGCTGCCCGCGGGTTTTGGATATTGGCACGGGGATCGGCTTTGTGCCGCTGCGGGCAACGCAAATCTCGGAAGGTTTGGTGATCATGGCCCAGGACAGCCGCGCGCATTTGATCGCAACCGGCAAAACCATCGCCAAACGCATGGGGCTGGATGATACCGCCCGGCTCAAATTCAGCGACGGGCCTTTGCGCTTTGGCAAGGATGGGTCTGACGATGCCAGCGGGCTGGCCGCCTATTTGCGCGATTTCCGCCCGGTGGCCTTGCGCCTGTCGCGCCCGTCGGATGTGCCGCCCACGGTTTTGGCGCGCCAAGAGCTTGGCAGCCTGCGGCGGGTTTTGATCCCCTTCGTGTCCGACCGCCAGGCTGAAAGCCTGCGCGGCGCTTATGGCCCAGTTTTGGCCGATAAGGGCTTTACCGAAAATCACGACCGCGCCGGATCGGGCAGCTTGCAATTCGACCGGGCCGGCTAAGGCGGGGCTTGGCGCGGGTGCCCGCCCATGCCTATCGTAGCCAAACCACCACGTAACGATCAGGGGGCAGCGTGAGCGAGCAGGGCGATGATAAGCCAGAGAAAGTGATCCCCAGCCATGGTGTGGTGGTGCGCGCCAAAAATGGCGATGTGATCCGCTACGATCCGACCGGCCTGGTGATGCGCCTGTCCGACCGTGTGATCGAAGACATTGCCCTGCGGATGGGGCACCGGGCCGAAACATCTGCCGTCAGCACCCCAAGGGCTGGACTCACAACCGCTTCCCCCCCGGCGGCAGAGGACGCGCTGGAGGGTGTTGATGCCTGGAACATCCGGTCCGATGGCGATTGGCTGCGCTTTACCGCGCGTCTGCCCGGCGCGCAGGGGGTGCGGGGCTTTCTGCGCCACTGCGACGGCGGCGCGATCCTAGCCGATGGTCCCGGCGCGGTTTTGGGCATTTTGGGCCTGGGCGGCCCGCGTGCGGCCTTGGCCACCCCAGGTGCGCCCGCCTTCCCCCAGCACATCGTGGCCCCCGCCGATGATATCGGCGCGGTCGGCATGGCCGGGGTGGAGCCCGCGCCCGAAACCGACCGGCTAGAGCATCTGCGCGAGGTGACCCACGAAGCCTTGGTCGCTGAAACCTTGCTGCATTGGCAGATGGCCGACTACGCCCCCCTGCCCCTGATTGTCACCCGCGCTGAAACCGACAGTTCCGCCAGCGCCGCTGATCTGGCCAAGGGCCCTGCGCTCGACAATCTGTTGCAGGCCGCCAAGAACCTCAAATCCGCCGCCACGCTGATGGGCAAAAGGGCGAAAATCCTGGCCGTGTGCTTGGACTATGCGCTTGAGGATTTGACCGGCGACCCTATCGCCTATCGCGACGGCATGTTGGCCGCCATGAAAGCGGTGGAAGATGGGCTTTGGTCCCTGGGCTTTGACAAGCCGCTTTTTGTTGCGCGGTTCGAAAACGGGCTGGCCCAGGGCGATGCCGCCGGCGTGCTGGCCGGCCAGTGGGAACTGAGCTGGAACCATGGCGATCACAATCTGGTCTATAGCGCGCCCGCCTATATGTTCGAGCATGACCGTTTTGACCGCCCGACCGAGGCCGCGCGCCGTCAGATGGCCAAGCTGACCGCCGCCGCGATCCGAGACGGCGCGAACTGGCGCTGCCCGATTTTCTTTCTGGCCGAACATGTTGCCGGCGACCGCCGCGTGATCCGGGTGACCGTGCAGGCCGCATCGGCGGGTTTGCGGTTGGACGAGCCGGAGGGGACGGGCACGGATCAAAGCCTTGGCTTCGCACTTTTGGACGACACGTCAGGCGCCACAATCACAAAGGTCGAGATTGACCCAGACGATCCCCTGGCCCTCCTAGTCCATTGCGACCGCGCGCCCGAAGGCGATGGGCTGCGCCTGTGCTATGCCGCGCATGGGGCGGGTGGGGTCAGCGATCTTTGGGGAATGGCAACGGACGATGGTGCAGAGCTTCGCCGCTATGCCTTGCCCGCGATCCTGCCGGTGCATGATGGGCCAAAGGCATGATTTTGCTCGACCAATCCCTGCCCCCCGGCGCGCTTTGCGGCTTGGAGCCTGAGATTTTGGCGGACAACTTGCCGGCGGACGGTCTGTGGTGGCGTGGGGCCGAGGATCAGTTCGCGATTGATCCCAAAACCAAGGCGATCACGGCTTGGCACCCGGTTTTGGGCAACGCTGACCTGCGGCCGACCAACCCGAACCAGGGTAATGGCCAAACCGGTGCGGCGGGGGATTTTTATGGGCTGCAATGCCGCGAAGGCATTCATTGCGGCTTGGTGGCAAACGGGGTTGTGGGTGACAGTCAAACCGTCTCGCTCGCCATTCGCTATCTGCCCTTGCCGGGCAGCGATCCGCGGACGGTTTTGACCCTAAACATGGGCGGGGCGACCACCAAGAAACCCGGCGAAAACTATCTATTCCTGTCCGAAAGCGACGGGACCATCACGATAAAAGATGATGCGGGCCTGGCCGAGCTTACCCTGCACGCGGGCCCACCCGAAATACCGCGCACGGTGCTGGTGTCGCTGGAGGGGCGCGATCTGTCCGCCTGCCGCCTGGGTGGCGAGGTTTCGAGAACCCAAGCGCCCGCCCCGATCCTATCGGTCGCGGCAAACCTATTCCTGGGCTGCCGGAACCAGCGCCCGAAACTGCTGAAAACCCTGGGCGACAGCTTGATCTCGGATGTTTGGGTGTTCCCAGGGCGATCCCTGCTGAACGCCATCACGGCGGAGGATCGGGCGACGCTGGCGGCGCTGAGACGGTACACTGATTGGGGGGAACCCCTGACATGAGCCTGACGCCCCATGCCCTAAAAGACAGCCATATCTGCGTGATCTGGATCGACGATCTTATCGATGTGTTCACCTGGCGCGATACCTTTGGCATCCGCATCGAAACCCCCAATCTCGACCGTTTCATGGCCCGCGCCGCGCGGTTCACCAACGCCTATGCCACGGTGCCCCTTTGCGCGCCCTGCCGGGCGGAGTTGGCCACGGGGCTCAGCCCGTTTCGCACTGGGTTGGTGGACCTCAACCGGTTTTGGCGCGATGTCTATCGCCCGGAAAAGGCTTGGCAATACGATCTGCGAAGGGCGGGGTTTTACACCTTCACCACCGGCAAGGTGGACAGCAATTACAAACCCATGCCCGAGGACTATCGGCGCATCCTGTTCCATGAAGAACCCGCCGCCGATGACAAGGGGCGCAGGCGCGGCGTGCATGCCTATCTGGACAAGGGGCCGGGCATCAAAGGGGTGAACCATCCCGATGATGACGGCAGCCAGGATGACCGGTTTTACGACTATTGGGTCGCGCAAAACGCGATCGAGTTCGTAGGTCGCACCGATCCAAACCGGCGTCATCTGATCCAGCTTGGCTTCAAACATCCGCATTACAATCTGGTCTGCCCGGATCGGTTTTACGCCCAATATGACCCTGCCAAAATCCGCTGGCCCACCATCGCGCATGAGGCTGATTATTACGGCCCGCAACCCGGTTTCGCGGTGTATGAGGCCGCCTATATCGCCAATGGCCAATGGACGCCGGAAAAGGCCGGGGATGAGGCTTGGCGGCAGGTTGTCCGCGCCTATTTCGCGGCGATTTCCCATATGGATCATGAGCTTGGGCGGTTTCTAGACGCGCTAGAAGCTTCCGCCCTTGGTCAGAACACGACGGTGATTTTCTTCTCGGATAACGGGTTCAACCTGGGCAATCACGACAGTTTCCACAAGATGAGCCAATGGGACAGCGCCGCCCACATTCCGCTAGGCATTTGGCACCCATCGATGGACGCGGGCCAAGAGATCGACCTGCCGGTATCGCTGCACAACATCCCCAAAACAATCATGGACCTTGCGGGCCTACCGCCGCGCCCGGATTGGACCAGTGGCCAAAGCCTGCTGCCTTTGATCGGCACCGGGTTCGGCGCGTTCGATAGGAGCAAATCGCCCGTGACCAGCGTGTTCGGCACGCTTAGCGTGCGGCCCTCGGTTAAAGGGTACGAGCATCTGCGCTACTTCCGTTATCCCAACGGCGAAGAGCATGTTTATGACATCGTTTCCGACCCGGGCGAGACCACGAACCTGGTCGACAGTGCGCCGATGGATTTCTTGCGCGGCCAGTTGGTCGACGGCGCGCTTGATCTGGGCCTGGACCTGCGCGGCCATGAAAACCCCGCTGATGGCGTCAACGCGATGATGGCCGTGGATGGCAGCGTGATCCTGGCCGGTGGCCGTGCCGACAATGATTACTGGGCCTACGGCGCGGATGCCGAAAAGATTGTCGAGGAAAAGGACGGCGGCACCGACACGCTTTGGTACATGGCGGGCCCCGATGACTATGTGCTGCACTGCCCCGCCAATATCGAAAAGATCCGCATTGCCACAGTGGTCGCCCGCAAAGAAGACGGCCCACAGGAAGGGAAGCGCATCAAAATCGTGGCCCATCCCGAAAGCCCGATTGAGTTTGAAACCTCAGAACGGGTGGAGGTCGATCTGACCGGATCCGATGGCGATGACGTGATGATTGGCCCGAAACACGGGGCGGCCACATTTTACGGTGGCGGCGGTAATGATCTGATGATCGCCAAAGCCAAACAGGCCAATCGCCGCCACGCGTTTTATGGGGAAGCTGGCAATGACACGCTGCATGGCGGGCCGGGCCGCGACACGCTGGATGGTGGTACGGGCGATGACCTGATCCACGGCTATAGCAACCGCAACCTGATCGTCGGCGGCCATGGCAATGACACCATCATTGATGGCGATGGCGGCAGCCGGATCGACACCGGGCCAGGGCGGAATGTGCTGGACTTGGCCGAAGGCGATCACGAGGTTCTGGTGGGCAGCGGCGTGACCCAGATCACCGCCGGGCCAGGGGCAAAGGTTTTCCGCCTCGCTTATGGCGGTGTGACATTAATCGACGGCTGGGATGCCACGCAGCGTTATGACCTAAGTGCTTGGCCAGGCCCGCCACAGATCACCGATCAGGGTGATGGCCTGTGGCAAATCCGGCTTGGCCTGTCGATTGTGGAGGTCACGGGGGTTGCCGCGGGTGCAGATGTCTCGGCCCAGGTGCTGCAAGAAGCGTAATGCAGCACCAGTTTGGTCAAGTCGTCTCCATGCCCGCGCGTTTCATACCCAGATAGCCCATCATGCACAGCGTGAAGATCGCAACATTGCCGACGAAATCCAGCAACATCCAACGGGTGAAAACCTCAACCACAAAGACGAAGTAATAGTTAAATACGAAAAACGGCACCGACCCCAGGAAGGCAAACACCAGAAAGGTCCGCGGTGTGAAGCGTGAAAGCAGCATGATCGTGCCACCCAAGACCGCTTGCGCGCCAAAGCAACCCATGATGATCGTGGTGACCGGATCGCCGTTGTAAAGCTCGGGCCGGATGCCGATGCTCAGGACATGGGCCGGAAAGAAAAGGGCCCAGCCGCCAAGGCCCAGGAAGACAAAAGCCAAAAGCCGTTGAATGTGGATGGGCGCCATAATCGTTCCTCCAAAATACCGATCGTTCTGCGCGGGGCATTCTATGGTCCAAAGCCCTATCTGATCCAGAACCGCGCCCGCCAGTGACAAAGCTGCGACCCTGACGCCGGGGCAAAAGGTGGGTGAGATCACGGCGGCGTGAACGGCCACAGCCGGGCTTGCGGGGTAACGCAAAGCGCAAAACCCTTTGCCTCGACCCGCAAAATAAGCGACAACAACACCAAGCAAGACGCGGCCAAAGCCGCGCAACCGAGCAGAAAAAAGGGGCTACCTTCCATGGAGCTGAACCGCCGTCCCGTCGCCTCTCTCTGGATTGGGGAGCGGCTGCAATACCTCAACCAGCTGTGTCTGAAGTCACATCTGCGCCACGGGCACCCGGTGACGCTTTATTGTACCGATGATGTTCAGAACGCGCCCGAAGGGGTCGAGGTGAAGCCCGCCACCGACATCATGGATATCCCGATGGATATCGTCGAACAGACCTCGGCCTCGTTTCTTTCGAATGTGTTTCGCTACAAAATGATCCAAAAGACCGGCGCGATTTGGATCGATTGCGATGCGTTCTGCCACAAACCCTTTCCCGATGAATGGGAGTGGATCTTTGCCGGGCATGGGATGCGGGGGGCGCTAAACTGTGGGGTCGTTGGCCTGCCGCAAGAATGCGCTTTGATGGATCAGCTGCTGGATTATTACGACAACCTGCCCGAGGTGCCGCCCTGGTGGAACAAGAACCAGCGCCGCCGGATCACCCGCCAGGATGACAGCCTGCCCCATGCGGTGAAGATTTATAAGACCGAGCGCACCGCCTTTGGCCCACAAGCTTTCACTTATTTCGCGCAGCAAACCGGCGATTACGACCGCGCCATGGCGCCCGCCGCGCTTTACCCCGTGCCGTTTCAGTTAAACGATATCTTCTATGACCCCCATGGGCGGGTTGAAGGCTGGTTCACCGACGAAACGGTGTCGGTACATCTTTATACCAATGGCACCAAACCCTGGTGGCGCAAGAATGTGCCATTGGAAAACTCCTATGCCTGGCGGATGTGTCAGGAGGTTGGGATCGACCCGAGTTTGGCGCTGGACTAGTAGCGGTCAGGTAGCGAGGATCAGATGGGCATCAGTATCAACATCGCACAGCAATTGGCGCGCGTGGCCCCTTTGGTGAAGGATTGCAAAAAGGGTGTCATGTTGCATCGCCAGGAGATGCATTTCCGCCGCCCGCGCTGGACCCCGCGCTTGATCAATGCCTTGGCCGAGATGGGGATTGAGGCCACGCCCGAGGATATTTTCCAAGAGGATGGGTATTGCGAGACCTATCTGAAGACCATTGGTTGGCCCAAGCTGAAAAGCGTGGATTTCTCCGATGTGGATGGGGCGGAGTACGTGTTCGACCTGGGCGGCACCTTGCCCCGCAACATGCGCCGCAAGTTCGATTTGGTTTATGACGGCGGCACGACCGAGCATATTTTTGACATCGCCCGGACCTTCCGCAATATCGATATGATGCTGCAGGATGGCGGCATCTTCATTTCGAACATTGGGACTGATGGCTGGTTTGGGCACGGGTTTTACCAAATCGGCCCAGATGTTCCGTGGCGCTTTTGGGTCCACTCCATGGGTTACAAGATGCTGGGCTGCTGGACCTATTCACGCAAGGGTCGTGACCTGCCGCGCCCGATCCCCGACCCAACATTTACGCCGCGCGGGGCCGAACATCGCTATGACGTCCCGCAATTTCTGTTCTATGTGGTGCAAAAGCAAAAGCGCGAAGGCGATCCGGCGCCGGTGGTGCAAAGCCACTATGTGACAGACGCAGGCTAGGGCCAGGGCCGGGATATGACACGCGCCCGGTTTTCGATCCTGACGATGATGAAGGATGAGGGCCCGTTCCTGCTGGAATGGCTCGCCTTTCACCATTTGATCGGCTTCGACGCGATCTGGGTCTATTCCAATGATTGCCGGGACGGGACCGATGCGATGTTGGACCGGTTGCAGGCGATGGGCCTGTTGCATCACCTGCCAAATGACGTGCCCGAAGGCCGCGCGCCGCAGCCCAACGCCCTCACCCTGGGCCAGAAAAACACCGCATTGCTGGACACCGATTGGCTGCTGGTGATGGATGCGGATGAGTTTCTGCATGTGAAATGCGGTGACGGGCGGGTTCAGGATTTGATCGCGGCGGTCGGACCCGGTGTGGAAGGCGTCGCCGTCACTTGGCGGATGATGGGCTCCAACGGGCATGAGACCGCCTTTCCGGGGCCGGTTCTGTCCAGCTACACCAAAGGCGCGCCGGATGGGTTTCGCAAAAGCTGGGGCGTGAAGACCCTGTTCCGACCCTTTCCCGATCTGAAACTGGGCATTCACCGCCCGACCGTGAAAGGGGCCAAGCGTGATGCGGCGCGGATGCAGGCCTTGCAATCGCAGATCTGGGTCAACGGGTCGGGGCAGCGGATGCCGCCCTCTTTCATGGCCGATGGCTGGCGCGGGTCGGCGGCGACCGTTGGGCGCGATTTGGTGGAACTGGCGCATTTCGCCACCCGCAGTTTGGAAAGCTATCTGCTGCGCGGGGATCGGGGCAATGTGAACCTGAAACCCGACAAATACGATGCCACCTATTTCGCCATGTTCGACCGCAATGAGGAAGCGCATGACGGGCTGGCGCGCCGCTCGGCAAAAGTCATGGATTTGGTACAGGAGTGGCTGACCGATCCCGATTTGCGCGCGTTGCAGGATCAAAGCCTGGCCTGGCATCACGCGCGGCTGGATACATTGCGCACCGCACCGGGATACACCACGCGGATGGCAGCGTTGCGGGCGGCAAGCCAAGTGCCTTACGAGGGGTTGGATAAGCTTTTGTTCACCCAGCCCTTGGCGCCGCGTGGCAAACGCGTGGTGGCCGAAATGCAAGAAAAGGGCATTCCAAACGCGGAAATCGCCCGCTTTGTGGCGCAATCAGTTGGAAAATTGGAAGCCGAACGCGATGCGCGCGAGGCCGCCGAGTTGCGCGAAATGGGGATCGAGCCCCGCGGCTAGTTGGTTTTGCCCTTGGGCAGGATCGGCAAGGGCGCGATGGGCACGCCATCTTCGATCAGGGATTTGGCCTCCTCCGGATTGGCCTCTCCATGGATCGGCTTTTCCGGCGTCTCGCCCAAATGCATGGCGCGCGCTTCATCAGCGAAGCGCCCGCCCACATAGGTCGAGGTTTTCTCGATATGCTCTTTCAAATCCCGCAGCATCTTTTCCATCGGATGCGACGGGTCGGCCAAGGGTCGGGCGGATTGGCTGGCGGGCTGCTCGGGCACAGGCGCCGGATCGGGCGCTGGCTCCGCACGCTCTTCGTTATCGGTCGACACGCGTGGGGCCATCATGGCCTTGCTCACCTCGGTCACACCGCAAACCGCGCAACTGATCAGGCCCCGCTCTGCCAAGCCATCAAAGGCATCGGCGGATTGGAACCAGCTTTCAAAGCTATGCCCCTGGGCGCATTTCAAAGCATACCGGATCATGGTCGCTTAAACCTATGGGGATACGCGCAAGCTTCAAGCATGACTTAGCGCAACAATTTGGGATCGAAACTGCGGATGATCTGCTTAAGCTCGGGTTCATCCACGCGCGAGGCGGCCTTTTTCGGGCTCATCCATTTGCGTTTGCGCTGGCCGTTCTCAGGGAACATGTCATCAAGCTTATGCACCTCGAGCCCGAAGACGGCGACGATGCAGGGCAGTGACAATTCCTCGTCCAGATATTTGGAGTAAGAATAAAGCCCCAGGCAGGTTTCATAGACCCGACCGCGCGCGCCCGCTTCCTCCCACGCCTCTTGGGCGGCAGCATCAGCCGGGGTGGCACCATCCATGGGCCAACCTTTGGGGATGATCCAGCGCCCGGTATCGAGCGAGGAAATCAGCAACACCTCAACCCCCGACTTCTTGCGCCGAAAGGGCAAGGCCGCAAACTGCGTGCGGGTTTCGCGCTTGGTTGCGCCACCCATCCGAAGGGGGGCCTGATATCGGGTCTTGCGTGCCATGGCGGGCTTTATCCCATGGGCGCGGATCAGGTGCAATTGCCCTGCTTGACGCGATGGGTCAGGATCATATCTGCCCCTGGAGCAAGGAAAGCCCCGCGATTTGATCCATCCTTTCAATGCCTTTTCTGATCCCAAGCCGGGTGTCTGACGTGCGCCTGCCGCTGTTTTTGGGATCGGAGATCTATCGCGGTTCGAGCTATGGGGAATGGCATCCGCTGCGCGTGCCGCGCGTCTCGACCGTGATGGATCTGAGCCGGGCGATGGGTTGGCTGCCGCCCGCGCAATACCGCAACAGCCCGCGCGCCAAACCAAAGGCGCTGACGATTTGGCACACGGCAGAGTATGTTGACGCCCTGCAACAGGCCGAGCGGGAACAAGCCGTGTCCGATGCCGTGCGGGCGCGCCATGGGCTTGGGACAGTCTCGAACCCGATTTACCCTGAGATGTTCCGGCGACCTGCGACGGCGGCGGGGGCCTCGCTATTGGCGGGGGAGTTGCTTGCGGGCGGAGGCGTGATTTACCACCCCGGCGGCGGCACCCATCACGGGATGCCAGATGCGGCGGGTGGGTTTTGTTATTTGAACGATCCGGTGCTGGCGATGCTGGCCCTGCGGCGGGCGGGGGTGCGGCGCATCGCCTATGTCGATATCGACGCGCATCATTGTGACGGGGTGGAGGTTGGCTTTGCCGGTGACCCCGAGGCGCTTTTGATCTCGGTCCATGAGGATCGGCGCTGGCCCTTTACCGGCAAGCTGGAGGAGGATGGCGGTGGGAATTGCCTGAACCTGCCAGTGCCGCGCGGCTTTAATGACACCGAAATGGCAGCCGCGCGCGAGCGGCTGATCCTGCCCGCCATCGCCCATTTCGCGCCGGATGCGATTGTGCTGCAATGCGGGGCTGATGCGGTGACCGAAGACCCCTTGTCGCGCTTAGCCCTGTCGAACAACGCCCATTGGGCGGTGCTGCGCGGGTTGATGGCGCTGAACGCGCCGCGCCTGTTGGTGCTGGGCGGCGGAGGCTACAACCCCTGGTCCGTTGGGCGGCTTTGGACCAGCGTTTGGGGCACGCTGAACGGCCAAACCATCCCAGACCGCGTGCCGGCGGCGGCCGAGGCGGTGCTGCGCGACCTTAGCTGGGCCAAAGCCCGCGCCGGGCGCAACCCGCCCGACCATTGGTTCACCACGTTGCGGGATACGCCGCGCGAGGGGCCACTGCGGCCCGAGGTGGCGGAGCGGATCGCGGCTTTGCAAGCGCGGCCCGCCGCACGCGGGCGGATTGAGATCGAAGGGGAACACCGGATCGGCGTAAAATTACCTGAGTGAAAAAATCAGGATTGACTCACCTGACTAAATTGCTCAGGTTTAAACCCGTGGCTTTGGTATCGAACAGGAGGGCCCACGGATGAGCTTTCACGACCCCATGACGGATCACGCGAACCTACAAACCGCACTGCCAAGACAGGCCACGAAACCTGTCTATGACGCGCGCCGCCTGGTCGATGGCGAGGGCACGGCGCTGATCGTGTTGGACGACAAAACCTATTCGCTGCGCATCACCCGCGCGGGCAAGCTGATCCTCACGAAATAACCTTGGACCCGCGTTAGACGCCGCGCCGCGCGGCAAGAAAAAAGCCCCGGATGTCCGGGGCTTTTCTGTGGTTTTGATCAAGGCGTTTGCCTAGCCAAGCTTTGGCAGCAAGCTGTCGATCGAGGCTTTGGCGTCGCCGTAAAACATGCGCGTGTTCTCTTTGTAGAACAACGGGTTCTCGATGCCCGAATAGCCGGTGCCCTGGCCGCGCTTCGACACGAAAACCTGCTTCGACTTCCAGACCTCCAGAACCGGCATACCCGCGATGGGCGAGTTCGGATCGTCCTGGGCCGCCGGGTTCACGATGTCGTTCGAACCGATCACGATCACCACGTCGGTATCGGGGAAATCGTCGTTGATCTCCTCCATCTCCAGCACGATGTCATAGGGCACTTTTGCCTCGGCCAAGAGCACATTCATATGCCCGGGCAGACGGCCCGCAACGGGGTGGATGGCAAAGCGCACTTCTTTGCCCGCGGCGCGCAGTTTGCGGGTCATTTCCGACACGCTTTGCTGGGCCTGGGCCACGGCCATGCCGTAACCTGGGACGATGATGACGCTGTCAGCCTCGTTCAGGGCCGTGGCGACGCCATCTGCGTCGATGGCAACCTGTTCCCCTTCGACCGCCATCTGTTCGCCAGCCGCGCCGCCGAAGCCGCCCAGGATCACGCTGACAAACGACCGGTTCATGGCCTTACACATGATGTAGCTGAGGATCGCACCGGAGGAGCCGACGAGCGCACCAACCACGATCAGCAGATCATTGCCAAGGCTGAAGCCAATGGCCGCCGCCGCCCAGCCGGAATAGCTGTTCAGCATCGAGACCACGACCGGCATATCCGCGCCGCCGATACCCATGATCAGGTGATACCCGATGAAGAAGCCCAAAAGCGCCAGAAGGACCAGGGCCCAGGTGCCCGCACCGCTGAGATAGAGGATCAGAAGCAAAAGCGAGCCCGCCGCCGCCGCCGCGTTCAGCATATGACCGCCGGGCAGTTGCTTGGCCGCCGTGTCAATCTTGAAGGGCAGCAGGCTGGAATTGCCCGAAAGCTTGCCATAAGCCACGACCGAGCCGGTGAAGGTCACGGCCCCGATCCAGATGCCCAGCACCAGCTCGACACGCAGGATGCCGATCTCAACGGCGGTTTTCTTGCCGATCAACTCACCGAAATTCGAGAGCGTGCCCAAAAGCGTATAGGCCGAGCTGCTCAGCGGGCCTTCGGGCTGCGGGAAAGGCAGACCGGCGGAGGCAAACTCCGACGCGACGCGGCCAATCTCGATATGGGCGTTGAAGCCGACAAACACGGCGGCCAGACCCACAAGGCTGTGCATGATCGCCACAAGCTCGGGCATTTGGGTCATCTGCACCCGCGTGGCCAGCTGATAGCCCACAGCCGCGCCCGCCGCGATCAAAACGATCGACATCAACCACAGGCCAGAGCCCGGCCCGATCAGCGTGGCGATGACCGCGATGGCCATGCCCACAATGCCGTACCAAACGGCGCGTTTGGCGCTTTCCTGCCCCGACAGACCGCCGAGCGACAGGATGAAAAGGACGCCCGCAACCGCGTAGGCTGCAATGGTAAATCCGAAGTCCATTGTCTCTACCCCTGCCCGCTTAGGATTTCTGGAACATGGCGAGCATGCGCCGTGTCACGAGGAAACCACCGAAGATATTGACGGCGGCCATGAAGATGCCGAGCGCGGCAAGCACCGTGATCAGCGCTGAGCTAGAGCCGATTTGCATCAGTGCGCCCAGGATGATGATCGACGAAATGGCGTTGGTCACTGCCATTAGCGGCGTGTGCAAGCTGTGCGCCACGTTCCAGATCACCTGGAAGCCGATGAAGACCGACAGCACAAACACGATGAAATGCTGCATGAAGCTGGCGGGCGCGATCAGGCCCACACCCAGCACCAACGCAGCGCCGATGGCCAGAAGGGTCACTTGGCTCTTGGTCTGCGCTTTGAAGGCCGCAACCTCCTCCGCGCGTTTTTCTTCGGGTGTCAGTTCCTTGGGCTTTTCTTTCTTCTGCACCGCGATGGCGGCCACTTTTGGCGGCGGCGGTGGGAAGGTGATGTCACCTTCAAAGGTGACGGTCGCGCCCCGGATCACGTCATCTTCCATGTCATGGAAAACCTGGCCGTCTTTTTCAGGCGTCAGGTCGGTCATCATGTGGCGGATGTTGGTGGAATAAAGCGTGGAGCTTTGCGCGGCCATCCGGCTGGGGAAATCGGTATAGCCGATCACCACCACGCCATTATCGGTCACGATGCGCTCATCCTGAACGGTCAGTTCGCAGTTCCCGCCGCGTTCCGCCGCAAGGTCGACAATGACCGAGCCGGGCTTCATGCTTTCGACCATATCCTTGGTCCAGAGCAGCGGCGCGGGCCGGTTGGGGATCAGCGCCGTGGTGATGACGATGTCCATATCCGGCGCGATTTCGCGGAATTTCTCTAGCTGTTTGGCCTGAAACTCGGGGCTGGAGGGGGCGGCATACCCGCCGGTCTCGGCCCCATCGGGCAATTCGTCAGCGGAGAATTCGAGAAAGACGAACTCGGCCCCCATCGATTCAATCTGTTCGGCCACTTCGGGACGCACGTCAAAGGCGTAGGTGATCGCGCCCAGGGATGTCGCCGTGCCGATGGCAGCCAGACCCGCGACGCCAGCGCCGACGACCAGCACTTTGGCGGGCGGCACTTTGCCCGCGGCGGTCACCTGACCGGTGAAGAACCGGCCAAAGTTATTGCCGGCTTCGATCACGGCGCGGTAGCCCGCGATATTGGCCATGGAGGACAGCGCGTCCATCTTTTGCGCGCGCGAAATCCGCGGCACCATATCCATGGCGATGACATTGGCGCCTTTGGATTTGGCCAGGTCCATCAGCGCCTCGTTGGCACCGGGATAGAAGAACGAAATCAGAAGCTGCCCTTCGGTCAGTCGCTTGGTTTCGGTCTCGGTCGGCGGGCGCACCTTGGCGACGATATCGCAGCCCTTCCAAAGGCTGGCCGCGGTCTTGTAAACCTGCACGCCGGCAGCCTCATAAGCGGCGTCGGAAAAGCCAGCGGCCTGCCCGGCCCCGGCCTCGATGGCGCATTCATATCCAAGCTTCTGAAGCGCTGTGGCACTGTCTGGCGTCATCGCCACCCGTGCTTCGCCGGCTTCAATCTCCTTCGGAGCCCCTATTTTCACTGTCATCCCCTTCTTTCGCTGACGGCAGCCTGGGACGCCCATAGCAAGGCACCGCCCGGTCCACAACATGACACAGCGCGACATTTTATTGCGCGTGCAGCCGCATACCACGCAACTTTCTGGGTGCACCATCAAATCACGAAAACCGACGCAACGTTTTATCGCCACAGATTGCGCCCCAAGCCGCAACGTGGCTAGCTGCGACAGCAGCCAGAGGGAGAAGGTCATGCAGCATTCAGGACAGCACGCTTTGGTCACCGGGGGCGGTACCGGGATTGGTCTGGATATCGCGAAAGCGCTGGCCGCCGAAGGGGCCGAGGTCACCATCACCGGCCGAAATCTTGAACGCTTACAGGCAGTTGCCAATCAAACCCCGCGCTTGCATCCACTGCAGATGGATGTCGGTGACGAAACCTCTCTGCGCGGGGGCATCGCGGATGCGGCAGCGGCGCGGGGGCCGGTCTCGATCTGTATCGCCAATGCTGGCATCGCCGAGGCCGCGCCCTTTCACCGGGAAACGCTGGATCATTGGCGCCGCATCATGACCACAAATCTCGATGGTGTCTTCCTGACCTTTCAGGCAGCGATGGCGACGTTATCGCCGGACACGCCCGCGCGAATGATTGCGATTTCTTCCATCGCCGGGCTGCGCGGCTTGCGCAATGCGATAGCCTACACCGCCTCCAAGCACGGGGTGATCGGGCTGATCCGAGGTTTGAGTGAGGAATATATGGGCGGGCCCGTGACCTTTAATGCGATCTGCCCCGGCTATGTCGACACACCGATCGTGGAGCGCAACGCCGCCGAGATTGCCGCCCGGCAAGGCATCTCGAACGACGAGGCGCGGGCGTATCTGGCCAAAGGCAACCGGCACCGGACCCTGTTGCAGGTGGAGGAGGTCACCGCCACGGCGCTGTGGCTCTGCTCGGACGCGGCACGCAGTGTGAACGGTCAAACGCTTCAGATCGCGGGGGGCCAGGTTTCTTGATCCGCCCAGGCCTTCATCTTTCTCCAAATACGCAAATTCCAGCCTGAGGCAGCTCGCCCATCATGACCGATTTCGCACGGACCCGCGCCCAGTTTCACCTGCCCGATGGCGTGATTTACCTGGATGGCAATTCTCTGGGCCCTTTGCCCAAGGCAGCCGAGGCGGCGGCCAAACATGTTTTGAACGCCGAATGGGGAGAAATGGTTATCACCGGGTGGAACCGGGCGGGATGGATCGAACTGCCCACGCGGTTGGGCGATCGGATCGCGGACCTGATCGGGGCCGCGCCGGGCACGACAGTGGTTGGCGATAGCCTGTCCCTGCGGCTTTACCAAGCTTTGGGCGCGGCCTTGGGGCTGACCGAACGCAAGCTGGTTCTGACCGATCACGGCAATTTCCCATCCGACATCTATATGGCGCAGGGGCTGTTGGACACACTGGGTGAGGGTTATGAACTGCGCGTGGTGGCGCCCGAAGAGGTGGCCGAGGCCCTGACCGAGGAGGTTGGGGTCTTGATGTTGACCCAGGTCGATTACCGCAGCGGGCGATTGCATGACATGGCGGCCCTGACGGCGCAGGCCCATGCGGTGGGCGCGTTGACGGTGTGGGATCTGGCCCATTCGGCGGGCGCCCTGCCAGTCGATTTAACCGCAGCGAATGCCGATTTTGCCGTTGGCTGTACCTATAAATACCTCAATGGCGGGCCCGGCGCGCCGGCCTTCATCACCGTCGCGCCCCGGTTTTTGGATCGCGCGCCGACACTACTGAACGGATGGCTTGGCCATGCCGCGCCGTTTGATTTTGAGCTGGATTACAAACCCGCCCCCAATATCTCGCGCATGCGGGTGGGCACGCCTGCGATTTTGCAAATGCGGGTGCTGGAGGCGGCGCTGGATGTTTGGGAGGGCGTGGATATGGCCGATCTGCGCGCACGTTCCATCGCGCTGTCGGAGCGGTTTATTGCAGGGGTGCTGGCGCGCTGTCCGGCGCTGAGCCTTGCCTCGCCAGCTGCATCGGAGGCGCGGGGCAGCCAGGTCTCGTTCCGCTTTGCCCAAGGCTATGCGGCGATGCAGGCCTTGATCGCGCGTGGGATCATCGGCGATTTCCGCGCCCCAGATATCATGCGTTTCGGCATCACGCCGCTTTACCTGTCAGAGGCCGATATCGATGCGGCCATTGCCGCCGTGGCCGAGGTGATGGCCAGCCGGGCCTATGAAGACCCGGCCTTTCAGGCGCGTCATTTGGTGACCTGAACCGCGCGCCTGGCCCGACCGCTGGGATCGCCGCGCTGCGCGCGCCGACCGACCGGGGGTTTCACCCCCGGACCCCAGGGTATTTTTGGCCAGATGAAGGGGTCAGACGGGTTTGCGCAGGGCGCGGCGCATGAGTTTGCCCGTGGCCGTCATGGGCAGGGTTTTGGCGCGGATGATTTTGCGCGGAACCAGATGGGCGGAGACCTGATCGCGAACCATGGATTTAAGGGCGTCTTCGAGCCCGGCGGGATCGGCGCCATCGCGCAGCACGATATGAGCCACGACAATTTCGGTGCGGATCGGATCGGGTTCGCCCACCACGGCGGCGAGCGTCACATCGGGGTGGCGGGTCAGGGCCTGTTCGATTTCGACCGGACCGATCCGGTAACCGGCGGAGGTGATGACATCATCGTCGCGGGCGTGGAAGGTAAATTGCCCGGTGCTGTCTTGGGTCGCCAGATCGCCCGTGCGCAGCCAGCCATCGGCGCGTTTTTCGGCGGTGGCCTGGGGCTTGTTCCAATATTCCAGGAACATGACCGGATCGGGCGCGCGCAGGCAAATCTCGCCCACCTCTCCGGTGCCGGTCGCGCGGTTTTGGGCGTCGAGCAGCGCGACCTTATGGCCTGGGACGGGCAAGCCCATGGCACCGGGAACGCGCGGCATCGGGCCGGTGCAGGCGGCGAGGATCAAGTTGGCCTCGGTCTGGCCATAAAACTCGTTGATCTCAGCCCCCAGCCGGGCGCGGCCCCATTCGAGCAGATCGGCGCCCAAGGCCTCGCCCCCCGAGCCGATGGCGCGCAAGCGGAGGCTTTCGGGCACGGGCGCATCACGCATGAGGCGGAGCGCCGTGGGCGGGATGAAGGCGTTGGTCACGCCCTCTTGTGCCATGAGGGTGAGGGCAGCCACAGGGTCGAATTTAGCAAAGCGGTACGAGATCAGGGGCACGCCGTAGTAAAGGCAGGGCAAAGCCATATCCATCAGCCCGCCGATCCAGGCCCAATCCGCCGGGGTCCAGCCGATATCGCCGGGCTGTGGGAACCAGGATTGGCTCAGCTCCATGCAAGGCAGATGGCCGATGAGGAAGCGATGGCCGTGAAGCACACCTTTGGGATCGCCGGTGGTGCCAGAGGTGTAGATCATCACAGCCGGATCATCGGGGCCAGTGGCCACGGGGCGAAATGGGGCGGCTGGGCCAGTGGTGAGATCGTTGAAGCTGAGGACAGGCGCTTTGGCGGGGCCGGTGGTCACGATCTGTTTGAGATCGGGCAGGTCGGGCTGCAGGCCCAAAAGCGTCTCGAGGCAGGTGGGTTCGGCCACGACCATCTTGGCGCCGGAATCTGTAAGGCGATAGCGCAACGCCTCGCGCCCAAAGAGGGTGAAAAGCGGCAAGGCCACCGCGCCGAGTTTCATGGCGGCAAAATGGGTGATCAGCACGGCGGGGTGCTGGGCCATCAAAATCGCCACCCGATCGCCGCGTGTGATGCCATGGGCGCGCATGGCCTGGGCCAGCGCATCTGAAGCGCGTTTGAGCTGGCCATAGGTCCAGGTTTCGCGACGGCCATCTTGGTGCAGATGGGTGACCGCAGGCCGGTCGGGGGCCAAAGCTGCCCAGCTATCGCAGCAGAGATTGGCGATGTTCATCTGCGCAGGCAAGTGCCAGCGGAAATTGGCCCTGAGATCGGGCCAGCTTTGCGGCGATTTAAACAGGCGTCGATCCATCACGCCCCCCTTCCCCGATCGCAACCGCGCAAGCACGCGGCCAGGTCAGAGCCCGGTCACGGTCAGCGTTGGCAGGGCCGTCAGCGGCAGGCCCAGGGCCTGGTAGCCTTCGAGCGACAGGCGCGAGCCGGAATTACGCTCCCCTCCCGAGGGGCGCAGCGTGACCACAATGGATTGCCCGTTTTCGGCCACCACGCGGCCTTGGCGTTCGCTATCGACCAAAGGGGTTTCAAGCCAGAGGCCTGGCACCGTCGCATCCCCCAGGCTGGTCACGGAAAAGCCCAGCAAACCGCCGGGGCCTGCGGGTGTGCCATCAGCCTCGTCGCCTTCGGTGCCATCGGGCCGCTCGGTCGGGCGGATCGTGGCCTCACTCGGGTCGAGCAGGACAATCTCGGGCGCGGGGTCGCGGCCGCCAAAAAGCCCATTGCCACCGCCGATTGACAGGCCATCGCCACAGCCCGCCAGGGCCACACTTAGCAAAACAAATCCAATCCGTTTCATGGGCGCGACGGTATCGGCAATCAGGGGCCGCCGCAACGGGGGCAGGTGATGTCGCGCGGGAACTTGCGGGGGGCGCCTTTGCTGCCTAGATTTCAGCCATGGACCAGACCGCCCCTTTGATCGATCCGTTCCAGCGCGCGATTTCTTATCTGCGCGTTTCGGTGACCGATCGCTGCGATTTCCGCTGCGTGTACTGCATGTCGGAAAACATGACCTTTCTGCCCAAGAAAGAGCTTTTGACCCTCGAAGAACTGGACCGCATGTGTTCGACCTTCGTGCGGATGGGGGTGGAAAAGCTGCGCATCACCGGGGGCGAGCCTTTGGTGCGGCGCGATATCATGACCTTTTTCCGGGCCATGACCCGGCATTTGGACAGCGGCGCGTTGAAAGAGCTGACGCTGACCACCAATGGCAGCCAGTTGTCGCGGTTTGCGGGTGATCTTTATGAGGCCGGGGTGCGGCGGGTGAATGTCTCACTCGACACGCTGGATGAGGGCAAGTTTGCCGAGATCACGCGCTGGGGCCGGTTGCCGCAGGTTTTGAAGGGCATCGATGCGGCCCAGGCGGCGGGGCTGCGGATCAAGATCAATGCAGTGGCGCTAAAAGGCTTTAACGAAGACGAGCTGTTTGATTTGCAGGCCTGGTGTGCCGATCGCGATATGGACCTGACCTTTATCGAGGTTATGCCCATGGGCGATTTGGGCAATGAAGATCGGCTGGATCAATATTGGTCTTTGAAAGATTTGCGGGCGCGGCTGGCGGAACGGTTTACGCTGGTGGATCTAGCCGAACGCACGGGGGGGCCCGCGCGCTATGTGCAATTGCAGGAAACCGGACAAAAGATTGGATTTATTACGCCCCTAACCCATAATTTCTGCGAAAGCTGCAACCGGGTGCGCCTGACCTGCACGGGCGAGCTGTATATGTGCCTGGGCCAGGAAGACATGGCCGATCTGCGCGCGCCGCTGCGGGATTCGCAAAGCGACGCGCCCTTGGAAGAGGCGATCCGCGCGGCCATTGAGCGGAAGCCCAAGGGGCATGATTTCGATTATTCCCGGCAGAAGATCGACGGTCAGGTCAGCCGCCATATGAGCCATACCGGCGGATAGCTCCGCCGGTAGACAATTGGTTTAGTTACGGAAAACGCCGGAACCAAAGCGCATTTGCGCGCTGCCCGAACGCGGCAGGGGCGCTTGGGTCACGATGCAATTGGCCGTGCCGCTTGCCAGGGCGTTGCGCGAGCTTGCACGGCTAAAAAAGCTAAAGTTGACGCGATAGGTTTGGCCATCGACCACAAGCTCGCCATCGCGGGCCATATCACGCACGGTGTTGCGCAAGCGACTGTCGCGCAGATAACCGATGCCGCACATGGCAAGCCGGTTTCCTTGCGCGGACAGATTCCACCGATAGGTATAAACAACCCCTAATTCACCGGTAAATCTGATCTCATGTTCGACAAAACTGCTGTCAACGGGTCTTTGAAAATCTTGCGCCTGAACGGGCGCGGATGTGATTAAAATAAAGGTTACGACGGCGATAACGGGGGACAACCAGTAATTATTAAACAATCAACTCATCCTTTTCTTGAGTGAATTTTCCAATTTCGCGAATTGAGATAGGCATAGTGCCCTGCAAAAGGGAATAGGTGATTTTGTCGGATTTGGGGTTTGGGAAACTTGACCCTACGTGCGCCCGCGCGGGGCCGGGGCCGCGCCACGCTTCCGGATATCCTCCGCTAGGCAACCGGGGCGGGTGTGGTCATGCTTGGGGTCATCCGCCGCTTGGTGCGACGGGCTGGCAAATAGGGACACGCAGATGAAGCGCACGGCATTTCTTTCCATTCTCATCCTCAGCCTCTCCGCCAGTCTGGCGATGGCGCAAGGTCAGCGCCCGCCCCCGCCGCCCGGTGGCGGCGGCCCGATGGTGAACGAGGTCGATTTGGGCGGTGCCGGGTCAACCACGGTGGTGGGGGAGATCTGGGTCGATAACTGGTTTCAGATGCATCTGAACGGCGCGCCCTTGCATGAGGACAGCACCCCCTACCTGACCGAGAGGTCCTTTAACGGCGAGCGCCTCACCTTTCGCACCGATTTGCCCGCCACCATTGCCTTTGAGTTCCGCGATTACATGGCCGACGATACCGGGCTGGAATATATCGGCACCAATCGGCAGCAGATGGGCGATGGCGGCGCGATTGCACAGTTCATCAATGCTGCAACCGGAGAGGTTTTGGCGGTAACCGGCGATGATTGGGCCTGCACCGTGATCCACCATGCGCCCAGTGACACGGCTTGCGCACGCGAACGGAACCCGGTTGCCGGGCAAGGGGCGTGTGCCGGTGACATCCAAGCCGCCCCCACAGGTTGGACCGCGCCGGGTTTTGACGATAGCGGCTGGCCCCGGGCCAGCACGTTCTCGGAAAGTGCGGTTCGGCCCAAGGATGGCTATGATCAGATCAGCTGGACAGGCGCTGCTGCGCTGATCTGGGGCCCGAACCTGGAACAGGACAACATCGTTTTGTGCCGCGCCGCGCTTGGCGGCTAACGGCGGGCCAAAAGCAGCGGCGCGTTGTCAGCCCCAGATAGGATCAGCGCGCCGTTTTCGTCGATGTCGAACAGGTAAGTCTGCGCCAGCGCCCCGATAAACTGGCGTTCTTGCGCCATGTCAGCCTCGGGGCAGGCCATCATGGTGCTGGCCACGGGGCCGATGATCAACGCGTCGCCGGTCAACTCGAAGCCGGTGCTGAAACGATTGCAGCCGGTGTTGCCGGTGAGCGCCCCCTCAGCATTGAAGTGCAAGGTGGAGGCGGTTGTGCCGGTAAGGGCCTCACCTGCCAAGGTCTCCACCACCCATTCCCCACCGAGGAGCAGATCAAGGGGCCGCCCGGCGCAACCCATCAACACCTCATCCCCCATGGTCAGGCTCGCAGCAGCGGGGAAGGGCATCCCGCTCATCTCATCATGGCAAAGGCCGGGTTTGGTGGTCAGCACCGCGCGCAGGGCGCGGTCGGTGTCGTGGGCTTCAACGATCAGGCCCACCTGCATAGCGCCGATCTGCGAGGTGACGGGCAACGTAACCGGCTCCAGCCCCAAGCGATTGATCTGCAGGGATTGTTCCGCCAACTCCACGGACCAGAACGGTTCTGTTCCGCTGGCATGCAGACGGTGGGTATCAGTATCGGCAAAGACGGGCGCCGCAAGGGCGACAAGCGCCATGACGGCGATCAGGGGGTGTTTCACGGGGTCGGGCCCTTTTTTGTTTTTGATGCTCACCCGACAGGATTTGGGCCATGGGGCTAGGCGCGCCAAGGGTTGGATGGGGCCGGGCCAAGCACTCGGCGGAGCCACGCCAAAACCGCGCTAGATCGGCGGCAAATCGCCGGGGTCGTACCCGTCACGCAGCCAATCTTCGACCGACCGCCCTGCCCCATCGCGGGCATAGCCGGCCAGAACACGATCCATGGCCCCAGCTTTCGAGCCTTTGAAATGCAGGAAACCCGGGCTGAGCATCTTTTCGGCTTCGGCCAAAGGGCGGTCTTCGATCGCGAGCAAGTAGAGCGCGGCGGCCAACCCGGCGCGATCTGCCCCTGATTTGCAATGCATCAGAAACGGGCGTTCGATGGTTCGAAACATCTCGACCAGTGCCAGAAGCGTCGCGGCGGGCGGCACGGCTTTGTCAGAAAACCCAAGCGCGTGCAGGGTCAGCCCAAGCTCTTCACAATAAATCTGCTCGGTCGCGTAATGGGCGCTGTCGGCAGAGCCGCGCAGGGTCAAGATCGACCGAATGCCTTGGGCCTTAAGTCGGCGCAGACGGCCCGGCGTGGGGTGGTTCGACCGAAACACACCGGGTGCGATTTCGAGTTGATTGGTCCAGACCAGCCGCAACACGGAGTGATCGAACCATAGATTGTAAATGCGCGCGCGGCGCCAGGTATCGGCATCAACCGGGGCCACATTGTAATAGGCCCGTTGCCGCCGTTCCCAATCAACCAGCGCGCGCATCGGGCTTAGGCCGCAGGCATCCGGCGTTCGACAATCTCGGCCCACCAGGAGCAGCCTGCCGGGATCACCTCATCGTTAAAATTGTATTTGGGGTGATGCACATTGGCGGTGTCGCCATTGCCGACCAGGATATAGGCGCCCGGTTTGCTTTCGAGCATGAAGGCGAAATCTTCGCCGCCCATGACCAACGGGGCGTCATCGCAATCGCCCGAGACGGCGGTTGCAACCTCAGCCGCGAATTGGGTCTGTTCCTCGGAATTCACCATAACCGGATAGTTGCGCTGGTAGTCCACCGTGGCCGAGCCGCCAAAGGTGGCGGCGGTGCCTTCCACGATCTCTTTCATCCGGGTTTCGGCCAGGTCGCGAATTTCCGGGTCAAGCGTGCGCACCGTGCCCTTTAGATGCACGGTTTCGGGGATCACGTTGAAGGCTTTGCTGCCGGTTTCAAAGCTGGTGACCGAGACCACCACCGATTTGATCGGATCGGTGTTGCGGCTGGCGATGGTTTGTAGCGCCAAAACGATATGGCTGGCGATGATGGTGGTATCGACCACCTCTTGCGGTTTGGCGGCATGGCCGCCGCGCCCGGTGACGTGAATTTCGAAAATATCTGTGGCGGCGAAAAACGCGCCAGGGCGGATGGCGAAACTGCCCAGGGGTTGGCCAGGCCAATTGTGCATCCCGTAAACCTCTTCAATGCCGAAGCGTTCCATCATGCCGTCTTCGACCATTTCGCGGCCACCGCCGCCGCCTTCTTCGGCGGGTTGGAAAATTACTGCGACGGTGCCGTCGAAGTTACGGGTCTCGGCCAGGTATTTGGCCGCCCCCAGCAGCATGGCGGTGTGCCCGTCATGGCCGCAGGCATGCATCGCGCCCGGCGTTTTCGAGGCATATTCGACGCCGGTTTCTTCGTGGATCGGCAGCGCATCCATATCCGCCCGCAGACCGATGGTTTTACCCGAGGCCGTGGATTTGCCTTTGATGATGCCGACCACACCGGTGCGCCCGATACCTTCGACAATCTCATCACAGCCAAATTCTTTCAGCTTTTCAGCAACCAGCGCCGAGGTGCGGTGGGTTTCGAACAGAATTTCGGGATGGGCGTGAATATCCTGCCGCCATTCGGTGATTTCAGGCAGCAATTCGGCGAAACGGTTTTTGACAGGCATTAGATGCTCCCTAAGGTTATTGGGCCGGCAGGCGGCGTTCGACGAGTTCGGCAAAGAAGCTGCAGCCATAGGGCATGGCTTCATCGTCGAAATTATACATTGGGTGGTGGCACATCGCGGTGTCGCCATTGCCGATGAACATATAGGCCCCCGGCTTTTGTTCGAGCATGAAAGAGAAATCTTCCGAAGGCATGATCGGGTCGGCATCGGGGATAACGTTGAGGCCAACGGCGCGCGCCGCCTCGATCGCGTGGGCGGCCCCGTCGGGGTCGTTGACGGTCACGGGGTAGCCGTCGATCCATTCCAGCGCGGCGGTCGCGCCAAAGGCGGCGGCGGTGTTTTCAGCCACCTCGCGAATGCGGGTTTCCATGATCCCACGATAAGCACCATCCAGCGTGCGCACGGTCCCCTCCATCCGGGCGGTGTCGGGGATGATGTTTGAGGCATTGCTGTCGGTCGAAAGCGTGCCAACGGTCAGGACCACGCTTTTGAGCGGATCGACACTGCGGCTGACGATGGAATGCAGCGCGACGATGATGTGGGAGGCCACAAGGGTTGTGTCGATGGCGCTATGCGGAACGGCAGCATGGCCACCCTTGCCCTGCACGGTGATAACAAATTCATCCGCCGAGGCCTGAAGCGGCCCGGCCCGCGTGCCAAAGGTGCCCACAGGCACGCCAGGGGCGTTGTGCATCCCATAGACCTCATCAACCTGGAAGCGGTCGAACAAGCCATCATCGATCATGGCTTTGGCCCCAGCCCCGCCTTCTTCGGCGGGTTGGAAGATCAACACCACGGTGCCGTCGAAATTGCGGGTTTCGGCCAAGTATTTCGCGGCCCCGAGCAGCATCGAGGTATGGCCGTCATGGCCACAGGCATGCATTTTGCCTGGCGTCTTGGAGGCGTAAGGCAGGCCGGTCATTTCTTCGATGGGCAAGGCATCCATATCGGCACGCAGACCGATGCCGCGCCCCGAATTGTTGCTTTTGCCCCGAATGACGCCCACGACACCGGTTTGGCCAATCCCCTCGACCACCTCGTCGCAGCCAAAGCCGCGCAGCTTGTCGGCGACAAACGCTGCGGTTTCGTGCACCTCGTACAGGATCTCGGGGTTTTCATGCAGATGCTGCCGCCATTCGGTGATCTCGGGAAGCAATTCGGCGAAGCGGTTTTTGATTGGCATCTTGGCCTCCTTCAGGCGGCGGGCATGCGGCGTTCGACCAGTTCGGCGAAGAAGCTGCACCCGTAAGGTATCGCCTCGTCATTGAAGTTATAGGCCGGGTGGTGAACCTTGGCGCTGTCGCCATTGCCAACATTAATGAAAGCGCCGGGGCGGGCCAGTAACATATAGCTGAAATCCTCGGCCCCCATGCGGGCGGGGCGGCCATAATGCACCTTATCCTCGCCTGCCACGGCGCGCGCAACCTCGGCGGCGATCTCGGCATTGGCGTCGTGGTTCACTGTGACCGGATATCCCTTTTCAAAGTCGATATGCGCCTCGCAGTCATAGGCTTGGGCGGTGGTGTGCAAGATGTCTTTCACGCGGTTTTCAGCCATGGCGCGCACGCCTTCATCCAAGGTGCGGATGGTGCCGCGCAGCAGGATCGAGGCGGGGATGACGTTAAACGCCTCGGAGCTGGATTTGATGGTGCAGACCGAAACCACGATCTGTTTCATCGGGTCGGTGTTGCGGCTGACCACGGTTTGCAGCGCCATGATGATATTGGCCGCCGCGGGCATCGGATCGATCACGTTATGGGGCTGGGCGGCGTGGCCGCCTTTGCCGACGACCTGAACCTCGAACTCGTCACAGGCGGCCATGATCGGGCCGGGGCTGACGCCGAACTCACCCACGGGCAGGCCCGGTTCGTTATGCATCCCGTAAACCTCGTCAATGCCGAAGCGTTCCATCATGCCGTCCTCGACCATGGCCTTGCCGCCTGCGCCGCCTTCTTCCGCCGGTTGGAAGATGACCGCGACCGTGCCGTCGAAATTGCGGGTTTCCGACAGGTATTTGGCAGCCCCAAGCAGCATGGCGGTGTGGCCGTCATGGCCGCAGGCATGCATCTGGCCCGGCGTTTGCGAGGCATAGTCGAGGCCGGTTTCCTCGGACATGGGCAGCGCATCCATATCGGCGCGCAGACCCACGGTTTTGCCCGAGGTGTTGGATTTGCCCCGGATCAGACCAACAATGCCCGACTTTCCGACACCGGGAACGATCTCATCCACGCCAAACTCGCGCAGCTTGGATTCGACCAGGGCCGTGGTTTTGGGCAGGTCATATTGAAGCTCGGGGTTCATGTGGATCGTGCGCCGCCAATCGGCGATTTCCGGCATCAATTCGGCCAAGCGGTTCTTGATCGGCATGTGGCGTTTCCCCGTGTGTGTGGATGTCTAAAGATGCGGGCCCAGATCGGTCCGGCTCCCATCGGTAAATCGGTCAAAGCGGAAGCGGGTCAAGTCATGGCCGGGATCGCGCCCGGCTGCAAGATCGGCCAGGATACGGCCAAATGCGGGGCCGATGCCAAAGCCATGGCCAGACATGCCGGTGCCCAGGATCAGACCCGGAAGCGCGGGGACAGGCCCCACGATTGGCACCAGATCGGGCATCAGATCGATCATGCCCGCCCAGGATTGCTTGGCCTCGACCAGGCCGAGGTCGGGGAAAAGCTGCCCGACGCGGCGCTGCACGCCGGCCAGGCGCGGGGCGCAGGGCGGCGGATCGAGAATGCGCATGCGTTCAAACGGGGTTTCATCGCTGACCGCCCAATGGCGCGGCGTGCCCCATGCATCGGGGAAGCCTTTGGGCGGGCCAAGGCGAAAGCGCACATCGCGGCCAGCCCAAAAGGCGGTGCGCAGATATTTGGGCAGCAAGCGGAAGGTATCGGGCCCCAGAAACAGCTCGGAAAACGCGGCGGGCGCAAGCGAATAGCCGCCATCGGCGCGCGGGCGCAGGGCGATCTGATCATCGGCCGCCGCCGTGGCCACGCGCTGCGGCAAGGGGCCCGTGGCCATCACGCTGGACCGCACGGTGAGTTGCGGGATCGAAACGCCATGTCGGCGCAGGAACAGCGAAGACCAGGCCCCGCCCGCCAGGATCACCCGATCAGCCGCGATGCGCCCGGTTTCGCAATGCACCCCGACCACACGGCCATCTGCGATGTCGAGCGCGCGCACGGCCTGGGATTCACGGAGGATGACCCACTCCGCTGCGGCGAGCCGGGCCAAGGCCGGCACAGCCTGCCAGGGTTCGCCGACCATATCGGTGGGCGTGTGCAGGGCGCCGACCCAATCGGCCCGGGTCTCGCCCATCAGGTTGCGCAACCCGGCCCGGTCCAAAACCTGTGTGCTGGCGCCAAGGGGCTTGGCGCTGTCGCGCCAGCTGGCAAACCGATCCAATTGCGCTTGGGTGTGAGCCAAATAGGTGACGCCGGTCTGGCGCAGTCCAAGCGCGCCATCGGTATCAGCGTCCAAGGCGGCCCAAATCGCTTGCGCCTCAAGCGCGATGGGCACCTCGGCCAGATCGCGGCCTTGGACCCGGATCCATCCCCAATTGCGGCTCGATTGCTCGGCCCCGACGCGGCCTTTTTCGAGCAGCAGAACCTTTTGCCCCTGCCGCGCAGCAAACAAGGCAGCGGTGACGCCGATCACGCCGCCACCGATCACCACCAGATCGGCGTGATCGGGCAACGGACCATCATGGGTTGGGGGCGTGTCGAGGCGGAAGGGGAAACTCATGCCAATGTGTCGAGCAACCGCTCCATAAACGCTTGGCCACGCTGGAACTGCGCGACGGTGACATATTCATTGGGCTGATGCGCCTGCTTGATCGAGCCGGGCCCGCACACCACTGCGGAATAGCCACCGGCCTGGAACTGTCCGGCCTCGGTCCCGTAGCTGACCTGATGGGTGGCGTTGTCCCCGGTCAGGCGGCGCACGAGCGCTTCGGCCTCGCCTTCGGTTTCAGCTTGCAGCCCCGGCACATCCCAAAGTCGGTCGGCCTTGATGAAGCAATCGGGGTGGATGGCTTTCATGCCTTCTTCGACCTCGCGGATTTTCGCCTCCATCCGTTCGGCCCAGGCATGCTGACTTTCCGTTGGGATCACGCGCGCGCCCAGCATGAAATGGCAATCCTTGGCGGTTATGTTATGGGCGGTGCCGCCGCTGATCTTGCCGACATGGAGCGTGGTATAGGCCGGATCATAGCCGTTTGCGGGATCGGCGTTCAGGCGGTTTTCTTCGTTCACTTGGTTGGCCCAATTGATGATCTTGGCCCCTTCCATGATCGCCGAGACACCTCGATCTTGGAGCGAGGAATGCACCTCGAACCCGCGCAGATGCACGTCAAAGCCAATGCCGCCCTTATGGCCGGTAACACATTCCATATCGGTGGGCTCACCAATGATGGCGAGCGCGGCCTTGGGCAGTTCGCCTGCCATTTTTTCGATCATCGGCGGCGCGCCCCGGCAGCCGATTTCTTCGTCTCGCGTCAGGCAAAGCTGAAGCGGACGAGACAGGCCGCGCCGCTGGGCTTCGACGGCGGCCCAAATTGCCAGAGCATCAAACCCTTTCATGTCGCAGGTGCCGCGGCCATGCAGTTTGCCGTCTTTTTCGACAACGGTGAACGGGTCTGTATCCCAAGCCTGGCCTTCGACAGGCACAACATCGGTATGGCCCGATAGGATCACGGCACCTTCGATCTGGGGCCCGATATGGGCGTACAGGCTGACCTTCTTCTCACTCCAATCGTAATCGCGCAGGCAGGTGATGCCATGGGTGTTCAAATAGCCTTCGACCCAATCGGCCAAGGGCACATTGCTATCCCGGCTGACGGTGGGAAAGGACACAAGTTTTTCTAGAAGATCGCGCGGACTGAGAACTTGTGCCATGGCCCGCTTAATACCCGCTATCGGTGGTCAGAACCAAATGCCCCGGCTCGACCTCTTCATACACCGACGGCTCGGGCTGGTAATCGAGGTCATGCACCGGCGAGGGGATCGGTTTGAAGTTCAGATCCTTTTCCGATTTGCGCTTGGTCGGATCGGCGATGGGCACCGCCTTTAGCAGGGCCTGGGTATAGGGGTGCTGCGGATTTTCGAAGATGCGGTGGCGCGGACCAATCTCGACAATGCGGCCCAGATACATGACGCCCACATCGTGGCTGACCCGTTCCACCACCGCCATGTCATGGCTGATGAAAAGGTAGCTGAGGCCCAACTCCTGCTGCAGTTCCATCATCAGGTTCAAAACCTCGGCCTGCACCGAGACATCGAGGGCCGAGACGGCCTCGTCCGAGATGATGAGTTTGGGGTTCAGCGCCAGGGCGCGCGCGATGGCGACACGCTGACGCTGACCGCCCGAAAGCTCATGCGGGAAACGGTTCATGAAATCGCGCGGCAATTGCACCCGGTCAAACAGCATCGCCACGCGGTCAGCCCGTTCCTGGGCCGAGCCGATGCCATAGTTGATCAGCGGTTCAGCCACCTGATCGGAAAGCTGCATTTGCGGGTTCAGTGAGGCAAAGGGATCTTGGAAGATCATCTGCATGTCTTGCCGGGCTTTGCGCAGATCCTCGGTGCCCAGGCCGATGATGTCTTTGCCATCCAACTCGACCTTACCAGACAGCGGCTCGACCAAGCGCAGGATGGAGCGGCCCGCCGTGGATTTGCCGCAGCCGGATTCACCCACCAGGCTAAGTGTGCGGCCCGCGTTCAAGGTCAGGGACACATCCTCCACAGCGTGCACATTGGCGATGGTTCGGCGCAGCAGCCCGCCCTTGACCGGGAAGCGCGTGACCAGGTTTTCGACCTTAAGCAGAACCTTATCGGTGCCCTCGATGGGTTTGGTTTCGGCCTCTTCCCGCCCGAAGAGTTTCATGGGTTCGGGCAAGGCGGTGCCGCGCATCTCGCCCAGCTTGGGCACGGCGGCCAAAAGCGCTTGGGTATAGGGGTGCTGAGGGTTGCCGAAGATTTGTTCAACCGGCCCCTCTTCGACCTTATTGCCACGGAACATCACCACCACGCGGTCGGCCATTTGGGCGACCACGGCCATGTCGTGGGTGATGAACATCACGCTGGTTCCGGTTTCGCGTTTCAGCCGGTCAATCAGCGCCAGAATCTCGGCCTGGATTGTCACGTCCAGTGCGGTGGTCGGCTCATCAGCAATCAGGATGCGCGGCTCACAGGCGAGCGCAATGGCGATCACGATGCGTTGGCGCATCCCGCCCGACAGCTCGTGCGGGTATTGTTGCAAGCGCCGTTCCGGTTCGGGGATGCGCACCTGACGCATCAGTTCCAAGGCGCGTTCGCGCGCTTGGGCCTTGGACATGTTCTTGTGTTTGCGCAGGCCTTCGGTCAGTTGCCGTTCAATGGTGAAGACCGGGTTCAGGGCGGTCATCGGCTCCTGAAAAATCATCCCGATCTCGTTACCGCGAATATCCTTCATCTTGCCGCTCTCGGTGCGGGCAAGATCGATCGGATCGCCTTCTTTGCGGTCGAACATCAGCTGACCACCGGTGATCTCACCCCCGCCGAATTCGACCAGCCGCATTAGCGAGAGCGAAGAGACCGATTTGCCCGAGCCTGATTCCCCCACGATGCAGACGGTTTCGCCCTCTGCGACCTCGAAAGAGACATCTTCGACGCCCACAACCGGGCCGCTTTTGGTCTGAAATTCCACACGCAGGTTGCGGACCTGCGCAATCGGTTGATCGAGCATCTGGCGATATACCCCTCAAGGATGACGGGTGAACGCTATGCCCGATGCGAAGCTGCTGTCAAATGTTGCGGTTGCTGAAATTCTGAGCATTCCGCGACGGCAATGGGCTTGCTTTTTGTCGAGGATGGGCATTCGATAGCGCCATGGGTGGACAATGGAGGGCACACCCGCCTGACATTCGTCAATCACACCACGACAACGCGACGGGTCGCCTAAAGACCCGCGGGTTTCACTGCAAAGTGAGTTCAACAAGGAGAAAGACCAATATGACTCGTATGTCTCTTATGCTTGGCGCTGCGGCGCTGGTGCTGGCCCCTGCGGCCGCGCTGGCCGAACGCGGCTCGTCCGGGCACCTTAACATCATCTATTGGCAGGCGCCTTCGACGCTGAACCCGTATCTGTCGGGCGGCACGAAAGAGGTCGAATCGGCATCGCTGGTTTTGGAATCTCTGGCGCGGTTTGACGACACCGGCACCATCACGCCCTGGCTGGCGGCGGATATCCCGACGGTGGAAAACGGCGGCGTGGCCGAGGATCTGACCTCGATCACCTGGACCTTGGCCGAAGGCATCACCTGGTCGGACGGCACGGCGCTGACCCCGGCGGACCTGATCTTTACCTATGAATACTGCACCCACCCCGAAGGCGGCTGCGCGCAAGCCAGCTATTTCGACGGGGTGACCAGCGTGGAAGATCTGGGCAACAATCAAGTTCGCGTGAACTTCGATGCGCCGACGCCCTTCCCTTACACCGCCTTTGTGGGGTCGGAATCGCCAATCATCCAGGCCGCACAGTTTGCCGATTGCCTGGGCGCCCGCGCGCCGGAATGCACCGAGGCCAATTTTGGCCCGATCGGCACCGGCCCGTTTGTGGTGGATGATTTCCGCCCCAATGACGTGATCGAACTGTCAGCGAACCCGAACTTCCGTTTCCCCGATCGTCCCTATTTCGCAACCGTGACCTTCAAAGGCGGCGGTGATGCGACGGCAGCAGCGCGTTCGGTTCTGGAAACTGGCGAGTTTGACTACGCCTGGAACCTGCAGATCGACCCGACGATCCTGGCTGAGATGGAAGCGCAGGGCAACGGCACCGTTGTGACCGCCTTCGGCACCTCGGTCGAGCGTCTGCACCTGAACCAGCTGAACCCCGATGCGGCCCTGGGCGACGTGCGCTCGACCGCGGATGCGGGTCCGCACCCGTTCCTGACCGTGCCTGAGATCGGCCAGGCGATGTCGATGGCCATCGACCGCGCCTTGCTGGTTGAAATCGGCTACGGCGCAGGCGGCCAGCCGACCTGTAACGTGCTTCCGGCACCGGATCTTTATGCCTCGACCGCCAATGATGCCTGCCTGACGCAGGATATCGCAGGCGCCAACGCACTGTTGGACGGCGCGGGCATTCTGGACACCGATGGCGACGGCATTCGGGAATATGAAGGCACGCCGCTGCGGGTTCTGTACCAGACCTCGACCAACGCTGTGCGTCAGGACACCCAAGCGCTGGTGAAGCAGTGGTGGAGCGAGATCGGCATCGACGCCGAGCTGCGCAACATCGACGCCTCGGTCTTCTTCGGCGGGGATCCGGCATCGCCCGATACCTTCCAGAAGTTCTATGCCGATATCGAGATGTACACCAACAACTTCGCTGGTGTTGACCCGCAGGCTTATATGGCCAACTGGGTCTGCTCGGAATGGCCGGGCCCCGACACCCAGTGGCAGGGTTCGAATATCCAGCGCTTCTGCGACCCGGCCTATGACGCCCTGGTCGAAGAGATGGCAGGCACCGCCGATCTGGCCGAGCGTGGCCGTCTGGCCCGTGAAATGAACGATATGCTGGTCCAGAGCTATTCGATCATCCCGCTGATCCACCGTGGTGGCGTGTCGGCCCATGCCAACAGCCTGGAAGGCGTGCGCATGTCCGACTGGGACACCGAGCTGTGGAACATCATGGATTGGCGTCGCGCCGAATAATCCATTGACCCTTCGTGCCGTCCCACGCCGGTGGGGCGGCACATTTTCTGGATAACCCCCCTGATGACCGCAGAGATTTACCTTGCCTATCTGGCCACCGTGGCAGTGTTTTTCGCCTCGCCCCCGGGCCCGAGCCAGTTGCTGATGATCTCCAACAGCCTGCGCCATGGCGTGCGCCGGTCGGGTTGGACGGTCGCAGGAGACCTTAGCGCCAATGCGCTTCAAATGCTGGCCGCCGGATTTGGCCTGGCCGCTTTGATTGCCACCACCGATTGGGCGCTCGATGTGATCAAATGGGCCGGTGTCGCCTATCTGGTCTGGATGGGCATCCGCACCTTCCGCGCCGCACCCAAAGCGCCGGAGGAGGCCAAGGCTGCCGCGCGACCCCGCGTGCTTTACATACAAGGCTTCATCACCTCGGCCTCGAACCCGAAAGCCGTGTTCTTTTTCGCCGCGCTGTTTCCGCAGTTTATCACCGCAACTGCGCCCATCTGGCCGCAGCTTTTGATCCTGGGCAGCACCTATCTGCTGATCGATGGGATCATCCTGCTGATCTATGGTGCCACTGCGACCCGCCTTTTCGCCCGCCTCGCCACGCGCGGGCGCCTGCTTAACCGTATATCCGGCAGCCTGATGATTGGCGCTGCGGGCCTTTTGGCCCTGCGCGACGCCCAGGCCCGCTAGGGGGACCGCACACCGCATGCTCACCTATACGATCCGACGACTGATCCTTGCGATCCCAACGCTGCTGTTCATCAGCTTCATCATCTTTCTGATCGTGAAGCTCAGCCCATCGGACCCGACAGCGGGCTTACCCCTGACCATCCCGCCAGAGGTGCGCGAGCAAATCCGCGAAAGCCTGGGGGTGAATGACCCGGTATTCGTGCAGTATTTCAAATGGCTGAAACTGATGGTCTGGGACGAACCCCTGCATCTGGTGGATGGCTGGTTCGGCACCGAGATTGCGCCCGATGGGCCGCGCATCATTTCGTACCAGACCCGCAGCCCGGTGATGGACCTGATCGTGCAGCGGATGCCGCAGACCCTGTGGGTCGTCGGCACCTCTTATGTTGTTGGCATCCTGATCGCGCTGCCTTTGGGCATCATCTCGGCCTATAAGCAGTATTCGATCTTCGACCAGATCGGCACCTTCATTTCGATGGTTGGCTTTTCGGTCCCGACCTTCTTCACCGGCGTTTTGTTCATCGTGATCTTCGCGGTGCATCTGGGCTGGTTCCCATCGGTCTATGACACCACCCATGAGGTCACGGATTGGGACAGTTTCGTGGTGCAACTGAAGCAGATCATCATGCCGGTGATGGTGCTGGGCCTGTTCAACGCCAGCCAGATCAGTCGGTACATGCGCGCCTCGATGCTGGACAATTTGAACCAGGATTATGTGCGCACGGCGCGGGCCAAGGGCCTGGGTGAAAGCGTTGTGGTGCTGGTGCATGTGCTGCGCAATTCGATGATCCCGGTGGTCACGGTGATCGCGCTGAACGTGCCCGCTGTCTTTGGCGGCGCGATCATCACCGAGCAGGTCTTTAAGGTGAACGGGATCGGCCAATTGTTGATTATCGCGATCCAAGGCGGCGACGTGCCGGTGGTGCAGACGGTCAGCTTCATCTTCGCGGTGCTCATCGTGTTGTTCAATCTGCTTGCCGATATCCTCTACGGCATCCTTGATCCGAGGATTCGCTATGACTGATCCCAAGCCTCAACCCGCCGCCACCGCCGTCGAGCGCGAGTTGGAATTGGAGCATTTCAAGCCGCCGCGTAATCAGTGGCTGGATGTGTGGGACCAGTTCAAAACCCATAAAGGCGCGGTCTTTGGCCTGGGCTTTTTCATCATCGCATTGTTGTTCGTGTTTGTCGGGCCCTTCATCTGGACGATCGACCCGCAATATATCGACATCCGCGCGCGCAATTCCGGCCCGACCTGGGCCCATCCGATGGGCACCGACCAATTGGGTCGCGATACCATGGCGCGGATGATGGCGGGCGGCCAAACCTCGATCTCGGTTGGATTGACCGCGATGCTGCTGGCACTGTTTCTGGGCACCTTCATCGGGGTCATCGCAGGCTATTTCAAACGCTTCGACGGTATTTTGATGCGTTTGACCGACCTGTTCCTAGCGCTGCCGCTTTTGCCGCTGCTGCTGGTCATCATCATGCTGTTCCGCGATCAATTGCGCGCGGCCTTTGGGCCGGAAGGCGGGATTTTTGTGCTGATCGTTGTGGTGATCGGAGCGACATCCTGGATGCAGACCGCGCGGGTGGTGCGCGGTGATGTGTTGGCGATCAAGGAACGCGAGTTCGTTCTGGCCGCAAAATCCATCGGCACGCCATCCAGCCGCATGATCACCCGGCATATCCTGCCCAATGTGATGTCGCCCATCATGGTGTCAGCCACGCTGGGGATCGCCAATGCGATCATCACGGAATCGGCGCTCAGCTTCCTGGGCTTGGGCTTTCCCAGCGATTTCCCCACCTGGGGCCGTCTGTTGTTCGACGCCACCGACTGGCTGCAATCGCATCCTGAGCGGGTGATCTGGCCCGGCATGGCGATTTCGCTGACGGTGCTGTCGGTGAACTATATCGGTGACGGTCTGCGCGACGCGCTCGACCCCCGCATCCGGGGCCGGTAGGCCAAGGGGGCCGTGGCGCTTAGGGTCTAAGCGCCCGGCCAAACAGGATCGCAAACCGCGCGCGACCGGCGGCATAGCCCGCCGCATCCACGCCCGGACGCTTCAGGGCAAAGACCGCGGTGATTATGGCCGTAGCTGTCTGCACCGGATCATCCCCAACCGCTTCCGCCGACAGCGTGCCATTGGACACGCCCTGCGCCAGCCAATCGGCATAAGCGGCGACCAGTTTGGATTCGGCCTGCATCAAAACCGCCTGGCTTTTGGCGTGTTTCACCTCGAGCATTTCGGCGGCATGGGGGCTTTCCATCATGCGCTCAGCCGCGTCGCCGGCTTGCGCATCGAAGGCCGCCTTCAGGGCGGCAACCGGATCAGGGTCCGAGGCCAGGGCATCGGTTACAACCCCTGCGGCGGCAGCAAAATAGCTGACCATTAGGGCCTGAAAAATATCGTCTTTGTTCTTGTAATGCAGATAAAGCGCCGCGCGGCTCATCCCCGCCCGATCCGCGATATCCTGCATCGAGGTGCGTTTGACCCCGAACTGCAGGAAGCATTCAAACGCAGCCTCCAACACCGCGATGGCTTTTTCATCCGGCTGCAAAGCCCGGATGCGTTCAGAAAGGCTAAGGGGATTTCGACCGTCCATACAGCCGTTTGACAAATGTCGTCCAGTTTGTCAAATAGGGCTTTGACAGAATCGACGCATTTTGTCATTCTGAAAAGAGACGCGATCGCGAGGGAGACCTTTCGCCATGCCAACACGCCTGACCATCAACGGAACCGCCCACAATATCGACCTGCCTGATGAGGTGCCTCTGCTCTGGGTGCTGCGGGATGAGTTGCAGATGACTGGCACGAAATTCGGCTGCGGCGTCGCGGCTTGCGGAGCCTGCACCGTACAGATTGATGGTGAGGCCGTGCGCTCCTGCCAGGTGGCGCTGGCCGATGTCTGGGGTGAGGTCACGACGATCGAGGGCTTGGGCCAGCCCGACACCTTGCACGCGGTGCAAGCGGCCTGGGTCGAGCATCAGGTCGCGCAATGCGGCTACTGCCAGTCCGGGCAGATCATGCAGGCCGCCGCCCTTTTGGCCGAAACCCCGGACCCAACCGATGAAGACATCGATTTCGCCATGTCCGGCAATCTCTGCCGTTGCGGCACCTATCCACGCATCCGCGCCGCGATCCACAGCGCGGCCAGCAACCTGCGGGGGGCTTGAGCCATGCCGAACTGGGGAAAAATCGCACGCCGCACGTTTTTGGTCGGCAGCGCCGCTGTCGCAGGTGGTGTGGCCTTTGGTGTCTATCAATACCGGCGTGAATTGCCGAACCCGCTGCAGGTAGGCGACGGCGAGGTGACGCTGAACCCTTGGATCATCATCGACCAAGAGGGAGTGACGCTGGTCAGCGCCCGGGCCGAGATGGGGCAAGGGGTGAACACCACCCTGCCCGCCTTGATCGCCGAGGAGTTGGACGTGGCTTGGGAAGATGTGCGGGTCATCCACGGCCCCACCGCGCAGGCCTATTTCAATGCCGGTCTGATGACCCATGCCTTGCCCGTCAGCGATTATGAACGCACCGGGTTTCAGGAAATGATGATCGAGGCGATGACCGTCTTGCCAAAGGCCCTGGGCGTTCAGGCAACCGGTGGCTCTACCTCGACCATCGATGCGTATGAGCGGCTGCGCCAGGCCGGGGCAACCGCGCGCGAGGTGTTGAAACAGGCCGCCGCCAATCGCTGGGATGTGGCGGTTGGCAGTCTGAGCACCGAAGATGGCCGCGTCCGCGGCCCAGGTGGTTTGGAGGCGACTTATCAAGAGCTGGCGGTGGATGCGGCGACCATCGATCCGCCCCGCCGGGTGGAGCTGCGGCGCAAATCCGATTGGAAATATCTGGGCAGGTCGATGGCGCGCACAGATATTCTGGCGAAATCCACTGGTACGGCGGTTTATGGCACCGATATCGACCTGCCGGGTTTACGCTTTGCCACCGTGCGGATGAGCCCGCGCTTGGGCGGTACAATGCAAAGCTTTGATGCCAGCGCGGCAGAGGCCATGGCCGGCGTCGAACGGGTCATTGACTTGGGCGGCGGGATCGCCGCGGTGGCCAATAACACTTGGATTGCGATGCAGGCGGCCCAAGCGGTTGAGATCATTTGGGGCCCAGCCCCCTATCCCGACAGCAATGATGGCTTGATGGAGGTGATCCGGGCCGGTCTGGACGGGCCCGTGAACTCGACCCTGCGTGATGATGGTGATGTGGCCGCGCCGCTGCCCGCAGGCGCGGTGGAGATCACGGCAGATTACACCGTGCCCTGGCTGGCCCATGCCACGATGGAGCCGATGAGCGCGACGGCGCTTTACACCGGGGAGGCGCTGGAGATTTGGACCGGCACCCAAGCGCCCGGTTTTGCCGCGCAAAAGGCCGCCCAAGCGGTTGGGTTGGAGACCGAGGCAGTGACCTGCCACACCACGTTTTTGGGCGGCGGATTTGGCCGCCGCGCCGAGTTCGATTTTGCGGTTCAGGCCGCCCAGATCGCCCAGGCCATGCCGAACGTGCCGGTCCGCATGACCTGGAGCCGCGAAGAGGACATGACCCATGACTTCTACCGCCCCGCCGCTGCCGCGCGGTTGCGCGGTGTGGTGCAGGATGGGGAGGCCCTGACGCTGGAAGGCGATGTCGCCGCCGTTTCGGTGATGCAGCAAACCATGCAACGCTTGGCCGGGTTTCCCGGCGGCGGACCCGACAAGGTGACGGTGGAGGGGCTGTTCAACCAGCCCTATGCGATCCCGAATTACCAGGTGCGTGGGCATTTGGTTGATCTGGCGGTGCCCGTGGGATCATGGCGGTCGGTCGGCAACTCACATAACGGGTTTTTCATGGAAAGCTTCATGGATGAGATGGCCCATGCCGCTGGGGCTGACCCCTTGGCGTTCCGCCTGTCTTTGGCCGAGCGCGAATGGGCCCCCGCCGCAGCTGTGTTGGAGGCGGTGCGCGAGATGTCGGGCTGGACCGGCGAAACACCCGAAGGCGTCGGACGCGGGGTGGCGATGAGCTATTCCTTCCACACGCCGGTGGCGATTGTGATCGAGGTACGCGACCGGGACGGGCTGATTGCCTTGGATCGCTCCTGGATCGCCTGCGACGTGGGCACCGCATTGGACCCTTCGATCATCGAAGCGCAGATGGTTTCGGGCCTGATCTACGGGTTGTCAGCTGCAATGATGGAAGAAGTCAGCTTTGAAAATGGGGAGGTGCAGCAGTGGAACTTCCCCGATTATGACGCGTTGCGCATCCATCAAGTGCCGCGGACCGAGGTGCGGATTTTGGAGACTCAGCATCATCTGGGCGGGGTTGGCGAGCCCGCGACGCCGCCTTCGATGCCCGCCCTGGCCAATGCGGTCTTTGATTTGACGGGTGAGCGCATTCGCGATTTGCCGTTGAACCGGCGGGTTGATTTCGTCTGGTAGGGTTTGCGCTGGCTACGCCATCGCCGGGGGCCGATTTTTGCGGGGCAAAAATCGGCCCGTTTTGTTTGGGTCGGTGCCCATGATGCTCTTCGGAGCCCCATTGGCACCAGTTTTTGGGGCGCTGCCCCCGCGTCTTGCGGCGCTCCCCCGCCATTTTTTTTTGGATAAAGATGGGGGTTAGAAGAGGCTGCCTTGATCGGGCGGGGTCGGTTTTTGGGCGCGTTTTTTTGTGGGGGCCGGGGGCATGCCTGCTGGGGTGACGGACAGACGGCCATCGGCAAATTCGATTTCTAGATTTGGGTGTGTGGCGGCTTGGTCTTTTTGGGTGACAGGCCGGTCTTCGGCCCGGATCACGGCATAGCCCCGTTTGAGGGTTTCGGTGTAGCCAAGCGTTTGGTGTAGCCGCGCGAGCGCGTCGAGCCGGGTGCGTTGCGCGGTGAGATTGGCCGAGGCCGCGCGGTCGAAGCGGGCGGAGACCTCGGACAGGCGATTGCTTGCGTCGGCCAGGCGCTGGTTTTGACGGGCTGGATCGAGGCGGCCAGCCTCGCGGGCAAGGCGGGCATGTGCCTCGCGCGTGAGGCGGGTGAGGGCAGCGGGGCTGAGGCGTGCGGCGCGTTGGCTGAGGGTCAGCCGCTTTTGCGCGACGGCGCGGTCGAGACCGGGGCGCAGATCGGCGGCAGCGCGGTCGGCCCGGCTGCGCGCATTGCCGATATGGTGCCGGAGCGCCGGGGCGAGGTTCAGGGCGGCCAGGTCGAGGCGCTGGCGCGCGGTGTCGAGCAGCGCCTCGGGCCGGGGCAGAGCGCGGCCCAGATCGCCCAAACGCTGGCGGCGCAGGGTGAGGGCCTGGGTCATGCCGCGAGAGAGCACCGCCTCTTGCCCGCGCAGCCAGTTCAGCAGGTCAAGCCGCACGGGCACGGCTTTTTCCGCCGCTGCCGTGGGGGTGGGCGCGCGCCAGTCGGCGGCGTGGTCGATCAGGGTGGTGTCGGTTTCATGGCCGACGGCGGAGATGAGGGGGATTTCACTGGCGGCGGCGGCGCGCACGACCGCCTCTTCGTTAAACCCCCAGAGATCCTCGAGCGAGCCACCGCCGCGCGCAACGATCAACAGATCGGGGCGTGGGATCGGGCCTGTTTTGGGCAGAGCGTTGAAGCCTTGGATGGCATGTGTGACCTCGGGCGCGCAGCGGGGTCCTTGCACGGCGACGGGCCAGATCAACACCTGGCGCGGGAAGCGGTCGCGCAGCCGGTGCAGGATATCGCGGATCACGGCCCCGGTGGGCGAGGTCACAACCCCAATCACCTCGGGCAGGAAGGGCAGCGATTGTTTGCGCGCTTCGTCAAACAACCCCTCCGCCGCGAGTGTTTTGCGGCGTTTTTCCAAAAGCGCCATCAGCGCGCCTTCGCCCGCGACCTCCATCCGGTCGACATTGAGATTGTAGCGCGATTGCGGGCCATAGGCGCTGAGCCGTCCGGTCACGATGACCTCCAACCCCTCCTCCGGCTCCATGCCGAGGCCCGGGGCCTGACCTTTCCAGGTTGTGCAGTTGATCACGTTCCGGTCGTCTTTGATGTCGTAATAAAGATGGCCGGAGCGGGCACGGACGACACGCCCGATCTCACCCCGCACGCGGACGCGGTCAAACGCCCCTTCGAGCGTGCGTTTGATGGCGCTGGTGATGTCGGAAACGCTGAATTCAGGCGCGTTGTCACCCGGGGAAGCGCCCTCATCATCCAATAAATCACTCATGCCTGCACCCTTTCGCGCGTTCCGCCATAGTTTCAATCCTGATATAGTGAGGCGCAAGGCCCCGCCACGACCGAGGACTGAAGCCGTGAAAAAACTCTGTATCGCGATGCTCGTTTCACTATCACTAACAGCGCCGGTCGCAGCAGACCGGTTAACCTATGACCCATATTTGCACCGGCAACTATATGAAGACTCTGCGGTTTCAGGATGTGCAAGCAGTTATCTGCAATTTTGCCTTTGCGCCCCCTTGTTTGCGGTCATTGAAGGCGCATCCGCAGAAGAGACCCAGGCTTTTCGCGAGATCGGAGATCTCCTCTTACCCGGCGCATTTGCTGGTGGGGGAGTGATCGCCGTTGAAACTCGCATTGGCTTTTGGCGCAGTCTCGAGCCGAGCTTCGAGAACACTTTACGCTTCGGGCGGGCCATGGCCTATTGTGGCCAGCTCATCAAAGGTGAACCGCTCCAACTTCGCATTGACTACCCGCTAGAGTACCTTCTGCGTTGATCTGCGACTGCAGCGCGTGTTGCCGCCTCGCCGTGCAAGGACTAAGCCTGCCTCGATCAAATGACGGGGCTATGCAATGAACATCCTAATCTTGGGCGGCGGCGGGCGCGAACACAGCCTGGCTTGGGCGGTGCTGCAAAACCCGAAATGCGACCGGCTGGTGGTGGCGCCGGGAAATGCCGGGATCGCGCAGATTGCCGAATGCGCGGATTTGGATGTGCTGGACCCGGATGCGGTGGTTGGGTTCGCGGACGCGGAATCGATTGATTTTGTGATTGTGGGGCCCGAGGCACCGCTGGCCGCGGGTGTGGTGGATGCGCTGACGGCGGCAGGCATTTTGGCCTTTGGCCCGTCGGAAGCAGCGGCACGGCTGGAAGCCTCCAAAGCCTTTACCAAGGAGGTCTGCGACGCGGCGGGCGCGCCCACTGCGGCCTGGGCACGCTTTACCGATGCAGCCGCGGCCAAGGCCTATGTGGCCGAGAAAGGCGCGCCGATTGTGGTCAAGGCCGATGGGCTGGCGGCGGGCAAAGGTGTGATCGTGGCCATGGAAGAAGCCGAGGCGCTAGCCGCAATTGAAGAGATGTTTGGTGGGGCCTTTGGCGCGGCGGGGGCCGAGGTTGTGATCGAGGAGTTCATGACCGGGGAAGAAGCGTCATTCTTCATACTTTGTGATGGGCAAAGCGTGCTGCCGATTGGCACGGCGCAAGACCATAAGCGCGTGGGCGAAGGCGATACCGGGCCGAATACAGGCGGCATGGGGGCCTATTCCCCTGCGCCGGTCTTGGATGAGGACGTGGCGCAGCGGGCCTTGGATGAGATCATCGCGCCCTGCGTCGCGGAAATGGCCAAGCGCGGCACACCCTATCGCGGCGTGCTCTATGCCGGGCTGATGATCGAAGACGGCGCGCCGCGATTGGTGGAATACAATGTGCGCTTTGGTGACCCGGAATGCCAGGTGCTGATGATGCGGCTGGGCGGCCAGGCCCTGGATCTGATGCTGGGCGCGGCAGAGGGGCGCTTGGACGAGATGCAGGTGAACTGGGCCAATGATCACGCCATGACGGTGGTGATGGCCGCCGATGGCTATCCCGGCGGCTATGAGAAGGGCAGCGTCATCGGCGGGTTGGATGCGCTTGAGGGCGATTCCTTTCAAATGGTGTTTCATGCCGGGACCGCCCGGGCCGAAGGGCAATTTCGCGCCAATGGGGGCCGGGTGTTGAACGTAACCGCGCGCGGGGCGGATTTGGCCGAGGCGCGGGCGCGGGCCTATGGGATGGTCGAAGCGATTGACTGGCCCGAAGGCTTTTACCGCCGCGATATCGGCTGGCGCGCGCTCTAGGTTAGCGCGGGCGTTTTTCCCGTGAAAAACGGCACGGAAAACGCGCGTTTTCCGTCACCGCTCCAGCGTCAGGACAGCCAATTGGCATAGTCCGAGACCAGAAGATGGGTCGGGGCCACGTCTTCTTCGATCTCGGCAAAGCGGCCAATCGGGTCTTTGAACCAATTGTCGGTCTCGTCATTATTGACCGTCGAGACCTCGCCGATCAGCACATCGCCGCCTTCGCCCCAAAACGCGTGCCAATCGCCGGGCATCAGCGTGACGCTTTCGCCAGGTTGGAACAACAGCACCTCGCCCGCTTGGAAGGATCGCGCGATGCCGTCGCACAAGACGGTGCCGCCCGCAGTTTCGTCAAAGGAACCGTCAGGGGCCGAGCCGAAAAGCTCAATTGCCATGGTCGCGCCGCCACGATTAATGATGTCTTCGGCCTTGAGATAGTGGCGGTGCATCGGGCTGATCTGATCTTGCTTTGAGATCAGCAGCTTCTCGGCGTAACACATGCCGCCGCCGCGCTCCAAATCCGACAACCGGCCATTTCGCAGGGTGAACAGGAACAGGCCAAGTTTATCAAAATCTCCCTGGCCGTAATCGGTGATATCCCACCCCATGCGGCCTGAGATGATGCCGTCAGTCTCTGACCTACGCGCCTTCATTTCATCCGGGGACCAATAGGCGAAGGGCGGCAGCACGAAGCCGAAAGAACGGATGAAATCATCCGCCGCTGCCATAATTTCGTTGATCTCGGACCGTTTCATGGGGGAACTCCGCAATTCTGTTCGCGCTGCTTTCACCCCGAAAGCCGCTGAAATACAAGACGGGACTGCCGTTTTCTACGGCAAAAGGATGCCATGACCGGGCGATGCTTTGCCCCGGCGGCCATAGGCTTGCGCCACCCCCCTGGGGTTGTACTGTAGGGTAGCAACCGGCCCACGCATGACGAAGGACGCCCCATGGACGGCATTTTGCTGCAAGCCTTGATTTATCTGGGCGCCATGGTGATTGCGGTGCCCTTATCAGTTCGATTTGGGCTTGGTTCGGTCCTTGGATACCTGATCGCGGGTATTGCGATTGGGCCGGTTCTGGGGCTGGTGGGGTCGGAAACAGCCGACTTGCAGCATTACGCCGAATTTGGCGTTGTGCTGATGCTGTTTCTGATCGGGCTAGAATTGGACCCCCGCGGGCTTTGGGAAATGCGGCGCAAGCTGATTGGCTTGGGCGGCGCGCAAATCCTGTTTTCGACGGTTCTTTTGGCAGCGGCCGTCTATTTGCTGGGCTTTGCGCTGCAGACCGCGATTGCGATCGGTTTGACGCTTGCGCTGTCCTCGACCGCGATTGTGCTTAAGACGTTGAACGAAAAGGATTTGATGCAAACCGGCGGCGGGCGATCCGCCTTTTCAGTTCTGTTGACCCAGGATATTGCCGTCATCCCATTTCTGGCGGTGCTGCCGCTTTTGGCGATGGAAGCCACGATGCGGATTGCCGAAGACGGGTCTATCCAGCGCGGCGGGCACGAGGATGAGGCGCATCACCACACAATTTCCTTGGTCGAAGGTCTGCCCGCCTGGGGCGTGACCGCCGTGACGCTTGGGGCCGTGGCCGCCGTGATCCTGGCGGGGCGTTACCTGTCACCGCATCTTTTCCGGTTCATCCACATGTCGCATCTGCGCGAGATGTACACGGCTGTGGCATTGGTCATCGTGGTCGCCATCGCGGTGTTGATGATTGTTGTCGGGCTTAGCCCCGCTTTGGGGGCCTTTGTCGCCGGCGTGGTTCTGGCCAATTCCGAGTTCAAGCACGAGCTTGAGGCCAATATCGAACCGTTCAAGGGCCTGCTCTTGGGCCTGTTCTTCATCACCGTGGGCGCGGGCATCAATTTTGGCGTGCTCTTCGGCAATCCGTTTATGATCGTCGGTCTGACCCTGGGCTTGATGATTTTGAAAGGCCTGGTGCTGCTATCGATTGCCATTGTGTTCCGCATTCGCGCGGCGGATCGGTGGCTATTCACGCTGGGGCTGGCCCAGGCGGGCGAGTTTGGCTTTGTGCTCGTGGCCTTTGGGTTGCAGCAATCGGTTTTCCCCGAACGCATTGCCGAGGTTATGCTGTTGGTCATCGCGCTTAGCATGTTGCTGACCCCGCTGTCTTTCATCGCTTACGAGCGGCTGCGCACGCGGTTGGGGGAACCCGAGATTGGGGCTGAGCCTGACAATATCGACGAAGAAGCGCCCATCATCATCGCTGGGATCGGACGGTTTGGGCAGGTTGTGAACCGAATGGTCCAAGCCTCGAACTTCAAAACGGTGGTTCTGGACAGCGACCTGGCCACGATCCAATTGATGCGTCGGTTCGGGTTCAAAGGTTATTTTGGCGACCCAACCCGGCCCGAGATGCTATCGGCGGCGGGTTTGGGCACCGCGAAGGTTTTGGTTGTAGCGGTTGATAACCGCGACGATGCGGTGCGGCTGGTGCGTTATGCGCGCCGCATCCGGCCCGATATTTCGATCACAGCGCGTGCCCAAGACCGGCTGCATGTCTATGAGCTGTTCGATGCCGGGGCCGATCACATCGTGCGCGAGATGTTCGACAGTTCGCTGCGCGCGGCACGCTATGTGCTCGAAGACATGGGGTTGAGCGATTATGAGGCCCATGAGATGGAAATCGCCTTTTACCGCCATGACCGGCAGAATCTGCGCGCCTTGGCCGAGGTTTGGCAGCCGGGCGTGCCAATCGCGGAAAACACCGATTACGTGGAAAAGGCGCGCGAGTTGAACAACAATCTAGAGACCGCGCTGGTCACCGAATTGGACGAAGCCAATGAGGAGGCGGAGACGGAGACCGAGGGCACCCGCCGCCCAAGGGGCGATGCCGGGGCCCTACGCGGGACGATGCGTGACCGCACCCCGCCCCGCCGCCCCGGTGGCAGCAAGTATTAACCCTCGGACACGCCCGCTTCGGCAAAGCTGGCCATGCCGGAATGGCAGGCCAAAGCGCCCTTGAGCACTTGGATGGCAAGCGCCGCGCCGCTGCCTTCGCCCAAACGCATACCCAGAGAGAGAAGCGGAGTTTTGTTCAGCTTTTCCAGGATTTTAACATGAGCCTGTTCGGCGGAGACATGACCGGCCACGGTGTGATCCAAGGCACCAGGAACCGCGGCCTCTAGCACGGCAGCGGAGGCAGTGCAGATAAACCCATCCAGGATCACCGGAATGCGGTTGGCCCTTGCGGCAGCAATGGCACCGACCATCGCGGCAAGTTCACGCCCGCCAAGGCAACAGAGGGCGGCCAGCGGGTCTTGGGCAGCTTGTGGATTGGCAGCAAGCCCATTGGTGACGGCTTGGGTTTTCGCAGCCAGGCCTGCGTCGTCAACGCCCGTGCCACGCCCGGTCCAGTCGGCAGCGTCCCCACCGTAGAGGGCAGCAACAATTGCGGCCCCGGCAGTGGTGTTGCCGATCCCCATTTCGCCCGTGATCAGAAGATCGGTGGTTGGATCGACGGCCTCCCACCCGGCGGTGATGGCGGCCAGGCAGTCGGCCTCGGACATGGCGGGGCCTTGGGTGAAATCAGCCGTCGGCGTGTCAAGATCAAGCGGGATGACCGAAAGCGCCGCCCCGGCCAGATCGCATAGCTGGTTGATCGCAGCACCCCCGGCGGCAAAATTGGCCACCATTTGCACCGTAACCTCGGCCGGAAAGGCGCTGACGCCTTGGGCGACCACGCCATGATTTCCTGCAAAAACAAGCGCCTGGGGCGATTTGATCACCGGGCGCGGATCGCCGCGCCAAGCCGCGTACCAGATCGCCAGCTCTTCCAACCGGCCCAGCGCGCCCGGCGGTTTCGTCAGGCTGCCATTGCGGGCTTCGGCCCCGGCGCGGGCCTGGGCGTCGGGGCCTGGGGCTGCGGCCAGCGCAGCGCGGAAATCTTCAAGCGACGTGGGGGCGGGTATCGTCATAAACTGTCTTTCGGTTGCAGGTCCGATCAGGCCTGGTTTAGCTGCGTATGCCGCCCCTGACATGCGGCAGAAAGGCCCAGGCGACATGGCAAGTCCCGACCCGATTTTTGACCGAGGCGACATTTCCCGCGCTTTTATGCTGCTAACACGGCTGCCGGTGCCCGGGGGGGATGGCACGCGCGCGGCGCAGTCGGCCTGGGCCTGGCCTTTGGTGGGCTTGGGTGTGGGCGCGCTGGCCGCCACGCTGGCCTGGCTGGCGCTTGGCTTGGGCCTGCCCCACACAGCGGCGGCGGGACTGGCTCTGGCCCTGGGCATGATCGCCACGGGAGGGCTGCACGAAGACGGGCTGGCCGATTGCGCCGATGGGTTTTGGGGCAGCGCCGAGCGTACGCGGCGGTTGGAGATCATGAAGGACAGCCGCATCGGCAGCTACGGGGTTTTGGCGCTGATCTTGGTGGTCGGCCTCAAATGGGTGCTGCTGGCCGACGCGATGGCGCATGGCACGGTTTGGGCAGCGCTTTTGGTGCCCGCAATGCTGAGCCGGGGGGCTATGGCCGTTATGATGGCCGCCCTGCCCTTCGCGCGCGACGAAGGTGAGGGGCTTGCCCGCCATGTCGGGCAGCCAAGCCAAAACACCGCCGCAATGGCGGCCGTCGCCGCAGGCGTCTGCGCCCTGATGTTCAGTGGCGGCGCAGGTCTGCTGGCTGTTCTGACCGTGGCGGTGGCAGCAATCGGGTTGGCGCGGTTGGCCCTATCCAAGATTGGCGGGCAAACCGGTGATGTATTGGGCGCGACCCAAAGCCTAACCGAATTGGCCGCTTTGGCCGCGCTGGTGGCGCTGCTGCCTTAGCAGGGGCCGGTGCGATAGATCGTGCGACCCTGCCCATCCGTGCCCGCGTAATAGGCACATTCGCCCGTCTGGCTGTTGCGCGCGATCTGCGTGCCAAGGGCTGCACCACCGACACCGGCGATCACGGTCCAAACCGGGTTGGCATCCACCGCCTCGGCCAAAAGCACGCCGCCAGCGGCACCGCCTAAAAGGCCCAGGTTCGCTTGATCCTGTTGCGACAGGTTCTGGCACCCGGCCAATGCGATAACCGAAACGGCAATAGCGGCAGTTAAGCTACGCGTCATTCTGACAACTCCTTATGTATTGAACACAGACTTCCAACGGCTGTGCTCGCAAAAAAGTCCCCAAACGACGTCATAAAGAAAAACCCCGCCGCACAAATGGCGACGGGGCAAATTCTTGGGTTTTGAGCGGGATTACGCCGCGCGGGCGGTCAGAACGGCATCGACCTGACGCTGGGCACCAGCCTCATCCATGCCTTTGACGGCCGCCAATTCGCGGGTCAAACGCTCCAGCGCGGCTTCGTAAAGCTGACGCTCGGAATAGGATTGCTCGCGCTGATCATCCGCTCGGTGCAGGTCGCGCACAACCTCGGCAATCGAGATCAGATCACCGGAGTTGATCTTTTGCTCATATTCCTGAGCCCGGCGCGACCACATCGCACGCTTCACACGGGCCTTGCCCTTCAGCGTATCCATGGCTTTCGACACCACATCGGGTGAGCTGAGCGAGCGCATCCCCACCTCGGTCGCTTTGGCCGTCGGCACGCGCAGGGTCATTTTGTCCTTTTCGAAGGAGATCACGAACAGTTCCAGCGTCAGACCGGCAATCTCTTGTTCTTCGATATTGACGATCTGGCCGACCCCATGCGCCGGATAAACGACGTATTCGTTCGGGCTGAACTCCTGCGACTTCTTGGACTTCGACATATAAACTTCCTCTTTCCACGCCCCGTCACGCAGGCGAACACTCGGGCGACAAAAACACCGGCGGAAAGACGAGGCTTTCCACAAGTGGGTGTGTTTGAAGCTGAAAGGTTAGCAGGCTGGCAGACCCGCACCGCGCTACGGACAGACTAGTATGTAACAAATATATAGCACAAAAATGGGCCTGCCGAAAGTATGCTGCATCCGCATTGGTTGTGACCCCTTGAAAACAAGGGAAAAAGCCCGCGTCGCCACGACGCGAAAAGGATCAATCACAGCAGAATGTGGCCAAAATGCGAATCGCAGCGGAGGCGCGTTACCCGCCTTCGCCCGCGGCCTCGGAAAGCAGGTCCATTTTGCCCGCTTTGCCGTCCATCTCATCAGCGTCAGGCAACGGGTCTTTCTTGGTGATGATGACCGGCCAAGCCTCGGAATATTTGCGGTTAAATTCGACCCATTTTTCCATATCCGGCTCGGTATCGGGACGAATGGCATCAGCAGGGCATTCAGGTTCGCACACGCCGCAATCGATGCATTCATCGGGATGGATCACCAGCATGTTTTCGCCTTCGTAGAAACAATCCACGGGGCACACCTCCACGCAGTCGGTGTATTTGCAGGCGATGCAGTTTTCGGTCACGACATAGGTCATGGGCATCCTCGGGCGGTCGGTTTCTGTGTCTGCTACGTCAGAGGGTCAGGCTTTGCAAGACGGGCTGACGACGCAACCGTGGGGATCGCGGCGATTTGAGCGCAGGCACCGGTGCTCTGCGCGCCGGTTGTTTAGTCTTCTTCCCGATCAAGGGGGCGATCGCGATGCTGGATCAGATCGCGACGGTCCTTTTTTGTGGGCCTTGGACCGACGCGCGGGGGTGGCGGCCCGGGCGGCGGCGGGCTGAGATCTTCGTAAAGGGTTTGCGCTTCGCTGGCCGGACCGCGCCGTTGGGCCAGCGCCGTGATGCGAACCACCCGAATGGCGCGCCCTTGCGGGAAGGTCAGCACATCCCCGGGGCCGACGGAGGTCGCGGGTTTCGATACCCGCGCACTGTTTACCCGGATCGAGCCCGCAGACACGGTTTTGGTGGCCAGGCTGCGGGTCTTGAAAAACCGCGCCTGCCACAACCACTTATCCAAGCGGACCGTAGCGCGGGCGGACGGGTCAGCCATGCCAGACGTCAGGTTTTACCCTTCAGTCCCGCAAGCGCCTGGGCAAACGGGTTATCGGGGTCGATCCGGTCGGATTTCTGCGGCTTGGCCGAATAGGTTTTCGCCTTTTGATCGCGGGGCGGTTTGCCGCCTTTGCCGCGTGGCTTGCCACCCTGCCCCTTTTTGCCGCGCGGTTTTTGGCCCGGGCCGTCCGCGCGCCGGGGGCGATCGCCGCCGCCGCGCCGCTTGGGCGCCCAGGTGAAGGTGTAGAAAACCTCGATCTCCGGTTCGGCTTTTTCTGTAGCCTCGACTGCAGGCTCGGCCACTTCGGCTTCGGGCGCGGGCGCTTCGGCCTGAGCGGCCTCAACCGGTGCTTCGGCGGCCGCGGAACCGGCCTCCGTCGGCATCGCAGGCTCGACCGCAGCCTCACCCTCGGTCGTTTCGGTGGTGCCGCTTGCTGCCTCGGACGCGGGTTCAGCAGGTTTGGCTTTGACCTTTTCGCGCTCACCACGCTCGGCCTTGTAGCCCAAACCGCCCATCAGATCGGCGAATTGCTCCAAGGTCAGGCCGGTGATCGACAGCATGTCCGGCACCGCCTCGAACCCGTCGCGCGTATCCTGGCCGCGCAGCATATCGGCCAGGCGCTCCAACATATCGATGCGGATCGCGCGACTGGCGGCGGGGCGATAGCCCGACATGGTGTAATAGCCCTGCGGGTGATCGGTTTCATGCGGGATTGTGACCAAACCGGGCGGCGGGCTTTCCGGGAAACTGTCGAGCCCGGATTGCAGCCCCCATAACACCAGGCGCAACCGCGTGGGCGCGGGTTTCAACAGAAGCGGCATGAAGATGGTGAACTGCCCAAAGCGCACGCCGTGTTTGCGCAACAGCCCGCGCGCCTCTTGATCCAAAGATTTCACATCCTCGGCAATTTCAGCGCGGGGGATGACGCCAAAGCTTTCCAAGAGGCGGAAGGCGACGCCGCGCGCCAGGCCGGTGATCGCCTCATCGCGCGACATGGCCAAAAGCGGTTCGAACTGCGCCGCGATGCGACGGTCGATGAAATGCTGCAAGCGGCGCTGAACCTTTTGGATCACCTCCGGCCCGGCCTCTTCATCGACAAAGGCTTCGGCGGTGGGTTTCAGCGGCTCGTCACCCTTCACCAGCTTGCCGATGGCCTGGTCGCCCCACATCAGCCCGCCTTGTTCGGTCAGGTCGAACTCGGTATCCGGTGCGTTATAAAACCGGTCGGCGCGCAGGTGAAATTCGGGGCGCAGCGCGGCAAAGGCAGTCTGACGCAGCATTTTCGCCTCATCCGGGGTGGCGGATGGGTCTTGCCGGAACCGGAAGCCTTCGATGCGGCCAAGGGTCTGGCCTTCGACCGTCACTTCACCTTTGTCGTTCACGTCAGCCACCAGGCTCTCCTTCTGTTTCAACCGGCGCAAAAGCACACTGGTGCGCCGGTCGACAAATCGTTGGGTCAACGCGCCGTGCAGCGCGTCAGACAGGCGGTCTTCTACGGCACGGGTCGCGCCGCGCCAATGGGTTTCATCGTCCAGCCACCCGGAACGTTGCGCGACGTAGGTCCAGGTGCGGATATAGGCCAGACGTTTCGATAATGTGTCGATGTCGCCATCGGTGCGGTCGATGCGTTTCACCTGACGCGCCATCCAATCATCGGGCACCCGGCCTGTGTCATGCAGGAAATCGAAAATCCGGCCCAATAGATCGGCGTGCTCGGCATGGCTGATGCCGCGGAAATCGGGGATGCGGCAAACATCCCAAAGCAGCCGCACATCAGGCGCACCTTGGATGCGCGCGGCGACGTCATCGCGGGTCGAGATGGTTTTGAGCGCCATCAGATCGTCGGCTTCCCGCGCGCGGGTCAGCCATTCATCATCGGTGGGTTCTTCCAGCGCCGCAATCAAGCGCGCGACGCTGCCAAACTCGAGATCGGAATTGCGCCAGTGCAGCTTTTTCACTGGGGCGAAACGATGGGCGACAATGGCCTCGGCCAGATCATCGCGCAGCGGGGGTGCCTCCCCCGTCACGCCAAATGTGCCGTCTTGGGTGTAACGCCCGGCGCGGCCTGCAATCTGGGCCAGTTCATTGGGCTGCAGGTCGCGCATCTTGCGCCCATCGAATTTACGCAGCCCGGAAAAGGCGACATGTTTGATATCGAGGTTCAGCCCCATGCCGATGGCGTCGGTGGCCACCAGCAGATCAACATCGCCATTTTGGTAGAGTTCGACCTGGGCGTTGCGGGTTCGGGGCGAAAGTGCGCCCATCACCACCGCCGCACCGCCCTTCTGCCGGCGCAGCAATTCGGCCATGGCATAGATATTATCAACTGAGAAGCCGACAATCGCGCTGCGAGATGGCATTCGGCTTATCTTTTTCGAACCACTGTAGATAAGCTGTGAGTATCTTTCGCGGCGCATGAAGCTGCAACCGGGCACCAGGGCGGCAATGGCGCTTCGCATGGTTTCGGCCCCAAGAAACAGCGTCTCTTGCAGGCCCCGCGCGTTCAAAAGCCGGTCGGTAAAGACATGCCCGCGTTCGGGGTCGGCGCAAAGTTGGATTTCATCGACGGTCAGGAAATCGGCGCCATTGCCCAGCGGCATCGCCTCGACCGTGCAGACCCAATACTGGGTTCGGGGCGGCACGATGCGTTCCTCGCCGGTGACCAAGGCCACAACAGATGGCCCCCGAATGGCGACGATCTTGTCATATACCTCGCGCGCCAAAAGCCTCAGGGGCAGGCCGATCACGCCGGTCCGATAGGCCAGCATCCGCTCGATTGCGTAATGGGTTTTCCCGGTGTTGGTCGGGCCAAGGACCGCCGCGACCTGACCCTTGCCCAAATTGCTGCCGTCCAGCATTGGTGGACACCCCCCGATGGCCAGCGCCAGTGCCTGTTAGAGTGTTTGGCCCTCGCGCCGTAGCTCAATACGAGCGATGGCGCTGCTTATGTCGTCTCGGTGGGGATGTATAGCCTGCGCCGCGCGAAAAGCTTCCAAGGCGGTGTCATATTCGCCCATCTCCTCCAGCATGATGCCAAGGCCCATCAGCGCCCCAAAATGCCGGGGCTCCAAGGCCAGGACGCGTTGGATATCGGCAATCGACGGACCATAGCGATTGGATTGGAAAAACATCGTCGCCCGCGCGTTCCAACCTTCGGCGAAATCTGGCGCATGATCGGTCAGCGCGGTGAAATGATTATAGGCGGCGTCCAGATCACCGGCATCCATCGCCTCGCGCCCGCGCCGCAGCAGATAATCCGCCGAGGCCGAGCCAGAGCGCGACCAAGCCATATAAATCTCTTGTTCAACCACTTCCCAATTGCGCAGATCGGGCATGGCCAGCCTATCCAGCAACTCATCAGCTCGGCCATCCTGCGCCGCCGCAAGGACGGGAATTCCGCTAATGACTGCCGCAAGGGCATAATTGTAGAGACATCGCATAAACTTCATGCTGTGTAGTGTAGCATTCCGCACGCCCGGTTCCATATCAAAGGCGCGCGATCAAAAAGCACAGCGAAAGGACACCCAAATGGGAAACGCAATGATTGAAGCCGCGGTGAACGCCCTTGCAGAAAAAATCGGCGGCGGCTTCGACGGCAGCGCAAAATTCGTTATCTCGGGCGAAGGGGCCGTGATCGTGGATGGATCAGGCGTGCGCGCGGTCGATGAGGGCGAAGAGGCCGATGTGACCATGACCGCAGATGCCGGTGTTTTCCAAGATATCCTGTCGGGTCAGTTGAACCCCACCACGGCCTTTATGTCGGGCAAGCTAGAACTGGACGGCGATATGGGCACGGCGATGAAGCTGGGCTCGGCGCTGAGCTGATGCTGACGGGCGCTGGTCCAAAGGGTCTAAGCCCCGCGCCCTTTTTCGCCGAAGTGGCGGAAGGGCCTGCGGGCGTAAAGGCCTATTGGGTGACCAGCGCCGATGGCACGCGGTTGCGGATGGGGGTCTGGCCCGAAGGGCCGAAAGGCACGGTTTTGCTCTTCCCAGGCCGCACCGAATATGTCGAGAAATACGGGCGCGTCGCGGCGGATCTTGCGGCGGCGGGCTATGGGATGGTGGCCTTTGATTGGCGCGGCCAAGGCCTGGCCGACCGCCCGCAGCATCGCCGCGATATGGGCCATGTGGTCAGCTTTAATGAGTATCGCGAGGATGTGGCGGCATTTCTGGCCGCCCTTGAGCCGTTGAGCCTACCGCAGCCTTGGCATCTGGTTGCCCATTCCATGGGTGGCGCGATTGGGTTACGGGCGCTTTACGATGGGCTTGCGGTGCGCTCGACCGTATTTTCCGCGCCGATGTGGGGCATCCAGATGGCCCCGTTTCTCAAGGCGATTTCATCGGTGGTCTTGGGCCTGGCGGAACCTTTGGGTTTCGGCAAAAAATTCGCACCCACAACCGGGCCTTATGAGCCTATGGCTTTTGACGACAATCCACTGACCTCGGATCGGGAGCAGTTCGAATACATGATGCATCAGGTGACCGAGCACCCGGAACTGACCCTAGGCGGGCCGTCAAACCGCTGGGTCAAAGCCGCGCTGGAAGAAACCGAGGCCTTGATGGCGATGACGCCCCCGCAAATCCCCAGCATCGCCATCTATGGCAGCCGCGAACGGATTGTGGAGGTTGAGGCCATCACCGAGCGTGTTGCGACCTGGCCCGGTTGCGACCTGATCGAGATTGCGGGCGCCGAGCACGAAGTGCTGATGGAAGGCCCCGAGCGGCGCGGCCAAAGTATGCGCGCCCTGTTGGCCCATTTGGATGCCCATAGCGTCTAGGCCGCGATAAGTTGCCCCGCCTCAAGCCGAACGATCCGATCCATGCGCGCGGCAAGCGCGGGGTTATGGGTGGCGATCAGAGCGGCCATGCCGGTTTCGCGCACCAGAGACATCAAGGTTTCGAACACAGTGTCCGAGGTGCTGGGGTCAAGATTACCCGTGGGCTCATCGGCCAAAAGCAAGCGTGGCTGGTTGGCAAGCGCCCGGCAAAACGCCACGCGCTGTTGTTCGCCGCCGGACAAGGCCGCCGGGCGGTGATCGGCCCGCTGCTCTAGCCCGACCTGCGCCAAAAGGGTCAGCGCCCGCGCCTCGGCCTGGGTTTGGGCCACGCCATTGGCCAGTTGCGGCAGCACGATGTTTTCGGCTGCGGTAAATTCGGGCAGCAGATGGTGGAACTGATAGACAAACCCCACCTGTTCGCGGCGCGCGGCGGTGCGCACCCGGTCACTGCCACCCGATAGAACCTGGCCGCCCATCGCAACCAGCCCCTGATCGGCGGTGTCGAGCAGCCCGGCAATGTGCAGTAGGGTGGATTTGCCAGCGCCCGAGGGGGCGACAAGGGCCACAACCTCGCCCGGTGCGATTTCCAGATCGACGCCGGAAAGCACGCGCACCTGGTTCGGTTGGCCCAGATTGTAGCCTTTCTCGATGCCTGAAAGGCGGAGGCTGGGCGTGGCGTCATTCATAGCGCAGTGCCTCAACCGGGTTCATACGCGCCGCGCGGCGGGCCGGAAAGATCGTAACCACAAAGCTGAGGCCCAGGGAAAGCGTCACAGCCGATAGCACATCGCCCAGTTCCAACCGTGCCGGAAGCTCCGAAATCAGGCGGATTGACGGGTCCCACACACCGCCGCCTGCGATGAAATTCACCGCATCGAAAATCGGGTCGATCCAGATGGCGAAGGCACAGCCAAGGGCCAAACCAACCAGCGTCCCCGCGACGCCGATGGCCGAGCCGCAAATGAAAAACACCCGTAGGATCGACCCTTCGCTTAGCCCCATGGTGCGCAGGATGCCGATATCGCGGGATTTGTTTTTCACCAGCATGATCAGGCCCGAGACGATGTTCATCGTCGCGATCAGCACCAGGATCGACAGGATGATAAACATAATATTGTCTTCCATCTGCAAGGCTTGCAGGAAGGCGCCCGAACTGTCTTGCCAGGTCCAGACCGTGACCTCACCGCCCGCCGCGCGCAGGACCGGGATGATCATGCCATCAACGGCCTCGGGATCGTCCAAGATCACCTCGATCTCATCGGCCACGCCGTCGCGGTTGAAATAACTCTGTGCCTCGGCAAAGGGCATGTAGACGCGCACGCGGTCGATATCCCAACGCCCGACTTGGAAGATATAGGTGACTTCATAGGCATTCACGCGCGGGCTGGTGCCAAAGGGTGTGCGCGCGCCGTCGGGCGAAATAAGGCGTAATTGATCACCCACTGAAATCCCCAGCTCTCGCGCCACGCCAGAACCAATGGCGATACCGTCCGAGAACCGTCCCAAATCGCCCTGCGCGCGTTCGGGGTTGGCGACAAGCGGCACCTGGGCCAAATCCTCAGCGCTGATCCCAATTACCTCCACGCCTGCATTGCGGCCTTGGTTGGTGGCCATGACTTGCCCCCGGATCACCGCTGCCGCATGGGTCACGCCCGGCACTTGGGCAATCGCCTGGGCAATCGGGGCGTACCCTTCTAATTGGCGTTCGATCTGCCCGTTTTCGGTCAGCTCGGTCTGGTCATAGACGCTGATATGGGCATTGGCCCCCAGGATCGTACCGACAAATTCATGGCGAAAACCCGAGCGTACGGCCAGCGTCGCGATCAGCGCCATCACCGCAAGCGCGATGCCGATAAAGCTGATCCAGGTCATTACGCTGACGCCGCCTTCGGCCCGGCGGGCGCGCAGATAGCGCCAAGCGATCAGAAACTCGAACCGGGAAAACGGGGCGGGGGTGGCCATGCTCGCAACCTTTTATCGTTGTCCGCAAGGTGGCCATTTACGCCTGGGTGTCAATGCCAAGGCGCAGGCGCTCAAAGCTTCTCACCCGGTTGGCGGCTGGCCTGCGCCATCCAATCGCGCAGTTGCGCCAGATCCAATTCCGCGCCCTCGCGGATGTCAGCATAGCGGATGCGCGGCTGTTTCGATGCCCTGGGCGGAGGCGGGTCAAGCGCGGTTCCATCGAAGAATGTCAGCTTCACGTATTTGGTGAAGCATCGGAAGGAAAAGAACCAATGATCATCGCCCAGGCCGTAAAGCGGTTGGTTGTATTTGACCGCCTTTTGAACATCCGGCACAGCGTGATCCACCGCTGCATCCAGCGCCTCGCCCACCGCGCGTTTCCAACCGGGCATGGCGGCGATATAGGCGCGTACGGGCCCCTCTCCGTAACCTTTGGGGATCTGAGGGTTGCCGCCTGACAAAAGCTTAGGGGGATCGGTCGTCATTCTATCTCTCCTACCGATCTTGTTAGCACGGATTTGGCCACCGGGCACGGGCAAGCCGCGGCTTGGCATGCTTGACCTTGCTGCGATTTCGCGGGCAAGTGATCCAAGGATCGGAGGAACAGATGCCCCTAGCCGCAATTACCGGGTCCGGCGTGTTTACGCCGTCGCAGATCATTACCAATGATGAACTGGTCGATGCGTTCAACGCTTATGTCGCAAAGTGGAACGACGCGCATGCCGTCGCCATCGCGGCAGGTGAGGTTGAGGCGATGCAGCCCTCCTCCTCAGATTTCATCGTGGCGGCCTCGGGCATCGAACAGCGCTATGTCATGGATAAATCGGGCGTGCTGGACCCTGATGTGATGCACCCCTGGCTACCCGAACGCCCGATGGACGACCCCGCGATTATGGCCGAGATGGGCCTGGCCGCCTGCCGCGACGCATTGGCGATGGCGGGGGTTGAGGCGGCGGATGTCGACGCGGTGATTTGCGCGGCCTCCAACCACGAACGCGCCTATCCCGCGATTGCCATCGAAATCCAGCAACTGCTGGGTACGGGCGGGTTTGCCTTTGACATGAATGTCGCCTGTTCCTCGGCCACTTTCGGCATTCAGGCGGCAGCCGATATGGTGCGCGCAGGTTCGATCAAACGGGCGCTGGTGGTGAACCCCGAGATTTGTTCCGCCCATTTGGAATGGCGTGACCGGGATTGCCATTTCATCTTTGGGGATGTCGCCACGGCGGTATTGATCGAGCGCGAAGATTTGGCCAAAGGCCCCTGTTTCCGCATTCAATCCACCCGCTGCGCGACACAGTTTTCCAACAATATCCGAAACAATAATGGCTTCCTGCGCCGCACGCGCGAGGGCCATATGCAAGACCGGCGCGATATGCAGTTCATGCAAAACGGGCGCAAAGTGTTCAAAGAGGTGCTGCCGCTGGTCTCTAAACACATCGCCACGCATATGGCCGAGGAAGGCGTCGCGGCCAGCGATCTGAAACGGCTCTGGCTGCATCAGGCCAATAAAACGATGAATGATTACATCGGCAAAAAGGTTCTGCGCCGTGACCCAGAGCCGGGTGAGCAGCCGAATATTCTACAAGATTACGCCAATACCTCGTCCGCTGGCTCGATCATCGCCTTTGCTCAGAACTCCGCCGATTTGGCGCCGGGCGATACCGGGCTGATTTGTTCCTTTGGGGCCGGGTATTCGGTGGGTTCGGTGATCGTGGAGCGGGTGGCGTAGGCGCCCGAGCTATTCGACGTTAGTCATCGCGTCCCGGCTCATTTGGATCGCTTGAATACAGCGCGATTTTGTTGCCCTGCGGGTCGCGCAGATAACCCACATAGAAATGCGCGCCGTAAGCCGCGCGAAACCCCGGCGCGCCCTCATCCGACCCGCCAGCGGCAAGGGCCGCGGCATGGAGGTCGCGCACTTGCTGTTGGTTGCGTGCCTCAAAGGCAACCATGGCCCCGTTCCCGGCTGTTGCAGGCCCGCCGTTAAACGGTGGTTTGACGTAGAACTCGGGCGAAACCGGCGACTGACCAGGCGCGACCGGCAGCGCGTAGCTTAGGCCCTCCGGCCCTTCCTCCAAGCCATAGCCCAGCGCGGGCAAAAAGGCGGAATAAAACCGCTTTGCGCGCGCGATATCGTCGGTGCCGACGGTGACATAGGCGATCATGTTGTGTGGGTTTCCTGGGCGTTTGGGTTTTCGGGCGGGTATTGGGTGCCGTTGTAAGCCAAGGCAGGGCCCGGCTCAATCAACGGGTTTGGCCGCCCTAGATGCGGGTTTCGGGGCGGTTGAGCGGTGATGGCCCGACCGCATGGCGTAGCGGCGTGACGGGCGAGGGGCACACGGGCCCCAAGCGCTTGGCGCAAACCGGTGATGGGCCTATGCTGGATCCATGAACATCTACGGCTTCGACCATATCGTTCTTTGCGTCCGAGACGTGGGCATCACGATGGATTTCTATCAGCGCGTGCTTGGTCTGACAGCGCGTGAGGAGCGGCCGGGCAAGTGGTCGCTGCATTTTGGATCCTGCAAAATCAGCCTTCAAGACGCGGAAACGGCCCCTCGGCTTGCGGAAAAGACCGTTCCGGGCAGCGGCAATTTCTGTCTTGTGACCGATACGCCGATAGAAAGCGTTATTGAAACGCTCCGCCTAAACGGGGTGGAGATCGTCGAAGGCCCGGCGGAGAAACTGGGCGCTCTGGGCAAACTGATGTCCGTCTATTTTCGTGATCCCGACCAGAACCTGGTGGAGGTCAGTAACAGGCTGATCTGACGGCCAAAGATCAAGGCGCAAGCGGCCAGGGGCGGCCCCGTGCCGCCCTACCCCCGGCTGTCCGCCTCCAACCGCAGTTTCATATCAACCAGCACCCGTTGCAGTTCCAGCGTTTCGGCCAAAAGGCGTTTGGCCTCATTCACCGAGATCACGCCATCTTCGATGGAGCTGTGATATTCGGCCATCAAAACCGCGAAACGCTGGCTGAGCGCGATGACATTGGCGTTCACGCCTGGGCTGCCCTCACCCCTGAGCGCGTTGCGGCGTTCCGATCCGTAGCTGATCGTGCCCCCGTTTAGCTCTGCCAAGGCCGCCGTGACATGGGGAAAGCCCGATGCGGCCTCAAGCGCGGCAACGGCATCGACCGGCATGAATCGGTCGGCATGTTCATCAGCTTCCGAGAAATATCGCCCCAGTGTCGCTTTGGATTTCCCGGTCAGATCGCAGGCGGCCGCATAGCCCACATCTTTGATCAACCGTTCTGTGTGACGTTTGAGATACCGCCCCGATGCCTCGGTCATTATCGTTCCTTTCCCTTGCCATCCTCGGCTTGCGTGTGCCTCCGCTCTGCGGCACATCTGAGCCATGGCCAAGCTTCACTATCACTACTCTACAATGAATGCGGGGAAATCGACCCTGCTTTTGCAAGCCTCATACAACTATATCGAACGCGGGATGCAGACCTATTTGCTGACCGCGAATTTCGATGATCGGGCGGGGATGGGCAAGATCGGCAGCCGCATCGGGATCGAGGCTGAGGCCGACACCTATGCCCAATCCTGTGACCTGTTCGAAAAGATCAAAGCGCGACTTGAAACCGGCCCGTGTGCCTGTGTGCTGATCGACGAAGCGCAATGGATGACCCGCGATCAGGTCTGGCAGCTCGCACGCGCGGTGGATGATCTGGGCGTGCCGGTCATGTGTTACGGGCTGCGCGTGGATTTCCGGGGCGAGCTGTTTCCGGGATCGGCGGCTCTGCTGGCCTTGGCCGATGAAATGCGCGAGGTGCGCACGATCTGCCATTGCGGGAAAAAGGCCACCATGGTGATCCGTGTCGATGAAAGCGGCCAAGCCCTGACCGAGGGCGCGCAGATCGAAGTCGGCGGGAACGACCGCTACATCTCGCTTTGCCGTAAGCATTTCCGCGAGGCCATCGGTGACCGCCCGGTTTGAGATCAAATCTGGCTTTCCCGAAGATCAGCGCGCGGCGGTTGCCCGGCTTTATTGGCAGGCATTTGGCGAAAAGCTTGGATTTGTCCTGGGCCCCGAAGCGCGGGCTTTGCGGTTTTTCACCCCGATCATGGAGCCGCGCTTTTGCCTGACGGTACAATCGCCCGAGGGCAAGGTGCTGGGCGTTGCCGGGTATAAAACCGCCGAGGGTGGCTTGGCCCAAGGCGGTTGGGCCGATCTGACCCGCTGTTACGGCTGGATCGGCGCGGTATGGCGCGCGTTATTGCTAAGCGTTTTAGAGCGCACGCTGGAACCCGGTCTGCTGTTGATGGATGGCATCGTCGTCAGCCCCGAGGCACAGGGTCAGGGGTTTGGCGGCCTGCTGCTAGAGGCCATATGCCAAGAGGCGCAGCAGCGCGGGTTGCGCGCCGTGCGCTTGGATGTGATCGACTCCAACCCGCGCGCACGGGCGCTTTACGAACGCAAAGGCTTTGTCGCCCTCAGCGACGAAAACCTTGGGCCATTTGCAATGATCTTCGGGTTCAAATCCGCAACCCGGATGGAACGCGCGGTTTAGACCAGATTTGGCGGCTCTTGCCCCTCGGCGAAAGCGATCACATTGGCCAGCGCCATATGGCCCATCGCCTCGCGCACTTCCAAAGCCGCTGTGCCCAGATGCGGAAGCAGGGTCACGTTTTCCATCGCGCGCAGCGCTTCGGGCACTTGCGGTTCGAACTCATACACATCCAAGCCTGCGCCCGCGAGCTGGTCGGATTGAAGCGCCGAAATCAGCGCGGTTTCATCGACCACATCGCCGCGCGCGATGTTCACAAAAATCGCATGGGATTGCATCGCGGCAAAGGCATCAGCGCCCATCAGATGATGCGTGCCCGGCCCGCCGGGGGTTGCCAAAACCACGATATCGGCGGCGGACAGCGCGGCCGACATCTCCATTTGTTCCGCCGGGAAATCGACCGATTTTTGCGATCTGTTCACATAGAGGATGCGACAGCCAAACCCATAGTGGCAGCGCCGCGCGATGGCTTGGCCGATCCGGCCCATGCCAATGATCGCGACCGTTTTGCCGGTGACATGCAGACCCAGCATTTGGGTGGGGGTCCAGCCGGTCCAATCGCCCTGGCGCACCAAGCGCTCGCCCTCGCCCGCGCGGCGGGCGGTCATTAGGATCAGGGTCAGCGCGATATCCGCCGTGGCGTCGGTGACCGCGCCAGGCGTGTTGGAAACGGCGATACCCGCCGCCTGCGCCGCCTTGGTATCGATATGGTTATAGCCAACGCCAAAATTTGCCAGCAACTTGCAGCGCGGGTTCGGGACGGCGGCAAAAGCTTCGGCTGTGAAGGCATCGCCCAAAGTGGGGATCATCACATCGTTTTCCTGCAACGCGGCCACGCATTCTTCCAATGACATGGGGGCCGCGGTTGCGCGGCAAGTCATATCGAACCGGGCGTCGGCCTCGTCCATGACGGCTTCGGGCAGGCGGCGCGAAATCAGAAGCTTCAGCACATTTTTTCTCCATTGGGTACGGGCAAGCCGGGGCCGATCAAAACCACTTTGCCCTCGGCGTCGTGCAGCCCTAGCACCAAAGCCTCGGACATGAATGGGCCGATCTGACGCGGGGGAAAGTTCACCACGCCCAGAACCTGCCGCCCAACCAGCGCCTCGGGCTCGTAATGGGCGGTGATTTGGGCCGAGCTTTTCTTCTCGCCGATCTCGGGGCCGTAATCTACCCAAAGCTTAAAGGCAGGTTTGCGGGCCTCGGGAAAGGGTTCAGCGCGTGTCACGGTGCCGACGCGGATATCGACCTTGAGGAAATCGTCGATGGTGATGGTGTCGCTCATCCCTTTAGCTCCCGGCTGCGTTGCGTGGCGGCGGTGACCGTGCGGTGGATCAGCGGGGCCAGCCCATCATCAGCCATCAAAACCTCCAACCCGGCTTGGGTCGTGCCATTGGGTGAGGTGACGTTGATCCGCAACTGTTCGGGGCTGTCTTCGGCGGCTTCGGCCAAAGCGCCGGCCCCTGCAACCGTGGCCTTAGCCAACTGCATCGCCAAGGCGTCAGGCAGGCCCTGGGCCCGCCCCGCCGCCGCCAGGGCGTCGATCATATAAAACACATAAGCCGGGCCCGAGCCGGAAACGCCCGTGACCGCATCAATCTGATCTTCATTTTCGAGGCGGACGACCTGACCAATGGCCGACAGCATCCCGTCGGCCACATCAAGGTCAGCCGCCATCGCCGCCCCGTTGCCGATGATTGCGGTGATACCTTGGCCAATCGCAGCGGGTGTGTTGGGCATCGCGCGGATCACGCGGGTGCCAGGGCCCAAAGCGTCTTCGTAGGTCACGATGGGGGTGCCAGCCGCTACCGAGACAAACAGCGTCCCGCCGCCGCCAAATGGCTGCAATTGCGGCAGCGCGGCTTGCATGATTTGCGGCTTGACGGCGATTAGCGCAACGGCGGGGTCGGCAGGCAGGGCTGCGTTGACCTGTACGCCTTGGTCGTTCAGCCAATCGGACGGGTGCGGGTCCAAGACATAGACCGCCTTGGGATCAAGCCCAGCGCTGAGCCACCCGGCCAGCATGGCCGATCCCATCTTGCCGCAGCCAAGCATAACCAGGCCGCGGCTGTTAATCTCGGTGAACTCCATATCCCTCCCCCGGTCGCAGACCGGGCGGAACTTAGGCGCGCCCGTAGCTTTCGGCAATGGCCACTTGCATCGCCTCATTGGGCGAACGATTGCCCCAGCAGGCCAGCTGGAACGCGGGGTAATAGCGCTCCGCTGCGAGCACGGCGGTTTCGACCATGCAGGCAATCTGATCAGCGGTGGCAAGCTGTTCACCTGCCAGCACCAGGCCATAGCGATAAACCATCAGCTTTTGCGCCGACCAATAGGTAAAGGCCCCGGCCCAGCAACGGTCATTGGTGAGGTTCAGCACCTCGTAAAGCTGGGGCAGCGTGTCTTCGGGCGGTTCCATCTCGAAGGTGCAGATCATCCGCAGGGTTTCGTCATAGGCCGACCAGGCCAAGGTGATGGAATAGGTGCGCCACTGCCCCTCGATCGCCATGGCGATCTGATCATCAGCAACGCGGTCGAAATCCCATTCGTGATGGGTGGCAAGGGTCTCCACGATATCAATCGGGTGAAGATCCTCGATGTCGAGATACTGCTCGGAATGCGACATTGCCCAGGCCTCTTGTCATTGGCAGCCTCGCGCGGGGCCTGGCGGTGAAACCAAGACGCCCACTAGAAGCTGGGTGTCTTTTGTCGAGACACAATTCATGTTGTGCCCCATACAAAATATCGTGCGTCTTCAAGGCCCGGCTGTAAAGCATAATTTTTGTAACAAAAAGTGGGCAAGCCGCAAGAATACGGCTTACCCACAAGATATTGCGGATTGTGCAAGGGGCACCGCCACCGAGGCGGCGAAAGTCCGTCGAGGGCGCTTAGCGCTCCTGACGGGCCTCAAGCGCGTCGAGGCGGGCTTTCAGCGCCTCATTTTCAGCGCGGGCGCGTTCGGCCTCGGCGCGGTCGCCGCGCGACATGAAGTTTTTCGCTTCATTCAGCAGGTTGACGTCTTCGGCGTGGCCACCGGTGACACCGGCCAGAATCTCGCGGCTTTCGGGGCGGCGCAGCAACAAAACGGCCAGGACGAGCAAGGCGGCAACGCCATAAATTTCAGAGGGGGACATGTGAACTCCAACACATTAGGGCAAAGGTTGTGTTGGGTTTGACGGCGGATCAGGCCATTTTCATGGCAAAGACATGATCGGAACGGGGCCAAAGACCCGCCGATCGGAAACGGTCTATTTCTTTTTCGACTCCAGCGCGTCGAGGCGGGCCTTAAGCGCCTCATTTTCCTCGCGGGCTTTTTGGGCCATCGCGCGGACCGCATCAAATTCATCGCGGGTTACAAAATCGCGATCCGCCAACCAGCGATCCATCATCGACTTCATCGCCGTTTCGGCTTCGTCCTTGGCGCCTTGGGCCACGCCCATGGCGTTGGTCATCAACTGGCTGAGGTCTTCGACGATTTTGTTACGGCTTTGCATGGGCGCGGCTCCTTCGATCACAGCTTCGATATGGGCCGCAGCGCGGCTCTGATCAAGGTTGACTTCGCCGCAGGGCAGCGACATCCCCTGGGCAAGCCATCGGAGGTCCAATGCCTTTCGCCATCCCCTTTCCGAACCTTTCGCCCGAGATTTTCACGATCTCTCTGGGCAGTTTTGAATTCGCGCTTCGCTGGTATGCACTGGCTTACATCGCCGGGCTGTTGATTGGGTGGTGGATGATCGTGCGAGCGGTGAAACGACCCACGCTTTGGCCCAATGATACCCCGCCTATGCGCCAGGATCAGGTCGAAGCGTTGCTGACCGCCGTGGTGCTGGGCGTGATCCTGGGTGGGCGGCTGGGCTTTGTGCTGTTTTATCAGCCAGGCTACTACCTGCAGAACCCGGTGGAGATTTTGCAGGTCTGGCAGGGTGGCATGTCGTTTCATGGCGGGCTGATCGGCGTGGCGGTCGCGGCCTATGTCTTTTGCCGCATGCACAAGGTGCAGCCGATGCAGGTGGCCGATGCGATGTCGCTGGTCATCGGGGTTGGTTTGCTGCTGGGCCGTCTTTCGAACTTCATCAATGCCGAGCTTTGGGGGCGCGCCACGGACGTGCCCTGGGCCGTGATCTTCCCCGGTGTGGCCGCACAGGATTGCCTTGGCCCCGAGGGGTTGGTGGCCCTGAACGATCAAATCCTTTGCGCCCGCCACCCGTCACAGCTTTATGAAGCGGCGCTGGAGGGGGCGTTGTTGCTGGCGTTGGTGCTTTACCTCGCCTATCGCCGTGGCTGGCTAAGGACCCCCGGCGCACTGACCGGTGTGTTTTTCACCATCTATGGCGCGGCCCGCTTCCTGGTGGAGTTTGTCCGGCAGCCCGATATGCAATTTGTGGGGCCCGATAACCCGATCGGCTTTGCCATCGCTCTGTCGCCATCGGTCGGGCTGACGATGGGGCAAATCCTGTCAACCCCGATGCTGTTGGTCGGAATAGCGCTAATCATCATCGCCCGGCGTCGCGCCGCATGACCGCTTTAAAGCAGCGACTTCTGGCGCAGATTGCCCGCGAAGGGCCTATGACCGTCGCCGATTACATGACAACCTGCCTGCTGCATCCGGAGCATGGTTATTACGCGACCCGCGATCCGTTGGGCCGAGGCGGCGATTTCATCACCGCGCCCGAGATCAGCCAGATGTTCGGTGAGCTGCTCGGGCTATGGCTGGCGCAGGTTTGGATGGATCAGGGCCGCCCCTCCCCCTTCATCCTGGCCGAGTTGGGGCCCGGGCGCGGGACGCTGATGGCCGATGCGCTGCGAGCCACCAAAGCTGTGCCGGGGTTTCACGCCGCCCTGCGCCTACATCTGGTCGAAGCCTCGCCCGTGTTGCGTGATCTGCAACGGCAAAACCTGTCGGGCTTTGACCCCAGTTTCCATAACAGCCCCGCCGATTTCCCCGACGGCCCGCTTTTCTTGATCGCGAATGAGTTTTTTGACGCCCTGCCGATCCGCCAATTTCAACGCAGCGACCAAGCCTGGCGCGAACGGCAGATCGGGGCGAAGGGCGAGACCTTGATCTGGGGCTTGGCGCCCGAAACCCAGCTGGCCGCACTTCAGGATCGGCTGGCTGGGACCGAACCGGGGCAGATCGTTGAAACCTGCACCGCAGGCGCGGCCATCATTGAAGAGGTCGGGCGGCGCATCGATACCTTTGGTGGCGTTGCTCTGATCGCCGATTATGGCGGTTGGCAAAGCAATGGTGACACGTTTCAAGCCATCGAAGATCACCGCTATGCCGACCCGTTGGCCAACCCGGGCAATGCTGATCTGACCGCCCATGTCGCCTTTGCCCCCCTGGCCGAAGCCGCGCGCCCGGCCCGTGCCTCGGCCATGGTGCGGCAAGGTGTGGTTTTGGAGCGGCTTGGCATCACACAAAGGGCGCAGATGCTCGCGCGTGGATTGCAGGGGGACGCGCTGGCCGAGGTGGTGGCCGCGCACAGACGGTTGACGCACCCCGATGCCATGGGACACCTTTTCAAAATGCTCGCCCTAACCCCGCACACGGCGCCCCCGCCCCCTGGATTCGAGGATGATCCGGTATGAGCGCGGTTTCACTAAGTTTGGAATTGCTGACCTCGCCCCTTTTGCAAGGGGTTCGGCATGGCTTTTTCTCGCGCCGTGGTGGCGCGTCTTCCGGGATTTTCGAAGGGTTGAACTGCGGCGGCGGATCGTCGGACCAGGCCGAGATCGTGGCGATGAACCGCGAACGCGTGGCCGACGCGATGGGTGTGGGTCTGCCCAATCTGGTGACGGTGCATCAGGTGCATTCCGCCGATGCCGTGACGGTCTATGGCCCGCTGACCGAGCGCCCGAAAGCCGACGCAGTGGTGACCAACACACCGGGCGTTGCCCTAGCCATTCTAACCGCCGATTGTCAGCCGGTGCTGTTTGCGGATGAGGAAGCCGGTGTGATCGGGGCCGCCCATGCGGGCTGGCGCGGGGCGCTTGATGGGGTTTTGGAGGCCACCATCGACGCGATGGAAGGGTTGGGGGCGGATCGTTCGCGCATCCACGCGGTGGTTGGCCCTTCGATCAGCCAGCAGAATTATGAGGTCGGTGAAGAATTCTTTGAACGCTTCTATGATGATGACCCCGACACCGCGCGGTTCTTCATCAATGGCGCGGGCGGCAAATACCTGTTCGACTTGCCCGCCTATGGTTTGATGCGCTTGCGCCGCGCCGGGGTGGCCGAGGCCGCTTGGACCCGACATTGCACCTATGCCGACGACGCGCGGTTCTATTCTTATCGCCGCTCCGTGCATCGCGGCGAGGCTGATTACGGGCGTTTGATCTCAGCGATTCGTTTATAGGCGGTGCAATCCGGGCGCATTCGTCCCAATTCCAGGGCGCTGCCCGGCAAATGAGACATCGAATCGACGGCCCGCGCCCCATGGCTGCCTAAATCTTTAGTCGAACCTGTCGAAACCCTTAAAAAACAGGCCATTTTGCTGCAAGTCCCCGTCACAGTCTTGCCGCAAAAATTTACCGCGCATTAGCGGCTTTGCCGTATCCCTGCCGGAAAACCAGTGCAGATTTGGATCAAGCCCAAAGACGGGCAGATCGAAACGAAACGCACTGGGAACCGGGAAGATGAAAACACGTCGCTGGATGAAAACAGTCCTGAACGAAGCCAAGAAAGAGCAGATTCCAATGCCCTGGGCGCGCAGCACGCGGACCAAGCGGCGCTCGGCAAAGCCGGGTATCTTGGCAGCCGCCGAATAAGGCGGGCAAATAGCGAATGCTTGCGATGGGCGGCTAGAATGGCCGCCTTTTTCGCGTTTAGGGGTCAGGCGTCAGAGGTTAGATCAAAGCTGCAATCCAGCGCCTCGATCAAAGGCTGCAATTGAGCCTCGTACTTGCGCCACCCCGCGACGGCCTGGCGTCCAATTGGCTGGCGCACCTGGGCGAAGCTTAGCGTATCAACACGGCGCTGGGCCTTTTCGGGGGCCAAGCAGGCATCATCCCAGGGCAGCCCGGCAAAGGCGATCATGTCGCGGATGATCGGTTCGGGATCAGCGGTCAGCGCCTCATAATCCACGATCTTCACCCGATCCGGCAGCGCCTCGGCCCAAAAGGCAACCAAGGCATCATGCAAGCGCATATAGCGACCCATTTGGGCCAAATCGGTGCTGTAGCGATGCGTGCCCTCGGCGAACATGTTGCGATAGATCGAAAGACCCACATCGCGATGGTCGCGTTTGAGGATAAAGAACCGTGCGCCAGGCAGGGCCGTGGCCGCATGTCCAATACGCGAAAAGGTCGAGATGGCTTTATCGGTGAAAAGCGCGGCTCCGGTGCGTCTGCGCCCGGTTTCGATGTAGCGTGCGCCGCCTTGGGCAAACGTGTCCGCGTCGGGTTTACCCGCGCGCAGGGTTTCCATCCCCAAGGCCAGCGCCCGGTTCAAAAACGGCATTTCCCCCGCGGCCGCGACCTGGGGGTGTGCAGCCAGGATGGTTTCGACCAGGGTTGTGCCCGAGCGCGGCAAGCCGGTGACAAAAAAGACCGGATCGGTGGCCTCGCCCGGTGGCAGTTCTTTCAACAACGGCCAATCGGCGACTAACGCGCGCGCCTCGTCCAGGTCAGCTTCAAACGAGTAGGGGTTGGCTTCGGCCATCAGGCGATTGGCGCGGTGCAGATGCTCGAAAACCTGATCGGTCTGCCTCATATCACCCGCCGCCTTGGCCGCGGCGAAATTTAGGATGCGCCGGGCGTCAGAGCCGAGATCGGGGCGGGCCAATTGATCGTGGAGCTTCGGCAAAACCGGGTCATCAGCGGTGACTTTGCGCCCTGCCATATAGGCGCGATAGGCCTCGGCATGGGTTGGGTCTTGCGCCAGGGCTTGGGTCAGTTGCGCCTCGGCCCAGGCGAGATCGCCATCGCTTTGCAGCAAGGCCGCATGACGGGACAAAAGCGCGGGATCGCCTGGGTGCAATGACAGGGCGGCATCGACCGCCGCATGGGCGGCTTTGATCGCGCCGAAATCCTGGAAACGCTTTCCAAGATCCAGGTAAAGCCCGACCGGATCGGTCCCAGCCTTCACCGCCCATTGCGCCGCTTTGAACGCGGCGTCGGCCTGCCCCAGAGCCGCTTCGGCCAGTGCAAGCTCGGCATCGAGGCCGGGGGCCTTGGGGCCATGCGGCGCGCCTTCGCGCAGCAGCTCTGCCGCTAGGTCGAAGCGCAAGGTATCAGCGTAAAGATGCGACAGGCCAACGCGCGCGGCGCGAGATCGCCCGACCAGCGGGCGCAGCAAGTGTTCCGCACGGGCGGGTTGCCCCAGCTTGGCTAGGCTCAGGCCCAGGTGAAGCCGTGTTTCAGCATGGCTCGGGTCGCGTTGATGCGCCATGTCGAGCGGGCCCAAAGCCCCGGCCCAATTGGACTGAGCCGCCCGTGCGCGACCGAGGGCGTAAGCGGGCCAAAACGCCTCGGGCGCGGATTTGACCATGACCAGGGCCTGCACCTCGGCCTTGGCGGGTGCTTTGGCGATCTGCCGCAGGATCGGTTCTACATCGGCTTCGCTGCCCAGAACGATGCCTGCACGCGCGGCCTCTCGCGCCAGTTTTTTGGCCGCCCCGCCGGACAACACGCCGGCCAAAGCTTGCCAGATGACCGCCTCTTTGGGTTTTAGCGCCAATGCCTTGCGCAAAGCGGTTTCGGCCTTGTCGGTTTTCCCGCCGGCGGCCTGTATACGACCGATCTGAAACAAGACCTCGGGCGTATTGGGCCGGGCCAGCAGGATGCGCTGATAGATGGCCAATGCCTCGGCCCCCTGCCCGGCCTTTTGCAAAGCCATGGCACGAGCATAAAGCTGCGGGATTTCCGAGGTTTTGGGCGGCAGCATGGGCTTAGGCCGAGCGGCTCAGCCGATCCTCCATCACATCAAAGGGCACGCCGGGGGTGTCTTTGGCCCCACGGATCACCAGCGATGTGCGCACGCTGGCCACGTTATCGGCCGAGGTCAGTTCTCCGGTCAGAAAGCTTTGGAAGCTGGACAGATCGGGTGCCACGCATTTCAGGATGAAGTCGATCTCACCGTTCAGCATGTGGCATTCACGGACCAACGGCCAAGCACGGCAGCGATCCTCAAAGGCGACCAAATCCGCCTCGGCCTGGCTGTGCAGGCCAACCATGGCGAAAACCTGCACCTCGAACCCCAACATGCGCGGGTCGATATCTGCGTGGTAGCCACGGATATAACCGGTTTCCTCCAAGGTACGCACGCGGCGCAGGCAGGGCGGGGCCGAAATGCCAACGCGTTTAGCCAGTTCCACATTGGTCATGCGACCATCCTCTTGCAGTTCGGCCAGAATATTCCGGTCGATCGGGTCGAGTTTGGTGGTTGGCATATGGTCTGGCTCCCTCAAGCGGATTTGCGAAATGACCCCATCCTGGGCCATCCGCGCAACATTATTTCGCCGCTGCGCAACATATGGAAGAGAAAGCCGGGCATTGCAAGGCTCGCTTGGGTCGCAGCACAGGTCTGTGTTCAGCAACTGCGATGGGCTTTAATCACGGCGCGGCCCGTTCTATATCGGCAGAACCACACTGCTCGTGCCCGTCCTTACAAAGGCTGCCCCAAATGTCCGATACCCGCCACACCCGCGTTTTGATCATCGGCTCCGGCCCCGCTGGCTATACCGCTGGCGTTTATGCCAGCCGCGCGATGCTGAACCCGATTCTGGTGCAGGGCATCCAGCCGGGCGGGCAATTGACCATCACCACGGATGTTGAAAACTGGCCGGGGGATGCCAGCGTCATGGGCCCCGATTTGATGGTGCGCATGGAAGCCCATGCCAAGGAAATGGGGACCGAGGTGATCAGCGATCACATCATGGACCTGGACCTTTCGGCCCGGCCCTTCACCGCCAAGGGTGATAGCGGCACGACCTATACCGCCGACGCGGTGATCCTGGCGACGGGCGCGCAGGCGAAATGGTTGGGCCTGCCCTCGGAAGAGCACTTCAAAGGTTTCGGTGTCTCGGCCTGTGCCACCTGTGACGGGTTCTTCTATCGCGGGCAGGAGATTGTTGTTGTCGGCGGCGGCAACACCGCCGTGGAGGAGGCGCTGTTTCTGACCAACTTCGCCTCCAAGGTCACGCTGATCCATCGCCGCGACAGTTTGCGGGCAGAAAAGATCATGCAGGATCGTTTGTTCAAAAACCCCAAGGTCGAGGTTCTGTGGGATCACACCGTGGAAGAGGTGATTGGTGCCGATGAGCCGCGCGGCGTGGAGGGCGTGCGCGCCAAACATGTGGAAACCGGCGCGATAACCGAGGTGCCCTGCAAAGGCTTCTTTGTCGCCATCGGCCATGCGCCCGCGACCGAATTGGTGAAAGATCAGTTGGACCTGCACAATGGCGGCTATGTGAAGGTCGAGGCAGGCAGCACCCGCACCTCGATCCCTGGTGTCTTCGCGGCGGGCGATTTGACCGATCATATCTATCGCCAGGCGGTGACCAGTGCCGGGATGGGCTGCATGGCCGCGCTGGACGCGGAAAAGTTCATCGCCGAGATGGAAGGCGAAGAAACGACCGAGGCCGGCGCCTATGCCGCGCCAGTCGACGCGGCGGAGTAGTCCCGCGCCATAATTCGAACGTTTTTGCTGCGTAACCCAGCGTTCAGCCGGTGGGTTTGTTGCCCATTGGCCGTCGACTGGATGCGAAACGGCAACAGTCTGTTCATCGATGAACACACCCCTAGGAAAATCGCCCCGCCTATGTCATGTGTTCACGCATGAACACAAACGCCCCCTCCCCCGATGACGATCTGCTGTTTCGTCTTCTGCGCCAACTCGACGAGGCCCCGGGCGCGTCGCAACGCGCGACGGCGGAGGCGCTGGGGGTTAGCCTTGGGCGGCTCAATGCGCAGCTGCGAAATCTGACCGAAGCGGGGCTGATCACCATCTCAAACCGTGAAGGCCCCGACCGCAGGCAGCGGTTTTCATACGCCCTCACGCCCCGAGGGGCCGCCGAAAAGCATCGTCTGACCGACCGCTTTCTGGCCCGCAAACTTGCTGAATATGACGCTCTCCACGCCGAATTGACCGGCTCGGCGAGCGGCCTTGTCGCTTCCAAACCCAGGACCACCGCCATGCAATCGAACCTGACCCCCATCCCCGAGCTTTATGTGTCGTATGACAGTGCGCAAAAGCTGAAAAACGAAGCCGCAGACCTGCCCTCTTGGGACATGACGCAGCGCCAAATCTGCGATTTGGAACTGTTGATGAATGGCGGGTTCAACCCGTTGAAAGGGTTTTTGGAACAGGCCGATTACGAAAGCGTGGTCGAAACCATGCGCCTGGCCGATGGCACATTGTGGCCGATGCCGATCACCCTGGATGTGTCGGAAGAATTTGCCGCCAGCGTCGAGCCCGGCCAGGACATCGCCCTGCGGGATGCCGAAGGGGTGATCTTGGCGATCCTGTCGATCAGCGACAAATACGTGCCAAACAAAGCGCGCGAGGCTGAGATGGTCTATGGCGCGGATGACATCGCGCATCCAGCGGTGAACTATCTGCACCATGTCGCAGGGCCGGTTTACCTGGGCGGCGCAATCACCGGCATCCAACAGCCCGTGCATTACGATTTCCGCGCCCGCCGCGACACGCCCAATGAGATGCGCGCCTATTTCCGTAAGCTGGGTTGGCGGCGCATCGTGGCCTTCCAAACCCGCAACCCGCTGCACCGCGCGCATCAGGAACTGACCTTCCGCGCCGCGAAAGAGGCGCAAGCCAACCTTTTGATCCATCCGGTTGTAGGCATGACCAAACCGGGCGATGTCGACCATTTCACCCGTGTGCGTTGTTACGAGGCGGTGCTGGACAAATACCCGTCGGCCACCACAACGATGAGCCTGTTAAACCTGGCCATGCGCATGGCTGGCCCGCGCGAGGCTGTCTGGCACGGCATCATCCGCCGCAACCATGGCTGCACCCATATGATCGTTGGGCGCGACCATGCGGGCCCCGGCAAGAACAGCGCCGGAGAAGATTTCTACGGCCCATATGATGCGCAGGATCTGTTCCGCGAGCATCAGGAGGAAATCGGCATCGAAATGGTCGATTTCAAACACATGGTCTATGTGCAGGAACGCGCCCAATACGAACCCGCTGATGAGATCGCCGATAAGGATGAGGTCACGATCCTGAACATCTCGGGCACCGAGTTGCGCCGCCGTCTACGCGAAGGTTTGGAAATTCCCGAATGGTTCAGCTTTCCCGAGGTCGTGAAGGAGTTGCGCCGCACCTCGCCACCGCGTTCGCAACAGGGGTTCACGGTGTTCTTCACCGGGCTTTCGGGGTCGGGAAAATCGACCATCGCCAACGCGATCATGGTCAAGCTGATGGAAATGGGCGGGCGACCCACCACGCTGCTGGACGGCGATGTGGTGCGGAAGCACCTGTCATCGGAGCTGGGCTTTTCGAAAGAGCACCGCGATATCAACATTCGCCGGATCGGCTATGTCGCCTCGGAGATCACCAAGAATGGCGGTATCGCCATCTGTGCGCCGATCGCGCCTTACACCGCGACCCGCCGCGCCGTGCGGGAAATGATCGAGGATTACGGTGCCTTTGTGGAGGTGCATGTGGCGACCAGCCTGGAAGAATGCGAACGCCGCGACCGCAAGGGGCTTTATAAGCTGGCACGCGAAGGCAAGATCAAGGAATTCACGGGGATTTCCGACCCTTACGAGGCTCCAACCGCAGCCGAGCTGGTCGTGGACACCGAAGGCATGGATGTCGATTACTGCGCCCAGCAGGTGCTGCTGAAGCTGGAAAGCATGGGGCTGATCGCGGCCTAATTGGCCAAGCTTGGCGCCGCCTTGAGGCGGCGCCCGGGCACATTCATGTGCTCAGGCCCCGGTTTCGGGGCCATCGCACCTGCATCGGGGCCAGCCCCTGACCCCGGGGGTATTTTGGGCCAGATGAAGGAGGCGGGCTATTCCGTGGCTGCGCCTGGGGCGACTTCGCTGGTATCGGGGTCGGCCGCGGGTTCGGGGGCGTCGGTCAGGCCACCCGAGGTGAGCACGCCGTTTTCCCAATCGCCGCGCACAACCTCACCACTGGCGTAGCGCATGGTGCCTTCGCCCTGGCGGCGGCCATTGACGAAGCGGCCTTCGTAGACATCACCATTCGAGTAGGTGGCGATGCCGAAGCCGTTGATCTCGCCATCCGCCCATTCGCCGACATAGCCAAACCCATCGGTCATGTTGAGCCGACCCTGGCCCTCGCGCTGGCCAGCCTCGAACGTGCCGTCATAGACCGTGCCATCGGCATAGGTGGCAATACCCTGGCCATGGCGCAGCCCGTCTTCCCATTGGCCTTCGTAACGGTAGCCGTCGGGGTGGCTCATCACGCCTTGACCGTGTTGGCGGGCGTTGAGGAACTGACCTTCATAGGTCAGCCCATTGGCATAGCTGGCAATGCCGGTGCCTTGGATCACCCCTTCGACCCATTCGCCTTGGTAGGAGGAGCCATCGGGATAGGTGATGGTGCCTTGGCCATTGGCCAGATCATCAGCAAAGAGGCCGACATAGACCGACCCATCGGGATAGGTGACCTCGCCCTGACCCGCGATGCGGCCGGCGCGCCATTCGCCGACATAGGTATAGCCATCAGCCCCGGTGAAGCTTCCCTGCCCTTCGCGGCGGTCATCGTTGAACTGACCGCGATAGATATCGCCATTGGCATAGCGCACGGTGCCATCGCCCTGGCGTTGGCCATTGACCAATGTGCCTTCATAGACATCACCATTCGGCTGGCTCAGCACGCCTTCGCCATTGATCTGACCGGCGGACCAGGCGCCTTCATAGATCACGCCATCGGACATTTCCAATCGGCCCTGACCTTCGCGCTGACCGCTGACAAAGCTGCCGGTATAGACCGCGCCATCGGGATAGGTGATCGTGCCCTGGCCGTCTTTCAGGCCGTTTTGCCATTGGCCTTCGTAGCGATAGCCATTGGGGCCCGTCATCTCACCCTGGCCGTGATGCAAGGCGTTTTGGAACTCTCCCTGATAGGTCACGCCATTGGAATAGACCGCCAGGCCGACGCCATGGATACGGCCCTCAGCCCAATCGCCCTCATAGGTGGAGCCGTCGGCAAAGGTGATCTGGCCCTGCCCCTCGGGGCGCCCGGCGGCAAAAATGCCTTCGTAGATCGATCCATCGGGGAACACGGCCCGGCCTTGGCCGCGAATCTCCCCATCGACCCATTCGCCCGTGTACTCATACCCATTGGGCAAGCGGTAGGTGCCGGTGCCATGCTGAACGCCATTGCGGAACTCACCTTCGTAGATCCCGCCATTGTCGTATTGCTGGATATCGACGCGGGTTGTGTCCTGCGCCATGGCCGCCTGCGCCGCCATGATCGCAATGAATGCGGCACCCCACCTCAGATTTCGCACGGTTTGACCCCCCAGCTCGGAGCAAGTGTGTTTCCTGCCCGTTAAGCTAGAAGAGCATGTTTGCCCGCGCAACGCCTTTCCGGTGGCTTGGCCCCGCCCGGCAATCTGCTACACCTGCGGCCTGGAGAGCATCTGCCGCGCCAAAGGACATCGCCCATGGCTGACCGTTTTCGCATCACGCTTGCACAACTGAACCCGACCGTGGGGGATTTGGAGGGCAATGCCGATCAGGTGCGCGCCGCCTGGGAGAGAGCTAAGGCCGATGGCACTGATCTGTTGGCGTTCCCCGAGATGTTTCTGACCGGGTATCAATTGCAGGATTTGGTGAAAAAGCCCGCCTTTGCCGCCGATGTGCAGCGGGTTTTGCAGAAACTGGCCGAAGATTGTGCTGATGGGCCCGCAATTGGCATTGGCGGGCCGCTGCCGGGGGCCAGCAAACCCTTTAACGGCTATTTCATCCTGTCCGGTGGTGAGGTTCAGGCCCAGGTGCTGAAGCATCACCTGCCCAATTATGCGGTGTTTGATGAGGTCCGCTATTATCATTCCGGCGATCCTGCGGGGCCGGTACGGGTCGGCCCGGCGCGGATCGGCATCCCCATTTGCGAAGATGCTTGGTTCGAGGATGTTTGTGAAACTCTGGCAGAAACCGGGGCCGAGATTCTGCTGGTGCCGAACGGGTCGCCCTATCACCGGGGCAAGATGGATATCCGCCAATCGGTGACCGTCGCCCGCGTGACAGAAACCGGGCTGCCGCTGGTCTATCTGAACCTCTTGGGCGGGCAGGATGATCAGATGTTCGATGGCGCGAGCTTTGTGTTGAACCCGGGCGGCGTGCTGACACATCAGATGCCCGCCTTTGAAGCTGGGCTGTTCCACGTTGATTTCGAACACACCGACGAAGGCTGGCGCGCGCTGGATGGCGACAAAGCGATGATGCCCGACACGTGGGAGGCCGATTACCGCGTCATGGTCGAATCCTTGCGCGATTATATGGGCAAGACCGGGTTTTCGAAGGTCGTCTTGGGGCTTTCCGGCGGGATCGACAGCGCGATTGTAGCCACCATTGCCGCTGACGCGCTGGGGCCGGAAAATGTGCGCTGTGTGATGCTGCCGTCGCGCTATACCTCGGACACCTCGCTGGAGGATGCGGCCGATGTGGCCAAGCGCCTTGGAACGCGATTGGATACGGTGGCTATCGGCGGGGCACATGCGGCGGTGACCGAGGCGCTGGGCCCGGTTTTTGACGGTCTGCCCCCCGGCATTGCCGAAGAAAACATCCAATCCCGCCTGCGCGGTGTGATGTTGATGGGCATTTCGAACAAACATGGGGAAATGCTGCTGACCACCGGCAATAAATCCGAGGTCGCGGTGGGTTATGCCACGATCTACGGCGATATGGCGGGCGGCTATAACCCGATCAAAGATCTGTACAAAACCCGCGTGTTCGAGACCTGCCGCTGGCGCAATCAGAACCATTTCGACTGGATGAAAGGCCCAGCGGGCGAGGTCATCCCCCCCCGCGTGATCGACAAGCCCCCAACCGCTGAACTGCGCGAGGATCAAAAGGACGAAGACAGCCTGCCCCCTTATGAGGTGCTGGATGTGATCCTGGAAATGCTGATCGACAAGGAGGCCTCGGTCGCTGATGTCGTGGCTGCCGGCTATGACCGCGAGACAGTGAAAAAGGTCGAACACCTGATTTACATCAGCGAATACAAGCGTTTCCAATCCGCCCCCGGCGCACGGCTGACGGAACGGGCGTTTTGGCTAGACCGGCGCTATCCGATTGTGAACCGCTGGCGGGATAATGTGGGCAACTAAGCGATCAGGCCGCGCCTTAGGTTGACCTGAACGCGGCGCGAGGGTCTGGTAGGACCGACGCATAAAGGTCCGTGCCCATGACTGATTTCCTCCTCCTCGCATTTATCTTCCTTATCGCAGGCGTCATTGCGGTGCCCATCGCGACGCGGTTCAGCCTTGGCTCGGTCTTGGGCTACCTGATCGCGGGCATTGCGATCAGCCCGCTTTTGGCGCTGCTGAATGTGGACGTTATCGCAATCCAGCATTTCGCCGAGTTTGGCGTGGTGATGATGCTGTTTCTGGTGGGTCTGGAGCTGCAACCAAAATCACTGTGGGAAATGCGTGGGCAATTGGTGGGGCTTGGCGGCGGACAAGTGGCGCTGACCACCTTGGCGGTGATGGCGGTTGCGATGCTGTTCGGGCAGCCTTGGACCATTTCACTGGCCATCGGGCTGGTCTTTTCGCTCTCTTCCACGGCGATTGTGCTGCAATCCTTGGGCGAAAAGGGCCTGCTGAAATCCGATGGCGGCCAGGCGTCGTTCTCGGTGCTGTTAAGCCAGGACATTGCCGTTATTCCGATGCTGGCCCTGCTGCCGATCCTGGCCTTGCCAGAACTCGCCGAGATGGGTCAGGTGGTGGCCGATCACGGCGCGCATGCAGACGCCCATGGGGCTGCGGATGGCCACGGCGGCGAGGACCATGGTGGCGACCATGGCACCGGCTTCAGCTTGGTCGAGGGGCTGACAGGATGGCAAACCGCCCTGGTCAACATCGCTGCGATTGCCGCGGTGGTTGGTGGCGGGAGTTATCTGTCAGGGCCGCTGTTTCGCTATATCGGGGCGGCCAACCTGCGCGAGTTGTTCACCTTCACCGCGCTAATGCTGGTGGTTGGCATCGCGCTTTTGATGTCGCTTGTTGGTCTGTCACCAGCGCTTGGCACGTTTTTGGCGGGGGTTGTTCTGGCCAATTCGCCCTATCGGCACGAATTGGAATCGGACATCGACCCGTTCCGTGGCCTGCTTCTGGGCCTGTTTTTCATGACCGTCGGTGCCAGCATCGATTTTGAGCTTCTTGGCGAAAACGCGCTGCAGGTGATTGGCCTGACGCTCGCGCTGCTCGCGGCCAAGATCGCAGTGATGTTGATCCTGGGCTTCATCTTCAAACTGCGCGGCGCGGATAAATGGCTGGCCGCACTGGCCTTGGCACAAGCGGGCGAATTTGGCTTTGTGTTGCTGTCCTTCACAGTCGCCAACTCGGTCTTGCCGCAGGGTCTGGCCGATTTGCTGCTGTTGGTTGTGGCCATGTCGATGCTGCTGACCCCCGGCCTGTTCATCCTTTATGATCGGGTCATCGCGCCGCGATATGCCACCGGGGAAGAGCGTGAGGCCGACGATATGCCCGGTGACGCGAAGATTATCATCGCCGGGGCAGGCCGGATTGGCGGGTTGATCGACCGCGTTATGCGCGCGGCGGGACATGAGACAACGGTGATCGACTATAGCTCGCGCCGCCTGGCGATTATGGAACGCTTCGGCACCAAGCATTATTATGGCGACGCGACCCGCCCCGACCTACTGCACGCAGCAGGCATTGCCGAGGCCAAGATACTCGTGGTTGCCATTGATGACCGCGACGGTATCGACACCATCGTGAAATACGCCACCAAAACCTTCCCAAACCTGCACGTCGTTGCCCGCGCGCTTGATCGCGATCACGTCTATGATCTGTGGTTCCATGGCTGCCGTGATATCATCCGCGAAACCTATGACAGCACCATGCGCATGAGCCGATCGGTGTTCGAGGCGATGGGCATCGATCGTGAAACAGCAAATGAAATGATCGAGGCCTTTAACGTCCACGACCGTCAAGCCATGCTTGCCATTGCCGATGTGCACAAGGTTGGCGTCGCCCCGGAGGAAAACGAAGAATACGTGGCCCGCGTGCTCGAAATGCGCGGCGAGTGGGAGGCGGAAACCCGCGCCAGCATGACCGCGATCCGCGATGGCAAACCGGCCCGCTCAACCGGCGACTAAGCACGAAAAAGGGCGCCCCCAAAGGCGCCCTTCCCACATCGGTCATATTGGCAATGTCAGTGCACGCTGACAGGCGACATATCGTTTTGCCGCGCGACCACAAAGGCCAGCTTGCGATCCTTGACCAGGGCCAGCTGCTGCCCCTCTTCATTGCCGATGGCGTAAAGCGTCTCCAACCCCTCGGCCTGTTCGCGCAGATCTTCGGGCAGGTCAGCGACCGCGACCGGGCGGATGTAAACGATGGGCTGGCTTTGACTGTCTGCCTTTGAGTTTTCATGGGTCATGTCATTTGCCTCCGCTCGAAATATTGATTGTTTTCACAACGCTGTCGGGCACCGCGCGGGTCAGATCGACATGCAGCAGCCCATGCTCCATCGCAGCGCCCGCAACCTCGACCCCATCGGCCAGCACAAAGCTGCGCTGGAACTGCCGCGCGGCAATGCCACGGTGCAGGAAGATACGGCCATCGGTGTCGTCGCCCTGACGCCCGCGAATGACCAATTGCCGGTCTTCCACGGTGATCGACAGATCGTCTTCCGCAAAACCGGCCACGGCCAAGGTAATGCGATAGGCGTTTTCGCCACGCTGTTCGATATTATACGGCGGGTACCCGTCATTGCCGGATTTGGCCGTGCGTTCGACCAAACGTTCAAGTTGATCAAAGCCCAGCAGGAACGGGTGCGACCCAAGGGTCAATTTCGTCATCAGGCACATCCTTTGGCGTAAAGCGATCTGCGGCACCCGGGCCCCATTGCGGCGACCCGGCGCACACCAAATATGGGGGGCGCAGGCCACCTGTGCAAGTGCGGCAAGGCTTGGCGGCCCCGCACAATCGCGGTATCTTGAACAGCCTTTTGGGCAAATGCGACAACCCCTGGCGACGAGAACTGAGGCGATGAGCGCACCCACAGAGATGACCCACGAGGATGTGCTGCGCGTCAAGCTTGGGGTTTTACGCCGCGAACACCGCGACCTCGACGCGGCCATCGACGCCTTGCAAGAGGCCGTGAACCCAGATCAACTCACGCTTCGGCGGCTGAAAAAGCAAAAGCTTGGCCTGAAAGATCAGATCACCCGGATCGAGGATGAACTGACGCCGGATATTATCGCCTGAACCATTGCCCGGGCGCTGAATGGCCAAAACCGCAACCCTCACCGCGATGCTTTGGCCGACAAAGCTGCGCGTCCGATGCGCGCACCACGCCTCTGCGCGGGGCCTTGCGCGATTGCACCTAGGATCGCGTGGCTTATAAGCTACGAAAGTCTATCCGAAGGGGCGAAAGATGGCGGTGGAACCGGTCCAGGTTGGGATTATCATGGGCAGTCAATCGGACTGGCCAACAATGAAAGAGGCCGCGACGCTGCTGGATGAGCTTGGCGTGGGCTATGAAACGCGTATCGTTTCTGCGCATCGAACCCCCGACCGTCTTTGGGACTATGGCAAAACCGCCGCTGATCGCGGGTTAAAGGTGATCATCGCAGGCGCGGGCGGCGCAGCGCATCTGCCCGGCATGATGGCCTCGAAAACGCGGATCCCCGTGGTGGGCGTGCCGGTTCAAACCAAGGCGCTTTCGGGCGTCGACAGCCTCTATTCCATCGTGCAAATGCCCAAAGGCTATCCGGTCGCCACCATGGCCATCGGATCGGCAGGTGCGGCCAATGCCGGATTGATGGCGGCGGGCATCCTGGCCACAGCCGACCCTGCTTTGGCCGAACGCCTTGATGCCTGGCGCGCCGCGCTGTCGACCTCCATCCCCGAGGCACCCAGCGATGGCTGATCCCCTTCCCGCTGGCAGCACCATCGGCATTCTGGGCGGCGGACAGCTTGGTCGGATGCTCGCCATGGCCGCCGCCCGGCTTGGCTACAAAACGCATATCTTTGAACCCGGCGCCGCCCCGGCGGCGGATGTCGCCCATGACTGGACGCAGGCGGGGTATGACGACGCAGACGCGCTCACCCAATTCGCGGCCGCTTGCGATGTCATCACCTTCGAGTTCGAGAATATCCCAGCCCCCGCGCTCGATATCCTCGCAGCCAACACCCCGCTTTATCCCAACCGCAAAGCGCTGGAGGTCAGCCAGGACCGGCTCACCGAAAAGACCTTTCTCACCGATCTCGGCCTCACCACCGCGCCCTTCGCGGCCATCGATGACCAAGCAGACTTAACAGCGGCGCTGGCTCAAACCGGCACCCCAGCGATCCTGAAAACCCGCCGCTTCGGCTATGATGGCAAAGGCCAGGCGCGGGTGATGGAGCCATCACAAGCCGAAGCCGCGCTCGCCAGCCTCCAAGGCGCCCCCGCGATTGCAGAAGGCTTCGTGCCCTTCAGCCGCGAAATCAGCGTCATCGCCGCCCGTGACCTCGATGGCTCGGTTGCCGCTTACGACCCCGGCGAAAACCTCCACAAGGATGGCATCCTTGCGACCACCACCATCCCAGCCCAGGTTCCCACCTCGCTGCGCACCGATGCGGTGCTGATGGCCTCCCGCATCCTAAACGCGCTGGATTATGTCGGTGTGTTGGGGGTCGAACTTTTCGTCACCCGCCAAGGCCTCGTCGTCAACGAAATCGCCCCGCGCGTACATAATTCCGGCCATTGGACCCAGGCCGGCTGCGCCGTCGATCAGTTCGAACAGCATATCCGCGCCATCGCGGGCTGGCCCTTGGGTGATGGCGGTCGCCACGCCGATGTCATCATGGAAAACCTGATCGGCGAAGATGTCGGCCGCGCCGCCACCCTGGCGGGCGAAACCGGCGTTCAAATCCATCTTTACGGAAAATCCGAAACCCGAACCGGCCGCAAAATGGGCCATATCAACCGGATCACCAATAAAATCGTCTAATCCCCCATCTTTATCCCATAAATATGGCGGGGGGTTCCGGGGGGCGGCGCCCCCCTGCGGGTCGCGGCCGAAAGGCCGCGAAACCCGGCAAAATCAAAGCGTCAGGTTCGGGATAATCTGCTTCTTGCGGCTCATCACACCGGGCAGCACAACCGTATCAGCCTCCCCCACCACTGTGGAAAAGCTCTTTTCCGCCAGTCCTTTGACCAGATCATTGGGCACCAATAGCGTCGCTTCTTCGTTCAGAATATCGACCACAAAAAGCAGCACCTGGTCTACGCCATCCTCAGACGCGACACCCACCATGCTTTCCATCAGGCTCGCTTTGCGATCCAACACCAGCTTCGGCGCGGTGGTTTCCAGAACCGACACCCGGAACTTGGTGCCCTCAACCGCATATTCCTTGGAATCCATGCGCAGCAGATCCGCATCCGAAAACGCCGAGACATCCGATTTCGCCTCGAACATCTCAGCCGCGTAAGCACCCAGATCCACTCCCAGTTCTTCGGCCAGCGCTTGGGCGACGGCGGTGTCTTCCTCGGTTGTGGTAGGGGAGCGGAATTCCAGCGTGTCCGACAGGATGCAGGACAACATCGCCCCTTTGACCGAGGCTGGGGCCTGGGCCATATCGGCGCCGATCATCTTCCACATGATCGTTGCGGTGCAGGCCACAGGCTCGATGCGGATGTCGATCGGACCTTTGGTTTCTAACCCACCGACCAGCTTGTGATGGTCGATGATGCCTTGGATATCAGCCTCATTGATCGCCTCGGGCAGCTCAGCAGGGTTGTTGGTATCGACGATCACGACAGCCTGACCGGCTTCGACCCCATCGATGATCCGGGGTTTGGGCAGATCCCATTTTTCCAAGACAAACGCCGCTTCGGTATTGGGCTCGCCCAGCAAAACGGGCTCGGCGGCCACGCCTTTCACCTCGTTCAAATACCAGGCCCAGATAATGGGCGAGCCGGTGCTATCTGTGTCGGGGGATTTATGGCCGAATACGAGCGTGGTCATGTCTGTCTCTCATGGGAAAATGCCAATTTGGCGCCCTTCTATCCTTGGGGTTTTGCGATGTCACGGGCCAGGGCGTCGCGGGCTTTGACCGCGCGCGGATTTTTGGTTATTCAAGACCTCTCTGAAGAGGAGCGCCCAGCCAATGACCACCCGCATCTGATCCGCGCGTTTGGCCTGTCCCACACCAAAAGGGACGTCTTTCTTCAGGAGTGCCCTGACCATGATCCAGTCTGTCTAACGCCCCGCCAGGGGTCGCCTTGATGCCTGTCTGACGGACGGGCCCGCATTTCTTAGACATATGAGGCACACCATGCCGAAATCATCGAAACCCCGCCGCGCGCGGGATCGTCGCGCTGCGGCCAAAGCAAAATCCGCTGGCGCGGCACCGCGCAAACCCGATCCACGCCAAGCCGCGCCGGGTCACGACCTCCGTCCGCGCCGCCAGACCTTTGGCGATGGCCGCCCACCCCGCCTGCCCGGTCGCACCGGCGGGCGATAGCATCAAAGGCCTTGCCCCGCTGGAAGGCGGGGCAAGGCATCCCAATCAGGCGTCCGACGTTTTGCGCCCAGGCATCGACAGCGCCTTGCCACGCATCCGCGCCGCGATCAGCGCGGCAAGCCGTTTCAGGCCGATCCCAGTGCGGAACTCGAACTCTTCATAATGGAAGTTGCGCGGCGTGACGCCATAGGCCGCCAGACCCGCTTGCAAATCGCGGCGCAGCGGCGCGGGCCCACAAAATGCGACCTTGGCCGCAGCGATATCCGCGACCCACTCCGCGATCATGCCCGCATTCACCCGCTGCCCGTCCGAGGACAAGACCAGGTTCAGGGTGATTTGCGGATGCTTTGCCGCCAAGGCCTCAACCCGCTCCAGATGCGGGGCTTCAGCCCGGCTGCGCACGGCCCAGATCAGATGGACAGGCCCGGTCTGTTCGGGGCCGAGCGCCTCGGCCCAGGCCAGAAACGGAGTGATCCCAATGCCACCGGCCACCCAAACCTCGGGCCGGGCACCGTTTCGGCGGGTGAAATGGCCAAACGGCCCTTCGATCCGCGCCGACGCGCCGGTTGTCAAATCACGACCCAGCCGCGCGGTGTAATCGCCCAAGGCTTTGACCGTTACCTCGACGGTGCCGTCGGGCCCGACCGGCGCGCTGAGCGTATAGGGATGCGGCTCGGACAGACCGGGCGCGTCGAAGGATAGAACCGCGAATTGGCCGGGTCGGGCCTTCAACCCACCCTGGCCCTTGGGGGTCATGCGAATGGCCGTGGCGCCACCGGTTTGACGCAGCTCTACCACCTCATAGCGATGGCTGCGCAAAAGCCGCGCAGGCAAAAGCGTGTAGATATAGGCCAAGAGCCCGGCCAGACAGAAAATACCGGTATAAAGCCCCAGGGGCTCGGCGAGATCGAACGGGCGTTCAATCCATAGGAAATGCAACGCACCGGCGACAAAAAACGCGCCCATCGCTTTGTGGGTCCATTTCCATAGGTGATAGGGGATGAAAGTCGCCACCGAGATCACAACCAGGATCAGCAGGCCGTAAAGGCTAAGCTCGCCCAAGGTTTCGCCGATCTCGCCAAGGGCCGAGTTGCGCCCAGTCCCTTCGATGTCGGCATCAATGGTGTCGTGTAAAAGGATTGTCACCATCGCGACAATCCCGGCCCATTTGTGCAACACGTACACGCGGTCGAGCCCGCCAAACACAGCCTCCACCCCCGGCAGGCGGGTGGCCCAGACCTGCGCCCAGGCCATCAGGATCAAGGCAACCGTGCCCAGATACTGGCTGAACAGCGCAACCTGATCCGTCACGTTGGGCAGCGAAAAAAACAACACAGCCGGGAAGAGCGAGGTGCCCACAAGCACCAAAAGGCCAAACAAGCGCATCCATATTTCTCCAAAAAAATCTTAGGCCGTGACCGGTGCTGGGATCAGATCCTCAGCCATTAGGTCTTCCAAAAACAGGCTCAGCAATTCCAGCCGCCCTGACACACCCGCCTTGCGATAAACCGAGGCGCATTGCGCTTTGATCGTGCCCTGCTTGGTGTTTCGAATGTCGGCCATATCCGCGATGGCAAAGCCCTTGATCGCCAGGATCGCCACATCACGTTCGGCGTCGGTCAGGCTCCATTGATGGAACCGGGTTTCCAAAAGCTCCGAAAACGCGCCCGAGGCGATTTTCAACTGATCATCCATATGCGCCTGATGACGCATCAGTTTGAGCAGTTCGGACCCGCTGAACGCCAGCCCCAAGAAGAGCGCAATGGTCACCGCCCCCTCGACAAGATCGCTATCAGCAAAAGCCGCCCAACCGGTCGTCGGATCAACGGCGGCGGGGTTGACCAGATCGAACACAATATCGATCAGGAAATAGCTGCAACAGATCGCCTGAAGCGCGAACAAGGCCCAAAGTACGGTGCTGCGCGATGTCATGGGTCCCCTCCAGTCATCACAAAGGCCCGGGCGCATCAAACGCCCGGGCGAGAAAAAGAAACGAGGCTAGAGCGATGCCTTAAGCATCATCATCGTCTTCGCCGTCCTCATCATCCTCGTCATCATTCTCGTCTTCATCTTCGTCATCGTAGTCGTCTTCGTCGTCTTCCATCTCGACCTCGGTGATGAGGCCAGAGGTCAAAGACACCTCAATCTCCATCAGAACGCCGTCGAGCGTGGCTTCGGCTTCGAATTCGTCGCCTTCAAGCTCGGTCTCGACCACGTCATAGCCCTGCGCAGTCAAAAACGCCACGATATCGGCCTCGGTCGTGCCAGCGACATCGCCAGCCGAGATTTGGGCGGCGGCCACGCCGGGGATCAAAAGAGCGCCCAACAGGGTTGCTTTGCCAAAATCAGTCATTGGTATCTCCTAGGTCTTTCTGTGTCAGTCTTAGGTTTCGTCTTGGGTGCCACTTTGCCGTGGCCTGACAGCAGGTGATCGGAGGAAGCCGATTTCTGAATTGGACTTTGGAAGGGCGGGCATAGGCTTAGGCCAAAAGTTTAGTGCCATTTCGCTGGGGTTTATGCGCGCGCTTGGCGTTCCCGGCGGCGGTTTGAAAAATCTTGCCGGAATCCGGCAACAGCGGTTGACGCAGGCACTGAGCCTCCTTATCTCCGCGCCGTTAGCACTCGCTAAGCCTGAGTGCTAACGGAGGAGAAAACCGAACCTTTACGAGGAGAGTTCGACAAATGGCATTCACTCCGCTGCATGACCGTGTGCTTGTTGAGCGCGTGGAAAGTGACGAGAAAACCGCCGGTGGCCTGATCATCCCCGACAGCGCCAAAGAAAAGCCCGCCGAAGGCTTGGTTGTCGCCGTTGGCGCAGGCGCCAAAGACGATGATGGCGAGCGTATCGGCATGGACGTTAAAGCAGGTGACAAGATCCTGTTCGGCAAATGGTCGGGCACCGAGATCACCCTGGACGGCAAAGAACTGCTGATCATGAAGGAAAGCGACATCCTTGGGATCATCTCCTAAGCGACGCGCCCTTCATCACAAACCCAACAGAATTCTAGGAGCACATCATGGCTGCTAAGGACGTCAAATTTGACACCGATGCCCGCAACCGCATGCTCAACGGCGTGAACATTCTCGCCGATGCGGTCAAAGTCACCCTGGGCCCGAAAGGCCGCAACGTGGTGATCGAAAAATCCTTCGGCGCACCCCGCATCACCAAAGACGGTGTGTCGGTCGCCAAAGAAATCGAACTGGAAGACAAGTTCGAAAACATGGGCGCCCAGATGGTGAAAGAGGTTGCCTCTCGCACCAATGACGAAGCCGGCGACGGCACCACCACCGCAACCGTTCTGGCCCAGGCCATCGTTAAAGAAGGTCTGAAATCGGTTGCCGCTGGCATGAACCCGATGGACCTTAAGCGCGGTGTTGACATGGCGGTTGCCCAAGTCATCGAGAACATCAAAGGCGCCGCTCGCGAAGTCAAAGACAGCGACGAAGTTGCCCAGGTCGGCACCATCTCGGCCAATGGCGAAGCTGAAATCGGCCGCCAGATCGCCGATGCGATGCAGAAAGTTGGCAATGACGGCGTGATCACCGTCGAAGAAAACAAGGGTCTGGAAACGGAAACCGAAGTTGTCGAAGGCATGCAGTTCGACCGCGGTTACCTGAGCCCCTATTTCGTCACCAACCCCGACAAAATGATTGCCGAGTTGGAAGACTGCCTGATCCTGCTGCACGAGAAGAAACTGTCTTCGCTGCAGCCGATGGTTCCGCTGCTGGAAACCGTCATCCAGTCGGGCAAACCGCTTCTGATCATCGCAGAAGATGTCGAAGGTGAAGCGCTGGCCACCCTCGTGGTCAACAAGCTGCGCGGCGGCCTGAAAATCGCAGCCGTCAAAGCCCCGGGCTTTGGTGATCGCCGTAAGGCCATGCTGCAAGACATCGCCATCCTAACCGGCGGTCAGGTGATCTCGGAAGACCTGGGCATGAAGCTCGAGTCGGTGACCATGGACATGCTGGGCACCGCCAAGCGCGTTTCGATCACCAAAGACGAGACCACAGTGGTCGACGGCAACGGCGAAAAAGCCGAGATCGAAGCCCGCGTCGCCCAGATCCGCCAGCAGATCGAAGAAACCACCTCGGACTACGACCGTGAGAAACTGCAAGAGCGCGTGGCCAAACTGGCTGGCGGTGTTGCCGTGATCCGCGTCGGTGGCATGACCGAAGTGGAAGTGAAAGAGCGTAAGGATCGTGTGGATGACGCCCTGAACGCAACCCGTGCTGCTGTGCAGGAAGGTGTTGTTGTTGGTGGCGGTGTTGCCCTGGTTCAAGGCGCCAAAGCGCTTGAAGGTCTGACCGGTGCAAACTCGGACCAAGACGCGGGTATCGCCATCGTGCGCCGCGCCCTGGAAGCACCCTTGCGCCAGATCGCCGAAAACTCCGGCGTCGACGGCTCAGTCGTGGCTGGCAAAATCCGTGAAAGCGATGACAGCGCATTTGGCTTCAACGCTCAGACCGAAGAATACGGCGATCTGTTCGCCTTCGGTGTGATCGACCCGGCCAAAGTGGTGCGCACCGCTCTGGAAGACGCTGCCTCGGTTGCTGGTCTGCTGATCACCACCGAAGCCATGGTTGCCGACAAGCCCGCCAAAGAAGGCGCTGGCGCCCCGGCAATGCCCGACATGGGCGGCATGGGCGGCATGATGTAAGACGCCTGCCAATTCGGCAGCGTTTACGCTCAAAACGATTACGCAAAGGCCCCCACGCGGGGCCTTTGTCATTTCGGCGCTCGGCCCCTTCCCTTCCCGGTTCCCGCCATGGCAGGGTCGCCCCGTTCTAGGATCGAGACAGGGCGGCAAAAGATGGAGCGGATCGGCAGCATTGGACTGGGCCGGATGGGCAGCGCCATGGCACAACGGCTGAAGGCACAAGGGTCGGAGGTCAGCGGCTGGACCCGTTCGGGCCGTCAGGTGGATGGGATCGCACCGGCGGCGGATTTGCCAGCTCTGGTGGCCGGTTCGGATGTCTTGATCCTATCGCTTTATGACGACGCCGCCGTGTCCGAGATGTTGGATCAGCTTTTGCAGCTCGACCTGGCCGGGAAGCTTATCATCGAGACCAGCACCGCTGTCCCAGCCCTGTTGATCGAACGCGCGACCGCGTTTGCCAATAAGGGGGCCGGTGTGGTTGACGCCCCAATCTCCGGCGGCCCCGAAATGGTCGCGGCGGGCACTTGCGGCATTTTTCTGGGTGGCACCGATCAGGCCGCCGCCCGCGCCATACCAGTGCTCACCCAGATCACGCCGCGCACCCGCCATGTCGGCCCTTTGGGTGCGGGCATGGTGATGAAAACCATCAACAATTCGATGCTGCAGATCTATGTCACAGGGCTGCGCGATATGCTGCCCTTGGCCAAACGCGCAGGTATTCCGTTGGCAGACGCGCTGGGCATCTTGAATGCTGGGCCTGCGGGCCTGCCGATGATCAAGGATCGGATGGCGAAAATCCTGGGCGATGATCCGACCGTCGGATTTACCCTCAATGGCATCGCCAAGGATAATGACGTGTTTCAACGCGTGATTGCAGGGTTTGGCCTTGGCTCTGACAGTTTGGTCCTGGCCGCAGCCGGGCAAGATGTGGCGATCCAAGAGGGTCTGGGCGAAAGCGACCCGGCGCTGGCCATCCGAGCGGCCTATGACAACGGCTAAACCCAACGGGCTGCCCCCAATCACCTTGAGCGGGGCGCAGGTCTTGACCCCAAAGGGTCTGGAGCACATTCCGCTGACGTTGGCGAACGGGATTCTGAGCGATCAGGCCGCAAAATCCGTGGACCTCAGCGGGTATCTGATCCTGCCGGGCATCATCGACCTGCATGGTGATGGGTTCGAACGGCACCTGGCCCCCCGGCGCGGGGCACAATCGGATATCGGCATGGGGCTGGCGGCGCTCGACGCGGAACTGGGGGCCAATGGCATCACCACCGCGGTTTTAGCCCAGTTCTTTTCATGGGAGGGTGGGATGCGCGGCCCCGATTTTGCCGAACGCTTGGCCCACGCCCTGGCCGAAACCCAGACGCTGACCGACCTGCACATGCAATTGCGGCTCGAGGTCAATATGATCGACGATTACGCCCGTGCCGCAGCGATGATCGCAGATCATCACATCCCTTACGTCGTCTTCAACGATCATGTGCCCCATGACGCTTTGGCCAAGGGCAAATCGCCACCCCGCCTGACCGGCCAAGCGCTCAAGGCCGGGCGTTCGCCCGAAGCACACCGCGCCTTGCTGCAAAAGCTGCATGATCAACAGCCTCTTATCCGCCCCGCGCTGACCAAACTCGCGACCACCCTGACCCAACGCCACGTACGCTTGGGCAGCCATGATGACGCCAGTGCCGAAACCCGCGCCAGCTTTCGCGCCATGGGGGCCGATATTGCCGAGTTTCCCGAAACCCGCGCCGCTGCCCTTGCCGCCCATCAAGCGGGTGATCCGATCATTATGGGCGCGCCCAATGTGCTGCGCGGTGGATCGCACAAGCGCAATCAAGATGCCGCAGCTTTGATCGCTGACGGGATGGTTCAAGCGCTGGTGTCAGATTATCACTATCCCGCGCCGCACCGTGCGGCATTCAGGCTTGTGAGGGATGGCATGAATTTGGCCGATGCCTGGGCCCTGGTTTCCAGCCGCCCAGCGCAAGTACTTGGCTTTGAGGATCGCGGCGTTTTGCGGCCCGGCAAGCGCGCGGACCTGGCCATTGTCGATGCCCAAACGCAGGCGGTTGCAGGCACGATCGCGGCCGGTGCTGTGACCTATCTAAGCGGCGCCTTAGCAAGCCGTTTTGTGGGGGCCTGATGCGTTTGCCTCTTCTGACAGCCTTGGTCATGGTGGCCTTTGCGGCCAATTCGGTGCTGAACCGCCTGGCGGTCGGACCGGGAGAGATCGATGCGCTAAGCTTTGCCGTGATCCGCGCTGCTGCCGGGGCGGCAACACTCGCATTCCTCGTGCTGCTGCAAGCGCGCCGCCTGCCGCTGTTTCATAGCAACCGCATTCTGGGGGCGGGTTCGCTGGCACTTTACCTGATTGGGTTTTCGCTGGCCTATATCCAGATCGACGCGGGCGTCGGCGCGCTGATCCTGTTTGGCGCTGTGCAGATCACCATGTTTGGCGGCGGAATTCTGGGCGGCGAACGCCCGGTTTTCGCGCGTTGGGCCGGAACGGCCATCGCGCTTTTGGGCCTGGCTTGGCTGATCTGGCCATCCGGCCCCGTGGCGCTGCCAACGGGCGCAACCCTTGCGATGCTGGCCGCAGGCTTTGGCTGGGGGCTTTATTCGCTGGTCGGGCGTGGCGCGACCGATCCTTTGGCCGAAACCGGGGCGAATTTTGTATTGGCGGTGCCGCTTTGCGCCTTGCCGCTATTGATCCTGGGGGTGGGCACCCTGGCGGATGCGACCGCAACCGGCATTGGCCTGGCGGTGGCGTCAGGGGCGATCACCTCGGGCCTGGGCTATGCGCTTTGGTATACGGTTTTGCCACGGCTCAAAGCCTCCGCCGCCGGGTTGGTACAGCTATCGGTGCCCGTGATCGCGGCCCTGGGCGGTGTCTTGCTTCTGTCCGAGGGTATTACCCTGCGCCTTCTGGGGGCCGGCGCCCTGGTGATTGGCGGGATTGCCTATGGCCTGACCGCCCCTCAGCGCAGCAAAGGTTCCAGCGGGTCATAAATCACCGCATCGCCCCAAGCGACATCGGGCAAGGTGTCGGGCTTATAGCGCAGGCCCGCCATCTCGGCCTGGCTGACCAGATAGCGGTCGGTTACAACCCCTTCGGGATCGGTCCAGGGCGCAAGCGGATCGCCTGACACATGATTGACGCGAAAATACACATCGACCTGATGCAACCCATGCTCGGGCGCGTGAAACTCATTGACCATGCAGGGCGCGCCCACCGTCACGGTCAGCCCGGTTTCCTCATGGAATTCGCGGATCAGGTTATCGGGCAGTGAGCTATGCGGCTCGACCCCGCCGCCGGGCGCGCATAACAGATCGCTTTGCCCGCCGCCCCAGGCATTCACCAACAGCAACCGATCATCGATCAGCAAAATCCCACGCACGGCAAGTCGGATACGGGGTCTGAGGGCGGCAGGCGGCATGGGCGCACCCTGCCCCGACCGACGTTGCGTCACAAGCCCCTCGCGCAACGACGGGCAAGCGCTTAGATACACGCCATGCGCATGTTCTTGCTTTCCGCCCTCCTGGCCGCAGCCACGATCCTGCCCGTCCCCGCGCGGGCGGCGGAATGCGTGATCCTGCTGCACGGGCTGGCGCGTAGCGAAACCTCACTGGCACTGATGGCCGAGGCGCTGGAGGATCAAGGCTATCGCGTGATCAACCAGGGCTACCCGTCAACCCGCGCCGCGATTGCCGAACTCGCCCCGGCCACCCTTTTGCCCGCCATGGCGCGCTGCGGCGCGGATCGCGTGCATTTTGTCACCCATTCCATGGGCGGCATCTTGGTGCGGTACTGGTTGGCCGAGCACCCGCCCGTCCGGCTGGGCCGCGTGGTGATGTTGGCCCCACCAAATTCGGGCAGTGAACTGGTGGATGTGTTCGGCCCGCTTGAGCCATTCGAATGGGTGCATGGCCCCGCCGGGCGTGAATTGGGCACTGATGCCGACGCGCTGCCCAATACGCTGCCACAGGTCGATTTTCCGCTTGGGGTGATCGCGGGCAACCGGTCGCTGAACCCGGTGTATTCGGCCCTGATCCCCGGACCTGACGATGGCAAGGTCGCGGTGGAAAGCACGCGCGTGGCCGGGATGCAGGATCACTTGGTTCTGCCCGTCACCCATACCTTCATGATGAACAACCCCTTGGTCATCGGACAAACCCTGGCCTTTTTGGACCGGGGCCGCTTTGACGATGATCTTGGCTTTTTCGACGCGGTGGAAACCCTGGTCGACTAAGCCGCCCCCCCGGCCTTCTATCTTTGGTCAATCAAGGGCTGGTTCGCCGGTTGGAATACGCGTATCTGCCGCACCAAACCAAGGAGGCGCAGCATGACGCGGATCATCGAAACCCTAGCCGAGATTTCAGAGCGCTATGATGCTGTGTTCTGTGACCTTTGGGGCTGCGTGCATGATGGGCTGAACGCCTTCCCCGATGCCGTCGCGGCGCTGCACGCCTTTAAGGCGCAGGGCGGCACCGTGGTGCTTTTGACCAATGCGCCGCGCCCGCGCGCCTCGGTCGCCAAACAGGTCGCGCGCCTGGGTGTGCCGGATGACGCCTGGGATGTCATTGCCACTTCGGGCGACAGCGCCCGCGCCGCGATGTTTCAGGGCGTTGTGGGTCAAAAGGTTTGGCACATTGGCGAACCCCATGATCGGTCGTTTTTCGAAACGATGGATCTGATCTCCGACCCTGCCGATATCGAAAAGGTGGAACTGAACGCGGCCGAGGGCATTGTCTGCACGGGGCCCTTTGACCCCCATGCCGATCCATCGGTGCTGCGACCGGAATTCCTGCTGGCAAAAACCAAAGGGCTGAAACTGCTCTGCGCCAACCCCGATATCGTGGTCGACCGGGGCGAGACACGGGAATGGTGTGCTGGGGCATTGGCCGAGCTTTACACCGAGATGGGCGGGGAAAGTCTCTATTTCGGCAAACCGCATCCGCCGATTTACGATCTGGCGCGGCGCCGCTTGCAACAGATCGGCAAGCCTGCGTCGGACGATCGTATCCTCGCCATTGGTGACGGTATCCGCACCGACATTCTGGGCGGGATCGGCGAAAACATTGATACCTTGTTTATTTCCGGTGGTTTGGCGCGCCAGGAAACCGGCACCGCACCGGGCCCAAAAGGGCAGCCCAACCCATCTGACTTAGCGCGATATCTGACCGATGCCGAACTGGAACCGACCTTTAGCATCGGGATGCTACGCTAACGGCCACGCAACATAATTGCGACATAGCGACCGGTTTTTGGTATTTTGTTACTTTCTGCATTGCAGCAGCCCCCTGATCTGTCCTATGACGCGCGCAATTAGCGTGAAGGACGGCCAATCAGATGCTCGACAATATGCCTAAAGGCACCATCGTCATCGAAGAGCTTCACATCGGGATGAAACGATCGCTCAGCAAGATCGTGACAGACCGGGATATCGAGCTTTTCGCCGAGGTTTCGACCGATCATAATCCGGTGCATATGGATGATGCCTATGCGCAGGACACGATTTTCCAAGGGCGGATCGCCCATGGCATGCTGACCGCAGGGCTGATTTCAGCGGTGATCGGGGAACAACTGCCCGGCCATGGCACGGTTTATCTGGGCCAGACGCTGAAATTCATGGCACCCGTGCGTCCCGGTGATTTGGTCCATGCCGAGGTTGAGGTGATGGATATCGATCACCGCAAACGGCGGGTCACACTGGCCACCCATTGCCGCGTGGATGAGACCGTGGTTTTGAAAGGCGAGGCCGTCGTGCTGGCCCCCTCGGGCAAGTTCGACTGATTTCTTTTACAAGAACTGATCGCACGCCAACATGTTGAAAACCTTGACCGCGCCCTGGCGCGGCGCTTGCCCTTGCGCCCCCGCTTGGCTAAGCCGCCCTTATGCGGATTGTACGTGACCCTCATTTCATGGACCCCAGCCTGACCGGTGCGTCAGCGGCCATCGGGAATTTCGACGGGGTGCATTTGGGGCACCAACATGTGATCGATCTGGCGCGGCGCGATGGGGCGCCGCTCGGGGTCGTGACCTTCGAACCGCATCCCAGGCAATTCTTCGCCCCCAACGCGCCTGCCTTTCGCCTGATGAATGCCGAGGCGCGCGCAAACAGGTTGGAGAAGCTGGGCGTTGAGATGCTGGCCGAGCTGCCCTTTGCCGCCGATCTGGCCGCACTGTCCCCTGAGGCTTTTGCCCGCGAGGTCTTGGCCGAGGGGCTGAAGCTGTCCCATGTGGTGGTTGGCGCGGATTTCTGCTTTGGCCAGGGCCGCGCGGGCAATGCCCAAGACCTGCATCGCTTTGGTCAGGGAATGGGGTTTGATGTCACCATCGCCGAGTTGCTGACCGAAGAAACCTCGGCCGTATCGTCCACCGCGATCCGACAAGCGCTGGCTGATGGCGACCCGGGCAAAGCGGCGTCGATGCTGGGCCATTGGCACCGGATCGAAGGGCCGGTGCTGCATGGTGAAAAGCGCGGGCGGCAATTGGGCTACCCGACCGCGAATATGGCACTGGACGGGCTTCATGTGCCCAAACTGGGTGTCTACGCAGTCTTGGTCGATATTTTGGAAGGCCCCGACAAAGGCAGCTATCACGGCGTCGCCAATCTGGGCATTCGCCCGATGTTCGAACGCGAAACGCCGAACTTGGAAACCTATCTTTTTGACTTCACCGGCGATCTCTACGGCCAGCATCTATCCATCGGGTTGGTCAGTTTTTTGCGGGGTGAGGCCAAGTTTGATGGGCTCGACGCGCTGATCACACAAATGGATGCCGACAGCGCCGCCGCCCGTGCCGTGCTGGCCAACCTATGAGGGATCGGTTTTGGGAGCGTGTCCCCATGGGCCGCATGACCCCCGAGGAGTGGGAGGCGCTCTGCGACGGCTGCGGCAAGTGCTGCCTCAACAAGCTTGAGGATGAGGATACGAATGAGGTCGCGTTGACCCGCGTTGCCTGCCGCTTGTTGGACGATCAGACCTGCCGCTGCGGGCAATACGACATCCGCAAAACGCTGGTGCCTGAGTGCATTCAACTTACGCCTAAAACCATGGGCGATGTTGCCTATTTCATGCCCGAAACCTGCGCCTACCGTCTGCTGCACGAAGACAAACCGCTTTTCTGGTGGCATCCGCTGGTGTCGGGCGATCCAAACTCGGTCCATGCTGCGGGGGTTTCGGTTCAGGGCATCACAGTACCCGAATGGGAAGTGCCCGAAGACGACTGGGAAGATTATATTATCGAGGAGCCCGGCACATGATCTTTGCCTCTGACAACACAGGCCCCGCCCATCCTCAGATCCTCCAAGCCGTCACCGACGCGAATGCGGGCTATGCCCTGCCCTATGGCAACGATCCGGTGACCCAGGCCGCGCGGGCGGCGGTACGGCACGTCTTTGAAGCGCCCGATGCCGTGGTCGAATTTGTCACCACCGGCAGCGCCGCGAACGCGCTTGCCCTCGCAACCCTCGCCAACCCGTATGACGGTATTTTCTGTCACACCCGCGCCCATGTGGAAGAGGATGAATGCGGCGCGCCCGAATTCTATTCGGCCGCCAAGCTGATCTTGATCGAGGGCGAAAACGGCAAGATTGACCCCGACAATCTGGAACGCGCCATTCGCATTTGCGCCGATCGTGGCGTCCATGGCGTTCAAGCCGGGCCGGTCAGCCTGACCAGCATCACCGAGATGGGCACGGCCTATTCCTTGGAGGAACTGCGCGCGATCATCGCGGTGGCCAAAGCCCATGACCTGCCGGTGCATCTTGATGGCGCGCGCTTTGCCAATGCTTGCGCCGCACTAGGGTGCACCGCAGCTGAGATGTCGTGGAAACTTGGTATCGATGCGGTCAGCTTTGGTGGCACCAAAAACGGTTGCCTTGGTGTTGAGGCGGTGGTGATTTTCGATCCCGCCAAGGGCCGAGAGCTGGAGCTGCGGCGCAAGCGCGGCGGGCACCTTCTGTCAAAGCAGCGCTATTTGTCGGCGCAGATGGGGGCCTATGCCAAAGATGATCTGTGGCTCACCACGGCCCGCATGGCAAACGCCCGGATGGCCGGCCTGATCCAAGGGCTGGCCCGCGTACCCGGTGCGCGCGCCGCCTTTCCGCCAGCGGGCAATCTGGCCTTCATCGACCTGCCCGCCGCCGGCCACCGGCGCGCCTTTGCCGCCGGGGCGGTCTATGCGCTGCATCCGTCAAATGCGCTGGATCAGGCAGCGGATGACGATCTGCTGCGCTGCCGGGTGGTTTGCGATTGGTCCCAGACCGAGGCCGCGGTTGATAGGTTGTTAGCGGCGTGGGCCGGATAATCCGTCGAGAAACGTCGCGATTTCCCGGGCGACCGCTTTGGCATGGCTGATCGGCAGCATATGCCCGGCCCCCGCGATCCCAGCACGCTGGGCCTGCGGCAGCGCCTTGGCCAGGGCATCCAGGATCTCTGCGATCACCGGCGGTGAGTCGCCGCCCTCCAGCAGCAAAACCGGGCAGGTGATCCGCCCGATCCGGTGCATAAGACGCGCCGTATCCCCCCATAGGATTGGGTTACTTTCCGCGACCACCCAAATCCGCTCGACCATATAGCGCGCCTGGGCGGCGGGCATGGCATCCAGCGGCACGCCCCCACCCCAGTAAGATAGGAACAACCGCGCCGCCTCTTCATGATCCTTTGCCGCAAAATGCGCGTTAAGATCGGTCATCGCCGCGCGCTCGGCCTTGGCCCCGACCATGTCAGGTGAGGCGGCAAAAAGCACCGGTTCGATCAGCGTCAGGCTGGCCACCCGCGCGGGGTGCTCAATGGCCAATCGCATCGCCACTGTCGCCCCAAAGCTATGCCCAATCACATGGGTCGGTGCCTCGGGCAAATGCGCCAGCGCAACCTCGGTGCAATGGTCGTGGTAATCACGCGCGGGGTCGCCATCCGGCCCGTGGCCGTGACCCACTAAATCCGGTGCAACAGCGCTTAACTGGCCCTCAAGCCTGCGGGCGACTGCCTCCCACGCGCCGGAATGGGCCAGCGAACAATGCAGGAGCAGCGCTGGCGCCTCACCCTCGCCCCAGCTTCTTACCCCGCTTGTCAAAGCTTGCCGGACAGGAACAGGTCTAAATCTACCAAGCGGTCCTGACCCCAGAAATACTCGGTCTCATCAACCACATAGAACGGCGCGCCAAAGACGTTCCGAGCCACAGCCTCCTCCAGATTGGCGGCGTATTCTTCAGCCTCGGCCAGCATCATCCCAGCACCCAGGGCGGGGTCAAAGCCCGCTTCCTCCAGCGCTTCGGCGATCACCGCATCTTCGGCGATGTTCTTCTCCTCAGCCCAGCATTTGCGGGTGATCGCCGCCGCCAAAGCGCCCATATCGCCCCCGCCTGCCTTCTGCGCTGCGATCAAGGCGTAAGACGATGGTGCCGGGTTGGTGGGCCAGAACGCCGGTTGCAAATTGATCGGCATATCGGCCTTGGCCGCCTGACGTCGCAACTCCTGCAACCGGTAGGCTTTGCGCGATTCGTGGCGGTCTTTTGGGGCCACGCCCCCGGTGCGCGCAAACAGCGCTGTTACATCCAGCGGCTTATAGGTGATCGTCGCCCCATGGCGGGCCGCAATCGCCTCCATCCTTGTGCCTGCGATGTAGGTAAACGGTGACACCGTGGCGAAGAAATAATCGATATGGGCCATGTCCGGCGCCCCCTTCCCTTTAGGCTTTGCGCGGACCCTAGCCGGGTGTTAGGGGGTGTCAACATTTCTGGGGTCGGGGGGCCCCAGCGCGCTGCCTACCAAGGGGACATTCAGGGATGCCGGCACAAGACCCGAAACTAATCTCAGGAAACGCAAACCGACCATTGGCCGACGCCATCGCGCGCCGCATGTCGATGCATCGCGGAATGCAAGTGGGGCTGGTTGATGCCCGCGTCGAACGCTTCAACGATCAAGAGATTTTTGTCGAGGTGTACGAAAATGTCCGGGGCGAGGATATGTTCATCATCCAGCCCACATCCAAACCCGCCAATGACAATTTGATGGAGCTGCTGATCATGGCAGATGCGCTGCGCCGGTCGTCGGCCAGCCGCATCACCGCCGTGATCCCCTATTTCGGCTATGCCCGCCAGGATCGCCGCACCAAGGCGCGCACGCCCATCACCGCCAAGCTGGTGGCCAATATGATGACTTCGGGCGGCATCGAACGCATCCTGACCATGGATTTGCACGCCGCCCAGATCCAAGGCTTCTTCGACATGCCGGTCGATAACCTTTACGCCTCACCGATCTTCGCGCTCGATATCCTGCACCATTTCAACGGCGATATGTCGGATGTCATGATCGTCTCTCCCGATGTGGGCGGCGTCGCGCGCGCGCGCGAACTGGCGATGCGTATCGGGGCGCCGCTGGCGATTGTCGACAAACGCCGCGAAAAGGCCGGCGAGGTCGCGGGCATGACCGTGATCGGGGATGTGAAAGACTATAAATGTATCATCGTTGACGATATCTGCGACACCGCTGGAACGCTCTGCAAAGCCGCTGACACGCTGATGGAGGCTGGCGCGACCGAGGTGCACGCCTACACCACCCATGGCGTCCTCAGCGGCCCTGCGGTCGAACGCATCACCGGCTCGGTCCTGAAATCGCTGGTCATCACCGATACCATCGAAGCCACAACCGAAGCCGCCGCTTGCGCCAATATCCGCGTCGTGCCCACCGCACCGATGTTCGCCCAATCCATCGTGAATATCTGGAGCGGCACCAGCGTCTCCTCGCTCTTCGACACCAAATCCTTGGTCCCGATCTATGAAGGCCTCTACCCCAAAGGCATGTGGGGCCGCTAACAAAATCGCTGGCGGGCGTTGCGGCCCCCCTGCCATTTTTGACCCGACCGGTCCTGTGCGCGAGTCGACAGTGTTTATTCGAAAAGCAAATACGCCCGAAGAAATCCGCCGCGCTGTCGATATTGATGCCGCGCTTCCCGGCGACCCGGACCGGACGGCTTATATCGAACGCATCGCCGCACAGGGTAACCTGACCGTTGCGGGCCAAACGACCGAGATCACAGCGTTTTGCTGCCTCGATCATGGGTATTTCTTTGAAAAACCATTCGTCTCCTTGTTGATCGTTGCCCCTGAGGCGCGACGGTTTGGGTTGGGCGCGGCCTTATTGGCCGATTGCGCCAGTCGACAGAAAGAGCTTTGGACCTCGACCAATCGCTCGAACCGACCGATGCGCGCTCTGCTAGAAAAAACAGGCTGGCGATATTGCGGCGAGGTCAGCGGCCTGGATGAGGGCGACCCAGAACGATTTTATCGAATTGGCTGAACAGAGATGCGCGCGCGGCAGGTTGGCCAAATCCGCGTCGAGTTCTAGTAAAGCTGCCAGTCGTCCTCGTCCGGCAACTCCCCCACAGCCATCCAATCCCCACGCACGCGCGCGATGCGGCTGTCACCCCAGGTGCGAAACACCAAATCGAACCCAGTCTCGGTCACATTTTCGGCGCGCAGGTCCGAGCGTTGATTGGTCCCATCCGCCGTGTCCCACATCGACAAAGACACATGCACCACAGGCACCTGTCGAAAGGCTTCGGAAAAGACAATTGCCACCCGCGCCTCGCGCGGGCCGTCGCCTGCCCACATCGGGCCATTGTCCTCAAAATCCGAGAACATAACGTTGGAGCCTTGATCGACCCCAATCAGATGATGGCGCAGGCGTTTCATATCACGCTCTAATCTACTCGATCCGACCGCGTTACGGGCAGGAAGGTTCAATCATTTGAAACAACGACGGCGAAACCAAGGCATTCCAAAAAAAATCCGCCCGCTTGCATCAGGCAAACGGGCGGAAAGCTCTCATCCGAAATCCGGCGCCTTAGGCGGCTTTGATCTCGTCACGCACGGCGACCAGATCGGCCAGGTATTTCGCCGCGACATCGGCCGCTTCAGCAGCCGCCGCGTCACGTTTGGCGGTCGCATCGGCGATCAACCCATCCATGACATCCGCCGTCACTTCGGCCACCGGCATGGCTTGTTCAGCCAGGATCGTGGTCGACGGGCCCGCCACATCGGCAAAACCGCCGGTTACGAAATAGGCCTGATCACCGCCATCCGCGCCCTCGATCTTCAAGACACCAGGGCGCAGCGTGGTGATCATCGGCGCATGATCCGGCATCGCCGTCAGGTCACCATCGGCCCCCGGAATTTGCACCGCGCTGACCTGCATCGAGGCCAGACGGCGTTCCGGAGACACCAGATCGAATTGCATTTTGTCAGCCATATTTGGCCTCCTTATGCGGCCTCAGCGGCCATTTTCTCGGCTTTGGCGATCACTTCGTCGATGCCGCCCACCATGTAGAAGGCGCCTTCGGGCAGGTGATCGTATTCACCGGCGACAACCGCCTTGAAGGACGAGATGGTGACATCCAGCGGCACCTGAACCCCATCCGACCCGGTGAAGACTTTCGCCACATCGAAGGGCTGGCTGAGGAAACGCTGGATTTTCCGGGCGCGGGCCACGGTCAGCTTGTCCTCTTCCGACAGTTCGTCCATTCCCAGAATGGCGATGATGTCCTGAAGCGACTTATAACGCTGCAAAATCCCCTGCACGTCACGGGCCACCTGATAGTGCTCTTCGCCCACAATCTGCGGGTCCATCAGACGCGAGGAACTGTCGAGCGGGTCCACAGCGGGGTAGATGCCAAGCTCGGAGATGGCGCGCGACAGAACGGTCGTGGCATCCAGGTGGGCAAAGGTCGTGGCTGGTGCCGGGTCGGTCAAGTCATCCGCAGGCACATAGACCGCTTGGATCGAGGTGATCGAACCCTGCTTGGTCGAGGTGATGCGCTCCTGCATCGCGCCCATGTCGGTGGCCAGCGTCGGCTGATAACCCACAGCCGAAGGAATACGGCCCAGAAGTGCGGACACCTCGGAACCCGCCTGCGTAAAACGGAAGATGTTGTCTACGAAGAACAGAACGTCGGTCCCGGACTGGTCGCGAAACTGCTCGGCCAGGGTCAGGCCGGTCAGAGCCACACGGGCACGCGCGCCCGGAGGCTCGTTCATCTGACCGTAAACCAGGGCCACCTGAGACTCGCTCAGATTGTCCGGCTTAATCACGTTGGATTCGATCATTTCGTGATAAAGGTCGTTGCCCTCACGGGTCCGTTCACCCACACCGGCGAACACCGAGAAGCCCGAGTGCACTTTGGCGATGTTGTTGATCAGTTCCATGATCAGAACCGTCTTGCCCACACCGGCACCGCCGAAGAGGCCAATTTTACCGCCCTTCGAATAGGGGGCCAGCAGGTCCACAACCTTAATACCGGTCACGAGGATTTCGCTTTCGGTCGACTGGTCGTTGAACTCGGGCGCAGGCTGGTGGATGGCGCGGCTTTCATCGGCCTCAACCGGGCCGCCTTCGTCCACGGGCTCACCCACAACGTTCAGGATGCGGCCCAGGGTGGCGTTGCCAACCGGCACGGTGATCGGGCCGTTTGTGTCGGTCACGTCCTGGCCGCGCACCAAACCTTCGGTGGCGTCCATAGCGATGGTGCGCACGGTGCCTTCACCCAGGTGCTGAGCAACCTCAAGCACCAGGCGCTTGCCGCCATTGTCGCATTCCAGCGCGTTCAAAATCTCGGGCAGGTGATCGTCGAACTGCACGTCGACGACGGCGCCGATCACTTGGGTAATTTTCCCGACTTCATTTGCCATGTGTCGTGTCTCCGGGTTTCTTAGAGCGCTTCGGCGCCCGAGATGATTTCGATCAGCTCGCTGGTGATCACGGCCTGACGCGAGCGGTTATACTCGATGGTCAGCCGGTCGATCATGTCGCCTGCGTTGCGGGTTGCGTTGTCCATCGCGGACATCCGCGCACCCTGTTCCGAGGCGCCATTTTCCAGAAGCGCGGTAAAGATTTGCGTGGCCACGCCGCGCGGCAGCAGGTCTTCCAACACGGCCTCTTCCGAGGGCTCGTAATCGTAAAGCGTGCCACCTTCGACCTCTTCACCCTCTTCAAAGACCGCAGGGATCACCTGGGTCGCGGTCGGGATCTGGCTGATCACCGACTGGAAGCGGTTGAAGAAGATCGTGCAAACGTCGAACTCTTCGCCGTCGAAACGGGTCAGAATATCCGATGCGATCTCGGCAGCGTTGGCATAACCGATGCGCTTGACCTCACTCAGATCGACGTGACCGATGAAATTCTGTTCATAGTCGCGCTTGATCTGCTCGCGGCCCTTTTTGCCGACGGTCAGAATTTTCACGGTCTTGCCATCGGCCAGCAACTCTTCAGCCTTCGCGCGGGCCAGCCGCACGATGGAGGAGTTGAAGCCGCCGCAAAGGCCGCGTTCTGCGGTCATGACAACCAACAGATGCACATCATCTTTGCCGGTGCCAGCAAGCAAACGCGGGGCACTGTCGCCAGTGCCGACCGCTGCGGCCAGGCCGCCCATGACGGCCTCCATCCGCTCGGCATAGGGGCGTGCGGCCTCCGCCGCCTCTTGCGCACGGCGCAATTTGGCAGCGGCGACCATCTGCATCGCCTTGGTGATCTTGCGGGTCGATTTGACCGACTCGATCCTGTTTTTTAGGTCCTTGAGACTAGGCATATGTCTCGGCCCTTATGCGAAAACTGCGGCGAATTCTTCGACAGCGGCCTTCAGTTTGTCGGCATCGGCCCCTTTGATCTTCGGATCGTCATTGGTGATCCAGTCGAGAACGTCCTGTTTCTTGGAGCGCATGAAAGTCAGCAGACCTTCTTCGAAGCGGCCCACATCCGAAACGTCGATATTGTCGAGGAACCCGTTGGTACCAGCAAAGATCATGGTCACGATCTCGGCGTTGGTCAGCGGCGAATACTGCGGCTGCTTCATCATCTCGGTCAGACGCGCGCCACGGGCCAGCAACTGCTGGGTCGAGGCATCAAGGTCAGAACCGAACTGCGCAAACGCTGCCATCTCACGATACTGGGCCAGCGACAGTTTCACCGGACCGGCAACCGAAGACATCGCCTTGGTCTGGGCCGAAGAACCCACGCGCGAAACCGACAGACCGGTGTTCACGGCCGGGCGGATACCTTGGAAGAACAGTTCGGTTTCCAGGAAGATCTGGCCGTCGGTGATCGAGATCACGTTGGTCGGAATAAAGGCCGACACGTCGCCGCCCTGGGTTTCAATGACAGGCAACGCGGTCAGCGAGCCTGCGCCATTGTCTTCGTTCAGCTTAGCCGAACGCTCCAGCAGGCGCGAGTGCAGGTAGAAAACGTCACCGGGGTAAGCTTCACGGCCCGGCGGGCGGCGCAGCAGCAGCGACATCTGACGATAGGCCACGGCCTGTTTCGACAGGTCATCATAGATGATCAGCGCGTGGCGGCCATTGTCGCGGAAATGCTCGGCCATCGAGGTCGCGGCATAGGGGGCCAGGAACTGCATCGGCGCGGGGTCGGATGCGGTCGCGGCCACAACGATGGAGTATTCCATCGCGCCGGTTTCTTCTAGCTTCTTCACCAGCTGCGCCACGGTCGAACGCTTCTGGCCGACAGCAACGTAAACGCAGTAGAGCTTCTTGCTCTCATCCGCGCCAGCGGCGTCATTATAGGATTTCTGGTTCAGAATGGTGTCGAGCGCCACGGCGGTCTTACCGGTCTGACGGTCGCCAATGATAAGCTCGCGCTGGCCACGGCCAATCGGGATCATGGCGTCGATGGCTTTCAGGCCGGTGGCCATCGGTTCATGCACCGATTTCCGCGGGATGATGCCGGGGGCTTTCACGTCGGCGATCGATCGACCCGAGCTTTCAATCGGACCTTTGCCGTCAATCGGGTTGCCCAGACCGTCCACAACGCGGCCCAGCAGACCGTCGCCCACCGGCACGTCCACAATCGCGTTGGTGCGCTTAACGGTGTCACCTTCTTTAATGTCGCGGTCGGAACCGAAGATCACGATACCAACATTGTCGGCTTCCAGGTTCAGCGCCATGCCCCGGATACCACCGGGGAATTCGACCATCTCACCGGCCTGACAATTGTCGAGCCCATAGACACGGGCGATCCCGTCCCCCACGCTGAGCACGCGGCCCACCTCGGAGACTTCGGCATCCTGGCCGAAGTTCTTGATCTGGTCCTTCAGGATCGCAGAAATTTCTGCTGCTTGGATCGCCATTATCCGACCTCTTTCATGGAGTTTTGTAGGGTGCTGAGCTTCGATTTGATCGAGGTGTCGATCATTTTCGAGCCCACCTTAACGACAAGACCGCCGATGAGGCTTTCGTCGACGGTCGCATTCAGGGTGACATCTTTGCCAACGGCGGCCTTGAGCGTCGCGGCCAACTTGTCGGCTTGGGTTTTGGTCAGCGCTTTGGCCGAAACCACATCCGCGGTGACCTCGCCCTTGTGATCGGCAATTCGGTCGCGCAGTTCGGCCAGCAGGGCAGGCACCACAAACAAACGCCGTTTCTGCGCCATCAAGCGCAGCGTGTTTGCGGTCGTATCGCCCAGGCCCATGGCCGATGCGACACCGCCAATGGCGGCTTCGGTCGCTTCACGGCTGTAGATCGGCGAATGGATCAGGTCGCGCAGATCGGCGCTTTCGCCCAGGGCCGCCTCTAGCGCGGCAGTATCGGCCTCTAGCGCATCAATCGCGCTGTTTTCTTTGGCCAGTTCGAACATCGCCGTGGCATATCGCCCGGCAATACCCATCGAGATGGAAGCTGGTTCGCTCACGTCCACCCTTTCATATGGTTGGCCCAGGGTGTGCGGTTGCACCCCCAGGCAGATCGTCTCTCGGTGCCGGATGGCAGCCGGTTCCCCATAAATCGCCGTGGATGTAGCAGAGGGTCACCCTTGCTGCAACAACGTTGGCAACCAAACACTTTGGAAGAAAATCCATTCATTTCAAAGCCTTAGATCAAGCGCGACGTTCTGCGACGCTTTGAAGCTTAAGAAATTGCCGACCCACGTGGCGTTTCGGTCACGATTCTGGGGTTCGAAGGGCCCGATCCGAGACCAAACCGCGCCCTGATACCCCGGCCCCGGCGGGCGCGGGGCTTCCTTCCAGAACGCGCAGGGGGCGGCGCACCCGTTCGGCGAGGCCCGGGCGGGTCGGTGCGGGTGTCTGTTTGGAAACCTCCAAGATAATCACGCCACCCGCGTAGTAGCTGGACAGCTTCGCGCCCGCCCGTTCCAAAAGTTCGGCCGATTTCAGCCAAAAGCGCTTTTCCGATGGTGGCGCGAACAGGGCCGCGGCGTGGCGTTCGGGCACAAAATCATGTTGCTTGATCTGCGATTCCAACTGCCCCAGCGAATAGGGCCGCCCGAATCCAAAAGGCGTCGCATCGCGCCGCGCCCAAAGCCCAGATCGGTTGGGCACCACAAACAGCGCCTTGCCCCCCGGCCCCAACACGCGCGCGCATTCATCCAATACCGCCGCCGGATGTTCCGAGGTTTCCAGCCCGTGCAAACACACCACCCGATCCGCCATGCCGTTTTGTAAGGGCCATAAATGCTCGCGGCACAGGACCGAGACATTATCCATCCCCGAGGGCCAAGGCATCACGCCCTGTTCGGCGGGCATTAGCCCGATCACGCGCCGGGCCTGCGGCAGGTAAGGCCGCAAAAGCGGCACGGCAAAGCCAAAACCAACCACCGTTTGCCCGGTCAAATCCGGCCAAAGCGCCAAAAGCCGATCCCGCACCGCCTTTTGCGCGATGCGGCCCAATCGGGTGCGATAATAAAACTGGCGTAGATCCAGAACGTCGAGATGCATTGCACTGTTACGGCGGTTGGGCGAGGCTTTGGGGTGAACCTTGACCCAAGCGCCGCAGGATTGCCATGCCCGACACCGCCCCCTCTGCAGAAATCGTCACCATCCCCTGCCTCAGCGACAATTACACCTTCCTGCTGCACGATCCCAAAACTGGGGCCACAGCCGTGGCCGATGTGCCCGATCACGCCCCCGTCCTTGATGCCTTGGCCCGGCGCGCCTGGACGCTGACCGATATCCTGCTCACCCATCACCATGGTGACCATATCGACGGCGTTGACCCGCTGCGGGGTGCCACCGGTGCCAAGGTCTGGGGCGCCAAGGCTGATGAAGCGCGCCTGCCCAAGCTTGATCACGCCCTCGCCGAAGGCGATCGGGTGCAGATCGGCGATTTGACCGGCAATGTTTTGGATGTGTCCGGTCACACGGTTGGTCACATCGCCTATCACTTCCCCGATGCCGGGGTGGCCTTCACGGGCGACAGTCTGATGGCCCTTGGCTGCGGGCGGCTTTTCGAGGGCACGCCGCAGATGATGTGGACCAGTTTGCAAAAACTGCGGGCGCTGCCCCCGGAAACCCTGATTTGCTCGGGTCATGAATACACGCAGTCCAACGCCCGGTTTGCCCTGACCATTGAACCTGAGAATTCCGCGCTTACATCCCGTGCAGCCGCGGTAGACGTGGCGCGTGCCGATGGGCTGGCCACCGTGCCCTCCCGTCTTTCCGAGGAACTTGCCACAAACCCGTTTCTGCGTGCCGACCTGCCCGAGGTGATGGCTTTGGTCGGTCTTCGAGACGCAGCGCCTGCAACAGTCTTTGCAGAAATCCGTGGCCGCAAAGACAGGTTTTGACACGGTGCTGGAAGCTGCCTAATTTTTAGGCAACCAGAATGGGCACCCCAAAAGCCTTGCGGCCAAAGGGTCTTGTCCACAGTCGACACGAGGGTTTGAACAGTTTCTCCTTGAAACGCGCCGCTAAAAGCCAAAGCTTAACTCTATGAGGCCATAATCGAGCGGAGGCTGCCGCCGCCCTCGACGCACCGGAAAAGGAGCACCCTCCGTGCCGTCATTTTCGACTACCCTAGAGCAGGCCATTCACGCAGCTTTGGCAAATGCCAATGCACGCCGCCACGAATTGGCAACGCTAGAGCATCTACTGCTCGCGCTTCTTGATGAACCCGACGCCGAAAAGGTGATGAAAGCCTGTAGCGTTGATATCGATGCACTGCGCGAAACGCTGGTCACTTTCATCGACGAAGACCTTTCGACCTTGGAAACCGATGTTGAAGGGTCCGAAGCGGTTCCGACCGCCGCCTTCCAACGCGTCATTCAACGCGCCGCGATCCACGTTCAATCCTCGGGCCGGACCGAGGTCACGGGTGCCAACGTCTTGGTCGCCATCTTCGCGGAACGGGAATCGAATGCCGCTTATTTCCTGCAAGAACAGGATATGACCCGCTATGACGCGGTGAATTTCATCGCCCATGGGGTGGCCAAAGACCCCTCCTACGGCGAAAGTCGCCCGGTGTCTGGTGCCAGTGAACCCGAGGAAGAAGCCCGCGCCGCCGAGCAAAACGCCGAAGGCGAACAAAAGGAATCGGCGCTGGCGAAATACTGCGTCGATCTGAATGCCAAATCGCTGAAGGGTGATGTCGACCCGCTGATCGGGCGTGGGCATGAGGTGGAACGCTGCGTGCAGGTGCTCTGCCGCCGCCGCAAAAACAACCCGCTTTTGGTGGGCGATCCCGGTGTGGGCAAAACCGCCATTGCCGAAGGTCTGGCCAAAAAGATTGTCGAAGGCCAAACGCCCGAGGTGTTGCAGGGTGCCACGATCTATTCGCTCGACATGGGCGCACTTTTGGCTGGCACCCGGTATCGCGGCGATTTCGAAGAGCGCCTCAAAGCCGTGGTGAAAGAGCTGGAAGATCACCCTGACGCGATCCTCTTCATCGATGAGATTCACACGGTGATCGGCGCAGGCGCCACCAGCGGCGGGGCCATGGATGCCTCCAACCTGCTGAAGCCTGCGCTTCAAGGCGGCAAACTGCGCTGCATGGGGTCGACCACCTATAAAGAATTCCGTCAGCATTTCGAAAAGGACCGCGCGCTTAGCCGCCGGTTCCAGAAAATCGACGTGAATGAACCCTCGGTCGATGATGCGGTGAAAATCCTGAAAGGGTTGAAGCCCTATTTCGAAGATCACCACAGCGTCAAATACACCACCGACGCGATCAAAACGGCGGTCGAGTTGTCGGCGCGCTACATCAATGACCGCAAGCTGCCGGATAAAGCCATCGATGTGATTGATGAGGCGGGCGCGGCCCAGCACCTGGTCGCGGAATCCAAACGCCGCAAAACCATCGGCGCGAAAGAGATTGAAGCCGTTGTCGCCAAGATCGCCCGCATCCCGCCCAAAAACGTCTCCAAAGACGATGCGGAGGTGTTGAAAGACCTGGAAGTAACGCTGAAGCGCGTCGTTTTCGGTCAGGACAAAGCCATCGAGGCGCTGTCATCGGCCATCAAACTGGCCCGTGCAGGCCTGCGCGAGCCGGAAAAACCCATCGGCAACTACCTGTTTGCGGGCCCCACCGGCGTCGGCAAGACCGAGGTCGCCAAACAACTGGCCGATACGCTTGGCGTGGAACTGCTGCGCTTCGACATGTCGGAATATATGGAAAAACACGCCGTCAGCCGCCTGATCGGTGCGCCTCCGGGCTATGTCGGGTTTGACCAGGGTGGTCTTCTGACCGATGGGGTCGATCAGCACCCGCATTGTGTGCTGCTTCTCGATGAAATCGAAAAGGCGCATCCGGATGTGTTTAACATCCTGCTGCAGGTGATGGATCACGGCACGCTGACCGACCATAACGGTCGCTCGGTCGATTTCCGCAATGTGGTGCTGATCATGACCTCCAACGCAGGTGCTGCGGAACAAGCCAAGGCCGCCATCGGCTTTGGCCGCGACCGGCGCGAAGGTGAAGACACCGCCGCGATCGAGCGGACCTTCACGCCGGAATTCCGCAACCGTCTGGACGCGGTAATCAGCTTCGCGGCCCTTCCGAAAGAGGTCATCCTGCAAGTGGTCGAGAAATTCGTGCTGCAGCTTGAGGCTCAGTTGATGGATCGCAATGTGACCATCGAACTGACCCGACCCGCCGCCGAATGGCTGGCTGACAAGGGCTATGATGACCGCATGGGCGCCCGCCCACTGGGCCGCGTGATCCAGGAGCACATCAAAAAGCCCCTGGCCGAAGAACTGCTCTTCGGCAAACTGGCCAAAGGCGGCAACGTCAAGGTCGGCGTCAAAGAGGGCGAGATCGAACTGCGGATCGAGGAACCCGGCAGCCCGCAGATCGGCACCAAAAAGCCGCCACTGCTCACCGCCGACTGATATGGCACGCGAACGCGGTTTCCAAACCGCGTCGGACACGCCTGCGCAGGCGCGTCCAAACGGCCCTTGCAAGGGCCGTCCCGGCGTCTGGCCTCAACGGGGCCGGGCGCTTTTTTTCGCGGTCTTCGCAACTATGGCCGCCCCCTCCAACGCAATCGCGCAAGGGCCGCCAAGCCTGCTCTTTCCCGTCGCCTGCGCGTTGGGTGAGGATTGCGTGATCCAGCAAGTCGTGGATCGCGACCCGGGTTCGGGCTACCGCGCCTTTGATTGCGGGCCGCAAAGCTATGATGGCCACACCGGCACCGATATCCGCGTGGCCGATTTCGAAGCCATGGCAGGTGGCGTGGCTGTGCTCGCCGCCGCCGATGGCACCGTGCGCGCACTGCGCGATGGGATGCCCGATGGCGGCATCGCCACCGCACCCGAGGGGCAGGGTTGCGGCAATGGCGTTGCGCTGACCCATCCCAATGGGTGGGAAACGCAATACTGCCACCTTTTGCAGGGCAGCATCACCGTGACCGAAGGCCAGACCGTGGCGGCGGGCACCCAGATTGGTTTGATCGGCTATTCCGGGCGCACCGAATTTCCGCATCTCGAATTTGTGGTTCGGCAGAACGGGCGGGTCGTTGACCCGTTCGACCCCTCCGACCTCTCCCAATGCGGCTTGGGCGCGGCCCCGCTTTGGGACAACCCGATCGACCTCGCCCCGGGCGGGCTGCTCCGGGTGGGGTTTGCGGATGCAATCCCGGATTTGGCGGAGATTGAGGCCGGAGATGCCGATCAGGCCCAGATTTCCAGCCGTGCCGAGGCGCTGGTGCTTTGGGCCTTCATTCATGGGGGGCGAGCAGGCGATCAGGTGCAGTTAAGGATTGAGGATGCCACGGGCCAAGTGATCCATGAACAAACCGCCACACTCGACCGCACGCAAGCCCAGCTTTTCCGTGCAAGCGGGCGGCGCACCCCACAGACGGGTTGGCCTTTGGGCGTGATCCATGGCCACGCGACCCTAATCCGCGATGGCGCGGTCCTGGATCAGCGCGCGGGATCGGTGATCGTGACGTCGGACTGATCCCGAGGCTCTCAGCGCTCGGTCAATTTCAACTCAATCCGCCGGTTTTGCGCCCGTCCTTCCGGCGTCTCATTCGACACAATCGGGCGGTGTTCGCCAAAGCCCGCCGCCAAAAGCCGGTTGGGCGGAATGCCCAATTCCTCGGACAGATACAGCACCACCGACAGCGCGCGCGCCTGGCTCAACTCCCAATTATTCGCAAAATTGGGAGAGTTGCGGATCGGCACATCATCGGTATGGCCATCCACCCGGATGATCCAATCGATCTCGTCGGGGATCTCATCGGCCACTTCCAACAGCAGATCGGCAACGTTTTCGATCTGTTGCAACCCTTCATCCGCCAGATCGGCAGAGGCCGGCTCGAACAGCACCTCCGAGGAGAACACAAACCGATCACCCTCGATCCGCACCCCTTCCCGGCCCTCTAGCAACTCGCGCAGCCGCCCGAAAAACTCCGACCGATAGCGCTCCAAATCCTGCGCTTCCGCCGCCAGCCGCTCTGCTTCCTCGGCCAAGCGCGCCGCTTCAGCCGCTTCCAACTCCGCCAAACGACGCTGCTCCGAGGCGACCTGAGCCAAAGCCGTGTTTAGCTGCGCGCCCAGGGTGGCGATCTGCACCTCCGCCTCAGCATCCCGCGCGTCCGAGGCATCCAAAAGCGCCTGCAACCCGCCCAATTGGCTGCGCAGAGCCTCGACCTGTTCGTTCAGCAAAGCCACCTGCCGCTGTGCCTCGGCCGATTGCGCCTCCACATCCGCCAATTCGGCATTGGCTTGTGCCAACAGCGCGGCGCGTTCGTTGACCGCGCTTTCGGCCTCTTCCAGCTCCGCCTCCGCCGCCAGGCGGGCCGACAAGGCCTCGGCCAATTGCTGCTCCAAGATCGATAGATCGCCGTCTTGGGCCTCAAGAACGGCCCCGACCGCCTCTGCCTCGCTTTGCAGCGCCGCGATCCGCGCCTCCAACTCGGCCAGGCGCGCGGCGGCGCTGGCCTCAGCACTTTCGATCCGGGCCAAGGCCAAGGCCAGCCGCTCTTCCAGGGCCGACATCTCTTGCGTCTGGCCGCTCAGATCTTCGGTCAGCCGATCTGCTTCCGCCTCGGCCGTGGCCAAAGCGGCCTCCAGCCCCTCGCGTTCGGCGGCGCGTCCTTCGGCATCGGCCAAGGCCGCCGCCAGACGCCCCGCCAAATCCTCGCGCGCGGCATCCGCAGCCGCCAGCAAGGTCAGGGTTTCTTCCGCCTGGGCGCGCTGTTCTTCCAACGCCAAGGTCATCGCGGTCAGTTCCGCGGTGGCGTTTTCCAACCGGTCGCGCAGTGCCTCTGCCGCCGCCGCCTCGGCCAAACGCGCCGCTTCTTCATCGCTCAGCGCCGTCTCGGCATTTTCCAACCGGGCCAGCAAGGCTGCCGCCGCCGCTTGTTCGGCCAGGCGCGCGGCCTCAGCCTCGGTCAGGTCTGTGCTCAAACTCTCGACCTGGGCGGTCAAGGCCGCCTGCGCCTCCGCCCCGCTTTCCAACTGCGCCAGGGCTTGAGCCAAGCTTAGCTCTCGTTCCGCCGCATCAGCCTCCAGATCGGCGATCAAGGCCTCCAACGCCTCGCGCCGGGCCGCCGCCAGCCGCGCGGCCTCGGACGCCTCATCAATCTCACTCCGGGCCTGAGCCAATGCCAATTGCAGCGCCTCAGCTTGGGTGATGGTCTCAGCCAGTTCCGCTTCGGTCGCCTCCTGCGTGGCCTGAAGCTCGGAATTGGCCGCCAACAGACCCGCCACCTGTTCCTCAAAACTGGCAATCCGGGCCGCTTGCGCCGTGGTTTCCGCCGTCAGCGCGGTGATCACCGCCTCCTGCGCGGCCACTTGCCCCTCGGCCTGGGTCAGCGACCCAGAAAGCGTCGCCACCCGGTTTTCCAACTGGGCCGAACGGCGTTCCTCCAACCCCAAGGCCTCGGCCAAAGTGTTCAGCTGCGCGTTCAGGCTGTTCAGTTCATCATCCTGGCTATTGATCTGTTCTGACAGCACAAACTGCACGATCATGAAGATCGACAGCACAAAAATCATCACCATCAAAAGCGATGTGATTGCGTCAACAAACCCTGGCCAGATCGAGCCGGTAAACCGTGCCCCGCTGCGGCGTTGGAACGCCATGGCGGATCAACCCCCGCCGCTTTGGCCATCGCCCGGAGGCGCGGCCCGGCGCGCCTGCCGCTGACGCGGCGGGCGGGCCACTTTGGTCAATTCCCGCAAGGCCGTGGTCAATTCGGCCAGATCGGCGCGGATACCATCCAAATCGCTGCCACGCGCCGCCCCAAGCTGTTCGTAAACCTGCAAAAGCTGCACATCGATCGACCGCAAGCGCATCTTGCTTTCTTCGTCGATCCCGCCCGAGCCTTGGGTCACCTCCAACACCTCGGACAGACGCTCCTGCGCGGCGGCCAAACGTTGGGTCGCCTCCACCGGGCCGGGCCCCAGCTTACGGGTCAGGTCTTCGACCGCCGCCGCCAATTGCACCACGCGGGTTTCGGTTTCCGCCCGGCGGGATTCCGACTGCGAAAACAGAGATTGCAGCGTGTCCATCTGATCGACCATGTGATCCAGCACCGTGGCAATCGCACTGCGATCCACGCCGCCGCCCTCACCTTCGCCCGAAGAGAAACTGACCCGCGTGATCGAGGCCAACCATTCTTCCAACGCGCGGTAAAACCGATTCTGGCCATGTCCGGCGTAAAGCTCCAGCAGCCCCACCACCAGCGAACCCGCCAAACCCAATAGCGAGGATGCAAAGGCTGTGCCCATGCCCCCCAGCTGATCCTCAAGCCCATCCATCAACCGGCCAAACACGGCCACGCCTTCTTCATCGGCGCCCGGTTGCAGGCTGCGAATGGTCTCAACAACCGCAGGCACCGTTGTCGCCAACCCAAAGAACGTGCCCAAAAGCCCAAGGAAAATCAGCAGGTTCGCAATGTATCGCGTGACATCGCGGCTTTCTTCCATCCGCGAGCCGACCGAATCCAGAACCGACCGCGCAGCCGGTCCGGTGATCTGCATCCGCGACCCGCGCATCCGCGCGATATTGGTCATCGAGGCCAGCAAACGCGGCGGACGCGCCACCTCGTCCTGCGGGCCGGATGTCGCCAAACGTTCGATCCAGGCGACCGACGAAAACAGCTGAAACACCTGGAAGAAACAGGCCAAGACCCCCACCACAAACACCAGGCCAATGGTGCCGTTCAGATAAGGGCTGGACAGGAACACCGGCTGCACCTGCGGCCAGATCAAAACGCCACCTGACGCCACCGCGCCGCAGATGATCAACATCAGCACGATCTGTTGGGTCGGTCGGGTGATGCGGGGGGCCGCGCCCTCGTCTGCTCTGCTCGCCATGGCTGATGTGGCCAATTCTATTCTGTCGGCCACAACATACAGTCTGACCTGCGCAAAGCCAATGGGCGTTGGCCTAGATCGCCTTCAAATTGCGCACCCGGTCGACCAGCCAATCCAAATCGGCATCGGCCAGGCCCAGTTCGGCCAAATGGGCAGCGGTGTTGTAGAGATATTCATCATTCGGCCCGCGCCCGCCCACCGCATGGGCGATGATCTGGGCCTGGGCCTCAAGGCTCAGATCGCCACGATACTGGGTGTGATGCGGGTCGATCACATAGGTGACGACACCCGCTTGCTGGCTGCCATCGCGAAAGACAACGGTCTGCGTCGTTTCCAGATAGGCCGAAGATATCAGCTCCCGCTCGCGCAGGTAATCCAGCGTCCCACCGGCATCATCCGCAGCCACGCGAAAGGCCAAACCGTCGCAAAACGCCTGCTCCGCCGCATCCAAGGCCAGAACCAAGCCTGGATCGGCCTCGGTCCCGCGATGGTGGATCGAAGCCATGCAGAAACTGCGATGCCACCCGGCCAATCGCGCGACCCGTTGTTCGGCAACCGGAAAGCCTGGATCCCATAGCAAAGATCCATACCCAAACACCCAAAGATCGCCGTCGCCCATATCCATCCACCTTGTTGCGCCCCGCCGTTCTAGGCTAGGGCGGGGCTAAGAGGAATGGGGCGGATCATGAAAACGCTGATTGGGATCTTCGGATTGGCGGCCATTGTGGCCACTGGCCTTTGGTTTGCCGGGGCCACAGCGACCGAACGGGTTGTGCGCGGCTGGCTTGATGCACGGGAAAGTGCAGGATGGGTCGTCAATTACCAGGCGGTTGAAACCGGCGGCTTTCCCACGCGCTTTACCACCGACATCACCGATTTGACCCTGGCCGATCCCACCACCGGCTGGGCTTGGACAGCGCCCGATTTCACGCTCAGCCAGCGGCCCTGGCGGCCTGATCACATCACCGCCACCTGGCCGCAAAATCAAACCATCGCTTCCCCCTTTGAACGGCTCGACGTGGCCGCGGGCGCGATCGTGGCCGAGCTTGACGTGCAACCCACAGCCAATCTGGCCCTGGATGCCGCCCGCACTGAGATGCAGCAGGTCACACTGACCAGCAATCTGGGCGGCGTTAGCTCACTCGAAAGCGGCCTGCTCGATGTCACCCGGCAAGAGGGTCAGACGGCGCGCTACAGCGTGCTGTTCGAAGCCACCGACCTCACCCCACCCAGCGAGCTTGTCACCTTGCTCGACCCAGCAGGTGAAATGCCTGCGACCTTGGAAAACCTGCGCTATGCCGCGGACATGAGCTTCGACCGGCCCTGGGATCTGAGCGCATTGGAGCAATCGCGCCCGCAAATCACTCAAATCAACCTCGAAGAAATGCAGGCCCAATGGGGCGCACTTCTGTTCCGGGCCGCGGGCAATCTAGACGTGGATGACCAAGGCCGTGCCACGGGCGAGATTGCTTTGCGGGCCGAAAACTGGCGTCAAATGCTGGATATGGGCAGCCGCGCAGGGGTTTTAGCCGACGCCGTGCGCGCCACGGCCGAAACCGCGCTGGGCTTTTTGGCCGGTCTGTCGGGGCGCCCCGAAGATATCGACGCGACGCTACGCCTGGACGAAGGGTTTGTCTTCCTCGGGCCACTGCCGATTGGCGAGGCGCCGCGCATCATCCTGCGCTAACGGCAGTAAGGCCCGGATCGGTAAGACGCGACATCAAAATGGAAATGATCCTGGTGGAACCGGTCTGAGTTCGGCCCCAGAACCGTGCCAAACGGCCCGCATGCCCCCCGATGCACCGATTGCAAAATGCGCCCCTCGCGCCCGTTGCGCCAATCGGTCAACACGGTCAACTCGGTCCCATTCACCAAACCAATGCCCGCTATATCAATCGCATTGCCCCGCGCATGTTCGCTGAGCCGCGCGCCCGCCTGGCTGTTGCGCGTGCGGCAGGCGTAAGACGCGACGACACGCAGATTGGCCACACCACCGCCGCGCCGCCCCACTTCGGGCACCAGGCTGCGTTGCACCCAGGTTTGCAGCGACCGCGCGGTGTTGCAGTTGATCGTCGCGGGCGTGGTCAGGGCGATCCCATCAACCTCACGCAAACGGATCGGCTCAGCGATGCCGCAGCCCGAGATGCGCCCGGTGATCGATTGCAACCGATCCCCCACCAACCCAGGCGAGCCGCACAGCCCCCCACGCGTACCCGGCTGTGCCACCCGCGCGGGCGTCTGGCGGGTCGCCGTGGCGCGCACCCGCGCCTCCAACCCATCGGGCCGCAAAGCAGGGCGCAGCGACCGCGCCACCGCCAAGGCGGTGCTGGCGCGGATGCCCGCCGGCGCATTGGGTGTGCCGGCAAACAAGCCGCTCAGGTCAACCTGCGGGCTGGGGGTCGAGGTCGGCGGCGGTGCCGATGTGACCGCCGCCGTGCGCGGCGAGGGCGTGCCGCCGGGCCGCAAAGCAGGGCGCAACGAGGCGCGCGGGGCAAAGGCGCTGGCCGTGATTATGACGCGGGTCAGCCCCTCGGGGTCGCTGGTCTCGCTCAAATCCGCGCCAGGGCGGGGATCAGGCCGGGGAGAGCGATCCGGCGCGTTGGCCAACCCTGCCCCCGTGACGGCCAAGGCCAAAACCGCGGCGATATAAGCCGCGCGCGCCCTCATTCCTCGCCGCTGTCGCGTTTGCCTGGAACGCGCCCGAAATTCGGCGCATCGGTATCTTGGCCCGCCTCGATAATTCCCCGGCGAATGGCCCGCGTGCGGGTGAAATAATCATGCAGATGATCCCCATCGCCGGTGCGGATCGCCCGTTGCAGGGCAAAAAGCTCTTCGGTGAAACGGCCCAGAATTTCCAGCGTGGCTTCCTTGTTCGACAGGAACACATCGCGCCACATGGTGGGGTCACTAGCCGCGATCCGGGTGAAATCCCGGAAACCAGCGGCGGAGTATTTGATCACCTCGCTATCGGTCACCCGGCGCAGATCGTCGGCCACACCCACCATGGTATAGGCGATCAAATGCGGCGTATGGCTGGTGACGGCCAGAACCAGATCGTGGTGATCCGGCCCCATTTCTTCGACATTGGCACCGCAGCCTTCCCAAAGCGTCCGCAGCTTGGCCGTCGCGGCGAGGTCAGTGCCTTCGACCGGGGTCAGCACCACATAGCGATTGTCAAAAAGCTCGGCAAAGCCCGACCTTGGCCCAGAATGCTCGGTCCCGGCCAGCGGGTGACCGGGGATGAAATGCACATGATCCGGCAGATGCGGGCCAACCTGAATGATCACATCCTGCTTGACCGAACCGACATCCGTCACCGTTGCGTCCTCGGCCAAAACCGGTGCGATCTCACGCGCCACGGCCTCCATCGCGCCCACCGGCACACACAGGACCACCAGATCAGCGCCTTCTACAGCCTCGGCCGCCGTTTCGACCACGCGGTCGCATAATCCAATCTCCGCGGCGATGGCGCGGGTGTCCGCCGAGCGCGCGGTGCCGACAATCTCACCAGCCAATCCGCCCCGCCGCATAGCATGCGCCATGGAACCTGCGATGAGGCCCAGGCCGATCAAAGCGACACGGGTGTAAATCTGGCTCATGCCGCCCCCACAAATTCGGCCAGCGCATCCAATACGCGGGTCACATCCTCGGGCCGCCCCACGGTGATCCGCAGCCCCTGCGGCAGCTTATAGCCTTTGACCTGGCGCACGATGATCCCGGCCTGTTTCAAATGCGCATCCGCCGCATCCGCCGTTGCCTCATCCACAAAACGGGCCAGCACAAAATTGGCGTGGCTGTCATCCACCGCGATGCCCAACTGGCGCAAACCACCGGTCAACCGCGCGCGTTCTTCGGCATTCACCCGCAGGCAGCTTTCGATGAAATCCCTGTCCTGCACCGCCGCCTCCGCCCCGATCAAAGCCGGAACCGACAGGTTAAAGGGCCCACGAATGCGGTTCAGCACGTCGATCACATGTTGCGGGCCATAGCCCCAGCCAACGCGCAACCCGCCCAGCCCGTAGACCTTGGAAAAGGTGCGCGTCATCACCACGTTTTCCCGCCGTTCCACCAGCGATGCGCCGCCGTCATAATCCGGCACAAATTCGGCATAGGCCCCATCGATCACCAACAGGCATTGCTCGGGCAGCGCCTCGGCCAACCGCTCTAGCTCGGGCAGCGACACCATCGTGCCCGTGGGGTTGTTCGGATTTGCGATAAACACCAACCGCGTGCGCTCGGTCAGCGCGCCGATCAGTGCGTCGATATCGGTCACCCGTTCGGCCTCGGGCACCTCCAGGGGCGTCGCCCCCACCGCTTGGGCCGAAATGCGATAGATCGAAAACCCGTGTTCGGTGAACAGCACCTCATCGCCTGGCCCGGCATAAGCCTGGCACAGCCAGGTCAGCACCTCGTCAGAGCCAACGCCACAAATCACCTGATCGGGGTTAACCCCGTGTATTTCCCCAATCGCGGCGCGCAACGGGCCGTGATCGGTCGACGGATACCGGTGCAAATCCGCAATCGTCTCGCGCGCGGCCGCAATCGCCTTGGGGCTTGGCCCAAACGGGTTTTCATTCGAGCTCAGCTTCAGCGGCGCGGCATGGCCCGCGATTTTCGAAGCCCCGCCCTGGTAAAGCGCGATGTCAAGAATGCCGGGTTGCGGACGGATCGGGGGCACGACGGAAATCACCTGTATTGTTCAAATTCACCCGAAAGGTGAGGTTTTCGGCGCTTTTAGCGGCCCAGCGGCCCCAGGCAAAGCCTAATAGAAGCTTTGCGGGTCGATATCGACGGAAAGCCGCAGGTTGTTCGGCAATTTCAAGCCACGGATCCAGGATTGGATCGCGCTTTGGATCGGCGCGCCTTTTGGCGCTTTGACCAGCAGCCGCACCCGATGCCGCCCGCGCACCCGCGCAATCGGCGCCGGGGCGGGCCCATAGACCTGCGCCCCTATCTGTCGCAGCGGCGCGTCATGGCGCGCCAAATGCCCTCCCAGATCATGGGCCGCCGCCGCATCGGGGGAGGAGATGATGATCCCCGCCAACCGACCAAAGGGCGGCATCGCGGTGGCCTGCCGTTCCTCGGCCTCCGCCCGCCAAAACCCTTCCTCATCCCCCGACAGGATGGCGCGGATCACCGGGTGATCGGGCTGAAAACTTTGCAAAAGCGCCACGCCCTGGGTCTCCACCCGTCCCGCGCGGCCCGCCACCTGGCGCATTAATTGAAACGTCCGTTCCGCCGCGCGCAGGTCGGAGCCTTGCAGACCCAGATCGGCATCAACCACGCCCACCAGCGTCAGCCGGGGAAAGTTATGGCCCTTTGCCACCAATTGCGTGCCGATGATGATATCGGTCTCACCCTCGGCAATCTCTTCAATCTGCGCCTTCAGGGCACGGGCCGAACCAAACAGGTCCGAGCTTAGCACCGCCAGTGTCGCATCGGGGAACAGCCGCGCCGCCTCCTCGGCCACCCGCTCCACGCCTGGGCCGACGGCGGCCATCTTCCCTTCGACCCCGCAATTGGGGCAGGTCGTCGGCACCGGCTTGGTTTCCCCACATTGATGGCACATCAAACGCTTCTGGAACCGGTGTTCGACCATGCGCGCATCACAATTGTCGCACCCAACCTGCTCGCCACAGGCCCGGCACAGCGTCACCGGCGCATAACCCCTGCGGTTCAAAAACAAGAGCGATTGCTCACCCGCCCGCAGCCGCTCGGCCACCGCCATTTGAAGCGAGGGCGAAATCCATGACCCGCTTGACAAATCCTCCACGCGCATATCAATCGCGCGCATCTCGGGCAGAACCGCCGCGCCAAATCGCGTTGGTAAATCAAGGCGTTGATACTTCCCAGCCTCGGCGTTCGACCAGGTTTCCAAGCTTGGCGTGGCCGAGGCCAAAACCACCTGGGCGTCGTTCAGCGAAGCGCGCAAAACCGCCATGTCGCGGGCGTTGTAAAGCGCGCCCTCTTCCTGTTTGTAGGAACTGTCATGTTCCTCATCCACGACGATCAGACCCAGATCGCGGAAGGGCAGGAACAGCGCCGATCGCGCGCCCACCACCAGCTGCGCATCGCCTTGGCCCAGCATTTTCCAGCAACGGCGGCGTTCGGTCATCGTCACGCCCGAATGCCATTCCGCGGGCTTGGCGCCAAAGCGCGCCTCAACCCGCGTCAGAAATTCCGAGGTCAGCGCGATTTCCGGCAGCAAGACCAGCGCCTGCCGCCCCAAACGCAGACATTCGGCCACAGCTTCCAGATAGACCTCGGTCTTGCCTGATCCCGTCACCCCCTTCAGCAAGGTTGTCCCGTAGTGCCGCGCCCGTACCGCCTCGCGCAGGGTTTCCGTGGCTTTGGCCTGTTCCTCGGTCAGCGCCTTGCCGGACCGGCCCGGATCAAGCGGCAGATAGGGCGCATCGCGGGGGGTGTCGGCCTCCTCCACCACGCCCATCTCGGCCAGGCCCTTCACGACCGAGGATGTGACCCCGGCCAGATCGCTCAACTCTTTGAGGGTAAAGCCCAGACCGCCATATTCGACCAAGGTCTCGATCACCCGGCGCCGCGCGTCGGTCATCCGCGCGGGCTCCCCCTGGCCCAACCGATAGATCTTGCGCATCGAGGGCGGATCGCTCAGCCCCGGCACCCGGGTCGCCAGCCGCAGCATCGCCGATAGGGGTGTCAGCGTGTAGGCCCCGGCGCGCTCCAGAAATTCGTGCATCTCGGCCTGCATCGCCGCCGCGTCCAGCACCCGGTTCACCTGCCGCACCTTGGCGATATCCCAATCGCCTCTGCCTGGCCCCCAGATCACGCCCAATACCTTGCGCGGGCCCAGCGGCACCTCGACAAAGGCCCCCAGCCAACAGCCGCCTTCGGGCGCACGGTAATCTAACACGCGATCCAACGGCTCCGGCGTCAGCACGCCGACCAATGATCCTTCTTCGAAATAGCCTTCGGACATGGGTTCCGGCAGCGCGCCCCTTGCGGTAGAAGGCCGCTAACTGACCACGCCCTGCGCCGAAAAGGAACCGACCCGATGAAATTCTTTGTGGATACTGCCGATGTCGATGCCATTGCCGAGCTGAGTGACCTGGGCATGGTCGATGGGGTTACCACCAACCCCTCGCTGATTATGAAATCGGGCCGCGACATCAAAGAGGTCACGAAAGAGATCTGTGATATGGTCGCGGGGCCGGTATCGGCTGAAACCGTGGCGCTCGATGCCGATGGCATGATCGACGAAGGGCGCGAACTGGCCAAGATCGCCGATAACATCACCATCAAAGTGCCGCTGACCTGGGCCGGGCTGAAAGCGTGTAAGGTTCTGTCAGGCGAAGGCCGCATGGTGAACGTCACGCTCTGCTTTTCGGCCAATCAGGCTCTTCTGGCGGCCAAGGCGGGCGCAACCTTTATCTCGCCCTTCATCGGGCGCTTAGACGATATCAACATCGATGGCATGAATCTGATCGCGGATATCCGTACGATCTATGACAATTACGACTTCTCCACAGAGATACTCGCAGCCTCGATCCGCTCGGTAAATCACATGAAAGACGCCGCTTTGATCGGCGCAGATGTGGCCACAGCGCCACCCAATGTGATCAAATCCATGGCCAATCACGTGTTGACCGACAAAGGTCTGGACGCATTCCTGAAAGACTGGGAAAAAACGGGGCAGAAAATTCTGTGACTTTCGTGTAGGGTCGCGGACAACAAGAAAAAACAAATTTGAGGGCAGACCCGGTGAGCAGCGAACAGGCCGAAGCGCCGTCTTTTACCGATGATGATTGGCGGGACCGGATTCTGACCGATCCCGATCTGATCCTGGATGACCGCGACCTGATGCGCGCCCTGATCTCGGCCAATGATCGGCAGATGGGCGGCAACATCGTCGATATGCGCGGCATTGCGATGGAACGGCTGGAAAACCGGCTGGACCGGCTGGAAGACACCCACCGCTCGGTCATCGCCGCGGCTTACGAAAATCTCGCTGGCACCAATCAGATTCACCGCGCGATTCTGACCTTATTGGATCAGCCTGATTTCACCGCTTTCCTCAAAGCGCTAGCGGGCGATGTTGCCCTGACCCTGCGTGTCGATCGCGTGCGCCTGGTCCTCGAAAGCCCCGAGGCGACTGAGACCGCCGCCCCCAAAGTGCAAAAGCTGGAAGATGTGCTAACCGTTGTCGCCCCCGGCTTTGTTGAAAACTACGTCACCGGCGGGCGCGCTGTGCCGCATCGCCAGGTCACGCTGCGCCAGATCGGCGATGGCAGCGACCGCATCTTTGGCGACGCCGCGCAATGGATCAAATCCGAGGCGCTCCTGACCCTCGATCTGGGCGAAGGCCGCCTGCCCGGCCTTTTGGTCATGGGGGCCGAAGACCCGCATCAGTTCCGCCCAAGCCAGGGCACCGATTTGCTGACCTTCTTTGTCGGCGTCTTCGAACGGCTGATGAAACGCTGGCTGGCCTAAGGGCATGAGCCTCGCGCTCGCGCCAGCCACCCGCGATCTCCTGCAGACCTGGCTGTCGCACCTAGGCAGCCTGCGCAACGCCTCGGACGCGACGGTTGAAGCTTACGGCCTCGATCTGGGCGATTTCCTGACGTTTCAAACCGAATATCACGCCGATGCCATGCCCCCGGCCCGGCTGCGCGCCCTAACGCTGCGCGACATGCGCGCCTGGATGGCCGCTCAGCGCACGCGCGGCGTTGGCTCGCGCTCACTCGCGCGGCGCCTTTCCGCTGTCAAAGCCTTCTATCGCTGGTGGTCAGACCGCGATGGTTTCGATGCGTCGGCCATCCTGTCGATGCGCGCGCCCAAACATGGCCGTCGCCTGCCCCGCCCCCTCGCCGAAGATCACGCCCGCAATGTGCTGGAAACCGTCGCCCAATTGGATGACCGCGATTGGGTCGCCGCGCGCGATACCGCAATTATCACCCTGCTTTACGGTTGCGGCCTGCGCCGGGGTGAGGCGCTGGCGCTGACCGCCCATATCCTGCCGCTTGGCGATACGCTGCGGATCAAGGGCAAAGGCGACAAGGAACGCGAGGTGCCGGTCCTGCCCGCCGCGCGCCAGGCCGTTGCCCGCTACGTCACGCTCTGCCCGCATGAACTTGCCCCCGACCTCCCGCTTTTTCGTGGCATCCGGGGGGCACCGCTGAACCCCAGGCAGGTCGCCCGCGTCATGGAACAGGCCCGGCTTCAGCTTGGCCTGCCCGCCAGCGCCACGCCCCATGCGCTGCGGCACAGCTTTGCCACGCATCTCTTGAACGCGGGCGGCGATCTACGCGCGATCCAAGAGCTTCTTGGCCACGCCTCGCTGTCGACCACGCAAGCCTACACCGCCGTCGACAGTGCCCGATTGATGGAAGTGTACAACGCCGCCCACCCCAAAGCCTAAACCTGGCTCAGGCGCAGCCCAGATAGTCGCTATAGGGGCGCTCGTTGTTATGGGTCGTGACGTTGTCGCTAAAGGTATAGGTCTGGCCCGGCTCCAACGGGGTCGAGGCGGCGGTGGCAAAAACCGGCCCCTGCATCTGCCCGTTCCACTGATTGGCGAAATGCAGGCCCGAGGCGATGATCCCCGACTCCTCATCGCTGATCGTATAGCCTGAGCTTACCTCGAACCCTTCATCATAGGTTTCGCCGTTCAGATGCAACGCCTGCGCCAGGCGCTGATCATCATCGTTTTCATGCAGATAGTCGTCGTTATCCGAAATGAACATGACCTGCGGCTGCGCATCATCGGCCACGGTCAGCGGATGCGGGCTGGCCCCTTCGGCGCGCCAGTTGCGCTCATCGGGCAGGCCGCCGACAAAATCGCTGGCCTGATAGATCAACAGCGCATTGATCGGGTTGCCGTTATGGGTGTCACCGGTCGGCCCGCCGCGCCCAGCCTCGGTCCCCGCACCCGCTTGGATGCAGGCCGTCTCGACAATATCCCGGAAGGACGAGCTTAGCTCGATCCCCGTCAGCATATTGGTGATGTCATTCGACAGATCCGACACCCCATCGGTCACCACAGCGGCGGTGGCCAGGCCCATACCAACAGCGGTCGCCGTCAGCGCCGTCCAATCAACCGTGATCGCGCCCGTTTCGTCTTTCAGAAACCGGGTAATGGCGGTGCGGGGGGTCAGGATCGTCAAGGTCATGCGCCACATCCTAGATATTCGTCATAGCTGCGTTCGTTGCGATGGGTCGTTTGGTTGCCATCGAATGTGTAAGATTCGCCCGGCTCCAGCGGGTTCGACGCGGCGGTGGCCAAAACCGGCCCCTGACGCGTGCCATGCCAGGGATCGCCGAAATGCAGTGACGACAGCATCATCCCGCTTTCAGAATCCGACAGCGTATAGGCCGAGCTGACATCAAAGCCCTCGCCATAGGTTTCGCCGTTAATCTCAACATCCTGGGCGATAAGCTGGCTGTTATCGACCTCGTGCAGATCGTCGTCATCATCGGCCACGAACAAGACAATCGGGCGCGCATCGGGGCTTAGCTCCAGGGTAAAGGGTGCTTGACCCTCGGCGCGGGCGCGGGCCTCATCGGGCAGACCGCTGATGAAATCCGTCTCTTGGTAAATCAAGAGCGCATTCACCGGCATCCCATTATAGGTCATGCCATCGGAACCATCGGGCACACCCGCCGCATGGCACACCTGACCAATCAAATCCCGGAACGAGCTTGAGATTTCCACATTCGTCAGGGTGTTGGCGATGTCGTTCGACAAATCTTCGATCCCGCCGCTGACCACGGCCCCCACGGCAAGCCCCATCCCCACGACCGAGGCCGTCATGACAGTCCAATCAACGGTCACGGCACCTTCTTCAGAACGGATAAACTTACGCATGGGACGACCCCAGATGGTTGATGATCTACAGATTTTCTCAATCCTTATTGTTTTCCGAAAAACCGTCGCAAAATTGAGGAAATGATGAAAAAACCGGGGCGAATGGATGCGCAGGTCACGGTTCTGCCCAAAGCTTTAACGCGGGGCTAAGGTCTCAAAAACTTGCACTCTGCGCCGTTCCGGTGCATCTGTCGCCGCCATGCGTTTGCGCCTAGCTGCTTTCTCCGTCCATCTGTTCACCGCCCTTGGGGCTGGGCTGGCCATGTTGGCCATGCTCGAGGCGATGGCGCAGGATTGGGCGATGATGGCGATTTGGCTGGCCATTGCCTTTGTCGTTGACGGGATCGATGGCCCCCTTGCGCGCAAATTCGATGTGCATTCAAACGCGCCCCAGATCGATGGCGTTTTGCTCGACCTGATCATCGACTTTCTGACCTATGTTTTCATCCCGGCCTACGCGCTATACGCCTCGGGCCTTTTGCCCGGCTGGACGGGCTGGTTCGTGGTACTGTTCATCCCCTATGCCAGCGCGATCTATTTCGCTGATACACGCATGAAAACAAAAGATTATTCCTTCCGCGGATTTCCCGGCTGCTGGAATATGGTGGTCTTGGCGCTGTTGGTGATCACGCCACCTTGGTGGGCGATCTTGGCCTTGGTCGTGGTCTTGGCCGTGGCGATGTTTCTGCCGGTCAAATTCGTGCACCCGATCCGCACCGATCGTTGGCGGCCCCTGTCGCTGGGTATGGTCGCGGTTTGGACCATTGGCATCGGCTATGCCGCCTGGATTGATTTTGTCGACACGCCCTGGCTGACGGCCGTGATCGGCATCAGTTCCATCTACCTGCTGACCGCTGGCGCGTTTCAGCAGATGTTCCCGCGCGAAAGCGGCGCAGATTCGATCATCGAAGGTTAAGAGCCGGGATCTTCGGCTTCCGCCGCTGCCGCGGCCTGGGCCGCGCGTTCTTGGCGGAACTCTTCCCATTCTTCAAAGCTGGTGCGAATTTCGAAATTCGTCATGAAGTCCGACATCTCTTGCGCTAGGTTTTCAACGCCTTCCGACACCACGCCCATCACGGCCAGGCCAATGCCAACCATCGCGGCGGTCAGCACCACCCATTCGACGGTCGCAGCGCCACTTTCCGAGGTGATAAAGGTCCGTATCATGCAGCCATTCCCGGTGATCTCAGGCGCGGGATACGCTGCAATTGGTGCAAGATTATGGCGTTAAAGCTCGGACCGGTCGCGAATGACTTTGGCGAAACTGTCGAAAATCGGCTCCGCCCCGGCGATCAGGTGCCCGCTATTCAGCAAATCCTGCGCCTCGCGGATCGGTTCGACCAGCGCGCCGGCCTCTTTCGCGATCAGGATGCCAGCGGCGATATCCCAAGCGTTCAGCCCGCGTTCCCAATACCCTTCGTAGCGCCCCGCCGCGACATAGGCCAAATCAAGCGACGCCGCCCCCCAACGCCGCACCCCGGCGCAGCGCGGCATCAAACGCGCCAATTCCTGCAAGGTCGCGGGCAGGTAATCGCGCCCGCCAAAGGGCACGCCGGTGGCAAAAACCGACTCGATCATCTGCTTGCGGCCCGACACCCGCAGCCGTTGACTGTCATTCAACCAGGCCCCGCCGCCCTTTTCGGCATAAAACATCTCGTCCTTCGCGGGGTCATAGACCACGGCCGAAACAATCTCGCCCTTATGCTCCAGAGCAATCGACACCGCCCAATGGGGCATGCCGTGCAAGAAATTCGTCGTGCCATCCAGCGGGTCAACAATCCAGCGCCGCGTCGGGTCTTTGCCCTCAAAAGACGTGCCTTCCTCACCCAAGAACCCGTAATTGGGCCGCGCGCCCATCAGTTCTTCCACCAGGATCTCTTCGGCCGCCTTATCCGCCCGGCTGACAAAATCGCCCGGTCCCTTGGCCGAAACCTGAAGGTTCTCGACCTCGCGAAAATCCTTGGTCAGCGACCGCCCCGCTTTGCGCGCGGCTTTGATCATGATGTTAAGGTTGGCCGAGCCCTGCATACCGCATGTCCTTTGAGTTCAGGCGCCGCGTATAGACGGGGGTGGGCCAAGTGCCAAGGGGCCGATGATGCAAGTCCCCTATGCAGGCAGGGGCGCGCCCTCTCGGGCCCGAAGCAATATGCCCGCCCCTTTTGGCGGCGGTGCCAAAAGGGCGGCCTCCCGCACCTTCAGGCCGGGAACGGCGGATGGGCCAAAACTGCCCACCTGGGTGCTGAGATTGGGGAAAAGCTCCAAGATTTCCGCGCGCACCGGCGCCGACAGGCTGTCCATCCCCTGCTCACCAGGGTGGAAGCTTTCGCTCAGCGCGCCATTGGCGCGAATGATCTCGTGCTTGTCGAACAACAAATGGTGGTATTCGACCTCACCGCCTTCGACGATCTGGACACTGCTGCCATTGACCAGCGCCTTGGCCGGGGCCAACACCTGCGGCTGACCGAACAGCAACTCCACCTGCCAGCCGCTCATCAGCATCCGATGCTGCGGCGATACCCATAGCGCGCGGTCATTGCCAACTGTGCCAATTTCGAACCGCACCGGCGCCATCGCGCCCCGCGCTGGCACGGTTTTCGATCCGATCCAGCGAATGGGCCGATACCCGCTCTGCGCCGTCCACACCAGCATCCCATCGGTCAGCGTTTCAATCGCGCGCGGCCCGCACAGGGTATCGATCAGCGTGCCGCGGGCAAAACACACGACCTTAAAGTTCAGGGTCTCGAAATTCTGCGCGTAGATATTGCCAAGCTGCGCGCCATCTTCCTCCCCCATGGTGATCTGATAGCTACCTTTCAGGCTGACCGGGCCTGTGCCCGGATCATAGGTGCCCGATAGGATCTGGTTGATCGTCGGCTGCCCCGGCCCGCCAAAGGCAATCGCAGGGCTGCCATCCTTGGGCGTGAATATCCCGCGCGACGCATCGCTCAAGCCCGACACATTGGTCGAAATCAGCTCTTCGGTGATGGTGATGACATCGGTCTGCCCACCGACCTCATCGGCGATGAAGCGTTCAACGCTTGTCACCGTGTCGGTGGTGCCATCACCCGCTTTCTGAACCGTGCCAGTGCCGGAATTGTCGACCGTCACCTCAATCGTTTCATCATCCAGCGTCGTGCTGCCGATGGCGGTATAGGTGTCGGTCTCGGTGCCACCATCGATGACATCCGAGCCGGAACTGATGACAAACTGGTCGTCACCGCCATCCCCGTCGAGCGTGTCGTTCCCTTCACCGCCATCGATCACATCGGCGCCATCGCCGCCTGAAATGTCGTCATTGCCGCCTGGGACCACCTCGGGCGGGTTATCGAAATAGATGTCCGACACCACCAGGGTGCCGCCATTATTCACATAATCGATCTCGATCCGGCTGATCGGGCCGGGCATGGTGAACAAGACCGACCCGCTGGCCGATGTGTCGCTGGCGCTATCGGTGCCGACAAAGCGATCCACCCCAGCCACCGCATCGGTATCGCTGGCCGACACGTTGCTGCCCAAAGACACATTGTACGAGGTCGGCTGCCCACTGGCGTCATAGGCCCGCACCACCAGGGTTTCGAGGTTGTTTTCCAAGTCGTTGATGCGGAACGAAATATCTTCAACGGCCGTGGAAAAGGCCAATTGCATCGTCGAAGACACCTCAAGCGAGGCTTTGCTATAGGCATTGGCCGAGCCGCTGCCAGCGTCAATCCCGGCGACGTAATGGGGGTAGCCGTCGAATTCGACCGCGTTGGTGGCGGTCGTATAGGTCACATCGACATTTCCGACCGTTTGCACGCCGGAATTGATCTCATCCCCAGTGTCGATTGACCCGCCATTGTCGGGATCGGGAATGTCATCCCAGGCGAAATGGACCCGCTCGCCACCGGACGAGCCCGTGGGCCCGGTCTGGCTGTCGCCAAAGATCGTGTCAGCCCCGCCATCACCGCTGATCGTGTCATTGCCGCCACCGCCGACAATCACATCATCGCCGGTCGTGATCAGATCGCCGCCACCATCGGTCAGACCATCGGCGTCGTCATATCCCAGCTCCATCAACTCGCCGGTGTCTTCCCCATCCACCACCCCATCGGGGCTGGTGATGACATAGCCGCGCACGTGATCGACCAGCAGTTCCGCGCCGCTGTCTTTGATGATCTCGATCCGGATCGGCTGCCCATTCAGGCTGGCATCGGAATACCCGCTCGAACTGACGGTGAACAAATCCAGGCTGTCATCGGATGCTGTCGTGCCCGATGTCGTGCCGATCAGCGTCGAGCCTGCATAGATGTTCAGGGTGAAATTGGCATTGCTGCTGCCATATTCATCCCCCAGCGCCATGTCGAACGTATAGGTCGCGTCGCTGTCATAGGTTTCCGGCGTGGTCTGGCTGATGCTGCCGCCATCGCTGTAAACCCAGGCGACGTTTTCGCCGGTAACGCTGCTTTCGTCGAAGTAATTCGGGTCGGCATCGTAGCTGCCGCCATAGCCAACCTTGGTCCAGCCTTGGACGTTGTTATCCCAATCGCCATCAGCCAGGTTCGATGCCTCGAAACTGCCATTGGTAATGGTTATGGGTCTCGTCGCCATGCGAACCCTGCCTACTCAATCCATGCTCTGGCGGCGTTTCGCCGTCCAATTCTACGTCTTGCCTAGGATTGTTTCTGCGCGCGAAACGGGGCATTGCGCCGACCGGACTGGGCCGCGCGCGTGAAACCTTCGCGGCAATGCCAAGGCCAATGGCGGCGGAATTGCGGCAGGCAACGGCAAAAGGGCCGTCCCGTTTCAGAAATTTATGGCTTATTTACAAAGCGTTGAACGCCAATCGGCGCTCAATCCCGGCGCTGCAATTTCAACGGCTCGGTCCGGCACAGTTTCAGCACATGGGCCATGAAGGGCTTGGCCGTATCCTCGGCCCGCGACGCGCCAAACAACCGCCGCGTCAGCCCGGTTTCAGTCAGGGGCCGCGTCACAATCGCACTGCCTTTGCCCACATCCCGAACCACCCAATCCGGCAGCACCGACACCCCCCGCCCCGAAGCCACCAAAAGCAAGATCACCGCCGACAATTCGACCTGACGGATCGATTTGGGCTCCACCCCCGCCGGGAACAAAAGCTGGCTAAACACATCCAAGCGCGAGCGTTCCACCGGATAGGTGATCAGCGCCTGATCCTCAAAATCCTTAGCCTCAATAAACGGCTTTTGCGCCAATGGGTGGTCGGCAGCGCAGACAAACACCGGCTCATAGTCAAACAGCGGGCTGAAATCGACGCCGGACAGGTCTTCCGGGTCGGACGAGACCACCAAATCCACATCTTCGCGCACCAGCGCGGGCAGCGCCTCGAACTGCAAACCGGGGCGGATATCGACATCCACATCCGGCCAGGCCTGGCGAAACGCCTCCAACACCGGCAGCAACCAATCGAAACAGGCATGGCATTCAATCGCGATATGCAACCGCCCAGATTTCCCCGCGCGCAGGCCGGAAAACTCCTCCTCCAGGGCCGCAACACGCGGCAGGATATCCTCGGCCAGCCGCAGCAATTTCATCCCCGCCGCCGACAGCCGCATCGGCTTGGACCGCCGCACAAACAGCTCCAGCCCCGCCTGATCTTCCAAGCCTTTGATCTGATGGCTCAACGCGCTTTGCGTGATGTGCAACCGATCCGCCGCACGGGCCAGGCCACCCTCCTCATGGATGGCTTTGATCGTCCGCAGATGGCGAAACTCGATATGCATGTGCGCCTCATGATTATCATGAAAGTTATGAATTTGCCGCAAGAACCACTCTATGCGACATCCCATAGCGACATTTCAAGGATCAGAATCGCCATGCCCGCCCCCAACGTCTCCTTCGAGTTTTTCCCGCCCAAATCCTTGGAGGCCTCCTTCAAGCTGTGGGAAACCCTCGGCGTTCTGGCCCCGCTCAGCCCCGATTTCGTCTCGGTCACCTATGGCGCGGGCGGCACCACGCGCGCGCTCACCCATGATGCGGTCAAGACCATCCACAAGCATTACGGCGTGCCCGTCGCAGCCCATCTGACCTGCGTCGACGCCACCCGCGAAGAAACCCTGTCCATTGCCCAAAGCTATGCCGAAGCTGGCGTGACCCAAATCGTCGCGCTCCGCGGCGACCCGCCCAAGGGCGCGGGCCGCTTCACCCCCCACCCCGACGGTTTCGCCACCTCGGTCGAGTTGATCGAGGCGCTGGCAAAAACCGCCAAGTTCGACATCCGCGTCGGCGCCTACCCCGATCCGCACCCCGAATCCGGCTCGCTGCAAGACTGCGTGGATTACCTCAAACGCAAGCTCGACGCCGGCGCGACCTCGGCCATTACCCAGTTCTTCTTCGAAGCTGACACCTTCTTCCGCTTCCGCGATGCCTGCGCCGCCGCGGGCATCACCGCCCCCATTATCCCCGGCATCCTGCCGATCAACAATTGGACCCGCGTGCGCAGCTTCGCGCAATCCTGTGGTGCCGCCGTGCCCGCACCCCTCGATGACGCCTTTACCAAGGCCATCCGCGACGGGCGCGAAGACCTGCTCGCCATCGCCCATTGCACCGAGCTTTGCACCAACCTGATCGAAGGTGGCGTGGATCAGCTGCATTTCTACACGCTCAACACCCCCACGCTGACCCGCGATATCTGCGCCGCCCTCGGCGTGACCGCCCGCGCCGAATTGGCCGAGGTCGCCTAAGGCCAAGCGGTCTGACCCAACGTCACACCCCCAAACCCTTGCCTCCGCGCCCGCCCCGTGGCGAATTGCCCCAAGGTCAAGCGCGGAGGATGCCATGCCCAACCCGGTCTACCCAAACGGCCCCGAAGACATGGCCACAATGGAACAGCTGCTATCGATGTCGGGCCTCGCCTTTATGGAGGGTATCCGCGATGGCACCCTGCCCCAGCCCCCGATCAGCAAAACCCTGAATTATCGCATCGATCTGGTCGAACCGGGCCGCGTGATCTTTCGCGGCACGCCTCAGTTCGCCTTCACCAACCCCATGGGCGGCGTGCATGGCGGCTGGTACGGCACGCTTTTGGATAGCTGCATGGCCTGCGCCGCCATGACCCATGTGCCCCAGGGCAGCGTCTACACCACACTGGAATACAAGATTAACATCACCCGCCCGATCCCCCTTGGCACCGAGATCCTGGCCGAGGGTCTGACCTCCCACGCAGGCCGCACCACCGTGGTCGCCGACGGCACGATCAAAGGCGCCCAGGATGGCAAGCTTTACGCCACCGGATCGACCACCTGTTTGATCATGACGCCTTCCTGATCCCATCACGGACGGTGATTTGACTTATCACCCGCCCTGGGGCAGGACGAAACCTTCGATCAACCCCAGGAGATAACCGATGATTTCCCCGGTTCTGCCCAGCTATTCGCGCGCACCGCTCTCCTTCGTCAAAGGCGAAGGGGCTTGGATGATCGAGGCGGATGGCCGACGTTTCCTGGATTTCGGCAGCGGCATCGCGGTGATGGCGCTCGGCCATGGCCATCCGGCCATTGTCGGGGCGCTCAAGGATCAGGCCGGTAAGCTCTGGCATACCTCGAACCTCTACACCGTACCCGAACAGCAAGACCTGGCAGAAATGCTGGTCGAACATACCTTTGCCGACACCGTTTTCTTCTGCAATTCCGGCACGGAATCCGCGGAACTGGCGATCAAAATGGCGCGCAAATATTGGGATGCCAAAGGCGCACCTGAACGCAGCACGATCCTATGTTTCGAAGGCGCCTTTCACGGCCGCTCCATCGCCGCCATCTCTGCCGCCGGTCAGGAAAAACTGGTCAAAGGTTTCGGCCCGCTGCTGCCCGGTTTCGAACAATTGCCCTTTGGCGATCACGACGCGCTGCGCGCCGCGGCCGCACGCGCGGATGTCGGCGCGATCATGGTTGAACCGATCCAGGGCGAAAGCGGTATACGCCCGCTGCCGGATGTATGCCTCAAGGGCCTGCGCGATCTCTGCGACGAACACGGGCTTCTCCTGATCCTCGATGAGATTCAATGCGGTATGGGCCGCACCGGCAAACTCTTCGCCCATGAATGGGCCGGGATCGCGCCCGACATCATGCTGGTCGCCAAGGGCATTGGCGGCGGCTACCCGCTCGGCGCGCTTCTGGCCACCGAAAACGCGGCCCAGGGCATGACAGCGGGCACCCATGGCTCCACCTATGGCGGCAACCCGCTGGGCTGCGCCGTCGGCAAAGCCGTAATGGCCGAGGTCACGCGCGACGGGTTCCTCGACGATGTGAACCGCAAAGCCGGTTTCCTGCGCCAAAAGCTCGAAGGGCTGGTCGCCGCCCACCCCGATATCTTCACCGGCGTGCGCGGCGCGGGCCTGATGCTGGGCCTCACCTGCAAGGTCACCAATCTCGATGTGGTCAACGCCGCTTACGACGCCGACCTGCTGACGGTCCCCGCCGGTGACAATGTGGTTCGTGTCCTGCCCGCGCTCACCATCACCGAAGATGAGATCAGCACCGGCATCGACCGGCTCGACGCCGCCGCCACCGCGCTCGAACGACAAATGGCCGCCGCCTGATCCCCGCCCCTGGCCCCTTCTCTGTTTCAAAAATATCCTCGGGGGAGCGCGAGGGGGCAGACAGCCCCCTCGCCCCCGCCGCCAGCCAAAAGCACTCCGTTATGAACCACTTCCTCGACATCAACAAAACCGACCCCAAAGCCCTGCGCGCCATGCTGGACCAGGCCGCCGCGATGAAATCCGCCCGGTTGGGCCGCCCAAAAGGCGCGCCCGATGACGATCAGCCGCTGAAAGATCACATGGTGGCCCTGATCTTCGAAAAACCCTCCACCCGCACCCGCGTCAGCTTCGATGTCGGCGTGCGCCAGATGGGCGGGCAAACCATGGTGCTGTCAGGCTCGGAAATGCAGCTTGGCCATGGCGAAACCATCGCGGATACCGCCCGCGTGCTCTCCCGCTATGTCGATCTGATCATGATCCGCACCTTCGAGGAAGACGTGCTGCTAGAACTGGCCGACCATGCCGATGTGCCGGTGATCAACGGGCTGACCAACCGCACCCATCCCTGCCAGATCATGGCCGATGTCCTGACCTTCGAAGAACATCGCGGCCCGATCGCGGGCAAAAAGGTCACCTGGTGCGGCGATGGCAACAATGTCTTTGCCAGCTTCGCCCATGCCGCGGGCCAGTTTGGCTTCGACCTGACCTTTTCCGGCCCCGAAACGCTCGACCCAGAACAGGTTTTCTTGGAAGAAGCCCGCGCCAAGGGGGCCAATGTCACCATCGAACGCAACCCGGAAAAGGCCGTGACCGGGGCCGATCTGGTCGTGGCCGATACCTGGGTTTCGATGCATGACAGCCAATCCACCCGCGAACGGCGGCACAACCAATTGCGGCCCTATCAGGTGAACGAAGCGCTGATGGCCCATGCCAAACCCGATGCGCTTTTCATGCATTGCCTGCCCGCGCACCGGAACGAAGAAGCCACCGACGCGATCATGGATGGCCCCCATTCCGTGATCTTTGACGAGGCTGAAAACCGCCTGCACGCGCAAAAGGCCATTTTGCGCTACTGCCTTGGGGTGTAAGGAAAACCGCGCCCTTTCACCGCCGGAGCTTCGATGACCGCCCAGGCTTTGCCAAATCCAAAGCTGGCCGTTGCCTTTATGGTGGCGGCCACCTTGTTCATTGCGGGCACGACGCTTCTGGCCAAGGCGCTGGGCACCGACGCGCTTGGCCCGCCGCTGCATCCGCTCCAGGTCAGCCACGGGCGCTTTCTTTTCGCCTTCCTCGCCATTTCCGCAACCCTGGCCGTGCTGCGCCCGCGCCTGGTCCGGCCCGATGTCAAAACCCATATCGCCCGCACGCTCTGCGGCTGGGGCGGGGTCTCGCTCATGTTCGCCGCAGCCGCGATGATCCCGCTGGCCGATGCCACCGCGATCAGCTTTCTCAACCCGGTTTTCGGTATGCTCCTGGCGATCCCGCTTTTGGGCGAACGCGTCGGCCCCTGGCGATGGCTCGCCGCCGCCATCGCGCTCACCGGTGCCATGGTCTTGATCCGCCCCGGCAGCGACGCGATGCAACTCGGCGCGCTCCTCGCCCTCGGGGCCGCGATGATGATGGGCTTGGAGCTTATCTTCATCAAACGCCTCTCGGGCCGCGAAACCCCGCTGCAAATCCTCTTCGTCAACAACACGCTCGGCTTGATCATCGCCAGCGCCGCCGTGATCTGGGTCTGGCAACCGCCCACCCCGGCGCAATGGGCGGGCCTCGCCGCCCTTGGCGTCATCATGGCCTGTGCGCAGGCCTGTTTCGTCAACGCCATGCGCCGCGCCGATGCGAGCTTTGTTACCCCCTTCTCCTACCTCACCCTGGTCTTCGCCGCGCTTTATGATCTGGCGATCTTCGGTGTCACCCCCACCGGCGTCAGCCTTCTGGGCGCGGGCATCATCATCACCGGCGCCGCCCTGCTGGCCTGGCGCGAGGCCATCCACCGCCGCCCCTAAGCGCCAATTCCTGTGGCGCATGCGCCCCATCCCTTGCACCCGCCCCCCAGCCGCCTAGAATAGGGCTTTCATTACCAGCGCCGAAGGGCCATATCCCTGGCTCACGCGCTTGGGCGCCGACCGCCCAACGACACACGCAGGAGACGCATATGTCCTGGACCGACGAACGGGTCGAGTTGCTGAAGAAGATGTGGGGCGAAGGCCAATCCGCCAGCCAGATCGCCAAGGAACTGGGCGGCGTGACCCGCAACGCCGTGATCGGCAAGGTACACCGCCTGGGCCTGTCCAACCGCTCCGGCGGTGGCGGCTCAACCGCCAAAGCCGCCCCGAAAGAGGCCGAGGCCAAGCCCGCCCCCAAACCCAAACCCGCGCCCGAGGCCGCCAAAGCGCCCGAACCCGCGCCCGCCCCGCGCCCGTCCAACGTGACGCCGCTGCGCAAACCCATCGTGCCCGCAGGCCAACCCCTGCCGCCCCAACCCTCCGCCAATGAGATCAGCCCCGAAGCGCTGGCCAAGGTGAATGAGGTCGAAAAGCACGCCAAGAAAATCAGCCTGATGGAACTGACCGAGCGCACCTGCAAATGGCCCATCGGCGACCCGGCCACGGATGATTTCTATTTCTGCGGCCTGCCCGTGCAGCAGGGCAAACCCTATTGCGAGGCGCATGTGGGCGTGGCCTTCCAACCCATGTCGAGCCGAAGGGATCGCCGCAGGTAAAACCGCGCCGAAGGGATCGCCGCAGGTAACACCCCGCGCTTCAAGCCTTTGTGATTGGGCAGTGCCATTGGCGCTGCCCTATTGCTTTTGGGCATCATGGCGCAACCGGGGGGATTTCAAATGAAAAAGCAGCGCAAAAAACCACAAACCAAAGCCAAAAACCCGCAAACGCCCCAGCCCAGACCCGAGGCATCGGCCAAAGTCACCCGCCGCACCGCGCTCACCTGGCTGCGCAACGGCGCCATCGCGCTGCCCGCCATCGGGGCCGCAGGCTATTTCGGCACCCGCGCCGTGCAAGCCTCGATCTGCGAGCTAGACCTTAGCAAGGTCGGCACCGGCCTGCCCTCGGTCGTGCAAATCCACGACCCCAACTGCCCGCTCTGCCAAACCTTGCAGCAACAAACCCGCCGCGCCCTGCGCCAATATGATGACGCGGGCTTCCATTACCTGGTCGCCAATATCAACACGGTCGAGGGCAGCACCTTCGCCAACCGCCACGGCGTGCCCCATGTCACCCTGCTGCTGATGGACGGCGCGGGCGAAGTGGTCGAGGTCGTGCGCGGCCCGGTCAATGACGCCCAGCTAGAGCTGAGCCTGAACCGGCATTTGGGTGATTTGGGCTAAGGCCAAAGCGCCAGCCTTTTGAAAAAGGCTGACCCACGCCCTTAGAAGGGCGTGCCCCCGCTTCAATCTCGCCGCCCCACCAGGCCGGTCAACACCGCCGCCCCCACGGCGGCCAGCAAGATACCCGCCAGTTGGAAGGCCCAACGCGAATAAAATGCCAGATTGCCCAAGGCCGATCCCGTGGTCGCACGCCACGCCTCCTCCTGCCCCAAAGCATCCAAAGGCAGCACCAGGTCCAGCCCGTAAATCCACCAGGAAAACGTCTCATAATCCCGCGCCGCATCGCTGGCGAGCCACAGTTCCAAGGCCGGCACATCCGTGACCCGCGACGCCTCCACCGCCTGCAACCATCCAGGCGAGGTCATGATCACCGCCGAATTCGGCGCAAACTGCCCGGTGTAAAAAGCGACCCCGTTCAACGCTCCGGCCAGCAGGATGAGGGCCAATGCCCAACCAGCCGCGCGCCAGGGCCGATGACCGTAACCAAACACCACGCCGAACGCCGCACTGGCAAAGGCCGCCACATCCCCTTTCAAAGAACGCCCAGCTGCCCGCCAGGTGCCGTCGAGTTGATCATGGGCCCGCGTCCACGCCGCCGCGCGCTGCCGCTTTTCCCGATCCACCAAAACCCGCGCAGCCCCCTCCCGATTGCCCTGCGCCCGCAACACGCCGGCCAATTGAACATGCGGTTGAGGGTCAAAAGACGGCCCGATCTCGGGCTTTTTGCCCATCGAGCCCACCGCCTTTTCCAGCCAGTCCAGCCGTTGCTGCACCGACATGGACCCATCCACGCGATCATAAGTGAAGCCGTCAAGCCGCAGCACTTGAACACCGTCCCAAGCCGCCCAATCGTCCCGCAACGACGCCGCGCGCGCCTCCTTCAAATCCACGTAAACCCGCTTGCCGCGCACCGATTGAAAAAACAGCCCGGCCCCGATCGTGGCCGCTTCCAGGTCGAGGCCGCCATCCAGAGCCGGTGCGCGTGTTTGTAGTGGCCGAACCTGCAAAGAGCCCTCAATCCGCGCCCGCACAAAGCTCACCACTGCTGAGGCCTCAAACCCGTCGCGCAGGTACACATCCGCTCCAATCTCTGCGGCATTAAAATTCAGCACCCGCCCCTCGGTGGCCGAGAACTTGCCGCCGTCACAGGACAACTGCCCGCCTATCTGCGCGCCCAGAAAATCCACCTCCGCTAAAGCCTCAAACCCGTCGCGCAAGAACACATCCGCCCCAATCTCTGCCGCGTCAAAATTCAGCGCCCGCCCCTCGGTGGCCAAGAACTTGCCACCGTTACAGGCCAACTGGCCCCCGATCCGGGCGCCTAAAAAACTCACCTCCGCTGAGGCCTCAAACCCGCCGCGCAGGAACACGCTCGCCCCGACCTCCGCAGCGCCACAATCCAGTGCCTGGCCCGCTACCGCCTCGAAATGCGCGCCACTACAATCCAGCTGCCCCCCAATCCGCGCGGCGCGCAGATCGACTGGACCAGAACAGCGAAACATGTCGCGCAAATGCACGTCTCCTTCGGTCCGCAACCGATGCAGATCGAGAGCATCTGCCACGCGGCATCCGGGCAGAAACAGCGCCCCGAGGTGTGCATCTCTGCACCTTCCACCATGCGGGAGCAGGCACCGAGACAGGGATAGGCCCAGATGCGTGCGGCAGTCGGACAGATCGAGTACTCCATCGATCCAACCTCCCGTGATCGACACCCCGCTCGGATGCGGGCGTGCACCATCCTCGCTGTCACATCCACCTTCCATCAAGTACCGGATCAGTTCCGGCCGCACCCGGCGGTCGGGATCGGACGCGTCTTCTGGCAGCTCGTGCTTTCCGGGTAGAAGCGCCACCCGCCCCAGCTTGCATTCTGCTAGCAGGTCGGTCTCCAACGCGCTCCAATTACGGTCGCCGCGGACCTCTTCGATGCTCAGGCGGTGGGTTGTGATCTCGGCCATGTTTCAAACATGGCGGCAAAGCCGGGCTCTGGCAACGACGGGCTCACGGAACCCGCCTTTGATCCCAAAAGGTTAACGGGCGAGAGGCGGACCGGCATATGCACGGGGTGTGTACAGGTTGTGCACGCGCTGTGACCCGCCCGATCCGCCGCGTTTGGCCAAATCTTAACACGCCCGCTTCAGCGGCAATGGCGGGCGATTTCGCGGTCGTTCAGCCCGGTTTCGACCAGCAGGCAGCGATCGCGCGCCTCGTAGTAATACCCGCGCGCGTACCACATCACCGCCGCGTCGATATCCCCGTCGCTGACCAGCCACGCCCCCCGCAGATAGCGCCCGGCATAGGTTAAATTCACCTCTGGGTTCAGCAGCTCTTCCGGCTCTCCCCGAAACCCCATGGTGCGGGCGGTTTGGGGCAGGATTTGCATCAACCCCCAATAGGGGCCGGCCCGTGCATCGGCCCGGTAATCGCTTTCGCGCTGGATCACGCGGTGCAGCAATTCTGTCGGGATATCATGGATTTGCGCATATTGATTGATCAGCCGCCGCATCTCGGGCGTCTCGCCGGGGTAAAGGCCCGGTTGGGCGCGGCTGACCTCTGGTGCCCGCCCGCCACAGGCCGCCAGAAGCATCAGACAAATGGTTAACAGAACGCTGGATTTCGCCATCTCTCGCGCCTCTCTCAATCGCCGCCCAAAAGCCGTCGCAGCTGGTTCTCGGCCTCTTCCCGCAGCCGGTCCTCCAGCGCCTGGCCGGCATCATCCACGGTATCGCCCGCCTCCAGTTCGGTGCCCAAAAGCTCATTGGCCCGCTGCCGCGCCTCTTCCTCCAGCCGGTCAGCCTCCTCCGCCAACCGCGCCCGCGCCTCCTCCTCCAACCGAGCCGCCTCCGCCGCCAACTCCTGCTCGGCCAAATAGGCCAGGTCAGGGCGGATCGATGGGCTCGCCCAAGGCCCTGAAATCAATACAGGAACTTGGATGCCAGCCTGTCCCTGATCGTCGCGCAGAACGCCTGGGATCACCCGATAATCCAGCGTCTGCGCGCCGATATCGACCTGCCCCGCGCCTGTCACCGTGCCCCAGGGCGCGTCCAGAAGCAGGTCGTCATTTTGCAAAACCCCATCGGTAATCACAAAATTCGCGGTGATGCTGTCATAAACCGTCCGCGCGCCCTCGCCCTGAAACGACGTGTCCAAATTGCGCACCATCCCGGCAATGTCCAAGCCCAGGATCGCGCCCGCGCCAAAGGCCAAATCCCCTTGTCCATCAAGGGATTGCATGAGCGTCGCCATATCATTGCCCACCGCCAAAACCTGCAGGCTCATGCTGCCGGAGCCTTCCAAACGCTCATACCCGGCCGCCGCCTGCAAGAGAGGCGACAGTTGCACGCCGGCCAGGATCACATCGGTGCGCGCCGACAAGCCACCGCGACCGTTAACCACCACCTGCCCCGCCAGCGTGCCACCATAAACCCCAACCCGCTCGATATCCAAAACCGCACGGCCATTGTCATTGGTCAGCCGCGCTTCGATCGGGGACAGCGCGGTATCGGTCACCGTGACGCTGCCGAGGCGAAGCGCGATCTCGGCATCGGCGAGAAACAGGGCCGAGACGTCAATCGGATCGCGCGACCAACCGGAACTGGCGGCAGCACCGCCCGTGCCAGCACCTTGGCCGCTCTCGCCCGCGCTAGCCACGGGAAGGGTCAGAGACTCGGAACTCACCGTGCCACGGATCAAGGGCCGTTCGGCGCCTTGCGTTATGTCTAAGGCGAGGGCGATCCTGTTGGAATCCAAAGTTAAATCGCCGTCACGCAGGTGTAGACTGCCAGCCTCGGTCAAGGTGATGGCGCCGTCGAACGTGATTTGCTCACGGCCCACGCCAACAGGCAGATCGGGGGCGCTTTGCCCCACCAGACCCAACAAGGGGCCAAGATCATTGGCGTCGATTTGAACCTGACCTTCCAACGCCGGGGCAAGGCTTGCGCGGCCATCAAACGCCGCCGTGCCGCCCTCCCACGTCAGCCCAACGGTGAGCGCCTGCACCCCGCCCGCAAGCAGAGCATTGCGGTCATCGACTTGGGCATCCAGGGCGATGTCGGCCCCGTTCACACTGGCCGAGGCCGTGATGCTAGCCGCGCCCGAGGCGGGAAAGGCTAACGCGGCATCCAACCCAGCGATATCGAAGCGCTGATCAGCAATGTGATCGACATAAAGAATGCGGGCGTCGGTCAAGCTGGCCTGATCCAAGGCGAAATGCGGTGTCGTGCCGTCCGCCGTGCCGTCAGTGTCAGACGTGGCGACCGTATCTGCGCCGCCATTGGCAGCATCTCCGGCGTCAAAAGACCAGGAGACGCGCCCGTCGCTGGCGCGAACCAAGATCACCTGGGGGCTGTCGAGCGTGATTTCCTCGACCTCGATCTGGCCAGAGAAAACGGCGCCCCAAGGGACGCGGACGGATAAGGCATCGGCGGCGATAAGCGGGCCATCATCGACCCACTCGGGATTGCCGATTTCAAACTCCTCAGCGCGAATTCCTAAATTGGGCCAGAGGGTTGGGCGTATCTGCCCATCGAACCGCACAGTGCGACCGGTGGCCTGCCCAATGCGCTCGGCCGCGATGGCGGCAATCCGTTCGGTTGGAATGGCAAACAGCGCGCCGACCGCCAATATCGCCACCACCCCCAAAGCCAACACGGCCCGAACCACCCATCTCATGTGCTGCGTCTCCGCCCTTTTTTTGCGATTGAAGCACAGTCGTTTGCGCCTTGCACGCCCGATTGCAGCGGGCGGGCGGAAACCCGCGCCCCGATCTTGGAGGGGTGCGGAACGATTGGGGCGCTGCCCCCGCGCCGTTCGGCGCTCCCCCGCCATATTTTGGGGATAAAGATAGGGCGGGCAGGTCTTTTCCCCGCGCCCGATCCAAGATAGGGGCGATGGCATGAGCCAGAACCCACCCGACCTGCGCCCCGATCTGGCGCGCGCAACGATCCCGAGCGAGGATCGCCCCGGCCAACCGCAGATCGGAATGGTTTCGCTTGGGTGTCCAAAGGCGCTGGTGGATAGTGAGCGCATCCTAACCCGTTTGCGGGCGGAAGGGTATGGGATCAGCCCTGATTATAGTGGCGCCGATGCGGTGATCGTGAACACCTGCGGGTTTTTGGATTCCGCCAAGGCCGAGAGCTTGGAGGCCATTGGCGAGGCGCTGGCCGAAAACGGACGCGTGATCGTCACCGGGTGTTTGGGGGCGGAGCCGGACTATATCACCGGCGCCCATCCGAAGGTTTTGGCGGTGACCGGGCCACATCAATATGAGCAGGTTCTGGATGCGGTGCACGCGGCTGTGCCACCTGCACCCGACCCGTTTATTGATCTGATGCCTGCCGCGGGGGTGAAGCTGACGCCCCGGCATTACGCCTATCTAAAAATCGCGGAAGGCTGCGATCATAAGTGCAAGTTTTGCATCATTCCCGATATGCGCGGGCGGCTGCAATCGCGCCCAGCTGATGCCGTGATCCGCGAGGCGGAGAAGCTTGTCGCCTCGGGCGTGAAAGAGATTTTAGTGATCAGCCAGGACACCTCGGCCTATGGCACGGATTGGAAAGGGCGAGAGGATAAATTTCCGATTCTCGATCTATCCCGACGGTTATCCACATTGGGTGCCTGGATTCGTTTGCATTATGTCTATCCCTACCCGCATGTGCGTGAGCTGATCCCATTGATGGCTGATGCGTCGAACGGGCTCTTGCCCTATCTGGATATCCCGTTTCAGCACGCCCATCCCGAGGTGCTGAAACGCATGGCGCGCCCAGCGGCGGCCTCGCGCACCTTGGAGGAGATCGCAGCTTGGCGCGCGGCCTGCCCGGACATCACCCTACGCTCCACCTTTATCGTGGGCTATCCGGGCGAGACCGAAGCCGAGTTTCAAACGCTCTTGGATTGGATGGACGAGGCGCAGCTCGACCGGGTTGGGTGCTTCAAATACGAAAATGTCGATGGTGCGCGTTCGAACGCTTTGCCCGATCATGTGCCAGAAGAGGTGAAAGAGGAGCGCTGGCAGCGTTTCATGGAAAAGGCGCAAGCAATCTCGGAAGCGAAACTGGCCGCCAAGGTGGGGCAGCGCATGACCGTTTTGGTCGATGGCGTCGATGCCGAAGGCGCGACCTGCCGCACGACAGCTGACGCGCCCGAGATTGACGGCAACCTCTACATCGACGCTGGCTTTGAAGACCTTTCCCCCGGCGATTTGGTCGAGGTGACGGTTGATGAGGCCGGAGACTACGACCTGTGGGGCGCGCGGATTGCCTAGCGCGGCGTGCGGCTCATTAGTTCAAGGCCCGCGCCATCGGCCCAGGTGCCGTGCAACTCACCATCGGGCATAACAACATAGACCGCCGGATGCGCGCTGCCCCATTCGACGGTAAAGACCTCTCCCTTCAAGGTGCCCTGACCCGAGTAACTGCTGCCGACTGACCAGTTCACGGTGTAGCTGTCTCCGCCAAGTGCCACGATATTTGCCGTGCCGTCATAGGCGCTGCCATCGGCGTTGCGGCCATAGACAAAATAGCTGCCTGAGATATCAGCCAAGGCACCGAGGGTGGAGCCAAACAGGGCAATGGCGGCCAATCCGCCGGCTACGATCTGTCGATATGCAAAACTCATCACCAATCTCCATAAGACTATATTAGCCCTATCCTGCACCCAGCGGCCCCGTCTGTCACCGGAGGAGTTCCGCCATTTGGCCAGCGGCTTGAGCTTCGCCCGGCGTCGGGTAGACTGCCCCGATGATCCATGTGACGACAACCTGCCCCGATCAGGCCAGCGCCGAACGGCTGGCAAAATCCGCCCTGACCGAACAAGTGACCGCCTGCGCAAATATCGTGCCGGGTGTGAAAAGCCTGTATCGCTGGCAAGGAGAGATTGCCGAAGACGGTGAGGTTTTGGTGATTTTCAAAACCTCAGAAGCGGCGCGGGCGGCTTTGGTCGCTTTTCTAGAGGCTGAACACCCCTACGAGGTGCCGGTGATCACTTGGGAAGCGCTGCAAACCACCCAGGATGCCGCGGATTGGTTGGGCCGCGAAACACGTTAGTCGGTGGTTTGCCCAGCAATGATACGTTCGAAGGTCGCTGAATTCGGGCAGGCCTGAGGTACATCGCTGGCCCCCGGGTTCTGCTGATCCATCCAGGCTTCGCACCCGACCACCCATTCGCAACCGCGGCAGCGGGTGACCAAGTCGGACCAATCCGTGTGGCTGATTTCACCGGCCTCAAGCGCGGCTTGCAGATCGGCGCCGGTGCATTTGGCCATGCGTTTGGCCAGCCAATAGTGGCGGGTTTCATCCCCCAATGGGTGCGGGAGCGGCTTGGTCATAGCAGTGTCTTTCAATGCACGGGGCGGATCAGGGGCGCAGATCGGTCAAAAGATCGGCGTTGCGGCAATAGCTTGGCGCGGCGTCGGCGCTGGGATTGGCCTCGAGCCATTTGGCGCAGCCTTCGGGGTCGGTGCAGCCGGTGCAGGCCAGGACCATATCGCCACGATCTTCAGGTGCCAGTGTGCCGCGCAGTTCCGCCTCGTCCAAATCGACGCCCAAAACCCCCGCCATGCGGGTCATCAAGCGCTCGTGCTTTTTCACGGTCTTGTCGTTTTGCATCCCCTTACCTCCAAGCCGGATCGCCCCGTTTGGGGCAAGAACCTTTGGCAGAAAGGGTACGAGGGCCTGATGAACCCGCTTTGACGCAGATCAAGCAGGGGGCGCGGATCAGGTGGAACCGCCCCGCAACTCGGCCACGGCGCGGCGGACGGTGGCTATTCTGGCAGCATTAGGCGGATGGGTGCTTAAAAAAGCATCGCTCGGATTGGGCAACCGCCGAAAGAAGGCCGATCCGGTGATGGGATCGAATCCCGCGCGATAGGCGATTGTCGCGCCAATGGCATCCGCTTCTAACTCGGCGCTTTGGGAAAATCGGCGAGAGGCCACGAGGGAGCCGATGCGCGCCGCCTCGCCCACCTCGGCTTCGCTGGCCCCTTGCGACCGGGCGGCGGAGCCGAACAGTTCCGCCCCCGCCGCCGCCTGGGCACTTTGCTGCGCCAGGTGCTGCGCGATATGGTGTCCGGCTTCATGGCCCATAACAAAGGCCAGTTCATCCTGATTGCGGGCGGCTGCGATCATGCCGATGGTAAAGATGATCACCGGCTGCCCGCGGCGGTTGAGGGTTTGGAAGGCGTTCACACCAGAGCTCGGGTCACGATCCACCCAAATCTGGAAATCGCAACTTTGCCGCCGGGTTTCTTGGCGACAAATGGATTCGGCCACGGGTTCGACCCGTTCGACCACCTCAACGAAATTCGAAACCGCCACCCGCGCGCGTTCGGACGGATCGCTGGGCAGGGGTTGGGCAGGATTGGGCCGGTCGGTTGTTGGCACACAAGCCGCAGCCGAAAGCACAAGGATCAGCAAAAGGATAAGGCGCATGATGGCTCCGGTCGCTGCGGTCTGTCGGATAGGCTAACGGCTTTGTGGTTCGCGTCCAGTCACATCCCTGCAAACTGGCCGGTTGATGCCCATCATCTGCCATCTAAGTTAAGCGCATGACCGTCACCCGTGTTTTATACAATGACCGCTGCCCGATCTGTCGGGCCGAGATCGCCCATTACCGCAAGCGGGTGGAGGCGACCGGAGCGCCATTGCGGTTTGAGGATCTGAACAGCATCGACTTGAGCGGTTGGAGCTTAACGCCGGATCAGGCCAAGCGGCGGATGCACGCCGCGCTGCCCGATGGCCAGATCGTCAGCGGCATTCCTGCCTTTGCCGCCATCTGGCGCGCGCTACCGCGTATGGGGTGGCTGGCGTGGCTGGTCGAACGCCCTTTGATCCGCCCGGTGGCGGATATCCTCTATAATCGAGTGGTTGCCCCGTGGCTTTACGCCAAACAGATCAAACGCGAAAAGCGCGCCCTTGCGAGTGATCAGGCCGGGCCCTAGGCTCACCCCATGTTTACGATTGAGCATGAATTTGACGCCACGGTGATCACATTAGTGGATGAGGGCGACACGAGCCCCGCGCCAACCTTGCAAGAAGACGTGGCGATTTCGGCCTTTGACGAATGTGTGACGGTCACGCAGATGGACCCAAGGACCGAACGGGTGCAAACCATCACGCTTTCCATGGCCCAAATCCGCGATTTGGCCGCGGCGCTCGACCTGCCCGAAGGCTCCTATCGACTGAGCCGTCCGGGCGAAGATGCAGCGGGTTAAGAAGCGCAGGAGAGACAGCGCATCACGCAAGGGTTCGCATCCAAGCGGCCAAACCCGATGAACTCTCCGCAATCTTCGCAAAATCCGAAATCTTCGGTCTCGATCCGGTGCAAAGCTGCCGCAATCGCTGTCAGGCGGCCCGCACGGCGGGCTTCCAGCCCTTGGGCCATGGCCTGGTTTTGCAACGCATCCATGCGGCTGAGCCGCCCAACCATCTGCTGATCCAACGCCACCGGTTTGCGGTCGGTGCGGGTTGTATCGGATTCCGCCATCAGCCCAGTCTGTTCAGTAAGCAGAACCGGGCGGTAGCGGGCGGCAAGGTCTTGGTCGCTTGGCTCATCCATCTTTCAAAGGCAGCAGATTGATCCGGCCCATGCAAGCATTCTGACCGCGCGCCACAAACGCGGTGCTGGACAGCGCCAAACGGCGCTGATCATACTGACCGCTCAAATCGGGAGTGTTTGGGCATGGCAACGGGATTTTTCTGGGATGAGCGCTGCTTTTGGCATTCCGGCGGCAACTACGCCTTTATGGCCCAGGTTGGTGGCCTGGTGCAGCCGCCCGCAGGCTCGGGCCTGCCGGAAAACCCCGAAACCAAGCGGCGATTGAAAAACCTGCTGGATGTGACCGGCTTGATGCGGGAGTTGCACGTGGCCTCTGCCGATCCGGTCGAACTGACCGACCTGCTGCGCATCCATCCGCAATCCTATCTCGACACGTTCAAAGCCGCCTCGGATGCCGGTGGGGGTGAGCTTGGGCTGCGCACGCCCTTTGGCGCGGGCGGGTATGAGATCGCTTGCCTCTCAGCCGGGCTCGCGAAAACGGCCCTGTTCGCCACGCTGACTGGGCAGGTCGAGAATGCCTATGCCCTATCACGCCCGCCAGGGCACCATTGCCTGCCGGATTTTCCGAACGGCTTCTGCCTGCTCAACAACATCGCCATCGCCATCGAAGCGGCGAAAGCCCACGGGCTTTGCGACCGGGTGGCGGTGATTGATTGGGATGTACACCATGGCAATGGGACCGAGGCGATATTCTATGACCGTCCGGATGTGCTGACGATCTCGATCCATCAGGAACGGAACTATCCGCAGGATTCGGGCGATTTCGAAGATCGCGGGTCGGATGCGGGGCTGGGATACAATCTCAACATCCCGCTGCCACCGGGCGCGGGCCACGCGACTTATATAGAGGCGATGGAACGGCTGGTGATCCCGTCACTCCATGCGTTTGAGCCGGACGCCATCATCGTGGCCTGCGGCTTTGATGCCTCGGGCACCGATCCGTTAAGCCGGATGTTGGCGGGATCGGACACGTTCCAAGCCCTGACCGAAATGACGATGGAAGCGGCCGCTGCTCTGTGTGATGGGCGACTGACCCTGGTTCACGAGGGTGGGTATTCCGAAGTGCATGTGCCGTTTTGCGGCCATGCCACCATCGCGGCCTTGGCCCGCAGCCACATCGAGGCCGAAGATCCCCTGCAACCCCGCATCACCCGCCAGCAGCCGGGTGAGCGGTTCCAGCGCTATTGCTCGGTCCTGATTGCTGAGATGGAAGAGGCGCTGGGCCTTTGAGCCGCTGCCGCGGCGCGGCATCCGCGTTGACTCTGCCCTTACGGCGGGTCAGGTTGCCCGCGACTTTTGAACAGTGGATGGGGTCCTATGAAAAAGGTGTATGGCTCAGCCGATGAGGCGCTGGACGGCCTGTTGCAAGATGGCATGTTAATCGCGGCAGGCGGGTTTGGCCTGTGCGGCATTCCCGAATTGCTGATCGATGGCATCGTGAAAAGCGGTGTGAAGGATCTGACCGTCGCCTCGAACAACGCGGGCGTAGATGATTTTGGGCTGGGCAAGCTTTTGGCGACCCGGCAGATCAAAAAGATGATGTCATCTTATGTCGGTGAAAATGCCGAGTTCATGCGCCAATACCTGTCGGGTGAGTTGGAGTTGGAGTTCAACCCACAAGGCACGCTGGCCGAACGCATGCGCGCCGGCGGCTGTGGCATTCCGGGCTTCTACACCAAAACCGGCGTTGGCACCGTGATCGCCGAGGGCAAGGACCACAAAGACTTCAATGGCGAGACCTACATCATGGAAGAAGGCATTTTTGCCGATCTTGCCATCGTGAAGGCCTGGAAAGCGGACGAAACCGGGAACTGCGTCTTCCGCAAGACCGCGCGCAACTTTAACCCGCCCGCAGCCATGTGCGGCAAAATCTGCATCATGGAAGTCGAAGAGATTGTGCCGACCGGCTCGCTCGACCCCGACACCATCCACCTGCCGGGCATCTATGTGCATCGCCTGATCCAAGGTGAGCATGAAAAACGTATCGAACAGCGCACCGTGCGCCAGCGCGAGGAGGCCTGAACCATGCCCTGGGATCGTAATCAAATGGCCGCCCGCGCGGCGGATGAGTTGGAAGACGGCTGGTATGTGAACCTGGGCATCGGCATTCCGACGCTTGTGGCGAACTATGTCGGCGACAAGGATATCACCCTGCAGTCGGAAAACGGGATGCTGGGCATGGGCCCCTTCCCCTTTGAAGGGGACGAGGACCCCGATCTGATCAATGCGGGTAAGCAGACCATTACCGAACTGCCCCGCACGGCCTATTTCGACAGCGCGCAAAGCTTTGGCATGATCCGGGGCGGCAAGATTGCCGCCGCAATCCTGGGCGCCATGGAAGTGGCCGAAAACGGCGATTTGGCGAACTGGATGATCCCCGGCAAGCTGGTCAAGGGCATGGGCGGCGCAATGGATCTGGTGGCGGGCGTTGGCCGCGTGATCGTTGTGATGGATCACACCAACAAGCATGGCGACAGCAAGGTGCTGAAAGCTTGCGCCCTACCCCTAACGGGCCAAGGCGTGGTGGATCGTATCATCACCAATCTGGGTGTGTTGGATGTGGTTGATGGCGGGCTGAAGATTGTCGAACTGGCCGATGGCGTCAGCGAAGACGAGATGCGCGCCGCGACCGAGGCCACGATTGTCTGATCCCGGCGCGCCCACGGGCGCGCTGACCCTGCAAACCGTCCCGATGCCGGCCGACACCAATTCCGGCGGGGATGTGTTCGGTGGCTGGGTCATCAGCCAGATGGATATCGCCGCGGGCACCACGGCGGCGCAGAGGGCGCAGGGTCGTGTGGCCACGGTTGCGATCGAGGCCATGCGCTTTCACGCCCCGGTTTTGGTCGGCGATTTGTTCACCGTCTATACAGATATCGCGAAAACCGGGCGCAGCTCGATCACCATGCATGTCGAGGCCTGGGTGCGTCGACAGCGCACGGGCGAGCATCTAAAAGTGACCGAAGGCGACTTTACCTTTGTCGCTATCGCCGCATCTGGTGTGAAACGTATGCTGCCACCCGAAGGAATGACCTGATGGCTGAGATCACTCGTGCACATGGTGAAACCAAAGGGCGGTACACCCTGTCGCAAGACGGGGCCGAGGCGGAATTGACCTATTCGATTGTCTCGCCCAGGTCGATCATCGCCGACCATACCGGCGTGCCTGACGCGCTGCGCGGCACGGGCGCGGGCAAAGCGCTGGTCGAACGTTTGGTGGCTGACGCGCGGGCCGAGGGCGTGAAGATCATCGCGCTTTGCCCATTTGTGAAATCCCAAGCGGCAAAGCACCCGGATTGGGCCGACGTGTTCCGCTAGGCGGCATCTACTGCATCACAGTGAACACGCACCCGTCCGAGGGCAGCTCGGGCGGTGTCAGGCAGAGCGTCCGCGCCAGTGCCCAGGCCGCGATCACTTTGGGCACATAAGCGCGCGTCTCTTGATACTCTGGCACACCACCGGATCGCGTTACCGCCCCCTCGCCCGCATTATAAGCGGCAAGGGCCAGGACCGGATCGCCATCAAACTCCCCCATCAGCCAATCCAGATAAGCAATCCCACCGGCGATGTTCTGGCCAGGGTCGAAGGGATCAGAGACGCCAAACCGGTCCGCCGTGGCCGGGATCAATTGCATCAACCCTTGCGCACCCGCCCCGCTTTCGGCCCGCACACGCCCGGCTGACTCAACGGCCATGACCGCAAGCGCCAAAGCCGGCGAGACCGAGGTGCCAACACTTTCGGCCAGAAGCGTGCGACCGTGATCCTGAGCCATGGCGGTCAGGTCGGACAAACGCGGCACCGATAGGTTGGCGGCGTCCGGGGCTGTGGCGATCACATCCTGCGCGGCCCAGAACCGCCGGGGGTCAGCCGGTAGCTCGGCCGATACCTCGGCCCAAAACCAATCGGTGTCACTAGGCGCTTCTTCGGCCCGACTAGGCGGCGTTGCCGCTGACGCCGCCTCGGTGACTTCTGGCGTGATCTGAATATTAATGCGGGGGCCCGTGTATTCTGGACCAGGCACGGTAATGCGGCGAAAGGTGAATTCGGGAAACGGCGGTGGGTCTTCGGCCTGCGCAGCCACCGGCTGCGTATCTAAAGGCAGTGCAATAAAGGCCAAAGAAATAGAGAAAACCGAAAGGCCAAATCGCGCCAACATCTGCTCTTTCCTCGCGATATCGATATTTTTTGTTTATTTTTAGTTAGTTACGCACTCACGCACCGTGAATTGGACTGAGTCTGCCGGTCTCACCGCCTCAAAACAACCCCTGACATTTCTAATTAAATCCGAATCAACGCCCCATTCCCGCCCAGTTTCGACGGGATAACAGGCTCATCCCAAGGGGGCAGCAGCTACCTGGGCACACTGGAAAAGCAGAAACCTTGAGCACTTGAACACACACTGGAGACTATCATGACCGCTCTTATCAAAAACTTCGCAAAGTCCGAATCTGGCGCCGTGACCGTTGACTGGGTCGTTCTGACCGCAGCCATCGTGGGTCTGGGCCTGGCCGTTATGGCCGTGGTTTCGGGCGGCATCGAAAACCTGGCCCAGGACATCGACACCGGCCTGACCAACGTCGACATCTCGGACGACTTCTCGGTCACCCCGGACCTGGCGGCTGACTAATTTAGATTTGGGATCGCGGCCTTATCGCGATCCCATCCTCCCCACTCCTTAGAAGGAATAAAACAATGATCAAGAACTTCATCGCATCTGAATCTGGCGCCGTGACCGTTGACTGGGTCGTTCTGACCGCAGCCATCGTGGGTCTGGGCCTGGCCGTTATGGCTGTGGTTTCCGGCGGCATCGAAGATCTGTCGGACGACATCAACGACTCGCTGGCTGGCCAGACGATCGCTGACACGTTCACCGCAGGTTCGGGCCTGGTGCAGAGCACCGGCACCCTGGACTAATCAAAGGCGACGTTTCGTCGACCTTTTATCAGTATCTTTCCGGGGCCGCATGACAGGCTCCGGAAAGACCGCTGAAACCTAAACGAAACTCAAATCTGAAAGGGCCAAATCAATGACCGCTCTTATCAAAAACTTCGCAAAGTCTGAATCTGGCGCCGTGACCGTTGACTGGGTCGTTCTGACCGCAGCCATCGTGGGTCTGGGCCTGGCCGTTATGGCTGTGGTTTCCGGCGGCATCGAAAACCTGTCGCAGGACATTGACAACGCCCTGACCAACCAGACCATCGCCGACACCTTTACCGCTGGTTCGGGCCTGGTGCAGAGCAGCGTCGACTAAACTGACGCCAAAACACGCGCGCCTGTCGCGCAGGAACAAGGCCGCGCTCCCTGAGTGCGGCCTTTTCGATTTTATCGAAAAGATTTTCTGAAAACCCTACCCAAACGGCTTGCGCGAACCCCCGCTCTGCCACATTCCTGCCCCCGGGTTTTTGTCAGATTGGTGCAGCGCCGCTTGAGCGCTCCCTATTGCAGAACGCATTTGGCCACGCCCTTGGCACCTGGCCCTATCCCAAATCTGAAGCAATCTGAGCAGGAGTGCAGCTATGGCTCATTCGAGCATGAAATCCTTTGTTTCCAACGACTCGGGCGCCGTGACCGTTGACTGGGTGGTCTTAACCGCCGCCCTTGTCGGCCTTGGCCTGGCGGTGATGTCGGTGGTCTCGGGTGGGATCGAAGAACTATCTGACGAGATTTCCAATGCCTTGGAAAACACCGATCCACTGACCGATCCGTTCGACAACGACATTCAGCGTGCGGGCGACGGTATCTGATGACCACAAAAGCGACCCTCGGGCGCGCACCATCATTGGAGGTGCGCCCAGGGTCAATTCCCCACCCGCTGCACGCTGTGTCCATGATTTCGCCTCATTCCTCGGGCATTTTCAATGGACTGCCATACGAGCAGGCGGGTCGGAGGCACAGGACCGGCCCAGAGAGGATAGAGGTATGAGACTAGTATTCGGATTGGTTTTGCTAATCGGGATCGGCATCGCAGGCTTTGCGGTGTCCGTCGCCAAAGATCGCTTCGATCAATACCAGGCCGCCCTGGCAGAACAGCAGGATGCGATCCTGCCCACAACAGAGATTTACGTCGTGAACCGTCAGATCCGCTATGGCGAGGTGCTGACGCCCAACGATGTCCGGCTGATCCGTTGGCCCGCCGATCACGTGCCTTTTGGCGCGTTCACGTCGCAGGAACAGCTTTTCCCCGAGGGCGGAGAGCTACGCACGGTTTTGCGCTTGGTCGAGCGTGACGAACCGCTTTTGGTCGCAAAGGTTACCAACCCCGGCGAGGATGCGGGCGTTGCCTCGCGTCTCGAAGACGGGATGCGCGCCTTGGCGCTACGCGTCGATGTGGTGTCGGGCGTGTCGGGCTTCTTGCGCCCAGGCGACCGCGTGGATGTTTACTGGACCGGCGCTGGCCGTGATGGCCAAAGCATCACGCGCCTGATCCGTTCGAACGTGCAAATCATCGCCATCGACCAGATTGATGATGAAGATCGCAACAACCCAACCATCGCGCGGACGATCACCGTGTCCGCACCACCAGAAGAGATCGCGGCCCTGACCCAGGCGCAGGCCACGGGGTCTTTGACCCTGGCTCTGGTCGGTGTGGGCGATGAAACCACCAGCGATGAGGTCGAGGTGTCGACCGATGAATTGCTTGGCGAAGTTGTGGTTGAGGTCGAAGAAGGCCCCCGCATCTGCACGGTGCGTAACCGTCGCGGTGCCGAGGTTGTGGTCACGCAGGTGCCTTGCGTGAACTGAGGCAAACCCCTGAATTTCGACGGCCCATGCACCCGCGTGGGCCGTTGCCTTTTTCAGACACTTGATCAGCGATCCACATGAAGTCTGCCGGGCAAGACCATGATTCTTGCGTAAAAAGAGATTTTCATGCACAGTGCCGCAAAACAGGTGCGCAAAATAATACCGCGCCCATGTGATCGATAGAGGCAGGATCACCATGAGCATGATGGCTTTCATGCGCGTATGTCTTTTGGGCTGCGCCGTTGTAATTGCAGGATTTGCCCCTGCCGCCGCGCAAAGCTTGCGTGTCGTCGAAGGGGCGACATCAGCCAATCTTAGGGTTCCACTAAACCGCGCTGTCGTCGTGGAAAGCGAGTCGCTTTTCGCAGAATTGTCGGTCGCCAACCCGGCCATCGCCGATATCGCGACCCTGTCTGAACGCACGATCTATATTCTGGGCCGCGCGCCCGGTCGCACCACCATGACCCTTTTGGGTGCCGATGGCAGCCTGATCGCCAATGTCGAGATCCAGGTGGTGCCGGATGTCGCCGAGTTGCGCGAACGTTTGCGTGAAATCCTGGCAGGAGAAGAGATTGAAGTGCGCACCGCCAATGACGGCATCGTCTTGTCGGGCACCGTCAGCTCGGGCCGTGTGGTGGATCGGGCAATGGAATTGGCCGAACGCTACACGCCGGGCCGTGTATCGAACCTGCTGTTGGTGGGCGGCACGCAGCAGGTGATGCTGCAACTGCGCTTTGCGGAAATGCAACGCACCGTGCGGCAAGAACTGTCAACCAGCTTGGGCCTTACAACCGGCGGCGGCAGCTTTGGGTCGGGCAGCAGCACCCAGGGCGCACAGGACTTTGCGACCGGTTTGACGGCAACAGGCGGAAACTTGGACGGCCGCAGCGGCGCATTGGGCGTGACCTTTTCCGCCGGCAGCCTGCAATTGTCGGTTTTGTTGGAAGCCCTAGAAACCAACGGCTTGGTCCGCACCCTGGCCGAGCCGAACCTGACCGCCCTATCCGGCCAATCCGCCAGTTTCTTGGCGGGTGGCGAATTCCCGGTTCCGGTGGAAAGCGATGGTAGCGTTGGCGTGGAATTTAAGCCTTTTGGTGTGCAGCTTGCCTTCACACCGACCGTCGTCGACGAAGATATCATCAACCTGCAGCTTTCGACCGAGGTGTCGTCGCTGGGCGACACGGTCACGCTGAGCGGTGGCGCGCAGATCCCCTCGACCAGCACGCGGTCAGCCAGCACCACCATCGAAATGCGCGATGGCGAAAGCTTTGCGATTGCTGGCCTGCTGCAAGATGACTTCCGCGATTCGATTGGCCGGGTGCCCTGGCTTGGCGATTTGCCGGTTCTGGGTGCGCTCTTCCGCTCGGCCTCCTACCAGCGGACGCAATCCGAACTGGTGATCATCATCACGGCACATCTGGTTTCGCCCACCCGTGGCGAGGCATTGGCCTTGCCGACCGATCGCGTTCAAATCCCGAGCGAGCGCGAGCTGTTCCTCTTGGGCAGCAATGTGGGCCGCGGGCAATCAGGCCCAGCGGGCGAAGTTGCGCAACAAGATTTTTCGGGCTCCTACGGCTACGTATTGGATTGAGACCATGGCACCGCTGACAGCCTCCCCGCTTCGCATCACCGTGTTGGCCGCCCTGGCCTTGGGGCTTGCCGCCTGTGGGCCGAATGCAGGCCGTCCAGCCGGATCGCATCTTGATGAAGGCGGGTTTGGCAACCCGACCATGAACAACATCCAAATCCACAACGGCGAACGCAGCTATGCGCAAGAGCTCGGCCAGCGTTTTGTGAATGAAGTTCCGACCACGATTAACTTCGAGTTTAACTCGGCCGTGCTGGATCAAAACGCCCGCGCGATCTTGCGCCAGCAGGCCGATTTCATTCGTCATTTCCCCGAAGTGCGCTTTACTGTCTACGGCCATACCGATCTGGTTGGCAGCAATGCCTATAACCACCGTCTTGGCCTGCGCCGCGCGCGCGCTGTGGTGAATTTCTTTGTCAGCCAGGGCATCGACCGCAGCCGTTTGGATGCGTTGGTCTCGCTGGGTGAAACCCAACCTATTGTCGCCACCGAAGCCCAAGAGCGCCGGAATCGCCGCACCGTGACCGAGGTGACGGGCTTTGTTCAAAGCAACCAGATGGTTCTGGACGGACAATACGCGCGCATCGTCTATCGCAGCTATGCCGGATCAGGCGCTGCGGCAGGTGGCGAGTAAACCATCTGTTTTTACTGGAATTTCCAGTTCGAGGGTATGTTCAAGCCCTCAGAATTGCAGAGGTTTCCCCCTGATTTGGTCCTATTATTGCCGCTTTTGGGCGCGACCTTAGCCTTGGGCTTGATCCGCTTTCCCGCGTTCTTGGGGGCTGGTTCGGCCAAATGGAGCGATCCATCGGCGTAATTATAATCCGGGTAGACCGGGCAGTAGTAGGACGACAGGAATGAGCAGCGGACTTGCATTACGATCGGATCCAGCGCCGGTTTTGGCCTGTACCGTTTCGCGTAATGTGCACGAATTTGATCTTTTGATCGAAGATATGGAAACCGAACTGGGCGAAGCCTGGGGTGACCTGACCTTCGAAGAGGCACGCGCGTTTCTAACCCAGCCCGAATCTGCCGACCTGGAATTCATCGCCGTCGCGGTCGATGCCGAAGATGAACAAGATTTGGGCTTTCTTGGCGAGATCATCACAGCTGCGAAAACCAATGACGTAAAGGTCATTCTGGTCGCTGACGGCGTGTCGCCCGTGGCCTTGCACGAGTTGCTGCGCCTGGGCGCGAGCGAATTTGTCCCTTACCCCTTGGCCGAAGGTGCGTTGCACGACGCATTGGAACGGGTGCGCCGCAACGAGGCGCCGCAACCGGTCGCCGCCGCGGCTGCCGATGGGCAGGCGGTGTCGACCATCGATCCCAAACAGACGATGGGCGGCCAAGCCGCGATTTTCGCCGTTCAGGCTTTGGCCGGTGGCACCGGCGCCTCGACGCTTGCGACGAACCTGGCCTGGGAACTGGCCAATATCGACAAAAAGACATCGCCATCGGTCTGCCTGATGGATTTCGATATGCAGGCTGGCACGCTCTCGACCTATTTGGACCTGCCGCGCCGCGATATGGTGATCGAGCTTTTGCAAGACGCCACCACGATGGATGTGGATGCGTTCAAGCAAGCCCTGGTCTCGTATCAAAACAAACTATCAGTCTTTACCGCGCCGCCCGAAATGCTGCCGCTGGATATTATCGGGCCGGAAGAAATGGACGCGATCCTGTCGCTGGCCACGCAATGCTTTGACATCATCGTCATCGACATGCCGCGCACATTGGTGATGTGGACCGAAACGGTCCTGAACCGCGCCGATGTCTACTTCACGACGCTGGAAATGGATATGCGCTCGGCCCAGAACGCCATGCGCTTCATCAAGGTGCTTCAGTCCGAAGACCTGCCGATCGACAAGCTGAACTTCGTTCTCAACCGCGCACCTGGGATGACCGATCTTAGCGGTCGGGGCCGTGCCAAGAAGCTGGCGGAATCGCTGGGCGTAACCATTGCGACGCAGTTGCCCGATGGTGGCAAACACGTGACGCAAGCGGGCGATCACGGCCAACCGATTGCCGAGGTCGCGCGCAAAAATGCGCTGCGCAAAGAGATTTTGAAACTGGCACAGGGCTTGCACAAAGCCATGATCGCCGACGCAGCCGCAGCCAAATAGGGGGGGTGATCTGTGTTTGCGAAATACAAGAAAACAGGCGGGGCCCCGACCCCGATGCCCGCATCGCCCGCAGCGGAGCCGCCGAAACCCGCCCCGGCGGCGGAGGCTGGCAGCGCGCCGAAGATTCAGCGCAAACCGGCCGTGTTGGATAAGGCAGCGGCAACACCCCAACCTGCAAACAAAGACGACAAACGCCGCCAGCGATTGGACGAGATTAAGACGGAGATGCACCACCGTCTGCTCGACAACCTTAACCTGTCGGCGCTGGAATCCGCCAAAGAAAATGAGTTGCGCGCGGAAATCACGTCGATCACGTCCGAGCAGCTTGGCGAAATGGGTGTGGTGCTGAACCGCGAAGACCGCCAAACGCTGAACACCGAACTGTTCGATGAAGTCACGGGCCTTGGCCCGCTTGAACCACTTCTGAAAGACCCCGACGTCAACGATATTCTGGTCAACGGCCCCAACCGCGTGTTCGTGGAACGCGCCGGCAAGCTAAGCCTTTCGGAGGTGCGGTTTAAGGATGAACGTCACCTGCTGCGGATCATCGATAAGATCGTGTCGGCGGTGGGTCGTCGCGTCGATGAATCGAACCCTTATGTGGACGCCCGCTTGAAAGACGGCTCGCGCTTCAACGCGATGGTGCCGCCTGTTGCTGTGGATGGCTCTCTGGTCTCTATCCGTAAGTTTAAAAAGGATAAATTGGGGATCGACGATCTGGTAAAGTTCGGCGCATTTTCAGAGGAAATGGCCGCCTACTTGCAGGCCGCCGTAGCCACACGCCTGAACGTGATCGTGTCCGGCGGGACGGGCTCGGGTAAGACCACCACGCTCAACGCGCTGTCGAGCTTCATCGACAACAAAGAACGCATCCTGACGATTGAGGATACGGCGGAACTGCAACTGCAGCAGGTCCATGTCGGCCGGATGGAAAGTCGTCCGCCCAATGTGGAAGGCAAAGGGGCTGTGACCCAGCGCGACTGTCTGCGCAACGCCCTGCGGATGCGCCCAGACCGGATCATCGTGGGGGAAACCCGCGGTGAAGAGGTTATCGACATGTTGCAGGCCATGAATACGGGCCATGACGGGTCGATGACTACGATCCACGCGAACAACGCCCGCGACGCGGTTTCGCGTTTGGAAAACATGGTCGCCATGTCCGGTATCGAAATGCCCCTGAAAGCCGTGCGTGCCCAGGTGTCGTCGGCTGTGAACCTGATCGTGCAGGCAAGCCGTCTGCAAGATGGCTCGCGCCGCATGGTCTCGATCACCGAGCTGACAGGGATGGAAGGCGAAGTGATCTCGATGCAGGAGGTGTTCCGCTATCAGCGCACCGGCCTGAAGCCTGATGGCACGATCATCGGTCATTTCACTGCCTGCGGTGTGCGCTCGCATTTCGCCGAGCGGTTCCGCCAGTGGGGCTATGACCTGCCCAATTCTATCTATGAACCCATCGCGGCGGAGTGATCGAGTATGCAACTTTCGATCGAACCCCTCATCTATATCGGCATCTTCGTCGGCATCATCATGCTGGTCGAAGGCGTCTATCTGGCTGTTTTTGGCAAATCCATCAGCCTAAATGCGCGTGTGAACCGCCGCCTGGCTATGCTGGAAAGCGGCACCAGCCGTGAAGATGTACTAGAAAAACTGCGCAAGGAGTTGGATCAGCACAAAGGCGCGATCAACATCCCGCTTTATTCGCTAATCGCGGAAAAGGCGCAAAAGGCCAATATCGCCTTTACCCCGCAGCAATTGATCCTGGTGATGATTGGCCTGGCCTTCGCGGCTTTTGTCGGGTTGACGATTTTCACCACCGCCTCGCTGCCCATTCGGTTGCTGGTATCGGTTGCCATGGGCATCGGCGGGGTGTTTTTCTGGGTGAACTCCAAGGCGAAAAAGCGCCTGGATATGCTGGAAGAACAGCTGCCGGATGCGGTTGAATTGATGGTGCGCAGCTTGCGTGTGGGACACCCGTTTGTCTCGGCCATCAACACCGTCAGCAAAGAAATGGCCGACCCGCTGGCCTCGGAACTTGGCATCATCGCTGATGAGGCTGCTTACGGCCGTGACATCAGTGAATCGATCCGCGCCATGGCCGAACGCCTGGATATGCAGGATTTGCGGTTTTTGGCTGTGGCCGTTGGCATCCAGCAAAAATCGGGCGGTAACCTGGCCGAGATTTTGCAAGGCTTGGCCGATGTGATCCGCGCCCGATTCAAACTCTTTCGCAAGGTGAAAGCCATCACCGCCGAGGCGAAATGGTCGGGCAACTTCCTGTCGGCTTTCCCACTTCTGGCGCTGATCGGGATCAACATGATGCAGCCCGATTACTATGATGAGGTCATGGCCAGCCCGGTTTTCATCCCGGCCTGTGCGGTCGTGGCCGTGATGCTGGTCGTGAACGTGGTTTTCATGCGCATCCTTGTGAACATCAAAGTCTAAGGGGCGGGCTGAGAAATGGATTCCATCAGCAAACTGATCAATCAGGCCAATGATTATCTGGTCGCCCAATTCGGGGCCTTTGGCCCCTTATTGGTGGTCGGCGCCTTGGGGCTATTGCTGATCGTGATCGCCCTGCCCTCGTTCTTGCTCCAGAAGAAAGACCCGCTGGAAAAGATCAAAGAACAGCGGCTGGGCATCAGCAAAGATGGCGACACGCGCGGCCTGCGCCTGGGTGGTAAAGACGAACGTCTGGATCGGTTTGCCCAGTATTTGGAGCCGCAAACCGAAGAAGAAATGTCCGCGGCACAGCTGCAGATGGTGCGCGCAGGTTACCGGTCGAAAGGCGCGGTTCAGCTGTTCCATGCAGCATCGTTCGCGCTGGGCATCGGCGGGCTGATCCTGGGTACAATCTACGTCCTTTTGGGCGGTGGCGGCACGGCCCAAAGCTCGGCCCTGTCGGTACTGATCCCTGGGCTTGTCGGCTATTACGCGCCGAAATACTGGGTGCAGCGCCGCGTCCAGTCGCGCGAAGAAGAAATCATCTCGGGCTTTCCAGACGCGCTCGACCTGATGCTGGTCTGCGTCGAAGCCGGACAATCGTTGGATCAGGCCATCATTCGCGTCGCGACCGAGATCAAAACCTCCTACCCTGCTCTCGCCGAAGAATTCGAAATCATCGCTTATGAGATGAAAGCGGGTAAGGATAAAACCAAAGTGCTGCGCGACATGGGCGAACGCGTTGGTGTGCAAGACATCAACAGCTTCGTCACCACGCTGATCCAGTCCGCGACCTTCGGCACCTCGATCGCCGAAGCGCTGCGGGTCTACGCCGGAGAGATGCGCGACAAACGCGTGATGCGTGCCGAAGAAAAGGCCAATAAGCTGCCCACAAAACTGACCTTGGGCACGATGCTGTTTTGTCTGCCACCGCTTTTGCTGATCCTGATCGGACCTTCGGTTTATGGTATCTACCTGAACCTCAACGGTGGCTAAAGCCGCCCACATACAGGGAGGGGACGATGAGGGGGCTCATCATCCTGGCACTGACAACCAGCGTCACGCTGGGCTGCACGCCGCAACTTGCGCCATTGGAACCGCTTCAATCCGGGCCTGCCGCGCCTGACGGCACCGTGGTGCTTCGGGACAATGTGGATGGGCTTTTGGTGGGCGACCGGCTGATGGACGCGGGCGAGTACCAACTGGCGCTGCGCGCCTATCACCGTGCCGCGGCTGAGGATGGGATCAGCGCCGATACGCTCGCGGCCATTGGCTCGGCCAATCTGCGCCTCGGGCGGTTGGGACAGGCCGAAGACACGCTACGCCAAGCGCTCGCCCAGGACGAAGCGCATGTGCCATCGCTGAACAATCTTGGGGTCGTCTTGGTGGAACGCGGCGAATATGGCGAGGCGAGGCGGCTTTTTGAGCAGGCTTTTGCGCTCGACAGTGGCCAATCGGACTCGATTCGCGACAACCTAAGACTTGCTATCGCGCGAATGGAAAATTCGGTCTATAGTGATGAAAATAACCAAAATGACTTCGGTCTGATCCGACGGTCTGAGGGGGTCTATATCCTTCAGGCGGGGCCATGACCGGGGCGGCACATTGAGCAGTTAAGAGGTCAGTCATGTTCCTCAGCCTCCGGGGTGTAACGGTGGTCGCTATGGCGTTGGCGACGGCCGCCTGTGACACAGGCCGCGCGCCTGATGTGGATCGCGCGCTGGATCCGATGAATGTCATCGATGATACCAATCTCAGCGACATCATGCTGACCGCCGCCGAACCCGGCGAAGCCGTGGCTTATTTCCAACGCGCGCTATCAAACCAGCCCGAGCGGATCGATTTCCAGCGCGGACTGGCCACCAGCCTGGTGCGCGATGGGCGCGCTGCCGAGGCCATTCCGATCTGGCGCGATATCATCACCCATGACGACACCATCGACCAAGACCGCATCGACTATGCCGATGCGCTGATCCGCACCGGCGAATGGGACGCCGCCGAGGATATGCTCGATACCATACCGCCAACGCTGGAGACCTATGAACGCTACCGGCTGGAAGCGATGATTGCCGACAGCAATCAGGAATGGGACCGGGCCGATCACTTCTATGAAACCGCCGCCGGTCTGACGACACGTCCGGCCAATGTGCTGAACAACTGGGGTTATTCGCGCCTGACACGGGGCGATTTCCAGGGCGCCGAAAACCTGTTTGTCGAGGCGATCAGCTACGACCCGAACCTGTTCACCGCAAAGAATAATCTGGTCTTGGCCCGCGCGGCGCAGCGCAATTACAACATGCCCCTTGTGCGCATGACCCAGACCGAGCGGGCGCAATTGCTGCACACCGCAGCCCTGGCCGCCATCCGCCAGGGAGAGGTTGACGTTGGCCGCGGTCTGCTGGCCGATGCCATCGACACCCACCCACAGCATTTCGAGGCGGCAGTGCGCGCCTTGCGCGCCCTAGATACGGAGGCCCGCGGTTAATGGTCTTATCACTCACCTTTCAACAGGCCCTGTGGTTTCTGCCCTTTGCCCTGCCGATCTGCCTTTGGGTCGCCTATTCCGATTTGCGCGATATGCGCATCCCCAATGTCGCGGTGTTGGCACTGACGGCCGTGTTTTTGGTGGTTGGTCTGATCGTTCTGCCGCTTGATGCATATGGGATGCGATTGCTGCAATTGGTCGTCGTGCTTTTGGCGGGGTTCATCATCACCTCGTTGGGCATGGTGGGGGCCGGTGATGCAAAATTCGCCGCCGCCATGGCACCCTTCATTGCGCCGGGCGATTACCTATTCTTCCTGCTTTTGTTCTCGGTTGTGCTGGTCGCCTCCTGGATCACCCATCGCAGTGCGGGCCGGGTGCCAGCGGTGCGGCGCGCCACCGAAGGCTGGAGTTCCTGGGATCAGGGCAAGCTCTTCCCCATGGGGATCGCACTGGCGGGGGCTTTGGTGGTTTATCTTGCACTTGGCATAAATCAGGGCCTCTGACCGTCTGCACGCCAAAGAACTGCCGCAATCCTGCGGCAGGGTGCCCGCCGTCGACATATCGGGGGAACCGACGATGAATATTCAGGTCAACACAGCCACGGACGACATGGCGCCTCCGGCGCTGCGCAAGCTGGATGATACCGGCCTGACCCTGGTGATGATGCGGGATATTCTGCTGAAGACGATCTTTCGCAAGAATGTCGAAACCGCCTCTGACATTGCCAAAGCCATCGCCCTGCCGATCCCTTTGACGCAGCAATTGATCGATAGCGTGCGCGAGATGGGGCTGCTGCAAGCCACCGGCACGCTGCATGCCACATCATCGTCGGAGATGGGGTTTCAGCTTACCGACAATGGCAAAGCGCGCGCCTTGGATGCGCTGACCCAATCCGAATACTACGGCGCCCTGCCGGTGCCGCTGGATGACTATAAGGTCCAAGTGAAGCGGCAATCGATCCGCGACATCAAACTGACCCGCGAGATGCTGGAAAAATCCATGGGGCATCTGGTACTGCCCGATGGGCTGATCGACCAGTTGGGCCCGGCGGTGGGTTCGGGGCGCTCGGTTTTGATGTATGGCCCGCCCGGCAACGGCAAATCCTCGATCGCCGAGGGTATCCGGGCGGCGATGGGTGACACGATCTATGTACCCCATGCGATTGCCTATGCGGGGCAGGTCATCACGCTTTTCGACCCGATTGTGCACACGCCGGTGGCCGAGAAAGAGGTTGAAGGGCAATCGCCGCTGCGCAAAGCCTCGGCCCGTTATGATACGCGTTACCTGCTCTGCCAGCGCCCCACGGTGATGACGGGCGGCGAACTAACGCTGTCGATGCTGGATCTGAACTATAACGCGGTCAGCCGGACCTATCAGGCCTCGCTCCAGCTGAAATCGACCGGCGGCGTCTTTATCGTTGACGACCTTGGCCGTCAGGAAGAACCGCCCCAGTCGTTGATCAACCGTTGGATTGTGCCGATGGAGGCGAATTACGACATTCTGGCCCTGCAATCGGGCGAGAAATTCGAGGTGCCGTTTGACACGCTGGTGGTGTTTTCAACCAACTTCCACCCCAATGAGATTTTCGACCAGGCCGCCCTGCGCCGGGTGTTTTTCAAGGTGAAGGTTGGCGGCCCGACGCAGGAGCAGTTCTTGAAGATCCTGGCCCTGGTGGCGCGGGCGAAGAAGATGCCGCTGGACGAGGCATCGCTTCTGCATTTGCTGAAGAAAAAATACCCGAGCATCGGGATGAATTTTGCCAATTACCACGCGCCGTTTTTGATCGATCAGATCAAGGCGATTTGCGAGTTCGAAGGTCTGCCCTATCAGATGCGGCCCGAGTTCATCGATCGCGCCTGGGAAAACCTTTACGTCAAAGAAGAAAAGATCGTCCATTAATCCAAAGGCGCGCCGACGGCGCATTCGGATGAGGTCGCTACGCTCCAGCTTTGGGGCGCTGCCCCGCGCCTGCGGCGCCCCCCGGGGTATTTTTGGCCAGATGAAGGGGCGTGGTCTTGGCCCCGGTCGCGGCCTATCATCATTGGTATGACGATGCAGGCCCCTGAAATACCGCCCGATCTGCCGCCACAGATTGAAGGTTGGTTCGTCAAGCGCGGATGGTCGATCCACCCGCATCAGCGCGAGATGCTGGGCTTGGCCGAGGCCCCGTGCCAATTGCTGATCGCGCCCACCGGCGGCGGGAAGACCATGGCGGGGTTTCTGCCAAGCTTGCGCGATTTGGCGGATGGCAGGCATGGGGGGCTGCACACGCTTTACATCTCGCCCTTGAAAGCGTTGGCGGCGGATATCAAACGCAACCTGACCGGCCCGATTGCAGAGATGGGATTGCCGATCCGGGTGGAGGATCGAACCGGCGATACATCAGCCCATACAAAGAAACGCCAGCGTGCGGACCCGCCGCATATTCTGCTGACCACGCCCGAAAGCCTGGCCTTGCTGATTTCTTATCCCGATGCCGCGCGCACCTTTGCGGGGCTGAAGCGTGTGATTGTCGATGAAATCCACGCCCTGGCCGAAAGCAAGCGCGGCGATCAGTTGATGCTTGCCCTGTCGCGGCTGTCGCAGCTTGCGCCAGGGCTGCGGCGCGTGGGGTTATCGGCGACGGTTGAAAGCCCCGATGCGGTTGCCCGGTTGCTGGCGCGCCACCCCGATCCTTGCGCCATTCTCGAGGCTGATCCGGGCCCGCCGCCCGACATTCAGATGCTGGTGACAGAAGAGCCACCCCCCTGGTCTGGGGGTGGTGGCAAATACGCCATTCCAGCAGTGTTAGAACAGGTGAAAGCCCATAAGACCACGCTGATCTTTCACAACACGCGCGCCCAAGCCGAGTTGTTTTTTCACAATCTTTGGCTGGTCAATGACGAGCAACTGCCCATCGGCATCCACCATGGCGCGCTGGCGCGGGAACAGCGCGAAAAGGTGGAAGAAGCGATGTTGGCCGGGGAACTGAAGGCCATTGTCTGCACGGGGTCGTTGGATTTGGGGATCGACTGGGGGGATGTCGATCTGGTGATCCAGGTGGGCGCACCGAAGAATGTCAAACGCCTTGTGCAGCGTATCGGGCGGGCCAATCACCGCTACAACGCGCCGTCGAAAGCGCTAATCGTGCCTGCGAACCGGTTTGAGGTGATCGAATGTACCGCCGCGTTGGAGGCCGTGCGTGAGAAGACGCTGGATGGGGATGTGGCCCATTCGGGACCGCTCGACGTGCTCTGCCAGCATATTCTGATCTGTGCCACGGCAGGCCCGTTCCTGGCGGATGAGCTGTTTGCCGAGGTGCGCACGACAGGCGCCTATGCCGATCTTGATCGCGCGGTCTTTGATCGGTGCTTGGAGTTCTGTGCCACCGGGGGCTATGCACTCAAGGCCTATGACCAATGGCAGCGTCTGGTGCAGCGGCCCGATGGCGCCTGGCAATTGCGCGATCCACGACGCGCGGCGCGGATTCGGATGAATATCGGCACCATCGTCGATGCCGACAAGATGCAGGTGCGCTATCAACGCACGCGGGGTGGCGCGCCTTTGGGCGAGGTTGAGGAATACTTCGCCTCGATGCTGAACAAGGGTGATACCTTTCTGATCGGCGGCAAGATCGTGCGCTACGAAGGTATGCGCGAAATGGTGGTCGAGGTCAGCCGCACGCCTTGGCAAAAGCCCAAAATCGCGACCTTTATGGGCACGAAATTCGCCACCTCGACCCAGCTTTCAGAGCGCATCCTGGCCATGTTCCGGCAACAGGATTGGCCGGACATGCCCGATCACACGCGCGATTGGCTGCAGCTTCAGCGCGAGGTGTCTAGGTTGCCCGAACGTGACCGGCTTTTGATCGAAAGCTTTCCCCATGACGGGCGCGAACATGTGGTGGCCTATGGGTTTGCCGGGCGCAACGCGCAGCAAACCCTGGGGCTTTTGATCACCAAGCGGATGGAAGAGTTGGGACTGAACCCGATGGGCTTTGTCTCGACCGATTATGCGACGCTGATTTGGGGCTTGGACCCGGTCGATGACCCCTCGCCTTTGTTCACGCGCGACAATCTCGTTGAAACCATGCAGGCTTGGCTGGCCGATAACGCGGTGATGAAACGCACCTTCAAAGGCTCGGCCATCATCGCCGGACTGATTGACCGCGCAATGCCCGGCGGCAAGCGCAAGACCGGTCGGCAGGCGACCTTTTCCACCGATATCCTTTACGACACGCTGCGCAAATATGACCCCGATCATATCATGCTGGAAATCACCCGGCGCGAGGCCATGCGCGGGTTGGTGGATTTCGGACGGATCGAGGAAATGTTGGACCGGATTGACGGGCGGATCGACCATGCCCGGCTGACGCGGGTCACCCCATTGGCCGCACCGCTTTTCCTTGAACCAGGGCGCATTCCCATCGCCGGTCTGGCCGATCAACGTCTGCTGGAGGAGGAGGCGACGCGCCTGATGAAAACCGCCGGGCTTGACAGGACCGCCTAACGGTCGGTGGTTTGGGGCCGTTCGCAACTTGCACTTGGCCGATACAGGTCATAGTGAACAAAGGATGAACGGATTCACGATCTCCCTTCGCGGGGCATCGCTTATGGCGTTGCCCTCGGGCGCGCTTTTCTGGCCGGATCGGGCGCTGCTGTGCGTCTCTGATCTGCATTTGGGAAAATCGAACCGCATCGCGCGGCGCGAAGGGCGAATGCTGCCGCCTTATGAAAGCCGCGAGACATTGGACCGCCTCGCCGCCGATATCGAAAACACCGCACCGCAGGAGGTTGTCTGCCTGGGCGATAGTTTCGACGATCTGGCCGCCGCTCGCGATCTTGAAAAAACCGCGATGGACCAGCTTTCTATGCTAATGGCGGGCCGGCGTTGGGTCTGGATCGAAGGCAATCACGATCCCGGCCCGGTGGGTTTGGGTGGCAGCCATCAGGCCGAACTGTCCTATGATCCGATCACCTTTCGCCATATCGCGGAACCTGGGAAGGCGGGCGAAATATCAGGGCATTACCATCCAAAAGCCGGGATCAGGGCCCGCGGTCGGTTTCTGAGCAAACGGTGTTTTCTGGTTGATGCAGAGCGCATTATCCTGCCTGCTTATGGCGTTTATACCGGCGGGCTTTATTGCGACCATCCGACCCTTTCCAGCCTGATGTCGCCCGAGGCCACGGTGTTGCTATTGCCAGGCGACGACAAACCGCCGATGCCCATTCCGATGCCGCGCTAGCGGATCAGACGATCACGGCGCAACGCGTCTAGATTGGCTTGGCTGATGGGCAGTTCGACACCGTTGACCAAAACCGCAATATGGCGCCGCCCCTCTTGCCGGATCTCGGACAAAGCGTCTTTCGACACCCAATGGGATCGGTGAATGCGATAGCCAGGCAGCTCCGCCAATTCTTCGATGGCATCACGAAACCGCATCAAAAACCGCGTTTCCCCGCGCCGCGTGACCACGTGAAGATAATGGTCGCTGGCCGAGACATGCAGAAGCTCCTGCCCCAAATCGGCATCCAAGCGGCGCAAAAAGGCCGGGGGCTCAACAACCGCCGTTGGTGGTTCTGACACGGGTTGCTCGTCCGCCTTGGGTGGCGCTGGTCGCAGGTACGCACGCACAAAGTTAATCGCCAAGCAGATCACGAAGACCACGGCGATATGTTCAAAAACCCAAAGCACCGTGCCCAGATCGAAGCCCAGGACAAAATGGTTAAAGGCCCAAATCAAAGGCCCCAAGACAACGGATTGCACGATCGCCGCGACCATATCCGTGCCCAAACTGTCACGCGGGCGGGCGGGCAAGACGACCATCCGGATCAGATAAGCCAGCAAAAGCCCAGCGCCGATCAGGCCGCCCCAATAGGCCAATCGCTCGGCAAAGCTAAAGGTTTCATAGGTGGTAAAGGGCCCGATCATCGCGGTAACCAGCGTTGCCAGGAGCCACGCCAGAAGCCGGATCAAAACCGGATGTTTCCATGTCACTGTCACGCCGACACCATTTAAGGACATCTTGGATTTCATTCCCAGTTTCATGTGCCGTAACATAGGGCTGGGATTCGATAAAAAAGGACAAAAAAGCGGTTTGTATATAATGGGATATCATTAAAGACCGGTGCGCGGATGACAAACGATTTATTGCCCGATATCGCGTCCAAAATTCAAAGCAGTTTTGATCGCCAGGGGATGATGGCCCATATCGGCGCCCGCATTGATGTGATGATGCCGGGGCAGGTCACGCTCAGCTGCCCGATCACACCAGAGATCAGTCAGCAACATGGTTTCGCCCATGCCGGTGCGACTTTCGCCTTGGGCGATAGTGCGGCGGGTTATGCCGCCCTCACGCTCATGCCCGCTGAGGCTGAGGTGCTGACCGTTGAAATGAAGATCAACCTGATTGCGCCCGCCGCGGGCGAAAGACTGATCGCCATTGGAACGGTCGCCAAACCCGGACGGCGGTTGCTTGTCACCCAATCGCGCGTGATGGCGGAGGCCGCAAATGGCGACCGCCGCGATGTAGCTTTGCTGCAAGGCACGATGATCCCGGCTTAGGCCGTCAAACCCTGCGGGGCCTCCAACCCATTGGCGCGGCAGCAAGCCGTCAAGGTATTGGCCAAAAGGCAGGCGATGGTCATGGGGCCAACCCCGCCAGGCACCGGCGTGATAGCCCCTGCCACTGCAGCCGCGCTTTCAAAATGCACATCCCCGACAAGCTTGGTTTTCTCAGGATTATCGGGATGTTGGATGCGGTTGATCCCCACATCGATCACCGTCGCCCCGGGCTTTACCCAATCGCCCGGGATCATCTCGGGTCGCCCGACCGCCGCCACCAGAATATCGGCCCGGCGACAGGTCGCGGCCAAATCCTTGGTACGCGAATGGGCAATGGTCACCGTGCAGCTATCGCCCAGCAGCAATTGCGCCATCGGCTTCCCAACGATGTTTGAGCGGCCAACAACCACCGCCTCCATCCCCGACAAAGACCCGTGGTGATCCCGCAGCATCATCAAACAGCCCAGCGGCGTACAGGGCACAAGCGCGTCTTGCCCGGTGCCAAGCAGCCCAACATTCGAGATATGGAACCCATCGACATCCTTGGCAGGGTTGATGGTGTTAATCACCTTATCCGCATCAACATGATCGGGCAGCGGCAGTTGCACCAAAATTCCATGCACGGCCGGATCGTCGTTCAGCCGCTCGACCAAGGCCAGGATGTCGGCCTCGGGCGTTGCGGCATCAAGCTTGTGCTCAAAGCTCGCCATGCCCGCTTCAACGGTCTGCTTGCCCTTGTTGCGCACATAAACCTGGCTGGCCGGATCTTCACCCACCAGAACCACCGCCAGGCCTGGGGTGATGCCATGATCAGCCTTCAGGCGGGTCACATGCTCTGCCACCTGCCCGCGCACCCGCGCCGCAAATGCTTTCCCGTCAATGATCGTCGCGCTCATCCCCTGCCCCTTCATCTTTCCAAAAATACGCAAATCCCGAGCCGCCCAAAGGCGGCGACCGGATCGCAAGGGGTTCAAGGCCCCGCGCGATCCGGCCTGGCCCGACTAGAACAAGCCTTCGATCTGGCCCGCATCATTCAGGTGAATGGCTTCCGCCGATGGCACGCGCGGCAGACCCGGCATGGTCATGATCTCGCCGCAGACCACCACGATGAACCCAGCCCCGGCTGACAAGCGCACCTCACGCACCGGCACGGAATGGCCGGTCGGCGCGCCGCGCAAGTTCGGATCGGTCGAGAAGCTGTATTGGGTTTTCGCCATGCAGACCGGCAATTGGCCATAGCCCTGTTCTTCCCAAAGTCGCAACTGATCGCGGATTTTCTTATCAGCCAAAACCTCATCGGCGCGGTAGATGCGCTTGGCGATGGTTTCGATCTTCTCAAAGAGCGACATGTCATCGGGATAGATCGGCGCGAAATTCGCGCTGTCGGCATCGGCCAGTTCCGCCACTTTGGTGGCCAAATCGGCCGAGCCTTCCGAACCCAATTCCCAGTGACGCGACAGAACTGCCTCGGCCCCATGTTCGGCAACATAAGACTTGATCGCCGCGATCTCGTCATCCGTGTCAGTGACGAAATGGTTGATCGCCACGACCACCGGCACACCAAAGCTTTTCAGGTTCTCGATATGGCGGCCCAGGTTCGGGCAACCGGCTTTCACAGCCTCGACATTCTCGGCGCCCAGATCGGCCTTGGCCACGCCGCCATTCATCTTCATCGCGCGCACGGTGGCCACGCAGACCACAACCGACGGGGCCAGCCCGGCTTTGCGGCATTTGATGTTCATGAATTTCTCGGCACCCAGATCGGCGCCAAAGCCCGCTTCGGTCACCACATAATCGCGCAGTTTCAGCGCGGTTTTGGTGGCGATGACCGAGTTACAGCCATGCGCAATATTCGCAAACGGCCCGCCATGCACAAAGGCGGGATTGTTTTCGAGAGTCTGCACCAGGTTCGGCTGCATTGCATCTTTCAACAGAACGGTCATCGCGCCATCGGCTTTGATATCGCGGCAGAAAACCGGCGACCGGTCGCGGCGATAGGCCACGATCATGTCACCCAAACGCTGTTGCAGGTCTTTTAGGTCTTTCGCCAGACACAGGATCGCCATGACCTCGGAGGCCACGGTGATGTCGAAGCCCGCCTCGCGCGGGAACCCATTGGCAACGCCGCCAAGCGAGGCTGTGATCTGGCGCAGGGCGCGGTCATTCATGTCGACAACCCGACGCCACTGCACGCGGCGGATGTCGATCTCCAGTTCATTGCCCCAATAAATATGGTTGTCGATCATCGCCGAAAGCAGCGAATGCGCGCTGGTGATGGCGTGAAAATCGCCGGTGAAATGGAGGTTCATTTCCTCCATCGGCACCACCTGAGCGTAGCCGCCGCCCGCAGCGCCCCCCTTCATACCAAAGTTCGGCCCGAGCGAGGCTTCGCGGATGCAAACCATCGCGTCTTTGCCGATGCGGTTCAGCCCGTCGCCCAAGCCCACAGTCGTGGTGGTCTTGCCTTCACCCGCCGGGGTCGGGTTGATCGCCGTGACCAGGATCAGCTTGCCATCGGGGCGATCGGCGAGAGAGTTGATGAAATCCTGGCCGACCTTGGCCTTGTCATGACCATAAGGCAGCAGCGCCTCAGTCGGGATGCCAAGCTTTTCGCCGATCTCTTGGATTGGCTTCTTTGTCGCCTCGCGGGCGATTTCAATATCGGTTTTGAACCCCATGGTGCCGGCTCCCTTCGCGCAAATCTGGTGCTTCACTCGCCTATAACGGGCACTTCAGGCGGGGTAAGGACCGATTCCGACATTTTCGCCGCGTGCCCCGTCAAAAGACGTTTCCGATGGGAAAATGCCGACCGCAAACAGAGCGCGGGAACAATTTCTTAAGTCAATCGTTGTTGAATCACCCAACTGCTTGGAGCTGCCGCCATGAAATTGTCCCTGCCTGCGCTGATGATCTTGACTGGAACCGTCCTCGGAATGACGCCCGCAATCCTGTTGACCGCGCTCTTGTAACCGATCACCTCTGGCCAGTTCGCCCGGCGCGCCCGGCCTCCAGCTGCGGCCAGGGCGGCTGGTCTGGGATGTGAAGCCGGAGCGTTGCGCCGAGGCGCAACACGCCTTCACGTTCGACCCAGGCCGTGACGCCGCGCCGGTTCTTTGCCGCGGCTTTGAAGGCCTTGCCGCGCCCCGGATGGGATTTTTCGATCACCGGCGCGGGCAATTGGCAGGGGCGGTTTTCCATATCAATGGTCAGGGTTGTGCCGGTGTCTTCGCATTGCAGGCGTGCGGATGGCGGGACATGGGTGAAGTTCGGAATACCCTCGACCACCATCGAGGCGCCGACCCAAGACGGGTCAAGCGACTGCACCCCCATCTCAGCGGCGATGGCGTCAAGCTCTTCGATGCTGATGATTGATACCTGCCGCGTGTTCCTAATCTCGGTTCCGCGCGAATATTGTGACAGCACGCGACTGTCGGAGGGGCGCGTCAGCCCGGCGCGGCTTTCGCCTTCGAACCCTGCAAAGCTCAGCGACATCTCGGTCAGTGGCGCAGTTTCCAGTGCTTTGTCACGGTCGACGTTATGGCCAAGCCACAGGATCTTGGCGGTGAACTCGGTTGGCAGCAAAGCGGGCATCGGACCATCTCCTTTCGCAATGTTGTGCCCCTGCCCGCGCCATCGCTGCAACCCGAAACCTGCGCGCCCTGCGGCGCGTGGGCGCGGGGCGGCCCAGAGGGGGCAAAACGTGGTAGGTTGGCACCAGCGAGCGACGGATTGGAGAAGAGATATGGCAGATAAAACCGACTATTTCGCGCAGGCTCAGGCCCAGATCGAAACTTGGACGGCCGAGATGAAGAAGATGCAGGACCAACTCATGGAAGCAGGCGCCGCCGGCCAGGAGCAGGTGAAAAAGCAAATGGCCGCTATGATGGACCAGCGCAAAGAAATGGAAAAACAGCTCGAAGCGCTGGGCAAAGCCAATATGGACGCCTGGAAAGATATGCAGGCCGGGGTCGAGGCCGCTTGGAAGGCGATGGAGAAATCCATGGCCGACGCGCAGAAACGCTACAACAAATGATCTGATCGGCCAGCGCCGGTTCTGGCTTTGGATGATCTTTCGGAGGCCAAGGGCCCTGGTCGCGCAGACCAGTTCCCGCACAAAAAAAGGAGCCCCCGAACCGGTGCAACGGTCGGGGGCTTTTTCGTCTCGAAACGGGTTCGCCTAGGTCGGCTCGGGCTCCATCCCATCATCGCCCGAAGGCTTTGCCTTGGGCTTGGTTTTCGGGATCGCAGTCAAGGACGGGGTGCCACCCGAGGTCGGAGCGTCATCCTCATCATCATCGCGGTTCAGCGGTTCGCCCGCGATCACTTTGGTGATCTCGGACCCGGTCAGGGTTTCGTATTCCAACAGACCTTGGGCCAAGTTTTCCCATTCGTCGTTCTTTTCCGTCAGAACCCGTTTGGCCGTGGCATAGCCTTCGTCGATCAACTCCTTCACCTTGGCGTCGATCTTCTTCTGCATATCCTCGGAATGGTTGGTGCCGCCGCCATAGGCGCCCAGATAGCTCTGCTGCTCATTGGCGTAATCGACCATCCCAAGCTCTTCGGCAAAGCCATATTGGGTGACCATGGCGCGGGCCATTTGGCTGGCCATTTTGATGTCCTGTGCCGCACCCGAGGTGACGTTTTCCTTGCCGAACTTCAGCTCTTCCGCCACGCGCCCGCCCATCGCCATGGCGATGCGGCTGGTGAAATAGGTGTAGCTGGCCGAGATGCGATCTTTTTCGGGCAAAGACAGCACCAGACCAAGCGCCCTACCGCGTGGGATGATGGTGGCCTTGTGGATGGGGTCATGCTGCGGCAGGTTCAGACCCACGATCGCATGTCCAGCCTCGTGATAGGCGGTCAGTTTCTTTTCATCGTCGGACATGACCATCGACCGGCGCTCGGCACCCATCATGACCTTATCCTTGGCGTTTTCGAAATCTTCCATCGTCACAAAGCGACGCCCAACACGCGCAGCGGTCAAAGCGGCTTCGTTCACCAGGTTCGCAAGATCGGCGCCCGAAAAGCCCGGCGTGCCGCGCGCGATAATGCGCAGGTCGACATCGGGTCCAAGCGGCACCTTGCGGGCATGCACACCCAGAATGCGCTCACGGCCCTTGATGTCGGGGTTCGGCACCTGGACCTGACGGTCAAAGCGACCGGGGCGCAGCAGCGCGGGGTCCAGCACGTCGGGCCGGTTGGTGGCTGCGACGATGATGATGCCCTCATTGGCCTCGAACCCGTCCATTTCGACCAGCAACTGGTTCAGCGTCTGTTCGCGCTCGTCATTGCCGCCGCCATAACCAACGCCACGCGACCGACCCACCGCGTCAATCTCGTCGATGAAGACGATACAGGGCGCGTTTTTCTTCGCCTGTTCGAACATGTCGCGGACACGGCTTGCCCCCACACCCACGAACATCTCAACAAAGTCGGAACCTGAGATGGTGAAGAAGGGCACGCCCGCCTCGCCCGCGATGGCCCGGGCCAGCAGCGTCTTACCAGTGCCCGGCGGGCCCACCAGCAGCGCGCCTTTGGGGATTTTGCCACCCAGGCGCGAGAATTTCTGCGGGTTGCGCAGGAATTCGACGATTTCCTCAAGCTCTTCCTTGGCCTCATCGATGCCGGCAACATCGTCAAAGGTCACGCGGCCATGTTTTTCGGTCAGCAACTTGGCCTTGGATTTACCAAAGCCCATCGCACCGCCACGGCCCCCGCCCTGCATCCGGTTCATGAAGAAAATCCAGATACCGATGAGTACAAGCACCGGCAGCCAAAGCGACAAGACGCTTAGGAAACCGGATTGCTCCTGCGGGGTTGCCTCAATGCGGATGTCATTTTCCAAGAGCAGCTCGGTGGTGTTCGCGTCGCCCGGTGCGACGGTCGAATACGACCCATCCCCGGTGACAAACTGCACATTTTCACCATCCAACGTGGCTGAGACGACAGCCCCGTTTTCGACCTGCTGCACGAAATCGGAATAAGCCACACCGCGTTGATTGACTTGGCTCTGGCCGCCAGAGAACAGGTTGAACAAGGCCAGGATCAACAAGAACAGAATGACCCAGAAGGCGATGTTTCTCGCGTTGCCCAAGGGGAATCTCCTTAAAATCGCAACGGGCAGCGGCCCGCGCATAAGTTACCCTAAAGATAGAGATGGGGACGGGGAGTTCAATGCGATATGAGCGACTCCGCAAAACTAGGCGGGTAAGGCGCAAATTCGATATGGGTTTGGCCGTCGCTGACCCCGAGTTGCGGGCAATGCAGCAGCTTTTCGCCCGCGAATAAGGCAGGCAGCGCCAGGGCCGTGGCAAAAGGCGGGGCATCACCGGGTCTTTCCGGAACCTGACGCCAGCCATCTTCGCTTAAAGCCCGCAGGGCGGTGCCGCCTGGCAGAGACAAGACCCGCCATCGGGTATCCCAAACCGATGGCGCGGCCTTCACGCAAAGCTCTGCCACCGCTCGGAACTCGCGCGCGATCCGAATTTGGCCCTGATCGGTCACAACACGGCAGCCTTGCAGCGTGCCTCCCCCCCCCGCCAGCACCCGATCAAGCAAATCATCAAGCGCCGCCGCGCGGGGGCGGTAATCGGCCTGGGCAATCCATTTCAGGGCTGCTGCCAGCAAGCGCATTTGGGTGTCGCGTTCGATAGCCGCGAAACCATCGCGGTCAAACAGAAGCTCTCCGGTCGCTTGGCCGTTTGCGCGGCCCTCCGTCGCAATCTCAGCTGCGACCGCCTGAGCCCGCGCCTGCAGCGCGCGGCGCGCACGGGTCATGCGATGGGCGGTTGCCGCCAAGCCATCAGGTTCCAAACCCAAGGCGCTCATGACCTGACGTAGCCGCGCACGATCAAACCGGGGGTCTTCATTCGAGGGATCATCGACATAGGGCAGCTTCAGCGTATCGGCATAGTGGCGTAACTCGGCGCGCGACACGTCCAGCAGAGGGCGAATTTGCCAGAAGCCCTGCCCCGCAACCGGCAAACCCGCCGCGTCGGGCCACCGGGCCGACACCCATTGCCGCGCCTCGATGGCTGAGAGCCCTTCCACACCCGAGCCACGCAGCAGGCGCATCAGCAAGGTTTCAGCCACATCATCCTGGGTATGGGCAAACAGCACATGATTCAGATCGCCGAGCCAGCCCGCGATTAGGTCCAGCCGCGCGCGTCGGGCCGCGTCTTGCAGGTTGCCTTGGCCGTCCCACTGCCAGCGGAGCGTCGTGTGGGGGTGACCCAGGGCCTGGCATTCTTGCGCCACCATCTGGGCCTCGGTCGCACTTTCGGCCCGCAACCCGTGATCCACCGTCACAACCGATAGGCCAACGCCCATGACCCGTGCCCATTCATGGGCCAAGGCCAACATCGCCATGGAATCGCCACCACCCGAAACCGCAAGCGCGATCCCGGTGGGAAATTCCGGCCCAAGCAAATGGCCCATTTGGGCCGCGAACCGCGCCGATAAGGGGGTGGTGGTCACGAACAGCTAAGTTGCAGCCGCGCAGCCTCGGCCTGTGCGACGGCTGGGCTGGCGGGATAGCGCACCCCAACCTCGGATAGCGTCAAGCATGCCTCGTCCGTCTGTCCCAATTGGCCCAGGGCCGTGCCTAGGTTCAGCAACGCATCCGGCGCGCGCGCCGCGTTCGGATCGGCCGTGAAGGCATCAAGATAGGCGCGCGCCGCGCGGCTCCAGGCGCCCTGCTGCGCCTCGGCCCGACCGCGGAAGTAATGGGCCTCGGCAGACAGCGGACCGCCGGGATAGGTCGCGGTGAAGGCTGCAAAAAGCTCGGCCGCTTGTGCGTAATCGCCTGTGTCGAACGCCGCGCGTGCCCGGTCAAAATCGCTTTGCTCGGCCACAGCCAGATTGGTGCCGCTGCCGGTGTTGGGCGTGATCGGCAAACTGTTGCCTTGCGGCACCTCGACCCCGCCCAAGCTTGGCGTTTCACCCAAACTGCCAATATCGCAATCGGCCTCTAGCTCACAAAGGCGAAACTCTAGATCGCCCACCCGGTTGGTGCCATCGCTGACCACCCGGTTGATGCGCAGTTCCAGATCTTCGGTCAGCCCGGTCAGGCGCCGCAACTCGATCTCAATCGCATCGACGCGCCCCAGAACCGACCCAGATGCGCCCGTGCCTTGCGCGCCTTGGGTTGTATTCAACTCACCCCGCAGCCGCTGCAACTCGACAAACAAAACCGACAGTTCTTGCCGGATGTCAGCCAAGGTTTGGGTCCGATCCTGCGCCGCGACGGGCAGCGCCAGGCCAAGGCAGAAGACAAGGGTGAGGGCGCGACGCATGGGTTAGGCTCCGGTTCCCGCCGAAATCACGGTCACGCCGCGGCGGTTCTGCTGATAGCAGGTTTCTTCGGAACAGATCTCAATCGGGCGTTCCTTGCCGTAGCTGATGGTGCGCAGCCGGCCATCCGGCACGCCTTGGCTGACCAAGAAATCTCGCACAGCCGAGGCACGGCGCGCGCCCAAGGCAAGGTTGTATTCCCGCGTGCCCTGCTCATCCGCATGGCCTTCGATCAAGGCGGTGTATTCCGGATTCGACATCAACCATTGCGCCTGACCGCGCAGGGTGACCTCAGCAATTGGGGTCAGGGTCGACTGATCGACCGCAAACAGCACCCGGTCGCCAATCGTCTGATTGAAATAGGCCGGGCTTGAAGGGTCCGAGGCCGCGCCGGCGGCGTTCAGATCAATCGCACCATCATTCAGCCCGCCTTGGGCACAAGCCGCAAGCGCAAGCGTTGCGGCGACCAGCAGGGCACGGGCGGGTAGTCGGGTGAGCGGGGTCATGACAACAAGGTCCTTAGGCTTTGACTGAGGGATAACATGAGGGTTGGGCGAGCGTCCATTGGCGGCTTTCCTTACGACAGGCGCGGCGACCAGGCCGGGTCAGATGCCATGCCGGGCGTTGCCACCCGCTGCAAGTTGCGGCCTGAAATATCAACCGAATAGACGGCGGGCGCGCCATCGGCCCCGGCGGTTTCGCGGGTGAACATGATCACACGCCCATTGGGGGCCCAGGTCGGCCCTTCGTCCAGGAACGATGCTGTGAGCAGGCGTTCTTCGCGGCCATCGGTGCGCATGACACCAATGTGGAACCGCCCGCCCTCCTGTTTGGTGAAGGCGATCAGATCGCCGCGCGGTGACCAAACCGGCGTGCCATAGCGCCCGGTGCCCTGGCTAATCCGCTGGGCCGAGCCGCCTTGGGCCGACATCACATATATCTGCTGCGTGCCCGAGCGGTCGCTTTCAAAGACGATCTGCCGCCCGTCCGGCGAAAATGAAGGCGCGGTTTCAATCGACGGTGCGCTGGTCAGCTGCGTACGCTGACCGCTGGCCAGATCAAGCGAGAAGATATCGGTATTCGCGCCTTGCGCCATGGAGAACAGCACGCTGCGCCCATCGGGGGCAAAGCGCGGGCTAAAGGTCATGTTGCCGCCGTCGATGGCCTCCAACGGTTGGCGTTGCACGCTGGCGACATCCATCACGTATACGCGCGGGAACCCGCTTTCGTAGCTGGTATAGATGATCCGGTCGCCCGTGGGGCTGAAGCGCGGAGCCAGGACCAAAGCGCGGCTATCGGTCAAGAACTGTACATTGGCCCCGTCATAATCCATCAAGGCCAGGCGTTTGAGCCGGGCGTTCTTCGGCCCTTCCTCATGCACAAAAACGACGCGGGTGTCGAAATAGCCGCCCTCACCCGTGATCCGTTCATAGACCTGATCGGCCACGTTATGGGCCATGCGCCGCCAGCTTTCCGGCGGGCCGACAAATTGCAGGCCTTCACCCAGGGGCTGGTTCGAAAACACGTCAAACAGGCGGAATTGCACGGTCAAGCGCCCCCCCGATTGCTGGACCGAACCGGTGATCAGCGCCTGGGCATTGATCGCCTGCCAATCGGCATATTGGATCGGGGCGTCAAAATTCGTGACGCTTGAGATATGCGCCGTGTCGGGGATTTGCCGAAAAAGCCCCGTACCGCGCAGGTCGGCGGCAATCACCCGGCTGATATCGGCGGCGGCATCCGCCGCCCCGCCATTTTGCGCCACAAATTGCGGGATCGCGAAGGGCAGCGGTTCGATGACACCTTCGGTGATCTCGATGCGCAGGGGCCCGGATTGGGCGAAGATCGGCAAGGGGGCCAAGGCGCTGGCAGCCAAGGCCGTGCCGGAAGACAAAAGGAAACGTCGGGTTAGCATGATTGCACCTCCTGCCCCGATGGGCGGGCTTCGGGCTTGAATGGGGATCGAGGATTGGGGGTCATCGCAGCCGCATCCCTTGGGGGTTGAATGTCATTTCGACCTGCTGCCAGCGGTCATAGCTTTCTTCGGGCAGGTCGTAGCCGTTCACACCGCAGCGCAGGATGGCGCGGCGGGCGGCTTCATAGGATTGCTGCGCGGCAGCCTCGGACCCATCGGAGAAGCTGACAAGCCGCATGGAAACTGCATCGGGCCGGCCGTCGCGCGCCATGGTGAAGCTAAGCACAACGGTCGTGCCCTGCGCCTCACTACTAAGCGAACCGACATTCCAACAATTGCGTACAGCGATGATGAAACCTTCGCGCACGGCGGCGCTGATCGGCGGGCTGCTGGGCGTGGTCGGCGTTTCGGGTGCGGCCGTGGCCTCCGCCACAGCGGCGGCAACCGCATCGGCGATGGGATCGTTGGGTTCTTCGGGCGCGGGCGCGGCGGTTTCAACCGGCTCGGCCGGCGCTGGCCGGTTCGGGCGCGCGGTGGGGCGCACGGAAGCGATGGGGCCAAGCGGGCCGCCAGATGGCTCCTCGGCCTCGGTTACAACCTCGGTTGTGGCTTCTTCCGGCGCGGTGGGGGGCTGTTCTTCGACCGGGGTGGGGCTTTCGTCGGCCTCGGTGGGTTGGTCGACAATTTCGGGCGCGACCTCAACATCCGGTTCCTGCGCGGGTGCAGGCAAAGGTGCGATGCGCGGGGCCTCACGCGGGGTTGGGCGCGTCTCGGGCGGCAGGTCCGGCGCGCCCGAGGGCGGCGCGAGCGGGGCGAGCGTATCGGTGACCTCTGCCTGGGGGATGGGGTCGACGGCTTCGGGTTCAACCTCCGGCTCGGGCGCGGGCGTGGGATCGGGTTGCGCTACCTCAGGCGGCGTTTCTTCGGCGCTGGGCGCTTCGGGCGCGGTCGCGGTTTCCGGAAGTTCCGGCACCGGCGGCGTTTCAAGCGCCACCGGCGTTGGGTCCACCGGTGTCGTCAGGGTTTCAAATTCCGCCGCCGACAGGATTGTCACGCCCGTAACCTCAAACTCCACCTCGGGGCTTGGACGCACCAAGCCACCCACCGCGACCCATAGGATGAGCGCGGCGTGCATTCCGCCAGATGCATAGAGGGCGCGGCGCATCCGCTCACTCCTCCGACCCGTCAAAGGTGGGGCCGCCCGCGTCAGTCACCAAACCGATTTCGCGGAAGCCCCCGGCATTCAACGCACCCATCACCTGCATCACCTGCTCGTAGGGGATCGCGCCATCGGCGCGCAGGAAGATGCGCGTGCTGTCACGTTCGCCCGCAATCGCTTGCAGACGCGGCACCAGATCATCGCGCAGAATCGGCGTCGTCTGGATCAAAATTTCGCCATCGGGTGCCAGTGTGACGGTCAGTGGTTCTTCGTCCTCCGAGGGCAGCGCCTCGGCCGAGGTATCAGGCAGGTCGATGGGCACGCCCACGGTCATCAGCGGGGCGGCCACCATGAATATGATCAAAAGGCACAGCATCACGTCCACAAAGGGCGTGACGTTGATTTCAGACATCGGGCGCGACCCACGCCGCCCCCTGCCCCGCCTGCGACGGGTACCCCCGCCTTGCTGTGCGACCTGTGCTCCCATTAGTCGAGCTGCCGCGACAGAAGGGTGGAAAACTCATCTGCGAAGCTTTCATAGCTGCTGATTAGCCCATCAGCATCGCTGGACAGTTTGTTGTAGAAAATCACCGCGGGGATGGCGGCCAGCAGGCCCAGGCCGGTGGCCAAGAGCGCCTCGGCGATACCAGGGGCCACAACAGCCAAGGATGTGTTGCCCGAAATCGCGATTTCTTGGAACGACCGCATAATGCCCCAAACCGTGCCGAACAGGCCCACAAAGGGTGCCGTGGCACCAGTTGTGGCCAGAAAGTTCAGCCCATTGGTCAGACGATCATTTTCACGCGCAATGGCCACATCCATGGAGCGGTCCACCCGCTGTTGCACCCCGGGGATCAGCGCGCCGTCATCGCGGATCGAGCGCCGCCATTCGGTCATCCCCGCCACAAACACCCGTTCCGAGGCGCTGCGAGGCCGGTCGGCCACCTGGTCATAAAGCTCATCCAGCGGCTCGCCCGACCAGAACGCGGCATCAAATGCAGCGGCATGGCTGCGCGCCCGGCGGAAGATCGCAACCTTGGAAAAGGTGATGGCCCAGACCCAGACCGAGGCCACCATCAGCGCAATCATCACAAGTTGCACGGTCAGCGTGGCACGGAAAAACAGCGCAATCAGCGTGAAATCAGCCTCATGCGCAATCGCAAGCGTTTCGGTTTCCATAAGTGAACGGTTGTCCTCTGCCCCGGCCTCAAATCATCAAAGGACCGATTTATCCGGCCTCATTAGGGAAAGAGTTTAACAGTTTAATAGGGGGAATGCGAACAAATCTCTGTCACGCACGGTCATCCGCCGTGATCGCGTCAATTTTTGCGCGAATATCCGCCGGAATGCGGGTGGCGCGGCCCTGTGCGTTCAAGATGACGACGCTGACATTGGCTTTGAACAGCAGCGTGTCACCGCGAAAAACCTCTTGCGGCATGTCGAAACTGGCGCCTTTTACCCGCGTCAGCGTGGTGCGCACCTCGATCTGGTCGTCATATTTGGCCGGGCTCAGGTAATCGGCCTCGACCCGCCGCACGGCAAAGACCAGGCCTTGCGCCTTCATCTCGGTCTGATCGATACCGGCGGCACGCACCATTTCCGACCGCGCCCGTTCGATGAAGCGCAGATAATTGGCGTAATAGACAATGCCCGCCAGGTCGGTGTCTTCGTAATAAACGCGGATGGGCCAGGTGTGGATCATTGGGCTCTCGGCAATCTGGCAGCCAGGCGCAAGGCATGGCTGGGGTCGGTGGCGGCGACGGGTAGAACCGGATCGTAAGCAGCCCGGATCAGATCGGCGATCTCAGGCTTCAGGATCGCAGGCCCGCCTTCGGATGCGACGGCAAGGGGGGAACTGCCCAAAAACGCGGCGTCGGACCAAAGCAGAATGGTTTGCACCGCTTGGCTGAGCGCGATGGTTTCCGCGGGTACGGCTGACATCGCCTTGTCCATCCGCACAAAGACAAAGGCGGCTTTGATCCCGCCCTCGGCATCGAAGCGGAAAGATCGGTATTGATTGGCATCGACCGATTGCAACCGCGCGACCGTTTCCGTCAGATCGGGGATCAGACGATCCAGATTGGGGGTGTCGTTTAACTCCTGCCAGTCGCGCAGGAAAAAGATCATCAGGTTCGCGCCCAGTTCCGGGTCGGTCTCGGCCATCTTATGGCCTGCAAGCACCACCACAGCCTCAAGCGCGCCTTTCAGCGTCGAAACGGTCGCACCCTCCACACCAAAAACGACCGGCGCAATCGGGCGGCCCCAACGCGCAAACGCGAATTGTCCGTCAGCGCGGGTGAAATAGGCGGTGATAGTGTCGGGGTCACTCATGGGCGATGCGCTGCGATGGCGTTTTGGATCACCGGATCGCGATCCGCTAAGCCCCAGACACGCAGATAACCGTTGGGGTCCATGATGGCTGCCGCCGCGGCCCCATCGCTGATGCGCAGGGCCCAAAGCCCCCGACTGACATTGCATTGATGGGGCATACAGCCTTGCCCGATCACCCAATCGCCCTGCCGAAAGCTCGAATTGGCGACCAGGACATGATTGGCCAGCGCGTTGATCTCGGCGGCGGGCATGATGGTTTCAAATCGCGCCCTTTCGGAAAAATCATCAAAGATGGCGTGGGGGTGCTGACCAATCCACCGCATCACCTGCGCGCCCGGACCGGCGGGCTGTGTCGTTACGGTGATGGTCTCTTGCGTGCTGGTCAGAACCGGACCGTCAAAACCAAAGGTTTCGCGCGCGATGGTGACATTGGGATGCGATAGGTCCATCTCAACACGCCCTGGGAACACGCGCACATCCAAGGGCTCCGCCGCGCAATGGCCAAAGGGCTCACTATAGCTGAGCCCGGCTTGCGAAACGCGGATCAGCTGATGAACCGGAAAACAGCCATTGCCGCCCGTTTGCGCCCGGATCAGCACCCAATCATGCGCCTGATTAGCCAGGCCAAAGCCACCAAGGATAAAGATCCGCTGCCCGTAGATCTCGTCATACATCCGGCCATTGAACCAAAGGAAGTTGTCGACATCGCCGCCAACCGCCTGCACCTGGCCAAAGCGCGTGTCAAAAACCGTGTGTTCGCCAAAGGCCGTCTGCGCCACCGCAGCCGAGGCCCCAACAAACGCCCAAACCACCCAGAACCATACCATTACGCGCAGCATTCCGACCCCTCAGAACAAGTCGCCCTGATCGGGGCGTTGTGGCGGGGCGAGGCCCAAATGCGTCCACCCCTTTCGCGCCAGCATCCTTCCGCGCGGGGTGCGCGCGATCAAGCCCTGTTGCAGCAGGTAGGGCTCGATCACTTCTTCTATGGCGTCGCGGCTTTCGCTCAGCGCCGCTGAGAGAGTTTCGACCCCCACAGGGCCGCCCGCATAGTTTTCGGCCATCAGTGTGAGATAGCGCCGATCCGCGCCATCCAGGCCCAAATGGTCCACCCCAAGCCGCGTCAGCGCGGTATCGGCAATGTCGCGGGTCAGCCGCCCATCCCCTTCGACCAGGGCAAAATCGATCACACGGCGCAGCAGACGGCCCGCGATGCGCGGCGTGCCACGGGCCCGTTTGGCGATTTCGGTGGTGCCGTCCGCATCGGCATCGATCTTGGACAGCCGCGCGCCGCGTTCGACGATTTGGGTCAGCTCGTCATGGGAATAGAAGTTCAACCGGGTGGGGATGCCGAAGCGGTCGCGCAACGGGGTGGTCAGCAGGCCCAAGCGCGTGGTCGCCCCAACCAGGGTAAAGGGCTGCAGCTCGATCCGCACGGTGCGCGCGGCGGGGCCTTCGCCGATCACCAGGTCCAGCTCGAAATCCTCCAACGCAGGGTAAAGAACCTCCTCGACCGCCGGGTTCAAGCGGTGGATTTCATCGATGAACAGAACGTCCCGCGCCTCAAGGTTGGTCAAGATCGCCGCCAGATCGCCCGCCTTGGCCAGAACCGGCCCCGAGGTCATGCGGAAATTCACCCCCAACTCGCGCGCCATGATCTGCGCCAGGGTGGTCTTGCCCAAACCCGGGGGGCCGTGGAACAGCACATGATCCATCGCCTCGCCCCGCCGGCGTGCACTTTCGATGAAGACACGCAGGTTCGCGCGCGCCTCGGCCTGGCCGATGAAGTCGGTCAGGTTTTGCGGGCGCAGCGCGCGGTCGACATCCTCGGGCTGACGGTCAGGGCGCAGGGTTGGGTCGGGTTCGGTCATCTTGGGTCAGTTATGGCCGTGTCGATCAAAGGGGACCATAGGAAAGATCGCACCTGTCTTGAGCCGGTCATTCCTTCGGGGCCAAAAGCTTGAGCGCGGCGCGAATGAGCGTGGGCGTGTCGGCCCCCGGCGTATCGCCCGCAGCCTCTGCCACAGCCCGCGCGGCATCCGAGGGGCCATAGCCAAGATTTTGCAAAGCTGACAGCGCCTCCGCCTGGGCCGGGGCGTTGGGCGGGGCAGCGGCGGGCGGCGGGTTGGCGGGCGCTGCGGTATCGATCAGGTCGACAGGTGCGTCGCCCAGCGCCTCATGCACGGTGCCGCCAAGGGCCATGACAGCCGGGGCTTTATCCTTCAACTCATTGACCACACGCTGCGCGATTTTGGGGCCGACACCGGGGGCTGCTTTGACCGCCGCCCAATCACCGATGGCAATGGCGCGCGCAATCCCCTCTGCCCCAAGCGTACCCAGGATCGCCATGGAGGCTTTCGCCCCGATCCCCTGCACCGAGATCAGCAATCTGTGCCACTCTCTTTCATATGGGGTCTGAAAGCCGAAAAGCTGCAGCAGATCCTCGCGCACCAAAAGCTCGGTATAAAGCGCCACAACCTTACCCGCGCCGGGCAAGGCGCCCAAGGTCCGTTCGGAGCAATGAACGGTGTAGCCAACCCCGCCCACATCGATCAGCACGTGATCAGCAGCGCGGTAATCGATCCGGCCTGTTAGCTTCCCGATCATGAGGCCGCCACCACAGCCGCCGCCAACCGGCCCGCCGACTGCGCGTGGAAGGCATGGCAGATCGCGATGGCCAGCGCATCCGCCGCATCAGGGCCCACCGGATCGCAGCTAGGCAGTTGCAAGCGCACCATATGGTCGATCTGGCGCTTATCGGCGTGGCCCACGCCAACCACAGCTTTCTTGACCGCGTTGGGGGCATATTCGGCAACGGGCAACCCGGCCTGGGCCGGCACTAGCATCGCCACCCCCCGGGCCTGGCCCAATTTCAACGTGCCCGCCCCATCGCGATTGACAAAGGTCTGCTCAATTGCAGCGCTTTCGGGCGTGTGGGTGGCGAAAACGCTTGTCAGCGCCGCGTGCAGGCGCAGCAGGCGCGTGGCCAAATCCCCCGATCCGCTTTGACACTGACCATTGGCGATATGGCTGAGTCGCCCATTCCGCGACTCGATGACCCCCCATCCAAGGGTTCTAAGCCCCGGGTCGATCCCAATGATGCGCATCGCCTGTCCCCTGCTCGGGTGGAACCGCCTATTCTGCGGCCTTTTTGCATCACTAGCACGAAAGGCGAACATTGCCTAGGCCGATGTCGTAAATTGGCTGCGCAAGATCGGTTTGCGACATCGCGAAAGCGGCAAGGTTCAAAATCGTCACCGACTTGGAAAAAAACGACACAAACAGCCCCGATTTTGCCATAATTTTAAGGGGTTTAAAGCGCATTTCAGCTATGCAGCTTTTGCATAGAACCCATGCAAAAAATGCTGCTTGTTTAGGCAGTTTGTGAACTCTAGATGCGGTTCATCGAAGACGCGCTGCGGCGCACCAAACTCACCGACGATCGGAAAAGGAAGAGACCGATGGCCATTGTTACGAACCGCTCCGTTGGCGCCGGATTCAGCGCCGCCCGAATTCTTGCTGACGTTGTCGGCATGGTGTCTGCATGGAACGACGCGCGCGTCACCCGCAAAGGGTTGTCGCAGCTTTCAGATCGCGAACTGGACGATCTGGGCCTGGTGCGCGGCGATATCGATGCGATCGCTGACGGGACCTACAACCTGCGTTAATCGCAAGTAGGTGACGAACAAGGGCGTCCGGGGAAACCCGCGGCGCCTTTTTTCTTTTTTACGGTGAAAGAACGGGCCAGCGGCCCGATCCGTTAACTGGTCAATTGAACGTAGACCGAGGCCAGCCAATCATAGCGTTGGACCACCCAAAGCGACACGCCATCGGGCATCAGGATTTTGCCGGCAACCTGTTCTAGCCCGGATCCGTTCAGCAATCCGATCACAGCATCCGAATAGACCTCGTGGCCCAAAACCCAGATCAGGTATGCCTTTACAGCGATTGCCACCAGCGAGCCAAAGATAAGGCCACGCAGGGGGAAATCGAAACGCAAACGCGGCTGGGACCGGTGCATAAGAAGACCGTCCGGTCGCTCGACCAGACCTTCTTTCATGCGGTAGTCATGCACATCCTTGATGCGCTCCAACCGCTCATAAAAGCCGTCGTGATTTTGGTTCATGCCGAACATTATACACGATCACCTTTCCAAGACCGGTGAAATCTTGAACAAAAACTGTGTCGAATTGGTGGTCAATCGCGCCCTTTTTGGGGCGTCGATAAGGCGGCTTCGCGTTATCTTTGCATCGTGAGCGTGGCCCACTCGCCCAGTTCGCGTCGGGCGACAGGCTTGAACCCCTGCGCCTCATAAGCCGCCAGGATATCTTCGGCCTGGGTGATCAGAAGACCCGACAGAATAATGTGCCCGCCGACGCCGACATAGCGGCCCATATCGGGAGCAAGCTCGACCAAGGGGCCCTTGAGGATATTGGCAAAGACCAGATCATACGGGGCCGCGGCTTGGATATCGGCGTGATCAAACCCCGCCGCTTCAACGGAATGGATCAGCGTGCCCACTCCGTTTGCATCGGCATTGGCAGCGGCGGTTTCGACGGCGGTGGTGTCAATATCCGAGGCGATGACCCGATGCCCCAATACCTTGGCCGCGGCAATCGCCAAGACCGCCGTGCCACAGCCGATATCTGCCACACGGTTTGGCTGGGTGCCCCCCATGAGCAGCATGTCAAAAGCTTCAAGACAGCCCTGGGTCGTGCCATGATGGCCTGTGCCAAACGCCATGGCCGCCTCAATCAGCAAACCGATGCGATCACTGGGCAGTTTATCGGCGTCATGGCTTCCATAGACAAAGAACCGCCCAGCCTCGACCGGGTGCAATTCGCGCCGGACATGGGCGACCCAATCGGTTTCCGGCAGTTCCGAGATCGCAAAGGGTTTGGCCCCATGGGCGGCCGCTAGGATATCCAGGGCGATGTCGTCGGGTTCTTCGGTGAAATAGGCCCCGACCTCCCACAGGCCTGAGCCATCTTCGACCTCAAAAACACCCACACCGGTGGGCTGCGGGTCGATGTCTTCCAAGGCCAGGCCTAGGGCTTCGGCAGGGGCTTTGCCCGGCAACGTGGTCAGCGCGGTGAAGGTTGGCATATCAAAGCCTCGGCTCAAGGGGGGTTATTCGGCGGGGGTTGGTGGCGGCGCGGCGCGCACCAGCAGGGTTTCCCGCCCGGCTTCGGGGTGGCGCGGCACAAGGAAGGACAGCCCAAGCGAGACGCAGGCCATCGCCGCAGCCAAAAGATACACCGCCATGGGCGAGGTCAGCCAAAGATAGCCAAGAACCGCGGGCAGAAACACCGCGGCGATATGGTTGATCGTAAAGGCCACCGCAGCGGTGGGCGCGATATCGGCCGGATCAGCGATCTTTTGGAAATAGGTTTTGATGGCAAGCGCCAGCGCAAAGAAGATGTTGTTCAGCACGTAAAGAAGGCCTGCCATCACCGGCCCCCAATCGAAATAGTACAGCCCCGCATAGAGCAGGAAGATCGCAGCCAACGCACCATATTCCACGATCAGCGCCAGCCGTTCGCCAAAATGGGCCACGATCCGCCCCAAAAGCGGGGCCAGGATCATATTGGCCAGCAAGGTGCCCATGATTAGCAAGGTGATCTGGTGCACATCGAACCCGTAGCGTTCGACCATCATGAAGCCCGCGAACACCACAAAGATTTGCCGCCGCGCGCCCGACATGAATTGCAGCGCGTAATAAAGCCAGTACCGGCGGCGCAGCACCATGCGTTTGTTCTGTGGCTCGGGGCTTTCGAATTGCGGATAGACAAAGAAACAACCGATGGCGATCAGCGCCGTGGCCCCGCCCGAAATCCAGAAAACCAGATCATAGCTCAGGTCAAAGGCGCGCCAGGTCAGCACGATCAGCAAATAGACCAGCAGGGTCGCCCCGGACCCAACCGCCAAAAGCCACCCCAATGTCTGCGGGGCCTTTTTCTTGTCGATCCATTGCAGCTGTAGCGATTGATTGACGGTCTCATAGTAGTGAAAGCCAATCGAACTCAGCAGCGTGACAAAGAGCAACCCACCAAGCGATGGGAATTGCGCCGTGATCGCGGTGGCGAGCCCCAGCAGCGCCAAGGCTATCAGGCCAAGCACCTGTTCTCGGATGAAGATGATCAGAAAGATCACCCCAATCGCAAAGAACCCAGGGATCTCACGCACCGTGTGCAGCCAGCCGATATCCGAGCCGTCGAAGCCCGCCATTTCGACCACAAAATTGTTCAGCAGCGCCGACCATGTGGCAAAGGCCACCGGCATGGCAAAAGCCATCACGGCCAATAGCGCCACGGGCTGGCGCCAAACAGGCAGGGATTTCGCCTGGGCAAGGGTCACGCTGTTGAGGTTGTCGCCGATCATGGCAGCCTCGTATCGCAGTTCGCCCCGCTTGGCGAGCGCGATCGCCTGCGCATTTTTGCAGAGTTCACGGGCCTAAAGCAGCGGCGATGACTTGGTGGTGAGGTTAAACGCTCGACACACCGCCAGCCGATCTCAAAAAGTTGATTGTCGGGCCGGGCCCCGTGCGACTTGGCTCAACTTCTGGCGGGCCTTAGGCGCGGGGCGTTTGACAGCCCCCCGACTTGTGGCAAAACCGATCCATGGATCAAATCAAGCAAGCAAAGCTGACACGCCGCTATGATCAGGCCGCCGCGCTCTGGGGCGACAAGATGCGCACCCTGGGCTATTATGATGGCTATCTGGGGTTCCTGACCTCGCAGGCCTCGCGGCCCAATCCAGGCTCACGCGTTTTGGATGTGGGCTGCGGATCAGGCGCGTTTTCGGAGGCTTGGGCCGCTGTCTTTGGCAGCGCCGTGGATATGACGCTACTCGACCCGTCGGATTCCATGCTGGCCCGTGCCGACGCGGCCTTGGCCTGGCGTGGTGTCACGGCAAATCTTGCCGCCACGATGCTAGAGGATTTCCGGGCCAGCGCGCCGTTTGATCATCTGCTGGCGGCCCATGTCATCGAACATTGCCCCGAGCCGGGCCGAGCCCTGCGACAGATGCGAGACCAGACAGTCACCGGCGGGAAGCTTTGGCTCGTCGCCTCAAGGCCACATTGGTGTAATGCGATCATCTGGCTGAAATGGCAGCATCGCACCTTTCAGGATGCCGAGGTATCGGCCCTGTTGACCCAAAGCGGCTGGGAACTGGTCGAAACCTATGCCTTCCCCTCGGGGCCGCCATCGCGCACCAGCCGAGGCTACATCGCACAAGCGATCTAACGAAAAAACGCCGCCCCGGTGACGGGACGGCGTTTTGAAACTCTCAAACGCGACAGGTTTAGTTCTGTGCGTAGTATTCGATCACCAGGTTCGGTTCCATCATCACCGGGTACGGCACATCGCCAAGGCCCGGGGTCCGCACGAAGGTTGCGGACATTTTGGAATGATCGGCTTCGATGTAATCCGGCACATCACGCTCGGGCAGTTGCACGGCCTCAAGCAAAACAGCCAGTTGCTTGGATTTATCGCGCACCTCGATCACGTCACCCTCTTTCACGCGGTAGGAGGGGATGTTGACCCGCTGGCCATTCACTTTGACATGGCCGTGGTTCACGAACTGGCGTGCGGCAAAGATGGTGGCCACGAACTTGGCGCGGTAGACAACCGCGTCCAGGCGGCGTTCCAGCAGACCGATCAGGTTTTCACCGGTATCGCCTTTGACCCGCTCAGCTTCGGCATAGATGCGGCGGAACTGCTTTTCGGTCAGATCGCCGTAATAGCCTTTCAGCTTCTGCTTGGCGCGCAGCTGCAGGCCAAAGTCAGACATCTTGCCCTTGCGGCGCTGGCCGTGCTGACCGGGGCCATAGTCACGCTTGTTGACGGGGGATTTCGGACGACCCCAGATGTTTTCACCCATCCGGCGGTCGATTTTGTACTTGGCAGACGTGCGTTTGGTCACGGCTGATCTCCTTCGGTTCAAGTTTCGAAGGGCGTTGTCCTTTTCCCGGCTTTGGCCGGGGCGACAGGCATCCCCTTGCGGGGGCCACCAACACCAATGAAAACGCCGCCCCGAAAGGCGACTGGGCGGCTTTTAGCTATTGCGTGCTGGGTGTCAAGCCCGGCTGGGCGATCACCGCGCCTGGGACAGGATCAATGGGCGGCCATCATCATCTTTGAGGGCGCGCCATGCATCAAGATCGCTGCCTCGGCCCGATTGACCATGCGCCGCGCCGCCGGGCCATAAAGATCGGCATTCTGGCCAAGCTCCGGACGAAGCTCTAGCAAGCTTTCCAGCTGCATCCCGGTCAGGTTTTCCAAACCCATGAAACCGGGGTGGAAGCTTTCAACCTCCAAGCCGTTGGCCCAAATCACCTCGTGCCGGTCGAGCATCAGGTGGATGTACCAGGTTTCGCGCAAGGAATGATCGACTGTGATGTGGCGGTCGCCCACCAAATCGGCAGCACGCACCAAAACCTCGGGCTCCCCCCAAAGATCGACCGCCGCGCGGCCCGTGACCAAGACCCGATGTTCCGGGCTGACCACCAAATCGTCCTGCGGGCGATCCACACCTAACGCACCGCGACGCAGCCGGATCGGGCGTTGATCGGGCATGGCAAACAAGCGCGCGCCCGACATCCGCCGGTGCCCGGTCCACAAAACCTCCTGCGGGCCATCATCGCGGGTCAGGATTTTGTCGCCGGGCGACAGGTCTTCAATCGCGATATCGCCCGCTTCGGTGCGCAACCGCGTGCCGGGGGTGAAACAGATGACCGATGGGCGTTCGCTTGGCGTGGCCCGCATCGTGCGTTCGGAACAGTGCACGATCGTCAGATCACGGTTGGGCGGCGGCATATCATCGGCAAACAGCAACACCGGGGCCGCGCCATCTTCGACAATGATCGGCACAATGGTGAAAAACCGCATCCCATCCGTGACGACAAACGCCCCACGGAAAATCGGATCGACATCTTCGGCGGCAAAGGCGGCGGGGCTCGGCTCGGGGTGGTGCAGCATCTTCCGCACAACCCGCGCCGCACGAGAACGAAGCTCATCATGGTCCCGGCTGGCGGTCAGGATCAGGGCGGCACCATCGCCTTCCAATGGAAGCGCGCGGCCATGCCAACGCCATGACATCCCTTCGGCCAAGTCTTGTTCTGGTTCTGCCGGAAACCCTTCGATACTGGATTGCGCCCATGCGATAACGAACGCGCTCCGAAAGCCCGTGCCCATGTGCCCCGCCTCATATTTTTATCGTTCTCGACGGTTTTCCGCCGTTATGAGGGGAACGGTAGCAGAAGCGATTCGGTCTGTGAAGCGGGTGATTCGCAGGGCAGGTTAAAATCTGAAATCCAGTGTCAGCGACCCCACAACCTGACCTTCATCCTGGCCGACAAACTCTTCGGACAGATAGGTCACGCCATAAAACAGGTTGCTGCCGCCAAAGCCGTAGTTGATCCCCGCGCGCAATCGGCTGCGGGTGTCTTCAAAGGCAGGCCCCCGATCGGCCGGAAAAAACTCCGAGCTATGGATATGGGCAATGTCGCCGCCCAGCAGCACCGACCAACCGCCTTCATCATCGGTGATGCCCGAAATACGATGGCCGGTGACCGGATCACGCGTGCGCAGCCCGCCTTCGCCCAGATTACCGATGGTCAGATCAACGCCGGTACGCGCCAGGGTTTCAACGCCCCCCTGCAACTCCACAAAGGGTCTGACCGCCGTGTTGCCAAAATTCAGCGTGCGCGCCAGTTCCAGGGTGCCGTGCAAAAACACGCCATCATCCACCTGCTGGCCCATCACATTGACCCGCGGCATCGAAAACGCGTCGTGAATGCTTTCCTGCAAGCCGCGCAGGCCCGATTGCTCGCCCGTCACGGCCAGATCAACACCCGAGGACACCTCGAACCCGCGCCAGGCAAAATGCGTGTGCGCCCCCAGCCACCAAGTGCCGGCATAAAGCCGGTCATTCGGACTGGGGTTGGTCAGGTTGTCGGGTGCGCGAATATCAGCGCCAAAACGGTATTCCATGATCGCGCCAGGGCGGGTCGGCAAGCTGCCTGTCCATTCCCGGCCGCGAAAAATGCTGGCCCAATAACCGCCAGTCTGCCAGCGATCCTGCCGGTCACCGATCACGTCATTGTTGAAAAGCCGGGCTTGCCCAAGGGTTTGGCGTTCCTGAGCCACCAATTGACCAGGCGCAAATGCCACCAAAGACGCAATGCCGAATGCTGCGAAAATACGCATCATGCCGATAGCCTCATAAATGGGTGCCCTCGAAATTGGGGCACCTCGTTATTTCAAACCATAGCATCGCAATTATGACCTGGCTATGGCTGTTAGACGGCGAAGCTATTCATCCGCATTTCGAATGGCCACAATTGCCACAGGTCAAGCACCCCTCGACCATCCGCAGATCATATTGCCCGCAAGCAGGGCAAGCGGGGCCCGGGCGATTGCCCAGGTTCACAACCTCGGCCTGGGGGTCGGATTTCAGCCCCAACCCCTCCCCTTCAATAAAGCCTATGGAAATAAGGTGGCGCTCGATCACCCCACCAATCGCAGCCAGGATCGAGGGCACATATTTCCCCTGCATCCAGGCCCCACCGCGTGGGTCGAACACGGCTTTGAGTTCTTCGACCACAAAAGAAATATCGCCGCCGCGCCGGAAGACTGCGCTGATCATCCGGGTCAGGGCCACGGTCCAGGCGAAATGTTCCATGTTTTTGGAATTGATGAAGACCTCGAACGGACGGCGGTGGCCGTTTAACACGATATCATTGACCGTAATATAAAGCGCGTGCTCGCTGTCGGGCCATTTCAGCTTGTAGGTATGACCTTCCAGGCTTTGCGGACGATCCAGGGGCTCGGACATGTAAACCACCTCGCCCGTCGCTGCCTCCGCCGCCTGCGCGCCATCGGATTTCTCGGCTTCTTCCGAAACGCTCAAAACCGAGCCGGTCACGTCATTGGGCCGGTATGTCGTGCAGCCTTTGCAGCCGGTGGCATAGGCCTCGGCATAAACATCCTTGAAAGCTTCGAAGCTGATATCGGCGGGTACATTAATGGTTTTTGAGATCGAACTGTCGATCCAAGGCTGAGCGGCGGCCTGCATGCGCACATGATCCAGCGGCGCCAAGGTTTGCGCATTCACGAAATGCTCGGGCAGTGGCGCGTCACCTTTCAGATCGCGCCACATCTGCACCGCGTAATCGACGACCTCTTCTTCGGTCCGGGTGCCATCAGGCTGCAGCACCTTGCGGGTATAAGCATTGGCAAAAATCGGCTCGATCCCGCTGGAGACGTTGCCCGCGAATAGCGAGATTGTCCCGGTCGGCGCGATGGAGGTCAAAAGCGCATTGCGCAGCCCGTGTTCCGCGATCAGAGCCTGCACATCCGCATCCAGGCGTTGGATCATCGGGGCCGCCGCATAGGCCGCTGCATCAAACAGCGAAAACGCCCCTTTCTCCGCCGCGATCAGGGCCGAGGCGCGGTAACTTGCATTGGCGATCAAGCGCATCCAGACCTCGGTCTGCGCGGCAGCCGCTTCCGATCCATAGCGCAAGCCGACCATCGCCAAGGCATCGGCCAGACCTGTCACGCCCAACCCGATCCGGCGTTTCGCCTGCGCCTCTTGTGCCTGCGCCTCTAACGGAAAGCGCGAGGCGTCGACCACATTGTCCATCATCCGGATTGAGGTGGCGACCAACTCGGTCAGCGCGCCCTCATCAATTCCGGCGGCTTCGGTGAAGGGGGCGTTGACCAAGCGCGCCAGGTTGATCGACCCCAACAGGCACGCCCCATAAGGTGGTAAGGGTTGCTCGCCACAGGGGTTGGTGGCAGCTATGGTTTCGGCATAGTTCAGGTTGTTTTCGGCATTGATCCGGTCGATGAAAATCACCCCCGGCTCGGCGTAATCATAGGTGGCGCGCATGATCTTGTTCCACAGATCGCGCGCCTGAACCGTGTGATAAACCTTGCCATCAAAGACCAAATCCCAAGGCCCGTCAGCGGCCACCGCTTCCATAAACGGATCGGTCACCAGGACCGAGACATTGAACATGCGCAGCCGCGCAGAATCGGACTTGGCGCTGATGAAATCCTCAATATCCGGGTGATCGCAGCGCAGCGTCGCCATCATCGCGCCCCGGCGCGATCCAGCCGACATGATCGTGCGGCACATCGCATCCCACACATCCATGAAGCTCAACGGGCCTGAGGCATCCGCCGCCACCCCGCTGACCGCCGCGCCTTTGGGACGGATGGTGGAAAAATCATACCCGATCCCCCCACCCTGCTGCATGGTCAGCGCGGCTTCTTTTAGGTTTTCGAAGATGCCCGCCATGCTGTCGGGCACGGTGCCCATGACAAAACAGTTGAACAGCGTCACCGACCGTCCGGTGCCCGCGCCCGCCACGATCCGTCCGGCTGGCAGATACTTGAAATCCTCCAGCGCGGCATAAAAGACCTCTTCCCAACTCGCTTTGTCGTCTTCAACCTCGGCCAAGGCACGCGCGATCCGTCGCCAACTGTCTTCGACGCTTAGGTCGATAGGGGTGCCATCCGCCTCTTTCAGGCGGTATTTCATGTCCCAAATCTGTTCTGCAATTGGGGCGGCGAAGCGGGTCATGTCGGGCGGTCTCCGGCAGGCGTGGCAGAGCGGCAAGATAGCGTTATGTTCAGGGTCGTTCAATTGTCGTGGCGTGCAAGCTGGTCAGACGCGTGAGGCCCTGACAGGACGCAGCCAACAACAATAGGTTGCAGCTTAGCACGAGCGGCATACAATATCTAGATGAAGATAGGGATTCTGTGGGTAAATCTGTGGGCGACTTGGGGACAATCAATCTGATCAAACTCTGTGTCGGGGCCGAGCGGGTGGAGGATTTGATCGATTGGCAGGCCTCGGCCCACGCCAAGGGGCCAGACGGGCTGCCGCGCCATATCACCCGCATGTGGCCCAAGCGTGCGGATGAGTTGCTGAATGGCGGATCGCTTTATTGGGTGTTCAAGGGTGTGGTTCTCTGTCGCCAGACGATCCTGCGCTTGGATGAGGTCGACCGTGGCGATGGCATTGTGCGTTGTGGTATCGTGTTTGACCCGCAGGTCATCCGCGTCGCCGCAACCCCGCGCCGCCCGTTCCAAGGTTGGCGCTACCTAAAGCCCGAGGATGCGCCGCGCGATCTCAGCGGTGGACGCGCGCGGGATGAAACCCTGCCCCCCGCGCTGGAAAGCGCGCTTGCGGAAATCGGAGTGCTTTAACCCGCGCCGAGCCGCTGTAACAATTCTTCCAGCGACGCACGCTCGGCCTTACCCCAAGCCGCGCGGCGCGACCGGAACAGGGTTGCTTCGGACCGGTGGATCAGCCCATCGTCCAAGAGTTTCAGATGGTTCGCGCGCAAGGTTTCCCCGGTCGAGGTAATATCGGCGACCGCCTCAGCCGTGCCATGGGCCACCGTGCCCTCGGTCGCGCCTTGGCTGTCGACCAATTGATAGTCGGCCACCCCGGCATCCCGCAGAAACTCCCGCACCAAGCGGTGGTACTTGGTGGCGATGCGCAGACGGAACCCATGCTGACGCCGGAACGCGGCGGCAACAGCATCCAGATCATCCAGGCTGCTGACATCGATCCAGCACTTAGGCACCGCAATGATCAAATCAGCATGGCCAAAGCCCATCGGCGCCAAGGTCTCGACGGTTTGATCCCAAGCCGGGATGCGTTCTTGCACAAGATCGCTGCCGGTCACGCCCAAATGGATGCGCCCCGCCGCCAGTTCGCGCGGGATTTCCCCCGCGCTCAGCAGCATCAGTTCGACATCCGCGCCGGCCACCTCAGCGGCGTATTCCCGGTCGGTCCCCGTGCGCCGCATTTCCAGCCCGCGCTCAGCGAACCAGGCAAAGGTCTTGTCCATCAACCGCCCCTTGGACGGAACACCGAGGCGCAAGCTCATGTCGCATCCTCATCGGCCAGGGCCACGAGCAATTCGGGCCGGATCACGCCGCCGACGGCAGGGCATTCGCGCCCTGCCCCCAACACGCGGGTCAGTGCATCATAGCGCCCGCCCGATGCCACCGGCGGCAGATCGGGGCGGCGTGGGGCCAGGAATCCAAAGACAAACCCGTCATAGTATTCCAACGTCGTGCGACCAAAGCTTGCCTCAAAACTCAGCGTCTCGACCGCGATACCGGCCTTGGCCAGCGCCTCCATCCGGGCGGCGAAACGGTCAATCGCGGGGCCAAGCCCCGGCAGGTCGACGCAGACATCGCAAAGCTGTTCATAAGCTTCGGGCAAGGTGGCGCGGACGCCCAAGATCACCGAAAGCACCTCGGCCTCGGCTGCGGAAATCGCTGGGGCGGCGCGATCGGCAACCAGGCTGTCCAACCGATCTGCGATATCCTGGGCCGACCGAAGGCCGATCTCGGGGCCCGACTCCGCGATGAGTGCCGCGGTACCGCGGCTTTGCACCGCATCGATCAGGGCCTCCCGCGCTTCGCTGGGCGGGGTGCGGCCGGTGTAACGGTCCAGAATGGCGCGAAAGCGTCGGGGCCGCCAAAGGTGGCGTCTGAGCGCGGCTTTACGATCCTCGGTCGTGCTAAGCGTTTCAACGGCCGCCAACAAAATGCTGATGTCACCGGTGACGGGCCGCAGATTGAAGGGCGTGAGCACCTGGGAAAACAGCGCAAAAACCTCGGCATCCGCCGCGACACGCTGGCCGCCATCAAACAGCTCATAGCCCAACTGCAGGTATTCATTGGGCCGCCCAGAGCCAGCGGGCTGTTTGCGGAACACCTCGCCCAAATAGGTATAGCGCGCCGGGTCCGCGCCATTGGCCATATGGCTTTGCACCACGGGCACGGTGAAATCCGGGCGCAGCATCATCTCACCGCGATCGGGATCGTCGGTGACATAGGCCCTGGCGCGGATATCTTCGCCGTAAAGGTCCAGCAGCGTTTCAGCAGGCAGCAAAAGATCAGCCTCGACCTGGGCCGCGCCCGCGTCGACAAACATGGCCTGAAGGCGTGCCGCCTCGGCCCGGACCGTTGCCTTATCACTCACGAATGGCGATCCAATAGGGCGCGAGTTTGCGCAACCAGGTCAGCCAGCGGCACCTCGATTTGGGCCGGTTGGCTTTTCCATTCTTCCAGCGTCGCCTCTTGTGCCAGTTTCGCGCCCAGGATCAGGTCTTTCAGCTGAACCACCCCGCGCGCGGCTTCGTCCGAGCCTTGGATGACCGCGACAGGAGAGGCGCGTTTGTCGGCGTATTTCAACTGGTTGCCGAAATTCTTCGGGTTGCCGAGGTAAACCTCCGCCCGGATGCCCGCGTTGCGCAGCTCGGCTGCCATGCGTTGGTAATCGGCCATCCGATCCCGATCCATGACGGTGACAATCACCGGCCCTTGGGTCGTGCCGCTCAGCCGCCCTTTCATCCGCAGCGCCGCCAGCAGACGGTCGACACCGATGGAAATGCCCGTGGCGGGCACCTCCTGCCCGGTGAAGCGCTTGACCAGATCGTCATAGCGCCCGCCACCTGCAACCGAGCCGAACTGGCGCGGACGGCCCTTTTCATCGGTAATCTCAAAGGTCAGTTCAGCCTCATAAACCGGGCCGGTGTAATAACCGAGGCCACGCACGACCGAAGGATCGATGAGGATGCGATCGGGGCCATAGCCTTGGGCATCGAGCAGGGATGCGATGGTTTCAAGCTCTTCCACGCCTTTGGTGCCATTGGCCGAGCCCGCCACCAATTGGCCCAAGCGCCCGATGGTCTCGGCGGTATCGCCGCCCCGTCCATTCACGAAGCCAAGCAGCAGTTCCACCTGGTCTCGCGCAAGCCCGGCCCCTTTGGTGAAATCCCCGCTTTCATCCTGCCGTCCTTCGGTCAAAAGGGCCATGACGCCTTCGTCACCAAATTTGTCATGCTTGTCGATGGTGCGCAGAACGATGCCGCGAACGGCCTCATGCTCGGGTGTGTTGGGCAGGCCCGCGGCCTCCAACACGCCGTCGAGCACTTTGCGGTTGTTCACCCGAATGATGTAATCGCCGCGCGGAATGCCAACGGCCTCCAGCGTTTGGGCCAACATGCCGCAAATCTCGGCATCCGCGGCCACAGAAGGCGCGCCAACCGTATCGGCATCACATTGGTAAAACTGGCGATAGCGCCCCGGCCCTGGCTTTTCATTGCGCCAGACCGGACCCATCGTATAACGGCGATAGGGGCTGGGCAGATCGTTGCGAAACTGCGCGGCAACCCGCGCCAAAGGGGCGGTCATGTCGTAGCGCAGCGCAAGCCACGACCCATCCTCCTCAAAGGCGAAAACGCCTTCGTTCGGGCGGTCGACATCGGGCAGGAACTTGCCCAGCGCCTCAACCGTTTCCACGGCTGAGGTTTCCAGCGGGTCGAAGCCATGGGCGTGATAAACCTCGGCGATCTGGCGCAGCATCTCGGTGCGCTCGGTGACTTCGGCGCCGAAATAATCGCGAAAGCCCTTGGGCGTCTCCGCCTTGGGGCGCGGCTGTTTTTTGATCTTGGCCATGGTGGGCTCTGTCCTGGCTCCGGGGTTCGCGCCCCCTTTACCGAGGGGCGTAGAGCGGGGCAAGGCAGCGCTTGCGTTTGAAGGCGACCCGGCGCGCCGCCATCGCCAACCTGCGTTTGAACGGTTTTCCTTGATCCCAAGCACGCCCAAGGCCAAATGACAGCGCGTTCCGGCAGAAAGGCCCGCAGGATGACCGATCAAACCCATATCGAAGAGCAGGTCGCCCATTTGACCCGGACGGTCGACGATCTGTCCGAGGTGGTGGCGCGCCAACAAGCCGAGATTGATCGCCTGACCCGGCGGGTTGAAATGCTGATGTCGCGCGAGGCCGAACGCGAAGCGGCTGAAGGCGGCACCGTACCTTTGGCCGATCAACGCCCGCCCCATTGGTGAGCAAGCCGTTTTTCGCGCGAAAAACGGACCGGAAAACGCGCGTTTTCCGGCGCCCTGTCTGGCGGCGCTTCGCCAGGACTAATCTTGGAGATGCGTATTTTTGGAAAGATGAAGGGAATGGGTGCGCCATGGCGTGACAAGCGCCGCGTGCCATGACAGACCGATGACATGACGCGCACGGCTGACAGACCTTTGTTGGGCATCCTGTTGATGCTTGGCTTTTGCACGGTGATCCCGTTTGCCGATGCTTTGGCCAAGCTTCTGGGCGGTGAATTTCCCCTCATGCAGTTGATCTTGGTGCGATTTGGCACCCAGGCCTTGTTGTTCGTGCCGATTGCCCTGGCGGCGGGTCATGTTCTGTTCCCATCACGGCGAGTGGCGGGGCTAACCCTGGCGCGGACGGTGTTGCAGATGATGGGGCTACTGCTGATGTTTTCCGCCTTGCGGGTACTGCCCCTGGCCGATGCCGTAGCCATTGCCTTTGTCATGCCCTTCATCATGCTGCTTTTGGGCTGGTGGTTTTTGAATGAGGAGGTTGGGCATCGCCGTTTGATCGCCTGCGCGGTGGGCTTTGTCGGCACTTTGATGGTGGTGCAGCCAAGCTTTGCCGCTGTCGGCTGGGGCGCCTTGCTGCCCCTGGGCGTGGCGGTGGTGTTTTCGGTCTTCATGCTGGTCACGCGCCAGATGGCAAAAGATATCGACCCGATGGCGTTACAAGGGGCCTCGGGGCTGATGGGGCTGCCTTTGATCCTGCCATTGGTGTTTCTGCCCATGGCTGAAAGCGCGCCTTTGGTCGGATGGGTCATGCCAGCCGCTGATCAGCTCTGGTTGTTTGTGGCTTTGGGTATTTTTGGCTCCATCGGCCATTTGCTGATGACTTGGAGCTTGCGTTACGCCCCGTCCGCGACCCTGGCTCCGATGCAGTATTTGGAGATCCCCATCGCCGCGCTGGTTGGGCTTTGGATGTTTGCCGAGTTTCCCAATGGTTTAGCGCTTTTTGGCATTTTGGTCACCATCGCGGCAGGGCTTTACATCGTCGCCCGCGAACGCGCGGTCAGCCGCGCCGCCGGGGCCGAGGTGTAAGCGCCGGCATTGGCGGCACCAAATCGCCGCAGACCAGCCGGGTGAGCACGCGCGGCATGGGCGGCATCTGGCTAAGTGGCGCCAGGAAATAATCCCGCAGCAGTGGCAAAATGCGGCTATCGGATTGGTATTGCGGGGTGAAGGCTGCGCTCAGCGCTTGATAGGCTGCGATATGCCAACGGCGCGCGCCCGCATAAAGACGCAGCGCTTCCTCCCCCCGCCGCTGCCGCAGCGCCAGGCGCAGGGCTTGGGCATCCAACAGCGCCATATTGGCCCCCTGCCCCAGTTGGGGTGAAGCGCGATGGGCGGCGTCGCCTAGATGCACGATGCCGGAACCGTAGGGGCGCGACAGACTGCCATGGGTGTAGCTGGCAAAGGTGAAATCCGCATGGGTCAGCGTCTCGGGGAAAAACGGGGCCATTTCGGGCCAAAGCATCAACGCCTCCCGCCGCAGATCGGCCATGGGCCGGTCGCGCCAACTGGCTTCGGCACTTGCAGGCAGGGAATAGAAAATCGCGGCCAGCTTGGTTTCCGGCGCTTCGGGCATCGCGCCGATGGGCAGAACGCCCAGCATTTTATGGGCGCCGAGATAGCGTTGGGTCAGCCGGTTCTCGGGCAAATCGCTGCCCTTGGCCCAAGGCACCGTCGACCAAATTGCCCCATACGACAGAGGCCGGGCCTTGAGTGGAGACAGACACGATCCCGCGCCGCTGGCATCGACAATCAGGTCAAAGGGCCCGTGCCGCGTATCCTCGCTCAGCAGATACTGCCCGGCTCGGCCAATGATCCGCTGTCCCGGGGTGAGTATCGCGCCCGAGGCCTTGGCCGCCTCCAAAAGCACGTGAAACAGCGCCGCGCGGTGGATAGCCAGGCCCTGCCGCTCGGGGTCGGCCCCGTAAGAAACATTCAGCACGGTTCTTTGGTGCTTGGCTTCATGCCCGATCATCGAGATTAGCGATGCACCCAAGCCCCGCGCGGCACGGCCTGCGGAAATCTCATCCAGAACCGACAGGCCAACCGGTTGCAGCACCAGACCCGATCCGATCGGTTTGGGCGTGTCGAATTGGTCAAACAAAGTGACCTCATGCCCGTCCTGGGCCAAGCCCGCCGCGGCAGACAGTCCACCAATCCCCGCGCCTGCAATGCCAATTTTCATCTCTGTCCCCCACCTGCCCCGAAACGATAGCCCAGCTGACGCAACAGTCGCTGCGACAGGTGCGCGCCGGGGTTGTGCCGCTGGCCCGCTGGGCCTATACCCCGCGCCATGTGGATACGGGTGATCATCGGTCGAATTACTGGCCCGGCGCTCCTGAGCTGAGCTGCCGGGTTGATAGGTGCTTGAGCTATCGCACCGCCCCTCCTATTCCCAAACACACTTGCCAAGATGAGGAGCGCCAAGATGTGCGCCGATAAACCCGTGGCGGTCGACTACAAAGACACGCTGAACCTGCCCAAAACCGATTTCCCCATGCGCGCGGGGCTGCCCAAGCGCGAGCCCGATTGGCTGGCGCGTTGGAATGAGATCGGGGTTTATGAAAAGCTGCGTGAAAAGGCGGCGCAAGATGCGGGCCGCAAACCCTTTACCCTGCATGATGGCCCCCCCTATGCGAACGGGCATCTGCATATCGGCCACGCGCTGAACAAGACGATCAAGGACATCATCGTCCGTAGCCATCAGATGATGGGCTATGACAGCCGCTATGTGCCGGGCTGGGATTGCCATGGGCTGCCCATCGAATGGAAGATCGAGGAACAGTACCGCAAGCAAGGCAAAGATAAGGATGAGGTCGATGTCGTCGACTTCCGCCAGGAATGCCGCCGCTTTGCCGAACACTGGATCGACATCCAGCGCGAGGAGTTCAAACGCCTGGGCGTGACCGGCACCTGGGATGACCCCTATCTGACCATGGATTTCCATGCAGAACGGGTGATCGCCGAAGAATTCATGGTCTTCCTGATGAACGGTTCGCTTTATCAGGGCTCTAAGCCCGTGATGTGGTCGCCGGTGGAAAAGACCGCCCTGGCCGAGGCTGAGGTGGAGTACCATGACCGCCAAACCGATGCGGTTTGGGTGCCGTTCGCCATCCTGTCGGATACTGATGTCGTTTCCGAAAACACCTTTAAAATCAGCCCTGTAGGCGATCTGACAGGCGCCAAGGTCATCATCTGGACCACGACTCCTTGGACCTTGCCGCAAAACCGCGCGATCTGCTTTGGCCCGGGCATCGCATATGGTCTTTACGAGGTGACGGGACGCCCCGCGGAATGCTGGGTGCAGGTTGGTGATCGCTACCTGATCGCCGATGCCCTGGCCGAAGAAGCCTTGGGCGCGATGCGGCTTGAACCCGGCATGTATCGCCGCCTACGCGATGTAACACCCGATGAGTTGACCGCCCTGACCTGCGCGCACCCGCTGCGCGGCGCTGATGGTGCCGAAGGGGAGTGGGATTATGATGTCCCGCTTTTCCCAGGCGATCACGTCACCGATGACGCGGGCACTGGCTTTGTCCACACCGCACCCAGCCACGGGGATGATGACTATGCCATCGGTGTGAAACACGGGCTCGAGATGACTTATAATATCCTCGATGATAGCTCGTACCGCGCCGATCTGCCCTTCTTCGCCGGTGAGATGATCATCCGCCCCAACGGCAAGCCGGGCAACGCGAACAAGGCCGTCATCGACAAGCTGGTCGAGTTGGGCAAGCTTTTGGGTCGTAAACGCCTTACCATATCGGATGCACATTCCTGGCGCTCGAAAGCGCCGGTGATCCGCCTGAACCGCCCGCAATGGTTTGCCGCCATCGACAAACCCATCGGGGGCAATGATGCCTATGGCACCACGATCCGCGAACGGGCTCTGCGCTCGATCGACGAGTTGGTGACCTGGACCCCGCAGACTGGGCGCAACCGGCTGTATTCCATGGTCGAGGCGCGGCCCGATTGGGTTCTGTCACGTCAGCGCGCCTGGGGTGTGCCGCTGACCTGCTTCACCAAGAAAGGGGCCGACCCGCGCGACGATGATTATCTGCTGCGCGATCCAGCGGTGAATGCCCGCGTTTTGGAGGCATTCGAAGCCGAAGGGGCCGATGCCTGGTACAAGCCCGGCGCGAAAGAGCGGTTCTTGGGCAATGACTATGCCGCGGCCGACTATGACCAGGTGTTCGATATCCTGGATGTCTGGTTCGACAGCGGTTCGACCCACGCCTTTGTCCTGCGCGACCGCGAAGACGGGACCGAAGATGGCATCGCCGATGTCTATATGGAGGGCACGGATCAGCATCGTGGCTGGTTCCATTCCTCCCTCCTCCAGGCCTGCGGCACCAAGGGCCGGGCGCCCTATCGCAATGTGGTCACGCATGGGTTCACGTTGGATGAGAAGGGCATGAAGATGTCCAAATCCATCGGCAATACCATCGTGCCCGAGGAGGTCGTGAAGCAATACGGCGCTGACATCCTGCGGCTTTGGGTGGCGCAGACCGACTATACCGCCGACCAGCGGATCGGGCCGGAAATCCTGAAAGGCGTGGCCGACAGCTATCGCCGTTTGCGCAACACCATGCGCTTCATGCTGGGCTCGCTCAACGACGTGACCGAAGCCGATCGCGTCGATCCGTCGGATATGCCTGAGTTGGAGCAATGGGTGCTGCACCGCCTGGCCGAGTTGGATGAACAGGTTCGCGATGGCTATGCCAAGTTCGACTTCCAGGGCGTGTTCCAGGCGGTCTTTACCTTCGCCACCACGGATTTGTCGGCGTTCTACTTCGATATCCGCAAAGACGCGCTTTACTGTGACGGTGACACCGCCCGGCGCCGGGCCGCGCGCACGGTGTTGGAGCTGTTGTTCGAACGGCTGACCACCTGGCTCGCGCCAATCCTGGTCTTCACCATGGAGGAGGTCTGGCTAGAGCGGAACCCGGGCGACGACAGCTCGGTCCATCTGCAGGACATCCCCGAAACGCCCGCGACCTGGAAGAACGAGGCGCTGGCAGCAAAATGGGCGGATATCCGGCGGGTCCGGCGCGTGGTAACCTCGGCCCTTGAGGTGCAGCGCCGTGAAAAGGTGATCGGCGCCTCGCTTGAGGCCGCGCCCTTGGTGCAAATCGCCGATCCGGCCTTGGCGGCCACCGTCAAAAGCGTGGATATGGAGGATCTTTGCATCACCTCCGACCTGACCGTGATGGAGGGGGAACCGCAGACCGACGCCTTCCGCCTGGATGACCCGGCCATTGGCGTCGTCTTCCACGCAGCCCAGGGCGAAAAATGCCAGCGCTGCTGGAAAATCCTGCCGGATGTCGGCAGCCACAGCCACCCAGGGGTCTGTGGTCGTTGCAACAGCGCCCTTGGCTGAACCAACGCAGATACGTGCCGCGCGGGTGGATGATCTGCCCGCGCTGCATGATTTGGCCATGCGATCAAAGGCTTATTGGGGCTATGACGCCGCCTTCATGGAGGCCTGCCGGGACGAGTTACGCCTGAACGAAGAAGACTTGGCGACCAGCGAGGTCGCTGTGATCGATGGCGCGCATGGTGCGCCGATTGGCATGGCCCAGGTGATCATGGACGATGGCCAGGCCGAATTGCACAAGCTCTTCATCTGTCCCGATACGATGGGCCAGGGCCTGGGGCGCAGGCTGATCGCTTGGGCGGTCGAACACGCGCGCCACCAAGGCGCGCGGCAGATGGAAATCGAGTCTGATCCCGATGCCGCCCCGTTCTACGAACGCATGGGCGCCAAGCCCGCGGGCTCCGCCCCCTCGGGCTCAATCCCCGGTCGGGTTTTGCCCCGGTTTTTACTACCACTCTGATCCGCGCATTCCTGCACATCGACTTGCGCGTTGGGTTTCCCGCGCCAAGCGCCTACCTATGGCTGAACGCTACCAAAGGGGATCACAATGACCGACAGCTACGAACCACCAAAGGTTTGGACGTGGGAACAAAGCTCGGGCGGGAAATTCGCCAATATCAACCGCCCCATCGCCGGGCCGACCCACGACAAAGAGCTGCCGGTCGGCAAACACCCGTTTCAGCTTTATTCGCTTGCCACGCCCAATGGCGTGAAGGTCACGGTGCTGTTTGAGGAATTGCTGGAGGCTGGTCACACCGGCGCGGAATACGACGCCTGGCTGATCAATATTGGTGAAGGCGATCAATTTGGCTCGGGTTTTGTGGATGTGAACCCAAACTCCAAGATTCCGGCCCTCATGGACCGCTCGGGCGAGACGCCCATCCGGCTGTTCGAATCTGCCTCCATGATGCTGCATCTGGCCGAAAAGTTTGACGCGTTTCTCAGCGCCGATGCCCGGCCCGAGATGCTGTCTTGGCTGTTCTGGCAAATGGGCAGTGCGCCCTATCTCGGCGGCGGGTTTGGCCATTTCTACGCTTATGCGCCCGAGAAATGGGAATACCCGATCAACCGTTTTTCGATGGAAACCAAGCGCCAGCTTGACGTTCTGGATCGGCACCTGGCCGACAAAGATTGGATGGCTGGCGGGGTCTATACCATTGCCGATATGGCAATCTGGGCGTGGTACGGGCAGCTGGTTCTGGGGCGGCTTTATGATGCGGCTGAGTTTTTGGATGTCGCTTCCTACAAAAACGTCATGGAATGGGCCGAGCGCATTGATGCCCGCCCCGCCGTGCAGCGCGGTCGGATGGTGAACCGCGCCTTTGGCGAGCCGGAATTGCAATTGCATGAACGCCATTCCGCCGAAGATTTTGAGACCCAAACCCAAGATAAGATCGGCACCGAAAGCTGATCGAAACCAATGGCCCGCGCCGCCCCGCGCGGGCCATATCACCCCCATGGCTTGACCAGGTTGGGCGTGCCTCGCAGGGTGGCGGCATGAAAGCGCATCGTGACACACCGATTGGTCCGATCTGGATCGAAGTGACCGACGGGGCCGTCACGGCCTCGGGCTGGGGCAGGATAGATGCGCCCGCGGACGATCCCGTGCTCACCGCCGCGCTGGATGAGCTAGAGGCTTATTTTGCGGGCGATCTTCAGCATTTCACCATCCCGATCCGCCATGGTGGAACTGGGCTTGGCGGTCAGGTGCTGGATGCATTGATGGCGATCCCGTTCGGCGAAACCCGCACCTATGGCGATCTGTCGAAAGATATTGGCGCTCCGGCCCAAGCGATCGGCCAGGCCTGCGGGGCCAATCATGTGCCGGTTCTGATCCCCTGCCACCGTATCTTATCGGCCTCGGGCCTTGGCGGGTTCAGCGCACCCGGCGGCGTGGAAACCAAGGTCTGGCTTTTGAAGCACGAAGGCGCGGCCAGCCTGCTGATCTAATTGGCCACCGGGCTCCAATGCACCTCAGCCGCGCCGGCTTTCATCCCCGCAGCGGCACGGTCAAAGCGCAGATAGGCAATGCCCTTGCCACCCGCCTGGGTGAACAGCTTCCCAACCGCCCGCTCACCCATCATGATCTCCGCACCAACGGGAGCCTCCCCCGCGACATCAACGGTAACAAAGCCTTTGCGTAATTCGGTTTTGTGCTTCATGCGGGCCGTGACCTCCTGCCCGACATAACAACCCTTGCGATGATCCACGCCCGAAAGCCGGTCAAACCCAGCTTCGAGAATATAGGTATCGTCAGGCACCAACTCGATGCCGGTTTCGGGCACGCAAGCGGCCACGCGGATGGCATCCCAATCAATGACCGGATCGCCCCCCTCGGCCCCATAGGCGCGCCAGCCAAGCGACGCATCGCGAGGATCGGCCCAAGCGCCATCGGACGCATCGCCCAAGCCGCGCGTCACGGACAATTCGGCATCTTCGATCACCACATCCGCGCGCAACCGGTACATCATCAACCGCTGCGCCAGCTTGGCAGCAATCTCGGTTTTAACATCCAACAGGATATCGTCACCCCGGTTTAGCAGAAAGAAATCGGCCAGATATTTGCCCTGCGGCGTCAGCAAAGCGGCATAGGTCAGCCCCTCACCCGGGGCCAACAAATCTCGCGTCACCAAGCCATGCAGAAAGCTTTCCCGATCCGCGCCCGCGATGCGCAAAACGGTCCGATCCTGCGTGCGTTCCCCCATCATTGCGCTGCCCCCATCACAAGCCTCTCTGTGTGACATCACAGCTAATCATGACCGACCGCGCCGCCAAGGGCGCAGACGCGATTGACCCCAACCTTCCAGCGCCTTACCTCTCGTCCGTCCGTTGAAAGGAAGCCCCGCATGAGCCTTGCTGCTGGTCGCCATTATCTCGCCATCCCCGGCCCGTCGGTCATGCCCGACCGTGTGCTACAAGCCATGCACCGCGCAGCGCCGAATATCTATACCGGCGAGTTGATCGATATGGTGGCGGGCATTGTCCCCGATCTGAAAGCGGTCGCGCGCACGCAGCACAATGTGGCGATGTATATCGCCAATGGCCACGGCGCGTGGGAGGCGGCGCTGGTCAACATCCTAAGCCGCGGCGACAAGATCTTGGTGCTTGGCACCGGGCGGTTCTGCCTGGGCTGGGGCGAAATGGCCACCGCCATGGGTGTCGATTGCCAGATCATCGATTTCGGCCCGCAATCCGATATCGACATGGCCCGCGTGGCCGAAGCCTTGGCCGCAGATAAGGACCACCAGATCAAGGCGGTGCTGGCGGTGCAGGTCGATACCTCGACCAGTGTGAAAAACGATATAGCGGCCTTGCGCGAAACGCTGGACGCTGTAGGCCACCCCGCTCTGCTTTGTTCCGACAACATCGCCTGCCTGGCCTGTGATGAGTTCCACATGGATGACTGGGGCGTCGATCTGATGGTGACCGGCAGTCAAAAGGGTCTGATGACGCCGCCGGGCATGGGGTTTGTCTATTTCAACGCCAAAGCGGATGCCGCCCGCGATAAGGCTGATCTGGTCACCCCCTATTGGGATTGGCGCCCGCGCGTCGACCCGGAAGAGTTCTACAAATACTTCAACGGCACCGCGCCCACGCATCATCTTTACGGCTTGCGCGTCGCGCTCGACATGATCCTGAAGGAAGAAGGGTTGGAGCAGGTTTGGCACCGTCACCAGGTGCTGGCCCAGGCCGTCTGGGCTGCGGTCGACGTTTGGGGTCAGGCCGGGCCAGTGCGCGCCAATATCACCGCCCATGACAAACGCAGCCACGCGGTCACGACGCTGAACTTTGGTCCAGGCAACGGCCAAAAGCTGCGCGATTGGATGACAGCTGAGGTCGGCGTGACCCTTGGCATGCCGCTCGGTGGGGTTGAGGGGCCGGATGGCGATGTCTCCAGCTTCCTGCGCATCGGTCATATGGGTCATGTGAACGCGCATATGGTTTTGGGCGTCTTGGCCAGCCTGCAATCGGGGATGTCGGCCTTGCAAATTCCCCATGGCGCAACGGGGCTTGAGGCCGCGATGGCGGTGATCGCCGAGGGCTAAGGCGTGGGCGGGCGGATCAACCCAAATCAGCCCTGACCTTGGCCAGCGCCACTGGCAGCGCCTCGGCAAATGCATCCAGGTCCTCGGGCCGACCGCAAGACACGCGGATGGCGCGATCCTGCGGCGCAACGAATGGCATACGCACGAACACCCCTTGCGCCACCAGTTCGGCCAGCACCGCGCGGGCAAAATCGCCATCGCGCCCGCAATCCATGGTGACAAAATTCGTGGCCGATGGCAGGGCCGTCAGCCCGTTCGCCTCGGCAATCTGCGCAAGCCGCGTGCGGGCCGCTGCGACGGCGGTAACCGTGGCTTGCAGATAATCTTGATCGGCCAAAGCGGCCAAGGCACCGGCCTGGGCCACACGGCCCACACCAAAGTGGTTTCGGATCTTGTTGAAGGCGGTCACGAAATCCGACGCCGCAATGCCATACCCGACGCGCAAACCGGCAAGGCCGTAAGCTTTGGAAAAGGTGCGAAAGCGGATGACCCTGGGATGGCTGGGATCAATGGCCGGAATGGCCGCCGCCGGGGCGGTATCGGAATAGGCTTCGTCCAACGCCAAAACCGCGCCTTCGGGCAGACCCTCGATCAGCTGCTCGACCGTCGCGGCATCATGCCAAGACCCCATGGGATTGTCGGGGTTGGCAAAATAGATCAGCTTCGCCCCAACCTCATGGGCTTTGACCAACAGCGCCTCGGGGTCTTCCCTGTCATCGCGATAGGGCACTTTGCGCAGCACGCCGCCAAACCCCGCGACATGATAGTTAAAGGTCGGATAAGCCCCGTCCGAGGTCACGACTGCATCACCCTGATCGATCAACAGGCGGACAAGATAGCCCAACAGCCCGTCAATGCCTTCGCCCACCACGATATTGCCGGGTTCAATGCCGTGATGAGCGGCCAAAGCCTGGCGCAGCTCGTGCACTTCGGGGTCGCCATACATCCAAGCGTCTTTCGCCGCCGCCGCGATGGCATCCACCGCGTTCGGCGATGGACCAAAGACGCTTTCATTGGCCCCAAGCCGCGCGGCAAAGGCCCCACCACGGGCCCGTTCCTGGGTCTCGGGCCCAACAAATGGCACGGAGGCGGGCAGCGTTGCGGCAAGCGGGGTATAGCGTGGATCGGTCATCGGGCTTGGATGTCCGATCTCGCGCGCCGAAGCAAGGGGCAGGTGCCGGGCTATTCCGCATCCTCGGTCAGGAAGCGGCGGTTCACCCAACCAAGCTGCGCGCCATCTTCGATCACGACGCACCAGGCTGGCAGATCGTTCAACGCCAATTGCTGCGCCTCGGTCAGGGCAAAGTATTGCTCGCGCGTGACGGTGGGCACACAGGTACCGATCTGAAGCGCGCGCGCGTTATAGGGCAAGGTATCCAGCACCATGTAATCGATGCTTGGCCCCACCCGCACATTCAACGTGTCATCCGACGCCACGCCCGTCACACGCCAGGCATCGGGACCGTCCGCCTCAGCCAGCGCGGAGAAGGGAAGGAAACAGGCAAAAAGGAATAAGAGTGTTCGGCGCATCATAAATCGCTCCTGACAATGATTTCCGAAACAATGCCGCCGCGACCCGCATCCGTAAACGGGGGTTTCCCGCCGCCTGGGCTCTAGCGCATGAATTTCTTGCGGGCATCCTGCGCGATGGAAAGCTTCATCTCCGCCTCGGCGATCCGCGCCATGGCAGCGCGCTTCTCGGCTTCGGTCTCGGCTTTGGCATAGTCCGCCTTGGCCGCGTCCAGCGCTTTGCGCAGGATGATTTCTTCGGGCAGCGCCCCGTGTTCGGCCATGATGCGATAGCCAACCGCCTCGCCCGCGTCGAGCAAGCTTTCCTCGGGGCGGCTAGGCAAAGGTTTGCCTTCCTCAGGCAGGTTTTCAAGCTGTCCTTCGGCGCGGGCCTTGAGCATCCGGCGCTCGGCCAGTTTTTCGAACCAATGCGACATGGGCGCAACCTTAGCACATCGCGCCGTGGATCACCCGATCTCGTTCAACCGCTCCAGCGCGGCTTTGATCTTGGCCTCTTCCTCTTCGCGGGCCGCCAGGTTGTGGCGGGTCTCTTCCACCACCTCTTCCGGCGCGCTGGCGGCGAATTTCGGGTTGTTCAGACGCCCACGCAGCCCGCCCAGCTCTTTGGCAAGTTTGCCCAAGACCTTTTCTAGGCGCGCTTTTTCCTCATCCACGTCGATCAAATCGGCAATCGGCAGGCCAAAGGTGCCACCCTCGACCGCGACAGTCACCGCCCCCTTGGGCATGGCATCGGTCTTGGTCACCTCCGACAGGCGCGCCAAGCGGTCGATCATCGCCTTGTTGGTATCAAACGCCGCCTGGCCGGCCGCATCCAAATCCAGCTGCAATAGCTGAACCTTCAACCCTGCGGGCACATGCATCTGCTGCCGAACCGAGCGAATTTCTTCGATCAGCCCGATCACCCAGCGCATTTCACGTTCCGCGTCGGCATCAACCAAAGCCTCGCCATAGTCCGGCCAATCGCCATGGACCAGCATCTTGCGCCGGTCCGCTATCGCGCCCCAAAGCTCTTCGGTGATAAAGGGCATGGTGGGGTGCAGTAGGATCAGACATTGGTCGATCACCCAAGCCATCGTGGCGCGGGTTTCGGTGATCACCGCCGCGTCGCCCGAGGCGAAAAGCGGTTTCGCAAACTCTAGATACCAGTCGCAAACCGTACCCCAGACATAGGCGTAAAGCCCATTGGCCGCATCGTTGAAGCGATAGGCGGTCAGCGCCTCATCATGGGCCAGGCGTGCACGGGCGGTTTCGCTGACGATCCAACGGTTGACCGTTTGCGTCACCGCCGCGGGGTCGAAACCATCGACCGGCTTGCATTCATTCATCTCGGCAAACCGCGCGGCGTTCCACAGTTTGGTGCCGAAGTTGCGGTATCCTTGGATGCGATCCTTGCTGAGCTTCAGGTCACGCCCCATCGCCGCCATCGCGGTCAACGTAAAGCGCACCGCATCGGCCCCGTATTCATCGACCAGTTCCAGCGGGTCCAGCACATTGCCGATGGATTTCGACATCTTGCGGCCCTTTTCATCCCGGACCAGTGCGTGGACGTAAACGTCCTTGAAAGGGATGTCGTCGACGACGGCCAATTGCATCATCATCATCCGGGCGACCCAGAAAAAGATGATGTCAAAACCCGACACCAGGGTGGAGGTCGGGAAATAGCGCTGCAATTCCGGCGTGTCTTCGGGCCAGCCCAGCGTGCCGATGGGCCAAAGGCCGGAGGAGAACCAGGTATCCAGCACATCGGGGTCGCGCCAGACCGGATAGACCAGCTTGGTCAAATCCTGGCTCATCGAATAGGCGGCAAGGCTTTCGGCCAATAGATGCGCCGCCGCGTTCCGATCCGCGACCTCGACGACCTGGGCGTGGTTCAGCGGCATCGGCAGCCCGGCCAAGACATCGGCGAACTGACCTGCAACCGCGTCGAAATCGGCGGCGGCATGGTGGCGCTCGTCCCCTTTCAGCAAGGTCTGTGCATCCAGAATGCGGATCATCTCGACCACATCCAGCGCGCCGTCGCCCTCATCATCCTTGAAGCCATGGGCACCCAGATCGAACCCATACCAAACCGGGATCTGATGACCCCACCACAGCTGGCGAGAGATCGTCCAAGGCTCGATATTCTCCAGCCAGTGGAAATACACCTTGCGGTGCTGCTCGGGCATGATGCGCGTCCGGCCCGAGCGCACGGCCTCCAATGCCGGTTCGACAATCTTGGCGGTATCGACAAACCACTGGTCGGTCAGCATCGGCTCGATCACCACCTTGGACCGGTCGCCATAAGGCTGCGTGATGGTCTTTGCTTCGACCAGCGGCACCGGCGTGTCCGCGCCCTCAGCCTCGGGTTTCAGCGCCGCTTTGCCCAAGACGGGGTTATCAGCCCGCGTCATCACGGCCAGCCCTTCTTCGGTGATTTCGGCAATGACCTTTTCGCGCGCCTCAAAGCGATCCAGACCGCGCAGGTGATCGGGCACGAGGTTGAGGGCGTCGGCTTCGGCCTCGCTCAACACTCGCTCTCCATTGGCCACGGCCTGGGCCACGGCCGCCGCATCGGCATAAGGCAGACCGTCATCGCGCAGATGCGCTTTGGTATCCATCAGCCGGTAACACGGGATGTCACCGCGCTTGGCGACGCCATAGTCGTTAAAGTCATGCGCCCCGGTGATCTTCACCGCGCCCGAGCCGAAATCGGGATCGGGGTATTCGTCGGTGATGATCGGGATCAGGCGGCGATGTTCTTTCGGGCCAACCGGGATTTCGCACAGCATCCCTACAATCGGCGCGTAGCGTTCATCCGACGGATGCACCGCAACTGCCCCATCTCCCAACATGGTTTCAGGCCGCGTCGTAGCGATCGAGATATAGTCGCGCTCTTCCTCAAACACGACCTTCCCGTCTTCATCTTTCTCCAAATACGTATAGGTGGCCCCGCCCGCCAACGGATACTTAAAATGCCACATATGACCCGCGGTATCGATATTCTCGACCTCAAGGTCCGAGATTGCAGTTTCGAAATGCGGATCCCAGTTAACCAGGCGTTTTCCCCGGTAGATGTAGCCTTTTTCGTACATATCCACAAAGACCTTGATCACGGCTTCGTGGAAGTTTGGGCCATCCTCGGGCGCCGGATCGCCGGGCGCGCCGCGCATGGTAAAGGCCTCGCGCGACCAATCGCAGGAGGCGCCGAGGCGCTTCAACTGTTCGCGGATCGTGCCGCCGGATTGTTCTTTCCAGGCCCAAACCTTTTCCAGAAACGCCTCGCGGCCTAGCTCACGCCGCGACGGTTCCTGGTTTTTCGCCAGCTCGCGTTCCACCACCATCTGCGTGGCGATGCCGGCATGGTCAGTGCCAGGCTGCCAAAGCGTGTCAAAGCCGCGCATCCGGTGCCAGCGCACCAGTACGTCTTGCAGCGTGTTGTTGAAGGCATGGCCCACATGCAGCACGCCGGTCACGTTCGGGGGCGGGATCATGATGGAATAGGCGGGCATGCCATCCTTGGCATTGGCCCCGGCCTTAAAGGCCCCTTTGGCTTCCCAATCCGCAGAAATCCGGGCTTCGGCCTCGGCGGCGTTGAAGGTCTTTTCCATGGCTCTCTGCCCCTTCGTCGATCTTGCAGCGGGGTTACCCAATGGCGGCGCGAAGGGAAAGGCCCCGTGGCGGTCAAAGCGCCTTCATGTGCTGCAAAATCTGCGTGGCAGCCTGTTCAAAGCTGCCTTGGCTCAGATCCGGCAGTTCCAACCGATCCAAAACCGGGACATCCTGGGATTTGCGCAACCGGGCATAGGCCGGGTCGTAATGATCCTGAACCAGGGCCCGTGCCAGGGCCTGCGCCTCACCCGCCTGCAGCAGGTGATCCCAGGCGGCGATAGCGTCACGTCCAACCAAGGGCAGCAGCGCTTGGAACCGTTGGCGCAAGCGGTCGGGCTGATCGACAAGCACCTGGTATCGGTCCGCCAAAAACGCCGCCCGCGACGCAAGCGGCGCGTCAATCACAATTCTTGGGCTGCCTTTCATCGCCGCCCACAGCATGGGCGGCAGGCGCAAATCCCCGATCCGTGCGCTTTCCGCCTCGACCAGGACTGGGCGGGCTGGGTCGAGCCGCGTCAGGGCCTCAACCAGCGCGGTTTCAAAGTGTTTCTGGCTTGGTTGCGGGCCATCCAGATCGCCCAGGATCGATCCGCGATGGCAGGCCAGGCGCTCCAAATCCAAGGTCTGACCGCCTTTTTCCGCCACAGCCGACAAGATCGCGGTTTTGCCGGTTCCGGTATACCCATCCAGCCGGATCAGCCGATGGGGTAGCGGCGCCTTGTAAAGCGCATCCACCACATGCCGCCGCCAGGCGCGATAGCCGCCCTCCAGCACCGCGACCCGCCAACCGATCTGCTCCAGAATGATGGCGAACGCGCCCGAACGTTGCCCACCGCGCCAGCAATAGATCAAAGGCCGCCAGCCACCCGGTTTATCGGCCAGCGTGGTTTGGATATGCGTCGCCGCGTTCTTGGCCACCAATGCCGCCCCGATCTTGCGAGCGCGGAAGGGGCTGTCCTGGGTGTAGATCGTCCCGACCTCGGCCCGTTCCGCATCCGATAGCACCGGCAGCGATATCGCCCCCGGCACCCGATCATGGGCGAACTCCGACGGGCTGCGCACATCGATGATTGTGTCGAAGTCCTCGGCCTCCAACCCCGACAGATCGGCGAAGCGGTAGCGCACCTGGGTCAGGTCGGCTCCCCATGCATTTTGCGGAAGCGCTGGATCAGGCTGGAGGTATCCCAGCGCCCACCACCCATCTGCTGCACCTCGGCGTAAAATTGATCAACCAAGGCCGTCACGGGCAGCGACAGGCCCAGCTCGTTGGCTTGGGTCAAAGCGATATCCAAGTCTTTGCGCATCCAATCGACTGCGAACCCATGGTTGAACTGATTATCCACCATGGTTCCGGCCCGATTGGCCAATTGCCAGGAACCACCCGCCCCTTGGCTGACCAAATCAGCCACTTTTTTGGGGTCGAGCCCGGCCTTCATCGCCATGTAAAGCCCTTCGGAAATCGATTGCACCGCCCCCACGATGCAAACCTGATTCACCATTTTGGTCAGTTGGCCCGCCCCAACATCGCCGAAATGCACCGTGGCTTTCGAATAGGCCTCCACAATCGGTTCGGCGGCGTCAAAATGTGCCTGATCGCCGCCACACATGATCGCCAACTGCCCATTTTCCGCGCCTGCCTGACCGCCGGAAACTGGGGCGTCGACCCAGCCAATCCCAGCCTCTGCCGCGCTGGCAGCCAGCTCGCGGGTCACAATCGCCGACACCGTGGTATGATCGACAAAGATCGCGCCGGGTTTCATACCCGCCAGCGCACCATCTTCGCCCAAAACGACCGAGCGCAAATCATCGTCATTGCCCACACAGGCCATGACAAAATCGCAGCCTGCGACAGCCTCGCGCGGGGTTGTGCCCATCGCGCCGCCATTTTGCGCCACCCAGGCCTCGGCCTTGGCGGCGGTGCGGTTATAGACGGTCACGTCATGGCCCGCCGCCGCCAAATGCCCCGCCATCGGGCCGCCCATGACCCCCAAACCCAGAAACGCCAGCTTCGCCATGACCGCACCCTTTCCCGCGTCATAATCCGTTGTCGCGGAGGGTAGCAGGCCGCAGCGCACTGTCCAGCGATCACAGGATTTTGGCGGGCCCAGAAGGACTCGAACCCTCAACCTGCCGATTAGAAGTCGGCTGCTCTATCCAGTTGAGCTATGGGCCCGCTTGCGGCCCGTGATAGGCGAGCGCTTGTCGCGGGTCCAGCCACCTTTGGCGCTAGCGCAGCTTGAGATGTCCGGTGATCGCATCGATCTTGTCGACCGGCGCCGGACCAACGGCGAGCGCTGTGACCGTGGGCACACCGCCAAACTCGGTCCGGCCCGCATCGGTGATCAGCCCGGTCAGCACACCCGCCTCCTGCGCCTTGGCTTGCAAATCCCGCATCTCAGCCTCGCTGCCGCAGCCAAGCGCAATCTTGGCAAAGGGGCCATCCAGCCAAGCCCGAACATCCGGATGATCCAGGTTTTCCAAGGTAACCTTCATCGAGGCATGGGCCCCTTGGGCAATTTCCTTACCACGCCGCATTTTCAGATCGGTGCGCAAGACCAGCGCCTGTTTGTAGCGCACCGGTTCCGGCGCGCTCACAAGGTCAGCTCCATGAAGGCCGAGTTTGGATCGCGCCGATACCCTGGGATCGGGCTGCGATAGCTGAAGCCCAACGCCTCATAAAGCGCGCGCGCCGCGTCATAGGCAGGCAAGTCGGCCGAGCCGGTTTCCAACGCCATCGTCGCAAACCCATCCCGCCGGGCGGTGTCGATCAGATGGCCCATTATCTGACGTGCCAACCCGCGACCACGCGCGGCTTCGGCCACATGGACAGATTTGACCTCGACCATACCGTCGCCCAAGGGCTTCAGCGCACCGCAGGCAAGCGGCGCCGCCCCATCCTTCAACACCCAGAACCGCAGCCCTTCTTCGGCCAGCTCTTCAGGCGTCATGGTGTGGCAACTGGTCTGCGGCGTGGCGGCCCAACTATGGGCCAAATGCGCCTCGATCAGCGGGCGGATATCGGCATCGGTCGGATTGGCCTGGCTAATCGCCGACGCGCCCGCAGGCCCGCTCAATGGGTCCAGGCGCCGCGGCGGTCGGTGGCGAAGTTTTCGCCATAGCCGCGGGCGCGGATATTGGGCTTGCGCGCTTTGGGTTTCAGGACCACCGCGTCAATCCCACGCTCTTTGGCGTAATCCTGCGCCGCCTCCAGCGTGTCGAACTGCAAATGCACCTGGCTGTTCATATCCGAAGACGAGGTCCACCCCATCAGCGGATCAACACTGCGCGGCGAGGCCGGAGCAAATTCCAACACCCAGGCTTTGGTCTTGGCCGTGCCCGAAGACATGGCGGTTTTTGCAGGTTTGTAGATGCGGGCGCGCATTGGCCAACCTTCTTAGCTCTATATCGGGTTTGGTTATCCAAAACTGACCGAGATTTGTCCACCACCCAACCTGTCGCGGGCACATCGATCTTTTGGAAGGTGCAAGAGAGGGTTGCCGACCAGACCCGAGGGAGCGAGGGGTGGGTGGGTGTACGGCCCTGACCGGCAACCGCTTCTGCTGCTTGCAAGTAAAACTAAAGCGCGCTGACGCAAGTATTGCAACATAAATTTCGCCTTAAAGTTGTAAAAATTGTCGCGGCTTTTCAAACCCCTCTTTAACGATTGGCAGGAGCGTTCCAGGGCCATTAGAACAAGCCCTTGAACCAGAACAAAATGTGACCATTCTAGGGGAAGACAAAGGGTTAACCCATGCATAACAACTCCCCCGAGGCGATGCCCGATACCGGGCTTTCGGTTGATGACGTTCGCGCCCGCCCCAAGCTTGAGGGCGGAAAGCGCTTTGTAATGCATAGCGAATTTGAACCGGCCGGCGACCAACCCACGGCGATTGTCGAACTGTCAGATGGGATTCGCGATCTCGAACAAGATCAGGTTCTTCTGGGCGCCACCGGCACCGGCAAAACCTTCACCATGGCCAAAGTGATCGAAGAAACCCAACGCCCGGCGATTATTCTGGCCCCCAACAAGACATTGGCGGCGCAACTATATGGCGAGTTCAAAGGCTTCTTTCCCGAAAACGCGGTCGAGTATTTCGTCAGCTATTACGATTACTATCAGCCCGAGGCCTATGTGCCGCGTTCGGACACCTATATCGAAAAAGAAAGCCAGATTAACGAACAGATCGACCGGATGCGCCATTCCGCCACCCGGGCGCTGCTGGAACGCGATGATGTGATTATCGTGGCCTCGGTCTCCTGCATCTACGGTATCGGTTCGGTCGAAACCTATGGGGCGATGACCCAAGACCTGCATGCCGGGCGCGACTATGACCAACGCAAAGTCATGGCCGATCTGGTTGCGCAGCAATACCGCCGCAACGATCAGGCGTTTCAGCGCGGCAGCTTCCGCGTGCGCGGCGACAGCCTGGAAATATGGCCCGCCCACCTGGAGGACCGGGCCTGGAAGCTGAGCTTTTTCGGGGAAGAGCTGGAAACGATCACCGAATTCGACCCGCTGACCGGAGAGAAAACCGACAATTTTGAGAAAATTCGGGTCTACGCCAATTCCCACTACGTGACCCCGCGCCCGACCATGCAGCAGGCGATGAAAGGCATCAAAGCCGAGTTGGTGCAGCGGCTCGACCAATTGGTGGGCGAGGGCAAGCTGCTCGAGGCGCAGCGCCTAGAACAACGCACGAATTTCGATCTGGAAATGCTTGAGGCGACGGGTGTCTGCAACGGCATCGAAAACTATTCCCGCTACCTGACCGGGCGCGCGCCGGGTGAACCGCCCCCCACCCTTTTCGAATACATCCCCGACAACGCGATTGTCTTCGCCGATGAATCCCATGTCTCGGTCCCGCAAATTGGCGGCATGTATCGGGGGGACTATCGCCGGAAATTCACCCTGGCCGAACATGGGTTCCGCCTGCCCTCCTGCATGGATAACCGCCCGCTGAAGTTCGAAGAATGGGATGCGATGCGCCCGCAATCGGTCTTCGTCTCCGCCACCCCCGCCGACTGGGAGTTGGAACGTGCTGGCGGTGTCTTCACCGAACAGGTCATTCGCCCCACCGGGCTCTTGGACCCCAAGGTCGAAATCCGCCCGGTCGAAATGCAGGTCGACGATCTGCTGGACGAGATCCGCAAAGTGGCGGCGGACGGGTTCCGCACGCTGTGCACGGTTTTGACCAAGCGCATGGCCGAGGATCTGACCGAATACCTGCATGAACAGGGCATTCGCGTGCGCTACATGCATTCGGATATCGACACGCTGGAACGCATCGAAATCCTCCGCGATCTGCGGCTTGGCGCGTTTGACGTGCTGGTCGGCATCAACCTGCTGCGCGAAGGCTTGGACATCCCCGAATGCGGACTGGTCGCGATTTTGGATGCGGATAAAGAGGGGTTCTTGCGATCTGAAACCTCGCTGATCCAAACCATCGGGCGCGCGGCGCGCAACGCCGATGGCCGCGTGATCATGTATGCCGACCGCATCACCGGCTCGATGGAACGCGCCATGCGCGAAACCGACCGCCGGCGCGCCAAGCAAATGGCCTATAACGAAGCCCACGGCATCACGCCCGAGACAGTGAAAAAGAATGTCGAGGATGTTCTGGCCGGGCTTTACAAAGGCGACGTGGACATGAACCGCGTCACCGCCAAGGTCGACAAACCCTTGGTCGGCGCAAACCTGCAAGCCCATCTGGACGGGTTGCGCGATCAGATGCGCAAGGCCGCCGAAAACCTGGAATTCGAGGAGGCCGCCCGCCTGCGCGACGAGGTCAAACGGCTGGAAACGGTCGAACTGGCCGTCGCCGACGACCCCTTGGCGCGGCAATCAGCAGTGGAGGCGGCTGTGGAAAGCTCGCAGAAAGCCAGCGGACGCAGCACCGCCGGACGGCCTGGGCAGCGGGGTGGGAATGTGAAGCGGCGGAAGCGGTAGCGATTAAGTGAGAGGATTTGCATAGTCAATTTTCGACAATAATCGAAGTAGGTTCCAAGCCACAAAATCGTATGTCCAGCCATCGGGAAATGATTTTCTGATTTCACTTTGAATGGCTAGGTATTGCTTATCTGAAGCGATATCACCCATTGACGCTTGTTTTCTAATACAAACCCCGCCGATAGTTTGGCCGACGAATGGCGTGAGTGTCATCTTATCGAGAGCTGTATCCGTGTGCTTGAAGCGCTCCACTCCGCCATCCAAGCAAAACACAAACTCTTTGAGCGCAAGGTCGATAACTTTCACACGTTTAAAATGCTGCTGCTTAGAATCCTTGGGGCCGCGCAACCAGCTTAACTTCTTAACCGCAAGCTCCTTCTTCAAATCTAGCCTATTTTTTAAGCTCTTAGTGGCCAGAATTTCTTTCATCAAACGTTGGGAATCTTCATCAGTAAGGCTTTTTCTGATCTTGGCGGAAATCGTCGTGTCGACCCCGTCTTCGAGCCCAGAGAGCTTGCGACGAAAAGCACGCGTTGTGTTACCTGCAACAAATCTAGCATCCTTGAAGCTTTGAGCCGACAAAAACCCTTTGCTTTGTATTTCATAGACCAACGGCCCAAAAAAACGCTGGTGCAGTTGTTTTAGCTCGGAAATGTCCATAAGGGCCTCAGCGACGGCGAGATTTTGTCACTATCATACCGCGACAACCATCGCGCGAATAGCGCCGAAGGCGCCGCGCGAGCGCCGACGCGCCCCCACGCGGCGGCGCTTTGGCTGGCAATACCGCGCCGCTCCAGGCTAGCAATGACACGGCTCCCATAAAGCGCCCCTACCATCCGGTCGCAGCGCCACCACGCTCGTCGTCGCACGCGCGGCTTGCACCAGGCAATCGGACGGTGCCACAACAATTGTGATGGTCCCGCCACCCGTGCACTGGCCACCCGGCTGTCGCCAACTATTTACCAAGTATGCGCATCCTCCTCCCCGTCCTCCTCACTCTCCTCGCGTCGCCTGCCTCGGCCCTGTTCTGGGAGGTCGATGTGATCGACGGCGACTGCACGCTCTACTCCGAACAACTCGGGCGCGCGGTTTACATCACCCATGATCCGTCCATCCCGCTTTACACCATGACGGTCACCCGCGATCAGCCTTGGCCCGACACCGAGGTGTTCGGCATTGCCTTCACCGGCGGCCAGGAGCTGACCATCACCACCGACCGCCAAACGTTTTCCGGCGACCGGCGCAGCCTGATCGTCACCGATACCGGGTTCGGCAATGTGTTCCAGGGCATGGCGACCAATGAGGTTGCGAACCTCTTCACCGACAGTATCGCGCTCCTCTTCCCGCTTGGCGGTGCGGCGGAGGCCATCGCAGCCTTCGAGGCCTGCCACGCCACCCCAACCGCCTGAGCCCTCAGTTCAGCGGCACCACCCCTTCAAAGAGCGAGGCCGCCATGCGTTGCCCCAAACGTGGCGACCAAGGCGCTTTGGTCAGGATCGTCGGCTGCTGACTGCTGATCAGTCCTTCCTGCAGCACATTCGTCAATGGCCAGACCGCCCGATAGGCGTGCAGCCCGGCATCCCGTGCGAACCCGCCAAAATCAGCGTCGGAATAGGTCACGCAATCGGGGTAGAACCACCCTTCCTCCAGGTTAGATTTCTTCGGGTCGGTGCAACGGATGAAGGTGACCATGGCAATGGTGCCTTCGTGGCTAACCTCGGCAATCGCGCGCAGCAGGTCGCGGGTCATGTCCGGCCCGGTATGGGACGCAATCGATTGCGCAAACACAAAATCCACCGGGCCGCCGGCGAAATCGGCATAGTCAAACGCCGTCTGATGTCGGAATTTCGGCCGTTTCCGCGCGATCACCTGAGAACTGTCCAAGGACGCGCCGAAATGCATCTGCACCCCTTGATCCAAGATCTCGCGTTCCGGTTCGACGCCAAAATACCGATCCGGCAGAAGGTAGGGGATGACCAAACGCCCAAGCCGCAAGCTGCCACAACCGATATCGAGAAAACGGTGATAATCCCGGCACCCAAGCTCGACCAGCAATTGGAACTGCATCGCCCCGATCAGGTCATAGACAAAGGGCGGGCCGACCCAAGATCGGGGGTGTCGCGCCCCGGCCCCGAGGCGCAGCCCCGTGGCGTCATGCTCCGCCGCGGGCACATGGCGCGCATAGGCCCGGCGCAGGGTCGCGGGGTCGGCTCGGGTGGTTGGGGCAAAGGATTGATGCATGGGCAGACCTCGGGATGCATGGACAGGCAGAGGCGTTGACACGGGGCGTGGCGCAACGCGATGACGCGGGCTGATCGATTGTTGACCGTCTCGGCGGGTATGACCGGGCTTCCTTTAGAAAGCGTGAAGCTGGACCAGGCAAAGCGCTGATGCGCATCCCCCCCCTATCACGCCATTGCGCGTCCATGCACAGAACCGGTTCGCCGATCTGCATTTATGCAAAGACGCAAAGCCGCCATCTTCTGCCTCAACAGCGGATGCAGATATCCGCAGCTTTAGATGAGGAGGCTCCCATGACCCGCTCAATACCCGGCATTCACCACGTAACGGCCATCTCTGGTCCGCCCCAGGCGAATGTCGATTTCTACACCCAACAGCTTGGTCAGCGCTTGGTGAAGAAGACCGTGAATTTCGATGACCCCGGCACCTATCACCTCTATTACGGTGACCATACCGGCTCGCCCGGGACGATCCTGACCTTCTTCCCCTTCGCGGATGCCGGGCCAGGCCGCGCCGGGCCGGGCATGGCCAGCGCCTATGCCTATGCCGTGCCCGCCGGGCAGTTTGACGCGTGGATGGAGCGTCTGGCCTCGGATGCCATTGATTTCGATGGGCCGGTCGAACGCTTCGGCCAGCGGGTGATCACCCTGCGCGATCCCGATGGTGCACCGGTGGAGTTGATTGAGACCAATCGCCAAAGCCCTGATGAGCTGGACGGTTTCCACTCCGTCACGCTTTGGGAAAATGACATTGCGCCAACCGCGCGGCTTTTGACCGATATCTTCGGTTATGAAGAACAGGGTCATGAAACCGGCGAAGGCGTCGAACGGCTGCGGCTCGTCGCGCCGGGGGATGCGCGCGGCGCGGTGGTCGACCTGATGCGCTCGGACGCACCGTCGATAGGGCGGCAAGGTGCGGGCACCATCCACCACGTGGCGTTCCGGGCCGAAGATGACGCCACGCAATTGCAATGGCGCGAGGCGCTGGCCAGCGCGGGCCATGGCGTGACACCCGTGATCGACCGGCAGTATTTCAACGCGATCTACTTCCGTGAACCAGGGGGCGTCTTGTTCGAGATCGCCACCGATCCACCCGGTTTCGCCGTCGACGAAGATGTCGCCCATCTGGGCGAGGCCTTGAAGCTGCCCGCGAAATACGAGGGCCATCGCGACCGGATCGAGGCAGGGCTGCCACCCCTGAAATACGCATGACGGGCCCCAAACCCTCGGCCCCGCTGACATTCAGCGGGGCCACGCCAGGATCGGCCCGGATGGGGCTGATTCTGGTGCATGGTCGCGGTGGCTCTGCCGCCGATATCCTGGGTCTTGGGTCCGCGCTTGGCCTGCCCGATCTCGCGCTCGTCGCGCCCGAGGCACCGGGGCGCAGTTGGTGGCCAACCTCCTTCCTCGCACCGATGGATGAGATGGCCCCTTTCGTGGATCGCGGGTTGGCGGCGGTCGATAGCGCCATTGCGGCCTTCGAGGCCCAAGGCCTAACCCGTGATCGCATCGCGCTCGCCGGGTTTAGCCAGGGCGGCTGTCTGGCGCTCGAATACGGGGCGCGCCGGGGCGACTTGGCGGGTATCTTCGGCCTTTCCGCCGGTCTGATCGGCACTTCCGACGCCAATGCCAGGCACGACCCCGCGCTTTACGGCTATGCGCCCAAGACCTTGGCCTATGACAGCGACCTCAGCGGGGTGCCTGTGACAATCACGGTGCATGAACAAGACCCGCATATCCCGCTGGCGCGCGCAAAAGACAGCGCCGATTGCTTCCGGGCCATGGGCGCATCGGTGCGTTTTGATATCGCGCCTGGCTCTGGCCACGGGATCACCCAGGCCGGCGTCACCGCACTCAGATCGGTCTTGAACCGGTAACACCCAGACCGGCCCGACACCTCGGGCTGGTCTGACAAGTTGCGGCAAACACCGTTGGCGCGATCTGCGCGCACCGCCTGTCACGGCTCCCTCCAAAGCCCAGGTCCCCGCGCCCTCGATCTACACGGCACGCCCCCCCTCGCCCCCGGCGCGGACACGGGCTAGGGTCGCGCCATGTCAGCGCCCACGCTCTCCTATTCCGACGATCAGGCCCAAGCTCATGACCGCATCGCCGAGGTCTTGGCCGAGATGGGTGTCGATCTGGACAATGAGACGCTGACGCCCAGCGCCGACGGCGATAGCAGCGTGGTGGCCGTGGTTGGCAAAGCAGGCTCGGGCAAAACCCTTCTCCTGGCCGAACTGGTCCGCGCGCTCGAAACCGCTGGCGTCGATCTGATTTCCGGCGATTGGGAGGGACGCAGACGGCGCGAACGGCGCACCGTCGCCATCCTTGCGCCCACCAACAAAGCCGCCTCGGTCCTACGCAATCGCGGCGTGCCCGCAACCACCATCCACCGCATTCTCTACACGCCTGTCTATGACCCCGAATACGAAAAGGTCGCGGAATGGCTGGCCGGGCAAGGCACCCGTCCCGAGATCGAAAGCCTTACCGATGAGGCACTGGATCGCGCCAAAGCCGTCTATGATGCCCATAAATCGATCCCGGCCGCCCTGGCTGCGGCGGGCCTGCGCGGGTCGGATTTCATCACCGGTTGGAAGCGGCGTGAAGATGCGCTCGACATTGGGCTGGTCGATGAATCCTCGATGCTTGATGACAAGCAATTCAGCGACTTACGTGAAATTTTCCCGACCCTGATCCTTTTCGGCGACCCGGCGCAGTTGGCCCCCGTGGGCCAGTCCGGCGAAATGATCTTTGATAAGATCAAGGGCAACAACCGCCTCGAACTGGCGCGCATCCACCGGCAAGATGCTGACAACCCGATCCTCGACCTGGCCCATGCGCTTTCCGACCCCGATCTCAGCTTCGAACGGTTCGAACGCATGGTGGAAGATGCCGCCGCAAACGACCCAAGGGTCGAGGTTGCGCCGCGCGCCGATACCGATCTCATGGCGCGCAGCCCGGTTCTGGTGTGGCGCAACGCGACCCGCGTGCGCCTGATCACCGCGTTTCGCGGTGCCTTCGGCGCACCCGAGGATGCGCTGATCCCCGGTGAACCGCTGATCTGCGACGGGATCGAATTACCGCTCAAGCACCGCAAACGCCGTATCGACCTTGAGGCGCGCGGGCTGATCAAAGGGGCCCCCGTCATTTATCTCGGCCCCGGCTCAAAACCCGGCTTCTCGCGGCTGCATGTGATCGGTGCCGATAACCCGCGCCTCTCCGCCGCCTCCATCGTGAAGATCGAAAAACCGGATGAGGAAGAACCCTTCATCCCCTATGCCGCCCGCATGGGCGCAGCTTTCCTACACGGCGCGGCGGTCACGACGCATAAGGCCCAAGGCTCGCAATGGCCGGTGGTGCAGGTCTTCGCCCCCGACCTTTACGCCGCCGCCCGATCGGGCCGCAGCGAGGCGGGACAGGCGCTTTGGAAGCGGCTCGCCTATGTGGCGATCACCCGGGCCGAGGAAAAGCTGATCTGGATCACGCGCTATCGCCTGTCCAAACCCAAAGCCGCCCTGGGGACCGACGATCTTTCCGTGCCCGTCGCCCCGCTCACCCTGGAAACGCAGGAGGATGCCCCGTGAAAACCATCATCGTCACCGGTGCCAGCGCCGGCATTGGCCGCGCGGTCGCGGAAACCTTGCTTGAAAACGGATGGACCGTGGGTCTGGTCGCCCGCCGGGCCGAGAAGCTGGAAGCCATGGCCGACCAGTATGACCAAACCGCCGTGCCCCTTCCCCTCGACGTCACCGACCCCGACGCGATCCAGGTCGCCTTCCACGATTTTGCCGAGGCGCATGGGCGGCTGGACGCGCTGTTCAACAATGCCGGGATCTTCACCCAAGCCGCCCCCATCGACGAAATTCCAATCGAAGATTGGCGACGCGCGGTTGATGTGAACCTGACCGGGATGTTCCTCTGTGCGCGCATGGCGTTTCGCATCATGCGCCGCCAAGACCCGCAAGGTGGTCGGATCATCAACAACGGCTCCATCTCAGCCTATATGCCCCGCCCCGGCGCGGCCCCGTACACCACAACCAAACACGGCATCACCGGCCTGACCCGGCAAATTGCGCTGGATGGCCGACCCTTTAACATCGCTTGTGGCCAGATTGATATCGGCAATGCTGAAACCGACCTTTTGCGCGAGGTTGCGGCCCAGGCCAAAGCGCGCGGAGAAACCCCGCCGCCCACCATGGACGTCACCCATGTCGCCGAGGCCGTTCTGGCCATGGCCAACCTGCCCCTCAGCGCCAACACGCTGTTTCAAACCATCATGGCGACGCAAATGCCCTATGTCGGGCGCGGCTAACCCCATCTTTATCCCAAAAAATATGGCGGGGGAGGCCGTCAGGCCGGGGGCAGCGCCCCAGCACCGGCAGCCTCTAGGTGCGAATGTAGCGGAATACGGCCGAGGCCAGCCACCCAGCCAGGATGGCAATGGTCAAAGACAGAATACCGTAAATCAGCGGGCGCTCATGGGCCAGGTTGTAGATGATGCGCTCCAACCCAACCTTGCGCACCGGGATCACCTGCTCATAGACGTCCACAACCTCGCCTCCGCGGGTCAGGAAGATGCGGGTCTGATAATCCCCCTCCACCAGATTGGCGGGCAAGCGCACGGCAGTATCGAACAGGGTCTGCTCCCGAAACCGCACCGCGCCTTCGTTCAACTGATAGAGCGTGTCGTCCTGGCGAATGCGCATCAACGCCTCGGTAAAGGCAGCTTGATCCGGCACCTCGGTGCCGACGGCACGGATCGCCCAAGGGATGCTGACACGATGCCGCAAATCTTCGGTGTGGGTCAGGGCCGTGCCCAAAGCTGCTGTGGTGGACACTGCATAAAAGGTGGGCGCGCCGTCGATCTCAGCCGCATCGGTGTTCACCCAAATGCCAAAGCGCCGGTCCTTGCGCCGCACGGTCACGGGGCGGCTTGGCCCTTCAACGGTGATGATGACCTGCATCGCGGCCTCACCGGGCGGCGGGGCCTCGCGGCGGACCGCGCCAAAAATCAGGATCTCAGAGCCGTCGAAATTCGCGGTGATCGAAATCGCATCCTGGCTCAGCCCCGCGACGACCTCCTCGGCCTGGGCCGGAACAGCTGCCAGAAGCAGCGTCAGGATCAGCGCCAGCGCCCTCAATGTCCGCCCCCCGCGCCCAAGGAATAAAGTTCAGCCGGTTCCAGCAGCAGATCCATCGCCAAACGCCCGCAAACCGCCAGCACCATGATGGCCAGCAGGATACGCAACTGTTCGGCCTTCATCTTCACGCCGATCCGCGTGCCGATCTGCGCCCCGATCACGCCGCCCACCAGCAGCAAAACCGCCAGCACCATATCGACGGTAAAGTTCGTCGTCGCATGCATCAGCGTGGCGAAACCGGTCACAAAAATGATCTGAAACAACGAGGTGCCCACAACCACTTTGGTCGGCATCCCAAGCAGATAGATCATCGCGGGCACCATGATGAACCCGCCGCCCACGCCCATGATGGCGGCCAATACACCGACGAACAGGCCCACCAGAAGCGGCGGAACGGCCGAGATATAAAGCCCCGAGGTGCGGAAACGCATTTTGAAGGGCAGCTTCTGCATCCAACCGCGCGTGCGTCGTTTGGGCAGTGGCGCGTCTCCGCCCGCCGATCGCGCCCGCTGGATCGCGCGCAGGCTTTCAAAGAACATCAAGCCGCCGATGATGCCCAGAAACACCACGTAACAAAGCCGCACCAACAGATCGACCTGGCCAAGCGCCGTCAAAAGGGCAAAGACCTGCACCCCCGCCGCCGCGCCAATCAGGCCGCCGACAAGCAGCACACCCCCCATTTTTAGGTCGACGGTCTTTCGTCTCAGATGCGCCAAAACCCCTGAAAAAGACGAGGCGACGATCTGGTTCGCCTCGGTCGCAACGGCGACGGCGGGTGGAATGCCGATAAAAAACAAAAGCGGCGTCATCAAGAACCCGCCGCCGACGCCAAACATGCCCGACAGGACACCCACAAGCCCGCCAAGGCCCAGCAGCAGAAACGCGTTCACGCTGACCTCGGCAATCGGCAGGTAGATTTGCATGTGAGTTTGGACCTTTGACTTTGACCCTTCCTCTAGCGCCTCGATTCGCGATTGGCCACCCATGCCGCACCTGCGAAACTGCGACCGATCGGAACAGGCAAAACCCAGGGCCACGCAAAGGCCGGACAGCGAATTTTGCCGCCCTTGGGTTGAGACCCAGGGCACCAAGGCCCTATGTCAGGGGAAAGCCCGCAAGGGCCACGTCTTTGGAGAGCTTCGATGCACAGCCTACCCCCGCTTACGATTCCCTTTGATGCCGCGACCGAAGCCGGGGCCGCGCCTTTGGGGGATCTGCCGAACTGGGATCTGACCGATCTGTATTCGGCCCCGGATTCTGCAGAACTGACTCGCGATCTGGGCTGGCTCGAAGGGGAATGCGCGGATTTTGCCGCGACCTACGAAGGCAAGCTTGCCGATCTCGATGCGGGTGGGCTTTTGGACTGTGTGCTGCGCTATGAAAAGATCGATCTGATCGCTGGCCGCATCATGTCCTTCGCGGGGCTACGCTATTACCAGAAAACCACCGATGCGGATCGGGCGAAATTCATGTCCGATATGCAGGACAAGATCACCGCCTTCACCACGCCGCTGGTGTTCTTCACGCTGGAGTTCAACCGGATCGACGACGCCCGCTATGACGCGCTGATGGCCGCGGATGAGGCGCTGGGTCGTTACAAGCCAGTCTTTGATCGGATGCGGGCAATGAAGCCTTATCAACTATCCGACGAGCTTGAAAAATTCCTGCATGACCAATCGGTTGTCGGTTCCTCGGCCTGGAACAAGCTTTTCGATGAAACCATCGCCGGGCTCAGTTTTGAGGTTGATGGTGAAACGCTCGGCATCGAAGCGACCTTGAACAAGCTGAGCGAGCAGGATCGCCCCACGCGCGAGGCTGGCGCCCGCGCGCTTGCCGCGACCTTTGGGGAACGGCTGCCGCTTTTTGCCCGGGTCCACAACACCTTGGCCAAGGAAAAGGAAATCACCGACCGCTGGCGCGGGTTGCCCAGCCCGCAAATGGGCCGCCACTTGGCCAACCATGTCGAGCCCGAAGTGGTCGAGGCGCTGCGCAACGCCGTGGTCGCCGCCTATCCGCGCCTATCGCATCGCTACTACGCCTTAAAAGCCAAATGGATGGGCCTGGACACGCTTGAGGTTTGGGATCGCAACGCGCCCCTGCCGATGGAAGATGACCGCCTGGTACCTTGGGACGAAGCCCGTCAAACCGTGACCGACGCCTATGCCGCCTTCGATCCTCGCATGGCCGATCTGGCCGAGCCGTTTTTCACCGATGGCTGGATCGATGCGGGCGTGAAGGAGGGCAAAGCCCCCGGCGCCTTCGCCCATCCCACCGTCTCGGACGTGCACCCTTATGTGATGCTGAACTATCTGGGCAAACCCCGCGATGTGATGACCTTGGCCCATGAGCTTGGCCACGGCGTACATCAGCGCCTGGCCGCCGGTCAGGGCGAGCTTTTGTCCTCGACGCCGCTGACGCTTGCTGAAACGGCGTCGGTCTTTGGCGAGATGCTGACCTTCCAGAAGATGCTGACCGAAGCCAAGGATGATGCCGCACGCAAGGTGATGCTGGCGGGTAAGGTCGAAGACATGATCAACACTGTGGTCCGCCAAATCGCGTTTTACGATTTCGAGTGCAAACTGCATGACGCCCGGCGCGGCGGAGAGCTAACGCCAGATGATATCAACGCGCTTTGGATGTCGGTGCAGGCGGAATCGCTTGGACCGGTCTTCAATTTCATGGACGGGTACGAAACCTTCTGGGCCTATATCCCGCATTTCGTGCATTCGCCCTTCTATGTCTATGCCTACGCCTTTGGCGACGGGTTGGTGAACGCGCTTTACGCCGTCTATGCCGAAGGCGGTGAGGGCTTTCAGGAGAAGTATTTCGAGATGCTGAAAGCCGGTGGGTCAAAGCACCACAAAGAACTATTGGCCCCCTTCGGCCTTGATGCCTCGGACCCGGCGTTTTGGGACAAAGGGCTCAGCATGATCGAAGGCTTCATCGATCAGCTCGAAGCGATGGAATGACCTTACCCCCCACCGGTTGGGGCGCTGAGCGCCCCGGCCGCGCGGGCTTGGGATAGCGCCACACCGCTTAGTCCCGTCTGGCGCATGGCCAGGATCAGGGCCAGCGCCTCCTCCGCCGCCGCCTCAACCGACAGCCCCGCCGCGCGAATGTTCGAGATACAGTTGCGCGCGCTGTCGGGTGTCTGGGCCTGCGGCTCATGGGTGATGTAAACGCCCAGGCTATCCGCCGCCGACAGGCCCGGCCGTTCGCCCAACGCCATCACAACGGTTTTGGCCTGCAGCCGTCGGGCAATGTCATCCCCCAACGCCACCCGCGCCTGCTGCGCCAAGACAACCGGGGCCAGTGTTAGCCCTTGGGCCTTCAATCGCTGCGCCAGCGCCAACAGAAACGGCGGGCCGTTCAGAATCGCCGCAATGGCCGACAGACCGTCGCCAAGCACCAGCGCAACATCGCACGGGCCGTGGTCGGGCAAAATGGCCGCCTCGTCCAGCACGCGCCCCAGATCAGGGCGCTTCACAAATGCCTCCCGTGTCTGGGCCGCGCTGACCACGGTGCAGGTCTCCAACCCCTCGGCCTCCAAGGCAGCAGCGCAGCGCGGCACGTCCAACTCCGATTGCACCGCCTCGCGCGCCTGGGCGTAATCCAAGGCAAACCTCAAGCTTGCCGCTGTGTCCAAAGCGCGCCCGCGCGGGCCAAGGGTTAGCCGCGCCTCGGTCAACTCGCGCAGCGCGGCGCTTGAGGCTTTCCCCGGCGCGCTCATGCGGCGGGCAAGCGCAACCGGCCCAGCGCCTCCTCTAGGCTTGGCAAATGGGCATCGGGTTGGCCAATCCCGCTTTCCACCATCCAAGCCTCGAATTCCGGTGCAGGCAGGCGCCCCAGCGTATCGCGGATGAATTGTGCGTCGTGAAAGGCAAGCGATTGGTAATTCAGCATGATGTCGTCGGCGCCGGGCACGGTGATCACGAAATTCACACCCGCTGCCGCCAAACTCATCAGCAGCACATCCATGTCATCCTGATCCGCAAAGGAATGGTTGGTGTAGCAAATATCCACCCCCATCGGCAGGCCCAGCAGCTTTCCGCAGAAATGATCCTCCAACCCTGCACGCGTGATCTGCTTGCCATCGGCCAGGTATTCCGGCCCGATGAACCCCACCACCGTGTTGACCAAAAGCGGGCGGTAGCGGCGGCAAACGGCATAGGCGCGCGCCTCCATGGTTTGCTGATCCATCCCGTGATGGCCACCCGCCGAGAGCGCCGCCCCCTGCCCGGTTTCGAAATACATCAGATTGGCGCCGGTGAGCGCGCGGCCCAGCGCTTGCACCGCCTCAAACGCCTCATCCAGCATCGCCAGGGTCACGCCAAACCCATCATTGGCCACATCCGACCCGGCAACCGATTGGAACACCAGGTCAACCGGCGCGCCCGCCTCCATCGCCCCGATGGCGGTGGTGACATGGCCCAGGCAGCAATGCTGTGTCGGCACCTTTAGCTCGGTCCGGATCAGCTCCAGCACCTCGCAAATGCGAATGTAATCGTGCACCGAATCCGTGGCTGGATTGACACCAATCACCGCGTCGCCCGCCCCCATTAACAACCCGTCCAAGGCCGACACCGCGATGCCCCGGCTGTCATCGGTGGGATGGTTGGGCTGATTGCGGGTCGATAGACGGCCCGGCAGGCCAATGGTGCTGCGGAACCGCGTGATGACCCGCGCCTTGGCCGCAACCGCGACCAAATCCTGCGCCCGCATAAGCTTCGAGACCGCCGCCACCATCTCGGGCGTCAGGCCCCAGGCCAGATCGGTCAGCGCTTTGGCATCGCAGGCCGGATCCAACAGAAAATCGCGAAAGCCCCCGACGGTCAGATGCGCCACCGGGGCAAAGCGGTCGGGGTCATGCTGGTCAAAGATCAGCTCTGTAACCGCGTCGCCCTCAACCTCCATCACATCGTCCAGAAACGCCTTCAGCGGCACATCGGCCAGGCACATCTGGGCTGCGATCCGTTCCAGGGGCGAGGCAGCTGCCACCCCGGCAAGCTGATCGCCGGTACGCTCGGGCGTGGCCTTGGCCAGCAGCGCTTTCAGAGAGCCAAAGGCAAACCGCGTCCCCCCAAGATCGTATGAATAGCCCATTGGCCACCGTCGCTGTTGACCCGATGCTCAGAGAATGCTGGCAGATTCAAGCTCTGGCAACTGCAGCTTTGCCTTCGGCGCACGGCCCGAGGGCAAGCCGACCGTGGCCTGTGCCATGGGAAAGCTCGGCTCCGCCGCCTCGCCCCGCAGATGCAGCAGCAGTTTGCGGTGATCCGGCATCGCCTTGACCATCGCGGTCGAGCGTGCGCGCCAATCCGCCATATATTTGACCCAAGCCGCCTTATCAGGCGCGCGGCGGGTGATTGCATCGATATCGCCCCAGCCGTTTTGATAGACCTGCTTGCCCAGCAACACCGCCTGGAACGTGCCCGCCGGGAACAGCACGGCAAAGGGCAGGTCGAAATGGGCTGGCAGGGCACGTTTCCAAAGTTCCAGGTTTTCGGCCAGGCTGTCAGGCACCTCTAGCCGCCTGGCATCCTCCCAATAGGGATCATCGGTCCGGTTGCTCAGCGCGTAATGCAGGCAGATGAAATCCCGCACCTCGTCATAAAGCTTTTCGCTCAGCCGATTGTAGCGCCGCCGTGGCGCCTCATCAAAATCGCTGTCGGGAAAGTAAGAGGTCAGCCAACGCAGGCTGGTGTCGATCATATGGATCGCGGTAGATTCAAGCGGCTCAATGAACCCGCCCGACAGGCCCATGGCGACACAGTTCTTGACCCAAGGCGTCTTGGTTCGGCCCACGCGCATCGGGATCGCGCGCGGCTCCGCATCTTTGGCCCAGGGCCCCAGAAACTCCAGGAATTCGGCGCGTGCCTCCTCGTCGCTGCGATGGGCCGAGGAAAACACATAGCCCGTGCCAACCCGGTTAAAAAGCGGCACGCGCCAGCTCCACCCCGCGCCCAGCGCTGTGGCGCGGGTGATGGGTGGGATGGTCTTTGGGTCGGGATGGGGCAGTTGCACAGCAAGCGCGCGATCATTGCCCAAATAGCGCGAATAATCCTCGAACTCCGCGCCCATGACTTGGTTGATGATCAGCCCGCGAAACCCGGTGCAATCCAGCACAAACTCCGCCGGGAGCCTGCCACGTTCCTTCAACTGAAGCGCTGAGATATAGCCGCGCTCATCCTGCTCGACCTCGACCAGATCGTCATAGATATGCTCGACCCCGCGCGCGACGCAGGTGTCGCGCATAAGCCCGGCAAACTTGCCCGCATCCAGGTGATAGGCGTAGCCGGTCGCAGGTTTGAACCCTTTTTCGGTGATCTGGCCCGGCCCTTTATTGGCCATCATCAAGGGCACGGCGGGCGCATAGCTGCCGATGAAATCCTCTTTCCCCGAGCCGCTGCCGTAACGCAGGAAATGGTGCGCAATCGACATGTTCGACAGCGACGGCACCGGCGAAAACGGGTTGATGTAATGGATGAAATCGCCCTTGGCATCGGTGTTCCAGCGGCCAAACTCGACCCCCAGTTTGAAACTGGCATTGCAGGTGCGGAAAAACTCAGCCTCGGAAATCCCGCACATTTTCAGGGTCTGGGCCAGGTTGGGCACGGTTGCTTCACCCACACCCACGGTGGGGATGTTGGGGCTTTCGATCAGCATCACCTTCAGCGGTGCGCGATCGGGGGCGGGCCTGCCAAAGGCCGAATGGATCATCAAAGCGGAAAGCCACCCGGCGGTGCCACCGCCCACGATGGTCACGGATGTGATCGGTTGACCCATCTGGCCGTCCCCCTCTGCCCCTGCGCGTTGGGACAAAGGCTAGAAAGGCTGATGCGGAAAATCACCTGTAATCCGCTGGCCTGCCCGGCGGCGTGGCGCAAGCGCCACGGCGGTCTGGGTCAATCCAGGTCGGTCCAGGGCCAGGGTTTCACCTCGGATGCGGCCACCTGATAACGCGCCGCCTTGGCCATCCAAATCCCCAGATCGGTGCCGAAATCGGCCAACCGCTCGTTCTTATCGCCTTTGTTCAGCAACATAATGATGAACTGAACCAAGGTGATCAGGGTCAAAACGGTTTGCGACAGGCTGATCATCACAGCGATGATCACCATGTAGACCAAGCGCATCCAAAGCGATTCCTTGGCCTCAGCCTCGGGCTGGTCACCGTTCAAACGGCCCTCAAGGTTCTGATCGTCATTGCGTTCCATCTCTTCGGTCCCTCTGTCACCACCCAAGGCAAATCTTACCGCGCCAATCCCAAGCGCTCAAATATGGCATCCAGCACCACTTGCGTACCGCGCGAGGCTTCCAGCGGATAGGGGAATTTCGCACCCTCGAGACCCGTCGCCGCGACCGCTTCAACCTGCAACGCGTATTGGCGTGCTTCGGGATAGCAGAAGACCTGATCGGGCTGGCCATCGCGCTTCAGGATCAGATCGGCCTGGGCGTATTGCCCTGCGTTAAAGGGCGCGGTCGCGGTCAGACTGCCCTTGTCCCCGTGAAACACCATCGCCTGCCGCCGCTCAGCCCGCATCGAGACATGGAACCCAAAGCGCACATCATCCGCCTGCGCCTGAACCCAAGCCGAGGTATCGACACCATTTTCGACAATGGCATCGGCCCAAACCACGCCCGGCTCTAACCCGGTCGCAAAGCGAAACCCGCCGATGGGGTAGACGCCCACATCGCGCAGCGCACCCCCGGCCAGGCTTGCGTCCAACCGGATATTCGCAGGATCAGCCAGGCCATAGGTGAAATGCCCGGTGACGGTGTGTAGTTGTCCCAATTCCCCGCCTTCGATCAGGGCACGCGCTTGCTGCCATTGCGGGTGGTGGGCGGGCATCCAGGCTTCGGCAATCAGCTTGCCGGTTTTCTCGCGGGCCGCGATCAGCGCGTCGAAATCCGCGGCGGTCAAGCCAATGGGCTTTTCACACAGCACATGTTTGCCCGCCTCCGCCGCGCGGATTGACCAAGGCACATGCAGCGCGTTGGGCAAGGGAATGTAAACGGCATCGATATCGGGGGAGGCCAGCAACGCGTCATAGCTATCGAAAACCGTCAGACCCGGCGCGATCTGTGCAAACGGCGCGGCCTTAGCAGCATCTCGCGTGGCCAAAGCCACCAGGCGGGATCGTTTGGCCTCATTAATCGCGGGCGCCATGGTTTTACGCGCAAACCCTGCGGCCCCTAGAATGCCCCATCTGATATGATCTTCCATGCCGCCTCCCCACATTTGTTAGCGCTATCTTTAGCAACCTTTCTGGGCCGCGACAGCACAAAGCCGCCCCAATTGGGGCGGCCTCCGAACCTTGCGTCTCTCGCTTAGGCCGTCGCCAACATGCCTTGGTCTTTGGCCAGGTCGCGCATGCGCTTTTGCAGCTTTTCAAACGCCCGCACCTCGATCTGGCGGATGCGTTCGCGGCTGACATTGTAGACGCCCGACAAATCCTCCAGCGTCACCGGCTGATCCTGCAAACGGCGTTGGGTCAGGATATCGCGCTCGCGATCATTAAGCACTTCCATCGCCTCTTCCATCAATGACAGGCGCTGCTGGAACTCGTCCTTTTCGGCGTAATCCTCGGCTTGGTTGGCATCTTCATCCTCCAACCAATCCTGCCATTGCGTGGCACTTTCGCCTTCAGACCCGACCATGGCGTTGAGCGAGGCATCACCCCCAGACAGGCGCCGGTTCATCGAGATCACTTCATCCTCGGTCACGCCCAGATCATGGGCGATGCGCTCCACGTTTTCCGGGCGCAGATCACCATCTTCCAACGCGCCGATACGGGCCTTTGCCTTGCGCAGGTTGAAAAACAGCTTCTTCTGCGCGCTGGTCGTGCCCAGTTTTACCAGGCTCCAAGACCGCAGGATGTATTCCTGAATGGCGGCACGAATCCACCACATTGCATAGGTCGCCAGGCGAAACCCTTTTTCCGGGTCAAAGCGCTTAACGGCCTGCATCAAGCCCACATTCGCCTCGGAAATCACCTCGGCCTGGGGCAGCCCGTAGCCGCGATAGCCCATGGCGATTTTGGCGGCCAAGCGCAGGTGGCTGGTCACCATCTGATGCGCCGCATCGGTGTCTTGATCTTCGACCCACCGCTTGGCCAGCATGTATTCCTGTTCCGGCTCCAGCATCGGAAATTTGCGGATTTCCTGAAGATAGCGATTCAGACCTTGCTCCGGCGAAGGTGCCGGCAAATTTGCATAATTCGACATATGAGGGACCCCCTGTTCGGCTCCGTTGAACTCTTATGTAAACCTGATTAACTTTTCGTCAAGAGGTGAGGTAAACTAAGTTGTTTAGAAATTATCGAGTGACCCTGCGAACAGCAAGCCATGTTACGGCCCAGTAACGTGCACGTGCGCACAGTTGAACCTGCTCAAACTCGCAATTGCGTCAACAGCCCCGCCAAATCCGGCGGCAGGACCGCTTCAAAGCTAAGGGCCGCGCCGCTCACCGGGTGGATAAAGCCCAGCTTGGCCGCATGCAGCGCCTGACGCCCAAACCCGTTCAGCGCGCCCGCAACCTCATCCCCCAAAAGCTTGCCCGACACCTTGCGCCGCCCGCCATAGGTTTGATCCCCGATCAGCGCGTGCCCCACATGGGCCATATGCACCCGGATTTGATGCGTGCGCCCAGTTTCCAACCGGCAGGCGACCAGCGCCACGGGCCCAAAACCTTCCTCGACAAAGACGCGCGTCACCGCATGGCGACCGCCATGAAACAGCACCGCCTGCCGCTGCCGGTCGGTCTTGTGGCGTGCCAGATGCGTGGTGATCTTCAACACATTGCCGCTTTCAAAGCTGACCCCAGGCACCCCGCGCAGGCGCGGGTCGGCCGGGTCGGGCACGCCGTGGCAAAGCGCTTGATAGACGCGATCCACGCTGTGATCGGCAAATTGCGCTGCCAGCCCGTGATGGGCACGGTCCGATTTCGCCACGACCAGCAGGCCCGAGGTATCTTTGTCGATCCGGTGCACAATCCCAGGCCGCTTTTCGCCGCCGACCCCCGACAGGTTGCCGCCAAAATGATGCAAAAGCGCATTCACCAATGTGCCCGAGGGGGAGCCCGGCGCCGGATGCACCACCATGCCAGCGGGCTTGTTCACCACAATCAGATCATCGTCTTCAAACCGAATATCCAACGCGATGTCTTCGGCCTGGGTTTCCACCTCAGCGGCCTCTTCGACCGCCAGGGTGACCACATCCCCTTCTACCACCTTGGCCTTGCCGTCACGCACCACGGCACCGTTCACCGCCACCACGCCCTCGGCGATCATCCGCGCCAAGCGCGACCGGCTCAGGCTTTCGCCCTCTGGCACATCGCGGGCCAATGCCTTATCCAAACGAGGGCCAGGGTCCGGGCCGATTTGGACCGTGACGATACGGGCGCCATTCGACATGACAGACTCTCCTGAACCGCATTTGTCCGAGGAGGCGTTGCCCCCCTCCCTCAAACGTTTGCGCCTGTTGGTCACCGTGCTGACCGTGACCATGATCGCAGGCGTCTTAACGATCATCCTGCTGCTTGTCATCCGCCTGAACGCCAGCGCCCCACCCATCCTTGTGCACCCCGAACGCTTCGCTGTCCCGGCAGGTGTCGAAACACTGGGCTACAGCCTTATCGGCGACCGCGCCGTCCTGGTGGGCGATGATCAGGTGATCCGCGTCTTCGATGCGGAAAGCGGCGCATTGGAAAATAGCTTTCCGCTCGATTAAGTCCGCGCCCGCCCCCGCATCTTTATCCCATAAATATGGACATCCCGCCCGGTGCTCCAAGCGCAGCGCTGCAAATCAAGAACCTCGTCATGGAAGGGTGGTACCGCCTCCCCGGCTTGAACGGGGGACCTCTGGATCCACAATCCAGCGCTCTAACCAACTGAGCTAAGGCGGCACTGGCAGGCGGAATACGCAAGCCCGCCCGCGAATGCAAGGGCGTTAGCGGGTCAGATCGATACTCCAATGCTGCTCGACCAGATCGACCCCGAAGGACGTGACAGGCTTCGACCCATCACAGGTAAATCCGGCCTTTTCATACAATGCGCAAGCAGCGCGGTGGCTTTCATGGGTCCATAAAACCAGCCGCCGATAGTCGCGCGAACGCGCGAACCCGATGCAGGTCTGCAAAAGCCGCTTTCCAAGCCCCAGCCCGCGCGCCTCTGGCAGCAGGAAAAACAGGCGCAGCTTGGCCACATCTGGCTCCGGCCCCTGCACGCAAAAGATCGAGCCCAAACGCTGGCCGCCCCGCCGCGCGATCCAAGCACGCTCGCGGTTCGGGTCATGGGTCTCAACAAAATCCGCCAGGATGCGCGCGACCAACACTTCGAAACTCGAATCAAACCCGTCGCTCTGGGCGTAATGCAGCGCGTGCTGCTCGGTCAGCCAACCAAGATCGCCCGGCGCCAGTGGGCCCAACACCACATCCGCGGTGGCCATGCGGCCCGATAGCCCGGCCTCTGCCGCCTCCAGATGATCGGCAACACGGCTGGCCGTTGCGCCATCGTCGAACCAGCCCGACACCGCCGCGCGTGAAGCGGTTTTGATCTCCGCGCATTTTCCCCTGCCCGCTTGGGTCAAATCCAGGCTGCGCACGCGTTTATCTTGCAGCGACACCGCGCGGCTGATCCAGCCACGTGACACCAGGCTCGAAATGATCCGGCTCAGATACCCTTCATTCAGCCCAAGCGCGTCAGACAGTCTGCGGGTGGTCCAGCCGGGATTGGCTTCTAGCTCGACCAAAACCCGCGCCTCGGGCGTCGTCACGCCCACCGCGACAAACCCCGCCTCGACATGACCGATCCGGCGCAAATTGGCCCGGTTGAAGGCGCGTATGCGATCAATGGCATCCATGGGGCGACTCAATGCTTGCTTTTGGCAAGTATTTGACCCTTGCTTGCTGAAATGCAACCCATTACCGCATCCGCTTTAAGCAAGACTTCGATGGAACAAGGCCAAACCAGCATGGGCATCAACAGCGAAAGCGACGTGACAGCGAATTTGCAGATTGGTCCGACCACCCATGGCATGGTCCGGATTTTTGTCGAAGGGGATGGCATCGATCTGCCAATGGATTTCGACCCGGAAGAGGCCGAGGCCATCGCCGAAGAATTGCAGGCCGCCGCCGCCGCCGCCCGCAAAATGACCAAAAAGCGCTAGGCCCCGATCAGAACACCGCACCGGGGTCTCGCAGCCCTTGCAATCGCATCGCCGCGTGGCGCGCGAATTTCTGCGTCACCGCCTTGCGACGCGCCCCGGCAAGCTTGGTCTCGGGGCCAACGCGCAAAATCTCGGCATCATAAGCATCGGCAATGATCAGTCCGGTTTCCGGCGGCAATAAATCGGTGGGAAAATCCTCATCCACCGCCCAGAAATACCGATCCCCCCATTCCAGATACCCCTCCCATTTCGCGTCCGAGGTGAAATCCACGCGCGAAGATTTGCACTCCACCACCCAAAGCTCTCCCTTTGGGCCAAGGGCCATGACATCCAGGCGTTTGCCGCGTTCTGGCGTAAATTCCTCCAACGTCACGAAATCATGGCTGCGCAGATGTCGGCACACGCCACGGGCCAAAAGCTGACCAGGCGCTAAGGCGGGATTTGGGGCCAGGCTGGAATCGGACATTGCGCCAAATTGGAACATTACAAGAACAAAAGCAAGCGCCGCCCGCCCTTGCCCGATCCGCTCCCCGCCCCTATGTGTGTGCGCGACGGGCACTGCGCTGCGCGTGACTGTGGTAAAATTCCGGTGGCCTTAAGCAATTCCGAGGGAGCTGGCTCTGCCCGGATCGTGGTCCGGTTACCTGGCGCCCACCTGTATTTACAGGTCCTCGGGAATGAACGCCTCCACGGCTGTCCGCGGTCCCGTCACCCCACCCCCCTAAGCGCAAAACGCGGCCCTGGGGCCGCGCAAGATTGCTGATTTAAAACCTGGATTCAGCCGCGCCGCGCATTGGCCCGGATTGGCACCGGGATCGGATCGGCCAAAGGCAGCGCATCCCGCTTGCCGCCTTTGTCATCATCATCCTCTTCGCCCATGGTCATGATCTTATAGCCGATCTGCACCGATCCAAAGGTGATGGTGCAAAACACAATCAGTATCAAAACCGCGATCGGCCCTTCGGCGGTGTGCGTGACCAGATGCCAAAGATTGGCCACGTTGAAATAAAGCAGCATCCCCACAAAGCCGCAGGCGATGAGAAAGCCGTAAAACGCGTGCCGCAGGATCAGGCGGATATGGTCGGGCATAGGTCGAACTCGCTTGATTGCTTGACGTTAACCTTAGCCCTTCGCGCCCCAGCGGCAAGGCACTGCGACGCCAGGGCGCGGGTCGCGCGGGCCTTCGCCTAATCCGGCGGCGCGACGCCAGTTTCTTCAGCAAGCCAGGTAAGGTAGCGGCGCAACCGATCCGTCCGCTCGCGGGCCAATGTCTTGCCGGTATCGGTCAGCATCTCCGCCTCCAGCCGCAACAGCTTGGTGAAGAAATGATCCACCGCGAACACCCCCTCGGCAAGCGGGCGGTCCCGGGCAAACGGGTCGTCACTGTCAAACAGGGCCCGGTCTAACGCGCCCGACACCGCAAAAACCCGCGCCAAACCAACCGCGCCCAGCGCATCCAACCGGTCCGCGTCGCGCAGAATACAAGCCTCGTGTGTTTGGGGCGGCACGCCCGCCGAAAAGGAATGCGCCAGAATGGCATGATGCACCGGCTCTAACCGGTCCCGATCGAACGCCTCCGCGCTCAACCAATCCCGCGCCCAATCGGCGGATAGGCGGCTGGCCTCCGCCCGGTTCGGCGCATCCTTTGGCAAGCTGACAACATCATGGAACCAAACCGCCGCTGCCAGAACCGCCCAATCGACCGGTTCTTCCGTTGCCGCGATGGTTTGGGCGTTGCGCCACACGCGGTCGACATGGCCAAGATCATGGGCCGCGTCACTGGCACCGCTTTGCGCCGACGCCGCTGCCAACGCCGCGCGATATCGCGCGGCATCGGTCTCAAGTGTCACGAAAACGCCTCGGGCCGCGCCTCATGCGCCATGTGATCCAGCACCGCGTTCACGAATTTCGGCTCGCGCCCCTCGGGGAAAAAGGCGCGCGCCACATCGACATATTCGGTGATAACCACCTTGGGCGGGGTATCGGCCTCGACCAGTTCTGCGCCCGCCGCCCGAAACAGCGCGCGCAAGGTCGGATCAATCCGGTCGATCGGCCACTTCGCCACCAGCGCGCGGTCGGTCATCTGGTCAATCTTGGCCTGACGCGCGACCGCATCCTCCAGCGTCTTGCGGAACAGGTCCACATCACCCTCGGCCATCTCATCCCCGTCATAGACGGCGCCAAAGCGGTGCGTCTCGAACTCCGCCCGCACAGCATCCAGGGCCTGACCTGCGGCTTCCATCTGAAACAGCGCCTGCACGGCATAAAGCCGCGCGGCCGAGCGCATCTGGCGCTTTTCGTCTTTGGTGGGCCCTTTAGGGCGCGGCTCGCTCATGCGGTGGTCGGTCCTTCGCTGCCATCCGCAACCTCGATCACATCGGCGCGGGGTTTAAAACCGATGCCGCCTTTAGGCGCGCCGAAGCGCCGCGTCAACGCAATCAGGTGCAAGGCCGCCTCGGCCGCGCCACCGGCGGTGTTTAACCGCGCACCATCGGCCCGCTCTTCGGCCTGGGCGCGGTTTTCCACGGTGATGATGCCATTGCCGATGCACACACCCTGCATCCCCAGCAGCGTCAGCGCGCGCGAGCTTTCATTGACCACCACGTCATAATGGCTGGTCGCGCCCCGGATCACACAGCCAAGGGCCACAAACCCATCGAAATTCGACATCCGATGCGCGATCCCAATCGCGGTCGGCACCTCCAGGCTGCCCGGCACTTCGATGGTTTCATGCGCCACACCAGCCCGGTCCAAGACGCCGCGCGCCGCCGCCAACTGTGCCTCGGAGATCGCGGTGTAGTAGGGTGCGATGACAATCGCCACCTTCACCGGTTTGTCAAAGCTCGGCAGGCCCAGGTCGTTATCGGAATGCCCCGCCATCACCCAAGCTCCGAGATTTTGCGGGTGCCGACAATCGACAACCCATAGGCATCCAGCCCCACAACCTTGGGCTTGGGCGAGTTGGTCAGAAGCACCATCTCACTCACCCCGACCGAGCTGAGGATCTGCGCCCCCAGCCCGTATTGCCGCAAAGTCTGGGGCGACACCTCATCAGCCAAGGCCAGCTTCATGGTTAAATCGCGCAGCAACACCAACACACCGCGCCCTTCCTCGGCGATCAGCTTCATCGCGTCGCCGAACTCACCCGCGCGCCCCTCGGGACCGGTGCCGACCACATCCAAAAGCGGGTCCATCGCATGCATCCGCACCAAAACCGGCTCGGGCGTGGTGACATCGCCTTTGATCAGCACGATATGTTCGGCGCCTTGGGTCTCATCGGTGTAAATCCGCAGAGTCCACTCACCGCCAAACTCGCTTTGAATGGTATCTTCCTGGCGCACTTTCACCAGGTTGTCGTGACGGCGCCGATAAGAGATCAGATCGCTGATCGTTCCAATCTTCAGATTATGGCGCTGGGCAAAGGCGATCAGGTCCGGCAAGCGCGCCATCGACCCGTCTTCGTTCATGATCTCACAAATCACGCCCGAGGGGTTCAGCCCCGCCAGTCGTGAGATATCGACCGCCGCTTCGGTATGGCCCGCGCGCACCAGCACACCGCCATCGCGCGCACGCAGCGGAAACACATGGCCCGGCGTCGCAATATCCGCCGCCCCTTTCGAGGCATCGATGGCGACCTGCACGGTGCGCGCACGATCAGCGGCCGAAATCCCGGTGGTGACGCCCTCACGCGCCTCAATCGAAATGGTAAAGGCTGTCTCATGACGCGACGAGTTATTCGTCGACATCAATTGCAGCCCCAAATCCTCGATCCGCGCGCCCGTCATCGACAGGCAGATCAGCCCGCGCCCATGGGTCGCCATGAAGTTGATCGCATCGGGCGTCGCCCATTGCGCCGGGATCACCAAATCACCTTCATTCTCGCGGTCTTCATGGTCGACCAAAATGAACATGCGCCCGTTCTGGGCATCTTCGATGATCTCCTCGATCGAAGAGATCGCATCGCTCCATTCCCGTTCAACGGGGCCGGGGTCTTCAAACAATTGCGTCATCGCGCGCATCCTTTGCCGTTGCTTGCCGCAGATAGAGCATGCCGCCAGCGCTGGCCAGAGCTTGGGGGCGCACAAACCCCGTGCCGTTACGCACTTTGCCCGGAACCGGCTTCAAAAAAGCGCTCTGCTGGGATCAAACCCGCCAAACCCGCCGCTCCGCACCATTCCCGCTCCACCGCGGTGGCCGATACCAAAACGATGCCGTCGGTGGGCAAGCGCTGATCTTGCGCAAAGCCGCGCAGCCGGGCGCGCATCTCGCCCCAGCTGGTCATCAAATCCGGCGCGGTCAAAGCCGCGTCAAGCGCCCCGGCATTTGCCGCCAAAGCCGCCTCGGGATTTGCCGGGGCATAGATCGCGGCCAAGCGCGCCGCCGCACCGTCCAGCCGGATCAGCCGATCCGACACCGCGCCGGGCACCGTCACGCGGCGCGGCGTCATCTCCAACGCGTTCCCAGAAAACAAAAACGCCACGATATCCCGGCCCGAGGTCGCCCGGATCGTCGCATAGGTCTGATAGGGCAGCCCCAAGCGCTTCGCCCGCGCCACGCGCACGCGCACCACCTCCAGGGGCAATTGCGGCAGCAAAGCTTTGCGCGCTTTGCCCCAGGCATGTTTGCGAAATCCAAAGCCCGCCTCGATCGACGGGCCCCCGTTATGTCCCAATCCGGCCAATCGCCCGCTCCTTCATCTTTCCCAAAATACGCATTCCATCACTGGCCCAATAGGCCCAAACCGCACCGATTTGCGCCCAAGCCCGCGCCAAGGGCTGCCCGCCAGGGCGGCTTGCGGCGCGGGCTGCCCCCTTAGCCATCCAACCAGCCGATCTGCGCCCGTGCATCGGCCAAAGCGTCCTGCAAGCTTTCAAACGCGCCAAATGGCGGGGTCAACCTGCGCCAACCATGGGCATCCTCAGGATCACGCCGGCATTCGACCCAGGAAAACAGCGCGCCAGTTTGCACAATATCGACGCAGCGCTGCGCCTCGGCATCGTTGATCGACCGGATCACAACCGGTTTCACGTCGGATCAAAGTCGCGCAGCCGCGCCACATAGCGCGCCATGGTGTCGATCTCCAGGTTCACAGCATCCCCGACCGCCGCCGCACCCCAGGTCGTCATCTCTTTGGTGTGCGGAATAAAGTTCACCCCAAATCGCGCGCCGTCCACCTCATTCACGGTCAGCGACGTGCCGTTGAGCGCCACCGAGCCCTTGGGCGCGATAAACCGCGCCAGCTCCACCGGCGCTTCAAAGGTTACCCGCGTCGAATCCCCTTCGTCATCCATCGCGACGATCCGCGCGATGCCATCGACATGGCCCGACACGATATGCCCGCCCAGCTCATCACCCACGCGCAGTGCACGTTCCAGATTGATCCGATGCCCTTCGGGCCAGCCCTGCACGCCGATGCTGGTTTTCGATACGGTTTCCGCTGAGATGTCGACCTCGAACCAATCCTCACCCAAGGCCGTCACGGTCAGACACACACCGTCACAGGCAATCGACGCCCCAATTTCGATCCCGCCGGTGTCATAACTGGTGCCGATCCGCGCTTTCAGATCACCGCGCGCCTCAACCGCGCGCAGGGTGCCGATATCGGTGATGATGCCTGTGAACATGCCACGCTCTCCATTGATCGGCCCTACATGACCACGGCACCAAAGCGCCCGCAAGACCAGCCGAGTCTCAACGGCCACAGATCAACCGCAATCACGCCCTGATATGGTCCCGAGCCTATGGTTTCTTAAGAAAAATCGGCTAATCCTACGCAACCAAACAAACCCGAGCATCCTATGGCCCCGCATCACGCCACACGCGTGTTTCTTTTCCTCCAAGGCCCCCACGGCCCCCTTTTCGGGCGTTTGGGCGGCATGCTCGAGGCCGCGGGCAGCACGGTTTGGCGCGTCGGCTTCAACAAAGGGGATGAGGTGTTTTGGCCCAAACACCGCAGCTATATCCCCTTCAAAGACAGCTACGATAGCTGGCCCGACCGCATCGCCGATCTGCTGGACGCCAAGGGCGTCACCGACCTGGTGCTTTACGGCGATACACGGCCCATCCATGCCACGGCGATTGCGGCCGCCAAAGCCCGTGGCCTGACCGTGCATGTCTTTGAAGAAGGGTATTTGCGCCCCTATTGGGTCACCTATGAACGCGGCGGCGCCAATGGCAATTCGCGCATCACCGATATGTCGGTGCCGCAAATGCAAGAGGCGCTGAAAGCGCTCGACCTCGATCTGCCCGATGCGCCCGCCAAATGGGGGGATATGCGCCAGCACGTGTTTTACGGCATGGCCTATCATTTCCATTTGTTTTTGCGGAACCGCGCCTATGCCAATTTTCGCCCGCATCGCGCGCTGACCGTCAGTCAGGAATTTCAGCTATACCTGCGCCGCCTGGCGCTGATGCCGTTCCATTGGATGGATCGGGTGCAGGCGACCTATCGGATTAAAACCGGCGGCTTTCCGTATCACCTGGCGCTTTTGCAATTGGAACATGACGCCAGCTTCCGCGATCACGGCCCGTTCGACACCATGGCCGATTTCCTGGATACGGTGATCGCAGGCTTCGCCAAGGGCGCGCCCGCCCATCACCACCTGGTCTTCAAAGCCCATCCGCTGGAAGACGGGCGCGCACCGATCCGCCGTGATATCCGCCGCATCGCCGCAGGCCATGGCGTGGCCGACCGGGTGCATTACGTGCGCGGCGGCAAACTTGCCCGGCTTTTGAACGATGCCCGCTCAGCCGTCACGGTGAACTCCACCGCCGCGCAGCAGGCGCTTTGGCGCGGCTTGCCCCTCAAAGCTTTCGGCCAATCGGTCTATCTCAAGCCCGAATTTGTCTCGACCCAACCGCTAGAGGCATTCTTCGCCAACCCAACCCGCCCCGACAGCCGCGCCTATCGCGCCTATCGGCACTATTTGCTGGAAACCTCGCAAATCTCGGGCAGCTTCTATTCCGCCCGCGGGCGTCGGCAATTGCTGCGCCAGGTGGTTGATATGATGCTCAGCCCCGAAGACCCGTATGATGCGCTGAACGCGGGCCGCCCGGCCCCCCGGCAACACCTACAAGTGGTGAAATGACAGGGCACTAGCGCGAAAAGGCAAAACAGACTAATGTGGCAAAAAAATAAACTGAGGCAGTTCTGGCAATAAGGAGCCATTCCGTGACATCGCTGGCATCCCGCAGCGCGCGTATTGCTGCGCTTTTTGTCGTGTGCACGGCCCTGACGGCCTGTGCGCTGCTCCCGCGCTCGGGGCCGACACGCAATGAATTATTCGCAGGCTCTGTCCAACGCGAAGGCGATGCGTTCGTGGTCGAGGTCAATCAACGCGTGACCGCCGCAACCGCCGTGGTGCCTGCCCTGGGTTTCCCCGATGGGCTCTTGAATGCCGGTGTCTCGAATACCGAAGTGATCCGCCCCGGCGATATCCTGTCGCTTGAGGTTTACGAAAACGTCACCGACGGGCTTTTGGCCGGTCAGGGGGCGTCGGCCTCGGTCATCGACAGCGTGCAGGTCGACAGCGCCGGGTTCATCTTTATTCCTTACGCGGGCCGCATCCGTGCGGCGGGCAACACACCCGAAGCGCTGCGCGAGATCATCACCCGCAACCTCGACGAACAAACCCCCGACCCCCAGGTCATTGTTCGGCGTGAGGCCGGTGACGGCTCCACCGTCACGGTGGCCGGCGGCGTGAACTCCGAAGGGGTGTATCCGATCCAGCGCCCCACCCGCCGCCTTTCGGGCATGCTCGCCGCCGCCGGCGGCATCGCGGGCGAAGATGATATTGCCCAGGTAACGGTTGTGCGCGGCGGCCATAGCGGCACCGTCTGGTACGAAGATATCTACCGTGATCCCCGCGTCGATATCGCCCTGCGCGGTGGCGACCGGGTCTTTGTCGAACAGGATGGTCGCAGCTTCACCGCCCTCGGCGCCACGGGCAACCAAACGATTGTGCCCTTTGACAGCCAAGTGATTTCAGCCATCGAAGCCATCGCTTCGGTCGGCGGTTTGAACCCAACTCTGGCCGATCCCACGGGCGTCTTCGTGCTGCGCAATGAGGCCGAGGAAATTTCGCAATCTGTCCTGGGTCGCACCGACCTGATCGGGCCACAGCGCATCATCTATGTGCTTGATCTGACCGCGCCCACCGGCATGTTCGAAGCGCGGGATTTCGTGATCCGCGACGAAGACACGGTTTATGTCACCGCCGCCCCGATCACGCAGTTCAACAACGCCATCAGCGCGCTGACCGGTACCCTTGGGGCCGCCACGACCTTTACCAATCCGCTCGGCAACTAACGTCATGGACGTGCCGGGCGACATCCGGCCCGGCACAGGCCAGGCCCGCAGGCGCGGCTATCATTTCAACGCGGGCTTCCTGACCAACGCCCGCGTCCGGCGGATTCTACAGCTTTCGGGCTATGACCTGAAACTGGGCAAACCAGGCCCTGAGGATGACGTGCTGGTCTGGGGCCATTCCCCCTATGCCCCACGGGGTGAGGCGGTGGCTGAAGCGACCGGGGCAAATCTGATCCGGGTCGAAGATGCGTTCCTGCGCTCGCTCCATCCCGGACGTTCGGGCGAGCCGCCGCTTGGTTTGGTGATCGACCGGCAGGGCATGTATTTCGATGCCTCCCGCCCCTCAGACCTCGAACGCTTGCTGGCCGAACATCCGCTGGACAACACCGCCCTTTTGGATCGCGCGCGCGACGCCATCGCCCGGCTTCAGCAGGGCCACCTTACAAAATACGCCGCAACCGACATCGATCTTGCGCCCCCGGCGCCGGGGTATGTGCTGCTGATTGACCAAACCAAGGGCGACGCCTCGATCCGCCTGGGCGGGGCCAATGCCAGCAGCTTTGGCGAAATGCTGGCCTGGGCGCAGGAGGATCATCCGGGCGCAGAAATCGTGATCAAAACCCATCCCGAAACCCGCGATGGGCATCGCGGCGGGCATTTCGCGCCCGATCAGCTTCCCCCGAATGTCACTCTGATCGACAGCGCAATTTCCCCCTGGCTCCTCTTCGAAGGGGCGCGCGCGGTCTATACCGTGACCAGCCAATTGGGGTTCGAGGCGATTTTGGCGGGCCACAAGCCGGTGACATTCGGCCTGCCCTTCTACGCCGGTTGGGGCCTGACCGATGACCGCCGCCCACCCCCGTCGCGGCGGCACCGTGTGCTGACGCGGGCGCAACTGGCGGCGGCGGCCTTGATCCTCTACCCGACCTGGTACGATCCCTATCGCGACCAACTTGGCCGGTTGGAGGATGTGCTTGGCACGCTCGAGGCGCAGGCCCGTGCCTGGCGCGAAGACCGGCACGGCTATGTCGCGCTTGGCATGCGCAGTTGGAAAAAGGGGCATCTAAAGGCGATCTTTGGTCCCAAGCTGCGATTTGCCGACACGCTAGCGGCCCAGCCTCAACCCGATAGCCCCGCTATGGTCTGGGCGGGCCAGGAAACCGACGATCTGCGCGCCCAAGCGGCCGATCAAGGCCGCGCCCTTTACCGGATCGAAGATGGGCTGCTGCGGTCGCGCGGCCTGGGGGCGGACCTCATCCCGCCCTTGTCGCTGATGCGCGATGGGCGGGGCATCTATTACGACGCCACACGCGAAAGCGACCTGGACCGGCTGATTGCCGATTGCGCCACCTGGGCCAAACCGCGCCTGCTGCGCGCCGAAAAGCTGATCGACCGGCTAACAGCGGACGGTGTGACCAAATACAATCTGACCCATCCCGTAGCCCTGCCCGATCTTCCCAAGGATCGCCCGATCATCCTGGTGCCCGGTCAGGTGGAAGATGACGCCTCCATCCGCTTCGGCGCGTGCGATATCCGCCGCAATGATGAGCTGTTGCGCACCGCGCGGCGCCTGCATCCCGATGGCTATGTGATCTACAAACCCCATCCCGATGTGATCGCGGGGCTGCGCGACGGCGCGGTCGCGCCCGAGGTGCTCGCAGAACTGGCCGATCTTGTTGTGGAACGGGGCGACCCGGCGCAGCTGCTCAAGCACGTCGACCGGGTTGTGACCATCACCTCGGGCCTGGGGTTCGAGGCGCTCTTGCGCGGCGTTGATGTCACGACGCTCGGCGCGCCGTTTTATGCCGGGTGGGGGCTGACCAAAGACCTGGGCGCACCGCCGCCCTGGCGCAAAGCGCGACCCAGCCTGGCCGCCTTGGTCCATGCGGCCCTGATCGCCTACCCCCGCTATCACGACCCCAAAACCGACCTGCCTTGCCCCGTTGAACTTGCGGTTGAGCGTTTGGTGACGGGCGAGGGGTTAGCCCCCAAACCCAGCCTGCGCATCCTGGCCAAGCTGCAAGGCTGGTTCGCGGGGCAAAGCTGGATCTGGCGGCGCTAACCCAAAGACCTTTGCCAGATCGCCAAGATATCCGGGCCAACTGCCCGTACCTCCGACAGGGCAAAGCGGGGTGCCTCGGCCAAAGCGGCAACACCCATCGCCCCCAAAGCGGGCGTGCCTTCCGCCCCCAGGGCCAGGCCCGCACTAAAAGCGGCCAGTTCATCCACCAAATCAGCCGCCAAAAGCCCCGCCGCGACCGCCCCGCCGCCTTCGCAGAACACGCGCGTAAGGCCCTGATCGCCCAGGGTTTGCAGCACTGCGGCCAAATCCAATTGACCGCCCGGACCGGTGGCAACAGGCAGCAAGGTGGCGCCGGCTGCCTCCCACCTCGCCGTCGCTGCGGCACTCGCATCCGCGCCATGGCACAGCCAAACCGGCACCTCCCGCGCGCTGCGCATCAATTGGCTGTCTTTCGGCAAATCCAGGCGGCGCGATAGGACCACCCGCACCGGCTGATGCGACACGCCCAAATCCCGAACCGTCAGGCTGGGGTCATCGGCCCGCGCAGTGCCGCCGCCAACCATCACCGCGTCGTGGCGCGCCCGCATCCCGTGGACGGCGCGCCGTGCTTCGGGCCCGGTGATCCACTGGCTTTCCCCGGTCGCCGTGGCGATGCGCCCGTCAACCGAAGCCGCCAGTTTAAGCGTCAGTGCCGGACGGCCCGCCGCGACACGAGTCAGAAACCCGCGATGGCTCTGCGCCGCCTCCTGCTGCAAAACGCCAACCTCGGTTGCGATACCAGCGGCTTCCAACCGTGCCAAGCCGCCGCCATCGGTGCGCGGATCAGGGTCACGCAACGCCGCGACCACACGCGCAACACCGGCCTGGATTAGGGCATCGGCACAGGGCGGCGTTTTGCCATGATGGGCGCAAGGTTCAAGGCTGACATAGGCCGTGGCCCCCCGCGCTGCATCACCGGCTTGGGCCAGCGCCACAGGTTCGGCATGGGGTCTGCCGCCGGGCTGGGTCCAACCGCGCCCAACGACGCGCCCATCCTTGACCAAAACGCAGCCAACCGCCGGATTGGGCCAAGCGCGGCCCTGCCCACGCGCACCCAATTGGATGGCCAGGCGCATCCAACGCAGGTCGGCGGCGTCTGCCATGGGCTTAGTCTTCGGGCCGGGGCGTTGGCGGGGCCAGTTCCTTCAGGAAATCCTCGAAATCGCCCTCGGCCTGGAAATTCTTATAAACGCTGGCAAAGCGCACATAGGCCACGGTATCGATGGCGGCCAAACGCTCCATCACGATCTCACCGATCATTTTCGACTGGATGTCGGTTTCGCCCATGCTTTCCAAACGCCGCACAATGCCCGAGATCATTTGATCGATCCGTTCGGGCTCCACGGGGCGTTTCTGCATCGAGATGCGCACCGAGCGTTCCAGCTTATCCCGGTCGAAATCTTCGCGTTTTCCGGTCGATTTGATCACCACCAGATCGCGCAGCTGCACCCGTTCATAGGTGGTAAAGCGCCCGCCACAGGCCGGGCAAAACCGGCGGCGGCGAATGGCCACATGATCCTCCGCAGGGCGTGAATCCTTCACCTGCGTATCGACATTTCCACAAAACGGGCAGCGCATTCCCGTCCCCCTTTTGTCCCAGTGGCGGTCTCTGCAAACCGCCGATGCCTCGTGCCTTGGGTCTAATGCCCGCTTATCCACAGGCACTATAGGGCAGCGCATAAAGATTGGGTAGGGGGAGATTGCCGCCCCAAGATGATGCGGTTCAGTGGCTGGGCTGGAAAAGCGCGGCAACGCTGCGACGATGGGGCCGCGTGCGGTGTTCAACCAGGTAAATCCCCTGCCAGGTGCCCAGCCGCATCACCCCGCGCTGGACCGGGATTTGCAGCGAAACGGGCAAAAGCGCCGATTTGATATGGGCGGGCATATCGTCGGGGCCTTCATAGGTATGAGTCAGATAGGCCATCGAGGGATCGGTGGTCGGCGGCACCAACCGATCAAAAAACGCGGTCAGATCGGTCTGAACCTCGGGATCGGCGTTTTCCTGGATCAAAAGGCTGGCCGAGGTATGGCGGATCATCAGCGTCAACAGCCCATCGCCCTGCCCGCACAGCCACCCCGCAACTTGGGCCGTGAACTCGGTCAGACCGGGGCCGTGGGTGTCAATCTCGAAGGTGGTCTGCAAACGCGTTTACCCGTCCCGCAGCATCCGCCGCAAAATCCGTTCCAACTTGGCGGCACCCAGCGGGGCCATGGCCTTGGTGTGTTCATGGCTGATGTTTTCGTCCGACAGCCCGGCGGCCTTGTTGGTGACGGTCGAAATCGCCGCCACCTTGAGGCCCAAGAAACGGGCCAGGATGACCTCGGGCACGGTGGACATACCCACCGCGTCGGCCCCCAACATACGGATCGCGCGAATTTCGGCCTTGGTCTCGAAAGATGGGCCGGAATACCAGGCATAAACCCCTTCGGCGAGCACGACATCCTCAGCCTCGGCCGCCCGGCGCAGGGCGGCACAGATGCCAGGGTCATAGGGTTCGGTCATGGGCACAAAGCGCGCATCGGTCTTTTCTCCGATCAGCGGGTTGAGGCCGGAAAAGTTGATGTGATCGTTCAACATCATCAGATCGCCCGGATTGATCTCCGGGTGCATCGATCCGGCCGCATTGGTCAGGATCAACCGCTCACCACCCAGCGCCTTGAGCACCTCCAGCGGCAGGCGCATCGCGTCACCCCGCCCGCTTTCGTAGTAATGCGCCCGCCCGCCAAACACGGCCACACGCACGCCTTCCAGATCGCCAATCACCAGCTTTGGATTGTGGCCCGACACGCCTGCGTGGGGAAAGCCCGGCAAATCGCCATAGTCGATCGCCACGCCCTCCACCGCTTCGGCCAAATGGCCCAGGCCCGAGCCCAGGACCAAGCCGTACGCCGGGGCGGCATCCCCCGCTTTGGCGCGGATGACTTCGGCCAGCGCCTCAGCGTTCTTTGACATAGGGCTCGCCCCCTGCGCGTGGCGGAATGGCCTTACCGACCAGACCCGCCAAGACCACCACAACCAGGATGTAAGGCAGCGCCTGCATGAATTGGACCGGCACCACAAACTCACCCAATTGGATGTTCTGGAACCGGTTGCCAACCGCATCGAACAGGCCGAACAGCAAACAGGCCGACAGCGCATACCACGGCCGCCATTTCGCAAAGATCAGCGCCGCCAGCGCGATAAAGCCGCGCCCGGCGCTCATATCCTTCACAAAGCCCGCCGACAGACCGGTGGCCAGATAGGCCCCGGCCAAGCCGCAAAGCACGCCGCAGATCATCACCGCCGCATAGCGCAGGCCCACTACCGACACGCCCGCCGTATCCACGGCCGCCGGGTTTTCACCCACGGCGCGCAGGCGCAGGCCGAACCGCGTGCGGAACAGAACCCACCACGTGATCGGCACGATTAGTAGCGCGAGGTAGACGATGATCGAATGGCCCGAAATCAACTCGGAATAGATCTGCCCCAAGGGCCCCTGGCCTTGGATACCCCGAATGGTCGATTCTGCGCCTGGAAGCGTGATGTTTTCAAACCGCGCCGGGCCGGACAGGGCCGGTGTGCGCCCGCCCTGGCTGAACCAGGTCTGCGCGATCACGACGGTTAATCCCGCCGCCAAGAAGTTGATCGCCACGCCCGAGATCAACTGATTGCCCCGGAAGGTGATCGACGCCGCGCCATGCAAGCCCGACAAAGCCATCGAGGCCGCGATCCCCGCCATCAGGCCAATCCAGACCGACCCGCTGGTAAAGGCGACCGCAGCCGAAAAGAATGCGGCGGCCAGCATCTTGCCCTCAAGCCCGATGTCGAAAATCCCCGCGCGTTCCGAATAAAGCCCCGCCAGACAGGCCAGCAAAAGCGGCGTGGCCAGTCGCACGGTGGAGTCGAGGATTTGAAGGACGGTCAGAAAATCCATGGCTCAGATCCTCGAAACGGCAAGTTTGACAGCGGCAAAGGCAAAGAACGCGCCCAGCGCGCCTTCGATCCATGACCGTGCATGTTGGTAAGCGGCCCGCACGGGCGAGGCAGACAGCAGCAGCGCCCAGGCGGCGTGGCAGCCAAAGGAAATCACAAAAGCCCCGGCCACGAACAAGGCCACAACGGCCAGCGGCGCGCCCTGGGTTGCGCCCACGGCTGCAATGGCCAGCCAAAACGCGATGGCTTTGGGGTTGGTCACTTGCAGCAAATAGCCTTTGACAAACAGGTTCCAGATCGGTTGTTCGTCCACGGTTTGGGCGGCAATCTGCGGCGGGTTCAGCGCCTTTTTGAACGCGCCAAAGGCCAGATAGGCCAGATAAGCCGACCCGATCAGCTTCAGCGCCATCATCGCCCAGGCCAGCTGCGACAGCAGCAGGCCCACCCCAAGCAGCGTGATCAGGTTGATCGTGGCACTGCCGGTGGCGATCCCAACGCAAGTGATCAGTGCCGCGCGGCGGCCTTGGCCCAGCGATAGGCCCATCAGCATGGCAACCGCCGGCCCCGGCGAGGACGCACCGACAAGCAGGATGCCATAAGCAATGGCAAAGGCGGGCAGGTAGGGCAGTAGAACATCCATGACCTACTCCGCCGCCGTGTTCTGGGCCGCAGCGTCGCGGCGGCGCTTCAGCGACAGAAAGATGCTTTCCATCGGCATCCGCACCATGTTGTCGAGCGCGCCGGTGAACAGGATCACCAGGGCCTGGATCACCACCACCATCTCGCGGCTGATCGCGGGCATCTCGAACTGCAACTCGGCCCCGCCCTGGTAAAGCGCCCCGAACAAAAGCGCCGCCAATACCACACCCACCGGGTGCGAGCGCCCCATGAGCGCGACGGCGATGCCAACAAACCCGGCGCCTTCGACGAAATCCAGCACCAGCCGTTCGGCCTCGCCCATCACGACGTTGATCGCCATCATGCCCGCAAGGCCACCCGACAGCAGCATGGTGATCATGATGATCTTAGTCGGGTTGATCCCGGCATAGACAGCCGCCGTTTCCGAATGCCCCAGGGCGCGAATTTCATACCCCAGCCGGGTGCGCCAAATCAGAACCCAAACCGCGACACAGGCCAGAAGCGCCACAAAAAACGCGATGTTCAGGGGTGTGGAGCCACGAAAGCCCAGAAAGCCCGCGAAATCAGCCGCGTTGGGCACATGCATGGTTTCGGCAAAACGGGCAGTTTCGGGCGCCATCGACCCCGGCACGCGGAACACATTGACCAGCAGATAAACCAACAAGGCCGAGGCGATAAAGTTGAACATGATCGTGGTGATCACGATATGGCTGCCCCGCTTGGCCTGCAGATAGGCTGGCACCGCCGCCCAGGCCGCACCGAATAGGGCCGAGCCCAAAACGGCCGCCAACAGCGCGATGGTCCAATGCGGCCAGCCGAAATTCAGCAGCACCAGCGCCACGCCCAAACCGCCCAGGGCCGCCTGGCCTTCGCCACCGATATTGAACAGCCTGGCGTGAAACGCGACCGCGACCGCCAGCCCGGTAAAGATAAAGTTTGTCGCGTAATAAAGCGTGTAGCCCCAGCCATAGGCCGAACCAAACGCGCCCCGCACCATGACTTGCATCGCGCGGAACGGGCTTTCGCCGATGATGGCAACCACAAACCCCGACACAATCAACGCCAGAACCACACTGATCAAAGGGATCAGGATGACATCGGCCCATTTGGGCATCTTATCCATTACGCGGCCCCCTTGGTTTCGGTCACGCCCGCCATCAGCAGACCCAACTCGTTTTCATTCGTCTCTTCTGGCAGGCGTTCGCCCATCAGTTTGCCGTCAAACATCACGGCAATCCGGTCACTCAGGCCCAGGATTTCATCCAGTTCGACCGAGACCAGCAGGATCGCCTTGCCCTGGTCGCGCAGCGCAAGAATTTGATTATGGATGAACTCGATCGCGCCAATATCAACGCCGCGCGTGGGCTGGCCGACCAAAAGCAAATCGGGGGCGCGGTCCATTTCGCGGGCCACAACAATTTTCTGCTGGTTCCCGCCCGAGAAGTTCCGTGCAGGCAGGCGCGGATTGGGCGGGCGCACGTCGTAACGCTCCATCTTTTCGGCGCAATCGGCCTTGATGGCCGCATTGTCCATCAGGATCGCATTGGCCTGATACTTCGGATCATGGTGATAGCCAAAGGCCACGTTTTCCCAGGCCTCATAGGGCATGATCAGCCCTTCGGTCTGGCGGTCTTCGGGCACATGGCCAATGCCACGCGCGCGGCGGGTCTGGCCGTTGGAATGCTTGCCGGTCAGGTCGATCTCGTCCCCGTGCAGGGTAACACTGCCGCCCTGCGCCGGGATCATCCCGCCCAAAACCTCCAAAAGCTCGGTCTGGCCATTGCCCGCCACCCCAGCGATCCCCAAAATCTCACCCTTGCGGATATCGAAAGAGATACCTTTCAGGCGCTCAACACCCGCGCCATCGACCACGCGCAAATCCTGCACGCTCAGCACCATGTCGCCTGGATTGGCCGGGGATTTATCCACTTGTAGCAGCACTTTGCGCCCAACCATCATTTCGGCGATTTGCGGGGGCGAGGTATCGGCGGTTTTCACCGTATTGGTCATCTCACCACGCCGCATGACGCTGACGGTATCGGTGATCTCCATAATCTCGCGCAGCTTATGGGTGATCAGAATGATCGTCTTTCCCTCGGCCTTGAGCCGTTCGAGGATGCGGAAAAGCTGATCGGCCTCGGCCGGCGTCAGCACGCCGGTGGGCTCATCCAAGATCAGAATATCGGCTTGGCGATAAAGCTGTTTGAGGATTTCGACGCGCTGCTGATGCCCCACCGACAGGTCTTCGATGATCGCGTCCGGGTTCACCTCCAACCCATATTCGGTCGCCAATTCCGTCAGCAATTTCCGCGCTTTGGAAATCGACGGCTGTAACATGGCCCCGTCTTCGGCGCCCAGGATCACGTTTTCGACCACGGTGAAGTTTTCAACCAGCTTAAAATGCTGGTGCACCATCCCGATGCCCGCGCGAATGGCGGCCTGACTGTCGGGTATGGGGGTAAGGTTGCCGTTGATGAAAATCTCGCCCTTATCGGCCTTGTAGAACCCATAAAGGATCGACATCAGCGTCGATTTCCCGGCTCCGTTTTCGCCCACAATCCCGTGGATCGTGCCGGGCTGAACGCTCAGGCTGATATCTTTGTTGGCTTGCACCGGCCCAAAGGCTTTGGAGATATCTTTAAGCTCAATGGCGGGGGGCGGCGTGGTCATCGGGCATTCCCTCGAAACTGATAGAGGAAGGGCCGCGACCGTTGCCAGGCGCGGCCCTTCTCTGTCTCATTGGCTGCAGCGCCCAGGTCAAGACCCGCGCGCCGCATCAGAGCCTTACTGCATCTGAACCGGGCAGGTGCCGTCTTCGGTGAAGTTATGAACCGAAATGTCGCCCGCGATGATGCTGGCGCTGGCCGCATCCACAGCCGCGATCATCTCCGGGCTCACAATTTCCGAGTTGTTTTCGTCCAGCGCGTATCCCACGCCTTCTTCGGCCAGACCGAAGACAAAGAACCCGGTTTCCACATCGGTGCCCGAGGTGAAGGCGTCTTCAACCGCCACATCCACGCGCTTCATCATCGAGGTCAGTACCGATCCCGGATGCAGGTAGTTCTGGTTGCTGTCCACACCGATCGAGAAGATGCCTTCGTCAGCGGCCACTTGCAGAACACCCAAGCCGGTGCCGCCTGCGGCTGCGTAAACCACATCCGCACCTTGTGCGATCTGGCCACGGGTCAGTTCGCCACCGCGCACCGGGTCATTCCAGGCCGCCGGCGTGGTGCCGGTCATGTTGGCGATCACGGTCGCATCGGGGTTCACCGCAACCACGCCCTGAGCATAGCCACAAGCAAAGCGCGAGATCAGCGGAATATCCATGCCGCCGACAAAGCCAACCGTCCCGGATTCCGACGCCATCGCGGCCATCATACCCACCAGGTACGAGCCTTCATGTTCCGAGAACACAACCGAACGCACATTGGGTTCATCCACCACGCCATCGATGATCACAAAGGTGGTGTCGGGATAATCCGGCGCCACAACCGACAGGGCCGAGGCTTGGCTAAAGCCCGCCATCACAATCGGGTTTGATCCCGCTTCGGCCAGACGGCGCATCGCCTGTTCGCGCTGCGCGTCCGATTGCAGCTCGATCTCACGATAGGTGCCGCCGGTGGCCTCGGCCCAACGCTCCGCGCCGTTAAAGGCAGCTTCGTTGAAGGAACGGTCGAACTTACCGCCCAGGTCAAAGATGATGGCAGGCCCATCGGCCAGCGCGCCCGTTGCCGAAATGGCAAGGGCAGCCGCGGCGCCCATCAGCTTCTTAGTCAAAGTCATGGTGTCACTCCCGGTTGGACAGGGTCGCGGCTGATTGAGATGCGCGCGTACCCGAAACACTTGAAAAGATCGCAGACGATCCCCTGCGGGGAATAAGGGCAAAGCACCGGGGTGGGGTCAACCGGATTCTGTTCAATGCCCCAACGGAACCACCCGCCTTTAGGCCAAGCCTATCACCCAGCGCTGGTTTTTTCGGCATCGGCGGAATGGCGCAAAATCAGCGCGTCGTCGCGGCTGCCATCGCTCAGGCGGTAATAGCCGGGCCGCCGCGCGATCTCGGCAAATCCGGCCGAGGCATAAAGCGCCCGCGCGGCTTGGTTTGTCGCGCGCACTTCCAAGAACATCTCAGGCGCCTTGCGCGCCACCGCCGCCTGCAAACAGCGCTTTAGAAGGGCCTGGCCATGGCCTTGCCCCTGGCAGGCGGGATCAATCACCAGCGTCAGGATTTCCGTCTCGGGCGGCAAGATACGCAACAGGGCAAAGCCCTGATCTCCTTCCGTCACCGCAAGAACGCTTGGCTGCGCCAAAAGCACATCGATCTCAGCCTCAGACCAAACCTGCCCGCCGTCAAACCCGGCCTTGTGCAGGGCCGCCATCCGCGCGGGCGTCATGGCAAAATCACCGGGGCCGCCTCCCGCGACGGCGCGGCATCAGCCGCCCGCAGATAAAGCGGGGCGGGGCGCGGCTGCGGGTGATCCAAACGCCGCAGAGCCACACGCCCAATGGCAACGGGCAGGTCATAGACGGGCACGATACGCGGGCCAAACCCTTCCCAATCACGCTCGGGCAGCACGGCATCGGGCCAGGCCAAAATCGGCAGTTTTTGCGCTACCGCCGCGCCCAAGGCCGTGCGCAAAGATGCCTCCGCCGTCACCTGCACAGGGGCCTGATCCCCCAGCCCGTGCACCTGCGCGTAAAACGCCCCGCGCGGGGCCGGGATCACGCAAAGCGCCGGGCCCTCAGCCCCTTCGGCCAGGGCCTCAAACCCACTCACTCCAATCGCCGGGCGGCGCAGCGCCAGCGCCAAACCCCGCGCGGCGGACACCGCAATGCGCAGCCCGGTGAAATTTCCGGGGCCAACCCCCACCCCAATTCCGTCGAGCGCTTGAACCGTGAAACCGGCCTCTGCCAGCACCGCCTCGACCATGGGCATCAGACGTTCCGCCTGCCCTTTGGTCATCGGTGCCTGCGCCTGGGCCAACACCCGATCCCCGCGCAGCAGAGCCACCGCAGAATGGGCGGCGGATGTGTCAAATGACAGGATCAAAGGGGGTGTTTGCACCATAACCGGTTTCAATCGCGCTTGGCGGCGGTATTCAAGCCATCTCGCGCGCTGCCCTCAACCTTTGGCAGATCATCTTGCAAGGCCAACCAGGGCAGGCGCGCCTCCGCATGGGCATGCATCTGCGGCGGCAAATCTGCCGCCTGATCCAGCAATCCGATCGCAACATAGGTCTGACCCGGCAAATACGCATAGCGCCCCGCCAAGGGAGAGCCGCAATCGCGGCAAAACCACCGCGTCACACCTGATGTCACCGAAATCGGCGCCCCAAGGGGCGGCTCAAAACGGATCTCGTCATCGCCAAAGGCTGCAAAAACCGCGACCGGCGCGCCGGTCACGCGCCTGCAATCGGCACAATGGCAATAGGTGACATCGCTTGGCGCGGCGGCCTCAATCCGCACCGCGCCGCAATAACATCGCCCCGTGATCTGCGGCGTTTCAGACCGCGACAGGGCGCACCTCCAACACTTCGGGGATGTAATGGCGCAGCAGGTTTTCGATCCCCATCTTCAAGGTCAGCGTCGAAGATGGGCAGCCCGCACAGGCCCCCTGCATATGCAAATAGACAACGCCGCGATCAAACCCGTGAAAGGTGATATCCCCGCCATCCTGGGCCACCGCCGGGCGCACGCGCGTATCCAGCAGCTCTTTGATCTGGCCCACAATCGCGCCGTCTTCGCCGGAATGCTCGGCATGGCCACCGCTCGCGGTGGCCTCACCTTCCATCACCGGCGCGCCAGATTGGAAATGCTCCATAATCGCGCCCAGGATCGCGGGCTTGATATGCTCCCAAGCCGCGTCTTCCGCTTTGGTCACGGTCACGAAATCGGTGCCAAAAAATACGCCCGTCACACCCGAAACGGCAAAAATCCCGCGCGCAAGCGGGCTTTTCTCAGCGGCGTCCGCGGTCGGAAAATCCGCCGTGCCCATCTCCAACACGGTCTGGCCGGGCAAGAATTTCAGGGTCGCTGGGTTCGGGGTCGATTCGGTCTGGATGAACATCGGGCACAATCCTTATCGGTTTCGTCAGATATGCGCCGCGCCACCCGCAAAGTCAAGTTTTGGAATCATTCTAATTTCCGAATCTCCCCTTCATCTGGCCCCAAATACCCTGGGGGTCTGGGGGCAACGCCCCCAGCCGGTCGGCGCCGCAGGCGACGATCCCATGGGCCAGCTTAGCGCGCCGGGCTAAAACCCATGCGGCGCCAATTGATCCGCCGAATACCCCTCCAAATGCCAAAACCTGCGCGCCTCGGGGCCAATCCGATCCAACGCCGCCGAAAGCGCCTCACCTCCCACCGCCCTGTGCAGCGCGACCGAAACCGCCTCCAGCGCCTGATCGGTCGACAGGTTGTGATGGCGGCGCAACGCTTTGACCTCCTCCAGATAGGTCGCGGCATCGGCCCAGGCGCGCGGTTCCTGCGGCACCCATCCGTCAATAAACAAAGCCCGTGGGATCGCGGGCAACACTTGGGCAAACTGGGCCACCTGATCGGCGCGCAGCCGATCGCGAAACGCGCCAAACACGCCTTGCGCCGTGGTATAGGCCACATTGTCCGACGGCGTGCCCATCACATCCTTCACATCCGCCAGAAACCGCGCCCATTCTTTGGCGGCATGGCGATAGGTCCAAGGCATGGGCATCGGGGCCGTCCCGTTTAGGTGATGTGTTCCAACTGCTCTTTCGACAGTTCAACCGGCACAATGGTGATTGGCACTGGCAGCGATCCGGCCTGTTTGGTCAGCGCCGTCACCAACGGCCCCGGCCCGCCCTTGCCCGACCCGGCCCCCAGAACCAGCACGCCAATCTCGTCAGAGCCGCGAATGTGCTTCAGGATCTCATCCACCGGCTCGCCCTCGCGGATGACCAGGCTGGGGTCGACCCCTTGCTTGTCGCGCATCCATTTGGCGAACACGTTGAAATGCGCCTCGATCCGCTCGCGCGCCTCGGCCCGCATCACCTCGCCCACACCGATCCAATGATTGAACTCATCGGGCGGGATGACCGATAGAATCTCCACCCCGCCTTGGGTATTGGCCGCGCGCATCGCAGCAAAGCGCATGGCGTTCAGGCATTCACGGGTATCGTCCAGGATCACCAGGAATTTACGCATAGGACCGTCCTCTTCCGGCGCTCAGTCTGCGCTAGCTCGGCGCGGGGCGCAATCGCCAAGCGCGCCTGCGTCACTGTTGCGCCCAATCCAGCGCGGCATCCATCCGATCATGGCCCCAGAAAAGCTCCGCCCCAATGGTGAAGCTGGGCGCGCCAAAAATGCCCTTGGCCATGGCAGCCTCAGTCTGGGCGCGCAGGGCGGCTTTGCTTTCGGGGCTCGTCGCCGCCGCAATCACAGCCTCCGCGTCCTGGCCCATCGCCTGCAACAGACCCGGCACAAACCCCGCCGCGCCAATATCCTCATCCTGCGCAAAATTCGCGGTATAAACCCCACGCACAAAATCCCCGATCCAATCGGCTTCGGCAAAATAGCACGCCACCCGCGCGGCCAGGATCGAGCCACGGGGAAAACTGCTCTGCATCTGAAACGCCAAACCTTCGGCCGCGCATAGCCGCTCGATATCGCGCCACATATAGGCGCCCTTGATCGGGTTCAGCAGGAAGGGCGAGGTCTCCAACCCCTGCGCTGCAAAAACCGGGCCCAACAGAAACGGCCGCCAGATCAGCGGCACGCCCCGTTCGGCACAGGCGGCCTCGACCCGCATCGCCGCCGGGTAGCTATAGCTGGAGGCGAACTCGAACCAAAACTCGACCGGCTGGCTCATGCCGCCCCCGCGCTCAGCGCCCAATCCCAGTACAACTCGCGCGCGCGTTTGGTCACCGGGCCATGCTGGTAATGGGTGCCGTCGAACTCGACCACCGGCGTGACCTTGTTGGAATTGCCGGACATGAACACCTCATCCGCCTGACGGAAATCGCCAAAGCTCAGCACCGCTTCGATCACCTCATACCCATCGGCGCGGAACAGACCCATCAGCCGCTGCCGCGTGATGCCATTGAGAAAGGTGCCATTGGGTATCGGCGTCATCAGCACGCCATCACGCACCATGAAGACATTGGCGCTGGCGGTCTCGGCCACATTGCCCGCTGCATCCAGAACCAGCGCATTGTCAAACCCCTTGCTGCGCGCTTCGGCCAACATCCGGGCGTTGTTGGGGTAAAGACACCCGGCTTTGGCATTGGTCACTGCCGTGGCCAGGACGGGTCGATGAAACTGCGTTGTCGCCAGGCGCGACGCGGCTTCCGCCGGGGCCATCGCCACCTCTTCCAGGCAGATGCAAAACCCGGCCTCCGCCTCACCGGGCAGAATGCCGGTATGCCCGGCATCAATGCCCCAAAACATCGGGCGCACGTAAATCACCGCGTCTTTGGGATAACGCTTCAGCCCCTCCCAGGTGATATCGAAAATCTCCTGCCCGGTCTTTCCGGGGTGCAACATCAGCGCCTCAGCCGACCGCACCACCCGTTCGCAATGGGCCAAAAGATCGGGGGCAACACCGTTGAAATAGCGCGCACCATCGAAAACCGATGACCCCAGCCAGGCGCCATGATCGGCTGCCTGCATGATCGGCACATCGCCATCATGCCACGCGCCATTGAAATAGGTTTTGATATTGGTCCCGATGGCCATGCCGCTCTCCGTCGATGTAACGGGGTGAGCCTAGGCATTTTGGCCCCAAGGTCCAGATTACATCGCACCGCCCGATGTAAAGCCTTGCTGATAATCCATGCTGGCACCTTTGGCCGGGGCAGCGGGCGCTTTCTTGGCGGGGGCGGGCTTGGGCTGAACCGCTTTCTCGCGCGACAATTCGGTCAGGGTTTGGTGCAAGGGTTTGCGCCGCATGCGGGCGCGATTGGCAGATACGTGCAGAGACTCAGCCGTCTTTTGCATACGACCTCCTAAGAGCAGAACCAGTTTTCATGAGCTGGCCTCTTTATATATCGTGCACCCTCACAAGTCGAGGCACGCGGCAGGCAATTATGTGCACCACCGCACACGCCTATGCGTCCGCCAACAGCGCCTCCAGGTCGATCCGCGCATTCACCATCTGCAACGCGCCCGCCGCATCACGCGGCCACGCCGCCTCTGGCCGGTCGTAGTAAAGCTCGATCCCATTGCCATCCGGATCGTCGAAATAGACCGCGACCGACACCCCATGATCCGCCGCACCCGTTAGCTCCACGCCCTGGGCCAACACGTGCCGCAAGGCCTGTGCCAGGTCTTTGCGCGACGGGTACAGAAACGCGACATGGAACAGGCCCACACTGCCCGGCGCACGCCGGACCCCATTCAAACTGTCCCATGTGTTCAGGCCCAGATGGTGGTGATACCCACCCGCTGACAAAAACGCCGCCTGATCGCCATAGCGCTGCATCAGCTCAAAGCCTAAGACATCGGAATAAAACTGGATCGAGCGCTCAAGGTTCGACACGCGCAGATGCACATGCCCCACCGACAAACCATCTGGCGCGTGATACGCGGTATCGGTCATGGCAAACCCTCCATTCTTCAGGTCATGCTTTGCATATCATACTCCACGCCACGCGCCGTAAGCCCCGCCACCGCACGGACCCTGTGCGCCTGCGCTGACGCGACGTTTGGCACAGACAGACACGCCCGCGCTTGCTAGCTTTCCGGATAAGGGAGGGCACATCATGCAAGCCGATGTCATCGTGATCGGGGCAGGCCTGTCAGGTCTGGTCGCCGCCTATCACGCCGCCGAGCGCGGTCGAAAGGTTCTGATCCTCGACCAGGAAGGCCCGCAATCCATTGGCGGCCAAGCTTGGTGGAGCCTCGGCGGTCTCTTCATGATCGACACGCCCGAACAACGGCGCATGGGGTTGAAAGACAGCCGCGATCTGGCGGCGCGTGATTGGCTCGGGTCGGCCCAATTCGACCGCGCCGAAGACGCCAATCCCCGCGCCTGGGCCGAGGCGTATCTCGATTTCGCCGCAGGCCCGATGCGCACCTATCTGCACGGGCTCGGCCTGCGCTGGTTTCCGGTGGTTGGCTGGGCCGAACGCGGCGGGGCGGATGCGGGCGGACATGGTAATTCGCTGCCCCGCTTCCACGTCACCTGGGGCACTGGCACGGGTGTCGTGAGACCCTATGCCGCTCGCGTTCAGGCCCATGCCAATATCACGCTGGCCTTCCGCCACCGCGTGACCGCGCTCGAGATGCAAAATGGCGCGGTCGCCGGGGTTACAGGCGACATATTGGCCCAAGATCACGCCCCGATCGGGGCCGCCACCAACCGCGAGGTGACGGGCGCGTTCTCGGCGCAGGCCGAGGCTGTCATCATCACCACCGGCGGGATCGGCGGCAATCACGATCTGGTCCGCGCCGCCTGGCCCCAGGATCGCCTGGGCCCACCACCCGCCAAAATGGTCTCGGGCGTGCCCAATTACGTCGATGGCAGCGGCCTGACACTGGCCGAAGCCGCTGGGGCCGACATCATCAACCGCGACCGCATGTGGCATTACTGCGAGGGGCTGACCAATTGGGATCCGATCTGGCCCAATCACGGCATCCGCATCCTGCCCGGCCCCTCCTCGATGTGGTTCGACGCCCATGGCACCCGGATGCAGGCCCCCTTCTTTCCCGGCTTCGACACGCTCGGCACGCTTAAGCGCATCCTCAGCACCGGGCACGAACATTCCTGGTTCATCCTGACCCAATCCATCATCGAAAAAGAATTCGCGCTTTCAGGCTCGGAACAAAACCCCGACCTGACCTCCGGCAAATGGTCGGAGGTCTTGAAAGAACGCCTGGGCAAAGGTGCCACCCGCGCCGTCGAAGCCTTCAAAGCCTATGGCGAAGATTTTGTCGTCGCCCAAACCCTCGACGATCTGATCGCTGGCATGAACCGGATCACCCCAGACACGCCCCTTGATGCCGCGAAAACCCGCCAGCAGATCGAAGCCCGCGACGCGCAACTGACCAACACAGTATCAAAAGACGCGCAAATCACGGCTATCCGTGGCGCCCGCGCCTATCTTGGTGACAAGCTGATCCGCACCGCCAAACCGCACCGCATCCTTGATCCCAAACACGGGCCACTCATCGCCGTGCGCCTCAACATCCTGACCCGCAAATCCTTGGGCGGCCTGCATACGGATCAAACCGGCCAATGCCTCAAACCCGATGGCACCCCCTTCCCCGGCCTTTTCGCCGCGGGCGAGGTCGCGGGCTTTGGCGGCGGCGGCTATCACGGCTATAACGCGCTCGAAGGCACATTCCTGGGCGGCTGTATCTTCTCGGGCAAAACCGTGGGCGAAACGGTCTAACCCCGCCCCGATCCCCCCTTCATCTGGCCAAAAATACCCAAAATACCCGGCCCGCCACAGACGCCGCACCCCAAGGCACCCGCCAGAGCCGCAACCAAGCGCCCGTTTTTCGCGCGAAAAACGGCCCGGAAAACGCGCGTTTTCCGCCCCCTTCAACAGCCCAAGCTACGGGAACCCAGCATTGCCAATCCCCCACCAACCGGTCAGACCAGCGCCAGAGCCACCGGTATCAAGTGAGGTTCCATGCGCGCCACCGGCACCCGTTTTCTGATCGTCGGGCTTTTGGCCCTTCTTATGTTCATTCCACTCTTCTTCGTCTCCGCCGTGATCGATGACCGCTCGCGCTTTAGCCGCGACACCATCCGCGATGTGGGTGGCGAATGGGGCGGCAGCCAGCTGCTTTCCGGCCCCGTGCTGATCATCCCGGTCGAAGGCCCGGTGACCGTCACAGAAACCTTCGATGTGGTTGATCCTGAAACCCGCCAGGTCACGCAGGACACCCGCCAAGTGACCGAGATCCGCCCCAAAGCGCCGATTTACCTCCTGCCCGAGGATTTCGCCCTCGACATCGCCACCCAAAGCCAAATCCGCAGCCGGGGCATTTTCGACGTGCCGGTCTATAGCGCCCAAGCCGTCGCCAGTTTCAATTTCGACACCGACACCGCAACCGCCCAGCTCGCCCCTGATGAGCGCGCGCTCTGGAGCGCGGCGAGCCTGCGCGTCACCGTCTCGGAAAACCGCGCCCTGCGGGGGGCGACCTCCCTCACGCGCGCGGGCAGCGACATCCCGCTGGAACCCCGCGCCGATGGCACAGCGGGCCTAACCGCTATCCTGGGCGACCCGCGCGGCACCGATCCCTACACCCTGACACTCGGCTTCAACGGCGCGTCCGAACTGCGCGCCACCCCCATGGGCCGAAACTCCACCGTCACCATGACCAGTGACTGGCCCCATCCCAGCTTTTACGGCGCCTTCCTCCCCGATGCGTCCGAGATCACCGATACCGGCTTCACCGCCACTTGGACGATCCCACACCTCGCCCGCCCCCTCCCCCAGGCTGCCCGCGGCGATTTCGACCAAACCGCGCGCGCCAACGCCGCTTTTGGCGTGCGCTTCTTCCAGCCCAATGATTTCTATCAAAAGGCCTTCCGCGCCGCGCGTTATGGCATCCTCTTCATCACGCTCACCTTCCTGACCGTGCTTCTGATCGAAGGGCAAAGCCGTACACCCACGCACCCGGTGCAATACATCCTCATCGGCCTGGCCCAATCGGTCTTTGTGCTGCTGATGGTCTCTTACGCGGAACAGATCGGCTTTGGCCCCGCCTATGCGCTATCGGCGGGCGCGACCACCGCGCTTCTGACCTTATTCGGCGCGCTCGCTCTCAAACTTGGCCCCCGCACATGGGTGTTGGCCGCGATGCTGGCGATCACCTACGGCGTGCTCTACCTGATCCTGCAATCGGCCGATTATACGCTCTTGGCGGGTTCGACCCTGGCCTTCTTCGCCCTCGGTCTGACCATGTATATGACCCGCAACGAAGACTGGTATGGCCCCCCGCGTGAAGGGCCGCGCAAACCCTGGTTTGGCGGCAGCAAACCCGCCGCACAAACCGTACAGGCGAAACCTGGATCCGCCCCAGACGCAGGCACCCCGCCCGCCACCTGAATTCTGGACCACTCGCCACTCTAGGCCGGGGTTGGCGCCCCGGCCCAGCGCCCGGTTGTGCCGTCTCTGCAACGCAAACCCAACCCACGCCCCACACCCGAAAGCAGCGTTCAAAAACCGCTTGCGCCGACTCACGTTGCGCCCCATATGCCCGCCTCACAGACGCCAACGCACGCGCCTCTGGCGAGGTGGGCCCAAATCCCACGCGGTTACGTAGCGACGGTAACGTCTCCCTTGGAAGTGAGCGGTCTCGGACGGGGAAATCCCCGCACAATGGCCGGGTCTATTGGAGATGACCATGAACGCGACGTATGCCGATTTCACGGCACCCACCGCTATTGCGACACCCTCCCGGCTGGAAGATTTCATCGCCGAACGCCGGTTCGAACGCCCAACCCTCGTGCTCGATCTCAACCGGGTCGAGACGCAATTCCACGCGCTCAAGGCCGGTTTGGGCCAGGCCGATCTGCACTACGCCGTCAAAGCCAACCCCGCGCCGCAGATCATCGACCGCTTGATCACGCTTGGCGCGCATTTCGACGCCGCCTCCCGCGGTGAGATTGAGCTGTGCTTGTCGCGCGGTGCCCAGCCTCAGACGATCAGCTTCGGCAACCCCGTCAAACGCGCCGCGGACATTGCCTTCGCCCATCGCGCGGGGATCACGCTCTTTGCCGCCGACGCCCCGGAAGAGCTGCGGAAAATCGCAGAAAACGCCCCCGGCGCGCAGGTCTATATCCGGCTTTTGGTCGATGCCTCCGGCGCCGATTGGCCGCTGACCCGTAAATTCGGCATCCCCCATGGCGGCGCCCTGGCGCTCCTGGATCAGGCCAAAGCGCTCGGCCTCGCGCCCGTTGGGCTCTCCTTCCATATCGGCAGCCAAACCCGCGATCCGCGCATGTGGTGCGAGACGCTGGATCAGGTCGCAGCCACATGGGCCGCCGCAACCGCCCATGGCCATGCCTTGTGCCTTTTGAACATCGGTGGCGGCTTTCCGGCCTTCTATGGCGAAGCGATCCCGCACCCCACCGCCTATGCGGCCGCGGTCATGGCCGAGGTTGCGGCGCGCTTCCCCAGCGACATCCGCATCATGGCCGAACCCGGTCGCGGCCTGGTGGCCGAGGCCGGCATGATCGCCGCCGAAGTGCTGCTCACCGCCAAGAAATCCGAAGATGACCTGCACCGCTGGGTCTATTTGGATATCGGCAAATTCTCAGGCCTGGCCGAAACCATGGATGAAGCCATCCGCTACCAGTTCGCCACCCCGCATGACGGCACCCCCACCGGTCCCTGTATCCTGGCCGGGCCCAGTTGCGACAGCGCTGATGTGCTCTATGAAAAGCGGCCCGTGAACTTGCCATTGGCCCTCAAAGCCGGGGATCGCGTCGTGATCCGCAATTGCGGCGCCTATACCTCCAGCTACGCTTCGGTCGGCTTCAACGGCTTTCCGCCGCTAGACGTTGTGGTGATCTAACCGCAGCCTGCTCATCACACCTTATTAAGGTTAACGCGCGCTCCCCCCTTCATCTGGCCCAAAATACCCCGGGGGAGCGCCCCTGGCGCGGGGGCAGAGCCCCTGATCGCGCGCCGCTCAGGCGAAGGCCGCCGTCAGCGCGATCTCAACCATATCCGAAAAGCTCGATTGCCGCTCGTCCGAGGGCAGCTCTTCTTTGGTGATCAAATGGTCCGAGACGGTCAGCACCGCCAAAGCCCGGCAGCCATAGCGCGCCGCCAGGGTGTAAAGCTCGGCTGCTTCCATCTCGACGGCCAGAATGCCGTGGCGCTGCATCTGCTCATTCAAATCGGGGCGTTCGTCATAGAACACATCCGAGGAATAGATGCCGCCCACATGCACCGGAATGCCCTTGGCCAAAGCGGCATCATGGGCCGCTCGCAACAGCCCGTAATCGGCGCATGGCGCAAAGCTCAACTCTTTGAAAATCCCGCGCGAGGGGGTTGATAGCGTCGAAGATGTCATGGCCAGCACAACATCCCGCAGCGCCACCGATGCCTGCATCGCCCCGGTCGATCCAATGCGGATCAGCGTCTTCGCGCCATAGTCGCGGATCAGCTCATTGGCATAGATCGACAGGCTTGGCATGCCCATACCAGAGCCGTGGATGGTGACACGGTTGCCCTTCCAGGTGCCGGTATAGCCCAACATTCCCCGGACCTCATTGACACAAACGGGGTCGTCCAGAAACGTTTCGGCGGCCCATTTTGCACGTAATGGGTCGCCAGGCATCAGCACCGTTTCGGCAATGTCACCAGCCGCGGCTCCAATATGGATTGTCATCGATCAGATCGCCAAATCGTCCAGCGATTTTCCTTGGGCGAATGCATCCTTCACCCATTGCGGCTGACGGCCACGACCGGTCCAGGTCTGGCTGGCATCGGCCGGATTGGCGTATTTCGGCGCGCCTTTGGTGCCGGTTTTGCCACCGAGGATTTCATCAAGCGAAAACCCGTGCTCCTGCGCGGCGCGTTGGGCGGCCACCAGGGCCTCTTTCTTCTTGCGCTTTTCGAAGGATTTGATGGCTGCGTCGACGTCTTTTTGTAGAGCCTTCAGCTCTTCGATGGATAGCGTCTCCAGATCTTGAGGCATGTTGATTTCCCTGTTTTTTTGCCGTCCGCGCGTATTTATCGCGCGCTCACGCATTTCCTTTATATTGCATTTGGATGCAATAATGAAATGATTGACGGCAACAATTAAGCGTCAACGTGCCAAGGCTATTCCGCCGCGATTGACTTGGGGTCGGCCAGGGCCACAATATCCATCATGATCCGGTTCAGTTCAAAATCCTTGGGTGTGTAAACCTTTGTCACACCGTGGGATTTTAGAATTTCCGCATCCTCATCGGGAATGATTCCACCCACCAAAACCGGCACATGATCCAGCCCTTCGGCACGCAATCGGGCCATGACATCCGCAATCAATGGCACATGGCTTCCCGATAGAACCGATAGGCCAATCACATCGACTCGGTCGGATTTTGCCGCTTTCACGATTTCTTCCGGCGTCAGGCGAATGCCCTCATAGCTGATATCCATGCCGCAATCCCGGGCGCGCACGGCGATTTGCTCGGCCCCGTTGGAATGCCCATCAAGCCCCGGCTTACCGACCAGGAATTTGGGGCGCCGGCCCAGCCGGTCGCTGACTGCGTTCACCGCCTCCCGGATATCATCCAGGCCCTCGGTCTTGTTCGACACCGATTTCGACACGCCGGTCGGGCCGCGATATTCGCCATGCACCGCGCGCATCACACCGGCCCATTCGCCGGTCGTGACCCCGGCCTTCGCCGCAGCGATTGAGGCGGGCATGACATTGTCGCCCGCGCTTGCCGCGGCCCGCAGGGCGGCCAAGCTGGCCTTGACCGCATCGCCATCCCGGCCGTCGCGCCAGCTTTCAAGCCGTGCGATTTGCTCGGCCTCGACCGCTGGGTCGACCACCATGATGCCGCCTTCTTCATCCATCAGGGGCGAGGGCTCGGTCTGGGTAAACTTATTCACCCCAACCACGGTCGTGTCTCCGGTCTCGATGCCCGAGACACGCGCGGCATTGCTTTCGACCAGGCGCGATTTCATATACTCAATCGCGGCAATCGCCCCGCCCATGGCCTCCAAATTCGCCAGTTCGGCGCGGGCACCTGTTTTGAGCTCCTCCACCTTTGCATCGACCGCCGGGTTGCCATCGAACAGATCGCCATATTCCAAAAGATCGGTCTCAAAGGCCATGATCTGCTGCATCCGCATCGACCATTGCTGATCCCAGGGGCGCGGCAGCCCCAAGGCCTCGTTCCACGCCGGCAATTGCACCGCGCGGGCGCGCGCCTTTTTGCTCAAGGTGACCGCCAGCATTTCGATCAGGATGCGATAGACATTGTTTTCCGGCTGCTGCTCGGTCAGGCCAAGCGAGTTCACCTGCACCCCGTAACGGAAGCGCCGGAACTTCGGATCGGTCACACCATACCGGGTCTCGCAAATCTCATCCCAAAGATCGACAAATGCGCGCATTTTGCACATCTCGGTCACAAACCGAATGCCCGCATTCACAAAGAATGAAATCCGCCCCACCAGCGCCGGGAAATCCGCCTCGGCCACGCGCGGGCGCAAGGCGTCCAGCACAGCCTGGGCCGTCGCCAGGGCAAAGGCCAATTCCTGCTCGGGCGTCGCGCCCGCCTCTTGCAGATGGTAGGAACACACATTCATCGGGTTCCATTTCGGCACGTTGGAATAACAATACTCCGCCACATCCGCGATCATCCGCAACGAGGGTTCGGGCGGGCAAATATAGGTGCCGCGGCTGAGATATTCCTTGATCAGGTCGTTCTGAACCGTGCCTTGCAGTTTGGCGATATCCGCGCCCTGTTCCTCGGCCACTGCGATGTAAAGCGATAAAAGCCAGGGGGCCGTCGCGTTGATCGTCATCGAGGTGTTCATCTGCTCCAGCGGGATCTGATCGAACAGCGCCCGCATATCGCCCAGATGGCAGACCGGCACGCCAACCTTGCCCACTTCGCCCCGGCTCAGCACATGATCGCTGTCATACCCGGTCTGGGTCGGCAGATCGAAGGCCACCGACAGCCCGGTTTGCCCTTTTGCCAAGTTGCTGCGGTAAAGCGCGTTGGAGGCTTTGGCCGTCGAATGCCCGGCATAGGTGCGAATCAGCCAGGGGCGATCTTTCTGGGTCATGTGCAAATCCTCCCAACTCGGGATCGGTAATATTATTCCGTTCAGGCGGGTATATGGACAATTTTATGTCCTTGTCAATTCGCTGCGTTGCGGCATCAAGGATGACATCAAACTGTTGCCCAGGCCGCGCTAAGCTATCCCCAATCCGTTCCCCTGCCGGAGAGCCCTGATGCCGATCTTCGCCCGCACCCTTCTTGCCGCAATCGCCACCGCCTTGGCCCTGCCTGCGGCTGCCGAGACGCTGCGCGTTGCCAGTTTCAACGCCTCGATGAACCGCGACGCGGCCGGGGCGTTGCGCGCCGCCTTGCAGGCCGATGACCCGCAAATCGCCCAGGTCGTGGCGATCATTGCCGAGGTGTCGCCTGATATCCTGCTGATCAATGAGTTCGATTATGAGGAGGGGCTGATCGACCTTTTCGCCGACCGGTATTTCGTCGATGACTACCCCTATCGCTTCGCAGCCCCATCCAATACCGGCCTGGCCTCGGGCGTGGATCTGAACAATGACGGTCAGGTCGTGACCGAGCCGGGCAGTTTCGACTATGCCGCTGACGCGTTCGGATTTGGCACCTTTGAAGGGCAGTACGGGATGGCGGTGCTGTCGCGTCACCCCATCGATCTTGCGGCGTTGCGCACATTCCAAAGCTTTTTATGGGCCGATATGCCCGGTGCCCGGCTGCCCGTGACTGAGGATGGCGCCTCTTATTATTCCGAGGCGGCTTTGGCCGTCTTTCGCCTGTCGTCCAAAAGCCATTGGGATGTGCCGATCCAAGTGGGCGATCAGGTGATCCATCTGTTGGCCAGCCACCCGACCCCACCGGTGTTTGACGGGCCCGAGGATCGGAACGGCACCCGCAATGCCGATGAAATCCGGTTTTGGGCCGATTACATCCAAGGCGCAGATTATTTCTATGACGATGCGGGCGGCACCGGCGGCTTGGCCGAAGGCAGCCATTTTGTGATCGCGGGCGATTTGAACTCGGACCCGTTTGATGGCGATAGCCTGCCCGGCGCGGCCCAGCAAATTCTTGAGCTGGATCTGGTCAACACACATCTGACCCCGGCCAGCCGGGGCGGCGTTCTGGCGATGCAGGAGCAAGGCGGCGCCAATAACGGGCAAGCCGGTGATCCGGCGCTCGACACCGCGGATTTTGGCGATGACCCAGAGCGATTCGGGCCGGGCAATCTGCGGGTGGATTATGTGCTGCCCTCAGCAACGCTGGAGATTGCGGCAGGCGGGGTGTTTTGGCCCATCGAAGGTGATTTGGTCGGCGCGCTCGACGCTTCGGACCATCGCTTGGTTTGGGTCGACCTGCGCCTGCCGGGCCAATAAGGGGGCTCTCCCGCCCCGAAAACCGCCTGCGGCGGCCCCTCGGGTTGGGCCCGGCGCCCTGCGGGCGTTTGGGGCGCTGCCCCCGGCGGCTTTGCCGCCTCCCCCGCCATATTTTGGGGATAAAGATTGGGGGCGGTTTTGGCGCACCCCCCATTGTTCCCCTTTGCGGAACCTGACAGTCTGGGCCGGTTATGACCACGCCTGTGACGCTACCGCTTTGGCTGTTTGTGTTGATCGTGCTGTTCGCCGCGGTGACCTTTGCGTCGCATTTTCTGTTCCCGTCGGTGCGCTGGTTTCTGCGGCGGCGCTTGGAATATGCGGTGGAACGGCTGAACCGGCGGTTGAAACAGCCGATCCAGCCGTTCAAACTGGCGCGCCGCGCCGACACGATCCGACAGCTGGTGCATGACCCCGAGGTCGCGCAGGCCATTGCGGCTTATGCCGAGGACAATGGCACGCGCGCGGATGTCGCCTTTGAACGGGCCGAGGATTATGCGCGCGAGATCGTGCCGGGGTTTTCGGCCTTTACCTATTTCGGCTTTGCCATTCGCGCCGCGCGCGTGCTGAGCCAATCGCTTTACCGGGTGCGGCTGGCGCGGTCGAATGACGAGGCGCTGGAGGGCATCCCGTCGGAGGCCACCGTGATCTTTGTGATGAACCATCGCTCGAACATGGATTACGTGTTGGTCACCTGGCTGGTCGCCGAACGCTCGGCCCTGGCCTATGCGGTGGGCGAATGGGCGCGGGTCTGGCCCTTGCGGCAATTGGTGCGCGCGATGGGCGGCTATTTCATCCGCCGCCGTCATAACAATGCGCTCTACCGCAAGGTTTTGGCGCGCTATGTGCAAATGGCGACCGAGGCCGGGGTAACCCAAGCCGTGTTTCCCGAAGGCGGGCTGAGCCAGACCGGGGCGCTGGGCGCGCCGAAGCTGGGCCTGATCTCGTATATTCTGGAAGGCTTCGCACCCGGCAAAAGCCGCGATGTGGTCTTTGTGCCGGTGGCGCTGAACTATGACCGGGTGATGGAGGATCGCAACCTGATCGCCGCCCACAAGGCGGGCACGCGCCGGTTCCGATTTTCGCTGCGCCCGATTTGGCGCTATCTGCGGCGGCAAACCTGGCTGCGCCTGACCGGGCGGTTTCACCGCTATGGCTATGCCGCTGTCAGCTTTGGCGACCCCATGAGCCTGACCGAGTTTCTAAGCACCCCGCGCCAGGACGCGCCCAAAGACCTGGGCAATGAACTAATGGCGCGGATTGCCGAGGTCATGCCCGTGACCCCGGTGCCCTTGGTCTCACACGCGCTGCATGAAGGGGTGCGCAGCGCCGTGGCGCTGGATGCCTTGGTCCGCCGCCGCATCAACAGCGCCAAGGATCGCGGGCTGACCCTACATATCCCGCGCGATGATGTGGCCTATACGATCGAGGCCGGGCTGCGGGCGCTGATCGAACGCAAAATGCTGACCCGCACCGGCGACCACCTGCAGCTTTCGGAAGAGGGGGAGGCGATTATCGCCTATTATGCTGCTTCCATTGACCATTTGCTGTCGGACTCGGTCGATCAGCCGCCTGCGCTTTCCGTGGCGCCAAAATCCGCTGCGACATAAAATTACCCAAAACACCATTTTCCTGTTTGCATTGTTGCGCGAACCCTCCTATCTCTCGCTGCAACAGCACGATCCGATTCCGCGCTGCGGCATCGCCCATTAGCAGGAGGTCACCCAATGGCACTCGATTCCGAACACCCCATCGCCGCATATGATGCGCCGCAAAAAGACCTCTATGAGATGGGAGAGATCCCGCCGCTCGGCCATGTGCCGGAAAAGATGTATGCTTGGACGATCCGGCGCGAACGCCATGGCAACCCCGACAAAGCCTTTGAGGTCGAGGTTGTTGATACCTGGAAGATCGACAGCAACGAGGTTCTGGTCCTCGTGATGGCGGCGGGCGTCAACTACAACGGCGTTTGGGCCGGTCTGGGCCAACCGATCAGCCCGTTTGACGGCCATGGCGCGCCCTATCACATCGCCGGGTCCGATGCCTCGGGCATCGTTTGGGCCGTGGGTGACAAGGTGAAGAACTGGAAAGTGGGGGATGAGGTTGTCATCCACTGCAACCAGGATGACGGCAATGACGAAGAATGTAACGGCGGCGACCCGATGTTTTCGCCCACCCAGCGCATCTGGGGCTATGAAACGCCCGATGGCTCGTTCAGCCAGTTCACCCGTGTGCAGGCGCAGCAGCTTATGCCGCGGCCCAAGCATCTGAGCTGGGAAGAAAGCGCCTGTTACACGCTTACGCTGGCCACCGCCTATCGGATGCTCTTTGGCCACCACCCGCATGAACTGAAGCCCGGCCAGAACGTGCTGGTCTGGGGGGCCTCGGGCGGTCTGGGCGTTTACGCGCTGCAACTGGCCGCGACGGCCGGTGCCAATGCAATCGCCGTGATCTCGGATGAAGACAAACGTGATTACGTGATGGGCCTGGGCGCCAAAGGCGCGATCAACCGCAAGGATTTCAACTGTTGGGGGCAATTGCCGCCGGTCGGCACGCCGGAATACCAGGAATGGTTCAAAGAGGCGCGGAAATTCGGCAAAGCCATTTGGGACATCACCGGCAAGGGTGTGAATGTCGATATGGTCTTTGAACATCCGGGCGAGTCGACCTTCCCGGTCTCGACCCTGGTCTGCAAAAAGGGCGGCATGGTCGTGATCTGCGCGGGCACGACCGGGTTCAACTGTACCTTTGACGTGCGCTATATGTGGATGCACCAGAAGCGTTTGCAGGGCAGCCATTTCGCCCATCTGAAACAGGCCGCCTCGGCCAACCGTCTGATGGTCGAACGCCGCCTGGATCCTTGCATGTCCGAGGTGTTCGCTTGGGATGAACTGCCCGAGGCGCATATGAAAATGCTGCGCAACGAACATAAGCCAGGCAATATGTCGGTCTTGGTGCAAGCACCCCGCACCGGCCTGCGCACCCTGGAAGATGTGTTGGAGGCTGGGCCCTCCGCCTCCTAAGCGGCAACCGATACGCTCAACGATCACCCGCGTCAGGCACCCCCTGGCGCGGGTTTCGTTTTGGACCATGCGCGCACGCTTGACAGTCCAGCCTGCAGCGCCCCTTACTGCGCGCATGAGGTCACGCAACGCCTTCCCCCATCTTGTGGTGCTGGAACGCCATGACGCCCATCGGCGCAAGCGCTTCGCCGGATAGCCAGGATCGGTTCCCCCTTCCCTGACCTTATATCCGGAGCCTTCTTATGACCGATTTCGCAGAAATCCCTGTGATCGACATCAGCCCCTTGATCGCAGGCGATGACACCATCGACCTGGCCCGCCACTTTGCCAAAGCTTATGGCGAAACCGGCTTTGGCTATATCGTAAACCACGGCATCGATCCCGCCCTTCGCGCGGCGGTTTTTGACGCGTCCCGGCGGTTTCACGCCCTGCCCGAGCCGGACAAACAGGCGATTGCCCTGAATGCCACCCATCGCGGCTATATCGCGATCAACACCTCGACCGATGTCACCTCGGACCTGGCCGAGGTGACCAAGCCGAACCAATCCGCCTCCTTCATGATGATGCGCGAAGATGCGGCGGCCGATCCCGATATCTACCTATCCGGCCCCAACCAATGGCCGGAACTGGCCGGGTTTCGCGCCGCGTGTGAGGCCTATGCCACCGCGATGAGCGATCTGGGCCGCAAGCTGATGGGCCTGGCGCTGGACGCGATTGACGCCAGAGATCGCAGCATCCTGGCCGCCTTCGACACGCCCACCATCTGGCTTCGGTTGCTGCATTACCCACCGCAATCCCCGCAAGCGCCCAAAGACCTTTATGGCTCGGCCCCGCATAAGGATTTTGGCTGCCTGACCTTGCTGGCGCAGGACGATGTGGGCGGGTTGCAGGTGCAAACGCCCAAAGGTGCTTGGGTCGATGCCCCGCCCCTGCCCGACGCCTTTGTGGTAAATGTGGGCGATATGCTGCACCGGCTGTCGAACGGGCGGCTTTTGTCGACACCGCATCGGGTGATCAACGCCACAGGGCGCGAGCGCTATTCCGTCCCGTTTTTCTTCGATCCGCATGTGTCGGCGCAGATCGCACCCCTGCCCGGCACGGGAGCGCCGCGCTTTGCACCGCTCAATTTCGGCGATTTCCTGCGTGGCGAGTTGGAAGCGAGTTATGACACCCACAAACCCCAAAGCGGCTGATCAGGTACGCTTCACCTTTCCTTAACCCTGCCGGGGCATAACCCGGCCCCGCTGCAGCACAGTCAGGACGGTTCAATCCCGATCAAAGACCACCCCAAAAGGGTGCAGAGCGGGATGCCAGATCAGAGACTCATGGCCGGGCCCTCACCCCGGCTTGGCCGCCGGGTCCACCAATCCCGGCGCATGGACTGCTCCGCCCCTCGGCGGCGCCGCCAACCTTATGTGATGTGTTTTGACGCTTGGGATTTGGGCTGGTTCACCAATCCCATCCAACCCGCAAACGCACCCGACACTTACCCGAGCTTTCCATCACCAGACCCGCGCGCCCCAGGCCTGTTGCGGCCCGGCACCTATGCGTGCCATCCGCTACCGCTGCGCGGTCTGCCAATTCGTATTCATCGCCGGTTCGGCATTCGATGGCGGCAAGGGTAGCCGATCCAGGATGTGATCCGCCGCTTTTTCGCCGACCATGATCGACGGCGCGTTCAGATTGCCATTGGTGATCCGGGGGAAGATCGAGCTATCGGCCACGCGCAGCCGGTCAACTCCGATCACGCGGGTTTCCGGGTCAACCACTGCCATCGGATCATCCGCGCGACCCATTCGGCAGGTGCCACAGGGGTGATAGGCTGATTCCGCGTGTTCGCGGATAAAGGCGTCGATCTCCGCATCCGATTGCGCCGCGTCGCCGGGCTGAATCTCTTTACCCCGATAGGGGGCGAAGGCCTCCTGCGCGAAAATCTCGCGGGTCAGGCGGATGCAGGTGCGGAACTCCTCCCAATCCTCGGGCAGCGACATATAGTTGAAAAAGATGCGCGGGGCCGCCGCCGGATCGGCGCTGGTCAGCGTGACCGAACCGGTCGATTTCGAGCGCATCGGCCCGACATGGGCCTGGAACCCATGCCCTTCGGCCGCGACCTGGCCGTCATAACGCACGGCGATGGGCAGGAAATGGAACTGCACATCGGGGTAATCCACGCCCGCCCGGCTGCGAATAAAGCCGCAGCTTTCAAACTGGTTAGACGCACCCGGCCCCGTGCGGGTGAACAGCCAACGCGCACCCACATAGGCCTTGCCCAACAGGTTCCAGTATTTGAACAGGCTCACCGGTTTGGTGGCCGCCTGCTGAACATAAACCTCCAGATGGTCTTGCAGGTTCTGCCCCACGCCCGGGCGGTCTGCGACCACCTCGATCCCATGCTCGGCCAGATGCTGCGCCGGGCCGATCCCCGACAACATCAACAGCTGGGGTGAGTTGATGGCCGATGCCGACAGGATCACCTCGGCCCCAGCCTTGATGACCTCAACCTTACGACCGCGAGAGATTTCCAGCCCCGTCGCGGCGCCGTCTTCAAACAGCACCCGCCGCGCGCGGGCACGCACCACGGTGACCCGGCCCGTGGCAAGCGCTGGCCGCAGATAGGCTTTGGCCGCCGACCAACGTTCGCCCTTCCAAACCGTCATGTCGAAGGGGCCGAAGCCTTCCTGCTGCGCCCCGTTGTAATCGGCGGTGATCGGATAGCCCGCCTGATGCCCAGCCTCGACAAAGGCGCGGGTCAGCGGGTTGTCGCGCGGCCCGCGCGAGACATGCAGCGGGCCTTCAGTGCCACGCCAGGACGGGTCGCCGCCATGCCCGCCATCATGCCAATTCTCCAGCCGTCGGTAATAGGGCAGCACATCAGCATAGGCCCAGTTCGTCGCGCCGCTTTCGGCCCAATAATCGAAATCGCGCGCATGCCCGCGCACATAGATCATGCCGTTGATCGAAGACGATCCGCCGATCACCTTGCCGCGCGGCACGACCAACCGCCGCCCGCCCAGATGTGGCTCGGGCTCGGATTGATAGCCCCAATCATAGCGCCGCATATTCATCGGATAGCTCAGCGCGCCGGGCATGTTGATGAACGGCCCCCAGTCCGAGCCGCCATATTCCACCACGATCACCGACCGTCCGGCTTCGGCCAGACGATAGGCAATGGCGCAACCGGCGCTGCCCGCGCCGACAATCACGTAATCAGCCTGCATTACGGCGTTCCAATAAATCTGTGTTGGAAAGGGGCACCCAGGCCCCGAAACCCGATCCCCGTCACCCGCGCCCCTCCAACACCAGCGCAAGCTGGGCTTGCACAAGCGCCACTGCTGCTTCGGCGTCTTGGGCCGACAGCGCTTGCCGGATGTAAAGCCCGTCGATCATCGCGCCGATCGCCTCGGCCGAAGCCTCGGGCGTGGCCACGCCCAGACGCCGCAGATCGAACAGCAGCGTCGATTGCAGCCGACGACGATAGGCACGCAACAGCCGTCCGGCCTCGGGGTTTTGCTGGGCGACGACATAGAAAACCAGCCAGGCGCTGACGACATGTTTGACGAAGTTGAGCGGCGCAAAGCTGGCCGCGATCACCGCGTTCAAGCGCGCTTCGGGCGTTTCGGCTGGGCGCAAACGGCGGCGCACCTCGATCTGATATTCGCGCAGGATATGGCGCATCGCGCTGAGAAAGAGCTGCTCTTTGTCACCGAAATAGTGAAAGGCCAGCGCCGAGGACACGCCCGCACGCTTGGCAATCTGGCTGACCGTGACCGAGGCGCTGCCCGCCGCGCCAATCTCTTCGATGGCGGCGCGCACAAGCTGATCCCGGCGTGTTGTCTCGATTCCCAAGGCCGACCTCGGTAAGTTAAGAGTTGCAATGTAAGGGTAATCGCGCCTTAATTGACTCGTCAATCAACAAACAGACCAACCGGGAGATAATCGCAATGAAGCTCAAGGCAACTCTTTCCGTACTGGCCATCATGGCCGCGGGTGCCGCCTATGCGGATGGCCACGCCGCCTGCCAAACCGTCACCTTCTCGGATGTTGGTTGGACGGACATCACCGCGACCACAGCCGCCACATCGGTGGTGCTGGAAGCGCTGGGATATGAGCCCGAGGTGCGCGTCCTGTCGGTGCCCGTGACCTATACCGCCATGGCCGAAGGCGATGTGGATGTGTTCCTGGGCAATTGGATGCCCACGATGGAGGGTGACATCGCCCCCTACCGCGAAGCCGGAACCGTCGACACCGTGCGCGCCAATCTGGAAGGCGCGAAATACACCCTGGCCACCAATGCCCCCGGAGCCGCGCTGGGCATCGCAGATTTCTCTGATATCGCGGCCCATGCGGATGCACTGGATGAAACCATCTATGGCATCGAGCCCGGCAATGACGGCAACCGCCTGATCATCGACATGATCGACACCAACGCCTTTGGTCTGGGCGATGCCGAATTCGAAGTGCGCGAAAGCTCGGAACAGGGCATGTTGGCCCAGGTCGACCGCCTGACTGATGATGATGAGCCGATCATCTTCCTGGCCTGGGAACCGCACCCGATGAACGCCAATTTCGATCTGACCTATCTGACCGGTGGCGATGATTTCTTTGGCCCCAACCTGGGTGGCGCGACCGTCTACACCAACACCCGCGCGGGTTACGTCGAAGACTGCGCCAATGTCGGCGCTTTGCTGACCAACCTGGAATTCACGTTGGCCATGGAAAACGAAATCATGGGCGCGATCCTGAATGACGGCGAAGACCCCGAAGATGCCGCGCGCGCCTGGCTGCAAGCCAATGCCGGTGTGCTGGATGGCTGGCTGGATGGCGTAACCACCTTTGATGGCGGTGACGCGATGGCCGCAGTCACAGCCGCATTGGCCGAATAAGACCCGCGCCAAAGGCTTTCCAAATGAACCGGAAGATGGCCGAGAGGCATGGTCCCTCTCGGCCATCTTCGATTAGGCTGCCTGCAAAAGCGGCAAGAACGGAGGGGCACCGGTGCTCGACTGGTTAACAGAACACAAAATCCCGGTGGGCGATTGGTCCGAGGCTGCCTTTGACTGGGTGCGCGACAATGCCGATCCGCTGCTTGATGTGATCTCGGACGGGATGGAGTTGATGATCGACGCCATCCTTTGGATTTTGCAAACCCCCAACCCCTTGATCGTCATCGCGATTTTCGTGGCGCTGACCTGGTTTCTGCAACGCAATTGGAAGATTTGCCTGTTTGTGGCGCTGGGGTTCCTGTTCATCCTCAACCAAGATTATTGGGAAGAAACCACCGAAAGCCTGACCCTGATCCTATCGGCCTGTGTGGTCTGTATGGGCGTTGGCGTGCCCATCGGGATCGCCGCCGCGCACCGGCCCAAGCTTTATGCCGCAATGCGCCCGATCCTGGATTTGATGCAGACGCTGCCAACCTTTGTCTATCTGATCCCGGCGATTGTGTTTTTCGGCATCGGCATGGTGCCGGGCCTGATCGCCACGGTGATCTTTGTGCTGCCCGCGCCGATCCGGCTGACCTATCTGGGGGTGTCATCAACGCCGCAGTCGCTGACCGAGGCCGCCCGCGCCTTTGGCGCCACCAATTGGCAAACGCTTTACAAGGTCGAACTGCCCTATGCCTTTCCGCAAATCATGGCGGGGTTGAACCAGACCATCATGCTGTCGCTGTCGATGGTGGTGATTGCGGCGCTGGTGGGGGCCGATGGGCTTGGGGTGCCGGTGGTGCGTGCCCTGAACCAGGTCAACACCTCGCTCGGCTTTGAATCGGGCTTTGTCATTGTTGTGGTGGCGATCATCCTGGACCGAATGCTGAACCTGGGTGCGAGGGATTCATGACTGCCGTTGAAATCGATAACGTCTCCATCGTCTTTGGCACTGATCCAAAATCCGCGCTGCCCTTGATGGATGCCGGTCAGGTGCGGGCCGAAATTCAGAATGAGACCGGGCAGATACTGGGCGTGCATAACTGCACGCTCGATATCGCCGAAGGGGAAATCCTGGTCCTCATGGGCCTGTCCGGGTCTGGGAAATCGACGCTTTTGCGCGCGATCAACGGGTTGAACCCCACCGTGCGCGGCAGTGTGACGGTGCATATCGATGACTGGTCCTGCGACATCACCAAAGCGCCCGCCGAACAGCTACGCCGCGTGCGGCGGGAATGCGTGGCCATGGTGTTCCAGCAATTTGGCCTGCTGCCCTGGCGCACGGTGCGCGAGAATGTCGGCCTGGGCCTGGAACTGGCCGGGCAAAGCCGCCAGGCACGCGCAGCCAAGGTGGACGAGCAACTAGCCCTGGTTGGCCTGGCAGATTGGGGCGACCGCAAAGTGGGGGAACTTTCGGGCGGCATGCAGCAGCGTGTGGGCCTGGCCCGTGCCTTTGCCACCGAAGCGCCGATCCTGCTGATGGACGAGCCGTTTTCGGCACTCGACCCATTGATCCGCAACCGTTTGCAGGACGAATTGCTGGAGCTGCAAGACCGGCTGAAACGGACCATCATCTTTGTCAGCCATGACCTGGATGAGGCCTTTAAGATCGGCAACCGCATCGCGATCATGGAAGGCGGGCGCATCGTGCAATGCGGCACCCCGAAAGAAATCTTTTCGGCGCCGGCCAATGATTACGTGGCCGATTTTGTCGCCCATATGAACCCGCTGGGCGTGTTGACGGCGGCCGATGTGATGGAGCCCGGCCATGCCGAAGGGCTGAGCCTGTCCTCTGAGACCAAGGTCGAAGAGGTGATGCGCCTGCTAAGCTCGGACGAGGCCGAATGCACCGTGCTGGATGACGGCAAACCGGTTGGCCGCGTCACGCGGGCAAGCTTGCTGAAACGGCTGCTGAACCCAAGGGCGGCGCCGGGGGCGTGAGCCTGCATCGCGTCAGTGTCGCCCAGCGAGCATGCATTTCAGCCTGTGGGCGCGCGCGCCCCTGATCGACCTATCCATCTTGGGTTGGTCGTTTGCAGCCGATCATGGTTTGCGCTCAAGACCCGACCTAGGCAAAGCACCGCTACGCAGGGTTCTGCCGAGTTAGGCAAGGAGTCATATGTCTCAGCCCTCAACGTCGAGGGAATTCTGACCACAGCTTAAGGAATAATGGCCGGTTAACCGCTCAGGCATCTTGTGCCTCCGAAAGCGTTGCAAGTGTCTTGCACGGCAAGGCAAACAGCAATCTCGTTTTCTGATTTGAACGATTTGCAAACCGTCACCAGTTCATCACCCGCGACGGACGACGATCCAGTCATCATTGTAAAACAAGCGCCCACTCATCCCGCGGCCAAGCCCGGTCAGCCGCGGGATGAACAACCGGGCCAACAACCCCGTCAGGCGGCCAGGACGCGCTCAACCGGCGTGTAATCAAGCCCCAGGTCTTGGGCCACGGCTTGATAAGTGACCTTGCCGTTCCAGACATTCAGCCCGTTCGCCAAATGGCCATCCTCCGCCAACGCCTGTTTCCACCCTTTATCCGCAATCGCCAGGGCGTGCGGCAGGGTGACATTGTTCAGCGCATAGGTCGACGTGCGCGCCACCCCGCCCGGCATATTGGCCACGCAGTAATGGACCACATCATCAACCACATAGGTCGGGTCGGCATGGGTCGTGGCACGCGATGTTTCAAAGCAGCCGCCCTGATCGATCGCGACATCCACCAGAACCGCCCCCCGTTTCATGGTCGACAACATGGCGCGCGAAACCAGCTTCGGCGCCGCCGCACCGGGTATCAGCACCGCGCCCACAACAAGATCCGCCTCAGCCACAGATTCTTCGAGATTGGCTTTGTTCGAAAACCGCGTCTTGGCCGAGGCTTCGAAATGCATCGCAAGCCGTTCCAACACAGCCGGGTTCCGGTCAAGGATGGTCACATCCGCGCCCAAACCCACGGCCATCTGCGCGGCATTGAACCCCACCACGCCGCCACCAATCACGGCAACCTTAGCGGGCAACACCCCAGGCACACCACCCAGCAGCATCCCACGCCCGCCTTGCGCTTTCTCAAGGCAATGCGCCCCGGCTTGAACCGACATGCGCCCTGCCACCTGGCTCATGGGTTTCAGCAGAGGCAGGCCGCCCGACGCGTCGGTGACGGTTTCATAGGCGATACAGGTCGCGCCCGAGGCAATCAGATCGCGGGTCTGCTCGGGGTCCGGCGCCAAATGCAGATAGGTATAAAGGATCTGCCCCTCGCGCAGCATTTTGCGCTCGTTGGCTTGCGGTTCCTTGACCTTCACAATCATGTCCGCGGTGTCAAAAATCGCGGCGGCCTCCTCCAGGATGGTCGCGCCAGCGTTGCGGTATTCGTCATCCGTCGCGCCAATGCCCGCCCCGGCATGCGCCTCGACCACCACGTCGTGCCCATGATGCACGGCTTCAGCGACGCTCTCAGGCGTCAAGCCAACGCGGTATTCGTGGTTCTTGATTTCCTTTGGAACGCCGATGCGCATGGTCGTTACTCCCTTTTTCTCCAAAACCCTGAGGGAAAAATACGGCGCATAGGTCAGGATTTCTTGCGAAACATCCGGCCATATTGCCTGATATTCGGAATATCTTGCGCAGATAAGGCCAATCGGCGGTGATTATTACATGGCTAAGGCAGGCGCGCCCCCTAGAGCGCCCAAAACGCGACAGCCGCAGAACTGGGTGAGACCCTTGGCCAATCTGTGTCCGCCACCCTGGATGGAACAGCGCTGGGCTCCAAAACAAACCCCTTTCGCTGCAATCACCGCCAGAGCGATCCCGTAGGGTGGGTGAAACCCACCTTTTGCCTTGGTTGGGGGCGGGATGGTGGGTTCCACCCACCCTACGCAATCACCCCAGCCTCAACCGCCCCCCGAGCGTATCGGGCCGTCGATTGCTGCGCGCTTATGCTGCGCAGCCCCGGCAAGTCGGGGACGAAAGCCCGCAGGATGGTGCATCACCGGCGGAACGGCGCGCTTTATGCCGACCATGTCATCGGGCCGATGGAACGCGGCGCCAAACCCCCAAGAATTAAATGTTTGGCCTTTACTCCGGGTTCATCTTGTTAAACGCTATTGATAACCGACCATGGAAAAGGCCGGCATCACAATGAGCAATCATCTTTATTACGGCGACAACCTCACCGTTCTGCGCGACAGCATCGCAACCGAAAGCGTGGACCTGATCTACCTCGACCCGCCCTTCAACTCGAACGCGTCCTACAACGTGCTCTTCAAAGGCCCCTCAGGCAATGAAAGCGCGGCGCAGATCGAGGCGTTCGACGACACCTGGCACTGGAACGACAGCGCGGAGGAGGCGTTTGCCCAGATCCTCCGCTCCGGCAATGGGGCGGCGGCCGAGATGCTGCGCGCGATGCGCAGTTTCTTGGGCGAGAACGACATGATGGCCTACCTCGCCATGATGGCCGTGCGGTTGTTGGAGCTGCACCGGGTGCTAAAGCCCACCGGGTCGCTCTATCTGCACTGCGATCCGACGGCGAGCCATTATCTGAAGATCTTGCTGGATGCGGTGTTCGGGGCGCGGAACTATGTCAATGAAATCATTTGGAAACGAACAGACTCCCATAATGACGCCAAGCAAGGCGCAAGGCACTTTGGTCGGGTGCACGACGTTTTACTGCGCTATGCAAAGTCAGAGAATTTTGAATTTCACCCAAGCTACAAGCCGCTTCCTGAAACAACAGTTCAAAAGTGGTATCGAAACATCGAAGACGGGACTGGTCGTCGCTTCAACAAGGCCGATGTGACTGGGCCTGGAGGAGCAGCCAAAGGAAACCCGCAATACGAATGGAATGGCGTCACAAGGTACTGGCGCTATAGCAAAGAAAGAATGCAGGAACTGCATGATCAAGGACGCTTAGTCTATTCAAAGTCAGGAATGACATACCAGAAGCGTTACTTGGATGAGAGCAAAGGTGTCCCAGTTTCCTCAATTTGGGACGATATCGCAATGTTGCGAGGCATATCCGGAAACTCAGAACGCCTCGGCTATCCCACCCAAAAACCCGTCGCGCTCCTCGAACGCATTCTCTCCGCCTCCTCCAACCCCGGCGATGTCGTCCTCGACCCGTTCTGCGGCTGCGGCACCACCGTCCATGCCGCCCAGAAACTCGAGCGGCAATGGATCGGGATCGACGTTACCCACCTCGCCATCGGCCTCATCGAAAAGCGCCTGCGCGATGCCTTCCCCGGCGTCCAGTTCACCACCCATGGCGTCCCCCAAGACATCTCGGGCGCGCGCGACATGGCCAAGCGCGGGCGCGACGACAGCCGCTATTATTTTGAGTTCGAGAAATGGGCGCTCAGCCTCATCAACGCCCAGCCCGGCAACCAGTCCAAACGCGGGGCCGACAAGGGGATCGATGGCAATATCTATTTCGACAAGACCAAGCGCGCCATCGTCTCCGTCAAGGCGGGCGACAATGTCTCGGTCGCCATGATCCGCGACCTGCGCGGGGTGATCGAACGCGAAGGGGCCGAGATCGGCATCTTCCTCACCCTGACCCCACCGAAGAAGACCATGATCGCCGAAGCCGCCGCCGCCGGCCAATGTGAGATTGACGGGTTCGATCCTGTCCCGCGTATCCAGATCGTGACCATCGAAGACGCGCTGGACCTGCGCGACCGTGCCGTACGTCTACCTTTGCGTCGCGATGACACCTTCAAGAAAGCCGCGCGCGAAGAGGACCGGACCGCCCAGGGCAAGCTGGATATCTAGAGGCCTTTCCTCCCTCCTGTCTCTCAGCTACATCCCCCTGCAACCGCAAGCTTCAGGGCCGTCCATGACCGACCTTTCCCGCATCCGCAATTTCTCCATCGTGGCCCATATCGACCACGGCAAATCGACGCTCGCTGACCGGCTCATCCAGATGACCGGCACGGTCGCGGCGCGGGATATGCAGGAACAGCTGCTCGACAGCATGGATATCGAACGCGAACGCGGCATCACCATCAAGGCCAACACCGTCCGCATCGAATACCCCGCCCAGGATGGCGAGACCTATATCCTCAACCTCATCGACACGCCCGGCCATGTTGATTTCGCTTATGAGGTCAGCCGCTCGATGCAGGCGGTCGAGGGCTCGCTTTTGGTCGTCGATGCCTCCCAAGGGGTCGAGGCGCAGACGCTGGCCAATGTCTATCAGGCCATCGATGCCGACCATGAAATTGTCCCCGTTCTCAACAAGATCGACCTGCCCGCGGCTGAACCCGACCGGGTGAAGGAACAGATCGAGGATGTGATCGGCATCGATGCCTCCGAGGCGGTGGAAATCTCCGCCAAAACCGGCCTGGGCATCCCCGATGTGCTCGAGGCGATTGTCCAAAAGCTGCCCGCCCCCGCAGGCGACCGCGACGCACCGCTCAAGGCCATGCTGGTCGACAGCTACTATGACCCGTATCTGGGCGTTGTAGTCCTGATCCGCGTCATCGACGGGGTGATCCGCAAGGGCGACAAGATCAAGATGATGGCCACCGGCGGCAGCTATGGCATCGACAAGCTGGGCGTCTTCAAGCCCAAGATGCAGGATATCGCTGAGCTTGGCCCGGGCGAGATCGGCTTCCTCACCGCCTCGATCAAACAGGTCCGCGACACCCGCGTCGGCGACACCATCACGCATGAGAAAAAGGGCACCGAAACGCCGCTGCCCGGCTTCAAACCCTCGCAACCCGTGGTCTTCTGCGGCCTCTTCCCGGTCGACACGGCCGAGTTCGAAGACCTGCGCGATGCGATCGAGAAACTGGCCCTCAACGACGCCAGCTTCAGCCATGAGATGGAGACCTCCGCCGCCCTTGGCTTTGGCTTCCGCTGCGGCTTCCTGGGCCTTTTGCATCTGGAGGTCATCCGCGACCGGATCGAGCGTGAATATGACATCGACCTGATCACCACCGCGCCTTCGGTCATCTACCACATCTACATGCGCGACGGCTCCATGCAGGAGCTTCACAACCCCGCCGACATGCCCGACCTGACCCATGTCGACCACCTCGAAGAACCGCGCATCAAAGCCACCATCCTGGTGCCCGACGACTATCTGGGCGATGTGCTGAAACTCTGCCAAGACCGCCGCGGCATCCAGCTTGACCTCACCTATGCCGGCACGCGCGCGATGGTGGTCTATGACCTGCCCCTGAATGAGGTTGTGTTCGATTTCTACGACCGGCTGAAATCGGTGACCAAAGGCTATGCCAGCTTTGACTACCAAATGATCGGCTACCGTGAGGATGCGCTGGTCAAAATGCAGATCCTCGTGAATGACGAACCGGTCGACGCGCTCTCCATCATGGTCCACCGCGACCGCGCCGAACAACGCGGCCGGGCTATGTGCGAGAAACTGAAAGAGCTGATCCCCCGCCACATGTTCAAGATCCCGATCCAGGCGGCGATTGGCGGGCGGATCATCGCCCGCGAGACCTTGGCGGCGCTGCGCAAAGACGTGACGGCGAAATGCTACGGCGGGGATGCGACGCGGAAGCGGAAACTGTTGGATAAGCAGAAGGCCGGGAAAAAGAAGATGCGGCAATTTGGGAAGGTCGAAATTCCCCAATCCGCCTTCATTTCGGCGCTCAAAATGGACGGCTAAGCCGAACGAGCGTTTAGTGCACAACAGGGAATTTCGACCGGTGGGCGGAAGCGACTTTTGCGTGCAAAAGTCTGCGGGCCCACACAGACGAATTCCGGGCACACGGTCGCCACCAAAGCCTTCCAACACCACCCCCCAAAGCCCCGCCATCGACGGGCCTGGGACCGGCGATCCCAACGGCTGTTCTCTGGCACTTTATGGCAGCCAGGTCATCGTCCAGAACGAACGGAGCACCAAGCCCAACCAAATCGCCGGGCCCCGGACAGGCCCGTCGATGGCGGGGCGGGCGCTGCCCGCTGTTACCCGCCGCGCTCATGAACAACCCGTAGAGTGGGTGAAACCCGCCACTCGCGGCGCATCCGCATGGTGGGTTTCACCCACCTTACGCTTCGCTTACAGGCCCCGGCTCAACCGGGCCACCGCACCAACCGCTACGCCGCTTCCGCCCCGCGCTTTCCTTCCAACAACCCAACGACCGACACATCCTCGTCCAGCACCTCCCAGTGCAATCCAAAGGCGCTGATCTCCACCGCTTCCCGCTCAGCGGCATTTGCCTGCATCAACCTTGGAAACCAGGCCAGCGGCACACCCAAGGTCCGGCCATCCGATAACCCGATCCAGATCGTATCTTCATCGAAACGAACCTCAGTCGCCGAAATGGTCATACCAAGCCCTTTCTATCATCGACGCATTCTCTGCGACCACTTGCGTCAAGCGTCTCAAGGTCCGCGCGTCAAAGCCAGAACTGCGCGCAACCGTCACCGGGCGAACCCAGTACTTCGCTTCACCCTCACCTTTCATCACATGCACATGGACGGGCTCTCGCGGGTCACCTTCGTTGGAATAGAAGAAGAAGCGGAACCCATCATAGCGAAACACCGTCGGCATGGGCGCGATAATAGGTGAAAACTTAAGGCCTGTCAGCCGCCGCGCACCGCCTCCGGATGCTCCGCCAAAAACCCGCGCAGCAGTCCGAACAACCGCCGCGCCTCCGGCACGTCATCGGCATGCAGCGCCGCGCGAATATCGGCGCAGAGCATCTCTTCCAGCTTATGCGGCCCGCCATGGGCGTGCATCAGCCGTTCGATCTCGGCCACCGCGGCCTCTTCGGTGATGTGCTCATGGGCGGCGATCTGCGCGATCTCGGCGCGGGTCAGGCTGCACATGTCTTCCATATCGTCGAGTGTGATCATGATCCCCCCTTGGCCGATCGCGGCCCGCTGTCATGATCCTGTTACAATAGCAAAGCCGGGGCTTAGGGGGATTGATCCGCATCAACCCGGCGCCCCCAGAGGTCGATCACCCCCGCCCCACCGCGCGCGCCGATCAGCGCCACGCTCAGCAAGACCAGCAGCGCCGGGATACCTGCGGGCAGGGGCGGATAGCTGATGTGGTAGTAAATCGCGCCCACCATGATCCCTGCGATCCCCATCGCCGCCAGGCTGGAGGTTTGGCGCACCCAAAGACCCGCCGCGCCCGCGACCTCACACAAGCCGATGAAATAGCCGAACCAGCCGGGCAGGCCCAAATCGGCAAAGCTTTGATGCGCGATCGGGTGGCCGGTCAGCTTCGCGCCGCCGCCCGCCAGCATCACCAGCGTCGCCAGCCCCATCGCCAACCAGGTCGCGTATTTCATCACGGGTCTCCAATTCGATGCCCAAAGCCTAGGGGCGGCTTGGGCCAAAGGGAAATCAAAGACCAAGCACGCCTGCGTGAGCCGCGCGTGACTTTGCCCAAGCGATTTGACCCCGGTCAAAGACAAGCCTCCGCGCTTTGGCCATGAAGGGATCGAAGCGCGCGAGGTTTGATTTGTGGGAGGGTGCGATGCGCCTGTTCTTTTTGCTTTTCACCATGACCTCGATGGCCATCGCGGGGGCCGCTGTGACCGCCGTCTTGGCGATGGGTCTGCCGGGCTGGCAGCCGATTGCGATTGCCGCTGCCTTGGGGGCGGCTGTGGCGGTGCCTGTGGCGCTTTGGGCGGCCAAAAAGATCGCCGCGCTCTAACCCACCGCGCGATTCGTCCCATCTGATTCTGCTTTGCGGCGCGCCTGACCCTTGGTTGGGTCGCGTCTGCACGGGCTGTGTACGGGGTGTGTACGCGCTGTGACCGGGCAAAATCACCTTTGCAGGTGCAGAAAAAGACCCCCAAAGCCGGGGCTGCGTTTGGTTTCGGACAAGTCTCTGAGCGCAGGCCGAAAATCGCCCTCGCTCAGCGCTTACCCCCAAAGCTGTCCACCAATTCCTCCACAAGAAATTCCAATGCTGCACTGCTTCATGCTTGCCTGAACAGCCCCTCTTTTGTGACAGTTTTCTTACCGCAGCGGGGCAACCCGAAGCGGGGCGCAGAAAGCCCTAGAGGGCCCGGTGCGGACCATCGCAGGACATGAGCTTGAGGTGGCGCGTGAAGGGTTGAAGATAGGGGCGAGATTGTCGGCAAGACCTCGGTCAAGTTGACGGTCGAGCCTGGATCATCGGGCAGGAAGCGCGCGGGTTTGGCCTTGTTTACAAGGGGAAATCAGCATCCAAAGGGGGAAGCTTTCGGGCTGAAACCGATGGGGTTGCGGAAAGGCTTTCGGGCAGGACCGCAGCAGCCTTGTCAGGGCTTTCGGGCCAGGGCGAGGTGGTCGTAGGCGGACCTTCGGGTTTGGTTGCGGCAGCCGCATCCCGGGCCTTCGGGCAATGGGGCGGCAGTGACAGACCTTCGGGGATGTCGCACCCTGAAACGGGGATTTCTTCGGAAAGACCCGGATCAAGAGAAGGCGTCAGGACGTGCCCCCAGGGCACAATGCTAAGACCGCGTCTGAGCACCTGACGTCTTCTTCTTTTTCAGCAGTATCGCCAGAAAAGAAACGGGGCCCGAATGGCCATCCCATTCGAACCCCGTCACGTCAGTATGCTACCGCGTCTATGCACCTGTGCGGCTTGCATATAGGAGGCGATTCGGCAGATCAACTATATCTTGTGACGAACGGCTCTTTTCGCGTTGGATGCGGCAATTCCCACCACATTGCGCGTCTCAAACCACCAAATCACGCGCCATCCGCGTTCAAAAAGGCGGCCACAGCGGCCTCAAACGCGCGCGGATTGTCAGCGTGCAACCAATGGCCCGCGCCTGGGATCTTGGCAAACCGCGCCGCTGGGAACAGCGATTTGATCTTGGTCCGATGTTCCGGCAACACATAGTCGGATGCCGCCCCGGACAGCATGAAGGTTGGCCGCTCGAACACCCCCTCGATTTCGGGAAAGCCCAGGACCTCCGGCATGAACGCTTCCAAGACATCGAGGTTCAGCCGCCAGCGTTTGCCCTTCACGTCCAAGGATTGCAGCAGAAAGGCCCGCACCCCGTCCTCGGCCACATCCTTGGCCAACGCCGTATCCGCATCGCGGCGCGTTTCCACCTGACTCAGATCGACGGCCCGCATGGCATGGATGAACTGCACCTGCGTATGGCCATAAGCCACCGGTGCGATATCCGCGACCACGAGGCGCCGCACCAAATCGGGATGGCTCAGCGCCAGCACCATCGCCGCCTTGCCCCCCATCGAATGACCGACCACATCGGCCAATCCGCCCAGTTCTTGGATCACCTGGGCCAAATCCTCGGCCATATCGACGTAGCTGTGGCTGTCATACCAGGGGCTTTCGCCATGGTTTCTTAGATCGACCGAGACCACATAGCGTTGTTCTGAAAGGCGTTTTGCGATCACGCCCCAATTGCGCGCCGAGCCGTAAAGGCCATGGACAATCAAGATCGGGGGCTCTGCCGTGGGTGTGCCAAATGTCAGTTTATTGAGCATGATCAAGCCATACGCCCAAGATCGCGGCGCGACCAGCCCAAAGCCGCGCGCTTGCGGGAAACCGGCCAACAGGTATAGACATTTCAAGCATTTGCCGGGGCCACAATCTGATTTGACGCGCGACGAGTTTGACAAGGAAACTGCCGATTTGCTGCCGATGTTGACGGATCGGTTGGGCATCCGCGCCCGCAGCCTGCCCAGGGCGCTGCGCCGCGCCGGTCGGCTCTTGCCACCTGCCGCGCGGGACGCGGCGCAGGAGCTGTTGCAGATCAACGACCGGTTGGATCACCCAAAGCTGGCACAGCGCACCGATCCAAGCTTGGTCCGCAATGCCAGCGCAACCATCCGGGCTGGATTGGCGCGCCATCAACCAGGCCAAATGGTGGCACGTCAAAGGGCGATCCTTTGGGGGGAACTCGCCTTTCGCATTTTTGTGGTTTTGGGGGCGCTGCTGGCCTTCGCCTATTGGTATAGCAACCGCTAACCCGCTAATGAGCGGGTTGGATGAAGGTGCCGTTGCGCAGATCACGCATGGCCTGCTGCAATTCATCCTGGGTGTTCATGACAATCGGCCCATGCCAGGCAACCGGCTCATCAATCGGCGCGCCCGAGATCAGTAGGAAGCGCACACCGTTGGGCCCGGCCTGCACCGTGACCTCATCCCCGGTGCCAAACCGGATCAAGGTGCGGTCACCGGACAGGTCGCGAATATTCACCTCCTGCCCCATCACTTCTTTTTCTAGAAGAACCCCCTGCGGGGCCGAGGCATCGGCAAAGGCACCAGCACCGTCAAACACATAGGCAAAGGCCCGGCGATAGGTATCGATCTTAAAGGTTTTCTTCACACCGGCAGGCACGGTGATATCCAAGTATTGCGGATCGGCGGCGATGCCATCGACGGGGCCTTTCTGACCCCAGAACGCGCCAACAATCACCTTCACCCGCGTGCCATCATCATCAATCACCTCGGGGATATCGGCCCCGGCAATGTCCTGATACCGCGGCGCGGTCATCTTCAGCGAGCCCGGCAAGTTGCCCCAAAGCTGGAACCCATGCATCTGACCCTTGGCATTCCCAAGCGGCATTTCCTGATGCAAGATGCCCGAGCCTGCCGTCATCCACTGAACCGAGCCCGCGCCGAGCTTACCGGTGTTGCCCAAGCTGTCAGAATGTTCGACCGTGCCCTCAAGCACATAGGTGATGGTCTCGATCCCCCGATGCGGATGCCAGGGGAACCCGCGCATGTAATGGGCCGGGATATCGTTTCGGAAATCGTCGAACAGCAGGAACGGGTCCAACTCGGTCGGGTCTTGGAAACCAAAGGCGCGATGAAGATGCACCCCCGCCCCTTCCATGGTCGGTTGCGCGGCGCGGGTTTCCAGAATGGGGCGGATCGACATTGACAGTTCCTCCATCAGCAGTTGCGACAGAGATAGCGGTCGGGCCGCATCGATCAATTCGACATTGGCAAACTTGCCCTGTGCATCGCTGCAAAGGTCGGTTTTGGGCGCGACGGGTCGGGGACAAGCCTCAAACCTGACGTGAAACAGCGCGTCAGAAAAGAGGATGGCAGAATGCGGGTTGGGTTCATCGGATTGGGAAATGTCGGCGGGAAGCTAGCCAATACGCTGCTGCGCAACGGGATCGATCTGACGGTTCTAGACTTGGATGCTGAAAAGCTCGCGGCCTTTGTCGAAAACGGCGCGGCGGCGGGCACGACCCCCGCACAGATGATGCGGGATGCGGATGTCGTGATCACCTGCCTGCCCCGCCCCGATATCTCGGCCAAGGTTGTCGAAGGCACCGATGGGCTTTTGGAAGGGATGGCGCCCGGCGACATCTGGCTGGAGATGAGCACAACCGACGCGACCGAGGTTGCCCGGCTGGCCGAAAAGATCGCGGCCAAGGGTGGGGCCGCCGTGGATTGCCCGGTCTCGGGCGGGTGTCATCGGGCCGCTAGCGGCAATATCTCGATCTTTGCGGGCTGTGACCGGGCGGTATTCGAACGGGTCTTGCCATTGCTGACCACCATGGGGCGGCGCGTCCTGCACACAGGCCCCATTGGCTCGGCCAGTGTGCTGAAAGTCATCACCAATTACCTGGCGACGGCCAATCTGGTCAGTTGTGCTGAGGCACTGACCGTGGCCAAAGCCGCAGGCATGGATCTGGGTACGGCTTATGAGGCGATCCGAATTTCCTCCGGCACCTCCTTTGTGCATGAGACCGAAAGCCAGGTGATCCTGAACGGATCGCGCGACATCAGCTTTACGATGGATTTGGTTGCCAAGGATATCGGCCTGTTCCAAGAGGTGGCGGATCGCGCAGGCGTGCCCTTGGACCTGAACCCCATGTTGATCGACCTTTTCAACGATGGTATCGACCGCTTTGGCCCGCGTGAATTGTCACCCAACATCATCAAACGGCTGGAAGAGGCCACAGGCCTGGATATCCGCGCGCCCGGCTTCCCGGCGGAGATGACCGATGATGAGCCCGAAGTGCCGGGGGCCGAGGTGATCGTGACGCGGGCCTGAACCCTCGCCAATCCACCCGACACCCGCTAAGGGGACAGGGCAGATTGGAAGGCAGCTATGGCGCAGACGCAAAATCCATCCGAGGTTTTAGAGGTGATCGACCCTAAACCCGCCCGCCGCGGGGCCGCCGTTGGCGCGATGGGTATGTTGGGGATGATCCTGCTTTACCTTGCTGCCGCGCATCCGCCGCGCGATTTGGCGTGGCTGGTGTTCTTGCTCGCCGTCGGCGCGGGGTGCCTGTACCTCTCGTGGCGCATGTGGGTGGTCACCGGCGTGCGCCTGGAACTGACCCGACAGGAACTGCGCGAAGAAGGCGGTCGTGTGCTTTGCAGCATCGAAGAAATCGCGTCGGTCGATCGCGGGTTCTTTGCCTTCAAGCCCGCCAGCGGGTTTCTGATCCGGCTGAAAGAGGAATCCACCCGAGGGGGGGTGTACGCGCCGGGGCTTTGGTGGCGACGCGGCAAGACCATCATGGTCGGCGGCGTCACGTCACGCGCGCAGTCAAAATCCGTGGCGGATTTGATCACCGTTTTGCTGGTTGAGCGGGACCACGGGAGATAGAGCGGCCCCGCCCAAAGCTTAGATACCCTTGGCCTGGTAGCTGGCCGCAACGCGATCGATGCTGACCAAGAACCCGGCGGTGCGCAGGTCATGGCAATCGTCGCGTTCCCACCAGACCTCTCGCATGGACTGATAGGCCGCGCGCATCGTGTCATCGAGGCCGGACCGCACCAGTTCCAACTCGCCCGCCCCGCGCAGATAGCGTTCCTTGAAATTGGGCGAGAGGCTCCAACCAATGCCGCTGTCTTTGGACAGGCGTTCCAGCTCATCAACGATGAGTTGGTGGCGGGCCTCCTCCTGACGGCGTTGCATCCGGCCGAAGCGGATATGGCTGAGGTTTTTCACCCATTCGAAGTAGCTGACGGTCACACCGCCGGCGTTGGCGTAAAGGTCGGGGATGATGACGGTGCCGCGCTGGCGCAGGATGTCATCGGCCCCGGCGGTGACCGGCCCGTTGGCGGCTTCGATGATCAAGGGAGCCTGGATCGCATTGGCGTTGTGCATATTGATCACGCCTTCAATCGCCGCCGGGATCAAGATATCGCACTCGGCCTCAAGCACGCGCAGGCCCGCTTCGTGATAGGTGCCAAAGGGGCAGTCTTTCACACCGCCATGGCGCATGATCCAGTCCCGCAGGGCCGGAATATCCAACCCGTTCGGGTCTTCGATGGCCCCGTCCCGCTCGATCACATGGGTGATCTTGCAGCCGTCTTCTTGGCTTAAGAACAGCGCCGCGTGATAACCCACATTGCCCAGGCCCTGCACAATAACCCGCTTGTCATCCAACCCCGGTGAAAGGCCCGCTGCTTTGACATCCTCGGGATGGCGGAAGAATTCCTGCAGCGCGTATTGCACGCCGCGACCCGTGGCCTCGACCCGGCCTTGGATGCCGCCGGCATTGGGCGGCTTGCCGGTCACACAGGCGCGCGCGTTGATATCGGTTGTGTTCATCCGGGCGTATTGGTCGGCGATGATCGCCATCTCGGCCTGGCCGGTGCCCATATCCGGGGCGGGCACATTTTGGCTTGGGTTGATCAAATCGCGCTTGATCAGCTCGTAGGCAAAACGGCGGGTGATCTTCTCCAACTCCTCCGGCTCATACTGGCGCGGGTCCAAACACAGCCCACCTTTTGAGCCGCCAAAGGGCGTTTCGACCAGGGCGCATTTATAAGTCATCAGGGCCGCGAGCGCCTCAACCTCGTCCTGATGCACATTGGGCGCGTAGCGCAGGCCACCTTTGACCGGTTCCATATGTTCAGAATGAACCGCCCGATACCCGGTGAAGGTCTGGATCTCCCCCCGAAGGCGCACCCCAAACCGCACGGTGTAAGTCGAGTTGCAGACCCGGATCTTTTCCTTCAAGCCCGGCGGTAAATCCATCAAAGCCGCCGCACGATTGAACATCAGATCAACGGATTGGCGGAAACTCGGCTCACCGGTTTGCATATTCATTGGGTCCCTCCCTTTGACACCCGTTTGGCGAGTGGCAAAGGCGACTCGCACCACCAGAAGGGCACAGCGCCCCTGGGCCTTGCAAGCGCCGTTTGACGCTGCGTCAGCATCATCGCTTAGCGTCAATCATCCCGATTAGGGCACCAGTTTGCCCCATTTTCGCCCCGCTCTGAGGCGAAAAAGCGCGTGGCGAAACGCGTCTTGCGACGAGTCTTGCCCGATTCTTGAATGCGGAGGACGCGCGATGCGCCGCCAGTGGGGCCAAAATTTCACGAAGCTCAAGAACCTGCCCCGCAGGTTCACCCATCGCGATGACGGCACCGTCACCGTGTTCGGTATGATGATCTTTGTGCTCATGGTTGGCGTCGGTGGCATCGCCATCGATGTGATGCGCTACGAGACCCAGCGCGCGCAGCTTCAGTATACGCTGGATCGCGCTGTGCTGGCCGCGGCCTCGCTCACTCAAACACTCGACCCGCGCGATGTTGTCGAAAACTATTTCGAAACCGCCGGGCTGGCCGATTACCGTTTGCGCGTGGATGTGGACGAAGGCCTGAACTATCGCCGCGTGAACGCGATGGCCGAAATGGATATGCAATCGCTGTTCATGCAGATGTTTGGTGTGCGCACCATGACCTCACCCGCCGCAGGCGCCGCCGAAGAACGCATCCGCAATATCGAAGTGTCGATGGTGCTGGATATCTCGGGCTCGATGGGCGGCACGCGGATGAACCGGCTGAAGCCCGCCGCGCGTCAGTTTGTGACCGATGTGATGCTGGCCAACACGAACCCCGACAACAACCAATTGGTGTCGGTGTCGATCGTTCCCTATAACGGCCACGTCAATGCAGGCTCGACCATCGCGTCGGTCTTTTCGATGACCAACGAGCATGAATATTCGAACTGCACTCGGTTCTATGACGCGGATTTCAACACCACCGCGATCGATCCGGCGGTGCCGATCCAGCGCATGGGCCATTTCGATATGAGCACCAATTCCTGGTCCAGCACCTCGCCGACCTCGCGCCCGCGCTGCCCGACCGATGATTATGGGGCGATCCTGCCCTGGTCCCAAAACGAAAGCGATCTGCACACCCTGATCAACAGCTTCAGCCCCGGCGGAACCACGGCGATTGATGCGGGCATGAACTGGGCTGTTGGGCTTTTGGACCCTGCGGCGCAACCGGCCGTGGCCGATCTGGTGGCTGATGGCCAAGTCCACCAGCATTTCGAAAACCGCCCCGCCCCCTTTAGCGACCCGGAAACCATCAAGGTCGTGGTTCTGATGACCGACGGCGCCAACACCGAGCAATATGACCTGTTCGATGCCGTGCGCAGCGGGCCAAGCCCGTTCTGGCGCGACCCGGACGATGATGGCGACATCTCGGTCTATTACGACCAATGGGACGAATACTGGTGGGAAGATCATAACACCTGGGAAGACACGCCCGATGGCGGATCGGATGATGATGCCTATCAAATGGATTGGGCCGAGGTGTGGCACCGGATTTCGGTGAACCATATCGACAGCGCGTGGTTCCATGACGATGCCTGGGACATGGAAGGCAACTCGGACAACTCAACCAACCATTGGCGTCAGTCGACGGTGCTATCGGAACGCACGAATTACTATCGCAATGCCTTGCTGGAGCAATACGCCAACGGCACCCAGGGCGATACGCGTCTGCGCAACATCTGCAACGCGGCCCATGCCAATGGCATCCTGATTTTCTCCATCGCGTTCCAGGCCCCCTCGCGCGGGCAAGCGGTGATGCGCGATTGCGCCTCGTCCGACGCTCATTACTACGATGTCGAAGGGCTTGATATCAGCGACGCGTTTTCCTCGATCGCACGCTCGATCAATCAGTTGCGTTTGGTGCAATAACGATGATGCGGCGGGTGACCCCATATCTCCGGCGGTTCTGGCGGGATGAAAAGGCGACCTCGACGCTGGAATTCATCATTATCTTCCCGATCACGATCCTGCTGTTTGTCGCTGTGTTCGAAACCGGCATCATCCTGTCGCGTCAGGTTTTGATGGAACGTTCGCTTGATGACGCGGTGCGCATCTTGCGCCTGGCTCAAGGCCTGTCGCTGAGCGCGGATGATATCGAGGATGCGATTTGCGATAACACCTCGGCCATCCCCGATTGCGACGATGTGCTCGAGGTTGATCTGCAAGTCATCAGCATGACCACCTATGATCTGCCGCCCAATGACGTCTTGTGCGTGGATCGGAACGAGATCGAAATCCGCCCCGACAACACCTTTGATCAGGGCCAGGACAACGAACTGATCCTGATCCGCGCCTGCGCCGTTGTGGATCGGATTTTGCCGATCTCGGGATTCGGGCTGAACCTAACGCGTGACGACACGGGCGGGCTACACATGGTGGCAACCTCGATGTTCGTGAACGAGCCGGATTAAAGGGGGACATGCGATGTTGAAATCTCTGATCCGCCGTTACTGGTCAGACACGCGCGCCGCCGTGGCCTTTGAGGCCGTGATCATCGTGCCGATCTTGGCTTGGGCCTTTACCGCAAGCTTCGTGTTTTTTGACGCCTACCGCGTCTACAACAGCTCGATCAAAGCCACCTATGCCGTCGCCGATGTGATCTCGCGCCAGACCAACACGATCACGGGCTATGATATCAACGGCATGGCCGCGATCTTTGAGCATTTGGTGCGCGACACCAGCGGCGCGCGAATGCGCGTGACACAGATTCACTGGGACGGCTCGGAATATCAGGTGGATTGGTCCCACGGCACCAATGGTGAGGCGCAACTGTACAACAGTTCGATGGAAGAGCTGGAAGAACTGCTGCCTGTCATGGCAGTCAGCGAACGCATCGTCTTGGTCGAAACCTTCGTGCCGTATCAGCCTGCCTTTGACTTTGGGTTGGAGCTGCTGAATTTCAGCAACTTCACCTTCACCCGCCCGCGTTACGCTGGCCAAGTGCCCTTTGACCCCACCGAAGACGCCCCAAGCGCCTAAACACGTCGCGCATTGAACGCTCTTTGTCGCCGCAGGGCTTTTCCATTCCGTACATCCATGTCTAGGGTGCGCCTGATGAACCGAAAGGGGTCAGGATGCGCTATTCCGGTCTGCGGGTATTGGCCGAAGGGTTAAAGGGCAACACGGGCTGGAAACCGGCCTGGCGCGACCCCGACCCAAAAGATGAATACGATATCATCATCATCGGCGGCGGCGGGCACGGATTGTCGACCGCCTTTTACCTGGCGCATGAACATGGGCTGCGAAACATCGCCGTGCTGGAAAGGGGCTATCTGGGCGGCGGCAATGTCGGGCGCAACACGACCATCGTGCGCGCGAATTACTTTCTGGATGGCAATTCCCAGTTCTATTCCCACTCGCTCAAACTGTGGGAAGGGCTGGAAAGCACGTTGAATTACAACGTGATGCACAGCCAGCGCGGCATCATCAATCTGTTCCATTCCGATGGCCAGCGCGACGCCTTTGCGCGGCGTGGCAATGCGATGATCAACCAAGGCGACGACGCGGTCCTTCTGGATCGCGAGGGCGTGCGCAAAATGCTGCCCTATCTGGACTATGAACAGACCCGCTTCCCGATCTTCGGTGGCCTTTACCACCCGCGCGGCGGCTCGGCCCGCCATGATGCGGTCGCCTGGGGCTATGCGCGCGGGGCCGATCAGCGGGGGGTCGATCTGATCCAGAACTGCGCCGTCACCGGGATCGATATTGAAAACGGCAAGGTCACCGGCGTGCAAACCACGCGCGGTGAGATCAAAGCCAAAAAGGTCGGCATGGTTGTCGCCGGGCGCACCAGCCAGGTGGCGGAAATGGCGGGTATGCGCGTGCCCATCGAAAGCCATCTGCTGCAAGCCTTCGTGACCGAGGGGCTGAAGCCCGTGATCGATCATGTGATCACCTATGGCATGGGGCATTTCTATATCAGCCAATCCGACAAAGGCGGGTTGGTCTTTGGTGGCGACCTGGATTTCTACGCCTCTTATGCGGCGCGGGGGAACTTGCCCATGGTCGAACATGTGGCCGAGGCGGGCATGACGCTGATGCCGATGATCGGCAAAGCCAAGATGCTGCGATCCTGGGGTGGGATCATGGATATGTCGCCCGATGGCTCACCCATCATCGACAAGACCCATATCGAAGGGCTCTATCTAAACTGCGGCTGGTGTTACGGCGGCTTCAAGGCCGTGCCCGGCTCAGGCTTTGCCTTTGCGCATTTGCTGGCCACCGACCGCCCGCATGACACCGCCGAAAAATTCCGCCTGGATCGCTTCAACACCGGGCATCTGCTGGATGAAGAAGGCACCGGCAGCCAGCACAACCTGCACTAGAGGGCAGCAAATGTTCATTCCTTGCCCCATCTGCGGGGACCGCGACATCCGAGAGTTCACCTACAAGGGCCACGCGACCTACCTGGCCCGCCCAGAGGGAGAAACCTGGAGCGATGATTGGGACGCGCATCTGCACCTGCGCGAAAACCCGGCCGGACCAACCCAGGATCTTTGGTATCATGGCCAGGGCTGCGGCGCCTGGCTGCTTGTCGAACGCGATACGGTGACCCATGAGGTCAAAGGCGCGCGCCTGGCCTCGGAGGTCACATCATGAGGGTTTCGGGCAAGGGCTGCATGATCGGGGGCACGCCCGTCAGCTTTCAGTTGAACGGCCAGACTATCGCGGCGCGCCAAGGCGATACCGTGGCCTCGGCCCTTCTGGCCAATGACATCACGCTGATGGGCCGGTCGTTCAAATACCACCGCCCGCGCGGCGTGCTGACCGCCGGGTCGGAGGAGCCCAATGCGCTGATCCAGGTCGGCATCGGCGATGCCACAACGCCGAATGTTCGTGCCACCGTGCAAGAGGTGTTCGAGGGGCTGACCACCACATCGCAAAACCATATCGGGCCGCTCAACCGCGATCTGATGGCCATCAACGATCTGGTTTGGCCGTTTCTTGGGGCGGGCTTTTACTATAAAACCTTCATGTGGCCCCGCGCCTTTTGGGAAAAGCTCTACGAGCCGGTGATCCGGCGCGCTGCGGGTCTGGGCCGGATCACCCGCAAGGGCACGCCCGAGCGTTCGGAACGGGCCTATGCGTTTTGCGATGTCCTGGTGATCGGGGGCGGGCCCGCCGGGTTAATGGCCGCACTGACCGCAGCAGAAAGCGGGGCCGAGGTGATCCTGGCCGATGAACAGCCGACCCTGGGCGGCCGCCTGCAATCGGATGAAGAGCAGATCGGCGGTGTGGACGGCCGCGCCTGGTATGCCGCGATGCAAGCAAAGCTCGAGGCGACAGGTCGCGTTCGCATTATGACCCGAACGACGGTCACGGGTGTCTATGATGGGTTGAGCTTTGCGGCACTGGAACGCGTGGGTCATCACGTCGCCGCCACCGATCATCTGCCCAAGGAATGCTTCTGGCGCATCCGGGCGAAGCAGGCGGTGCTGGCCGCCGGGGCCTTGGAACGACCCATTGCCTTCCCGATGAATGACCGGCCCGGCATCATGATGGCCTCGGCCATCCGCAGCTATTTAGGGCGCTATGGTGTGGCCGTCGGCAAGAAGGTGACGCTGTTTGCCACCAATGACGACGCCCATCGCACGGCGCTGGATTTGATGGGCGCCGGGGTCGAAGTCGCCGCCGTGATCGACAGCCGGGCGGACGCGAGCGCGCAGGGGGATTATCGCTTGATCGCGGGGGGGCAGGTTGTGTCTACCAAAGGCCGCCACGCCCTGCGCGAGATCACGGTGAAAACCGCCAGCGGCGAAGAACGGATCGCAACGGATTGTCTCGGCGTTTCGGGCGGCTGGAACCCCAGCGTGCATCTGACCTGCCATTTGGGCGGGCGCCCGGTGTGGGATGCTGAGCGCCACATGTTCCTGCCTGCCGATAACGCGGTGCCGGGCCTGCATCCGGCGGGCGCATGCGCGGGCGAAATGTCGACGGCGGCCTGTCTCAGCTCGGGCGTTGCCGCCGCGACCAAGGCGCTAGGCGCGCTTGGGATGACGGCCAATGCGCCCACATTGCCCGAGGCCGATGGCACCGAAGGCGCAAGTCAATCGCTTTGGGCCGTGCCCGGCAAGGGCCGCGCCTGGTTGGATTTCGCCAATGATGTCACGACAAAAGACGTGAAGCTTGCCGCGCAGGAGGGCTTCCGTTCGGTCGAACATATGAAGCGCTACACGACCCAAGGCATGGCCCCGGATCAGGGCAAAAGCTCTAATATCGGGGCGTTGGCGGTTTTGGCGGATGCCACCGGGCGCGGCATCCCGGAAACCGGCACCACAACCTATCGCCCACCCTTCACGCCCGTGGCGATGAATGCCCTGGGCGCGGGTGCCGAGGCCGAAGGGTTTGCGCCGGAGCGCAAAACCACTTCGCATGACGCCGCCACTGCGCGCGGCGCACCGATGATCGCGGTGGGTCTTTGGTATCGCCCATCCTATATGCCGAAACCTGGCGAAACCCATTGGCGCGAAAGCTGCGATCGCGAGGTGCAGATGGTGCGCGATGCCGTTGGCGTGGTGGATGTCTCGACCCTGGGTAAGATCGAGATTTTCGGACCAGACGCAGGCGCGTTTCTGGATTTCGTCTATACCAACATGTTTTCGACCCTAAAAGTCGGGCGCACGCGCTATGGCCTGATGCTGCGCGAAGATGGCCAGGTGATGGATGATGGCACCACGGCGCGGCTGGGCGAAAACCATTATGTGATGACCACCACCACCGCCGCGGCGGGTCAGGTCATGATGCATCTGGATTTCGTGCAGCAATGCCTGCGCCCCGATATGAAGGTGCGTTTTATCTCGGCCACCGAACAATGGGCGCAGTTTTCCGTCGCCGGTCCAAAGGCGCGCGATTTGTTGAATGGGATATTGGACACGCCCATCGACGATGAAAGCTTTCCGTTCATGGCCTGCGGTGCGGTGAAATTGCATGGCATCGACGGCCGACTTTTCCGGATCTCATTTTCAGGCGAGCATGCTTACGAGGTTGCGGTGCCCGCCCGCTATGGCGACGCGCTTTACCGCGATCTGGTGGCGCGGGCCGAGGCGATGGGGGGCGGCGCCTATGGGCTAGAAGCGCTCAATGTATTGCGGCTTGAGAAAGGCTTTATCACCCATTCGGAAATCCATGGGCGTGTGACGGCTTTCGATATCGGCATGCCGCGCATGCTATCGCAAAAGAAGGATTTCATCGGCAAAGCGGCGACAACACGGCCCGGTTTGCTGGCAGAAACGCGTGAGCGCTTGGTGGGGTTGAAACCGGTCGAGGCTGGGGGCGAACTGACCGCTGGCGCGCATCTTTTCAACGAAGGGTCCGATGCGGTGCGAATCCATGATCAGGGCTATGTCACCTCGGTCGGGTATTCGCCGACCTTGGGGCATTTCATCGGGCTAGGCTTTTTGAAGAACGGGCCAAATCGGTACGGGGAACAGGTGATGATGGTCGACCATCTGCGCGGCGTCCGCACGCTTTGCGAAGTGTGCGATCCGGTATTCTTCGACCCAGAGGGAGGGCGCGCCCGTGGCTAATCTGACGGCAAAAGCGCCCGCCGACCTGGCGGCAGTGACCATCGGCACTGTTACTTTGACCGAACATCCCATGGGGTCGATTTGGGCCATCATGCCTTATCACGGTGCAACCGATGTAACCTCGAGCGCGCTAAAGGCTGCCCACGGTGTCGGGTTTCCGGCCCCAGGCACGGTGGAGGAGACGGGCGATATCCGCATCGTCTGGTCCGGCCAAGGCCAAGCTTTCTTATTCGGCACAAAACCCGAAACTGCCCTGGGCGACCATGCCGGGCTCAGCGACCAATCCGATGCCTGGACCCATCTCTGCCTAGAGGGCGAGGATGCGCAGACGGTGCTGACCCGCCTTGTCCCCATTGATCTCTCGCTTGCAGCCCTACCGGTGAACCGATCGGCCCGCAGCAGCCTGGGCCATATGTCGGCGTTGATCATCCGCACGGGCGAGGCCCGGTTTGAGCTGCTTTGCTTCCGATCCATGGCGGGCACGATGGTGCACGAGCTGGAACGCGCGATGAAGATGATCGCAGCGCGCCAGGCGCTTTAAACTAGATATCGTCGTGGGGTTCTATGCCGCGCAAATCCATCGCGGATTCCAAAATCCGCACCATGTCGCGCGCGCGGGGCTGATTGCTATAGGTGTAGTCGGCCGCGCGCCGTGACCAGGTGCGATGGGCATTACGCACCTGGGCATCGGTGCGCTCGCCCGGATCGGAAAACCGCGTGTAGCGGACGGTCGTTTGACTGTCGCTGAGGTTTTCCATCCCTTCTTGCAGCAGAACCTCCAACCGGTCCCGCCCGAAATTGCGCGAGGCAAAAATGATCTCGGCCCCATTCAACCGAGTCATCAGATCGCCGGACAAATCTTGAGTGCCCGTTGAAACCGACGTCACAACGGCGACGGCCATGCCTGATAAGCTAGCCGTCAAAAACGCCCAATCTGCGGCCACCGCGCCCGATTCATCGGCAGCAAAGCCCTGCAGGCGGCGCAGAAACACGTAATGGTGTCTATGCACTCGTTCCATGGGACCAGTTTGGCCGAACTTCGTGGCGAGAGTTCGGCGGAAACCGTCAGAATCGACGACCCACGATTTGTTTATCCACACATCCTTGGGCGCGCCTGCCTAGACTTGGTCCGTTTGCCACCCGATATTGGCGGTATGAGCCTGCCCCCTGGATTTCTGGATGAATTGCGCAGCCGCACCTCGATCTCGCAGGTTGTGGGGCGCAAGGTCATTTGGGACAGCCGCAAATCCAACCAGGCCAAGGGCGATATGTGGGCCCCCTGCCCGTTCCACCAGGAAAAGACCGCCAGCTTTCATGTCGATGACCGCAAAGGCTATTACTATTGCTTCGGTTGCCATGCCAAAGGGGATGCGCTTCGCTTCGTTCAGGAAACTGAAAACGTAGGCTTCATGGAGGCAGTGGAAATCCTGGCGGGGGAAGCCGGGATGCAAATGCCAGCCCGTGACCCCCGCGCCCAGGAAAAGGCCGATCACCGCACCGAATTGGCGCGCGTAACCGAAGCGGCGCTTGGCTGGTTCCGGTTGCAGTTGAAAACCGCCGCCGGGGGCGATGCGCGCGATTACCTGGCGCAGCGCGGGTTGGATGAGGCGATGCAAGATCGCTTTGAAATCGGCTTTGCCCCCGCCGGTCAAAACGCGGCCTTTCAGGCGATGACGGAAAAAGGCTTCGCACCCGATCAGGTGGTGGCCGCGGATATCGCGCGCCAACCCGAGGATGGGCGCGCGCCTTATGATGCGTTTCGGGATCGGATCATCTTTCCCATCCGTGACGCGCGCGGGCGCTGCATCGGATTCGGTGGGCGCGCCATGGCGGCCGATGCACAGGCCAAATACCTCAATAGCCGGGAAACCGAGCTGTTTGATAAGGGGCGCGCGCTTTACAATCACGGACCCGCGCGGGAGGCGGCGGGCAAAGGCCAACCGCTAATCGTGGCCGAGGGCTATATGGACGTGATCGCCCTGGCCAAGGCCGGGTTCGAGGCGGCGGTCGCCCCGCTGGGCACCGCGATCACAGAAGATCAGTTGCGGCTTTTGTGGCGGATCGCCGACGAGCCGATCATCACCTTGGACGGGGATCAGGCCGGGCAGCGCGCAGCAATGCGTCTGGTCGATTTGGCGCTTCCCTTGCTTGAGCCGGGTAAAACGCTGCGGTTTTGCATCATGCCCGAGGGGCAAGACCCCGACGATCTGATCCGCGCCAAAGGGGCGGCCGCGATGCAGGCCCAGTTGGACGCGGCCCTTCCCTTGGTGCAAATCCTGTGGCGGCGCGAGACCGAGGGGCAAAGCTTTGACAGCCCTGAGCGCCGTGCGGCGCTGGACCAACGGCTGCGGCAGGCCATCGGACGCATCCAAGATCATGGGCTGCGGCGGCATTATGGCGACGCGATCGCGGAGCTGCGTCGCGCGCTCTTTCGCCCGCAGGCCCAGGCGCGAGGCCCTTGGACGCCGCGCCGGGGCTTCGCCGAAGCGCAATTGCCGCTTGCTGAAACCCGCGCCTCGGCCCTGGGCTCGGGCACCTTGGGTGAGGATGATCTGCGCATCGCGATGATCGTGGCCACGCTTTGCCGCTATCCCGCCCTGATCCCCGAGTTCGAGACCGAGCTTGACCGGCTTGCCCCACGCGACCCGAATCAGACCGCGTTGATCGATCATCTGCTGACGACCCACGCCCTGGATGAGCCCGACCTATCGGAAGAATTGACCGAAAAAGGGCTGGCCCAACCCCTTGAAAACCTAAAGCAGACGGGCCATCTGCGCATCTCGCCCATCCTGGTCGGACCGGTTGATCAGGAAAAAGCGTCGCGCTGTCTGGTTGAGGAATTTGCCAAAATCGCCGCGCGCCGCCGGGTGCAGGCCGAGATGGTCGAAGCACTGGAAGATCTGGACGCGGCGCCAGAGGCTGACCCAGGCCTCTCGCGCAGGTTGAACCAGGCCGTGCAAGCTCGACTTAGGGCCGATCGGCCTTCGGGCGGTGATGGCGGGGATGCCTCGGAAGACACAGCCGCGCTGTCAGACGCGTTGCGTGCCTTGATAGACGGGCGCGCATGGGAGAAGAAAAGCCGTTAAACGGCCTAGGCGAATCACTGATTCGCATTACATAGTTTTCATACGCAACGGATCGACTCAGCCGGCGTGGTCGATTCGCACCGTAACAAAGCCAAAGGACAACAGCCCATGGCGAAAGACACCGACGATCGCAAACAAGACGGCGAAGAGCCCGAGATCAGCCTCGATATGAGCCAGGCCGCCGTCAAAAAGATGATCGCGGATGCGCGGGCGCGAGGCTACATCACCTATGATCAACTCAATACGGTCTTGCCGCCGGATCAGGTGAACTCCGAACAGATCGAAGATGTGATGTCGATGCTCTCTGAAATGGGCATCAACGTTATCGAAGACGAAGAAGCCGAAGAAACCGAAGAAGAAAAGAAGGGTTCGACCGAAGTGGTCGAAACCTCGACCTCGCGCGAGGTCGCGGTTGCCACCACCGAAACCGAAAAGCTTGATCGCACCGATGACCCGGTGCGGATGTATCTGCGCGAAATGGGCAGTGTCGAACTGCTCAGCCGCGAAGGTGAGATCGCGATTGCCAAGCGGATCGAAGCCGGGCGCAATACGATGATCGCGGGCCTTTGCGAAAGCCCCCTGACCTTCCAAGCCATCACCATCTGGCGTGACGAGCTTTTGGATGAAGACATCCTGCTGCGCGACGTGATCGACCTGGATGCCACCTTTGGCCGCCAATTGGGCGAGGACGGCGAAGATGATGAGCCGGTCGTGGCCCCCGTCGCTGCCAATGGCACCACCCCGCCCTCGGGCCAAGCCGCGCAAAAGGCTGAGCCCGAGCAAGAGCTAGACGCCGATGGCAACCCGATTGCCAAGGATGACGATGACGACGAAGACGATCAGGCCAATATGAGCCTGGCCGCGATGGAAGCCGCGCTGAAACCCCATGTCTTGGAAATCCTCGACCGGATCGCCGAGGATTATGCGCAGCTATCCGGCATGCAGGATGCCCGGATTTCGGCCACCTTGAACGAAGACGCCAGTTTCTCGACCAAGGATGAGGCGAAATACCAAAAGCTGCGTGCCGAGATTGTTGAACTGGTCAATGAGCTGCATCTGCATAACAACCGGATCGAAGCGCTGATCGACCAGCTTTACGGCATCAACCGGCGCATCATGTCGATCGACAGCGGCATGGTGAAATTGGCCGACCAGGCCCGGATCAACCGTCGCGAGTTCATCGAGACCTATCGCGGCTATGAGCTGGACCCGACCTGGGTGGAACGCATGTGCGAACAGCCCGGCCGTGGTTGGCAAGCGCTGATGGAACGCTCGCGCGACAAGGTGGAAGAACTGCGCGCCGATATGGCCCAGGTCGGCACCTATGTGGGCCTGGATATCAGCGAATTCCGCCGCATCGTCAGCCAGGTGCAAAAGGGTGAGAAAGAGGCGCGTCAGGCCAAGAAAGAAATGGTCGAGGCCAACCTGCGCCTCGTGATCTCTATCGCCAAGAAATACACCAACCGCGGCTTGCAGTTCCTGGACCTGATCCAGGAGGGCAATATCGGCCTGATGAAAGCGGTCGATAAGTTCGAATACCGCCGCGGCTACAAGTTTTCGACCTATGCGACCTGGTGGATCCGTCAGGCCATCACCCGGTCCATCGCCGACCAGGCCCGCACGATCCGTATCCCTGTGCATATGATCGAGACGATCAACAAGCTTGTGCGCACCGGGCGCCAGATGCTGCACGAAATCGGCCGCGAACCGACGCCGGAAGAACTGGCCGAAAAGCTGCAAATGCCGCTGGAAAAGGTCCGCAAGGTGATGAAAATTGCCAAGGAGCCGATTTCCTTGGAAACCCCGATTGGCGACGAAGAAGACAGCCAACTGGGCGATTTCATCGAGGACAAGAACGCCGTCCTGCCGTTGGACAGCGCGATCCAAGAGAATCTGAAAGAGACGACCACCCGGGTTCTGGCGTCCCTCACCCCGCGCGAAGAACGCGTGCTACGCATGCGCTTTGGCATCGGCATGAACACCGACCACACGCTAGAAGAGGTTGGCCAACAGTTCAGCGTGACGCGCGAGCGTATCCGTCAGATCGAGGCGAAAGCGCTGCGGAAACTGAAGCACCCGAGCCGGTCGCGGAAGCTGCGGAGCTTCTTGGATCAGTGACTGATCCTCATGAAGCCCGTCGAAACTTCGAGCGAAACAAGACGGGCTTTGCAGAGCGAACCTCACTTCTTGAAGAAAGGAGAAATCAGCGAAGAAAACGCCTTTCTTGGTCGGCTGGCGCTGTGCTCGCAAGTCTCGGGATGCTTCTTGCTTTTCCGGAGACCTTTGCATCATTCATTCGGCATAGCACTGAATTGAGGGCTTCGTTCGTTTCCAATTGGCTCGTCCCAGATCGGTGGGACGGACTTTATCAAACAAGGCCGGAAGGCTATGTAGATGGTGCTAGTATGCGGCTTTCGACCGAGCGAAACATCTTCCTCTCACTTACCTTCGAACCCGATCATTTGGATTTTGATGGTGAGTTGATCTCAGAAGACTTTTGCCAGATGGATCGACCTTACTCAAACGTGCTCGTACGAGGTTATCAAAACGCTATTTTTCGCAATCGGATGCGTCTTGAAATATACGATATTCGTTATGGGGAACGCATCGAGTTGGGAGAGATGCATGCAAGGATCGACCCTCCGGTCATCGAATTGAGCGGCTGGATTTTGGGCGAAAAGGTCCGAATAGCTAGAGACTATCACACGCTCAGAGAAGATTTGCCAACTCTATGCTAGATTGATTCTGAATCGCTGTAGTGAAAGTTGCCCGGAATCAAGGCCGCATGCCACCGAGCGAAGAGCGCTGGCAAGGCATCGGCGGGCGTCGTCGCTCACTTGGCGTCAACCATTCCAACGCATAGACATGCGCCCATGCCCCTCACCACCCACGACAACATCCTCACCGATCGCGGCTCAAAATACGCGGTGTCGGGCGGCCCCGCCGCCAGCAAGGCCGAGGCGCTCGCACTCCTCAAGACCCTCAAACGCCAGAAGAAATTCGCCAAAGCCACCCATAACACCTGGGCGATCTTGCTTGGCGACGGCCCGCTCAAAAACGATGATGGGGAATCCGGCGCGGGGATGATCATTGTTCGAATGCTCGAACGCGCGGGTCTCACAAACCATATGATCATTGTCACGCGCTGGTATGGTGGCAAACATCTGGGTGGCGATAGGTTTCGGCATGTGCAGGATTGCATTACCCATTACCTGGATCGCATCGAACCGTCCGATTGAAGGGGGCTGACTTATGTCGATATTGAAAAAATTCTTCGGGGGCGGCGCGGCCCCGGCGAAAGAACCGGAAATCCACAACGGCTACCGCATCTTTGCTGATCCGCAATCAGCTTCGGGCGGTTACCGCATCTTTGCCCGGATCGAGAAAGAGATCGACGGCGAGGTGAAGGTGCATGACATGCTACGCGCCGATCAATGCAACAGCGCGGAAGAGGCCGAACGGATCTCGATTTTGAAAGCCAAAATGCTGATCGATCAGCAGGGCGATGGCATCTTCCGCTGAGGCCAGAGTTTATGATTTCAACCGCTTCAGCATCTCTTCCGCCGCTGCATCGGCGCTGACCTCACCCTTTGCGACACGGGCTGCGGCTTCGGCCATCGCTGCGCGAATTTCGGCATTGGCCGTCAGTTGCGCCAGCAGTCCGCTGCGTACCTCTTCTTCGAACCAATGGGCGGCTTGTTCGGCCCGGCGTCGGTCCCACCAGCCTTCGGATTTGCGCCATTTCGCCAGCACCTGCATATCGCTCCACGCGGCGGCCAGCCCTTCCCCTGTCACGGCTGAGACCGGCACCGCTTTGGGGAACCCGTCAGGGTCTTGGGGCCGCTTGCGCAAAAGGCGTAGTGCCCCGGCGTAGTCGGCGCAGGTGCGCGTGGCCGCCGCTTTCAGGTCGCCATCGGCTTTATTCACCAGGATCAGATCAGCCATCTCCATGATGCCGCGTTTGACGCCCTGCAACTCATCCCCGCCCGCAGGGGCCAGAAGCAGGATGAACAGATCGCACATTTCGGCCACCATGGTCTCAGACTGGCCAACGCCCACGGTTTCAATCAGCACCACGTCGAAATCCGCCGCTTCGCAAAGCGCCACGGCTTCGCGCGTGCGGCGCGACACCCCGCCCAGATGCGACATCGAGGGCGATGGGCGGATAAAGGCATTCTTTTCCCGGCTCAGCCGTTCCATCCGGGTTTTATCCCCTAGGATCGAGCCGCCCGACCGGTTCGAAGATGGATCAACCGCAAGCACCGCCACCTTAAGCCCGGCTTCGACTAGGGCCATCCCAAAGGCTTCGATAAAGGTCGATTTGCCCACACCCGGCGTGCCCGACAGCCCGATCCGCAATGCCTGCCGTCCATGGCCCCGCACGGTTTCCAGCAGGTTGGTCGCGGCTGCCCGGTGATCGGCGCGGGTGCTTTCCACCAAGGTCACCGCCCGCGCCAAAGCCCGGCGTTCACCGGCCAAAACACGATCGGCCAAGTCTTGGGTTGTGGTGGGCGAAACCGTCATGGAAGGGTCGTCAATTCTCTCTACACATCGCCCGGCGAACAGCCTTGTCCGGGGTGTCCGCTTCTTGCCCGTTTCTTTCCGGTGCTGTCCAGCCTGGAGGAGAGGATTGATGCGCCCTATCCTGATCTTGATTGGCCTGCTGGTCGCTGCGGCGGTGCCTCCAAGCCATGCGCAGGATCAATCCCAGTTCGATCTAAGATTCCGGGGGATCACGGTGGCTGAGATCACGCTGGCCGCGCGCGAAACCCCGGCCAGCTACAGCCTTGCAGGCCGCTTGACCTCGACCGGGATGATGCGGCTTTTCGCGCGGGTGCGGTTCGACACGCAGGTGGAAGGGCATCGGCAGGCCTTGGATTTCGCCCCGCAGCGTTACCGCGAAGACATTGATACCGGCCGACGCATCAGCAGTGTTGATTTGCGATGGCAGGGCGGTGCGCCAACGCGTCTCACCCAAGTGCCCGCGCCTGATACATATGCCGTCCCCGCCACCGAAGCCGTGGGCACCATTGACCCCTTGACCGCGATTTGGCGCGTTCTGCGCAGCGCGCCCGAGGCCGAGTTGTGCTACTTTGAGCTTCAGGTCTATGACGGCGCGCGCCGGTCGCAGCTTTCACTTGGGCCACGCGAGCGCGACGGGGCGCGTTTGAGCTGCGCGGGGCAGTACCGCCGCATCGCGGGCTTTTCCGCTGAAGACATGGCCGAGCGTCAAGAGTTTCCATTCACGGCAGAATACACGCGCCAGGGCGATCTGTGGCTGTTGACAGATTTGCGCGCGACCTCCCTTTTGGGGGCCATTCGGATCACCAGACGGGACTGACCCACCCTTTGTCACTGCCCATCGACGACATTCTGCCCGATTTGCGGGCCGCCCTTGCCACCGAGGGCCGCGCCGTGCTGCAAGCGCCGCCGGGCGCGGGCAAGACCACCGGGGTTCCACTGGCCGTACTGCCGGATATCGATGGCCGCATCCTTATGTTGGAACCCCGTCGTCTGGCCGCGCGCGCGGCAGCAGATCGCATGGCGCAGGTCTTGGGTGAGCCGGTGGGCTACACCATCGGCTATCGCGTACGCGGTGACAGCGCGATTTCGGCCAACACGCGGATCGAGGTGGTGACCGAGGGCATCCTGACCCGCATGTTGCAAAGCGACCCGGAATTGCCGGGGGTCGGCTTGGTGATCTTTGACGAGTTCCACGAACGCTCGCTTAACGCCGATTTGGGCCTGGCCCTGGCCTGGGAGGTGCGGCAGGCGCTGCGGCCCGATCTGGGCATTTTGGTGATGTCGGCCACCTTGGATGCGGCCCCGGTTGCGCAATTGCTGGAGGGGGCACCGCTGATCACTTCAGACGGGCGCGCCTTTCCGGTGGAAACACGCTATCTGCCCCGGCCCGTGCCCAAGGAGATCAGGCTTGAAACCGCCACCGCCGATTTGATCCTGACCGCGATGGCCGAGGCCGAAGGGGATTGCCTAGCCTTCTTACCCGGCGAAGGTGAAATCCGCCGCACAGCCGCCCGACTGGAAGGTCAGCTTCCCCGCGACACGCAGTTGCACATGCTATTCGGCGCGATGAAGCTGGCCGATCAACGGGCGGCCATCGCCCCGTCTAAATCGGGGCGCAAGCTGGTTTTGGCGACCTCCATCGCCGAAACCTCTCTGACCATCGAAGGCGTGCGCATCGTGGTGGATGCCGGGCGGGCACGGCGGGCACGGTTTGATCCGAATTCGGGCATGAGCCGCTTGGTGACCGAACCTGTCAGCCGGGCCGAGGCCGATCAAAGGCGCGGGCGCGCCGGGCGTGTTGCGCCGGGTGTCTGCTATCGGTTGTGGACCAAAGGCGCCGAAGGCGCGCTCGCCGCCTTTCCGCCGCCTGAGATCGCCACCGCTGATTTGGCCGGTCTGGCATTGGAACTGGCCGTCTGGGGTTCGGATGAGGGGTTGGCGTTTTTGACACCGCCGCCCGAAGGCGCATTGGCCGAAGCGCGCGCGCTGCTGGCTCGCCTTGGGGCGCTGGACACAGCGGGGCGCATCACCGCCCATGGCCGCGCCCTGGCCCAAGCCCCATTGCACCCGCGCTTGGCCCATATGCTGATCGAAAGCGGGCCGGACGCAGCGTTTTTGGCGGCCCTGCTGGCTGACCGAGACCCACTGCGCGGCGCAGGCAGCGATCTGTCGTTGCGGATACGTGCGCTGCACGGGGACCACGCCGGACAAGCCGATCGCGCGACCCTGACCCGGATCAAGGCCGAAGCCAAGCGGCTCAAGCGCTATGCCAAAGGCACGAATCGATCCTTGGCCGAACAAGCGGCCCTTGCTTACCCCGATCGCATCGGCTTGCGGCGGGACGGCGACGCGCCGCGCTATGTGCTCTCGGGCGGCAAAGGCGCGGTTTTCGCTGATGGCGATGCCTTGGCGGGATCGCGTTTGATCGTTGCGACCGATCTGGATGGTGACCGGCGCGAGGCGCGTATTCGCCAAGCCGTCGCCATTTCAGAAAGCGAGGTTCGGGCGCTGTTTGAGGATCAAATCGCGTGGATCGATATCTGCCACTGGTCCAAACGTCACCGCAGGGTCGAAACGCGGCAGCGCGAGATGCTGGGGGCGCTGGCCCTGGATGACCGCATTTGGAAAGGCGCTGATCCCGCCCATATCGTGCTGGCCATGTCGGATGGGGTGCGCGACCTTGGGATCGGCAGTTTGAACTGGTCGCGCCGCGCCCGGCTTTTGCGGGCGCGCATCGCGATGGCCGGGGTCGCGGATATGTCGGATGCCGCCCTAACCGAAACCATCGCGGATTGGCTCGCGCCATTTCTAGCGGGGTGCCGCAACGCCGAGGATTTGGCGCGGCTTGACCCCACCGATGCGCTAACGGCTTGGATTGGCTGGGATCAGATGCAGCAGGTCGACCGGCTGGCCCCGGCCAATTGGACAACGCCCCTGGGCCGCTCGGTGGCCATCGACTATTCCGGCGACGCCCCCGAGGTGGCCTTGCGCCTGCAAGAGGTGTTCGGCACCACGACTCACCCCGTTGTGGGGCCAGATCGCACGCCGCTTCGGATGGTTTTGCTGTCCCCAGCGCAGCGCCCGGTGCAGGTCACGACAGATTTACCGGGATTCTGGGAAGGCACTTACAGCGATGTGCGCAAGGATATGCGGGCGCGTTATCCCAAACATCCCTGGCCCGAAGACCCACGGCAGGCCGATCCGACCTTGCGCGCCAAGCCGCTCGGCGGGTAACCCGAAACCCGCACTCCAAAGGACCGGTCATGCAGAACCCTTCGATCCCGCTGGTCAAAGATGTGGTCTTTGTCGGCGGCGGCCACACCCACGCGCTTGTGCTGCGCGATTTCGGGATGCGCCCCTTGACCGGGCTGCGGCTGACGGTCATCAACCCAGGGCCGACCGCGCCCTATTCCGGGATGCTGCCGGGCCATGTTGCCGGGCATTACAGCCGCGATGCGCTGGAAATTGACCTTGTACGCCTGGCGCGTTTTGCGCGCGCGCGCCTGATCCTTGGCGCAGCTGAACATATCGACGCCGCGGCGCAGATTGTCCGCGTACCGGGCCGCCCGCCGATCCACTATGATCTGCTCTCGGTCGATATTGGCATCACCTCGCGCATGGATGCGCTGCCGGGCTTTCCGGAACACGCCACACCCGCGAAACCCCTGGCTGTTTTCGCCGACCGGTGGGAGGCATTTTGCACCGATCCCGGCCCGGCGCGGGTGGCGGTGATCGGCGGCGGGGTGGCCGGTGTCGAACTGGCACTGGCTTGCGCGCATCGGTTGGAAAGCTTGGGGCGGGCGCCTGAGGTCTCGGTGATTGATCGGGGTGAGATTCTGGCCAAATGCGCGCCCTCGGCCAGGAAGCGGCTGGTGGCCGCGCTACAGGCCAAAGGGATCACACAGGTTCCGAACGCGCCAATCGCGCGGATCGAGCCAAAATCGATTGTTTTGACCAGTGACACGCAGATCGAGGCTGATTTCATCATCGGGGCCGCAGGCGCTGTGCCGCATCCCTGGCTGGCTGATTGCGGGTTTGCGCATCAGGGCGGCTATATGGATGTCGATGGCCATCTGCGCTCTGCCTCGCACCCCAATGTGTATGGCGCGGGTGATTGCGTGCATCTGACGGAAAATCCCCGCCCCAAAGCAGGGGTTTATGCGGTGCGCGCCGCGCCCATTCTGTCACACAACCTGCGCGCGGCGGCACAGGGGAAATCACCCAAACGCTTTGTGCCGCAAAAGGATTTTCTGAAACTGATCTCGCTTGGCGGCAAATCAGCCTTGGCGGAAAAGGCGGGGATCACCCTGGCCGGGCCCGGCATGTGGCGTTGGAAGAACCAGATCGACCAAAAGTTCATGGATCAGTTCCGCCACCTGCCAGAGATGCCCGCGCAGCCCCTGCCCGAGGCCGTCGCTGCAGGCGTTGCCGAAGAGCTTGACGGGCCCGCGCCCTGCGGCGGTTGTGGGGCCAAGCTTGGATCCGACGCGCTGAGCCCGGTCTTTGCCGCGCCACCAACATCACAACGCGACGATATCGAAACCGGTATTGGAGACGACGCCGCCGTTCTGCGTTTTGGTCAGACGCGACAGGTGATCAGCACCGACCATCTGCGCGGGTTTGCCGACGACCCGGTTTTGGTCACCCGCGCCGCCGCCTTACACGCTCTGGGCGATGTCTGGGCGATGGGCGCACGGCCCCAAGCAGCCCTGGCCCAGGTGATCCTGCCCCATATGGCCGCCCCGCTTCAAAGCCGCTGGATGGAAGAGATCATGGCCACCGCCCGCGCCGTCTTTGCCGAAGAGGGAGCCGCCATCGTCGGTGGGCATTCCTCGATGGGCAGCGAGTTAACCATTGGTTTCACCGTAACAGGCGTGATGGACGCACCAGCGATCACGCTGTCGGGCGCGATGGCGGGGGATGCCTTGATCCTTTCACACGGCCTCGGCACGGGCACGATCCTAGCCGCCGAGATGCAAGGCAAAGCGCCGGGCGAGGTGGTGGCAAACGCCTGGTCTCAAATGGCGCGATCACAAGGCGAGGCGGCGCGGCTTCTGGCAAACGCGGCCCATGCCATGACCGATGTCACCGGCTTCGGTCTGGCCGGTCACCTGGCCGAGATTTGCCGCGCCTCGGGCCTGGGCGCGCATCTCGACTTGAGCGCGGTGCCCGTGATCGATGGCGCTGAGGCGCTGGCAGAACAGGGCATACGCTCAAGCCTCTGGGCGCAGAACAAGCTTGCTCTGACAGACCAAATCGACGTGGATGACAGCCCGCGCGCCGCGCTCTTGTTTGATCCGCAAACCTGTGGCGGGCTTCTTGCCGCTGTGCCAGCCGATAAGGCCAACGCGCTGGTCGTACAGCTTCGCGCCTTGGGCCATGACGCCGTCAAGATCGGAAATATGCGCGAAGGTGCCCCGCGGATCGAAACCGTCGCGTGATAATTTCATCTAGGCCCCGCTTCGGCCCTGGACAGCCCGGCGCAAGGGCCTAGTCTCGCGCCATAAAGGGGAACCAACCAAGGGGCTTGGGCAATGACGAAATTCGGCAGCAGTCAATCGGTGCGGCGGCTAGAAGACAGCCGGTTTCTGACCGGCACGGGCCGCTATGTCGATGACACCGTTCCCGAAGGTGCGTTGTTTGCCTTTGTCCTGCGCAGCCCGATGGCCCATGGCACGATTGAAGAGTTGGATGTGGACGAGGCCAGGTCCGCCCCGGGCGTGCACCTGATCCTGACGGCGGCGGATCTGGCCCAACAGGGCTTGCGGAACAAAATGCGCGCCTCGGTCGTCGAAAACCGCGATGGCAGCCGTGGGGCCGCGCCAGACCGTACCATTCTGGCCGAGGGTCGCGTGCGGTTTGTGGGCGAGGCGGTGGCGTTCATCGTTGCCGAAACCCTGACCCAGGCAAAAGACGCAGCCGAGCTGATCGGCCTTGAGATCGACGACCTGCCCGCAAAGATCGACATCGCACCGGGCGGAGAGCCCTTGCACCCCGAAGCGCCGGACAATGTGGCCTATGACTGGGGCATCGGCGATGAGGCGCGCGCGGCGCAGGCGATGGCCAATGCCGCGCATGTGGTCGAGCTGACCACTTATGACAATCGCATCATCGTCAATAGCATGGAGCCGCGCGGCTGTTATGCCGAACTTCAGGACGGTCGCATCCACGTGGCTTTCAATGGCCAGGGCGTTTGGGATCTGAAAAAAGACCTGGCGCGCTGGCTGAGTATCGCGCCCGAAACCATCCGCATCACCAACCCCGATGTCGGCGGCGGTTTCGGGATGAAGGCGATGGGCTATCCCGAGTACCTGTTGGCAGCGCTGGCCACCCGCACCCTAGACCGCCCGATACGCTGGATGTCGGATCGGACCGAGGCGATGCTGTCGGACAATGCGGGTCGCGATCTGCATGTGACGACACGGCTTGGCTTTGACGCTGATCTCAAGATGGTGGCGTTTGAATGTGACAGCCTGTCGAATATGGGGGCTTACAATTCCCAATTCGGGCAGAACATCCAATCGTCGCTGTTTTCCAAGGTGTTGACCGGCGCTTACGATGTGCAAGCCGCCTATTTCCGCAATCGTGGGATTTATACCAACACCACCCAGGTTGATGCCTATCGCGGTGCAGGGCGGCCCGAAGCGATTTACGCCTTGGAGCGCGCGATGGATTACGCCGCCCGGCAATTGGGCGTCGATCCCGCCGAACTGCGGATGCGGAATTTCATCCCCACCGATCAGTTCCCTTATCGTAGTGCCACGGGCGAGCTTTACGATGTCGGCGATTTCCCACGTGTCCTAAATCGCGCCAAAGCCGAGGCGGATATGGCGGGCTTTGCCGACCGGCGCGCAGCCTCAGAAGCCCAAGGCAAGCTGCGTGGCTTGGGCATTTGCTATTACATCGAAAGCATCCTGGGCAGCCCGGATGAAACCGCCACCATCGAGATCACCGAAACCGGTGCCACGCTTTATGTCGGCACGCAATCGAACGGTCAGGGGCATGAAACCGTCTATGCGCAACTGCTGCATGATCAAACCGGCCTGCCGCTCGAAGATATCACCATCGTCCAGGGCGACAGCGACCGCATTGCCACCGGCGGCGGCACGGGCGGATCACGCTCGGTCACAGTTCAGGGAATGGCGATGCGCGAAACCGGCGATCTTCTTATATCTCAATTGACCGCGTTTCTTGAGGATCAGATGGACGCCCGCGACATGAGTTTCGATACTGAGGAAGGGGTGTTCCGCGCCCCCGGCTCGAATGTCGTGATCACGCTGCTTGAGGCTGCTGCCAAAGCGCGCGAGGCAGGTCAGCCGGAACTGGCCAGCGCCACCAAATCGATCACCCTGCCGGGGCGCTCCTACCCCAACGGGTGCCATGTTGCTGAGATCGAGATCGACCGCGAAACCGGCGTGACCGAGGTCGTGCGCTATACCGTGGTCGATGATTTCGGCAATCTGATGAACCCCATGCTGGCCGAAGGACAGGTGCATGGCGGGGTGATCCAGGGCATTGGTCAGGCCATCACGGAACATGTGGTCTATGACGAAGACGGCCAGCTTTTGACCGCGACCTTCATGGATTACGGGATGCCGCGCGCCGATGATGCGCCCTTTATCGCCTTCCACACAGAATCCGTGCCCTCGACCGCCAACCCGCTTGGCATGAAAGGCTGTGGCGAGGCGGGCACGGTTGGGGCGCTGGCCGCGGTGGCCAACGCCGTGCAAGACGCGCTTTGGCCGCTTGGCGTCACCCAGGTCGACATGCCCTTCACCCCTTCCCGGATGTGGGAGATCCTGCAACAGGCCGAGGCTGTTGCGGCCGAGTAATAGCATATGGTCCCGGCTGACCGGCTTCCGGTCACCGCGACCTGTGCGTCGGCCCAAGCCGCGCGAGACGCAGACCCATGTCATCCTGCTGGATGGCACGATGTCATCGCTGAAACCGGGCTGCGAAACCAATATCGGTCTGACCTATCGGCTGTTGATGGACTTGCCGCCCGACGCGCCGGTGAATGTCTATTACGAACCCGGCATCCAGTGGCGCGGGATCAAGCGCGCCGCCGAGGTCATGGCTGGCGTCGGGATCAACCGGCAGATCAAACGCGCTTATCTGTTTCTGGCGCGCAATTACCAGCCCGGCGACCGGATCATGCTGATGGGGTATTCGCGCGGCGCTTATGCCGTGCGGTCTTTGGCGGGGCTGATCGACCGGATGGGGTTGCTGAGACCGGCGCAAATTAATCCCGAAACGATTGAACGGGTTTATGACCATTACCGGTCGGACCCGGACGGCCCGCGCGCGCGGGCTTTGCGCGACAGCCTAAGCCATGCACATGTACCAATCTGCTTCATGGGCATTTACGACACGGTGCGCGCGCTTGGTATTCGCTGGCCCGGCGTCTGGCGCTTTTTGCCCGAGGCGCACCCCTATCACGACCACACCCTAGGCGCGACGACCACCAAGGCGCGCCATGCGCTGGCCCTGAACGAAACCCGGCAGGCCTTTGTGCCCGTCTTGTGGGAAACCGAGCCGGAAGACGCCGCCACGGGCCGCGTGATACAAATGTGGTTCCGGGGCACCCATGGCGATATTGGCGGCCACCTCTTGGGCCATCACGAGGCGCGGCCCCTGTCAAACATACCGTTAAACTGGATCTTGTCCGAGGCGCAATCGGTCGGCCTGCCCCTGCCCAAAGATTGGCGCGACCGGTTCCCAACCGATCCCAATGGCGATTCCGTTGGGAATTTCCGCGGATTTGGAAAGCTATTCCTGGCACGACGGCGGCGTGTGGTAGGCCAAGACCCGTCTGAGCGGCTGCATCCCACCGCGAAACAGGCCGGCCGTGGGCGCGCGTTGGACATTCCCATCGGCGAAAGCACTGGGCCCGAGCAACTGGTTTAGCTCACGTCTCCAAAGACGGGCTCGGGATAGCCCACGCCGGTCAGATAGAGCCCTTCGGGCGGCGCAACCGGGCCGCAGGCGGATCGGTCGGCGGCCTGCAACGCCTCGGCCACATCATGCGGTGCCCAAGCCCCCGCACCGACCCGTTCCAAGGTGCCAACGATGGAGCGGACTTGGTTGTGCAAAAACGAGCGTGCGCGCAGATGGAACCGGACCTCGGTGCCATTCGGTCGGGCCAGGGTTTCAACCTCAACCGCACCCAGCGTTTTGACCGGGCTTTTCGCCTGACAGATCGAGGCGCGGAAGGTGGTGAAATCATGCCGCCCGATCAGATTCTGCGCGGCCTCGGCCATCGCCGCTCCGTCAAGCTCGCCCTTCACATGCCAAGCCAGGCCGGCCTCATGCACCAAAGGCGCGCGGCGGCTGATCACGCGGTAGGTATAGCGCCGCTCGACCGCAGAAAAACGCGCGTGCCAGTCATCGGGCACCGCCGCGCACCCCGTGATCGCAACAGGCTGCGGCTTCAGATGCCAGTTGAGCGCTTCGGACAGGCGAAACGGCTCCCAAACGCGGGCCATATCGCATTGGGCCACCTGCCCCGTCGCGTGCACACCCGCATCGGTGCGCCCCGCAGCGGCGATCGAGGGCACATCCGCCTCCAACTGCGCAAGCGCCAATTCAATCGCACCTTGGACCGACGGCTGGTCGGCCTGACGCTGCCACCCGGCGAAGGGGGCGCCGTGATATTCCACTTTCAGGGCATAACGGGGCATGACCCGCGCCTACCCCAAGCATGCCCGCCGTGCAATCGCCCCCTCGAAAACCAGCGCGGGGATGCTTAGTCTTAGCATCAGCAACGGCAGCAAAGGTCCGCAGAATTGGTCATTGGAACGGTCGCGGATACGCTTGGCCGCAGCATCGAAAGCGTCACGCAGGGCGTGTCAGAGGCGTTGTTTGAGCCTGTGATCCGGCTTGGCGTGACCGGTCTGTCGCGGGCGGGCAAAACGGTGTTCATCACCTCGCTTGTCGCCAATCTGATGGATCGCGGTCGCATGCCGGGATTGGAGGCCGCGCGCGCGGGCCGGATCGAGGCCGCGTTTCTGCAACCCCAGCCTGACGACACCGTGCCGCGCTTTGATTTTGAGCGTCACCTCGCAGCCCTAACGGGGGCCGAGCCGCATTGGCCCGAGTCGACGCGCGCGGTCTCGGAATTGCGGCTGTCTTTGCGCGTGCGCCCCAAGGGGCTGCTTTCGGGGCTAAGCGGGCCGCGCACGATCCATTTGGATATTGTCGATTACCCTGGCGAATGGCTGTTGGACCTGGCGCTTTTGGATTTGGATTTCGCCGCCTGGTCAGAACGCGCCTTGTCGCACGCCGAGACCCGGGCCGAAGCCGCGCCCTATCTGGAGCTTTTGGCATCCACCGATCCCACGGCGCGCCTGGACGAAGCGCAGGCTGGCAGCTTGGCGCACGCCTGGACGGATTATCTGCACGCCGCGCGGGCGGCTGGCTATTCCGATTGCACGCCGGGCCGGTTCCTTTTGCCCGGCGATTTGGAGGGCAGCCCGGCCCTGACCTTTGCCCCATTGCCGCGCGGCACCGCCCCGCGCGGATCGCTCGCGCGAGAATTCGCCCGCCGCTATGACGCCTATTGCGCCAAGGTCGTGAAACCCTTCTTCCGCTCTCATTTTGCGCGGATCGACCGGCAGATCGTCTTGGTCGATGCGCTGGGCGCCATCCATGCCGGGCCGCGCGCCTTGGAGGATTTGCGCCAGACCATGACGGCGATCTTGGGCGCGTTTCGCCCTGGACGAAACGCCTTTCTCAGCGCGATCCTGGGAAAGCGCGTGGACCGAATCCTGTTTGCCGCGACCAAGGCCGATCACCTGCATCATAGTCAGCATGACCGCTTGGCCGACATCATGGGGGCCTTGGTCGACGAAGCCCGCCGCCGCGCCGATTTCGCCGGGGCCAAGACCGAAGCCATGGCATTGGCCGCCCTGCGCGCCACGGTCGAAGAAACCCATATGGTCAAAGGGGTCGAGATGGACCTGGTGCGCGGCACGCTGCTGGAAAATGGCAAACAAGCGGCCCTGCACCCCGGTGACCTGCCCGCCGACCCATCCGCCTTGATGGCCCCCGCGCAATCCGGGGCCGAGCGCTGGTTAGATGCTGATTTCGACGTCATGCGCTTTGCCCCCGCGCCGCTATCGCTGCGCAGCGGGGACGGGCCACCGCATATCCGCCTCGACCGCGCGGCCGAGTTTTTGATCGGAGATAAACTCAGATGACCGAGCGCAAAGGCCCCGTTCTGATCGAGCTAGACACCGCCGCCGAGGCTAGCCCGGCCAACGCCCCGCCAGTGCCAGACCTTGGCACCCCCCTCCCCGATGGGCACGCGATGCGGGTTGTCGCCACGCTTGGGGCGCGACGGCCCAACCGGTTGCTGCGGCTCTTTTGGGCCGCCCTGGTCGGGTTGATCGGATTCATCGCCTCGCTCGCGGCCTGGAACATGATTACCGGGCTTCTGGCCTCCAATCCGATCTTAGGATGGATCGCCGGCGGGTTGGTGGGGCTGGTCCTGCTGACCCTCTTGCTTTTGGCCTTGCGCGAAGCGGCGGCCATCGCCCGCTTGGGGCGGATCGACAGCCTGCGCCAAAGCGCGGAAGCAGCCCTTGCCAACCGGGATATTGGAAAAGCGCGCCAGGTCGCCGCGCGTCTGGATCGGCTTTACAAAGACCGGCCTGGGCTGGCGATTGGGCGCAACAACCTGCGCAAACGCCGGGATGAGGTGTTTGAGGCGGATAGTCTTTTGTCCATGGCTGAAACCGAGTTGATGACGCCTTTGGACGCCGCCGCCGCACGCGAGGTTGAGGCCGCCGCGCGCCAGGTGGCCACGGCGACAGCACTTATCCCCTTGGCTCTGGCCGATATCATCGCCGCCCTCACCGCCAATCTGCGCATGATCCGCCGCGTGTCCGAGATTTACGGTGGCCGGGCCGGTACGCTGGGCGCCTGGCGCTTGATCCGGGCGGTGATGACCCATCTGGTGGCCACGGGCGCGGTAGCAATTGGGGATGACCTGATTGGCTCGGCCCTGGGCGGCTCGATCCTGTCCAAACTGTCGCGCCGCTTTGGCGAAGGCGTCGTGAATGGCGCGCTGACCGCGCGGGTGGGCGTGGCCACGATGGAGGTGTGCCGCCCCCTGCCCTTTGGCGAAGACCAGCGCCCCAGCGTGACGGCCCTGGTACGCCGGGCGCTGACCGGTCTCTTCGGCAGTGACGAGACATCCTAGGGCATGCCGGTGACCGACCCCTTTGCCTTTCACCCCGAACTGCGCGCCTTGATCAAACCAGCTTGCGAGTCGTTCTTTCGGGATTTCAGCAAGGAAAAGATGCGCGCCGCGCTGGCCGATCATGGGATCTATGATTTTCCCTTCCACGACGACGCGACGCGGGAGGGTTTGCGCGACCAAGCTCTGCAAGGCCATCGCGGGCAAGATATTTGGATCTTTGGTTATGGCTCTCTGATGTGGGATCCAGCCATGGAGTTTGCCGAAGTGCGGCGCGCCTACGCACCCGAACATGAGCGCCGCTTTATCTTGAAGGACGTTTATGGCGGGCGCGGCACGCGCGATAATCCTGGATTGATGGCCGCCTTGGATGAAGGCGCGGGATGCCATGGCCTGGCCTTTCGCATCGACGCCCAAAAGGTCGACGCCGAAACTGAAATCCTCTGTCGGCGCGAATTGGTCGGCCCCGGCTATCACATCCGTTTTGTGCCGATCATGATCGACAGCACGCCCACCCAGGCCCTGACCTTTGTCGCGGATCACAGCACCGAACTGATGGCCCATGACATCACCCGCGCCGAGCAAATAGAGTATGCCGCGACGGGCACGGGTTTTCTTGGGCCCAGTTACGACTACCTGACCAATGTGATCGCGCATTTGCACGAAATGGCGATCCCCGACCCCGATCTGGACGCGCTGCTGGTCGAGGTTGACGCCTATCGCGCCGCAAAACAGGAGGTGTAAGCTATGGAATCCCTTGCCGCCGACCTTCGCACGATGGTGCGCACCCCGCTGCATGACGAACATATCGCGGCTATGCGCCAGATCGGCGGGGTGGAAGACATCCCCGCCGGAACGTTGATCTTCAAACCTGGCGATGTTCTGGACCGGTTTTGTTACGTGCTGGAGGGCGAGGTTGAGGCGGTCGACCCGCAAACCGGTGGCCGCTATGGCGAGGGCGCGACCTTGGGCCCAACCCAGTTTTTTGGTGAAATCTCTTTTTTGTCCGGTGGCACGTTGACCATCGGTGCGCGCGCTGTGCAGGATACCAAGCTGCTGTGCGTCGAGCGCGCTGCAATGCTCGATCTGATGTCACGCATCCCCGAGATGTCGGATATCATCATCACCGTTCTAGCCGCGCGTCGGCGGCGGTTGCTGGAAACCGGCAATTCCGGTGTCACGCTGATCGGGGCCGAGGTTGACCGCAACATCCGCGCCATCGCCAGTTTTGCCGGGCGCAACCGTATCCCCGTGCGCAGCCTGACCTTGGATGAGCATGAGGCAGAGGCGATTGCCCATCAATGCCAGATCGGCGAGGCGCAGCCCGCCGTGATCTTCGGCAAATCCGAGGTTATCCCCAACCCAACCCCCCGCGCCATCGCGCGCCGCCTGGGCCTGGACCTTTCCTTTGACGAGGACACGGTGGTCGATGTTCTGATCGTGGGCGGCGGCCCCGCCGGGGTGGCGGCGGCGGTTTATGCGGGGTCTGAGGGGTTGTCGGCCCTGGTCTTGGAAGACATGGCCATTGGCGGGCAGGCCGGAACCTCGAGCCGGATCGAAAACTATATGGGCTTTCCCACCGGCATCTCAGGGGCGGACCTGTGCTGGCGGGGTGAGGTGCAGGCGATGAAATTCGGCACCAAATTCGCGGTGCCACGTCGGGCGAGCGCTTTGGACAGGCGCGAGGATGGGCTGTTCTGCGTGACGCTGGATGACGGGGCCCAGGTCTGCGCGCGCGCGATCGTTGTGGCCACGGGCGTGCAATACCGCAAACTGCCCATCGACCGGTTGGAGCATTTCGAAAGCGCCGGGCTTTACTACGCCGCAACCGACGTGGAAGCACGCTATTGCCGCGAGGCTGAGGTGGCGGTGATTGGCGGCGGCAACTCCGCCGGGCAAGCGGCGATGTTCATGGCGCGCAGTTCCAAACATGTGCATGTCTTGGTGCGCGGCACGAGCCTCGCGGCCTCCATGTCCTCCTATCTCAGCTCCCGCCTTGAGGCGCATCCGCGGATCACCATCCATTACCGCACTGAGATGACCGGGCTGCATGGCGATGACCAACTGGGCGGCATCACCATCCGCAACAAGACCGAAGGCCAGGATTGGCGTTTGGACACCCGCGCCGTCTTCATCATGGTTGGGGCCGCGCCGAACACGGATTGGCTATCGGGCTACGTCACACTGGACGACAAAGGTTTTGTCGTAACCGGGGAGGAGGCCGGGGCGCATTCGGCCTATGCCACCTCGCACCCTGGGATCTTCGCGGTGGGGGACGTGCGCGCCGGCTCGGTCAAACGGGTGGCAAGCGCGGTTGGTGAGGGCTCGGTCGTGATCAGCCGGGTTTGGGATTACCTCAACGCCTGACTTTGGGCCGAAGCCTCCCTATCTATGGGGTATGGCCAAGCTCAATGCTCAAAAGTCGACCCTGCCCGCTGGCGGCGGCGCGTTTCGGCTTGAGCAAACCACCATCGGGATTTTCCTTGGCGACCAGCCGGAACATCGCCTGTCGCTTGGAACGGATCGGTCAGAGCGCATCCCGCTTTCCGCGCAGCAGGGTTGGATTCTGCCTTCAGGGGCCGAGGGGTTGTGCGAGTTCGACCGCCCCTTGGATTTTCTGACCGTCTCGGTCTCGGACGGCGTGTTAAGCGATTTGGGCCTGCGTGATGCGGCCTCTCTCTCGCCCAAAATCGGGGCGCTCGATCCGCTGCTGGTCTCCATGGCTTTGCAGGCCGACCAGTTCGGCGCGGGCGGCACGCTCTATCGGGAGACCATGGAGCGCGCGCTGGCGGCGCAATTGGTGCAGACCGTCGCCCCGCCTGCGCCGCAGGTCGTGGGGATCGACGATGCCCGCCTTGCGCGGGTGGTCGAGTTCATCCAGGCACATCTGGCCGAAGACCTATCCATTGATGCCCTCGCCGCCGAGGCCGCAATGAGCCCAACCCATTTCGCCAAGTCCTTCAAAACGGCGACCGGCAAATCGCCTCTGCAATATGTGATCGCCGAGCGGCTGACGCTGGCAGGCGTGCTTCTGAAAACCACAACCCTGCCGGTGGCCGAGATTGCGTATCGCGTGGGTTACGGCGACCTGTCCCGCTTTGGGCAGCATTTCAAACGGCAACATGGGCTAAGCCCAGCCGCCTACCGCGCGGAATGACAGAAATCGCATAATCCATGCCAGGAACCGCGCCTCTCAAGGCATCGGTTCGTTGCCATCTTCCCCCAATCGAAACACCGCGCCAGCTGGCGCTGATCACCGGAGGAAGACCATGACCACCGACATCACCACCCGCAAACTGAGCTTTGACAATGAAGGCGCCCAGCTAGATGCCACACTCTACCTGCCCGCCGGTTTTGATGGCACGCCCCTGCCCGGCGTTGTCATCACCGGGGCCTGGACCACGGTTCAGGAACAAATGCCCAAAACCTACGCCATGGAAATGGCAGGCCGGGGCTTCGCCGCGCTAACCTTTGATTTTCGCGGTTGGGGCAAATCGGGCGATCTGCCCGGTGGCGCGCGCTACAAAGAAGACCCGGAGGCAAAAACCAGCGATATCCGCGCCGCGATTGCCTTTGCGGCCACCTTGCCGGAAATCGCCGCGGGCGATCTGCACGGACTCGGTGTCTGCGCCTCTGCTGGCTACATGGTCGACGCGACCAGCGGCAACGAGGCAATCCGCAAGGTTGGGCTGATCGCGCCCTGGCTGCAAAACCAAGAAATTGTGGAGGCTGTCTATGGCGGGGCCGAGGGCGTCAGCGGCCTGATCGAAATGGGCCGCGCCGCCGAAGCCGCGGGTGGTCAGATCATCCCCGCCGCCGGGCCGGAAGGGGCCGAGGGCGTGCTGATGCCAATCGGTGGCTATTACTACGAAGCCGACCGTGGCGCCGTGCCGGAATATGACAACAAATGGAACGTCGCGTCGTGGGAAGGGTGGCTGACCTACTTCCCCGTGGACAACGCGGGCCGCTTCGACAAGCCGCTGCATCTGGTGCATTCCGATGCGGCCGCCATCCCCGAAGGCGCGCGCGCCTTTGCAGCCGCCACCCAGGCACCGGTGGGTCAAACCTGGCTCGACGATGTGATCCAGTTCGACTTCTACGATCAGCCGCAGAATGTGACTGCCGCTGTTGACGCGGTGGCCCAACACTTCCGCGCCTGAGCCACCCTGGGCCCGGGGCGTGCGTCGCCATGGGCCCATATTCTTCTACAATAAGGAACGCCCTCATGTCAGCACATGACACTACACTTGCACCCGCGGGCAACCCGGAAACCGCGCGCATCATCTCGGTTGTCGCCTCAATCCCTTTGGCGGTTGATCTCGCGGATTACGACCTAGCCGCGCGCGCCTTCGCCCCCGAAATCGTCATCGACTACACCAGCCTTTGGGGTGGTGACCCAATGCAAACCACGCCCGCAGACCTGATGACCGCGTGGCGCAGTTTGGTGCCGGGGTTCGATGCCACCCGCCACGAGGTGACCGATATCCAAGCCCAGATCGATGGCGATAGCGCCGAGGCCACCGCCAAAGTCGATGGGCGGCATTGGATCGATGGTCAGCTTTGGCGTCCGGTCGGCACCTATCATTGGCAGTTGCGCAGGCTGAACGGGCAATGGCAGGTCACCCATATGACCTTCACCATGACGCGGGAGTTCGGGGATCGAGGCCTGACCGCGATCGCATCCGAGCGCGCGGCCAACGCCTAAGCCACCTGCGCCACCCCCGGACGCCCTGGGGTGGTGCGCATCAGAATCGCCAGAATGATCCCGATGTTGAGCACATTAAAGGCGATGCCGTTCAGGAAGGCCCATTGGTAGGACCCGGTCAGATCGTAAATCCAGCCCGACATCCAACCGCCCAATGCCATGCCAAAAATCGTTGCCATGATGACCAAGCCAACCCGCGCGCCCGCCTCCTTAGCGGGCAGATATTCGCGCACGATCACCGCATAGCTTGGCACGATCCCCCCTTGGCTCAGGCCGAAGACCAGGCTGACCAAGTAAAGCGAGGTCAGGCCGCTGGTCGGTAGGTAGAGGACCAGGGCAATGGTTTGCAGCGTTGACCCGATCAGCAGGGTCATGACCCCGCCAATCTTATCGGCCAACAGCCCCGAAACGATGCGCGACACCACCCCGCCAAGCAGCATGAGCGACAGCATCTCGGCCCCCACCGCTGGCCCGAACCCCAGATCGACACATAGCGCCACGATATGGACCTGCGGCATCGACATGGCCACGCAGCAACCGATCCCCGCCACCGCCAAAAGCGCAGTCAACATACGCGGTGACAGCCCGGTGCTGCGTGCCCGGGCCGCCGCTGCCGATTCCGATGCCTCCAGCGCGTGATCGGGCAGCGGTTTGCGCAGCAGAGCCGCCAGGGGCAGCATGATAAAGATCACCGCCGCAGCAAGGATCAGATAGGCCGTCCGCCAGCCCGGGCCGGCCAATACACCCGCCAGGATCAGAGGCCAAATCGCCCCCGACAGGTAATTGCCCGACGCAATGATCGCGACCGCGATGCCGCGACGCTTCAGGAACCACTGGCTGACATCCGCGATCAGCGGACCAAAACTGGCCGCTGTACCGAAGCCCACGACAAACTGGAGTAAGCTTAAGGTCAGGATGCTCGGCGCATAGGCCGCGCCGGCAAAACTGGTCGCAATCACAAAGCCCGAGACGATCAGCGCGTTGGAAACCCCGTACCGGTCCACCGCGCGCCCGATATAGTAATTGCCGAACGCAAAGCCCAGCATCGTCGCCAGATAGGGCAGGCTGGCATCGGCGCGGTCGGTGCCGAATTCCGCCTGCACGGCGGGCAGAATGACAATGATGGACCACATGCCAACATTGCCAACCAGCGACAACAAAAGGGAAATCCCCAGGCGTATCCACGCGCGGGGGCTATCGAGCACGGACATGCTGGCACGCTAGGGCGCAGGCTTTCAGCTGTACAGCCCCCAGATTTGCCCGCTTCGAAGGTCTGGGGGATATCCTCCATGCCTGGGAAATCGAAAACTGGTGTATGGTATGGCCGACCAGGCCGCTGTGCCGGCCTTGGCAGGCCGAACCTTGGCGGAGGGGTGATCATGCTGCGGGCCGTATACATATCTATTCTGGGATTAGGGATTCCGGTCGCCACCATGGCGGATCAGGTTGAACCTTTATCCCCGGCTGATCAGCTTTGGGCGCATGAGCGTGTCGCCCTGGCACTGGAGGGGTTACAAGATCAAAGCTTTCTGACCTATGAACAGTATGAGGCGGCGGTCTTAACCCTGCTATCCAGCGCCAATGCCTATGTCGTGGAATGCGGCGTCTCCCTCCCCCCCTATCCGATGACGACCCTGCCCACGACGGGGCTTAGCCCGGTCCTCTCACCAACAGCGACGCGTTATTCGCCGCTGCTGCAAACGCACCATGGCCCCTGCGCCGGTGGGCCGCTCTTGCCGGGTCGTCTTGCGAACCTACCCGGCAATTTCGACGAGCTTCCCGACGAACCCTCGGCCTTCATAGACCACTTCATGCCGGGCGTGTCCGCAGGCGGACATGCCATGTCACCCATCCAGACCTTGGGCCCACTTTTGGGCGGGATGCATGTCTATCCGCCCAGCCCATCGCTGGAACCGTATGAAGACCTTGGGACCGATTGGTTGACCGATATGATGGTCTTGGCCGAAGAACAGGCCGATGAGTTGATCCAAACCCGCCTGGCCCTGGCCGTTGCCGAACAAAACCAAGAAGAAATCGTTTGGGCTTTGGAAGATTTGGCCACCCTACACTACATGCACCAATTCGCCGCCGACACCATTGCGCTGATGGAAGACGGCACCCCGATGACCCCCGATCTGCCGCCACGCGATGATTTGATGGCGCTGGACGGGTGTTGGATGTCATATGATGGCTTGGTCGAGATTGAGGTGGATGGGGATACACTTTTCGCGCGTGACGCCTTTGACGGGCTTTGGGTCGGTGTGGTCGGCTCCGATGGCCTGACCTTTACCCAAAGCTTTGCACAAATTGGTGCCTATCGGATGGTGGCTGAGCGCATGGCAGGCGGCGAAATCTCCGCCGAATTAGACGCTATTATCGAGACCCTGTTTGCCGCTGGTATCCAACAGGAAATCTCGATCTACCTGCCCGATGATCTGACACAGATCGACATGCTAGATGCGGTGTTCCGCGAAACCTTGGTGGCCGAACCCGTCGTCGGATCGGTTGCGCCGACCTACACCGCCGTCGCCCCAGAGGAAGCTGTCCATGGCACCGTCTGGCAATTCCAGACCGTTTGGGCCCGTGTGCCGATCTGCTGACACCAAAGCCACGGGGACGCTAGAGGATGAAGGCGCGGCAGACCATTGGCACAAAGTGTGCCTCCCGCAAAAATCGTCCCGGGTCTGAACAGCCTTAGGCGGAAAGATTTTGCCGTCGGACCCACAGATGGCAAAGCGATAAGTGCCCAGATGATCGACATCGAAAATATGATCGAGCTCAGGGTCAATGAAGGTGAGCCTGTCCAAGGGGTAGTTGCGGATATCCATGGTTTGCGCAACGGCGCCAGAGCCCAGCGGCAGGGCAAACGCGGCGGCAATCAAGGCACAGAGCAGTGGCAATCGCTGCTTCGGCATCGGCCAACCTTACGGATCAGGATGGGTGGGGATAACATAGCACCGGCAACGCTTTGCCGCCTGAGCATGACGGACACACCTAAAGCCGTCGAGCCCCCGGAGCGCGGGCCTGTTCACGGCACTTTCCTACATGTCCTCGACCATCACGACGCCATCCATGCTTTTCAGAGCGCCCTTGATTTGCGGACCGACCGGGAAATCTTCGCCCAGAAGCACGTCAACCTCTCCGGGAAGTTCTGGCGACAGCAAGCAGAGCAAGACGGGCGCGCCTTTGGCGCGTTTGGCTTCGGCTTTCGCCCGTTCCAGCAGGCTTTGAACCGAATTCACGCCCTCGGACCGGTCAATGAAAACCCGCAAACCAGCGCCTGCCTCTCCCGCCACCGCATCATCAATCGGCTGCACACCGCGCGCCAAGAGCTTGAGTTGATCGGCCTCGAGCGTGGCTTCGACCTGCAGGATGATGTTCGAGCCGGTGTCGAGATGTTCGCGCGTGGCCTCCAGCACGTCCGAGAACATGGTGACCTCATACAGCCCCGTGGGGTCCGACATCTGCACAAAGGCAAACCGGTTGCCGCGCTGGCTTTTGCGCTCCTGGCGTGACGACACCGACCCGGCCAGCTTGGCGACAAATGGGCCGCCCTGCACACGCTCTTCGACCTCTTTCAGGGTCAGGCACCCTTTGCGTTTCAGCGCTGGCCGATAATCATCCAGCGGGTGCCCGGACAGGTAGAACCCGACCGCTTGATGTTCATTGGCCAAACGTTCGTTCGGCATCCAATCTTCTGGGTTTGGCAGGCGCGGTTCGGGTAGATCATCCCCAGCCTCGCCAAATAGCGATACCTGGTCCGAGGCAGCGGCATCATGGATCGCCGCGGAATAGGCCGTGAGCTGATCCAGCGAGGCAAACACGCGCGCGCGATTGCGGTCGAGTGCATCAAACGCGCCGGCCCGCGCCAGCATTTCCAGCGATCGTTTGCCGACCCGCTTCAGATCCACACGGCGGGCAAAATCAAAGAGCGTGGCAAAGGGTTTGGCGCCTTGGTCGGTCTGCCGCGCCTCATGGATTAGGCGCATGGCGTCGACACCGACATTCTTAAGCGCGCCAAGTGCATAGAGGATCTTGCCATCCTCCACCGCGAAAGTCGGCGCGGATCGGTTCACGCAAGGGGCGATCACCTCAATCCCCATCCGATCGACCTCTTGCTTATAAACGCCAAGCTTGTCGGTCAGGTGGATATCGCAGTTCATCACGGCGGCCATGAATTCCACCGGGTGGTTCGCCTTGAGCCAGGCGGTCTGATAGCTGACAACGGCATAGGCGGCGGCGTGGGACTTGTTGAAACCGTAATTGGCGAATTTGTCGAGAAGGTTCCAAACCTCGGTCGCTTTGTCCTTGTCGACCCCGTTTTCCGCGGCACCTTTCAGGAATTTCGGGCGTTCGGCATCCATCGCCTCTTGGATTTTCTTGCCCATCGCACGGCGCAACAGGTCAGCGCCGCCTAAGGAATAGCCCGCCATTTCCTGGGCGATCTGCATCACCTGTTCCTGGTAGACGATGATGCCTTGGGTCTCATCCAGGATATGATCGATGGTCGGATGCAGGGTTTCGCGGTCGCTGAGCCCGTTTTTGACCTCACAGAACTTGGGGATGTTTTCCATCGGCCCGGGGCGGTAAAGCGCCACCAGGGCGATGATATCTTCGATGCAGTCGGGTTTCATGCGCCGCAGCGCATCCATCATCCCCGAGCTTTCCACCTGGAACACAGCGACCGTTTTGGCGCTGGCGTAAAGGTCGTAACTGGGCTTGTCATCAAGCGGGATGGCGTTGATCTGGTTCTCAGCGCCTGGCGCAGGTTCATATAGAAGATTTCCCTCTGGCCCCTCGTGCAATTGTCGACCCGAGGCGTGGATCAGCTCAATCGCGTTTTGCACAACGGTCAGGGTTTTCAAGCCCAGAAAGTCGAACTTCACCAACCCGGCGGGCTCGACCCATTTCATGTTGAATTGGGTGGCGGGCATATCGGAGCGCGGATCGCGGTAAAGCGGCACCAGCTTGTCCAAAGGCCGGTCGCCAATCACCACGCCAGCCGCGTGGGTGGAGGCGTTGCGCAGCAGCCCCTCTAGCTTTTCAGCGTAATCCATCAGGCGCTTGACGGGGTTGGTACGGCCTTCGCGCCGGTCTTGTTCGGTTTCGCGCATCTCGTCGCGGATGCGTTCCTCCTGCGCGACGGCTTGGGTGATGCTGACGGGCTTTACGCCCTCAACGGGGATCATCTTGGAGAGGCGATCCACCTGGCCAAAGGGCATTTGCAGCACCCGCCCGACATCGCGCACCGCCGCTTTCGACAACAGCGCGCCGAAGGTGATGATCTGCCCCACCTTGTCTCGGCCGTATTTCTCTTGCACGTAGCGGATTACCTCTTCCCGGCGATCCATGCAGAAATCGATGTCGAAATCGGGCATCGACACCCGTTCGGGATTCAAGAAGCGTTCGAAAAGCAGGCTATAGCGCAACGGGTCCAGGTCGGTGATGGTCAGCGCATAGGCAACCAGACTGCCCGCGCCCGAGCCGCGCCCTGGCCCAACTGGGATACCCTGATCCTTGGCCCATTTGATAAAGTCAGCCACGATCAAGAAATAGCCGGGGAACCCCATGCCCTCGATAATGCCAAGCTCGAATTCGAGCCGCTTTTCGTATTCCTCAACCGACACGGCATGGGGGATGATATCGAGCCGCGCCTTCAACCCATCGCGGGCCTGGCGGCGCAACTCCTCAACCTCATTCTCGGCAAAACGCGGTAGGATCGGGTCATGGGTGCGCGCGCGAAAGGCGCAGCGCCGGGCGATCTCGACCGTGTTTTCCAGCGCCTCGGGCAGATCCGCGAATAGGGCTGCCATTTCCTCGGGCGTTTTGAAGTAATGTTGCGGCGTCAGTCGGCGGCGCGGCTCGGCCTGATCGACATAAGCGCCCTGGGCGATGCAGATCAGCGCATCATGGGCCTCATACATGCCCTCAGCGGGGAAATAGGCGTCGTTCGTGGCCACCAGCGGCAGGTCGCGGGTATAGGCGGTTTCGACAAACCAACGTTCGGTCGCGGCATGTGCCTCGGGCGCGCCGGGATGGCGCTGAAGCTCGATATAAAGACGGTCACCGAAGGCTTGCATCAACGCGGCCAATAGCGTTTCGGCTTTCGCGGTCTGGCCGTTCTGCAATAACCGGCCCAGGGGGCCATCGGGGCCGCCCGTCAGGCAGATAAGCCCCGATGCATGGTCAGTCAGCTCGGCCAGCGTGACATGGGGCAGGCTGCCATCCCCGCGTAGATAAAGGGCGGAATTCAGCGCCATCAGGTTTTGGTATCCAGCCTCATCCTGGGCCAGCAACACAAGTGGCGCGGGTTCGGTCGGGCGTTCGCCTGGTCGCGCCGGGTCATAATCCAGATCGACCTGGCAGCCGATGATCGGCTGCACACCCACCTTGGCCGCCATCTCGGAAAACTCGAGCGCGCAGAACATGTTGTTGGTGTCGGTGACTGCGATGGCCGGCATGCCAGCCTCAGCGGCCAAGCCCGGTAGTTTCTTGACCCGCATCGCGCCTTCGAGAAGCGAATACTCGGTATGGACGCGCAAATGGATGAATCGGGGAGAGCTGGTCATACCAACGTTGATAGCGCAGCATTTGGGATACCGCCAAGCGATTACCGCAGCATTTGGTAGCCCGTGATCCGACCTCGCCCGAAGGGGCGGACCGCAGGCCGCGATCCGCTACTTTAGTGCGCGTCAAAAACTTAGCCGTATTGCTAACTGTTCTTGACTCGTATCATCGACTCGCATTAGTTAGCCATATGGATAACAATCTTGATACCTTCTTCGGCGCCCTCGCTGACCCGACCCGCCGGGCCGTCATCGAACGTCTGACGAAAGGCCCCGCCCCGGTGAGCGAGCTTCACGCCCCCCATGACATGGCGCTGCCCACGTTCCTCAAACACATCACCAAACTGGAAAGCGCGGGCCTGGTGCGGAGCGTGAAAAAGGGCCGCGTGCGCACCGTTCACATCGAAGCGAGCCCGCTCGCCCAGGCCGAAGACTGGCTCAGCCGACAACGCAAACTTTGGGAGGGTCGCCTCGACCGCCTCCAATCCATCGCCGAACGCCTTGAGCGCGGCGGCAATGCCTGAACCCAGAAAGGACTGCCCCCATGAAACCGAACACCTCTGAACTAAACCTGCAGCGGACGATTGCGGTGTCGCCCGACCGGCTCTGGCACTTGTTGACCGATGCGCAGATGCGCGAGCTGTGGGGCGCCCCAAGCGAGGAGATGGTACTGACCATGGAGGTCACCGATTTGACCGAAGGCGGGCTTGAGCGCCACCGCTGCGGCCCTAAGGAGGCGCCGGAGTTTGAAATCGAAACCCGGTGGTACAGCATCCAAGCCCCCGAAATGGCCTGTTTCACTGAAACGCTGGTCATGGGCGGGCACCGGATTTTCACCAGCCTTGTCACCTATGGCCTGACACCGGCGGATCAGGGCACACAACTTGACGTCACCGTGGCCCTGTCTGGCTTTAGCGACGAAGACATGCGCGGTGAGGTCGAAGCGGGCTGGACGGCCGGGCTCGCCAGTCTTGAAAAACTCGCAGCCAAAGAAGCGGCCTAGAGATGTCCTCCGCCCACCGTTTTCATCCATCAGAGAATCATCATGTTCGAGATTGATCCAGATTTGGACCTGCACATCGAACGCCTTATGCGCTGCCGACCTGAAACGATCTGGCGCTGCTGGGCCGAACCTGAACTGTTCAAACAATGGTTCACACCGCCAACGGTCAAGGTGATCGACGCCCAGAACGATCTGCGGCCCGGTGGGCGGGCCTTCAATGTGATGCAGCTACAAGATGGCACCACCATGCCAAATGATGGCAGCTTCATCCTGGCCGAACCCTATCGCCGATTGATTTACACCGATGCGCTATTGGCCGGGTTCCGGCCCAGCCCCAATGCCCCCTTTATGACCGTTGATCTGCGCCTTATCCCGCAGCCGGGCGGCCAAACGCTTTATGCCGCGCATATCATGCATAGCAGCGCAGAAAATCGGGCCCAGCATGAAGAGATGGGCTTTGCCGAGGGATGGGGCACGACGCTGGCGCAGTTGGCGGCGCTGGTTGAGACGCTTGAATGATAGGGCTGCGCCCGAAATTCGGGCGTTTGCCTGATTAATTTGCGCAATCCGGGCCGTTTTCCTTGAAATTCGCACCTGGCCCGGCTTTGCTGGCGAGCGGTCAGACAGGGAACGGGGCCGCCTTCTACGCCGCATCGAAGGCCGGACGACCCCCCGAACACTCGGTAAGGCGGCGGGCTGAATTTCATGGGCATCCGGTTTCTTTTGAACGGGGAACCGCAGGACGTCACGGTCGACGCGACCATGACTCTGCTAGATTGGCTGCGCGAAAAACGCCGCCTGACCGGCACCAAAGAAGGCTGTAACGAGGGCGATTGCGGGGCCTGCACAGTGATGGTCACCGACGCCGATGGAGCGCGAGCGCTGAACGCCTGTATCCTTTTCATGCCGCAGCTTGAGGGCAAAGCCGTGCGCACCGTCGAGGGTATCGCGGGCCCCGAGGGGCAGATGCATCCGGTGCAAGAGGCCATGATTGCCGAACATGGCAGCCAATGCGGGTTCTGCACGCCGGGCTTTGTGGTTTCCATGGCGGTGGCGCATACAAACGGTGCGACGGATCATGACGATCAACTCGCCGGCAACCTCTGCCGCTGCACTGGCTATGCACCCATCATTCGCGCCGCCAAAGCGGCCGAGGCAGCACCGGTTCCCGATTGGATGACCGGCGATGCCGACACGCTGGAGGTGCTGAAGCTGGAGGGCGGCAAGGGCGATGCGCCTTTTGCACCCAACACGGTTGATGACTTGGCAGAGTGGTATCTGGCAAACCCCGACGCGACCCTGATCGCCGGGGCGACCGATGTGGGGCTTTGGGTGACCAAGGGCCTGCGCGATCTGGCCCCGGTCGCGTTTCTGAATCAATGTGATGAGCTAAAGGGCATTGTTGACGATAGCGAAACAATCCGCATCGGGGCGATGACCAGCCTGACCGATGTGATGCCGATGATGGCAGAGCGTCACCCCAGTTTTGCCGAGATGATCCGGCGCTACGGGTCGGTGCAGGTGCGCAATGCCGCAACCATCGGGGGTAATATCGCCAATGGCTCCCCCATCGGGGATAGTCCCCCGGCGCTGATCGCCCTGGGCGCAACACTGCATCTGCGGCGCGGGGCGGAACGGCGCAGCCTTCCGCTGGAAGATTTCTTTCTCGAGTATGGCAAACAAGATCGGGCAGCGGGGGAGTTTGTCGAGGCCATCTCGATCCCCGTGCAAGATGACAATCTGAAATGCTACAAGATCTCGAAACGGTTCGATCAGGATATCTCCGCCGTTTGTGGCTGCTTCAATATCGCGGTGGTCGATGGTGTGGTCGCTGACGCGCGCATTGCGTTTGGCGGGATGGCGGGCACCCCCAAACGCGCCGCGACGGTCGAGGCCACGCTTATCGGGGCCGCCTGGACGCATGAAACGGTGGCCGCCGCCGCATCGGCCTTTGACCAAGACTTCGCGCCGCTGTCCGACATGCGTGCCTCTGCCGCCTATCGGTTGGATGTCGCCAAGGGCCTGCTGCAGCGATGCTTCTTAGAAAGCAAAGGCCATAGCGCCCATGTCTTGGAGGTGCGGGCATGAGCGTGCATAAGCCCTTGCCCCATGACGCCGCGCCGCTGCATGTGACCGGTGGCGCGCGCTATGTGGATGATATTCCAACGCCTGACGGCTGCTTGCACCTAGCCTTTGGCCTTAGCCAGATCGCCCACGGGCGGATCAAAGATCTGGACCTGTCCGCCGTGCGTTCGGCCCCTGGTGTTGTGTTGGTGCTGAGCGGGGCGGAGCTTGACCCGATCCCCGATTGCTCGCCATCGGCCCATGACGAGCCGCTTTTGTCGGATGGCTCGGTGCACTACCTGGGCCAACCCTTGTTCCTGGTTGCCGCACACACGCATCTGCAGGCGCGCAAGGCGGCGGCGCTGGCGCGCGTCAGCTATGAAGAGGCGCCAGCGATCCTGTCGATTGACGAGGCGCTGGCCGCTGGATCGATCTTTGAAGACGGGCCGCGCGTCTATGGCAAAGGCGATGTGGAAACCGCCCTGGCCGGGGCCGAACATGTTCTGGACGGTCAGATCGAGATCGGCGGGCAGGAACACTTCTATCTGGAAGGACAAGCCGCGCTGGCCTTGCCGCAGGAGGGTGGCGACATGATCGTGCATTCCTCCAGCCAGCATCCAACCGAGATTCAGCACAAAGTGGCCGATGCGATTGGGCGGCCCATGCATAGCGTGCGGGTCGAGGTGCGGCGCATGGGCGGCGGGTTTGGTGGCAAGGAAAGCCAGGGCAATCATCTGGCGATTGCCTGCGCCCTAGTCGCAGATCGCACCGGCCAGCCCGCCAAGATGCGCTACGATCGCGACGATGATTTCATGGTGACCGGCAAACGCCACGATGCGCGGATTGCGTACCGCGTCGGGTTTGACGGCGACGGCCGGATCGCTGGGGTGGATTTCACCCAGATGATCCGCTGCGGCTGGTCGATGGACCTTTCGCTGCCAGTCGCCGACCGCGCGATGCTGCATGCGGATAACGCCTATGACCTGCCGAGTTGCCGCATCACCTCGCACCGGTTGCGGACCCATACGCAAAGCGCCACCGCCTTTCGCGGCTTTGGCGGGCCGCAAGGCATGGTGGGGATCGAGCGGGTGCTGGATCATATCGCGCATCATTTGGGGCGCGATCCGTTGCAGGTGCGGCGCTTGAATTATTATGCCGATGCGCCTGGGGCGGGGGCGGATTCCTCCGGCGGGGATATTTTTGAAACAGAGAAAGGGGGGCGGCTGGCGAAAGACGGGCTGACCGGGCGCGGCGCGGTAAGGGTTGAGACCGGCGCAGGCGGATCGCAGCGGTTCGGCGGCGCGCATTCGCCCGTACCTGCGGGGGCCGCGCGCGATGGTGTCACGCCCTATGGGATGGCGGTTGAAGATTTCATCCTGAATGGATTGACCGAGCAGTTGGCAGCAAGCTGTGATTATGCCGAGCGGCGCGCGGCGACGGCGGCATGGAATGCCGCAAACCCGGTGTTGAAGCGCGGCATCGCCCTGACCCCGGTGAAGTTTGGGATTTCCTTTACGCTGACCCATTTGAACCAAGCCGGGGCCTTGGTGCATGTGTATCAGGATGGCTCGGTCCATCTGAACCATGGCGGGACCGAGATGGGCCAGGGCCTGTTTCAGAAAGTGGCGCAGGTGGCGGCGGACCGGTTTGGCGTACCTTTGGAACAGGTCAAGATCACTGCGACCGACACGGGTAAGGTGCCCAATACATCGGCCACGGCAGCTTCCTCCGGGACGGATTTGAACGGCATGGCCGTGAAGGCCGCCTGTGATGAGATCCGCGCGCGGATCGCCGAGGTCGTGGCCCCCGCTTTGCAAGCCGATCCGGTGCAGGTGCTGTTTCGCGACGGCCGGGTGGTTGCGGCGGGCGCGGATATGTCGTTCGAGGACGCGGTGCAGCAAACCTATATGGCGCGTGTTAGCCTCTCGGCGACCGGGTTCTACAAAACACCGAAACTGGAATGGGACCGGATCGCGGGCAGGGGACGCCCGTTCTTTTACTTCGCCTATGGCGCGGCCTGTTCAGAAGTGGTGATCGATACGCTGACCGGCGAAAACCGCATTCTGCGCACCGATATCCTGCATGATTGCGGACGCTCGCTGAACCCGGCTTTGGACATTGGCCAGATCGAAGGCGGCTTTGTGCAAGGGGCGGGGTGGCTAACGACCGAGGAACTGGTCTGGGACGATACCGGGCGGCTGCGCACCCATGCGCCATCGACCTATAAAATCCCAGCCTGTTCGGACCGGCCCGATGTGTTCAACGTGGCTTTGTGGGATGGACCGAACCGGGAGGAGTCGATCTATCGCTCCAAAGCGGTTGGCGAACCGCCATTGATGTTGGGGATCAGCGTGTTGATGGCACTGAGCGACGCTTGCGCCGCCTGCGGGCCGCACTACCCCGACCTCCAAGCCCCAGCCACAGCCGAAGCGGTTTTGAACGCCGTGAAGCGAGCGGCGGGATGAGCGCGATCCGTGTCACCCTGGCCAAGGCCCAAGGCTCCACCCCACGGGCGGCGGGGACATCGATGTTGGTCTATGCGGATCGGATCGAGGGCACGATCGGTGGCGGCGCTTTGGAATGGGAAGCGATGCGCCAAGCCCGCGCGATGTTGCGCGATGGGGGCCGCGAGGCCGAGCGCGTGATGCCCCTGGGCCCGGCTTTGGGCCAGTGCTGCGGCGGGGCCGTCACGCTGCGCTTTGATCGCGCAACCGAAATCGCGGACCCGCCGGGCGCGCCACTTTGGATTTGGGGGGCGGGCCATGTGGGCCGCGCCATCGTGGCCACCCTGGCCCCATTGCCAGACGTTACAATCACCTGGGCCGATTTTGCGCAGGATCGCTTTCCTGAGACTGTGCCAGAGCAGGTTGAAACCCTGAGCGCGGCAGAGCTGCCCAGGCTCATGCAACACGCCCCGATCCAAGCGCATCATCTGATCCTGACCTATTCGCATGAGGTCGATTTGGCGCTGTGCCACGCGGCGCTCGGTCACGATTTCGTTAGTTGTGGCCTTATCGGCAGCAGCACCAAATGGGCCCGGTTTCGAAAACGGCTTGGCGAATTAGGGCATTCGCCTGCACAAATTTCGCGCATCACATGCCCAATCGGCGATCCAAAGCTTGGCAAGCACCCACAAGCCATTGCGATTGGCGTCGGCGCGTGGCTACTGAATAAGCAATTGCACAAAGACTCGGCAGAAATCGCCCGAGTGGGACAGGGATGACGGCGCTTCTTGATCTTCAGGGTTTGACCAAGACCTATCCTGGTGTGGTCGCAAATGACGATGTGTCTTTTGCGATCCAACCGGGCGAGGTGCATGCGCTGTTGGGTGAAAATGGCGCTGGCAAATCCACCCTGGTTAAGATGATCTATGGGTTGGTGAAGCCCGATAGCGGTCAGATGCAGTTGAATGGGGCGGCCTACACACCGTCGGAACCGCGGGCGGCGCGTGCCTCGGGCGTGGCGATGGTGTTCCAGCATTTTTCGCTGTTCGAGGCGCTATCGGTGGCCGAAAACATCGCGTTGGGCATGGAAGACCCGCCAAAGCCGCGCGATTTGGCAAAGCGCATTCGCGCCGTTTCCGAGCAATATGGCCTGCCGCTGGACCCAGAACGGTTGGTTGGCGATCTATCGGCCGGTGAACGCCAGCGGGTCGAGATCATTCGTTGCCTTCTGCAAGACCCGAAGCTGCTGATCATGGATGAACCGACCAGCGTGCTGACGCCGCAGGAGGTCGAGATCCTGTTCCATACCCTGCGCAAGTTGAGCGCGGAGGGAACGGCGATCTTGTATATTTCGCACAAGCTGGAAGAAATCCGCGCGCTTTGTGATGAAGCGACGATTTTGCGGCTTGGGAAAAAGGTGGCCACTTGCACGCCAAGCGCGGTCTCTGCCGCCGAAATGGCCGAGTTGATGGTCGGCAAATCGCTCAGCCAACCGGCGCGGGAGGCAAGCGAACCGGGCGAGGTTCTTTTGCATGTGGCGGGTCTGTCGGTGACACCGGCCACGCCTTTTGGCACGCCCCTACGCCATATCGGTTTGGAGGTGCGCGCGGGCGAGGTTTTGGGCATCGGTGGCGTTGCGGGCAACGGTCAGGATGAGTTGCTGGCCGCCTTGTCCGGCGAAACGCTGGTGGCCCCTGGCGCGATTGAGCTCAAAGGCCAACCCATTGGCAATCTGGGGCCAAACGCCCGGCGCGGCTTGGGCCTGCTCTGCGCGCCCGAGGAACGGCTGGGCCATGCTGCCGCGCCCGATATGACGCTGAGCGAAAACGCTGTGATGACCGCGCGGCTGCGCCAGGGTCTGGACACCAAGGGCTTTGTCGATTGGCGCGGCACCCGCAATTTCGCGAAATCTGTGATCGAACGCTTTGATGTCCGCACACCGGGCACCGAGGTTGCCGCCCGCGCCCTATCTGGCGGCAACCTGCAGAAATTCGTGATCGGGCGCGAGATTTTGCAGGATCCCACGGTTTTGGTGGTCAACCAGCCAACCTGGGGCGTCGATGCCTCCGCCGCTGCCGCGATCCGCCAGGCGCTGCTGGATTTGGCGCAAAACGGCGCGGCGGTGATTGTGATCAGCCAGGATTTGGACGAGTTGCTGGAAATCTCAGACCGGTTCTGTGCGCTGAACGAGGGGCGGCTTGGCGCGGCCCGCCCGGCGCGCGGGCTGAGCATGGAAGAAATCGGGCTGATGCTGGGCGGCGCCCATGACATGCACGAAGCCACGCCCGAACAGGCAGGAGGGGCGGCATGATCCGGCTGGAAAAACGCCCCACGCCGTCGCGCGGGTGGATCATGGGGGCGCCGGTTCTGGCCGTGGCCATGACCATGGTCGCTGGCGGTTTCATGTTTGCGGCCCTGGGCCAAGACCCGTTCGAGGCCATTCGCATTATCTTTTGGGATCCGCTGTTTGACGAAACCTTTGCCAGCTTTTCCCGACCGCAGCTTTTGGTCAAAGCCGGGCCGCTGATCCTGATCGCCATTGGCTTGTCGCTGGGCTTTCGCGCGGGGATTTGGAACATCGGCGCCGAAGGGCAATACATCATTGGCGCGATCTGTGGCGCGGCTTTTGGCTTAGCGCTGTATCCATCGGAAAACGTCCTGATCTTCCCCGGCATGATCATCGCGGGCGCGCTTGGCGGGTGGGCCTGGTCGATGATCCCGGCGCTTTTGCGGGCCAGATTCCGAACCAATGAAATCCTGGTCTCTCTGCTTTTGGTCTATGTGGCCGAGGCGATTTTGGCTTCTGCCGCCACGAACTGGCTGCGTAACCCCGAAGGCGCAGGCTTTCCCGGCAGCCGAAATCTCGCCCGCCATCCTGGCACCGACAACCCCGAGGTGTTTTTGGGCACCGGCATTCATTGGGGCGTGATCGCCGCCTTCATCGCCGTGATCGCGGCCTATGTCCTGCTGAACCGGCATATCCTGGGCTATCAAATCAAGCTTGCCGGCCAAGCGCCCCGCGCGGCGCGCTTTGCCGGGGTCAACCCAACCCGGCTGATCATTCTTTGCATGGGCGTTTCGGGTGCTTTGGCGGGCATGGCAGGCCTGTTCGAGGTTGCGGGTCCGGCGGGCCAAATCAGCATCGATTTCAATGTCGGCTATGGCTTCACCGCCATCATCGTGGCCTTCCTGGGCCGTTTGCATCCGATCGGCATCCTGCTGGCCGGGCTGTTGATGGCGCTGACTTATATCGGTGGCGAACTGGCACAATTGATGCTGGGTGTTCCAGCCCCGGCCATCCAAGCCTTTCAGGGGATGTTGCTGTTCTTCCTGCTCGCCCTGGATGTGATGGCGAATTACCGGATCAAATGGGGTCGGGAGGCAAAGGCATGACGGGTCGGCGCAGCATGACGCTCGGCGACTGGCTCAACAGCGCCGTTAACCTGATCATCGGTTTGCTGCTGGGGATGGCCACCTTCGGCCTTGCCAAATTGCTGAACGCGGGTCTGTGGCTGTCGGCGCTTTTGGTCATCCTTCCCTTCCTTGCGCTGGTTGCGTTTGTTCAGCTTATGGATGGGCTGCTCGAGCGCCTATTTCCAACCGGGGTTCGGCCCGCAAACGCCCCCGCAGCGCAAGAACCAAAACCGATGACCAGGCGTCTAAGCCTTCCGGCGGGCTTCGGCCTGGGTGTGATTGCCGGTGCTCTTGGCTTCAGCGAACCGATTTTGGGGGTATTGTGATGCTAATCGATCCGATCACCTTGATCGCCGCGCTGATCGGCACCTCCACCCCCATCCTATTGGCCGCTACGGGTGAGCTGGTGGTGGAGAAGTCAGGTGTTCTGAACCTGGGTGTCGAGGGGATGATGATTATCGGCGCGGTCTTTGGCTTCATGGTGGCCGTTAACACCGGCTCGCCCGCGCTGGGCTTTATCATGGGGGCCGTTGGCGGTGCGGGCCTGTCGCTGATCTTTGGCGTTTTGACCCAAATCCTGCTGTCAAATCAGGTCGCAACCGGCTTGGCCCTCACGCTCTTTGGGCTAGGCCTCGCCGCGCTGTTGGGGGAACCTTACGCGGGCATCAACCCGCCCTTGACCGGCGATCTATTCCCGACGGGCCTGACCGAAATCCCTGTGGTCGGCCCGATCCTCTTTGGCCATGACCTGATCGTCTATTTCTCGGTGTTCTTGGTCGCCGCCGTCTGGTTCGTGCTGACCCGCACCCGCGCTGGGCTGATCCTGCGCGCTGTCGGCGAAAGCCATGATGCAGCCCATGCGCTGGGCTACAAGGTCGTGCGCATCCGCCTGATGGCAATCGCCTTTGGCGGGGCCTGCGCCGGGCTAGGGGGCGCCTACCTTAGCCTGGTGCGCGTGCCCTCCTGGACAGAGGGCATGACCGCAGGCGCAGGTTGGATCGCGCTGGCGCTGGTGGTTTTCGCCTCTTGGAAACCCTGGCGCATGTTGGTTGGTGCCTACCTTTTTGGCGGCATCGCGGCGCTGCAGTTGCGGCTACAAGCCAATGAGGTCGGCGTGCCCGTGGCGCTTTTGGATGCCTCGCCCTATCTGATCACGATCCTGGTTTTGGTCCTGATCTCATCCGACCGCACCCGTGCCGCATTGAATGCGCCAGCAGCCCTGGGCAAGGTGTTCCATGCCAGCGGCTAGGATAGCATATGCAACGCAGCAAGATCCTCGACCTGATCGACGGCAGCGACCCCAAATATGGGCGCGGACCGGCCCTGTTGCTGCATGGGCTGATCCTGATTTCGGCCATCACCATTGCGCTGGAAACCATGCCCGAACTGCCGCAGGGGTTGCGCAACGCGCTGGGCTGGGTCGAACTGGGCGTGCTGATCATCTTTGCCGTGGAATACGCCACCCGGGTCATCTGCGCGCCCAAACCGCTGCGCTATATCTTCAGCTTCTGGGGCATCGTGGATCTGCTGGCGATCCTGCCGCTTCTGGCGATCCTACACCCCGAATGGCTGGCCATCCGCGTCCTGCGCCTCTTGCGCCTGATCCGGCTGCTAAAGCTCTTCCGCACCTCCCGCGCGCTCGATCGGATGGTGCGGGCCTTCGGCTCGGTCAAAGGCGAGCTAACGGTGTTCGCCGTGCTGGCCGGCATGATCCTCTATGTCGCGGCAGTGGGCATCTATGTTTTCGAACACCCCGCACAACCCGAGGCCTTTTCCTCGATCCCAAAATCGCTGTGGTGGGCCGTCGCCTCGCTGACCACGGTGGGCTATGGCGATCTGGTCCCAATCACATTGGGAGGGCGCATTTTCACAACGCTGGTGCTATTCGTGGGGTTGGGTGTGGTCGCGGGGCCCGCGGCGATTGTCACAACCGCGTTGCTCGAAGCGGACAAATACGAGGCCAAGCCGGTCTCGGATACTGACGGCGAACAAGAATCCAATACGGAGGATATTTCATGAAACAGATGACTTCCCTTTTGACCGGTGCCGCCCTGGCGCTGGGCCTGGCGGGCGGCGCGGTGGCGCAGGATGACCCGTTCCAGGTCGGCTTTGTTTATGTCGGGCCGGTCGGCGACTATGGCTGGACCTGGACCCATGACCAGGGCCGCCTTGCTGTCGAAGAAGCTTATGGCGACGCGGTTGAAACCGTCTTTGCCGAAAGCGTGCCCGAAGGGGCTGACGCCGAACGTGTGATGACCCAGATGGTGCTGAATGGCGCGGACATGATCTTCACCACCTCCTTCGGTTACGGCGATGCGACCGAGGCCGTCGCTCAGCGCTTCCCCGAGGTCTATTTCGAACACGCCACCGGCTATCCGCGCGAAACCCCGAACTTCTCGACCTATTCCGCGCGCTTCTATGAAGGCCGCGCCGTGATGGGCCATATCGCGGGCCATATGACGGAATCGAATATCGTGGGCTATATCGCCTCCTACCCGATCCCCGAGGTGATCCGTGGCATCAACGCAGCCTATCTGCACGCGTCCGAGGTGAACCCGGATGTCGAGTTCCGCGTGGTCTGGGTCTACACTTGGTTCGACCCGGCGGTTGAAGCTGATGCCGCGCAAGCGCTGATCGATGCCGGGGCCGATGTGGTCATGCAGCACACCGATTCCACCGCGCCGCAAACCGCCGCGGCTGAGGCGGGCGTCTACACCTTCGGCCAAGCCTCCGACATGATCCAATTCGCGCCGCGTCCGCGCATCTCTTCGATCATGGACCAATGGGGCGACTACTATGTCCGTCGCGTGGGTGCCGCAATGGAAGGCACCTGGGAACAGGCCGACACCTGGGAAGGCATCCAAGAAGGCATGGTTGGCATCGGTGAAATGACCGACGCCATCCCGGAAGAGGTGCGCGCCTCCGCGATGGCGCTGCGCGACAGCATCGCCTCGGGCGAATACCACCCCTTCACTGGCCCGATTAACCTGCAAAACGGCGACGCCTGGCTGGGCGACGGTGAAGTGGCCGATGTGGGCACGCTGCTGGGCATGGATTTCTATGTCGAAGGCATCACCAGCGAAATTCCCAACTAATCAAAGCCAAACACCCACGCGAAAGGCCCGCCCCACCGGCGGGCCTTTTTTCTTACCCCCATCTTTGTCCTCAAAAATATGGCGGGGGAGGCGAAGCCGGGGGCAGCGCCCCCTACCCCGCCCGCCCGATCCGCGGCACCCTTGCCCATGCCTGTGCCCCATGCCATCCCTGGCGGTATGAGCATCGATTTTCTTGTTATCGGCGGCGGCATCGCAGGCATTTCAGTCGGCGCGCGGCTGAGCCATCTGGGCCATGTCCATGTGCTGGAGGCCGAAAGCGCGTTGGCCTATCACGCTTCGGGTCGCTCAGCGGCGCTTTACGAAGCGAAATATGGGCTGGCCACGACAATCGCGCTTAACCTTGCGTCTTATGACCATCACGCCACCGCCCATGGCGGTGTGCTCAGCCCGCGTGGGTTGATGATGCTGGCCGGTCCGGGGGAGCGCGCGCTTTTCGATCATGACATCAAGATGATGGACTTGGCCGAGATCAGTGTGGCCGAGGCGCAGAACATGATCCCAATCCTCAACCCCGAACACATCACCGGCGCGGCCCATTCCGATGGCGCCTCGGATATCGACACTGACAAACTGATCCAAGATTTCGCCCGCGATATCCGCGCCAATGGCGGGATCGTCGAGGCCAACGCTCGGGTCGAAGCGATTTCCAAAGCGCCCTCGGGCTGGTCCGTCCGCCTCGGTGATATCACCCACACCGCGCGCCATCTGATCAATGCGGCGGGGGCCTGGGTCGATGAGATTGCCACCATGGCCGGGATCACACCGCTGGGGTTTAAGCCGCTGCGCCGCTCGGTCGCGCGAATGCCCGCACCGGGCGGGCATGACGTGACCGCTTGGCCAATGCTGCTGGGGGCCGGTGAAACCTGGTACGCGAAACCCGATGCCGGGGCCTGGATCGTCTCGCCCGCCGAAGAAGATCCCGTGGATACCCCCCATGACGCCTGGCCCGAGGATATGCGCCTGGCCGAGGGCATTGCGCGCTATCAACCCTTTGTCACCGAAGAGGTGACGCGCGTCACCTCCTCCTGGGCGGGATTGCGGACATTCTCACCCGACCGGTCCCTCGTCCTTGGCCCGGACGCAAACGACCCCAGTTTCATCTGGATGGCGGGCCAGGGCGGCTATGGGTTCCAAACTGCGCCCGCCGCCAGCCAATTGGTGGCCGATCTGGTGGCAGGCAAAACGCCCGCTCTGAAAGCGGACATCGTATCCGCGCTGTCCCCCGCCCGTTTTGCCTGAGGCGGGGAAACCCGCACTTGTTCCGAAGGCTCGGGCCACTAGATTTCTACTATCTCTATCAAGGATTTACCCCATGCGTTTGCCGTTGTTGACCACCCTGCCCCTGATCGCCCTTAGCCTTGCTGCGCCCGCGCAGGCCCAATCGCAGCTCGAACGGTTCGAGGAATTGAGCGAACAGGCCGCCGGTTTGATGAACGAAGGCCTGATTGCGCAAGTGCCTGCCTTGGAAGGCAACCTGCCCTCACCCGAATGGGATGATGAGTTGCGCACCGCCTTTAGCTGCGTGCTGGATGGCTATCGCGATGCCTCCAGCAACGCGGAAATCGATGTAATGCTTGAAGAGATGGAAGAGATCTTGGGCACGGTGACGGCTGAAGAACTGATGGCCGGTGACAGCTTTGCGCATACCGGCCTGCCCGGCGATATGACCGAAGAACAAGGCTTCGAACTGATGCAAAGCTGCGGCGTGATGGCAATCTACATGGCGCGCATGTCTGAATCCGGCGCCATGGCAATCATGATGGAGCAATAAGGCCCGCGATGCGCCGCTCGTCCGTGCCAGACGCGCCCAAACCCGACCAGACAGCCTTGCTGTCCTCTCCCTCGGCGCTGCGCAACCGTGCGGTGATTAGCCAGGAGGTTCTGCGGCTGGCGCCGGCCGAGGGGCGAGCTTTGGAAATCGCCTCGGGTACGGGCGAACATATGGCCCATATCGCACCGTTGACGCCGGGTTTGCATTGGCATCCCACCGATATCGACTCTGCGCGTCTGACCTGCATCGCGGCCCGACGTGCCGAGCTTGCCTTGCCCAACATCGCCCCGGCCAAACACTTGGATGCCACCAAACCCGGATGGGCCAAGGTGGAGGGGGCGTTCGAACTGATCCTGTTGGTCAATCTGTTGCATCTGATCTCGGGGGCGGAGGCCAAGACGGTCTTATCCGAAATCGCCGACGCGTTGGCCCCGGGTGGTATGGCGCTGATTTACGGGCCTTTCTTGCGAGATGGCCTTCCAACCAGCGAGGGTGACGCAGCTTTTCACGCAAGCCTGCAGGCCCAAGACCCAAAGATCGGCTACAAGGATATTGCTGACATCCAAGCCACATTGGTCGCGGCGGGTCTGAACCTCAGGGAAACGGTTCCGATGCCCGCCAATAACTTGCTTTTAGCCGCTGAACGCCGCGTCTAACCGGCCAAAGGGCCCGCAACACGCCTCGCCATTTTGGGCCGGTGCTGTATTTTGCCTCTGACACGCCGGGTACCGAACCCGTGGCCGAGGATGAAAGGGCGATTTATGATCGGAAACGCAGGCTTTGCGCCCCAGGGCCTTTTCAGCCTGTTGCAAGGCCCCGCGCTGGCGCGGTTGCCGCGTATGCCCATTGGGCGCGGCACGGTGGTGATCGAACAGGGCACCGGTGCGGATGCGATGTATCTGGTCGAAACCGGTCGGTTCCGCGTGGAACGCAACGGGGTGGTTCTGGACGAAATCGGCGCGGGCAGCGTGATCGGCGAAATAGCGTTTCTGACCGGCAAAGACCGGACGGCGGACGTGATCGCGGCCCGTGATGCGGTTGTCTATCGCATATCACGCACGGATTTTGATGCGCTTTGCGATGATGAGCCGGGGCTGCCCGCCGCCATCGCCGCTGAGCTTGCGGATCGGTTGGCGCGCACCAGCGCCCGCGTGCCACCCGACCCTGGCCGCCCGCCCGCCCGCACTTTTTGCATTGTACCCGCCGCCGGTGCGCCGCTGCCCGGTGATTTCATTCCCAGCTTGGCCGCCGCGATTGCCCTACACCGCCGCTGCGTCGTGATGACCGAAGAAGACCTGGAGGCGGCCTTTGGGTTCGAGGTGGACCCGGCCAGCGCCGAGGTCATCGCCTGGCTCAATGACCAAGAACGCAACGCGGATGTGGTTCTGTTTGTCGCCTCGCATGAGGCCAATGGCTGGTCGCGCACGGTTTTGCGCCAGGCCGATCAGGTCGTGCTTGTCGCCCAGGCCATTCGCTACGCGCCGCCCTCCGAAATCGAACAACGGGCGCTGGAAATCCTGCCCGAAAACCAGCGCCGCCTGGTCCTACTGCATCCGCACCGGATGCAGCGCGCCGAAGGTACGGGCAAATGGCTGGATAGCCGACCGGTCTTCTTACATCACCATGTGGCGCTGACCGCCGATGCCTCGGACATTATGCGGCTTGGCCGGTTCTTGGCCGGGCAAGCCATCGGCTTGGTACTGTCGGGCGGCGGGGCCTTTGGCGTTGCCCATATCGGCATTTGGCGCGCGATGCGCGAAGCGGAGATCCCGGCCGATATCGTTGGCGGCACCTCCATCGGCTCGGCCATGGCGGCGGCGATTGCCCTTGGCGTGCCACCGGAGGAGATTGGCCCAAGGATCGAACAGGTCTTTGTCCGCTCGGGCGCGATGCGGCGGGTGACGGTGCCCAAATACGCCTTTCTCGATCACACGACGCTGGACGCAGCGCTCCAGCAGCATTTCGGGGCGGAGCCGATTGAAGACCTGTGGCTGCCATATTTCGCGGTGGCAGCCGATCTTTCCACCATGTCCAAGCGCGTCTTGCGCCGTGGTCCGCTATGGGAGGCGATCCGCGCCTCCTCAGCCATTCCGGGCGTCTTGCCCGCCTTCTTCACCGCCGGGGCGGGAATGCTGGTCGATGGCGGCTGCATCGACAACATGCCCTTCCGCGATATGCACAGGCTGAAAACCGGCCCTAATGTTGTGGTGAATGTGCAAAAGGCGACCGAGAAACTGCCCACCATCGACTATAAATCGCTGCCCAGTCGAAGCGAGTTGATCAAACGCACCGTGCTGCCCTTTGGCAAAGCCACCCCGCGCGCGCCGGGCGTGATTTCAACGGTGATGCGCAGCCTGTTGGTTGGACAAGCCGATACGCTTTCTGGCCTGAACCCCGATGATCTGCATGTGCGCCCGCCCGGCCTGAGTGGCGCAGGCTTCCTCGCCTGGGGACAGCACAAGCTGTTTTACGAGATGGCCTATAAACACATGACCGAGGTTCTGGCCAAGCCCGAGCGCGACAACCCGGCCCTGGCCGCCCTGCGTCAGGCGGCGCGCTAAGCCCAAATCGCCAGACCGCCGCAAGATAGGCACAAGACCAGGGTCAAAGGCACACCGTGCCAGCGCTCCACCCGGCTTTGACTGATGGCGTTGCCGAGAAAGCTAAGCGCAAAAAGTGCCGCAAACCCGATCAAGAGCGGGCGAAGCCAGGCATCCGGCAACCAATCGGGCCCCATGTCAGCAGCTTGGGCCACCACCAGCGCGCCCAGAAACGCCACGGGCACAACAGCCAAGCTTGCCCATCGCAACTGCGCTGGCAAAACCCGATTTGCGCCGCCCCAGGCCAAATGCCCGAAGGGCAGGCCCAAGGCCAATCCGGTCTGAAATAGGGCCAGCCAGAGAAACCCGGCCAGGCCCAGATAACCCAGCACCAGTGTCACCCGTCGACCCGGATCACCGCGTTGGTCGGGTCATAAGGGCTGTCTTCCGTCACTTCGACATCCCAAAGCTGGTTCTGCATTTTGACCGTCAGCTTTTGGCCCGGCACCGCCAGATCGGGGCTGACATACCCCATGCCGATCTGTTTGCCGAAGGCCACGGAATACCCACCCGAGGTCAGGCGCCCAACCTTGGTGTCACCATCATAGAGGGCCTCACGCCCCCAGGGGTCAGCATCCTCAGGCCCATCGATCAGGACAGTCACACATTTGAACCGGACGCCGGTCTCGACCATCTTCTCCTTGCCAAAAAAGTCTTTGTCCAAAGCGACAAAGCGGTCCAACCCGGCCTCCAGCGGTGTGGCATCGCGGCCCAGCTCGGTGCCAAAGGCGCGATAAGATTTCTCCTGCCGCAGCCAGTTCTGCGCCCGCGCACCGACCAGCTTCATCCCATGCTTTTCGCCCGCGCCCAGCAACTGATCCCACAGGTAGGTCGACATCTCGATCGGGTGGTGCAGCTCCCAGCCCAGTTCGCCGGTATAGGCCACGCGGATCGCGCGCACCGGGCACATGCCAAGCTCGATCTCGCGCATGGAAAGCCAAGGGAACCGCTTATTGCCCAGAACCGTGTCTGGGGCGGCATCCTTCACGATCTCTTTCAAAACATCGCGGGATTTCGGCCCGGCAATCGCAAACACACCCCATTGGCTAGTGACATCGTGGATATCAATATGGTCGCCCCCCGCGCCCATGAAATCCTCGGCCGATTTCATCAGGTAATCCGCGTCATAGGCCGTCCATGCCCCGGCAGAGACCAGGTAGTATTCATTCTCGGCCAACCGCACGATGGTGTATTCGGTCCGCGTCGTCCCATGGCTGGTCAGCGCATAGGTCAGGTTGATCCGCCCGACCTTGGGCAGCTTGTTACAGGTGAAGTGATCCAGAAACGCGGTTGCCCCCGGTCCGCGCACCAGGTGTTTGGTAAAGGCCGTGGCGTCGATCAGGCCGACGCCATTGCGGACGGCTTCTGCCTCCGCCTTCGCATACTCCCACCAGCCGCCGCGCCGGAAACTGCGTGCATCATGATCGAAACTGTCGGGCGCATCGAGGGGGCCATAGTAGTTGGGCCGCTCCCACCCGTTGACCTGCCCGAATTGCGCGCCCAGCGCCTTTTGTCGGTCATAGACGGGCGCCGTACGCAAGGGACGACAGGCGGGGCGTTCTTCATCCGGATGATGGAGGATATAAACGTGATCGTAGCATTCCTCGTTCTTGCGCGCCGCATATTCGGTCGTCATCCAAGACCCGTAGCGCTTGGGATCAAGGCTCGCCATATCGATCTCGGCCTCACCCTCGACCATCATCTGCGCCAGATAATAACCAGTGCCACCGGCTGCCGTGATGCCGAAGCTGAACCCTTCGGCCAGCCACATGTTCCGCAGCCCCGGCGCGGGGCCAACCAGCGGGTTGCCATCGGGCGTATAGCAAATCGGACCGTTATAATCGTCCTTCAAACCCGCCGTTTCCGAGGACGGAATCCGGTGGATCATCGACATATACTCTTCCTCGATCCGCTCCAGATCGAGTTGGAACAGATCGGCCCGGAAACTTTCGGGCACGTCATAAAGGAACCGCGCGGGGGCATTGCGTTCATAAGGCCCCAGAATCCAGCCGCCACGTTCCTCGCGCACATACCATTTGGCGTCAGCATCCCGTAGAACCGGATGCTCCCCGTTTTCCTTGCGCCAGTCCACCAGCGCTGGATCGGGCTCGGTCACGATATACTGATGTTCCACCGGAATGGCGGGGATCTTCAGCCCCAAAAGCCGCGCGGTGCGCTGGGCATGGTTACCGGTCGCGGTCACCACATGTTCTGCGTGGATCACGAGTTGCTCGTCCGAGGGCACCAGATTGCCCCCCTTCTCCACCATCTTGGTGCAGGTCACATCCCAATGATCCCCGGTCCAGGCATAGCCATCAACCTGCCATTTGCGCTCGATCACCACACCGCGCTGCCGCGCGCCCTTGGCCATCGCCATGGTCACATCGGCGGGGTTAATATAGCCATCGGTCGGGTGGTAAATCGCACCCAACAAATCCTCGGTGCGTACCAGGGGCCAACGCTCTTTGATCTGATCCGGGCTCAGCCATTCATAGGGAATGCCCACCGTCTCGGCGGTCGAGGCGTAAAGCATATATTCATCCATGCGCGCCTGGCTCTGCGCCATGCGCAAATTGCCCACCACGGAAAACCCAGCATTCAGCCCGGTTTCTTCCTCCAGCGTCTTATAAAACTTGACCGAATAATCGTGGATGTGGCTGGTCGCATACCCCATGTTAAAAAGCGGCAGCAGACCCGCCGCATGCCAGGTCGAGCCGCTGGTTAACTCGTCCCGCTCCAAAAGCATCACATCCGACCACCCGGCCCGCGCCAGGTGATAGGCAATCCCCGTCCCAACGGCACCGCCGCCGACAACAAGCGCTTTGACATGGGTCTTCATCGGGCGGGCCTCCAATAGCAGGGCAAATTCCGGATCAAACCCTACCTGCCCGAAGCGAATAGGCAACGCCTCGCCCACCCGACCCAAAGACGATCAAAACCGACATGCACTGCGTGGAATCCAAATCTCATCTTCATCTGGCCAGAAATACCCCCGCCGGAGGCGGTAGAAGATCGAAACCAGAGACGCGATTAGCGCTTCGGACCAAACACCATCCCAAAGCGCCGGAGGCCCCAAGGGCCGACACGGCCCGCGAAGGCCTGGCCGCCAGGCCGGGGTGCCGCGGGGCGTTCCCCGCCTAAAGCATCCCCGGCACAACCAGATCAGGCGGACGGTGGCCATCGTCGAAGGTCTTGATGTTGATCAACACCTTCTCCCCCATCTCGACCCGGCCCTCACGCGTGGCCGAGCCCATATGCGGCAGCAGCACGACATTGTGTAACTCGCGCAGGCGCGGATTGATCTCGCGCCCGCGTTGGAACACATCCAAGCCCGCCCCGGCGATCTCGCCCGCGCGCAGCATCCGGGTCAGGGCGTTCTCATCAATCACCTCCCCACGCGAGGTGTTCACGATCACCGCATCGCCCTTCATCAGCTTCAAGCGCCGCGCATTCATCAGATGGAAGGTGGAGGGCGTGTGCGGACAATTGATCGAGACCACATCCATCCGCGCGATCATCTGATCCAGGCTTTCCCAATAGGTCGCCTCGAGCTTTTCTTCGACCTCGGCGTGTAGACGGCGGCGGTTGTGGTAATGCACCTGCATCCCAAATGCCGCCGCGCGGGCCGCCACAGCCTGACCAATCCGGCCCATGCCCAAAATGCCCAAACGCTTGCCGCCGACGCGCCCGCCCATAAAGGCGGTGGGCGCCCATCCATCCCAGCGGTCTTCCTGCATCACGGCCATACCCTCGGGCACGCGGCGGATCACCGACAAGATCAGCGCCATGACCATATCCGCCGTGTCATCGGTCATCACACCCGGCGTGTTCGACACCAGAATGCCTCGCTGCCGGGCGGTGGACACATCGATATGATCCACACCTGCGCCGTAATTCGCAATCAGCTTCAACCGCTCGCCTGCTTGGCCCAACATCCCGGCATCGATCTGATCGGTGATACACGGCACCAGCACATCGGCCCGCTGCATGGCGGCCACGATATCAGCTTTCGACATCGGGGTATCATCTTGGCGCAGATCCACATCGAACAATTCCGACATCCGCGTTTCAACAGCCTCGGGCAACCGTCGCGTTACGACAACACTTAACCGCTCACCTGCCATGTGATCCTTCCCCGTGCTGGCATTTCCCCCGTCACCGTGACACTCTCTGATCAGCCGGTTGGGTGCAAGCAAAGCTCGGCCAGGCGCGACAAAACAACAAGATTTCCATGGCCAATGACGCCATGGCCGAGGCAGAGATGAGCGTTTTCGCGACCGTTTCCCGCATATGCGGCCGGATTGGCCTGTCTTTTCTGTTGGCCGTATCGATGGGCACGCCTTCCCTGGCCGATCACGCCACCGATCCAAGCGCAGAATTGATCGCGGTCAATGTCCAGACCGACCATGTGGGGCCTGTCACGGGCTTTCCGATCCCGCGCTATGTCTCGATGAAAGCCTCCGAAGCCAATGCCCGCCGCGGCCCCTCCCGCAGCCATCGGATCGATTGGGTATTTCAGCGCCGCGGGATGCCGATGATGGTGGTCGCCGAACACGGCCATTGGCGCCGCGTGATCGACCGCGACGGCGCGGGCGGATGGATGCATTACACGCTGCTATCCGGCGTGCGCACGGCCATTGTCGAAGTTGAGATGCTGCCACTGCACCAGCGCCCTGACCCGGCCAGCGCCATCCGCGCCCATGCCGAGGCCGGGGTCATCGGCCGTCTGCGCGAGTGCCAAGCCGATTGGTGTTTGATGGAGGTTGGCGGCTATCGTGGCTGGGTCGAGGCCTCGGCGCTCTGGGGCATCACACCGGGCGAAACCTTCGACTAGCCCGCCACTTTCCCGAACCTGTTGAACAAGGGATCGCTTAGGCAAGCGATGTCATCCGCCGTCAGGCTCGGATGCCAAAGATCAACGATCAGCAAGGCGCGCAATTGCGTGCCCGTATTCCAAACCTCGTGGTCATAAGCATCGTCGAAGGCAAAGGCCTTACCTTCGGTCCAATGTCGGGTTTCGTGGGCGACCCGCATCCGGTTTTCCGCGGGCTCGGGCACCACCACAGGCAGATGATAACGCAGCCTCAAGTTCGAGCCGCCGGTATGTGCTTTGATATGCGTATCGGGGGACGAGACGCTGAAAAACGCAAAACCGAAATTGGTGCAAAGCGGAAAGCCCTGGATCAGCTCCAATGTGGTTTTGCAATCCTCCTGAAACTCGGGATTTTCCTGACCGGTGGTGGTGGTCAGGAACACATTATCCCAATGCCCCCGATCCACATCTTGCGCGCTGGCCGGGTTCGGCGTGCGCCGATCTTGCACGGCCAGGTATTCGGCCTGGATCGCTTCGAAATTGGCTTCGAGTTTGCGGCACCAGTCGTCATCTTCGAAAAACGGCTGCGTCTTCAGGCTCGTGCAGGTCCACATCGTCGGTGCGGGCTCATCATAGCCAGGGCTGCGCGGCGGCGCCCAATACATCGTGCCCGCCCCATAATAGGCGGCCGTGTCATCCTGCTTGGCTGCGAACAGATAGGCCCAAACCACCTTGAAAAAGCCGGTGATCGAGGCCGCGTCGGCAATCGGGATGTCGTACCAATAGACATGCCGCATATTCTCGGTCGGATAGCGCCGCAAAAGCGCGCGCATCTCGCGGCAATGCTTCCAATGGGTAAGGATCGCCGAAAGCGTCTTGATACGGTCAGGCATGGCACACGGGTCGTCTAAATTGCGTGCAGCAGACCACGTTCGGTTTGCCGCTTCAAGCCCTGCGGCAGGCGCATAGATTACATCGCACCCCGCGCTTAGGCCACCTGATCCAACCCCCGGCCTTTGAGCAGTGCCTCAACCCCCGGCATCCGCCCCCGAAACGCGGTGTAGAGCGCATCGGCCTCTTGGCTGCCCCCGGCGGACAGGATGTGCGTTTCCAGCTTTTGCGCCAGGTCGGGGTCGAACGCGCCCGCCCCCTCTTCAAAGGCGGCAAAGGCATCGGCATCCATCACCTCGGACCACATGTAGCTGTAATAGCCCGCGGAATAGCCATCACCCGCAAAGATATGGGCAAAATGCGGGGTCGCGTGGCGCATCCCAATCGCCTGCGGCATCCCGATCCGATCCAAGGTGTCCGCTTGGGCCGCCATCGGGTCAGCTGGGGCCGTGCCATCGTGGAAATCCAGATCAACCAGGGCCGAGGCGACATATTCCACCGTCTGGAACCCCATATCATAGGTCTGTGCCGCCAAAAGCCGATCCAGCAGGTCTTGTGGCATCGGCGCACCGGTGTCGGCGTGGCGGGCGTGTTTTTGCAAAACCTCCGGCACCTCTAGCCAGTGTTCGTAAAGCTGGCTGGGCAGTTCGACAAAATCCCGCGCGACGCTGGTGCCGCTGATCGAGCCATAGGTCACGTCGCTGAGCATCTGGTGCAACGCGTGGCCAAATTCGTGAAACAGAGTGCGCGCATCGTCATAAGACAAAAGCGCCGGGTCGCTTTTGGCGAAATTGCAGACATTGACAACAATCGGCCGCGTATCGCCGCCCAGCTTTTTCTGGCTGCGCATCGCCGAACACCAGGCGCCCGAGCGTTTCGAGCCGCGCGCGAAATAGTCACCGATGAAAACCGCCACATGCGCGCCATTGCGCGTCACCTCCCAAGCGCGGGCATCTTGGTGATAAAGCGGCACATCCAGCGGGGCGAATTCCAGGTCAAACAGGCGATTGGCGCAATCGAACGCCGCTGCAATCATCGCCTCCAATTGCAGGTAGGGTTTGAGCGCAGCTTCATCCAAATCATGTTCGGCCTTGCGGCGTTTCTCGGAGTAATAGCGCCAATCCCAGGCCTCAAGATCCCCATTTATGCCATCGGCCTGCATCATCTTGGTCAGCACCTCGGCATCCGCCTCGGCCTGGGCGCGGGCGGGCGTCCAAACCTGCATCAACAGATCGCGCACCGCCTCAGGCGTGCCGGCCATTTCGGTTTCGAGCTTATAGGCGGCGAAGCTGTCATAGCCGAGCAACGTGGCCCGTTCAGCCCGCAATTCCAAAACCTCGGTCGCAATCGCGCGGTTGTCGGTCTCACCGCCATTCATGCCGCGCGCGGCCCACGCTTTATAGGCCCGTTCCCGCAAATCGCGCCGTGGCGAAAACTGCAGGAAGGGCACGATGATCGACCGCGATAAGGTCACAACCGGCCCCGCGGCCTCGCGTTCTTTTCCGGCCTCGCGCGCGGCTTCAACTACAAACTCTGGCAGCCCCTCAAGATCCGCCTCGCTCAGATCCATGGACCAATCCCGCTCGTCCGCCAGCAGGTTCTGCATGAAATCGGTGCCCAGGGTCGCCAGACGGCTTTTCACCTCGGTCAAACGCTCGGCGGGCGCGCCCTCAAGCTTTGCGCCAGAGCGGACAAAGGACCGGTGGTGCAGGTATAAAACCCGCGCCTGTTCATCACTGAGGTCCAGAGTTTCGCGCGTCTGCCAAAGCGTATCGATCCGCGCAAAAAGCGCGCGATTGTTCACGACCTCAGAGCTTAGCGCCGAAAGCTTTGGCGCAAATTCGCGCTGCAACGTCTCACGCACTTCATTCGAATCCGATCCCGCAAGGTTGTAGAAAACCCCCGCGACCCGATCCAACAGCGCATCGGACAATTCCAAAGCTTCGATTGTGTTGGCGAATGTCGGCGGCTCGGGGTTGTTTGCAACCGCCAACACGCCTTCTCGTGCGGCTTCCAACGCGGCCTCCATCGCTGGGGCGAAATGGGCGTCTTTGATCTCGTCAAATGGGGGCAAGCCAAAGGGCGTGGACCAATCTTGCAAAAGCGGGTTGGCGGTGTCGGTCATGGGCGCAAATCTCCTTTGTCAGTGACATAGGGGCTTGTCCGGCCAAGGTCACGCCCCCCGCTTGTTTTGCCCCTCGCGCAGGTGTTGTTCCAACCGACGCAGCAGAAGCGACAGCGTGACCGTGATCGTCAGATAGATCAGCGCGACCATGTTATAGGTTTCGAAATAGCGGAAATTCGATGCCGCGGTGACCTTGCCCAATTGGGTCACGTCCAGCACCCCCAGCACCGAGACCAGTGAGCTGTCTTTGACCATAGCCACAAAGTCATTGCCCAAAGGCGGCAGGATCGTGCGGATCGCCTGCGGGAAAATGATGAAACGAAACCGCCCCCAGGGGCCGAGGCCCAAGGCCTTGGCGGCTTCGATCTGGCCAGGATCGACCGATTGCAGGCCAGCGCGAAACACCTCGGCAATGAAGGCGGAATAACCGATGGCCAGCGCGATGATCGCACGCCAGAGCAGCGGGAAATCGCGTGTGCGTATCGTGTCGAACCCAACCTGCTCGGTCACCCAATTGTAGCCTGCAACCAAAGCTGGGGCGAAAACGAACGCCACGTAGAGCAATAGCACAATGATCGGCACACCGCGCACAATCTCGATATAAAACCGCGCGATTTGGCGCAGAACCAAGCTGCCCGATAGGCTGGCCAATGCCAGCAGCAACCCCATGGTCGCGGCCATGGCGAAGCCAACCAGCGTCACGAATATGGTGATCACAACGCCCCGGCGCAGCGTATCGAGCACCTGCAGATAGATGTCGCTGGTCGCGATTTGCCACAGCGCAAAAGCGGCCAAAAGGCCCAGCGCCACAAGCCAATAAGGAAAATCGCGATCCGGCGGCGCTGATGGGATCATAGTATCAGCCGCATCCCATCAAGGCGCGGCACCGGGGCTGACGCACCTGCTTTCTCACTGCGGTTTCGCGGGGAACAGTTCAAAATGCACCCCGCGATGTGCTGTTTTCGACAACCCGCCCAACACGTAGCGCCGCACGCCGATATTGCTTGGATCAGCCTCGACCATGAGCGGGATATCCTCGATCTCGGGAAAGGCCGCCATCGCATCCTTCAGATGCTGGCTAAGCACCGCCGTCTTCATATTGCGGTACTTTCCATCCCGGCTAAGCTGCAGCGTCACTGTCGTCCACGGATCGTAAGGGTCTTCGATATCATGGCTGCGGTGATCGCTGATCGTGACCTGTGCCACATGGTGATTCCGCGAAAACTCGAACTCTTTGGTGACGAAATGGATCGTCATATCGGCCTGCACACTGTCGAGAACCTTCACCACGTCAGGAATGGTCACGCGGCTTGGCAAAGCTTGGTCGCTTTGGATGTCCTGGGGCCCGTCTAACGTCATGAGGCTATTGGCCCAACGCGTAATCGACGAACCAGCGTTGATCCAACATGGCCAAAGTGCCGTCTTCGCGCATTGACTCAATACCCGCGTCAAAGGCCGCGACAAGTTCTGAGCCATTGGGGAAGATAAAGCCGAACTCCTCAGTGCCCAGTGGCTCGCCCACCATTTTCAGCGCATCGGGGTTCGCCGCCACATAGCCGCCGCCGCCGGCGCTATCGGCCAGCACCATATCGACATCATCGACCATCAGCGCTTGGATAGCTGCCGGGATGGTTTCGAACAGCACCAGGCGCGGATTGGCTTCATTCCCGTCCAGCACGTCATAAACACCGACATAAAACGGGGTTGTGCCGGCTTGGGTGCCCAAAAGCAGGTCTTCATCCGCCGCAAAACCTTCGGCACTGTCGAACCGATCTTCATCGGCGGAAACCAGCATACGCATTTGGCTGACCATGTAGGAGGTCGAGAAATCCACCAGCTCATCCCGATCTTCGCGGATCGTGATGCCGGTCATGCCCATATCGTACTGGCCTTCGGAAACCGCCGCGATCATCGCATCCCAAGAGATGTTTTCGATCACCGGCGTGAAGTTCAGCCGTTCGGCCAAAATCTCCAACGCGTCATATTCCCAGCCGATCGCCTCGCCCGAGGCGGGATCGACAAATTGCAGCGGCGGATAGGCGTTTTCGGTGACGACAACCACCTCCATCCCGCCCAGATCGGGCAGGTGCCCGTCGGCGGCGGCGGCAAAGGGCAACAGGCTGGCGCAGGCGGCCATGGCGATGTGGCGAAGCATCTTGAAACTCCCTGTGTTGATCTGCGGCCAGTATGAACCGCCCGCCGCAAGGGGCAAGGGTCAAGCGTCAAATGTCGCCGCAGACCATGCAATCAACGCGCCGTTTGATCCTCATGATCCGGGTGTCGCAATGCAGCGCATCATAAATCAGCATCCGATTGCGCAGACCTTCGCCCGCGCCGGTGATCTCTTTCACCGCTTCCAGCGCCATCATCGTGCCGATCACGCCGGGCAGCGCGCCAACCACGCCGGTCTCCGCACAGGTCGCAGCCAGATCGGGAGCAGGCGCTTTGGGAAAGATGCAGGCCATGCAGGGCGCACCACTGGCAGGGTCATAGAGCGTTATCTGACCTTCCCAGGCCGAAATCGCCCCCGCGATCACCGGGCGCCCGCTGGCCACCGCCGCGCGGTTGATCAAAGCGCGGGTTTCAAAACTGTCGGTGCCATCCAGGATCAAATCATATTCGGCAAACAGCGTCTCTGCGATCTCTTCGGTCAGGGCGCGGTGATAGGGTCGAATCTCGACCTGCGGGTTCAGGGCTGCCATCGCTTTTTGCGCCGAGAACACTTTGGGCATGTCCTGGCTGTCATCCTCGTGGATGATCTGCCGGTGCAGGTTCGAGAGGCTGACCGTATCGGGATCGATCACGCCAATGCGCCCGACCCCGGCCCCAGCCAGATAGAGCAGAATGGGTGAGCCTAAGCCCCCTGCCCCGACCACCAGAACCTTGGCATTTTTCAAAGCCAACTGCCCGGCCCCTCCGATATCGGGCAAGGTGATTTGCCGGGCGTAACGGGTCAGTTCTTCGTCGGAAAACGGGCCCGAGGATGGTTTGGGGGCCGATGCCGCGCGCTCGAGCTCCGCCGCTTGGGCCCGTGATTTCAGCCGTTTCCAAACCTCGCGGTAGAGCAAGACCAACAAAGCCGCGCCGATCAGGATCAACCAGGGATCGGGCGCGCCGCCCGTCATCTCACGCAAAGGATGCCCATCCGGCAGGATCAGCTGCGCCGCCAGCACCGCGACAAGCAATAAACCCAGCATGTAAAACCGCGCGGTTTTCGGCAGGCGCACCAAATGGCCAATGCCCCAGATCGCGCCAGCCAGAACAAAGACAAGCAGCATCAGCTGACCCCGGTTGACCCAAAGCCCCCGCTGCCGCGTTCGGTCTCGGTCAACTCGTCGACAATCGCGAACCGGGCCTGCACCACGGGCGCGACGATTGCTTGGGCAATCCGGTCGCCATGGGCGATGGCAAAGGGTTCCGTGCCGAAATTCACCAGCAACACCCCAAGCGGGCCGCGATAATCGGCGTCGATGGTGCCGGGTGTGTTGGGCAAAGTGATCCCATGTTTCAGCGCCAGACCCGAACGCGGCCTGATCTGCATCTCAAACCCATCTGGAATGGCAACGCGGAAGCCGGTGGGCACGATTAGCCGCTGCATTGGGTTCAGCGTAATGCCAACTGCGCGGGCTTCTGGCGGCAGGTTGGCACGAATATCGGCCCCCGCCGCGCCCAGGCTGGCGTAATGCGGCAGGGCGATGGTGCGGTCGGCCCAATCCTCCCAAATGATTTGAACCTCAACGCTCACGTAAGCGCCTCGGCAATGCGCGCAGCCAGGCGGGTGGCGACCTCGGCCTTGGGCAGGCGCGGCCAAGGCTCGGCCCCATCATCGGTGATCAGGACCACCCGGTTTTCCGTACCGCCCATGATCCCGGTTTCGGGCGAGACATCATTGGCCACGATCCAATCGCAGCCTTTGCGCGCGCGTTTGGCGGTTGCGTGCGCCTCCACATCCGTGGTCTCGGCGGCAAAGCCCACGACCAGGCCCGGACGACCCTGTTTCATCTGCGCCACGGTCGCCAAAATGTCGGGATTTTCGGCAAAGGCCAAAGTGGGCATCGCGCCCGACCCGTCCTTTTTCATCTTTTCATCCGCGGCATTGGTCACATGCCAATCCGCCACCGCCGCCGCGAACACCGCCGCATCAGCAGGCAAGGCGTCATCGACGGCTTTCGCCATCTGGGCCGCCGTTTCGACCGGGATAACAGTAACCCCAAAGGGCGGCGGCACCGTGGCCGGGCCGGTCACAAAGCTGACCCTTGCGCCCAAATCCCGCAATGCAGCGGCCAAGGCGGTGCCCTGCGCGCCCGAGGATCGATTGGCGATGTAGCGCACCGGATCAATCGGTTCGTGGGTCGGCCCCGAGGTCACCAGGACGTGTTTTCCGGTCAGGGGGCCGCCGCCCAGCGCCGCATCCACCGCCGCAATGATTTCGGGCACCTCAGACATACGGCCCGGCCCGAACTCACCACAGGCCATGTTGCCCTCATCCGGGCCAATCACCAAAACACCGTCACCTTGCAGGGTGGCCAAATTGCGCTGGGTCGACGGGTGTTCCCACATCCGCACATTCATGGCAGGCGCAATCAACACGCGCTTATCGGTCGCCATCAGCAGGGTGGAGGCCAGATCGTTGGCATGACCACCCGCCATCTTGGCCATCAAATCCGCCGTGGCCGGCGCGACGACCACCAGATCAGCAGCGCGGCTAAGCTCAATATGGCCCATTTCGGCCTCATCGGTCAGATCGAACAGGTCGCGATAGACTTTCTCGGCCGCAAGCGCCGAGGTGGAAAGGGGCGTCACGAACTCCTCTGCCGCGCGTGTCAGAACCGGCGTCACACCAGCGCCCTGATCACGCAAGCGGCGGATCAGGTCCAACGACTTATAGGCGGCGATCCCGCCCCCAATAATCAGGAGGATTTTCTTTCCCGTCAGCGCCATGGCCTGGACCCCATTTTTCTTGGGCCAAAGGTAGGTGGTGGCGCTCAGGGGGGCAATGGCAAACAAAAAGGGGCCGCAAAACTGCGGCCCCCCTTGACGGTCTTCGGCTCTAGGGCAGACCAAATATCCTTAGGCTGGCGCCACCATCAGCAGCGCCAAAAGGAATAGCCCAAGCAGCAAAGCCAGGGGCGAATGCAGAATCACGCGGCGAAGAATGACCGAACCTCCCGCGATTGCGCTTCGAGGTTTTTGCGCATTTTTCCGAAAGCTGCCGCTTCCAACTGGCGGACGCGTTCTTTCGACAGGCCAAGCTCATCACCCAGGCTTTCCAAGGTCCGCGGGTCTTCGCGCAGCTTGCGTTCGCGCACGATGAAGCGTTCCCGATCATTCAAGGCCTGCATCGCGGTGACCAACCAATCGCGCAATTGTTCGCGGTCATGGGCATCTTCGACGACTTCGGCAGCCTGCGCACTGTCATCTTCCAGCGCGTCGATCCATTCGCGGCCTTCGTCATCGACCGATTGCGTGGCGTTGAGCGAGTAATCCGATCCGGCCAGACGGCCTTCCATCATCTCAACGTCATGCAAGGGCACACCCACCTCGGTCGCGATCATCTGGCGCAACTGATGCTTGTCGAGCACTTCACCCGCTGCCATCGCCTCGCGCTCCAGGCGCGCTTGAACCCGGCGCATGTTGAAAAACAGCGATTTTTGGCTGGAGGTCGACCCCGTGCGCACCATCGACCAGTTGCGCATCACGTAATCCTGGATCGAGGCTTTGATCCACCACACCGCATAGGTCGAAAAGCGAACGCCACGATCCGGGTCGAACTTATCAGCGGCCTTCATCAGGCCCAGACCAGCCTCTTGGATCAGATCGTTCATGGGCGCGCCGTACCGCTTGAACTTAGCGGCCATGGAAATCGCCAGGCGCATATAGGCGGTTATCAGGCGGTGCAGCGCTTCTTCATCGCGCTCATCGCGCCAAGCATAGGCAAGTTTCAGTTCCGTTTCAGCGTCCAAAAGCTCGGCCCGCATTGCACGGCGGGAAAGGCTCTGGTCTCCACCCATATCAAGTGCCATGGTGCACCCCCCTCTCGGTCGAACTGTTCGCTTTGCAAGCAGCGATTATTAGGGTTACGCAGCGACACTCCGTTTGGTTCACTTTTTGGGTAAGAAAATTGCGGCTTCCCCCCCTTACTTTGGTCATTGGTGGCGCGGCCTCGGGCAAATCGGCCTATGCCGAGGGGCTTATCCGCCAGTCCGGGTTAGAGAAAATCTATATTGCCACCGCGCAGGCCTTTGATGGCGAGATGGAAGAAAAGATCGCACGCCATCGCGCCGATCGGGCCGCCCATGGCTGGACGACGATTGAGGCACCTCTGCATCTTGGCCCGGCCCTGGCCGGTATCGGACCTGACCAGGCGGCCTTGCTGGATTGCGTCACGCTGTGGCTTTCGAACCAGATGTTGGCCGAGGCGGATTGGGAAGCAGCCCTAGATCAACTTTGCAACGACTTGGCCGCCATGCCCGGCCCAGTGGTGCTGGTCAGTAACGAGGTTGGCGCGGGCATTGTGCCCGACACCAGCCTGGGTCGCCGTTTTCGCAATGCCCAGGGGCGGGCAAACCAGCGGCTAGCCGCATTGGCCGACCAAGTGGTGCAGGTCACCGCGGGCCTGCCGCAGGTTCTGAAAGCCGCGCCATGAGCAAGGTTTATTGGGTGCGCCATGGCCCGACCCATGAAAAGGTCTTCACCGGTTGGCGCGACGTGCCCGCCGACCTGTCCGACACCGCCCAGTTGGCAAGGCTCGAGGCGTATTTGCCAGATGATGGCGTGGTGATCTCCTCCGATCTGCAACGCGCGGTGACCACAGCCAATGCCATCATGGCCAAGCGCGAACGCTTGCCGCCCGATCCCGCCCTGCGCGAGTTTGATTTTGGTGTGTGGGACGGGATGCATTTTTCCGATGTCGCCGAGCGCGACCCCGAGTTGAGCCGCGCCTTTTGGGAAACGCCGGGGGATGTCGCCCCGCCAGAGGGCGAAAGCTGGAACCAGGTCGCCACGCGCATCGACACCGCGGTGCGCAAGACTTTGGCGCAGATTGCTGACCGGCCCCTAATAGCCGTCGCCCATTTTGGCGCGATCCTGACCCATCTGAATGTGGCCGGCGGGCTCTCACCGACCCAGGCGATGTCGCACCGGATCGACAACCTGTCCGTGACCGAAATCGCCGTCGCCGCACCCAGCTGGCGCGTCGAACGGATCAATCACTGCCCCTAATCCGGCGGATCACAGATCACCGATTGACCCAGACGGCCTAGCCCGGTTCGATGCGACCATGACCTATACGCTTCTTGTCGGTGACCCGTCCCATTCCAGTTGGTCCATGCGCGGCTGGCTGTCGCTTGATCCCTTTGGCATCCCGTTTCAGCTCGAAACCACCAACCTTTATTCGGGTCACTTCAAATCCGATGTCGCAGCCTTCGGCGCGACGGGCACGGTGCCCGCCCTGCGCACACCGGATGGCGGCATACTAAGCGATAGCCTATCGATTGCCTGGCACCTGGCCGAAGCTTTTCCGGATAAGGGGCTTTTGCCTAGCGATCCCAAAGACCGGGCCGAGGCGCAAAGCATCATCGCCGAAATGCATTCGGGTTTCACCGCGCTGCGGTCGGCTTGTCCGATGAACCTGTGCACCGCCTGGGATGACTTCACCCCAAGCGCGGAAGTTTTGGCTGATCTCGAACGCATCGATGCGATGTGGTCTGCAGCGCTTGAGCGCTCGGGCGGGCCGTTTTTGTATGGCGATTACAGTTTGGCCGACGCGTTCTACGCGCCGGTCGCCACGCGGATCGCGACCTATCAGCTTGCGATGTCGAAAACTGCCATGGCTTATGTGCAAGCCCATTTGGCCGATTTGTCGTTCCGGCGCTGGCGTACCATCGGCGCGGTCTTCGCACCTGAGTTGGGCGAATATGAAATGGGCCTGCCGCGCGGCGGCTTTCCCTTTGTCCCAACCCTGCCCGCAAGGGCGGTGGAGGCAGGGCCTTCGGAAAACGCGCTTTGCCCCTATTCCGGAAAACCGGTCACAGATTTCGCCGAAATCGGCGGGCGCGTCTTTGGGTTCTGCAACCCGACCTGCCGGGATGAAACCGTGATCGACCCCGAAGCCTGGCCCGCATTCATGGCCATTTACCATTCGTAAAGGGAATCTCGGCTAGGCGTTAACTATGTTTGACGCCCCGCGCCCTGAAAGCTTGTCGCGCATTCACACCGTCGCCTTCGAAGGGTTGGAGGCGCGGCGGGTCGAGGTGCAATGCGCGGTCACAGCGGGCTTGCCCGCGTTTTCCATCGTCGGTCTGCCCGACAAAGCGGTGTCCGAGGCCAAAGAACGCGTACGCACAGCGCTTCAGGCCATGGCCATCGCGCTGCCATCCAAGCGCATCACGGTCAACCTATCGCCCGCCGATCTGCCCAAGGAAGGGTCACATTTCGACCTGCCAATTGCGCTCGCCCTTTTGGCCGCTCTCGACATCGTGCCCCGCGACCGGGCGGAGGCGGCAATGGCCTTGGGAGAGCTTTCCTTGGATGGCGGGCTGGTGCCAGTGATCGGCGCGCTGCCAACAGCGCTTGCGGCCGGCGAAGATGGGCAGTGCCTGCTTTGCCCGACCGGTTGCGGGGCCGAAGCGGCCTGGGTTGGCGCAACGCCCGTCTTTGCCGCCCGCAACCTGGCCGAGTTAATCGCGCATCTGACGGATCGCCACCCGCTCGAACCGGCCGCGCCCGGCGAGGTGCAAGAAGGCGCCGCCGATAAATGCCTGTCGGAGGTGCGCGGGCAAGAACGCGCCAAGCGCGCGCTCGAAATCGCGGCGGCGGGACGGCACCATTTGCTAATGGTCGGCAGCCCGGGTTCGGGCAAATCCATGCTGGCCGCGCGCCTGCCCGGATTGCTGCCGCCGCTTTCCGCGCCAGAAGCGCTCGAAACCTCGATGATCCATTCCCTGGCGGGCTTGCTGGAAGAGGGCGGTATTTCGCGCACCCGGCCCTATCGCGCGCCACATCACACAGCCTCGATGGCGGCCATCGTGGGCGGCGGGCGCGGCGCCAAACCGGGGGAGATTAGCCTGGCCCATAACGGTGTATTATTCCTGGATGAATTCCCCGAATATGCCCGCACGGTGTTGGAAACCCTGCGCCAACCGATCGAAACCGGCGATGTGGTGGTTGCGAGGGCCAATGCGCATGTGACCTATCCCTGCCGATTTCTGTTGATCGCGGCGGCCAATCCCTGCCGCTGCGGCCAGCTATACGATGCCAGCCAAGCCTGCCGCCGCGCGCCCCTTTGCGGTGAAGACTACATCGGCAAAATCTCCGGCCCTTTGATGGACCGCTTTGATCTGCGGTTAGAGGTGCCACCCGTGGCTTATGCCGATCTGGATCTGCCCGCCTCTGGCGAACCCAGCGCCACGGTCGCCGCCCGTGTGGCGCGCGCGCGGCAAGTGCAGGCCGACCGCTTTGCCGCTTTGGGGGCCGCCGCGCGGGTCAATGCAGATGCCGATGGCGCGCTTTTGGATCAGATCGCCACGCCGACCAAAGCGGGCAAGGCGCTGCTGCTGCAAGCGGCCGAAAAGATCAATCTAACGGCGCGCGGCTATCACCGGATCTTGCGTTTGGCGCGCACCATCGCCGATTTGGCGGGTGATGACGATATTGAGGAGGCCCATATCGCTGAAGCGATTGGCTATCGCCTGATTGGCTCGGGGTCAGCTGCCTAGCTTGGCCTCAATCGCATCCCAGATCAGGCCAGCGACATTCACACCGTCAAAGCGCTGCAATTCCTGAATGCCAGTGGGTGAGGTCACGTTGATTTCGGTCAGGTAGTCGCCAATCACATCGATACCGACAAAGATCTGTCCCATCTCACGCAGTCGCGGGCCGATGGCAGCGCAAATCTCGCGCTCACGATCGGTCAGACCGACCTTTTCAGCGCGTCCGCCCACATGCAAGTTCGAGCGTGTTTCGCCCGCAGCCGGGATGCGGTTGATGGCGCCAACCGCCTCCCCATCGACCAGGATCACCCGTTTGTCGCCGTTGGACACGGCTGGCAAGAATTTCTGAGCGATCAAAGGCTCACTATTCATCCCGGTGAACAGCTCATGCAACGAATTGAGGTTGCGATCTTCTGGGCCCAGGCGGAACACGCCAGCACCGCCATTGCCGTAAAGCGGTTTCAAAATGATATCCTGATGCGCCGCTTTGAAAGCTTTCAGCACCTCCAAGTCGCGCGCAACGGTCGTCGGCGGGATCAGGTCTGGGAAATCCAAAACCAACAGTTTTTCGGGCGAATTACGCACCCAAAACGGATCGTTCACCACCAGGGTTTGCCCTTTCAGACGATCCAGCAGATGGGTGGTGGTGATATAACCCATGTCAAAAGGCGGGTCTTGGCGCAGCCAAATCACATCAACCTCAGCCAAGTCTAAATCCGCCCGGGGGCCCAATTCCGCATGATCGCCTTGAACGCGCTGAACCGACAATGGCGCAGCCTGCGCCATGATCCGCCCTTCGCGATAAGATAGCTGATCGGGCGTGTAGATAAACAGCTCATGCCCGCGCGCCTGCGCCTCTTCGGCCAAGCGGAAACTGCTATCCGCGTCAATATCCACCGACCCGATCGGGTCCATTTGGAATGCCACTTTCATGATCTGCCCCTGCCAAAACCTTGCGCCCATACTTGGACCGTCCAGGGCGCATGTTCAATGGCATCAGTGATCACGCCATCAGCGCGTTTTCCACAACTTCAATCTGGCCACCACCGTCCACCAACGCCACGTCAAACCGCATGGCCGTTAGGGATTGCAGCGGGAAATGTCCAAGGCAATCTTCCGCGCTGCGCAAAAGCCGTGCGATTTGCCGCTTGGTCAGGCGTAGGGCAGCGGCAGCAAAACTGCGTGATTTCTTCACCTCAACAAAAACCAGCTCTTCCCCATGGGACAGGACCAAATCAATCTCGCCCCCACGCCCGCGCCAACGGCGGCAGACCAAACGATAGTGGCGATCTAGGTAATGCTGCAACACGCTGTCCTCAGCGGCTTTGCCAGCAAGGTAGGATGTCAGACCGCTCATATCTTCCCCTTCAAACCGAGGGCACGTTGATAAACTTGGCGTTTGGGCAGGCCCAAAGCGGCGGCGACATCGGCAGCCGCTTGTTTCAATGGCGCATTTTGCATGGCTTGTATCAGGGCCGTGTCTAAATCCGCTTCTGTCACCTGTTCGACCCCGCCTTCGCCAATCAAAAGCACAACCTCTCCTTTGACCGGTGCGGCTTGAACCCCATCGCGCAATTCCGCCAGGCTGCCGCGCCGCACCTCTTCAAAGCGTTTGGTCAGTTCTCGGCACAGCGCCGCCGGTCGATCTTCGGACCAGGACTCGCACAATTCACCTAACAATCGGTGAACGCGTTTTGGGCTTTCGAACAAAATCACGGTTCCGGGCACCTGCTTCAAATCCGCCAACCAGCGCGCCCGCTCTCCAGCTTTGGCCGGCGGGAATCCCGCAAAAAGGAACCGGTCTGATGGCAAACCGGAAAGCGTCAGCGCGGTGATCGGCGCGCTTGGGCCCGGGGCGCTTGTCACAGGCACCCCTTCGGCCAGCGCTGCCGTAACCAATTGATAACCGGGGTCTGCGACCAAGGGCGTTCCAGCCTCCGACACATAGGCCACTGATTGCCCGGCCTTCAACACGCCCATGATGCGCGGGCGCGCCTGGGGGCCGTTATGGTCGTGATAGGCAATCATCGGGCGGTCGCCGATGGGAACCCCATGCAACTCCATCAGACGCCGGGCAGTGCGGGTGTCCTCGGCCGCAATCACGTCACAGCTAAGCAAGATATCCAGCGCCCGCAGCGTGATGTCGCGCGCGGTGCCAATGGGCGTGGCGACCATATAAAGCCCAGGCTCCAGCTGGACCCGACGGGCCGGGCTGGCACTCGATTGCGGTCTGTCTTTGTCTTGCATCGGCCCCGATCCGCCCAGGGCGCGCGACCGCGCCGAGGCATCGTTTACTTGCAGGGCGCGACCTCGTAGCCTACAGCCCCATGGCAATTGGCCCCGCGCCCCAAAGAGGTTTCAACCCGATGTTTTCCGTTTCGCGCCTAATCCGCAACCCATTGCGCGTTGTGCAGCTTTTTGTGCTGACGGCGATCCTGGCCGCGTGTCAGGTCGGCGGCGGCTTAACTGGTGGCGGCCCCAGCGTCAGCGGGCAAAGCGTCCAGGTTGCGATGCTTTTGCCGGTCAGCTCGGGCCAGGGCGGCGATGCGGTGATTTCGCGCGGGTTGGAAAACGCCGCGCGGATGGCGGCAGCTGATCTGGGCGGTGTGACCGTCAATATCACCGTCTATGACACCGCCGGGCAATCGGCCCAGGCCGCAACCGTTGCGCGGCAGGCGGTGTCGGATGGGGCTGACATCATTGTTGGCCCGCTGCGCTCGGACGCGGCGGCGGCGGTGGGCGTCGCGGTGGCAAACTCCAACGTGAATGTGCTGTCATTCTCCAACAATACCGAGATTGCGGGTGGCAATGTTTTTGTCCTGGGCCACACGTTTCAGAACACCGCAAACCGCGTGATCGGCTATGCCGCGCGGCAGGGACAGACGCAGTTGGTCGTGACCCATGCCAACACCTTGGCCGGGCAAGTGGCGCGCGATGCGGTGGTGCGCGCGGGGCAGGCTTCGGGCGCAACCATTTTGGGCACCGTGCCTTATGAGTTTTCGCAAACCGGCGTGATCAATGTGGTGCCCGAGATCGTTGATCTGGTGCGCTCAAGCGGTGCGACCGGTGTCATGTTGACCTCTGATTCCGCGGGTGCGTTGCCCTTCTTCGCACAGCTGCTGCCCGAAAACGGACTGGACGTGGATGAGATTCAAATGATGGGTCTGACGCGTTGGGACACGCCCCCGCAAACGCTTGCGTTTGCAGGGCTCCAGGGCGGCTGGTTTGCCCTGCCCGACCCCTCGGCCACGGCAGATTTCGAAGGCCGCTATACCGCCACCTATGGCGAGGCACCGCATCTTTTGGCGGCCCTTGGCTATGACGCCATCCGCGCCGTTGGTGAAACCGCCTCTAGCGCGGGTCGTTTGGGCGGCACCGATTTGGTGGCTTCGACTGGCTTCAACGGCGCGAACGGTGTATTCCGCCTGCTGAGCGATGGCACGAACCAACGGGCGATGGCCATTGCGCAAGTGATCGACAATCAGGTGGCTGTGATTGACCCCGCCCCAAGACGCCTTGGCGGTGCCGGTTTCTGACCGGAACCCCCGCCTTCCCGCAATCGCGTCCGAACCGGGCGCACTGATCGTTCCCAAGGATCGGATTTTCGACGCCGCAGCCGTGCGCGCGCGGATTGATGCGGCCGTGGCTGAGGCTGCGGATACCAGCGCGATGCGCGCAGCGGCGGTCACCGTGCTGCAAGAGGCCCAAGATGCGGGACGCGTGGCCATTGCCGAAGGCGTGGCCGAAGCGCCCATGACCGCGCGGCGGGTCACGCGCGCCTATACCTATTTGACCGATGCCCTGGTGCGAGAGGTGCTTTACGTCGCCGCCACCCATCTGCACCCCAACCCGATGCCAAGCGAGGCCGAACGCATGGCCGTGATGGCGGTCGGCGGCTATGGGCGCGGGGAAATGGCGCCGTTTTCCGATGTCGACCTGCTCTTTGTGACGGCCTGGAAGATGACCGCCGCCATCGAAAGCGTCATCGAATCCAGTCTTTATATGCTGTGGGATTTGCGGCTGAAGGTCGGCCATGCCAGCCGCACGGTCAAAGAATGCGTGCGGCTGGGTAAACAAGATTACACGATCCGCACCAGCCTCTTGGAAACCCGGTTCCTCTCCGGCGAACCCGCCATCGCCGACGAATTGCACGACACCCTGCGCGCGCAACTGTTCCAAGGCACCACCGCCGATTTCATCGAAGCCAAGCTAGAAGAACGCAGCACGCGACACCGCAAGCAAGGTGGCCAACGCTATATGTTGGAGCCCAACGTGAAGGAGGGCAAAGGCGGTCTGCGCGATCTGCAGACGCTTTATTGGATCGCGAAATACGAACACGGGGTCGAGAACGTCTCGGACCTGGTAGAGATCGGGCTGTTCCGACCAGAGGAATTCGAAGCCTTCGATCAGGCGGAGCGCTTTTTATGGGCGGTGCGCTGTCAGTTGCATCTGATCGCCGGGCGGGCGCAGGATCAGCTATCCTTTGACAACCAAGTCACGATTGCCGACCGATTTGGCTATGTCGAGCATTCCGGCCGCCGCGCGGTTGAGCATTTCATGCAGGATTACTTTCGCCACGCCACCCAGGTGGGCGAACTTACGCGCATCTTTCTGACCGCGCTCGAAGCGCGGCATGTCAAACAAGAACCCGGCCTCTTTGGCTTTTTCCGCGGGCGCGCGCGGCGCAAGAAAAAGTTGAAAGAAGGCTATGAGCTTAAGCAGGGCCGGATCACGGTCACCGCGCCGGATGCGTTTTTCGCCGATAAGCTGAATATGCTGCGCCTGTTTGAAGAGGCGCTGCGCACCGGCTATCTTATCCATCCCGACGCGATGCGCGAGGTTTCGGCGCGGCTGGATCTTATCGATGAGCCCATGCGCCGCGACCCCGAAGCAATACGGATCTTCCTGGATTTGCTGTTGAAACACGGCAACCCCGAGCGCGCCCTGCGCCGCATGAACGAGCTGGGCGTGCTGTCAGCCTTTTTGCCCGAGTTCAGCCATATCGTGGCGATGATGCAGTTCAATATGTATCACAGCTACACGGTGGACGAGCACACGATCCAGGTGATCTCGACCCTCGCGCAAATCGAACGGCGCGAGTTAATCGAAGAACTGCCCGTGGCCAGCCGGATCTTGGAAAACGGGGTCAATCGCAAGGTTCTTTATGTCGCCTGCCTACTGCACGATATCGGCAAGGGCCGGAAAGAGGATCACTCTGTTCTAGGCGCGCGCATCGCGCGCACCGTGTGCCCGCGCTTGGGCCTGAAACCGGCTGAATGCGAAACCGTTGAATGGCTGGTGCGCTATCACCTGCTGATGTCGGACATGGCGCAAAAGCGCGATATCTCGGACCCGCGCACGGTGCGCGATTTCGCCAAGGCCGTGAAAACACGCGAACGCTTGGAACTGCTGACCGTGCTGACGGTCTGTGACATTCGCGGCGTTGGCCCCGGCACTTGGAACAATTGGAAAGCGACCCTTTTGCGCGGCCTCTATCGGGCCACGGCAACGGCGCTTGAGACCGGGTTGGAAGACCTCAACCGTGAAAAGCTGGAAAGCGAGGCCAAACGGGCCCTGCGCGCCGGGCTGGAAGGGTGGCCAAAGGCCGACATCAAGGCCGAGGTCGATCGCCATTACGGCCCCTATTTGCAAGGCTTGGATCTGGGCAGCCAGATCACCTTTGCCAATATGCTGCGCGATCTACCCGATGATGAAATTCGGATCGACACCACCCAAGACACTGACCGCGACGCCACGCGCGTTTGCTTTGCCTTGGTCGACCATCCCGGCATTTTCTGCCGTCTGGCCGGGGCGCTAAGCCTGGTGGGTGCGAATGTTGTCGATGCGCGCACCTATACCTCGAAAGATGGCTATGCGACGGCGGTCTTCTGGGTGCAGGATTCCGACGGGAACCCGTATGAGGCGGGTCGCCTGCCGCGCTTGAAAACGATGATCAGCAAAACGCTGAAGGGCGAAGTTGTGGCATCGCGTGCCTTGGAAGGCCGCGACAAGATCAAGAAACGCGAGCGTCCCTTTGACGTGCCGACCACGATCACCTTCGACAATGAAGGGTCCGAGATTTACACCATTATCGAGGTCGACACCCGCGACCGCCCCGGCCTGCTATATGATCTGACCAAAACCTTGGCGGCCAACAATGTCTATATCGCCAGCGCGGTTATCGCGACCTATGGGGCGCAGGTGGTCGACACCTTCTATGTCAAAGACATGTTCGGCCTGAAGCTGCACACCAAATCGCGCCAGGACAGCCTAGAACGGAAATTGCGCGACGCCATCGCCAAAGTGGCCGAACGGGCGGGCGCCTAGGATGAGCGCTGCCGCACGGCCCATCCGTCTGGTTGCAGGGTTTCTGACCGTGGGGTTTTGGACCTTGAGCAGCCGCATCCTGGGCTTTGCACGCGATATCTTCATTGCGGCCTTCATGGGCGTGGGCCCGGTGTCCGAGGCGTTTTTTGTCGCCTTCACCCTGCCCAACCTCTTCCGCCGCTTCTTTGCCGAAGGGGCATTTAACACCGCCTTTGTGCCGCTTTTCTCCAAAAAACTTGAGGGGGAGGAAGACGCCAAGCAATTCGCCCAAGATGCGTTTTCCGGCCTGGCCAGTGTTTTGATCCTGCTGACGCTTTTCGCCCAACTGGCAATGCCCTGGTTTGTCTTTGCCATGGCCAGCGGGTTTTCCGGCGACATCCGCTTTGATCTGGCGGTGGATTTTGGGCGCATTGCCTTTGGCTATGTCATCCTGATCTCGTTGGCCGCTCTGCTGTCGGGGCTACTGAACGCCACGGGCCGTTTTGCCGCTGCCGCCGCTGCGCCAATGCTCTTGAACATCATCCTGGTGGCCTGCTTGTTGATGGCCGAAACCGGCTGGTTCGACGGGTCGGCCATCACCGTCGACGGCGCTGCGGGGACAGCGTTGACCGGGTTGACCCATGGCACGCTGTTGTCCTGGGGCGTGTTGGTGGCGGGCTTTGCGCAGATGGGTCTGGTCTGGTGGGCCGCCGCGCGGGCGGGATTTCGGTTAACCCTGCGCTTGCCGCGGCTGACACCCGATATGAAACGGCTGGCCATCATCATGCTGCCCGCCATGCTGGCGGGCGGGGTGGTGCAGATCAACCTGCTGGTCGGTCGACAGGTGGCCAGCTTTTTCGAAGGCGCGATTGTTTGGCTCAGCTTTGCGGATCGGCTTTACCAACTGCCGCTTGGGGTTGTGGGGATTGCCATTGGCATCGTGTTGCTGCCGGACCTGTCGCGCCGGTTGCGGGCAGGCGATGAGGCGGGCGGCCAGCAGGCGCTGAGCCGCGCGGGCGAAATCTCATTGGCGCTGACCATTCCCTCGGCGGTGGCGCTGGTGATTATCCCAGCACCGCTAGTGTCGGTCTTGTTTGAACGCGGCGCCTTTACCTCGGACGACACAGCGGCCACCGCCCTGGCGCTTGCCGCTTATGGCATTGGCCTGCCCGCCTTTGTCCTGCAAAAGGTGCTGCAACCGCTCTATTTCGCGCGCGAAGACACCAAGACGCCGTTTCACTACGCGCTTGTTGCGATGGTGATGAATGCGGTCGCGGCCATCGGGCTGGCCTCGGTCATCGGGTATTTGGGGGCCGCGATTGGCACCACGGTTGCCGCATGGACGATGGTTCTGCTGCTTCTGCGCGGCAAACGCGGGATGGGAACGGTGGCCCAGTTCGATGACCGGTTCCGGCGACGAGTGGCGCGCATCACGCTTGCTGCCTTTGTGATGGGCATCGTCTGTTGGTGGGCAGCGCTCCTGCTTGGTCCGGCGCTGGCTTTGCCCGGATGGCGCTACCTGGCCTTAGGTCTTTTGGTTTTGATCGGGATCGTGGTCTATGCGCTGCTGGGGCAAGCTTTGGGCGCATTCCGATTGTCGGAATTCAAATCCGCGCTGCGCCGCTCTGCCGGTTAGCGCTGGCGCAGTTTGGCAAGCACCCGCTGCCAGCCGCCAGGGCTGACGACAAATGACAGCAGGAATCCGGCAGCAAACCCGGTCATTTCTGCGACAACATTGCTGAACTCGCCATTGATCGCGCCAAAAAGCAGTTGGATGCCCAATAGGGCCGCGATCAGCCCAAAGGCGCGGAACTGGTTTTCCCCTTCGCGCCCCAGCCCTGTCCAAAGCAAGAAGGTAAACGCCCCAATCAGCCCGTAAACACCAGGATACCCCCCGATCAGAGGAATACCGCTATCGAGGAGGATCAAGAATCCAAACGCGCCCGCGATGCTGGACAGCAAGAAAATCGCCACAAAGGCCAAAGGGGAGAACACCTGGCACACCATGTTTCCGATGGCCAAAATAAAGACGATCACAAAAGCCGCGTGGACAAGCCCCGCATGGATCAATGGATAGGTCAAAAGCCGCAAAAGCTGTTCCGGCGGGTATACGCCATTTTCCCACATAAAGGCCGCGACCTCTTCAAACACGCCGAAATCCTGGATCGCTGCCAAGCGCCACCCGACGCCCGCTTGCCCGCCCAAAAGCCCATAGGTCGCGGCCTGAAACAGCAGTTCAAGACCACCGATGATCACGGCCAAAGCCACCACAACTGGCGGTAAAGCGTGAAACGGCGACGCGTTGTGATTTTCCATGGGCCTGTCCATTGGTTGACGCCTCGGCCCCCCGTGGGTAAGCGATGCCGCGCCCCTTGGCCAGAGGGGCCTTTTTCGCAGCATCCACCCCAAAGGGACGGCCATGGCAGAGACCAATTTCACCCCGCGCGTCTTTTCCGGCATTCAGCCGTCCGGCGGCCTGACGCTTGGCAACTATCTTGGTGCCATCAAACGCTTTGTCGAAATGCAAGACGCGGGCAGCCATGAGACGGTTTATTGCATGGTCGATTTGCACGCGATCACGGCAAAACTGGTCAACCCGGACGAGCTGCGCCACAACACGCGCGAGCTGTGCGCCGGGTTCATTGCCAGTGGGATCGACCCTGAAAAATCGATCCTGATCAACCAAAGCCAAGTGCCAGAACACGCGCAATTGGCCTGGATTTTCAATTGCATCGCCCGCATGGGCTGGATGAGCCGGATGACCCAGTTCAAGGATAAGGCCGGCAAAAACGCCGAAGCTTCCTCGCTCGGTCTGTTCGCCTATCCCGCGTTGATGGCAGCGGATATTCTGATCTACCACGCCACCCATGTGCCGGTGGGCGAGGATCAGAAACAGCACCTGGAGCTAACGCGCGACATCGCAACCAAGTTCAACCATGACTATGGCGTGGATTTCTTCCCCATCACCGAGCCGGTGATCGAGGGCGTCGCAACCCGGGTGATGAACCTGCAGGACGGCACCAAGAAAATGTCGAAATCCGACCCCTCCGAGAAAACGCGCATCAACATGACCGACGATGCCGACGCCATCGCCAAGAAAATCCGCAAGGCCAAAACTGACCCTGACCCGTTGCCCGAAACCGTCGAGGCGCTGGATGCGCGGCCTGAGGCACGCAACCTGGTGAATATCTATGCCGCCTTGGAGGAAATCGCCCCGCAGACGGTGTTGGATCAGCATGCGGGCGCTTTGTTTGGGCATTTCAAGGTTGCACTGGCCGATTTGGCAGTCTCCAAGCTCGCGCCGATCTCAGCCGAGATGTCGCGCCTGATGGCGGACCCGGCCGAGATTGACCGCATCCTGGGTCGCGGGGCCGAACGCGCGCGCGCCATCACCGCGCCGATCTTGGATCAGACCTATGACATCGTGGGGATGCTGCGTAGCTAACGCTGGTCCGCGCGCATTTTAGCCAATGCCGCTGCTGCCTTAACCGTTTCGAAAGCGATCCTGATCGACAATCCGCAGGCAGCCTTGCGGGTTATCTCTATGGTCATTTTCATCGGGCGCGTGGTTTCTGTCCTGCTTTTGGCGGCAACGCTTTATGGCGCCTATGTCGCGACCGACCGGTTCGCACGCGCCAGCCTGGAACGCAGCACCACGGATCAGGCCATCACCTGGCTGGGCTATTTCTCGACCAATATCGATGCATTTGCAGATCTGGTCCAAACCGGCCAACCCAGCGCGGATCAACTGGCGCAATTGGATCGTGCGCAATCGCTGTTCCATGTTTTCCGGTTTCAGCTTTTCGATGCGGATGGGCGGGTCAGTTTTGTGTCGGACACCTTGGGGGAAATCCCGGGTGGTCCCTACGCCTTGCCGCCGCCAGGGTCGGCGCCACAGCAAACCGGACAGATCAGCCCCGGCGCGGTCGCCGCGATCCGCAGCAACGCGGCTCATGTCGTCCTGAATGATGGCCATGACCGCGCCGACCGCCCCCAAACCTATGCCGAGGTTTATTTGCCGGTCCATTCCGGCGCGGCCATCGTCGGCGCGGTCGAGGTTTATGTTGATGCAACCGCGGCCCTGGCCAGCAATCAGCGTGTTTTTGCGGGCTATGCGGGTGTCATCGCAGCCCTATTTGTCTTTGCCCTGGCTATCCCTTCCACTCACTTGGTGTTGGCGGGTCAGGGGCTGAAACGCAATAAAACCGAAATCGAAGCCGCCAGGGATGCCCTTGCCGACAGCGCCGAACGCGACCGGGATATGGCCGATAAGCAAATGCGCCTGGCGCGCGAAATCATGTTGCTGGGTGAGTTGAACCAATGGCTTCAATCCAGCCGCTCGCAAGACGAGATGTTCGAGATGGTGATTGGATTTCTCGAACAGCTTATCCCGCAATGCGAGGGCTCGGTTTATGTCTATTCCAACTCGCGCGATGTGTTGGATGGCTGTGCCGAATGGAACGGCGCCCGCGTCAAACCGCATATCCACCCCGAAGATTGCTGGGCTTTGCGGCGCGGGCGGACTTACGAGTTTGGCCAATCCGAGGTCGCTTTCGCCTGCGCGCATGTCGATGGCGACGACAACCAACCCTATTTCTGCTTTCCAATGCTGGCCCATGGCGAAACCGTTGGGTTGCTGCATCTGCGGCAGCGGGAAGGTGTCTCGAACGAGGCGTTTCAATCCTGTCGCAAACTGGCACAGCTTTGCGCTGAGCAGATCAGCATGGCGATTGCCAATGTTCGGATGCGCGATGAGTTGCAGAACCAATCGATCCGCGACCCGCTGACAGGCTTGTTCAACCGGCGGCAACTGACCGAGATGTTGCGCAAACTTCTATCCGCCGCCGCCCGTAGCGACCGACCGGTGGCCTTGCTGTCTTTGGATGTCGATCACTTCAAAAAATTTAACGACAATTTTGGCCATGACGCAGGCGACATGGTTCTGCGCGCCGTCGGCGGGGTGCTCGACAAGCATACCAGCGGCGATGAGCTGGCCTGCCGGCCCGGGGGTGAGGAATTTATGGTGGTTCTGCCCGATTGCGAAACACCAGATGCCCTGATCCGCGCTGAAGAGATTCGCGAAGACATTCAGGCGATCCGCATTCGATATGGGCAAAAGGAGCTGCCAGGGATCACCGTGTCGATCGGCGTTGCGATTTCGACCTATGACGGGAAGATGCCGCAAGACCTGATGCGCTCAGCCGATGAGGCGCTTTACGCCGCCAAGGCGCGCGGGCGCAATCAATCGATGCTGACCTCATTGATCAACGCGCCGGAGAACGCGGAAACGATTGGGGATGCCGAAGCACCCCAAAGCGCGTCACAGGACATCGCGGCGGAGTAGCGGGATCGCCAGGCCAGCGGTGCCACATACGCAGCTAGGCCGGTTTGAATGAAAGCTTTTGACGGCGTTAAAGCTGACGCTCGACCATCATCTTTTTGATCTCGGCAATCGCCTTGGCCGGGTTCAGACCTTTGGGGCAGGTCTTGGTGCAGTTCATGATGGTGTGGCAACGGTAGAGCTTGAACGGATCTTCCAACTCGTCCAACCGCTCGCCCGTCGCCTCATCCCGGCTGTCGATGATCCAGCGATAGGCGTGCAACAGAGCGGCGGGGCCAAGATACCGATCCCCATTCCACCAATAACTGGGGCAAGAGGTCGAGCAGGACGCGCACATCACACATTCATAAAGCCCGTCCAGCTTTTTACGGTCTTCAATCGACTGCCGCCATTCCTTTTCCGGGCGTTGGGTCTTGGTTTCCAACCACGGCATGATCGATGCGTGCTGGGCATAGAAATGGGTCAGATCGGGGATCAAATCCTTCACCACCGGCATATGCGGCAGCGGGTAAATCTTCACATCACCCTTGATCTCATCCATGCCATAGATACAGGCCAGCGTGTTGATCCCGTCGATATTCATCGCACAAGAACCGCAAATGCCTTCACGACAGGACCGGCGGAAGGTCAGCGTCGGATCAATCTCATTCTTGATCTTGATCAGCGCGTCCAGAACCATCGGGCCGCAGGTATCCATATCGACCCAGTAGGTATCGACGCGCGGATTTTCACCATCATCGGGGTTCCACCGATAGATCACGAATTTCCGCAGGTTGGTCGCCCCTTCGGGTTTTGGCCAGGATTTCCCGGTTTTGATGCGGGAGTTCTTGGGAAGGGTGAGTTCGACCATAGCTCAGATTCCTTGGCTGCGTCGGCAAGTGTCGTTCTCACCATAGATACAGCATTCTGCGATCACTGCCAGGGCGCAGTTCGCGCCTCATAATGTCGCGGTTTCAGAGATTTGGTGCTATTTTTGCGGTTTGTGATCACAAGATCAGCGGTCGGGTCGGCCCCGCCCCGGTTAAATCGCGGAAACAGGTGTCATAAACGATCTGCGGATCGCGCCCGCGCAGGAAATCGCTGGTGATCGTGACGTTGAGATCGCTGGATAACCCGCCCGAGCCAACGCCAACCCCAACCCGGCCTCCAGGCCCCTGCGCCAGCCGCGCGCGTTCCGAACAGGTTTCATAAGCCCGACGCTCGCTGACCGGCGCATCACAGGCTGCCAAGATGGCGGTTGTCGCAATCAAACCCATCCCGATCCAAACTGATCGCGCCCGTGCCGTCACAATTGCTGCCATACCCTAACCTCATGCTGCGTCGAGCCAAGGCTCGACCTCGGCAAGCATATCCCCAAAACCGGTCGCGTCGAGGGTCTGACGCACAGCCTCGGCTGATCGCCGCCAGTCAATCTGGGCGTTCTGCGGGTTTTGGCGGTCAAACCTTTGTGAGACCCAGCGCTTAATATCGACGCGGCACGCATCGTGATAAGCGCGCTCATCCCACACGCGGTTCAAAGCAACGCCAAATTCGCCAAAAAGCCGCCGCAGCGCATCCGCATCCATCAAGGCCGCCGCCCCGCCCTGATCTGGTCGCCCATCGGTTTGAACGCGGGCCAAAAGCGCCTGGCTCGTCTCGGCATAAATCAAGCGATCACATCTGGGCAGCAGGTTCTGAAAGGCAGGCCGGGATCGGGGCGTACGAGGTAATACGATAATGTCCTGCCGGTGGTAGCCCAGCAGCTGCCGAAGCCGGATGTTGGGGCCGTCCGCCATGATCAAAGCCTTGGCGCGCGCCATCGCGGCCAGTCGTGGTTTCAGAGGTGAGATCGTTTGAGGCAAGACAGTAACGCCCTGACTTTCCAAGAGTTGGCACAGATAGGCCTCTCCGATAATGGCGGGCGCTGCCTGTCCTCGCTCATCAATACGGGATTGATAGACAATCTCACTCGGCGCGACGGCCAGCCCCCGCGCCGAGGTGTTCTTGGCCAGTAAGTCCAGCAGTTGATAGGGCGGCCCGTGGCCCGCGACCTGTTCGGGCTGCGGCGCGATCCAAAGCTGATCCACCAAGCTGGGCTCAAAAACAAATCTCACCTGCCCGCGTGGCAAGCCGAACCAATCCAAAAGCTCCCAAAACGGCGGTGGGATGCGCGCGACGCTGCCCCCCTCCGGCCCCGCAAACAGGATCTTTTCGCCTTGCCGCGCCGCATGGCCCGGCAAAAGACGCGTGGTAAATTCGCTGACCCAAGCGGGCAGGCCGCCTTGCAACTGCCCGCCCCAAAGAAACGCGCCGACCAAACGGGTTGCGGGCTTGGGCACTTGGTCTGGGCCAAGGGACGCGGGCACAATGGTTCGGTTATGGCGCAGTTCCAGCTGCGCCTCGGGCAAGACGGGGCCTGCGAAACCCGCAGTTTTTGGAACCGGTAAAACGGTGACACCGTCCGCGCGCGTCGGCGGGATCAATTGGTAAGCTGAGAAGCGTTGGCAGCCAGGCGCGGCTGGGGCGGAGGTCATGGGGCAAGCTCAACCGGGTGTGGCAGGGCACGTCCCGGTCAGCTTGCCTCAGATCCGTTAATAAACCCGTGCTTTGGGTTTGATTTTCGCCAGATCAATCCCGCCCTCATCCTGGACGGTCAGCGGGTCCAAATGCACCGGCCGGTAATCGAGCGTGGTCTTAGTGCCATCAACGGTGGCCAGCGTGTGCTTGCGCCACTTCTTGTCGTCGCGATCCGGATAATCCTCATGCGCATGGGCGCCGCGACTTTCCTTGCGGGCTTCGGCCCCGACAATCGTGGCCAAGGCGTTTGGCATCAGATTGGTCAGTTCCAAGGTTTCCATCAGATCCGAATTCCAGACCATCGACCGGTCGGTCACGCTTAGATCATCCAGCTTCGCGGCCACGGCTTCCATCTTTTTGACGCCTTCGGCCAAGGTCTTGTCGGTGCGGAAGACGGCAGCATCGGCCTGCATGGTTTTCTGCATTTCCAACCGCAGATCGGCGGTCGCGACCGAGCCATTGGCGTGGCGGATATCGTCGAACCGGCCCAGCGCGTAGTCGATGGTAGATTGCGGCGCATCTGGCACGGCGCTGTTGGGGTCAACCACCTGGCCCGCTTTGATCGCGGCCGCGCGGCCGAAGACCACCAGGTCGATCAAGCTGTTGGAGCCCAAACGGTTCGCCCCATGGACCGAGGCACAACCGGCCTCCCCCACGGCCATAAGGCCGGGAACAATCGCATCGGGGTCATCCTTGGTGGGGTTCAACACCTCACCCCAGTAATTTGTCGGCACGCCACCCATGTTGTAATGCACCGTCGGCAGAACCGGGATCGGTTCTTTGGTCAGATCGACACCGGCGAAGATGCGGGCCGATTCCGAGATGCCCGGCAGACGTTCGGCCAAGGTTTCGGGCGGCAAATGGTTCAGGTGCAGATGGATATGATCGCCATCTTTGCCCACGCCGCGCCCTTCGCGGATTTCCATGGTCATGCAGCGGCTGACCACATCGCGGGAGGCCAAATCCTTATAGGTCGGCGCGTACCGTTCCATGAAACGTTCGCCTTCGGAATTGGTCAGGTATCCGCCTTCGCCGCGCGCGCCTTCGGTAATCAAACAGCCTGCACCGTAAATGCCGGTCGGGTGGAATTGCACAAACTCCATATCCTGCAGTGGCAGCCCCTGACGCGCGACCATGCCGCCGCCATCGCCGGTGCAGGTATGGGCCGAGGTGGCGCTGAAATAAGCACGGCCATAGCCGCCCGTCGCCAGCACAACCATCTTAGCATGGAACACATGCAACGTGCCGTCATCCAGCTTCCACGCGATGATCCCGACGCATTCACCCGCGTCGTTCATCAGCAGGTCTGTCGCGAAATACTCGATATAGAACTCGGCATTGTTCTTTAGCGACTGGCCGTAAAGCGTGTGCAGGATCGCGTGGCCAGTGCGGTCGGCGGCGGCACAGGTGCGCTGCACCGGGGGGCCTTCGCCAAACTCGGTGGTGTGGCCGCCAAAGGGACGTTGGTAAATCTCGCCCTCATCGGTCCGGCTGAAAGGCACGCCATAGTGCTCTAGCTCATAAACCGCCTTGGGTGCTTCGCGCGCCAGGTATTCCATGGCATCCGTGTCACCCAGCCAGTCCGACCCTTTCACGGTGTCGTACATATGCCAGTGCCAATGGTCGGGGCCCATGTTGCCAAGCGAGGCGGCGATGCCGCCCTGGGCGGCCACGGTGTGCGAGCGTGTCGGGAACACCTTGGTCACACAGGCGGTTTTCAGGCCCTGTTCCGCCATCCCAAGCGTCGCGCGCAAACCGGCGCCGCCAGCGCCGACAACAACAACGTCGTAATTGTGATGGATCAGGTCATAAGAAGCGGTCGAAACGGTATCTTGCATCTCAGGTATGGTCCCTCAAAGCGCGATCTGGGCCAAAGCGACCAGACCAGCAGCGGCCAGCCCGTAGCTGACAATCGTCATGAGAATGATCAGGATTTTCCGGGTCAGGCCGCGAAAGTAATCCTCGATGAACGTGGTGACGCCCAGTTTGAAATGGTGGAAGCTCACAACCAGCATGGCGGCGGTGATCAGCGCCGGGATCGGGCGCGACAGACGGGCCACAACATCCTCATAGGGTTCCCCCAAAAGCGGGGCGACAACGAACAAGAACAGCGGCGTCAGGATCAGAAGCGCCACGGAACTGACGGTCATCGACCAGAAATGCCCGGTGCCCGATTTGGCCGAGCCCAGCCCATCCACACGTTTGCGGTCGGTTAGAAAAGCCATGATCGCCCCCTCACATAATTCCGATGGCGGTTAGGAAGGTCAGGGCAAAAGCCCCGATGATCATCCCCCAGCCCATCTTATCGGCGGTATCGATCTCAAGCCCGCGACCGGTGTCCCAGATCAGGTGCCGGATGCCGCCAAGGGTGTGATACCAAAGCGCCAGAAGCGAACCGAGCATCACCAGATCACCCAGGAAAGAGGTGATCAGCCCATCGACCGTGGCGAAGTATTCTGGCCCCGCCGCAACAGCGATCAGCCACCACACAAACAAAATCGCCCCCACCAACAGTGCGTTGCCCGTGATCCGGTTCAGGATCGAGGTGACGGAATTGATCTGTTTGCGGTAAATCTCAAGATGCGGCGACAGGGGACGGTTTCCCCGGTTCACATCAGCCATGGCTTGCACCCTCCGAATTGAGTGTCTGGCGGTTGTCTTGTTCAATCCATAGCGAGTTTTACACGGCTGTCACCCAAGAGGGCGCGGATTCTGTTCACGAAATTGGGTCTTAACGCCGCAGCGGCACATTTTGTGATCACGCGCAAAGAATGTGTGATCACAAAACTAAGATCAGATCGGGCAAAGCACCCAATAATCCAGATCCAGCAAAACCTCGGGCAGATACTTACCATCCGCGCCCTTCAGCGCGCCGACCTCGCCCCCATGGCTCATCGCCACCAGGCGCATCCGCAGCGCGCCAACACCGGGGGCAGCGGTTTCGGCCTTGTCCAAGACCTCGCTCCAGGCGCGCACTGTGGTGCCTGAGAAACAGGGGGTGGCATGGGCGCCTGCATTGATGCCAACGATCATCTGGGCATTGGCCAGCCCATTGAAGCTCAGCGCACGGGCCAGGGAAATCACGTGCCCACCATAGATCAGCCGCTTGCCGTCTTCGCGGTTGGTGGCGTCAAAATGCACCTTAGCCGTGTTCTGCCAAAGCCGCGTGGCCAGCATATGCTCGGCCTCTTCGACGGTGACGCCATCGACATGGTCGATCACCTCCCCAACCTCATAATCACCCCAGCGATGCGGCTCGCCCGCCAGGGTGAAATCATAATTCAGAAACTCCAACCCCTCAGGCAGGATCAGGTTGGCCGGATCGACCACTTTGGCCAGATCGGGGATCACTGTTTCCGGCGCGGGCGCATCCAGGTCGCGTTTGCGCACCATGACCCAACGCACATAGTCCAAGACCACCGATCCGTGTTGGTTCAGCCCCTCGGTCCGCACATAGACCACGCCCGACTTGCCGTTGGAATTCTGCTTCAGCCCAATCACCTCGGACCTGGACCGCAGCGTATCGCCCGGCCAGACCGGCTGATGAAACCGCCCTTCGGCATAGCCCAGATTGGCCACCGCGTTCAGCGAGACATCGGGCACCGTTTTCCCAAACACCGTGTGAAAGGTGATCAGGTCATCCATCGGCGCATTATGCAGCCCACAGCGCCGCGCGAACTGGTCCGAGGAATAAAGCGCGTGCCGCGCGGGGTAAAGCGTGTGGTAAAGCGCCCGCTCCCCACCCGAAAGCGTCCGAGGCACGGCATGGTCGATCACTTGGCCAAGCGCGTAATCCTCGAAGAAGTTGCCGGAATTGGTCTTGGTCACGTCACTGCGCCCCCAGTTTCATGTCAGGCGCATACGGCGCGTCGATCTCTTTGGTCACGGCCTGCCCGCAGCGCATCACGCCCCGCGCGGCGTCAAAGGCATAGGTCGGTGGGCCCTGTAGCTGCCAGCCTTTCGACAATGCCTCGGACACTTTGTGGCAGAAGGCCGAGGTGTCATCCTCGGTCAGGAAACGATAGAGCACCGTCATGCTGGGAACGGGTAGACCCCAACCCACATATGGATCATCGCCACTACGCCATAAGCAACGGCACCTACCACAAAGGCGATGACATCGTTTTTGACCGAGGCATTGGCCGGACGCTCCCAATTCGGCTCTGCCTTGTTGATCAAAATCACCGAGCCCACGGCCCAGGCCAACAGCCCCCCGAATAGGATGATGGAGGCCAAATCACCGTTCACCAGCAAATGACCAATGGCCCAGGTCTTGGCCGCTGTCAGCTGCTTATGCCGGATGCGCGCCGACATCGTGCCGGGAATGGCGCTGAGCGCGAAGAGCCAAAAGGCAATCAAAATCAGCAGGTTGGATATGTGGATCATAAAGCTTGGCGGGTACCAGACATTGACGAACCCCGCATTGCGATACCCCAGCCACATGAAAAAGATCGCAACAAAGAGCGCCAGAGCCACCGCCCCTTTGCCCGCATCACCCATGGCCGCGCGGCGTTCGGGCATCAGGCGTTTGAACCAATGCGCGCCTGCAAAGAGCGCGACGCCCAGAATCAGAATGAGGTAGCCCATTACACGGCCTCCAATGCTGCGATTGCTTCTGCTTTGGCCAGTGTCGCCCGCGCGGTTTCGACGTGCAAGTTTTCAACGATCTTGCCATCGACGACAGCGACACCCTGACCCGCAGCCTCAGCCTCTTCAAAGGCGGCGATTTGGCGGGTGGCAAGCGTCACCTCGGCCTCGGACGGGGCAAAGGCGGCATTGGCGATGGCAACCTGCGCCGGGTGGATCAGGGTTTTGCCGTCAAATCCGAAATCACGCCCTTCGGCGCATTCGGCGGCCAGCCCCTCTTCATCTTTGAACGCATTATAAACGCCATCCACACAGACGATCCCCGCCGCGCGGGCGGCCAGCAGGCAATGCTGCAGGGCGGTGGTCATCGCGCCGCGCGTGCGGCTGCCCAGGTCTTTGGCCAGATCGTTGGTGCCCATGACGAACCCGGCCATGCGCGGTGCCTTGGCGATGGCTGCGGCGTTCAAAACACCCTCAGGCGTTTCCATCATGGCCCAGATCTGCGTATCAGCCGCCGCTGAGATAGCTTCCAACTCGGCCGCAATGGCCGCCACATCCTCTGGCGTGTTGACCTTGGGCAGCAGGATCGCTTCGGGCCCGATCGCGGCAACGGCAGCCAAATCCTCCGCCGCCCAAGGCGTGTCCGACCCGTTCAGCCGGACAATCTGCGCGCGCTGGCCATAGCCACCCGCCGACAAGGTTGCGGTCAAAAGCGCGCGCGCGTTGGCCTTTTCATCGGGCGCGACGGCATCTTCCATATCAAAGATAATCGCATCAACCGCCAAGGTTTTCGCCTTTTCCAAAGCGCGCTCCTTCGAGCCGGGGATGTACAGGACCGAGCGATAGGGGCGGGTGCGGACATCCATGACAGCGTTCCTTTTGCAGCATGTTTGGGGTCAATTGCGGCCTGAGCAAGCACAGTGCACCCTCAAAGGCAAGCACCGGAACGCCGCAGCGCAGCATGACGTTACGCCCGAAACAGCGCCACAAAAGCATAGAAAACTGACGCAGTTTTTCGGCAATTTCACCAGATATTAAGACCTGCGCCACCATCATCCTGGGTGATCGCGCCGCCTCGATATGCGCTGATCTGGATTGAGATGGGCGCGCCGGTCTGCTGCCCCTTCCGATCCCCGCGCGCCACCAAATGGAAAGGCAAACGGATGACACGACATATCCTAGCGATTCTGGCGCTGACACTCAGCAGCGTGGCCCCATTCAGCGCAACGGCCCAGGGAACCGGCCCACTGTGCGCGGCGCGGGAACAGGTTTTGCAGGTGCTGACCGGCCGCCATGGCGAATCCGTGCGGTCAATCGGATTGGCGGCCCAAAACCGAATTGTCGAGGTTTTCGCCTCGGACGAAACCGGGTCCTGGACCATCACTGTGACCTCGACCAACGGTATGACCTGCCTTGTCGCCTCGGGCCGCCATTACGAGGATTTTGAGCCTGCCCCAGCGGGCGATCCGCTGTGACGCCCTAAGGCCTTAGCCTTGGTTGGGGCCATCCGCCGCGCCCGTTGGCCTTGCCAAACGGGGCCATCCACGGCTACCCCTCGCGCCAACTTCAACGAGGGACCAAGGACATCAGACATGGCCAGACCCAAGATCGCGCTGATCGGCGCCGGACAGATCGGGGGCACGCTCGCCCATCTTGCAGCTTTGAAAGAACTGGGCGACGTGATCTTGTTCGACATCGCCGAGGGCATTCCCCAGGGCAAAGCGCTCGACATCGCCGAATCCGGCCCGTCCGAAAAATTCGATGCCAAGCTCAAAGGCACCAATGACTATGCCGATATCGCAGGCGCCGATGTTTGCATCGTGACCGCCGGTGTGCCGCGCAAACCGGGTATGAGCCGCGATGACCTGCTGGGCATCAACCTGAAGGTTATGAAATCGGTCGGCGAAGGCATCCGCGATAACGCGCCGAACGCCTTTGTGATCTGCATCACCAACCCGCTGGACGCGATGGTTTGGGCCCTGCAGCAATTCTCGGGCCTGCCGGCTGAGAAGGTGTGCGGCATGGCCGGTGTTCTGGACAGCGCGCGCTTCCGCCACTTCCTGGCCGAAGAATTCGACGTGTCGATGAAAGACGTCACCGCCTTTGTGCTGGGTGGTCATGGCGACACGATGGTGCCGTCGGTCCGCTATTCGACCGTCGCCGGTATCCCGCTGCCCGATCTGGTCGATATGGGCTGGACCACGCAGGAAAAGCTCGACGCGATTGTGCAGCGCACCCGTGATGGCGGGGCCGAGATTGTTGGCCTGCTGAAAACCGGTTCGGCCTTCTACGCACCCGCAACCTCGGCCATCGAGATGGCGGAGAGCTATCTGAAAGACCAAAAGCGCGTGCTGCCCTGCGCCGCGTATTGCGACGGCCAGTTTGGCCTGAAAGGCATGTATGTGGGCGTGCCCACCGTGATCGGCGCCGGTGGCGTCGAGCGCATTGTCGATGTGAAACTGTCGAAAGACGAACAGGCGATGTTCGACAACTCGGTCAGCGCTGTGAAGGGCTTGGTCGACGCGTGTAAATCGATCGACGACAGCCTGGCCTAACAGTCTGCCCAAGACACTCAAGATCCGAAAGCGGCGCGCCCAATGGTGCGCCGCTTTTGTTTGGGCCATCGACGTCAGCAGTGATCGCAAGCGATTCGCTCCGTATACGATGGCATACATCTGTAGCTGAGATTTTGTGATCACACGTTTTTACCCCGTGATCACAAATGTCGCTTTTTCCGCCAAATCCCTGCAACTGCGGCAGATTGCCGTTTTATTATGCAGCTTGGGTGTGCTTTCCCATAGGAAACACCACCAAGGACGGGACAGCTTCATGAACATTCATGAGTACCAAGCGAAGGCTATGCTTCGCGATTATGGCGCCCCGGTCAGCGATGGCCGAGTGGTTCTGAAAGCCGAAGATGCAAAAACAGCCGCTGGCGAGCTTGATGGCCCGCTTTGGGTGGTAAAGGCGCAAATCCACGCCGGTGGACGCGGCAAAGGCAGCTTTAAAGAAGCCGATGCTGGCGAAAAGGGCGGTGTGCGCCTGGCCAAATCGGTGGAAGAAGCCGCAGACGAAGCCAAGAAGATGCTGGGCCGCACCCTGGTCACGCATCAGACCGGCCCCGCCGGTAAGCAGGTCAACCGCATCTATATCGAAGATGGCTCGGGCATCGAGACCGAGATGTATCTGGCCCTTTTGGTCGATCGCCAAACCAGCCGCGTCAGCTTTGTCTGTTCGACCGAAGGTGGCATGGACATCGAAGAGGTGGCCGCCGAAACCCCGGAAAAAATCCTCAGCTTCTCGGTCGATCCGGCCACGGGCTATCAGCCCTATCACGGTCGCCGCGTCGCGTTTTCCCTGGGCCTCAAAGGCAATCAGGTAAAGCAATGCGTGAAACTGATGGGCCAGCTCTACACCGCCTTCGTCGAGAAGGACATGGAGATGCTGGAGATCAACCCGCTGATCGTGACCGATAGCGGTGATCTGAAGGTGCTCGACGCCAAGGTCGGCTTTGACGGCAACGCGGTCTACCGCCACGCCGATGTCGCCGCCCTGCGCGACGAGACCGAAGAAGACCCCAAAGAACTGGCGGCCTCCAAATTCGACCTGAACTACATCGCCCTGGACGGTGAGATCGGCTGCATGGTCAACGGCGCGGGCCTGGCCATGGCGACGATGGACATCATCAAGCTTTACGGCTCGGAACCCGCCAACTTCCTCGATGTGGGCGGCGGCGCGACCAAAGAGAAGGTGACCGAGGCGTTTAAGATCATCACCTCGGACCCGAACGTCAAAGGCATCCTGGTCAATATCTTCGGCGGCATCATGCGCTGTGACATCATCGCCGAAGGCGTGATCGCGGCGGTGAAAGAGGTGGGGCTAGAGGTTCCGCTGGTCGTGCGCCTGGAAGGCACCAATGTCGAAAAGGGCAAAGAGATCATCAACACCTCTGGCCTGGCGGTGATCGCCGCTGACGACCTCAAAGACGGTGCTGAAAAGATCGTTGCGGCGGTCAAGGGCTAAGGGCACCGGGCGGATGCACCAACAGCCTGACAGCAAGGCAAAAGCCAAGGCCCAGGACGGCCCGACACCTTTGGGTGCTGGGCTTTGGGCCGGACTGCACGCCGCGGGCATGGCGCTGCTTCTGGCGCTGGCCATCGGGGCTGCGCGGGCCGAAACGGATCTGGCCATCTCGGCCACCGATGCGTTTGCGGCCCATTGCTTCCGCCCCACGCTAACGGCTGATCTGGCCGCCACGCAGCTGGCGGTGCCCGGCGCGCGGGTCGATTTTTACGATCTGAACCCGTTCCGCGATGTCGCGGCCTCCCCGGCCCTTGGTCGTCCGGCCACGCCCGGCACCGACCGGCGCTGCGAGGTGGCCTTTGACGGCGATTGTGCTGACATGGCCACCCAAGCCGCGCTGGACGCGCTCGAAGCCGAACGCATCCACACCCAGGCGCCCCTGCCTGACACCCATACCAACGCCTCGCTGGCGGGCACCCGGCTTTTGGCCGCCCGGCAGCTCAACCCCACCCGCGTTGCCGTGGTCCATGTGGGCACCCGCCCCGGCCCAAACGGCATCGAGACATTCCTGAATGTGGAGCGGCTTTGGCCCTCCGACACATTGAATTGAGGAGATAGACGATGGCAGTCCTCGTCGACGAAAACACCAAGGTGATCTGCCAGGGCTTCACCGGCTCGCAAGGCACCTTTCACTCGGAACAGGCCATCGCTTATGGCACCAAAATGGTTGGCGGCGTGACGCCAGGCAAAGGCGGCATGACCCATCTCGACCTGCCGGTCTTTGACAGCGTGCACGAAGCCAAGGCAGTGACCGAGGCCAATGCCTCCGTCATCTACGTGCCGCCGCCCTTCGCCGCCGATTCGATCCTCGAGGCCATTGATGCCGAGATGGAGCTGATCTGCTGCATCACCGAGGGCATCCCGGTTCTGGATATGATGAAGGTCAAACGTGCGCTGGAAGGCTCCAAATCGATCCTGATCGGCCCGAACTGCCCCGGCATCATCACGCCCGACGCCTGTAAGATCGGCATCATGCCCGGCCATATCCATAAGCGTGGCTCGGTCGGCGTTGTGTCGCGTTCCGGCACGCTGACCTATGAGGCGGTGAAGCAAACCACCGATGTGGGCCTGGGCCAATCGACCTGTGTCGGCATCGGCGGCGACCCGATCAAGGGCACCGAGCATATCGACGTGCTGGAATGGTTCCTGGCCGATGACGAAACCACCTCGATCATCATGATTGGTGAGATCGGCGGCTCGGCGGAAGAAGAAGCCGCCCAATTCCTGGCCGATGAGAAGAAGAAAGGCCGCTGGAAGCCCACGGCCGGCTTCATCGCTGGCCGCACCGCCCCTCCGGGCCGTCGCATGGGCCACGCAGGCGCGATTGTCGCCGGTGGCAAAGGCGGCGCCGAGGACAAAATCGAAGCCATGCAAAGCGCAGGCATCGTGGTAGCCGAAAGCCCCGCGGGCCTGGGTGAGGCAGTGTTGAAGGCGATTGGGTAAACAAAATGGCCGCGACTCTCCAGCGACTTGCGAGGCAAGCGCTCGACTTTTCTGGTCGGGCCTCGCCGCGCGAGTTCTGGATTTTTGTCGCGGTAATAGTCTTTTGCCTGACGCCTGCACTCTTCACAGAGTTCCGGTTCTTCTATTGGGAAGTCTACGAGTTCGAACGTAACCTGGTGCGAACAAGTGTCTTCACCGGAGAGACAAATCACGTCGTGGAAAGGGGTGCGACTTACAGCCTGCGACTTGTGGGCACGGAAGCGACTTGGCTCACGGTCCTCCCGCTTGCCCTACTTTCGGTTCCTTTCTTGGCCATTTGCACACGTAGAATGCATGACCTTGGGCGACCGGGCTGGTGGGCGGTCATCGCGGTGTTCTGTGCGTTATTGCTTGGACCTTCACTCGCTTGGCTTACCCATTTCCTCGCATATCTCTCACCGCCCCTGGCGCACTCCCTTCTCTTTTTGACCGCAATACCTAGCTTTGTTGTCGCGGTTTTCGCTCTTTTATTACTCATGATGTGGACTGCTTCGGCAGGCGAAGAAAACGAAAATGAATACGGTCCCAACCCGACAGAGGTAACAACATGACCGAACAATCCCCCAACGACCTGTTCCATGCCTCTAGCTTCATGCAAGGCCATAACGCGGCCTATCTGGAGCAGCTTTACGCCCAATACGCCAATGACCCGAACGCGGTTGACGAAGCCTGGCGCGACTTCTTCGCGGCCTTGGGCGACGCCCCCGTCGATGCGCAGGCCGAGGCGCAGGGCCCGTCCTGGGCACGGGCCGATTGGCCGCCGCAGCCCGCCGACGATCTGACCGGTGCACTGACCGGCGAATGGTCGATGCCCTCGGATCTGGAGGCGAAAGCCGCCGCCAAGAAGATCAAAGACAAAGCCAAGGAAAAGGGCGTCGAGATCACCGATGCCGAGGTGCAGCGCGCCGTGCTCGACTCGATCCGGGCGCTGATGCTGATCCGTGCCTATCGCATCCGGGGCCATCTGGTGGCCGATCTCGACCCGCTGGGGATGCGCGATCAGACCCCGCACCCTGAATTAGACCCGAAATCCTACGGTTTCACCGATGCCGACATGGATCGCCCGATCTTCATCGACAATGTGTTGGGCCTGCAAATGGCCTCGATCCGGCAAATTGTTGAGATTGTGAAGCGTACCTATTGCGGCACCTTCGCCCTGCAATACATGCACATCTCGAACCCGGACGAAGCCGCCTGGCTGAAAGAACGGATCGAGGGGTACGGCAAGGAAATCGCCTTCACCCGCGAGGGTCGGAAAGCCATCTTAAACAAGATGGTCGAGGCCGAAGGCTTCGAGAAATTCCTGCACGTCAAATACATGGGCACCAAGCGGTTCGGCCTGGATGGCGGCGAAAGCCTGATCCCCGCGATGGAGCAGATCATCAAACGCGGTGGTAATCTGGGCCTGCAAGAGATCGTGATTGGGATGCCGCACCGGGGCCGCCTGTCGGTTCTGGCCAATGTGATGTCCAAACCCTATCGTGCGATCTTTAACGAGTTTCAGGGCGGCAGCTTCAAGCCTGAGGATGTCGATGGCTCAGGTGACGTGAAATACCACCTGGGCGCTTCGTCGGATCGTGAGTTTGACGGCAACACGGTGCACCTGTCGCTGACCGCCAACCCCTCGCACCTAGAGGCGGTGAACCCGGTGGTTCTGGGCAAGGTCCGCGCCAAACAGGATCAATTGGGCGATACCGAACGCACCGCCGTGATGGGCATCCTGTTGCACGGGGATGCAGCCTTTGCCGGTCAGGGCGTCGTGGCCGAGGGCTTTGGCCTCTCGGGTCTGCGCGGGCATAAAACCGGCGGCACTATGCATATCGTGGTGAACAACCAGATCGGTTTCACCACCGCGCCGCATTTCAGCCGTTCCAGCCCCTATCCCACCGATATCGCCCTGATGGTCGAGGCGCCGATTTTCCACGTGAACGGCGACGACCCCGAGGCTGTGGTGCATGCCGCCAAGGTGGCGACCGAGTTCCGCCAGAAGTTCCACAAAGACGTGGTGATCGATATCTTCTGCTACCGCCGGTTTGGTCATAACGAGGGTGATGAGCCCATGTTCACCAACCCGATCATGTATAAGAAGATCAAAACGCAGAAAACCACGCTTCAGCTCTACACCGAGCGTCTGGTGAAAGACGGCCTGATCCCCGAAGGCGAGATCGAGGATATGAAGGCCAGCTTCCAGGCACATCTGAACGAAGAGTTCGAGGCCGGAAAAGAGTTCAAACCGAACAAAGCCGATTGGCTGGATGGCCGCTGGTCTCATATCGACCGTCGGGGCGAGGAATATCAGCGCGGCGAAACTGCGATCAAACCAGACACCATGGCTGAGATCGGCAAATCGTTGGTCACGGCGCCCGATGGGTTCAACCTGCACAAAACCGTGGGGCGTTTGCTGGACACCAAAAAGCAAATGTTCGAAAGCGGCAAAGGCTTTGATTGGGCCACGGCCGAGGCACTGGCCTTTGGCTCGCTGCTGACCGAGGGCTACCCGGTGCGCCTGGCGGGGCAAGACAGCACCCGCGGCACATTCAGCCAGCGTCATTCGGGCCTGATCGATCAGGTCAGCGAAGATCGCTATTACCCGCTCAACAATATCCGCGCGGGCCAGGCCCATTACGAAGTCATCGACTCGATGCTGTCGGAATACGCGGTGCTTGGGTTCGAATACGGCTATTCTTTGGCTGAACCCAACGCGCTTGTCGGGTGGGAAGCGCAATTCGGCGATTTCGCCAATGGTGCGCAGATCATGTTTGATCAGTTCATCAGCTCAGGCGAACGCAAATGGCTGCGGATGAGCGGCCTGGTGATGCTGCTGCCGCACGGGTTCGAAGGCCAAGGGCCCGAGCACAGCTCGGCCCGGTTGGAACGCTTCCTTCAAATGTGCGCCGAGGATAACTGGATCGTCGCCAACTGCACGACACCCGCGAACTATTTCCACATTCTGCGTCGCCAAATTCACCGCAGCTTCCGTAAGCCACTGGTGTTGATGACGCCGAAATCCCTGCTGCGCCACAAGCTGGCGATCAGCGAGGCGGAGGAGTTCACCACCGGCTCCAGCTTCCACCGGGTGCTGTGGGATGATGCCGAAAAGGGCAATTCCGATACCAAGCTGAAACCGGATGACAAGATCAAGCGCGTCGTCATCTCTTCGGGCAAGGTTTATTACGATCTTCTAGAAGAACGCGACGCCCGTGGCATCGATGACGTGTACCTTCTGCGCCTGGAACAGTTCTATCCCTTCCCCGCGCTCAGCCTGATGAAAGAGCTTGAGCGCTTCAAAGGGGCCGAAATGGTCTGGTGCCAGGAAGAGCCGAAAAACCAAGGGGCTTGGTCCTTTGTCGAACCCAATATCGAATGGGTCCTAACGCGCATTGGCGCCACCCATACGCGCCCACGCTATGCCGGTCGCTCGGCCACAGCCTCGCCCGCGACGGGTCTGGCAAGCCAGCACAAATCACAACAAGCCGCGCTCGTGAACGAAGCGCTGACCATCGAAGGGTAAAAGAACATGTCCATTGAAGTCCGCGTGCCCACCCTGGGCGAAAGCGTTACCGAAGCGACGGTGGCCACCTGGTTCAAAAAGCCCGGCGATGCCGTGGCCGTCGATGAAATGCTCTGCGAGCTGGAAACCGACAAGGTGACGGTGGAGGTGCCTTCCCCCGCCGCTGGCACCTTGGGTGAAATTGTAGCCGCCGAAGGCGAAACTGTTGGTGTCGACGCCTTGCTCGCCACGCTGACCGAAGGCGCAGGCGCGGCCCCCGCCGCCGATCCCGCCCCAGCCGCTGCGGCAGAAGCGCCGGCTTCAGGCGGCGGCGAAAGTGTTGATGTCATGGTGCCCACCTTGGGCGAAAGCGTGACCGAGGCGACGGTCGCGACCTGGTTCAAGGCCGTGGGCGATACCGTCGCGCAGGACGAAATGCTCTGCGAGTTGGAAACCGACAAAGTGTCTGTCGAGGTGCCCGCCCCCGCCGCCGGTGTGCTAAGCGAGATCCTCGCCCCCGAAGGCAGCACGGTCGAAGCCTCGGCCAAGCTGGCCGTGATCGGCGGGGCCGCCGGGGCAGCAGCGCCCGCACCTGCGGCAACGGCCGCGCCCGCTGCGGCACCTGCCGCTTCGGGTGGGAAAGACATCGCCAATGCACCCTCGGCAGAAAAGCTGATGGCGGAAAAAGGCTTGAGCGCGGATCAAGTCACCGGCACAGGCCGCGACGGGCGCATCATGAAAGAAGACGTGATGAAAGCCGTCGCTGCCCCCGCCCCTGCCCCTGCAGCGGCCCCGGCACAGGCCCCGCGCGCGCCCTCCCCAGCCGAGGATGCGGCCCGCGAAGAACGGGTGAAAATGACCCGTCTGCGCCAAACCATCGCCAAACGCCTGAAGGACGCGCAAAACACGGCCGCAATGCTGACCACCTATAACGAGGTCGACATGACCGAGGTGATGGCGCTGCGCAGCCAGTACAAAGACCAGTTCGAGAAGAAACATGGCGTGCGCCTGGGCTTCATGTCCTTCTTCACCAAGGCCTGTGTGCACGCCCTGAAAGAAGTGCCCGAGGTGAATGCCGAAATCGACGGCACCGATGTGGTTTATAAAAACTTCGTCCATATGGGCATCGCCGCTGGCACGCCCCAGGGCCTGGTTGTGCCGGTCCTGCGCGACGTGGATCAGAAAAGCTTTGCCGAGATCGAGAAAGAGATCGGCGAAAAAGGCCGACGCGCCCGCGATGGCAAACTGTCCATGGCCGAAATGCAGGGCGGCACCTTCACGATCTCGAACGGTGGTGTCTATGGCTCGCTCATGTCCTCCCCCATTCTGAACCCGCCGCAATCGGGTATTCTGGGGATGCACAAAATCCAAGACCGCCCGATGGCCATCAACGGCCAGGTTGTGATCCGTCCGATGATGTATCTGGCACTGAGCTACGATCACCGCATCGTCGACGGCAAAGGCGCGGTGACCTTCCTGGTCCGCGTGAAAGAGGCGCTGGAAGACCCGCGGCGCTTGCTGATGGATCTGTGAGGATCGGAAGATCGACACAGGAAAGGCCCCGCAATTTGCGGGGCCTTTTTTGATGGGCATCAAGAACAAGCGCTGTCCCATTCAACGCGCCTTGAGATGGCGCGCGGGGGTTAAATTCACCGAGCGCAGCATCCCGGTTCCCCACTTGGCATCGAACATCGGCGGATACCCCGCTCGTCGCCAGTTCAAATGCGCCAGGTGAAACCCGTCGCCTTTTCTGAGACGTCCCAAAGCTTGCGCATGACGGGCTTGTCATAGGCGTGAGGGTTCAGCGTGCCCTTACCGACGGGGCCGACAACCTCCATTCGGCCCGTCGGCCCATAGAGCGCGCGCTGCTCGGTCAAAGCTTCCTCTGTTGCACACATGACCTCTGGATAAGACCCTTGTGCGGCGGTCTGCACCAGCGGTGTCTTGGTCATAAGCCACCAGATCAATCTCATCATCCGGCTACCGCTTGTGGTGATCAGCGAGGTCGCCGATGAGCCTGGGTGACAGACATAGACCTCGACAGCCGCGCGACCGGCAGCGGCCAGCCTGTCTTGGAGCTCGTAGGCGAACATCATCTGCGCCAGCTTACTTTGCGAATAAGCAGTGTTCGGGCGATAACCCTCGTCCCAGTTCATGTCATCAAACCGGATCGTCTTCAGCCCCAGATTATAGCCAAGGCTTGCAACAACGACGATCCGGCCCTTTGCGGCTTCGATCCGCTCGAACAGCAGTCCACAAAGCAAGAAGTGGCCGTAGTGATTGGTGCCCAGCTGGCTTTCAAATCCGTCCACGGTTAGGTTGCGCACCGGCACTTGCGCGATCGCAGCGTTGCAAATCAGGGCGTCGATGCGCGCAACGGTCTCGAGAACCTCCGCTGCGGCCTCTCGCACGCTGGAAAGCGACGCAAGATCTGCACGAACGAATCCGACATCGGCCCCATCCCCGAATTCTGCCTTAAGCTCTGCAACCGCGACTTGAGATTTCTCCACCGAACGGTTCAGCATCACCACCTTGGCGTTCTGTCCGAGCAGAATGCGCGCCGCTTGAAATCCGGCACCGGCGTTCGCACCAGTGATAAGGTAGGTCTTACCGTCGAGGTTGCCGAGGCGGTCTGGCGTCCAACCTTTGGGCCCGAATATGGTATCTGGCATCGGTGTGCTCCGTTGACCGCCTGCGCAAGGCTGCACGGTCGGGGTATTGAACTGATATGTAGATAAATCTCCGACTTGCGCGAAAACAGCCGAAATCATCGCGATTACTTGCCTAATTGTCTCAAGATGCTTGTCAGGGTCGGTTTGAGATCAATAGTGGATTGGTATGAGCAAGAACCAAATCAAGCACCTTATCGCGCACGTAACCGATAAAGACGGCCTGACCGAGACCGGCATCAAGGGCGTGCAACTGTTCCGGGCCACGCAGGCAATTCCGTGTGTTCCGGCGGTATATGAACCCTGTGTCGTGGCCATTGTCAGCGGCGCGAAGGAGGCCATTCTGGACGGACAAAGATACGTTTACGACCAGGGCCATTACCTGTGTTGCCCGATGTCGATGCCCGTCAAAGCCGGAACACCCGCAGCGTCGCCGACAGCTCCCCTATACGGCGCCCTAATCTCGTTAGATCAGCGCGTTCTGACCGGGCTGGCGATCGAGATGGAAGATGCAGGAGGCGTTCGGCCCTCGGTCGTGCGGGCACGGCAGCCCCGAGGTATCAGGCTCGCCAAATGGGATGATGGTTTCACCGAAGCGCTGCTGCGGTTTCTGCAACTCTGCGAAAGCCCCGCGGATATGGCGGTTCTTGGCGAGGCGCGATTGAGAGAGGTTTTTTATGCGATCCTCAAGGGCGAAGCGGGTGAGTTTGCAAGACAAGCCTTTGGTCCTGGCAACGCAATCGCCAAGTCTATCGCGCATGTTTCGTCAAATCTGGGTGCGCAAATCTCTATAGATCACATGGCGCAGCGCGCTGGTATGAGCCGGGCGGTCTTCCACCGCCGATTCAAAGAGGTCACGACCATGACGCCAATCCAATTCGTCAAATCGATGCGCCTCAATAACGCAGCAATGAAGATCGCGGGCGGCACGACCGTCCAAGCAGCGGCGATGGACGTTGGATACGTCAGCCCCTCGCAGTTCAGCCGCGAGTTTAAACGCATGTTTGGACAAACGCCGCGACAATGGGGTGACGCGCAGCAATTTGCGACGGGAATTTCCTGAGCCTTTTCTGGCCAACCTGAAGCGTCCCTTGATCGCTCGCCTCCGCTCGGAACCAAAGTCTGCGGTGTTGAACTCAAGCGCCCCAACCTCACGCCACCTCACAAACCCATCACACACGTAAGACTCGCGGGCTTGTGTCTCGCATGTGTTCTACCGATCCCGGACGATCCAAGGGCTTACTCCCACCAAGCGTAAACTCTTGAGGTCATCCAATGTCTGTCACATCCCCCACCCGCCGGGCCTTTATGGGAAGCGCTGCTGTCGCGGCCATCTCAGCGCCCTCCCTTGCCACCCAAGCCAGGGCCGATGGCCATGGCGAAGGCTTCACCTTTGAGGTCACGCGCAGTGAAGAAGAATGGCGCGCGATGCTCACCGACGAAGAATACCGCATCATGCGCGAAGGCGGGACCGAACCACGCTATTCTTCCGAAACTTGGGACGAGGATCGCCCAGGCAGCTACCGTTGCAAGGGCTGCGACCTGGAACTGTATACCGGCGATTACAAACGCCTGCTTTTCATCGGCTGGGTGTTTTGGGAACACGCGATCCCCGACACCGTGCTGATGGGTATCGATACATTGCCCGAGGAATATGGCGGCGCCGATGAGATGGCGGAAACCCGCACGTTGATCGAGGCCCATTGCCGACGCTGCGGCAGTCATTTGGGCCATATCGTATCCATCGAAGGGGATGTCTTGCACTGCATCAACGGTGCCGCCCTGAACTACACCCCAGCCGAAGCTTAGGCCTCAGCCCCCTTTCCCGTCCGCCCATGTCCCCGATGCGGACGGGACGTCATGGCTTGCCTGCGATCCGGTCCCCAGATTATGCCCTCGGGCAGATGCCAAAATCGCAAGGCTTGCCATGACCCCCGAACTCACCGCTTTGGCGCTCGCCCTCCTGCTACAAGCGATCCAGTTTTGCCTGATGGCGATCCCTGCCAATCGGGAACTGGGCCCGGCCAAGACCGCCTCGCCCCGGGATCGGGCGCGTTTGGGCGGCAGCATGGAAGATCAGCTTTCCACCCGTACCGCGCGTTTTTATCGCGCGATGAACAATCATTTTGAGGCGCTGATCCTCTTTACCATCGCCGTGCTGGTGGTGGAGCTTTCCGGCAGCAATTCCGCCTTCACCGCCGCCTGCGCCTGGATCTATCTGGCCGCGCGCGTGCTTTACATCCCAGCCTACGCCTTTGGTTGGGCGCCTTGGCGGTCGCTGATCTGGTTTTTCGGCTTTGCCGCTGCGATCGCCATGACGCTTGCCGCGCTTCTGAACGGTTTGTGATCACACTTGACCCTGCGACACCGCGCACGCTCAAAAAATCGGCGGGAATCGTCCATACATCTGCAAGCGCGGGTTGTTCGTATGCCATTGCATACATAGCTGCCCAGTGGAAAGAGCGACCCCGAAGGAGGCCCCATGTCCAGCTATGATGTCATCGTAATCGGCTCCGGCCCCGGCGGCTATGTCTGCGCCATCCGCTGCGCGCAATTGGGGCTCAAGACCGCCTGCGTCGAAGGGCGCGAAACCCTGGGCGGCACCTGCCTGAATATCGGCTGCATCCCCTCCAAAGCGTTGCTGCATGCCAGCCACCAACTGCATGAGGCCGAACATAACTTCGCCAAGATGGGCCTAAAGGGCAAAGCCCCTTCGGTCGATTGGCCGACCATGCAGCCTACAAAGAAGACGTCATTGGCCAGAATACCAAAGGCATCGAATTCCTGTTCAAAAAGAACAAGATCGACTGGCTGAAAGGCTGGGGCTCCATCCCCGAAGCGGGCAAGGTCAAGGTCGGCGATGAGGTGCATGAGGCCAAGCACATCATCATCGCCTCGGGCTCCGAACCCTCCTCGCTGCCTGGCATCACCATCGACGAAAAGCTGGTCGTCACTTCCGAAGGCGCGCTGAGCCTGCCGAAGATCCCCAAAAAGATGGTGGTGATCGGGGCTGGTGTCATCGGGCTCGAACTGGGCTCGGTCTATGCGCGGCTGGGGACCGAGGTTCAGGTGATCGAATTCCTCGATCACATCACCCCCGGCATGGATGGCGAGGTTTCGAAAACCTTCCAGCGCATCCTGAAAAAGCAAGGGCTCAACTTCACCCTCGGGGCAGCGGTGCAAAAGGTCGAGACCACCAAAACCAAGGCCAAGGTCACCTATAAGCTGTTGAAAGACGATAGCGAGGCGACGATGGACGCCGATGTCGTGCTCGTCGCCACCGGCCGCAAGCCCTATACCGACGGGCTGGGGCTGGAGGCGCTGGGCGTTGAACTGACCGAGCGTGGGCAGATTAAGACCGATGCCCATTGGGCGACAAATGTCAAAGGCATCTACGCCATTGGGGATGCCATCACCGGCCCCATGCTGGCCCATAAGGCCGAGGATGAAGGCATGGCCGTGGCCGAGGTGGTCGCGGGCAAACATGGCCATGTGAATTACGGCGTGATCCCCGGGGTGATCTACACCCACCCCGAGGTCGCCAATGTCGGCGAAACGGAAGAAAGCCTGAAAGCCGCTGGCCGCGCCTATAAGGTCGGCAAGTTCTCCTTCATGGGCAATGGGCGCGCCAAAGCCAATTTCGCCGCAGACGGGTTCGTCAAAATCCTCGCCGACAAGGAAACGGACCGCATCCTGGGCGCCCATATCATCGGCCCCATGGCGGGGGATCTGATCCACGAGGTCTGCGTGGCGATGGAATTCGGTGCTTCCGCCCAAGACTTGGCGCTGACCTGCCACGCCCACCCGACCTATTCCGAGGCCGTGCGCGAAGCGGCACTCGCCTGCGGGGATGGGCCGATCCATAGCTGAGCGGCTCAGAACCATCGAAAGCTGGACAGCCAGCTACACCCCCGCGCTCAGCGTGGCGCGGGGCGAAGTCGTCACCTCGCACCACACCGACCCCGACAATCCCGGCTGGCGTTGGACGATCAACGCCCAAGGCCTCGGCGGTTGGCTGCCCGAAGGTCTGGTGCAAAACGGCCGGGCCAACGCACCCTTCGACAGCACCGAACTCACCTGCGCCACAGGCGTCGAAGTCACCCGGCTGGACCGCTGCAATGGCTGGTCCTTCTGCCAAACCAAAGACGGCACAACTGGCTGGCTCCCAGACAGCTGCCTCGCGCGCGCCTAGCCCTGCCCCTTCTCTGTTTCAAAAATATCCTGCGGGGGTCCGGGGGTGCAAAACCCCCGGCTTCGCCTCATCCAGCCAATAAGCGCAAACCGTGGGTCACATCGGCCCGCACCGCCAAACGCAAACCCGGCTCATCGCCCGCTTCCAACGCCGCCAGGATCAAACGATGGTTCTGCGGCGGCTCGGTCCGGTTCAACCGCCCGTAAAGCGCCCGCATTGTTGGACCCATTTGCAACCACACCGTTTCCGCCAGAGCCAGCATCGCCGGGGCCTGCGCCCGCAGATACAGCGTGCGGTGAAACTCCAGATTTCGGCGGATATAAGCAACCGCATCGCGCCGGGCGACGGCCTGCGCGATCGAGCCATTGATGCTCTCCATCCGCTCAATCAAGGCCGGGTGTGCGCGCGGCAGCGCACGGGCCGACAATTCCGGCTCCAACAAGGCGCGAATGGCCGCCAGTTCCTCGATCCGTTCATTCGACAGCTCGGGCGTCGACACGCGACCCGAGGCTGACAGGAACAGCGCCCCTTCACTCACCAGCCGCCGCACGGCCTCACGCGCGGGCGTCATCGACACGCCAAACTCCGCCCCAACCCCGCGCAGGGTCATGGCCTGGCCCGGTGCCACCTCGCCATGCATGATGCGCGTCCGCAGCGCCCGATAGACCCGATCATGGGCCACCGCTGCGCCGGTTTCGGTCGGTCTTGGGTTCATCAGCATTGTGCATCCTCCGCCCCGTCAAACCGCCAGGCCAAAAGCGACGGTCCATGTATCTTCAACCATTTCCGATGCTGCATGAACTCGGGGCAAAGCTGCGCGCAAACCGCCCAATAGCGGGCTGAATGGTTCATCTCCACCAGATGCGCGACCTCATGCGCCGCGACGTAATCCAGCACCTCGGGCGGGGCCATGATCAGCCGCCAGGAAAACATCAAATCCCCTTTTGACGTGCAGCTGCCCCATCGGCTTTTCGTATCCCGCAGCGTGATCTTACCAGGTTTTCGCCCCAAGCGCCCGGCATAGGCATCAACGGCGGGCGTCAACCGATCCCGCGCCATGGATTTCAGCATCGCCTTGATCCGAGCACCCTGGTGCAAATCGTTTGGCACCGCGATCACGCCGTTGGAAAACTGCGCGCTGCGCCCGGCACCAACGACAATCTCCCGCGGGATGCCGTCAATGGGCAGCTTCTGACCAATCGTGGCAATCTCGGCCTGGGCCGTGCGGCTAAGCTGCTTTCTCACCCAGCGTTCGCGCGACTGCAAAAACCGGAAAGCCTCGGCCTCGGACGCCCAAGTCGGCAGGCTGAGCGTGACCCGCCCATCGGTGCGCGACACGCGCAAATAATAGTTTTTGGAGCGGGCCGAACGCCGCAGCTGCACCCGCACCGGCGGATCGCCCGGCAAAACATGGGTTGAATCGGCGGATTTAGATGCCAAATCTACACTCCCAAACCGCAGGGCCTGTGCCGACCGGAAAGCCTTTGACAGCCTGACGGGACTATGGCAGAGGACCGCAATTCTCTCGATAGCGATGATTGAAGGGGGTGTCATGCCCAAAGAGGAATGGGGCGTTAAACGCGTTTGCCCCACCACCGGGAAACGGTTCTACGATCTGGGCCGCGATCCCATTGTCAGCCCCTATACGGGCGACGTTGTTGTTTTGGACACTGGCAAGGGCGGCCGCAGCCTTGTGGCCGACAAAGCCGATAAGGCCAAAGCCAAAGAGGCTGAGACCGAAGAAGAAGATCTGGTGCTCGAAGACGACATCGATGACGATGCCGCTGATGTCGAGATCGACGACGATGATGTCCTTGATGACGATGATGACGGCGATACCGTCGCGCTTGATGACCTGGCCGATGTGGCCAGCAACGACGACGACGATAGCTAACCCATAGCGCCGGGCAAGGCGTGCGGCAGGGCAAGATTTTTCGCTTGAACCTCCCCGCGCGCTCGCTTACATCCCGGCGCTACCGGAAGGGGCCTTAGCTCAGCTGGGAGAGCGCCTGCATGGCATGCAGGAGGTCAGCGGTTCGATCCCGCTAGGCTCCACCAAATCCCTCCAGGTTAACGTGATTTTGTCGGCGCGTGTCGCGCGGCAAACTCTGCTGCCTAAAAGTCAAAAATATCGTCCAAGAAAGAACCGCGCTTTTTCTTGCGATAGCCTTCGTCGCGCGGCGCGGACCGGCGCTGTTCTGGAACCGGCGCGGCTGGCACCGAGCGTTCGATGATCTTGTCCAACTCACCACGATCCAGCCAAACACCCCGGCATTGCGGGCAATAGTCGATCTCGACCCCTTGGCGGTCGCTCATCACAAGGGTGGTTCCGTCAACGGGGCATTGCATGGGCATCTCCTCTGTCGCTGACAGATCACCTAGGGCCGCCTATCCCCAAAACAAAGGGCGATAGGCAAAGCCTATTCCGCGCCAGCGGTCAGGGCTTCAATCTCCGCGCCAAGCTGCACGGCCCATTCGCCAATGATCGGAATGAACTCGATGGTGCTAAGCGTCCAGATGATCGCCGACAGCAGCACTGTGGCCCCGATCACCGTGCCCAGCCCCACGGCCATACCGGTGGCAAAGCGGAACAAAAGCGCCTTGGGCACGGATTGATAGACCACGACCATGCGATGTTCGCGCAGATGGGTCAGTTCCTGCCGCAGGGCGCGAATCTCAGCCGACAGATCGCTTTCAGGCGTGTCGCTCATGCGCCCCGCCAATCGCCATGAACATCGGCGACTTCGTAAAGGACCGGCTCGAAACTGCGACAAAGCTTCAGCATCTCGGCATTGCGGCGCTGCATTTCATCGGTGCGCAGCATGGCCAGGAAATCCTCGCGCTTGCGCCATTGGCTGTAATTGGCGATCCGGGTTTGGGCATCATTCACGTGGAGCGCAGCGGCCAGAAATCCGGGCTGATGGCTGATGACCTCGTCATAAGCAGCTTTCAACGCCTCAAGCAGCGTGGCGCAATGGCCGGGGCTGGTCTCAAAAGTGCTGATCACGGTCTGAATGTCGGTGGCGGGCGAAATGGCTGGCATGGTGGCGGTCCTCCCTCAACCCTTAGCCTAGCAAGCCAAATCTCACCTGACCACGGGCAGACGGGGGGCAAAGACGAAAAACCACCCCGCCGTGATCGGCAGGGTGGCAGTAACAGCGGCAGGCTGTGAAAGGGGATTAGAGCCCGTTGGCCTCGGCATATTGGGCGTGGAATTCAGCGTAGGTCAGGTTCTCGCCCCGGTCGATCTCGACATTGTTGGCGTCGGCCAGGGCCTCGAACGCCCCCAGATCGTCGATGGATTCGCCATCAGCATAGGTCATATCGACCGCTTGCTGATAAAGCTGCTCATACGCGGCCTGGTAATCGCCATTGTGACCGTCCAGGACCGAGGCGGCGTAGCTTTCCGCGCCTTCGCGCGACTGATGCGGTGAGAAGATAGCCAAATCGCCCCAGCCGGTGCCATTGCTCCAATCATGGATGCTGGCAATATCGGTGTCGGTCAGGTGCGTCGCCACATCGGTCGACAGGTTTTCGACCCCGCCCGAAACAACAGCCGTGGTGGCCAGGCCCAGACCGACGATCGAGGCGGTCAGCACCACCCAATCAACGGTCACGGCGCCGCTTTCGTTTTTGATAAACTGAACGAAGGACATGTTCTTCTTCTCCAAAATCTTCATGCCACCCTTTGCAGCCAAGCTGACCCCGGCCCGTGGCAGGAAAGGGGCGCTGGTCGGTCGAAGTCGCGATGAGTTTTTGGAAAAGTCAGGTCACATGGGCGCGAATGGCTTGATAGACCGCCGCCGTCGCCGCATTGGCCAGGTTGAGTGAACGGATATGCGGGCTGCGCATTGGCATGTGGAACACTCGATCTTCCAGACCTTGCGTGATCTCTGGCGCCAAGCCTTTGGTTTCCCGCCCAAACACCAAATAGGCATCACGCGGATAATCGGGCTCGTAAAAGCTGCGCGCGCCCCATTCCTCGAAGAAAAACAGTTGTTCTTGGCGCGGCGCGCGATCGGCCAAAAAGCTTTGCCAATCGTCGTATTCGCTGAGCCGCACGTGTTTCCAATAATCTAACCCCGCGCGGCGGACGCTTTTGTCAGAGATGTCGAAGCCATAGGGTTTGATCAGGATCAGTTCTAACCCCAACGCCACACAGGTGCGCCCGATCGTGCCGGTGTTGCCAGGGATTTCCGGGGCGACCAATACCAGTTTCAGGTCAAGGGCATCACGCCCCGCGCCCGTGTCAGCCGCCGACATTCGGCCGCCCCTCCAGCCCCAAGATACGGCGCGTCGCGGTCCAAAAGGCGGGCAACCGCGGCGGCGCGGCAAGATCCTCCAACACCTCGGAACGCATATCGCCTTCCAACCGGGCGCTGGCAAAGCCGCGGGCCCAATCCATGATCGCCGCCCGGTCGCCTGGACGCAGACGAATGGCGCTGCCGATCAGGCCCACAATCGTACCCGCAGGCGAATACCATTCATCCTGGATCGAACGGATGCGTTCGGGCACCAACGGCCCCATGTTGCGGATCAGCCCGCTTTCCGAAAAGCGCAACAAAAGCCGCCCCATTTCTTCGCGGCTGTAGCCGATCAAGGGCGGGAAGGTATCAAAGAAAATCGGCCCACCACCATCCAGCGCAAAATTGCGGATCGAGGGGTGATAACCGATGCGTTCTGGCCGCTGCGCGACGGCCTTCCAGAACTGCGCAATGCTGGTCGCGGCCTGGTCGAGCTTGTCGATCGCGGTCTCGATCCGGTCAGCCTCAATCTGCGGGCGCAGCAGCAGCGCTTCATCCAAAGCGTCCTGCACGATGACAGGTTGCAGGTACCCGGCCTCGTTCAGAATCAAAAACGTGGTGGCCGGCATCCGCACACCCGCCTGGGTCAGGCAATCGACATAGGCATCGTGGCGGCGCGAAAGCTGTTCCAGCAGTTCCGGATCGCGCCCGCCACGATAGGTTTTGATCACCTTGTCCGATAACGGTCCCTGGCCCGGCCGAAACGGCGCGCAGAAATAGCCGAGCCGGCTAACCGGCTCGCCCCGTTCGGCAAGCGCTTCGCGCACGGCTCGGACCAGATCGCTCATACGTGTTTGCCGACGCTCCACCCGGTGGTGTCTGCCAAACGTTGTTCGCCCTTGGAAATCGGCAAATCCTCTAGCGCTGAGCCCATGCTGTCATTCCAGCGGTTCAGGTAGCCAAAGAGTGCCACAACCCCCATGATCTCGACAATCTGCTCGGTCGACCAATGCGCCTTAAGCCGTTCGCCCACCTCCGGCGTCACGGCATTGGGCACCTGTGTAGCCGCATGGGCAAAGGCCAAAGCAGCCTTTTCAGCATCGCTGTAATGTGCGCTGTCTTCGAAATTGAATACATCATTCAACCGTTCTTCCGAGGCGTTGAAGCGTTCCGAAGCCAGGATCATATGCGCCTGGCAATAAAGGCAGCCCGAAGCGAAACTCGACACGTAGCCCAGTAAGCGTTTGAACTCCGGCGTGACGGCCCCATAGTCGGTCATCACCGCGATGTTCAGATCGGTGAAAGCGCGCGCAATCGGGGTGCGATGCGCCATGGTGCGGACCGAATTGGGGATCACCCCCAAAGGCCCTTTGAAAAACTGCACATGGTCGCGCAGATCGGCGTCCATGTTTTCCTCTTCGAGCGGCGGAACCAAAGCCATCGCGTCCTCCCCAGGATATGTGTTGGCAAGGCCCTAAGCTGCCCCGCCCTGATCCGGGCTGCAAGGGCGAACGGACGATCCAGCCCATTGGAATTTGCAACCGCCCGCGCCGTTGCGCTGTCGCCACGTTCTTTCAGCCTCCGGGCCGGGCTGCTAGGTTGGCGATGATGGAAAAACCAAGCTCTCCCATTCGACCGACCGATGATGCCGCACGTCAGATGGCGCGCGATTTGATCGCTCAGGCACGCTTTGGCGCGCTTGCGGTGATCGAGCCCGACACCGGCCAGCCGATGGTGACGCGGATCGCACTGGTCCCAGGCCCGGACGGGCGGCCATTGACGTTGATCTCAACGCTGTCGCAGCACACCCAAGCCTTGCAAGCCAACCCCGCCTGTTCGCTGTTGATCGGAGAGCCTGGGCCGAAGGGGGATCCGCTGACCCATCCCCGTTTGACCCTGCAAGCGACGGTCGAGGCAGCGGATAAAGCCGCTTTGAAAGATCATTACCTGCGCCATTACCCAAAAGCGCAGCTTTATTTCGATTTCACCGATTTCCGATTGATGCGTTTTGCCCCAGTCGTCGGACATCTCAATGGCGGCTTCGGCAAAGCTTTCCGATTAATCCCGTCAGACCTGCTGCCCTAATCTGTGCCTTTCGGGATTCACTTTCGCCCGCAATGGTTTGGATGATTAGGCCAAATCCGATTTCCATGGCAGGATGATTGGCATGAGCACGATAGACCCAGATCTTATTGGCATTTGGATCATTCCGGGCGAGCCCGCCACCTATGAGGTGATGAGCGATGGCAGCTATCACGTCGCTGACCCTGAAGAACCACTAAGCTTCGAAGATGGCGGGGCGACCATGGTGTGGGGCCCGCGCCGCCATATGCGTCTGGATGGGTCAGGCAAGACCCCTGTCGGCAAATGGCGCGAGGCGGCGTCGCGCGATGAATGGGTGTTTGAGCGCGATGGCAGCTATTCGGTCACCGGCCAAGGCAACACCGACACCGGTATCTGGGCGCTGCGCAGCGGCGGCACCGCCCTTTGGACCCGCGAATTGAACGCACAGCTCAGCTCCAACGGCGCGCAGGTCACCTTCACCCCGGTATCGGGGGGCAGCTACACCTTTGGCTACACGGTCGCAGATGGGGTCTGGACCCTATTGGATGCAAATGACTGGACTGAACTGGCGCGCTATGTCAGCCCCAGCGCAATGGCCAAGACCGGCTAACCCTACCAATGCAGCGTGCCAGCGGCGCCTTTGATGCGCCCGGTCAGGTTCGGGGTCACCCAGCCACCATAGAAATCCCCTGGCTGCGGTTGCACCCGAATGTCGCCGACCCAGGCGTTTTCCAGGGATGTTGCATAAAAGGCCAGATGATCTTTGATAGGCTCAAACCGCGCGGTGGGCGCGGGATAGGCCCAGGCGGCATTGCGCGCGCGCTTCCCGTTGAGCACCAGATCGAAATAGACCGCCCGGCCTTTCCATTCACAAAAGGTCTCGCGCCCGATGGGAACCAAAACGCTGGTCAATACATCTGACGGCGGGATGTAATAGGTCGGCGCGTGATGGGTTTCGAGAACGCGCCAAGCCTGCGCGCTATCGGCGATCGGCACCCCCGCAAAGACCGCCTTCACCGGGGCTGAGACACGCTCCAACGCAGGCGGGCTCGGGTAGTCTTGCACGTTTTCGACGGGCAGCACGGTCATCGGGCTCTCACTATTCCTTGCCCCGCCAGCTAGGGCAGCGTTGGGCAAAAGAAAACCCCCGGCGCTGTCGCGCCAGGGATTGGGCTGGCCCTTGGGACACTAGCTAGAGGTCGCCACGCACCGTCAGCTGCACCGTCCCTTTGACCGATGTTGCCCAATGCAAATTGACGCTTTGCTGATCGCCGCCCTGCTTTGGGCTCACATAAGGAACCGTGTATTGGATCACGTTGGACGAGGACCGGATCGGCCCTTCCGCGACCACCGCCGTCACTGCAATCGCCGCTGTAGCGAAGGGCAGCACATGGGTCATGTCGATGCTCCACGTTTGCTGAGGCGAGTTTTCGACATGGCGAATGGTCACCGGGTTTTCGGTGCGTTTCTGAATGCCATGGTAGGTATTGCCGGTCCAAAGCAGGTCACTGGTCCGATCGGCATCAAGCGTCGCATAGGTCGTGTCCACCCCATCCACCTTGGCAAGCTGCGGCCCGGTGGTTTTCTTAAACAGGTTGTCATAAACGGTTAGGCCATTGACGAAATGTCCCGCGCCATAGGGTTTGATCACGATGAAATTCATCCAAGACGCGGCCCCACTGGCAAAGAAAATGTTCCCATTCAAAGACAGCCCGTGAAAGCTCAGTTCCGAAGCGAAATCGGGCGCGGCATCATATTCGTTGCCCCATTCGATATAACAATTGTCGACGTAATTGCCCTCAAATGTGGTTTTGGCATTTGTGCTGGTGAAAACTAGCCCAGCGGTGCGCGGCCCGTTGGTCACACCATCGCCCTGGAAGAAATGATTGCCGGAAATGATGTTCCCGGTGCCGCCGATCACCCCAAAATGCAGGAACTTCACCGCGCGATTATCGCGCACTTTCACATCGGAGCAATGGGTGTTGAAGGCGATGCTGGTGCGGTTGGTGGCGTCGACGGTCTGTTCGCTGGACAGGAACTGACACCGGTCGATCTGCATGCCCTGGCAGCCTTCACCGGGCGAGGTGATGCCGCGGTCCTTGGGGCCCGTGAAATAGCAATCCTGAATCTGGAACACCAAGCCATCCAGGGGCATCATCAAGCCGCTGCATTTGCCCGCCGCCAGAAACTCGATATCCGACACGATGAAGCGCTGGAGGTTCAAAAACCCGCTGAAATCCAACATGTATTTAAAGCGGGTGAAGGTATAGGTCTGCGTCGTAGGCGCGCCCCAAAACGCGCTGGAAAGCTGCACGCGGCCCTGAGCCTCGTTCTTGCCAATTACATAAACCTCGCGCCCGACGCCGACGGGCCCGGTGACCAATGCGCCGATTGGAATATCGGCGACATTGCTCACCCCCGTCAGCTCGCGCGGGTTCGAAGCGCTCCAGGTTGCACTGCGCGCGGTGACCTCATCATCCCAGCCGGTTGAGGTGGCCGCCGAAAGCTGACCGTTTCGGATCATCCTGCGATTGGCAAAGGTGTTTTTGTTGCCAACAATGGCCTGGATATCGAGCGGTTCGTCCAAGATCACGCGGCGACCGCACAGATCGAACCCTTCATGGTCAGATTGGTTGAACAGCTGCTGCAGGCCCTTTTTCAGGCCCAGAACATCGTCCCCAAACGCCTCGGAATATCCTTTGAGATCAAAGTTTTGGTTGAGCGACAGCCGCGCGCCGTCAGGCATGCTAAGCGTGCCTTCGAACCGGATCGGGCTGTTGATCGTAAGGCTTGAGGCGATGTGATAGGTGCCTTCGGGCACCATGACCTCGCGCCCCGCAGCGGCGGCATCAGCGGCGACAAAAGCATCGCGATCGTTGGTGGTGCCATCGCCCAAAGCGCCGAAATCGCGCACATCGACCCAATCCATCATCTTGCGGTGGAACACGTGTGTGACATCTTCGATGCGGATGCTTTCGATCCGCACTTGCCCGCCATTCGGCCCGGTCAGATCCAGCCCCATATAGCCGTAGCTGGCGCTGCCGCCCCAGGGCATGTCGACGCCCGCGCGGGTGCCGGTGCCGATGATGGCCGAGATCGTGACGACATCGCCATAAGCTGTGATCGTGGTTTCGGGGCCGGTTTGCAGCGCCCCAGCCACGTTGGCATTGGCGCTTGTCCCGGCCCAGCCCGCGATGCGCGCCGTCGGCAACGTGCCTGATAGCACCTTCACCCGCGCTGAAACGCGCAGGTAAAGGCCAGGCAGGGTTGGCGTCTGCCCCATATAGCGTAGCTTGGTGACAGCCTCGGTTTTCACGATTTCCAAGCAGTTACCAAAATCGGCATCAGCAGCGACCAGCGCGGCATTCGGCGCTGTGGCCCATGTATCACTGCCGGGCAGCCCATCTTGCCGCGACCAAACGCCAAGCCCATCCGAAAAATCCGGCGGCATCAGCGCCAACCCGTCGGTGATCACCTGGTTCATGTCATATCCCTTTCCGCGCCCGCGGCGCCGCACTGGCCTGGGCCGAAATTGGGAAATGCCTTGAGATGCGCCCCGAACCGGCCACCTCGATTGTTCCAAAAATGTCAGAAAGCTCGACCGCCTGGGTCGAAGACGCCAAGGGTATAGGGTGGCGGGGTTAAGGCGAGGTTAACCTTGTGAATATCGGGCGCGTTGGGGCTCCGCCCCCGGCCTTGCGGCCTCCCCCGCCATATTTTGGGGATAAAGATGGGGGTTACGCCCCAATTGAGGGCGCGCGCAGGATCTGGACGCCATTGATGCGCCATCCCGCATCGGTTTCGATCATTTGATAGCCCAGCACATGGGCGGTGCCGGATTGATCGATCACTTCGACGCGCTGCACGATCACGCTGCCAAGCTGCTGTAGATCGATGAAACTGACCTGGCCGGGATCCCAAACCATCGGGTAACCCTGCTGGACCATACGGGCGAAATTGCCGGGGGTCTGGAACAGGCGCTGAATGTTGGGGCTGGCATATTGCCAGGCCGCTTCGGCATCCTCGGCCGTGAAGGCGTTGAATTGGCTGGCGATTGTGGATTCGATCTCAGGGTTGGGGGTCAGAACCTCCTGCGCCTGGGCCCAGCTGGTCATCAGGATCATCGTCAGTGCCAAACCAATCCGCCGCATCGCCGCACGCCTTTTCCTGCCATTCCATCATCGGAAAAGCCTAGGGCAGTGCGGCCTGCGGTCAAATCAGGCGACGAGTTTGCCGGAAAGGCCATCTGCGATCAGGGCCTTGGTTTCCTCGATCCCATAAAGCGCGATGAAGCCACCAAAACGGGGGCCCTGGCTGGCGCCAAGCAGCACCTCATAAAGGCCCGAGAACCAGGCACGCAGCGGATCGAACCCATGGGTTTTGCCGATGGCAAAAACGATGGATTGCAGGAATTCTTCATCCTGCCAGTTCACCTCGGGCAAGGGCATATCCTTGCCTTCCTGCGCGTTTTTGCGGGCGATCACGTCAAGCGCTTTGTCGGCCTCGCCGAGGCAAGCCACCAATTCCTCCATCGCGGCGCGTTCTTGATCGGTCGCTTCGCGGAAGCGCTTGGTCGGCTTCACAAAATCATTGTAGTAGCGCACGGCGAAGCCAGCGGCCTGATCCAGATCGGGGTGGGTTTCGGGCGCGGCGTCGGGTGCATAACGCCGGATAAAGCCCCAGAGCGCATCCTTATCCTCGGCATGCGCGACGGAGGCCAGATTCAGCAGCATCGCAAAGCTAACCACCATGTTCGAGGCGGGCACGTTGTGGCCATGGATGTGATAGACAGGGTTGGCAAGGCGCTTATCGGCATCTTGGGCCGCATAAGCCCGCAACTGCTGGTGGTATTCATCCACCGCCTTCGGAATCACATCAAAATAGAGCCGCTTGGCGGTTTTGGGTTTGCCAAACATGAAATAGCTGAGCGACTCGGTCGAGGCATAGGTCAGCCATTCATCGATGCTGATGCCGTTGCCCGAGGATTTTGAGATTTTCTGGCCGTTTTCATCCAAGAACAGCTCATAGGTGAAATGCTCAGGCGCTTGCTGGCCCAGGATTTCGCAAATCCGGTCGTAGATCGGCGTGTTGGTGCTGTGATCCTTGCCATACATCTCGAAATCGACGCCAAGCGCTGCCCAGCGGGCACCGAAATCGGGCTTCCATTGCAGTTTCACATTGCCGCCGGTGACCGGCAGTGTCCATTCGCGGCCATCTTCATCGTCGAAGGTGATGGTGTGATCGGCAGCGTTGACCTGCTTCATCGGCACGTAGAGGACGCGGCCGGTTTCGGGATGGATCGGCAGGAAAATCGAATAGGTCTGCTGTCGTTCCTCGCGCAGGCTTTTCAGCATCACTTTCATAATGTCGCCATAGCGTTCGACGGCGCGTTTCAGGACCTCATCAAACTGGCCAGTATTGTAGAACTCGGTCGCGCTGATGAAATCGTATTGAAAACCGAACGTATCCAGGAACCGGCGCAGCATGGCGTTGTTATGATCGCCAAAGCTGTCATGGGTGCCAAAGGGATCGGGCACGGCTGTCAGCGGCTTTTGCAAATGCTCGGCCAGCATGTCCTGCTGCGGCACATTACCGGGCACTTTGCGCATCCCGTCCATATCGTCGGAAAAACAGATCAGCCGGGTCGGAATGTCCGAAATCACCTCGAAGGCGCGGCGCACCATCGTCGTGCGCAAAACTTCGCCGAAGGTCCCGATATGCGGCAGGCCCGAGGGGCCATAGCCGGTTTCAAACAGGACGTAACCCTTTTCCGGCGGCGTGTTTTCATAGCGTTTGAGGATGCGGCGCGCCTCTTCAAAAGGCCAAGCTTTCGAGCGCATCGCGGCATCACGCAGATCAGTCATCGGTTCGTCCATCGGGTTCAGGGTCACGTCAAGCGCCCCCGCACTATTGCTCCGCCGCGCGGGCGTCAATAAATAGCGGCTAAACCTATCCGCAAAAGAAAGCAGACCGATGTCCGATCAGATCAGCATGACCGCCGAAGATGCCTTGGTTGCCGTGATGGTCGCCGTGTCTGTATCGGACGAAAACATCCGCACCGCCGAGTTGGTGAAGATCGAACAGATCGTCAATCACTTGCCAGTATTTGGCAGCTACGATGCCGACCGGATGCGGGTTGTGGCCAATACGGTCTTTGAGCTTTTCGAGGTTGAAGATGGGTTGGATGCGCTTTTCGGCCTGGTCTCCGAAGCTTTGCCCGAACGGCTTTACGAGACCGCTTATGCGATTGCCTGTGACGTGGCCGCCGCCGATGGCAGCCTGGCACAGCCAGAATTGCGGTTCTTGGAAGAACTTCGGCATTCGCTGGATATCGACCGGCTGCACGCGGCAGCCATCGAACGCGGCGCGCGCGCACGGCATGTCACGCTTTAAGCGCGATCAGCCATAGGCGGCCGCCCAACGTTCCACCAATTGCTGCTGGAGCCATCGCGCCCGACGGCTATAAGTGCGCCCGCCTTCGGGGCGTTCGCGTTGCGCTTCGGTTAGGGCGTTGCGGCGCGGGACGTCGGCACAGAAAATGCCAAAGGCCAGATCGCGGCCACCGGGGCTCCGCGCATAGCCCGCCAAGGTCGAAACGAAGTTCAGGGTTCCGGTTTTGGCGACAATTTCAAGCGGATGATCCTCAATTGGCACGCCGTCGGCATTTCGGATCGGGATGGTTTTCATCATGCGCCGAAGCATCCCGTCGGGGCCTGCCGCGACCAGGGCCTGGGTCATATCAGCGGGGCGAATGCGGCTTTGATCGCCCAGGCCTGAATGATCGACAAAATCGGCCTGACGTGATCCCAAACGCTGCTGCATCCAGACACTCATCGCCTCGGCGGATTCAGCCAGACTAACGGGCCGCACACCGCCCGCTTGCGTGGCATGCAGCCCTACAACCTCTGCCGTCAGGTTCGTGGACCAACGCATCATACCGCGCAGAATATCCTCCAACGGGTCGCTGATATGTTCGACCAGCACCACAGCCTCGACCGGCACCTCATCGGAAAACGCAACCTCGTTCAGGACCAAGCCATTGCTGCGAGCCAAGCTTTGAAAGACCTCGGCAAAATAGGCCGCCGGCCGTCGCACGGGCAGCCAACGCGCGCCACCATTGCCCAGCGCGCCACGGGCGACGGTCCAATGATCACGGCCCTCCACCTGGTCATAGGTGTAGACCGGCACCGTGCGCTCGGCGATTTGCATCCGCGCCAGACGCACCGGCGGGCGTACATTTTCCGACCGCGCGTCCATCGTCACGGCATAATCTTCGGCCTCACGCGTCCATTCAAAATGAACCCGGTTGAAATTCAGGTTAAGCCCAGAAATCGCAGGGTTATAGCCAACGTGATCGGGCTGAATCGGGTCAATTTCGTAAATGCGCGGCAGCGCGCCTGAGGCGATCATCAACCGCCCCGTGACCTGACGCAGGCCCAGATCGCGGAGGTTGCGCGCCATATTGGCCAAAGCATCGGTATCAAAAAGCGGGTCGCCCGCGCCCACAAGCCACAGGTCGCCATCCAACCGGCCATTGTCGATTGGGCCATGCGCCTCGATCAGCGTGCGGAACCGAAAGCCCGGCCCAAGCCGGTCGAGCCCATAGGCGCAGGTGATCGCTTTCGTGACGCTGGCAGGCGGCATGCCAAAAAGCGGGTTGCGCGTTTCGAGCATTTCGCCGGTCTGGGCATCAGCGACGGCAAACCCAATACGGCCACCCAGCGCGGCGGTGGCAATCAGCTCATCCGCGGGCGTGATGGCTTGGCGAAACAAATCGCCCGGTCGCCGCCAGGGGCGCAACGACACCTCGGGCGCGGCGGCGAAACCGGCTTGGGCAGTGCTGGCAATTGCACCGCTTAGAAATGCGCGTCTGGTAACCATAAACTAAAAATTCCAGTGTTCTGTCCAAGTGTTACCCGGTGCGGGCGGGCGCGCTCAAGCTTTTCAAACTGGGGCAAAGCCGCACGCCGGATCAGCCTGGCCCGCCACATCCGCAGCGATATGACCGGTAAATGCGAAATCCCTATGACCGGTTTGCGGCGCGGCATTGCGGAAACGCAAAAACCGTTAACCCGATGACCAGTTACCCTTGGCCCGAATTTCGGAGGACGAGATATCAACCATCGGCACATTCACAAAACACCAGGCCGGGGCCTCGGCATAGGGCAACAAATGCGCATGGCTGGCCGGAAGCTTTGCAGACCGAAATACCTGTGCCGCCTTGGCCATGCGGGCCGAAATACGCTGACCGGGGCGGGCCAAAACGCCCACAGGCACGGTGCGCATAATCCAATCCCACCTTTGCCAGCGATGGAACTGGGCCAAATTATCGGCCCCCATCAGCCAGACAAAGCGCGTGCCAGGGTAAAGCGCGCGTAGGGTTTCAATGGTTTGCCCCGTATAGCGCGTGCCAATCCGCGCCTCGATATCCGTCACGGAAATGCGTGGGTGGGTCACCAAGGCGCGGGCGGCTTCCATCCGGCGCGGCAAAGGTGCGGGGCCGTTTGCCTTCAGCGGATTGCCGGGCGACACCAGCCACCAGACCCGATCCAGGCCAAAGCGTTTCAGCGCCTCGCGGCTGACATGGACATGGCCCGCATGGGGCGGATCGAAAGACCCGCCGAACAGCCCAATCGCCTGGCCCGGCCGTGCATATGGCAGATCGTGGCGCAGCAAATGCGACCCCTCCCGTGAACTCCGCTGCGCGTCCTAACATGGGGTGCCAAACGGGGGAAGGGCACCGTCGATCCATGCGATTGCCCATCCCGCCCGGCCTTAGTATCAAGCGCCAATCGGCACAGTTTCGGACGGAGCGGCGCGCATGGCCTCGTATCAATATGTTTACCACATGGATGGTGTCTCCAAGACCTATCCAGGCGGCAAAAAATGCTTTGAAAACATCCGCCTCAGCTTTCTGCCCGGGGTGAAGATCGGCGTTGTCGGCGTCAACGGCGCGGGTAAATCGACGCTGATGAAGATCATGGCCGGGTTGGACAAAGATTTCACCGGCGAGGCCTGGGCCGCCGAAGGGGCCAAAGTGGGCTACCTGCCGCAGGAACCGCAGCTCGACGAAAGCTTGACTGTGCGCGACAACGTGATGCTGGGCGTGGCCGAGAAAAAGGCCAAGCTCGACCGGTTCAACGAGTTGGCGATGAACTATTCTGACGAAACCGCCGATGAGATGGCGGCACTGCAGGATGAAATCGACTCGAACAACCTATGGGATCTCGACAGCCAGATCGATGTCGCGATGGAGGCTTTGCGCTGCCCACCCGATGACGCGATGCCCGAAAACCTGTCGGGCGGGGAACGTCGCAGGGTGGCGCTGTGCAAGCTGCTGCTGGAAGCGCCCGATATGCTGTTGTTGGACGAACCGACCAACCACCTGGACGCGGAAACCATCGCCTGGCTGCAGCAACACCTGATCGATTACAAAGGCACCTGCCTGATCGTCACCCACGACCGCTATTTCCTGGACGATATCACCGGCTGGATTCTGGAGCTGGATCGCGGGCGCGGTATTCCTTACGAGGGCAATTACTCAGCCTGGCTGGAGCAAAAGGCCAAACGGCTGGAACAAGAAGCGCGCGAGGACAAATCGCGCCAGAAAACGCTCGAACGCGAGTTGGAGTGGATCCGTGCAGGTGCCAAAGCGCGCCAGGCCAAACAGAAAGCCCGGATCAACGCCTATGAGGAACTGGCCGGCCAGTCCGAACGCGAGAAAATCACCCGCGCCCAAATCGTCATTCCCAACGGCCCGCGGCTGGGCGGCAAGGTGATCGAGGTCAGCAATCTGAAAAAGGGCTATGGTGATAAGCTTCTGATCGAAGATCTTAGTTTTGCCCTGCCCCCTGGCGGCATCGTCGGTGTGATCGGCCCCAACGGTGCGGGCAAATCCACGCTCTTCCGCATGCTGACGGGTCAAGAAACCCCCGATGAAGGCGCGCTCGAGATGGGCGAGACGGTGCAGCTGTCTTATGTCGACCAGTCCCGCGACGCACTGGATGCCAATGCCACGGTTTGGGAGGAAGTCTCGGGCGGGGCCGAGATCATTCAACTGGGCGACGCCCAGATGAACAGCCGCGCCTATTGCAGCGCCTTTAATTTCAAAGGCGGCGATCAGCAGAAAAAGGTCGGGTTGCTTTCGGGTGGGGAACGCAACCGGGTGCATATGGCGAAGCTCCTGAAATCGGGTGGCAATGTCCTGTTGCTCGACGAGCCGACCAACGATTTGGACGTCGAAACCTTGCGCGCCCTAGAAGACGCACTGGAAGATTTCGCGGGCTGCGCCGTGATCATCAGCCACGACCGCTTTTTCCTCGACCGTCTCTGCACGCATATCCTGGCCTTTGAGGGCGAGGCGCATGTGGAATGGTTCGAGGGCAATTTCGAGGATTACGAGGAAGACAAGAAACGCCGCCTGGGCCCCGATGCGTTGGAGCCAAAGCGGGTGAAATATAAGAAGTTTGTGCGGTAACTAGACCGGTTCCGCCAAGCAGCTTTTTGCCAAATGCCTAAGGGCCGCATGACGCGGCCCTTTTGCCATTCCCCCCGCCGACCTAGAACCAGAGTATGACCCAAGCGTCCCAACCCATTTCCTGTGACATCGTTGTACTCGGCGGAGGGCCTGCCGGGTCCGCTGCGGCGGCCACGGCGGCGCAGGCGGGGCATTCGGTAGCGCTGGTTGATAAGGCGGTCTTCCCGCGTGACAAGCTATGTGGGGGGCTTTTCACCGGGCGGTCACGCCTGCGCTATCGTGAGATTTTTGGCCGCGATATCCCTGAGAAGCTGTTCGAGGAACGCCGCAAGATCGCCTTTCATCTTGATGGCAAGGATATGGGCCGGATGGATGACGTGCCACCGATGTATCTGTCGATGCGTTGGGATCTGGATCACCATCTGTTGCAATTGGCCGAGACAGCGGGCGCCGAGCTATTGCTTGGGCAGCGCGGCACCGAGCTTGATCTTGAAGCGGGCGCGCTGCGGCTGCGGTCGGGGGCGGTTTTGCGCTATAAGGTTTTGATCGGAGCCGATGGGGTAAATTCTGCCGTTGCCCGCGCGCTTTTTGGTCGGGCGTTCGACCCGCAGACTATTGGATTTGCATTGGAAAAGGAGCTGCCGCCGTTATCCAACCCGGATATCGCCAGCACCGTGCGTGTCGATTTCAACGCTGCCGATTGGGGGTATGGGTGGAGCTTTCCCAAACGCGGCAGCACCACGGTGGGCATTGGCGGCGTCCAGGTCCGGAACCCCGATATGAAAGCACGTTTGCGGGCCTATGGCGCGCTGCTGGACCAAGGCGATGTGGAGGGGATGAAAGGCCATTTTCTGCCCTTTGGCGATTTCAAGAAACGACCGGGGAAAGGCAATGTGGTTTTGGCCGGGGACGCTGCGGGTTTTGTGGACCCGATCACGGGTGAGGGCATTGGATACGCCTTGGAAAGCGGTCAGATGGCGGCGCAGGCTGGCATAGAAGCTTTGGCGGCAAATGCCCCGGCCAGGACCGCCAGGATCTATCAGCGCAAAACGCGAACGCTGCGACGGGAATTGACCATCGCCCGCGTGTTGCGACCGATTGTGTTCTCAAAACCCATGGCGCCGGTGTTTCGTCGGTCCTTTGCGGGCTCACAAAAGGTGAAACGGGCCTATATGCGCATGTTGGCCGGCGAAACGGACTACCCCGCGCTGTTGCGCCTCGTCGCACGGCGTTTGCCCGCCGCGGTTTGGCGCAGCCTAAGGGGCAGTGCGCGGTAGGGCGCATAAGTGGCCTGGATCGTTTTGCTCGCTTTCAGCGCGATCCGCAGTATCATCACCGGGGTTTCGGCAGGAGACGGTGGTATGAAAGCGATCTTTTCGACGGCATTGGCCTTAATGCTGATGGTCCTGCCAATGAAAGCCCCGGCCCAAAGCGCCGAAGAAACCGCCTTTGTGCGCGCGTTGATGGAATCAATGAACGCCCTTTCCGTCCGTTTCAACCGAGAGGTTTGCGGGTTTGTTCTGCGCGACCCCGATGGCAGCTACAGTTCAACCAAAGCCTCCTGGGGCGGGCCCGCCTCCTGCGCATCCGAGCCTTTGGAAGCGGGGGTTGAGGTCGTTTCTTCCTGGCACACCCATGCAGCTTGGGCCGAAGGTTATGATGGGGAAGTACCCTCGACCCAGGATGTCGAAGGCGACATGGCCTTTGGTGTGAACGGATGGGTCGGCACACCGGGCGGACGGTTGTGGTTCGTCGATGGCGCGACCGGAACGGTGCGGCAAAGCTGTGGGCGCGATTGTTTGCCGGTCGATCCGAACTTCTTTCCCGAAGAACATGGGCCGGTGGCCGAGGTTTATACGCTCGACGCGTTGTTTGCGCGGTTCGGCGGGCGGTAGGATTTTGGGGCGCTGCCCCCGGCCCTCGCGGGCCTCCCCCGCCATATTTTCGGGAAAAAGATAGAGGAGGCGCGCGGCAGGTTTGACCCGCCGCGCTTGCGGGCGATCGGCTATTCGGCGGCCTCCTGATATACGTCGAGCGGGGGGCATGTGCAGATGAGATGCCGGTCGCCATGGGCATTGTCGACGCGGTTGACCGGCGGCCAGTATTTGTCGACGCGAAAGGCACCCGGCGGGAAGCAACCCTGTTCGCGCGAATAGGCGCGATCCCAATCGCGGATCAGATCCTCCATCGTGTGGGGTGCGTAGCGCAGCGGGCTGTCTTCGGCCGCGATATCGCCTGCCTCGACCTCGGCAATCTCGGCGCGGATGGCCAGCATGGCGTCGCAGAAGCGGTCAAGCTCGGCCTTGGTCTCGGATTCTGTCGGTTCAACCATCAGCGTGCCGGCCACGGGCCAAGACATGGTGGGGGCGTGAAAGCCGTTATCCATCAAACGCTTGGCAATATCATCGACGGTGATGCCCGCCTCAGCGAAGGGGCGCGTGTCGAGGATACACTCATGCGCCACCCGGCCTTGGCCACCGCGATAAAGCACTGGATAGGCGTCTTTCAGACGCTCGGCGATGTAGTTGCCATTGAGGATCGCAAGCTTGGTGGCTTGGGTCAGCCCCGCACCACCCATCAGCTGGATATAGGCGTAACTGATCGGCAGGATGGAGGCCGAGCCAAAAGGCGCGCCGGACACCGGCCCTTCCGACCCGCCGGTTTCTGGGTGGCCGGGCAGATAGGGCGCCAGATGGGCGCCAACGCCAATTGGCCCCATGCCCGGACCGCCGCCGCCATGGGGGATGCAGAAGGTTTTATGCAGGTTCAAATGGCTGACATCCGCGCCGATTTCACCCGGCTTCGACAAGCCGACCATAGCGTTTAGGTTGGCCCCATCCAGATAGACCTGCCCGCCATGATCATGGGTGATCTGGCAGACCTCGCGCACGGTTTCCTCGAACACACCATGGGTCGAGGGGTAAGTGATCATGCAAGCGGCCAGCCGATCGCCCGCTTCTGCCGCCTTGGCGCGGAAATCCTCGACATCAATATCCCCGTTTTCAGCCGCTTTCACGACCACCACCTTCATCCCCGCCATTTGGGCCGAGGCCGGGTTCGTGCCATGCGCCGAAAGCGGGATCAGGCAGATATCACGATCGGTGTCGCCAATTGCGCGGTGATAGGCGGCGATGGTCAAAAGCCCCGCATATTCGCCCTGCGCGCCAGAATTCGGCTGCATCGACATCGCGTCATAGCCGGTGATCTCGCACAGCTTAGCGGTCAGAACCTCCAGCATCTCGGCATAGCCTTCGGCCTGGTCAGCCGGTGCAAACGGGTGCAGCCCGCCGAATTCAGGCCAGGTGATCGGCATCATTTCGACCGCCGCGTTGAGCTTCATCGTGCAAGAGCCAAGCGGGATCATCGCCCGGTCCAGGGCCAGATCGCGATCCGAAAGCCGCCGCATGTAGCGCATCATCTCGGATTCAGCGCGGTTCATATGGAAGATCGGATGGCTCAGGTAGGCGCTTTCGCGCAGCAGAGCGTCCGGGATCGCGGGCAGGATCTGCGGTGTCGTCAGCAACACGCCAAAGGCGCGGCAGACTGCTTCAAGCTGCGCATCGGTCGTGGTCTCATCCACGGAAATCCCGATGCGGTCATTGCCCACATCGCGCAGGTTGATGCCCCGCGCCACGGCGGCGGCCATAATCCGGCTTTGCTTTTGGCCCACCGGCACAGTGATGGTGTCAAAAAACGCCTCGGCCTCAGGCGGATAGCCGCCCGCGCGCAGCGAGGCCGCAAGCCGCACAGCCTTGAGATGCACGGATTGGGCAATGGCTCGCAGCCCATTGGGGCCATGGAACACCGCATAGAAGCTGGCCATGACCGCCAACAAGGCCTGGGCCGTGCAGACATTGGAGGTCGCCTTTTCACGGCGAATATGCTGTTCGCGCGTTTGCAACGATAGACGGTAGGCCTGGTGCCCATGGCTGTCGACGCTAACCCCCACCAAACGGCCCGGAAGCGCGCGCTTATAGGCATCACGGCAGGACATGAACGCCGCGTGCGGCCCGCCATAGCCCAGCGGCACCCCAAACCGCTGGGCTGACCCCACGGCGATATCCGCGCCCATAGCGCCCGGTTCTTTCATAAATGTAAGCGCAAGCAAATCGGTGCACACGACCCCAATGGCTTTATGCTCATGCAGTTGAGCGATCAGGTCGCTCGGGTCAGACAGCCCGCCAAAGGTGCCAGGTGTTTGGAAGATCGCGCCAAAGACAGAGGCCGGGTCCAGCGCCGATGCATCCCCCACAATCACCTCAATCCCCAGGGACTCGGCGCGGGTCATCATCACCGCGATATTCTGCGGGTGGCAATTTTCATCCACAAAAAAGGCCTTGGCCTTCGACTTGGCCACACGTTCGGCCATCACCATCGCTTCGGCACAGGCTGTGGCTTCATCCAATAAGGATGCGTTTGCCACCTCCAACCCCGTCAGGTCTGACACCATGGTTTGGAAGTTCAACAACGCCTCCAGCCTGCCTTGTGCAATTTCGGGCTGATATGGCGTGTAGGCGGTGTACCAAGCCGGGTTCTCCAACACATTGCGTTGGATCGCAGGCGGCGTGTGGGTGTTGTAGTACCCCTGCCCGATCATCGAGGTCATTGGCTTATTCTTCGCCGCAATCCCCCGCATATGATCCAGCAGTTCCGCCTCGGACATCGGCGCCCAATCCAAAGCCGATGCCTGTCGGATCGAGGCTGGCACCGTCTGTTCGATCAACGCATCCAGGCTCTCCGCGCCGACCACAGCCAACATCTCCTCCATCTCAGCGGGCGATGGGCCAATGTGGCGGCGATTGGCGAAATCGGTTGGGTCGTACTCGGTCGGTGTCCAAGGCATGGTCTGGTCCTGCATCTGGCGTGAAAACCGCCCCCCTTCATCTGGCTCAAAATACCCCGGGGGAGGCGCCGAAGGCGTCGGGGGCAGAGCCCCTATTCGCCGATCAAATCTTTGTATTCGTCTTCGGTCATGTAGGCGTCGACTGCGCTGGCGTCTTCGACCTTGATCTTGAAGAACCAGGCCGCGCCGGTCGGGTCGTCATTGACCATTCCTGGCGTATCCGACAGCGCCTCATTCACCTCGACAATCTCACCATCAAGCGGCGCCACAATGTCCGAGGCCGCTTTGACGCTTTCAATCACCACGATCTCGTCACCTTTGGCGACTTGGGTTTCGACCTCTGGCAATTCGACAAACACAACGTCGCCCAACTGGGTCGCTGCATGTTCGGTGATGCCGACCGTAACAACATCGCCATCGGCCAAAAGCCATTCATGTTCTTCGGTGTATTTCATATCCGTGTTCCCTGTTGATTAGCGTTTGTAAGTCGGTGTGTGAAACGGCAGCGGCGCGATGCGCGCGGCCAGCCGTTTGCCGCGCACATCCCCGAAAAGCGGCGCGTCGACGTCGACCGAAGCATCGACCAAAGCCATCGCCATCGGCCCTCCCAGGGAGGGGCCGAAGCCGCCCGAGGTGACGATGCCAACCGGCGTATCCGCCGTTTCATCCGTGTAAATCTCAACGCCCGCGCGCATCGGGGCGCGGGTTTCGGGTACGAGCCCGACGCGTTTGCGCGGTGCGCCGTTGGCGATCTGGTCGAGGATGATCGGCGCTCCCGGATATCCACCCTCACGCGCGCCGCCACCTCTGCGGGCCTTGCCAATGGACCAGATCAACCCTGCCTCGATGGGGCTGATCTCCTCACTCAGGTCTTGCCCATAAAGCGGCAACCCAGCTTCCAAGCGCAGGGAATCGCGCGCGCCCAGGCCAATCGGCGCAACCCGGTCATCAGCCAAAAGCGCGCGCGCAAAACCATCGGCCACAACCGAAGGGATCGACAGTTCGAACCCATCCTCGCCCGTGTAACCAGAGCGCGACAACCAAATCTCAGCCCCCTGCCAGTCGGCGACGCGCACATCCATGAAGCGCATCTCCACGGCGATGGGCAGCAGCGTGGCAAGCGCGGCCTCAGCCATCGGACCCTGCAGAGCCAACAGGGCTCGGTCACCGATCACCCGCACTCCGTCGATATGCGCGCGCAGATGGGCAATGTCAGGTTCGGCCCGCGCCGCGTTCACGACCAGAAACAAATCGCTCGCCCGACGCGCGATCATCAGATCGTCCAGAATGCCGCCGCTTTCATTGGTGAAAATGCCATAGCGCTGTCGCCCCTCGGGCAGCCCCAACAAATCAGCGGGCACCAAAGCCTCCAACGCCGCGTCTGCGCTGAGCGGCAGCAAGACCTGCCCCATATGGCTGACATCGAACAGGCCGGCCTTTTCGCGGCACCACAGATGCTCGGTCATCACCCCGGCCGTGTATTGCACCGGCATCGACCAGCCCGCAAAAGGCACAAATTTTGCACCCAACTCGGCGTGGAGTTCTTCTAAAGGAAGTTTCCGTCCGTCGGCCATATCACCCTTTCTTCCGGGTATTGGCCCGGCACCGTCTTGCCCGCCCGCAATGGGAAAGCTTTCGATGCCCCCTCTGTCCTTTCGCCTGAGATCGTTATCCCTTCGGCGGGCGCATCCGCGCCTCTCTCCAGAGCGTCGTGTGTCTTTACAGGTCCTTTTGCCTGAGAGTTTACCGGGGCGGTTGCTCCTTCGGCCTGGGGTTTCCCCCATGTCTCCCTGCAAGACGCGCGCAGCTTAGCAGGAGATCACAACCAATCAAGAGGGCTTGCAAGCTGCACGGCCTTGGCCCAACCCTTGCCCCCATGAAGGATCCTTTTTTCTTTGGTTACGGCAGTTTGGTGAACCGGGGCACCCATGCCTTTCCCCATGCCACCCGCGCCACCGCCTTCGGCTGGGCGCGCACATGGAAGCATACGCGCCTGCGCGAGGTGGCGTTTTTGACGGCGGTGGAATCGCCCGGATCACAGATCGAAGGGCTGATCGCAGCCGTCCCCGGCGCGGATTGGGCAGGCCTGGATGCGCGCGAATGGGCCTATGACCGATTGCCGGTCGGGCGCGTCACCCATGACCATCCGGGCGATCTTGATATCCAAATCTACCGCACCAAGCCCGAACATCACGAAGATGGCGCCGCCGAGCACCCGATCTTGCTGAGCTATCTTGATACCGTGGTCCAAGGCTACCTGACCGAATTTGGTCAGGCCGGGGCCCTACGCTTTTTTGAGACCACCATGGGCTGGGACACGCCGGTCTTAGATGACCGGCAGGCACCACGTTATCCAAGGTTCCAACCACTCAGCCGCGCGGAAACCACGCTGGTTGACGGTGAGCTAGCCAATCTGAACGTGACCCGGATCGCCGCCTAGCGGCGATGGTGGAACATGGTGAAGCTGCGCGCCTCGCGCTGGAAGGGCTCCACCGGTTCCGGCGCTTCCGATTGCGCCATCACCCGCAGCGCCAGCCAGGCCGAAGCCAGACCAAAAACCAAGCCACCCACAGCCTGGCCGATCAAAACGCCCGCGGCCCCAAACATGGCCGAGAACACGATCACCGGCAGGATCGTGCCCACCGTATGCCGCCCCCAATTGATCACCGTCGAGTAGAACGGATGCCCCAGATTGTTAAAGGTCGCGTTCGACACAAAGACCATACCGTTGAAGAAATAGGCCAAGGCCAGCGGCCCGCAGAACAAAAACACCAGTTCCCGTGTGATGCCATCGGCCTGAAACAGCGCCGCGATCGGGCCGCGCAACCCGAACAAAATCGCACTGATCAGGATCACGACCAGGGCGGTGAAGACCATCGCATCTCGATAGGCGATGCGCACCCGTTCGGCATTCTTCGCGCCGAAGTTTTGCCCGATGATGGGCCCAACCGCCCCCGAAAGCGCAAAGATGACACCAAAAGCCACCGGCGTCAGGCGGGCGACAATGGCCATGCCGGCCACCGCCTGTTCCCCATATTCGGCCATCGCGCGGGTGACATAGGCCTGCCCAATCGGGGTCGCCAATTGGGTTAGGATCGCGGGCATGGCCAGCGCAAAAACCGGTCGCAAATCCAGCGACAGATCGGGGATCGACGGGCGGCAAAGCCCACCATGATGGCGCAGGATCGGCAAGATCGCCGCCACCCCCATCGTCAATCGCGCCGCGACCGAAGCCATGGCCGCCCCCGTCAGCTCCAAATCCAATCCAAAGATCAGGATCGGGTCCAAGACCGCGTTCGCCAAGCCCGCATAGATCGTCGCCATCATCGCGCGCCTGGCATCACCATGGGCCCGCAAAATCGCGCCGCCAACCATCCCGATCAGCAGAAAGGGCATTGTTGGAATGATGATGCGCAGATACCCAACCGCCAGATCGCGCGTGGCATCACTGGCCCCAAGCAACCCCACCAAAAACGGCAAGTTCACCCAAACGATTGCCGCAAAAACAGCCCCAAACAGCACCCCATAAATCAGCGTATTGGTCGCACGCCTCCGCGCAAGATCTTCATCCCCCTCGCCCAAGGCACGCGCCACCAGCGCCCCGCCCGCAATCGCCATCCCAATCCCGAAAGAGGAGGTGAAAAACAAGATCGCACCGGCATAGCCCACAGCTGCGGCCAGTTCTTCTTTGCCCAGCATCGAAATGAAAATCATATCGATGAAATCGACCAAAAAGACCGCCATCAAGCCGATGGAGGCCGTCAGCGACATCACCGTGATGTGCCGGAACAAATTGCCTTGAAGAAAAACTGCGTTCGCCTGTGCCATCGCAAAATCCGTGACACGAACAGGGCCATCGGGCCAGCAAATTCTGCCGCGCGCGACCGCAAAAGCGTCCGCCGGGGCCCCAAAGCGCCCCTCCTTCATCTGGCCCAAAATACCCCGGGGGAGGCCGCAGGCCGGGGGCAGCGCCCCAAAAAGCCGCGCGGCCAGAAGCCCGCTACAGCGTCGGTTTTTTCTGCAACAGCCGCATCACGTCGGCCATTTCCGGCCCGCGCTCACGCCCCGTCACGGCCTTGCGCAAGGGCATGAACAGCGCTTTGCCTTTACGGCCCGTCGCCTCTTTCACCGCGCCGGTCCAATCCGACCAAGTGGTGTCGCTATAGGGCGGCGCGGGCAGCATTGCGAAGGCGTCCGAGATAAACTCCCGGTCCTCATCTTCGACCAAAGGCGTGGCCCCGTCGCGGAACAGCGCCCACCAGTCCCCCATCTCACCGCGCGTCGTGATGTTCTTGCGCGCAACGTCCCAAAACGCCTCGGCCATCTCAGTGGGCACACCGATCTCGGCAATCTGATCCGCCACCTCTGCCAAGGGCAGATCGTGCAACACGCGCGCTGTCAGCGGGCTCAAATCGGCCTCATCAAACTTGGTTGGGGCCGATCCAAAATGGCTCAGGTCGAACCCGGCGGCCAGTTCGTCGATATCACCCGCCAACTCCACCGGCTGTGATGAGCCGATCCGTGCCATATGGCTCAGCAACGCCATCGGCTCGATCCCTGCCGCGCGCAGATCGCGCAGGCTGAGCGTGCCCAAGCGTTTCGACAGAGCCTCGCCCTGTGGGCCGGTCAAAAGCGAATGATGCGCAAAGCTCGGCGCATCATGCCCCAAGGCTTCCATGATTTGAATTTGCGTCGCGGTGTTGGTCACATGATCCGACCCGCGCACGACATGGGTGATGCCCATATCCGTGTCATCCACGACCGAGGCGATGGTATAAAGCACCTGCCCATCGGCCCGGATCAGCACCGGATCGGACACGCTGGCCGCATCAATCGACAGATCGCCCAAGATGCCGTCAGCCCATTCGATCCGCGCATGATCCAGTTTGAAGCGCCAGACACCAGCTCCGCGCTCAGCGCGCAGGTTGGCCTTTTCATCCTCAGACAGGTTCAAAGCAGCCCGGTCATAAACCGGCGGTTGCCCCATATTGAGCTGCTTCTTGCGCTTCAAATCCAGTTCCGTGGGCGTTTCCCAGGCCTCGTAAAACCGGCCCTTTTCGCGCAGCTCATCGGCCGCCGTCGCATAGCGATCCAAACGCTCGGATTGGCGTTCCACCTTGTCCCAGGTGATGCCCAGCCATTCCAGGTCTTCCTGGATCGCATCAGCAAACTCGGGCTTGGAGCGTTCTGGGTCGGTGTCATCCAGCCGCAGGATAAACGTGCCGCCCGCCTTGCGCGCGATCAGATGGTTGAACAGCGCTGTGCGCAGATTGCCGACATGCAGATAGCCGGTGGGCGATGGGGCGAAACGGGTGGTGACGGACATGGGTCTAGCCTTTGAAATCTTGCGCCTGCTCTTTCATGACCGCTTGGATTTGTCCATATCGGGCACATGCGCTTTTCCGATCTCACCGCCCCAGACCTGGCCGCCTTTGAGGAGATGGCCCAAGCGGCCCTTGATGCCCTGCCCCCGGCCTATGCAGACCCGGCGCGGGCGCTTGCGATCCGGGTCGAGGATTTTCCGCCCGAACCGATGCTGGCAGAGTTGGAGATTGACAATCCTTACGATCTGACCGGGCTTTATGACGGTATCCCGCTAACCGAGAAATCGGTGATGGATCAACCGATGGGCCCCGATACGGTTTGGCTGTTTCGGCGGGCCATCCTGGATGAATGGGCGGATCGGGGAAATGTGAGCCTGGGGGCGCTGATCGCCCATGTTTTGGTGCATGAGATTGCACATCATTTTGGCTGGTCGGATGCCGATATCGCGCAGATCGACCGCTGGTGGGAATAGGGCTGCCTGGGCTTTACATGGGTCATCGCTGGGATGTGATGCCGCCCCGGCGCCGAACTGCGCTAGGTTCCCTTCAAACCCGCATCAGTTTCAGGAGCCGACCATGTTAACCCGCCGCCAAACCTTGATGTCCGCCGCTGCACTGCCCCTGGCAACCGCCCTGCCAGCCATCGCCGAGGCCCCAATGCTGGGCGCCAGCCGCGCCATGCATCGCCGAATTGCCTTAGGCGCGTTCGAGGTCACGATGGTTTCGGCGGGCGTGGTGCAAAACGACAGCCCCCGCGACTTGTTCGGCACCAATATCAGCGATGACGAGTTCATCGCGGCGAGCGAGGCGGCCTTTATCTCCCCGGATGAAGGCGCGTTTTTCTTCACGCCCACCGTGGTCAATACCGGGGCCGAACTGGTCTTGTTCGACACGGGCCTGAGTGCTGACGGGATCGTCGCTGCGCTTGGCCAAGCGGGATATACGCCCGATCAGATTGATGTCGTGGTGCTAACCCATATGCATGGCGATCACATTGGTGGGCTAATGACTGATAGCGGCCCAACCTTTCCCAATGCCCGCTATCTGAGCAGCCGGGCCGAGTTCGACTTCTGGGCTGGGGCCGAAAACCAAGCGTTCGACGGGTTGGTGCGCCCCTTGGCCGAGCGGTTTCAATTCTTGGAAGACGGGCAGGATGTGACCGGCGGGCTGACCGCGATTGCTGCTTATGGCCACACGCCCGGCCACACGGTGTTTCGCATCGAAAGCGAGGGTCAGGCCATGATCTTGTTTGCCGATCTGGCCAACCACCCGGTCTGGTCCCTGGCCAACCCCGATTGGCATTTTTCCTTCGACATCGACAAAGACATGGCTGCTGAAAGCCGCCGCCGCGTGCTGTCGATGATCGCGGCAGATCGCTTGCCCGCTATTGGCTACCACATGCCCTTCCCATCCTTCGGCTTCGTAGACACGCGCGGCGACGGCTTCCATTGGGTGCCCGAAAGCGGGCAATTGGGCTAAGGACTAGCTGGCTTTGACCGGGTAGATCTTGGCCAAATCGGTCAGGCCTGCCCGGATCAATTCGGCCAAAACGGCCAGATCGATATCGGCAAGCTTGTTCACGTAGAGACAGGATTTGCCAAGCTTGTGTTTGCCCAAGCGCCCCAAGATTTCGGCGTAATCCTGGTAACCGGGCATGACGTAAATCGAGAGATTGGATTTGCGAGGGGAGAAGCCAGTGGCCAGAAAATCACCCTCACGCCCGCTGTCATAGACATAGTGGTACTGACCATAGCCGATGATCGATGGCCCCCACATGCACGGTGCCCAGCCGGTGAGGTCCTGAAACAGCGCATTCAGCCTTTCGGCATCGGCGCGACGGGTCGAGTGCCCAACCGAGGCGATGAAATCCGCCACGGGCATGGGGGTTGGTTGGGTCTTGTTTTCTGCCATCGGCAAAAGTCTAACACAGGTTAGACACGACCGCCCCCGTCAAGTTTTTCCAGGAAGGCCGTGGCGCTGTTCAAACGCGCCGCGCGCGCATCGTCTGACATCCGCATCCAAGTGCGGTACATCTGCGCCATCCTCGGGTTCTTTTCGAACCGGTCGCGATGACGATCCAGGAACGCCCAATAAAGATAGTTGAACGGGCAGGCTTTATCCCCCGACTTCTCCCCAACCTCATAGGCACAAGCCTTGCAGTAATCGGACATCTTATGGATGTAGTTCCCGCCCGATACATACGGCTTTGAGGCGACGATCCCGCCATCGGCGAACTGGCTCATGCCGATCACATTCGGGGCCTCGACCCATTCATAGGCATCCGCATAAACTGCCAGATACCATTCATGGATTTGGTGCGGGTCAACGCCGACCAAGAGCGCGAAATTGCCGGTGACCATGAGCCGTTGAATATGGTGGGCATAGGCCTCATCCCGGGTCTGGTCGACCGCCTTGGCAACGCAGCGCATGTCGGTGTCGGCGCTCCAATAAAACCCAGGCAGATCGCGGTGATGGCCCAGCGCGTTGCGCGCGGAATAGTCCGGCCCTTCGCGGAAATAGACGCCGCGCATGTATTCGCGCCACCCGATGATTTGGCGGATGAACCCCTCCACCGCATTGAGCGGCGCATCACCGTCGTGAAAGGCGGCCTCCGCCGCCTCGCAAATCTCACGCCAACCCAACAGCCCAGCGTTGAGGTACATGGAAATCACCGAGTGGTAGAGGAACTTGTTTCCGGCCAACATCGCATCTTGGAAATCGCCAAAACGGGGCAGCGCATGGGTGATGAAATGCGCCAGCGCTTGTAGCGCCCCCGCCCGATCCGTCGCAAACCAAAACGGGTGCAGATTGCCGAAATTATCTCCGAACCGCGTTTCAACCAGGTTCAAAACTGCGCTTACATCGCCATCGGGTTCAAACCGCAGCGGGCCGTCAAAAGTAATCTGATCGGGGGCTGATTTGCGGTTGTCGTGGTCATAATTCCACTTACCGCCCACAGGCTTGTCACCCTCCATCAGCAAGCCGGTTTTGCGCCGCATCTCGCGATAGAAATACTCCATCCGCAACTCTTTGCGGCCCTCAGCCCAGGCATCGAACTCGTCGTGGGAGCATAAGAACCGGTTATCCGGGAATTGGTGGACGGCGATTGGGCAGTCTTCCAAGGCCGAGATCAGACGCCATTCACCCGGCTCGGTGGCCAAGACTTCGGTCGCGCCGGTCTCAGCCGCGTAGCGCAAGAGCTCCCCGGTGATCGAGCCCGTGTTTTCGGGATCGTCGAGCTGGGTATACCGCACACGCCAGCCTTCGGCCCTCAGGGCGGCGGCGTGTTTGCGCGTCGCGGCGAACAGAAAGGCAATCTTTTTGGGGTGATGTGGGACATACCCTGCCTCCTCCCCGACTTCGGCCATGACAACCACGTCGCGGGTCTTGTCGCCCTCGCGCAGGGCCGCGATATCGGTTGATAGCTGATCGCCGAGCACCAAGATCAGGCGGCTCACCACACCACCCTTTCGCCTTTCCAATCAAAAAACCCGCCGGTCTGATCCGGCGTCAGGCCGTCCATAACCGCCAGTAAATGCTTCGCCGCAAGCTCGGGCGTGTGTTTTTCGTGATCCGGGTAATCTGCGGTGAACGGCGTTGCCACCGTGCCGGGATGGAGCGCAACCACCACCGCTTGTGTGTGCTTGCGCCCGATTTCAATCGCAGCGCTGCGCAGGATCTGATTGGCCGCCGCTTTCGAGGCGCGATATGAATACCAGCCCCCCATGTGATTATCGCCAATCGACCCAACCCGCGCCGTCAAAACGCCCACCACAGCGCGCCGGTCCCGTGGCAAAAGCCGGGGTAGTTCGGCCAGGATCAGGGCGGCGCCGATAGCATTGACCGCCATAACCTGCGCCATGGCATCGGCATTAATGGCGGTGAGTGATTTCTCTGGTCTCGCCCGTGGTGGTGCAAGAATGCCGGTCGCCACCACGACCCGGTCATAGGGGCCGCGCAGCTCGGCAAAAGCCTGTTTCACGCTGGTGGGCTTGGTCACATCCAGCCCATCGCCTTGACGCGAAAGCCGCGTCACCTCGGCCCCGCGCGCCGAAAGCTCTGCGGTCAGGGCTGCGCCAATGCCGCCCGATGCGCCGATGATCAATGCCCGTTCCATGGCGTGGCCAGTTAGCGGGCCAACCCCGAGGGTCAACGCCGTTGACCCAAAAGGGGGTTTTCAAGCCCCGCAGAATGCGTAAGGTCGCGCGCATGACGAAGCAGCCAAATATCCTTTTGCTCCCGGCCCATGCGCCGGACGCTCTGCTTGGTCTTCTTCTCCTTAGCCGCCTCTGAGCGTGCCTTTCGGCGCGACCGCTCAGGGGAGGGACAGCGCCGGAGACATCTCAACCCAAGCTAAGGATCGTATTATGACCACCGACAAAAACCGTGTCTGGATTTTCGACACCACCCTGCGCGACGGCGAACAAAGCCCCGGCGCGACCATGAGCCATGATGAAAAACTGGAGATCGCAGGCCTGCTGGATGACATGGGCGTTGATATCATTGAGGCCGGGTTTCCAATCGCCTCGGAAGGGGATTTCGCCGCCGTCTCTGAGATCGCGAAAAACAGCAAAAACGCCGTCATTTGCGGACTGAGCCGCGCGAATTTCAAAGATATCGACCGCTGTTGGGAGGCGGTACGCCACGCGGCCCGGCCCCGCATTCACACCTTTATCGGCACCTCGCCCCAGCACCGCGCCATCCCCAACCTGACCATGGATGAAATGGCCGACCGCATCCACGAAACCGTTAGCCATGCGCGCAACCTGTGTGACAATGTGCAATGGTCACCGATGGATGCGACCCGGACGGAGTGGGAATACCTGAAGCGCGTGGTCGAAATCGCGATCAAAGCTGGCGCAACGACGATCAACATCCCCGACACCGTGGGATACACCGCGCCGGTCGAAAGTGCCGATTTGATCCGGCGGTTGATCGCGGAATGTGAGGGCGGGGAAGATGTGATCTTTGCCACCCATTGTCATAATGACCTGGGCATGGCGACGGCAAACAGCCTGGCGGCGGTGGCTGGCGGAGCGCGGCAAATCGAATGCACGATCAACGGTTTGGGTGAACGCGCGGGCAACACGGCTTTGGAAGAGGTCGTAATGGCGATGAAAGTGCGCAACGACATCATGCCCTTCCACACCGATATCGACGCCACCAAGATCATGCATCTGTCGCGCCGGGTCGCCACGGTTTCGGGCTTCAACGTGCAACCCAACAAGGCCATCGTGGGCAAAAATGCCTTTGCCCATGAAAGCGGTATCCATCAGGACGGCATGCTGAAATCAGCCGATACGTTCGAGATCATGCGTCCCGAGGATGTGGGTCTGTCCGAGACCAACATCGTGATGGGTAAGCATTCGGGCCGCGCCGCCCTGCGCTCGAAACTGAAAGATTTGGGGTATGAGCTGGGTGACAACCAGCTGAATGACCTGTTCGTGCGCTACAAAGCCTTGGCCGACCGGAAGAAAGAGGTGTTTGACGACGATCTGGTTGCCTTGGTCACCGATGCTGGCTCGGATGGTGAAGGGCATTTGGAGGTCAAATTCCTGCGCGTGATTTGCGGCACGGAAGCCCCGCAATCCGCCGATATCACCCTGCGCATGGGCGACACCGATCACCAAGCCACGGCCCAAGGTGACGGCCCGGTCGATGCGGCGTTCAATGCGGTGAAGGCGATTTACCCCAATGATGCGGTTTTGCAGCTCTATCAAGTGAGCGCTGTGACCGAAGGTATGGATGCGCAAGCCACCGTGACCGTTCGCGTTGAGGAAGACGGGCGGATCGCGACCGGTCAATCAGCCGATACCGATACGGTTGTGGCCAGCGTGAAAGCCTATGTGAACGCGTTGAATCGGCTGATCCTGCGCCGTGAAAAGCTTGGATCGGACGTGAAAGAAGTGAACTACAAGGATGTGAGCTAGGGCCAGGATACGGATTTCGCGCGAAATCCGTTCCGGAAAACGCGCGTTTTCTGCTGCTATCTCTGCGTTAAGCACCTTGATTTGGGCAGCGGAAACGCGCTGATCGGGCGCGCCAGAAGGCCTTTACGGCGCCAGAGCCCCCCGCCTATAAGGCGCCTTGGGATGTCACCCGAGTCTCGCTAGATGGAGAACTCGGGTGATATGCTTTTGGAACGGTGACGGGACACGGCTGAATGGCGCTTTTGGGCAACCTCTTTTCGTCCGACATGGCGATTGACCTAGGGACAGCGAACACCCTGGTCTATGTCAAAGGCCGCGGCGTGATCCTGAACGAACCCTCGGTGGTGGCCTATCAGGTCAAGGATGGCGTGAAGAAGGCTCTGGCCTTTGGTGAAGACGCCAAGCTGATGCTAGGCCGGACCCCGGGCAGCATCCAAGCCATCCGCCCGATGCGCGATGGTGTGATCGCCGACTTTGATGTCGCGGAAGAGATGATCAAACACTTCATCCGCAAGGTCCATAAACGCACCACCTTTACAAAACCCAAGATTATCGTCTGCGTCCCCCATGGCGCCACGCCTGTGGAAAAACGTGCCATTCGGCAGTCGGTTCTGGGGGCGGGCGCGCGCAAGGCCGGATTGATCGCCGAACCAATAGCCGCAGCGATTGGGGCCGGGATGCCGATCACCGATCCGACCGGGTCCATGGTTGTGGATATCGGCGGTGGGACGACCGAGGTGGCGGTTCTATCCCTTGCAGATATCGTATATGCCCGCTCGGTCCGGGTTGGTGGCGACCGCATGGATGAAGCCATCATTTCCTACCTGCGCCGCCAGCATAACCTGCTGATTGGCGAGGCGACCGCGGAGCGGGTGAAAACCTCCATCGGCACGGCCCGGATGCCCGATGATGGGCGCGGTGCCTCGATGCGTATTCGCGGGCGCGACCTGCTGAATGGGGTTCCGAAGGAGACCGAGATCAGCCAGGCACAAGTGGCCGAGGCACTAGCTGAACCCGTGCAGCAAATCTGCGAAGCGGTCATGGGCGCGCTCGAGGCAACCCCGCCCGATCTGGCGGCGGATATCGTGGATCGCGGCGTCATGCTGACCGGTGGCGGCGCGCTGTTGGGTGAACTGGATCTGGCATTGCGCGAGCAGACCGGCCTGGCCATTTCGGTGGCCGATGAAAGCCTGAACTGTGTGGCACTCGGCACCGGCAAGGCGCTGGAGTATGAAAAACTCCTGCGTCATGCGATAGATTACGACAGCTAAGACCCAAGCCCTCGCCCCCCGCACCTGACCTAAAGGAGCGCAATGGCCCGAGACAATTACGATGAGGTCTATACCCGCCCCGTTCGACGCTTGGCGTTGGCGGTGCTGGTTTTGTGCCTGATCGCCTTGGTTCTGGTATGGCGCATCGACAACCCTAGGGTCGAACGGATGCGCGCGGCGATCATCGACCGGGTAATCCCAAATATGGAATGGGCCATGGCCCCGGTCACCGGCTTTGCGCGTATGGTCGATGATTTCCAAAGCTACGCGCGCCTTTATGAACAAAATCAAGAGCTGCGGCGCGAGCTGCAGCAAATGCGCGCCTGGCGAGAGGCCGCCTTGCAACTGGAGCAGGAAAACGCCCGGCTGCTCGACTTGAACCGGGTGCAGCTTGACCCCGAGCTGACCTTTGTCACCGGCATTGTGCAGGCCGATGCGGGCGGCCCCTTCCGCCGGTCAGTGTTGATTAATGTGGGTGCGCGCGATGGCATCCTGGATGGTTGGGCCACGATGGATGGGCTTGGCGTGGTCGGTCGCATTTCTGGCATCGGTGAACGCACCAGCCGCGTCTTGCTGCTGACCGATGCCAATAGCCGTATTCCGGTGACGATCCTACCCTCGGGCCAGCAGGCGCTTTTGATGGGCGACAACACACAAACGCCGGTTTTGGAGTTTATTGAAGACATCGAAGATATCAGCGCGGGTGACCGCATCGTGACCTCGGGCGATGGTGGGCTGTTCCCGCCGGGGCTTTTGGTGGGTCAGGTGGCCGTGACCAGCGACCGTCGCTTGCGCGCACGGCTGGCCGCAGATCTGGCGCGGCTTAGCTTTCTACGGGTGATGCGCAGCCACCCCGGCACAGCGCTTGAGGGGCCGGGTGATCTGATCGGCCCGCCCTGGCCACCACCCGACGGCTTTGTCGAGCCGCCCGGCACCACCCCGGTTCAACGGCCTGACCGCCCCGATGTCGCCAGTGTTCCCGCCGAGGAGGCTGCGCCATGAACACGCTGACCTCGGCCCGGCATATTTGGACCTTTCGCGCGATTTTCCTGGCGCTTTGCATGGTGATCGGCACGTTCCAGCTTTTGCCGCTGGGCCTGGATGATACCGGCCTGCCGGGCCCCGATCTGCTTTTGGCCGTCACCCTGGCCTGGCTTTTGCGCCAACCGGCGGTGGTGCCTATCGGGTCGATCCTAGTGGTATTTCTGCTGGCAGATTTTCTGTTCCAGCGCCCGCCGGGGCTGTGGACCTTAATGGTGATCATCGTCTCTGAAAGCCTGCGCCGCCGCCGCCTGACCATGACCGAGTTTCCGTTTCTCGTCGAATGGTCGGCTTTTGCAGGGGCAGTTTTCACCATGCTTTTGCTCAATCGCGCCGTGCTCTGGGTCTTGATGGTCGATCTGGACCCGCTTGGTCTGACGCTGGCTCACGGGATCGTCACCGTGGTGATCTATCCGCTGGTCGTCCTGGCCTCGAAATACATCTTTGGCTTGCGTAAGATTGGCCCTGCCGAGGCCGAGGCATTGTAGAACCGATGAAACGCAACCCCAAAGATACCGAAGACAGCGCGCGCCAGATCGTTCGGCGCAGCGTGGTTTTGGGTGGTTTGTTTCTGGGAACCGGCGCCGTGTTGGCTGGGCGAATGCGGCATTTGCAGGTAGAACGGGCGGACGATTTCCGCCTGCTGGCCGAAGAAAACCGCATCAACATCCGCCTCTTGCCGCCCGCGCGTGGCCTGATTTTCGACCGGCGCGGCGTGCTTTTGGCCGCCAATGAGCAGAACTATCGCATCACCCTAGTGCGCGAAGATGCAGGCGATGTTGACGCGGTGCTGGATGAACTGGCCAAGATCGTGAACCTGGATTTGCGGAGCTTGGATCGCGCCCGACAAGAGATTGCGCGCCGCCCCCCCTTTGTGCCTGTGACCGTCGCCGACCGCCTGACCTGGGCCGAGGTCAGCGCGGTGGGCGTCAACGCCCCAGCGTTGCCCGGCGTTAACCCCGAGGTCGGGCTGAGCCGCGTTTACCCAATGGGCGCCGATTTTGCCCATGTCGTCGGTTATGTTGGGCCGGTTTCAGATTTCTACCTGGAGCAAACCGGCGACACCGACCCGGTTCTGCAAATCCCCGATTTCCAGGTCGGCCGCTACAATGTCGAAGCCCGGATGGAGCAGGATTTGCGCGGGCGCGCGGGCACGCGGCGAGTCGAAGTAAACGCGGGCGGCCGTGTCATGCGAGAGCTTGACCGCGATCCGGCCACGCCCGGGTCTGATGTGCAGCTAACTGTCGATGCGGGGTTGCAAAACTATGTCGAAGCGCGGCTGGACGGTGAAAGCGCTGGCTCCGTGGTGATGGATTGCCAAACCGGCGAAGTCTTGGCCCTGGCCTCCTCACCAACCTTCGATCCCAATCTATTTGTACGTGGCATTTCCACCACCGAATGGAACAGCCTCAATACCGATCCTTACCGCCCCCTCGCGAATAAGGCGACCCAAGGTCTCTACCCCCCCGGCTCGACCTATAAAATGATCGTTGCGCTGGCCGCGCTTGAAGCCGGGGTGATCGACCCCGAAGACACTGTTTCCTGTAGCGGATCGATCGAGTTGGGCGACCGGCGCTTCCATTGCTGGCGGCGCGGCGGCCATGGCCGTGTCGATATGATCGAGTCGCTCAGCCAATCCTGCGATGTCTATTTCTACGAAATCGCGCAGCAGGTCGGGATCGAAGCGATATCAGCCATGGCGCGGCGGCTGGGCTGTGGCGTGCGCCACGATTTGCCGATGTCCGGCATCGCCCAGGGTTTGGCCCCGACGATGGAATGGAAGGCGCGCAATCGCGGCGCCAACTGGGTTGTCGGCGATACGCTCAACGCCTCGATTGGGCAGGGGTTTGTTTTGGCCTCACCCCTGCAACTGGCGATTATGACCGCGCGCATCGCGACCGGGCGCGCGGTTGATCCCACGATCATCCGATCCATCGATGGGGTCAGCCAATTGCCCGATGAGATTCCAGATCTGGGCATCGACCCCGAGCATCTGCGCTACATGCATCGGGGCATGTGGCGCGCCAATAATGATGGACGCGGCACAGCCTATGGCAGCCGGGTCGAGATGGAAGAATACCGCGTGGCAGGCAAAACCGGCACAAGCCAGGTGCGCAATATCACGGCGGCTGAACGCGCCTCGGGCGTGATCAGCAATGAAGACCTGCCCTGGGAACGGCGCGACCACGCGCTTTATGTCGGCTTCGCGCCCTATGAAAACCCGCGTTACGCGGTTTCGGTCGTGGTTGAACATGGCGGTGGGGGCGCAGCGGTCGCGGCCCCGATTGCGCGGGATATCCTGCTGCGCGCCCAGATCGGAGAGGTTCCGCCGCCCGAAATGTACCCGGTCAGCCAACGCCGCCAGATCGAAGATATGCACCGTCGCCTGCCCATCCTGCCGGAAGCGCCACAGCCCTCGGGCCGCACCGTTGGGAGCACGCGGGCATGAGCTTTCTTGAATATAACGTCAAATTCATCCCTACCGGCTGGCGCAAGATTTTCTATCTGAACTGGGCGCTGATCCTGCTGATCACGGCGGTCGCCTGTGTCGGGTTTCTGATGCTTTATTCCGTCGCGGGCGGATCGTTCCGCCCTTGGGCCGAGCCCCAGATGGAACGCTTTGGCCTTGGACTGTTTGCGATGTTTTTTGTCGCCATGGTGCCGATCTGGTTCTGGCGCAACATGTCGGTCTTGGCCTACGCGGTTTCCGTTTTGCTGTTGTTATATGTGGAGTTTTTCGGCGCGGTCGGCATGGGGGCGCAGCGCTGGATCGATCTGGGCTTCATGCGGCTTCAACCTTCGGAGCTGACCAAGATCACCTTGGTTATGGTGCTGGCGGCCTATTACGATTGGCTTGATCTCGATAAGATTTCGCGCCCGCTTTACGTCGCGCTTCCGATCCTGCTGATCGCGGTGCCCACCTTTCTGACCCTGCGCCAGCCCGACCTTGGCACGGCCCTATTGCTGCTGATGGGCGGGGGCGCGGTTTTGTTTGTGGCAGGCGTCCATTGGGCCTATTTCGTCGGTGTGATCGGGTCGGGCGTGGCGGTGGTGGTGGCCGTCTTCACCTCTCGCGGCACACCCTGGCAGCTTCTGCAGGATTACCAGTATCGCCGCATCGACACCTTCCTGGACCCATCCAATGATCCGCTCGGGGCGGGCTATCACATCACACAAAGCCAGATCGCCCTGGGTTCGGGCGGCTGGACCGGGCGCGGGTTCATGCAGGGCACGCAGAGCCGGTTGAACTTTCTGCCCGAAAAACACACTGACTTCATCTTCACGACGCTCGCCGAAGAGTTCGGCTTTGTCGGCGCGGCCTCGCTTTTGGTGCTTTACGTGCTGATCCTAGTGTTCTGCATCGCCACCGCCTGGGCCGCGCGGGATCGGTTCGCATCGCTTCTGGTAATGGGGATTGCGGTCGCCTTCTTCCTCTACTTCGCGGTTAACATGGCGATGGTCATGGGGCTTGCGCCTGTGGTTGGCGTGCCTCTGCCGCTGGTCAGCTACGGCGGATCGGCCATGTTGGTCTTGATGGTCGCCTTCGGTTTGGTGCAATCGGCGCATATCCATCGCCCACGCTAACCCCCTGTTCGGAGGCGCCATGCTCACCATCCTTTTCGCCGCTAAGTATGAGCGGTGGGGTCAGTATGAAAAACCCTTGCGCACCGCCTTGGACGCTGAAGGGTTTGGGGACGCGATCCTGACGCTCAAAGCCGACCCGGCAGAGGTCGATTACATCGTCTATGCCCCCAACAGCGATGTTCAGGATTTCACCCCCTTCACGCGCCTCAAGGCAGTATTGAACCTTTGGGCCGGGGTCGAAGATGTGGTGCATAACGAAACGCTCAAAGTGCCGCTAGCACGGATGGTCGATGATGGGTTGACCGAGGGGATGCGCGATTGGGTCGTCGGCCATGTGATGCGGCACCATCTGGGTATGGACGCGCATATCCAGGGGCAAGATGGGGTCTGGCGCGGCGGCATTGTGCCTCCGCTGGCCCGTGACAGAACCGTTGCGGTTTTGGGGCTGGGTGTTTTGGGGGATGCCAGCGCGCGGGCCCTGGCGGGGTTGGAGTTTCGCACCCTGGGTTGGTCACGCAGCCAAAAGCAGATTGATGGCGTCACAACCTTTCATGGTATCACCGGTTTGGCCGAGGTGCTGCGCCAGGCCGAAATCGCCGTTCTGCTATTGCCCAACACGCCAGCGACCGAAAACATCCTGGATGCCAAAGCGCTAGACCAGATGCCCGAGGGCGCGATCCTGATCAATCCCGGGCGCGGGCCTTTGATTGATGACGCTGCCCTTTTGGCCGCCTTGGATCGGGGACAGATTGGCCATGCCACACTGGATGTGTTCCGCGTTGAGCCATTGCCACCCGACCACCCGTTCTGGTCCCATCCTAAGGTGACCGTCACACCCCATATCGCGTCGGAAACACGGCCAGAAACCGCCTCCGAACGTATTGCCGAGAATATCCGCCGGTCCGAGGATGGCTTGCCCCTGGTCGGTCTGGTCGATCGCGATCTGGGGTATTGAGCGCCCTTTGCGCCTAGCGCAATTTCGGCGGTGCGGACGGGTCCATGCCGGGCGCACTGGGTGCGACGGCTTCAACTTTGGGCGCTACGGGCAGGTCAAAGCGCAGCCCGACCCGCGCCAAACTGACCGCAACCGGGTCGCTCGCGCGGAAAAACCCAACATCCAGGCTGCCCGCTTCGATCCCGGAAAAGGTCAGCGCGTCGGCAACCGTGCGGGCCAAGGCCGGTTCGACACCTGGGACGGCATCGATAAAAGCCACCAAATGCCCGCAGCGCCCGCCCGCATAAGTGGCCCCAACCAAATACGCCATCTTGGCCAATCCCTCCGCCGCTGCGAAGCGTGCATCCAAAGCCTCCAACAAGGCTTCGGGCAAACCTGCCGGCGCGCTGAAGGCTTCGGCCTTGTCTTCGACCTCATCCGGGGTTTGTTCCAGCGTCTCCGCCAGCCAAGCGACCGAGGCTGCTTCGACCAAGATCGAGGAGGGGGCGACCCCCAGGTTCACTCCCAGCCCGATGCCTTGCCCCGCAAGCAGACCGGTCAAGGCGCGCCCGGACAAGGCGGCAAAGGGGGCGGGGCCTTCGGCAAAGGCAGTCAGACGTTCCTCCAAATCGAAAACCAGCGCGAAGCTTTCACCCTCGACCGGAAAAATCTGCGGTCGGATTTGATCGCCCACGGGTTCTTCTTCCAGCAGCAGGAAGAGCTCGGCCCCGGCCAATCGATCATAAAACTTAAGCCGCGCGGATGCGTCTTCAGGCGCGGCTTCCATGGCGGCATGGGCCGTGTCGAGCGGTGTCATTCGGCCAAAACCTCAGCAATACGGGCGCGCAGGACGGGCAGAAGCTCGACCTCGAACCAGGGATTTTTCTTAAGCCAGGCCGTATTGCGCCAAGACGGGTGCGGCAAGGGGAAGACATCCGGCGCATGGTCGCGCCATTCCGCAACACGGGCCGTCACGCCCAGCTTTCCGCCCAAATGCCAGCTTTGGGCATAACCGCCGATCAACAGCGTCAGGCGCACCTGCCCCAAAGCGTCCAAAACCCGCGACCGCCAGGTTTCGGGGCAAATTTTGGGGGGCGGCCGGTCACTGCCCTTGGCGTCATATCCCGGAAAGCAAAAGGCCATAGGCACTACGGCGATGCGGTCACGGTCGTAAAACGTGGCCTCATCCACGCCCATCCAGTCGCGCAACCGGTCGCCCGATGGATCAAAGAACGGTTTACCGGCTTTGTGCACGCGCATGCCCGGCGCTTGGCCCGCGATCAGGATGCGGGCGCCTTGGTCGAACCACACGATGGGTCGAGGCTGATGCTGGGTCTCTGTGGCTGCAAAGCGATCTGCACATAGACGGCAAGCCGCCAATTCTGATTTCAGAGTGTCCGGGTTCATGGCCGGGTAGCTAAGGGGAATGGGTCGAAAAGCAAAGGGTGCTGGACATCGCTTCTTTATTTCTATAATCATAGAAATATGAAAACGAATCTACTCCCCCTGCCCGAACTAACCATCGCCGCAACCGCCTTTGCGGCGCTTGGCTCCGAACACCGCTTGGCCATTCTGCGGCGGCTTGTGCGCGCGGGCCCCGGCGGTCTGCCCATTGGGCAGTTGGGCGAAGATGTCGGTGTGTCGGGCTCGGTTCTAACACACCATGTCAAACAATTGGTGTCGGCCGGTCTGGTCGAACAACGCCGCGATGGGCGGCGCATCTTTTGCTCGGTCGTGCATACCGAGGTGGAGGCGCTTTCCCAGTTTTTGATCTCAGAATGCTGCGCCGATCAGGGCGGGCCCACAGTTTAGGACGGCAATGATGGCTGATCTCACCCAAAACCCCCGCCCAATCCTGGCCGCATGGGGCCGCGTTGATAAGGTCGCGGTCACCGGCATTTTGATCGTTGCGGTGCTTGCGCTGTTTGATCGTCCAGCGGTGATCCCAACCCTGGCCGAGATGATGGAGCATTTCATTGGCACGTTGCCCTTTATCCTTTTCGCGGTTGTGGCCATCGGGGTGATGAAGGCCACCGGGTCCGAACGCCTGCTGGATGGGGCGTTTCGCGGGCGAGAACTGCGCATGATCATGATCGGCGCGTTGGCGGGCGGTCTTTCCCCCTTTTGCTCTTGCGAGGTCATTCCGTTTGTCGCAGCGTTGCTGGCCGCCGGCGCTCCCCTATCGGCGGTGATGGCGTTTTGGTTGGCCTCTCCGCTCATGGACCCGGCCATGTTCGCGATCACAGCAGGTGGTCTTGGCTTTGACTTTGCGATTGCCAAAACGCTGGCCGCCATCGCGCTGGGCACACTCGGCGGGTTGACGGTAATGATGTTCGTGAATTCACCCGTGTTTGCCGATCCGCTGCGTGAAAAGCCCGCCGTGGGCGGGTGCTGTGGCGCGAAGAAACTGACACTAAACTGGCAGTTCTGGACCGAAGCCCCCCGCCGCCGCGTGTTTGGCGAGGCGGCATTGGAAAACCTTCTGTTCTTGGCCAAATGGCTTTTGTTGGCCTATCTGCTGCAAGCGCTATTGATCCGCTATGTCCCCGCCGAACTGATTGCCCAGATCATCGGCGGCAACGGGATCGGCCCCATTCTGATCGGTGCGCTGGTCGGGGCACCGGCCTACCTGAACGGCTATGCCGCTGTGCCGCTGATGGCAGGGTTGCTTGAGCAGGGCATGTCCCCCGGTGCGGCGATGTCCTTTGTCATCGCCGGTGGCGTCAGCAGCATTCCCGCCGCCGTCGCGGTTTGGGCCTTGGTCAAACCTCGGGTTTTTGCCGCCTATCTGAGCCTGGCGATGATCGGTGCGATCTTGGCGGGACTGGCCTGGGCCGCGCTGGCCTAACAGCTTGCCGGGCCCCGGCACCGACCGCATCTGGATCACAAAAGCCCGCTCTTCGCCTCAAAAATGGCGACCACGCGCCCGGAAATACCAAAAATCCCTATTTGTTTTGGGCAGCATCAGACATAATGCTGCCCAATTAGGGGTGTAGGCCTCCCGACAAAACGCGGCGATGAGACCGTGCAAATGGGCAGGCAAAGCAGAGATAGGCGGGTCACTAGGCCATGCTTCAATTCGTTGATGTGTCAAAATCGTTCTGGACCGGGGAACGCCGAAAGGTGATCCTTGATCGGGCGTCGTTTCGCATCGACCTGGGCTATTCGATGGGCATCTTGGCGCCGAATGGCACCGGGAAAACCACGCTGATCAAGATGATGGCGGGGCTCGAAAAGCCTGATGAAGGCAACATCTATCGCAACGCGCGCATCTCGTTCCCGCTGGGTTTCATGGGCGGCGTCGTCCCCAGGCTCAGCGCCTGCGAAAACTCCCGCTATATCGCGCGGATGTATGGGCTCGACCCCGATTATGTCGAAGCCTTCTGCCGCTGGGTCTGCGGCATCGAAGAATATTTCGACATGCCGGTGGGCACCTATTCCGGCGGGATGCGGTCGCGCTTCAACTTCTCGCTGCTATTGGCGTTGGAGTTTGATATCTACCTGATCGACGAAGGCATGCCCGCTTCCACGGATGCCGAGTTTAACCGGCGCGCGGGCACCATCCTGGCCGACCGCCTGAAACACGCGACGGTGGTGATCGTGTCCCACCAACCGTCAACCTTGGAAAAATTCGCCCGCCGCGCGGCTGTGCTGCGCGATGGGCAATTGTATCAGTTCGACTCGCTCGAAGAGGCTAAGCAGCTTTATGACTACGAAACCTAAAGCCCGGAAGTTTCGCATCCGCCGCAACGATTCCATTGCGCCTGCGGGCGAAACGCGCCGCGCGGCCCCGTCTGTGGGCGACGCGCCGGGCGCAGGCAATGCCATGCCAACCGGGTCTGAGGATGGCTTTGGCAACCAGGTTTTCCCTGGCTCCGCCGCCCATGATCGGCAGATGCAACAACAGGCGGGCGGCGCACCCGCCAGCAGCGGTCCCTCGGTCGAAGAAGAGCTTGCCGCGATCCGTGCCGAAGGGTTGACCGGGCGCCAGCTACGCATGGCGCGGCGCACGGCACAAAAGCATGGGCTGCAGCCCAGTTCCGACTTCGACGCCGTGCGTGTGCTGCGCAATCGGGGCATCGATCCCTTTGGGCAGAAGAACATGCTGGAACTGGTGGTGAACGAAGGCCAGGGCCAAAACCAGGGCCAGCCACAGAACCTGCCCGCCGCGCAGCCACAACAGCCGCAAGTCCCCGCGCGCGCCGCGCCACCGCCACCGCCGCCCGCACCCCAGCAAGCCCCACAGCCTTTGGGCGCCGACGAACGCGCGACCGAGATCATGAAGGTGCAGCGCGACATCGCGCGACGCCGCCGCCGTCGCTTGGTGCTTTTGGCGGCGCGTCTATCCTTTTTCGTTCTGCTGCCGACCTTGATCGTCGGCTATTATTACTATCGCGTTGCCACCCCGCTTTATGCGACCAACACCGAGTTTATCATTCAAAAGGCTGATTCCGGCGCTTCCTCGGGCGGGGGCGGCCTGGGCGGTTTGCTGGGCGGCGGCGGTTTTGCCACCGTTCAGGAAAGCATCACCGTTCAAAGCTTTCTAGAAAGCCGCGAAGCGATGCTGCGGCTGGATGAGGAAATGGATTTCCGTGGCCATTTCTCAGCCGAGAATATGGACCCGCTGATCCGTCTGGCCCCCGATGCCACGGTTGAGGATGTGTATTCGACCTATCGCCAACAGCTGACCATCGGCTACGACCCGACCGAAGGCGTGGTGAAGCTGGAAATGCTGGCCGCCGATCCCCTGGTCAGCCAGCAGTTTTCCGAAGCACTTATCGGCTACGCCGAAGAGCGCGTCGATCAGATGAGCCAACGCCTGCGCGAAGACCAAATGGCCGGTGCGCGCGATAGTTTCGAAGATGCCGAAAACCGCGTCCTCGAAGCCCAACAGCGCGTTCTGACGCTCCAAGAACAACGTGGCGTTCTGTCGGCGGAGGCCGAGGTTTCAGCTGTGTTCGGCCAGATCAGCACCTTTGAGCTTGAACTGCAAAACGAGCGCTTGCGGCTGGACGAATTGCAAGCCGTCGCACGACCAAACACCACACGGGTCGAGGTTGCCGAACGCAATATCGCGCGACTTGAGGCGTTGATTGCAGAACTGCGCTCGGGACTAACCGAGACCCAGGGTGGTGGCGCGTCGCTTGCGCAGATTCAATCCGAATTGGTGATCGCCCAGGCCGACCTGGAAACGCGTCAGCTGATGCTCGCGCAAGCGTTGCAGCAGATGGAAGCCTCTCGCATCGAAGCCAACCGGCAGTCGCTTTACCTGTCGCTGGCGGTCTTCCCGGTCGCGCCGGACGAAGCCGCCTATCCGCGCGCGTTCGAGAATACGTTGCTTGCGTTTCTGATCTTTTCGGGTGTTTACCTGATGGTGTCGATGACCGTATCGATCCTGCGCGAGCAGGTCAGTTCCTAACGCCGGAGACAGCATGAAAACCGTAGATGCGGGCCCGGTGGCCTTTTGCAATGATGCGCCTTTGACGGTCATCGCGGGCCCCTGCGCGTTGGAAAGCCGTGACCATGCGATGATGATCGCCGAAACCATGGCCAAGGCCTGCGCTGATGCGGGCGCTGGCTATGTGTTCAAGGCGAGCTTTGACAAAGCCAACCGCACCAGTGTCGACGGCAAGCGCGGCCTGGGTATCGAACTTGGCCTGCGTGCCCTGGCCGAGGTGAAGGAACAGATCGGCTGCCCCGTCCTGACCGATATCCACGCGCCTGAACAATGCGCCACCGTGGCCGAGGTTTGCAACATCCTGCAAATCCCGGCCTTTCTAAGCCGCCAGACCGATCTGCTTTTGGCGGCCGGCGAAAGCGGCGCGGTTGTGAACATCAAAAAGGGACAATTCCTTGCACCGTGGGATATGCCCAATGTGATCAGCAAGGTCGAAGCCACCGGCAATACCAATATCCTGCTGACCGAACGCGGCGCGAGCTTTGGCTACAACACGCTTGTCGCCGATATGCGATCCCTGCCGGAAATGGCCAAGACGGGCTATCCCGTGATCATGGATGCCACCCATTCCGTGCAGCAGCCCGGGGGCAAAGGTGGTTCTTCTGGAGGGCAGCGCGAATTTGCACCGGTCATGGCGCGGGCCGCTGTCTCGCTTGGTGTCGCGGGCGTCTTCATCGAAACCCATGAAGCGCCGGATACCGCGCCATCGGACGGGCCGAACATGATCCCGCTGGATCAAATGCCCAAATTGGTGGCGGACTTGATGGCATTCGATCATCTGGCGAAAGCCAACCCCATCCGGCTCTGAATCAATACACCCAAGTTGTGTTTTCTTCCGAAGGCGTTAAGCCTTGGACAGGGACAAAACTTGGACGGTTCGACGATGCGACTATTCCTGCTGCTATGCCTGTTGGTGCTCGCGCCGCTGGCCGCTGGTGCGCAAACTGAAGGCACCCAACCCGACGGCACAATCGCCGTCGAAAGCGATCGGGCACAGGATTACGCCACGCGCGACCGGATCATGGACATCATCGGCCAGCTTGAGGGTTATGAGGATGTGCGCGCGACCGTTTCCAACGGCATCGTCACCTTGCGCGGCACGGTCGTGGATGCGAGCCGGATCGAAGCGCTGAACGAGCTTGTTGCGCGGGTGGAAGGCGTTGTGGCCATCGAAAACGACGTGCAGGAAAGCACCGATGTGGTCGAACGGCTGAACCCCGCGATTGAACGGATCGAGGCTCGGTTACAGCAGATCCTGGCCTTTTCGCCTCTGATTTTGATCGCAGCGGCAGCGGGCGCGGCCACCGTTTGGTTCGGTTTCTTTCTTGCCCGCCGCCGCTGGCCCTGGGACCGGATCGCGCCAAACGCCTTTATTGCCGATATCTACAGGCAGATCGTCCGCCTGGCCTTCTTTGTGTTGGGGGTTGTGCTGGCGCTAGACCTGCTGAACGCGACAGCGCTTTTGGGTACGATTTTGGGGGCGGCCGGTATCGTGGGTTTGGCGATTGGTTTTGCGGTCCGCGACACGGTGGAAAACTTCATTTCCTCGATCATGCTGTCGATCCGACAGCCGTTTCGCCCCAAGGATCTGGTCGAGATCGAAGGCGATATGGGCCATGTCATTCGCCTGACCAGTCGCGCTACGATCCTTCTAAGCTTGGATGGCAATCACATCCGCATCCCCAATGCGACGGTCTTCAAAGCCAAGATCATCAACTATTCCCGCAATGACGAGCGCCGTTTTACCTTTGTGCTTGGGATCGACCCCAATGCCGATATCGCCGAAGCGCAAAAGATCATGTTAGCCGCGCTACAAGAACTGCCCTTTGTTCTGGAAAGCCCCGGCCCCGGCGTCTGGGTGAACGAGGTCGGCGATAGCACCATCAACATCACCGCCGCCGCCTGGATCATGCAGCACCAAACCTCCATCGGTATGGCCAAGGGGGAGGCGATCCGCGTTGTGAAAGCCCGGCTGGAGGCCGCAGGGATTGGTTTGCCCGAACCGACCTATCGCCTCATCGGCGCCGGTGGCGTGGCTGCCGCCGACCCGGTGGAGGCCCCGGCAAGCCGCCCGGCCCCGGCGGCGGGGCCCGTCGAGGCACAACATGTCGGTGCTGACGAAGCCCAAGCGCTGGAAGAGATCATCGAAGCCGAACGCGAAGCGCTACCCGATGATGATCTGCTCCGCCGCGAGGCACCCCAGGAATAGGATCAGACCCACCGATTTTTTGCCGTCTTTTGACTTGATCCCCCTGCAAGCTCAGCGTAACTAGCGCGGCACGGTTGGGGTGTAGCCAAGCGGTAAGGCAGCGGTTTTTGGTACCGTGTACCGTAGGTTCGAATCCTACCACCCCAGCCAATTCTCCAAGAAGCCGACCAAGTGACAGTTCGCGAGCGCCCGGCGCAGGCGGTGACGCGTTCAATCGCGCCGCGGACGCCGCGCCAATGCCCGGCCCCCCAGCCCTCGCGTGCCAAATTTTCGTAGGGGAGCCATACGTTGGTGCGCCTAGGCCGTGGCCGCATTCGGGGCGATATTTGCCCCAGACCGCACCAAGCATGGCGTTTGGTGGATCGTTATCAGAGGATCTGGATCACATGTCAGAGTTCATTCAAGACGCATCGGTGAAGCTTGGCGCGATGCTGAAAGGGCCCATCGACGGGACCGCTAAATTTCAAATCCAGGGCGAAGGTTCCCTGATGCTGTCGGGCACCGAGATTCGCATTGCCGATGAGGACGCAGACGTTGTGTTGACCGCCGATCGCGACACCTTTGCGCAAATCCTTGAGGGCAACCTGGCTCCACCCGCTGCCTATATGTCGGGTGCGATGACCATGGAAGGGGACATGGGCCTGTTCATGGCAATGGGCAGCGCGCTGGGCTAACCCGATCTGATCGAACAAACGAAAGACCCGCGGTCGGTGATCGACCGCGGGTTTTTTGGTTTAGCCAGCCACCTCACACCAGCGCCACGGGATCACATAGCCTGACAGCACAGTATTGATCTGCTCGGCATCCGCATCGCGCTTGGCCGCGAGGATGGCGATCAGCCCACGCTCCTTATCCTCAACAACCTCAAGCACCTGCGCCGCGACACCGGCATCAGCCAAGGCCGCGCTGTAAACACGCGCAATCGCGCGCTTGCGAAGCTCGGGTTTGAAGACCTTGCCGACATGGGTCACCGGCATCGCCTCGACAATTTCGATATGCTTGGGCACCGCGGCCCGTTCATGGATGTGGGACGCCGCGAAAGCCTGAAGCGCCTCGGCCTCCAGCGTGGCCCCAGCGACAAGTTCGACATAGGCGCAGGGCACCTCACCCGAGTGCAAATCGGGCTGGCCGACCGCGGCCGCCAAAGACACATCATGATGGGCCAAAAGCGTATCTTCGATCTCAGCAGGGTCGATATTGTGGCCCCCGCGAATGATCAGATCTTTGGCGCGACCGGTGATCCAGACATAGCCGTCGGGGTCGATCCGCCCCAGATCGCCCGTGCGCAGATATCCGTCGGGGGTGAACAACCCCTCATTCCGATCCTGCTCTAGATAGGTTTTGCTGGGAATGGCGCTGGGCGATTGCAGGCAAATCTCGCCGATCTCATCGGTCTCGCACACCCGCCGCACATCCCCATCGGCGCTGATATCCAAGATTTTCACATCGCAATACCGCACCGCTTGCCCGACCGAGCCGATCTTTTTCTCACCAAGGACCGGGTTCAGGGTGACCATGCAGGTGTTTTCGGTCATCCCATACCCTTCCAGGATCTCAAGCCCGGTGGCCTTTTCGAACCGCTTGAACAGTTCGGTGGGCATCGGGGCCGAGCCGCTGATGGCGTAGCGCAGGCTGGACACATCAGCGTCGACAGGCTGCTGCATCAAGGCCGAGGCGGCGGTGGGAACCATGACCAGGAAGCTGGCCTTATAACGTTCGGTCAGTTTCCAGAAATTCTCGAAAACGCCATCGCCGCGATACCCCTGGGGGGTGGGCAAGACCATATGTGCACCCGATTGCAAGACGGTGCCCAAAACGGAATGCCCGGCCAAAACATGGAACATCGGCAATGGGCACAAGAAGCAGTCGGTCTCCGAAACGACATCCAGAAACATCCATCCCTGATAGATGACGCCTGAGGTAAAATGCTGCGCAACCTTGGGGGTGCCGGTCGTGCCGCCGGTATGGAAATAAGACACCACGCGGTCTTGATCCGATGGGGTAAAGCTCAGTTGATCACCGGACTGCTTACGCAGTTCCGAGCGGAACGAGAGAACCTTGGCATGGTGTTTGTTCGGGTTTTTTGGGCGCAGCAGTGGCGCGAGCCAGGATTTTGGCGGCGACAGATGCGGAAGCAGATCAACCTCTAGCACCGTTTTGACACTGGGCGCATGGGCCACGGCCTCTGCCGTTTTCTGGGCTAGGTCGGTCTTGGGGAATGACCGCAAGGTTACAACCACCTTGGCCTTGGTTTCGCGCAAGATCGCCGCGATTTGCTGAGCCTCTAGCAATGGGTTGATCGGGTTGACGATGCCGGCGCACATGGCCCCAAGCATCGCAATGACCGTTTCCGGCGCATTGGGCAGGATCAGCGCAACCGCATCGCCTTCACCCACGCCCAAACTGCGGAACAGATTGGCGGCTTTTGTCACCTGTTCCAGCAGATCCGCGTGGGTCAGCGTCAGCGCTTTGTCGCCCGGCCCGGATGTCAGTTGAAAACTCATGGCCGGGCGCGCGGCGAATTCTTTGCCCGCATGGCGCACCACGTCATATATGCTGTGGAACGGCTGCGTCTGGGCCCAGTCGGCGCTGGCGGGATGGCGTGAAAAATCAGCCACGTCAGATTGCGTGTTCATGAATCCTCCCTTGGGGAATTGGCCGCAGACACCGCATGACGGATGTCTTGCAAGCCGGTTAAAGGCCTCTTCCCGCGACAGCCTCCTTCATCGCGGGAAAGGCGAGGGTGTCAGCCGCTCTGCCCTTTCGCGGCGAGGGCGAGGAACTTCGATGTTGCGCCCATGGAAGCGGAGTGGAAATCCAAGGCCGCAGGGTCAGAGATTTGCGACCAATGTGCGGCAACGCCTTCGGCGGTCTGCGCCTCGGGCGGCAACCAGACCCCCTTGCTTTCGCCGATATGCACTTGCGCATACCCGCCTGCCGTGCAGCTAAGGATCGTGCGCGACGGGGCATCTTGCGACACCAGGAAAACAGCCGCCGCTGTGATCGCTTCGGGTGTCATCAGCTCCAGCATCTGTGGTGGAATTCCCAAGCCTTCGGTCATGCGGGTCTTGGCCGATGGTGCCAGCAGATTGGTGTGGATTTTGTACTTTGCCCCTTCCAGATGCAGCGCATTCATCAAGCCGATCATCCCGGCTTTTGCGGCCCCGTAGTTGGCTTGGCCAAAAATACCGAACAGGCCCGAGGGGGATGAGGTGCACAAAATCCGCCCATAACCCTGCTCGCGCATCACCGGCCAAACAGCCATGCAACAGGCGGCGGTGCCAACCAGATGCACGTTCAGAACGTCGCGAAAATCATCCAAGCTCATTTTGCCAAAGGATTTGTCGCGCAGGATGCCCGCGTTGTTGATCATGATGTCGACGCGACCCCAGGCGTCGCGCGCCGCCTCGACCATATCGTTGACCTGAGCTTCGTTGGTGACATCGGCGAAATTGGCCATCGCCTCACCACCGGCGGCGCGAATTTCAGCCACCACAGCCTCGGCCGCGGTCGAGGAACTGCCCTGACCGTCGCAAGCCCCGCCCAGATCATTGACCACCACCTTGCAGCCACGGCGCGCAAGCTCCAACGCGTGCGAGCGTCCAAGACCACCCCCGCACCGGTGATAATAGCAACCTGACCTTCGAACCCTATCGACATGGCATCCATTCCTTACGTGATCGTGCTGAGGCCGCCATCGCAGGGGATATTGGCCCCAACGGTATTCTGACTGGCGCGCGCCGCCAGGAACAGGGCCACACCGCCCAGATCCTCGGGTTCTCCAATGCGTTTGATCGGAATGGCGGCGGCCACCGAGTCGCCGCCTGCATCCAGCAAAGCCGCCGTCATCTTGGAGCGGAACGGGCCGGGCGAGATGCTATTGACGTGGACATGATCGCGCACCATGCGCTTGGCCATATGCCGGGTCAGCATTAACACCGCCGCCTTGGAGGTGGAGTACGAGAAGTTATCGGTGACAGGCACCTTTGTGCCATCCATCGAGGCGATGTTGATCACCCGCGCTGGCGCATCAGCCGAGGCATTCTTTTTCAGCAGCGGGTAAAGCTTCTGCGTCAGAAAGAACAAACCTTTCACATTCAGGTCCATGACCCGATCCCAACCGCTTTCCGGAAACGCCTCGAACGGGGCGCCCCATGTGGCGCCAGCGTTGTTGACCAGCACATCAATCGCATCGGTTTGCTCGGCGACCGTGGCCGCAAAGGCGGTGACGCCATCAACCGTCGACAAATCGGCGGCAACGGCCACGCATTCTCCGAACTCGGACAGCCGCTTTTGCGTTTCGGTCAGCGCCTCAACCTTGCGCGCGGTGATGTAGACACGCTTCATCCCCGCTTGCAGATAGGCGGTTGCGATCATCTCGCCGATCCCGCGCGAGCCGCCGGTGACGATGGCGGTTTTGCCGCTGACATCAAAAAGCGAATGCATCATCTGTCTCCTTTTCTTTAGGCGGCAAAACGGGCGTAGAACGTGTCGTCGGCCTCGGCGATCTCACGCAGCAGCTTGGGGGCTTGGAAACGGGAGCCGTGCTTGGCTTCCAGCGCATCGCAGATGCGCACCGCCTCCGCCGCGCCGATGATGTCGAGCCACGAGAACGGGCCACCCGACCAGGGCGCAAATCCCCAGCCCAGAACCGCACCCACATCACCTTCGCGGATATCTTCCAGCACGCCTTCTTCCAGCGCGCGCACGGCTTCGAGCACCTGCACCATCATCAGGCGGTTCTTAACCTCTTCCACATCAGGCTGATCATCGCTGAGCGGGAAAGCTTCATTGAAGCCGCGCCACAAACGCAGACGTTTGCCCTTTTCGTCATACTCATACATGCCCGCCTTGGACTTCCGGCCCAACCGGCCCTGGCTTTCCAGGAACTCGACGGTTTTGAAGGTCAGCGGATCGACGGCATCCTCGCCTTCCTCGGCCATGGTGGCGCGCATGATGCGCCCGGCCAGATCGATGCTGGTTTCATCCATCAACTGAAGCGGCCCCACAGGGAACCCCAGAAGGCGCGCGGCGTTGTCGATCAAAGGCAGCGCGATCCCCTCGGCCGCCATGCGAAACGCCTCATTGCCCGAGGGGATGATGCAGCGATTGGCATAGAAGAACCGGGCGTCGTTCACGACAATCGGGGTCTTTTTGATCTGCCGCACGAAGTCCAGCGCTTTGGCAACAGCCCGGTCGCCGGTGGCCGCGCCTTTGATGATCTCGACCAACATCATCTTATCAACGGGTGAGAAGAAGTGGATGCCGATGAACTGTTCGGGACGCACGGATGCCTTTGCCAAGCCGGTGATCGGCAAGGTCGATGTGTTCGAGGCGAAGATGCAGTCTTCAGGGATAATCGCCTCGACCTTTTGGGTCATCTCGGCCTTGACCTTGGGGTCTTCGAACACCGCTTCGACAATCAGGTCGCAGTCCTTGAGTGCCGCAAGGTCGGTCGTGGGCGTGATCCGGGCTAAGGTTTCAGCCCGCTTTTCATCGGTGGATTTGCCGCGCATCACGGCCTTGTCCAACAGTGTTTCGGAATAGGACTTGCCCTTTTCAGCGGCCTCCAGATTTTGGTCGATCAGAACAACCTCAATCCCCGCACGCGCCGATACATACGCAATGCCCGCGCCCATCATGCCAGCGCCCAGAATGCCAACCTTTTTGACGCTTTGATCCGGGGCCTCTGGGCGATTTGCACCTTTTTCGAGGGCGGTTTTGTTCAAAAACAGCGTGCGGATCATTGCCGCCGAAGAGGGGTTGAGCAGGATCTGCGTGTTCCAGCGCGCCTCAACCTTCAGCGCGGTGTCAAAGGGCACCAGCGCGCCTTCGAAAATCGCCTTTAGCAATGCGTGTGAGGCGGGAAAGGCCCCCCAGGATTTGCCGTTCACCATGACCGAGGTGCCCGCCATGGTCGGCATGCCCTGCGGCGTATAGGGCGCGCCGCCGGGCATTTTATATCCCTTTTTGTCCCAATCCTTGACCAGATCGTCGTCCCCCGCCTGCAACACCCAGGCGCGCGCGGCGGCAAGCGGATCTTCGGCAATTTCATGCACCAGGCCCGCGCGCTTGGCCGCTTCGGGATCAACGGTTTTGCCTTGCAGCAGATAGGGCGCAGCCCCCATCACACCGAATTTGCGCACCATGCGCGTGGTGCCGCCCGCGCCAGGAAAGACACCAACCATGATCTCGGGCAGACCAATTTTGGCCTTGGGGTTGGGAGCGGCAAAAATCCGGTGGGTGGCCAAGGCAATTTCATACCCGATCCCAAGCGCCGTGCCCGGCAACGCCACCGCATAGGGTTTGCCGCCCTTATGGGTCTTGGCATCCATCGTGTTGCGTTCAATTGAACGCAGAATGCCATGCAGCCGCATGTTCCAGTCATGCATCGCCGCCGGGTCACCGCCCGTCCGTTCACGCACTTGCGACAGCACGTTCAAATCCATGCCACCCGCGAAACTATCCGCTTTGGCGGAGGTGATCACGACACCTTTGATCGCACCATCGCCATTGGCCTGATCGACCAGGGCCGCCAGGTCTTCGACCGCTTCCAGGGTCAGCACATTCATTGACGCCCCGGGCATATCCCAGGTGATCGTCGCGATCCCCTCCGCGTCTGTTTTGAGCGTAAAGTCAGCCATTTTGAAATCTCCAATCCGCGGGGTGTCAGACGCGTTCGATGATGGTTGCAGCGCCCATACCCGCGCCGATGCACAATGTTGCCAGGCCGACCTCCTGATCGGTCCGTTCCATCTCATCCAAAAGCGTGCCGAGGATCATTGCCCCGGTGGCGCCCATAGGGTGACCCATGGCGATCGCACCGCCGTTGACGTTGACCTTTTCATGATCGACGTCGAAGGCCTGTTCCCATCGCATCACGACCGAAGCAAAGGCCTCGTTCACCTCGAAAAGGTCGATGTCGTCGATTTCCATTGCCGCGAGCTTGAGGATTTTTTCGGTCACCGGCACCGGACCGGTTAACATCAGCGTCGGGTCCGAGCCGATCTTGGCAGTGGTGTGGAACCGGGCACGCGGGGTCAGTCCATGGGCCTCCCCAAAGGCTTTTGAGCCGATCAAAACGCCCGCCGCACCATCGACAATGCCGGAACTATTGCCAGCGTGGTGGATGTGATCGACATATTCCAGATGCGGGTATTTCATGATGGCATGGGCATCCATGCCCGGCATCGTCTCGCCCAGCTCTTTGAACGAGGGCTTGAGGTTGCTCAGCGCATCCACCGTGGTGTCTGGGCGCATATATTCATCGCGGTCCAGAATGGTGACCCCGTTGATATCCTTGACCGGTATCACCGAGTTTTCAAAACGCTGCGCCTGCCAGGCGCTGGCGGCGCGGCGCTGGCTTTCCACCGCCATGGCATCGGCATCTTCGCGCGACAAATCGTAATAGGTGGCGATGATGTCAGCCGCGATGCCCTGGGTCACCAAATAGGCCGAAAACAGGATCGATGGGTCGACGAACATCGCGCCCCCATCCGATCCCATGGGCACGCGGCTCATGCTTTCGACGCCGCCTGCGATATACCCCTCGCCCGCGCCGCCGCGCACTTGGTTGGCCGCCATATTCACGGTCTCAAGGGCCGAGGCACAGAAGCGGTTGACCGTTACACCGGGCACAACATCGTCGAAATCCGACTGCAAAACGGCTGCGCGCCCGATATTCGCGCCCTGTTCGGCAACCTGGTGTACACAGCCCCAGATGACATCTTCGATGGCCGCGCTTTCTAGGTTGTTGCGCTCTTTCAGGGCGTTCAGCGTGACGGCCGATAGGCGCGAGGCCGAAACCTCATGCAGGGTGCCATCTTTGCGCCCCTTGCCGCGCGGCGTTCGAACTGCGTCATAGATATAGGCATCATTCATGGCATCTGTCCTGGCTATCACGGCGCGGGGCCGCGGCAATGGCGTTTCATAAGCTCGGGAAAGGCGGCGCAGCGCGAAAAAGACGTTCTTGTTTGCTGGCCCAATCTCCTCCCGACGGGTCCGCCTTGCAGTCTGCATAGGGAACGGGGACTGCGAACGCACAGAATTGGGGGGGCGCTCTACGGTTGTGTGGGGCGGAACGCTACGGCACATTTGAAATCTGCTGTCGCGACGCCCTATTCCATCATTGAATGTGTCGCGCCGCGCCAATCAGCGCGCTTGGGCATATCGCCGTGACTGGGAGGGCACGCGAATGAACTGGGATCTCTATCGCGTTTTCATGCGCCTTGCCGAAACCGGCAGCATCATCCAGGCCGCCCGCAAGCTGAATGTGAGCGAACCGACCGTTTCGCGGAAACTGGATGCGCTTGAGACCACGCTGAAGGCACCGCTATTCTATCGCGGGGCAACCGGCGTGAAACTGACCCGCGAGGGGGAGGCGCTGTTTCGCCAGATAAGCCTGGTGGAGGAATTGCTGGCCGATGCCCCCGACAAGCTGGCGGTCGGCCAAGGCACGTTGCAGCAGAAGGTAACGGTCAGCACCACCTCGGGCATGACGCGGTTTTGGCTATCGCAGGTGCTGCCAGATTATGCCGCCGCCAACCCGCACCTTCAGATCGAGCTGCGCAATAGCTACAAACAGATCGATCTGGCCGATGCCGAAATCGATATCGTTATCCGCTTTGGCAGCCCGGTTGATGACGATTTGGTCGGGCTCAACGCAGGTCAAATCGCCTTTGGCTTTTTTGCCACCGAGGCATTTGCCGAACGGCATGATCTGCGACAGCTAACGCCATCGATCCTGGCGCGCGTGCCCGTGGCGCTACCGCCGATTGATTATTCACGGGCGCGCAAAACCTCTTCGGTTTTCGATCAGTATCTGGCGCAAGATGATGTCAATAATCAGCTGATTTGTGATGATTTCAGCCTGTTGCAGGCGGCGGTCGAGGCAGGCACCCATTGCGCCTCGATGCCGTTGGCTTTTTGCAAAGATATCAAGGCAATCCCCCTGCCCCTCGAGGCTGAACCGGTGATTGTCTATTCCGATATTTGGCTGCTCCGACGCCGGGAATCGAAACAGCGCAAGGCGGTGTCGCAGCTCTTCGATCATCTCAAGGCCGAGTTGGCGCGGTCACGCGATATTTTCATGGGTGTGTGAGCCGCCTCAACCCAAGCCCCACAATAATCTCGACCGGATCGACATGTGCATGTGTTCCCCGATCCACCGCGCCAGCCCTAATCTTGCGAAATCCTGAGACCCCATAATTTCACCAGACAGCCACAGCGCACGCGCACCGAATGAAGGACACCAGATGACCGACGCCATCCGCATCACCCATGCCGAGCATGTGACAACCGTCACTTTAAACCGCCCCGACAAGCGCAACGCGATCACCCAGCCGATGTATGCCGCGATGGCTGAGGCGCTGAACACCCATGCCACGTCGGATGACAGCCGGGTCTTGGTGATCACCGGCACGGGCGAGGCCTTTACCGCTGGCAATGATCTGCACGACTTTTCCAAAGGCGATGGCAGCGACAATCCCCCGGTCTTGCAGTTTCTGCATGCGATCCAAGATTGCCCAAAGCCCGTCATTGCTGCTGTGAACGGGATGGCGATTGGGGTGGGTCTGACGATGCTGCTGCATTGCGATCTGGTCATCGCGTCCGAGGCGGCGAGCTTTAGCGCCCCCTTTGCCAGCCTTGCCCTGGTGCCCGAGGCCGCATCCTCCATGCTGCTGCCGCAAACCGTGGGCTTGGCCGTGGCAAGTGACATCCTGATGACCTCGCGCGTTTTGACGGCGGAGGAGGCGCATTTCTACGGGCTGGCATCGCGCGTGCTACCCGCCGAAGGGTTCGAGGCCGAAACGGCCTGCATCGCGAAAACCATGGCCGAAATGTCGCCCACCGCCCTGCGTCGCGCCAAAGCGTTGATCCGATCACAACATGCCGATGTGCGGGAGCGTATGATGTTGGAAACGAAAGCTTTCGCGGAACAGCTCAACTCGGTCGATTTCGCGGAAAGCGTGATGGCCAAGCTTCAAAAGCGCAAACCGGTCTATTCCTGAACGGCGCTGGTCGCGGCTTCGCCAAGAAGTAGGCGGCGGTCATCCGCGAGCATACAAGCAAGCTTTTCGGCCCAGGCGGCATAGATGTCTGGGCCGGGATGGAAACGGTCGATGGACAGATGGCTGGCATCCAAATCGAAATCCATCGGCAGAAACCGGGTGGCGGGATTTTCGGCCACCAAATCCTGTAAGATCGCCTCGAACCGGTCGCGCCTTGCGCCCAAAACCCGCGCCAGCGCGCCGGGTAAGGCGGGGAACTGATCGATGGGCGGCAGACCGGACACATAGATGCGGGTGGCGCCCGTTTCCTCTTCCAGCATTTTCAGAAGTGCTTGCAGGTCTCGTATCCAGGCCGAAAGGCGCACCCCGTTTTTCACATCATTAACGCCGATCACCAACAAAACCGCAGGCCAATCACGCAGGCCCGATTGCCGTAGCGATGCCAAGCAGCTTGCCGTGGTGGCTCCGGATTTCGCGAACAACCGCCAGGTCAGGCGCAGATGCGGGCATAGCCGCTGGGCAATCTGCCCCGAAAGCGCGCGATCTTGGGTTTCGACGCCAACCCCCGCAGCTGCTGAATCGCCAAGGATCAAAAGCCGCAAATCGGGCCCTTGACCGACAACACCGGCGCGCGGGCCCGCAGCCTCGGGCAGGCGCATGATGGTCGAACTGATCCACAGCGCCTGCGGCAGCGCCAAAGCCAGATCCAGCCCGGCTCTGATCACAACGCTGCCCAGGCGACATCGAACGCGCGCGTGCTAAAACGCATCTTCTTTGAACCCCATGATCGGTTTTGACCCGGCATAGATGCGTGCCAGCAATGCGTCCCCTTCGGGCACCCAACGCTCCAAGAAGTATTTCCCAAGCGCCAGTTTGGCGGTGTAAAACTCTCGATCATCGCGTGCTTTCTTATTCGCTGCATCGGCCATCAACACCCACATATGTGTCAACGCCGTCAGGCCAAACAGATGCAGATAATCGTAGGAAACTGACGCCGCTTTGTTGGGATCTTGCACGCCGTTGACCATGACCCATTGGGTGGCATCGTTCAGCTTTTGCTTTAGCCCGGTCAGCGCTTTCACATAATCTCGCAGTGCGCGCTCACCCTCGTGCCGCTCGATCACCTGGTTTAGCTCGGCCAAATAGCTGCCCCAATGGCGGCCCTTCTTAGCGGTCAGTTTCCGGCCCACCAGGTCAAGCGCCTGCACACCATTGGTGCCCTCGAAGATCGAGGTGATGCGCAGATCGCGCATGAATTGGCTCATGCCCGTTTCTTCGCAATAGCCTGCGCCCCCCAGAACCTGCTGCCCCCAAACCGTAGCGTTCAGACCCTTTTCGGTGAAATAAGCCTTTATGACCGGGGTCAGCAGCGCCAGAAAATCCTCGGCCTTTTCGCGGGTTTCTTCATCGGGCCCGTGGGCTTCAAGATCTTGGTGCAGACCCAGCCAATAGCCAAGCGCGCGCGCGCTTTCGTTGAAACACCGCATGTCCAGCAGCATCCGGCGCACATCGGGGTGCACCAAGATGCCATCTCCGATCTGATCGGGTTCTTTGGCCCCACGCAGCGCCCGGCCCTGGCGCCGGTCACGCGCAAAGGCCACCGCGTTTTGATAAGACGCCTCACCAATGGCATAGCCCATCATGCCCGCGCCCAAACGTTCCTCGTTCATCATCACGAACATGGCCCGCATGCCTTTGTTTTCTTCGCCGATCAAATAGCCGGTGGCGTTCTCAAAATGCATGAAGCAGGTCGAATTGCCGTGGATGCCCATTTTGTCTTCCAGGCCGCTACAGGACACACCATTGGGCGCGCCCAAAGACCCATCGGGCTTCACCTCAAACTTTGGCACGGCAAAAAGCGAAACGCCTTTCATACCCTCCGGCGCAGCATCTGTACGGGCTAGAACCAGGTGCACGATATTGTCGGTCAGGTCGTGCTCGCCGCTGGAAATCCAAATCTTCTGCCCGGTGATTTTGTAGCTGTCATCGGGCTGTGCCACGGCCTTGGTCCGCACCAGGCCCATATCGGTGCCGGCCTGGGGTTCGGTCATGTTCATGGTCCCGGCCCATTCCCCGGTGGTCAGCTTGGGAAGGAACATGTCCTTTACCGGGTCAGAGCCCGAAGTGTGGATCGCGTTCCAAGCCCCATTTGTCAGGCCAGGATAAAGCGAAAAGGCGAAATTCGCGCCGGCGCAAATCTCACCCACCGCCATGTTTAGCAGATGCGGCAAGCCCTGGCCGCCATAAGCCTTGTCCTTGGCGATGGAATGCAGGCCATTGTCGCAAAACTGGGTGTAGGCGTCTTTGAACCCGGCAGGCGTTGTCACGCTGCCATCTTCCTGGCGCGTGCACCCTTGCATATCGCCAACACGGTTGAGCGGCTGCAACACCTCACGCGCGAACTTGCCGACCTCATTCAGGATCGCATCCATGGTCTCGGGGTCGGCATCGGCGTAGGGGGCCAGATTGGCGAACCGCCCGACCTGCAGAACTTCATGGAAGTGAAAGCTGATATCGCGCAGCGGGGCATCGTAGACGGGCATGATAAAGCCTTTTGGAAAAGGGAGTTACGCGATAGGCGCGTTGGATTGAAAACGGCCCAAGCGGCCCTCGATGATTTCGGTAGCCTCCGCCATGGTGCGGTCGATCAGCGCTTTGCAGGTCGGGATGTCATTGATCAGCCCGGCGACCATTCCGCAGGACCAGGCGCCGGCCTCCATTTCGCCATCGACCATGATCTTGGGGTAGACCCCGGCGACCTCGTGCATGATGTCTTCAAACTTCAGATGCACGCCCAGGTTCTGCTCTTTCTCCAGCAGGCGTTCGACCGCGCTGTTGGTCAGCACACGCTCGGTATTGCGTAGCGGGCGCATGACAAGGCGCGTATCCAACTCGGTGGCGGCGACGATGGCGTGTTTTACGTTGTAGTGAACCGGCGCTTCCTGCGTCGCCACGAACCGGGTGCCCATATTGATCCCATCGGCCCCCAACGCCAGCGCCGCGACAAGCGAGCGGCCATCGGCCATACCGCCCGAGGCGACAAAGGGAATATCCAGTTCTTCGGCCGCACGTGGCAGCAGGATCATATTGGGCACATCGTCTTCGCCGGGATGGCCGCCGCATTCAAACCCATCCACCGATACCGCATCACAGCCGATTTCTTGCGCCTTGATCGCGTGACGGACCGATGTGCATTTGTGGATGATCTTGATGCCCGCGTCCTTGAGATAGGGGACAACCTGCGCCGGGTTGCGACCCGCTGTTTCCACAACCTTCACACCGCCATCGATGATGGTTTTCACATAGGCCGGGTAATCGGGCGGGTTCAGCGTGGGCAAAAAGGTGATGTTCACGCCAAAGGGCTGATCGGTCATATCGCGGCAGCGCGCGATTTCATTGGCCAGATCCTGGGCGGTTTTCTGGGTCAGGGCGGTGATGATCCCCAGCCCGCCTGCGTTCGAGACCGCTGCGGCCAGCTCGGCAAAGCCCACATAATGCATGCCGCCCTGGATGATCGGGTGTTCGATGCCAAACAAATCGGTGATCGCGGTCTTCATGGCGCTTCCTATTGGAAAAAACGTGCGCGGCAGAGCTTCCGCGAGGGAGGAGCGCTAGAAACGCCACCGCGCACGAGGGGGAGAGATCGGGTTACTTACCTTCGTAGTAGAGCGATCCATCAAAAAGCACCTGCGGGCCTTTTTCCACGAAAGATGTCACGCAGCGCTGTTTGTCTTGGGTGTTGAAAACCTGGGGCGCACCGGAACGCAGGGCATCATCGGCGCCGCCAATCCCGCTTTTGCCATAGGCGTTGATCACACCCTTGCCGACCGAGATCGCGACGGTTGGGCCTTTGGCCATGCGCATCGCGTATTTGAACGCCTTTTCTTCCAGGTCTTCATCGGGGACGGTCTTGTTGACGATGCCCCAGGCTTCCAGCGTTTTGGCCGGATAGGGGCGACCTTCGAATACCATTTGCTTGGCCCGCGCGACACCGGCCCGCGCGGCGATCCGCTGTGCCCCACCGGCCAGCGTGGTGGTGCCCATGGATGCCTCGACCTGGCCGATCTGGGCCTGGTCGCTGGCGATCACGATGTCATGGGCCAGCATAATCTCCATACCCGCCGCCAGGCACATGCCGTTAACGGCACAGACCGTTGGGATCGGCAGGTTTTCCAACATATCGATCAGGTTCATCGCCTGGGCGATCAGATCAGCCCCCTGGCGATTGGTTTTGCCAACAAACATGCTGACATCAGCGCCCGCGCAGAAGTTATCGCTGTCGGATTTCGTCAAAAGCGCGCGTGCATCGCTTTCAGAAACCTCTTTGACCGCGGCCAGCAAATCCAGGCCAAGTTGCAGGTCAAAGGCGTTTACGGGCGGGTTGCTGAGCGTGATGATCGCCAGTTCGCCATCGAATTCTAGATCTACGGGCATGAAGGGCTCCTTGTCTCCGGCGAAATGCGCGGTTTCGTTGCGACAAAGCTAGGCCGCGCGCCCCTCTATTTAGAACCGACAAAACTGTATGGCCCTCCAACAGCGGCCAAGCTGCGCCCCGGCGCACCCAGGTGTATCAGGTCAAACCGCGTCTGAGGACGCAGGGCTTAGGCCGACCCGCGCGCCCTAAACCGTGTCGGTCTAAATCTCAGAATTGTAAGGCTGATCCGCCGACCAAGCTGGGATTTGGCGGCGCGCGGCTTCCACGGCCCCCAAATCAAGATCAATGCAGGCGATACTGGGCCCTCGGTCTTCCATGTCAACCAAGACCCTCCCCCAGGGATCAATCGCCAGGCTGTGCCCCCAGGTTTCGCGCCCATCTGCATGCCCGCCCGCCTGGGCGGCGGCCAGCACAAAGGCCCCAGTCTCGATGGCTCGGGCGCGCAACAACACCTCCCAATGGGCGTGTCCGGTTGCGACCGTGAAAGCCGACGGCACAAACAGGATCGTCGCGCCCTTTTGCCCGTAGAGCCGATAGAGCTGCGGGAACCGCAGATCGTAGCAGATCGACAAGCCCCAAGGGCCCCAAGGCGTTTCGACCATTACGGCCCGGTCGCCCGGCGCAAAGCGCTTGGATTCCTTGATGGGCTTTTGGCCACCCAAGGTCACATCAAACAAATGGATCTTGTCATAGGTGGCTTGAACCCGGCCCTGATCATCGATCACAGCACTGTGGTTTCGGAACCGACCATCACCCGCTAAGACCGGGGTTGAGCCCACGTGAATCCACAATCCGTGCGCGCGCGCCATGTCTTGGCAGGCGGCCAGGTAGGGGTCGACCTCCGCCGTCACAACCTGGGTTTTCGCCATCGCGAAATCGCGGTTCATCAGGCCTGCAACCTCAGGCAGCGCCAAAAGCTGCGCACCTTGTGCGGCGGCATCTGCGGCGAGCCCCCGGACCGTTTCGATGTTTTCGGTATGGGTGTTGCTGGAACACATTTGCCCTAGCGCAACCCGTAGAGACAACGCCTGGCTCACGGTTTGCTTAGGGTGCGCGATACCGCATCCTTCCAACCCGCATAGCGCGCGGCGCGGATTTCATCGCTCATCTGCGGATCAAAGGTACGTTCCAAGGCCCAGGTCGCCGAAAACCCATCCGCATCAGGATAGACCCCAGCCCGCATACCCGCGATCCAGGCCGCGCCCAGCGCGGTTGTCTCAAGCACCTTGGGCCGGTCGACGGGGGCGCCCAAGATATCTGCCAAGAACTGCATCGTCCAATCGGATGCGCTCATCCCGCCATCAACCCGCAGCGTCGTACCGCCGCCAGCACCCTGCCAATCAGCCGTCATAGCCTCGTAAAGATCGCGGGTCTGAAAGCCCACGCTTTCAAGCGCGGCGCGGGCAAATTCATTCGGGCCGGAATTGCGCACCAACCCAAAGACCGCCCCACGACAATCAGGATCCCAATAAGGCGCGCCCAGACCAGTGAAGGCCGGAACAAGGTAAAGCTCCTGCGTCGGGTCGGCGGCCTCGGCCAAGCTTTGGCTGTCCGGCGCGCTAGCAATCAGCTTCATCTCATCCCGCAACCATTGCACCACCGCGCCAGCGATAAAGATCGAGCCTTCCAAGGCATAGGTCGGTTTGCCGTCGAACTGATAGGCGATGGTGCCCAGCATCCGGTTTTGGCTTTCAACCAATGTGTCGCCGGTGTTCAGCAGAGCAAAACACCCGGTGCCATAGGTCGATTTCAGCATCCCAGGCCGAAAGCAGGCCTGCCCAACCGTGGCGGCCTGCTGATCGCCCGCGACGCCGAGAATTGGGATTGGCCCACCCAGAATGTCGGGATCGGTCACGCCAAACTCAGCCGCGCAATCCTTGACCTCGGGCAACAGCGACATCGGGATGTTCAAAAGCGCGCAGATATCCGCATCCCAAACCCCGTCGCGGATGTTGTACAACAACGTCCGCGCGGCATTGGTGGCATCGGTCACATGGGACGCGCCACCGGTCAGCTTCCAAATCAGGAAACTGTCCACGGTGCCAAAGGCCAATTCCCCGGCCTCGGCCCGGGCGCGCAGCCCGTCGATATTGTCCAAAATCCAAGCGAGCTTGGTGCCAGAAAAATAGGGATCTAACAGCAGACCCGTCTTTTGCCGCACCATAGCCTCATGGCCCCGGGCCTTAAGATCAGCGCAAAAGCTGGCCGTGCGCCGGTCTTGCCAGACGATCGCGCGGTGCACGGCCTCCCCGGTGGCGCGATCCCACAAAACCACGGTTTCGCGTTGGTTGGTGATCCCAATTGCGGTGATGTCGCTGGCCGTGACGCCGCCCTTTTCCATCGCGGCCCGGCAGGTGCGCAGCGTGGTTTCCCAAATATCGGTCGGCGCGTGTTCGACCCACCCGGCTTGAGGATAATGCTGCGTAAATTCTTCCTGCGCGGAAACGCCTGGATTGATATCGGCATCAAACAGGATCGCCCGTGTCGATGTTGTCCCCTGATCAATTGCCAATATCTGCGTCATCTTTCACCCCTCCCCTGGGCTTTCATGTCATCAAACCTACCCGGCACTGCCGACCCTGCAAGTTATTCGGTGGCGGATGATCCGATAATCTCGGCCATGGCCGCGTCAATCGCTGCGACCTCTTCCGCGCTCAGATGCAGACCAAGCTTCGAACGCCGCCAAATGATATCTTCGGCGCTGCGCGCGTATTCTTTATCGATCAGCCAGCGCAGCTCCGCCTCGGTCAGGCTCGCACCAAAATCACGCCCGAGGTCTTGGGCATGGTTCGCTCCAGCCAAAATCTCATGCGCGTCGGTACCGTAGGCGCGCACCAACCGGCGCGCCCAGCGGTCTGTCAGGAACGGATACGCCCCGCGCAGTTCCACGATCAGCGGTTCAACGCCATCGACTGGGAACGCCCCACCGGGCAAGGGCACGCCCGCCGTCCAACGCGTCTGGGCATTCGGGAACTGCGGTGCAAGCTTGGCCAGGGCGTCTTCGGCCAGTTTGCGATAGGTGGTGATCTTGCCGCCAAATACGTTCAACAGCACCGGACCGTCATCATTGACCGACAGCACATAGTCCCGTGTTGCCGCCGTCGCCGATTTCGCGCCGTCATCGTAAAGCGGGCGGACGCCGGAATAGGTCCAGACGACATCGTCGGCGGTGATATCCTGTTTGAAATACTGGTTGGCGAACTGGATCAGGTAATCCCGCTCTTCTGGGGTGCAATTGGCCTGCCTAGGGTCATCCATATGCTCGGCATCGGTTGTTCCAATCAGGGTAAAATCCGTCTCATACGGGATTGCAAAGATGATGCGCCCGTCACTGCCTTGGAAGAAATAGCATTTGTCATGATCGAAAAGCCGTTTGGTGACGATATGGCTGCCGCGCACCAAACGCACGTTTTCCGAAGAGTTCTGACGCGCGACATTGCGCACGATATCGGCAACCCAGGGGCCGCCTGCATTGACCAGCCCTTTGGCCTCGACGGTTTCGGTTTGGCCATCACGCTCGATAGTGATGTGCCAGACATCCCCCGCCCGTTCGGCGCTGGTCACCTTGGCACGGGTCAGAATGCGCGCGCCGCGCTCCTCGGCATCGCGGGCGTTTAGGATCACCAGGCGCGAATCCTCGACCCAGCAATCGGAATACTCATAGGCCAGCTTGAAGCGGTCTTCGAGCGGGGCGCCTTCGAGCGCGGTCGTCAAATCCAGCTTGGAGGTGCCAGGCAGAATCTTCCGCCCGCCCATATTGTCATACAGAAACAACCCCAAACGGATCAGCCAATTGGGCCTACGCCCCTTCATCCAGGGCATGACCGTCGACAAGATGCGCGAGGTTGGTGTTGAGCTATCAAACCGCATATCCGGCGACAGCGGCAGCACAAAGCGCATCGGCCAAGAGATATGGGGCATCGCGCGCAACAACACCTCCCTTTCGGTCAGGGCGTGGCGCACCAGCTTGAACTCAAAGAACTCCAGATAGCGCAGACCGCCATGGAACAGCTTGGTCGACGCCGAACTGGTCGCGCCCGCCAAATCCTCCATTTCCGCCAGACAGACCGATAGCCCACGCCCGGCCGCATCACGGGCGATGCCGACACCATTGATGCCGCCACCGATCACGAACAGGTCGTAACTGGCTGCCATAGAGATTCTCCCCAAAACCAGGCTTTGGCTTCGGATCATCTGCTGTCACGCTGTGTTCGTTTTGTCAATTTTCATGTTCGTTTTTTTTCGCTATAGGCAGGCCATGACGATCTCACACCGCCAAACCGATATTCTTTCTCAAGCCCGCCAATCCGGGCGTGTCACCGTGGATGACTTGGCCGCGACCTTCGATGTCACAGTGCAGACCATCCGGCGCGACCTGTCCGATCTTTGCGGAGCCGGATTGCTGGCACGCACCCATGGCGGCGCGATGCTGCCCTCGGGCATCATCAATCTGGGCTATGAAGATCGCCGCCGCCTGAACGCCCCCGCGAAAGAGGCCATCGCGCGGGCCACCGCCGATTTGGTCCCTAATGGGGCATCGCTGTTTCTGAACATCGGCACCACGACCGAGGCTGTAGCCCGCGCCTTTGCCGACAAGCGCGATTTGATGGTTGTGACCAACAATATGAATGTGGCCCAAACCCTGACCGCGCATCCCACCGCCGAGGTGATCGTGACAGGCGGGCGGCTCAGGCGGTCCGATGGCGGCTTGGTCGGGGATATGGCGGTGGGCACCATCCGCCAATTCAAGGTCGATTTCGCCATTATCGGCGGGTCGGCCCTGGACCTGGATGGTGACATCCTGGATTTCGACCCCGATGAGGTGCGGGTATCGCGCGCCATTATCGCGCAAGCGCGGTCAGTGATCCTGGTTGCGGATCTGGGCAAGCTCGACCGCGCCGCGCCGGTCAAGATCGCCTCGCTTTCCGATCTGGATCATTGGATCACTGATCGGCCCGTGCCATCCAAGCTTGCGAAAATCTGCGACCGGGCCAACACCCGGATTACGGTTGCGACACCCGGCTGATCAACGCCTCGACCGAAGGGCCGAACGCCTCGACAATTCGCGCCACGCCATCCGCATTGGGGTGGATGCCATCGGGCTGCATATAAGCCGCCATCACAGCGGCGGGGTCGTGCTCGGCGGCGGCTTCCAGCGCGCCAAGAAAACTTTCGACGTAAAGCGTGCCGTGCGTTTCAGCCAGCTCGGGATACATCGCATTAAAGGCCGCCTGCCAGTCAGGCCCATAGTTTCCGGGCGCTTGCAGGCCGATCAAAAGCACCTCAACCCCCGCCTCAGCCGCAGCGGCCAAAATCCCATCCAAGTTGGCCCGGCTGGCCTCGGGCGGCAGACCACGCAGTAGGTCATTGCCGCCAAGCGCCACAATCATGGCATCAACCTCGGGCGTCAGGGTCCAGCCAACACGCGCCAAACCCCCAGCGGTCGTGTCCCCAGAAACACCCGCATTGATGATCGCAACATCATGGCCTTGAGCCTGCAACCAAGCTTCAAGCTGCGGTACAAACCCGTCTTCCTGGCTTAGGCCAAAACCTTGGGTCAGGCTGTCCCCCAAAGCTGCAATCGTGACCTCCTGCGCCTGAACAGCGCCCGAAAGCGTCAAGAGCGCCGCCGCCACCTTGCCCACACGGCCCAAGGCCCCATATGCCCAGAAAGCAAGTGACCCAAGGCGTTTCTTCATGATCCCCCCCAGCGACCCGGTTTTAACGCTTCGCAATGCGGCGCTTTCCTTGGATGGCAATGCCGGGCGCGTCGATATCCTGCACGGCATCACGCTTGAGATCGCCCGTGGGGAAACGGTTGGACTGACGGGGCCGTCGGGGTCGGGCAAATCCTCTCTCCTCATGCTGATGGGCGGGTTGGAGCGTGCCACGGGCGGACAGGTTCATGCCTTGGGGCGCGACCTGACCACCATGAACGAAGACCAACTTGCCCGGTTCCGCCGGGATCATATGGGGGTGGTTTTCCAATCCTTCCACCTGATTCCAACAATGACAGCTTTGGAAAATGTCGCAACGCCGCTGGAGCTGGCCGGTCACGCTAATGCCTTTGACCGTGCGCGGGCCGAGTTGGCGGCGGTCGGCCTGGACCACCGGGCCGATCATTACCCGGCGCAGATGTCCGGTGGCGAACAACAGCGTGTGGCGCTGGCCCGTGCCGTGGCGCCGCGGCCGGAAGTTCTTTTGGCCGATGAACCGACGGGCAATTTGGACGGCTCCAACGGTCAGGCGATCATGGATCTGCTTTTTGGTTTGCGTGACCGATACGGTGCAACGCTGATCTTGGTCACCCATGCGCCCGATCTGGCCGCCCGCTGTGACCGGAATATCCGCCTGCGCGATGGGCAGATCGACAGCGCAGATTTGCAGGACGCCGCCGAATGAGCGCCACGCTCTCCCTCGCGTGGCGGATCGCTCGGCGTGAACTGCGGGGCGGGTTACGCAGCTTTCGCATCTTCTTGGCCTGTCTAGCCCTGGGGGTCGCCGCCATCGCGGCGGTTGGAACGGTACGCGTCGCCATTCAAGAAGGGCTCAGCCGCGAAGGCGCGGTGATCCTGGGTGGCGATGCCGAGATGCGCTTTACCTATCGGTTTGCCGATGCCGATGAGCGTGCCTTCATGGACCAGGTCGCTATCGCCGTGTCTGAAACAGTCGATTTCCGCTCAATGGTTGTGGTGAACCGGGATGGCAGCATCGAACGCGGCCTAACCCAAGTGCGCGGTGTCGACACTGCCTATCCGCTGGTGGGCGAGGTCGGGCTGAACCCCGCCATTCCACTGGCGGACGCGCTCGCGACCACCGATCACCCCGGTGCGGTGATGGATCGAATTCTGATCGACCGTTTGGCGCTGGAGATTGGCGATACCTTTGCGCTGGGCACCCAAACCTTCGAACTGCGCGCCGAGTTGACGGTTGAACCAGATGGCGTTTCTTCGGGCTTCAGCCTTGGGCCGCGCACCATCGTAACCCTAGAAGGCTTGGAGGGATCGGGCCTGCTGACCGCCGGCACCCTTTACGAAAGCCTATACCGTTTGGACCTGGTGGAGGGGGAGAACCTGGCGGTGTTGGAGGCAGACGCCAACGCCCGTTTCCAAGACACCGGTATGCGCTGGCGTGACCGGCGCAATGGCGCGCCGGGTGTGCAAGATTTCATCGACCGGATCGGGGCCTTTCTGGTCCTTGTGGGCCTGGCCGGGTTGGCCGTTGGCGGCGTCGGCGTATCGGCAGCGGTGCGGGCCTATCTGGAAAGCAAGATCGAAACCATCGCGACCCTGAAAACACTTGGGGCGGAGGCGAAGGTGATCTTCGCCGCGTATTTCCTGCAAATCGGGTTGTTGAGCTTGGTGGGCGTGGCCCTGGGCCTGGTGCTGGGCGCGCTGCTGCCGCTGGCCTTTGCCCCGTTGATCGCAGCGCAACTGCCGGTCCCGATTGCGTTTTCGATCTATCCCGAACCGCTGGCCGAAGCCGCGCTTTATGGCCTTCTGACCGCGTTGATCTTTACCCTTTGGCCGCTGGCGCGCACGGAACAGGTTAGGGCTGCGACGCTCTTCCGTGACGCCTCGGGGCCGGCGCGGATTTGGCCGCGCTGGGGGTATGTCTTGGCCGTTGCGGGCCTGGCCGGTGGCTTGATCACAGTTGCGGTGTATCTGTCGGGCATCCCACAACTTGCTTTGGGCGCGGCGGGCGGCATTCTGGGTGCGCTGTTCCTGCTGGCATTGGCTGCGCGCGGCGTGCGGGGTTTGGCGAAACGCCTGGCCAAAGCGCGGTTCATGCGCGGGCGCACCAGCCTGCGCCTTGCCTTTGGCGCGGTCGGCGGCCCGGGATCGGAAGCGACAAGCGTCGTCCTGTCACTCGGCCTGGGTTTGGCGGTTCTGGCGGCAGTTGGTCAGATCGACTCCAACCTGCGCGCCGCCATCCAGCGTGACCTGCCCAGCGTGGCGCCATCGTATTTCTTTGTCGACATTCAGCCGGACCAGCTCGACCCGTTCCTGGCACGGGTCGAAAGTGACCCGGATGTGACGCGCGTCGAAACCGCCCCGATGCTGCGCGGCATTATCACCCAAATCAACGGCACCCGGGCGCAGGATTTCGCGGGCGATCATTGGGTGATCCAAGGCGACCGGGGCGTGACCTATACCACCACCGCGCCGCCAGCCGAGGAGATTGTGGCCGGGGCCTGGTGGGCGGATGATTATGACGGGCCGCCCTTGGTCGCCTTCGCCGCCGAAGAAGCGATGGAAATCGGCATTGGTGTAGGCGACGAAATCACCGTGAATATCCTTGGCCGTGACATCACCGCCCGGATCGCCGCCCTGCGCGAGGTCAGCTTTGAAAATGCCGGGATTGGTTTCATCCTCACCATGTCGCAAAACGCACTAGCGGGCGCACCCCACACCCATATCGCCACGGTCTACGCCGAAGAAAGCGCCGAGGCCGCGATCCTGCGCGATGTGGCCGGTGAGGCGCCAAACATCACCGCGATCCGGGTCCGCGATGCGTTGGATCAAGTGGCCGATGCACTGCGAAGCCTGGCAGCGGCAACCTCCTACGGGGCGGCGGCCACGTTGATCACCGGGTTCATCGTGCTGATCGGCGCGGCGGCTGCGGGGGAGCGGAACCGCGTCTTCGAAGCAGCCGTCCTGAAAACCCTGGGGGCGACGCGCCGGCGCATCTTGGCCAGCTTTGCCTGGCGCTCCGCCCTGCTTGGGGCGGCGGCGGGTTGCGTGGCGATTTTGGCTGGCGCGCTTGGCGGCTGGGCGGTCATGACATTCGTGATGGAAACCACCTATTTGTTCGAACCCATGTCGGCTTTTGCGATCATCCTGGGTGGTGCTCTGGCGACACTGCTGGCCGGGCTAGCCTTTGCCTGGCGGCCCCTGGCCGCGCGCCCGGCCCAAGTGTTGCGCGCACGCGAATAGCCGCGCCGCGCGCATCTTTCCCCTTGCCAAGCGGCGGCTGACACCGCACCTGAGCGGTATGTTGAACCGATTTCGCTCCCTTCTTGGCAGGCAGCCCAGCAGTACTGCATCCAGCACGCCCGCTGGGGATGCGCCGCAACCCGACCGTGCTTGCTATCTCGTGGGCGACCTGCATGGGCGCGCGGATCTGCTAGAATTGATGTTGGAGTTGATCGATGCCCATATCGGCGGCACCGGCAGCGCCGATCCGCAATTGGTGTTTTTGGGCGATTATGTTGATCACGGGCCAACCAGCGCCGCCGTCCTAAGCCGGTTGCAGGAACTGACCCGCGATTTCCCGGAAAATGTGACCTGCCTGATGGGCAATCACGACCGGATGATGCTGGATTTTCTGTCCGACCCGGTGCTGCGCGGCCCACGCTGGCTGCGCAATGGCGGGCGAGCGACGCTGGAAAGCTATCGGATCAGCCTAAACGCCGGTGAGGCCGCAACGCCCGAGCAATTCGGTTACACCGCCGATGCGCTGGCGAAAGCGCTTGGGCCCACCAAAGATTGGCTGGCGGGTCTGCCGCTTAGTTGGTCCTCGGGCAATCTATGGGCGGTACATGCCGGGGCCGATCCAATGCGCCCGATGGATCAACAATCGGCTCGGGTTCTGCTTTGGGGTCATCCGGAGTTTGACAGCGCGCCGCGCAGCGATGGGCAATGGGTGGCGCATGGTCATATCGAGTTCGACCAGCCCGCGGTGTCAGACGGGCGCATCGCGCTTGATACGGCGGCTTGGTCCTCGGACCGTCTGACCGCTTGTGCGATCAAACCCGACGGGCATTACGATTTCCTTCAGACTTAACCTGGCGTTCAACGGTCCAGGTTCTCTTTCGCGCCTGGCTCAACCTGGGTTTTCCAAAGTGGCACGCCGACCTTGAACGCGGCCCGTCCGATCATATGGGCGGCCACCGGGGCCGTGACCAGCAGGAACAGGATCGCAACCACCGCGCGCGTGATGGTCGTTGTATCGGCAAAATAGATCGCCACCGCCCCCATCACGAGGCCCGATCCCAGAGTCCCCGCTTTGGTGGAGGCGTGCATCCGGATCAGCACATCGGGCAGGCGCAACACCCCAAGGCCTGCGACAAAACAGAAGAACCCACCAAGCAAGATCAGAACGACCAGGACAATCTCACCCATTGTCCGTCTCCCCTTTGGTGTCTTTGGGTTCCGGCGGCCTTTCGGCCCCGCCCCTAAAACTGCGCCGTTCGACGAACCGCGCCAATGCAACCGTGGCCAAGAACCCGACCAAGGCCAAAACGATGGCAACATCCACAAAAGCCGTGTCATCCGACAAGATTGCGTAAAGCCCACAGAAGCTGACGATCTGAACGGTCATCATATCCAGGGCCACAACGCGGTCAGGCAGGGTTGGTCCGATGATGAGGCGGATGAAGGCGAAGGCCACGCCAAGCATGACCAAAACGAAAGAGACGTCGATTGCGGTGCTCAATACGTCCATCAGCTTACTCCATCGCCTCGATCACCCAACGTTCCATGCCGTTTTTGATCTGCTCACGGATCGCCTCGGGATCATCGGCAAACATCGCATGGATATAGAGAGTCTTTTCATCTTCGGTCACATCCAGGCTCAAGGTGCCGGGCGTCAGTGAGATCAGATTGGTCACCAGCAAGATTTCCATCTCGCCCTTCACGTCCAAGGGGACCGAGATGATGCCGGGGCGCGATTTATGCTGCGGGGTCAGCACATCCCAAACCACCTGAAGCGAACTGACGACCAGCTCGTAAAGGAACAGCACCAAAAGCTTCGCCCAGCGCCAAACCCGGCGGAAGTAAAGTTCGGAGCCTGGGAACAAGGAGCGCGTGATGTAAAGCGCGCCCGAGCCGAACAAGAACCCAACGGCCAGCCCGCTGAGGGTGATGTTGCCGGTCAACGCCGCCCAGGCGATGGCCAAAACGATATTGAGCGTGACGATGTTGATCATTCTCCACCCTCCAACAAGGCAAGCCCGTCACCGGCCAAGGCATCCGCATCCTGTGGGCCCAATACAGCCGAGACATAGGCCGATGGGTCCAGCAGTTGTTCCGCCGAGCGTTCTGCAAACTGCACGAAAGGCTCGGGGAAGAGCCCGATGATACAGGTTAGCACGGCCAGCGAGGCAATGGGTGTTAGAAGCGATGCCCGTTCTTTCGTGGTCAAGCTGGACAGCTTTGGCTGCAAGCCCGCTGGATGCGGCTTCCAAAACGCATTGCCCCAGATTTTGGTCATGGAATAGATCGTCAAAAGCCCGACAGCCAAGGCTACCGCCGCGATCCAATAGGCCCCAATATCAAGCGAGGCCTTGACCAGAACGTATTTTGCCCAAAAGCCCGAAAGTGGTGGGAAACCCGCCAGCGAAAAGGCTGGGATCAGGAACAGAAGCCCAAGGAAGGGCGCGTATTTGTAAAGCCCGCCGATCTTGTCCAACTCGGTCGACCCGGCGATACGCTGAGCGACACCCGCGACCAAGAACAGGTTCGCTTTCACGATGATATGGTGCACGAGGTAGAAGACCGCGCCCACCAGCGCCAAGGGGGTGTAAAGCGCCAGGCCCAGGATCATGTAGCCAATCTGGCTGACGATGTGAAAGCTTAGGATGCGACGGAAATCATTCATCGCTGCGGCGCCCAAAACACCGGTGACCATGGTAAAGCCCGCCACCCACAGAAGGATCGTATGGGTATAGGCCACATCGGTGGTGAAGATCAGCGTGAAGGTCCGCATCAGGGCATAAACCCCAACCTTGGTCAGCAGCCCCGCAAAAATCGCCGATACGGAAATAGCTGGTGTGTGGTAGCTGGCCGGCAGCCAGAAAAACAACGGGAAGACCGCGGCCTTCACCCCAAAGGCGACCATGAACATCACGGCAACCACGACCAACAGCCCAGGGTTATCAACCTGCTGCACGGCCAAGTGTAGGTCGGCCATGTTCAACGTGCCGGTCATCCCATAAAGCAGGCCAACCCCCGACAAGAACAGGATGGTCGAAACCAGGTTCAGGGTCACATATTTGATGCCGCCGTCTAGCTGGATCTTTTGGCCGCCCAGGATCAACAGACCAAAGCTGGCGATCAGCATGACCTCAAACCAAACATAGAGGTTGAAAAGGTCACCGGTCAGGAACGCGCCGCAGACGCCAGCCAAAAGCACCTGAAACAGGGCGTGATAGCCCAGCTGCTCTTTGCGCTCTTCGATATCGGCCAGGGCGTAGACCGCCACGGCCAGCCCGGTAATGCCAGTGATCACCACCATCACCGCCGATAAAAGATCGGCCACTAGGGTAATCCCAAACGGCGCGGCCCATGTGCCCATTTGGGCGGCCACAACACCTTCGCGCAAAACCTCGACCATCAAGGTTCCGCTGGCGATCAAAAGGGCAAAAGACCCGATCACCGATAACCACCGGCCCTCGGGCCCGCCCCGGAACAGGAAGGCCAGCACAGCCGTGGCAAAGGGGATGATAATGGGGGCGGCGAGGACCCAACTCATTTCTGCGGCTCCTCGGGCTCGGCCAGGCGCATCTCATCAGAGTTGAGCGTGCCGAGGTTTTGGTAGGTGCGATAAACCAGCGTGAGGGCAAAGGCGAAAAGGCCAAAGCCAATCACAATCGCCGTCAGAACCAGGGCCTGGGGCAGCGCATTGGCAACCTCCCCCACCGGTGCGTCAGCGTCATAAGGGATCAGGGGCGGCGCCGCGGCCGTCAGACGGCCGGAAACAAAGATCGTCAGGTTGGCAGCGTTCGAAATCAGAACCAGTCCAAAGATGAACCGCAACACATTGCGCGCCAGCATCAGATAGACCGAAGCCGCAACCAAAACCCCAACCATGATAGCAACAAGCAATTCCATCAGACTTCCTCCTCCAGCGCGAGGACGAGGGTCAGGATCGAACCGAAGACGACCAGGTATACCCCAATGTCGAAAACCAGGACCGAGCTGATCGGGACGTAATCGCCGGTTTCGCGATCCCCGATGAACCACCACTGCCCGGTGAAGAATGCATCACCAAAGAAGACCGCATAAACACCCGCAAAAAGCGCGATCCCTAAGCCGATCATGGCGATATTCTGCGGCTCATAATGCAGGGCTCGGCGCGTCGCCTCGGCCCCTTGGGCGATGGCATAAAGCACAAAGCCCGTCGCGCCGATCAGCCCGCCGATGAACCCACCGCCAGGCAGGTTGTGACCGCGCAGAAGCATATAGATCGAGAACAGCAGCAAAAGCGCCGTCAGCAGCCGCGTGGCCGCGTTGAGGATGATCGAATTCATCATGTCCGGTCCTCCTCATCGCGGGTTCGCCCGTAATGGGTGCCCCGCAACAGCGCATAGGCCGCCAGCGCCGCGATCACGACCACAGCAATCTCGCCAAATGTGTCGAGCGCGCGGAAGTCGACCAAAATCACGTTGACGATGTTCTTGCCGAAGGCCTCGGGCCAGCTTGCGACCTCGAAGTAATCGGTTAGGCGGCGATCCAGCGGGTTTTGCAAAACCGCAACCAGAACCACGGTTGTCAGCGTGCCAACAACGGCTGCCAAAACCGCATGCACGGGCCGTCGTTTGCGCGACCGAACAAGGCCCAGATGGGGCAGTTTCAACATCGCAACCGCCACCAGCACCACGACCAGCGTTTCGACCAAAAGCTGCGTGATCGCCACATCGGGCGCGCTGAACATGATGAAGATCAGCGCGACCCCGATGCCGACCACGCCCAGGGCGGCGATCGCGGTCATCCGGCTTTGGGTGAAGGCGGTCAGGATCGCGCCCGCAGTGATAAAGACCAGCACCGACCAATGCTTGAACAGCAGCCCGTCGAATTCCGCCCCCCAATCGACACTGAAGTTCAGCGCATCCTTCAGGTAGATCGTGGCACCCATCCCAATGGCCAAGGTGGCGAAGATCACAAAGATATAGCGCTGCAAAACGCCCGATTGCAGGATACCGGTCTGCCAGGCGGCAAGCGCCTTGAGCCCGTCAAGCACCCGGTCCCAGCCGGGATCGAACTTGATCGGGTTGGCGGCAAAGACGCGGCCTAACCAATCCCTCAACGGGCGGTGGATCGCATAGACCACTGCGCCCGAAGCAAAGGTGATCAGCGAAAGGATAAAGGCCGCGTTCACCTCGCGGAACAGATAGATATCAACGGCATAGCTATAGTCGCCATACACAGCCCAGGTGCCCGGCGCGATCAGCCAAAGCTCGGCCAGATCGGGGGCAAGGCCAAAGCCGAGCGAAAAGACGCCCAGGATCAGTGGACAAATCCACATCGCCCAGGGCCCTTCATGGGGTGGTTTGGGCGTGTCCCCTAGCGGACCGGTGAACGGGCGCAGCACTGCGATGCCTGCGGCCGCAAACATCAGGACAGAGGCGGCAAAGATCGAGCCGGTGATCCAATACATGGCCACCTCCATCTCCAACCCTGCCTTGTACAGGAACTCTTTCCCGATGAAGCCAAAGAAGGGCGGAATACCGGCCATGGAAATGGCGGCCAAAGCACCCCCAAGAAACGTCAGCGGCATTTTCCGCCAAAGCCCGCGCAGGATGGGGGCCTCGCGCGTGCCGGTTTCATGGTCGACAATGCCGATCATCAAAAAGAGCGCGGCCTTGTAAAGCGAATGCACCACCAGGAAGAGCATCATGGCCTTGATCGCATCTGCCGTTCCCGCGCCGATAAACAGCGTCAACGCCCCCAGCGCCATCAGCGTGGTATAGGCCAAGACCTGTTTGATATCGGTCTGCCGGATCGCCAGGATCGAGGCAAAGACGGTGGTAAAGCCGCCTGCGATGATGAGCGCCCAGAACCAGGGCTCGGTTCCGCCTAAGGCTGGGTTCATGCGCGCCATCAGGTAGACGCCGCCTTTCACCATCGTGGCCGAATGCAGATAGGCCGACACCGGCGTTGGTGCCGCCATCGCGTTCGGCAGCCAGAAATGGAACGGGAACTGCGCCGATTTGGTGAAAGCCCCGGCCAAGAACAGGATCAAGATCGGCAGGTAAAGCGGATGCTCGCGGATCACATCGCCTTGGGTCAGGATCACGCTTAGCTCAAACGACCCTGCCACATTGCCCAGCAGGATCATGCCCGCCAGCAAGGCCAATCCGCCCGTGCCGGTGACCAGCAGCGCCTGTAGCGCCGAGCGCCGTGATTTCGCCTCGTCCGAGGAAAAGCCGATCAGAAGGTAGGAAGAGATCGTGGTGATTTCCCAGAACACGAACAGGGCAATCAGGTTATCAGCCAAAACCAGGCCCAACATACCCACCATGAACAGCATCAAAAACAGCACAAATCGTGGGTATTCCGGGTGATTGCCCAAGTACTTGGTGGAATAAAGCGTGACCAAACTGCCGATGCCCGAGATCAGCAAAGCAAATGTCAGCGACAGCCCATCGATCAGCACCGATAGGCGGATATCCATCGAAGAAACCCAATCGATCCCCAAGAGCACTGGATCGCCTTGAGAAACTGGACCGACAAACTGCAAGAAGAACGCGAAAAGGGCCGCAGGGATTGCGACCGAAATCCAGCCCGCCGGGCCGCCATAGACCCGGGGCACTTCAGCGCCAGTGCTTGCCACCCTCGCTCACCCTTTCTTCCTGCGCGGGCCCACTGGCCGACGCTGTTGACGTTTGATGCCGATCACCCGTCGGCACCTATGACTTAACCCGTGGCCTCCAGGGTCACAGGTGAAACAAAACCATCCGGTTTCACCGCGATGACGGAACAGCGCACGCGGCTGAGGATCGTTTCAGCGGTGTTGCCCATCACAAACCCGGACACGCCGGTCCGGCCAACCGTACCCATCACGATCAAATCGGTGCCATCCTTTTCGGCAAACTCGGCAATCACATCGCCGGGCTGGCCCTTCATCAGCACGATCTTTTGTGGCGACACTTGCGTGTAATCGCCCATCAGGACACGCAGCCGATCTTCGGCAGCTTCGGCTTCGCGCTGAACCAGGACATCGACCTCTCCGGCATAGGCCTTGGTATAGCGCCCATGGCGCAGAGCCTGTTCTTCGTTCAACTGCCAGGCATGCAGCACCTTGACCTCGGCCTGGTCGCGCTCGGCCAGCGATGTGGCCAAATCCAACACTAGGCGATCCAGACGGTCACGCGCCGGGTCGCCCGTGGGTTCAGGGTCAACCGTCGCCAGGATATTATCGAAATTGCCATCGCCCGGCCCCATCAGCATCCAGACCGGGCAAGGGCATTTTCGCAGAAGGTGCATGTCAAAGCCCTTCATCACGCCGCGCCCATGGGGGGCAGCCGTGGCCCCTTTGATCACGATGTCATGGCCTTCGCGCAGAACCATACGGATCACTTCGACAAAGGGGCTGCCTTGCAGAACCGCCTCTGTCACCTCCACGCCTTCCTTGCGCGCGCGGTCGGCCAGTTTGGTCAGGCGGTCGCGGTGATAGGCAATCACATCATCTTCGATCTCGGCCCCGCGTCGCCCAGAAAGCGCGGCCATCAGGCGCCCGAGTTCGCCCGGGGCTGCGTCAATCACATCGACCAAGGTCAGCGCCGCACCGTTCAGCTTGGCAAGGTGGATCGCACGCTCCAGCGCGACCTCGCTCAGGCTTTCTTCGGTCAGAACGGCCAGAATTGACCTAAAACGCTTCATGGAGCCTACCTTTACCACTCGGTGGAGAGCTAGGGAGCGACGGCCAATTGGTCCAATCGAAACTAATCGCCTTTTTGATAGATTCTATCTATAAGTCGATGCATGGTGACCCTGCAGCAGCTTCGATACCTCTGCGCCTTGGCCGACACGTTGCATTTCAGGCGGGCGGCGGATCGGTGCCATGTGACCCAACCCACGCTGTCGGCCCAGCTGGCCACGATGGAGGCCAATCTGGGCGTGCAGTTGGTCGAGCGGTCGCGCGCCCGGGTGGTTCTGACCCCGGAAGGCACCGAAATCGCGGCGCGGGCCCGTGCGGTGCTGCGCGATGTCAACGATATCGTTGAACTCGCGCGGCGCGGCCAATCCGCCTTAACCGGAACAATCCGCGTCGGCGTCGTGCAATCGCTTGGCTCTTATTTGTTGCCTTTGGTGATCCCCGATTTGCACGCCGCGCACCCCGAGCTGAAGCTTTATGTCCGCGAAGGCCTGGCCGCTGACCTGCAATCGCGCCTGGAAGACGGCGCGCTTGATCTTTTGTTCTTTCCCCTGCCTGCAAAGGGCGGCGATTTCGAAGATGCGCGTCTGTTTCGCGAGCCGCTGCTGGTCGTCACCCCAACCGATCACGCGCTTAGCCAACCCGCACGCATCCCGCGCGCGCAATTGGCTGGGGAAACGTTGCTGACGCTGGAACCTGGCCACAAGCTACACGAGGAAGTGCGCCAGATATGCGAAGCGACGGGTGCCAATCTGAGTTTGGATTACGGCGCCACCTCACTCGATACGATCCGCCAAATGGTGGCGATGGGCTTGGGTATTTCTCTGCTGCCCGCGCTTTATATCCGATCAGAGGTTCGGCCCAACACGCTGGTCACCGCCCGCCCGCTCGAAGGGCCACAGCCCTTTCGGACCGTGGGCATGGTGTGGCGGCGGCGGGCCGTCCGCGCGGCGGATTATGGCGAATTGGCCCAAACCCTGCGCGCAATCCTGCGGCGCACCGCACCTGAGGTTACGGTCATCGATTAGCGCAACAGCAGTCAGAGACGTTTCTGATCGGAGCGTTGAAATCCAAGAACCGGATGGGTCAGGGTAGCTGACGGCAGGGGCCACACTGATCCCATCCGGGTTGGTGAGCTTGCAGGTCCGTGAGCGCTGGAAGGGACAACCACCAGCTCGGCAAGGCCACCTTCAACAGCACGCGCGTGCCCACGTCCTGTCGATTTCTTGGTCCTTCATATGTAGCCGAGTCGAGGCATAGGAAAAAGCAGATAGGCCTTTTTCTTTCGATTGGAAAAAACTATATCACTGCCATGCCTATTTCCGTCCCGCCCCTCACCTTACGTCAGCTACGCTATCTGATTGCGCTAGAAGAAACGCAGCATTTTCGCGAGGCGGCGGAAAGCTGTGGCATCTCTCAACCCTCTCTTTCCGTTCAGATAAAAACGTTGGAGGAGGCTCTTGGCCTGACCCTGGTTGAACGTGGTCGCGGTCCGGTGCGCCTCACCCTGTCGGGTCGTGAGGTCGCCAGACGCGCGCGGGATATCCTGGATGCCACGCAAGGCATCTTGGACCTGTCTGTCACCCTGCAGTCAGGGCTGGGTGGCACCATCCGGCTGGGCACCTCGGCCACGTTGGGCCCCTATTTGATGCCCCACGTTGTGGGCGATCTGCACCGATCCCACCCCGATCTCAGGCTTTATATCCGAGAGGCCGCACCGCGTGATCTGTTGCGCGAATTGGGCGATGGGGTGCATGACCTGATCCTGACCCAACTGCCCGTTTCGGGGGCCACCCTGTCAGTGGCGCGTCTGTTCCGCGAACCTTTATCCGTGGCCTTGCCAGCCGAACATCCGCTGTCCAAGAAAGAAACGCTTAACGCCAAGGATCTGACGGACCAAACGATCCTATCCCTGTCCCCATCTTACACGCTGCATGACCAAATCTCGGCGCTTTGCGTCGAAACCGGCGCGCATCTGTCACGCGACTATGAAGGCACGTCGCTAGATGCCTTGCGGCAGATGGTGGCAATGGGGATGGGGCTGACGTTTTTGCCGGCACTCTATGTCGAATCTGAAATCGCGGGCCGGGCGCGCGACGTGGTGGTGCGCCCCTATCTTGGGCGGCGCTTTGCACGTTCCATCGGATTGGTCTGGCGAGGCGCGTCGGGGGCCGGTCCGGCCTATGAGCGTTTGGCGAATGCAATCCGCGAAACCGGCAGGCGATTTCCGCAACTGGTGCTCGAAGGATGACGCGGCGCCGACACCGGCGGGATTGACGGGTGCGCGCCGGGCGGCGAAGACTGCCGGTCATGACCGAAACACTAAGCTTGCCCGAGATCGAGGCCCTGGCACGGGATTGCCTGGTACGCGCAAGCGTTGCACCCGCCATTGCAGAGAATGTGGCAGCCGAGGTCACCGCCGCTGAGGCAGCTGGCGAGCGCCACAATGGGTTTGATGCGCTGCTGCGCGACCTGCGACTGATCCGATATGGCAAACTGGCCCATGATGCCGCGCCAGCGTTAAGTCATTCCTCGCCTGGCATCCTAACGGTCAACGCACATCAAGGGTTTGCCACACCCGCCTTGGCGGTGGCGCAGGAGGATTTTATCGCGCTGACCCGCCAAAACGGATTGGCCATGTTGCGTTTGGATCAGGCCAGCGCGCCCGGATCTATGCACACAACGCTTGCCCCCCTGGCGCGGGCAGGCCTTTTGGCCATGGGGTTTTCAGCCCAGGGTCCGGGCCGCTTTTCGCATCCTGACGATCCCAGACCTCGGTCCCTGACACCCAATGGCTTTGGCGCGGCGATGTCTTTGTTCGCGGCAACCGCCGATCAGTTAGATGATCCGTTTTCCAGCGCGGCCTCGCACCAGGCCTGGCTTATCGCCTGGGATCCGCAAATGGCCGGGCCAGCGGCTTTGTCCGCGGATCTTTGGCACGCCGCGCCGCCACTGCCATCGCTCACCGATATCGATATGTCGAGCGATCTGCTCGAACAGATTGTGACGGCCTGACATGGCGGACCCATTGCTCAAAGGCATAACGCTGAAAGGGTTGGAGGTTTTCGAAACCCTTGCCCGCACAGGCTCGGTCGCGGCGACAGCCGAGCAGATGCAAATGAGCGCGCCTGCAGTCTCGCAGCAATTGAAGAACTTGGCACAGGCCTTGGGCGCGGACCTGGTGGATCACTCACGCCGGCCGATGATTCTGACGCCCGCGGGCAAACAATTTCTGACCCGCGCGGAGGCGGCGCTGCAGGCGCTGCGCGTGGGGCAACGTGGTTTGACGGCGCTTGATCTGAGCGAGTTGTCCGCCTTGTCGCTTGGGGTGATCGAGGATCTCGAAAACGAGGTGACGCCGCTGATGGCCACACGGCTGGCCGAAACGATGTCACAATGCGCGTTTCGGCTGCAAACCGGGGCGAGCCATAATCTGCAGGGCCAAATCGCACGTCGGGAGCTCGATATCGCCATCTGTGCCGCAGGCAACGTCGATCCATCTGGCACACGTGTGTTTCCGCTGCTGCGCGATCCCTACATTCTGGCGGTGCCCAAGGGTTTGGACGTGTCGAGCGGGTTGTCAGGTCTGAGCGAGTTGCCACTGCTGCGGCGCGATCAGGATCAGATCATGGGCCAGCAGATCGAAGCGTATCTGGGCCAAGCCGGGCTAGCCCCGCCGCGCCGCTTCGAGATGGATTCGAACCAATCCATCAGCGCTTTGGTGGCCAGTGGCACGGGCTGGACGATCACGACCCCGCTTAGCCTGCTGCGAGCGGGACGCTTTGGTGATGCAATTGAGGCCCATCCCTTGCCCGGCGCACCCATCGCCCGGACCATCGTATTGTTTGCGACCGATGATTGGTCCGCCGAAATACCGGCACAAATCGCCGAACTGGCCCGCGCCCTGATCGACGAGCATTTTGCGCAACCCGGCGCGGCGCAATGGCCGTGGCTGGGCAAGACTTTCGAGATTCTGGAGTAAGCGTTAGGAGATCGTGACCCCAGGTTGGTTTCACCGCCGCCGATTTGCCTTTGACCTTGCGGGTGACGGATTTCCGTCGCTGCATCGACGGCACGATTGCCGAGGACCGGGTGCCGCTGGATTATGTGCATCTGTTGAAGCAAATGGGCGTCAATGTCATTGCGCAAGCACGGGGCCTGCCTTAGGGCGATTCTGCGATTGGCCGAGTGCAAAATCAGACGATTCAACCGCAAGATGATTTCAAAACGATGCTGCATCGCAGAATATTGGTGCGTCAGCCCGCCACGCCGGTGAAAATGGTCGCGGGAAATCCTCCTTTAAAATAAAGCACTCACGTGATTGTGGTAAACTTATTTACAATTTCTGCATCGCTTCGTGAAATTCGTTTACAGAAAAACTCAATCCTTTGCGGAAGATGTTCTGAATTGACAGCAAGCCTGTCATCTTCTGCCCATGCCCTTTGCGTTGGTTAACCATGCAGACGGCATGTTTAGACCGGGCGCAGCCCGAGGGAGAACCGCGGCGGAGGACAGGGGCCGCATTCTCCGGAAAGTTGCGCAAGGGTCAGGTTGGGGGAGGCTAACCAACACTTCATCGCCCCATCGGGGCACCGACGCCCACCGGTTGTCCGTACCGGCCCCGGGCATGTCATGCACACCACGCGAGTCAATGGCTTGGGTTCGCGCCCGGCTTTCGTGTGCCAGCTAACTGGGAGAGACGATCTTGCCCGAGGACACCCAAGCATTCCCCGCGCTTTTGGCCGATGCCCATATCGACACCGCGACCTATGAGGCGATGTATGCCGCATCCGTGGCTGACCCCGAGGCGTTTTGGGGCGAACACGGCAAACGCATCGATTGGATCAAACCCTTCACCAAGGTGAAAGACACCTCTTTTGCCCATGACGATGTACATGTGAAGTGGTTCGAAGACGGCACGCTGAACGTGTCGGCCAACTGCATCGACCGGCACTTGGCCACCCGCGGCGATCAAACCGCGATCATCTTCGAGCCCGACGAACCCACCGACGAAGCTCAGCACATCACCTATAATGAGCTGGCCGAAAAGGTCGGCACCTTCGCCAATGTGCTGAAAGATTGCGGCGTCGGCAAAGGCGACCGGGTTGTTCTTTATCTACCGATGATCCCCGAAGCCGCCTATGCGATGCTGGCCTGTACGCGCATTGGCGCGATCCACTCCATCGTCTTTGCCGGCTTCTCAGCCGACGCGCTGGCAGCCCGGATCAACGGTTCTGGTGCCAAGCTGGTCATCACCGCTGATGGCGCACCACGCGGCGGTCGCGTGACCGAGCTAAAAGACAACGTGAACAAGGCGCTGCTGCACAATGTGCTCGACACAAAATGCCTGGTGGTCAAGCGCACCGGTGAGCAGGTCGCCTGGGTTGGCGGGCGCGACATCTGGTATGATGACGTGGCCAGCCGGGTCAGTTCGGACTGCCCGCCCGAAGAAATGGGCGCCGAAGACCCGCTCTTCATCCTTTACACCTCCGGCTCGACTGGCCAGCCCAAAGGCGTGGTGCATACCACCGGCGGCTATCTCGTCTACGCCTCGATGACGCATCAATACAGCTTCGACTATCATGATGGTGACATCTTCTGGTGTACCGCAGATGTCGGTTGGGTGACCGGGCACAGCTATATCGTCTATGGCCCGCTGGCCAATGGTGCGACCACGCTGATGTTCGAAGGTGTGCCGACCTATCCCGATGCCGGGCGTTTCTGGCAGGTTTGCGAAAAGCACAAGGTGAACCAGTTCTACACCGCGCCGACGGCAATCCGCGCGCTGATGGGCAAGGGCACCAGCTTTGTCGAGAAATACGATCTGTCCTCGCTGAAACTGCTTGGGACCGTGGGGGAAAACATCAACCCCGAAGCCTGGAACTGGTACAACGAAAATGTCGGCAAGGGCCGTTGCCCCATCGTCGATACCTGGTGGCAAACCGAAACCGGTGGTCACATGATGACGCCGCTGCCCGGCGCCCACAAACTGAAGCCCGGCGCAGCGCAACGCCCCTTCTTCGGCGTGCAACCGCTGGTGCTAGAGCCGACCTCGGGTGAGATCATCGAAGGCAATGATGTCGAAGGCGTCTTGGTCCTGAAAGACAGCTGGCCGGGCCAGATGCGCACGGTCTGGGGCGACCATGATCGCTTCGTGAAAACCTATTTCAGCGACTACAAAGGCTATTATTTCTCGGGCGATGGCTGCCGCCGCGACGAAGATGGTGAGTACTGGATCACCGGTCGCGTCGATGACGTTATCAATGTGTCGGGCCACCGCATGGGCACCGCAGAGGTTGAAAGCGCGCTGGTCGCCCATGAAACCGTGTCGGAAGCCGCCGTTGTCGGTTACCCGCACCCGGTCAAGGGTCAGGGCATCTACTGCTACGTCACACTGATGAATGACGAAGAGCCCTCGGATGAGCTAAAAAAGACCCTCAGCGACTGGGTTCGTCAGGAGATTGGCCCGATCGCCAAGCCCGATGTCATCCAGTGGGCCCCCGGCCTGCCCAAGACCCGTTCGGGCAAGATCATGCGCCGCATCCTGCGTAAGATCGCCGAGAATGATTTTGGTAGCTTGGGCGACACCTCGACCCTGGCCGATCCGTCGGTCGTGGATGAGTTGATCGAAAACCGGGCCAATAAGTGAGCGGTGCGATGAAAGACCTCGACACCGCCACTCGCGCCGTCAACCTGATCTTGCTTGGGCCTCCGGGCGCGGGCAAGGGCACCCAAGCCCGGATGCTCGAAGAACGCTTTGGCCTTGTTCAGCTGTCCACCGGTGATCTGCTGCGCGGCGCGGTTGCCGCCGGCACCGAAGCTGGGTTGGCCGCCAAGGCCGTGATGGAAAAGGGCGAGCTTGTTTCGGACGAGATCGTCCTGGCTGTTTTGCGCGAACGTTTAGATCAGCCCGACGTTGCTGTGGGCACCATCCTGGATGGTTTTCCACGTACCGCCGCCCAAGCCGAAGCGTTGGATGAGCTTCTGGCCGAGCGCAGTCAGCAGATTGACGCCGTGATCAGCCTGAAGGTCGATGATGAGGCGATGGTCGAGCGGGTTTCAGGCCGCTACACCTGCGCCAATTGCGGCGAAGGCTATCACGATAGCTTCAAGCGCCCGACCATCGAAGGTGTTTGCGACAAATGCGGCGGCACCGAGATGAAGCGCCGCGCCGATGACAATGCGGAAACCGTGCGCACGCGCCTGTCGGCCTATCACGCCGATACCGCACCGCTGATTGATTACTACGCCGCCCGCGGCACCCTGACCGAAATCCCCGCCATGGGCGAGATCGGCCAGATTGCGGGCGCCATGAACGCGATCGTAAGCCCGCTTACGGACGCTTAACCGAATTCGCCGGCCCGCCCAGAATAAGGGCGGGCCGGTGGATGTTTGCAGGTCGGACCAAGGAGGGGCCGACAGGCAAGAACCTTCGAAGGGAGTACAGAATGGCAGAAAATTCTGACAACAACGCGTACTGGTCTGCGAACATTCGCCTTGTCACCATCTGCTTGGTGATCTGGGCGCTTGCATCGTATGGCTTCGCAATTCTGCTGCGTCCGCTGATCAGCGGCATCGCGGTGGGCGGGACGGACCTGGGCTTCTGGTTTGCCCAGCAGGGATCGATCCTCGTCTTCTTGGTCCTGATCTTCTTCTACGCTTGGCGCATGAACAAGATCGATCAAGACCATGGCGTGGACGAGTAAGGGACAGACCGAACCATGGATCAAACAGTTATCAACATTATCTTTGTGGGGCTGTCGTTTGCGCTCTACTTTGGTATCGCGATCTGGGCCCGCGCTGGGTCCACATCTGAATTCTACGCCGCTGGCCGGGGTGTGAACCCGGTCGTCAACGGGATGGCAACCGCCGCTGACTGGATGTCGGCAGCTTCGTTCATCTCGATGGCCGGCCTGATCGCCTTTGTGGGCTACAACAACTCGCTCTTCCTGATGGGCTGGACCGGTGGCTATGTGCTTATGGCCATGTTGCTGGCACCGTACCTGCGGAAGTTCGGCAAATTCACCGTGCCGGAGTTTGTTGGCGACCGCTACTACAGCCAGACAGCCCGTATCGTGGCCGTGATCTGCCTGATCATCATCTCGGTCACCTACGTGATCGGTCAGATGACCGGCGCAGGCGTGGCCTTCTCGCGCTTCCTGGAAGTGGAAAGCACCACGGGTCTGATCATCGCATCCTGTGTGGTTGCCGTTTACGCCGTGTTGGGCGGGATGAAAGGCATCACCTACACGCAGGTGGCGCAGTACTGCGTGCTGATCATCGCCTACACCATCCCGGCGATCTTCATCTCGTTGGAGCTGACCGGCAACCCGATCCCGGGTCTGGGACTGTTCTCCAACATGGTGGGCGGTACCGGCGGTGGCGTCGAGGCAGGTGTTCCGCTGCTCGTGACCTTGGACGGTCTGCTGACCGATCTTGGCTTCAACGAGTACACGGCCACCACCAACCCCTGGCTGATGGCGCTTTACACCCTGTCGCTGATGATCGGTACCGCGGGCCTGCCCCACGTGATCATCCGCTTCTTCACGGTGCCGAAAGTGGCTGACGCGCGTTGGTCGGCTGGTTGGGCACTGGTGTTCATCGCGCTGCTGTACCTCACCGCTCCGGCTGTGGGTGCCATGGCACGCCTGAACATCACCACCACGCTGTGGCCCGAAGGTCCGCAAGCCGAAGCCATTATGGAAGAAGACCTTCCTGATTGGTTCCAGACCTGGTCGGCCACCGGCCTGCTGGCGGTCGAAGACAAGAACGGCGACGGTCGCATCCAGTACTACAACGAAAACTCCGAAGCCGGTCAGGCCTTCGCAGCGGAACGTGGTCTGGAAGGCAACGAGCTTGTCACCTTCAACCGTGACATCCTTGTGCTGGCGAACCCCGAGATTGCACAACTTCCGCCCTGGGTGATCGGTCTGATCGCTGCGGGTGGCCTGGCAGCCGCCCTGTCCACTGCGGCAGGTCTGCTTCTGGCGATCTCTTCGGCGATCTCGCACGATCTCATCAAGTCGGTGATCAACCCGGCGCTCACCGAAAAGGGCGAGCTTCTGGCAGCACGGATTTCGATGATCGTCGCGATTATCGTGGCAACGCTTCTGGCGCTGAACCCGCCGGGTTTCGCGGCGCAAACCGTGGCTCTGGCCTTCGGTCTTGCGGCAGCATCGCTCTTCCCGGTTCTGATGATGGGGATCTTCTCCAAACGGATGAACTCGGCTGGCGCGGTTGCGGGTATGCTGGCTGGTCTGATCTCGACCTGTCTGTACCTGTTCCTGTACCTGGGCTGGTTCTTCATCCCGGGCACGGCAATGCTGGATAGCAGCCAGTACCTGTTCGGCATCCCGCCGACACACTTTGGCCCGATCGGCGCACTGTTCAACTTCGCAGTTGCCTATCTGGTCTCGAACGCAACCGCAGCGCCCCCGAAAGAGATCCAGGATCTCGTGGAAAGCGTGCGGATCCCGCGTGGCGCTGGCGCAGCCGTCGACCACTAAGGGATGAGCCTTCCCCCAGAGCCTGCGACAAAGCGGGCTCTGGCCAAAACCCAGGCGCATCCCGAACCTTCCGGGGTGCGCTTTTTCTTACCGGGTATGCCCTCATGAGCACCGACATCCTTTCCATTCTGGCCCAAAGCCACCCTTATGACAGCCTGTCAGAAGATGAGCGGGCCAAGCTGGCGACCGAAATCAGCATGGGTGAGGTTGCGGCGGGTGAGGTGATTTACGAGCTTGGCAAACCGGTCACCGATCTTTGCATTATCGTCACCGGCCAGGTCGAAATCACCGATGCCAGTGGGGAGCTTTTGTCGATCCTGGGCCCGAAGAATTCCTTTGGTGAACGCGGGCTGACGCGCGACGGCATCGCGCCGGTCACCGCCACAGCCGCAGACGCCACGACCTTGCTGAAAGTCCCGGCGGCGACCTTTCATCAACTGGTGAAAGACCACCCCGCTGTCCTGAGGTTTTTCACCCGCACACGCCCGACCGCCGCGCGCAAGCAAGACATCACGACCATGGCGCTCAGCGATTTGATGACGCCCAATCCGCTGACCTGCCTGCCCAACACGCCGCTGATCGACGCCGCCAAGAAGATGCGCGAAATCCACGTGTCCTGCATCATCGCAGCCGAAGGAAAATCGGTGCGCGGTATCCTGACCACGGGCGATATCACCTCCCGCGCGGTGGCAGAGGGTCTGCCGCCCAGCACCCCGGTCAGTCAGATCATGACCGCCGATCCGATCACCCTGGCCCCAACATCCTTGGTCGCCGATGTGCTGCACACGATGGTCGAAAAGGGCATTACCCATATGCCCGTTGTCGAAGCGGGCGATCTGGTGGGCATCCTGACCCAAACCGACCTGACGCGGTTCCAGGCGACCTCTTCCGCTGCATTGATCCAAGATATTGCCTCAGCCAGCGACAGCGCCGTTTTGGCCAAGATTGTCGGCAATATCCCCGAGCTTTTGGTGCAACTGGTCAGCGCACAAAACCCACATCAGGTGGTCACACGGCTGATCACTGATATCGGGGATGCCACAACCCGACGGTTGCTGGCCTTGGCCGAGGAAAAGCTTGGCCCCCCGCCGGTGCCCTATCTTTGGTTGGCCTGCGGCAGCCAGGGGCGGCAGGAACAGACCGGCGTCAGCGACCAAGACAATTGTCTGATCCTGGATGACGCCGCGACCGAAGCAGATGACGCCTACTTCGCCGCACTGGCCAAATTCGTCTCGGATGGGTTGGACGAAGCGGGGTATTTCTACTGCCCCGGCGATATGATGGCCACCAACCCGCAATGGCGACAGCCGCTGCGGGTCTGGCGCGAGTATTTCCGTGGCTGGATCGGCACCCCCAACCCCGAAGCGCAGATGCTGGCCTCGGTCATGTTCGATCTGCGCCCGATCGGCGGCGAGGAGGCGCTGTTTTCCGACCTGCAAGAGGAAACGCTCAAAGCAGCCGCCTCAAACTCGATTTTCGTGGCCCATATGATCGCCAATTCGCTGAAACACGCGCCGCCCCTGGGCATGTTCCGCGGCTTTGCCACCGTGCGTTCGGGCGAACATAAGAACACCATCGACATGAAGATGAACGGTGTTGTGCCCGTCGTGGATTTGGGCCGCATCTATGCGCTGCAAGGCAAGCTGACCGCCGCAAATACACGCGCGCGATTGCTGGCAGCGATTGACACCCAGACCGTTTCGCCCGCCGGTGGACGCGATCTGCTGGATGCCTATGACATGATCGCCGAGGCCCGGCTGGAGCACCAAGCCACGCTGATCAAACGCGGTGAGAAGCCAGATAACTTCATGGCCCCCAGTGATCTGAGCGACTTTGAACGCAGCCATTTGCGCGATGCGTTTGTGGTCATCAAAACCATGCAATCCGCCGCCGGGTCACGCGGCGGGTATCTGAACTGAACGGACGACGCCACAGATGTTTTGGACTCTTCTTGCAGCCTTTGTCGCCGGTGTCGCGGGCGCCGGTGTTGGCCTCGCGCTCAGGCATCTGACGCGCAAGCGTCTGCCCAAGGGCATTATCCCGATCTGCGCCGGACTTGCGATGATCGTCGCAACGGTGAGCCAGGAATATGGCTGGTACCCCAACGTACTGAGAACCATGCCCGAAGACACAATCGTGATCTCAGAGCGGAGACAGCAAGCCTGGTATCAGCCCTGGACCTTCGTGGAACCCTGGGTGCGTGGCTTCATCAGCTTCTCGCCCGCAGAGACGGTGGAAACTGCCACCGGGTCGGGCATCCTGGTGGTGCAACTGCGCCGTCAAGAACGCTGGCAACCGCAGATGATCCTGCCCAGCCTGATCGACTGCGATCTTGGTCGGCGGGCCGAAATTCGGACAGATACCGAATTTGCCGATGACGGCGTGCCGGTGAACGCCCCGTGGATCGACGCGGCAACCGACGACCCAATCTTACAATCCGTCTGTGGTGGGGAGGCCACGGGCAGCTAGCCAACGGCTTTGCTTTGAACGCTGCGCGACCGTTTTGAGCAACAGCCAATCCATCCGGGGCAAGGAGGAGGCCCCACGCGATGTTCAGCCATCTTAGTCTGCGCCTGCGCATATTCTTATTCTTTGCCCTTCTGGCCCTGGGCGGTTCGGCCCTGGTCATCGGCGGCCTCACCTTGGGCTATATGCGCCTGGGCGAAGACCACGCGCTTAGTTCCTTCTTGATCGCAGGCGTGGTGGCCGTCATCGCCATTGTCGGACTGACAACCTGGATTTGGGTGCTGTTTGATGAAAACGTGGCCCGTCCGGTCGAACGCCTGGCGGCCGAGATGCGTGCCCGCGCCCATGCCGATGTGGAAGATGGCATTGACCATGGCACGGCGCGCTATCTGGGCGATCTGGCCCCGGCTGCGGCTGCCGTCGCCTCCAACCTGACCGAAACGCGCAACGCCATGGCCTTGGCCGTCGGGCGCGAAACCGCGCAACTTACCAGCGAAAAGACCCGGCTCGAAACGTTGCTGGCCGAAGTGCCCGATGGCGTCATGTTCTGCACGCCCGCCCACACCATCGCGCTTTACAACGGCCATAGCCGCGAAATCCTGGGCGAAACCGAGGCGCTAGGCCTGGGTCGGCCCGTCATGGGCCTGCTGCGCATGGGGCCCATTTTCCAAGCCTATGATCGCCTGGCCGAACGCGACGCGGATGAGGGCACGGATATCCTGGTCACCACACGGACCGGCGCGCGCCTGCTAGAGGCGCGGATGCGACTATTGCGGTTGGAGGGTCAGGAAACCGATCGGCCAGGCTATGTCCTGACCCTGCGCGATGTGAGCAGCGATTTGGGTATCCACGCCGAACGCGCGCATTTGTTGAACCAACTGGTGGAAGGTGCCGCCAAGGTCTTACCCGACCTGCCCGACGGCACGTCAAAGACCGATTTCCAAGCGCTGTTAGAGGAAACCAGCGCCCGCAAAGCCGCGACCGATACCGCCTGGTGGCCGATGGAAGCGCTGAGCGCCGATGATCTGGGCGCGGGTTTGGCGGCACGACTGTCGCGCAAAGGGATCGAGATCACCCGATCGCTCAGCGATACCACACTACGATGCGATGGCTTCGCCATCACCCGGATGCTGGAGCGGCTGGCCTTGGATTGGACCACCGATGGCGCATCCGAGTTGACGCTTAAGTTGGCCTCGGAAGGTGCCGATGAGGTCGTCCTGAGCCTAGAGGCCAAAGGCGCCGATTTGACCGAGGCCGGGCTGGTAGATTGGCTCACTGCGCCGCTTGCGCCAGGGATGAGCGGGTTTACCGGCGCGGATGTGCTGCTCTGCCATGGCAGCGCGGCGCATGTCGAGCCGGCTGGCCCCAAACACGCGGCCATTCGATTTACGCTGCCCCGCGCCAGAGCGCTGGCCCCCGGGCTGGTGCGCACGGTGATGTATGATTTCGACCTGTTGAACGCGGCCCTGCCCGAGGATTTGGCCGAGGCAGCCCTATCGTCCCTCAGCTTTGTGGTCTTTGACACCGAAACCACCGGGCTGAACCCGCAGGTGGATGAGATTTGTCAGATCGCCGCTGTGCGCGTGGTGAATGGCAAACTGATCGACAGTGAGCGGTTCGACCTGCTGGTGAACCCCGGCCGTACCATCCCAGCCGCCTCAACCGAGGTGCATCATATCACCAATGAAATGGTGGCCGATGCGCCGGACGTGGCCGAAGCGCTGACCCGGTTTCATACCTTTGCCGAAGGATGCGTGTTGGTCGCCCATAACGCGCCCTTTGACATGGCCTTTCTCAGACGGCGTGAACGCGAGATCGGCAAGCGGTTTGATCAGCCGATCCTTGATACCGTCCTGTGCTCGGCCATTCTCTATGGTCAGTCGGCGGAACACACGCTGGATGCACTCTGTGACCGGTTGCGCATCGTGATTCCTGAGAAGGACAGGCACACCGCCATCGGGGATGCGATTGGCACGGGCGATGCCTTCCGCAAGATGATCCCGATGCTTGAAGGGGTCGATTTGCCTAATCTTGGGGCACTCATCAAAGCTTTTGATCGCCATGCACGATTAATCGAGCATCTGAATTGACCAGGGCTCTTGCATTAGGTTTGTCTGCGGACACAAGGGGATAGAAGACCATGGCACGTGTGCCGCTCTATAAAGCTGCCGAAACCGAAATGATCCGCCGCATCCGGTCGGGGGAATGGGAACCGGGGCTGCGTCTGCCGAACGAATTTGGCCTGGCGGACGAATTTGGCGTCAGCCAAGGCACCATGCGCCGAGCACTGATCACGCTGGAAGGTATGGGGCTTTTGCACCGAAAGCCGGGCCGCGGCACGATTGTGGCCGACCCCAGTGCCGCCACGCCAACCACATCCGGCAGCGCGATTGGATTTGATCGCTTGCTCGGCGCCGATGGCCAGCCCGCCGATATCGAAACCTTCCGATCCCACGCCACAACCCGTGGCGCAAGCAGCGATGAAACCGCGCTTTTCGGCACGACGCGCTTGTCCAATCTGGAACGCACGCTCAGGCTCGGCTCCGCCCGGGTTGGTTTAGAAGAAACCGTCCTGCCCGAGGCACTGGCACCGGCTTTGGCCGAGGATGCACCGTTGAGCCTGGCCGATTTGCTGGCCACCTTGGGCCATTCGGTCGCCCGCATGGATGATCAGCTTAGCGCCTCTGTCACCAGCATGGGCGATTCTGTGGCACTGGCGGTTGATCGGCATACCGGGTTGCTGGTTCTGGTGCGCACCGCCTATGCCAAAAACGGCACCCCCTTGGCCCGACAAACCCTGCGCCTGGTCACAGGGGCGGTCGCTTATGGCATCACGCTCACGGGCTAAAAGATCGACACTCCAATTGCGGCCCTTGGGCCGGCAAGCAAAAGGCCCCGCGCGATGCACGGGGCCTTTCTTGTGATGTACCCAGGCAGCGGGGTGCCTTCGGGGGGGAAGACTGCCTGGATACCGGGGATCGACTTAGACCGCGATCGGGCCGCCACCTTCTTTGGTGACCACAACCACCGAGGGGCGCGGTGGCATACCGGCGGCGAAATCGGGCCAGCGGGTGGCCGGGTCTTCGAAGGTCGAGTTACGCTCGAACCCAGCGAAATCGCTGGTGCCATCAGTGCCCGGATGCTGCACGGCCAGGAACAGCGTTTGGTCATTGTCGGCGAAGTAGGGGCCACAAAGCTCCCCACCCACAGGGCAGCGGAAGAAGAGCTTGGAATGCCCACGTAGCTCACCCTCGGTCTCCAACGAATACAGGCCATCCGATTTGCCGGTGCGGCCCCAGCCCGAACCCTGGTCGGTCGAAATCCAAAGCCGCCCGGTCGAGTCGAAGGCGCAGTTATCGGGCGAGCCGAACCAGCCATTTTCCGAGGTTTCGGGGTTCCAAACCGCACCAACCTCTTCAATGGTTGGGTCGCCGCATTGCACCAGAATGTCCCAGGTGCCCGACAGCGCGGTGTGATCCCCACCAGCTTCATTCATTTGCAGGATATGGCCAAAACGGCTTTCGGGGCGCGGGTTCACGGCGTCGACCTGTTCAGCCGTCCGGCGCGAGTTGTTGGTCAGCATGACCATGACCGCCCCATCGCCGCGCGGCTCGATATCTTCGGGGCGATCCATCGGGGTCGCTTCCAAAAGGTCGGCGGCCAAACGGGTGTCGATCATCACATCGGCCTGGCTGCTGAACCCGTTGGCTTCGGTCAACGGACCTTCGCCATAGACCAGCGGCAACCATTCGTAAGAGCCATCGTCGCTGTATTTGGCGACATAAAGCGTGCCCTCGGACAAAAGCTGCATGTTCGCCGCGCGGTCATCGGAAACCGTGCCCGCCGAGACGAACTTATAAACATAGTCAAAGCGGTTATCATCGCCCGAGTAGAGCACCACGCGCCCATCATCGGCCACGGTCGATTCCGCGCCTTCGTGGCGGAAGCGGCCCAGAGCGGTGTGTTTAACCGGCGTCGAGGTCGGGTCCATCGGGTCAACCTCGACGATCCAGCCAAAGCGGTTGGGCTCATTCGGCTCCACATCGATGTTGAAACGGTCATGATACTGCCCCCAGGCATACCAACGCCCTGGCGTACCATAACGCTGCATCGAAGCCGCTTCGGCCTGCGCCGACACATCCGGGTCGCCATCGCCATCCACCACATCGGTCCAGAAGTACCCGTGGAAGTTTTCTTCGGCCATCAGATAGGTGCCCCAGGCAGTCATGCCGCCGGCGCAATTGTTGATGGTGCCGATGACATCCATGCCAGTCGGGTCGGCGCTGGTCTGCATCCGCGGATGGCCAGCAGCGGGCCCAGAGAAGGTCATATGGGTGTTCAGCGGGCTGATGCGGCGGTTGTATTGGCTATCCAACACCACCGACCATTTGCCATCGGTGCCTTTCACGATCTCGAAGATCGACCCACCATGGGCGGCCATTTCGATATCGACGATCTCGGCGGTCATACCTTCGAACCCGGCGCGGTCTTGCCGGCCAAGGCCGGGGAACATCACCTCTTCATTGGTGTATTCGTGGTTCACACACAGGATGCCACGGCCGTCTTCCAACTCCAGGAAGCCAACATAATCGTTGTTGTAGCCAAAGCGCTGCAACTGGCCTTCGACGGTTTGGTTCTGCGGGTCGAACTCACCCACGCCGGGGAAGATCGGATCGCCCCAACGGATCAGGATATCCGCAACATAGCCATCGGCGATGTGGTGATTGACATCATTGCCCCAAGTCAGCTCATCGAATGCGTAACGGTCGGCGGCATGGCCACCGGCATGAGCCTGACGCGGTGCGGTCATGGCGGTGGTGCCGAACAGCGCGGTGGTCGCGGCCACAGCAAGCGAGCCGCGCAGCACATCGCGGCGGCCATAGCGGCGGTTGATCACATCGCCGATGGTGTTGCTAAGATTGGGGTTGGTGGGGATGTCATCAAAGGCCTCAAACGCTTCGGCCTTATTGCCGTGTTCGGGGCTTTGGATAATGTCATTACGCTTCATCTGGGTCTCCCTGGAAGGAACCGCCCGGTCATCTTCGCGCGAAGACGGGCGGTTGCATGCGCGGGAGGCTACGCTGGGGTTTGTAACAGCCATGTGGCGCGGGTGGACAACTTGAGAAGTTGTCCACAGGTTTTGGAGAAAGCTATCGATGCGATTGGGGGGCGTGTGTGGGTCGTGCCCGGATTTCAGTCAGGTACCCATCGGAACACGCCACCCGCTTCCCGAACGCGCCCGATGGAGGGCAGTGTGAAATGGCTGCCCAGCACCCGCAAATCCGCCTCGGACGCGCGTTCCAGAAGCTGACGGCGTGACATGACCGCCTGCTCAGGATCGGAATCGAATTTGAAATGCCAATGCGGGCACGCGCATTGCGCGGTGGAATGCATAGCATCACCGGTGATCAGCGCCTCCCTCCCCGCGCTTTTGATTAGGATAGATACGTGGCCAGGCGTGTGACCCGGTGTCGGCATCAGGCTAACCGCCTCACCCAATTGGTGACCTGCCTGGACAAATTCGGCCTGCCCCGCTTCGACCACCGGCAGCACGCTTTCCTGGTAATGGGCAAAATCGCCATCGCGGAACGCCTCATCATCGGCCTCGGGCAGGATGTATCGAGCGTTGGGGAAGGTCGGCACCCAGCGCCCGTCCAATAGCTGCGTGTTCCAGCCCACATGGTCGACATGTAAATGGGTGCAGAGGACGTAATCGACATCCTCGACCCCAACACCCGCCGCCGCGAGCGCTGTCATGAACCGGGTATCATCCCGTTGATTCCAATCGGGAAAGCTGGCGGTTTTGTGGTTTCCAACACAGCTATCGACCAAGATCACATGATGCGGGGTTTTTAGCAAAAACCCCTGCACAGGAAGGATCATGCGTCCGGTCTTGGCGCAAAGCTGACCGGGGGCATGCTCGTCGATGATCTTGTGCAGATTTGGTTCCGCGTTCGGATAAAGATCCCGCGCCTCACGAAACGGGCCGTTCATCTCAAGAACGCGCCAAACCTCAACATCACCGATTTTGCACAGCATCGCCCGCCTCCCTCGATTGCCACTACGGTCGTAGCCGAAATCACAACCCCAAATGACACTCAACGGCGCGGGCACTCAACGAAAAAGGCCCCACCAATTCGGCGGGGCCTTTCTTAGTTCATATCCGACCGGGCTCAGTCGTCTTTGTTCAGAGCAGCACCCAGGATGTCGCCCAGCGAGGCGCCGGAGTCGGAGGAGCCGTACTGTTCCACGGCCTCTTTCTCTTCTGCGATTTCGCGGGCTTTGATCGACAGACCCAAGCGGCGGGTTTTGGCGTCGACATTGGTGACGCGCACGTCAACTTTGTCGCCAACCCCAAAGCGCTCGGGGCGCTGTTCGGCACGGTCGCGCGAGAGGTCGGAGCGGCGGATGAAGGACTTCATGCCTTCATATTCCACTTCGACGCCGCCATCTTCGATCGCGGTCACTTCAACGGTGATGATCGAACCACGCTTCACGCCGTCAACCGCATCGGCGAACGGATCGCCATCCACGGCTTTGATCGACAGGCTGATACGCTCTTTGTCGGTGTCGATCTCGGTGACAACCGCGTTGACCATATCGCCTTTGCGGTAGTTGCCGATCACGTCTTCGCCCCGACCTTCCCAGGTCAGATCGCTGAGGTGCACCATGCCGTCGATGTCGTTTTCCAGACCAACGAACAGACCGAACTCGGTGATGTTCTTGACCTCGCCCTCGACCTGCGTGCCGACCGGGAACTGCTCTTCGAACACTTCCCAGGGGTTGCGCATGGTCTGCTTCAGGCCCAGCGACACGCGGCGTTTGACGGTGTCGATCTCCAGCACCATGACCTCAACCTCTTGCGAGGTGGAGACGATCTTGCCCGGATGGACGTTTTTCTTGGTCCAGGACATTTCGGACACGTGGACCAGACCTTCGACGCCCGGCTCCAGTTCCACAAACGCACCGTAATCGGTGATGTTGGTGACGCGACCGGTATGGGTCGATTCCAGCGGGAACTTGGCTTCGACGCTGTCCCAGGGATCGGCCATCAGCTGCTTCATGCCCAGGCTGATGCGGTGCGTGTCTTTGTTGACCTTGATGACCTGAACCTTGACGGTTTCGCCAATGGTCAGAACCTCTTTGGGGTCGTTCACGCGGCGCCAGGCCATGTCGGTAACGTGCAGCAGGCCGTCGACACCACCCAGGTCCACAAAGGCCCCGTATTCGGTGATGTTCTTGACCACACCGTCGACCACATCGCCTTCGTTCAGCTTGCCGATCACCTCGGCGCGCTGCTCGGCGCGGCTTTCTTCCAGGATGGCGCGGCGCGAGACAACGATGTTGCCACGGCGACGGTCCATTTTCAGGATCTGGAAGGGCTGCTTCAGACCCATCAGCGGGCCTGCGTCACGCACGGGGCGGACATCGACCTGCGAACCAGGCAAGAAGGCCACTGCCCCGCCCAGATCGACGGTGAAGCCACCTTTGACGCGACCAAAGATGGCGCCTTCGACGCGATCTTCGGCGGCATAGGCTTTTTCCAGACGGTCCCAGGCGGCTTCGCGGCGGGCCATCTCATGGGACAGCACTGCCTCACCCTTGGCGTTTTCGACATTGCGGAGATACACCTCCACCTCGTCACCAACGGCAATCTCGGGTGCTTCACCTGGGTTTGCGAATTCTTTCAGCTCGACGCGGCCTTCCATTTTGTAGCCCACATCGATGATGGCTTGGCCCGCTTCGATGGCGATGACCTTACCTTTGACAACGCTGCCCTCTTCGGGGGTGTCAATTTCGAAGCTTTCGTTCAGGAGGGCTTCGAACTCCTCCATGGTTGCTTTAGCGCACATACGGCTCTGATTTCCTATTCATCTGGTTTTACTGGCCGTGCGGTTGTCTCCGCCGGTCTTTATTGATGCCCTACCGCTTCGCTATTTGAGGGCAGGACGGGTGTGCCCATCGAAACGGACGGCTCTGTGTCGCGCGGCGAACCGGAAAACAAAGAGGGCCGGAAGTGGTCCGACCCTGCTCGATCTCTTTGCTCTGCGGTTGATCCGCCGATGCGACGTGCGCGCGTATAAAGGCAGGTGATCGCAGATGCAAGCGCTACGCCAATCAAGCCTATGCTTTTGGCAATCTCCTCACCTGATCACGACCGGCGCCTAAAGCGCCTCGCCGCGCTCTAGCAGGTCTTCAAACAACTCCCGATGCAGCTCTAGACTATCGCCCTGACCAAAGATGATCAGCCCGCTGGAATAGGCCGAGCCATAGGTGCGTGCCAACACCACGGTTTGTGCCAGGCCCGAAATCAGTTGTTCGCGCTGTAGCTCTCGCAAGGGGTGGATGAAAACCGACCAGAGCCGATCATTGGCGACCGCATAGCGGGCATCCATGGCAGTGTCGAAATTGGCTTGCATAACCCGCAGCAGATCGGCCTCGGTCAACCCATCGGCAGAGGCCACGGGCACTAGGGCCCGCATACGGTTGGCAAGCGGGTCGATCATCACCAGCACCGGAATATCGCTAATCGTCAGGCCCACACCGCGCGGCATCAAGGTCGCGTCGGGATCGATAGCCGCGAGGATCGACACAATGCGTTCGACGGTCATCGGACCTTCTTCGGTCGCCTCCTCCTGCGCGGAGAGGGTCCAGGGCAGCAAAGCGAAGAGAAGGGCAAAGATCGTGCGGCGCATAACAGAGCTTTCGAAAGGGCAAAGGTCTTCCAGCACCCTATCGTAGCTTTTGGCGCTTGCGCTGCACGCTTGCGTGAAGGCGACGTGACCGCGCCCCTAAGCTTCACCGCGGGCGCGGCGGATCGCGGCGATGGCGGCTGCAGCCGCTTCGGCGATGCCCATCTGGCTGGTATCCAAGGTCACGGCGTCTGCGGCCGCGACCATTGGAGCGGTCGCGCGTTGGGCGTCGCGGGCATCGCGCGCCTTCACATCGGCCAAGACGGTCGCGAAATCCAGCTGGTGCCCCTTTTCCAACAGTTCGGCAAATCGCCGCTCGGCCCTGACTTCGGCGCTGGCGGTGACAAACAGCTTCACATCGGCATTGGGGCAGATCACCGTTCCGATGTCGCGCCCGTCCAAGACGGCGCCGCCCGCCCGGCGCGCAAAAGCCCGTTGAAAATCCACCAAGGCGGCGCGAACCTCGGGGATCACAGCCACCTTGCTGGCGGCTTGCGCCACATCCGGGCTGCGCAGGTCATCGCCTTCTAAATCCGTAGGCTGTAGGGTCATGGCGGCCTCAACGGGGTCTTGGCCCTGCAACGTGCGACGGCCCACCGCGCGGTAGAGCAAGCCAGTGTCTAGGTGGGCAAATCCAAACTCTGCCGCGACCGCGCGCGAAAGCGTGCCTTTGCCAGCCGCCGCCGGCCCATCGATGGCTACGGTAAAACTCATGCGCCCGCCCCCCGCAGTTTTGCAAAGCCACGCAGGGCCAGCAGACCCAGAATGACCAGAATGCTCACCGTATTGCACAGGGATTTGGCCAAGGTCAGCATATTCGCCCGCGCCACCTGATCCACCGTGATCTGATCCGCCCCGGTCTGCAGCAAGGCGCGCACGGCGCTGTTTTCCATCAGATCGGCGGTCATGCCACACGCCGCAACCGCGACCAGCACCAGCCGCAGCCAGCCGGGCCAACCGGGCGTCAGCACCCAAGCCCCGATGGCCAAGACAACAGCCGCCGCTGGCGGATAGATCGTATCCAGCACCGCTTGCGGGCCCAAATACATCGCCCGCCCCTCCGCGCTAAGCGCGGTCAGAAACGCTTGGGCCTCCGCCAGGGCATATCCCGAAAACCGCAGGTCAAAGGCCGGTTGCCCCCCCGCCTCGGCCTCGATCAGGGCAAGCGACCAAACTGACATGGCCATGAATACCCCAAAGGTGAAAAGGCATAGCAATAGATATGCGAATGCGCCACGGCTCATGGATCGACCATGGTGGTCAATGTGGGATCAGCACCGGGCGCCTGTGGTAGATCGTCAGCGATCTCGTAATACGCGCCCTTGTCAGCGCAATAGATATGGCCGGCCAAGGTAATACCCGGATCGCCATCAAGCGTGCCCGCGAAAATCGACAGATTCGCCCCCGCCCCATCCCAAAACAGGTTTGATCCGCAAATGCCGCAAAACCCGCGCCGGGCGGTGCCCGAGCTTTGATACCACGTCACCTGGCCTTTGATATCGACCTGCTCCCGGGGTGCAGAGGTCGCGGTCACATAATTGCCGCTGGTCTTCCGGCATTGCTGGCAATGGCAGGCGATAACGGGCCGCAAAGGGCCGCTGGTTTCAAACCGCACCGCGCCGCATAAACAGGAACCGGTCGCCAAGGGCCCATATCTCCATCAGTGTTTCTGCAAGCTGTGATTTGTGCAAATCCCACGCGCCAAGACAAGGCTTACGGGTCACATATTGCTGCGCTCAATGCGTGCCCCAAGATCGCGCATCAAAGGCTCGAAGATCGGGAAACTGGTGGTGATCGGACCGCCATCGTCGATCCGCACGGGTTTGTCCGAGGCCATGCCCAGGCACAGGAACGACATGGCGATCCGATGGTCGAGATGCGCCTGGGCAAGCCCGCCGCCGGGCACACTGCCCGGCTCGTTACCGTCGACGATCCACCAATCGGGCCCGTCTTCAACCGTGACGCCGTTCGCCCGCAAGCCATCTGCCATCGCGGCAATCCGGTCGCTCTCTTTGACCCGTAGTTCGGCAACGCCGCGCATGGTCGTGCGGCCTTGGGCATTGGCGGCCACCACCGACAGGATCGGGTATTCATCAATCATGCTGGCGGCGCGCTCGGGCGGCACCTCGATGCCTTCCATATCGGGTGAAAACCGCGCGCGCAGATCGGCCACAGGCTCCCCCCCCGCCTCACGCAGGTTCTCATAGGTCAGATCAGCGCCCATCTCCTGCAAGGTGGTGAAGAGCCCGGCACGGGTCGGGTTCAGGCCGATATTGGGCACCAAAACGTCCGACCCTTCGGTGATCAAAGCAGCACAAACCGGAAAGGCGGCCGAGGACGGATCGCGCGGCACGGTGATGTCAATCGGCGTCAACTCGGGTTGTCCGGTCAGGGTGATCACCCGGCCCTCCTCGGTAATCTCCGTGGTGATCTCAGCACCAAAGCCCGCCAGCATCCGCTCGCTATGGTCGCGCGTTGCCTCGGCCTCAATCACAACCGTCTGGCCCGGCGCGTTCAGGCCCGCCAGCAACACAGCCGATTTCACCTGGGCCGAGGGAACGAGCACGGTGTAGCGGGCGGGCACCGGCTCCGCCGCCCCAACCAAGGTCATCGGCAAGCGCCCGCCCGCGCGCCCATAGGCCTGGGTGCCAAAAAGCGCCAAAGGATCTGTGATGCGCGCCATGGGTCGTTTCACCAAACTCGCATCCCCCGTGAACGTCACCGAAATGGGAGAGGTCGCAACGGCCCCCATCAAAAGCCGCACCCCGGTGCCAGAATTCCCGCAATCGATCACCTGATCGGGCTCGGCAAAACCGCCAACGCCAACGCCATGCACCGACCAATCCCCATCGCCATGGCGCGTCACCTCGGCCCCCAAGGCCCGCATCGCCGCCGCCGTGTCCAACACATCTTGGCCTTCCAACAGGCCGGTGATCCTGGTTTCCCCCACCGCCATGGCTCCAAGGATCAGGCTGCGGTGGCTGATCGACTTGTCGCCCGGCACGTCAGCAACACCGGTCAGCGCCGCGCTTTTCCGCGACAGCATCGGTTTTGGCTCACCATGGCTCGACATTGCCCGACTCCCTCACTCCGGTTTCCGGCCTGATAGACTGCGGCACGGGGCGGGTCCACACCTCGAACACCCCATCCCCTTCATCTTGGCCAAAAAACTCCGGAGGTTTGGAGGCAGCGCCTCCAAGCGGCCCTGCGACGGCCCCAAAAGGGGCCTGAGCCGGGCCGCCCCACCGGCGACGCCAAAAGCGGCGCATGGATCAGAGGCGCTGAAACGTCAGGTAATGCGGCACCCGCCCCTCACGCAGCGCTTTTTGCTCATAGCGCGTCGATATCCAATCCCCCCAAGGCTCCCGCCAATCGGTGGCGCGCTCGGCCTGCCACGCAAAGCCAAAGCGCGGCACCTCCTGCAGGGTCTGGCGCACATAGTCGGGAATATCCGTAGCGACGCGAAACTCAGCGCCGGACTTCAACGCTGCGGCTAGCGGAACGAGGTGTTCCTCGGTGACAAAGCGCCGACGATGGTGCCGCGCTTTCGGCCAAGGATCGGGATAAAGTAGAAAGGCTTTTGCAATCGAGCCACGGGGCAAAACGTCGAACAGGTCGCGCGCATCACCGGGGAAAACCGCCAGGTTGGTGACACCTACCGCCCGGATCTTGCCCAGCAGCATGGCGACGCCATTGATGTAGGGCTCGCACCCGATGATGCCGATCTCGGGATTCAAAGCGGCTTGATGCACCAAATGCTCACCACCGCCGAACCCGACCTCTAGCCAAACCTCGCGCCCGCTAAAGCGCGCCGCCAGATCAAGCGGCGCACGTTCGGGGTTTTCCTCCCACCCCACCGGGCCAGGTGACAGCGCCGCCAAATCCTCCTGCAAATAGCGCTCCTGGCTTTGCTTGAGGTGTTGGCCTTTGCGGCGGCCATAAAAATTGCGATGGGGGCGTTTGGGCGGCTGTGTCATCGGTGCCAGTTACTGCGTTGGCGTCCGGCGCTCAATCCATGAAAACGCCCGCGTCCCTTCTGGAACGCGGACGCATTGTCTTGCGATCGATGCGGATCAAACAGCCGATTTCAAGGCATCCACCAGATCGGTGCGTTCCCAGGAAAATCCGCCATCGGCCTCGGGCGTGCGGCCAAAATGGCCGTAAGCGGCGGTGCGCTGATAGATCGGCTTGTTCATGCCCAAATGGGTACGGATGCCACGCGGGGTCAGATCCATGATCTGATCAATGGCCTTTTCGATGCTGCTTTCATGCACCTGACCGGTGCCGTGGGTGTCAGCATAGATCGACAACGGCTTGGCCACGCCGATGGCGTAGCTAAGCTGAATGGTACAGCGTTGCGCCAAACCGGCGGCAACCACGTTTTTGGCCAGATAGCGCGCGGCATAGGCGGCCGAGCGGTCAACCTTGGTTGGGTCTTTGCCCGAAAACGCCCCACCGCCGTGCGGGGCCGCCCCGCCATAGGTATCAACGATAATCTTGCGACCGGTCAGGCCCGCATCGCCGTCGGGGCCGCCAATGACAAACTTGCCAGTGGGGTTCACCCACCATTCGGTTCCGGCGGTCAGCCAGCCATCAGGCAGTTCTTCGCGGATATAAGGCTCGACAATCGCGCGCACATCGTACGAGGTGAGCGCCTCATCCAAATGCTGGGTCGACAACACGACCGAGGTCACCTCAACCGGCTTGCCATCCTCATAGCGCAGGGTGAGTTGGCTTTTGGCATCGGGTCCAAGCGCGGGCTCAGCGCCGTTTTTGCGCACCTCGGCCAGGCGGCGCAGGATGCAATGGGCGTAGTGGATTGGGGCAGGCATCAACTCGGGCGTTTCATCCACGGCATAGCCGAACATGATGCCCTGGTCGCCCGCACCTTCGTCTTTGTTATCGGCGGCATCGACGCCTTGGGCGATATGGGCCGATTGTTCGTGCAGCAGGTTTGTGACCTCGACGGTCTCGTGGTGGAATTTGTCCTGCTCGTACCCGATATCTTTGATGCAGGCGCGCGCGATATCTTCGATGCGGCCCATGTAATCGTGCAGCTTGTCCTGATCGCTCAGGCCAACTTCGCCACCGATCACAACGCGATTTGTCGTGGCAAAGGTTTCGCAGGCAACGCGGGCTTCGGGCTCTTCCGCCAGAAACGCGTCCAAAACGGCGTCCGAAATGCGGTCGCAAACTTTATCGGGGTGCCCTTCGGAGACGGATTCCGAAGTGAACAGGTAATTCTTACGAGACATGAAAGTGCTCCATTGATGGTCTTGCCCCACGCCAGGAAGCCGTTGTGGGGATGCGCCGCTTTACGCGGTCAGGAACGCCGGTGCAATGGGGGCAAACGGCGCCCGCGCGCGATGATCCAGGCTGTGGCCAAAAAGACGATAAACAAAACCGGCCAATCGCCGGTCCGCGCATAAAGCGCGGGCGGCAAAGAGGGCGGCAATCGTGCATCCAAAAAGCCCGCTTCGTTCAAGGGTAGCGCCTGCACGACCTGCCCCCGCGCATCGATCACCGCGGAAACCCCGGTATTGGCCGCGCGCAATACCGGCAACCCTTGTTCGGCGGCCCGAAGCCGGGCCAAGGCCAAGTGCTGATACGGGCCCGAGAAAGACCCGAACCACGCATCATTGGTGACATGTACCATCCAATCCGGGCGGTCGACCTGCCGGATATAGCCAGGGAAGATCGCCTCGTAGCAAATCATCGCGAATGCACGGCCAAGCCCGCCCGGTAGGTCAAGCGCCGCAGGCCCCGCGCCGGGCCGAAACCCGTTGGGCAAACGCGCCGCCAAGGCCCGCAAACCCAATTGGTTCATAACCGTGTCAAAGGGTAGGTACTCGCCAAAAGGCACCAAGTGATGTTTGTCGTAAACTGCCGCGATCACCCCAAATTCATCCAAGACAGCCATCGTGTTGCGCGCGCGCATTCCATCGATCCGTTGCGCCCCCACAATGACATGCGCCCCACCCGCCGCATCGGACAGGCGCGCGCGCGCCACATCCGAGCGATCCAATAGCTGCGGCAAGCTCGTTTCCGGCCAAATGATCAAATCCGGCCATGGGTTGTCATTCAACGTGTCGGAGGCTGTCAGGTCCAAACCCCGCTGGAAGAAGATCGGGATCATTTCGGGCAACCATTTCTGGTCCTGCGGCGCGTTGGGCTGGATCAGCCGGATCACGGCCGCATCGCGGTCGGCAAGTGGCGCCTGCGGGGTCAAGGGCATGACGCCCGACACCAGCAGCGGCAACGCTGCGGCCAAACCCGCAATCAAGCCGGTGCGCAAAGCGGCCCAGGCAATCAGCGACGCCGAAAACAAGACCAGCGCATTCAATCCATGTGGCCCAACCAAGGCCGATATCGCCAAAAGCTCTGATCCGATCAGCACATGCCCCGGATGCGCCCAAGGGAAGCCGGTCAACACCGTGGCGCGCAAGTATTCCGCCCCCACCAGCAGCCCGGCCAAGGCCCAAAGCCGCGCGGTTCCGGGTGCCAGAAGCCATCCAGCCAACGCCCCGACCGCTCCCCAAAACAGCGCCAAACCGCCGGCCATGAGGGCAAGCGCGAACGGGGCCATCCAGCCGAAACTGGCCGCATCAACCAGAAAGGGTTCGACAATCCAATGCAAAGACACCGCGAAATAGGCGGTTCCGGCAGCCCACAGGCTCGGGCCAAGCCGATCCTTCGCGGGCACGGTCGAGGCGATCACCATAACGCCCGCCAGCGCAAAAGGCGTCAGCATCCAAAGATCAAACGGGGCATGGCCCAGGGCGGCAATCCCACCAAGCACGGCAGAAACAGCATGTCTGCGCCAGCCGGATAGTTGTGCCAGAACCGAAACCAGGGCCATGGATGCTCCGGCTAACCCCGGCGCGCTTTCGGCAGTCGCACCCGCAGCCGTTTGATCCGCCTTGGGTCGGCATCAACAACTTCGAACTCAACGCCCGAAGCATGTTGAACCACCTCACCCCGCGCGGGCACGCGCCCCGACAATAGGAAGACCAAGCCGCCCAGCGTATCGACCTCCTCATCATCGGCGTGTTCAAGGCTCATGCCGATCTCGGCCTCGAACTCCTCCAACGGGGTGCGGGCGATGGCAAGATAGGCTCCCGGCCCTTCGGCGGTCCAGGGCTGCGCCTCTTCAATGTCGTGTTCATCTTCGATCTCACCAATGACCTGTTCGATGAGGTCTTCGATTGTGACGAGCCCGTCGACACCGCCATATTCATCGATCACCAGGGCCATATGCGTGCGGTCGGTTTGCATTTTGGTCAGCAGCACACCGATGGGCATGGAAGGCGGCGCATAAAGCAAGGGCCGCAGCATGGTTTTCAAGTGGAAGCCATTGCCGCCGCCGTTGAATCCAAACTTCAACGCCACGTCTTTCAGGTGGATCAGACCAACCGGGCTGTCGAGCGTGCCTTCGTAAACCGGCAATCGGGTCAGCCCGCTTTCGCGGAAGACCGCGATCAACTCATCCAAAGCCATGTCGCAAGGGGCCGAAACAATCTCGGCCCTGGGCACGGCCACATCCTCGACCCGCATCCGGCGCAGGTTCGACATGCCGAACTGCGGCAACACCACACCATTGGCGGCGGTCTGTGACTGTTCATGTCCGTTGAGGTCCGCAGCTTCGGGGCTTTCACCGCCCCTAAACAGCCGCGCAAAAAACCCCGGCCTCGAAGGCCCCGGGTCTTCCTCTTCCCCCTGCGCGCCACGCGCCGCAGGAGACGAGGGATCAGGATTTGAGCTCATGGCTCCTTTCCGCATTACATACCGGGCCTAACACGCCCGTTGCCTCAATATGGGTCAGGTACCCCCAATCTTGCAAGGATACGCGTCTCCAATCCCTCCATCAGGGCGGCATCGGGGTCATTTATGTGATCAAATCCCAACAAATGCAGCAATCCGTGGGTCAAAAGGTGCGCAAGATGCTGCTCGAAGGGGCGCCCCGCGGCTTCGGCTTCGCGCTGCAAAACCCCCAAGGCCAGCGCGATATCCCCCAGCTCCAGCGGCGGGCCGACCGGATGTGGCGGGGGAAGATGTGGCATTTCCCCAGGCGTGGCAGCGGCGCGATCTTCTGACGGCCAGGAAAGGACATTGGTGGGGCTGGGTTTGCCCCGGAAATCGGCGTTGAGCGTGGCGATCCGCGTGTCGTCGCAGGCCAAGATGCTGACGGCAAATTGGCTTGGCTCCAGTCCCAGCTCATCCAGGGTGGTTTCCCCGACACGCATGGCAAGGCTTTCCAGCATCGCCTCGGGCCAGGCGTCATCTTCGATCAGAATGTCGATGTCCATCTGAACCCCCTAGCAAGCCATGAGGCGCGGGTCACGGGACCAATACGGCCATAGCGACAGCCAAGGTTGCCGCAGCCTCAGCCCGGTTCAGCATCCGAATCGTAAGCTTCGATGATCTTCGCAACCATTGGGTGCCGCACAACATCCTTGGCTGAGAAGTAGTTGAAGCTGATCCCGTCCACACCGCCAAGAATGCGTTCCGCTTCGATCAAGCCACTGGTCACACCGCGCGGCAGGTCCACCTGGCTGCGGTCGCCGGTGATCACCATGCGGCTGCCTTGGCCCAAACGGGTCAGGAACATCTTCATCTGCATCGAAGTGGCGTTTTGTGCCTCATCCAACACCACGTAAGCGTTCGACAGCGTGCGTCCGCGCATGAAAGCCAAGGGCGCGATTTCGATGGTCTTTTCTTCCATCAGCTTCGCCAATTGCTTGCCCGGCAGAAAATCATTCAGCGCGTCATAAAGCGGCTGCATGTAGGGATCGACTTTCTCCTTCATATCGCCGGGCAGAAAGCCCAAGCGTTCGCCCGCCTCAACCGCCGGGCGGCTCAGGATGATCTTATCGACATGACCATTGATCATCTGGTTCACGGCCACAGCGACGGCCAGGTAGGTTTTGCCGGTACCCGCAGGCCCGATCCCAAAGGCCAGTTCGTTCTGAAACAACGCGCGCACATAATCCTGTTGCGCTTTGGTGCGCGGCTCCACGGTTTTCTTTCGGGTGCCGATCTCTAACGCCGAGCCATCGAACATCTCGATCTGATCGCCATCGCGCGCGCCGGTATCCTCTGCCGATCCGCGCAGGCGCACGGCGGCGTCGATATCGCCCGGTTCAACCCCGCGCCCGGCCTCAAGCCGTTCATAGAGGCCACGCAACACCTCGGCCGCCTCTTCACGGGCGTCGCCCAAAAGCGCCAACTCGTTCCCGCGCCGAAGGATATGGACAGAAAGCAGGTGTTCGATCTGGGCCAGGTTGCGGTCAAACTCGCCGCATAGCTCGATCAAAAGCCGGTTGTCGGGGAACTGAAGCAGCAGTTCGACCGGGGTGCCATCGGTAGGGACGGCGAGTGGAGTGATCGTCAAATCACGCTCCGCGTTAGGGTTGCTCCTGCCCACCAGTGTTGCAACCCATCCGCCTGGACGCAACACCTTGTGTCGGATGTCACAGAAATTTCTCTATTCTGTGGATGGAACGAAAAAGGGCGGCCCGCTGGGCCGCCCAATCGCAATTCAACTGGTTTATTGTCCGCGCGGTACGCGGTCGCGGATACCTGCCCCGCGCTGGATCTCACCCACGATCGAGTTGGGCGGCGCAATCTCGGTACAGACCGGTAGGCCCGAAATCGGATCGCGGCGGCGCGACCAATAGCCTTCAAGGCCATCGTCGATCATCCAGATATGGCACCCGTCGGGGTCAATATAGATCCCCGCTTCCAGCGCGGAAAGCGGGCCTGCGTCACGGCCCCGGTCTTCACCGATGGCCACAACCTCGTTTGGGCTGCCCGTCGAAGGGCGCACACCTTCCAGCGTTTCGACACAGCCAGACAGAAGGATGGCCCCTCCAAACAGCGCGGCGTATTTCACGATTCCCGTCATGTCTCTTCCCCCGCTTACCGGTAGCACACGATTTCAACGCGGCGGTTCAGCTGCATATTCGCGGCGCTGTTATTCGGCGCCACGGGCCGACGTTCGCCATATCCAATCTCACGGGCCACGCGCGCGCCCACCGAACGTGCCACCCCAGCGACCGAAGCTGCGCGGCGCTGGCTAAGCCGGATGTTGTATTCATCCGAAGCGCGGCTGTCGGTATGACCGTAAATGGCATAGGCAAAGGCCCCGGCCGAGCGGAAGAACTGTTCCAACTGGGCGCGGCCCGAATGGGTCAGCCTGGCGCTATCGGTGTGGAACAGTACGTCGTTATTGGCCACGGCACAGGTGTTCACATCCAGACAGACCGGCAAGCCGTTCTGCGGGTTCACCCGACCTTCCATATAGCCTTCGATGCCGCCATCAGCGACCCAGTGCAGGCAGCCATCAGGGTCCACCCAAAGGCCCGGCGACACGCGCCCGGTAATGTTGACGGTATCTTGCGCCAGGGCAGCTGGCGCGCTGAGCACGGTTGCGCAAGCCACCACAGCGGCCCCACCCATCGCGCGTGCGAAAATGCGTGACAAAGAGGTGATCACAGCAACATCCCCCGTTATTTTTTGGCACGTTTTCTGGCCTGGCAGGGCCGATTTCGAAAACGCCTTTGATTACCGCACGATAGCAGTTTGCCCTCGCAAGGAAAGCAGAATCTTAACTTTAAAGTTGCCAATAGGGAAACAACGCCAGCGTGAAACGTTTACTTTGTACGGAGAGACAAAGATCGGCCGCGACCAATCCGCTCAGGAGGTGTTAGGCCGCCGCTCCGACACTCAAAAGTCGGCCCGCGAGCGAGTTCGGGCCGCTTTCAACAATCTTCACTGGCGCGATTTCACCGATCATGCTTGTCGGGCCTTCGACATGGACGGCATGCAGATATTCGGATTTGCCAACAATCTGTCCCTCCATCCGTCCGGCCTTTTCAAACAGCACCTGAACCTCGCGCCCCACCATGCTGGCCTGGGTCTCAAGCTGCTGTTCGGTCAAAAGCGCCTGCAGCCGCTGGAGCCTGTCATCCGCCTCGGCCGGGTCAACCGTTGCGCGTTCAGCTGCGGGCGTGCCGGGGCGGGCAGAATACTTGAAAGAATAGGCCGTGCCGTATCCCACCTGCCGCACCAGATCGAGCGTGGCTTGGAAATCAGCTTCGGTTTCACCGGGGAAGCCGACGATGAAATCACCCGACAGCACCAGATCAGGGCGCGCCGCGCGGATGCGTTCGATCAGGCGGATGTAGCTTTCGGCGGTGTGCTTGCGGTTCATCGCCTTCAAAATACGGTCGCTGCCGGCCTGCACCGGCAAATGCAGATAGGGCATCAGCTTTTCACATTGCCCATGCGCCTCGATCAGCGCGTCATCCATGTCATTGGGGTGCGAGGTGGTGAACCGGATCCGGTCGAGCCCGTCCATCTCGGCCAATTCCCATATCAGCCTGGCTAGGCCCCATTCGCCCCCATCGGGGCCAGCGCCGTGATAGGCGTTCACATTCTGCCCCAGCAGGGTGATCTCCCGCACGCCACGGTCCACCAAATCCTGCGCTTCGCGCAGCAGGCGTTCAACCGGGCGCGAAACCTCGGCACCGCGTGTGTAGGGCACCACACAGAAGGAACAGAACTTGTCGCAGCCTTCCTGCACCGTCAAAAACGCGGTCGGGCCGCGCTTGGCTTTGCGCGATTTCGGAAGATGGGCAAACTTATCTTCTTCTGGAAAATCGGTATCGAGCGCTTTTTCGCCTCGATCCAACGCCTCCATCATTTTCGGCAGCCGGTGATAGGTTTGCGGCCCAACCACCAGATCGACCATGGGCTGACGGCGCATGATCTCTTCACCTTCGGCCTGGGCGACACAGCCCGCCACGCCGATCTTCAGATCGGGATTGGCATCGCGCAGGGGTTTGAACCGACCCAGTTCTGAGTAAACCTTTTCCGCCGCCTTTTCGCGAATGTGGCAGGTGTTCAATAGGATCATATCGGCAGCATCGGGGGTATCGACCTGCTCATACCCATCCGCGCCCAAAGCCTCGGCCATGCGCTCGCTGTCATAGACATTCATCTGACAGCCGTAAGTTTTGACAAAAAGCTTTTTGGGCTTTGACATTGCTCTGCCTTTGGGACCGTTCCGTGACCGCCCGCATGTAACCCAAGGGGGCATCTGCTTCAACCACGGCCCCTGCAACCGGCGGCAATTGCAATCGCATCGCGGGACCGGCACACTGGCGCTCAAAACAAGGCCCTGAGCAGAGGCATCCTGGTGAAATTCGAAAACCTGTCTCAGTTTCAAGCGACCAGCCCGGCCGAGTTTGGCCCGGGGCCTGCCGCCATGGTCATTTTGGAAGATCGGGTCGAGGTCGCATCGACCCTTGATCATGTGCACAAGCTTGGCTTCCGCGAGATCTTTGTCTTCGCGCCGCCAGATCTTGAGGTGCCGCCCCTGCCCGAGGGGACAAAATCGCGCCAGCACATCATCCGGGGCCGGTCGCGCGCGCCGGGCGCAGCCCATGCGGCGGTCAATGCGCTGATCGGCAAAATGCCCGGACAATGGCTGCATTACTGTTTTAATGGCGAATATCTGTTTTTCCCCTTTTGCGAAGATCGCAGCGTGGGGGAATTGACGACCTGGGTGATGGAGGAACGCCGCGCCTCGGTCCTGACCTATGTGGTCGATCTTTACGCTCCCGATCTCGACGCGCATCCCAACGCCGTGTCCTTGTCCGACGCGATGTTGGACAGTTCTGGCTATTACGCCGAAAGCCGGTTGGACGAAAACAACCACCCGCGCGAACGGCAGCTGAACTTCTATGGCGGGCTTAGGTGGCGGTTCGAGGAACATGTTTCCAAACCAAAGCGCAAAATCGACCGCGTGGGGCTATTTCAGGCCCTGCCCGATCTGCGCTTGCGCGAGGATCATACGCTCAGCGATGAAGAGCTGAACACCTATGCCTGCCCGTGGCACCATTCGCTATCGGGTGCGATCTGTTCGTTCCGTGTGGCCAAGGCATTGCGCACCAACCCTGGGTCGCGCCATGACATCCCGGATTTTCGCTGGCACAAATCCACCCAGTTTCATTGGTCATCTTTGCAGTTAATGGAATTGGGTCTGATGGAACCGGGGCAGTGGTTCTGACAGCCCATCAAGGGCCAGTTTGGCGCGATCCAGCGATCCTTGCGCTGATGCTGGCCGAATTGCTGGTCTGGTCAGGCTTCTTCTACGCGTTCCTAGCACTGCCCCTGCAAATCTCGGCCAGCACCGGGTGGAGCCTGTCGCATATTATGGGTGCCTATAGCACAGCGTTGGTCGCTTTGGCGGTTGTGACACCCCTGGCGGGGCGTCTGGTCGATGCCGGTTGGGCGCCCATCGCGCTGCCCGTCGCGGCAGCGGTGGGCGCGATTGCCTTGGGCGTTGTCGCAACCATGCCCTCGCTGCCGGTCTTCTATTTGCTTTGGGCGTTTGTTGGGCTGGCCATGGGGCTCACGCTGTACGAACCGGTCTTTGCCATGCTGACACGCGCCTGGGGGGATCGTGCGCGGGGTGGGATCACCGCCATCGCCATCGCTGCGGGCGCGGCCAGCCTGGTCACATTTCCAACAGCCCATTGGCTTAGCCAAAGCTTTGGCTGGCCCTGGGCCTTGTGGATCTTTGCCGGGATGATCCTGTGCCTTGCTGCCCCGCTGCTGCGATTTGCAGCCGGGCGACTAGAGCGCGAAGCGATGGCGCAAGAAAAACCCGCCCAGCGGGGCGGACCATCTTTTCAAACCTTGTTCCAAGACCGCCGATTTCGCGCTTTGATGCTGATCTTTCTGCTGCCCGCGCTGGCGTCGGGTCTGATCCTTAGTCAAATTCTGCCGGTCTTTGACCGCTTGGGTGTCACAAGCGGCCTGGCCATCGCGGCAGCAGCCCTGATCGGGCCCATGCAAATCGCTGCGCGCCTAATGACCCAGGCGATTGCACGCTCAGCCCCTGCGCGTCGGGTCGTTGTCTTTGCCTGTCTGTGCCTTTCGGTCAGCGCCGTTGCGCTGGCGCTGGCAGGTCATCTTTTGCTTGCGCTGTTTCTGTTCGTCATCGCGTTTGGCGCGGGCAATGGGTTGGTTGGCATCTTCCGCCCCCTGGTCATCCGCGAGGTTTTGGGCGGCGACAGCATTGGGGCCAAAACGGGTGCGATTGCGATGCCCGCACTTTTGGCCGTGGCAGCCGCCCCGATCCTAGGTGCGCGCATTTTGGAAACCGCAGATGTCACCACGTTTTTGGTGATAGCGGGCGCGGTACCGCTTTTGGCAGCGATCAGCTTGGCCAATCTTCCGGGCAAAGGCGACCCGAAAGTTTAGGCAAAAAAAGGGCGGTCCGCTTGGAACCGCCCTTTGCACACTGGTTACCGAATTTAAGCTGTCTCGGCCTCAATCATCTGGGCACCCGAGGTGTTGATTTCAATGCGCCGCGGCTTCAGCGCTTCGGGCACTTCGCGGACCAAATCGATGTGCAACATGCCATGTTCATGGGCCGCGCCCGAGACACGCACGTGATCAGCCAGTTGGAAGCGTTTTTCGAAAGCACGCGTCGCGATGCCACGATGCAGATAGGTGCGCGGGGTTTCGTCTTTGGCCTTACGGGCCGACACGACCAATTCCTGCTCGCGCTGTTCCACGGTCAGCTCAGCGTCGGTGAAGCCAGCAACCGCGACCGAGATGCGATAGGCATCATCAGCGGTTTTTTCGATATTGTAGGGCGGGTAGGTGCTGCTGCCGGTGTCTTGGGTCAGAACCCGGTCAAACAGATCGGCCACGCGGTCAAAACCAACGGTGGCACGGTAAAGCGGTGCAAGATCATAAGCTCGCATTGTCATCCTCCTTTGAGCGACAACTTGGGTTGGCGGCCACCCTGATCGTCAGGCGCAGCCTATTTCAAATCGCGTCGACCCAGATCAGGCGCCGACACAATTGGTATGTGGGAATGCAGATTTTTGGGTTCAAGACCCAGCGCGCGGGCTTAGGGGCGGATAAAGCGCGCGCCGATGTTTGACCGATCATCGCTGCCCGATGACAGACGCCGGACCCCTTCGGGCATGCGGCTCACCAAAGGCGCGACCGCTGCGGTTTGGGCCAAAAGCTCTGGCACCAAATCTTGGGCGGCCACGGCCACCGAAACCGGATCGCCATTCCATTCGGCGCGGGCTGAGACCACGGCGATCACCTCGACCCGGTCGCCTTCGACACGCAAAATGGGCGCGCCGGAACTGCCCGACACAACATGGCAGGACAGCACATTGATGCGTCCGTCATCGGCCAAGATGGTGCAGTCTTCTTCGATCGAGGCCACAGCCTCGCGATCCTCACCATAGGACACCACCGTCACGGCATCGCGCACGCCGCCCTGACGGCCCAGGCTGATCGGTGTGACGGTTTGGGTCGGGATCGGGCGATCCAAATAAAGAACCGCAATATCATAACCGATGGTTTCGGAGCCGGTGCCGCTTTGCGGGCCGGGGTATTCCTCGGGCAAACGGCTGGCACGGACACCGCGATAGGCTTCGGCACGGCCGTTACGCAGGCTGGCCGAGAAGGTCAGGTCGGAATCGGCCAAACGCTCGCCTTCGCGGCCGTAAAGACAATGGGCGGCGGTCAGCACGATGTCGGGGGCAATCAGGGTCGCGCTGCAAAAGGAAACGCTGGTATCCAGGCGCCCAATCGCCTCCCACCCACGGACGGCATCTGCGGTGTCCAAAGCACGCAACCCCTGTGCTTGGGCCGGAAGCATTGCCAGCGTCGACATCGAAAGCGCCAAACCAATGGTGGCGGCAAAAGGGGCAGACAAACGCATTTTTTACCCTTCAATATGCGTGCCCCCAGGGACACGGATATTGGCGCGGTGCGGCAAAATTTTGACCGGCCAAAGAAATATCGCGACCTCATCGGCCCTTGCGCTGGCCCTGCAAGCCGGGGCAGAGGAGGGCATGGAATGGGTCAAAGTTCTGCATTTACTGTGCGTTTTGGGCTGGATGACCGGCATTTTCGCAGTGCCGCGCGCCCTGATTTACTGGAAACGTGAATGGGAAAAATCGGGTGAGTTTGGGCCGACGGGCGATCTGACCATCCGAATTTACCGGTTTTCGCTGGGCTTGGGCGTGATCGCGATTCTGTCGGGCCTGTATCTGGCCCATCTTTGGGGCTTTCCGGCCTGGGTCTGGGCCAAGCTTGGGTTGGTCGTAATCCTGGCGGCCCATTACGGTTGGACCGGACAGCTGGTGCTGCGCGCGCGGCGGGGCGTGTTCCGCGAAAGCGATCTTTGGCTACGGGTATTCAATGAGCTTAGCGTTTTGGGCGCGATCGGCGTGCTGATCCTCGTGGTCTATAAGCCCTGGTGATCGCGCGGTCGTGACTGCGGCTTTGGCAGAATCGGCCTAAACCATGGGGCATGGACCTCAAACCCTTCCTCCTTTGCCTCGCGCCCCTGCCCGCGTTTGCCGATCCGGCCGAAATCGTTGATGTCGCCGCGCGCGACACTGGCAGCGGGTGGAGCTTTTCGGTCACGATTGCCCACGGCGATACAGGTTGGGATGATTATGCCGATGGCTGGCGGGTCGAGCTTGTGGATGGCACGGTTTTGGGCACGCGCGTGCTGCACCACCCGCATGTGGACGAGCAGCCCTTTACCCGATCCTTGGGCGGTGTCGGCATCCCAGAAGGCGTTGACCAAGTGGCCATCCGCGCCCGCACCAATACCGATGGATGGGCTGAAACCACCACCGTCATCTCACTGGAAGCCGACGGATAACTTGACTGCGCTGCCGGGCCCTATTGCCGCCCCTCGCGCAGCCAGGCGGCGAGCATCAGCCCAGCGGCTAGCAGCAGAAATAACCAAGCCGCGATCAAAGGCGTGACCGTCACGTCGGTCGTTACATAAGCGTCGCGACTGGTCAGGCCGATCCATCCGCGCCCGCTAGCGTTGCGTCCTTCGGAAACGCGTCGGATATCGGGAAAGCCCGCCTCCAAACGAAACGCACCGCCCGTCAAAGGCGCGATCACCGGTTCCAGCCGATCCGCCGATGCGATGGTTTCTTCAAACTCGCGCGGGGCCGCCGGGCCCAGGGCGATCACGGCCTCTTCCTCCCCTTCGACCAGCCGGTAGAGGCCCTGTTCCGCCCCCTCTATCTCGGCGGTGAAGCGGCCCGGCGCAGTTTCGATCAAGCCAATCTCGGCCTCGCCCCCCTCGGGGTCGATGACACGCAGGGTGCCCACGCTGTCGGCCAGCGTCTGGCGGGTGACAAAGATCGTTTGCCCCTGGGCTTCGACGATCAGCGATTCCTCTTCCAGATCGGGCTCTCCCATCATCCAATGGGCCAAGCGGCGCAGCATGGCCAATTGCGGCCCGCCGCCTTCAAAACCGCGATCCCATAGCCACGCATGGTCCGAAGCCAAAAGGGCCACGCGCCCCTGCCCGACCCGATCCAGCATCAAAAGCGGCGCGTCATTGGCCCCGGTCAGCACGGTTTGCCCAGCCGTTTCCATCAGCTCGATCTGACGGAACCATCGGCCCCAAGGGGCATCGCTATCGGGCAGCGGCACATGTTCCTCGGCCAAGCCGGCCGTCACCGGATGGCGCGCGCCCAGATCAGAGATTTGCGGCAGGAACGCATCCTCAATCACGCGCGCGGTGGGTCGGCCCGGCAGAATGTCAGCCAAAGGCGTGCGATAGAGCGAGGCCGCCGAGGCGAAATCCGGACCTGCGGCCAACAATAGCGCGCCGCCGTCTTCGACATAGCGCCGGATGTTGTCGATATAGAGCATCGGCAGGATGCCCCGGCGTTGGTAGCGGTCGAAGATGATCAGATCGAACTCATCAACCGCCTCCATGAACAATTCCCGCGTCGGAAAGGCGATCAGCGACAGCTCGGTCACCGGCACGCCGTCTTGCTTATCGGGCGGGCGCAGGATGGTGAAATGCACCAGATCAACGGCCGCGTCGGATTTCAGCAGGTTGCGCCAAGTGCGCTGACCCGGATGGGGTTCGCCAGATACCAACAACACGCGCAGTCGGTCGCGGATGCCGTTGATCTGCACCACCGCCGCATTGTTGCGGTTGGTCAACTCGCCTTCAGCCTCGGGCACGGTGAACTGCACGACGTTGCGCCCCGCGCGCGTCAGGGTCAGCGGCAGTTCCAGGGTTTCACCCACCGGCACGGTGAACCTTTGGCCTGCCGCCCCATCAATTGAAATCTCGATCTGGGCGCGCCCGGCCACACCAGGGGGCACCGCCCCCTGATCCTCGATGCGCAGGGTCAGCCGAACCTCTTCATCGATGATCGCAAAGGCGGGGGCGGTTTCGATCACCAATCGACGGTCCCAATCGGTATTTCGACCGGTCAAAAGCGCGTGGATGGGCGCAGGCATATCCGGCACAAGCTCTGCATCATGCAATTGGCCATCGGTCAGCAAAATCGCCCCGGCGATGCGCGCGCGCGGCTCTTCGGCCATCATATGGCTCAAGGCACCCATAAGCTGCGTGCCGCCATTATCCGGCGCATCCCCCACATTGCGGCGGCGCAATTCCATGCCCATCGCCGCCACCTCGGCCTCAAGCTCTGCCAGGGCGGCGGCGGCTTGGCCCTCGCGATCCGACAGGTGTTGGCTCGCGCTTTCATCGACAACCAACAGCACGATATCGCTAAGCGGTTCGCGGTCCTCCGATTGCAGCGAGGGGTTCAAAAGCGCGGCCAAAAGCGCCACGGCAGCAAAGAACCGGTACGGCCAACCCGACAGCCCGCGCCAAGCCGACAGCACCACGACCAGCACAGACAGCGCCGCCAATGCATAAAGCACCGGCAGCTCGATCAGCGGGTCAAAAAGGATCGCTTGCGCCATCTTTATTGCCCCAATCTGTCAAGCAGGGCGGGCACATGCACCTGGTCGGATTTGTAGTTTCCAGACAGCACATGCATCACCAGATTGACGCCAAACCGCAGCGCGATTTCGCGCTGGCGTTCGCCCGTGAATCCGCGCCCAACGGGATAAAGCGGGCGACCAAATTCATCTTGCGCCCAGGCCGCGGCCCAATCATTGCCGCCGATCAAAACCGGTGTGACGCCATCATTTAGGTTTCGAAACGGCATCCCTTCGATCTGTTCGGCATCGGGCGGTGCGGCCTCGACCCAAACATCGCGGCTAAGGTGGCGACCGGGAAAATCCTGAAGCAGGTAAAAGGTTCGGGTCAGAACGTGATCGGACGGGATTGGTTCTAACGGCGGAATATCCAACGCCGCCGCCAGCGCCCGCAAACGGCGCCCCTCGGGTGTGGCGGAGCCGAAGCCGCCGATATGGGCGTCACGCGTGTCGAAAATGATCATCCCACCGCCGCGCAGATAGGCATTGAGCCGCGCATAGGCCGAGGCAGAGGGCAAAGGCTGATCGGTCGAGATCGGCCAGTAAAGCATGGGAAAAAAGCTTAGCTCATCCGTTTCCAGGTTCACGCCAAGCGGTGGGGCCGGTTCGACCGAGGTGCGCTGAAACAGCGTGTTTGACAGACCCTGAAGGCCGGTTCGGCTCATCTGATCCAGTTCTTGGTCGCCGGTGATTATATAGGCCAGCGTCACCTCGGACGTGGCCAAGAGAGCTAAGTCATCTGCATTAAACGTATCGCTTTGCGCCTGGGCTGGGCCGTGCGGCACGGCCATCACCAGCACCAACACCGCCGCGCCGCGCATCAGGCCCGAAAACCGCCCGGCCAACCAAAGCGCGGCAATCGCATCCAGCAAAAGCAACGCCAAAGCCGCCGTCAAAAACCTTGCCATCAGCTCGGTTGGCTCCACCACACTCAACCCCTCGACGGCGACCGACCCCGGCCAATCGGCGGGTGTCAGCACAGTCTCCCGGTCGATCACATTGCGCGCAATCCGGCGGTCGTTCCCGGCATAAAGCCCGGGCAGCAGATCTTGCGACAGCGCCGCGCTGGCCAGTTCAGCCCCGTCGACGCCCGGTTGCGTGCCAGCGTCGCGCAGCGTGCCGAACCCGTCCAGCACGCGCTCCGGCACCCAAACCGTTCCTTCCAAATCCTCCGCATCCGGCGTGGCCGGGCGTGTCGAGACCGCGAGACGTTCCAGCATCTGCACAAACAAACCCGAGAGCGGCAGCGATGACCATTCGGCATTGGCCGTCACATGGAACAGGATGACCGATCCCTGCCCCAGGTTCACACGGGTCACAAGCGGGGTGCCATCGGTTAGGGAGGCGATGGTCCGTTCGGATAGAGCCGGGTCGGGTTGGGCCACCACCTGGGCGCTGACCTCGACATCCTCGGGGATCGTCAGCCCAAAGAAGGGACTCGTGTCAGGAAACGGGCGCAGTTGGCGCGGCTCGCCCCACGACATCGCACCACCCACAGTTCGCCCGCCTGCACGCAACCGCACCGGCATCAAAGGCCCAGCTTCATCCCGCGCCACGTCGGAGGCCGCCAAACGCGGCCCTGCAAAGCGCAACAGCAACCCGCCCTCTTCAACCCAAGCGACAAGCGCATCGGATTCCTCGGGGCTGAGCGTTGCAATATCGGCCAAAACCACAACATCCGGGCTGGCCAAGAGCATATCGATCAGCGCGCCTTCGATCAGATCAGCGGTCGGGGCCAGCGCCTGACGTAGATAATGCAAGGGCGACAGCAGCGCCTGTGTCTCATCATCGGATTGAGCCGAGATCAGGGCCACCTGTCGGCGCTGCAGCGCGTCGTCGGTCAGGGCGATGGCCCCGGCGCTGCGCGCGCCGATGACCTCAAACCGCGTGATGCGGTTGCGCAGTTCGGCAGGCAGATCAAAGACTGCGTCGGCCTCGGTTTGCCCGGCCTCAAGCGAAACGGGGGCACGGGCCAGTTCGCGCGGGATGCCCGCTGGGTCCAACCCGTGCGCCATGACCTCAAGGTCCGCCGTCACGTCAGCCTCAAGCCGGGTTACGCGGGCGCGGATCTCGCCATCTTCAAACCGTGGTGGGGCCAGGCCCAAAACCGTTCGGTCGCCCTGAAACACACGCAGCGGCCCGCGCGCATCCAAGGCTGAGACCAGTGCCGCCCGCCCAGGGTGATCCAAACCATCCGCGATCCAATAGCTTTCAAAGCCCTCATCCAAGCCACCCACCCAGGCGGCGGCAGCCTCGAAATCGGGCGCGTAAGGTGCTGGGGTCAGCGAGGCGACGCGCGCCGACCAGACATTGGCTGCTTGCATCGCCAATTCGCCCGAGGGCAGATCGGTCAATTGCACGAGTGCCACCGGGCGACCGGCGCGGCCAGCCTCATCCAGCAGCAGATCGACGCGATCCAGGCGCGCCGACCAATCCGGGGCGGAGGCCCAGGAACTATCCATCAAAATCAGCAATGGACCCGATCCCCCGCGTTCGACCTGTGGGTTCAGGACCGGGCCCGCAAACCCAATGATCGCCGCCGCCACCGCTGCAATGCGCAACAGCAGGAGCCACCAGGGCGTTTTGTCGGTTTGGCTGTCATCATCGCTCAACCCCAACAGCAGCGCGACACCTGGAAAGCGCCGTTTGATTGGGGCGGGAGGCACGGCGCGCAGCAGCCACCACAGGATCGGCAATGCGATCAACGCCAGCAGCAAAAGCGGCGTGGTGAAGGCGAGATTGCCGATCATAGCGTCACGCCTTTACCCAAGAAACTCGATACGCGTTGCGCTGCCCTCATAACCGCACCTTTTCAAGCGCCCGGTAGAGCCAAAGCAAGGTCGGCTCAGCGGCTTGGTCGCTGTGGTGGCAATGATACTGCCATCCGGTGCGCCGGGCCACGGCTTGCAACCGGTCTTTGCGTTCCGCCAACCGTTGGAGATAGGCGTCGCGCAGAGATTTGGCCTTGAGCGTCTCAAACCGAATGGCGCCGGACATCGACTCAAACAAGGTACGCCCGTCATACGGAAACGCCTCTTCATCCGGGTCGAGCACTTGCACCAAAGCGCCTTTGACCCCGCGATCTGCGGCGCGCCCCAGAACACGTTCGATCGGGGCCGGGTCGCCCAAGAAATCGGAAAAGAACACCGCCCGGCTGCCCACAGGCAAAGCGCGGGGGCGCGGGGCGCCGTAATCACCCGCCTCATGCCCATCCATCATCGCGGCGGCCATGCGCATCAATTGGGCCTGACCACCCTTTGGGGGTTCATTCAAATGGGTCAGCCCGACCCTTTCACCGCCACGCACCGCCAAGATCGCCAAGGCCATGGCCAGCGTCTGGGCGCGTCGCAGTTTCGAGGGGCGCGATTTGTGCCCGGTGAAGGTCATCGAGGCCGCATCATCCACCCCAATCATCACCGATTGCGCGGCCTGCCATTCGGTTTGGCGCACAAAATGACCGTCAGATTTACCCGATCTGCGCCAATCGATACTGCGATAGGCGTCGCCCGCTTGGGCTGGTCGGTATTGCCAGAACTCATCGCCCGTGCCCGCGCGTTTGCGCCCATGCACACCCAAAAGCACCGTGGCCGCCAAGTGCTGCGCATCTGCCATCAGGGCGGGCAAACTGCCCGCGACCGCCTCGGACCGCGAACGAAGGGTATCGGGCGTATGAAGGGCGGTGTCGCTCAAGCGGCAAGCCCCACGCGGGTGACACGTTCGGTCACTTGATCGATCACGCTCTCCAACACCTCACCTTCGGCGCGGGCGGCAAAGGTCAGCGCCATGCGGTGGCTCAAGACCGGGCGCGCCAGCGCGGCGACATCTTCGACCGAGGGCGCCAGCCGCCCGTCCAGCAAGGCGCGTGCGCGGACCGTGAGCATCAACGCCTGTGCCGCCCGTGGGCCGGGGCCCCAAGCGACGGTGTTTTTGACAATCTCGGGCGCTTCTTCCGCCTCGGGCCGACAAGCGCGGACCAGATCCAAAATCAACTCAACCACCGATTCCCCGACCGGCATCTGGCGCACAACCGACTGCGCGTTGATCAGCGCTTCCCCATCAAACACCTGATGCGCGCTGGCGCTGGCGGTGCCGGTGGTCGCCAATAGGATACCGCGTTCGGTGTCACGGTCGGGGTAATCCACATTGATCTTCACCAGGAACCGGTCCAACTGCGCCTCGGGCAGGGGATAGGTCCCCTCCTGCTCGATCGGGTTTTGGGTGGCCAGCACGTGGAACGGGCGCGGCAAGGCCTTGTGATCGCCCGCGATGGTCACCTCCATCTCCTGCATCGCTTGCAGCAGGGCCGATTGCGTCCGGGGGCTGGCGCGGTTGATTTCGTCTGCCATCAATAGCTGGCAGAACACCGGCCCCTCCAAAAAGCGGAAGCTGCGCGCGCCGTCCTGATCGGTCTCCAAAACCTCGGAGCCCAGGATATCGGCCGGCATCAGGTCTGGCGTGAACTGGATGCGATTGGCGCTAAGGCCCATGACCGTCGACAGCGTGTCGACAAGCAGGGTCTTGCCCAATCCCGGCAGGCCCATCAGCAACGCATGCCCGCCCGACAACATCGCCGCCAAAGAGAGGTCGACAACCTCCTGCTGACCGATAATCTTAGTGGCAATCGAGGTCTTCGCCTCGGCCAGTTTCGCCCCAAGGGCTTCAATCTCGGCCACAAGGGCTTCGGGCTCAGACATGGCAATGCTCCGACAGGCTATTATGTCTTAGTTGGTAAAGACGTATTGCATCGACCACAAATGGCAAAAGCCACCGCGGGACAAAACATCGTGACACCAAAGACCGAAAACCTGATGAAAGCCGCGCAGGATGCACAGAAGACAGGCAAACTGCCGCCGGTGCACCTTTGGAACCCGCCGTTTTGTGGCGATCTGGATATGGAGATCAAACGCGACGGCACCTGGTTTTACGAAGGCACCCCCATCGGGCGCGCGCCTTTGGTGCGGTTGTTTTCGACGATCCTGAAACTGGAAGACGGCAAGTATTTCCTTGTGACGCCGGTCGAAAAGGTCGGGATTCGCGTCGAAGACGCCCCGTTTGTGGCTCAGGATTTTGAGGCCCAAGGCCAGGGCCCGGCCCAAACCGTGACCTTCACCACAAATGTCGGCGATAGCGTGACGGCCAGTGCCGAACATCCCATTCGCGTTGTGCGCGATAAAACGGGGGAGCCATCGCCCTATGTCATGGTGCGCGCGGGGCTTGAGGCGCTGATCGACCGCAAAAGCTTTTACCGCCTGGTCGATCTGGGCGAGGCGCATAAGGTTGACGGCACCGATTGGTTCGGCGTTTGGTCTGGCGGAAGTTTTTTCAAAATCATCCCGGTGGCAGAACTGGCCGTCTGAGCCAGCCACCGGATCAGGAGGACATCATGGCCGTCAAACGCTTGCTGACCGAGTTCGGCATGGGCAGTTCCCTACGCCGCCAGGATTATACCGAGGCTGCCACCCGCGCGATCAAGGATGCCTTGTGGCATAACTCGATCAATCTGGCCGAGCTGTTCGGTAAGGAAAAAACCGAGATGCAGATCACGGTCGAGGTTGGGGTGCAAAACCCCGATGCGCTTAACACCGACACCCTTGCCGCGATCTTTCCCTATGGCCAGATCACCATTGTCCCCCGCAAAGGCGGGCTGGACGTGCCCCGTGCCGATGGCGGCAAACCGACCGTCATTGCCAATGTTGCGATCTCGGTCGCGCTGGATTTGGAGGGCGCGGCATGAGCGATCAGCGCTTCATCATCGAAATGGGCATGGGCAACGATCAATACGGCCAGGATTACACCAAGGCCGCCGCTCGCGCGATTGAGGATGCGATCCGCCATTCGGCGATCCCCATGTTCGAAGCCACAGGGCTGAACCACGAGGCGATGCGGGTTCAGGTAACCGTGGGCGTGCAAGCGCCCGAGCGGGTCGACTGCGTGGCCCTGGCCGAAAAACTGCCCCGTGGCCAAGCCGAGGTTCGCGCGGTTTTTGGCGGGCTGGATGTGACCAACCCCGATACCGGGAAGGTTCTGGTCATCGCGTCAGCGGCGGTGGAGGCATTTTTGCCCAAACAGCCAGGCTGAACCAATCGCTCCTGACAGCACGCTGTCAGGAGGGGGGTGTTAGACACCTGCCCATTGATCTTAGTTCGATGGAGCGTATCCCATGCCTTACACCCCCGCCCATTTCGCCTGCTGGTTCGAAATCCCCGTGACTGATCTGGACGCCTCGAAAGCCTTCTATGCAAAGGTTTTTGATATGGAATTGACCACCGACACTTCGGGCCCGAACCCGATGGTGGTGTTCCCAACAAGCGACTTTATGACGGGCATCTCGGGCCATCTTTACCCAGGCAAGCCCTCGCCTGACGGGTCGACCATCCATCTTGTTGTTCCTGACAATCTGGCCGCCGCCAAGGAACGTGTCGTGGAGGCCGGGGGCAAAGTGGAATCCGACAATATACCGATCCCCGCAGGCTTTTTCTGCTATGCGCGGGATCTTGATGGCAATTCCATCGGGCTCTTCGAAGCCAAAGCGGCATGATCCTTGGAGCCATAGGGCACGGCGCGTAGGGTAACGCCATGCGACGTGCCGACCGCCTCTTCATGATTGTCGAAAAACTGCGCGCCGGGCGGCTGACCACCGCCCGGATGCTCGCCGATGACTTGGAAGTGTCCGAGCGCACCATCTACCGCGATATCGCGCATCTGATCGGCGCGGGCCTGCCCATCGAGGGTGAGGCTGGCTTGGGCTATATGATGCGGGCGGGTTACGATCTGCCGCCGCTGATGTTCACCGAAGAAGAGATCGTGGCCCTGACAGCCGGGGCGCGCATGGTGTCGGCCTTTGGCGGCCATAGCATGGCGCGTGGCGCCGACAGCGCGCTGGACAAAATCGCGGCGGTCTTACCCGATCCGGTGCGCCAGCGCGCCGATCAGGTGGCCATCCACACCCGCCATGCCACACCGATTGACGCCGAAACGCGGCACGCCATCGACGCGCTTGAAACCGCGACCCAAGCCACCCGCCGGGTGCGGCTCAGCTATCGTGACGAGGCTGGGGCAGCCACCGACCGGATCGTGCGCCCGCTGGGCCTGTGGTTTTGGGGCCGTGTTTGGACCTTGGTCGCCTGGTGCGAGCTGCGAACAGATTTTCGGATGTTTCGGCTCGACCGCATCGCCGAGGCCGAAGTCTTAGAGATCTACACGCCACTCGCCGGTCAGAAGCTAGAAGATTTCTATGCGTTCGAACTGGCCCGTCGCCAAAACGGCGCGTGCTAAGCTGTAAGCTGCATCTTTTTGGATACCAAAGCGGGTAGCTTTCGCGCGCGGTACCAGGGTTTTGCGCATCTTGCAGGCACCGGGCCAGACCCGTCCGGATCAAGCCTTGACCGCGCCCCCCGGATCATCAACATCCAAGCATCACCACAGCAAAGGCAAACCCCATGATCCCCGCCCGCTTCGCGCCCATTCTGTTTGGCCTGATTTTATCGGGGTTTATGTCGCTGCTGGTCTCTGGTGTGGTGAGCTTTCGCGCCCTCGGCCCAATCGAAGGGTTTTTTGGGGTTTGGATGGCAGGGTGGGCCTTTGCCTGGGCCGTGGCGTTTCCAAGTGCGTTGGTTTTTTCGCCGATTGCCCGCCGCTTGGTCGGTCGGCTAACGCGCCCGGATTGAGAACCTGAACAACCGCTTAGTGCGGCGCGGACCAGTCTTCATCGACGGGCCGTTGCAACAGTTCAGACACTAAGGGGTTGGGGAACCGGCGTTGCAGCGTCACGGCGTAGAAAGATTCGGCGATGCCATCTAGTTGCGCCGCCTCGACCAGGTGTCCGTTGGCCAGCTCATCCTGCACAACAATCGGTGGGATGACCGCAAGCCCCGCATCCGCCCGCGCCAGCAGACGCAACATCGCCATATCGTCAGCCTCCGCCGCGATCTGCGGTGTGACCGAAAGCCTGGCCGCCAGCGCATCAAAGGCCGCGCGCAAGGCTGTTTCGGGTGTGGGCAGGATGACAGGCTCCTCTGTCAGCAGCGCAGGCAAGCTGCGGTTCTTGCCGCCCATCCGGGCGGGCGTGGCGATCAAGCTGACCGGCTGTTCGGCCAGGCGTTGAACCATATAGGGGCTGGCCGCATCCCGCGCCGGGGGCAGGTTGGTCAGCACCACATCCAACGCCAGCGCATCCAGCCCGCGCAAAAGCTCGGCCTGACTGGCTGAGCGCAACACAACCTCGACGCTGGCACGGCCAATCAAAGGCCGCAGGAACGAGATCTGAAAGTTGCGTGATAGCGTGGCCAAGGCCCCGACCCGCAAGGCACGCCGCACCCCGCCTGCTTCCTGCAAGGTCGCTGTCAGATCGTCAGCGGTCCGGAAAATTGCTTCGGCATGATCGAGGGCAATCCGCCCCGCCTCGGTCAGGCGGAGGCCACGGCCTCGCCGTTCGAATAGGTCGTGGCCGAGCGAGGCCTCGAGCGCTTTAATCTGGGTCGAAACCGCCGATTGCGACAGGTTCAACGACCGCGCTGCACCGGTCAGGGTTCCGTCGCTAGCGACCGCCCGAAAGAGCCTCAGATGGTGCAGGTTCAAAATAGCCATATTTCTATAGTATAGAACGTTTCTACATAATATATGTAATTTTTTAGTTCACCCCAACAGCGTATGCCCAGCACCAATCCATCATCACCCGCGACGTTGGGAGCGCGCTTATGTCATTGTTTGTCCCACTTTCCGTATTGGCACCGCTTGTTCTACTTGCCGCCGCCTGCCTGGCACTGACCCGGCCCGGGAGCCGCCCCGGACGCCTGCCTCTCCTGTCCGAGATCGCGGCATTCGTAGCCATGGCCCTTTCGATTGCCGCCGGTGTTCAGCTGATCATGGCGGGGCCAATGACGGTTGCGATTTTCGATGGCGCGGCGTTGCTGGCACTGCGGTTGGATGCAATCAGTGCGACGATGACGATTTTGGTCGGGTTCATCGGCTGGATCGTGATGCGCTATTCCAAAACCTATCTGGATGGGGAGGCTCGCGAAGGCGCGTTTCATGGCCTGATGCTGGCCACGTTGGCCGCGGTCATGCTTTTAGTGCAATCCGGCAGCTTGTTGGTTTTGGCCCTGTCCTTTGGCCTGATCGGGATCGGGCTGCGGCGCTTGCTGCTGTTCTACCCCGATCGGGCCGAGGCGCGGCGGGCCGCCATCAAGTTTTCTTGGGCCTGGCACACGGGCGATGCTGCTTTGATCGTGGCCGCCACCCTGATTTGGGTAAGCCTGGGCACCGCTGATCTGGCGCTCGCGGGTAGCGCTGCGGCCACATCCGGCCTGCCCCTGGCTGGTCACTTTGCGATCGGGCTGTTGGTTTTGGCTGCCGCTTTGAAAACCGCGACCTTTCCCTTCCACGGATGGCTGACCGAAGTGATGGAGGCGCCCACGCCGGTTTCGGCGCTGCTGCACGCAGGGATCATCAATGCCGGCGGCTTCCTTTTGATCCGCACGTCGGAGCTTGTCCAAACCATGCCGGGTGCCATGGGAGCCTTGGTAATCATTGGCGGTTTCACGGCTCTGTTCGGGGCGGTTGTGATGCTGACCCAAAGTGCCGTCAAAACCGCGCTGGCCTGGTCCACGGTGGCGCAGATGGGCTTTATGCTGCTGCAATGCGGCTTGGGCCTCTGGCCGCTTGCCTTGCTGCATATCGTGGCCCATTCGATGTACAAAGCCCATGCTTTCCTGGGCTCAGGCGGGGCGGTGCAGGCGGTGGCCAGCATCCGGCGGCCTGGCCCCGTGGCTGTGCCCAGCCTGACCGCTGTGATGAAGGCCTTCGCCCTTGCCGCGCTGCTTTATGTCGGCGTCGCGGGCGGGTTCATCGCGCTGACCGGTCCCAAAACCGCGCAGGCATTGGCGCTTGGCGCAATGCTGATCTTTGGCGTCGCCTATCTGGTGGCCCAAGGCCTGGCGGATGCCGCCCCGGCCCAGCTGACCCGCCGCACCGGCGTCGCGGCCACCGGGGCAGCCTTGGCCTATTTCACCTTTCAACTGGCGGCTGACGCGCTTTGGGGGCCGCACCTGCCCGCAACACCTGTGGCCGGTCCGCTTGAATGGGCGCTGCTGATCCTGGCGGTGATGTCTTTCGGCCTGGTTGCCATGGCCCAAGCCCTGTTCCCGCTTTGGGCGCATCACCCAGCCGCCGCCGGTTTGCGCGTGCATCTGGCCAATGGCCTGTACCTCAACGCTGTTCTGGACCGCGTGATTGGCGGTTTTCGGACCAACCCAACCCAATAACCCGCAGGAGAGATCAAGATGTTCATGAAACATGCCCTAATTGCGCCCGCTCGGATTTCTGACCTGCTGCGTGCGGCCGAGGCTGCGGCGCGCGCGATCCCTCCGGCCTTTCCTTTGGATGCCACCGTTGCGGTGAACCCGTTCCTGGGCCAGGCGGGTGAGGACTTGGCGACCACCGCCGCGCGGTTGAAACGGGTGGCTGGGGTGTCGATCACACAACCCCGTCATCACTACGCCGCGCAAATCGAAGCCGGGCGCATCACCGATGCCGATCTGATCGCGGCGCTTGATGCCTATCACGGGGCCAATGCACCCGCTGGCTTGGCCAAGGTGAAAGCGCGGCTGGCCATTGAGCCCGCCACCCCCAAGGCATTGCCAACCGTGGCCGAACTGGCCGCGAAAGCCACCGGCGTCGATTGGCCATCGGTCATCGAAAAAACCTTTGGCCTTTGGGCTGCGGGTCATTTCGACCGGGGACAGGCGCTTTGGTCCCCAGCGCCTGGGCTGGGCGCCTTTGCCGCTTGGCAAGCCTGGGCCGCCAATGACCTGACCCCTGAAATCGCAGGGCTGTCGGGCTTCTGCGCCCATGTCTCGGATGCGCCTGACACGCCCGAACGGTCGATCATGCGGGCCGCCGAAGCCCTGGGCCTGAGCGATGCTGCCGCGGAAACCGCGTTTCACCGGCTGTTGCTCGACCTGGGTGGTTGGGCGCAACATGCCCGTTGGCTGCTTTGGCAAGCCGAGTTGCAGGGCGGCACCGATGGCACCCTCGCCGATCTTTTGGCGATCCGGTTGGTTTGGGAGGAGGCGCTGCTGGCCCATGTGCCCGGAATCGCAAATGAATGGGCGCAGGTGGTCGAAGCGCATGCCGAACCGGTCCAGCCGAGCCAGGATCAAGCAATTGACGCTGTGCTACAAGAAGCGGCAGAGCGCGCGCATCAACGACGGCTGGCCGCAAGCCTGACCGGCGCGCACGAACGCGACAGCCGGCCGGTTTTGCAGGCCGCCTTCTGCATCGATGTCCGGTCGGAAGTGTTCCGGCGGGCGCTGGAAAGCTTGGATAGCGGCATCGAGACCATTGGTTTCGCCGGGTTCTTTGGGCTGCCACTCTCGCACAAGGCCAAAGGGTCGGACATTGCCGAGGCGCATCTTCCGGTGCTTTTGAACCCGGCCATGACCTCATCAAGCCATGGTGAGGAAGCGGATGAAACCCGAACCCGCATCTTGGCACGGACGGCGCGGGCCTGGGGCCGGTTCCGGCAGGCCGCCGTATCCTCCTTCGCCTTTGTCGAGGCGGCGGGGCCGTTCTATGGGGCGAAACTGGTCAAAGACGGGCTGGGCGCGGCGAAGGCCTCCGAGGCAGCAGAGCCCACGCCCAAACTGGACGAGGCGCTCTCCGCAGACGCCAAAGCCGATACCGCAGCAGCCGTTTTGAAGGCGATGAGCCTGACCCAAGGCCATGCCCCCTTGGTCGTGCTGCTGGGCCATGGGGCGCAGGTCACCAACAACCCCCATGAAAGCGCCTATCACTGCGGTGCCTGTGGCGGGCACACCGGCGAGGTTTCGGCGCGGCTTCTGGCGCAGCTTTTGAACGATGCGGAGGCGCGGGCCGGGTTGGCCAAGCGCGGTGTCGATCTGCCGGAGGACACGCTTTTTGTGGCAGGGTTGCACGACACCACCACCGACGAAATCACGATCTATCGCGATACGCCCCTCGCCGATCATGAAGGTGCCTTGGCCCAAGCCCAGGAATGGTTCAGCACCGCCGCCGGTCTGGCGCGCGCCGAACGGGCGCTGCGCTTGCCGGGCGAAAAGGCCGCCACACTGGCCAAGCGCGCCCATAACTGGGCCGAGCCGCGCCCCGAATGGGGCCTGGCCGGATGCGCCGCCTTTGTTGCCGCGCCTCGGGCCGCGACGGCGGGTGTGGACCTGGATGGCCGCAGCTTCTTGCACAGCTATGATTGGCAAGCGGATGAGAGCTTTGGCACGCTTGAACTGATCCTGACCGCGCCCGTCGTCGTCGCAAGCTGGATCAGCCTGCAATACTACGGATCAGCGGTCGCGCCCGAGGTGTTTGGCGGCGGCAATAAGCTGATCCACAATGTTGTCGGCGGCATCGGCGTGGTCGAAGGCAATGGCGGGCGCTTGCGGCCCGGGTTGCCTTGGCAAGCCGTCCACGACGGCGAAGCGCTGGCCCATGAACCCTTGCGGCTATCGGTCATGATCGAAGCACCGCGGGAGGCCATTTTGGATGTGCTAAGGCAGCACCCAGATGTGCGCGCCTTGTTCGATAATGGGTGGCTGCACCTCTTCGCCCTGGAAGGCGGCAAGGTTTCCGCCCGCTATCAGCCCGGTCTGACCTGGGCCGATCAGCCGAAGGCCCAGGCTGCATAACTTGATGATCTGGTCGAGCCAGTCACCCGCAAAGCTGCAACACGGTTGATCACCAATTGGTGTTGCAAAAGACTGGCTCGAACACGCCGACCTAGAGCGGGGCTGCGACCGTCATAATTAGGACCGCGCGCTCAGGTGTATGCCAGCCAACATGCAGCGCACCGAGCCACCGGCCAGTTCGATGGTCGGAATCTCCAGTCCGAGGATCCGGCTATGTGCCGCGATCCGAGAGCGCTGACCATCGGTCAGGCAAGCCGCCGCGCGCGCGGACATCGCCAATACGCTTCCAGAAGCCCCCTGAAGCTCAATCGCATTACCCGCAAATTCCGAGATTTGCTCGAGGCTCAACTCCAACACATCACGCCCACCAAAGGCGAGGCGCGCGCAAACCTCCTGCCGCCGATCTATATCGGAAATCGCCTCGGCCCCAATCAGCGCATAGCGCTCGGCGATGCACATCAAGACATTGGTGTGGTAGATCGGCGTGCCGGTGCGGTCCGCAGCATCGAAAACGACCGGCTCAAAGTTGAAATGGGTGCAGAACCGTTCCAGCAGCACCTCACTCGTCCGGCGGGATCGCGCAGCATAGGCAACACGTTCCACGTGGTCCAACACCATGGCGCCCGTGCCTTCCAAGAACAATTGATCCTGCTCTAGGCCGGAATAGTCGATGATGTCTTGCACACGATATGACCGCTTGAGCATCTCCAGCACGTCATAGCGGCGTTCGGCCCGCCGGTTCGGTGAATACATCGGAAACACCGCCACATGGCCGCCCGCATGGGTCGAAAACCAATTGTTCGGAAAAACGCTGTCAGGCGTGTCTTTCGATCGGTCTTCGAACAGGTGCACGGTGACCCCCACCGCTTCAAGTTTGGCGGCAGCGGCGGTGACCTCATCAAATGCGCGCGTTGAGACCAGATGCTCGGGGAGCTGATGGGCGGTGGTCTGAAATCCATTGTCCGCCGCGGTCTGCACATTCGACGTGAAATGATGCGGTCGGATCATGACAACGGCGCTGGGTCGTTGTTGTGACATTTCTGGCATGAAAGCGCTCACGAATAGCCTGGTTCGTCGAGCAAATAGCAGGTAAATATTTTAAGGATAAATTTGCATTTCGTATATTGATGGGCCTGATTCAGATCACTTTGACAACCATCACCAAGCAGTACGCATGCATATCTACGATGACCTGGACAAAAAACTGATCGCGGTTCTTCGCGAAGACGGGCGCGCGCCCATCGCCAAGCTGGCCTCGATTTTGGATGTGTCCCGCGCGACCGTGCAAAAAAGGTTAGACCGGCTTTTAGATACGGGCGCCGTTCTCGGCTTCACTGTAAGGGCACGCCAAGATCACGGCCCACACGGCGTTGTCGCAATCATGATGATCGAGGTATCGGGCCAATCGACCACCGCCGTCATAAAGCGTTTGCGTGGCGTGCCCGAGCTCAATCAGCTCCATTCAACCAATGGAAAATGGGATTTGGTGGCACAGCTTTCTGCCGACAGCCTGACGGATTTCGATCGCGTCTTGCGAGAGGTGCGCGCCGTTGAGGGGATCACGAATAGCGAGACATCGATCCTACTAAGCTCGGTGTAAGAACCGAAAACGCGCCTCGACACCATCACAGGTCGAGGCGCGCTTGGTCCTACGAACGATCCGCTAAATCAGTGGCTCAGCACCTGATCCAGGAAGGTGCGGGTGCGATCGCTCTGGGGGTTGGTGAAGAAGTTTTCGGGATCGGCTTCTTCGATGATCTCGCCGGCATCCATGAAGATTACGCGGTCGGCGACCTTGCGAGCAAAGCCCATCTCATGGGTCACGCAGATCATCGTCATGCCTTCTTGCGCCAACGTGACCATCACATCTAGCACCTCGCCAATCATCTCTGGGTCGAGGGCCGAGGTCGGCTCATCGAAAAGCAGGATCTCGGGCTTCATGCAGAGCGCGCGGGCAATCGCCACACGCTGCTGCTGACCGCCCGAAAGCTGGCCTGGATACTTTGGCGCCTGGTTCGCGATCTGTACTTTTTCGAGGTATTTCATGGCCGTCGCCTCGGCCTCCGCCTGCGGAATTTTGCGCGCGAGCATCGGGGCCAGCGTGCAGTTTTCAAGGATCGTCAGATGCGGGAACAGATTGAAGTGTTGAAAGCACATGCCCACATCCTGCCGCAGCTGGTCAATCTTGGGATCATCCGCCGCAATCGGGTGACCGTTGACCTCGATGACACCGGATTGATGCTCTTCCAATTGGTTGATGGTGCGGATCATCGTCGATTTGCCGGAGCCGGAGGGGCCGCAGACCACAATCTTTTCGCCTTTGGTCACGGTTAGATTGATCGATTTCAGGGCGTGAAAGCTGCCGTAATACTTGTTCACGTCGGTCATTTGCACCGCAGGGGTCGTGGTCATGGCGTTTCCTCTCTGTCAGGTCAGCGTTTCACCGCCGCTGTGATGATGATTTCCACTTTCAAAACATCGCGGGCGAGCCGCGCTTCTCCGCAAGCGCGGGCAGGCGCGTGGCCTTCGGGCACCCAAGCATCCCAAACCGCGTTCATTTCGGCAAAATCGGCCATATCGCGCAGCCAGACGATGGCCTGCAGGATGTGTTCACGATCCGATCCGGCCTGCTCCAAAAGGGTGTCGATGCGCGACAGGCAATCTTGGGTCTGCTCGGTCACGCTATCGCCCGCGCCAACCTGGCCGCAGAGATAGATCGTCTCATTATGGATCACGATCTTGCTCATGCGCTGGCCGGTTTCCATGCGTGTGATCATCAGATGATCCCCCGTCCATGTAGCGCCTCGGCGATCTCATCGAGGATCGCGGGATCGTCGATGGCTGCGGGCATTTTGAACTCGGCTTTATCGGCGATCTTCTGCATCGTGCCGCGCAGCACTTTGCCAGAGCGGGTCTTGGGCAGGCGCTGCACATGCACGGCGGTTTTGAAGGCTGCGACCGCGCCGATTTGCGCGCGCACAAGCTTCACCAACTCGCGTTCCAACTCGCCCTCGTCGCGCTCTACACCCGCATTGGTCACGTAGAAGCCCAGCGGCATCTGACCTTTCAGCGCATCGGCCTGCCCCACCACCGCGCATTCGGCGATGTCAGGGTGGTGGGCCAGTACCTCCTCCATCGCACCGGTGCTGAGACGGTGGCCCGCCACGTTAATGATGTCGTCGGTGCGGGCCATGATGAAGACATAGCCATCTTCATCCATGATCCCGGCATCCGAGGTGGCATAATAGCCCCGGAACTCGTTGAGATAGCTTTTGCGGAACCGATCTTCGGCATTCCACAGCGTCGGTGTGCCCGAAGGCGGCAGGGGCAGCTTCACCACGATATTGCCCAGCGTGCCAGGCGCGACCGCATGGCCCTCATCATCCAGCACTTTGATGTCATAGCCCGGCATCGGCACACCGGGGGAGCCGTGTTTTACCGGCAATTGGCCAAGCCCCACCGGGTTGCCCGACATGGGCCAGCCAGTTTCGGTTTGCCACCAATGGTCGATCACCGGGCGTTTGAGCTTCTCCTCGGCCCATTGGATCGTCGCCGGGTCCGAGCGTTCACCCGCAAGGAACAGCGTGCGGAAATGGCTCAGGTCGTAGTCGGCGATCAATTTGCCCTCAGGATCTTCCTTCTTGATGGCGCGGAAGGCGGTGGGGGCGGTGAAAAGCGCGGCGACTTTGTGATCTTGGATCACCCGCCAGAAGGCGCCGGCGTCGGGCGTGCCTACGGGCTTGCCCTCATAGACCACGGTCGCGCAGCCATGCAGAAGCGGCGCATAACATATATAAGAATGCCCCACGACCCAGCCAACATCGGAGGCGGCCCAGAAGACCTCGCCCGGCGCGATGTCATAATGGTGCGTCATGGTCCATTTCATCGCGACCATATGGCCGCCATTGTCCCGGATCACGCCCTTGGGCTGTCCGGTCGTGCCAGACGTGTAGAGGATGTAAAGCGGATCGGTCGCGGCGACGGGCACACAATCGGCCAGATCGCCCGCGGCCTTTTTGGCGGCGACGGTTTCGGCATAGTCGATATCGCGGCCTGGCGTCAGCTCGGCCAGCTCCATCTCCCGTTGCAAGATGATGCAGTGGGCGGGCTTCTCGCTCGCTTCCTCGATGGCGGCATCAAGGAGCGGCTTGTAATGCACCACCCGCCCCGGCTCGATCCCGCAGGAGGCGGAGATGATCAGCTTCGGCGCAGCATCATTGATCCGCGTGGCCAGTTCATGGGCGGCAAATCCGCCGAAAACCACCGAATGCACGGCGCCCAGTCGTGCACAGGCCAACATGGCAAAGATCGCCTGGGGCACCATCGGCATATAGATGATGACCCGGTCGCCCTTTTCGACGCCATGGTCGCGCATGACGGCGGCGAGCGCGGCGACCTCCCTCTGCATCTCGGCAAAGCTGTAGCGCGCGACGGTCTCCGTGACCGGACTGTCATAGATCAGCGCCTGCCGGTCGCCATGGCCCGCCGCGACATGGCGGTCGACCGCGTTCCAGCAGGTGTTGCAGGCGGCACCCGCAAACCAGCGGCCATAGACACCCATGTCGGGGTCAAAGACCTTCTCGGCGGGCGTGATCCAATCAATTTCTTTGGCCGCTTCGGCCCAGAAGCCTTCCGGATCGGCCTGCCAGGCCGCATATGCCTCGGCGTAGCTCATGACATCACATAGTTGAGGCCAAGCCGCCCGCCATCGACATAGATGGTTTCACCGGTGATGTAGCTGGCCTTTTTGGAGCAAAGGAAGGCCACAACATCGCCGATTTCCCGCGCACTGCCCGCCCGGCCCATGGGCGTGCGCGACATGGCCATTTTGAAAGCTTCGGGGTTGGCATTCACGCCCGCCATCATCGCGGTGTCGATGGAACCGGGGCCAACCGCATTCACGCGGATATTCTTTGGTGCCAGCGCCAGGGCCGCGACCTTGGTCAGCTGCATCACCCCGCCTTTAGACGCACAATAGGCCGGGATCGCCGGGATCGCGACCTGCGCGTTGATCGAAGACATGTTGACGATCGCGCCTTCGATCCCTTCGTCGACCATTTTGCGGGCCGCGCGCTGTGTGGCGACGAAGACACCGCGCAAATTGATGTCGATGACCTTCTCAAAGGCCTCCAAATCATAGCTCAGGAAATCGCCGGGCATGGCGACGCCAGCATTGTTAACCAGCGCCTCAACCGGTCCGTGTTCGGCCTCGATCTGGTCGAACATCGCGGTAATTGCGGCCACATCGCCCATATCGCAGGGGATCGCCGTGGCCCCGAGTTTGGCCGCGGCCTCGGCCAGCACCTCGGCATTCACATCCGAGAGGATCACGTCATAGCCGTCTTCTTTCAAGGCCTCGCCGCAGGCATATCCGATGCCTTGCGCACCGCCAGTTACAAGCGCCAGAGGGGCTTTGCTCATCTTTCAGTCCTCACTGTCATAGCCATAGGCCGCGCGGGCCTCCGCCGCCGAGATGAACCCGGCTGCGATGTCATTTGCAATCTGTTCCCGCGAGCGGGCTTTCGGGTCACCATAGCCGCCGCCGCCAGGCAGGCTCAGCCGCAGGCGCTGACCATTGGCGATCTTCTGGCGCCCCTTGGATTTCAGCTGCGTGCCATCGGTCAACTCGACATTGCCGGGCGCCCCCAAACCGCCGCCTTCCCGGCCACGGGCGGGGTTTTTCACCCGGTCAAACATGGCATTGAAGTAGAAATCATAGCCCTCGCGCGCTTCGATCTCGATCACCTGGCCGAGCCCGCCACGCTGCGCCCCCGCACCGCCCGAACCTTCGCGCAGGTCTTTGCGCCAAACGGTGATCGGACCGACATGTTCGGTCGCCTCAACGCTCATGGTCGAGACACCCGAAGGGAAGGCCGTGGCCGAGAGCCCGTCAACCGCAGGCCGCGCGCCGGTGCCCCCGGAGTTGAACATCAGGATCTCACTATTCGGCAGCCCGCTTTCAGGGTCCGAGGCGCGAGTGGAAATCTGAATGTTCCAGAGCGAGGATGCGCCTTCTGCCGGAACCACGCCCGGCATCGCCTGATGCAAAGCGCCGAGCACCACATCAGGCACCAAATGGCCCAGAACGTGGCGGGTGGAAACTGGCGCGGGACGTTTGGCGGCCAGGATGCAGCCCTCGGGCGCGGTGATCACGAAGGGCTCCAGCGAGCCGGTGTTGTTGGGCACCTGGGGCGCAATCGCGCATTTCAGCCCGTAACACGCATAGGCGCGGGTATAGACCTCGGGCACATTCACCCCGAAATTCGACGGGCCGGAAGTTCCGGTGAAATCGGCGGTCAGCTGATCGCCTTTGACCGTCAGCGTGACCTCCATATTGACCGGGATGTCATAGCCGTCGACCTGCATCGTGTGGTGATAAACCCCGTCCGGCACCGCGGCGATGGCCTTATGGGTGGCCTTGCGCGAGGTGTCGAGGATGAAGCCGCTCAAACCTGCCAAGTCATCGATTCGGAACTCGTCCATCATCGCCTGCAAGCGCCGTTCGCCGGCTTCGTTACAGGCGGCAAGCGAATACATATCGCCCACGGTCTGATCGGGCGTACGGACATTGGCGCGTATCAGCTCGATCAGAAGCGGCTGCACCTGGCCGCGCTCGGCGAATTTGGTGATCGGGATCAGAAGGCCCTCTTCAAAGACTTCATTGCCGTCCGGCCCAAACCCGCGCCCGCCGATATCGACGACATGGGCGGTGCAGGCGAAATAGCCGATATGGGCACCCTTGCGGAAAACAGGCGTGACCACGGTGATGTCGTGCAGATGCCCGGTGCCAAGCCAGGGGTCATTGGTGATGAAAACATCGCCTTCAAACGTGTTTTGCGGCCCGAATTTGGCGGCGAAATAGGTCACGCTTTCGGCCATGGCGTTCACATGGCCGGGCGTACCGGTGACCGCCTGGGCCATCATGCGACCCTGCTGGTCGAAGAGACCCGCCGAAAGGTCGCCCGCCTCGCGGACCGAGGTGGAAAAGGCGGTCCGGATCAGCGTTGTGGCCTGTTCTTCGACCACCGCGATCAAGCGGTTCCACATGATTTGGAAATCAATGGCGGATGGGGCACTCATGCGGCGGCCTCCTTCTTGATCAGACGGAGGGAGCCGTCACCCTGCCCCACAATGGCATAGCCTGAGGTCACGATGGTGCAGGTGTTGGTTTCCACAACAATCGCGGGGCCATCGACCATTTTGCCGGCGGTCAGATCGTCCCGCGCGACCTCCTTGGCATCGACGGTATCGCGCAGGGCGGCGTCGAAGAATTGCCGTGTGCGGCCCACATTGGCCGCCGCGCCCGCATTGTGGCGCACGGCTGGTTCGACAGGCGGCAGAACGGTCGAGACGGTCAGGAGCCAGTTGGTGATCTCCACCGCCAGCCCTTCGATGATGCGCCCGAAAAGCGTGCGGTAAGCGTCTTCGAAGGCGGCCTGGATCATCGGCAGATCGTCGGCGCTGAACGCGCGGTGCGGCAGGATCACGGGGATCTCCCAACCCTGCCCGGAATAGCGCATCATTGCGGTCAGTTTCGTGGTCCGCTCAACGCCCTTGGCGCCCTCATCCACAAACTCGTGCGCCTCTGCCTCCATTTCGGTCAGGGCGGCGTTCACGGCCTCGGGGTCGAACCCGTCGAGCCGTTGGAAAAGCCCGCGCGCGGCCTCAAAGCTGAAGGGCGCTTTCAGGAAGCCGATGGCCGAGCCGACGCCGGCGCCGGGCGGGATGATCAACTCATCAATGCCCAGTTTCTCACACAGGCGGCAGGCATGCAGAGGCGCACCGCCGCCAAAGGCGATCATGGTGAAATGCTCGATATCGCGGCCGTTTTCCACCGTGTGCACCCGCGCGGCATTGGCCATGTTTTCATCCACCAGCTCGGTGATGCCAAAGGCCGCGTCATGGGCGGAGAGTTTCAGCTTATCCGCCGCCTGCGCCGAATTCTCGGGATGCAGCTTGATCGAGCCACCGGCGAAATTCTCCGGGTCCAATCGACCGAGCAGAAGGTTCGCGTCGGTCACGGTCGGCTCCTCGCCCCCGCGCCCGTAACAGGCAGGGCCGGGCTCGGACGCGGCCGAGCGTGGGCCGACCTGCAGCCGCCCCATCTGGTCGATGGAGGCGATGGAGCCGCCGCCCGCGCCGATCTCCACCATCTCGACCACGGGGGTGGAGACGGTCATGCCGGAGCCTTTTTTGAACCGGTACGTGCGCGCGACCTCAAACGTGCTGGCGGTTTTGGGCGTGCCGTCTTCGATCAGGCAAATCTTGGCGGTGGTGCCGCCCATATCGAAGCTCAACACCTTGTCGAGCCCATGGGCCCGGGCGAAATCAGCGGCGAAAATCGCGCCGCCCGCAGGGCCAGATTCGAGCAGGCGCACCGGCTGCTCCGCCGCCGTTTCGACCGAGATCAGCCCGCCGCCCGAATGCAGCATGAAGACCGGCGCAGTCACGCCCGTCTCACGCAGACGCGCCACCAGACGGCCCAGGTAATCGGCCACCTGCGGCTGGACATAGGCGTTCGCGATCACCGTGTTGAACCGCGGCAGTTCGCGCATCTGGGGCGAGATGACGGAGGAGATAGAGATCGACAGATCGGGCGCAGCCTCGCGCAGCGCCGCCTCCATCATCCGCTCATGGGAGTCATTGGCATAGGCGTGCATCAGGCCGATGGCGACCGCTTCATAGCCGCCCGCAACGACCCGCTCGACCATCGCCGCAACCTCCGCTGGGTCCAGCGGCAGAAGCACTTCCCCATTCGGCCCCATGCGTTCGTTCAGCGTGAAACGATCCTGGCGCGGCACCAGCGGCTTCGGCAGTTCGAGGTTCAAGTCATACTGCTCAAACCGGTTTTCCGAGCGCATTTCGATCACGTCCCGAAACCCTTCGGTGGTGATGAAGGCGGTCTTGGCCCCGCGCCGTTCGATCAGCGAGTTGGTGACCAGCGTGGTGCCATGGATCACCTGCGCGATCTCGCCCAAAGCCACGCCTGCCTGCTGGGCTGCCTCGGCGATCCCGTCGATGATGGCCTGTTCCGGCGCGGTGTAATTGGTCAGCACCTTGGCGGTCGCCATCCCGCCGGGATGGGTCAGCGCCACATCGGTGAAGGTGCCGCCGATGTCGACACCGACGCGAATATCGTCTGGGCTCATGGGTTAGAGGCTCTTGAAAATCTGGTTGGCAGTGAAGGCGGCCTGATAGAACCGCGACATGATCGGGGCGGATGGCACCGTCTGAACATCGGTGATCGGCAGGGGCAGATCGGCGGGGTCCATCCCGGTCAAAAGGCCGGACATGGCCTGACCGAAGAGCGTACCCGTGGTGATGCCACGCCCGTTATAGCCGATGGGCGTATAGAGCCCCTCATCGAGCTTGTAGATGCGCGGCAGATGGTCGGGGGTCATGGCGATCTGCCCGTGCCAGGCCTCCTCAAAATCAACGGCGCCCAGTTCGGGGAACATGCGCTTGAGCTGCTTGCGGGCCCAACGCTGCGACAGGCCCTGACCGGTATTGCCGACAACCGTGCCCATCGACCCGATGATCAGCCGATCCGACATATCGCGGCGCAGGCTGAACATGATCTGGCCCGTGTCCCACAGCCCCTGACGGCCCGGCAGGATATGGCTGACCCGATCGCCCAGGGGCGTGGTGGCCAGCTGGAAGTAATGGATCATGGTGAAGACCCGCTTCAGATCGGGCCAGAGATCATCGGTATAGGCATTGGTGCCCAGAACCACCGATTTCGACTTCACGACACCCTTGTCGGTCTCAACGATCCAACCCGTGCCCTCGCGGCGGAGCTTGGTGGCCTTGACCCCTGTGCTGATCTCAGCCCCCGCGCCGCGCGCGGCCCGGGCGAGACCGCGGCAATAGCCCATCGGATTGATCGTGCCCGCGCGATGATCGAGCAGGCCACCATAGAAGACCGTGGTGCCCGTCGCTTCGGCCACTTGATCGCGGTCGAGCAGGTCGACCGGCGCGTCCAGGCGCTGCCATTCCAAGTGACGCGCGCGCAGGTCTTCAAAGCCCGCGGGCGCATGGGCGGCATGGATCGTGCCGGTCTTGGTGACTTCACAGCGAATCTGATGCTTTTCGATCAGGTTGAAGACAACCTCGGGGCCCTCACCAAATCGTTGCACAAAGCGGGGGCCGTAGGTTTCGCCGAGCTTTTCGCGGACCTTCGCAGGCGGGTGCCACACACCGGCATTGACCAGCCCGACATTGCGACCCGACCCGCCAAAGCCCACCTGTTTCGCCTCCAAAACATGGGCTGAAAGCCCCTGCTCGGCACAATGCAGCGCGGTTGAAAGTCCGGTAAACCCGCCGCCGATAATCGCAACGTCAACCTGGAGGTCGCCTGCCATCGGCGCGGTGTAATCCGGCTCGGCCGCCGAGGCATCCCAAAGCGAGATCGGATTTTCGACTGTCATTCCCTGTCCGTTTCTTTACCAAACTGGTCCGCACGACGTTTGAGAAGATGTTGCACCGGCCTCACTGTAGTGTCAATATACGAAAAGACTGTTCCAAATATCAGCACGGAATGCATCCATGACAAAGCTCAAAACCACCGCCGCCGAGATGGTCGCCAAAGCCCGGGCCCGGATCGAAGAAGTCGAAACCAAAGACCTAATCGCACTGGTCGACGACCCGAATGTCGTGATCGTCGACATCCGCGACGTGCGCGAACGGCAGCGCGGCGGATTTATCCCAGGCAGTGTACACGCCCCGCGCGGAATGGTCGAATTCTGGGTCGATCCCGAAAGCCCCTACCATAAGGAGGTTTTCGCCCAAGAAGGGAAGAAATACGTCTTTCATTGCGCCTCTGGCTGGCGGTCGGCGCTGACGACGGCCACCTTGCAAGACATGGGGTTTGAGGCCGCGCATCTGAAAGAAGGGTTTTCGACCTGGGCCGACCAAGGTGGCCCGGTTGAGATGCCGGAAAAGAAAGACTGATCGCCCGATCAATCGGCAAAAGATCGCATCCAGTCGATCACCGATCTTAAGGCGGGCCGCGACGCATCGGCCCGTCTGGCCAGCAGGTAAAAGTCGCCGTCCCCTTCCAGGGTCTCCGGCACCACCTGCACCAGATTGCCCGCGCGAATATCCTTCTGCACCAAGAACCGGCTGGCCAGCGCCACGCCTTGGCCCGCCACCGCCGCTTCAATCGCCAAAGCCGTTTGGCTGAGCTGCAAGCCACCTCCAGCCTCATCCACCGCTGATAGTTGCGCCATGAAACGCGGCCAAAGCGCGTGCGTGTCGTGGATTTTTGGCAGACCGGACAACATCGTCGGCGACAAAGGCGGGGCCGCCGCCCGCAACAAAGTCGGTGAAGCGACGGCGACAATCGCCTGCCGGAACAAAAGATGCGCCTCAAGGCTGGCGCCAAAGGGCGGGTTGCCCTGGCGCACGGCCAGATCGATGCCATCGGTCTGGAAACTCGAGACCTGCTCGGTCGCGAGGATGCGCAGGTCGATATCCGGGTGACGGGCGGCAAAATCGGGCAGAGTCGGGATTAGCCATTTCGACGCGAAGCTTGGGGTCACACTGATCAGCACCCGCCCCAAGCCCGGCCGCAACCCTTCGGTCGCATCCCGCAGCGCCGCGAACGCGGCCGCCACCTGAGCATGATACCCGCGCCCCGCGGCGGTAAAACGCAGGCCCTTGGAATGCCGCTCGAACAGTTGAATGCCCAGTTGCGCCTCAAGCGCGCGCACCTGCTGCGCGACGGCGCCCTGGGTCACGCCGAGTTCGTCGGCAGCAGCCCCAAAGGTCAGGCTGCGCCCGGCAGCGTCAAAGGCGCGAAGCCCGTTAAGCGGTGGAAGCTGATACATTTGCCTATAGTTTTCCTACACTCACTCGCAGTTAATTCTGACTACCCGCTCATTTTCGTCAATATATTATTGGCTGCAACAGGAATCGGAATGAGAAAATGGATGTAGAAAAAGTAGCGCTTGTGACGGCTGGCGGTTCGGGCATGGGTGCGGATGCCGCGCGCCGTTTGGCGGCAGATGGTTTCAAGCTTGGCATCCTATCCTCCTCCGGCAAGGGGGAGGCGCTTGGCGCAGAGCTGGACGGTTTTGGCGTCACCGGATCGAACAAATCGCCCGAGGATTTGCAGACACTGGTCGATGGCGCCATGGCGCGCTGGGGGCGGGTTGATGTCTTGGTGAACTCTGCCGCCCACGGGCCAAAGGGGCCAATTCTCGAAATCTCAGATGATGATTGGCATGAGGGGATGGAAGTTTACCTGCTGAACGTCATCCGCCCCGCACGCCTGGTGACGCCCATCATGCAGGCCCAAGGCGGCGGCGCGATCATCAACATCTCAACCTTCGCCGCCTTTGAACCCGACCCGCTTTTCCCGACATCGGGTGTGTTTCGCGCGGGCCTTGCTGCTTTCGCCAAGCTTTATGCCGACAAATATGCACCCGATAATATTCGGATGAACAACCTGCTGCCGGGTTTCATCGACAGCCTGCCCGAAACCGAAGATCGGCGCGCGCGTATCCCGCTTGGGCGCTATGGCCACGCGGGCGAGGTGTCATCCCTGATCTCCTGGCTGGCATCCGAAGACGGCGGATACATGACTGGCCAAAATCTGCGCATCGACGGCGGATTGACCCGTGCTGTCTAATGCGATCCGGCTGCGCCCGCTGAGCGGCGACGCTGTTTTCTATGTCAAATGGGCGGCGTCGATCATCCAGATCCTGGGCTATGCCGCCACGGGTTTTGGGTGGACACCTTGGAACCTCTATCTGTTCTTGATCGGAGTCTTGGGGTGGCTGGCCGTGGGCGTTCTTTGGAAGGATCGGGCCATTATCCTGATCCACATCGTGGCTTTCGCCGCCATGGTCCTGGGGATGAGCACGGGTTAAAGGCAGCCCGTTCGGTGCCCACCAGCCGCACGCTCACTGAAATGTGTTAGGTGCATGCCGACGGCGCATGATAGCGCGCCCGCATGAAACCCAACCTGCCCTTTGCTAACGGCCGCTTGCGGCCCGCCAGCGCGACCGATCTGGACACCCTGACACACCTGTTGCACCAGCCCGGCGTGCGCCGGTTTCTGTGCGATGATACGCTTTTGCCGCGAGAGACCGTGGCAGACATTCTATCCCGCAGCGATGCCCAGGATGCGAAAGGCTTGGGACTTTGGATCATCGAAAACCAAGACGGGCGGTTTGTCGGCTGCGCAGGCCTGGAACCGGTGTCCGAGGCCGCCAAAGTCAGCCCGTGGATGACAGGCGGCATCGAGCCTTTGGTCGCAGTTGATCAAAGCCATTGGGGCAAGGGATGGGCCAGCGCTGCTTTGAACGCCCTGGTCACCTATGCACGCGACCCGCTGGACCTGCCGCGATTGGTTGGGGCGGTTGACTGCCCCAATCTGTCATCCCATAAGATGATGCAGCGTTGCGGCTTTGTGGAAATAGGCACCGCACCCGGCCCGGCGCAGGAGCTTGTGCTTTACGAACAGCACCTGGATCAATAGCGCCTAGCCGCGGCTCAGCTTTTGCGACACGCTTGCGGCGGCATGCTGAACCAAAGCACCAATCCGATCCTCCCCACCCTCGGGCAGATTGATATCGGGCAGCGAAATGCCCAAGGCCGCCACCGCCTCCCCATCAGGCAAGGTGATGGGCGCACCATAGCTGAGGATACGATCTCGGAACTCGCCGGTATCGATGGCAAAGCCGCGCGTCATTGTGCCTTCGATATCCGTGTCCAGCTTGTCGATGTTGGTCAGGGTCTTGTCGGTGTAACGGGTCAGCTTTCCGATCAGTTGCGGGCGCATCTTGTCGTAATTCGCCGCAAGGATCGCCTTGCCAGTGCCCACGCAATGGATGGGGGCCGAGCCACCCACCGCATTCCAAGACCGAATGGGTTTTTGGCTGTCGATCTTATCGATGTAGATCACCGATAGGTTTTCGGGCACAGCCAGATAGATCGTCTCTCCCGTTTCCTTGCTCAGATAGGTCAACTCGGGCGCGGCCAGTTCCCGCAGGTTCAGATTTTCCACCAGGGCGCGACCGACCTGCCAGGTTTTGAGCGTTGCGGCATAGGTCTTGTCTTCCAGATGCTTCACATATCCCAGCGTGGTCAGGGTTTGCAGCAGACGGAAGGTGTTGGATTTGGTCAGGTCCAGATCCCGCGAGATTTCGGTGACGCCCTTGCCGCTTCGGGTCGCCGCCAGGTTTTCCAAGATCGCCAACCCTTTGGATAGGGTGGAATCCACTTTCGGCGTCTTGGGTTCGTCGGTCATTGGCCCTCCCTCACTCTGCATGCGTTCCGTATATCAGAACAGACTCAGGATTTGAAAGGTGGCGGCTCATGGGCGCGCACGGGCGGAACCACGCCCTCGAACCGGGTGATTTCCACCATCGTCGAATGCGAGGCCGGGCCCTGTGCAAGGCTTGAGGTGCGCTGGTCATGGGTCAGCGCATTGGGGTTGCCATGCCGGTCGCGATGCTGGTGCGCGTCGAAATCCGGGTCGTACCAGGCGCCGGTCCACAGAAACACGCATCCCACCCGTATCGCGTCGGTGACCCGCGCACCGGCCAGGCAGCGCCCTCGCGGATTGTGCAGTTCGACAACATCGCCATCAGAAATGCCTCTAGCCATCGCATCCTCGGGGTGGATCAACACCGGTTCCCGCCCTTGGACCTTATGGCTCAGGCTGTAATCGCCGTTGTCGAGCTGTGAATGCAGCCGTGTCGCAGGCTGTCCCGAGAGCAGATAGAGCGGCCCTGCACGGTCCACCTGATCCCGTGGTGGGAAATAGGTCGCGTGGCCCGGGCAATCCTCCAACGCAAAGCTGGCGATACGGGAGGAATAAAGCTCGATCCGTCCAGAGGGCGTGGGCAAGGCGTTGACCGTTGGATCGGCGCGAAACTCGGCCAGGAACACTTGGTTGGGCGAGGGGTCGGGCAGGCTGATCATGTCGCCTTGGACAAACACGTCCCAATCCGGCAGGGTTGTGCCCCAGGCCTCCGCCGCTTCTTGCGTTTGCTGCCAGACCCGCCTTTTCCAGCCTTCGGCGGTCAGGCCTTCGGTGAAACCGTCAAGATTGCCCAAGCGGCGGCAGAGATCGGCGTAGATATCGTATTCCAATCGTGCCTCGCCCGGCGGCGACACAAGGCGCGGCATGGGGATCAGAGCGTTGTCGGATTTGCCGGCGCAGAAATCCTCCCGCTCCTGCGGGGCAGCGACGGGCAGCACGATATCGGCATGACGCGCCGTCGCGGTCCAGTTGATCTCATTCACGATCACGGTTTCTGGCCGCTGAAACGCCGCACGCAGGCGGTTCAAATCCTGATGGTGATGGAACGGATTGCCGCCTGCCCACCACACCAACTTGATGTCGGGAAAGCTGCGCCGCTCGCCATTATAGCTATAGCGCGCGCCGGGGTTCAGCAGCATCTCCGACACCATGGCAACGGGAATAAAATCCGTCACCTCGTTGCGGCCCTGGGGCATCGTGCCCCAGCGGAAGGGGCGTTCGACATTGCCGATATTGGCATTCACGCCATAGCCAATTGTGTAGCCGCCGCCGGGCAGGCCAATCTGGCCCAGCATCGCCGCCAAGGTCACCGTCATCCAAAGCGGCTGTTCGCCGTAATCGCCACGCTGCAGACCAGCCGCGCAGCTGATCATCGTGCGTTTGGAGGCCATTTCGCGTGCCAGGCTGCGAATGCGCTCAGCGGGCAGCCCCGATTGCGTGGCAGCCCAAGCGGCATCTTTGACCTGACCATCCTCCCCCTGGCCGAGCAGATAGCGCTGCACCCAGGCAAAGCCGGTGGTGTAGCGTTCGACAAAGCCCGGATCATAAAGCTCTTCCACCAAAAGCGTGTGGGCCAGGCCCATCATCACCGCCGTGTCCGACCCTGGGCGCGGCGGTAGCCATTCCGCCCCCAAAACCTCGGCCGCATCCTCCCTCAACGGGCTGAGATTGACGAAGGATACGCCCGCCTCGGCACAGGCGCGCAGATTGTCCATCATTCGGTGTTTCGACACGCCACCGTCGCTCACCTGTGTGTTGCGCGCGGCCATGCCGCCGAACATCACCACCAATTCGCTGTGTTCGGCAATCACTGACCAGCGCGTGGCCTGCGCCACATGGGCACGATAGGGGCCGACGATATGGGGCATCAACACCAACGCCGCGTTGTAGCTGTAATTGCCTTCGGAGCGGACAAAGCCGCCCTGGCAGTTGAGGAACCGCTTTAGCTGGCTTTGCGCATGGTGCACGCGGCCCGCGCTGGACCAACCATAAGAGCCTGCGAAGATCGCGCCATTGCCGTGGTTTGACCGCACGCGCGAAACCTCGCCCGCAATCAAATCGAGCGCGCGGTCCCAGGACACCTCGACAAACGCATCGCACCCGCGTGTGCCACCACCCGGCCCATTCTCAAGCCATCCGGCCCTCACCGCCGGGCGCAGCACGCGGGCACGCCCATTCAGGCTGCTGGCGATGTTTTCGTTGATCCTCGACGGGACGGGATCGTCCGGGTGCGGCTCCACCGAGATCAACTTGCCGCCTTTGACTTGAACCAATCCTGGTCCCCAATGACTGGCGGTTAGTCGGGATTCGGGTGTGGTCATCTTTCAAATTGTTCCATTATACGGCACATAGTTTCTGAATATTGACACGTTCTGAGCGGGGTGTCATCCTCCCCCGGCAATTAAAAGGACATTGGCATCGTGCCCCATTCCTCTCCCCCAATGGCTGACATTCTTGTGCAAGATGGCAGGCCCAATCGTGTCGAAGGCCGCCATGTGAATATGCCGGTGGAGCTTGGCTCGACAATGGTGTTTGACACGCTTGCCGCGTTCGAGGCTGCGCGCGATGCGCGTTATGAAAGCGGTACGCTTTATTATGGGCGATACGGCAACGCGGCGGTCTATAAGCTCGAATCTCTGCTGGCCAAGCTGGAGGCGGCAGATGATGTCACGCTCACCTCTTCGGGCGTGGCGGCGATCACGACAACGTTGATGGCCTTCACCCGGCCCGGCTCTCACCTGCTGGTGGCTGACCATGTTTACGGCAATACGCGCGCGTTTTGCGATGGGCTTTTGACCCAGCAAGGGGTTGAGGTTGAATACTATAACCCAATGATCGGGGCGGGCATCGCCGACCTGATCCGCCCTGACACCTGCGCGATCATGTTCGAGGCGCCCGGTTCCGGCACCTTCGAGATGCCGGATATCCCCGCCATTGCAGCGGCTGCCAGAGCGGCGGGCATCCCCTCGATTCTTGATGCGACTTGGATCACGCCCCTCCATTGCCAGGCACTGAGACTGGGCGTCGATGTGCTGGTCTATTCCGGCAGCAAATATGTCTGCGGGCATTCTGACGCGATGCTGGGGATCATTGCGTCGACCAGCGCTTATGGAAAAGCCATCCGCAAGGCGGTGATGGCCATTGGTGACAAGGTCGGCGGGCAAGAGATTATGCTGGCCCTGCGGGGCATGCGCACACTGAAAATGCGCATGGAGCATGTCGACCGCGCGGGTCGCGAGATGGCGGAATGGCTCGCCACCCAACCACAGGTGAAAACGGTGTTACATCCGGCGCTGCCAAGCTGTCCGGGCCATGAATACTGGGCGCGCGATTTTTCCGGCGCGGCGGGGCTGTTTAGCGTGGTTTTCCATCCATGCTCGGACGCACAAATCCGAGAGTTTGTCGACACCCTGCACCATTTTGGCATCGGCGTGTCCTGGGGTGGATTCGAAAGCTTGGTCCTGCCGGTGAAGCCGGTACGCACCGCCACTACCTGGGATGAGCCGGGCCAATTGGTCCGGTTCAACATCGGGTTCGAAGACCTCGACAGTTTGAAATCCGACCTGGCCGCCGCATTGCCCCATTTGAACAAAGGCTGACGATCTTATGCAAAACCGTATCGACCATTTGGCCGTTGGGGCCGACACTCTGGCCCAAGGCGTGGCCGCGATGGAAACCTTGCTGGGCGTGAGTGTTCCCGCGGGCTCCAAACACGCGGCGATGAGCACGCATAACTGCGTGATGCAGGCCGGCAATGAAAGCTTCTTTGAGCTGATTGCGATCGACCCCGACGCCCCTGACCCTGGCCGCGCGCGGTGGTTTTCCTTTGACGATCCAGCAACCCGCGCAAAGCTGGCGGAACGACCCCGCGCGCTTTGCTGGGTGGTGAACACCGATGATCTTGATGGCGTCATCGCCGCAAGCCCTGTTGATCTGGGCGAGATCGTGGATTTTCAACGCGGCGACCGGACCTGGCGCTTGACCGTGCCCAAAGATGGCCATTTGCCCGAAGGCGGCCTGTTGCCCGCGTTCATCGAATGGTCGCCGGGCACGCATCCGTCAGTGGGCCAGCAAGATTTGGGCGTGCGTTTGCACAAGGTGGTGATCAAATGCGCTGACCCGTCGCGGTTGCAAGCGCTGTTCGATACGCTCAACATCGCGCATCTGGCGGAAATAAGCGAAGGCCCCGACGCGCTGGCCTTTGAATTTGACAGCCCGAACGGACGTGTCACCATAGACTAAGATGTGAGTGGGAGATGTAACGATGATACCCAAGGTCGATCTGCACACAAAGCCCGAGGTCACCGGCTTTTTTGATCCACAATCGAATACGATTTCATATGTGGTCAAAGACCCCAACAGCGATGCCTGTGCCATCGTCGATCCGGTGATGGAGTTTGACCAAGCGGCGGGGCGTCTGACCTATCAAAGCGCCGATGAGATCATCGCCTTCGTGCGCGAACACGGGCTGACGGTGGAATGGATCATCGAAAGCCATGTCCATGCCGATCACCTGTCGGGCGCACCTTACATCCAAGAACAACTTGGTGGCAGAATCGGCATCGGCGAACATGTTCAAACCGTGCAGGATGTGTTTGGCAAGATTTTCAACGAAGGCACCGAGTTCCAACGCGACGGGTCGCAATTCGATCAGTTGTTCAAGGATGGCGACACCTATTCTGTGGGCACGATGGGCGCGTTCACCCTGCACACACCGGGTCACACACCCGCCTGCATGGTGCATGTGATCGGCGATGCGTGCTTTGTCGGGGATACGTTGTTCATGCCCGATGGCGGGTCGGCCCGCGCCGATTTCCCTGGGGGGGATGCAGGGCAGCTTTACGACTCGATCCAACGGGTGCTGAGCCTGCCGGACGAGGTGCGCCTGTTCATCTGCCACGATTACGGCCCCGGTGGTCGGACGATTTCCTGGGAAACCACCGTCGGCGAGCAGAAAGAAAAGAACATCCATGTTGGCGGCGGCAAAAGCCGCGAGGAATTTGTGAAATTCCGCACCGAACGGGACGCCCAGCTATCGATGCCGCAGCTGATCATCCCTTCGCTTCAGGTCAATATGCGCGCTGGCGAGGTGCCCGAGGATCAAGACGGGAACAAGATGCTGAAGGTGCCGGTGAACAAGCTTTAGTCCAGCGGCTTTCCCCCGCTTGCGCCCGCCCGTTCCAGCAACATCGAAAGCACAAATTCCAGCACGCCTTGGCGGTGGGCGCGTTCGGTCGCGCTAAGACTTTGTAGGCCAAGATAGGCCCCGTAGAGCGCCGATGCGTACCGGTCGTCGGCGCTTCCAACATCTGCGAATTGCTCAGCCAGATAGGCGAGCCGCCTTGCATCGACCACGGCCACGCTTTCGGCGGCATCGTCATCGTGGCGCGCCCATTCGCGAATGGCCAATTCGGCGGCCGCAGCGCCGGGCGCCCGCCCCGCATCCTCGGCCCGCAGGGTCAGCGCGCACAAACGGTCGATCCCCGACGGCAGAGACGCGAGTTCCGAGATGATCAGCTCGGTCTGTCGATCCTGCCAATGGGACAGCAACTGGCGCTTGAAATCCTGCAAATCCTTGAAATGCCAGTAGAACGAACCTTTCGTCGTCTTCAGATCACGCGCCAAGGCCTCGGCACGCAACGCGCCATAGCCCGATGTCGCCAGCGCCCTTAAGCCCTCCGAAATCCAATCCTGCTTGGCCAATCGCGGTTTTGTCATGCAGTTTCCATACGGTGCCGTATTGACTTGATTGAGCACAATCCCCATACCATACGCAACCGTATACTTTAGCAGTCCCGCATTGAAAGGCAGATCAGCGATGAAGTGGGTTGGATATTGGATGATTGTGGTCGCAATCCTGCATTGCGGCCTATCGGTGGCGCTTTATGGCAGCGTCTATGCAGAGCTGTTGGGCCAGGGCCTGATCGGCAGCGTTGAGACCGAGGCTCATAGGTTGGCGGTCTGGTTCCTGGTCGGCGGCGTCACGCTGTTTTTGCTTGGGCTCTGCTTTTTGCAGATGCCAGTGATCCCGGCCTCGGTTGGCGCGGTGATGCTTGTGTTGGCGGTTGTCGGCGGGGCCCTGCAACCGGCATCGGGATTCTGGTTTTTGATCCCACCCGCGGTCGCGATCCTTTGGAACGCGCGACAAAGCTCCGGCACTGTCTAGCACTGGCTCCTCCCCTTTTGCCTGTGCTGACGTAAAGACCCCGGCGAAGGATTCGCCGGGGGCTTTTTCCATTCTGAACTGGCTCCTTAGCGCTCTTGCACCTTCATGCGCTTTTTCAGGTACTCGCCATATTGGCCCAGCGAGAATAGGAAGAGCCAATAAATCGCGCCCACAAACACCCAAACCTCCAGGTAATAGGGGGCCCATTCGCCGGTCCCAAAGGCGGCTTTGGCCGAGGCCAGGATGTCGAAGAAACCGATGATGATCACAATCGCGGTTTCTTTGAACGTCACAACCACCATGTTGATGGTCGAAGGCAACGCATGGCGGAACACCTGTGGCAGAATGATCCGGCCCAGGATTTGCCAATAGCTCAGCCCAAGGGCCTTACCGGCCTCGAACTGTCCTTTGGGGATCGCCTGGAAGCCGCCCCGGAACACCTCGGCTTGGTAGCAAGCGAAGAAGAGTGCAAAGGCAATGATCACGCGCCAGATCTTGTCCCCCTCCAACCAGGAGGGCAGCAGGATCGGCACCACAACTGCTGCGGTGAAAAGCGTGGTCAACAGCGGCAGCGAGCGGATGAAATCGATCAGGATCATCGCGAAATACCGCACCACCGGCATTTCCGAGCGCCGCATAAGCGCCAGGCCCAGACCCATCGGCATCCCCAGCAAAACCACCGAGGCGAAGAGGAACAGGGTCAAGGAAAGACCGCCCCAACCATCGGTTGTCACCTGCTCCAACCCAATCAGGCTGCCCTCCATCAGCAGGTAATAAGTGGCGAAGCCAATGATCCAAAGACCGATCAGACGCTTGCCCGTCCAGGCCTGCGGGAAGCAAGAAAAGACAACCGTCAGGATGATCGCCAGGCAGGCCAGCGTTGACCGCCAGTGTTCCTCATAAGGGTAGAGACCAAACAGGATCAGCCGGTGCCGGGCATCGATCACAGCCCAACAAGCACCTGACGCATAATCCTGACACTGGGCCACGTTTTCTTCGGTCCAGACGGCGCGGAACACACCCCAATCCATGATCATCCAAGCCAGATAGGCCAGTACACCAAAGACGATGATCGAAATCACGCTATCCGACGGCGTGTGAAAAGCACGACGCTTGAGGAAATGCATCGCCTCCTGCAGGCGCGACGGCGGGGCGGAGATATCAGTTGCGACAGCCATATCAGTGCGCCTTCAGCTTGAGCCGTTCGTTCAGCCAATTGGTGAACAGGGCGATGGAGAAGTTAACCGCAAGGAACGCGCCCATCAGGATCGCTATCAGTTCCAAGGTCTGGCCCGATTGCGTGATGGAGTTCGACACGATGTAGAACAGGTCTGCAAAGCCGATCGCGATACCGATGGTCGTGGCCTTCATGATGAAGATCCACTGGTTGCCTAGCGGCGGCACAATGGATCGCAGCGCCATGGGCACTTTGATCCGGCTCCAAATCGCGCCGTTGGACAGGCCCAGCGCATGGCCCGCTTCGACCAATCCGCGCGGCACTTCGTTCAGGCCGCCACGGACAACCTCGGCAATATAGGCGCTGCCATACATGGTGATAGCCACGATCATCGCCCAAAGCTCGACTGATACGGTGATCCCACCGCGGAAGCGCAGCCCCTGAAGCTCGGGGATGGAAAACAGCCCCTCCCCTTCCGGGCGGAAGATCACTGCGGCCAAAACTGCGACGGCAATGGTGCCGCCCAACCAGGCCAAGGCCCCTTTGATCAAGCTGGTCCGTCGCCACATGACCAACGCGACCGCCAGGGCCACAGATACCAGCAAAATGCCAATCGCGACTGAGGGCGACACATTCAGACCAGGCAGTTTCATGCCCCGGTTCGACAGAAAGATCGCGTCCCCGATTGTGTAAGCCTGCCGGGGGCCGGGGAAGTGGATCAGGATGGCGTAAAGGAAGATCGCCTGCAGGATCAGGGGAATATTCCGGAAGATCTGCACATACACGGTCGCTGCCGTCTTCACCGCAAGGTTTGAGGCGTCACGCGCGGTACCGATGATGAAACCAAAAAACGTGGACAGAAAGATACAGATAAAGCCCACGAACATCGTGTTCATCAGGCCGATCATCAGAGTTCGACTATAAGGGTCGTTGATCGACCGCTCGACCAGCGAAAACGAATAATCCCAGCCTGTCGAACGCTCTAGAAAGCTGAAGCCGCTGGTGATGCCAAGCGCGGTCAGGTTGATCTGTGCGCTGCGCACGGCGCCCCAAATCACGACAATCGTGAACGCCAGGAGCACCGTTTGAATGATGAGTTTGCGCATTTTCGCGCGGGCGCGCAGCTCTTCCGCGCTAAGGGCAGTGGCGGTGGCAGAGGTCATGGCAGGCCCCAATCAGGATAAGAAAGGGCCGCCCGATACCGGGGATCGAGCGGCCCAGGGAGAAGATCCGTTCGCTCAGATCAATCGAGGATCGGGGCGTAAAGCACGCCGCCATGGCTCCACAGATTGTTCAGACCGCGGTCCAGGTTGTACGGGCTTTCCGAACCCAGGTTGCGATCATAAATCTCGGCGAAGTTGCCAACCTCGGCGATCATCTCGCGGGCCCAGGTGTCGCGCAGGCCCAGGCGTTCACCCATGCCGGGTTCCGACCCAAGCAGACGTGCGATACGCGGGTTAGCGGGGTTCGCCGCCATCTCGTTCACATTTTCCGAGGTGATGCCTTCTTCCTCTGCGATCAGCAGGGCGGCCAGCATCCAGTTCACCACATCAACGAAGTCTTCATCACCCTGGCGCATCGCGGCCGAGATTGGCTCGGACGACAGTTGGTCGCTCAGGATGATATGGGCTTCGGGGTTGTCGATCTCGGTGGCACGCAGAACGGCGAGGTTCGGGCCCCAACCGGCAAAGGCGTCACAGCGGTTGGCCAGGTAGGCGGCGCGCAGTTCAGCGGCGCTTTCATAGGAAACCATGGTGTGCTCCACACCGATGGTCGACAGGTAGTTAGCCGAGATGCGTTCAATCGTGGTGCCGGCTTCGACACAGATCGTGCCGCCATCCAGACCGGTTGCATCGGTGATGCCCAGATCGCCATGCGCCATGAACTGGGTGCCGCCAAAGAAATAGGGCAGCGAAAACTGCAGGCCCAGCTCAGTGTCACGGCCCATCGTCCAACCGGTGGCTTTGATAATCACGTCGACATCACCGGACTGAAGCGCCGGGAAGCGCTGTGCCCAGGAGAGTGGGACGATCTGAACCGCCTCGGGATCACCCAGGATCGCGGTGGTCAGCGCGCGGCACAGATCGATATCGAGGCCGCGCCATTCATTCTGATCGTTCACCTCGACGAAACCGAAATAGCTGCCGTTGTGCCCCGAACACAGCAGGGTGCCGCGATCGACGATCTGTTGAACGGTGGCGCTTTCGGCCAGCGCCATGCTTGGCGGCGCGATGGTGGCTGCCGCGATGATCGCCGCAGTTGAGAGTTTCCGGAACATGTGACCTCCATCTGTTGTGCTGTATATTGGCACGTTTGTGTTGCCATAGAGAATGATGTGATCCGGGGCACGAGTCAATAACAAGCTTTACCGGGGCCGCACCCAGGGCGCTTCGCAGGTCAAATTCGGTGGTCATCACGCCCAAAGTGGCGCAAAAGCAGCGTTAATTTCTCAATGAAACGAGAAAGTTGGGGGCCAAGCACCCGTCTTTGCCCAAAAACGCATCACGCCGCATCGCGTTGCGGGCAGCGGGTATCGGCCCCGCGCTAGTGCGTGTTCCGTGCCACGAACTCCGGCGGGATCATCACGATTTCACCGGCACGGGTTGGGTCGGCGAGGCGCGCATCCAGCAAGCGCAGGATTTCCGCGACCGTCGCGGATATTGGGTTGCGGATCGTGCTCAGCTCAAATTCCGGCCAAGCGGCAAGCCGCATATCATCGAACCCAATGATCGACAGGTCTTGCGGCACCCTCGACCCAGCATCGCGCGCCGCAGACAAAGCCCCCAAAGCCATGGCATCATTCGCGCAAAACAGCGCGTCCAAATCATGGGCGGCCAACAAGGTTTGTGCCGCCGCGCGCCCGCCTTTGCGTGTGTAATCCGCCTGGATCTGTGCGCTTAGCGTCAAACCGGCATCGCTCAACGCGGCCTGGACACCGGCCAGCCGCTCCCGTTCCGATGACCAATCCGGCGGGCCGCCGATATATCCGAACCGCCTGCGCCCCTTTGCCAGCATTGCATCGATCGCCAGCCGCGCCCCGGCCTGATTTTCGCAGCAGACGCAATCGACCAGGGGCGCGATCTCGACCCGGCCAGAATAAATGACCGGAATGCTTAGCTGCGCCGCATTCTCGAAGGCCGGTGTCGGCAAGCTGCCACCGCGCACAATCAGTGCATCCAGCGGGTATCGCAAAACCGAGCGTATTGATTGCTGGGTCACCCGGTCAGACCCGCTAAGAACCAGCGGCCATTTCCCCGCCGCGTTCAATGCCGCCACCAAGGCGCCAGCAAACTCGGCGTCATAAGCATTGCCAAGATCGCCCGCGACAATGGCCACCAGGTTGGTGTGCAACCCCTGTAGCGAGGCGGCTAGCGCATTCGGGCGATACCCAAGCCGCTTTGCCGTCTCCATCACCCGGGCGCGTTTATCCGAATCAAGGTAAGCGGTTTTCGAAAACGCCCGCGACACCGCCGAGCGCGAGACACCCGCTGCATCAGCGACATCCTGGGCGGTCACGCGCCGCGGCCTCTTTAGCGATTGGTTTTCAACATCTTTTTCGTCATCCATCGGTCCACCCCACGATCCGACCTAGCGAAAATTTCAAAAATACCTGCCCAGACTGTCATCTGGCCGTCACCTTCCTTGGCTATGTGAACACGTGCGCACATCTGGTGCAAATGATTTGGGATGAGGGGAACCGAAGGGTCGTTTCCCCCGTTTTCGCTTTATCCTTGGGGGATGCGAAACCGGGGTTATCCGTCGGGGAAATTAACCAGGTCATATGCCGCCGGAGGTGCGCCGCTGCCTGCCAACTCTCGAATGTCGGTGGCGTATTCATGCCCGCTCAGTGCGGCGGGTGAGCGACGGAAAACTTGGCCCACGGACGGGCTTAACAGGTACTTGGAGAGACGTATGACCTTCACCAAAACCGCCGCCCTCGGCGTTGCGTTCGGCCTGATGGCCAGTGCAGCCCAGGCTCAGACCGAAATCGAATGGTGGCACGCCATGGGCGGCCAATTGGGCGAAAGCCTGAACGCGCTGGCCGAAGAATTCAACGCCAGCCAGGATGACTATCGCGTCACCCCGGTGTTCAAAGGCACCTATGAAGAAACCCTGACCGCTGGCATCGCCGCCTTCCGCGCTGGCGAACAGCCGAACATCATCCAGGTGTTCGACGCAGGTGCGGCCACCGTGATCGGCGCCCAGGGCGCAACCGTTCCGGTCGAAACCCTGATGGCCAGCAATGGCGTCGATTTCGACATCGAAGATTACATCTCGGGCGTGCGTTACTTCTACGCCGATGCGGATGGCACCATGATCGGTATGCCGTTCAACTCCTCCACCCCGATCCTCTACTATAATGCTGATGCCCTGGAAGCCGCTGGCGTGACGCCCCCGGCCACTTGGGAAGAGTTTGCCGAAGTGACCGGCCCCGCCCTGTTGGAAGCAGGCTACGTGCCGCTGGCGCAGTCGCACCTGCCCTGGATCTTCACCGAGAACTTCTTCTCGCGTCATAACATCCAGTTCGCCACCAATGAAAACGGTTACACCGGTGTCGACACCGAGATTCTTGTGAACCACCCGGCGATCCGTTCGCACTTCCAGGCGCTGGTCGACTGGCAGGAAGCGGGCCTGTTCGGTTGGTACGGCACCGGCTGGGGCGACAACCAAACCCCGTTTGAAAACGCAGAAGTGGCTATGTGGCTGGGTTCCTCGGCCTCCTTCGGTGGCCTGCGGGATCGTGTTGACTTCAACTTCTCGGCCTCGACCCTGCCCTATTGGGAAGCTGTGACCACCGAGCCCACGCAAACCTTCATCGGTGGCGCGGCTCTGTTCGCCATGGCCGGTCATGACGATGCCGAAAACGCTGCAACCGCCGCGTTCTTCGACTTCCTGGCCTCCTCGGAAGCGCAGTACCAGTGGCATGCTGACACCGGCTATGTGCCGATCACCACGGCTGCCTACGCCATGGCAACCGAAGATGGCCATTACGAGCGTTTCCCCGCCGCCGAAGTCGGCATCCAGCAGCTGTCTCTGCCGGCTGGCGACTGGACCTCGGGCTACCGTATGGGTTTCTACGTCCAGATCCGCGACGTGATGAACCGCGAATACGGCCGCATCCTGACCGGTGACACCACCGTGGAAGAAGGCTTTGAAGCCATCGAAGCCGAGGCCAACGACCTGCTGTCGCGCTTCGCCGCCACCCAGGGCTAAGCCCAACAACACGCGATATCAGCGGGGGCCGCAGAACATGCGGCCCCCGTTTTCCAAACTCCCCCGCGAAGCCCGAGGACTGAAACCTTGAAACGTGCCGCGTTCCACCAAAAATGGTTCCCGATCCTGCTGCTGCTGCCGCAGCTCACGATCATCGCAATCTTCTTTTACTGGCCCGCTGGATACGCGTTCCAATCGTCGTTTTACCTGCAAGACCCGTTTGGATTCGGATCGACTTTCGTGGGGATGGATAACTACTCGCGCCTGGCGCGATCCACGAACTATCTCGACTCGCTCAGTTTTACGGTGGTCTTCACCCTTGTGGTGACCTTCTTCTCGCTCGCGATCGCGCTGCTGCTTGCGGTCAAGGCCGATAAGGTCATTCGCGGCGCCAAAACCTATCGGACGCTGCTGATGTGGGTCTACGCCATCGCCCCGCCCGTCGCGGGCCTTATGGGGGTGATGCTGTTTGACCAAAGCCGCGGGAACCTGACCCAACTCTTCCAAAGCCTGGGCTGGGATTACACCTTGGGCGTGAATTATTGGGATACCGCCATCGCAATGATGACGGTGTCGATCTGGAAGCAGATTCCAGTGAACTTCATCTTCTTCCTGTCGGGCCTGCAGGCCATCCCACAATCGGTGCGCGAAGCCGCGATGATCGACAATCGATCGGGCACGCGACGGTTTTGGGACATCACCTTTCCACTGCTGGCGCCCACGGGCTTCTTCTTGCTGATCATCAACATCACCTATGCCCTTTTTGACACGTTCGGCATCATCGACACGCTGGTCAAAGGCGAACCGGGCAACAACCCGATGACGTTGGTCTATCGCGTCTTTGTGGACGGCTTCCGGGGCGGCGACCTGGGCGGTTCATCGGCGCAATCGGTCGTGCTTATGGTGCTCGTCCTCATCCTAACCATCGTGCAGTTCCGATTTATGGAACGCCGGATCCACTACACCTGACGGAGGCGATGGATATGGCTGATATCACCGATACCACCGCAAGCCGGGCCAGCACGCCCAGCGCCACACGACCCCGCCGCACCATCAAATGGAGCGCCGTGGGCGACCACGCGATCCTGATTGCCGGGGCGCTTTTGATGCTGGTGCCGGTTTGGATGATCTTCGCCTCCTCGTCTTGGGACGCGATCACCATCCACCGCGAAGGGCTGCAATTCGGCTTTGGCGATCAGTTCGCCGAAAACTACAACGCCGCCCTTTTGGAATATGGCGGGTTCACCGACAGCGTGAATGGCGTGACAATGCTGACCAACTCGTTGATCCTGGGGCTTGGCTTTGCCATCGGGAAGATCATCGTGGGTATGATGGCGGCTTATGCCATCGTCTATTTCCGCCTGCGCTTTGCCACGCTGGCGTTTTGGATGATCTTCACGACGCTTCTGCTGCCTTTGGAGGTGCGTATTCTACCCTCCTACGAGGTGATCCAGAATATGGGCCTGGCCAATACCTATACCGGCCTGATCGTGCCCCTGATCGCCTCGGCCACGGCGACGTTTTTCTTCCGGCAATTCTTCCGCTCTGTGCCCGAAGAATTGATCGAGGCCGCGCGGATCGACGGTGCGGGGCCGGTGAAGTTCTTCATCGACATCCTGGTCCCGCTGAGCCGCACGATGATCGCGGCAATGTTCATCATCATGTTCGTATTCGGTTGGAACCAGTACCTCTGGCCCACCCTGATCACCACCGATGAAAGCCTCTTTACCCTGGTGCGGGGCATCCGCCAGATCGTGCAGGCCTATGCCGACGGTTCCACCACCCCGGAATATGGCGAGGCCGCCGCCCTGGCCATCATCGCGATGGTGCCACCCGTCCTCATCGTTGTCTTCTTCCAAAGCTGGTTCGTGAAGGGCCTGACGGAATCCGATAAGTAAGGAATTGAAATCATGGCAAACGTCACGCTGAAGGACGTTCGTAAGGTCTATCCCAACGGGTTTGAGGCGCTGGTTCCCGTCAGCTTCGAAGTGCCCGATGGAGAGCTTGTCGTGCTGGTTGGCCCATCGGGCTGCGGGAAGTCGACCCTTCTGCGCATGGTCGCGGGGCTAGAGGCGATTACCGAGGGCGAATTGGCCATCGGTGCACGGGTGGTGAACGATGTCGATCCCGCTGATCGCAACATCGCAATGGTCTTCCAGAACTACGCGCTTTACCCGCATATGACCGTGGCCAAGAACATGGGTTACGGGCTGAAGAACCGCGGCACCTCCAAGGCTGAGATCGACCAAAAGGTGCGCGCGGCGGCCGAGATGCTGAACCTCAGCGATTATCTGGATCGCCGCCCCTCACAGCTTTCCGGCGGGCAGCGGCAGCGCGTCGCCATGGGCCGCGCCATCGTGCGCGAACCGGACCTGTTCCTGTTTGATGAACCACTCTCCAACCTCGACGCCAAGCTGCGCAACCAAATGCGGATCGAAATCCGCGCCTTGCAGCGCCGCCTGGGTGTGACGGCCATGTATGTGACTCATGATCAGGTTGAAGCCATGACCATGGCCGACCGCATCATCGTGATGAACGCGGGTCGGATCGAACAGATCGGAAGCCCGGCTGAGATTTACGGCAGCCCGGCCTCCACCTTTGTCGCCAGCTTCATGGGTGCCCCGCCGATGAATCTACTGAAAGCCGAGGCGAGCGGCGGGCGCGTCACCTTGGACGGCGGCGACGCCGTACCCCAAGCTCAAGCCAACGGACATGCGGGCGCACTTCAGGTCGGCATCCGGCCCGAAGATGTCGTACCGGCCGAGACCGGAGATTTGGAATTCGACGTGCACATCATTGAAGAACTTGGCGCCCACCGCCTGCTGCACGGCCACGTCGCCGGTCAGGCCTTTTCGGTCAGCATCGCCAAGGATGACGCGGCCGCCACAGGCCTCACCCGGTTGGCCGTCAAACCCGGCGCCGTACACCTGTTCGACGCCGACGAAGGCCGCCGCCTATGACCCAAACTCTATCGGCGCTGCCGCCCGTCACAGATGCGGAGCGTGCGCGCATTTTCGCCGCGCCGCGCACGGCCCTGGCGCATCAAGAGCTGATGCAAAGCGTCCCGGCGATGACGGCCTTGGAAATTGGCGGCCACGCGCCCGAGGCGGTGCTGTCTAACCAGTTCAGTGTCGCCGCCTGGAATGTCGAACGCTGCCTTTTCCCCCAGGCCAGCGCCGATCTTTTGGCGCCCCATAGCCCATCGGTCGTGCTGCTGTCCGAGGTTGATAGCGGCATGGCCCGCACCGGCCAGAAAAACACCACCGCCGAAATGGCCGCCCATTTGGGCATGGCCTATGCCTATGGCGTTGAGTTCTACGAGATGGACCTGGGCGGCCCGACCGAACGTGCGTTTTGTCAGGATAATTTCAACACGCTCGGCTGGCACGGCAACGCCATCCTGTCCTCCGTTCCTCTTGATCGGGTTGAGCTGATCCGGCTTGACAAAAAAGGGCATTGGTTTTCCACCGGTGCCGATGGTGCGGGCGATCCGCAACAACCCCGCTTGGGCGGGCGCATGGCCATCGCTGCGATCCTAAAAGCGGCCTCGGGGCCGATCTGCGTTGTCTCCACCCATCTGGAAAGCAACGCGGACGCCCCCTATCGCCATGCTCAATTCGAAGCGCTGCTTGAGGCGGTCGCGGCATTTGCACCTGATCTGCCCACCCTGATCGGGGGCGACCTGAACACAGGCAACCATATGCCCCCCGATTTCGATTGGCGCAGCGAAACCCTGTTCGATCTGGCGCGGGATCACGGATATGATTGGGGGCTGACCCCGCCAGGACCAACAACGCGGCCCAGCCTGATCACGCCCCACCCGAGCCGCAAGATGACGCTCGATTGGTTCTGCGCCCGTGGCTTCAGCGGCGGCACCGGGCAATTGCTGCCCGCACTCGATGCCGATGACCGACCGCTATCGGATCACGAATGCATGCTGTGTGAGGTCAGTCTCTGACACCTCCGCTACAAGAAAATCATAGAAGATGGGCGCGAGGCGCCCTCTCTGACATGCAAATGATGGTTTGGATTGCCTCGGGCGGGCTCTTCGAACCGATTGAGCAACACTGCAGCATTGGCGCGGGCATGAGGCGGTTTTGAGACCGCGAAGTTATCGGCCTTAAGCACGATTGCCATGTGAAGTTCGCCCAGGCAAAGTGTGCGCATCAAACGGTCCGTCCACAAGCAACCGGGGCGGTCCCCACTCTCGCTGATCGCATTTAGAACGCATGCTCGAACGAACATCCGCAATCAAGCCATCCGCTCGCTCGGCCGCTGTTTCTTGCTCACCGCTTCGATCGGCATCGCCAAAGTCCACATTCAAATCGGAGCGGTGCCTGAGCCCAAATGAAGCAAACCAAGGGGCGCTGATACCTTGGAAAGATCTCAAATATGCTGACTTTCATCTTTATTGTTGACGGCGATGGCCTTGTAGCGAAAGGCTTGTTGCTCGCGGCCTCTATCAAAAAAATATATGGCAGCTCAAATGATATACGATGCATCGCATATATGCCGAATAAAGATGAGCTTTCGATACCTGAACTACCGCGCCAAATTTATAAACGATCAGGCATAGAGTTCGAAACGCTGGACACAACAAAAACGAACTGGAAGCGCGCCTATCCGCATGGCAACAAAATAATCGCCGCTGCGGCACCTCGCGAAACGGAAATTACTGTTTTTCTGGACACCGATACTGTCTGCGTAGCGCCCCTGCCTCGCTTGCGGCAGCTCACCAATAAGCGCTTAGCGCTGGTGCCGGATGGCACGCCCAACTGGGGCAAAGGAGATCGCTGGGCCCGTGCTTACGACCATTACAAGCTCCCAATGCCTGCGGCCACGGTTCGCCTCACGCGGCGAAGGCGAAAGCTATCGCCGCCTTATTTCAACGCCGGGATGGTTGCTTTTCGAGAAAACGACCGGGTCGATGGCCGGAACTTCGCGCAGCTTTGGTTGGAGACAGCGGTAGATTTCGACCACAACGCCCCGATTGGCGGCAAACGCCCCTGGCTGGATCAAATCACACTTCCGCTGACAATGGCGCGCTTTGGGTTTGAATATGAGGTGTTGCCCGATTCATATAACTACTCCATCTCGAACGACACGTTTGTGCCACCGAACGATGGTGAGCAATTCGAGCCAGAACCTCGCCTGATCCATTACCACAGGATGCGATACCTTGAGGCATCGACCTATTGGGCGACGGCTTTCAGAGAGCTGTTCGAGATAGCAAAGCCAGAAGAACGCGAAAACCTAGCCGCATATTGCCTAGAATACCTGGTCAGCGAGGACGCTGAGGGAAAACTCAAGTATCTGATGGATGAGTATCGATGAGTGTTTCGAACCTCCATTTGTTGGGTCTGCGCGGTTCCTTTGAGGAAGGGACGACATGACCGTCACAGAAATGGCTTCCACAGATCGATACGCGATCTTCCACCATGGCGGCAAAAACCGCGACGATCGCACAGGAACAAAACTCTGTATTTGCTTCGGCCCTCGCAGCTCGGGCTTAGAAGCCAACGGTTTCGGTGTCGATTTTATGCAGAGTTTGGGGATCGAGTGTGTCTATGTCGCACAACGCAAACAGAGCATGTATCAAGGACTGTCTTTTGAAGAATTCTCTCAAGTTCTAGCACCGCTTGCAGAAGGTCGTCAGGTTTACACCTATGGAAGCAGCGTTGGCGCCTACGCGGCGCTCTATTTCGCCGGTGCGGTGAATGCCAAACCCATCATGGCCTCCCCCAGATGCCCCGGCCATCCGCAATGCGCCCCAAGGCGCTTCAAGCATATTCCCTTCCACCACGTCAGGGATCTCGTTGATCTTCCACGCACCGATAGAACGCCACTTATCCTCTGGGATCCCTATGTTGGCGTAGACAGCACCTTTACCCAAAGGTGGGCGTTACCGGTTTACCCGCAATCTGACTGCGTCCATGTTCCCGGCGGAGGCCATCTGACGCTAAGGCATATGAAGCGGCAGGGCGTCTTATCGGTCTTTATGAAATCCGTCTTTCTCGAAGGCATAGTTCCGAAAACACAAATAACAGATACGGGCTCAGCACATTCATTACATATGGATGCGCTGAAACACCTTCGAAAAGGCGACAGCAAAACTGCAAAAGATCTATTACATCAATCAATCTCCTCTTGCTCCAACACCCATAATCTGTCGGAGTTGGAAAAGCTCGAAGCTGAGCTAGCGCCCCCCCAGAAAAAACCCAATAAATCCACGCCAGCTGAACCAACGACAGCAACGGCCAAGGCACCGAAGGACAAGCGCGACGGCGCAGCGGCAGGTAAGATCGCTGAAACACACGCGGTCGCCACCTGTATGCGAAACGAAGGTCAGTTCCTTCTTGAATGGGTGGCCTACCAGCACGTTATTGGCTTCGGCAAAGTGATCATCGTGACCAATGATTGCGAAGATGGAACGGATGCGCTGGCTCAGCGCCTCGCAGAGCTTGGTGAAGTCATCCATGTCCAGAACAGGATCGAACCTGATCAGTCGCCACAGATCACCGGCATGAAGGCTGTCTTCGAACTACCTGAGATTGAGGGCGTGGACTGGTTGCTTCATTGCGATGCGGACGAGTTTCTAGACATATCTTTGGGTGATGGAACGGTATCGGAGCTCACTAAGAAGTTCCCGCAAACCGATGCGTTTGCAATTTGTTGGCATTATATGGGCTCATCAGGATACAAAGATTGGCCCAAACAAACGGTTATCGACAATCTATTACTCGGAGCAAGAGGGCCGCGATCCTATAACTGCATGCACAAAACACTTTTTCGGCCAGAACAGTTTGGCAGATGCATTGACCACATGCCAAAAGATCCAAAAACACCCGATGTTATATTGAGAAACAGCGCCGGAGAATTAATTCCAAATCGAAATCTATTCCATCCACGCCATGCACGTTTCCGAGAAATGAAAGATACGCAGTATACTTGGGAGAACGCCCGCATACGACACTACGCCGTCCGATCCGAAGACGTTTTTCTTCTAAAGAATGTCCGTGGCGATGGGATGTCAGGATCATCGATTGTCTCTGATCGCTACACCACAACTTCACCGTTTTGGCGCAAGGCCGATAACAACACCCGCCGCGATGAAGCAATGCTCCGTCATATGGGGGCAGTCTCAAAGAAACTGGAAAGCTATCTAGCAGATCCCGAGCTTTTTGCGCTGGATAAAGAGGCTTACGATTGGTTTCTTCGTTTAAAGGAAAAACACATCGATAGTTTACGTTAATCCATTTCAGACAAAACAGAGCTAGCTAAAAGCAATACGATGACATCTCAGCGCTTTCCCTTGCCTCACGAAGCTAAAGCAGAGGCCACCTTGCGCGCGGTGTTGAGCGAATAGCTTCTGCTGTGGAATAACGCATAGAGCGTTTTCAAGGCGCCACCCACATCGGACATGAGGTTTCGCCATCAAGATCATCGGGTGCTTGAGGTCTGCACAGTCTCCGAAAGCTCAGCCCGGCCCGACAACTGATCCGCCGCATCGCCATCACTTCAATTGAAGATGTGTAGCTTAACGCAAAAGCGGCAGGGAAACTTTCCGCGCGCTTGAAGCCAATCGCACTTACGCGCCGGTTTCACTTGGTAGCGGAGGAGGGACTTGAACCCCCGACACGCGGATTATGATTCCGCTGCTCTAACCAACTGAGCTACTCCGCCAAACCGGCGCCGTGCTACGGCAGGGGGCGGTTTGCGTCAACCGCAAAATCGCATCTTTGGCCTTTGCTTTACCCGCATCCCAAAAATATGGCCGGGGCGCGCGCGAGGGGACGGGCGCCCCCCTCACCCGAGCCGCGGAACGCGACATTACCCTATCGCCTGGGCATCTGGCATCCGCGCTGCCGTCACCTCGACCTCCACCTTAAATTCCGGGCGCGTGAAGCCTGAGACGATCACCAGGGTGGAGGCGGGCAAGCGCGCCATGCCCGCGCACCATGCATCGCGCGCCGCCATATAGCCCGCCATGTGGGCACGGTCGGTCACAAAGGCATTGATCCGTACGGTATCGCTTCGGTCAAACCCGCCTTCGGCCAGGATCGCATCCACGGCGGCAAAACAAAGCGCGGCCTGAGATTGGGCGTCTTCGGGGATCGTATCATCGGGCATGATCCCCAATTGGCCTGAGGTGAAAATCCACGCTGCCCCCTCGGGCACAAGCGTCCCATGGGCATAGGCCGCAAAGGGTGGGCGGATCGTCGGCGGCGTCAGAGCCATCAGTTCTTTCGCAAAGGTCATAAGGTGATCCTGCGGGCAGCACACATCGGATGTCGAGGGGGCGGGTCAAAGGTTTCTCTGGACGATGCGCAAAGCTTAGGCAATTCTCGAATTCGTGCCGTGAATTTAGGCGGTGGTCCTGGCTGTGATCGCATGGGCTGACCCAGCCCCTGGCCCAGCCCGCCCCGCTCCATAGGCTTCCGGCAGTCACAAAAACCGACTCGAGGGAGTACAGGGATGTTTCGCACTTCAATGATTGCTCTGGCCGCTGGTTTGGCCGCAACCGCTGCCAGTGCCGATGGGCACCTCACACCGGTCACATTTGGCACCAACTGGCTGGCCCAGGCCGAACATGGCGGGTTCTACCAATCGGTCGCCGATGGCACCTATGCCGAATGCGGGCTGGATGTTGAAATCGTCTCGGGCGGTCCGCAGGTGAACAACCGCGCCTTGCTTCTGGCCGACCGTATCCAGTTCCATATGGGCGGCGACCTGCTGCAAGCCTTCAATGCCGCGGCCGAGGATATCCCGGTGGTCGCTGTCGCCGCCGTGTTCCAAAAACACCCGCAGGTGATCCTGGCCCATCCCGGCGTCGCAGATAGCTGGGAAGACCTACGCGATCTGACATTGCTGATCGGCGACAATGGTTTTGCCAGCTATTACCAATGGATGATTGCCGCGCACGACTTCACCGTTGAACAGCGGCAGCCCTATACCTTTAACCCCGCCCCCTTCCTGGCCGATGACCAGCTTGGCATGCAGGGCTATCTGTCGTCCGAGCCCTATGTGGTCGAAACCACCGGCGGCTTCACACCCAATGTCTTCCTGATCGCTGATGCGGGCTATTCCAGCTATGCCACCACGATCGAGACGATGCAGGCCACCATCGATGAAAGCCCGGAAATGGTCGAGTGCTTCGTCAATGGCTCGATCCTGGGGTGGTACAATTACCTTTACGGCGACAATGCCGCCGCCAATGAGATGATCCTGGCTGCCAACCCGGACATGACCCAGGACAAGATCGATTTCGCCATCAACATGATGATTGAACGCGGCATCGTCGATAGCGGCGATACCTTGGAAATGGGCATCGGCGCCATGACCGATGAGGTCGTTGGCGGCTTCTACCAGGATATGGTCGATGCCGGTGTGGTCGAAGCCGGGCTGGACTGGCAAAGCACCTATACGCTGGACTTTGTGAACCAGGGCCTGGGCCTGGAGCTGCGCCCAGAATAACGCCTGACATTATGGGCGGTGTCGGTCCCGACGCCGCCCATATCTTGCTTTGGAAAGCGACCAAATGGCTGTCCGCCCGTCTGACACATTGCCTTTGGGCCAACGCCCGCCGCTTTTACGACTGACCCATGTCGATAAGGTTTTCGGGGGCGAGGTTGTTGCCCTTAAGGATATGAACCTCTCGGTGAACCAAGGCGATTTCATATCGCTGCTTGGGCCTTCGGGCTGCGGCAAGTCGACGGCGCTGCGCATCATCTCAGACCTCATGCACCCCACACGCGGTCGCGTCGAATGGGAGGGAGCGCATGGGCGCGGCGACCTGAGCGTCGTTTTTCAAGAACCAACCCTGATGCCCTGGGCCACCGTCGCCCAGAACGTTTGGCTGCCCTTCCGCTTGGCCGGAAAGACCTATGCCCAGGTCAAGGACGATGTGCTTGAGGTGTTGCGCCTGGTGGGCCTCGAAAAATTCGCCACGTCTTATCCGCGGGAACTGTCGGGCGGCATGAAGATGCGGGTTTCCATCGCGCGCGCGATTGTCACCAACCCGCGCCTGATCCTGATGGATGAACCCTTTGCGGCGTTGGATGAAATCACGCGCCACAAGCTCAACAACGACCTTCTGGAACTAAAAGCCAAGATCGGATGCACGGTGATTTTCGTCACCCATTCGGTTTTCGAGTCGGTGTTTCTGTCGGATCGGATCGTGGTCATGGCCGCGCGCCCCGGACGCGTGCTGACCGAGTTAGAGGTCGATACCCCCTACCCCCGCAGCGAAAGCTTTCGCACCTCGGCGGATTACGCCGCCCATGCGCGCCGCGCCTCGGAAGCGCTGCGCGAAGCGATGGGAGAACCGGTATGAGCATCGCAGAAGATCGCCCCTTGGGCGCCGAAACCCGCGATGAAGATGAGATCAAGCGCGCCCGCGCGGCCAAGATCGAAAAGACCGCGAAATGGCTTTTGCCTGCCGTGATCATGATCTTGGCCATCGCCGGATGGGGTTGGATTGTCGCCGCGAACGAGATCCCGCATTACATCCTGCCGGGGCCGGATCGTGTCTGGGACAGTCTGGTCAATGATTGGGGTATCTTGATCGACGCCGCCTATCTGACCGGCTGGATCACCCTGTTGGCGCTGGTTTTGGCCGTGGTCGGTGGCGCCGGTCTGGCCATCATCTTCAACCAATCGAAGATGTTAGAGCTATCGTTTTACCCCTATGCGGTGATCTTGCAGGTCACACCGGTGGTCTCAATCGCACCGCTGATCTTCATTTACGTCGATAGCAAGGTCGCGGGCATGTTGCTTTGCGCCTGGATCGTGGCCTTCTTTCCGGTGCTTAGCTCCACAACGCTTGGCCTGAATTCGGTCGATCACAATTTGCGCGATCTGTTCCGCATCTACGGCGCCTCGCGCTGGCAACGGCTGCGGATTCTGCAATTGCCCTCGGCCCTGCCCTATTTCCTGGGCGGCTTGAAAATCGCTGGCGGCCTGTCGCTGATCGGGGCGGTTGTGGCCGAACTGGTCGCAGGCACGGGCGGGATCGGATCGGGTCTGGCCTTCCGCATTCAAGAGGCCGGGTATCGCCTGAACATCGCCCGGATGTTTGCAGCCCTTGCCATGGTGGCCGCCATGGGGGTTTTCATCTTCGCCGCACTTAGTTTTCTGTCGCACCTCTTGCTCAGGAATTGGCACGAAAGCGCCATATCGCGGGAGCAATAGGTGGATTTTACGTCGCTTCCCCATGACAGCGTGACCCTGGCCAATGTCACGGTCCCAGCCTGCCTGCTGGGCCAAGCTGGCGATTTGATCCGCACCGATCTGTCCATCTCTGACGGCAAGATTGCCAAGGCACAACCGGTCGCGGTGGATATGGCTGGCGCGATGGTTTTCACGGCCTTTGTCGACATGCACACCCATTTGGACAAAGGCCATATCTGGGGCCGCGCCCCCAATCCCGACGGGTCGTTCATGGGAGCGCTGACCACTGTTGGTGCGGACAGGCAGGCCAATTGGTCGGCTGAGGATGTGTGGCGTCGCATGGAATTTTCGCTACGCTGCGCTTTCGCCCATGGCACAAGCGCGATCCGCACGCATCTGGACAGCATCCCGCCACAGCCCGACATCAGTTGGCCCGTCTTCCGTGAGCTTCAGGCCGATTGGGCCGGGCGCATTGACCTGCAGGCCGTCTGCCTGATCGGATGCGATAGCTGGACGGACGATACCGGACCCTTTGGCCATACCGCCGATCTGGTCGCGGCCACACAGGGCGGGGTGTTGGGTATGGTCACTTACCCGATGGCCGATCTGCGTGACCGTCTGCGCGGGTTTTTCGCCCAGGCGATGGCGCGCGGGCTAAGCGTCGATTTCCATGTGGATGAAACGATGGACCCGGGCGTCGAAACGCTGCGCGACATTGCCGAGGTGGCGATGGAAATGGGCTTTGAGGCCCCAATCACGGTGGGCCATTGCTGCTCGCTTAGCGCGCAGGATGAGGCGCGGGCGTTGGACACGCTGGATTTGGTGGCGCGGGCCGGGATCAACGTGGTCAGCCTGCCGATGTGCAACCTCTATTTGCAGGATCGCGCCGCCCAGGGCGCAGAACACACCCCACGCCACCGTGGCATCACCCTGGTGCATGAAATGCGCGCGCGCGGCATTCGCGTCAGCTTTGCCTCGGACAATACCCGCGACCCGTTTTATGCCTATGGCGATATGGACATGTTGGAAGTGATGCGAGAGGCGACGCGGATTGGCCATCTGGACCATTCCCGCGCCGATTGGGTGACCAGTTTCCTGACCGCCCCCGCCGAGACCTGTGGCTTTGCCACGCCCTCGCTGGCCATTGGGGCCCCGGCTGATCTGGTGATTTGCAAGGCCCGCAGTTGGACCGAGCTGTTTGCCCGCCCGCAAGCTGACCGCGTGGTGTTGCGGGGGGGCGAGCAGATCGACCGCGCGCTGCCTGACTATGCCGAACTTGATGATTTGATGATGACGGAATGAGGATCTGATGCTGCCCAACATTGCCGCCGCCAAGGCCGCCCTCGCCCATATCGACCAAGATGAAAACCCGGCCACGATCAAATCGAAAAGCCGCGATTTCTTTTGGTATTCGCCGGTGCTGAAAGAGGCGATGGATCACCTTGAGGCCGATTTTGTGGTGAACCCAAAATCCGAGGCCGAGGTGATCGAGGTTTTGCGCATCTGTTATGCCCATGACGTGCCCGTCACCACACGGGGCGCGGGCACCGGCAATTACGGCCAGGCCATGCCGATGCGGGGCGGCTGCGTGATGCATATGAAACACATGGCAGCGGTGAAGGAGATCGCGCCAGGCCGGGTTGTGGCCGAGCCGGGTGTGATCATCAAAGACCTGGATGCCCAGACCAAGGCGCATTCCGGCCAAGAGCTGCGCATGATGCCTTCGACCTTTGCCACGGCGACGCTGGGCGGATTCATTGCCGGTGGGTCGGGCGGCATCGGTTCCTGCACATGGGGAGCGTTGCGCGATTTTGGCAATATCATCCGACTGCGCGTGGTCACGATGGAAGAAGAGCCGCGTGTCTTGGACCTGACGGGGGATGAACTGCCCCGCGTCAGCCATGCCTTTGGCACCAACGGCATCATTACTGAGATCGAGATGCCCCTGGCCCCGGCCTATGACTGGACCGAGCTTTTGATCGGGTTTGATGACTTCCCCGATGCGGCTGCCTTCGCCGCCGATGTCGCCAATGAGGACGGCATCCTGATCAAGCTTGCCACGGTGATCGAAGCGCCGGTGGGCAAAACCTATTTCTCACGCATCGCGCCCCATATCGACGAAGGCACCCATCTGGCGATCCTGCTGGTGGCCCCGCACTCGGTTGAGGGGTTGAAGACCTTTCTGGGGTCGCGCGGCAAAATCTTATACAACAGTGCCGACAATGACTGGCCCAAAACCCCCGGCGCGCTGGCGGAATACACCTGGAACCACACGACGCTACGGGCGCTGAAGGTCGACCCGGGCATCACCTATTTGCAAGTTCGCTATGGGTATCCCAACCATATGGAGCTGGTGGAAAAGGTCCGCACCGAGTTCGGGGCCGAAGTGCTGCAGCATCTGGAAGTGATGCGCGAAAACGGCAAGGTCATGTTTGCCGGATTGCCGATTGTGGCCTTTTCGACGCCGGAGCGGCTGGAAGAAATCGTGCGCATCCACGAAGATATGGGCTGCATGATATTCAACCCGCATCGCTACACCCTGGAAGAGGGCGGGCGTCAATCGACCGATGCGCGGCAGTTGAATTTCAAGAAAGAGGCCGACCCCAAGGGGTTGTTGAACCCGGGAAAGATGATCGCCTGGGACGCACCCGATTTCGATTATGCCGAGATGTATCAATACCCTGGTATGACCGCCAAACCGGGTGGCGTAAAATGAGGGATTTCGACGCTTTCAGCGCCGACCCGCCGGGGGGTTTTACCCCCCGGCCCCCCCAGGATATTTTTGAAACAGAGAAAGGGTAGGCTGTGGCGCGGGTTCTGGTTCTGTTTGCGCATCCCTGCCCCGAGAGCTTTTCAGCCGCTTTACATCAAGAGGTGGTGTCTAAGCTGCGTGACGTTGGTTGGGACGTGGATGATTGCGACCTGAATGCTGAACGCTTTGACCCGGTTTTGAGCGAGGCGGGGCGGCGCGCCTATCATGATGAGGCTATCAATGCCGGGCCGGTCGCGGATTATGTGACACGGCTGCAAGCGGCGGATGCGCTTGTGATGGTGTTTCCGGTTTGGAACTTTGGATATCCCGCGATTTTGAAGGGGTTTTTGGATCGCGTGTTCCTGCCTGGCGTGTCATTCAAGCTGGTCGATGGCAAGGTGCGACCCAATCTGACACGGATCAAGAAACTGGCCGCGGTGACGACCTATGGTGGCACGCGGATGCGGGCGTTCATGGCGGGCGATCCGCCACGCAAATGCGTGACGCGCGCGGTTTGGCATGTCTGCCGCCCGGACAAAATGAAATACTTGGCGCTTTACGATATGAACCGCGCCAGTGCGGCGAAGCGGGGGGCATTCCTCTCTCGCGTGGGCCAGGAGATGGAGGCATTTTAGATGCGGGCGCTTGTCGTCTATAGCCACCCCAGGCGGGGCAGCTTCACCGAAGCTGTGCGTGATGTCGTGACCGAGCGGCTTGAGGCCGCCGGGGCGGAAGTCCGGTTGCGTGATCTTTATGCCGAAGGGTTCAACCCGGTTTTGACCGGCCATGAGCTGGAAATCTACGAAGATCAGTCGATCAACCAGGCGCCGGTGCAATCCTACTGCGACGATCTGAAATGGGCTGACACGCTGATCTTTGTTTACCCCACCTGGTGGTACGGATTGCCCGCCATGATCAAAGGCTGGCTGGACCGGGTGATGGTCCCCGGCATCGCCTTTCTGATGCCAGATGCCCATAACAGCGATATTCGCCCGGGGCTGACGCACATCACGCGACTGGGCGTGTTCACGACCTGTGGCGCAAGCTTTTGGCTAACGCGCTTGATTGGCGCGCCGGGCAAGCGCACCATTCTGCGCGGCGTCCGGGCAATTTGCGCGCGCCGCTGCAAGACGGTGTTCGCGGCGCATTACCTGATGGATAGTTCCACCCAGGAAAGCCGGGCGCGGCATCTGGCACGGGTCGCGGCCAAGATGGATCGCTTTATCGGTCCGGTGCCCGCAAGCGAAAACAAGGCGGCCCCGGCATGATCCCGGTTTTGGATTTCGAGCGGTTTTCGAGTGGCACGGACCGTAGTGGGTTTGTGGCCGATCTTGGGGCGGCAGCGCGCGGGCCTGGGTTTTTCCTGCTGAAAGGGCATGGGATCGACCCCGATTTGCAAGCGCAGATATTTGATCAAGCTGACCGGTTTTTTTCGCTGACCGAGTCGAAAAAGCAGAAGGTTTCGATCCTGAAAACGCCACATTATCGCGGCTGGGCCCATGACGGGTTGGAAAGCTTGGATGAGCATTCGGGCCTGAAGGACCGCAAGGAAAGCTTCAACATTGGGTTCGATCTGCCCGAGGATGATCCGCGCGTGCTTGCGGGTGAGCCGTTTCGCGGCGTGAACCAATGGCCCGACCTGCCCGGCTTCCGCGACACCATGCTGCGCTATTACGAGGCCGCGCTTGATCTGGGCGTGCGGTTGGCGCGTGCCATCGCCTTGGATTTGGACCTGCCCGAGGATCATTTTGATTGTGCCTTCCGCGATCCCTTGGCCGCATTGCGCATGCTGCACTACCCGCCCGCAACCGGCGCCAAGGATGAGATTGGGGCCGGTGCGCATTCGGATTATGGGGTTGTCACCCTGTTGATGACCGATGGCGAAGGCGGGTTACAGGTGCAGCCACGCGGCGGCGATTGGACCGATGTGCCCCATGTGGCGGGGGCCTATATCGTCAATATCGGCGATTGTCTGATGCGCTGGACCAATGACATATATGTCTCAACCCCGCATCGGGTGTTGCCGCCGAAACGCCAGCGCCGGTCGGTTGCGATGTTTGTCGAAGCCAACCCGGATGTGATGATCGAAGCCCTGCCTGGCACCGGCACCCCAAAATACGCCCCAATCCGGGCGGCGGATTATCTGCAATCTCGGCTGGATGCGACCTATAACGAAAAGGTTGGTGGCTAGGGCCGCTTAGCCTGGTTGGTGGTGGTCCCAAACCACGCCTGCCGCCGGTATAATCCGCCCGTCATAAAGCGTTTCCTGCGCTTCGTGGTTGAAGATGAACCGCGTTTGGCCCGTGTCGCGGATGCGAATGCCTGGTGGCAGCATATGGGTTTCGATCCCCGCGCCTTGGGCCGCGCGCGTCAGCAGGCGATCCAAATAGGTCGGGTCGGGCCAGGCGCCCAGATAGTGGATCGCACCGTCGCGCATCAAGATCGGAAGCCCGTCTTCAGTGCGGTCCAACACCTCCGCCCCCCCTTCCAAATGCTCGATCCAAAGGGTGACCGCGCCGCCGCCCGCCACCGGCATGGGCATGTCTTCACGGATGGTTTCCACGCGGGCGACCGTGACCTCCAGCGCCTCGACGGCGGGTGGTAGCGGCACCGGGATCGACAGCGCCTGGGTCTTTGCATTGGTGCGCGGTCCCAAAATCACGGGGTCGGTGCGTGCCTCGATCGCGGCCTTTAGCTGCGGGCTGAGCGATAGCAGGCCAGGCACCATAACAAGCTTGTAACCCGACAGATCATCGACATCCGGCGGCAAGATATCGACCGAAAGGCCCAGCTTCCTCAGGCCGCGATAGATATCGAAAACCAGGCGAAAATAATCGCAGCCGTTGCCCTGCGGCTGCACGGCCCACCCCCAGGCAGAGGCATAATCGAAAACCAGCGCCACGGGGGCCTGCGCCGCTTCGGCCAGCGGCATCTCGGCCAGTTCGGCTGCGGCAGCCCGGGCTTCGTCAAAGGCGGGCGCCTCGGCGCTATCGGGGCGCAAAAGGCCCGCATGGTGCTGTTCCTGCGCGAACGGGGCCTGGCGCCAGCGGAAATAGCTGACGCATTCGGCACCATGGGCAAACGCCTCCCAAGTCCAGAAACGGACCATGCCTGGCAAGGGCGCGGGGTTATGCGGGGCCCAATTCACCGGGCCCGGCTGCTGTTCCATCACCCACCAGCGCCCGCGACCCACAGCGCGGTAAAGATCGTGGTGGAAGGCCTGGAAATCCGGGTCGCCTTGACGGGCATAGCGGCGCTTATGGGCGGCATCAGCCTCAAGCCGATCCTCAAGGAACCCCAGCGGATAACTATCCCAAGTGGCGATTTCCATCTGCCGCCCGGTGGCGAAATGGTCGAACTCAACGATCCGCCCCATATAGTTATGGCTGATCGGGGCGTCGGAATGCGCCCGGATGGCGTCAACCTGGGCGCCGTTAAAACGCGCCACCTGGTCCGAGGAAAAGCGCCGGAAATCCAGCGCATGGGCGGGGTTTGGCTCGGTCACGGTCAGGTTGGGCAAATCGATCTGATCGAACGCATCATATTCCATCGACCAGAACACATTGCCCCAAGCGCGGTTCAAGGCATCTGGGCTTTGGTATTTCTGCGCCAGCCAATCCCGAAACGCGGCGCGGGCGGCGTTGGAGTAGCTGAGCACGGTGTCGTGGCAGCCATATTCATTGTCGGTCTGCCACGCCTCGACCCGCGCGCCATAGCGCTCGGCCAGGGCACGGGTGATCCGCACTGATTCTTCCCGATAGCCATCGTGGGAAAAGCAGTAGTGCCGTCGCGACCCGAATCCGCGCACCCGCCCCTCGACATCGACCGGCAACATGTCGGGGTGCTTTTCCAACATCCAACGGGGTGGCGTCGCGGTGGGGGTACCAAGCACGATCTTAAGCCCCGCGCCCTGCAATACATCCATGGCCCGGTCGAGCCAGTCGAACTGCATTTGGCCGGGCTGCGGTTCCAACTTGGACCAAGCGAATTCGCCAATCCGCACCCAAGTCAGGCCCAGATCGGCCATCCGGCGTGCGTCTTCCTGCCAGGCCTCTTCGGGCCAGTGCTCCGGGTAGTAGCATGTGCCAAGCGTGCGCTGGTAACCGTCGGTCATAGGCGCACCTGATGCTCGGCCTGGCCCACCGCGTCGGTGTGGATCGACAGGAGCTGCCCCGACAAAGGGGCCGCGTCCATGGCATCGTCGGGCAGGCCCTGACGGGCTGTGGTCACAAAAAGTGTGGCCAGATCATCACCGCCGAACGCGGGACAACTGGGCTGCGGCACGGGCAAGGTGATCTGATCGACCAACGCACCGGCCGGGTCATAACAGGCCACGCGGCTTGCCCCCCACTCCGCGCACCAAAAGCGGCCATCGGCATCCACGACCGCGCCATCGGGGTTCAGCCCGCTTTCGCGATGATCCAAATACACCTCCCAATCGCCTGTGGGCCAACCGGCTCCATCCAAGGCGACGCACCAAACCATATGCTTCGCCGTATCCGCGAAATAGGCGTGGCGGCCATCCGGCGCAAAGCAGGTGGCGTTGGAAATGGTCACATCGCCCCGCAACTTGCGCAACTCGCCACCGTAATAGCGATAGAGCGCGCCGGCTTTTGGATCGGCCCGTTTGCCCATGGTGCCGATCCAAAACCCGCCATGGGGGTCGGCCCGCCCGTCGTTGGAGCGTGTGACGGCGTTTTCGGCTTCCAACGCGACCAGCGGGGTGCTTTCCCCGTTGGTCAGGTCAAACCGCCGAAGATCAACCTCGGTGGCAATCAGCAGCGTATCGTGATCCACCCAACCCGCAGCTGAGGCATGCAAATCGAATTTCCAAGATTGCGCCCCAGCGTCGCTGCGGGTCATCAGGCGCTTGCCCATAATGTCGAACCAGAACAATTGCTTGCGCAGCGGGTGCCAAAACGGCCCCTCCCCCAAGATGCAAGCACGGTCATCAAAAACCGTTACGCTCAAACCGCTACGCCCTTTGTCGCTGTGTCATAGGCCGCAACCATGCGCGCCGCACGCGCCCCGACATCATCCGCTGACAGGCCAGGGGTGTAAAGTGAGGTTCCAATGCCGAACCCATCGGCGCTAGCGGCGATCCATTCGCCGAAATTCTCCGGCCCGGCGCCGCCCACGGCATAGACTTGGGTGCCCGGCGGTAAAACCGCGCGGATGGCTTTTAGACCGCCCAGACCAACCAAGGGCGCCGGAAAAATCTTCAACCCATCCGCGCCCGCCTTGAGCGCGGCGAAGCATTCCGTTGGGGTTAGAACGCCGGGGAAACTCTGCATTCCCAGGCGTTTGGTCTGGGCGATCACCTCGATATCGCAATTGGGCGAAACGATCAGCTTGCCACCCGCCTCGGCCACGTCATTTACATCTTGCGCGGTCAAAACCGTGCCAGCCCCGATCAGGGCGCGGTCGCCGAATTCGGCGGCCATGGTCGCGATGCTGTCGAGCGGATCGGGGGAGTTCATCGGCACCTCGATCCGGGTGATGCCCGCCGCGATCAAGGCGTCGGCCACAGCTTTGACATCAGACGGAGGCAGGCCCCGCAAAATGGCTATGAGGGGGCGGTCCGTCATGTCTGAGCCTCGGCAATTTGCGCGCTGCGTATCCGCGCCAAGCCCGCCAATGTCAGCGGGTCGGCGGGTTCGATCCGGGCGGTTGCGCCCTGCCCGCGCAGAGCTTGAGCATAAAGCCCGGCCAAATCCGGCGCGCCAGCAACCACCACATCCTGCCCCAGCCAATAGGGGCGCGCGGCGGCCAGTTCCGCGCCGATCAAGCTGCCCGACAATCGGGCGCGTGATCGTTCGGGCGGCGTGCCGTTCAACGTGGCATCCGCCCGGATGCTGAACAGCCGTTGCGCCAATCGTTCGGGGCGCGACAGGGTATCGGCCACGGCTTCGGCAAAGGCATCCGCCTCCATGGATTGTGCCGCCACGGAATGGCGCAAAACGCTTTCGCGGGATAGAAGATCAAACATCTCACCAGTCATCTGGGTCTGAAAGCTGACAACCTCAGCCGCGCTGATCCGGGCCCATTTCGTATGGGTGCCGGGTAGACACAGCACTCCGTCAAACTCGGGCTCTTTCGCTAGGAACCCGGCGATTTGGGTTTCTTCGCCACGCATGACATCGGCGGGGCCTGTTTGGCTAAGGCCCGGAATGATGCGCATATCCAAGCGTTTGTCCAGCAGTGCGGTAACCGGCATCGGCACCAGTTCGGCGGGCTTTGCAGGTACGCGGACATAGGGCGCCTCCTGCCAGCCTTGTTTCGCCCCCACCATGCCGCAAGCCAATACCGGCATCCGGTCGGTGCCGAGCCAATCATTTATAAGATTTAGCAAAGCTGGCTCAAATTCTTCGGGCGCCAGCCCACCCATCCCCGCATCCGAAATGGCTGAGGCACGGATTTCACCCTGATCGGTGATGGCCCAAGCGCGCAGCCGGGTCGTGCCCCAATCGACAGCAATCCAGTCGGCATATCGCGCCGATCCGCTCATCCCGTCACCACCACGCCGCCATCGATCACCATGGCCTGCCCTGTCATCATCTTGGACGCGTCCGAGGCCAAGAACAGCGTTCCGCCCGAAATATCCTCGGGCTTCAGATGCGTTTTCAGGCACTGCTTTTCCAAATGCGCCGCCAGATCCTCGGGCGTGGCCCACATCTCAAGCTGCTTTTCGGTTAAAACCCACCCTGGCAGCAACGAGTTGACGCGGATGCCATCGGGCCCAAATTCCCGCGCCAGGCTGCGGCTCATCGCGGTGATACCACCATTGGCCGAGGTATAGGCGGGATAGCCGCTGTTCCCCATCATGTAGGAGACAGAGGAGAAGTTCACGATTGATCCACCACCCGCGGCCCGCATCCCCGCAACTACAGCCTGACAAGCAAAGAAATAGGCTTTCAGGTTGATCGCCTGTGACCAATCCCAAAACGCCTCGGTCACTTCTTCGGTGCTATGGCGTTTGTCATTGGCGGCATTGTTCACCAGGGCGGTTATCGGGCCATGGGCTTCCGCCGCCTGATCGATGCAGGATTTCAGCCGCGGGATATCGGTGATGTCGCATTGCAGGAACAATGGCCGCGCGCCGGTCGCCTCCTCCATCTCCTCGACAAACGCGCTTGCGTCAGATCGTTGAACAAACGCGACTTTGGCGCCTTGGCGCAAAAACGCCTCGGTCAACGCCGCGCCAATACCCGCGCCCCCGCCGGTGATAAAGACCGACCGACCGGCCAAATCAGGATAGGTGGCGGTCATGCAGCCCTCCGCACGCGGGCCCATTCCGGCACCCAATCGCCATGGGCGGCCAAAAGATCGCTGACCAGGCTGCGGATCTGCCGCAAATCCAGCTCGGCAGCCGTGTGCGGGTCCATGTAAGCGGCGTGGTAAATGTGTTCGACATTTTCCTCGACCAGCGCACGCACCACCAGTTCCTGCACATTGATCTGAGTGCGCATCAGCGCGATCAGCTGCGGCGGAATATCGGTGACAACCGTCGGCTGACAGCCATTGGCATCAACCAGCGTTGGGGTTTCAACCGCCGCGCCCATTGGCAGTTGTGGGATTTGCCCCTTGTTGGGCAGGTTCGCGGTGATCTTGACCGGATTATCGGTGACAATCGCATTCATCAGCTCTGCCGCGAATTCATGCGATTTGGTCACGTCGATGGTTTCAGCTTGACGCAACGCCTGAGCTTGCTCGGCCCATTCGGCCATCTGAATCTCGCAGCGCGCCGGGTATTCATCCAGCGGGATGCCAAACTGCTCAATCAAATCCTCGCGGCCATCCTTGATGAACCAGGGCACATATTCGGCCAGATGTTCCGAGCTTTCGGTGCAAAAATAGCCCAGATGCTCCATCACCTCGAACCGCACTTTGTTGGAACAATGCGGGCGTTCCAGTGGGGTCTTAGGCAAGCGCCCGCTGCGATAGCCTTCGCGCAAACGCGGGTAAAGCGATTGACCGTTATGGGTCACATCCAAGAAAAACGCGACATGGTTGATGCCCGCCACGCGGTGCTGAATCTCATGCGCCGGAATATCCAGATCATGGGCGAATTCGGCCACGGTGTTTTGCACCGAATGGCACAGGCCCGCCTGTTTCACATGGGGGAAGCGTTCGTTCAGCGCCCAGGTGTTGGTGGCCATCGGGTTGACATATTGCATCAGCAACGCATTAGGGCAAAGCCGCGCCATATCCTCGGCCACAGCCCAAAGATGCGGGACGGTGCGCAGCCCGCGCATGATGCCGCCAATGCCCAGCGTGTCGGCAATGGTTTGGCGCAGCCCATATTGCTTCGGAATATCGAAATCGATCACCGTCGACGGACGATAGCCCCCGATCTGGAACGCGGTCACCACAAAATCGGCGCCGTCCAGGGCCCGCGCGCGGTCGGTCGTCGCCTCGACCGTCGCGGCGCTGCCCATGGTCTGGATCATCTTGCGCACCACCAGTTCGGATTCCGCCAGCCGGTTGGTGTCGATATCCATCAGCGAAATCTGTGCATTCGCCAAGGCAGGAAAATGGAGCATATCGCCCACGATATTCTTCATGAAGATCGTCGAGCCTGCCCCAATAAAGGCAAGTTTGATGGTCATTTCACGGCACCCAAAGTGAGACCTGCGATGAAGTGTTTTTGCAGCATGAAGAAGATCGCCACCGGCGGGATCGCCGCCACGATGCTGCCAGCGCTCATCAAATGATATTGCGCCACGAATTGCGAGTTGAACGATGTGATGCCCGCCGTCACCGGCTGCGCATCAGGCCCCTGGGTCAACACAATCGCCCAGAAGTAATCGTTCCAGATGAAGGTGAAGATCAGAACCGCCAGCGCTGCGATGGCCGGGCGCATCAAGGGCAGCACGACGAACCAGAAGATACGCCATTCGGCCACACCTTCGACCCGCGCGGCCTCGATCAACTCATAGGGCAGCGCGCGGATGAAGTTCCGCATGAAAAGTGTGCAGAACCCAGTTTGGAACGCGATGTGGAACATCACCAACCCAGCGCGGGTGTCATAAAGGCCCATATTCACCGTTAGATCGCGCACCGGCACCATGAGGATCTGGAACGGCACGAAATTGCCCGCGATGAACATGAAAAAGATCAGCAGATTGCCGCGGAACCGGTACACACCCAGGGCAAAGCCCGTCATGCAGCTGAGCGCCACGGCACCAATCACCGTTGGCACGGTGATCAAGACCGAGTTCCACAAATAGCGCGGCATGTCGCTTTCAAAGAACACGCGGCCATAGTTGTTGAAGAACTCGAAGGATGAGGGCACGCCCCAGTAATTGCCGGCCCCGAAATCCGCAAAGGGGCGGATCGAAAACAGCATCACTGCAATCAGCGGCAACAGCCACAGGACCAGGGCAATCGGCAGCAGCGATTGATAGGTGATCTGCGCGGCGCGGGATTGTTTTTGGATCGGTGCGGGAAACATGTCTCTACCCCCTCGCCTTAGCGCCGCGCTTCTTTTTCATCGCGCCACATCGAATAGAGGAAGTAGGCGATGAAGAAGAGCATGATGAAGAACAGGACGACCGCGATGGCCGAGCCATAGCCCATTCGGAACCCGAACTCGGATAGCGCGCGTTCGAACATGTAGAAGCTAAGCACCCGGGTCGAGCCGAAGGGCCCGCCATTGGTCATGATCGAGATGAGATCAAAGGACCGCAACGCGCCAATGATCGTCACCACAAAGGCGATGAAGGTGGCTGGCTTCAACTGGGGCAGCACAACGTACCACAGCATTTTCCAACCGCGCGCGCCGTCCAGCCGCCCGGCCTCAACCTGCTCCGGATCGACCGCGTTCAGGCCGGTCAGATACAGAATCATGCAGTAGGCTGTCTGCGGCCAAAGCCCGGCGGCGATGATGCCATAGGTGGCCAGGGTCGGGTCGCCCAACACATTGATCGGCCCCATGCCCAACAAGCCCAAGGCCCCGTTCAGCAACCCTTCGCGCGGCAGATAGAACCAGGAAAACACCAGGCCAACCACCACTTGGCTGAGAACAAAGGGGAAGAAAAACAGCGACTTATAAAGCCGGATACCAGTAACCGTCTGGTTCAAAAACAGCGCGATGAACAGACCCGCCGGGATCGCCAGAAGATACAGAACCAACCATTTCACGTTGTTCCAAAGCGAAATCTCAAAATTCCGGTCGGTCATCAACTCTTCATAGTTGCGAAGACCGACATAGGTTGCCTCGCCCAGGCCATCCCATTCGTAAAGTGAGATTGCCATGGATTGGAAAATTGGGATGACGACGTAAACCGCAAAGAACAAGACGCCCGGAAACAGGAACATCAACGGGGTCACAATCATACGGTTGCGCGCAAGCCATGTTTGCTGCGGGTGAAAATCGCTGGATGAAGACATATCAGTGCTGGCCACGCCCAACCCTCCTTGGGGAAAGTCCATGCGAAAGCCGGTAAAGGCTTACGAATGGGCTTTCGGATTAGGGCCGCATCCCGATACGACCGGGATGCGGTAATCTTATATCAAAACTTAGTAGATGCGCTGGCGCGCGGCTTCCAAGCGCTGCAGGATGTCATCCAGGTTGTCCGGGAAGACCATGAATTCCTGCAAACCTTCCATCCCGATCGAGGCCATCTCGGCCGGGAAGTCGCGGTCGAAGAACTGCGCGATCCCGCCCTGGGCATTGCCCGACAGCATCTCAAAGCCCTGCTGGATGAACTCATCATCCGCCACCGACGCGTTGGCGTTGATCGGCAGCTGACCCAACCCATCAGGGCCGTTGATGCGGGTCTGAACCTCGGGCGAGGTCACAAACTGCAGGAACGCACGGGCTGCAGCCACGTTTTCCGCACCCGAGGGCACGTGGAACGTGTCGGTCGGCGCGTCTTCACCCTGGGGCAGACCTTCGGTGATGGTCGGGAACTGGTAGAAATCCAGCTGATCATCGGTCAGGCCGCCATTGCGCAGCTGATCCACCGCAAAGTTACCGATCAGGTAGGCGGTCGCCTCACCATTCACGACGAAGGGCAGAGCCTCCTGCCAGGAATAGTTCTGGTGGTCTTCCAAGAAGGCCCCCATGTCGATCAGGGTGCGCCAGTTTTCAAAGGTCGCCCGCACGCGATCATCGGTCCAGGGCACTTCGCCCAAGGCCAGCTGCATGTGGAAGTCGAACCCGTTGGTGCGCATGTTCAGATAGTCGAACCAGCCGCCAGCGGTCCAAAGGAACTTGGAGCCAATCGCGTAACACGCACGGCCCGAATCGATGATGACCTGGCAGTTTGCGACTTCTTCTTCCCAGGTGGCCGGTTCGCTCAGGCCCAGCTCGTTGAAGATGTCTTCGCGGTAATAGATGCCCCACTGATAGTAGGTATAGGGCACACCCCACTGGGCATCGTTCATCGTCATCGCACCGCGAACGGATTCCAGACCTTCGAAATCGCCTGCATCCCACCATTCGGAGATGTCCATGAACAGGCCTGCATCCACATAGGGGCCCATGCGGTTGGCGGCGTACCAGTTCACCACATCCGGCGGGTTCGCCGAAAGCACGTTGCGGATCTGGGTTTTCCAGGCCTCGCGGTCGACGATTTCCAGCTCGACCGTCAGGTTCGGGTGCATTTCGTCAAACTCAGACGCCAAACCCTCCATGACCGCACGCGGGCCTGGGTTCGACATGTCCGAGAAAATGCGCAACGTGCCCTCAAGGGCTGCATGGCCGTCGGCATAAGCCGCGCCCGCCAGCATTGTTGCACCGGCCAGCGCCGCGGCGCCGGATTTAAAGATGGAACGCATGGTGTCCTCCCTAGCTGGTTCCATTATTTGAAACTTGGTTTCTTATGTTGAAATCCTAGCCCGAGTCAGCCTAGTCTTGTCAACACCAAACCTGGGGCACCCAGGACATAATGGAGACGTAAGGGAGGATCGGCTGACCCATGGCCGAAAGGACGTCTGGCGAAGGAACCGTGGCCAAAGCCTTGGCCGTATTGGATGAAGTGGCCGCATTCGGCCGCCCGGTTCGCTTTGCCGAACTGCTGGCCCAAAGCCCCTTTCCCAAAGCCACACTTTATCGATTCGTTCAGGTACTGACCAAGCAGGGGATGCTGCAATTCGATCCAGATCGGCAAACCTATTCCCCCGGTCTGCGTCTTGTGCGCCTGGCCCATTCGGCTTGGCAGCAGGCGTCCCTGGCCCCGATCGCGCGCCCGCATTTAGATGCGCTATCCGATGCGGTGGGCGAAACCGTGCACCTCGCGCAGATGGATCACGGCCAGGTTCTCTATGTCGATAAACGCAACGCACGCCACCCGATCGAAATGTATTCGCAAGCGGGCAAAGTGGGCCCGGCCTATTGCACCGGCGTCGGCAAGGCGATGATCGCCTTTCTACCCGAAGAAGACCTCGTGCCCATCCTGGCGCAGCAATCCTTCCATCGTTTCACGCCTGGCACCCTGGCCGATGAGACCAGCCTGCGTGCCGAGCTGACCGCGATACGGGATCGCGGCTACGCCTATGACCGGGAAGAACATGAACCCGGCATCATCTGTGTCGCGCTGCCGATCCTGACGCGCGCGGGCCGGGTTTTGGGGGCGATGTCGGTGACATCTTCGACAGAACGCACATCGCTAGAAGAATTAGAGGAACACTTGCCGCGCATCCGCGAAGCGGTGGCGGCCATATCGGCGGAGGCGCAGGATTGGCGCTTTCCCGATGCAGCAGAATAAGGCGGGAGGAGACAGCCATGTCAGGCTTGCAACTTGAGAATGTGATCAAACGCTACGGCGCGACGCAGGTGATCCATGGCGTGGATTTGACCATCGAAGATGGCGAGTTTTGCGTGTTTGTGGGCCCCTCGGGCTGCGGGAAATCCACGCTGTTGCGCATGGTTGCTGGGTTGGAGGAAACCAGCGACGGCCATATCTCGATCGGCGGGCGCGACGTGACCAATCTTGACCCGTCGGATCGCGGCGTCGCCATGGTGTTTCAGACCTACGCGCTTTACCCGCATATGACCGTGGCCGAAAACATGGGGTTCGGCCTGAAAATGACCGGTCACGCCAAGGCCGAGATCGACGCAAAGGTTGGCGAAGCCAGCCGTGTGTTGAAGCTCGACGAATACCTCAAGCGCAAGCCCAAGGCGCTGTCCGGTGGTCAGCGTCAGCGGGTCGCCATCGGGCGGGCCATCGTGCGGGGCCCGGATGTGTTTTTGTTCGATGAGCCGCTGTCAAACCTAGATGCCGAATTGCGGGTCGAGATGCGGGTGGAAATCGCCCGTCTGCACCAAGAAATCGGCGCGACGATGATCTACGTCACCCATGACCAGACCGAGGCGATGACCCTTGCTGACAAAATTGTGGTGTTGCGCGCGGGCCGGATCGAACAGGTGGGCAAACCGCTCGACCTCTACAATGACCCGGACAATCAGTTTGTCGCGGGCTTCATTGGCAGCCCGGCGATGAACTTCTTCCCGGGCACGGCCAAGGGGGGCCAGGTAACCGTTCCCGCGCTTGGCGGGGCGACCATGCCCGCCCCCGCCTCGATGACCGGGGATGGTGATGTGACCGTGGGCCTGCGCCCCAATCACCTAAGCCTGGGTGAGGGCGACACGCATGAGGTGTATCTGTCCGAGCAATTGGGCGGCGTTGCCTATCACTATCTGAACGCCCCCGATGGAAGCCGCATCATCGTTGAAGCCCATGATCAAGTTGCACCAAAATCCGGCAGCAAGATCGGCCTGACATTCGATGCTGGCGACGCGCTCTTCTTTGACACCGGCAGCGGCGCGCGCCTGCGCTAAGCCATCGCAGGGTGCCCTAGCGTGCCCTGCAAATCATACCCGTATCGACGCGCGGCGCAGGCGCAGCGGTTTTGCACGATCTCCACGGCGCGGTCCGGCAGCGCGGTGCGCCACAAATTGCGCTCGGGCCGGGCATCGCTGCTGTGATAGGTGGCCTTGCCCGCGTCCAATCCGGCAAAGCGGATCACCCTTGCCATGGAACCGGGAACATCTTCGATCAGGTCTTCGTATCTCAGCTCTAGAATCCGTTCGGGATAGGCCGCCTTCATCACCTGCATGACCGACACCGCCTCTAGCCAAAAGTTGCAGGCGCCATGGATGTCTTTCACCTTCACCTGATGGCCGAGATACAGGCTCGCCACCACATTCAGCGGGTTGCGGATGATGTGGAGGAACCGTGCCTTGGGCAGCTCCTGCGCGATCATCGGCGCGCCATAGACGTTTTGCGGCGTTTTATCGAACCAGCGATAGGGGCCAGTGATACCAAGAACACTGGCGTAAGCCGTGACATAGCTGCGCTGTAGCTCCGCCTGTGTGCGGCAGGTAGCCAAGAGCCGCCCGAACGCCTGCTCCGAAATCCCATCCATCCCGCGATGTCGCTGCAGCACCGGGTTATTGCGCAACTGGGCCATGGTCTGCGGGGTGCGATAGGGCGTGGCCCATCGGAAGAAATGGGTTTCTTCGGGGCAGATGAAATTCGGCACCCGCCGCAAAAGGTTGCGGGTCAGCGTGGTGCCGGACCGAACACATCCGACCAGAAACAGCGGGCGATCATCGGCAAAAGGGGTGTCGGCCGGACCGGTCACGTCGCAAGCACCGGTTGAGGCTTGAAACTTGGTGCTGCTGTCATGCGCTTGTCCCTGCCCGCCCATGCGTCAAACAGGGCGCGGGCCAAATCGGCATTGGGATCATAGGGTATCGGGTGCCCATTCGGGGCTGCGCGCAATGCGTCCCCCTGCCCACCCAAATCGAAGCCGATCACTGGCAAGCCCGTTGCAAGCATTTCATGGGTCGCGAAAGAAAAGGTCTCGGGCCAGACCGAGGGGCTAAGCCATGCGGTAACCCCGTAGCGCTTGGTCAAAGCCGTGATCTCAGCAGGATTATAGCTGCCATGCAGCCGCGCGCCGCGCGGGAACGGCAGGCGCGCATCAAAATTGCCAATGATGGCAAGCTTCGGGCCCCGCACCCGCGCCGTCTGCTCGGCCAAATCAGCTAGTATCTCGGCGCCCTTCTGCCGGTTGATATCCCCCAAAACCCCAAGGACGGGTGGCGCCCCGCGACCTCTATCGACGCGCGCAATCGCGGCCGTGGGGCGGTGGGGCCGCAACTCGATACGCCCCACCAGGGTCGGATAAACCTGCTCGAAAATATGGCGGCTCGACGCGGAAAACGCGGTGATGGTTTGGGCCTCGACCAACAGTCGATGCCAGGCCAGATGCCACTCTCGGATGCTGATCGGCGCACCATCCGGTCGCCGATACCCTTGCGCCGAGGCGGCCAAATGCTGCGGCGACACCCCGTGATAGCGCCCATCGGGCTGTAACAGGCAATATGACGGGCTGATCACAAAGTAATCATGCAACCGCGCCTCAATTCGGTCATCGCGATCAGGTCGACGCAAGCTCAGGATCGCTTCGGGCAGAGTAATCGGATCGGCATCGCCAACCGCGCAGGAATAGATGATCCTCAACCGGGGCAGCGGGGCCAGCAATTTACGGATCGCGCCCAAATCATCACCACTCGCCGAGAGGGTGCCCCTTTCATCATGCAGTTCAAGCCGCCAGCGCGCCTTGCCGCCCACCCGCAGAACCAGCGTCTTCTTGCCCTGGCGCGTATACCCCGCCACCTCGCGCTTCAGCGCAAGCTCGGCCCCACCGCCCAAGGAATGCCCGACAAATAACGGGATCGGATCGTCACTTGTCAGACCTGCCAGAGCGACCGCCAAGGCCAAACGCGCGGTGCGCAACGGATCTTGGGTGATGTAGGTTTGAACCTCCAAATCATAACCGGGATAACGACGCGCCAGGATGGCCTGCGCGCGGGCGATGCCCTTTTGCTTGGCGTCTGCGCCAAAGCTCTGCCCGCCGCGATGTTCTACAAAAAGGGTCGGCAACCCCACATGCCGCCCGCCCAGCGCGCGGACCTTTTGACACCAATCAACCTCCTCCCCATAGCCGGGGCCAAAGCTCGGGTCGAATTGCGGCACACGGCGCAGCCAATCGATGCTCATCGCCATGCAAAACCCAACACCTGTGGGCGCCGAAGCTAGATCTTGCGGCAGCGAAAGCCGCTGGGCCACGCGATCCAGGGCATCCCCGACGCCAGCCGCCAGTTTGGTTTCCCGGCACATCAACGGCACCGAGAAAATCTCAGCATTGTTCGAAAGTGGCGTGACCGAGCCAATGCTCGGGTCCGCCTCAATCGGGGCCAGCAGGCGTGACGCCCAGCCCGCGGGTAAAAACGCATCGGAGTTGAGCAAAACCAGATGCGCCTTGCGCCGCAATGCAAAGGTCAACGCTTGGTTCACCGCCCCGACAAACCCTTGGGCCACATCGTTTTCGATCAGGGAGACCTGATCAGGATGCCCCTCAGCCCATGACCTTAGCCAGGGGCGTATCCTTGCGTCGTGGGAGCCGTCCTCGATGAGGATCAGGTGCCAGGGCAAATCCGTATGCGCGGCGACGCGGGCTAGGCATTGCGTCACCATGTCATAAGCATCATGCACCGGCAGGATGATCGTAATCGCTTGCTGCGCGCGCTGGGTTGATGGCGCGCCCAGATAGGCCGCATCGATTTGCAGATCAGGCGGTGCCTCACCCAGACCCAAGCGGCGCTTCACGCCGGCGCGGTCTACATCGGACCGCAATAAGAGCCAGCGCAAGCCGGGCGCGAGTGCGCGCGCCAAATCGCGAAGAAACGCAAAAACGAGCCGCCGCCGCATACGCGCTGATGCGGCTGCCGTCGGGTCCGCCAGATTGACACTCCGGATTTTGCTCGACTCAGGCTCGACGCTGAGCCGCAGGGGAAACGCCTCGATCGGCAGCTTAACCGAAAACCCCGATCGCAGCGGCGCTTTCAGCCGTTTCGCCACATCCAGCCGGTTGATGTCGGGCGTGACGCGAAGCTGCCCTTGGGGACCGCTCAGGTATAGCACGCGCATACGAGTCCAACCGGTGATGGTGACGGTGCCATTGCGATGATTGATGGCCTCCACCCGCCCGCTGCGGCGCAACCCACAGCGTGGCAGGCTGATGCCGCGCGCCCGATCCAGATGGTCGGCGGCATAGCGCAAATACAATGCTCTCAAGCGGAATAGCACGCGATCTCACCTTTCGATCAGCGCCATTCCAAACTCGCCGGCAACGCCGGCCAGGATTGATAAGCGCTATGTCTAAAGCAGCGACAGCAGATAGCTGCCATAAGCGTTTTTGCCGAATTGCTCGGCCCTGGCGCGCAATTGCTCGGCGCTGATCCAACCTTGGGCAAACGCGATTTCATCGGGGCTGCCGGTTTGCATCCCCTGTCTTTGCTCCAAGGTGCGCACGAAGTTTCCAGCATCCAACAGACTCGCATGGGTGCCTGTATCCAACCAGGCGTAGCCACGGCCCATCCGTGCCACGTCAAGCTGACCGTCGGCCAGGTAGCTTTCCAAAAGCGATGTGATCTCAAGCTCGCCCCGCGCCGAGGGGGTCACCTGCGCCGCCCGATCCGGGGCCGTGCCATCCAAGAAATAAAGACCCGTCACCGCAAAATGTGACGGCGGAACCTGCGGCTTTTCAACGATCCCCTGCACGGTGCCATCATCGGCGAAATCGACCACGCCATAGCGTTCTGGGTCTGCCACCCGATACCCAAACACCGTGCCCCCAACCGTCTTTTCCCGTGCGGCATTCATCAACTCCGGCAGGGCATGCCCGAAAAAGATGTTATCCCCCAAAACCATCGCCGACGGTGCGCCATCCAGAAACGCGCGCGCCAGAAGATAGGCCTGCGCCAGCCCATCCGGGCTGGGTTGTTCGATATAGGTAAGCGACAGGCCCCAAGCCGATCCATCGCCCAAGGTGCGAATGAACTGATCCTGATCATGGGGGGTGGTAATGATCGCAATCTCACGAATACCCGCCAGCATCAGCACGCTAAGCGGGTAATAGATCATCGGCTTGTCGTAGATCGGCAATAGCTGCTTCGATACCCCGATGGTGATGGGATAAAGCCGAGTGCCCGAACCACCAGCCAGGATGATGCCCTTTCGAGCGGGGAGGGACCGTTGCGTCATGTCTTCTCCAATGCCGTTCAAAGTCTGAATTTTCGGTTTAAGCCGCGTCCAAATCGCGCAAAATCTCGGAAAGCCCGTCGCGCCAGTCCGGGCGGGTCAGCCCAAACGCGGCCTCGGTCGCCTGGCAATCCAGGCGCGAATTTAACGGACGTTGCGCTTTGGTCGGGTAATCTGATGTTGCGATGTCCTCAACCGCGCATGTCAGCCCCGCCTGCGCGAATATCTCGCGCGCGAAATCGGCCCAGGATACATCCGGCGCGCCGGAAAAATGATAAACACCGCTGGCCGATGGCTCTGCCCGCAAGGTTTGCGCGATCCGCAAACAGGCCTGCGCGATCTGCCGCGCTGGGGTTGGCCCGCCAAATTGATCCGCCACAATCCCCAACCCCTCACGCTCGGTTGCCAGGCGCAGCATGGTTTTCACAAAATTCGCACCATGGGCCGAAACCACCCAAGAGGTCCGCAGGATCGCATACGGGCAACCCGCAGACTGCACCCCAAGCTCACCATTCAGTTTCGACCGCCCATAAGCCCCCAGCGGGGCGACCGGGTCATCGGGTTTCCAGGGGCGATCGCCCGCACCCGAAAACACATAATCGGTCGAGATCTGCACCATCGGAATGCCCAGCTGGGCGCAGGCGCGCGCCATCGCCGTGGGCGCATCGCCGTTGATTGCCGTGGCCAAAGCTTCGTCATCTTCGGCCTGATCCACGGCGGTATAGGCGGCTGCGTTGATCACAGCTGATGGCGCATGGGCCAACACCGCCGCTGCGCAGGCTGCCGGATCGCTCAAATCCGCCTCGGCCCGGCCAAGCGCAAGAACCGCCCCCTGCGCCTGCAACTCGGTTGCGACCTGTCCCGTTTTACCAAAAACCAAGACCGTCATACCGGTTCAACCCACCTTACCCAGCCGCGCGCCAACCCCATCGCGCGATTGCAGGGCGCGCCACCAAGCCTCATTTCCCAGATACCAATCAACGGTCTTGGCCAGCCCTTCTTCCACCGTGACCGAGGGCATCCACCCAAGCTCATCCCGGATGCGACTGGCGTCAATGGCATAGCGCTGATCGTGGCCGGGCCGGTCGGTGACAAAGCTGATCAGATCGGCATGGGGGCCATTGGCCGGTCGGCGGTCATCCAGCAGACCGCAAATCATCCGCACCAGATCGATATTCCGCAACTCGTTATGGCCACCAATATTGTAACTCCGCCCCAGCGCCCCACGCTCACAGACCAGCAGCAACGCATCAGCGTGGTCTTCCACATAAAGCCAATCGCGCACATTCGAACCGTCGCCATAAACCGGGATCGGTTTGCCAGCCAAGGCATTCAGGATCACCACAGGGATCAACTTCTCCGGGAAATGGTACGGCCCATAATTGTTCGAGCAATTGGTCATCACCACCGGCAGATCATAGGTTTCAAACCAGGCCCGCACCAGATGATCTGATGCGGCCTTAGACGCCGAATAGGGGCTGTTCGGGGCATAGGCCGTTTCTTCGGCGAACAGCCCGGTTTCCCCCAGCGTCCCATACACCTCATCGGTTGAAATGTGGTGGAACCGAAAACCCTGGGGCTTGCCCACGCGGGTCCAATAGGCGCGCGCGGCTTCCAAAAGCGTATAGGTGCCGGTGACATTTGTTTCGATAAAGGTGCCCGGCCCGTCGATGGACCGATCCACATGGCTTTCGGCCGCCAGATGCATGATCGCATCGGGGCTGTGTGCCTCCAACACCCGGTCCATCGCCGCCCGGTCGGTGATATCGGCATGTTCAAACGCATAGCGCGGGTTATCCGCAACCGAAGCGACATTATCCAAACAAGCGGCATAGGTCAGCGCGTCGACATTCACCACCTCATGCCCGCGCGCGATGGCCAGTCGCACAACCGCCGACCCGATGAACCCCGCGCCGCCTGTCACCATCAACTTCATCTGTCACCCTCGAACACGAACGGGCTTTCAAAGCCCGAAAACCCTGGGGCCGCCGCATCCTTTTCAGAAAGCACCGGAACCACTTCGCCCATAGCCCAATCGATCCCCAAATCCGGATCGTCAAAGCGCAGCGCGCCTTCGGTTTCGGGCGCATAGAAATCTGAGCACTTATACACGATTTCGGTGTCCGGCGTGCGCGTCGCAAATCCATGCGCAAACCCTGCCGGGATCAGCAGTTGTTTGCCATTGTCAAAGCTCAGCTCGACCCCATACCAGCGCCCATAGGTGGGGGAGCCTTTGCGAATATCCACCGCCACATCGAAAAGCACCCCGCGACCGCATCGCACCAACTTGGCCTGTGCATGGGGCGGGGCCTGAAAATGCAGCCCGCGCACCGTGCCGACCTGCGCCGAAAGCGAATGGTTGTCCTGCACAAACACGGTCTCGATGCCATGTTCGGCCATTTTGCTCTGATTATAGGTCTCGGCAAAAAAGCCGCGGGCGTCGCCGAACCGTGGCGGCGTCAGCACCACCAATCCCGGTAGGCCCGTTTCTTCAATCAGCATTGTTCGCCCCGTTTTCGAGCTTTGGTTCACCCAATCCTCGCAAAGCCGCTTGGCCCGCGCCTCCTTGCATGGCCGACGCGCGACTCTCGCGCAAGATGGGCGCGGGATTTGGCGCCGCCGCGTGCCCCGAGGGACTCAGGCCTTAGCCCGCAATCCAATCGAAAAAGCCATCGCCTGCTTTGGCCCTCAGATCGCGCGCCATGGCCGCCCCAAGGGCCGCGCCATCCTCAATCGGGGCGCTACGATCATCGTTGAGCAGGTCTGATCCATCGGGGCGCAAAATCTCCCCACGCAGGCGGAGCGTGCCGCCATCCAATTCCGCCAGCCCTGCAATCGGCGTTTCGCATGACCCATCAAGCCCCGCCAAAAACGCCCGCTCCGCCGCCAAGCGCTGGCCAGTCGGCCCATCATGGATCGCCTCCAGCATCATCGCGGCGCCGCTGTCATCGGCGCGGCGCTCAATGCCAATCGCGCCTTGGGCAACCGCTGGCAAAACCTCGTCCACCGGGATCGCGGATTTTGCGACCTCGACCATGCCCAAGCGCCGCAACCCCGCCATCGCCAGAAAGGTCGCGTCCGCCACGTCATCCCCCAGCTTCTTCATCCGGGTTTGCACATTCCCGCGAAACTCGACCACCGTCAGATCGGGCCGCCGCGCCATAAGCTGCGCCCGCCGCCGCAGCGAGGAGGTTCCGACCCGCGCCCCGGCGGGCAGCGCGGCAAGCGATGCGTGCGTCAGTGACACAAAGGCATCGCGCACATCTTCGCGCGGCAGATAGCAATCCAACAGCAATCCGGCGGGCTGTTCGACCGGCATGTCCTTCATCGAATGCACAGCGATGTCGATCTTGCCCGACAGCATGTCTTCTTCGATTTCTTTGGTGAACAGCCCCTTGCCGCCGATCTCTTTCAAAGGTCGGTCCAGAACCTTGTCACCGGTCGTTTTAATCACCACGATTTCAAAGGCTTCCGGCGGCAGATCGAACGCGCGCGTTAGCCGGTCGCGGGTTTCATGCGCCTGGGCCAGGGCCAAGGGTGAGCCACGGGTTCCGATCTTGAGCGGATGGGCGGGGGTCGGCAGGTTGGTCGTCATGGCCCCCTTCTATCTCTGCCAACTTGACGCCACAATCAGCTTCGGATTGACAGGCATTCCCAGGGCCTAGGTAGATGGCCGGAACCGACAAGGACGAACACCCATGAATGACGCCCCCGCGACCGGCCAAAAGAAACTCTTGCGCAGCCTTGCGGGCGAAAAGCTGGATGTGCCCCCGGTCTGGCTGATGCGCCAAGCCGGGCGGTATCTGCCCGAATACCGCGCCACCCGCGCGCAGGCAGGGGATTTCCTGTCGCTTTGCTACAATTCCGAATTGGCGGCCGAGGTCACGTTGCAGCCGATCCGGCGCTACGGCTTCGATGCCTCGATCCTATTTGCCGATATTCTTCTGATCCCCGACGCACTTGGGGCCGATCTGTGGTTTGTCACCGGCGAAGGCCCGCGGCTATCGACCATCACGGGCCCCGAGGGGTTGAAACCGCTCAAAGGCAAGGATGACATCCACGATCACCTGGCCCCGGTCTATGAAACTGTCCGCATCCTGTCGCGCGAACTGCCCAAGGACACCACGCTGATCGGTTTCGCGGGCGCACCTTGGACGGTCGCCACCTATATGATCGCCGGGCGCGGCACCCCGGATCAGGCCCCGGCCCATGCCCTGCGCGAAGGCGACCCAGAAACCTTCGATACGCTGATGGCACTGCTGACCGAGGCCACGATCGAATACCTCGACCAACAGGTTCAAGCCGGGGCCGAGGTTGTGAAAATCTTTGATTCTTGGGCCGGGTCGCTGAAAGGCGACGCCTTTACGCGCTACGCCTTGGAGCCGACCAAACGCATCATTTCCGAGCTGAAATCGCGCCACCCGGACCTGCCGATCATCGCCTTCCCGCGTGAGGCGGGCGAGGCTTACAAAGGCTTCGCCAAAGCCGCGGGCGCGGATGGGTTGGCCATCGATACCAAGGTCGATCCGGCCTGGGCGGCGGAACATCTGCAACCTGATGGCTGCGTGCAGGGCAATCTCGATCCCAAACACATGATCACCGGTGGTGAGGCTTTGGTTGCCGAGACCAGGCGCATTGTTGCGGCGCTAAAAGACGGCCCGCATATCTTCAACCTGGGCCATGGCATCACGCCCGAGGCGGACCCAGACAATGTGCATCTGCTGCTAGAGACCATCCGGGGCGCCTAACCGCTTTGGAAAGACGCCCGCCAAACACTCGGCGGGCGCATAGGTTGCGGTTGGATCGGCTTAGAACCGAAAGTTCAGGCCAACACTGGCGGTGGTGGCATCCACCTCCAACCCACCTAGGTCGAAACTGTCGAACTGGTGGTACAGAACCTCGGCCCCCAGAGTAAGCGTATCGGTCAAAAAGGTCTCATACCCGGCGCCGACGAAATACCCATCTGAATCGCCAACGCCGCCGCCCGAGGTTGTGGCCCGCGCATAACCGCCGGTGCCATAGACCCAGTTCTGGCCCAGATCGAAACCAGCGCGCAGGCCGACGCGCGTCACCGATTCCAGCGTGGTCACACCACCCAGATCGATATCGGTCGCATCATATTGAACACCACCCCCGACGATGTAATCGCCCAGGTCATAATCGTAATAGGCCCGCAGACCGTAAAGCGCGCCGTCCCCTTCCAGGCTGGGTCCAGAGGTGTCGACATCGCCATAGCCCAGTTGCACACCCAGCGAAGGCCCGGTCCAGTCATAGCCGCTGCTTGGGGTGGTAAAGGTCAAAGGGGCGGGTGCTTCTGCCTCAACGGGTCCCGATGCCAGGACGGGCGCCGTGGTCAGGGCAAGTGTCGCAGCCGGTATTATTAGTGCTCGCATCATTGGGGATCTCCCATGGTTTGAGTTGGCCCGGGCAGGATGGCCCGGGCCCTCCAACGCTATGATCGGAATGGGGCGCTTCAATGCTTGCGCCGCACACATTGGCGCGAGATTCGCTCGAGGCTCCAAATCCCGCCGATCCGCCGATGGCCAACCGGCAAAGCCCCGCCCGCTTGTGCGCCAGCCAACCACCCGCTAAGCGCTTGGGGCATGAGCTTCCTTGACCCCGCCCATGTTGATGTCATCGCGCCCAACCTGAAAAAACGGTTGTCCGGCGTGACCGCCACCGTGGTGCGGCTGCTGCCCCTGCAGCGCGAGGATATTGCGATTGCCGCCGTGGCACCGGTCCTGCCGCCCCATGTGCCGCAGATACGCCAGCGCGATCTGTTCACCATGTCGCGCAAGGGGCCGTCGGGCGCGCGGGTTTGGCACGCCAGGCGCAATTCCGAGATGCTGGCAGGTCTGATCCTGAAACATGTGTTCCGCAAAGACCTGAAGCTTCTCTTCACCTCAGCCTCGCAGCGGGACCATACCGCCTATTCCAAATGGCTGATCCGGCAGATGGACGCGGTGATCTCAACCTCGCAGAAAACCGCGGGCTATCTAGAACGCCCGTCGACGGTCATCCTCCATGGCATCGACATCACCGGCTTCGCCCCGCCTGAAAACCGCGCCGCGACCAAAGCCGCCCTCGGGCTGCCGCCGGGGCCGATTGTCGGCTGTTTTGGCCGCATCCGTGCACAAAAAGGCACCGATGTGTTTGTCGACGCGATGATCGAGGTATTGCGCGACCGACCCGAGGCTGTCGGCATCGTCATGGGCCGCGCGACCGAGAAACATCAAGGGTTTGAGCGCGATTTGCGCGCCAAAGTGCTGGCGGCAGAGCTAGACGACCGCATCTTGTTCAAGCCCGAGGTGCCGGTTCATGAAATGGCCGATTGGTATCGCGCGCTCGATCTTTTCATCGCGCCCCAGCGGTGGGAGGGGTTTGGCCTAACCCCGATCGAGGCCATGGCCTGTGGCGTGCCCGTCATCGCCACCACCGTCGGCGCCTTCGAAGAACTGGTGGTACATGGCTCGACCGGTGCTTTGATCCCACCTGGCGATGTGACGGCGATGGCTGACCAAGCCGCCTATTACCTCGACAACCCGGCCGAGCGCATGTTCCAGGGCGAAGCCGCCCGTGTGCATATTGAATCGGAGTTTCGCATCGAACGCGAAGCCGCCGCGATCAACGCGATCTACCGAGAGCTGCTGGCGCAATAAGCCTCAGGTCCATTTGGCGATGGGCGGCAGGCTCATCAACACAGCATTGGCGTCGTGGCCCGTTTCCAGCCCAAACTTGGTGCCCCGGTCATAGACCAGATTGTATTCGGCATAGAGACCGCGATGCACCAGCTGCGCTTCCCGATCCGCGTCGGTAAAACCGTCATGCCGCCGTCGTTCCACACAGCCAAGAAACGCGGGCAGAAAGGCGCGTCCGACATCCTGGGTAAAGGCAAAATCGGCCTCCCAATCGCCGGTGTTCAGATCGTCATAAAAGATGCCGCCGACGCCCCGCGCCCGGTGCCGGTGCGGGACATAGAAATACTCGTCTGCCCAGGCTTTGAAACGCGGGTAGTAGGCCGGATCATGGCGATCACAATGGTCCTTTAGAACCGCGTGAAACTGCGCCGTGTCCTCTTCAAACTCGATGGCGGGGTTCAGATCGGCCCCGCCGCCAAACCACCAGGCCACCGGTGTCCAAAACATCCGCGTGTTCATATGCACCGCTGGCACTTTAGGGTTCTGCATATGCGCCACCAGGCTGATGCCCGACGCCCAAAAGGTCGGATCCTCTTTCAGACCCGACAGATCCTTGCGCGCGGCCATGGCCTGCACGGCGCGGTCACCCAATTGCCCGTAAACGGTCGAGACATTCACCCCGACCTTTTCAAAGACACGCCCGCCGCGCATCACGCTCATCAATCCGCCGCCCGCGTCACTGCCATCGGTCGCGTCGCGCTTGGTTTGCGTGACCTCAAACCGGCCAGCTGGCGCATCACCGCCCTGGCTGTCTTCCAACCCTTCGAACGCGGCCACAATCTCATCCCGCACCCGGCGGAACCAGTTTGAAGCTTTGGCCTTGCGGTCGTCGAACAGGTCACTCATGTCATGCGGTCCTTTGTCTGCGCCCCGGCCTTTTAGCGAAGCGATGGTGCGGGCACCACATGATGCAACATCGCATACCCGCACCACCGACCCGCTGATCGAAAAGACCTGGTGCCCTAGCTGCATCGCAGCGCCAGATATTGCGGTCACAAAATGGTGCAGCAACACATCGCCGAAGCGCCGGATTTACAATGGATTTTCTGCATCAGATCGCCTACGATGCGCGAAATAGGCACCGCAAAAGACGGTGATTGAGGCAGAGCGAGCAGGTCCCGTGACCAAGCGACCAAGTTTTCCAGCCCTTGTGGGGCTGGCCATCCTGTTTTTGGTGGCCTTTCTGGCCATGCCTTTGCGCGCCGCGCCTTATGCGGCGATGGTGATGGATGCGCGCACCGGCGAAGTGCTGCATTCACGCAATGCGGATACGCGGCTGCATCCGGCCTCACTCACCAAAATGATGACGCTTTACATCGCGTTCGAGGCCGTGCGCCTGGGTGAGATCACGCTCGACACACCGGTTCAAATCTCGAACCATGCCGCCTCGGAACCGCCCTCAGAACTGGGCCTGCGCGCCGGGTCGACCATCCGCTTCCGCTATCTCATCCGCGCCGCCGCGATCCGCTCGGCCAATGATGCGGCCACCGCCATTGCCGAGGCGATTTCGGGCTCCGAGGCCGCCTTTGCCCGCCGCATGAACCGCACCGCGCGCGCCTTGGGCATGACCCGCACGACCTTTCGCAACGCCCATGGCCTGACCGAAGACGGGCATATGAGCACCGCGCGCGACATGACCACCATGGGGCGGCGTCTGTTCTACGATTACCCGCAATATTACAACATCTTCTCGCGTCGTTCCGACGATGCGGGCATTGCCACCGTGCGCAACACCAACCGCGCGCTTTTGAACGCCTATCGCGGGGCGGATGGGATCAAGACCGGATATACCCGCGCCGCTGGCTTCAACCTGGTCGCCTCAGCCGAACGCGGACAGGAACGCATCATCGCCACCGTCTTTGGCGGGCGCTCAGCCGCCTGGCGCAATCAGCGCGTGGCCGAGCTTTTGGATATGGGCTTTTCCCGCGCGCCCAGCACGGCCCAGGTGCGCGTGCCCGGTCTGCCCACCTATGATGGTGAACCAAGCGGCAGCACCACACGCGCCACTGGCGCGGTCACACGCTCGCTACGACCAGTGCCGCGCCCCGGTCGCACGCCCGAGCCAGAACTGCTCGCCGCAATCTCCGAGGCGGTGGGCGAAGCGCTGGATGATGTCGAAGCCGCTGCGGTTCAACCCAGCCATGCCTCTGCGCCGACACGAATGCCCGTGCCCCGGCCCGGCCCACAGGCCGAGGTGCCCCCCCTTCCGCGTGAGGATGAGGTCGCCCTGGCCGAACCCCCGCCTGAGATTGTGCCCGAGATTGTGACCCGCGCGTCCTCCAGCGGCAGCCGCCTTTTTGGCGTGTCGCTTGGCGCGCAAAACTCCCATCACGCCGCCGAACGCTTGTTGCTCAGAACGGCGCTCAGCGAGATTGGAACCTTTGATCAGGCGCTTCGCCGTGTTGTGCAGCGCAATGGCGGGTTCGAAGCGCGCTTCCAAGGCATGACCGAGGATCAGGCCCAGCGCGCCTGTGCCCGGCTTTCGGCCCGGAATGTGGGGTGCGAAACCTTTGGCCCCACGGGCTAAGCCCGGGCTCTATTCTTTGGGCTTGTCGTCGTAATCTTCGCGCAAGATCCGATGGGCATCACCCTCAGGGTCATCGAACTGACCGCGTTTCAGCATCCAGAAAAAGATACCCAAACCGATCAGCCCCAAAAACAGGCTGACGGGGATCAGGATGCCCAGAACGTCCATTCACATGCCTCACTTCACCCGCAACGCGTTCAGCGAAACCGTAAGCGAGCTGGAGGACATCGCCAAGGCGGCAATCAGGGGCGAACAGAGGCCCGCAACCGCCAAGGGCACCGCCAGAACGTTATAAACCGTGGCAATGGTGAAGTTTTCGCGGATGCGCCGGCTGGCGGAAACCGAGGTGCCCATCGCATCGGCAATCGGCGACAGGCTGCGCCCGGTCAGCACCATATCCGATGCCGTGCGCGCCGCGTCGAGCGCCGAGGCTGGCGAGATTGACACGTGCGCCGCCGCCAAGGCTGCGGTGTCGTTCAATCCATCCCCCACCATCAGCACCTTGCCGCCCTGATCGGCGATCTCGGCAACTTTGCTGGCTTTCTCGGCAGGCAGGGCTTCGGCAAACACCTCTTCAATCCCGATCCGCGCCGCGAACCGTTCGACCGCGGGCGCGGTATCGCCCGAAATCAGCAGCACCCGTTTGCCCTGCGCTTTCAGCGCCGTAACAACCTCGGCCGCACCATCGCGCAGGGTGTCGGTGAAGCTGATTGTGACAGGCGCCACATCCCCAATTTTTAACATGGTCGCCGTCATCTCTGGGGCCTCGGCGCCCAGCCAGGCGGCCCGGCCCAAACGCACGGTCTGGCCTTTCCAGCGCCCTTCGACGCCATAGCCCGGCACCTCCACGATGGCCTCGACCCCAGCCGGGCGCACCCCGGCCTCCAGCAAGCCTTTCGCCAGCGCCTCGGCCAATGGGTGTGATGACCCTTGGGCCAAGGCCAGCGCCACACGCGCGGTGTCCGGGGCCAGCGCCTCAAGCGCCAAAGGCTCCGCCGCGCCCGTTGTCAGCGTGCCGGTCTTGTCAAAGATCACGGTATCGGCCTCGGCCAAACGTTCCAAAGCGGTGCCGTCTTTGATCAGCAAGCCCTTGCGGAACAGCTTGCCCGAGGCCGCTGTGGTCACAGCGGGCACAGCCAGGCCCAGCGCGCAGGGGCAGGTGATGATCAAGACCGCCGCCGCAATATTCAAGGCGATCCGCAGGTCTTGGGTGTAGATATACCACCCCACCGCCGCGACAGCGGACAGGATATGCACCCCCGGCGCGTAAAGCTTGGCGGCCTGATCGGCGAGCGACGTGTAATTGTTGCGCCCAGCCTCGGCCACCGCGACCAAATCCGCGATCCGGTGCAAGGCCGTGTCGCGGCCCGCAGCCTGAACCTCGATGGTCAAGAGGCCGGTCAGGTTGACCTCCCCCGCGCTGACGGATTGGCCCGGGCCCGCATAAACCGGCAGGCTTTCCCCGGTCATAAGCGCGCGGTCCAATTCCGATTGCCCGTCGGTCACCACACCATCCACAGGGATACGTCCGCCGGGTTTGACGCGCACGATGTCACCCACGGCCAGTTCAGCGACCGAGACGGTTTCTTCGTCGCCATTGGCGCTCAGGCGCAAGGCGCGGGGCACCTCCAGCGCCGCCAACTCCTGCGCCGCCGACCGGGCCGAGGCGCGGGTGCGGTGATCCAAATACCGCCCAGCCAACAAGAAACAGCACAGCGCGATGGCGGCGTCGAAATAGGCATGCTCGCCTGAATGCATGGTCTCATAAAGCGAGGTGCCGACCGCCAGCACGATGGCAAGCGTGATCGGCACATCCATGTTCAGCCGCCCACCGCGCAAAGCGCCCCAGGCAGATGCGTAAAAAGGCCGACCGCAAAAGATCACCGCCGGTATGGCGATGGCCGCGCTAATCCAATGCATCATGTCGCGGGTGAACCCATCGGCCCCCGACCAGACGGCCACAGACAGAAGCATCACGTTCATCATCGCGAAGAACGACACCGCCAACCGCATCATCAGGTCTTTGCCCTGCTGATCGGCGGCCGTGGTCGCCAAGACGCCGGGATCAAGCTCGTGCGCCTCGTAACCCGCGCGCTCCAACACCGCCGTCAGATCGTCGGCGGTGATCCCCGCCTCCGCCTCGACCGCCGCGCGGCGCAGGGTCAGGTTGACGCGCGCATCCTTCACGCCAGGCATAGCCATCAGAGCGCTTTCGACGCCCGAAATACAGCCCGCGCAATGAATGCCGGGCAGTGACAGCATCAGCTTTGCGTCTTTCGGTAGCTCGGCCAAATGCTCCGCCGCCGGGGCGGCGGCGCAGGCGGGACAAGCCGCAGGCCTTGCATGGTCGAAAGTCGCGGTCACGCGGTGCTCAATCCCAATAGGTGAAGGTGACGTTGTGGCGGTATTCGGTGCCGTCGCGGGCCATGCCCGTCAGGCGCAGACGCCAGCGCCCTTCGCCGATCTCCGCCGGGGCGACAAAGGCGCCGCGCGACCGGGTCAGGACCAGTTCCTGATCCTGCAAGCGGTTGGTCGGGCGGGTCAAAAGCGCGGTCATCTCGGCGGGGTACACCGGCGCGCCGCTGTCATCGACCAAGTGCAAAACCAGGGTGCCATCGCCGGGGATTTCGACGCTGGCATTCCACCCCAGCGCCTCTTGCGCGAGGCGGCGATCATCAAAGGTCTGGCTATCCGCGTAGGAAGAACTGACCTCCATCCCCGGAAAGGTCGACACGGCGTTATAGGCCATGAAGATGTTCACCCCAATGATGATCCCGAACCCACCAACAAAAATCGCCAGCACGTGCCAACCGGTCAGTTTGCGTTCCCCGTCGGGTAAATCGTTCGTCTCAACGCTCATTCGGTATCCCTCCCGAAGAATGTGGTGTCCTGATGGGTGCGCGTGCCCGCATTCATATCTTCAACCCAGAAACGGAACGGAACCCGTTCGCTATCCGCCGCCCCAGAGCCAGGTGCCGCGATCACATAGACGCGCTGCAACTGTGTGGTGTCTGCCGGCACATCGACCGACAACAGCTCGGTGCCTTCCAGATCGACGACCAACACATCTTCCGAGGTCAGGCTGATGGCAAAGCTGGTGTCATCATGGCTCATGTTGCGGATGCGCATGTCATAGGTGTTGCGGATCGACCCATCCGACAGCACGACGAATTGCGGGTTGCGAACCGGGGCAACCGTCACGTCGATTTCCGAACGGATGAACAGCAGGACGGTCAGACCGATCCCGATCAGCGACCAAAGCGCGGTGTAGATGATCGTGCGCAGGCGGAAGATATGCTTCCAAATGTTGACCTTCGGATTGCCCGCCCGTTCATTCGCCTCATCGGTCAGGGCCAGGTAATCGATCAAGCCGCGTTCCTTGCCGACCTTTTCCATGATGTCGTCGCAGGCATCGATGCAAAGCGCGCAGGTGATGCATTCCAACTGCTGCCCGTCGCGGATGTCGATGCCAACCGGGCATACGTTCACGCAAGCGTTGCAGTCGATGCAGTCGCCCAGATCGTCGCGCGCTTTACCGCGCCCGCGCGGTTCCCCCCGCCAATCGCGATAGGCCACCGTGATCGTGTCTTCATCCATCATCGCGGCCTGGATACGCGGCCAGGGGCACATGTAGATGCACACCTGTTCGCGCATGAACCCGCCAAAGACAAAGGTCGTCGCGGTCAGAATACCAATGGTGATGTACGCGACCGAGGCACCCTGCCCGGTGATCAGATCCACCAACAACGTGGGCGCATCGGCAAAATAGAACACCCAGGCCCCGCCGGTCGCCAAGGCGATCAGGAACCAAGCCAGGTATTTTGTCACCCGCAAACGCAGCTTTTTGAAATCCAGGTTCTGCCGCCATAGCCGCAGCCGGGCGTTGCGATCGCCTTCGATCCAGCGTTCAACGGCAAAGAATAGATCGGTCCAAACCGTTTGCGGGCAGGCATAGCCGCACCAGACCCGGCCAAGCGCCGAGGTAAACAGGAACAGGCCCAAACCGGCCATGATCAAAAGACCGGCGACAAAGTAAAACTCATGCGGCCAAATCTCGATCCAGAAGAAAAAGAACCGGCGGTTCGCCAGATCGACCAGCACCGCCTGATCCGGCAGCGCCGGGCCGCGATCCCAACGAATCCAAGGGGTCACGTAGTAAATCCCCAACGTGATGATCATGATGATCCATTTGAGGTTTCTGAACCGGCCCGAAACGCGTTTCGGGAAGACGGGTTCACGGGCAGCGTAGAGCTTCTGCGGCTCTTCGGTGGCACTCATGACGGAATCGTTCCTTGGGTTTGGTTGGTCCTGCGCAGCTTGCTTGTACGAAAGCTGATCCCGCGCCCTCTTTGACGTGGATCAATTCGCTTCAGAAACGCAACAAGCGCCCGATTTGGGGCGCTTGCAATTGGACATAATTGTCAACGTCAATTTGACGCAGGGATTTTAGAGATGCGGGTTCTCGGGGATATCCAACCCACGTTCGACCGCCTCGTTATGGGCCATCCAGTATTGGTCGTGATTACGGGGCTCGTTATGGGTGCCCATGTTCACATTGTCTGGGTTCGCGTATTCGGCATAGCCCGTCAGAAGGCCGGAAATCGAGTCATCCGATAGCGCCTGCACCCAGGCCAGATCGCTATCATAGGCGCCCGGTGCCAACCAATCGCCATCATAGGGCTGTGCGCCGCTTGCAAAACGGTCGGTGATTTCCTGATCGGTCAACTGCGTGTCGACCTCGCCCGAAAGCTCTTCGACACCGCCCGAGACCACGCCCATAGTCGCCAGGCCCAAACCAACGGTCGCAGCCGTTAGCACAACCCAATCAACCGTCACCGCACCTGCGTCATCGGCTAGGAACCGCTTAAATTCTTTAATCATCTCTTACCTCTAACTGGTTTCAAGGTGACGTCGTCACCGGTTGCCGAAACCGTGGTAAGAACCGAGTAAGAAATTGCCTGGGCAACAATCTGAAAAGACAGGGCATAATCTGCGGCAAAAAAATGCCCGCCTCACCGAGAGGGGTGAGGCGAGCGGTTTAGGTTTGGCACCGATCCCGTAGGAAACGCGCGAACAGGACCGGGACCGGTGCCGTTCCACCAGCCGGGAGGGGCTGACGGAGGGGGTGGGGCTGCGGCTTACTCGCCGCCGCCCAAGCTGTGTACGTAGATCGAGACCGAGCGCAGTTCTGCCTCGCTCAGACGACCCGCCTCGGAGGCCTCAGCCGACCAGGGCGGCATCACACCAAAGCGGCTGTGACGCACGGTTTCTTCGATGGCCTCAGCCGATCCGCCATAAAGCCAGATCGCGTCGGTCAGGTTCGGGGCACCCAGGAAGATGTCGCCGGTGCCGTCATCCAGGTGACAGGCGGCGCAATTGTCCAGATAGACCGTCTCACCGGCCGAGGCCAAAGTGGCATCCGCTTCCTGACCCGACAGGTTGCGCACATATTGCACGACCTGGCTGATCTCTTCGTCGGACAGAATGCCCTCGAAAGCGGTCATTTCCGAATACCGCGCATCCAGATCATCTTCGTTCCGAATGCCGTGGCTGATCGTCAGGTGGATATCGTCGATCGTGCCACCCCAAAGCCAGTCATCATCCAACAGGTTGGGGTAGCCAACCGCGCCAGCCGCGCCCGAGCCATGGCACTGCGAGCACCAGGTGGCAAAGGTCGCCGCACCGCCTTGGATCGCATAGTTATAGAGATCCGGGTTGTCGGTCGGGTTGATGTCGGCCAGGGCCACTTCGACGATCCGATCCCGCACCGGGGCGTTCATCTCGTCAAATTCGGCGATATCCGCGGCCACATTCTCTCGGGTGGAGAAGCCAAGGATGCCGGGCGTGGCGCCATTGATCAAAGGCCAGGCCGGATAGAGAACCGTGTAAAGGATCCCCCAAGCGATCGTGGCATAGAAGGTCCACAACCACCAACGCGGCAGCGGGTTGTTGAACTCCTTAATCCCGTCCCACACGTGACCTGTGGTATCCGGATCCCCTTCCTGCAGAATCTGCTCTTCGGGGTGGTTGTTTTTGTCTTCAGTCATTGCCGCGCCTCCTTGAACTCGGCGGTGGCGGCCGGCCCTTCGGGGGCCGGGCTGTCATCGTAGCGGAAGGGGATGTTGGCGGTGTCTTTGTGCACCGACCGGCTACCGGGCCGCAGGGTGAACAGGATCACCCCCAGAAAGCTCAGGAGCATGAACATCATCCCCCAAGACCCGGCGAACACGCGCATGATGGTATAGGTGTCTTCCATACTGCTTGGCCCCCCTTACCGGCTTGCGAATGCTTCTTCGGGCGTGAAGGTCGAGAAATCGACCAGCGTCCCAAGCATCTGCATATAAGCGATCAGGGCATCCATCTCGGTGACCTCTTCGGCATTGCCGTCAAAGTCGCGCTGCTGCGCACCCGGATAGCGTTCGACCACGCCACCATCACCAAAATCCGTGGCCTGTTCGACGAAATCGAGTTCCGCATTGGCGATCATTTCATCGGTGTAAGGCACGCCCACCAAACGATGGGTCGACATCAGATCGGCGATATAGGTGGGCCGCAACACGTTGTCGGACAGGAAGCCATAGGCCGGCATCACCGATTCCGGGACAACCGACTGCGGATCGGTCAGGTGATCCACATGCCATTCATCCGAGTAACGGCCGCCAACGCGCGCCAAGTCCGGCCCGGTCCGCTTCGACCCCCACTGGAACGGATGATCGTATTGCGATTCCGCTGCCAGCGAGTAGTGGCCGTAACGCTCCACCTCATCCCGCAAGGGTCGGATCATCTGGCTGTGGCAGACGTAGCACCCCTCGCGGATGTAGATTTCGCGGCCCGCCAGTTCCAGCGGAGAGTAGGGGCGCATGCCCTCTACATCCTCAATGGTGTTCTCCAGGTAGAACAGCGGCGCGATCTCTACGATGCCCCCGACCGTGACGACCAGGAAGCTGAGCGTCAGAAGGAGGGTCGCATTGGTTTCAATTTTCTTATGACCTTCGAGTGCCATATCTCAGACCCTCCTTATTCTGCGGGTGCCGCGACGGGGGCGTCCTTGCGAACGTCACCCTTCTTCACGGTCATCCAGAGGTTCCAGCACATGATCACGGCACCGGCGAGGAACATCACGCCACCCAAGCCACGGATCACATACATCGGGAATTTGGCTTCCACGGTGTCCGCGAAGGAGTTCACCAAGAACCCTTGCGCATCAACCTCGCGCCACATCAGACCTTCCATGATCCCGGTCACCCACATCGACGCGGCGTAAAGCACGATGCCGATGGTCGCGAGCCAGTAGTGCCAGCTAACGGCACGCAGGCTGTAAAGCGACGAGCGGTTCCACAGTTTCGGGAACAGGTAGTAGAGCATCCCGAAGGTGATCATCCCGTTCCAGCCCAGCGCGCCCGAGTGCACGTGGCCAATGGTCCAGTCGGTGTAGTGCGACAGCGAGTTCACCGCGCGGATCGACATCATCGGACCTTCGAAGGTCGACATGCCGTAGAACGCGACCGAGGTCACCATCATCCGCAGGATCGGGTCTGTCCGCAGTTTGTCCCATGCGCCCGAAAGCGTCATCAGACCGTTGATCATGCCACCCCAGGAGGGCATCCACAGCACGACCGAGAACACCATGCCGAGGGTCGAGGCCCAATCCGGCAGAGCGGTGTAATGCAGGTGGTGCGGACCGGCCCAGATATACAGGAAGATCAGGGCCCAGAAGTGGATGATCGACAGTTTGTACGAGTAAACCGGACGCTCAGCCTGCTTCGGAATGAAGTAGTACATCATCCCCAAGAAGCCCGCGGTCAGGAAAAAGCCCACAGCGTTGTGGCCGTACCACCATTGGGTCATGGCGTTCTGCACACCGGCCATCACCGGCACCGAGGACGAGCCGAAGATCGACACCGGGATTTGCAGGTTGTTGACCACATGCAGCATCGCCACGGTGACGATAAAGCTTAGCAAGAACCAGTTGGCCACATAGATATGCGGCTCTTTCCGCTTCAGCAGCGTGCCCAGGTAAACCGCCAGGAAGGCGACCCAAACGATGGTCAGCCACAGGTCAACCAGCCATTCCGGCTCGGCGTATTCTTGGCCTTGGGTCGAGCCCAGCAGATAACCGGTCGCGGCCATGACGATGAACAGCTGATAGCCCCAGAACACGAACCAGGTCAGGTTGCCGCCCCACATGCGGGCCGCCGATGTCCGCTGCACGATGTAAAACGATGCCGCCAGCAGCGCGTTGCCCCCAAAGGCAAAAATCACCGCCGAGGTGTGCAAGGGACGCAGCCGTCCGAAATTCAGATACCCTTGGGCCCATTCAAAGTTGAGGACCGGAAAGGCCAGCTGGAACGCGATCACGACACCGACCAAAAAGCCGACGACACCCCAAAATGCCGTGGCGATGGCAGCGGCCCGAACCGGCCCATCCATATATTCATTGGCAGGTGCGGCCACCTGCGGTTCGCCCGTGCGGCGCAGCTGCCAAATAAACAGGCCACCCGCTGCGGACATGATCAACAAGGCGTGCACAAGATACGCAGCATCCCGCGCATAGTTGGCCGCAATCGCGGCGCAAATCGCCACGAGCCCCAGGATCAGAAGCTTTACGTAATCAAGCATTGATCGTCCCTTCGTGATGCACCGGTTGCGACTCAGAAAGCCGTCCGGAGCTGTTCCATCTGCCCCCTGATTGCGGAAGGGCCGGTCCAGGGCCTTGATCCATGTCAAATGCAACGCCCGGGTCGGTTGACGCATGTCAATGTGCGTCGAAATGACGGGGCTTAAGACGATCTCGTACCGACAATTGGGAGGCTGACATGGCCTATAAAACCATCCTGACGATCCTAACCGACCCTTCCGAAGCCGCCCCCGTTCTGGATCAGGTCGCACCGTTTGCCGCCGCCACGGGCGCACATCTTGATGTGCTCTGCCTGGGCATCGATCGCACCCAGACCGGTTATTATTTTGCCGGGGCCACTGCGCTGATGCATGACGAAACGCTGCTACATGCGCAGTCCGAGGCAACCGAAATCGAACATGCCGCCCGCGAACGGCTTGGCAAAACCGATCTGTCCTGGGGCGTTGAGGCGCTGGTGACCCAATCGGCCTCGGTCGCGGGCATCGTGGCCCGGCGCGCGCGCTATTGCGACCTGGCGATGCTACCCAAACCCTATGGCGCGTCCCTGCCCGCCGATGCGCCGGTCATCGTTGAATCCACCATGTTCCAGGGCAACACCCCGGTCGTGGTGCTGAGCGATACCGCCCCCCAAGCCAAACCGCGCAAGGTTGTGGTTGCCTGGAACGAGTCGGCCGAAGCCATGGTATCGATCCGCCGCGCGTTGCCGCTTTTGGTGGCAGCCGATGCCGTCAGCATCTGTATCGTCGCCCCCGACCGCCATGGTGACGGCGCCGCCGATCCGGGCACCGAACTTTGCAAAATGCTCACCCGCCACGGCGCCAAGGTCGAGGTGAATATCCTGCCGCAAACGCTTTCTCGCGTCAGCCAGGTCATCGCCCGCCATGTCGAAGATCAAAACGCCGACATGCTGGTGATGGGGGCTTATGGCCATTCCCGCTTCCGCGAAGCGATCCTAGGCGGCGCGACCCGGAACATGCTGGAACATGCCGAAGTGCCTGTCTTTATGGCGCATTAGGGCGAACCAACACGACATCTTGGATGCCCCGCTTCGGCGGGGCATTCTTCATTTAGTCACCCGGTGCTGCAGACACCAAACCAGGCTGGCAATTGCAAACAGATTGGGCAGCAAGAACATGGCAAAGGATTGCGCAACGCCCCCAAAACCCGCAATCAAACCCGTTTGAACCCCGGCCGCCAGGTCGAACAGATCCATTGCCAACCGAGCACCAAGCGCTGTCACAATCGCGGCAGCGGTGCGGAACACCCAAATCCCCAGCACCATCGCGACCGCCAGCGCCACATAGCGCGCGGCAGAGTTCAACATGATGAAGTCGCTGGCCACGCCGGTCTCGACGCCAAACGCCGCCATCATCCCATGACCATCCACCCAATTCCAGATGCTGAAGCCAATGGTCCAAAGTGTCAGATAGGCCGGCGCAATATACCACCATATCGGCAGCGCTAAACGTGCCTGACCAAAGCGCATCGACATCACCCTATCCGTCCACGCGGATCAATGGCTGCTGCAACCCCACAACCGGTCGGTTCTCGGGCGCATAGAACCCGGTGCCATCCACATGCTTTCCGCCCATGAACAACATGTTGGGCGTATCCTCTCGCACATAGAGAAAGTCATGATCCACGACAAAGGCTCTGCCTTCAACAAACCGCAGCAGCGCGCAAGGTTGCCCAAGAATGTCGCGCCTCTGTCCCAACTCGAACGGACCCTGCCCGCAGGCGCCTTCCGGCAATTGATTAAGCTGCTGCACCATCGGCTCGGCCAGCACCGTCAATTCCAACCGGCGGTTCAGAAGATAATCCTGCGACCAAGCGCCTTCGACCGCAGGGTTGGCGTCGTGCCAGACAATCTCACCCGCGAAATCATAGGACACCGCCGGGATTTGACAGGCCGGGTCAGCATAAACGGTGATGTTTGCCTCGAACCCACCATCGGCACGATAGGTAAAATCGCGGGTCAGATAGCTTGGCGTCGGCGCAAGGTCAGGGTCTTGAGCATTGGCCTGTGGCCGCAACTCACAAGCTATTGAGGTCCAAGTTCCAACAATCCGGGATTGCAAACCTTCTAGGCTGATATCCTGGGCAAAGGTCGGGCCGGCCAGCAGTGGGACGGCCAAAGCAAGTGGGCAAAAGGTGCGATGCATGGGAAGCTCCATCGATTGACGATGGTTCTGCAATCTGCCCATAAATCCCTAATCAGCAACTAGTCATTATTTTTTGAGGTAGTCACTAAATTGGAACTAAAGGCCCCAAACCCTCAAGCCGTTTGCCCCGTCACCCATTGCCTCTTGGCCATTGGCGGAAAGTGGAAGCCCGTCATCTTGTTTTGCATTTCCAACGGGGTCGACCGCTTCGGCGCGATGCAACGGGCGATCCCAGCAGTCACCAAACAGATGCTGACCAAGCAATTGCGCGAGCTTGAGGCAGACGGGTTGCTAACCCGGACGGTGTTTCCCGAAGTACCCCCACGGGTGGAATACGCGCTGACAGATCGCGGGCGATCCGTTCTACCCATAATTGAATCGATGCGCCGCTGGGGAGAGGCGGATTTGGCCGAATAGGCTCAACCGCCCGCACCCCGGGAGGCTTACGCCAAAACGCCCCCATCCGCGTCATCGCCGGTTTCGTCCATCAGGATTTCAAAATCCGGGATCACGATGTGGCGTTTGCCTTCCAGGCGGATCACGCCGTCCTTTTTCAGCGACGACATCTGGCGGCTCACGGTTTCCAGCGTCAGGCCCAGGTAATCGGCCATCGCCTCGCGCGTCAGCGGCAGGTCAAACGCCACCTCGCCACGCGCATGGGCTTGCTGCATCAGCGAATCGCGCCGGGCGATGATGGCCAGGAAACTGGCAATCTTTTCACGTGCGGTTTTACGGCCCAAAAGCAGCATCCATTCCCGCGCCGCGTCCAATTCATCCAGCGTCATCTCAAGCAAACGCTGGCTGATATGGGGGGTGCTGTTCAGCATGTCCTGAAACGGCGCGCGCCGGAAACAGCACAGCTGCAAATCGGTGGTTGCGGTCACGTCATAAGGGGCGGTGTCACGGGTGGGTCGCCCCAGGAAATCCGATGGCAACAACAGCCCGACCATCTGGCGGCGCCCGTCTTCCATGGTCTGGGTCAGGGCGGCCACACCCTGCACAACCGAAGCGACAAAATCCATCTTGTCGCCCGCCCAAACCACAGTCTGACCAGCCTCGAAATTGCGATAATATTTAATCGCTTCAAGATGTTCGAGCTCGTCAGTTTCGCAGCGTGCACAGACCGCACGATGACGAATCGGACAGTCTGCACAATCCGGCTGAGGGAACGCCAATTGTCGGTTCGGCATAGGAACCCTTTCGACCGTCAACTGTTTCAGACACTCTTGATCTAGATCAAGGACACGATGCACACTCTACTCATACGTGTATCCCAATGGAGCCGATATCGCAACTTCGCCGCCTAGGGCTATTCGACGCAAAGGTCCCGCGGTACACGAGTTATCCGCCGGCCACCAAGTTCTCGAATGACGTCAGCGGCCCAGTATATCTGGATTGGTTACGCGAAATCCCAAGTGGGTCGCGTATCTCTTTATATTTGCATGTGCCGTTTTGTCGCCGTCTGTGCTGGTTCTGCGCCTGCCGCACCCAGGGCACCCGGTCGGACGAGCCGGTCGTGGCCTATCTCGACAGTCTCAAGCAAGAGATTGAAACGCTTGGGCGCGTGCTGCCCCAGGGTGTTTCGGTCGCGCGTCTGCATTGGGGCGGCGGCACGCCAACCCTGTTGCAGCCGGCCCAAATGACTGAACTGGCCGAAACGCTGCACCAGGCCGTCAGCTTTGACGCCGATGCCGAATTTTCGGTCGAGATTGACCCCAATGAGATTGATGAGGCGCGCATCCACGCGCTGGCCCAAGCCGGGATGAACCGTGCCTCCATCGGCGTGCAGGATTTCAACCCTGAAATCCAGCAAACCATCGGTCGTATCCAAAGTTACGAGGTGACGCGCGCCGCGGTTGATATGCTGCGGGCCCAGGGCGTGCATTCGCTGAACGCCGATATCCTGTTCGGGCTGCCGCATCAAAGCCAGGCCCGTATTTCCGACACCGTGCAAATGCTCTTGTCGCTCGCCCCGGATCGGGTGGCGCTTTACGGCTACGCCCATGTGCCGTGGATGGCCAAACGCCAGGCCATGATCCCAACCGATGCGTTGCCCACGCCCGAAGAACGGTTGCAGCTATTCGACACCGCCCGGCGTCTGTTCCTTTGGGACAGCTATGATGAGATTGGCATCGACCATTTCGCGCGTCCCACCGACAGCATGGCGATTGCCGCGAAATCCGGCCATTTGCGGCGGAATTTCCAAGGCTACACCGATGACACCTGCGATGTGCTGATCGGGCTGGGCGCCTCGGCCATTTCGCGCTTCCCGCAAGGTTATGCTCAAAACGCCAGCAGCACCGCCGAATACCAGCGCGCCGTGCGCGCGGGCGAGTTGGCCACCGGGCGCGGGCACGCGTTCAAAGGTCAGGACCGGTTGCGCGCCCGCATGATCGAAATGCTCATGTGTGATTTCGCGATCAGCCGCGCAGGCATCCAGGCCGAGTTCGAGATCAATGACGCGGATTTCGACGCGCTCTGCCAGCCTGGACTAAAGGATTTCCCTGGGATGGTCGATCTGTCGGAAGACGGGTTTCAGATCTCACCGGTTGGACGGCCCCTGACCCGGATGATCGCGCGCGCCTTTGACGAATACGAAATGCGCGCCGAAGGGCATTCCAGCGCCATCTGATCCAAATCGCGGTTATTCAGCGGCCAAGGGCACCTGTCCGGGCATCGCCCCGATGACACGCGCCAGAACGCCGGTGATGATCTGCTTCATATGCTCAAAATTGCCGTTCGGGCGGATCATGCGTTCATTCATATAAAGCGCGCGATCGATCTCGATCTGCACCGCATGGCGCCCGCGTGACGGGCGGCCATAGCGCTGCGTCACATAGGCCCCGGCAAAGGGCGCGTTGCGCGACACCACCAGGCCCGCCTCCAAGAACCCCTGCTCCAACACATCGACCAGCCCGGCCTCGGCCGAGGCGCTGAACCGATCGCCCAACACCACCTCGGGCCGGCGCTGCCCCGGGCGCGACACGCTATCCAGCGCCTCATGGGGCATGGAATGGAAATCCAACAGCATGGCCTGACCAAATCGCTGCTGCGCGCTGTCCATCAACCCCTCCAGCGCCGCGTGATAGGGGTGCCAAATCTGGGCGATGCGCGCTTCGGCCTCGGCCCGGGTCAGCTTGCCACGATAAATCGCGCGCCCATTGGCCACCACACGCGGCACCACCCCCAGCCCCGAACTGATGCGCGGCGTCTGCACCACGCGCCCAATGCCATCGACCACGCCGGGGTCAAGCTCATCCGGGCTGCGGTTTAGGTCCAAATAGGCGCGCGGAAACTCGGCCGCCAAAAGCGGTGCGCCCAGACTGGGGGCCTCGGCCACGAGCATGTCCATAAACGCATCTTCAGATGAGCGAATCCCCCGCTCATCCAGCATCGAAGCCCGCAAAAAACTGCGCGGATAATGCCGTCCCGAATGGGGCGAGGCGACCACGACCGGGGTCGTGATTTGCTCTGGTTGCTCCAATCGATACGCGGGGCGCATATGCGGCCTTTCCCAATCTCTGACACCATAGATATAGACGTGTTTTCCGCTTTGCCAAAAGCCCTTGAACCCCCATCTCAATCCTTTTATAGACCCGCTCACCCCTGCGGGCTGCCGCGGCTTGGGTCCCCCGAAGGTTTGGGTTGGATCGGCCAGGTGACACGCGGATGGGGCGGTTAGCTCAGCGGTAGAGCACTACGTTGACATCGTAGGGGTCACTGGTTCGATCCCAGTACCGCCCACCATCGCCGGTTTTGCCTTTTGTTGGCAGGGCCAGACAGAAACCCAAGGCGCAACCGCCGCGCCGCGACGAAGGAGAAGGCCATGAAGGTCAAGAACTCGCTCCGCTCGCTCAAGCAGCGCCACCGCGATTGCCGCGTCGTGCGCCGCAAGGGCCGGGTCTATGTGATCAACAAGACCCAACGCCGGTTCAAAGCCCGCCAGGGCTAATCTACCCGGACAGTGATGAAAAGGCCGCCCCAACCGGGCGGCTTTTTTCGTGGGGGGGTGTTTGGTTCTGAACGGGAGAGTCGGCTCTGACGGACATAGCTGACCTTCGACCAGGGTGTACGTGCGTCTGCTGCGCCCAGGGACGCCACCGGAAGGGCTGATATCTTGCTTTCCCGACAAGAACTGGACCTTCCCTGAGCAGTAGGGACTGGTCATCCCCGCTACCGTGTAGACTCCGTTCGCCACCCGTCGCTATTCTTTGTGAATGACCAGTCAGTGGGAAGACTTGCTCAATCCGGATATTATGCGGAGGCGTTTTGCGACGGCTGGGCTTTATTTGGTAGCGCACGAAATACTCATAGCCTCGATCAAAGAGCCAATATTAGAGTTTTTCTCCAACAGATGGAGCAAAACGAAAGGTTGGCATTTTAGCGATAAGTATCGCCGTGAAGTCTTGGCATTGGACCCAAAAGGAAAAGAAAACTCTCTTCGTGGCTCCATTAAGTGGTTGGAGAAAATGGAAGTCATCGACGCGGATGACCTCAAGATAATTGAAGAACTAACAAATGCGCGGAATATCTTCGCGCATGAACTCAGAAACGTAGCCTCTTCTGGTGAGATGCCAGAGTTCGAGAATCTATTTCCCAAGATGGTTCTCTTGGTAACTAAGATTGATCGCTGGTGGGTCATCAATGTCGAGATGGCTGTGGACGATCAGTGGGCGAATGAAGAGGTAGACCCCCTAAAGGTCATACCAGGAACCGCGCTCCTCTTGCAGGTTTTGGAGCAGGTCGCTCTCGGCGAGGGTGAGGCAGCGTGGGAGTTGTATCGTTCGTTCACCAATGATCAGCGCAATCGCAGACACTAATCACGCAACTGCCGAATTCTCACACGTGCTCTCGTGTTTTGCCCAAAGCAGCCATTCGCCCATCCCGCACTTTGGACTCAAAGCAAACATCCCCCTCACCCCTCCAACACCAGCTCCGCCTCGATCTCGATAGCAAAATTCATCGGCAACCCATGCGTCCCAATGGCCGAGCGTGAATGCCGCCCCACCTCGGGGCCGAAGACCGATAGGATCAGGTCGCTGAACCCGTTGATCACCACATGTTGCTCGGTATAGCCGGGGGCGGAGTTGACCATGCCAAAGACCCTTTGCCAGCCCGCCACCCGCGACAGTTCCCCAATCTCGGCCTTCAGATTGGCCAGGATCGACAGGCCGATATCGCGCGCGGCGATATGTGCCTCCTCGGTGGTCAGATCGGCGCCGACCTGACCAAAGGGGCCGTCGATCTTACCCTCCGCGTCATGCTTCGGGTGGCCCGAAATCGTCACGCGCCTCCCGCGTTGATTGATGAAGCTGAACGGCAGGTACAGATCGGGCGGCAGCGCGATGGGGGCGGGCAGGGTCAGCCCAATCTCGGTTAGGCGGTCTTCCGGTCGCATCGGTTCACCAATTCTCGCGCTGGCGCAGTTGTTGCAGGGTATAGCTCTGCGCAATTGGCCCCGCATCACCGGGGATAAAGTTCGGGTCTTGGCCCATGCAGCCCAGCCCGCAAATCTGCCAGGCCACGCCGCGTGCGCCGTCGATGTACCAAAACCGCCCGCCTGGCGTGGCGACATAGCCGTTCACGCCCTCATCCATATCGCCCAGCAAATCATCGACCGAGGGCACTTCGCTATCCGCATAAGGGTCAAACCCCGCATGGGTGTGGAACGAGGCTGTGATTTCCACAAACCGGCTTTCATCCGCCCGGCTCAGGCAGGAATCGGTGCGCCCACGTGTCACCTCGGTGGCGGCGTAGCCCACACCGGGAATAATCCCGACATAGCCGCAATATTCACGGTTCTCGGCAAAAGACCGGGCCTGAAGCTGCAGCAACACCTCGCGCGCCGCCGCCATTTCGGCCCGATCCTGCGCGGCAAGCGGCGTGGTCAAACCTGCGGTCACCGCGCAAAGCATCCAAACAAGCTGTTTCATTCGACGATCCGTCCCCCAATGGCTTCGGCCAATAGTCGCACAACTGTCGGCTGATCCAAATAGCCCGTTGCCGTCAGCCCGCGCGCGCCTTGATAGCGCCGGATCGCGCGGCGGGCGGGGCGGTCAAATTCCCCATCCAAGCGCCCCGGCTCCAGGCCCAGGCTGGCCAGCCGGCGTTCGACCATCAGCCGCATCACCGGTTGCAGGTTCAGCGCCGCTTCGCGCGCCTGGGCTTGGGCGCGTTCTTCGGGGGTTAAGCCGCCACCGCCCCGCAACTCCTCAATCCGCGCTTCGGCGATCTCGCGGAACAACCCTTCGGGATAGGCATCCAGATATTGCTGATAAGCCCCAACCGTGTCGGCCGCGCGCACCGCATCCCAATCCGCCCGTTCCGAAGCTTCGGCCTCGGCCCGCCGCGCCGCTTCAATCTCGGCCAAGCGTTCCTCGGCCACGTCCGAAAACAGACCATCGGGATACCGCTCCAGATATTGGCGCAGGGCGGCCTCGCTGCGCCCCTGCCCCAGCGCCTGCCAATAGGCGCGATCGGCGCGGTCTTGCTCAAGCTGCCGCAACCGCGCCTCTTCGGCCAAGACCGCCGCCCGTGTCGCCGCCTGTTGCCGCAAGATCGGCAAGTCTTCCGCGCTCAGAAACCCCGTCGCCTCCCGCCCATTGGCGGTCTGCCAGCCTCGGATCGCCCCCCGCGTACCGGGGCCAAAGATACCGTCAATCCCGCGCGTGTCATAATCCAGCAGGCTCAGCGCCCGTTGAACCTCCTGCCGGGCGCGCCGATCCAGGCCCAGCGCTTGCTCGGCCTCCTCCGCACGCAAAAGCGGGTTTTCCTCGATGGCCGCGATCCGTTCGCGCGCCTCCGCCGCAAACGCCCCGCCCGGATATTGGTTGAGATAGGCGCGATAGGCACCGGGCGTATCCAACTCATCCGCCGCATCCCACAGCGCCTGTTCCTCCGGGCTTGGGCCACCGGCGGTCGGGGCCTCGGGCTGCGGGTCCGATGGCAAGAACGAAACGGCGGGGGATAAGAACCCAAAGGCCTCCACATTGCGCGCCGCCGCCGCCGCGCCCGCCAAATCCCCGCCGGGCCGCAGGGCCACATCCCGCGCCAGATCGGTCAGCGTCTGGGGCGGGCCAGCCAACACCGTCACCCCTTGCGGCGGCTCAACTGTGCCGATCCCCGGCGCAACACCGGGGCCAAAGGCCATCCGCCGCGCCTCGGTCGCTAGGAACACCACCGCCTGCCCCGGCGCACGCCCCGCCGACGCCAAGAGCGTGTCCACTGACACGCCCTGACCATCCACCGTCGCCAGGTTCGGACGCGCCGCATCGCGCCCCAACACCCAATTGCGCCCGTCCGAATGCGCCATATGGCCCGCTGCGAAGATGAAAACGCGCTCGTCCTCTTCAGCCTCAAGCAGCGCCTCAACCCCTGCGCGCATCGCGTCAACCGGGCCATTTTCCACCACGATCACGTCAAATCCGGCTTCGGTCAGCGGCGTCTCCAACCCCGCCACGCCGCCCGCAAAGCGCAGGTTCTGCGCCGAGTCATAGCGGCTATTGGCCAGAATCAGCGCGGTATCCGCCATAGCGGATAAAGGGGCGCAGAAGCAAATCGCGGAAAGCAGCAGGGCACGCATGGCAGATGATCCTCCGTCGTCATAGGTCGGAGGTTAGACTGCCCAGATCGCCCCTGTTAAGCGATATCAAGCCCGCAAACGGTCACTCGTAAACGCGCTGATCGTCGATCACCTTGCCATCATTCGGCAATGATCCCGGCGCCACGATCTCAAGCTTGCCTTTCAGCTTCAGGGCCGAGGCCGCGCTGGCCGCATAGCTGTCGGCATCGCCGCCCGCCGCTTCGACCTGCACGGTCATCGCGTCCATCTCGCCCTCACGCGTGGCAATCACGCGGGCCTTGGCAATCTCGGGGTGTTTGGCGACAAAATCGGCCACCTGTTCGGGGCGTACAAACATGCCTTTGATCTTGGTGGTCTGATCGGCCCGACCCATCCAGCCTTTGATGCGCGTATTGGTACGGCCACAGGGGCTGCTGCCCGCCATGATCGCCGACAGATCGCCGGTGGCAAAGCGGATCAGGGGGTAATCGGGGTTCAGGCTGGTCACCACAACCTCGCCCACCTCGCCTTCGGGCACGGGGTCGCCGGTGCCGGGGCGCACAATCTCGACGATCACACCTTCGTCGATGATCATCCCCTCCATCGCGTCGGATTCATACGCGATATTGCCCAGATCGGCGGTGGCGTAACACTGCAAACAGCCAATCCCACGATCCGCATATTCCTGCCGCAGCGAGGGGAACAGCGCCCCACCCCCAACAGTAGCCTTGGTGATCGAAAGCGGCACGCCCATCTCATCGGCCTTGTCCAAGATCACCTTCAGATAATCCGGGGTGCCAGCATAAGCCGTGCTGCCCACATCTTTGGCCGCGCGCACCTGCAACTCGGTCTGGCCCACACCGGCGGGCAAAACCACCGCACCAACCGCGCGCGCGCCGCTTTCAAAGATCATGCCCGCTGGCGTCAGATGATAGCCAAAGCAGTTCTGCACCACATCCTCGGGGCCCACCCCCGCCGCGTGCAGAAACCGCCCCATGCGCCACCAATCATGGCTGATGCCGCCCGGTTCATAAATCGGGCCGGGGCTTTGGAACACATGCGCCAGATTGCTGACCGGCAAGCCGCCAAAAGGTGGGGCCTCAGATTGGCGCGCGACCAGATCGGCTTTGCGCAAAACCGGCAGGCTCGGCAGCTCGTCCAGCGTGACGATGGGTGCCAGGTCATACTTGGCCAATTGCGTTTCCAATTGCGCAAGCTGATCTGCGGCGCGTTCATCGGCGCTGCGGGTTTCCAAACGGTCAAAAAAAGCCAAACCACCGTCCTTCATTGCTTCTACACCTTTCTCGCGCCAAGCGATGTCGCAGGCGTTAGTTCGCAAGCGTCGTGAGGGGTTCACCGACGCGCACGACATGGGTCGTAATCGCGATCATCGGCTCGTCGCCCACATTGGTCAGGCCGCCATGGACCTGCCCATCGGGAAAATAAAGCGGCGTGCCCACCGCGAATTCGACGATATCGCCACCCGGCGTCTGGGCCCGGGCCGCGGTCACCACCACCGCATGTTCATCGCCGGGATGGGTGTGCAGCGGGATCGTCGCGCCTGGCGCCACCGTCAGGCGGCTGACCACCACCTCCATCGTTTCCGAGCCTGGCACAGGCACGCGCCGGATCTCTTCGCGCGACAGGTCTTGGGCGGTTGCAGCGGTACTGGCCAGCAGCACCGCGCTCAGGGCGAAAGCGGCGACAGACCTCAACATCAGCTCAACCAACGCTTGCGGCGGCGATACGACCGCACATCACGGAAGCTTTTGCGGCCCTCTTCGGACATGCCCAGATAAAACTCCTTCACATCCGGGTTCTCGCGCAGATCAGCGGCGGGGCCGTCCATCACCACGCGCCCCGATTCCAGGATGTAGCCGTAATGGGCAAAGCGCAGCGCCACATTGGTGTTCTGTTCGGCCAGCAGAAAGGTCACCCCCTGCTCTTCGTTCAGCCGTTTCACAATGTCGAAAATCTGTTCGACCAATTGCGGCGCCAGACCCATCGACGGTTCATCCAGCAAGATCGTTTCCGGCTTCGACATCAGCGCCCGGCCAATCGCCGTCATCTGCTGTTCCCCGCCCGAGGTATAGCCCGCCTGGCTTTTGCGGCGCTCTTTCAAACGCGGGAAATAGTCGTAAACCATCTCCAAATCGGCATCGATCGCCCCGCGCCCGTCCGAGCGTGTGTAAGAGCCGGTCAGAAGGTTTTCTTCGACGGTCAGGTGTTCGAAACAGTGGCGGCCTTCCATCACCTGGATCACGCCGCGATCCACCAGATCAGACGGGCTCAGATCCTGCACCCCTTCCCCACGATAAAGGATCGAACCTTTGGTAACCTCGCCCCGTTCGGAATGCAGCAGGTTGGAAATCGCCTTAAGCGTCGTGGTCTTGCCTGCGCCATTGCCGCCCAAAAGCGCGGTGATCCCGCCTTTTGGCACCTTCAAACTGACGCCTTTCAACACGAGGATCACGTGATTGTAGATCACCTCGATATTGTTCACCTCAAGCAGGGTCTCGGCATCCCGAAATTCGTCGGATACCCCTGCGCCGTGAACCTCGGTCGGTTGATCAAGCATTATTCGACTTCCTCTCTCGAATTGCCGCGAACGACATCTGCGTAATAGGCGGTCAACTCTGGGCACGGGCCGCCACACCGGCTCACGAACGAGCGGTAGATGCCGTATTTGAAGTAAATCGGTGCGTTGGAATTGGTCGTCGGGCCGTCATAAGACCATACCTGCCGACCGTTCATATAAGCGCGGATGAACCCATCACCGCCGCGGCTCCAACGGGCATTCACCATGATGCGGTTCCAGCGGCCGCGCATGCTCGACATCGATGTCAGGCCGACATTCCGGAAATCCGGGATCGGGTTCATCGGGTCATCATCAAGCCGCGTCGGGTCGCTCATTTTAATCTCGTACCGACCATCGATGACCTGAAAGATCAGCTCTGGTCCGCTGTTGTCACGCTGGTGGAACTGGCCAAGAACCAGGTTGGTCGCCAAGCGTGTCGGGGCCTCGGGCGGCAGATAGATCGACCAGGCCACCCAAACCTCGGACCCAACGGGTTGCGCCGCGCCGCGTTCGGCAAATTCGATCCGTTCACGATCCGAGCCACAGTCGCCATTTGAACGCGGGCAATCGCCAGGACGCAGCACAAAGCGTTCCGCCTGCGTGCCATCGCCAAATTGAACCACGGAATGGGCGCCGCGCCAGCCAGCGCTTTGAACCTCAAAGCGGCCAAACCCTTCGGCCTGGGATCGCTGTGCTTCTGCGGCACCTGCCCCCAAAAGGGTGAGTGTCAGCGCGAAGCAAGCAAGGACTGATCGCAAAATACCGGTCATGAACTCGATCTCTGTACTATTGGCAAAAAGGTCAGCGGGCGGCAGCGAATTGGGCCGCCGCCCGCAAGATCAGATCAGCCGCTGGTGCACTGGCTGGAGATGTTGTTCTCAGCCGCGAACTGGGCCGAGTCTTCCATCACCAGGGGAGTGGTCACGCTGTCATCGGGGGCGATGAAGTCGGTCAGGGTCACCCACTGGCTGCCATCCCACTGCTGCATACGGGCCATGCCGCTGCCGCCGTGGTCTTCACAGCTAACCGCAAACTCCGGCCCGATGCCGGGCATGCCCAGCTCTTCCATACGTGCATTGGTCAGTTCCAACGCTTCCATGCCATCGCGCATCATGGATGCGTCGATTTCAGCCACACCGTGGATCTCCTGCGCGGTGCGGGCGGCTTCTGCGGCCAGCATCGCGGCATACATGCCACGGGTGTACAGCACCGACCCCAGGTTGCTGCCGTCGCCGGCGGCCATGCCTGCGTCATGCACATGCTCTTGGATCTCGGCAAAGACCGGCAGATCGCCCAGCACGTTCATGTTCAGCGCACGGTACCCGATGGCCGCGTCCCCTGCGGGCGCCACGTCATGCTCGGCCCCGGCCCACCAGTTGCCGATGAAGTTCTCCATCGGGAAACGGATGTTGGCGGCTTCCTGAATGGCGACCTGGTTCATCACGCCCCAGCCCCACATCACAACATAGTCGGGACGCTCACGGCGGATTTGCAGCCACTGGTTGCCCTGCTCCTGACCGGGGTGGTCAACGGCCAGCGTGCTCAGCTCAAAGCCATGCATTTCGGCCAGGGTTTCCAGCGTGCGGATCGGCTCACGGCCATAGGCCGAGTTGTGATAGAGCAGCGCGATGGATTTGCCTTCCAACGACCCGTCGTTTTCATTCAACAGGTTGTTGATGATCACCGAAGCCGCATCCCAGTAGTTCGCGGGATAGTTGAAGACGTGGCTAAACACGTCGCCATTCGCGGCCGAGGTACGGCCATAGCCCATCGTGTGCAGCGGGATACCGTCAGCGGTTGCGCGCGGGATCAGCTGATAGGTGATGCCGGTCGACAGCGGCTGGTACACAAGCGCCCCTTCGCCTTTGGTCGATTCGTAGCATTCCACACCACGCTCGGTGTTATAGGCGGTTTCGCATTCGATGATGCGGGTCATCACACCACCGATGCCACCATCACGCTCGTTCAGCAGCGTCATGTAATCCTGGTAGCCATCCGAGAAGGGGATGCCGCCCGCCGCATAAGGGCCGGTCCGATAGGACAGATCCGGGAAGACCAGATCGGCCAGCGCCGGGGTTGCGGCCATCGCACCTGCGGCGACCATGGTCAGTAGTTTCTTCATCGGGGTAGTCCTCCCTTTGGTTTATCCGATGTCGTTTGAATGCCCTGGTGATGGCCCAGGGTCTTATCCGCAGCCCCGCCCCTTTAGTGCGGGAAGGGCCACAACCTTAGTTTTTCCTTCAACAAAGCCCACAACCGGGCCAACCCGTGCGGCTCGACGATCAAGAAGAACATGATCAGCGCGCCGACGATGACAAACTGGAAGTGGGTCGAAATCGCGGTGTCCACGCCGATCGTATCGACCAACAGAACCTTCAGGATCACCGGCAGCAGGACCATAAAGGCCGCGCCTGCAAAGCTGCCGAAAATGCTGCCCAGCCCGCCAATGATGATCATGAACAGAACCAGGAACGATTTCTGGATGCCGTAAGCCTCACCCACTTCAACCGCGCCCAGATAGACGGTGAACAGCAACGCGCCCGAGATACCGACATAGAAGCTCGATACCGCAAAGGCCGTCAGCTTGGCCTTCAGCGGGTTCACCCCAATGATCTCGGCCGCGATATCCATGTCACGGATCGCCATCCACTGCCGCCCGATCGAACCGCGCGTCAGGTTTCGCGCCACCCAGGCCAGCACAAAGACCAGCACAAAGCAGAACACATATTTAACCCAGCTTTCCGCGTTCGGGCCGGTCACGGCCTGACCGAACAGGAAACGTTCGGGCGCGTTGATCTGGCCCGACGCCGAATAGTTGTAGAACCACGGCACCTTATTAAACAGCCACACCAAGAAGAACTGCGCCGCCAGCGTCGCCACCGCTAGGTAGAAGCCTTTGATGCGCAGGCTCGGCAGGCCAAACATCACGCCCACCATGGCCGTCATCACCCCGCTCAGCAGCGTGATCGTCACCATGTCCATCCAAGGAAAGGCCGTCATCAGCTTGTAGGAGGTATAGGCCCCCACCGCCATGAACCCGCCGGTGCCCAAGCTGACCTGGCCGCAATAGCCGGTCAGAATGTTCAACCCAATCGCCGCGATGGCATAGATCAGGAACGGCAGCAGGATCGCATTGGCCCAGTAATCGTTGATGATAAAGGGGATGATCCCCAACCCAACGATCAGGACGAAATAATACCGATAGCGGTCAAACGCGATGGGAAAGGTCTGGTTGTCATCGACATAGGACGTTTTGAAATCGCCCGCCTCACGATAGAACATGGCGCGCCTCCCCTGTGACTGCACGTGCCGAACCGGCCCGAACCCAATGGGTCAGGCTGTCCAGTTTTGGTGTTACGAATGAATGGGTGCCGCTTAGGCCTCGACGCGCCGCCGCGCGAACAGACCGATGCCCAAGCTGATCGCGGTCAGCACCGGCGCGGACCAGTGCAGCTCTTGCTGCCCGAACAATCCCGCCGCCATGAACAGCCCCGAGAACCAGAACACCCCGAACGCGATCGTGGTCACGATGGCCCAAAGCTTGCGCTCGCTGGTGCTGCGTCCCGTTGCGAAATCCGGTTTGCCGATATTCGGCTGCTGTAACTCGTCCAACGCCATTCTGCTGGTCCCTTCCGGTGTCCTGGCCGCCCCGCGCATCTTGCGATGCCAGGTTTGGCCCGATGCCTCCCAAGGCTCCGTCCGGGGTAGAATGCGCGCAATCGAGACGATTGTCAGCCGAAATCATTGGCATGGCGCTAAACCCTTTCAATGATCTTCTCCCCAAACAGGCCCTGGGGCCGGAACACCAGGAAGACCAAGGCCAGCACATAGGCGAACCAGTTCTCGGTCGCGCCGCCAATCATCGGACCAACCGCGAATTCAAACAGCGCTTCGCCCACACCGATGATCAAACCACCGACAATGGCCCCGGGGATCGAGGTGAAGCCACCCAGCATCAGCACCGGCAACGCCTTCAGCGCGATCAGCGACAGCGAAAACTGCACGCCCGATTTCGAGCCCCACATGATGCCCGCGACCAGCGCCGCGATCCCGGCCAGCGACCAAACCAAGACCCAAACGTAGTTCAGCTTGATGCCGACCGACAAAGCGGCCTGGTGGTCATCGGCCACCGCCCGCATGGCGCGGCCTTGCTTGGTGTATTGGGTGTAGGCAACCCGCCCCGCCACCAACAGAGCCGCCACAATCGCGGCTGAGATATCCAGGTTGTCGATGAAGAACCCGTAGCCAAACAGGTTAAACGTCGCCTCGTCGATGCCCAGGTTGATGCCCTGCGGCAGACCCACATCCAGATTGCGGATTTCCGAACCCCACATCAGGTCCGAGGTGCCTTCGAGGAAATAGGCCAACCCAATCGTGGCCATGAACAGAATGATGGGTTCCTGCCCCACCAGATGCCGGAACACAAACCTCTGCACCAGCCAGGCGAACCCGATCATCACCACAACGGTCAGTAAGATCGCCAGGATCGCTGGCACCTCCCACCCGAAATAGTGAATATCGGTGCCGAAAATCTCGTTGATCAGATGCGCAAACGGCACCCGCCCGTCTTGGATGCCCACCAAGGTCATGGCCGCAAACAGCGCCATCACCCCTTGGGCATAGTTGAAGATGCCCGAGGCTTTGAAAATCAGCACGAAGCCCAGCGCCACCAGCGCATACATCACGCCATTCAGAAGGCCGTTCGCGGTGACCTCCATCGCCCAGATCAGTTGTTCAGGCATGCCGTGCCTCCGTGCTTGGCGTATGTACGGGTTGTGTACAGGGTGTGTACGGGGTGTGACCGGCCAAATCAGTCATGGCTGACCCCCAGATAGGCGTCGATGACCTCTTGGTTCGAGCGCACGTCATCCGGCGTGCCGTCACCGATTTTCTTGCCGTAATCCATCACGACCACCCGGTCGCTCAGGTCCATGACCACGCCCATATCGTGTTCGATCAAAACGATGGTGGTGCCGAACTCATCATTCACGTCCAGCACAAAGCGCGACATGTCTTCCTTTTCCTCGACATTCATCCCCGCCATGGGTTCGTCAAGCAGCAGGATCTTCGGCTCCGCCGCCAGGGCGCGGGCCAGTTCGACACGTTTTTTCAAACCGTAAGGCAGACGGCCCACCGGCGTTTTGCGAATGTTCTGAATCTCAAGGAAATCAATGATTTCTTCGGCCTTGGCACGGTTTTCAACCTCTTCCCGCTGGGCTTTGCCCCACCAAAATGCCTGATCCATAAAGCTCGAGGTCATGTGGTTCAGACGGCCCGTCATCACGTTGTCCAGAACCGTCATACCTTCGAACAGGGCGATGTTCTGGAACGTCCGCGCGATGCCTTCGCGCGCCACTTGATAGGGCTTCATGGGTTTGCGTTTTTCGCCCCGGAACCAGACCTCACCCTCTTGCGGGTGATAAAAGCCCGAGATCACGTTCAGCATCGAGGATTTGCCCGCGCCATTCGGCCCGATGATTGCGCGAATTTCGCCTTCGCGCACATCGAACGAGATATCCTTGATCGCCGTAACCCCCCCGAATTTCAGGGTAATATTACGCATCTCCATGACCACGCCGCCAATCTGACGACCGTCTTCGGTGACGTATCCGTCACCCGGCGCATCCGGCGCGGGAGGGGGTGTCATTTCATTCATTCGGCCTTCTCCCTCACAGCTTGGGCCGAGCGGAAAATCAGCGCCCCGATCAAGCCGTAGATAACAAGCGCGATCAGCGCCCAAATCATGTTCGTTGCCAAAACCTCTGGCATCCCGATCAACACCGCGCCAACGCCGCAAATGCCAATCGCCCCGCCCTGCGCCACCGCCGCGTAGCTGCCGATGTAACGGCCCGCGACCCAAGAGGCGCCGAAGCCCAGCAGGAAAAAGATCACCGCAACCAAGGTCATGACGCACCTGAGGCGATCAGGCCGCGGGCGAGCGCACCAAGCAGTGTCCCAGCAAATGCGACAAGCACCATGACCAGTTCGCTCGGCCACAGTCCGCGATCCAAAGTCTCGAGCCGATTCGTGGTGATCATCACGATCACCGCGAGCACCGAAAACGGCCCAAGGACAAACGCGGTGCTCGAAGGCCAAACCGCCGCCGAGGCAGCGGCAACAGCCAGCAAGATCAGATAGAACCTGTCCGCGCCGAACCGCGCAATGAAGCGATCAACGGACGAAAGCCAACAACCCACGCGCTCAACCAAGCGGTCCCAAGTCGCGACCAGCCTTGTTAGAATGCTCGAAACTGACCACATGCTCGTCATTCGGCAGCGACCTTTTCCGAACCTGCGCCACCGGCCACCGCAGCATCCCGGATTTCCAGGGTCGCGGTGATTTTCCCTTTGCGGCCATCCTCATAGGTGACTTCGGTCTCGGTGTACTGCTCGGTTTTTCCGCCATAAAGCGCGTCGATCAGATCGGCGAATTTCTCTTCGATGATCCGGCGGCGCACCTTACGGGTCCGGGTCAATTCGCCATCATCGGCATCCAATTCTTTGTGCAGAACCAAGAAGCGATGGATTTGGCAGCCCGACAGCATTTCATCCTGCGCGACCGAACGGTTGACCTCTTCCACATGGCCTTGGATCGCCTCCAACACCTGGGTATGCCCCGCCAATTCTTGGTAAGACGCATAGGCGATATTGTTGCGCTCGGCCCAATTCCCGACCGCCGTTAGGTCGATGTTAATGAAGGCCGTGCAATAGTCACGATCAGCCCCAAACACGACCGCTTCCAGGATGTTGGGGAAGAACTTGAGCTTGTTCTCGACGTATTTCGGCGCGAACAGCGACCCACTGGCCATTTTGCCCACGTCTTTGGCGCGGTCGATGATCCGCAGATGGCCGGTACCTTCTTCGATAAAGCCGGCGTCACCGGTGGCCACCCAACCTTCGGCATCTTTGGTCGAGGCGGTGGATTCCGGGTTTTTGTAATACTCAACAAAAGTGCCGGGCGACCGATAGAAGACCTCGCCATTATCGGCGATCCGGATCTCAACCCCGGGTGACGGCACGCCAACCGTATCGGGGCGCACTTCGTTGTCGGGCTGCTGCGTGATGAACACGCTGGCTTCGGTCTGGCCGTAAAGCTGCTTCAGGTTGATACCCAACGCCCGATAGAAATCGAAAATCTCGGGCCCGATGGCTTCGCCTGCAGTATAGCCCACGCGCACGCGGCTCATGCCCAGGGTGTTTTTCAGCGGCCCGATCACCAGGGTATTGGCGATCTGATAGCGCAGCTTGTCCATAAAGCCGACCGGTTCGCCATCCAAAAGCTTCGGCCCCACGGTTTTCGCATGCTCCAACGCGTTGTGGAACATCCGCCGCTTCATCGGCCCCGCATCTTCCATGCGGATCATCACACTGGTCAGCAAGTTTTCGAACACGCGCGGCGGGGCAAAGTAATAGGTCGGCCCAATTTCGCGCAGATCGGTCATCATCGTGTCGGCGCTTTCGGGGCAGTTCACACAGAACCCGGTCCAATAAGCCTGACCGATGGAAAAGATGAAATCGCCCACCCAAGCCATTGGCAGATAGGCCAAAACCTCATCATGGGGATCGAGGTGATCGAAATCCGAAGACGCTTTCGAGGTTTCGATGATGTTGCGGTTCGACAGAACCACGCCCTTGGGTTTGCCCGTCGTGCCCGAGGTGTAGAGCATCACACAGGTGCTATCGAGCGTCAGCTCACCCGTGCGGGTCGCTAGCTCCTTTTCAAACCGTTCATGGGCGGCGCGGCCTTCGGCCTGGATATCGGCCAGGGCGTGCAGCTTGGTATGGTCGTATTTCCGCAGCCCGCGCGAATCTTGGTAGATGATGTGTTCGATCTGGTGCAGCGCCTCTTGGCCATTGGCCTCGGCTTCGGCATCCAGCTTTTCCTGAACCTCAATGACTTTATCGACCTGCTCTTGGTCGCCCGCGATCACAAACCGCGCACCGCAATGTTGCAGCACATAGGCCATCTCTTCGGCCACCGCGTCTTGGTAAAGCGGCACCGGAACCGCGCCCACCTTTTGCGCGGCTACCATCGACCAATACAAAGCCGGACGATTGCGCCCGATCACGGCCACATAGTCGCCCCGCGCAACACCAAGCGCCAGCAGGCCAAAGGCAATCGCGTCAATTTCCTCGGCCGTTTCGGCCCAGGTCCAGCTTTGCCAAATACCGTATTCTTTTTCGCGATATGCGGGTTTCGAGCCAAACTGTGCCACATTCCGCGCCAGTAACGCAGGCACAGAAGACGGCACGCCCTTGGGCGAGATCCTGTCAGCCAATTCTATTCCTCCCTTCGCCGGGCAACATCCCGGCGCCCGCAGGTCACCGTCATTTGGTGGGCGACTCCACGCCCGGTAACCGTGACATAAAACTTTTCGGCGTCAACTTTTTCCGCAGTTTTTCGCAATCCCAACGAATTGTAACAGCGCACGCTCAGGGCTTGGCGCGGGCACAATCGGGGTGCTAGCGATGGATTGGGAGAGACAGAGATGACCCACCGAAAGGCCACCGAGAACCTGACCCGTGCGGGCCTCAACCTGATCCAGCAAGCGCTGTCGATCTATGATGCCGAATTGCGTTTGGTGGTTTCAAACCGGCCGTTTCAGGTGATGTTTGGCCTGCCGCAGGAACTGGTGACCGAAGGCGCGCGGTTCGATGACACCATTCGCTTCCTCGTCGATTCGGGCGAATATGGCGAGGTTCTGGACACCGAAGAATTTGTCCAAGCGCGGGTAGAACAGGCCCTGGCGTTCGAGCCGCATTATATGGAACGCCGCCGCGCCAATGGCCGTATGATCAGTGTCGAAGGTTCACCCTTGGCCGAAGGTGGCTGGGTCACGGTCTATACCGACATCACCTCGATCAAGAGCCAGGAATCACTTCTCAGGGCCAGGTCCGAGGTGCTCTCGGATCAGCTTTTGACCCATACCGAAGAGCTGTCGCAAACCAACCGCCAGCTCGAGGCGACCATTGCACAGCTTGAAGAAGCCAAGCGCGAGTTGACCGAGATGGAGGCGCGCATCCGGTTGACCACCGAAATGGCCCCGGCCCATATCGCCCATGTCGACCGCGATGGCATCTATACCTATACCAACCGCCGCCTGTCTTCGATCCTGCCCGGTCGCACGAGCGAGATTGTGGGGCTGACCTTTGCCGAGGCCTTGGGCGACGACACCGCCGCCCGGCTGCAGCCATCGCTGCTGCGCGCGCTTGAAGGTGAGGCCAGCGTGCTGGAGTTTACCGACGAACGATCGGCCCGCCGTATCCGAACCGCCTTTACCCCTGACCGGGCAACCGAAGCCGACCCGATCAATGGCGTTTATCTGCTTTCGACCGATGTGACGGAGGAGGCGCAGGCGCGCGCCGCGCTGGCGCAAACGAAAAAGCGGGAATTGGCCGCGCAACTGTCCAGCGGCTTGGCGCATGATTTTGCCAATCTCTTGACCATCATCCTGGGTCTGCAAGGTCGGCTGGAAAAAATGCCGCTGCCCCTTGGCGCGCATGAGTTAACCGGGGCCACCAAAGCCGCCGCGCGGCGGGGTGGCACATTGCTGAACAAAATCGCGCAGATGTCAGGGCGGCGCACCATGGCCCCGGCGCCCACTCCGGTCGAGGAATTTCTTGAAACCCTTGTCGCGATGACCCAGGCCGCGCTGCCGCGCGGGGTGGTTTTGCATGTCGACAACGACGTGACCCACAGCGCACTGATGCTGGATTCGGGATCGCTGCAAGACAGTCTTTTGAACCTGCTTTTGAACGCCCGCGACGCGATTGGCGACGGACCGGGCCAGATCGGCCTGCATCTATCAACCGTGCGGGACACATGGCTCGAGGTCACGGTAACCGATAGCGGCCCCGGCTTTTCCGAGACGGCGCTTGAAAAAGCGCTCGACCCGTTCTTCACCACGAAGGGGGAGGAGGGATCGGGCCTGGGCCTATCCATGGTCTATGATCTGACCCAGCTTGCCGGCGGCACGCTGCGCTTGGCCAATGCGCCAGATGGCGGCGCGCAGGTGCGGCTGCGCCTGCCCTACAAACCCGCCGCCGCCGATACCGCGCCACGGCTGGTATTGGTGGTCGATGATATGGCCGAGATCCGCGAACATGTGCGCGAGGTTTTGACCGGGCTCGGCCACCAGGTCATCGAAGCCGCCAGCGCCGAGGAGGCGGATGCCCTCGCCGATGTGCCGGGCTTGGATTGGGTGATTTCCGACATTCGTATGGGGGCCGAAACCGGGGTCGATCTGTTTGGCCGGATCGCAGCCCGACAACCGGGCCTGAAGCTGGCGCTGATGACCTCCCTCCCCGAAGGCGACACGCTTTATCGCCAGGGGGCTGCGCGGTGGCCCGTCCTGCAAAAGCCGCTGGATGCCGGGGTGCTGCACGCCCTGATCAGCGCCGAGGTGGCGGCATGAGCGCGCCTTTGGTCACCATATTGGACGATGAGCCGCAGATCCGCTCCCTCCTATCGGAAACGTTGACCGAGGCGGGGTTTCGCACCTCAAGCTTTGCGCGCGCGACCGAATTTGAAGCGGCGCTGAAATCCACCACCCCCGATGTCTGCCTGGTCGATCTGGGGTTGCCCGACAAAGATGGCTTGGCCCTGGTCCACCGACTGGCGCTGGAATCGGGGGCTGCTATCATCATCATCTCGGGGCGCGCTCAGGTTCAGGACCGTGTGACCGGGTTGGAACTGGGGGCCGATGATTACATCATCAAACCCTTCGATCCCGCCGAGGTGGTTGCCCGCATTCGCGCCCGGTTGCGGGTGTCGCGCAGCAAGGATCAAAGCAAATCGACCGCCATGTTCAACGGTTGGACGGCGCATTTCGACCGGTATGTCTTGGTCCATGAGGATGGCAGTGAAACCGGGTTTTCCCATGCGGAGGGGGAGGTTTTGCGCCTGTTCCTCGATGCGCCCAAACGGCTGATTTCTCGCCAGCAGATGCAGGAAACCCTGGGCGGCGCGGCGGGGGAAAGCTTTGACCGGGCGATGGATGTGCGGGTGTCGCGCCTGCGCACGAAGCTACGCGAAGACCCGAAAAACCCACGCCTGATCAAAACGATTTATGGCGCGGGATATATCTTTTTGGGGGATGTGACCTGGGCCTAGCCCAGGTGGCTGCGGCCTAGATCAACCGTTCGACCGCGTTTGCCAAAACCTTCAACCCGGTCACAAGATCGTCTTCGGCCGTATCCTCTTCGAAGGCATGGCTGATGCCGCCAATCGACGGCACGAACAGCATCCCAACCGGCATCAAACCGGCCAGGTTTGACGCGTCGTGCAACGCGCCCGAGGGCATGGCGCGCCAACGCCGCGGCGCCACAGCCTCTGCCGCCTGTGACAGGGCGGATTGCATTGATTGATCCATCGGCACCGGCACCAGGTTTTGCCGCAGCCGCTCTGGTGTGATGGTGCAGCCGGTCTCGGACGCGATTTCTGCCAACACCCCTTCAATGACACGTTCCATGCGCGCCAAGCGGTCGGCATCTTCATCGCGCCATTGCAGGGTGAACACCGCCCTGCCCGGCACGATTGACGAGGCGTTGGGCTCCAGCCGCATATGCCCGATGGTCCAGACGGTTTGCGGCGTCACGACATTGGCAAAACGATCCTCAAGCCGGGTGGCGATGCGGGTGACCGCCGTCATCGCATCACGGCGCAGCGCCATGGGTGTGGTGCCCGCGTGGTTTTGCTGCCCATCAACGGTGATTTGAAACTGTCGAAGGCCGACGATGCCGGTCACAACACCAATCGCCTCACCCGTTTGGTCCAAAACCGGGCCCTGTTCGATATGCGCCTCGAGAAATCCGGTGAAGCGGGCGGGATCGACAAACGCACCGGCGCGCGCGCCAAGGCTTTGGCGGGCATCGGAAAACCGGGTGCCGTCCGTCGCGGTGAGGCTATCGGCGTCCTCCAACGCCAGTTTGCCTGACCAGATCGAACTGCCGGTCAGCGCGCCAAAGCGCCCCTCCTCATCCTGGAAACTGACAGCCGACACCGGGGCGTCAACAGCGCGCGCGGCGCGGGCAATCTCCAGCCCCGCGATGACGCCAAAAGCGCCATCCAACCAGCCGCCCTCGGGCTGGCTGTCAGAATGCGAGCCAACCAAAAGCGAGCGCCCAGGGGCAAGGCCAAAAAGATTGCCAACCGGATCAAATTGCGGGGCCAGACCGCAGGCGGCCATCTGATCAGCCAGCCAATCTCGGGCCTCCAAATCAGCCTGGGTAAAGGCGCGGCGGCGCACACCTGGGCCGTCTTGGCCAAAGCGGCGCAGCCTATGCAGGTCGGCTAAAAACCGGTCGGGATCGATGGGAAGCGCAAGCATATCGCATTGTCGCAGGCCCGCGTGCTAGACTCCAGCCATGGATATCACAGCCCTCATTTTCTACGCAGGTGTCTGCGCGGTGCTGAGCTTTGCCTCACCTCGCCTGGGCTCTCCGGTGCGGCGGCTTGCGGTTGGCGCGGTTGTTGGCATTGTCGCGGCCGCGCTTTTGCCGATCCTGCGCGCGGCCCTTGCGCTTTAGACCCTGATCGCCGAAACCCGACCGGTACAAACGGCAGAGGTCGCGGATGGGTGAATTGGTTTTGGTTCGCCATGGGCAAGCAAATTCCCATGCGCAGGACGAAGATGACTATGACAAACTGTCGGATTTGGGCCATCAGCAAGCCGCCTGGCTGGGCGATTGGTTGCGCGCATATGAGGCGCCGTTTGACACGGTGCTGATGGGCAGCCTGATCCGCCACCGCGAAACGGCTGAGGCGATGGGGCAGGTCGGGGCCGATCCAGAGGTTGATGCACGCCTGAACGAGCTTGATTATTTCAATCTGGCACAAGCCCACGCCGCACACACCAACCAGCCGCCGCCCACCGCCGAAACCTTCGTCACCCATATCCGCGAGATTATGGAGGCCTGGCACCGCGCCGAGATTCAAGGCAACGAATCTTACGCCGCTTTTGAAACCCGCGTGGCCGAGGTCTTGGCGCTTGCCGCCACCCCCGGCAAACGGGTCTTATGCGTGACCTCGGGCGGGGTGATCGGTATGATGGTTCGGCACCTGCTGGATCTGGACCCGGCGCGCATGGCGCATCTTTTGGTGCCGATCAAAAACAGCTCGCTCCATCGGGTGGCGGTTTTGGATCAGGCGACGATCCTGGCCGGGTTCAACGCGACGCCGCATCTGGACATGCCGGATCGGCTTTACGCGCGGACCGAGTTTTAGGGGGGCGTAGATGACACATCTTTGGGTCCGCGCCGAACAGCGCCTGAATGAGGATCGGGTTGGTCTGACACCCGATGGTGCGGCCGCACTGATCGCGGCAGGCCTGCGCGTGACAGTCGAAGAAAGCAAAACCCGCGCCATTCCGTTGCAGGGCTATATCGATGCAGGCGTCGAAATAGCGGCGGAAAACGCCTGGCCCGATGCCCCCCAAGACGCGATTGTCTTTGGGCTGAAAGAACTGCCCGAAGATGGCACGCCGTTGCCCCATCGCCACATCATGTTTGGCCATGCTTATAAGGGGCAACCTGCCGGGCAAGACCTGCTGCGTCGCTTCAAGGCAGGGGGTGGTGCGCTTTACGATCTGGAATACCTGGTCGATGAGACCGGGCGGCGCGTGGCCGCTTTTGGCTATTGGGCCGGGTTTGCGGGCGCGGCGGTCAGCCTGATGGCCTGGGCCGCGCAACAGCGTGGCGAGATTTGCCCACCGGTCGGGGCCTATCCCAACCAACACGCATTGACGGAGCAATTGTCGGCCACCCTGTCAGAGATCGGGGCCCGCCCGCGCGCCATCATCATCGGGGCGCTTGGGCGTGTCGGGACCGGGGCCAGCGACCTATGCAAAGCCATGGATGTGGCCGTCACGGCTTGGGATATGGCCGAAACCGCCCATGGCGGGCCCTTCCCCGAGATCTTGCAGCATGAGTTGTTCCTGAACTGCATCTTGGCCATGCCGGGTGTTCCGGTCTTTGTGCCGGAAACCGCCAAATCCGCACCGCGCGCTTTGGGCGTGATTGGCGATATTGCCTGCGACCCAAGCTCGGACTTTTCACCGATCAAGGTCTATGACCGCACCACGACTTGGGATGCGCCCGCGCTGCGCGTGCATGATGCGCCGGCTCTGGATGTGATGGCGATCGACAATCTGCCGTCGATGCTGCCCCTGGAAAGCTCAGAAGACTATGCCGCGCAGCTTTTGCCATCGCTGCTGACGCTTGATGACATCGACGCGGGCGTTTGGAGCCGCGCAAAATCCGCGTTCGACCGCCATAGCGCCGCGCTTTAAAGCAGGTCTTCTTCTTCGTCGGTGATGTCAAAGCCCAGGGCTTCGGCCCCAGCTTCCAGATGATCGGCGAAATGCGGGCTGCCAAAGAGGTAATCGGCGGTCGGGGTCGAGGCCTCGGCCCGCGCGGTGGACAGGGCTTCGGCGAAATCTTCTGGTTCGAATGCCCCGCGCCCGATCCAGAACACGGCCACCAGTTCGGCCTGTTCATCTTCGTTCAAACGCTCAATGAAGGCGCGCAGCTCGCCCTGGGCCCGGTCAAATTCGTGGCCCATCAAAATGACCTGCGCCAATTTGCGGATCGATAGTTCCATTTCCGCGTCTCCCATCTGTCGTCGCAGCCTCTAATAGAGGCTTGGGGGCGGTGGGCGTCCTTGATCTGGCGCAAACCGCGTGCGGTCAGAAAAACAGGCGGCGATAAAGCCCATGCGGCAGAAACTGGCTAAGCCGGAAGACCAGACTGAAGCCGGTTGGGAAGCTGCGCGAAAACCGATCGGTGTTCATGTGGTCGAAAAAGACCTGCGCCGCCTGCGCCGGCTCCATAATGAAGGGCATCTTGAAATCGTTCTTGTCGGTCAGGCGCGTCTTGATGAAACCGGGGTTGATCAATTGCACCTGAATATCGGTGTCCTTCAGATCGCCATCGATGGATTCCGCAAGCGAGGCCAGACCCGCCTTTGACGCGGAATAGCCAATCGCGCCCGGCAGACCGCGAAAACCTGACAGGCTGCCGGTAAGGACAATATGACCCGTGTTTCTTTCGGTGAATTGCGGCACGATATGCCCCAAAACGCGAACCGCACCGACCAGGTTGATATCGAACATCGCTTCGACCTGATCGGCATCCCATTCCTGTGCGGTCATGGGCCAATAGACCCCGGCCAGAAAGATCATGCCGTCAATCTGTCCCACAGCCTGAGCCGCCGTCGCGACCGATGCCGCATCGGATATATCGAGGGGAACCACCGAACTGCGGCCCCGCAGGCTGTCGGATAGTTCGATCAGCTTATCCTCGGACCGGGCGGATAGGATCAGGTCAGCCCCCATGCGGCTCATGAGATGGGCGAGCGATTTGCCCAAACCTTCGGACGCCCCGACCAGCCAATACCGCTTTCCGCTCCAGGTTTTCATGTCGATATCCTTAGCTTTGGGCCACGAAGGGCTCTGACACCGGTGGCATCGGTGTGGTCAAGAGAAGCGCCAGTGCCCCCAGTTTCAAGACGCAGGGCACCAGCGCGTAGAGATAGGTCAAAAGCTGCAACGCCTGATCGGAATTGGTGCCGCCCGATTGGAACCCCACCGCCTCTAACAGGGGCAAAAGGGCGACCGCGGCGAAGGCCAGGGTGAATTTCGATACAAAGGACCAAATCCCAAACCCCGCACCAGCATCCGGCGCGATCTGTTCCATACGCCGCGCGAACAGGGCGGGTAGCAGTGCGAAATCGGCCCCGAGTGCAGCCCCGGAGGCCAGACAAATCAGCGCGAACCCAAAGATATCGCCCGGCCCCAGGGTCAGAACCAGACTAAAGGCGGCGACGGCCAGCACCATGGCAGATGCCAAAACCGGGCGTGGCCCGAAACGGGCCGCCAAACGCGTCCAGAGCGAGGCTGTGCCCGCCGCCGCCACAAAAAACAACAGCAGCAGCGGCCCCTCCCAACCCGGGGCTTCCAAGCGGCTTTCGACGTAGAACAGAAACAGGGTCGAGGACACCGCGACCGGGGCCGCGTTAAGCAGCGCGATCAACAGAAGCCGACGCGCGATGCGATCCCTCAACACTTGTGCAAAGCCGCTGTCAGCGGTTGCGTCGACCGCTGTCCAGCCTCCACGCATCAGGCTAAGCGCCAGAAGTGTGACGCCCACAAAGCCGATGGCAAATGCCTGAAACGGCGCGCCAGTGAAAACCAAAACCGTCGGCGCGACCGAGGCTAGGCAGACCCCGATCAAAGCGCCCGTTTCGCGCCAGGCGGCCAGGCGCAGATACCCTCCCGCCCCAAGTGCAGGCGCGGCTTGGACGCCTTGGGCATACATGCAGATCGTTAGAAAGGAGAAGGCGGAAAACAGCCCCGTCATCATCAGGGCGAACCACCAGATCGGGGCGATGGGCGGTGTGATGGCAAAAAGCCCCACCATGGTGCCAGCCAGCACCACGCCCGCCACGGCGACGGCCACGCCCCGGACCCGACCGGTTTTCTGCGCCAGCCACCCCAAAGCAGGATCTTGTACAACATCGAGCAAGCGCAAGACGAACAGGACCGCCGCCAGCGAGGCCAGGCCAACGCCGTAACTGTCAACGTAAAACTTCGGCGCGTGGATATAAAGCGGCAGGCCCGCCGCGGCCAGCATCGCCGCAAAGACCGCATAACCTGCAAGGCGCGGCAGCCCCGCAGCGCGTTGGGTCATTGCGAGACCTCACGCGCGGGCGGTTCGGGCCGGTTGCGGTAGCGCGCGCCTTTCCACCAAAGCTTCAGCGCCTGCCAGTGGATCAACCCCAAAACGCGCCTGGCGCCAAAGGGGCGCCGGAACGCGGCGCGCAGGATGCTAAAGTTGGTCAGCGCCTGCCGTTTTCCGGTCAGCGTCGCCAAAACACCCTCATTCCCGGTGGAATAATCGATCCAAATGCCGATGCGGTCGGGGCGAATATCGAACCGGAACGCATAACCGCCTTCGATGGGTTGAAAGGGCGAGACGTGGAAAATCTTGGTCGCGGTCAGCGTGTCTTCGCGATGGATGGGGCGGTGATCATGGTGGGCACAGAGATAGGAATGTCGGTCGCCGAATGTGTTGGTGACCTCGGCAATCACCGCGCGCAGCCGGTCTTGCCGGTCATAGCCCAGCCAGAACGACACCGGGTTGAACACATGGCCCAATGTGCGGGGCTGCGCCAACAGCATCAACCGCCCGTCGGTGACATGGGTTAGATCATGGCCAGCAAACACGGCCCGTGCCCAGGGCGCGCCCTGGCCCTGTTTCGGCGGGCCGCCATGATCTTTGTCCCAAAGTGAGGTCAAACCAGACCGGTTGCGCCCAAACAAGAACGGCGAGGCTGGCCGCTCATCCTCGGCATCCAGCATCACGTAGTCGATGGAATAGGTGAACGCGTTTTCCACCGATCCGCGCCGCCCGTGAAAGGTTTGGCCAGGGATATGATCTACGCCACGCATCACGCGGCCAGCACCGTCCGCACCTTCGTCGCCATCCCCTCGACCACATCAAGGGCCGAGGCATAGCCATCTTCGTGAAACCCGTTCTTCATCCAGGCCCCGCAGTACCAGGTGGCGTTGTCGCCATTGATCTGTCCGATGGTGGTTTGCGCGTTCAGTGCAGCCATATCATAGACCGGATGATGGAAGGTGGTTGTGTCATAGATCAGCCGATCCTCAATCGGGCCGCGGCTGTTGAGCGTCACAAATAGCGGATCGCTTTCGGGGATCGGTTGCAGGCAATTCATCCAATAGGTCAGATCAATCGGCCCACCCGCATGGCCCGGACGCTCGGTATAATTCCAGCTTGACCAAGTGGCCCGTCGACGCGGCATGGCGCTTGTGTCGGCGTGCAGGACCGCCTCATTCGGTTGATAGCGCACAGCCGAGAGCGCGGCGCGCTCGACTGGCGTGGGGTCTTTCAGCATCGCAAGCGACTGGTCGGAATGGGTCGCAAACACAATCTCATCAAACAGTTCCCAATGGCCGTTGCGCTGAACCTCGACGCCGTGGGGCACGCGGCGCACCGCGTTGACCGGCGACCCCAAATGGATATCGACCCCGCGCCCGCGCATCGCGCGTTCGAGCCGCGAGACATATTCGATCGAGCCGCCCTTTACCGTCCACCATTGATGCTGGCCGGTCGCGGCAAGCAGGTGATGATTGCGGAAAAAGCGCACGAGGGCCTGGGCCGGGAAGGCCATGATCTCTTCTTTTGGGGTGGACCAAATCGCGCCGGAAATGGGTGTGATGTAATAGTCGCGGAACCAACGGCCCATGCCCATCTGGTCTAACAACTCGCCCAGGGTGACACTTGCGTCATCAGCGATTTTAGTGGCGTCAGCGTTGAACCTGATCAGATCTCGCAACATGCGCAAGAAAGCCGGATTGGCCAGGTTCTTGGGCTGGGCAAACAAGGCAAGCAGATTACGCAGCCCGTATTCCATGCGCCCGCCATCGATGGAGGCGGCGAAACTCATATCCGATTTCGCGACCGGTACCTCAAGCTCGGCAAAAAGCTTGGTCAGGTTGGGATAGTTCACGTAATTGAACACGATAAAGCCGGTATCGACCGCTTGGTCGCCCCGCTGGCCCGCCAACACCGTTCGCGCATGGCCGCCCAAACGCGGCGCAGCCTCGATCAATGTCACGGCATGGTCGGTCGCCAGATGATAGGCCGCCCCCATTCCAGAAATGCCTGCGCCGATCACAGCAATCCGTTTCGGCCCCATGGCCGATAGTTCAAATGGCACGCCGTCTTCCCCTCAAGCTCGAACCCAATTCGGTATCTTCCAGGGGTACGGGTCACAAGCCGCGATAGATCAAAGAAAAATTTTTGATCCAGACTAGGTGGCACCACGTAAGCTGGATATGCTGTTGTCAAACGACCACGCCCATCAATCGGCTGAAGCCGTTCCCGACGCCCTCAAGGCCGATGGGATCGCGTCGCAGCCCAAACTGCGCTTGATGACTTTGACAGCCGCTGACCAAACAGAAACGCATTGGGTGACCCTTGTGGTGGCCATTGCGGATAAGCAGGACCAAGCGGCCTTTGCCGAGGTGTTTCGCCACTTCGCACCCAGGGTCAAAGGGTTCCTGCTGAAATCCGGGGCCGATGAAAGCCTGGCTGAGGAATGTATGCAGGACGTGATGGCCACGCTCTGGCACAAAGCGCATATGTATGACCCGACGCGGGCCTCGGTGGCGACGTGGATCTTTACGATTGCGCGCAACCGCAAGATCGACCTGTTGCGCCGCTATGCGCGGCCCGACCCCGAAGAATTGACCTGGGGCCCCGAAGCGGAACCCGACCAAGCCGACGTTATCGCGATGCAAGAAGACAGCGCGCGACTGGCCGAGGCGATCAAGAAACTTCCTGAAAAACAACGCAATTTGATCGAACGCGCCTATTTCGGCGATCTCACCCATAGTGAGATTGCAGCGGAAACGGGCCTGCCCCTTGGCACGATCAAGTCGCGCATTAGGTTGGCGCTGGAAAGATTGCGCCACGCAATGAGTTGAGCCCAAGAATGACCGACATTCGCCATCATATCTCGGACGATCTGCTGATGGGTTACGCCACCGGCGTGTTGCCCCAGGCCTTTGATCTGGTGATCGCAACGCATGTGTCGCTGTCTGATGATGCGCGCGCGCGCCTGGCCAGTTTCGAAGCGCTGGGCGGGGCCGTGATCGATGAGATCGACGCCGCCGAAATTGAAGCAGACAGCCTGGAACAAACCCTGGCCAAAATCGCGGGCATGGCGCCTGTGCCGCGGCCTGAACCGTCGAAAGGCATCTTCCCCGCGCCGCTGCGCGACATGGTGGGCGGCGATGAGGATGCGGTGCGTTGGCGCTCGCTCGGCCTGGGGGCCAAGCAGGCGGTGCTGCATGAAGACAAAGACGCTTCGACCCGGCTGTTGCTGATCCCCGCCGGGCAGGCGATGCCGACGCATAGCCATCGCGGCACCGAGCTGACGCTTGTGCTGCAAGGCGCCTATCGCGATGAGAGCGACCGCTTTGGCCGGGGCGATATCGAAATCGCTGATGAAGAAACCCATCACACCCCCATCGCCGAAGAGGGTGAGGATTGTATCTGCCTGGTCGCGACCGATGCGCGCCTGCGGTTTGACGGGATACTCCCCCGGCTCGCGCAACCCTTTCTGAGGATTTAAAAGCGACCAAAGATCGCCTGCAATGTCGCCCGCCATACCACGGCGGGCGTTTTTGCGTTTATCCTCCGCTTCAGGAGGTGGCCCATGTCCGATGCATTTCTGACCCGTTTGACCGAGGATCTGGATCAAATCCGGTCCGATGGCCTGTTCAAAACCGAACGCCCGATCCAATCGCCCCAAGCCGCCCATATCGCTGTGGGGCCCGACGGGCGCGATATGCTGAACCTATGCGCCAACAATTACCTGGGCCTGGCCGATCATCCCGCCCTGATCGCAGCCGCCAAATCAGCGATGGAAGGTCATGGCTATGGCATGGCCTCGGTCCGGTTCATCTGTGGCACACAAGACCTGCACCGCACGCTAGAGCAGGCACTGGCGCGGTTTTTGGGCAAGGATGATGCGATCCTGTTTGCGGCCTGTTTCGACGCCAATGGCGGGCTGTTCGAACCGCTGCTGGGGCCCGAGGATGCGATTGTCTCCGACGCGCTGAACCATGCGTCGATCATTGATGGCATTCGCTTATGCAAAGCCAAACGTTATCGCTACGCGAATGCCGATATGGACGCGCTTGAGGCGCAGTTGAAAGCAGCGCGTGCCGATGGCGCGCGACACATCATGATAGCAACCGACGGCGTGTTTTCGATGGATGGCTATCTGGCCCCGTTGCCGCAGATCACAGCGCTCGCGAAAACCTATGATGCGATTGTCATGGTGGATGATTGCCACGCCACCGGCTTCATGGGGCCGCAGGGTCGGGGAACCCCGCATCATTTTGGCGTCGCCGATCAGACGCATATTCTGACCGGCACCTTGGGAAAGGCGCTTGGCGGGGCCATCGGTGGGTATATCGCCGGACCGCAACCGGTCATCGACATGCTGCGCCAGCGCGCGCGGCCCTACCTGTTTTCCAACGCCCTGCCCCCCGCCGTCTGCGCCGCGGGGCTAGAGGCGCTGCGCCTGGTTGAAGCGGGGGATGATCTGCGCGCGCAGCTTTTCGAGAATGCACGCTATTGGCGCGATGGCCTCAGCGATCTGGGGTTTGATCTGTTGCCGGGCGAACATCCGATCATTCCCGTCATGCTCGGCGATGCCCGGCTAAGCCAAGAGATGGCCACCGCCCTGTTTGACGAAGGCGTCTATGTCGCCGGGTTCTTCTTTCCAGTGGTGCCAAAAGGGCAGGCCCGCATTCGCACGCAGATGAATGCCGCCCTGACCCGCGATGATCTGGACCGCGCCTTGGCCGCCTTTGCCGCCGCCGGGCGCAAATTGGGGGCGATCTGATGCAAAACGAAATGCGCGCGCTGCAAAAACCAGGGCCTGTCGAAGGGTTGGAGATGATCCATGCGCCGGTGCCCGAGATCGGACCAGATGACGTTCTGATCCGGGTGAACAAAACCGGGATTTGCGGCACCGATATCCATATCTGGCAATGGGATGATTGGGCTGCCCGCACGGTGCCCACCCCCCTGATCACCGGGCATGAGTTTGCCGGAGAGATCGTGGAGCTGGGCCGCAATGTCGCCGGCCTGACGCTCGGCCAGCGCTGTTCGGGCGAAGGGCATTTGATCGGCAAAACCTCGCGCCAAAGCCGGGCGGGGAAGTTCCACCTCGATCCCGAAACGCGGGGGATTGGGGTGAACGAACAGGGCGCGTTTGCGGAATACCTGCGCCTGCCCGCCTTTAACGTGGTGCCTTTGCCCGATGATGTGCCAGATGAGATTGGGGCGATCCTCGATCCGCTGGGCAATGCCGTGCATACCGCGCTTAGCTTTGACCTATTGGGCGAGGATGTGCTGGTCACCGGTGCGGGGCCGATCGGCATCATGGCCGCCGCCGTCGCCCGCCATGCTGGAGCGCGCAATGTGGTGATCACAGATGTGAACCCCGACCGGCTGGAGCTGGCCGGGCAGGTTGCGGATGTCCGACCGGTGAATGTCGCCAAAGAGGATTTGCAAAGCGTTGTGGGCGAGCTTGGCATGGATCAAGGCTTTGACGTGGGGCTTGAGATGTCGGGCAATCAGATCGCCTTGGATCAAATGGTCGAAACCCTGGTCATGGGCGGGCGCATCGCGCTTTTGGGCATCCCACCCGGAAAATCGCCCGTCGATTGGAGCCGGATTGTCTTCAAAGCCATCACCATCAAAGGCGTCTATGGGCGTGAGATTTTCGAGACCTGGTACAAAATGATCGCGATGCTGCAAAACGGTTTGGATGTCAGCCGCGTCATCACCCATCGCTTCCCCGCCGACCAATATCGCGAAGGGTTCGCGGCCATGCTGTCGGGGAAATCGGGAAAAGTTGTCTTGGATTGGAAATGATTTTTCAAGCCGGGGTTGAACCGTAAGTTAGCGCCACTAACTTCGGGGCATGACCCAGATTTATGTCTCGATAACCGGCCTGGAATTGAACGCTATTTGGCATGTGCCGCGCTTTTGGTCCCTCGCCGCGCCTGCCCTGGTCGCCGCGCAGCGCGCCCCCGGCAATATCACCGCCGAAGCCTGCACCATCCAAGGCGTGCATCACACCCTAAGCGTTTGGGAGGATGAGCGGTTCATGCGGGCCTATCTGCGCGGCTCGGCCCATTTGAAAGCCATGCGTGCCTTTCCGAAGATCGCCACTGGCAAAACCTATGGCTACTGGGCCAAGTCGGTGCCGGATTGGCTAGACGCCCGGAAAATATGGGAAACCTACGCCCGGCTGTATCGCCAACCCGTGCATTGAACAGGATCGTTGTATTTGCAACGAGATTATGGCATCACCCGCAAGAGCACCCTTGTGGAGGTTTCGTGATGACCGAACAAAGCACCCCGCGCCCGATGATCCAGGCCCCCTCTCTGCCGGGGGAGCACGAAGGATATATGCCGGGATTTGGCAATGATTTCGAGACCGAGGCGCTGCCGGGCGCCTTGCCGCAGGGCATGAACAGCCCCCAGAAATGCAATTACGGGCTTTACGGTGAACAGCTGACCGGCACCGCCTTCACCGCGCCGCAGCATCAGAACGAACGCACTTGGTGCTACCGCATCCGGCCCTCGGTCAAGCATTCCAGCCGGTATACCAAGCTTGACCTGCCCTATTGGAAATCGGCCCCACATGTGGACCCGGACGTCATTTCTCTCGGGCAGTACCGCTGGGATCCGGTGCCCCATTCCGACACACCGCTGACCTGGCTGACCGGCATGCGCACTATGACCACGGCAGGTGATGTGAACACCCAGGTTGGCATGGCCAGCCATATCTATCTGGTCACCGCTTCGATGGTGGATGACTATTTCTATTCCGCCGATAGCGAGCTGCTGATCGTGCCCCAGGAAGGCAAGCTGCGGTTCTGCACCGAGCTTGGGATCATCGATCTGGAACCGCAGGAGATTGCGGTGATCCCACGCGGACTGTTGTATCGGGTTGAGGTGGTCGACGGCCCCGCCCGCGGCTTTGTCTGCGAGAACTATGGCCAGAAGTTCGAGCTGCCCGGCCGCGGCCCCATCGGCGCGAATTGCATGGCCAACCGGCGCGATTTCAAAACGCCCGTCGCTGCGTTTGAGGATCGGGAGGTGCCGTCCACCGTCACCATCAAATGGTGCGGCCAGTTCCATGTGACCGAGATCGGGCACAGCCCATTGGATGTGGTGGCCTGGCACGGGAACTATGCGCCCACGAAATACGATCTGAAAACCTATTGCCCGGTGGGCGCGATCCTGTTCGATCACCCGGACCCGTCGATTTTCACCGTTCTCACGGCGCCTTCGGGCGTGCCGGGGACGGCCAATATCGACTTTGTGCTGTTCCGCGAACGTTGGATGGTGGCCGAAGATACCTTCCGCCCGCCCTGGTATCACAAGAACATCATGTCAGAGCTGATGGGCAATATTTACGGGCAGTATGATGCCAAACCCCAGGGCTTCGTGCCCGGCGGCATGAGCCTGCATAACATGATGCTGCCCCATGGCCCGGACCGCGAGGCGTTTGAGGGCGCGTCCAATGCCGATCTGAAAGCCGAAAAGCTCGACAATACGATGAGCTTCATGTTCGAGACGCGCTTCCCGCAGCATTTGACCGGCTTTGCCGCGAATGAGGCACCGTTGCAGGATGATTACATCGACTGCTGGACCTCGCTTGAAAAGAAATTCGACGGCACGCCCGGTAAGAAGTGACGGACCGGGGGCTCACCCCCGGACCCCCAGAGTTGTTTTGCCAAGATGAAGGGGGCGGTTAGGCGCCGCCCTTTTTCAACGCGTCGCGAATTTCCAGCAGCACGTCCAACTCGCTGGGCCCGGCGGGCGCTTCTTCTTTCACCTCTTCCTCTTCTTTTTCGGCGGCTTCCTTGATCCGATTGACCATCTTCACCAGCAAGAACACCACAAAGGCCACGATCAGAAAGTTGATCACCGCCATGATGAATTTGCCGATGGCAAAGACAGGCGCGCCCGCCTCGGTCGCTTCGGTCAGGGAGGCATAAGTTTCGCCGTTCAACGCATAAAACCAGCCCGTGAAATCGACGCCGCCGGTGACCAAAGCGATCAGCGGGTTGATCAAATCGCCCACAAGCGAGGTGACAATGGCGGTGAACGCCGCGCCAATGATAATACCCACAGCCATGTCGACCACATTGCCGCGTGCGATGAACTCTTTGAATTCGTTGATCATTTTGCCGTTCCTTTATCCCGCCCGCTGATCCGATCGGGCCCAACCTCTGCATGGATGCACAGGCACCCGTTCGCAGCCCCACAGAATCCAATGCTGGATTGCAACGCAAGGGGTCTTAGGTGAAGAGGTTCAAGACGTTTCAATCAGGTGCCCCTATGACCACGCTCGCCGATTTCCCGATCACCAAACGCTGGCCCGCCGCCGATCCGTCGGTGATCCAGCTTTACTCCTTTCCCACACCCAATGGCGTGAAAGCCTCCATCGCCTTGGAAGAGCTAGGGCTGCCTTACGAGGCGCATCGCGTCACGCTGGCTGATGCCGATGTGCAAAGCCCTGAGTTTCTGTCGCTGAACCCGAACAATAAGATCCCTGCGTTGATTGACCCGAACGGCCCGGGGGGCGCGCCCATCGGCCTGTTCGAATCCGGCGCGATCCTGATTTACCTGGCCGAAAAGACCGGCAAGCTATTGGGCGCAACCGAGGCCGACAAATATCACGTCATCAAATGGTTGATGTTCCAAATGGGCGGGCTTGGCCCGATGCTGGGGCAACTTGGTTTCTTCTACAAGTTCGCAGGGTCCGAGGTCGAAGACCCCCGCCCACGCGACCGCTATATCAACGAGGCCAAGCGCCTGCTGGCGGTGCTGGAACGTGAGATGGAGGGTAAGGAGTGGATCGCGGGCGAATACTCCATCGCCGATATCGCGATTGTGCCCTGGCTGAACGGATTGGAATTCTACGGCGCGAAAGAGGTCGTGGGCTGGTATGAGTTAAAGAACCTGCCCGCCTATCTTGATCGCTTCTTTGCCCGCCCCGCGGTGGAACGCGCCAAAAACATCCCGCCGCGCGAAGGCTAGGCGTGGGCCCGGATCATATCAGCGGCCTTTTCGGCGATCATAATCGTCGGCGCGTTGGTGTTGCCGCCGATGATATCGGGCATGATCGAGGCATCCACAACACGCAGCCCGTCGACCCCGCACAGTTTCAGCCTGGGGTCGACGACCGCATCGGGGCCGGTACCCATTTTGCAAGTTCCCACCGGGTGATAGATCGTATCGGCGCGCGCTCGGATATCGGCCTCAAGCGCGGCATCACTGCCATCATGGGGGTAAAGCCGTTTGCCGCGCCAGGGCGATAGCGGCTCTGCCTCCAGCATCTGCTCCATGATCCGGGCGCCTTTCTTAAGGTTCTCCAAATCGCGCGGGTCGCTCAGGAAAGCCGGGTCAATGCGCGGCGGGGCGGTCAGATCGGTGGAGGTCAGGCCAACCTGACCTTTGGAATGGGGCCGCAAAACGCAGACATGGCAGGAATAGCCATCATAGAAATGCAACTTGCGCATATGATCATCGACAATCCCGACCACAAAATGGAGCTGTAGGTTCGGGCGCGTCAGCCCAGGGTCGGATTTCAGGAAAGCGCCGCCCTCGGCCATGGGCGAGGCAAAAAGCCCATCCCCGCTCCTGCGCCAACGCAGCCCAGCTTTGGCCAGGCGCATCAGGCCAGCGGGCCCGATCCCCACCACATCCCGCCGCTTCGAGCGGTAGGATATGACGTAATCCAGATGGTCTTGCAGATTACGCCCCACCCCGTCCGAAATATGAACCGGCGCGATGCCGTGGGTTGCAAGCTCCTCCTCTGGCCCGATGCCCGAGCGCAGCAGCAATTGTGGGGAACCAAAGGCGCCAGCCGACAGGATGACCTCGCGCCGCGCCGTCAGGCGCTTGGGCCCGCCGCGATCACGGATCAAAAGGCCAGTTGCGCGCCCATCTTCTATCAGAACTTTGTCCGCCAAGGCCCGCGTGATGACATGCAGGTTTGGCCGCGACCGCACAGGGTGCAAATAAGCGGCGGCCGCCGAACACCGCTCACCCCGCCGCGCGCCCTGGTGGAACTGGGTGACGTGGTAATGCCCCGCCCCTTCCTGGACTGCACCGTTAAAATCATCGTTGCGGGGGATCTGTACCGCACCGCAGGCGTCTATGAAGGCGGTCGTGATCGCCCTTGGCTCGGATTGCGCGCGCACCTGCAACGGGCCATCCACCCCGTGATGTGGCCCAGCGCCGCCATCAAACCTTTCGGCGCGTAGGAAATAGGGCTTCACACTGTCCCAATCCCATCCATCACAGCCTTGATCCGCCCAAGCGTCATAATCGCTTGGGTGCCCGCGCACATAAAGCATCGCGTTGATGGCCGATGACCCACCTAACGTCTTACCCCGGGGATGAAACCCGCGCCGCCCGTTCAACCCCGGCTGGGGCACGGTGCGATAGGCCCAGTTGTTGATCTTGGGTCGGCCCGAAACCATGGCGGCCACCAAAGCGGGCGCGCGGATGAAGATGTCTTTGCCCGCGCCGCCGGCCTCGACCAAACAAACCGAAACGGTCGGATCTTCGCTGAGCCGCGCCGCCAGAACGCAACCGGCCGAACCGCCGCCGACAATGATGTAATCCGCCTCCATAGCCGCAGCTTAGACCGCAGGCGGCAGCGGGCCCAAGCCCAACGCTGCGTCAGCCAGGCAATTGCCCGGTCAAAACATAGCGCAGGATTTGCACAACCTGTTCGGGGGTTTGGGTCACGGCCAAGGCGGCGCCATGCACCTCTTTCAAGGCGTGCTGATGGTCGGGCTGCGACAAGACCACCAAGGATTTGCCCAAAGCGGCGGCATAACCCGCATCAAAGGCCGCGTTCCATTGTTTGTATTTCTCGCCAAAGCGCACAACGACGATATCAGCCTCGGCAATCCCGCGCCGGGTGCGGATGGCATTCAGCTTGGCGCCTTTATGGTCATGCCAAAACTTGTCTGGTTCCCCACCCATGATCGCCACGCCGCAATCATCACTCGCGTCATGATCGGTGACCGGGCTGTCGAAACTGACCTCCAAGCCTTTCGCCCCCGCTATGATCTGATCCCGCCAATCGGTGTGAATCTCCCCCGACAAATAGACCTTCAACATTGAAACTCTCCCTTCGGCCCGCGCCTTTCGCGCGCCTTATCCCAATCTTTATCCTTCAAATATGGCCGCCGGAGGCATCGACCACCCCCAAACCCGCTCAACGCCGGGGCAATGGCACCACGCTGTCGCTGGCGGGATCAGGCGCAAGGTCTTCGAAGTCGAAATTATCCAGCCGTTCGGCGCGCTTGCCCGCGCGGGCCGAGGCGGTAAGGATGCCCGCCACATCTTCGCCCGCCTGGCGCAAATGCGTCTCTAGCTTGCCCGCGCGTTCGCCGACCAGTTCCACATCCCGGTGCAACTGCCGCAAGGCTTTGCGAATTTCGCCTGCCTGTTCGCGCATACGGGCGTCTTTCATCACCGCGCGCATGGTGTTCAGGGTGGCCATGCAGGTGGTGGGCGAAACAATCCAAACCCGCGCATCAAAACCCGCGCGCACTATCTCGGGCAAACGCGCATGCAGTTCGGCATAAACCGCCTCGGAGGGTAGAAACATCAACGCCCCATCGGCGGTTTCGCCCTCGATGATGTAACGCTCAGAAATATCTTTGACATGTTTCCGCACCGCCGCGCCCAAATCCCGTAGCGCGCGCGCCTGCGCCTCCGGCCCATCGGCGGCAACAAAGGCCTCATAGGCCTCCAGCGGGAACTTGGCGTCGATCACAATGGGCCCCGGCGGCAGGGGCAAATGGATCAGACAGTCGGCGCGCTTGCCGTTCGACAGCGTGGTCTGGAACGAATAGGCATCGGCGGGCAGGGCTTTGGCCACGATGTCGTTCAACTGAATCTCGCCAAAGGCCCCGCGCGTTTGCTTGTTCGACAAAATATCCTGCAAGCTCAGCACATCGCCTGAAAGCTTTTCGATCTTGGCCTGGGCGCGGTCGATCTGTTCCAGCTTTTGCTGCAATTCCCCCAGACTGCGTGCCGTGCGGGTGGAGGTGCCGTGCAGCGTTTCCGCCATGCCCTTCTGCACCTCTTCCAAACGCCGCTCCATCGCCTCGAGCATGCTGGCCTGGGCGCGCGCCTGCATATCGGTGACATGGGTCAGCCCGCCGGCTAGGCGTTGTTGCCCATCCGACAGGCCCTGCACCGTGTTTCCAAGCGCGCCGATATGCTGCGCCAACGGGTCCATCGCGCGGGCCGAGCGGTTCGCCGCCCGCAGGGCGGAAACCACCAGGACCAAAAGCAGCAACAAAACCGCCCCCGCCAGCAAAGCCGCCAGGATCAAGGGATCGCTCAGGTCGATCACAGTATCCCCCATCTGGATCATGTGCGTCCAAAGAGCCGTTCGATATCGGCCAGGCTTAGGCTGACATAGGTGGGCCGCCCATGGTTGCATTGGCCGGACATCGGGGTTGTTTCCATCTCACGCAGCAGGGCGTTCATCTCGTCGGCACTCATCCGGCGGCCCGAGCGGATGGAGCCGTGGCAGGACACACGGCTTAGCACCGCGTCGATCCGGGATTTTAGGGCATCACTGCCCCCCAAACCCGAGATCTCATCCAAAATGTCACGCAGCAGGGCCTCGGCATTCACCGTGCCCAAGATCGCCGGGGTTTCGCGCACCGCGATGGTGCCCGGGCCAAAGGGTTCGATAACCAACCCCAGTTGCGCCAAATCCTCGGCCCGATCCAGCAGCACTTGCGCTTCTTCCCCAAGCGACACGATCTCGGGGATCAGCAGCGCTTGGCGCGCCACCCCGGTATCAGCGATTTGGCGTTTCAGCTTTTCATACACCAAACGCTCATGGGCGGCGTGTTGATCGACCAGGATCATGCCGGTTTCGGTCTGCGCCACGATGTAGTTTTCATGCAATTGCGCGCGGGCGGCGCCCAGGGGGCGTGCGGTTTCCTCGGGCGTAGGCGCTGCGACTTCCACACGGGCCGATGGGGCGGACCAATCCGGTGCGTTTTCCGCAAATCCGGGCGATTGAAACACCTGCGCGCGGCTGATCGCAGCGGCGGAGGGCCGATCCATCTGATAAACGCGCGCTGGCGCACCGATCGGCGCGGTCTCTGCAACAAAGGCGCCCAGAGTGGCGTCCGCCACCGTGCTAGAGGATCGATGCCCGGCCTCGGCCAAGGCATGACGCAACCCGCTGACGATCAGGCCGCGCACAAGGCCAGGGTCGCGAAACCGCACCTCGGATTTTGCGGGATGCACGTTCACATCCACACGCTCGGGGTCACAATCGATGAAAAGGGCCGCCGCCGGGTGCCGATCCCGGCTGAGCACATCCATATAGGCCGCGCGGAGGGCTCCGATCAGCAGCTTGTCGCGCACCGGGCGGCCGTTCACGAACAGGTATTGGGCCACTGCCGCGCCGCGGGAATAGGTCGGCAACCCGGCAAGACCGGTCAGGCGCAGCCCCTTGCGCTCGGTGTCGATGGCAATCGCATTGTCGATGAAATCGCGCCCCATGACGCTGCCCAACCGCCCACGCAGCGCATCGAACAGGTCGCCGCTTTCCGGCTCGGCCCGGAACACAAGACGGCCATCCCCCTCGCTGACCTCACGCAGGGTAAAACCGACCGCCGGTTCTGCCATGGCCAGGCGTTTTACCACATCACTGATCGCCTGCATCTCGGCCCGGTCGCTGCGCAGGAATTTCAGCCGCGCGGGCGTGGCATAAAACAGGTCACGCAGTTCCACGACGGTGCCGCGCCCCAAAGCGGCGGGTTTGACAGGCGACATCTGCCCACCCGTGATCGAGATTTCATGCGCCGTCTCACCGGGCACGCGGCTGGTGATCGTCAGCCGCCCGACGGCGCCGAGCGAGGGCAACGCCTCGCCCCGGAACCCAAAGCTGCGGATGTTCAGAAGATCGCTGCCGTCGATTTTGGAGGTCGCATGCCGCGCGAGCGCCAGGGGCAGTTCCTCCGGTCCCATGCCGCAGCCATCATCGGTAATGCGGATCAAGGTTTTGCCGCCATGGGCGACCTCGACCAACACGCGGGTCGCCCCGGCATCAATCGCATTCTCGACCAGTTCCTTCACCGCGCTGGCGGGGCGTTCGACCACTTCACCAGCCGCGATGCGGTTGACCGCAGCCTCATCCAGCTGCCGGATAACGGGCCGATTGGTGCTTATATTGGGGTCATCCAGGGACATGCCACCAAACCTAGCATGCCCCCAGGTGATTCACCACATCGCAGATATCAGTTGCTGGGCTCCAACCCTTCGGGCTGACCGACCACGACAAAATGCAAACCTTCCGGGTCCAACAAACGTTCGGCAACCCTCTGGATATCTTCCACTGTCACCGCCGCGACCTGATCGTTGCGGGTCACGATATAATCCACCGGCATCCCATCGGCCTGCATCCCCGCGAGGATGCCCGCAATGCGTTCATTGCCATCAAAGCGCAGCGGATAGGCCCCGGTCATATAGCGAATGGCGGCCTCAAGCTCTGCCTCGGACACACCGTTTTCCGCCAGGTCGGCCCATTCGTCCCGGATGACCGCAACCGCTTCGGCCACCAGATCGTTGGAGGACGAAAACTGCCCCAAAAGCATCGGGCGCAGCTCGGCCAAAGACAGGAAGCTACCCACCCCATAGGTCAGCCCGCGCTCCACCCGCACCTCGGTCATCAGGCGGGATTGGAAGCCGCCACCGCCCAGGATTTGGTTCAGCACGAACGCCGGAAAGAAATCCGGATCGGTGCGTTCGATCCCCTCATGGCCAAACAGGGCCACCGATTGCGGGCTGGGAAACGCGACAATCGTCTGCCCGCCGGTCAGGTTATAGGGGGCCTGATCCGGCATGGGGGCACCTTGGGCCGGTAAGCCGCCCAGGATGGTATCAAGCAACGCGCCCAGTTCCTGCGCCGAGATATCGCCCGCCGCCCCCACAACCACGCGATCCCGCGCCAGGACATTCTGATGCGCGGCAAACAGGTCATCGCGGGTCAGGGCCGAAACGGACTCGACCGTGCCCTCTAGATCGGAACCATAAGGATGATCGCCAAAGGCCAGGGCGTTGAAGGTTTGGCTGGCAATCTCTTCCGGGTCTTGGGCGTCGCCTTCGATGATCGAAATGATCTGTCCGCGCACCCGGTCTACCGCGTCATCATCAAAGGTCGGATCGGTCAGGGCGTTGCGCAACAGCAGTGCCGCCTCATCGCGGTTCTGGCTCAGCATCTGGGCACTGACCGTGACGGCATCGCGATAGGTGTCAAAGCCAAAGCCCGCAGCCAGACCTTCGACCGCTTCGGCAAAACCGCGGGCATCCAAATCGGCGGAACCTTCTTCCAGCAAACCCATCATCATAAAGGTCGCGCCGCGTTTGCCGGGTTCGTCGAGCGAGGCACCGCCTTGGAACCAAATCTCGAGCGCGACAAAGGGAATGGAGGGGTCTTCCACCAGCCAGGCGTCGATCCCACCGGGGGAGGTGACCTCTTGAATCTCGATGTCAGCCGCAGCGGGCAGGGCAAGAAAACCTGCGGTCAACAGGGCAAAGGCACGGGCGATCATTGCGTCACCTCCTGGGTCTCAACCTCGGGCGTGGTCAAATATCCGGTGACCGATCGGGTTTCGGTGAACACCTGTCGCGCTGCGGCCATCACATCTTCGGGCGTCACGGCGGCGATCACATCGGGCCAGCTTTGGACATCTTCAACCGTCAAACCGCTGGCAAGCCCCGCGCCATAGGTGCGGGCGAGGCCCTGAACGCTGTCTTCTTCATAGATGCGCGAGGCTTCGACCTGGAACTGGATGCGGTCGAACTGGTCTTGATCCACGCCCTCCTCCAGGAAGGTCGCGATGACCCGGTGCAAATCCGCCTCTGCCTCTTCCAGAGAGACGCCCGGCAGGGGCACATTGACCAAGGTAAAGGCCGAATGATCCAAGGCGGTCGCATCGTAATACGCCGCTGCGAAAAGCGAACGTTCTTCTTCCACCTGCAAGGTGCTGGACAGAACCGCCGTTTGGCCGCTGCCACCCAATAGCTGGGCCAGCATCAGCAGGGCGGCGGCCTCCTCCTGCGCGCCGCTTTGGCGGTTGGCGGCCAGATAGCTCACCGACACATAGGGCCGGGCCACGCGCGCATCTTCGAAGATGACGCGGCGGTCGGCATTGTGCGGCGGCTCGGTCGGGCGGGCGCGGGCGGGCAGCGTGTCCGAGGCGGGAATCGGACCGTAATGGGTTTCGGCCAACGCGCGCACCTCTTCAGGCGTAGCGTCACCGGCGACAATCAGGATGGCGTTGTTTGGCGCATAGAAGGTTTCATAAAACGCCTCGGCATCTTCCAGCGACAGCTCTTCCATCTCATGCCGCCAACCGATGATCGGAATGCTGTAGGGATGGTTGAGGTAGAGCGCCGCGCGCACCTGTTCGTTGAAAAGCGCGCCGGGCGAGGAATCGAGCCGCTGCGCGCGTTCTTCCAAAATCACCGAGCGTTCGGTGATGATTTCAGCCGGATCGAAAACCAGATCGGTCATCCGGTCGGCCTCCATCTGCATCATCAGGCCCAACCGGTCCGAGGCGACGCGCTGGTGATAACCGGTATAATCCCAGGAGGTGAACGCATTGTCGCTGCCGCCATTGGCTTCGACGACGCGGCTAAACTCGCCGCTTTCCAGTTCATCGGTGGCTTTGAACATCAGATGTTCGACAAAATGGGCGATGCCGGATTGGCCGGGCGGTTCGTCGGCGGCACCGGTGCGATACCACATCATATGCACCACGGCGGGGGTGCGGTGATCTTCGATCACGACCACCTGCATTCCGTTATCAAGATAAAACTCCGTCACCTCACTGGCGGCAGACGCGGCCAAGGGGGCAAGAATCAGGCCAAAGACCAGAGCGAAGCGGCGCAACATCGGCACCCTCCCAATCGTTTCAATGCTTAAGGCATGTATCATTGTGCCCTGCCCCATCAAGCGGGTCTGACACAGGCGTGACCGAAGGGTTATTCGTTCAACTCAACTTCGGGGGGTGGTGCGGCGGGGGTGCGGACACCGGCGGCGCGCATACGCTCAAGCTCGACATATTGGTCGAGCGCTTGCTGGCGATAGGCGCTGTAATAGACATTCACGCCAAAGAGCCGCTCCAAAATCCGGCCTTGGTTCCGATCCCGAAATTCGCGGTCTTCGCTGGCCAAAACGCCCCGAATATCCTGGCTGACGCCAAAGCGGCTGGCATAAGTGACGATGTCACCGGCATTACGCTGCGCCCGCTCGATATTGCCGCCAAGGGCCGCAATCGCATCCGCCTCGGGGTTTGGATCGACGCGATTCGTGCCACCCGGCGTCGGTGTGGGCAGGCTGGCTAGATCGGTCGGGATTTCCAAAGGCTCGGTCGGCAGGACGGCAAACTCATCCGGTCCCGCCTCGGTATTGCGAATGTTCATAAGCCGACCGTCATTGCCCGAACAGGCCGCCAGGGTCAGCACAAGCCCCCCCAATACCGCCAGTTTTGACAAATGCCGCATCACACTCTCCTTCGCGCAGGCGGGTCTATCGCAAAAGCGCCCGCCCGTCACGGCCCCATTTTGGTCTGATCGGCAAAGATCAGCAAGCCAAAGGCACCGGCAAAGATCGCAATATCAGCGACATTGAAGGCAAACGGGTTCTGCACGCCACAGCAGGACATGTTCAGAAAATCGGCGACCGCGCCGTAGAGCACGCGGTCAAAGGTGTTGCCCATGGCCCCACCGATCACCAAGCCAACCGACAGAACGGCCATCCGGCGGGTCAAACCATTGCGCACCCACCACAAAAGCCAGGCTGAAATCACGAACGCAATGGCCACGAGTAACCATCGCGTCGCCTCGGGCCCACCGGCAAACAGGCCAAAATTGATGCCGGTGTTCCAGCCCATCTTAAACACCAGATAAGGTGGGAACACGTCGATCTGCCCGCGTTCGGCCAGACCCGCCCAGTGCACAACGGCCCATTTGCTGATCTGATCAAGCGCGAAAACGATCAGTGCTGATATGGCCACAAGCCGCATGGATCGGGTTCCTTTCACTGCCTTAGTGCCGGAAATGCCGCATCCCCGTAAAGACCATTGCCAAACCAGCCTCATCAGCGGCGGCAATCACCTCCTCGTCGCGCATGGAGCCGCCGGGCTGGATCGCCGCGGTCGCCCCCGCCTCAGCCGCCGCCAGAAGCCCGTCGGCAAAGGGGAAAAAAGCGTCGGAGGCGAGAACAGCGCCTTTGGCCGGGCTTTGCGGCAATCCAAGAGCTTCGGCCATATCGGCGGCTTTGCGGGCGGCGATGCGGCTGCTGTCCACGCGGCTCATCTGACCGGCGCCGATGCCGACGGTGGCCCCATCCTTGGCGTAGACAATCGCGTTCGATTTCACATGTTTGGCCACCCGCCAGGCAAAGCGCAAATCTGCCATCTCGCGTGCATCCGGCGCGCGTTTGGTGACGATTTTCAAATCATCATCCGCCACAAAGCCAGTGTCTTTGTCCTGCACCAGATAGCCACCGGCCACCTGCTTGGCCATCAAAGCTACGGCACGCGGGTCGGGCAATGCGCCGGTTGTCAGCAAGCGCAGGTTCTTTTTGGCCGCAAAAATCGCCTTGGCCTCGTCATCTGCATCGGGCGCGATGACAACCTCGGTTAAGATTTGCACGATTTCTTCGGCCGTTGCGGCGTCGAGCTTTTGGTTCAGCGCCACGATCCCACCAAAGGCGCTGGTCTGGTCACAGTGGAACGCGGCGCGGTAGGCCTCGACCAGGCTTTCACCCGTCGCCACACCGCAGGGGTTGGCATGTTTGATGATCGCGCAGGCAGGGCCATGGGCAGGATCAAACTCCGCCACCAGTTCAAAAGCGGCATCGGTGTCGTTGATGTTGTTATAGCTCAGCGCCTTGCCCTGATGCTGGGTGATCGTGGCCACGCCGGGCCGCAGGCTGCCATCGGTGTAAAACGCGGCGCCCTGATGCGGGTTTTCGCCATAGCGCATGGTCTGGGCCAGCTTGCCGCCAAAGGCGCGATAGGGCGGGGCTTGCGTGCCCGTCGCATCAGCCATCCAAGATGACACCGCCGCATCATAGGTGGCCGTGCGCCCGTAAGCGGCCAGGGCCATCTGCTGGCGGAACGCAAAGCTGGTTTGCCCTGCATTCTCGGCCAATTGGGTGGTCAGCGCGCCATATTGATCGGGGTCCACGACCACCGTGACAAAGGCATGGTTCTTGGCCGCCGCTCGGATCATGGCGGGCCCGCCAATGTCAATGTTTTCAATCGCCGTCGCATAATCCGCGCCGGCGGCGACCGTCGCCTCAAACGGGTAAAGGTTCACAATCAGCAGATCGATGGCACCGATCCCATGCGCGTCCATCGCCGCGACGTGATCGCCATCGTCACGCAGGGCCAACAGCCCGCCATGCACCATCGGATGCAGCGTTTTCACGCGCCCATCCATCATTTCGGGAAAACCGGTGATCTCGGCCACATCGGTCACCGTCAGGCCCGCATCCCGCAATGCCTTGGCTGTGCCGCCCGTCGAGACAAGATCGACCCCAAGATCGGCCAGACCTTGGCCGAGTTCAATCAAACCGGTCTTGTCGGAAACGGAAATCAGTGCGCGGCGGATCGGCACAAGGTCGGTCATGGGCAAAGGTGTCCTTTGGATCGTCAGTCATCGCCTCGGGGCGCGGGCAAGAACCCAACGGGTTTTGCCAAGCTCCAGCTTATGGCGCTGCCATAGCCCGTCAGCCGCGTGGATAGAACGATCTGTTTTGTCGCGCGCGGACGCAGGCGGTTGGCATCGAAGTAAAATGAGTTCTGCAAGGAAAGCTCTGCCGCGCTGGTGTGGCGGAAAACCCAGGTCTCCTCGGGATCAACCTGGATCGAAACCGCCGTGCCGCCCAGATCAATCTCGGCCGAAACATCGGGGTGCAGGTGAAAACGTAGGGAATAGCGCAGGCCGCGATCCTCGGGCAGGCGGGCAAGGAGCCGGTCGAGCGTATCGCGATCTCGGTCGGTCATGGCGGCCAACCCATCTTCACCCCGCAGCAACCCGCCATCCTGCTCCAGGGTCAGTGACCGCAAGTGCAACAGCCCATGGGTGCGCTGCCAGCCATCATGGCTAAGCACAATGGCCTCGGCGGTTTCCATCTGGGCTTCCTGCACGTCGACTGTTGCGGGGCCGTCGATCAGGTTTTGGCGTTCGGGCACCTCTTGCACAGCGCCCCGCGCCAACCGGGCCGAGGAATAGCCCTCAATCGAAAGCGTCGAATGGCTGGCCGTGGCCCGCCCAGCGCGCTGCCAATCCGGCCCGAAGCGTTTTCCGGCCCCACAGCTGACCACGACCGGGCGGCGGCCACTGGTCATCTCGAAGGCCAGGGTCGAGGCATGGGCGTTGAAACTGCGCGGCCCGCCCATGGGTGGCGCGGCATCAACGATTAGGGACACACCGCGCCCACCCAGACGCGCAAATCCCATCGCCAGGCCGCGCACCCGCGCCGGGCGCGCGCCGGATTGCGCCAGCGCCTGGTCCAGCCGCCCCGGCGCGCCCCGCCCGCCGCCATGCATCCGGGCCAAGCTGCCATCGGAATGGCGCAGGCTGCGCAGGGTTGGCGCGATGCGCAGAATGGCTGTGTTCACCGCCGGGTCAGGCTCTTTCCCGGTTTCCCGCAGGATGGAAGCCGTCCAGGTCAACAACGTGAAGACCTCCAACAGTTCTTCGGGGTTTCGGGTGACGATCCCGCCTTGGGCATCAATCTCGACCGAACATTCTTGCGCCAGCGCCCGCAGTGTTGGCCTAAGATGCCCCTCCATCCCCGTCAGCGCGCAGCCGGAATAGATCAGGCCGGTCAGCGCCTCGAACCGTGGCAACCCGCGCGTGGTTTGCTTCCAACGCGATGACAGCATGCCGGTTTGACGGGCCAAGGCGCGGTAGAAGGCTTTGGTGTCGTCCTGCGCCTGACCGTTCATCAAAAACAGCGCATGGGTGATCCAGCGGATTTGCCGCCGCCCCGTCAGATCAGGGGTCCAGCCTGGCCCGCGCCCACGCCCATAGCGGCGCAACCAATCCCGCAACCAAGTTTGCGCCAGCTTGCGCGCTGGTGGCTCCGCCACGGCGGCCAAATCATCTAGCCATTCAAACCCGTGCAAGGCATCTGCGAACCCATCACTGGGTGGTGGAATATCCCAAGGCGAGCGTCCTTCGGCCTGCACGAATTGCCCGCCAAGCCGCAGATTGCCCGCCATTAGCTGGCGACCGCGCGCCGCGACGCCCAGAAACCGTGGCTCGGGCTGTGACTGGAACCCGCGAATGCGCGGTCCGAACCCGGCGCGCCAAGCCGCCCACCGATCGGCGCTGCGCACCCGCCCGGAGGCTGAGGCCAAAGAAGAGGAGGTATCAGGCATGCGTTGGCCCGGTCTGCTCAGACTCAATTTGTCCAAGGATACTGAGGCTTGGGCAAGCTGTCACGCGACCTCCATCAGCGCCATGTAAAACCCGTCCATTCCGCCGCGCTCCGGCCAATAATCGGGCCGCAGGCGCAGACCGCCTTCGGGGCTGGCCCAATGGGCATCGCCCCCAAGGGCGATTGGGTCGGTTGGAATGACCTTAAGCGTCTCGTGGCGCTTCAGGGCGGCTTTGATCTGAAACTCCCCCTCGACCGGCAACAGCGAACAGGTGCAATAAACCATCCGCCCGCCGGGGCGTAGCAGTGTCAGCGCGTGATCGAGCATGCGCATTTGCAGCCGCGTCAAAGCCTCGGTTTCTTTCGGGGTTTTCACGAAAGGCAGATCGGGGTGGCGACGAATGGTGCCCGTGGCCGAACAGGGCGCATCCAGCAGGATCGCATCATATTGGCCCTGATGGTCGAACACATCTTGCACGACGGTTTTGGCACTTAGCCCCGTTCGCGCCAGGTTTTCGCGCAAACGGCCCATGCGGTCCTCTGACAGATCCAGGGCGGTCACCTGCGCCCCGGCGGCGGCCAGTTGCATGGTCTTGCCGCCCGGCGCGGCGCAAAGATCCAGCAGCTTTTGCCCGGACACATCCCCCAACAGCCGCGCGGGCAAGGCGGCGGCCGTGTCCTGCACCCACCAATCGCCCTCGGCAAATCCCGGCAGTGCTGTCACCTTTTGCCCGGCAGACAAGCGCAGACTGCCGGTTTGAAGCTGCTCGGCCCCCGGCAGCTTCAAACCGGGCCGCTTTGCTGTGATATCGACCGGCGCGCCCTTGGCATGGGCGCGTTCAATGGCGCGCACGGTGTCAAACCCAAACCGCTTCTTAAGCTCGCCCCCGATCCAGCCCGGCAATCGCTGCGGTGGGGCCTCGGCCCAAAGGGCTGGGCCGTCTTCTGCCACTTTGCGCAGCACTGCGTTGATGAAACCGGCAAAGCGCGCGGTCTGTCGGCGCGCTTTCATCGCGGCAACCAGGCTGTCGACCACCCCATGGGCGTCTTGCCCGTCGATCAACAGCTCGGCCGCGCCCAGGCGCAACGCCATCTTGGCGGCGCCTGGCGGTTTGCGGTCCAGAAAGGTTTTCAGCAGCGCATCCAACGGGCCGACATGGCGCAAGACTATCAATGTCAGGCGCTGGGCCCGTGCCCGATCCTCGGGCGCCAGGTTTGGGTCGGGGCGCAGATGTGCCAGCATCCGCCGCTCACGCAGAACCCAATCCAACGCCCGCAAGGCCGCGAGCCGTGCTGCCACTCCACTATCCAATGCGTCCGCCTGTCGCTTGTGTCACAAGCTTGGCGGCGTATATCAGGGACAGCCCCCAGGCAAGGAGCCGCGCGATGTCCGACAACCCCAAAACCGATCTGCCCCCGGCAGCAAAGCGTGCGCTGGCCGAGGCAGAGGCGCGGCGCAAAGCCCAGAAAGAACTGGAATTGCCGACCGAACTGGGCGGGCGCGACGGCCCCGAGCCGGTACGTTACGGCGATTGGGAAAAAAAGGGCATCGCGGTCGATTTTTGACCCGGGGCTAGCGCAACGTCAGATCAGCATAAATCCCGGTGCCGCGATCCGTGGTAAAGCGCAGCGTATCCCCCCGCACCTGCACCATCTGGCAATTATAGCCCAGATCATCGCCGCGATAGAAAAGATCGCGGCAGAAATAGCCATCTTCCCAACGCCAGGCCCCTTGCACATCGCCGCCAAAGGCACGCCCGACAATCTGTCCATCCGAGGTGACGGTCAGGCGGATGCCAAAGCGGCGCAGTTCCCGCCCTTGCACAAGCTGTTCAAAATCACTGCGCGAGGTGACGGTGTTAAACTCCGCCGCCGCCGGCAGAGCGGTTGCCATCAGGCTGGTCACGACCAACACAAAGGCAGGCAGGATACGAGATAGGTTTTGCACGGCGAAGGCTCCCTAACCACCCTTCGCCATGGCGATGTAGCGAGGCTTTAGCCCGGATCAAGCCAGGCCGAGGACGCTGGCCATGCTGTATTCGCCGGGTGCCTTGCCCTGCCCCCAACGCGCGGCTTTCAGCGCACCACGGGCGAAAATCAGCCGATCGCTGGCGATATGGCGCAACACGATGCGTTCGCCAGCCCCGGCAAAAATCACGTCATGCTCGCCCACAATGTCGCCGCCGCGAATGGCAGAAAAGCCAATCTGCCCGTTGCCGCGCGCGCCGGTGATACCATCGCGACCGCGATCCGCAACCTCGGCCAAATCGACATCGCGGCCTGCCGCTGCGGCTTCGCCCAACATCAGGGCGGTGCCCGAGGGCGCATCAACCTTGCCGCCGTGATGCGCCTCGACAATCTCGATATCGAAATCCTCATCCAGGGCGGCGGCGACCTGACGGGTCAGCAGGGTCAACAGATTGACCCCCAAGCTCATATTGCCCGCGCGGATGATGGTGGCGTGCCGCGCCGCGGCGGTCAGCTTGGCCAGATGCGCCTCTTCAAACCCGGTGGTGCCGATTACATGCACGGTACGCGCCTGGGCCGTCAGAAGCGCATGATCCACCGTCGCCTGGGGTGAGGTGAAATCAATCACCGCCTGCGCTTTCACGATCACATCCAACGGATCGTCATAAACGCGCACGCCACTGCGCACACCGCCCAAAGCCTCTCCCAGATCGGCCCCAACCCAGTCATGCCCAGTGCGTTCGGTCACGCCAACCAGATGCATATCGGGCGCTGCGGTCACGCATTCGATCAGCATCCGGCCCATGCGGCCCGATGCGCCCATCACTGCAACGCCAATGCTGTCTGTCATCTCTGCCTCCGACCGAATGCGCGGGTTTTCTCCTAGCCGAACCACGCCGCCACGAAAACCCGTCGCTTGCGAGGCGGGCGCGCATCGCTTACCTGCCAAGGAAAGGAGACCCGAGATGGGCAAGAACAAATTCCACGATGGCCCCGGACCGTCACAGCGCCAATTGCGCGTGGGTGAGTTGATCCGGCGCACGCTATCGACCGTTTTGGCACGGGGCGAGGTACACGACCCCGAGTTGAATGCGATGTCGATCACCGTTGGCGAGGTGCGCACCTCGCCCGATCTGAAGATTGCGACGGTTTACGTCATGCCGCTTGGCGGCGGCGGCCGAGACGAGGCGATCCAGGCGCTCAAGCGCAACCGGGGTGAATTGCGTCGCGCCTTGATGAAAGACATGACGCTGAAGTACGCGCCCGATCTGCGCTTTGTCATCGATGAGACCTTCGACCAGATGGACGAAACCCGCAGGCTTTTCGCACAAGACGCCGTGCGCCGCGATTTGGATCGGGATGACGGGCCCGAGGTATGATCCGCTACCTGGCATATCTTTCGGTTATGTGGGCTTTGCCCGCGCTGGCCTGTGAACAGGTCGTCTTTGACGATGCCCGGTTCACCAGCTGTGCCATTGACCTAAGCCAGGATGAGGTGCGGCTGTTTCTGCGCGATGATAGCGGGGCGATCTATGGTTCCTTCGCGCGGGTCGATCAGAACCTGCCCGAGGGGCAATCGCTTGGCATCGCCATGAATGCAGGCATGTTCCACGATGATCGCGCGCCCGTGGGCCTTTATGTCGAAGACGGTGCACAAGAAATGCGGATCATCACATCGGATGGGCCCGGCAACTTTGGTCTGTTGCCCAATGGCGTGCTGTGCTTGCAGGATGACCAGGCCGCGATCGTCGAAAGCCGCAGCTTTGCCGACAGCCCGCCGGATTGTACCCATGCCACCCAATCCGGGCCGATGCTGGTGATCGACGGGGCGCTGCACCCGCGTTTCATTCCCAATGGCAGCAGCCGCAATATCCGCAACGGTGTGGGCATCGATGTGACCGGACAGCAAATGCATCTGGTCATTTCTGACGAACCGGTAAACTTCCACCATTTCGCCCGGTTTTTCCGCGACCATCTGGAGGTTCCAAACGCGCTTTACTTCGATGGCCGGGTATCGCGCCTTTATGCGCCGGGGATTGACCGGGTAGATGTGGGCCTGCCCGTGGGGCCGATCATCGGCACGGTTGTTGACGCGGCCAGAAACGGCGGATAAATCCGCGCGCCGCGCAGCAAAGAAGGGCAGAGAATGGGCCGTAAGCGCAAAGGCCGCGACATTTCCGGTTGGGTGATCGTCGATAAACCGGCGGGCATCACCTCAACCTCGGTGGTGAACAAAGTCAGATGGGCGTTCGAGGCCAAAAAGGCGGGCCATGCCGGCACGCTTGATCCCGATGCGACCGGCATTCTGCCCGTGGCCCTGGGCGAGGCGACCAAAACCATCGCCTATCTGGGTGACGCGCTGAAAGCCTATGAGTTCACCATGCGCTTTGGCGCGGCCACCGATAGCGATGATGCCTCGGGCACCGTCATCGCAACCAGCGATACGCGCCCCAGCGATGACGAGATCAGGGCCGCCCTGCCCCAATTCACCGGCGATATCCGGCAGGTGCCGCCACGCGTTTCAGCGGTGAAGCTTGATGGGGCACGGGCCTATGACTTGGCGCGCGACGGGGCCGCGTTCGAGCTTTCCGCCCGCGATCTATATGTCGATGACCTGCAACTGGCCGCCCGGCCCGATCCCGACCACGCAGAGCTGCGGTTTGTTTGCGGATCAGGCGGCTATGTCAGGTCCATCGCACGCGATTTGGCAGAGGCGGTGGGAAGCCTTGGCCATGTCCTTGCTTTGCGCCGCACCTGGGTGGGGCCGTTCGATCTGGAGGCTGCGGTGGGCTTTGACCAGATCGAGACCCTTGCCCGCACGCCCGAGATTGACGCGCTGCTCCGGCCCATCGCCTTGGGCCTGTTCGATCTGCCTGAATTGCGCGCCACGGCCGCCGGGGCGGCTCGGTTGAAAAACGGAAATCCGGGCGATGTCTTGCCGGGGGATGTGGAGTATGGCGATTTGGCCTGGGCCTCTTTCGACGGCAATCCAATCGCCGTGGGCCGGTTTCGCGCCGGCCAGTTGCACCCAGAGCGGGTATTCAACCTATGATCGGGCCTTTCCGCGCCAGTGCGGGGCTGCGATAAGTCTGCCATGATCACCCGCCATCATCAGAAAGACGATGCCGCCAGCGTGGCCGAATATTCGGATTGCGAAGCGTTCCGTTACAGCCTGACCCGTGTTTGGGATGCAGAAGGCAAACGGGCGCTTTTCATCATGCTCAACCCCTCCACCGCGACCGAAGTGCAGAATGATCCCACGGTGGAACGGTGCGAACGCCGGGCGCGGGCGCTTGGGTTTGGGGCCTTTCGGGTGTTGAACATCTTTGCCTATCGCGCCACCGACCCGCGCGATATGCGCGCGGCGCCAGACCCGATTGGGCCGCTCAACGATGCCGCGATCCAGGAAAGCCTGGATTGGGCCGATCAGGTGATTTGCGCCTGGGGCACCCATGGTGCGCATCTTGATCGTGGCCCCCAGGTCGAGGCGCTGCTGCGCGCGAGCGAAACGCCGCTGTTCCATCTGGGCCTGTCCAAAGCGGGTCACCCCAAGCATCCGCTTTACATCGGCTATGCCGTGCAACCCATGGCTTGGCCCGCTGATTGACGCCGCCCCGCCAGGGCGTCACGCTGCAGCCATCAGAGCGGAGGCATCAGCATGGCAATCGAGGGTTTCACCGAAACACGTGTCGCAACCAATGGGATCGAGCTTTCGGTACATCGCGCGGGCGCGGGCAAGCCGCTGGTCCTGCTGCATGGGTTTCCGCAAAACCACATGTGCTGGCGCAAGGTCGCCCCGCGCCTGGCCGAAGATTTTGATGTGATCATCCCCGATTTGCGGGGTTATGGCGACAGCGATACGCCAGCGGGTGATGCGGAAAACCGCGCCTATTCGAAGCGCGAAATGGCCAAGGATATTCTAGGTTTGTTGGATGCGCTTGGGATCGCGCACGCGCATATTCTGGGCCATGATCGTGGTGCCCGTGTCAGCTATCGGTTTGCTTTGGATCATCCCGACCGGCTGGATCGGCTTGGGATCATCGAGGTGGTGCCGACCGGTGATTTCTGGGCCGCGTGGAACGCCGATCTGGCCATGGCCGCCTATCATTGGACCTTTTTGGCTCAAGCCGCACCTTTGCCCGAGCGCATGATCCTGGCCGATGGGCCAGGCTACATCGATTGGACCCTGTCCAGTTGGACCGTTGACAAAGATTTAGCTGTCTTCGAAGGCCCCGCACTGGAAAGCTATCGCGCCCAAGGGGCCGATCCCGCGCGGGTCGCCGCCATGTGCAATGATTACCGATCCGGGGCCACCTTTGACCGTGCATTGGACGAGGTGGACAAAGCCGCAGGCGCGCGCATCACGGCCCCGTTGCGCTTTATCTGGGCCAAAGGTGGCTTTCCCGCGCGCAGCGGCAACCCGCTTGGCGCCTGGCAGGCTTGGGCCGATGATGTGACGGGCGTTGAGATCGACAATTGCGGACATTTCGCCATGGAAGAGGCACCACAGGCCGTATTGGACGCCGTGCTGCCGCATTTCTTGGCCTGAGCGCTCAGGCGGGTTCAGGCACCGGATCGAATGTGACCGCGCGCATGTCGATTTGATCCACGGTCAGCCCCTGGGCACCGGTGACCGAAAGGATCACCTTGCCGTTCAGCAGAATATCGGCACCGCCTGCATCACTGTGATCAGCCACACTCAGCACCGGGTTCGGCGTTAAACCGGGGTCATACATCACCTCAATCACGTCGACGCTTGGGTCAAAGTCGGTGACGGTTCCGGCTAGATCCGCGGCTTCGACATAGCTGCCGGTGATGAAGGTATCAGCCCCATCGCCGCCCGTGGCGACATCCCCCGCCCCGATCAGCAACGTGTCATCCCCCGATCCGCCATCCAAAGTGTCAGCCGCATCCTCGTCGAAGGGGCCGAAAAGCGCATCACCGAGCGTAAAGGTGCCATCCAAGCGATCGTTCCCATCGCCGCCTGACAGGGAATCCGCGCCCAAACCGCCTTGCAGGAAATCGCCGCCCGCGTCGCCCTCAAGCGTATCGTCCCCATCACCACCGAATAGAAGATCAGACCCCGTGCCACCGCTGAGGCTGTCATCACCCTCACCCCCGCTTAGGAAATCCGTACCCTCGCCACCCGACAAACTGTCATGGCCCGCGTCGCCGTAAAGCTCGTCAGCACCCGTCTTGCCCGCGATCACATCGTCGCCCTCATTGCCGAAGAGCGCGTCATCGCCCCGGCCCCCCTGCAGCAGATCCGCATCGTGGCCACCGGTTATCGCGTCTTGGCCATTGTCAAACTGGTGATGCATGCCAGCGCGCCCGCGCAGCAGATCATCGGTGGTGCCGCCGTCCATCAAATCCGCCCCGGCATATGCGCCAGACGCATCATTCCCCGAACCCATGCCGACGATCCCATCCTCGGCCATGCGGATTTGCAGGTCGGTCATCGAGATTTGGGGCGTGCCATCCAACAAGGTGACGGGCACCCCATCGGCCAGAACCAAGGTGCTGCCGGGGTTGCTATCGCAATCGAATGTAATCTCTGGCGTATCGGCAGCGCCCCCTGGGAAATCCAGCACCAGCTGATCGCTACCCAACTCGAAATCCGAGACACAGGCAATGGTGTCACCCTCTTCATTGGCCGCGGTGTTGGTGACCCGAAAGAGATCGGCACCAGGCCCGCCGAAACCCACATCATTAGCGCCAAGGCGCAACGCATCATCACCCTTGCCGCCCACCAAGGTGTCATTCCCAGCTTGACCATCGAGCGTGTCGTCCCCGTCATCGCCATGCAAATAATCATCGCCACCGCCGCCATGCACGGTGTCATCACCTGCGCGCGCCTCGATATGGTCGGCGTGATCACTACCGAAAAGGAAATCTGCGATGCCCGTGCCCGAGGTGACTTTGGGCGCGTCTTCGACCCCATCCTCTTCAAGATTGGGGTCTTTTTCTTCCTCATCCTCTTTGTTTTCGGACAGGATCACCCCTTCGGCAATAAACCCAACCAAGAGCAATGCGATGAGTCCACCAGCGGCCAGCATTTGAAACGTCCCTTTGTGATGTATCGTCACGACGGGCGCCTATTCGCGCCTCTGTCATCGCCTTCTGACGACACGTCACCGAGACCCCGGCAAGAACTGCGCGGGACTTGGCCTTAAATCGGGCGGCCGCAAACCTGCGACTCGTCCCCAATTTCGGCTCAAAGCTTTACACAAATCTGAAGTGTCCGGGTTAAGCCAGATCAAATTCACCGCGATTTTTTCGCGGATTTTGCGGCGAGCCTGATCTGCCTTGATCCAGTCGCGCGATTGGGTCTTTCCAAACCTGGCAAAGGTGCTTATACGCGCCAACTTCTCCACGGGCCTTGCTGGACGACATCCCGGCTTGCGCCATCACCCTTCAACCAAAGGAGACCCCGATGTCGATTACTGCTGAAGAAAAACAGCGCCTGATGAAGGAATACGCGACCAAAGAGGGCGACACTGGCTCACCCGAAGTGCAGGTCGCGATCCTGACCAGCCGTATCTCGACCCTGACCGAGCATTTCAAGGCCCACAAGAAGGACAACCACTCACGCCGTGGGCTTCTGATGATGGTCGCACAGCGCCGGAAGCTGTTGGACTATCTGAAAGCCAAGGATGAAGGCCGCTATACCGACCTGATCGGCCGCCTGGGCATTCGCCGTTAATTGGCGGACATATCCGAGTTTCAAACCGCGCGCTCCGATGGGGCGCGCGGTTTTCTTTTTGTCATTCTCGTCAAGCCGCGCAGCCTTCGGGCGCTCTGTATTTCGATTGTTAAACAAAGTCGGCGCATTTGGGTCGGGTCAGTTTGGTCGCAAACCGATCTGCGGCCGCAGCGCATTGCCGCTTTCATTTTCGCGCAGACCTGTGTATGCGCCCGCCTATCTGAGACGATGCGTTCGACCCCGGCGCACGCATGTAAGGAACAGGGGTCGGCGGCAATGGGGCCGCCATTGACACGGGAGACCCGGGATACGCCTGGGTGCGCTCCTCGATAGGAAATCTTTGATGTTCGATATCACGAAGAAAGAAATGCAGTGGGGCGAAGAAACGCTGACACTGGAAACCGGGCGCGTGGCCCGTCAGGCCGATGGCTCTGTTATCGCCACTTTGGGCGAAACCTCGGTCATGGCCAACGTGACCTTCGCCAAGCAGCCGAAGCCGGGGCAGGATTTCTTCCCGCTGACGGTGCATTACCAAGAAAAATACTACGCCGCTGGTAAAGTGCCGGGCGGCTTTTTCAAGCGCGAAGCGCGGCCGACCGAGAAAGAGACGCTGACCGCCCGCCTGATCGACCGTCCGATCCGTCCGTTGTTTGTGCCTGGCTTCAAAAACGAAGTGCTGGTGATGTGCACAGTGCTAAGTCACGATTTGGTCAACGACCCCGACATCGTGGCGATGATCGCCGCTTCGGCCGCGTTGACGATCTCCGGCGCACCCTTCCGTGGCCCGATTGCCGGTGCCCGCGTTGGGTTTGAGGATGGCGAATACGTCCTGAACCCCACCGTCGATGACATGCACGACCTGCGCAACAACCCCGATCAGCGCCTTGATCTGGTTGTGGCCGGCACCAAAGACGCTGTGATGATGGTGGAATCGGAAGCTTACGAGCTGACCGAGGCCGAAATGCTGGGTGCGGTGAACTTTGCGCATGAACAGATTCAGCCGGTGATCGACCTGATCATCTCGCTGGCCGAAGACGCCGCAAAAGAACCGTTCGAGTTTGCAGCCCCGGATTATTCGGAGCTTTACGCCGCTGTTTCCGCCGCAGGCGAGCAGCAGATGCGCGATGCGTACGCCATCACCGACAAGCTGGAACGTCAGGCCGCTGTTGCTGCCGCGAAAGAGGCGATCAAGGAATCGCTCAGCGAAGAGCAGCTTGAGGACGAAAACCTCGGCTCGGCCCTGAAAAAGCTGGAATCGACCGTTCTGCGCTCGGACGTGGTTAAAAATGGCCGCCGCATTGATGGCCGCGCGCTCGACGAGGTTCGCGACATCGTGTCGGAAACCTCGGTCCTGCCGCGCACCCATGGCTCGGCGCTATTCACCCGCGGGGAAACCCAAGGTCTGGTCGTGACCACGCTCGGCACCGGCGATGATGAGCAATTCATCGACGCGCTGCACGGGAACTTCAAATCGAACTTCCTGCTGCATTACAACTTCCCGCCCTACTCGGTCGGCGAAGCCGGTCGCGTGGGCCCTCCGGGCCGTCGTGAGATTGGCCACGGCAAACTGGCCTGGCGCGCGTTGCAGGCGGTTCTGCCTGCGGCCACCGACTTCCCCTACACCGTCCGCGTGGTTTCCGAGATCACGGAATCGAACGGCTCCTCCTCCATGGCCTCGGTCTGTGGCGGGTCGCTGTCGATGATGGACGCTGGTGTGCCCCTGAAAGCAGCGGTTGCAGGTGTCGCCATGGGTCTGGTGTTGGAAGAAGACGGCTCCTACGGGATCCTGACCGACATCCTGGGCGACGAAGATCACCTGGGCGACATGGATTTCAAAGTGGCCGGGACCGAAGCGGGCATCACCTCGCTGCAGATGGACATCAAGGTTGCGGGCATCACGCCCGAGATCATGGAAAAAGCCCTGGCTCAGGCCAAGGCGGGCCGTCTGCACATCTTGGGTGAGATGGCCAAAGCGCTGACCGGTGCACAGGAGTTTTCGATCCACGCACCGCGGATCGAGACCATGCAAATCCCCACCGATAAGATCCGCGAAGTGATCGGTTCGGGTGGTAAGGTCATCCGCGAAATCGTTGAAGTGTCGGGCGCCAAGGTCGACATCAATGATGACGGTATCATCAAGATCGCCTCGCCCAACGGCGAAGCCATCGCCAAAGCCTATGAGATGATCCACTCCATCGTGGCCGAGCCCGAGGAAGGCAAGATCTACAAAGGCAAGGTTGTGAAGATCGTCGATTTCGGCGCCTTCGTGAACTTCTTCGGCAAGCGTGACGGTCTGGTACACGTCTCCCAGATCGAAAACCGCCGGTTGAACCACCCCTCCGACGTTCTGAAAGAAGGTCAGGAAGTGTGGGTCAAACTGCTGGGCTTCGATGATCGCGGCAAAGTCCGCCTGGCCATGAAGATGGTCGATCAGGAGAGCGGCGAAGAGATCAAGAAAGAAGACGCTAACGACGGCTGATCCAGCCTGATTTCCAAAGCTTAGAAGCCCCGGTGACAGCACCGGGGCTTTTTACTATCAAACATCATTATGTCCGCATTGCGTTTTAATCCTTTTGTTCCAGACAAAACTGCCGACCCGCACCGTTTCGAGGGCCGAAAACCCGAATTGGAAATGATGGTGAAGGCGCTTAATCAAACACGCCACGGCAGCCCGACCCATTTGATGATCATCGGCGAGCGCGGTATCGGAAAAAGCTCGCTGCTTGGATATGGCGAAAAGCTCGCCCGCGACGGTATCGCAGAAAATAAGCTTGGCTTCTCTTTCCTGACCTTGCCGACAGATTTGGCGGGCGTCACAACCCATCAGGATATCACCCGACGTATTGGTCGACGATTGAAGGAATGCCTGCGACCACACCGAGCGGCACAAGACGGGTTGCATCAAATCTTTGATTTCCTGTCGCGGTGGGAAGCGCTTGGCGTCAGCTACGACCGCAGCGAAGCCGAGTTGGACCCCGATGAGGCGCTTGATGAACTGATCGACCAACTGGTGCAAGTTGAACGCACCGGCAAATTTCAAGGCGTGTGTATTTTGATGGACGAGGCCGATGACCCACCTGTCAGCGCGCGGCTTTCGACTTGGTGCAAATCCCTTTGCGAACGTTTGGAGATTCAGGGCAGTTCCAAGGTCATGCTGGCCTTGGCCGGGCAAGACATCCTACGGGACAAGCTTAATGAAGATCATGAATCGGGCCTGCGTCTCTTTCGGCCGGTGACCCTGAAAACCCTGGCGGCAGAAGAACGGGTCGAAGCCATTGAAGCAGGCCTGGAATTTGGTAATGAAACTGCGGATCAGGAAACTACGGCCAGCGAAGAAGCCATCCGGATGCTGGCCGATCTAAGCGATGGCTATCCCCATTTTTTGCAACACTATTGCTATACCGCGTTCGAACACGACAGCGATGGGATCATTGATGTCGATGATGTAAGCGCCTGCCGTGACCGGGCGATTTCCGAGATCGGTGAAAAGTTTTTCCGGCAACGATTTGTCTCGCAAATCGGGTCCGAAGACTATCGGCGGTTGCTTTACTTCGTGGCGCCGCGCGGGGCCGAAGACTGGACGCGCAAAGAAGTGGTCGAGGGCTCTGGCATCTCTGAAAGGGTTGTCGATAACGCTCTGCGATCACTGACCGAAAGCGGGTTTTTGACCAAAAACCCCGCGCTCAAAGGGGTCTATCGCCTGCAATCCAATGCGCTTGCTGCTTGGCTTCAGGTTATTGATGGCATTTGACCAGGATTTAACCCACGCCACGGTTTCCCTTGGCTGTCCTTAGCTTCCCTTAGTTGTCCTTAGTCTCCCTTAGCTTCCCTTTGGCGGGCCGTAGTTTCCCTTAGCAACCCTTAGCAACCCCTAACGGTCCCGCAGATGTGCTCACCCCATGTGAAATCCGTTCGCAGCTCATTTGTGTTGAAAGAATTGAAATCAACCACGGAACTTCCGGTGGGCTAGCACGCGTTCCACCAATGCAACAGCGGGTTTCCTTACGGGCTTGTGAACGCTCAATACGGGCTTGAGACTTGTCCACACCCCCCTTGTCGGGGCAAAAAGCGGGCCGAACCGACTCGAACCCGCTTTGGGCCGGAGCCACAAGGACGACGACGATGCTAACCCGCCGCCACTTCATCATCACCAGCGCTACGCTGTTTTCGGCGCCTATCGCTGGTGCTGCGTTTGCCCAGGATTCCGTTGGGTTCGACGAACAGGTCACGCGCCCCGATCCTGACCCGGCGGCAAACAACCCCTGGGGCCTGCATCCGCGTTTCATGCCGACCCGTGTTCAGCACAATCCGGGCATGACGCCGGGGGATATCCATGTCGATGCGGTGGCGAAATACCTCTACCACATTGGCGATGACGGCACCGCGATGCGCTATGGCGTGGCGATTGGCCGGGCCGATCTTTATGTGCCGGGCACCTTTACCATTCGCCGCAAGGCGGAATGGCCGTCCTGGACGCCCACCGCCAACATGATCCGGCGCGAGCCCGAGGTTTACGCCCAATTCGCTGATGGTGTTCCTGGCGGCCCGGAAAACCCGCTCGGTGCGCGGGCGTTCTACCTCTATGTTGGCAGCCGCGACACCTATCTGCGCATCCATGGCACCCCGCAGCCTTGGTCGATTGGCACCTCGGCCTCATCGGGTTGTGTGCGGATGGTCAATGCCCATGTCATCGACCTCTACGACCATGTTGAGATCGGCTCGACCGCCCATCTCTACCCCTCGACCTAAACCGGTCCGCCAGGTCTACGGAGTTTGCCCCGGGTCGCGCCCGGGGCTTTTCACGCGCGGGTCACCAGCAACCCGGCCGAGACCAAAAAGCCGCCACCAAGCCGGTTCATCAGCCGCATCCGATCCGCCCGTGCCACACGTTGCCGCAACTTGCCCGCCGCCAGCGACCAAAGGGCGATGTTGATCGCCACCATGCTGAGAAAGGTGATCTCCAAGATTGCGAATTGCAGTAGGGCCGGACGCGTCGGATCGATGAATTGCGGCAGAAAGGCCACGAAAAACAGGATGTCCTTGGGGTTCAGGGCCGTCACCACAAAGCAGTTCCAGAATATGGCGCGCTGGGATTGAGCCGGGGCCGCCTGACCATCCAACGTCGCGTTGGGTCGGCTGCGCCAAAGCTTGATCCCCAGCCAAATCAGATAGGCAGCGCCAACCCATTTCAGTGCCGTGAAGAGCGTGGCAGAGGCCGCGAGCAACGCCCCCGCCCCCAAAAGCGAGGCCGTCATCGCCACAAAATCCCCCGCAACAACGCCCGGCACCATGGCCCAAGCTGCCCGTGGGCCCGAGCCCAGGGCGTGCCCCGCCACGACCGTCACGGTTGGCCCAGGGATCGCCAGCAAGACGGCACTTGCGGCGACAAACGCGATCCAAAGCTCTAACTCCATCGGTGCCTTCCTTTTTTGATTCACGGTTGCTATGGTTTTTGTAGCAGAAGGTTGCTACCAAAAGAATAGCAAATCGCATGACCCGTATTCCCAGACCTGGCCAGCCTGTCCGAGGCTCAAAATCCGGCGCGCCGGTGATGGCGCTTTTCGATCTATTGGGCCGACGATGGGCGATGGGGGTGCTGTGGGTGCTGAACGAGCACGCACCCTGCACCTTCCGCGAGCTTCAGGATCACTGCGAAAGCATCTCCCCCGGCGTGCTGAACACACGCTTGGCTGAGTTGCGCGCCGCCGGACTGATCACACGGGGCGACAAAGGGTATGAGGTGACGGAAAGCGGCCGGGCGCTTTATGGGCATCTGGTGCCGCTTGGGGCCTGGGCCAAAATCTGGGCCGCAAAGCTAGAAGATTAGCACCGCCGACCCAAAGACCGGCGGTGCTGGTTTGACGGGTAGTTTAGCCCGGCAGTTTCGCCATACGCAGGTAAGGCAGCTTGGTGTCGATCGACCCGTATTTGGCAATCGCATCCTCATCCGAGACCGCGACCGGTACGACAACATCCTGGCCGGGCACCCAGTTCGCAGGCGTTGCGACGTTTTCCTTGGTCGAGGTTTGCAGCGCATCAACGGCGCGCAGCACCTCGGCAAAGTTGCGGCCAACGGTCATGGGGTAAGTCATGCTGAGCTTCAGCTGCTTGTCCGGCCCGATGATAAAGACTGAGCGCACCGTGGCGCTATCGGCGGGGGTACGGCCATCGGGCAAATAGGCTTCGGCGGGCAACATGTCGAAGGCTTTCGACACCTCCAAACCGTCATCGGCAATGATCGGGAAACCGGCTTTGGCACCGCCAACAGCCTCGATATCGCCTTTCCATTTCTTGTGGTCTTCAACGCCATCGACGCTGACACCAATCACCTTGACCCCGCGCGCATCCCATTCATCGGCCAATTGCGCAACGGCCCCGAATTCGGTGGTGCAGACGGGGGTAAAATCTTTGGGGTGCGAAAACAGGATCGCCCAATTGTCACCGACAAATTCATGCAGCGAAAAGCTGCCCTGATCGGTTTCGACGGTCAAATCGGGGATAGTGTCGTTGATGCGGAGAGACATGAGGTGGCTCCTTCAGGTTTGTGGCACGGGTCACTGGCCCCTAGGTAAGCATTTGCCCTGACACTTGCACCGGGGCGGGCGGTCGCGGGCGTAGAAAAGACCAAGCGCTTGGGCGGCGCCCGGGCCCCGCGAACGCGCGTTCTGAAACATCGTGTGCGGCAGACCAGCCCCCCTTGCACCCGGCCCAAACCCCTGCCACGGTCGCGCCGATTTCATGGGAGGACGAGACCATGCAGAACAGCCAAAACTTTTACATCAATGGCGCGTGGGTCGCCCCCGCCGCGCCGCGCCCCTTTGACGTGATCGACCCCTCGACCGAGGAGGTTTGCGCGCAAATCTCGCTTGGCGATCAGGCCGATACCGATGCCGCCGTGGCCGGGGCCAAAGCCGCATTCGAAAGCTGGTCGCAAACCAGCCCGGCAGAGCGCATCGGCTTGGTCGAAAAGCTGCTGGAGGTTTATACCGCCCGTGCGGAGGATATGGCCCAGGCCATCAGCCTGGAAATGGGGGCACCGATTGATCTGGCGCGCCAACAACAGGTCGGCGCAGGTACTTGGCATATCGAAGGCTTCTTGCGCGCCGCGCGCGATTTTCAGTGGGATCATCCTTTGGGCGATTGGGCGCCGGGGGAGCAGATCCTGCATGAACCGATTGGGGTTTGCGCGCTGATCACGCCCTGGAACTGGCCGATGAACCAGATCGTGCTGAAGGTTGTGCCCGCACTTTTGACCGGTTGCACCATGGTTCTGAAACCATCGGAAATCGCGCCGCTGTCCGGGGTGCTGTTCAGTGAATTTCTGGATGAGGCCGGGGTGCCGAAGGGCGTCTACAACATGGTCAATGGTGACGGTGTGGGGGTCGGCAGCCAGCTCAGCGCGCATCCGGATGTGGATATGGTCAGCTTCACCGGTTCGACCCGCGCGGGACGTTTGATCTCCAAGGCGGGGGCAGAGACGATCAAGCGCATCAGCCTGGAGCTGGGGGGCAAAGGGGCGAATATCATCTTTGCCGATGCCGATGAAAAGGCGGTGAAAAGCGGGGTGATCCGCTGTTTCCGCAACACCGGCCAATCTTGCAACGCGCCGACGCGAATGTTGGTCGAACGCGCGCGCTATGACGAAGCGGTTGAACAGGCCGCTGAGGCGGCGGCCAAGATCACCGTTGGTCCCGCGAGCGAGGAAGGTCGGCATATCGGCCCCGCCGTGTCCGGCGTGCAGTTCGATAAAATCCAGAACCTGATCCAGGTCGGGATCGACGAAGGCGCGCGGTTGATCGCAGGCGGCGTTGGTCGGCCCGAAAACCTGAACCGTGGTTATTACATCCGACCAACGGTGTTTGCCGATGTCACGCCCGATATGACGATCTACCGGGAGGAGATTTTTGGCCCGGTCCTATCGATCCTGCCCTTCGATAGTGAGGAGGACGCCGTCGCCATCGCCAATGACACCGATTACGGCCTGACCAATTACATCCAAACCGGCGATCAGGAGAAACTGCGCCGGGTCGCCCGGCGGGTGCGCTCGGGCATGGTGGAGACCAATGGTAAGGGCTTTGGTCAGGGCTCACCCTTTGGGGGGTACAAGCAATCGGGCAATGGCCGTGAAGGCGGCGCCTTTGGGTTACATGAGTTCTTGGAAACCAAGGCCGTGTCCGGCTGGGAATGATTGGGTTCGCCCCCTTCGGTGGCGACCGGCGGGGGCGCTGCCCCCGCACCCCCAGGGTATTTTGGGCCAGATGAAGAAGGGACGCCACCGTTAGAACGGGGTTTTGGCCCGGAATGAGAGGCCTTTGCCGCCATCGGGATGGCGGAGTTTGAGGCTTTCGGCATGGAGCATCAAGCGCGGGAAATCGCGCGCAGGCCCTTGGGCATAGAAGGGATCGCCCAGGATCGGGTGGCCAATTTCTTTCATATGCACGCGCAATTGATGGGAGCGGCCGGTTTTGGGCATCAGCCGCAGGCGCGTGGTGCCGTTTTCGATTTTGACCCGGCGCCAATCGGTTTGGGCGGGTTTGCCAGTGTCAAAATCCACATGCTGACGCGGGCGGTTGGGCCAATCGACAATGAGCGGCAGGTCGATATGCCCTTCTGGTTCAGAAACCTCGCCCCAGACCCTTGCGACATAGACCTTTTTCATTTGGCGTTTTTCGAATTGCAGCCCCAAATGGCGCTGCGCCTGGGGCGTGCGGGCGAAGACCATGACGCCCGAGGTATCCATATCGAGGCGGTGGACCAAGAGCGCCTCGGGGAAAGCCGCTTGCAGCCTTGCGATCAGGCAATCGGATAAGTGTTCGCCGCGCCCGGGCACCGAAAGCAACCCAGCGGGTTTGTTGACCACGAGAAGCGCGTGATCTTCATGGATCAAATCCAGCGGCACATCCGGCGGCGCATAGTCAAAAGCGGGGTTTGGCCCGGCCGCGTCTTGGGTCAATGGCCTGGATTGGCCGCTTTGAACGCGGCCTTTTGTGCGTCGCTTGCCTCGGTCTGATATTTCTCTTTCCACTCGGAATAAGGCATGCCGTAGACCACCTCGCGCGCGGCGTCCTTGGACAGGTTGATGCCTTTCGCCTCTGCCGCTTCGCCATACCAACGGCTGAGGCAGTTGCGGCAGAACCCAGACAGATTCATCAGATCGATGTTCTGAACATCCTTACGCTCGTCGAGATGCTGCAAGAGCCGCCGAAAAGTGGCGGCCTCAAGTTCCAGGCGGGTTTGATCATCCATGCCATGTCTCCTTGGGGTCACGGGCTTTGGTCAGACCTGGGCAATCCGCAGCGCGGCGTCAAGCATTGGGGCCAGGCGCAAGCCCCAGGCGCGCTGCTGCGCCTCGGTCTCGATCAGATCATTGCGGAGCTCGATCAGCACATGGGGGCGGCCCGGCTGCACGCCATGGCGATCCATCGAATCGCCCGGCAGATGGCCGGAATAAGGCTGGTTGTCACCAACGCAGATATCGGCCTCGTCATTCAGGCGCGCTAGAAGCGGCAGGGCAAGTCGCGTGTCTTCGGCATAAAGCACCCCCACATGCCAGGGGCGCGCCGCGCGGCCTTGGAATTGCCGGGTGAAGGAGTGGATGGCGACCACAGCCGGGTCGGGCCGATCGGCGATCAGGCGGGCGACCGCACGATGGTAAGGGCGGTGAAAAAGGTCGAGCCGCCGCTCAACCTCGGCCGCATCAGCGCGACGATTGGCCGGGATGATCGAGCCATCATAGACCCGCATCAACAAGGTCGGATCGTCTTCGCCCCGGTTCGGATCGATCACAAGCCGCGAGAACTGGGCAAAGATCGCCGGGGCATCAAGCGCCTGGGCTAAGGCACGGGCCACGCCCGCCGCACCGGGATCAAAGGCGATGTGCCGCGCCATATCTTCGGGCGGCAAGCCAAGATCGCCGCCTGCCACCTCTTCCGGCACGCGGTTGGAGGCGTGATCGCAGGTGATCACCCAGCGAGAGCGACCAGATGCGCCTTCGATCTGGTAAGCTGGATGCGTCGGCGCCGTCATTATCGTGTCATCGAAACCCATACAGTCGTTCGAAATAGGCGCTTGTGCCACGAATGACCAGATGCGGTGAGCCCGCCGGTTGTCGTGCGCGTGCATATGCGGCATAGACCAGGAAACGGGAATGTTTGCGCAAACATCTCCCAGGACGGACAGGCGAGAGGACCAAATCCGATGAAACGCGACCGCAATGTGAAGATCGTGGCCACCTTGGGCCCTGCGTCGGATGGGTATGAGATGATCCGCAAATTGTTCGAGGCGGGGGCCGATGTCTTTCGTCTGAACATGTCCCATGGCGATCACGAAGAAATCCGCGCGCGGCATGCAATCATCCGTCAGGTCGAACATGATGTGGGCCGCCCGATTGCGATCCTGGCCGATTTGCAGGGGCCGAAACTGCGCTGCGGCGTCTTTGCCGAGGATGAGGGCCATATCCTGGAAACCGGAGCTAAGTTCCGGCTGGACCTGGACGATACGCCCGGGGACATCACCCGGGTGCAGCTGCCACATCAGGAGATTTTCGATGCGTTGGAGCCTGGCGCGCGGCTCTTGGTGAATGACGGCAAGGTGCGGCTGCAGGTCGAAGACTGCGGCGCTGATTTTGCCAATTGCACGGTCGTTGCCGGCGGGCCGATTTCGAACCGCAAAGGTGTGAATGTGCCCGATGTGGTGCTGCCGTTGGCGGCCCTATCGGATAAAGACCGCAAGGATTTGGAGTTTGTCTGCCAGTTGGGCGTCGATTGGCTGGCGCTGAGCTTTGTGCAGCGCGCAGCAGATGTGGAAGAGGCGCGCGGGCTGGCCAAAGGCCGCGCCGCGATCCTGTCAAAGATCGAAAAGCCAGCCGCTGTCGCTGCCTTTGATGAGATTTTCGCCGTGTCCGATGGGATCATGGTGGCGCGCGGGGATTTGGGCGTCGAACTGCCGGTTCAGAACGTGCCGCCAATCCAGAAGCGCCTGGTCCGCAAGTGCCGGGCTGGCGCAAAACCGGTGATCGTCGCCACGCAGATGCTGGAATCGATGATCGAAAGCCCGATGCCGACCCGCGCCGAAGTCTCGGACGTGGCGACCGCGCTTTATGAAGGGGCCGACGCCGTGATGCTCAGCGCCGAATCTGCGGCCGGCGGCTTTCCGGTCGAGGCGGTCACCACGATGCACAACGTGGCGCTTGAGGTCGAAAGCGACCCGAATTTCCGTGAAATCATGGATGCCTCGCGCAGCGTGCGCAAATCCACCACCGCCGATGCCATCGTCGGCGCGGCCCGGCAGATCGCGGAGACAGTGGATATCAAGGCGATCTGCTGCTTTACCCAATCCGGCAACACCGCCGCCCTTGTGGCGCGCGAACGCCCGCGGGTGCCGATCCTGGCGCTGACACCTCTGACCGATGTGGCGCGGCGCATGTGCCTGACCTGGGGCACACATTGCTATCTGACGGGTGAGCTGACCCGGTTCAAAGGGGCCGTGGTGTCCGCCGCCCGCGCGGCGCGGCAAGGCGGGTATGCGACCGAGGAAGATCAGATCCTGGTCACCGCCGGTGTGCCCTTTAACGTGCAAGGGTCGACCAATATCATTCGCGTGGCACCTTGCGCCGAAAGGCTGATCTATGCCACCGATCCTGAGTGATCGTTGACCCGAACATATTGATTGTCATCGCGACCATTGTGTCGGTCTTTGGGTTTTCCTCGGCTCTGGCGGGTTGGGTAAACGGGATTTGGCCGATCCCTGCGATGTTGTCTTTGGCGATTGGGATTGGGCTGTTTGTCTTTGTGCATCTGCAACTGCCCCAAGGGCTCGGGTTTTGGGACATCCCCAATGCCTTTATCCATGTGGCGGCGAAAATCTTGAATTAACCCCGCGCGGGGCCTCATCACGGTGAGTTTAGTTGCCAGCCCTTGCCCCGCTGGCAACGGTTGGTCCGGGAAACCCGGCTTCATTGGGGAAGATCAAGTGCGTCTTTGGACCATAGCGGCAGCGTTCGTTCTATTGGCTGTGCCCGCCTTCGCCGTGGTGCTGGATGGGCAGATTTTGCAGCAATCGGGCAATGGCAGTTTCGTCAAACTTGAAACCACCGATCCTTTCATGGTCGGGGCCGACACCTTTGATGACGACAATCTTTATGCCTTTGACGAAGACCAAAACATCACCCTGATCGAACCCATCCGCGTCGATATCGGTAGCGAACGGGGGTTCATCGCGGCGGGCACTATTGTGGCCAGCCATTATGTCTTTTTCGACAGTTTGGACGGCATCCATTACGGCTATGTCTATTTCGACGCGCCGATCCTGGGTGTGGCGGCCTATCAAGATACGATGGCCGCAACGGATTTCTTGGCCAACACCTCGGTTACCTATCTGAGCCTGGAATTGCGGGGCTTGGAACAGGGTGATTATGTCTGGATTGATGAGGACGATCCGCATCGGCTTTGGGTCTATTGGGCTGGGTCGAGCCCGGGCGATTACATCCGGGTTTTCACCGCTGCCTCAGCCGGCGCGCCCATGATGTAAGGCGCATGGCCAAAACACACTGTTCTCGGAAAACCAACGAGCGCCATCTGCCCGTCACATAGCGCGCATGTTCCTGCCCGATATCTGTGGCGAAGCTCGGCCCCAAGACCGACTTTGACCCTTTGGAGGGTGTTTTATGATTGCGCTGTTTTCCCGGGCCGTTGCCCAGTTCTTCGACAACCCCATCGGATCATTCGCCGATATGCGCCACGCCGCACCGCATTGGTCGGTGGCGGTTCACGCGCTGATCGCCGCAACCCTGGTTTTGGTGGTCATCGATATGGCCTATGGGCCACTGGCCTTTCCGCACTCGGTCGAGCCCGGAGGCAAGCGTGCCTTTGGCGCCTTTACCGTGGCTTTTGTGGAGCTTGCGCGCATCTTCGCCATCGCGGCGATGATTTGGATGGGCGCGCGGCTGGTCTTGAGATCCCGCGCCACGGCGGCAGAGGCGCTGTGGCTGACCCTGCCCTATGCCATCGCGCTGATCGGGTTCGAACTGGCGCAGCTGGCCTCCTGGCTTTTGGCCTTGGGGACAGGGATCAACTATTATGGTCAGGTGTTCCTGATTGGGTTTTGCGCGACGCTGCTGATCCTGGTTTTGGCTGTTCGAACCCTGGCCCCAGACCGCGATTGGCTGGCCTGCCTGCCGGTGGCAATTCTGGCCTTTTTCGCCGGTTATTTCCTGGCCCCTGCCGTCTTGATCGTCGCCACTTGGCGGCTGATCCGCGACCGGATTCATCCCTCAGCCGGGGCCAGCCGCTGACGGCTAAGCCTGTCCTGCTGCGCCCTGGCAGCGGGCGGTTTGGTCAACCTCCTGCATGGCGGATCGGCGCGAGGGGGTGAAATCACCCAGCACGTGATCCAGCCAATAGCCCGCATAGCTTTTGGTCACCTCGCTATCGAACACCTCGGGCGCGGCTTTGTGCAACTCGGGCAGACGCGACCAGGCCACATTGGGAAAGCTGTGATGCTCGTTGTGATAGCCGGTGTTGAACAACAGCCAATTCATCCACCCGTAATAGCTGCGCGTTGGCGTTTGCTCATCCGCGCCTTGATGTTCGGACAAGGATTGCCCCAGGTTCCAAACCCCCAGCTTGCCCAGAAACAGCGACAGCGCCCAAATGTGGTAGAGCAGCGCCCAGGGCCCCAGAAGCAGGAACAGAACCAGGTTCGATAGGATCGAAACCGCGATGAACAGGCGCACCTGCCAGGCCGGTGGTTTCGTCGCAGCGATATCGCGATCCGGGTCCGATTGCGGCATCCCCGACGCGCGCGCATTCATCCGCGCAATCACGCCATCGCCCAGGATCGAGCCCAAGGGCAACGCGTGGATAAACAGCGTCAGGGCCGTCATTAGATGCTGCAACCGGGGGTTCTTGGCCCGCAGGGTCATCCGCGCTTGAAAGGCGCAGATATCCTCGTGCTCATAGTCACGTTCGTAATCGCCCATATGGGGATGATGGCTGCTGATATGTTCATGCTGATAGGTCAGCTGCTTGGCGTAAGAGGACAGGATCACCTCCAACCCCAGATCAAAGGCCAGCTTCGCGCCCGGCTGGCGGAAGATCAGCTTATGCGCCGTTTCATGCACCAACGACCCAGCGGCATGGATCAGGATTTGCCCCGCCGTGAAGGCCACCAGAAAGATCACCCAAAGCGGCGCGTCCGATACCGCCCAAGCCACCCCCCAATGCAATGCCAACAAGATCGGCAGCGCAAAGACAGTGCGCCATTCCGGACCCGAGATCGCGCGCAGGTCGGGATGGGCGGAAACCGCCTCGCGCCGCATCGCATTGTGCCGCCGCGCCTGCGGTGAAATCGTGGACATATTGGCGTCGGACATGAGAACCCCAAGCTTTGACTCGCCGGACCGTATCCGCCCAGCGCAGCCTGCGCAAATTCGGAATCGTCGCAGAATCCGCCCCGACACCGCATCTGGTTCTGGACAGCGCTTAGAATCCGCTGTATGCGGCGCGCTTCGAACGGTGCGTCCGGCCTAAAACGGCATGCCGCTACGCGCCTGAACCGACCCTAAGACGTAGGAGACGGAAATGCCGAAGATGAAGACCAAATCAAGCGCTAAAAAGCGCTTCAAAATGACGGCCTCGGGCAAGGTGAAAGCCGCCCAGGCGGGCAAGCGCCACGGGATGATCAAGCGGACGAATAAATTCATCCGCGACGCGCGCGGGACGACCACCTTGTCGGCCCCTGACGCGAAGATCGTCAAATCCTACATGCCATACGACCGCTAAGGAGGCCCGGATATGTCCCGCACCAAAGGTGGAACCGTCACCCATCGTCGCCACAAGAAGGTCTTGGATCAGGCCAAAGGCTATTACGGCGCGCGTTCGCGGAATTTCCGCACCGCGACCCAAGCCGTCGATAAGGCGAACCAATACGCAACCCGCGACCGCAAGGCCCGCAAGCGCCAGTTCCGCGCCCTGTGGATCCAGCGCATCAACGCGGCCGTTCGTGCCCATGATGAAAGCCTGACCTATTCGCGCTTCATCAACGGTCTGGCGCTGGCCGGGATCGAGGTGGACCGCAAGGTTCTGGCCGATCTGGCCGTGCATGAACCCGAAGCATTCGGCGCGATTGTCGATCAAGCCAAGGCCGCGCTTTAAGCCGCGATTGAGCTTTCCAGTGTTTAGGGCCGTCCCGCGTTGGGGCGGCCTTTTTGCATTTGCGCCACAGGCAAATTGCCCTTCGCTTCGAAATGGCTTCGGATTTCAGGCCAAAGCCTTTAGGTTGCGCCCCAGCACACCCGCACAAGACGGGTGGCAGATTGAGGTCAGAGAGTTCGCATGGCGCGTATCAGCGAGATGCACTACTCGAACGCGTGGGCGTCGAGCACAGGCATATCCGAATTTCTTGAGGTGGCGCTCAGCCCGGGTGACGATCCGGCAGATTTCACCGTGGGCTTCTACCAGCACACCGGCACCCAAGGCATTGCGATCCCGCTGACGCATCCCGATGTGATCGTCGTTTTCGATCCGCAGACCAACGAAACCACTTATACGATCTCGGCGGATTTCTTTCCGATCCTGCTAACCGATCCCAATGGCGGCGGGTCAACCAATTACGAGGCTTACGCGCTGGTCGATACCTCGCCCGGCGGCGGCGTGGTCGATTTTTACGACATTGGACGGGGCACGCAGAACATCACCGCAACCGATGGCGTGGCTCAGGGTGCGACCTCGGTCAATGTGCCGGTGCCCACCAATGCCAACCAGGCGACCTATTCGATCCAGTTCAACGCCAACGCCCCCGGCACGGCCGTGTATGAGGCGATCAGCGAAGGGGACACCGGCGTCGTCTGCTTTGCCAGCGGCACGATGATCGACACACCCACCGGACCGCGCGCGGTGGAACACCTGGCCATCGGTGATCTGGTCCTGACCGAAGACGACGGGCCGCAAGCCATTCAATGGACGGGTGCGCGCACCGTCGCCGCGCTGAGGGATTTTGCCCCCATCGTCTTTGCCCCCGGCACCATCGGGAACACCGCCCGCCTGACCGTCTCTCCCCAGCATCGGATGCTGATCCATGGCTGGCGGGCCGAGTTGATGTTTGGCCAGGATGAAATGCTCGTGGCCGCCTGCCATTTGGTCAATGGAACCACGATCCGCCGCCAACCCTGCGCGCGGATCACCTATCACCACATCCTGTTCGACCGGCATCAAATCATCCGCGCTGATGGTGCTTTGGCCGAAAGCTTTTACCCCGGCGCCGAGGCGCTAGGTGCCGTCGAACGCGCCGCCCGTGATGAGCTTTTCGCGCTTTTCCCCGATCTGCGGCAGGATCCCAGCCGCTTTGGCCCCCTGGCCCGCATGACGGTGCGCGGGCGCGATGCGATTTGTCTGATGGATGCGGCATGAGCTGGTTTAAAGACTACCTGACCCGCACCGATGACCGCGTGCTGATGAAATGGGCGCATTATTTCGAGGTCTATGAGCGCGAATTCAGCCGTTTTCGCAACCGCCCGATCAGTTTTCTGGAAATCGGCGTGTTCAAGGGCGGCTCGATCCCGATGTGGAAAGCCTATTTCGCAGAAGGCTCCAAGCTGACCTTTATCGATATCGATCCCGACTGCGCGACCCTGGCCGAACCCGGCACCACGGTTGAGATCGGCAATCAGGCCGATCCAGATTTCCTGGCGCGGATCGCGGAAAGCTATGGGCCCTTCGACGTGATCCTCGATGATGGCAGCCACATCAACGCCCATCAGATCGCCAGTTTCGAAGCGCTTTGGCCCCATATCGCCGATAACGGGCTTTATGTGGTCGAGGATTGCCATACCTCCTATTGGCCTGGCTTTGGCGGCGGTCATCTGCGGCCGGACAGTTTCATGGAATTCGCCAAATCCAAAATCGACGCGATGCATTCCTGGTACACCGATGAGGATGCGCGCTTCCCCTTCGATCCGATGGCCGAAGAGCTAAACGGCATCCGCATCTACGATTCCATGGTGGTCTTTGAGAAACGGCGCCAGGCCCAGCCGCCCACCAGCATCACCGCCCAGAACGGCCAGGTTCAGGGCAGCCGCCGGGTCTTGAAGGTGCGTGGGCGCAAATCGGCCTTTGCGGGTAAGGACGGAACCTGATCCGCCACGCTTCCCTCCCTTGAATTGCACCGCGCCGCCCGATAGCAGGGGCTCGGATGAAAAGGGACCGCACCATGGACGATCTGCGCCAAACCTATCTTGACCGTATTGCCAATGTGGCCGACGAGGCCGCGCTGGAAGAACTGCGCGTCACCGCCCTGGGCAAAAAGGGTGAGATCAGCCTGAAGATGCGCGAGTTGGGCAAGATGACGCCCGAAGAACGCCAGGTGGCCGGCCCCGCACTCAATGCGCTGAAAGATGAGGTGAACGCGGCGATCACCGCCAAGAAAGCAGCGCTCGCCGATGCGGCCCTGGATGAACGGCTGAAGGCCGAATGGCTCGACGTGACCCTGCCCGCGCGTCACCGACGCGGCGGCACGATCCACCCGGTCAGCCAGGTGACCGAGGAAGCCACCGCGATCTTCGCCGATATGGGCTTCTCGGTTGCCGAGGGCCCGCAGATCGAAACCGATTTCTACAATTTCGACGCGCTCAACATCCCCGGCCACCACCCGGCGCGGGCTGAGATGGACACGTTCTACACCCACCGGCGCGAGGGCGATAACCGCCCGCCCCATGTGCTGCGCACCCATACCTCCCCTGTGCAAATCCGGCATATGGAGGCGCATGGCGCCCCCTGCCGCGTGATCGCGCCGGGCCGGGTGTATCGCGCGGACTATGACCAGACGCACACGCCCATGTTCCACCAGATCGAGGGGCTGGCGATTGATCGCGATATCTCCATGGCGAACCTGAAATGGGTGTTGGAGGAGTTCTTCACCGCCTATTTCGGCACCAAGGTCAAAACCCGCTTCCGCGCGTCCCACTTCCCCTTCACCGAACCCTCGGCGGAGGTTGATATCCAATGCTCCTGGGAAGGCGGCACCGTGAAGGTGGGCGAAGGGGACGATTGGCTGGAGGTTTTGGGCTCTGGTATGGTGCACCCGCATGTCCTGCGCTCAGGCGGGGTCGACCCGGATGAGTTCCAGGGCTTCGCCTTCGGCATGGGCATCGACCGGATCGCCATGCTGAAATACGGCGTGCCGGATTTGCGGGCATTTTTCGAGAGCGATCTGCGCTGGTTGAAGCACTATGGGTTCAGCGCCTTGCAGGCTCCGGCGGTGCATTCGGGGGTTTAGGCTGCTCCGCCAGTCGCAGGTATGGATGACTTTCCGCCGCGCGCTAAAGTAATGCTGTTGAAAGCAGAAACACATGTTGAAGAGATCCTTCCTACTCCTTGCGCTTGGAGTTTGGTTCTGCGGCTTGCTCGTCACGTCTGAAGCATCGGCGCAAGACACCACCGGCGAAGGCGCCGGCGCGCACGCGTGCTGGGACTACGCGGCTTTTCTAAATATCGAAGCCGCAACCAGTATTGAGGAATGCTCCGAACTGGAGACGTACATCCTCGAGTCGGACGGTCTTTCCGACGAACAGTTTCTGATCAATCTGACGGTACGCTACAGTGAGAGAAGTGCAATTCACCAGTTATCCAGCGCCGTTCTAAGCGCAAGGTTTGGTGAACTGGCGGACGCCGCCCTCCACCTCGATATCGGCGGTCGTATTTACTACGCCGCCATGCTCGATCGAGGGGATCTAAATCGAGCGATTGTTTCGAACGTCTTTTTGGGCTCAGCGCTTTCCGACACGATTGAGCGGCTTTGTTTACCAGAAGAAAACCGCGGTGTCTGCGCATCGGACTTCCGAACCCTTGCGGCTAGCGAAATGATTGGCGAAGGCTACGGCTATTTGGACACGGTGGACCCGTGGGTTGTCCTGCTATGTCAATTGAGAACCGACGCGCTTACTGCCCATGTATTAGAAGTGCTTTTGAGCCGTGTGTTCAACCAGTGCCTGCTTACAAGAGACCCAACCTATAGTCAGCCCGCTCTGACGCCGGAACAGCGATGAAAACGCCGGGCGAGCGGTCGTTCGTTGGAACGCCATTGGTCTGAAAGACAATGGACGACGACGCCCCGACGGGCTGGCGCTTTGGGGGCCGGGCGCTCCGCTCATTCGAAGCAATGACTTGGCCACCATAAACCGCCCAGAACACCTGTTGGCTGAGCCATCCCACGGGCAGGCGCTCGCCCGGCTGGTGTTCCGCGGAGTGGCGAGCGGGCGCTTGCGCAGCACACCGCCCGCTTCCCCACAAACCTGTGACATGACATCAGCCCACAACCCGGTAGCGTGCGGCTCATGCTGATCCGTGCCCTGACCACCCTACTCCTCCTCGCCGCGCCGCTCGCTGCCCAAACCGAATGCCACGATCAGGTCGCCTGCCCGCTCGGCGACCGCTCCTACCACGTGCTGGAACCCGACAATTGGGACGGCACCACGCCTCTGCCGGTCCTTCTGCATTTCCACGGCTGGCAGCGGCAAGGGGATCTGATCGTGCAGCATCGGCGGATTGCCGGGCATACACGCCTGCGCGGTGTCTTGCTGGTGGCCCCCAATGGGGCCGGACGCACCTGGGATTTCCGCCGACCTGACACCCCCGATGTGCCCTTTGCTGATGCGGTGTTGCAGGATATCGCTCGGCGCTATCCCATTGACTCCGATCGCATCTATGTCTCGGGCTATTCCTTTGGCGGCGCGATGGCGTGGCGCTTTGCCTGCCAATCCGGCAATGATGTCGCCGCGCTTCTGGGCATTGCGGGCACCTTGCGGCAGTCAGAAACTTGCCCGGAGGCCCCGGGCGAGGTACGCCATGTCCATGGCACCGACGACACGGTGATGCGCTTTCCCTTTGGTCCCGACAATGACACCACCCACCCCATTGCCCTCTGGCGCGACCATTACGATTGCGGCGCGGGGCGGGAAGTTGGCGATTGGGCGGTGGTCTCCTTCCTCACCCTCAGCCGGACGGAATGGGCGGATTGCGCCGAGGGCCGCGTGACGCTCGACATCCATCCGGGCGGGCATTTCATCCCCCATGGCTGGATCGGGCGGCAATTGGATGAGCTTTTGGGCCGTGATCCGACCTATCCGTGACCGCGCCGCGCACTCCTTTCTGGCCAAACCGCCCCCGCCCCGCCTAGGCTCGGGCGACACGTGCCGAACAGGAGCCCAAAGATGACCCGTGCCTTGCTTGCCGCCTTCGCCCTTTGCGCCGCGCCCGCCTGGGCCGATGAAAGCTGGACCAACCCTGCCGGAACCTTGATTTACGAGGCCGATTTGGGCCATATCGCGGTTCTGTCCTTTCCCACTGGTGCAACCCCATTGGCCGAGGCCGGAGGGGCGCCCCGCGCCAATGTCTACATGCCCGGCTTGGGTGGGAATTTCGACAACCGTTCGGTCCATGATGGGTACTGGGCGATGGAGGGCGCGCCGATCTGCACCGCCATCCTGACCACGCCCGATGGCATCGCCACGCAGAATTGGGGCCGCGCGCGGATCGTCTTTGACGGCCCAGCCTTTCCCACCGGCTTCACGATGCTGGTCAGCCCTTGCCTGGATGACCCGATCTATCCGGTTCGCGCAGACCTGCCCTGACCACGGCCAAATACCCAGCAAAGATGCCCACCGTGCATCAGCGGTGGACGCCACGCGCCCAGGTGATAGAACGCGCCCCGCACACCCCGCGACGGAGCCTTGCGCCATGAAATTCACCCTGTCCTGGTTGAAAGACCACCTCGACACCACTGCCTCGGTCGATGAGATCGCCGAGACGCTGACCGATCTGGGTTTGGAAGTGGAGGGCGTCGAAGATCGCGCCGCGCGTTTGGCTGATTTTACCCTGGCCAAAGTGGTCAGCGCCGAAAAGCATCCAGATGCTGACCGGCTGCGGGTGTGTCAGGTCGAAACCGATGAAGGTATGCAGCAGATCATCTGCGGCGCCCCCAATGCGCGCGAAGGCATCACCGTGGTTCTGGCCAAGCCCGGCACCTATGTGCCCGGTATCGATACCACCATCGGCGTGGGCAAAATCCGGGGCATCGAAAGCTATGGCATGATGGCCTCCGAACGCGAGCTGGAGCTATCGGACGAGCATTCCGGAATTATCGAGCTGCCCTCGGGCGAGGTTGGGCAGCGCTTTGTCGATTGGCTGGCCGAAAACGATCCGGCCAAGGTCGACCCGGTGATCGAAATTGCCATCACCCCCAACCGCCAGGATGCCCTAGGCGTGCGCGGGATCGCCCGCGATCTGGCCGCGCGCGGCATTGGGGTTTTAAAGCCGCAAGATGACGTGGTGGTGCCCGGCGGCTTCCCTTGCCCCATCGGCGTCAGCATCGATGATGACACGCTGGATGTGGCGCCGCATTTCACCGGCCGCCTGATCCGGGGCGTGAAAAACGGCCCCTCGCCGGATTGGCTGCAAGACCGGCTGCGCGCGATTGGGTTGCGCCCGATCTCGGCCCTGGTCGATATCACCAATTTCTACACCTATGATCAAAACCGCCCCTTGCACGTGTTCGATGCCGATAAGGTTTCGGGCAATTTGCGGGTGCATCGCGCGTCGGGTGGCGAAACTCTCGTGGCGCTGGACGACAAATCTTACACCTTCGGGGCGGGTCAGACGGTGATTTCTGACGATAATGGCGCGGAAAGCATCGCGGGTGTCATGGGTGGTGCGGAAACAGGCTGCACCGAAGAGACGGTGAATGTGTTCCTGGAAAGCGCCTATTGGGATCCGATCCATACCGCCTATACTGGCCGCGATCTCAAGATCAATTCCGATGCCCGCTATCGCTTTGAACGCGGCGTTGATCCGGAATACTCCCTTCCAGGGCTGGAGGCCGCGACCCAGATGGTTCTGGAGCTATGCGGCGGTGAAGCCTCCGACGTGGTTGAGGCTGGCGCGGCGCTGAAAACCGCGCGCAGTTATCCGCTGAACACCAAACGGGTGGAGTCGCTCGTGGGCATGGAAATCCCCAAACAGGATCAGGTGCGTTTCCTGACCGCGCTTGGGTTTTCCGCGACCGGCGCGGGCGATGTGCTGGAGGTTTGGGTGCCATCCTGGCGGCGCGATGTGCAGGGTGAGGCCGACCTGGTGGAAGAGGTGGCGCGCATGGCCTCTCTCACCAAGCTGGAGCCGCAGCCGATGCGCCGCGCCCAAGCCGGTGTGCCCAAACCGGTGCTGACGCCCAAACAGATGCGCGAACGCTCTGCCCGGCGGACCATGGCGGCACTCGGCTATAATGAATGCGTGACGTACAGCTTCATCGACAAAGCCTCGGCCGAGCTATTTGGCGGCGGCACTGATGATGTGATGCTGGAAAACCCGATCTCCTCGGAAATGAGCCATATGCGCCCCGCCCTGCTGCCCGGGTTGTTGCAGGCCGCAGCCCGGAACCAGGCGCGTGGGATGATGGATTTGGCGCTGTTCGAATTGGGGGCGGCCTTCCACGGTGGCGAACCGACCGAGGAACACGTGCAAGCTACTGGGCTTCTGATCGGCCATAGCGGTCCGCGCGATCCCTATGGCGCACGCCGCCCGGTCGATCTTTATGACGTGAAAGCCGATGCCGAAGCTGTGCTGGCCGCCATTGGCGCGCCCGCCAAGGTGCAAATCCTGCGTGGCGCGCGGGAATGGTGGCATCCGGGGCGGCACGGGATGATCTGCCTGGGGCCGAAAAAGGTGTTGGGCATTTTTGGCGAGCTGCACCCCAAAGTTCTCTCCGCGATGGATGTGAAGGGGCCGGCCATGGCCTTTACGCTCTTCCCGGGTGAGGTGCCGATGCCACGCAAATCCGGCGCCAGCCGGGGCGCGGTGGATATGCCCGAGTTCCAAGCCGTCGAACGCGATTTCGCCTTTGTTGTCGGCAGCGATATCGAAGCTTCCGTCTTAGTGAACGCCGCTGCCGGTGCCGATAAAGCGCTGATCGAAGATGTGCGTGTGTTTGATGAGTTCATCGGCGGATCGCTTGGTGGCGATAAGAAATCCATCGCCCTGACGGTGCGGATGCAGCCCAGCGACAAAACCCTAACCGAGGAAGAGATCGAGGCCGTCGGCGCCAAGATCGTCGCCAAGGTCGAGGCCGCGTCAGGTGGTGTTCTACGCGGCTGAACCCGATCTAGGGTTTCGGCGCGGCGGCGCGCCTTAACCGATCATTGATTGCGCGTCCCAATCCCTCCTCTGGGATTGGCGCCATGTGGATGGCCGTCGCCCCTTTTGCCTTAGCTATGGCATCTGCTTTGTGCAGCGTCGCAAACAAATTTGCGGCGGCTTCCACCAGATCACCGCGCTCCGATAGGGTCAGCGCGCCGCCGGCGGACCCGAAGCCGATGCGCAGCGCGCCATCGGGCGCGGACCCGCCAAAGATCAAAGGTGTCACCGGGGCGTAATGGCTCGATAGCTGCCCCGGCGCACGGATCTGACCCGGTGTGGTTTCGACCGCAAGCGGGCCGGTCAGCGCCTCGACCTCCTCCCGCGCCAGGCCACCCTCGCGCAGCAAAGTCACCGGATCGCCTGGTGCCAAAATGGTCGATTCCAACCCCACCACGCACGGACCCGCATCCAAAACGGCGGCCAGTTTGCCCCACAGCCCATCGACCACATGCGCGGCCTCGGTCGGGCTGATCTGGCCTGAGGGGTTGGCCGAGGGTGCCGCGATGGGGCCGCCAAAAGCGCGCATCACCTGGCGCATCGCGGGATGGGCCGGCATGCGCAAAGCGACCGTGTTCAAACCGGCGCTCACCAAGGGGGAAAGGCCCGCATCCGCTTTGATCGGCACGACCAAGGTCAACGGGCCAGGCCAGAAGGCCTGCGCCAGCTGCTCCGCCGAGCCATCAATAACGGCAATCTCTGCCGCGGCCTGTAGATCCGGCACATGAACGATCAGAGGGTTGAAGGTTGGCCGCCCCTTCGCCTCAAACACCCGCGCCACGGCACGGTCATTCCTGGCATCCGCCGCCAGGCCATAAACCGTCTCGGTCGGCAGCCCGACCAAAGCCCCCTGCCGCAGCAACGCCGCGGCGCGCGCGATCCCTGCCTGGTCTTCTAGAAGAATTTCGGGGGCTTGGGTCATAGGGTGTCGTGACGTAACGTTGCAGTTGATCGCGGCCCCTGGGACGCGCACGAAGCTCGGCAAAGGACGCAAGCCCTTAGCGCGATATCGACGATCGTGCAAATGTCACCGCGCGGCTTGCTGGAAGGGACCGACACAGCGGAGGTGTGGACGATGACGTACAAAGCCCCGGTTTCAGACTTTGAATTCATTTTCGAGCATGTGGTTGGATTTGACCGCGTTGCTCAGACCGACCGGTTCGAAGAAGCAACCGCCGATGTGGTCAGCGCCATGCTGACCGAGGCTGGCAAGCTTTGCGAAGAGGTGTTGGCCCCGCTGAACCGCGCAGGCGATTTGCACCCTGCGGTTCTGGAAAACGGCGTTGTGCGAACCTCGCCTGGATTTGGCGATGGCTACAAAGCGATTGCCGAGGCCGGATTTGTCGCCATCAGCGCGCCCGAGGAATATGGCGGGTTGGGGCTGCCCCACACCATCACCACGGCGGTGAATGAGATGATGGGCTCGGCCTGTCTGGCGTTGGAGTTGAACCCGCTGATGACCCAAGGCCAGATCGAGGCTTTGGAACATCACGCCAGCGAGGAGTTGAAAGCGCTTTACCTGCCCAAGCTGATCTCGGGCGAATGGTGCGGGACCATGAACCTGACCGAACCGCAGGCCGGATCGGACGTGGGCGCCTTGACCTCCAAGGCGGTGCCGAACGGTGATGGAACCTACGCGGTTTCGGGCCAAAAGATTTACATCTCTTGGGGCGACAACGACTTTTCCGAAAACGTGTGCCACCTGGTTTTGGCCCGCCTGCCCGATGGGGTGCCGGGCACGAAAGGGATCAGCCTGTTCCTGGTGCCCAAACGGCTGCCTGATGCTGACGGCAAAGCGGGCGTGATGAACAGCCTGAAGGTCGTTAGCCTTGAACATAAGATGGGGCTGCACGGCTCGCCCACTGCGGTGATGCAATATGATGGGGCCACCGGTTGGCTGGTGGGCGAACCCCATGGCGGCATGGCTGCGATGTTCACCATGATGAACAACGCCCGGCTTGGCGTTGGCGTGCAGGGCGTGTCGATTGCCGAAGCCGCCTATCAGCAAGCGGTGTCTTACGCGAATGAACGCCGCCAGGGCCACAGCGCGGTGGAGGGCGGCACAGGCACCATTCTAGACCACGCTGATGTGCGCCGAATGCTAACGGGCATGAAGGCTGAAACCTTTGCCGCCCGCGCGCTGGCGATGGATTTGGCGGTTGCGATTGATCTGGCCAACACCGGCGATGCCGATGCCAAGGCGCGCGCCGCGTTCCTGACCCCGATCTGCAAGTCCTACGGCACCGACACCGGCATCGCCGTGGCCAATGACGGCATCCAAGTGCACGGCGGCATGGGCTTTATCGAAGAAACCGGCGCGGCCCAGTTCCTGCGCGACGGGCGCGTCACCGCGATTTACGAAGGCACCAATGGCATCCAGGCCATGGACCTAGTGGGCCGCAAATTGATGGATGGCGGGGCCGCCGCCTATGCCCTGATCGATGAGGTCGAGGCCGTGGCGGCCCACGCCGGGGGCATCGAAGGGGACGCGCTGGCCAAAGATGCCAAAGCCCTGCGCGAAGCGACCGAGCGTATGGTCAGCCTTGAGATGAACGACCGCTTTGCAGGGGCCGTTCCGTTCCAACGCGCCTTCGCCCTGGTTCTGGGTGGCATGTACCACCTGCGCGCCAGCATGGCCGAGGGTGGCACGGGCATCCGCGCCAACCTGGCCCGCGCGTTTCTATCTCGCCCGATGGCGGCCGTTCCGGGCCTGTTGGCCGAAGCGCGGCGGGGATCGAACGATCTCTACACCCTTTCAGCCGAGGATTTTGTGGCCTGATCCATGGCCAGCCCGCCCTTCACCTGGACGGTGCGAAAATCGGGCGACGTGGTGATCAACCACCATGGCCGCCCCGCCGGAACCCTGCGCGGGGCGCAAGCTGCCAAGTTCCTGACGCTGGCGGATCGTGGCGATGAGGATGCGGCCCAAGCCGCGCTCGCGCGGCTGACCGGCAATTACAAACGCGGCAATGAGCGGCAAGCAAAAGGGCATCAGCGCAATGGATGATGGTATGGCGGCAACGATCCAGTTCCCCTTTGCGGACGCGCCCGAGCCGGGCGCGGTGACCGAGGTTGCCAAGGGCGTGTTTTGGCTGCGCATTCCGCTGCCCATGGCATTGAACCATGTCAACGTCTACGCCCTGCGGGACGCTGATGGTTGGACGCTGGTCGACACCGGGCTCGACACCAAAAAGACCCGCGCAATTTGGCAAACCGCGCTCGACGGGCCATTGGGCGGCGCGCCGGTCAAGCGGCTGATTGTGACCCACCACCACCCTGATCATATGGGCCTTGCCGGTTGGTTCCAGAGCCAAGGGGTCGAGCTTTGCATGACACGGGTCGCCTGGCTGACGGCGCGAATGCTGACCCTGGACACGCAGGACCGCCCCAATGCCGAAACGGTCGCATTTTGGCGTTCGGCGGGGATGGACCCGGAAATTTTGGAAAGCCGCCTGAACGAACGCCCCTTCAACTTTTCCGATATCGCCACGCCAATGCCGCTTGGCTTTACCCGGCTGGAAGATGGTGCCGCGATCGAGATCGGGGGGCGCCGCTGGACGATTCGCTTTGGTCAGGGCCACGCCCCGGATCACGCGACCTTTTGGTCCGAGGATGAGCAGCTTGTTATCGGCGGCGATCAACTTTTGGCGACGATCTCACCCAATCTGGGCGTCTACGCGACTGAACCCGAGGCCGACCCGGTTGGCGAATGGATGCAAAGTTGCGAAACCCTTGCGCCCCATGCGCGGGCGAGCCAATTGGTGCTGCCCGGTCACAAACTGCCATTTCGCGGCCTGCCCGAACGGATGCGGCAATTAACGCAGAACCACCATGGCGCACTGGAGCGGCTGACAAATCACCTGGCCAACGGGCCGAAAACCGCCGCCGAATGCTTCCCCCCGCTTTATAAACGCAGCATTGACCCAGGCACCTATGGGCTGGCCTTGGTCGAGGCGATTGGCCATTTGAACCATCTGCACCGCCTGGGCGCGGTTTCGCGCGAAAAGCGGGCGGATGGGGCCTGGCTCTGGTCGCTCCGCAACAATTGAAACCCTGCGGCGCTCTGCGCGGCGCGACGGGGCTGACAGGCCTGTTCAAATCCGCTAACCGATGGTCAACGATATATGGATCAGCGGGTTAGAGGAACGACCATGGCCGAGACCGAACATAAACACGGTGAAATGGACATTACCGAACAGGAGAAAACCTTTGATGGCTTCATGAAGTGGAGCATCAATGTCGGTATTTTCAGCATCCTGGTTGTCCTGTTCTTGGCGATCTTCGCGGTATGATCCGCCTGCGCCGCTTGGGCGTTGCCTTGGCGGCGGCGCTGACCCTGGCTGGCTGTGCGGCCGAATCGGTTTGGGCCCCGGATGAGGCCGTGGCGCGCGCCGCATTCCGCGCGAATGTGCCACCGACGGTGACGTTGATGACCATGATCAGCAACACAAACGGGTCGGGTGGGCATTCTGCCTTGATGATCGACGGGGCGCAGCGCGTGCTGTTCGACCCCGCTGGTAGCTGGCACAACCCAGCCGTGCCCGAGCGCAATGATGTGCTTTTTGGCATGACGCCCGCGGCGCTGGATCTCTACACCGATTACCACGCGCGCGAGACCTATCACATCGTGGTGCAAGAAGTGACGGTCAGCCCCGAGGTTGCCAATTCTCTGATCCAGCAAGTGCAGGCTTACGGTGCCGTCCCCTCGGCGCAGTGTTCTTTGTCGATCTCGACGATTTTGGCGGGCACGCCGGGGTTTGAGGGGGTGAATCGCAACTGGTTCCCGGCGCGCACGATGAACCAGTTCGAGCAAATCCCCGGCGTCCGCACATCGCGCATTTACGATGACGATTCGGACGACAATTTGGAACTGCTGCAAGCCCAAGCTCGCGCGGGGTTGAGCCAGGAAACGGCTTCTGAGGTTTTGGGGAACTGACCTCCGGCGGATGACCATGGTGCTGGGGCGGTTTTGATTGCCCCGCGACCCGCTTACCCGCCTCCCATCTGCTCCAAATAGGCTTGCACTAAGCGTCGGATGCGCGGCACCAGGTTCGGCATCGACCCGGATTGCACCAACCGAATATAAAGCTCGACCCCGACAAAAAACGGAAAGATCGTCTCCCGCTCAGCGGTCGGGACAATACCGCTGGCGAGGAAGGCATCCACATCACCCTCGCGTAAGCCAAGGCGGCCGTGCGTTGCGAGCGTGGTGTCGTGGATGTCTTGCCAGACCAAAAACCGAGCGGCATCCTTGGCGATCGCCATCCAACTTTCGCCCTGAATATCAACGCCGTAGATGCGGCCTGCATGGTAATGGGCGTTCATGCCAACGTAATCCCCATGGGTGGCCGCCTGGATGAATGACTGGCCTTTGACCTGACCAGCCTGCGCCCTGAGGGCCACGAGCAAGCGATCGAGCAACCCAAGCTCCCGATCCGTCAAAGCCTTTGTGCGGGTCATGTCACGCAGCTTACGCACCCAGGCCCAGGGTGCGAAGCCCCGCACACGCTGCCTCGGGGCCGTATAGGCTCTCAGCCAGGCCCCGCTGTCTCGGAGAAGCGCGGCACGCTCTTGCCCTGTCGCAGCGGCAATCACAATGTCCAAACGCGTGCCGGGGGCGTAGCTCAGGATCGCGACGCCCAGCTCGGGGAAAGCATGAAGGCATCGATTCGCCTGAAACCGGCCCGACCCAAACACCTCTTCAAGCCGGTCGAGTTCCGCTTTCAACGCATCAACAATCGTGCCTGCATCCGCGCCAAAGAACTGCTTAACGATGACCTGTTCGTCATCCAACCGGGCTTCATAGACAGCACTGGCAAGATTTTCCCGGATTGGCCGAACCAGTCGCAGATCGCCGATCTCTGGCGTTTCGCGGGCAAGCTGGGCCAAGACATCCTGCAAGCCAGCGCTGCCTGGACCGCTTGGCATCAAAACGGTTGGCTTGTCTTTCTTTGCCACACAATCCACCGGCTTTGGCAATCCCGGCGCCAGCTTCCCCCAAGGCGCAAAAAAACGAAACCCCCGGGCCGTGGGCGCGGGGGTTTTGAATTTTTGAGCTCGCTGAGTCGAAAGCGATTGGGGGGCTTAAAGCATCCCTTCGCGCTGGGCCTTTTTGCGCGCCAGCTTGCGGGCGCGACGAATGGCTTCCGCCTTTTCGCGTGCACGCTTCTCCGAGGGTTTTTCGTAATGCTGCTTAAGCTTCATTTCCCGAAAAACGCCTTCGCGCTGAAGTTTCTTCTTCAGAGCACGGAGCGCTTGATCGACGTTGTTGTCGCGAACACTGACCTGCATCGTGGTGTCACCACCTTCCTAAGTTAGAGTTGCAAGATGAAGCAGGAGGTGGCCGTATAACAAAGGCCCCCTAGCTTGTCCACCATGCCCCACCCGGCTGAAACCGAAGGATGTTCCGATGACCGATATCAAGGATCGCATGATCGAGGCGGCATTGAATCATGTGCCGTTCGATGGCTGGTCGGATGCCAGCTTTCGCGCCGCCGCCAGCGATACCGACCTATCTCAGGAGGAGGCGCGGGCGATCTTCCCACGCGGCGCAGTGGATATCGCCCTGGCCTTTCACGCCCGCGGCGATGCCGCCATGATCGACGCCTTGGCCGAGGCCGATTTGGAGGCCCTACGCTACCGCGACCGGGTGAGCTTTGCCGTGCGCAAACGCCTGGAACTGGTCGAGGGCGATAAGGAAGCGGTGCGGCGGGGCCTGACCCTTTTTTCACTCCCGCTGCATGCAGCGGATGGGGCCAAGGCGCTCTGGGAAACCGCCGATGCGATTTGGACGGCGCTGGGGGACAGTTCGGACGATTTGAACTGGTATACCAAACGGGCCACGCTTTCGGGCGTTTATTCGGCGACGGTGCTATATTGGTTGGGCGATCAATCGGTTGGGCATAGCGCGACCTGGGCGTTCCTGGATCGGCGCATCGATGATGTGATGCAGATCGAACAGGTGAAAGCCAAACTGCGCGAAAACCCGGTGCTCAAACCCTTCATGGCAGGGCCGGAATGGCTGGCCAGCCAGATCAAGCCACCAAAGCCCGGCGGCATCGACGGGTTGCCGGGGCGCTGGCGCAGCTAAGCGCGCCTTGCCCCGCGCGGCGAAACTCGCCAAACCAGGGCTATCCGATCTGAGGGAGGCCCCATGCAAGAGCAGATGCGCGCGATTGAGATTTCAGCACCCGGCGGCCCAGAGGTTCTAACGGCCACAACGCGGCCCGTGCCGACACCCGGCGCAGAAGAAATCCTGATCGCCGTGGACCATGCAGGCGTGAATCGGCCCGACGCGTTGCAGCGCGCGGGCGCCTATGATCCGCCGCCCGGTGCCTCGGACCTGCCGGGGTTGGAGGCCGCTGGAACGGTTGCGGCGGTTGGGCCGGGCGTCACGAAATGGGCTGTCGGGGATGCCGTCACAGCGCTTTTGCCCGGCGGCGGCTATGCCGAATACGCCACGACCCATCAGGACCACGCGCTGCCCGTGCCCAAGGGCCTGAACATGGCCCAGGCGGCAGCACTCTGTGAAACCTTCTTCACCGTCTGGACCAATGTCTTTCGCCGCGGCGGATTGCAGGCGGGCGAGCGGTTCCTGATCCACGGCGGCTCCTCCGGGATTGGGACAACGGCCATTCAACTGGCGCAGCATTTCGGCGCACGGGTCTTCGCCACCGCAGGCTCCGCCGAAAAATGCGCGGCCTGCGTCGAGCTTGGGGCGGAGCGCGCGATCAACTACCGAGACGCGGATTTTGTCGAGGTTCTGCGCGCCGAGGGCGGGGCCAATCTGATCCTCGACATGGTGGGCGGCGATTACCTACCGCGTAATGTCAAGGCATTGGCCGATGACGGGCGACTGGTGCAAATTGCCTTTCTCCAGGGGCCGAAAGTGGCGCTGAACTTTGCCCAGGTCATGGTGCGGCGCCTGACCATCACCGGGTCGACCCTGCGCCCGCAATCCGATGCCGCCAAGGCCGATATCGCCGCAGATTTGGCCGCCAAGGTCTGGCCCCTGCTAGAAGCAGGGAAGATCGCACCGGTCATGGATCAGGTGTTCGATCTGGAAGACGCCGCCGCCGCCCATGCCCGGATGGAGGCCAGCACCCATATCGGAAAGATCGTGCTGAAGGTGCGCTAACCCGCGCTTGACCGATCTTGGTGGTCAACAGCAAGCTAAGGCATCCCTTCGCCGCGAAAGGTTGCCCCAATGCCGCTAGACGACCGTTATGGAAACAGGCTCAGCACCACATCCGACACCGCGCGCGATCAATATGTGGCCGGGGTCGATCATGTGTTGGAGGCAAGCCATGGCGGGGTCGAGGCCTTTCAAGCCGCCATCGCGGCCGATCCTGATTTCGCCCTCGCCCATGTCGGTCTGGCCCGCGCCGCGATGTACCAGGGGGATATGGCCCAGGCCAAAGCGGCCATGGCCAAGGCCGAGGCGCTGAAGCCATCCGTCTCGGCGCGCGAGGCCGCGCATATCGATGCTTTTGCCGCCCTCTTCTCTGGCAACCCGGTCGAGGCGCGCGCCCGGACCGAGGCCCATGTGCTGGACCACCCGCGCGATGCGATGGTGGCGCAGCTTTGCACCAATGTCTTTGGCTTGATCGGATTTTCCGGCATCGAAGGGCGCGAGGCCGATTTGCTGGCCTATACCGCACAGCTTCTGCCGCATTATGGCGAGGATTGGTGGATGCTGAGTATGCACGCGCTCAGCCTGTGCGAAACGGGTCATGGAGAGGCCGCGCTGCGGATGATGGAACGCTCTCTGATGCTCAACAACGGCAACGCCAATGCCTCCCATTTCAAAAGCCATGCGATGTACGAAATCGGCCAGGCCGAAGCAGGGATTGCCTATATCGCCGATTGGCTGATCGGCTACGACCGGCGTGGTGTGTTGCATGGGCATCTCAGCTGGCACGAGGCGCTTTGGGCGCTATCGCTGGGCGATCAGGATCGGATGTGGCGCGTTTTGGACGATGCGGTGGTGCCCGGCGCATCCCACAGCCTGCCGATTAATGTGCTGACCGACACCGCTGCCTTGCTGTATCGGGCCGAGCTTGCGGGGTTCGAGGTTGCCCCAGAACGCTGGCAGCAGATCAGCGATTACGCCACCAAGTTCTTCCCCAATCCCGGCCAAAGCTTTGCCGATATGCACGCGGCTTTGGCCCATGCCATGGCCGGGCGCGGTGATGCGCTTGGCATGTACCTAGACGCGCAATCGGGCTTTGCCGCCGATCTCGTGCGGCCCGTCGCAGAAACCTGGTCAGCCATTGCAAAGCAAGATTGGCAAACCGCACTGACCGCGCTGGCCCCGGTCATGGCCACGCATGAACGCATCGGCGGCAGCCGGGCGCAGCGCGATTTGCTGGAATTCACCTGGCTGAACATCCTGCTGAAACTGGGTCTAAGCGATGAAGCGCGCCGCAGCTTGCACACCCGGCGCGCGGCGATGGCCAATGGCGCGCCGGTATCAGGGCTGGTCTGAGCGCGGGGCGAACGCGATCCAACCGGCGGCATAGCGGGTCAGCCCCGTCACGGTGGCGGCGGCGGCAAAGACATAAGCCAAGACCGGAAAGGCGCTTGGGAACAGACAGAAGGCCACGAATACCGCAATCGTTTCAAAGCCCTCGGTCAGCCCGCCCAGATAAAAGATACCCTTTTGCGGATAGTCCTGCGCCGTCATCCCGCGTTTGGCCGCGATGGCGGAAAAGGCCAGAAAGGAAGATCCGGACAGAACGAAGCTGGCGATTAACACCGCACCGGGCACCGCGTTCACGCTAGGGTCGGACAGAACAAAGCCCAAGGGGAACAGCGCGTAAGAGACGAAATCCAAAGCGATGTCCAAAAACGCACCGCGGTCGGTTGGGCGGGTCAGGCGCGCGACCTCTCCATCCAGGCCGTCGGCCAGCCGGTTCAGCGCCAGGCCCAGCAGCGCCAGCCCGTAAAGCCCCAGCGCGGCGGCCCCCGCTGCCAAAACGCCGACAATACAGCCGACAACGGTCAATTGATCGGCCCGCACGCCCATGCGAACCAGGCCCCGTGCGGGCTCGGCCAGCAAGCGGCGCTGCAATGGCAGGATATGGGCGTCGATCATCGTCTTTCGCGTCCGGTCTTCGCCCCTACCTTCTGCGCCCGACGGGCCAGAGGCAAGCGCGCCTCGCAACATGGTGAGGCTTTGCGAGGTCGCGGTGACCAGCCCCCCGCCCCCTTGCGCTTTGGCCGCGTGCGTTGCAAACGCATCTCTTTTCCGCGCCCTCTTTTCTGAATCGCGTTGGAGCTTATATATTGCCGCCTGAGCCGCAGGGCCTGAACCCGCTGGAGACGCTATGGTGACCCACCCCTGGATGATGACGGACGAGCCGCCCAAGGAAGACGGCGAGACCAATGTCATCACCAAAACCAAGCCCAAAACGCAGCGCCCACCGATGTATAAGGTGTTGCTTCTGAACGATGATTACACGCCGATGGAATTCGTCGTGCATGTTCTTGAGCGGTTCTTTGGCATCACCCATGCGCAAGCGGTCGAGATCATGTTGACCGTCCATAAAAAGGGCGTCGCCGTGGTTGGCGTGTTCTCTTACGAGATTGCCGAAACCAAGGTCGCGCAAGTAATGGATTTTGCGCGCCGCAATCAGCATCCGCTGCAATGCACGATGGAGAAAGAGGAATAAGGTTCCTCGCCCCCTGACATGATGACCCCCAACCGATGGACCCTGGCGATTGAAGCTGGCGATGTGGCGTTGCCCGATGGCCCCGCGCTGGTCGTGAATGCGCGTGGCCTGTCAGATTACGCCGTCTTGGGCGATGTCACCTGCGTGCAGGGGTTCAAACCCGATGTGGATCGACTAACCGCGCGGGGCCTGACGGTCGTGACCGAGGCCGGCGGCATATTCGACACCGCCTTGGTCCAGATCGACAAATCCCGCGTCGCCACAAGTTCGGCCATTGCCGAGGCACTGGCCCATCTGAAACCCGGTGGTCTGTTGCTGATCGATGGGCAAAAGGATGAGGGGGTCGAAGCGATCCTAAAGCAGGTGCGGCGCGTCTTGGAGGTCGAGGGCGTGATGTCCAAAGCCCATGGCAAGCTGATCTGGCTGACCCGCCCCGATGAGCTGCCCGCCAACATCTTGGAGTGGATCGCCACACCAACCGAAACTGACGATGGCTATATCACCGCCCCTGGCGGGTTTTCCGCCGATGGGCCGGATCGCGGGTCGGAGCTGCTGGTGGCATTGGTGCCGCCCCTATCCGGGCGCGTGGCCGATTTTGGCGCTGGCTGGGGCTATATCGCAGCCGAGGTTTTGGCCGAACAAGACGCCATCGAAAGCCTTGATCTGATCGAGGCGCATCACGGCATGCTCGAAGCCGCTGAAAGCAATATCGACGATCCGCGCGCGGCGTTCCATTGGGCCGATGTCACGCAATTCACCCCCGATGCGGCCTATGACGCGATCCTGTGCAACCCGCCCTTCCATACCGGGCGCAAAGCAGACCCCGATCTGGGCCGCGCCTTTATCATGGCCGCTGCGCGCGCCCTGAAACCCTCGGGCAAGTTTTTCATGGTGGCCAATCGCCACCTTCCTTATGAAGACACGCTAAGGGCCGCGTTCGGAACCGGGCGGCTTCTTGGAGAACTCGAAGGCTACAAGCTGTACGAGGCGGGCAAACCCAAACGGTAGGCCGCGCCCCACATCATCCAGGACACCCTTCACATGACACTCGCAATTCAAGGCAAGACAGCGATCATCACCGGCGCCGCCAACGGCGTTGGCCTGGCGATCGCCCGTCATTTCATCGACCGTGGCGCCAATGTCATGTTCGCCGACCGCGACAAAGCCCGGCTGGCGGACGAATGCGGCGAGATCGAAGATGACAAGGGTCAGGTTCGGTATTTCGCCGGTGACTTGCGCGAAAAGCTGACGGTGGAAAACTTGGTTTCCGCCACTATCGACGCTTATGACCGTGTGGATATTCTGGTCAACGCCAGCCGTCAGGTGATGACGACCGATCCGTTGGACCCAACCGATAGCTCGGTCGAAACGCTGCTGGATCAAAACATGTTCACCGCCCTGCGGCTGAGCCAGGCGGTAGCCAAACGCATGATCGCCCAGGCCGAAGATGATGGGCGCGAAGATGACAGCGCCATCGGCTCGATCGTCAATGTCTCCTCCATCGCGGCGCGCCGCACCCATCCCGAACTGATGGGCTATTCGATCAGCGCCGCCGCGCTGGACCAGGCCACCCGCAGCCTGGCCGTGGCCCTGGCCCCGCATCGTATCCGCGTCAACGGCGTGGCTTTCGGCTCTCTGATGTCCGCCAGCTTAAAAGACACGCTGAACGAAACCGATGGGCTGCGGAACGAAATCAAGCAATGCACGCCCATGGGCCGCATCGCCTCCGCGCGTGAGGTCACGGGCGCGGTTCAATTCCTCGCCTCCGAAGGGGCCGGATTTGTCACCGGTGAGGTGCTGACCGTCGATGGTGGGCGCACGCTTTTGGATAGCGTGACCAAAGCCGCGCATTAACGCGGATCAGCCCGCGACTTGGGCGCAGTTGTTGGGGCTCAGATCGACCCCGGTGAACCAGCCTTCGGTCACCAATGCGCCGTCTGGACTGGTCAGAACCTCGGCGAAGACCCAGCCATTGAGGCTGCCGAAATAGGTCGAGACAATCGAATGCCCCGGCTGTGCGATGCCCACAGCGGGTGCGGCCAGCGACGTGCCCGCGCGCAGCTCAAACGCTGGGCCGCGATAGCCGAAACACCCATATCCACCCACATGATCGGGCACCGGAATATCGCTAAAGCCCGAAAACCGTGACAGCGTTTGCCACATGCCCTGGCTGGGCGGGACATCGGCATTCACCTGACAGCCGACAAACGCCTCTCCCTCGCGGATCAGACGGACAGCATCGGCCAGAGCAGGCGGCGGCGTTGGCCCGGTGACGGTGCAGTTGGAATTGTCGAACAAGGCCTGGCCAGCGACCGAGCCAAAACAATGCCCAAGCCGGTCGAAAATGAGGTTTCGGATCACCCAAGCCTCGGTGCAGTAATCCACGTTTTGCGCCGCAACCGGCAGCGGCGCGGTCAGGCAAAACAGGGCAAAAGCGGCAGCAAGACGGCGCATTGGGCCTTCCCCCTCTTGGGTGTCTCGGACCACACAGAGCCTAACAGCCGCCCTGAAAATAAAAAGCCCCGCAGCTGGGCGGGGCCTTTGAATGGCGATTTGCGACGTGATCAGCGGTCGTCATCATCCTCATCATCCGACCCGCTATCGGGCAGGTTGAACAGGCTGTCAGCATCAATCTCGGGCTCGGGGCTTTCATCCTCAGCCTCGTCCACACCGCTCAGCGTAAAGGTCTCCAGACCCGAGATGTTCGAGGGCATCTTGGGCTCCGGATCCATGCCCAGGCTCTGCTCGGTCGAGACCAGCTTGCGCCGCTCATCATCTGACATCACCTCACCCTCTTTCGCCTTCTTGGCGTTGGCCTTTTGCACAGCGGCATCCAGTTCCGACTGCTTACAAAGGCCCAGCGCCACCGGATCGATGGGTTGGATGTTCGAGATGTTCCAATGGGTGCGCTCGCGGATTGCCTGGATCGTCGGCTTGGTCGTGCCCACCAGTTTCGAGATCTGCCCATCGCTCAGTTCCGGGTGGAACTTCACCAGCCACAGGATCGAGGCCGGCCGGTCCTGCCGCTTCGACAGCGGGGTATAGCGCGGGCCGCGGCGCTTTTCCTCACCCACGGCGGCGGGGTTAAACTTCAGCTTCAGCTTATAGAGCGGATCAGCCTCGGCCTTGTCGATTTCTTCCTGGGTCAACTGGTTGTTCACCAACGGATCGAAGCCTTTCACGCCAGCGGCCACATCGCCATCGGCAATGCCCTGCACTTCCAACTCATGCAGACCACAAAAATCCCCGATCTGCTTGAAACTCAGGGTGGTGTTGTCGACAAGCCAAACAGCAGTGGCTTTGGCCATGATTGGTTTGTTCATCTGACGCTCCTTAAGATAAGCCTGTCCCGGCGCCGGAAATCGGCTGCGGAGGGTCTCCGCGGTTCCTCGATGTCGGGGAAGTTGCGGCGTATATAGGCGCGCTGGGCGTTGGAGGGAAGAGCAAATGCAAAAGGTCTTGGCGCTGATCGCAGCGCTGCTGGCGGCACCGGTCTGGGCCGATGGCGAACCTGCGGGAGAGTTTGACTATTACGTACTGGCGCTGTCCTGGACCCCAAGCTGGTGCGCGCTGGAAGGCGATGATCGGGGCAGCCCGCAATGCGATCCCGGTCGCGGCTTTGGTTTCACCCTGCACGGGCTTTGGCCGCAATATGAAGACGGCTGGCCAAGCTTCTGCCCCACGGTCGAGCGTATGCCATCCCGATCCATGACGGCCGAGATGGAACCGCTTTTTGGATCATCCGGCCTGGCCTGGCACCAATGGCGCAAACATGGGGTCTGCACCGGCCTTTCGGCGCGCGATTACTATCGCCTGTCGCAACTGGCCTATGACCAAATCACCCGTCCCCCGCTGTTTCGCCAACTCGACCGCGCCGTGCGCCTGCCCGCCGAGGTGATCGAAGAGGCTTTCCTTGAGGCCAACCCAAACCTCACCGAAGAAATGCTCACGGTGACCTGCCGCCAAGACCGTATTCAGGAGGTGCGCATCTGCCTGACCCGCGATCTCTCCCCACGCGCCTGCGCTGCGGATGTCGCGCGTGACTGCCAGCTTGATGACGCGCTTTTCAGCCCGATGCGCTGATCGCCCTTCATCTTTCCAAAAATACGTAAAATCCGACCGCGCCACCCACGCGACGCCAGATCAAAAGCCGCGCGTGACCCCAAAGGCACCCACCGCACGCAGTGCCAGAAGGAATGCGGCGCAAGCCGCGCCATTTGCTTGAAATCACAGTGCCTTGCGCGCCCGCAACGCGGCGGAAATTGTGCCGTCGTCCAGATAATCCAACTCGCCGCCAATGGGCACACCCTGCGCCAGAGAGGTCACGGAAACCTCCGTTCCCTCCAGCGCATCCGCGATGTAATGGGCGGTGGTCTGACCATCCACGGTGGCATTCAAGGCCAAAATCACCTCACGCACGCCCTCACCCGCGATTCGATCCAGAAGCTTTGGGATATGCAGGTCTTCGGGCCCGACATCATCCAATGCGCTCAAGGTGCCACCCAGCACATGGTATCGCCCGGCAAAGGCCTGCCCCCGCTCCATCGCCCAGAGATCGGCGACATCTTCGACCACGCAAATCTGACCGTTTGCCCGCGCGTCATCCAAACAGATTGGGCATAAATCGCCGGTGCCGATATTGCCGCAATTCAGGCATTCGCGCGCTGTTTCGGCCACCTTGCCCATCGCATCGGCCAAAGGCCGCATCAGCGGCCCGCGCTTCTTGATCAGATGCAACACCGCACGTCGGGCCGAGCGAGGACCAAGCCCGGGCAGCCGCGCCATAATCTCGATCAGCGTTTCGATATCTTTGGGGCCCTGGGCCAAGCGCGCGGTTCCTTAGAACGGCATCTTCATGCCGGGCGGCAGGCCCATGCCTTCGGCCAGCTTGCCCATTTCGGCCTGGCTTAGCTCCTGCGCTTTCACCTGCGCATCTTTGATCGCGGCCAGGATCAAATCCTCGACAACCTCTTTGTCGTCTTCGTTGAAAATCGAAGGGTCGATATCCAGCGCGGTCAACTCTCCTTTGGCCGTGGCTGTCGCTTTGACCAGCCCCGCCCCGGATTCGCCCGTGACCATCATGGATTCGAGCGCTTCTTGCATCTCGACCATTTTGCCCTGCATTTCCTGGGCCTGTTTCATCATCTTGGCCATATCGCCAAGCCCGCCCAAACCTTTCAGCATGTCCTGCGTTCCTTCTGTTCAATCATCCTCGAAAGGATCCCAATCCGGGTCGTCCTCGGGAAGTTCTTCAAGCGCCTCAACCCCGGCCTGAGCGGCCAGTTCCTCGCGGCTGCGGATATCGGTGATCTTGGCATCGGGAAAGGCCGATTTGACCGCCTGCATTAACGGATGATCGCTGATATCGGCCTCCATCTCGCGGCGGGCGGCTTGGGCCTCTTCCTCGATGGTTGCACCGCCACCCTCAGCCTGGACCGAGATCGCCCAGCGCGCCCCAGTGGCCAGTTTCAGTGCCCGTCCCAAGCGGCTGGCCAGATCGCTCGGCGCCACCTCGGTCGGTTGAAAACTGATCTGGCCAGGCGCGTAGCTGACCAGCCGCAACGCGGTTTTGACCTCGACCAAAAGCTTCAGATCGCGCGTTTCTTCGATCAATGCCACAACGCTTTGAAAACTCGGGTAGCGCGACAGATCCACCACCGGAGCGGTAGCCAGGGCGGCTTGCGCGCCGTCCGATCCCACCGGGCCGCGCGCCGCGGGCGCAGGGGCCTTCGCCTGCGGACCCGGCGGGGCACCGCCGCCCGCAGCCCCACCGGTCGGCATCGGTGCGCCGGGCGGATTGCTTTGCAGCTTTTTCACCAAATCCCCCGGCGTCGGCAGATCAGCCACATGGGTCAGGCGGATCACCGCCATTTCAGCGGCCATCATCGCATTGGGGGCCAGGCTGACCTCCTCCAACGCTTTCAACAGCATCTGCCACATCCGCGTCAGCACCCGCATAGGCAAACGCTCGGCCAGGCTGCGGCCCCGCGTCCGATCCTCGGGCGCAATGGTGGGGTCGTCAGCAGCCTGCGGGGTGATTTTGATAACGCTCAGCCAATGGGTGATCTCAGCCAAATCGCGCAGCACGGCCACCGGGTCCGCCCCATCGGCATATTGCGCGCCAAGACTGTCCAACGCGCCCGAGGCATCACCGCCCATGATCGCCTCGAACAGGTCCATGACCCGACCCCGATCCGCTAGGCCCAGCATCGCGCGCACCTGATCGGCGCTGGTTTCGCCCGCGCCATGGGCAATCGCCTGATCCAGCAGGCTCATCGCATCACGCACCGACCCTTCGGCGGCGCGTGTGATCAAAGCCAGGGCATCCTCGGCAATCGCGGCCCCTTCCAGGCCCGCCACCTTTTGCAGATGGGCGATCATCACCTCGGGCTCGATCCGGCGCAGATCAAAGCGCTGACAGCGCGACAGAACCGTCACCGGCACCTTGCGAATTTCGGTGGTGGCAAACAGGAATTTCACATGCGCGGGCGGCTCTTCCAGGGTCTTCAACAGCGCGTTGAAGGCGCTGGTCGACAGCATGTGAACTTCGTCGATGATGAAAATCTTATACCGCGCCGTCGCCGCCCGATAGCTAACGGTTTCAATGATCGCGTCGCGGATATTTTGAACCCCGGTGTTCGAGGCCGCGTCCATCTCCATCACATCGACATGGCGACCTTCGGCAATGGCGACGCAATTCTCGCACACACCGCATGGCTCGGTCGTTGGCCCGCCCTGCCCATCCGCACCGATGCAGTTCAGCCCCTTCGCGATGATCCGGGCCGTTGTGGTTTTGCCCGTCCCTCGAATGCCGGTCAGCATAAAGGCCTGGGCAATCCGATCCGCTTCGAACGCGTTTTTCAGGGTGCGGACCATCGCCTCCTGCCCGATGAGATCGGCAAAGGTTGCGGGGCGGTATTTCCGCGCGAGAACCTGATAACCGCTATCGGGGGTGTCGTTCATCAAAGCACTTTCGGGATCGGCCGGCTCGGTTTGTCAGAGATTAGGCGCAAGCCACGGCAAGGTCCATGGGCGGATAGGGCCCTGCACGGCCTTGGCGGCGGCTCGATTGTCTGTCATGCCAGAACGGCACTTTCAAAAGGGGCCTTGCATGGCCAAAGAACACACACCCAACCGTGCCCTTGTCTTGGCGATGAGCGGGTTTTTCGCAGTCCTGTCACTGGCCGCCCTATTGTTCTGGCTTGCAGCCCTGGTGATGCCCGGCGGGATCAACGGGGTGATCGCGCTGGTCGGCCCCGCCAGCGTCGCGATCTTCAGCACGCTGCACATCCCCGCTGCCATCGTCGGCATTTTGCTCTGGCAATGGTATCGCGCCGATTTGGCCCCGATACACCGCGTCGCGCTTGAGGCCGCAACGCTCTATTTCGGCCTGGCCGTGCTGATCAGCATCTTCTTCAACTACCTCGCCGTCACCCTGCTCGACGCGGTGAGCTGACACGCCGTGCTTGCCGGATCACTTTGGGTATCGTAAGACCGACCTGCCGCTCGGGGCGGCACCCAGGTCCGCGGAAAGCCGTCATCGGCCCCCCTTACAGTCTGATATGACATCCTTTCGGTGTCTCTCTTGCCCGGTTGAGCGGACCATTGGGCGGTTTACGGAGGGAACCCGATGACAAAATCCCTGGATCAATTGCGTCGTGACGCCAAGGCGTTGAAAACCACCTATGAAGCCGGTGATAGGCACGCCCAACTACGCGTGAATAACTGGATCCCCGACCATGGGGGAAAATCGCTGAAACACGCCGATTTCCTGCATGTGATTGCCCGCGACAACGGCTTTGCCACCTGGCCGCAGCTGAAGCTGGCGGTGGAAACCATGGGCATGGATCGCGCGGCCAAACAGCAACGCTTGGTGGTCGCGGTGCATCATGGGCAAGCTTGGGTTGTGGATCGGCTTTTGGCCGACACGCCCGATTTGGCCGAGGGTAATTTTGGCCTGCTCTGCAGCCTTTATCTGCGCGATCAGGTGGCCGAGTGGTTGGAGCGCGACGCCAAAATCGCAACACAAAAGCTGGGCGTGGCCCCACCGCTGACCCATTTGGCGCGATCACGGATGCTGTCCCACTACCCCGAACGCGAGGCGGCGATGCTGGACATCGCGGAAATGCTCTTGGCCAATGGTGCCGATGTGAATGCAGGCACCCCTGCCTATGCTGGCAGCGATCATATGCTTTCCACGCTTTATTTCGCCGTTGGCCATGCGGGCAACATGCCGATGACACGCTGGTTGTTGGAACATGGGGCCGACCCGAATGACGGCGAATCGCTTTACCATTCGACCGAGCTCGGGCACCGCGAAGGGCTGAAGCTCTTGCTGGAACACGGGGCCGACCCGACCGGCACCAACGCCCTGCTCCGCGCCATGGATTTCCACGATATCGAAGCGGTGCAATTGCTGCTTGATGCCGGGGCGCTGGCCGATGAATTCAACGGCGCCCATGTGGGGGGCGAGGCGCCCTGGGTCGTCCCCGCGATGCATCAGGCCGCCCGCCGGAAATCGCCACGCGAGATGATCGAGCTTCTGCTCGAGGCTGGGGCCGATCCCTTGCGCGCCTATCAGGGCATGACGCCCTATGCCTATGCGCGGGTCTTCGGCAATCGGGTCTTGGCCGAGGTGCTCGAAACGCGGGGCCACACCACGCCCTTGTCACCGGTCGAACAGCATATGGCAGATCTCGCAGATGGGGTCGCGCCCGAGGGTAAATTCATCGATCCCGAAACCCTGCCCGAGGCTTGCCGGAACATCATCCGCATGATCCTGCACCTGCCCGGCACCCTGCCGCATATCAAACGGTTGGTGGCCGCAGGCGTCGAATATGACCGCCCCGACACCGAAGGGCTGACGCCTGTGCAAATCGCCGGGTGGGAAGGGTTGCCCGAGGTCATGGATTATTTCCTAAGCCTGAAACCCGATCTGGGGCATATCAACGGCTATGGGGGCACGTTGCTGTCCACGATCCTGCATGGCTCAGAAAACAACCCCGATGCAAAGGGCCGCGATTATGTCGGCTGCCTGCATTTGGCGCTGCATGAAGGGGTCGCCATCCCCCAGCGCGCCATCGAGGTTGCGGGTGATCCAGACGTGGCCGAAGCGCTGCGCGCCTGGGCCGAGGCGCATCCTGGACAGGTTGTGGAAGGCGGCCCAGCTTGACTTGAGCCCGGGATCGGGGCCGACTGGGCCCCGATCCTATGCCGAGGCCGCCATGACCCTAAGCCGCAGCAGCATACGTATTCTTCTGGTCCTTTGGATCGGCACGATGGCGCTGGCCGGTTTTGCGCTGTTGCAAGACCCGACAGGCGATGGATTCACCCGTGGCCTAAACCGGATTATGGGGTTTCTAAGTTGGCAATTGGCCGGGGCGATTTTGGCCCTGGGCCTCTGGATCGGCACCCGGGGCTTGCCCAAAGGCGATGTGTTGCGACGCTTCGGGCGCGTGCCCGGCTGGTGGAGCTTGGGCCTATTGGGGATCGTGCTGATCTGGATCGCCATCGGGGTGATCGGGGCCGAGATGGGCCGCTCGAACGCGATTGAGGCGGCGCCACCAGCAACGCCAACGCAACCGGCACAGACCGTCGTTCCGACGGAATAGCGCTGGCGGGAGGTGTTTTTGGGGAGGGGGCTTTCGGCGGCGACGCCGGCTGTCGGCAGTCGGAACCTGCCTGGCGGCAGAACCCGACTGGGGTGAGAGGCTGGACAACGACCCAAGCGGGGCTCGTTACGGCTGCTTCCTTCCGGATCTGACCGGGTTGGCGAGGCGCTCGCCCGCGCCAACCTCTCAAGGCTGGAAATAGGCAATTCATGCCGCCCATGCAAGCCCAGGTCGTTTTCAGGCTAGACCGTGGTGGTTGCGGCTGGTCAGGCTTGGTCATCTGATCCAACGCCAGAGGCCTTACCGCCCGATGACGCCCTCGCTCTTGATATCCGCGCCGTATGGCCGATCGGGTGGGGCACCTTACGGCAAAACCCAAGGCTGGTGGCCGCCCCCATGTCTCGTCTCGTTTCACCCCAATTCTGTGAACGGAGAAAGACATGAAAGATATCAAAACACACCCAAGCCTCTCGCTTGAGCCCGACCTGCTGCACCTCACCTGGGCAGATGGAACCGAAAGCGCCTATCCCAGCATCTGGTTGCGTGACAATTGCCCATCAGGCTTTCATCCAGACACCAAAGAACGCATTGCGGATTTGATGAACCTGCCGCAAACGCCAGAGATCGCGGATGCCGCGTTTGACGGCGACTGGCTGCACATCACCTGGCGCAGCGAAGACCACCAGAGCCGCCTTCCGCTGTCTTGGCTGGCCGAACATCAGCCCGGAAAAAAGCGCGCCGATCCCGCCGATATCCCCGCCAAAATCTGGTGGGGCGATCTGGGAGCGGCGGGTATTCCCCGCTTTGAGGCCCAAGCCATCGCCACAAGCGATACCGCCTTGCGCGACTGGATCGCCACGACGATCCGATACGGCCTAAGCATCGTTGATGGGTTGGAGGATCGAACCGATGCGGGCATGGACCTTGCCCGACGGATCGGGTTCTTGCGGCAAACCAATTTCGGGATCGAGTTCGAGGTTCGATCCAAGCCCGATCCAAACAACCTGGCCTATACGGCGCTGGAATTGCCGCTCCACACCGACCTGCCCAATCAGGAACTGCCGCCGGGCTATCAATTTCTGCATTGTCTGGCCAATGAGGCCGAAGGCGGCGGGTCGGTCTTTGCTGATGGCTTTGCCATCGCCGAAGATCTGCGTCAGACCGCGCCCGAGGCCTTTGCGCTTTTGGCTGAAACCGCGATCCCATTTGCGTTTCACGATGATGACACCGATCTGCGCGTGCATCGCCCGGTGATCACCCTGGATACCCAAGGAACACTGCGCGAGATTAAGTGGAACGCCCATATCGCGGGCATGTTCGATATGCCTGCTGACGAGATGGCCGCCTATTACCGGGCCTATCGCGCTTTCATGGCCAAGACCCGCGACCCGGCGTATCAAATCACCCTCAAGCTTGCTGGCGGTGAGATGGTCGTGTTCGACAACCGCCGCGTGCTGCATGGCCGTGCCGCCTTTGACCCGAGCACGGGCTTTCGGCATTTGCAGGGCTGCTACGTCGATCGGGGTGAGGTGCAATCCCGCCTGCGGGTGTTGTCGCGCGATTAGGACGCGATCTCTTCAAACCAGGCTCAGGCATCGGCGGAAAGCAACAGCCCGCCATTATAGTCCCAATGCGTGTGGCCTGGTATGATCACCGGCTCAAACGGGTGGCCAGCCGCCGCAGCGGCCTGGCCAGCCAACTGCGCCGGGCCGCTGGCCAAAGAGCGCCAATTCCGCAAGCGAAGACAGGCTAAACCGTTCTGTCAGCGGGGGTGCGACTGGGTTGTCGTCGACCGGTGTATCCTCGACCAAGGCCACCTCGGTCACTTATTGGCCCAGCATGGGCAAAACGGCCACGCCCGACAACTCATTACCGTCGGGGGCGAATAGGCTCGCCGTCTTGGGTGTCAGAATGGCCGAGGCGTGACTGATTTAGGGCAGGTGGTTCACGCTAGCCGGGGCTGCGCTCGGCCCATCCGGCAAAGACACGCTCCAGGAAAACCACCACATAAAACAACAGGATACCCAATGCGGCCAAGGCCAGCAGCACGGCGAACATCAGCGGGTAATCGGCGCTGATCCGTCCGCTGTCGAATAGATCACCCAGGCCGCGTCCGTGGGGGCTGACGATCTCCATCAGATTGGTGCCGATAAAGGCCAGCGTGACGGCCACTTTCAAGGCCCCGAAGAACTCGGGCAGGGTTTTGGGCAGGGCGATCTTCCAGAAGATCGTGAAGTTCGACGCGCCCAGCGACCGCAGGATATCGCGGTATTCCGGCTCTAGCGTGGATAGCCCGATGGAAACTGACACGGCGATGGGGAAGAAGCTGATCATGAAGGCGATCAGGATGGTATTGAAATCATGCTGACCGACGAAAATCAGGGCCACAATCGGCACGACCGTCGCTTTGGGGACCGCGTTGAAACCGACGAGGATTGGATAAAGCCCTTCGCGCGCGACGCGGGAAAAGCCCATCAGCATCCCGATCAGCGTTCCGACGACGACGGCCAGGCCAAGGCCGACCACCGTGCGCCACAAGGTTTCCCAAGATTTGATCAGGAACAGATCCCAGTGGCGGGTGAAGGCAGGCACCAGATCAGACGGGCTGGCCATGCGGAAGTTCGGCAGGTCATTGTACCAAACCGCCCATTCCCACAGGCCTAGAACCAACAGGATGGTGACAATCGGGGCCAAGATTTTGCGGGTCGTATCGCTCATCCCATTGCTCCGGGAATTGGGGCCTTGGCCGGGCTGGGCGGCGGCGGTGCAGGGTTGGCGGCGTCATCGGCGGTGCGGCCCTGCGCGACTTGGATTTGGTGCCGCAATTCGGCCAGCATATCGACCGCCTTTTGGGTATAAAGATCGTCCAAGCTGCGCTTGCCGGGGATGTCGACCTCCAACACATATTGTGCGTGTGCGGGGCGGCCTGACAGCACAATGACCTGATCGGACAGGAACACAGATTCCCTTAAATCATGGGTAATTAGCAGGCAGGTAAAGGGTTCTTCGGCGCGGAGGTCGTGCATGGTGCACCAGAGATCTTCGCGGGTGAAGGCGTCGAGGGCGCCGAAGGGTTCATCCAGGATCAACACGTCGGGTTTGTGAATGATCGACCGGCACAGGCTGGCGCGTTGGCGCATGCCGCCGGACAGCTCAGAGGGGCGTTTTTCGGCGAACCCGGTTAGGCCCACAAGCTCCAGCAAATGATGCGCGCGCTCGGTCGCTTCGGCCTTGGACATCGGCGATTTCACGATCTCCAGCGGCAGCAACACGTTTTGCAGGATCGTGCGCCATTCCAGCAGAACCGGGTTCTGGAACGCCATCCCGACCGTTGGCCGTGGTGAGGTAACCATCTGATTATGCAGCCAAACCTGCCCCTCATCCGGGCGCATCAGCCCGGAGACCAGGCGCGTCAGCGTGGACTTGCCGCAGCCCGAAGGCCCCACAACAGCGCAAAAGCTGTTCTCCGGGATTTGTAGAGACAGATTGTCGAGCACAGGCAGCGGGCCCGCTTTGGTGCTGTAAGCATGCGTCACCTCGCGCAGCTCGATCATGTGGGAGGAGGTGGCAGTTGGGGTCACGGGCGGCGCTTTCGGATGAGGAACGGAACCAGGGGGCGTAAGCGGGGCGATCCGGGCCGGTCTTTCAGCGGGTCACAGCCCGTACACAAGCCGTACACACCCCGTACATACGCGGGCCACCGGCCCAAACGCAGCGTTTGGGCCAGCAGCGAGAGCAAAAAGGGCGCTTAGGGCGCGACCATCAGCACGTCGCCTTCGGGAAGATAGGCGTCGGTGTAGTAGAGCGACGGATCAATGTCGTTCTGGAATTCATAGGTCAGCTGAAGCTGTTCCAGAGCGGTCGCCATGCGGTCGGGGTCAATCCCGCCCATGCCGTTTTCGATCACGTAATCGGTCAGCACATTGCCTTCGATCGCCAGTTCCAGGCGGCGCTGTTCAAGCTCGACATCGCCGGCCGGGTTGCGTTCGATCACTGCGGCGGCACCGGCGGCGGGATCGGCGATGGCCACAGACCAACCTTGGGCGATGGCGCCCAGGGCACCGGTCACAAGCTCGGGGTTGGCAGCCGCCCAGTCGGTGTTCACGATGACGGCGTTGCCGTAAAGCGCCACGCCGTGGTCAGCGAACATGATGGTGGTGATGTCATCCTCGGGGATGCCCAGACGCGCCAGCGACAGGTAAGAGGAGAAGTTGAAGCCGGTCACACTGTCAACGTTGCCTTCAGCCAGCATCGGCTCGCGCGTGGGGAAGCCCACGGGTTCGACGGTGATGGTCGAAACATCGATGTCGTTCACAGCCGCCAAGATCGGGAACTGTGCCCAGGCCCCATCGGGCGGCGGTGCGCCCAGAACCGACCCTTCCAAATCTTCGATGCCGGAAATGCCCTGGCTGACGCGACCGACGATGGAAAACGGCGGGCTGTCATAGGTCATCATCACAGCGGTCACCGGCGCGCCGGGGTTCTGATCGACGAAACGGATCAGGCTGTTGATATCGGCAAATCCCATCGGGAAGGCGCCCGAGGCGACCTTGGGCAGGGCATCAAGCGAGCCTTGGCCAGCGGTGACTTCGACGTTCAGACCGGCTTCGGCAAAGTACCCATTGTCGATGGCCAGGAAGTAGGGGGCAGAGGGGCCTTCGAACCGCCAATCCAAAGCAAAGTTCAGATCGGTTTCTTGGGCGATCAGCGGGGTCGCGGCCAAAACGGCGGCGGTCAATGTCGGGATGGCGCGAGTGAACAAGTCGTCTCTCCTTTGGTGGCAGGGTCGCGTGCAAACGCCATAAGCTGAGGCGGTGCCCCTATGGGCGTCAATGGCAGCCCCCAAGGTTTGGGTTCCGAATCCAAGCAATATGCCGTTTTTTGCGCCGCTGTGCACAAAAAATAGGCTACAGCCTTTGGATCGGCCCTAGATCGAAAGCTGGAAACGTTGGAACCCGGCAGCGTTTTGGCCCAAATCCGACAGCCCAAGCGCGGCGATCCGATCGGGGTGGTCCAGCGCCCCTGGCCCGGTTTCGACCACCACCGGCACCCCACCCAACGGCGCAAATCGCCAAACTCGCTGCCCTTTCGGGCGCAGGGGTTGGTCGGCCTCGGAAATGAACTCGGCCACCCGGTCGCGCACGGGATCGCTGGTTTGGATCACCGTCTCGGACCGCGCAGCAGCCGCGAAGCCGCCGCCACCCGAGCCGCGATAATTATTGGTTGTGATCAACACCTCGGCCTGGTCGGTCAGGGATGTGCCATCGGCAAGGCACAGGTCGCGCACACGGCCCGGCCCCTCATGCTCGGGCGTGCCATCCGCGCTGTAGAGCGGCGCTTCGCGCAGGTCGAAGGTGTAATTCAGCCCGTAGAGAACATCGAAATTGTAGCTGGCAAATCCGGGTCGCATCAGGGCCTGCGGTTGCGCCGCGCCTGCGCCCGGCGTCAGGGTCGCAAAGGCTGAGGCCACGCGTTCCAGCCACGCGCGCACATCCGCGCCGGTGACCCGCAAGACGGCCAATGAGTTGGTGTAAAGATAGAGGTCCGCCGCGTTGCGCAACCGCAGCGGCCCTTTGGGGATGTCGGTGAAGTTGCTGGGTCCACCGCGCCCGCCCGCCTTGAAGGGCGTGACCGAGGCGATCAGAGGCAGGCCCGCCAAGTGCGGCTCTGACCCGATGAATGTGCGGGCGGCGCGGCTTTTTGCGGCGGCCAGGATATCCAAGGCAGGCGTCGGGGCGATCATGCTGAAATAGGTTTCAAGCGCCACATCGCTGCGCCCCAGAACCCGCGCGGTATAGGATCGGGTCAGGCGGTGATCCTGCAGCATTTGCCGCCGCAGCGCCGGGTTTTGCCGCAGGCTGCGGCGCAAGGGGGCGTTGGCGTTGGGGCCACGGCCTTGCACCGGTTGCGCCTGGGCTACTGTGCGGGTGATGCGCCAGGGACGGTCGCTTTGATCCGCCGTGGCCTGTTCAAGCTGGATATCGATCCGCCCGATATGGGAGCCCCAGAACCCCGGCTGCACGATTGGTGTGGGCTGGGCGGTCGCGCCCTCGGGCGAAGATGGGGGGAAGACCGCATGGGTATGCCCGGCGACCACCGCATCGACCCCCGGCAGGGCGGCGATGGCCAGGGCCGCGTTTTCAGCGCCTGGCTGAGCCTCGGCCTGGCCCAGGCCGCTATGGGCCAAGACCAGGGTCAGATCGACCGGATCAGCGCTGAGCGTGGCCAGTTCCCGGCGCACCGCCTGCACCATATCCTCCCAAATCAGAAGGCCGCTTAGGCTGGCCGCGTGCCATTTCGCGATTTGGGGTGGGGCGACGCCGATCACAGCGATGCGCAAGGGATGGGGCCGACCGGCGCGATCGGTGACCTGCCGTTCGATCACGATATGGCCGGGCAGAAAGCGGCTGCCATCGGCGCGGGTGGCATTGGCCAGGGCCACGGGGAAACCCGCTTGCTGCAACACGGTTTCCAGAAAGTTTAGCCCATAGTCGAAATCGTGGTTGCCCAGCGTCGCTGCATCGAAGCGCATGGCGTTCATTGCGGCGATCATCGGGTGCGGGCGCCCTTCGGGCACAATCCGACGCTCGGCCGCATCGCCAAGGGGGGCGCCTTGCAAGGTGTCGCCATTGTCGACCAGAAAGCAGTTTTCCTTTGGCCCACATAGCTCGGCCACCAGGCTGGCGGCCTGGGCCAGGCCCACTTTGTTGTCGCGGCGGTCGGTATAATAATCGAAAGGAAAAAGATGGGCGTGCAAATCCGTCGTCGCCAAAATGCGAAGATCAACCACCGCCCGATCTGATGGAGCGTGTGGCGCAGATTGCCCCCTCCGGGTCATTGTATCGTCCAACGGTTACCCGCTAGGATTATGCAATACTGTGGAGATCAAGACACGGGCCCAACCGGCACAAATGGCCTAGTTTCAGGTGTATAGGTGGGGCTTGTTGCTGATTTGCCATAGTGTGGTACCGATGCGACGGGAAGGCGACAATGCGACTGGCAGAGACGGTGACCTTTGGCGGGTCTGATTTGGATCGCATGGCCGCGCGCCGCAGTGATCCGGCGGGTTTGAAGGAGGATCTTGCCAATGGCGCCGAGGTCATCGCGCTGTGGCGGGGCAAACCGCTGCTGGATGGCGCGCCCGAGGATGGTGCGTTGCGTCTGGTCCGCCTGCCCGCGGATCATCGGGTCTTGGCGGCGGGCAAAGACGCGCCGGTGTTTCTGGGCCAATCCCAAGGCAAGATGGTGTTTGCCCAGGATATCTCGGCCTGGGAGCCGATTGAGCCGGTGGATGAGGCGCAGATCGGGGCGTTTCTGGATCGCAGCGTTCAAAGCCACCCCGACGCGCCCGAGACCAGCGCGTTTCGGGAGTTGCGCGGGGTGATGACCCTGATCGACGCCCGCGATGCGGAATTGGCGGCGACCGCGCGGGCGCTGTTTTCCTGGCATCGCGGCCACCGGTTTTGCGCCCGCTGTGGCAGCGCCAGCGATATGGCCGAGGCGGGATGGCAGCGCACCTGCCCGGCCTGTGGTGCGCATCACTTTCCACGCACCGATCCGGTGGTGATCATGCTGATCACCGATGGCGACCGGGTTTTGGTGGGCCGCTCGCCCGGCTGGCCCGAGCGGATGTATTCGCTGCTGGCGGGGTTTGTTGAACCGGGCGAGACCATCGAGGCCGCGGTGCGGCGCGAGGTGTTTGAGGAATCCGGCGTGCGGGTTGGCGCGGTCTCCTATCTTGCCAGCCAGCCCTGGCCTTATCCCGCCTCGCTCATGTTTGGCTGCCACGGCAAGGCGTTGAGCGATGAGATCACCATCGACCCAACCGAGATCGAGGCGGCGCGCTGGGTCACACGATCGGAATTGCTGCAGGTCTTTGCCGGTGAACACCCCGATATCGCGCCTGCCCGCAGCGGCGCCATCGCGCATTTCCTGCTGAAACACTGGCTGGCCGACCGGTTGGACTAAGCCCCAAATCGCCGATCATCCGCACCGAATTCGCCTGCAACCTTGACCCTCCGGCCCGGTCCTTCAAATAGTGGGCCATAACAACACGCGCGAGGCAGCCATGAAGTTCAAAGTTTCCGAAGATGTCGATGCGCCCATCGGTTTGGTTTGGGAGCAATTCACCGATTTCTCGGGCTTTGAAAACGAAGCGCGAGGGCGTGGCGTGGAACTGACCCGCACCGGAAATTGGGCCGAAACGCGCGAAGGGGTGGAGTGGCGCGGCGCGGCCACCGTGCGCGGCAAACGCCGGACGATCACCGCCAAGGTGGTGCGGCTGGTGACAGAGGATATCTGCGCCATCGACAGCCGCATCGGCGGCATGGATTGCAATTATGAGATGAGCTTTGTCGCCCTTTCACCCGAAGTGACGCGGGTGAGCATGGAGTTAAACCTGTCGGCCAACACCCTAACGGCGCGGCTGTTCCTGCAAACAATGAAGCTGGCGCGCGGGCGCATCTCCCAGCGCTTGCAAGCCGTGCTTGTGCGCCAAGGCAACGCGGCCGAAGCCGTGCATCGGCGCAATAGCGCGGGCTAAACCCGCGCAAAGACCCTGTTCAAAATCGCCGCGAGCTGATCGGCATCGGCGCTGGTGAACGCATCGGGCTGATCGCTGTCGATATCGAAAACCGCTATCACCTCGCCCGCGCCGTTGCGCACCGGCAGCACCAGTTCTGATCGCGTGGAACTGGCGCAGGCGATATGGCCTGGAAAAGCATCGACATCCGGCACCAATTGGACCTGTCCGGTGCGGGCCGCCGCGCCGCAAACGCCGCGGGCGAAAGGGATTACAAGGCAGCCATGGCCGCCTTGATAAGGCCCGATCTTGAGCAACTCGGGCTCGGTCACACGGTAAAAGCCCGTCCAATCGAACCGGTCATCGGCGTGGTGCACCTCGCATGTCACGGTGGCCATCAGCGCAACCGCATCGGTTTCGCCCTCGGTCAGGGCGTCGATGGTTTTGGCAAGCGTGTCGTAATCAACCATCATCTTGGATGCCCTACTTGATTGGCCGCGACAGGATCACACCCGTTCAATCGCAATGGCGGTACCTTCGCCGCCGCCGATGCAGATCGCCGCGACACCGCGCCTGAGATCGCGCGCTTCCAGCGCGTTGAGCAGCGTCACCATGATCCGCGCGCCCGAGGCGCCGATGGGATGGCCCAGCGCGCAAGCGCCGCCATGCACGTTCAGCTTGTCACGCGGCACGCCCATTTCATGCATGAAGGCCATGGGCACGACGGCAAAAGCCTCGTTCACCTCCCACAGATCCACATCTTCGACCGACCAACCGATGCGCTTTAGCAGCTTTTGCGCGGCTGGCACGGGGGCGGTGGTAAACAGGTTCGGTTCCTGCGCGTGGCTGGCATGGCCGAGAATGCGCGCGCGCACTTTCAGGCCCTGCGCCTCGGCCACGCTTTCACGCGCCATGACCAATGCCGCCGCCCCATCGGAGATCGAGGAGGAATTGGCCGCCGTCACAGTGCCGCCGTCACGGAAGGCGGGCTTTAGGGTCGGGATTTTGTCGGGCCGGGCTTTGCCGGGCTGTTCGTCAACGGTGATCTGCGCCTCACCCCTGCGGGTTTTGACCGTGACCGGCGCGACCTCGGCCGCCATGACACCGCTTTCGATGGCATTGAGCGCGTTGGTCAGCGAGCCCAGGGCATAATCATCCTGCGCTTGGCGGGTGAACTGGTAAGCTTCGGCGCAATCTTCGGCAAAGGTGCCCATCAGGCGGCCTTTGTCATACGCGTCTTCGAGCCCATCGAGGAACATGTGATCGAGCGTTTTGGCGTGGCCGATCCGCGCGCCCCCGCGCATGGCGGGCATTAGGTAGGGTGCGTTGGTCATGCTTTCCATGCCGCCCGCGACCATGACATCGGTATGGCCCAGCGCGAGCTGATCATAGGCGATCATCGCCGCCTTCATGCCCGAGCCGCACATTTTGTTCAGCGTTGTGGCCGGCACCTCTTTGCCCAGGCCAGCGGCAAAACCCGCCTGGCGCGCAGGGGCTTGGCCCTGACCGGCGGGCAACACGCAGCCCATCAGCAGTTCATCAACCTGGTCGGCTTTCGCCCCGGCCTGATCCAACGCCGCTTTGATCGCAACGCCGCCAAGATCGGCCGCCGCAACCGGGCTGAAATCACCCTGAAACCCACCCATCGGGGTCCGTGCCGCACCGGCAATAACAACTTTATCCATCTTCTGGCCTCCCAACCCACCAAAGATACCGATTGGTAAGATTTGCTGTCTTAACCTCTTATCAAAGCAGCGGGCGGAGGACACCGATGAAAATGCGCTTTGCGACAATGGGGAATGTTGGCGTTGTCCACGTGGATGAAACCCGCATCGACGCCAGTGTCGCGATCCAGTTCAAGGATCAGTTTCGCAGTTTGATCGATCCGCAGGAGGGGCCGGTTATTCTGGATCTGTCGCAGGTGGATTTCCTGGATTCCAGCGGGCTTGGCGCGGTGGTGGCGGCGCGCAAGCTGCTGGGCGGCGGGCGTAAGCTGGAACTGGCCGGGCTGCGCCCCGCGGTCGATAAGGTGATGACCCTGACGCGGATGAACACGGTTTTTCCCATCCACCGCGATTTGGACGCGGCGCTGGCCAGTCATCAGGGCGATAGCGCGGCCTAGGGCAATGGGGGCCTCGTGAAAGATCAACGCAGCGATCACAGCGCGCAAATCCTGACGTGCCGCTTTATGGGCACCGAGCAGGCGGTGCGCGCCGAATTGGACCGGCTGGGCGACGCGTTGGGCGCGGCGGGCGTTGCCAAACCCCTGGCGGAGCGGGTGCGCATCGTGTTGGCCGAAGTGTTCAACAACATCGTCGAACACGCATATGCCCAGCAGGATGCCGGACCCATCCGCGCCGCGATCACCCATGGTGACAGCACAATCACCTGTGACATTCGCGATCGGGGCGCACCCTTTGCCAAAGGCGCGCTGCCAGGCCAAACTTGGCCGCCGATTGACCCCGACACGCCCGATACGTGGCCCGAGGGTGGGTTTGGTTGGGCGATGGTGCGCGAATTGACCCAGGATTTGAGCTATCGGCATCGGGCGGGCGAAAACATTCTGCAATTTCGAATTCAACGGGATTAATTCGACCCCGGCATTTTGAAATGCCACGCGAATGCCGCAATCCAATCGAATTCCCGCCCTGATACGCGGCCATAAACGGTTTTGTAGCTGCAGAGGCTTCCTCCGGCGTCGCGTTTCAAGCCCCCACCCAGTGCGCGACGTCGGAGTCTCTGCTGCTGCGTACCCCCGCCTTGTCATTCTGCCCTTGCCGTCGCAGCGATACGACCTAGGCTAAGGGGGAAAAGAGAACGCGTGGGGAGGGACTTACATGCGCGATTACCACCGTCCGGGGCGCTCGCCCGTTTATGCCGAGCGCGGTCTTTGCGCGACATCCCACCCATTGGCGGCCCAAACCGCAATCTCGATCCTGCAGCAGGGCGGCAATGCCGTGGATGCGGCCATCGGCGCGGCGGTGTTGCTGGGGTTTTGCGAGCCGCAAATGACCGGCCTGGGCGGCGATATGTTCGCCATGGTCAAACGCAGCGACAGCGATGAGATCCTTGGCCTGAATGCCTCGGGCCGCGCGCCTGCCGCCATCAGCGCCGCCGATCTGCGCGCCAGCGGGATGACCAAAATCCCCAAAGGGCATGCGGCTTCGATCACCGTGCCGGGGGCGGTGGATGGGTTCTGTCGCCTGCATGAGGACCACGGGCGTTTGCCTTTGGATCAAGTTCTGGCCCCCGCGATTGATTATGCCGACGCCGGCGTGCCAGTCGCCCCGCGCGTGGCCGAGGATTGGGCCGAAGCGGTGGGCCGTCTGCAAGGCAAGGCCAAAGATCTTTTTTCCGACAATGGAACCGCGCTGAGCACGGGGGCCCGGTTCCGTGCACCCGGTCAGGCCGAGGTGTTGCGCCGGATCGCTGCTGAGGGCCGCGATGGATTCTACACGGGCGAAGTGGCCGAGGACATGGTGAACAGCCTGCGCGCCATGGGGGGGGTGCACGAGCTGGACGATTTCGCCAATGCCCGCGCCGATTACGTAACCCCGATCAAAGGCGGCTATCGCGGTGCGGAATTGACGGAGCTGCCGCCGAATGGCCAAGGCGCGGCGGCGATGCTGCTGGCCAATATTTTGGAACGTTTCGATGTCGCCGCGATGGACCCGCTGGGCGTGGAGCGCGCGCATCTTGAGGCCGAAGCCACCAAGCTGGCCTATGACGCGCGCAACCGTTTTATCGGCGATTTCGACGCCTCGACACGCTTGGCCCATATGCTCGACCCTGCCACGGCGGCGGCCTTGGCCGATTTGATCGATATGGACCGCGCCATGCCGCTGGCCGCCCCGCCGACCGAGGCGGTGCACCGCGAAACCGTTTACCTAACCGTTGTCGATAAAGATCGCATGGCTGTGTCGATGATCTATTCGATCTTTTCCAGCTTTGGCGCCGGGCAGGCGAGCGACAGGTTCGGTATCCTGTTCCATGATCGCGGCGCCGGGTTCACGCTAACCGAAGGGCACCCGAATGAGATCGGGCCGGGCAAGCGGCCGATGCACACAATCATCCCCGCCATGCTGCGCGACACTGGCGGCAGCCTGATGCCCTTTGGCGTCATGGGTGGGCAGTACCAAGCCACCGGTCATGCGCGCTTTATCTCGAACGTGCTGGATTTCGGCATGGGCCCACAGGCCGCCATTGATGGCCCGCGTCTGTTTGCCGATGCCGAGCTTGGCGGGCTGCGTGTGGAACGCGGCTATCCGCCAGCGGTGCACGAGGCGCTTGCGGCGCTGGGCCATAAGGTCATCGACCTGCCCCTGCCCATTGGGGGCGCGCAAGCCATTCGGATCGATGCGCAAACCGGGCTGCTGGAAGGTGGATCCGATCCGCGCAAAGACGGGATCGCGCTGGGCTATTGACCGGAAATCAGGGTGCGGCGGGCGGCAGGCCGGCTGCCAGCCCTTAGTTCAGCTGATATTCCAGCGGGTACGATCCGTTGCGAAACTCACCAAACAGATCGGGCAGATCGGGGTGATCGACCGGTTCGCCGGTTTCATCCAGAACCAGGTTTTGTTCCGACACGTAAGCCACGTAGTAGCTTTGATCGTTTTCCGCCAAAAGATGGTAAAACGGCTGCTCGCGGCGCGGGCGGCTGTCGGCTGGGATCGCGTCATACCATTCTTCAGAATTCGAAAACTCGGCATCGATATCAAAAACGACACCCCGGAAAGGGTGTTTCCGGTGCCGAACCACTTGACCAATATTAAACTTCGCAAAGCTTTTAAGCATGGAGCGAACCCCCTTGACCTCCTGATCTAGCGCCCGCATGGGGCGGTTGTCTATCCAACCCGGCCAAAAACGTGGGAAACAAATTGTGGAACTGGCCCTAACAGTCCTTAGCATCGTCGCGCCGGTGTTCATCCTGGCGTCCATCGGCTTTGGCTGGTGCAAGCTTGGATATGACTATCCAACTGAATTCATTACGCGTTTGGCGATGACCCTGGCGGTGCCCTGTCTGATCTTTACCGCGCTCATGCGGTCCGAGGTCGACCCTGCGGCGCTGACCACGCTGAGCCTGGCGGCGGTCGCCGCCTATGGCACGGTACTGGTTTTGGCCTGGGGTGTGGTCAGTTTGCTGGGGTTGGAGCGGCGCAGTTTCCTGGCGCCCTTGGTCTTTGGCAACACCGGGAACCTGGGTCTGCCGCTAGCTTTGTTTGCATTTGGTGAGATCGGATTGGGCTATGCCGTGGTCGTGTTCGCGGTCATGGCGGTGATGGCTTTTACCATCGGGGTTTGGCTGGTGTCAGGCAGCAGTTCGCCTTGGAAAGTGCTGCGCGAACCTATGGTGGGCGGCACGCTTTTGGGCGCCCTGTTTCTAAGCCAGGGCTGGCATACACCGCTCTGGCTGACCAACGCGTTGGATCTGATTGGGCAGACGGCGATCCCGCTGATGCTGATCACGCTGGGGGTGGCCGTCGCGCGGTTGCGGCCAGGGCGGATCGGTCAGGCGGTCTGGTTGGCGGCGGGCAAGTTGGCGATTGGCCTGGGCGCGGGTGTGGCCGCAGGCCTGGCCTTTGGGTTGGAGCCTGTGGCCTTTGGCGTTTTGGTCCTGCAGCTTGCCACGCCGGTGGCCGTGACCTCCTACCTTTTGGCGGAACGCTACCGGGCGGATGCTGATGCGGTTGCCGGGATGGTGGTGGTTTCCACCCTGATGTCGGTGGTTGCTTTGCCGATCACACTCTCGTTTCTGCTGCCAATGGCGGGGTAACCCCCATTTTCACACAGGCTTTTTCGCGGTATGGTGCCTGCAATGACCACCGAATAATCGGGGCACGAGCAGGTTTATGAAACGACGCACATTCCTTTTGGGATCATTCTTTGTCATTGCCGGATGCGGGCGAGAGTTTTCGGCCCCGCGCAATCTGGATGACGCATGCCGATTTATCGCCGAGCGCCCCAGCTATTTCCGCGCCATGCGCCGGGCTGAGCGCAATTGGGGCGTGCCGGTGCATGTTCAAATGGCAACCTTTCATCAGGAAAGCCGGTTTGTCGGGGATGCCCGCCCCCCCTATCGCTACACACTGGGCGTGATCCCGATGGGGCGGCTAAGCTCGGCCTATGGCTATAGCCAGGCGCTGGACGGCACCTGGGATGAATATCGCGCCGCGACCGGCAACCGGCGCGCGCGGCGCACCGATATCGCCGACGCCGCTGATTTCATGGGTTGGTACATGAACCTAAGCCGGGATCGGAACGGGATTTCCCTGACCGATACGCGGAACCAGTATTTGGCCTATCACGAAGGTCATGCGGGCTATCGCCGGGGCAGCTATAACGGCAAACCCTGGCTTTTGCGGGTGGCTGATAATGTGGCGGCGCGGGCCGATCTGTATCAGACGCAGCTTGCCACCTGCCGCTAAGGGCTAGTCACCGGTGCGGCTGTTGATCTCAATCGGGATGTTGAAATAGCGCGAGGGCAGGCGCACGCCCTCCTCCAGCCCGCCCAGAACCACGGTGGTTTCAGACCCGCCGCCATCGATGATCACCCATTGGCGCAGTTCGATCGGGTCGCCGGTGAAGACCATTTCGATGCTACCGATTTCGGGGCGGTCGGGGTCTTGCGCGCGCACGCGGGTGGCGGTGCCGTCAAAGCTGTGATCGGTAACCATGCCCGAGCGGGCCAGATCGACATTGCGTGCCAGGATCAGGTTCAGCGGCGTTTCCGACAGCGGGTATTGTTCGGGATGGGTGTTCGAGCGCCCATCGAAGATCGCCACGCGCTGGCCGCCTGCGATCACCAACAGCTCATCGCCGTCATAATCGAACCGCACGCGGCCCGGTCGGTGCAGGTAGAGATCGCCGGTCGACACGGTGCCATCAGCGTTGATTTGGGTGAAGGTCGCCTGGGCCGTGCGCAAATCGTTCAGATAGGTCGACAAATCGCGCAGGGGCACAGCCTCGGCCAGGGCGGGCATGGCGCTGGTCAGGCTTAGGGCGGCGGCAAGCAAAATACGTTTCATGGGGTTTAAGATAACCCTTTCCAGCCACGGTTGAAGGGCTGGTTTCCCCGCCTCACGGCATGGTTAGGGCCGGTCGGCGGGGATTTACTGGCTTAGGCCGGGCTCAGCGCGCCGCAGAGGCGGCGGGCCAGCGTTGGCGCCAGCGCGTTCAGCAGCAGGCAGATGGCGGCAAGCTGACCACTGACCACAGCGGGCCAGATCAGGCCGATCTGCGGGTCGAGGTATTTCTGCGGCCCAAAGGACACCAGCGCCATCGCCGCGGCCAAACCGCCAAAGATGCGGCCCGCCGGGCTGCCGGTGCCCAGGATCAGCGCGACCAGCGCGGCAGACACCGCCGCGCCTAGGAAAGGGCCGATCCCGAAAAGCGGTGTTGCCACGGGCGGGTGCGGTGGGATGCCCGCGTAAAGCGCGGTCAGCATCACAAGCTGCAGGGTGATCAAAACCGCAAGGGCGGCGGTTGCAGGCAGGTATCGGTCGGTCATCTACTCACTCCTTTTGGCGTAATTATGTGTACGGTTGCAGTTATCCGTAATCTTAATTACGGTAATGGTCAAGCGATTTCGAAAGGATGCCGATGCGCCAAGATGCCAAAGCCGAACGCCATGCGCAGATCGAGGCCGCCGCCTATCGTGTGCTGGAGGAAAAGGGCTATGCCGGCACCTCGATGCTGGCGATTGCGCGGGCGGCCAAAGCCTCGAACGAGACGTTGTATAACTGGTACGGCGACAAAACCGGCCTGTTCAAAGCGCTGGTTGCGCGCAACGCCGAAGAGATACGGCGCAGCCTGACCGAGGCGTTGGCGCATGGGGATGACCCGCTGGAAACCCTGGGCTCGGTCGGACCGCGATTGCTGCAAATGCTGACCGGACCGCGCGCGGTGGCGTTGAACCGGGCGGCGGCGGCTGATCCGACCGGGGTGTTGGGGGCGGCCCTGGCCGAAGGCGGGCGCAACACCATCGGGCCTTTGATCGGGGCGGTGCTGGGCCAAGCGCAAAAGGCGGGTCAGGTGGCGGCGGATGATCCGGACGCGCTGTTAGAGCTGTATCTGGGCCTGTTGATCGGGGATTTGCAGATCCGCTGCGTGGTGGGCCGCGCCGACCCGATCACGCCGGAGGCCTCAAAGGCGCGATCAGACCGCGCCCTGCATTATTTGACCAGGCTCTCAAAGCCAGGCGGCTAGGCCTGTTCGGGCACCAAGATTTCGCGCTTGCCGACATGGTTCGCGCCCGAGACCAGGCCCGCATCCTCCATCTGTTCAACCAGACGGGCGGCTTTGTTATAGCCGATGCCCAGTTTGCGCTGGATGTAGGAGGTGGAGCATTTGCGATCCTTTACCACAATCGCCACGGCCTGATCGTAAAGCGCATCTTCGCCATTGGTGTTGCCGCCGGTGTTCAGGCCCAGCACCGCGTCGATGTCGCTTTCTTTGTCATCATCGGGGCCGTCCAAAACGCTGGCCGCATAATCCGGCGGGCCGAAGCTTTTCAGATGGCGGACGATCTCTTCGACCTCTTCATCGCTGACGAAGGGGCCGTGCACGCGGGTGATCTTGGCGCCGCCAGCCATGTAAAGCATGTCACCCATGCCCAAAAGCTGCTCGGCCCCCATCTCGCCCAGGATGGTGCGGCTATCGACCTTGGAGGTGACGTGGAAAGAAATCCGCGTCGGGAAGTTCGCTTTGATCGTGCCAGTGATCACATCGACCGAGGGGCGCTGGGTGGCCATGATGATATGGATGCCCGAGGCCCGCGCCATCTGTGCCAGGCGCTGGATGCAGGCCTCGATCTCCTTGCCGGCGACCATCATCAGGTCGGCCATCTCATCAACGATGACGACGATAAAGGGCATCTTTTCGGGTGCGAATTCTTCCGTCTCGAACACGGGTTCGCCGGTTTCATCGTCAAAGCCGGTCTGTACCGTGCGGCTGAACATCTCGCCCTTGGCCAGGGCGTCTTTCACGCGGCCATTGTAGCCTTCGATATTCCGCACGCCCATTTTGGACATTTTGCGGTAGCGCTCTTCCATCTCGCCGACGACCCATTTCAGCGCCACAACCGCCTTTTTCGGGTCGGTCACAACGGGGCTGAGCAGATGCGGGATGCCATCATAGACACTGAGTTCCAGCATCTTGGGGTCGATCATGATCATCCGGCAATCTTCCGGCGGCAGCTTATAAAGCAGGCTGAGGATCATGGTGTTGATCGCCACGGATTTGCCCGACCCGGTGGTGCCCGCGATCAAAAGGTGGGGCATCTTGGCCAGGTTGGCGATCACCGGGTCGCCGCCGATATCCTTGCCCAAGGCAAGCGGCAGGCGGTGGTTGCCGTCGCCGAATTCGCGGTGGCTGAGGATCTCGCGCAGAACCACCTTTTCGCGGTTCTGATTGGGCAGTTCGATGCCAATCACGGTGCGGCCCGGCACGGTTGATACGCGGGCCGACAAGGCCGACATCGACCGCGCGATATCATCGGCAAGGCCGATCACGCGGCTGGCTTTCAGACCAGGGGCCGGTTCCAACTCGTACATGGTGACAACGGGGCCAGGGCGGACGCTGACGATCTCTCCCTTGATACCGTAATCGTCCAAGACGTTTTCCAGCATCCGCGCATTTTCTTCCAGCGCCTCGTCGCTCAGATGATGGCGCTGCACCGTGGCGGGGCTGGCCAAAAGCGTCAGCGGCGGCATCTCGTATTGTTCTTCGCGCTGCTGCAGCGGCAGTGAGGGCTGGGCATCGGCCATGGCTTTGCGCGACGGCGTGGCCTGGCGCTTTTGCGCGTGCTGCACCACGCGGCGCTGCAGGTCGGTCTGCGGCGTGGCCTGAACCGTGGCGATGGGTTCTTCGATCAGTTCCTCGGCCGCGTCGGCGATATGGGCGGGGTGCGGCTCCACAACCATGCGGTTGGAGGTCAAAGGCGGCTCCACCCGGTCCGCCCCGGCGGCGCGGGTCAAAGGGGGCGCTTCGCTGACGCGCGGCAGAACAGTGGCGCCCCGCGGGATGTCCCGACGGCGCGCGGCGGCCTCGGACACGGTATCGGGGCGGCGTACGCGGTTGCGGATCACATCGGCGATCTTGGCGCGAATCCGATCATCATCGGGTGCATCCATATCGTCGGAAAACTGCGGGTTGCGGCGCACCAGCTCGGGTTCCAGCCCGGGGTCGCTGTCACGCCCGCGCAGCAACGGCACCCGTGCAAACAGGCCCGGCATGCCGCGCACCGGCGCAGGCTCGGGCGCGGGGTCGGGATCATCGAGGTAAACCTCTTCTTCCTCACCCGCGTCATAGCTGGCGCGTTCGGCCCGGCGCGCCGCACGGCGGGCGGCCAAACCGTTGGCGGCCTGTGCGGCCCCGCCGCCAGCTTCGCGCATCCCGGTTGACACCATCGCGCCTGCTGACACCAAGCCAACAAACAGGAACCGCAGCGCCAGGCCCCATTCGCGGCGGTTGGCGCCCATCACAAAAAACAGCAACCAGAGACCCGAGACAAAGGCCAAAGCCGCCAGCAGCTTGAGCCCCGCTTGCGGTGCCAACGGCAGGGCGTTTAGCACCGCGCCCAGGATTGTGTCACCAAAAAGCCCGCCCAGGCCAAAGCTGTGGTTCCAGCCCTCGGGCGGGGTGTAGCTGGCCGCATAGATCGAGAAAAGCGCCACCGCGATGGGCAGGAACAAGACCCGGCCTATCGCGCGTTCCTGCCCCTTATGCAGCAAGAACCGCAGCGCCCAGGCCAAGGCCACAACCGGCAGGATCAAGGCGCTATAGCCCATGATCATGATGAAGATCGCCGCCAAAGAGGCCCCCACCCGGCCCAACAGGTTTTGCGGCACCGCATCGGTGGCGGCCATGAAATTCGGATCGTCGGGCGCGTAAGACAGCAACATCGCGGCCAAGGCACCGGCCAAAAACAGCAACCCGATCCCGATGATTTCTTCCCCGCGGCGGACCAGGGCGGCCTGCATCCGTGTGTCCAATAGGGGATCGCGTTGTCGCGTCTGATAAGCCATCAGGGGTCGTCCTTATCCGTAAAGACACGCTTTGAGCTTTTGCAGCCCCTCGCGCATCTCTTCCGCTTCCGTCACCATCGCCACCCGAATGCGATCCGCGCCCGGGGTTTCGCCACCGGCTTCGCGCGCCAGATACGCGCCCGGCAAAACCTTCACGCCGCAGGACCGCCAAAGGTTGACTGTGGCGGCCTCACCATCAGCCACCCGCAGCCATAGGAAAAACCCGGCTTGCGGTGGGGCGTATCCGGGGAGGTCGCCGAAAATCTCATCGGCGATGGTGTATTTTTCTTGGTAAAGCGCCCGATTGGCGATCACGTGATCTTCGTCAGACCAGGCGCGGGTTGCCACCGCCTGCAGCGGCATGGGCAAAGGCGACCCGGCGTAAGAGCGCAGGCGCTTCATCTCGGCGATATTGCCCGGCCCGCTGACCGCCATGCCCGAGCGCAGCCCGGCCAGGTTCGAACGTTTGGAAAGCGAGTTGAACAGGACCACCCGTTCGGGGTCGATGCCCAGGTCTTGGGCCACTGTCAGCGCGCCAAGGGGCGGCGCATCGCGGTAGATCTCGGAATAGCATTCATCCGAGAAGATTTTGAAATCATAACGCTCGGCCAAGCGCAGCAGGGTTTCCCAATAGGCGCGGTCGGCCACCGCCCCCTGCGGGTTGGCGGGCGAGCAGATGTAAACCACGGCGGTGCGGTTCAGCACCTCTTCCGGCACGGCAGTGAAATCGGGCAGATCGCCGGTGTCTTGGGTCGCGGGCACATAGACCGGTTCGGCCCCCACGGCCAGGGCGGCGACGGCGTAGACCTGGTAAAACGGGTTTGGCATCAAAACCGCCGGGCGCTGGCCCGCTTTGGTCTCAGAGCAAAGCGCCAAACAGGCGTTAAAAAGCCCCTCGCGCGTGCCGTTCAGGGCCAGAACCTGTTTGTCTGGGGCAATGGTGACGCCATAGCGGCGCGACACCCAATGGGCGATGGCGCTAAGCAATTCGGGCGCGCCTTCGTTCACCGGGTAGCGGCGAAACCCTTCTAAAGACTTGGCAATTTCATCCCCGACCCAATCGGGGAAATCATGCTGCGGCTCGCCAATGGTCATGACAATGGGTGGCCCGCCCGGGGCGATACCATCCAAAAGGGTCCGCAGACGCGGAAACGCATATTCTGGGAGGTTCGAAAACCGCTCAGGAAACACCATAACTGCCTCAAAGTCGGGGTCATTTCGCCCCGTTTGATCGCAGCCTACCCCGAGATGGGGCTGTGGGTCCAGAAAAACGCGCGGCTCGGGCGCAATCTGTGGCGCTTAAGCCAGGGCCCGCTCCGCCGCCGCGCCCAGGCGCAGCAATTTGTGATCCGCCATGGGTGGGCAAAGCAGCATGATCCCGGTCGACGGCACGCCGGTGGGCAGGGTCAAGCCGCAAAGCCCCATCAGATTGCCAACGCGGGTGTTGCGCAGGGTCAGCAGGTTTTCGGTCACGTAGTAATCGGGGTCGGTCATCAGCCGGTCGATATTGGCCGGCAGATTGGCGACCGTGGGCAGGATCACCGCGTCATAACCTGCGGTTTGCGCCGCCCAACTGTCTCGCAGCTCGCGCAGGCGGCGCCAGGCGGCAACATAATCAGGGGCGGAAAACGCATCACCACTTTCAAAGCGTTCGCGGATGCGGGCGTACATTTTATCGGGATTCGCTTGGATGACATCGCGCCATGTGCCGTAAGCCTCGGTCGAAAACAGCGCCGGGGACAGGTCCATCGCCTCTTCGATGCCGTCGATCGTGCCGGTTTCCAAAACCGCGCCTGCCTTTGCCAACCGCTCGCTGGCGCGGGCGAAGCCAGCGCCCGGCGCGTCGCGCACATCGCTGCTGTAGGGCTCTAAAACCAAAAACCGGCGCCCTTTAAGATCAGCGCCGGAGAGATCGGGGGCCGTGCCGCCCTCCATCACAGCGAGCAGTTCGGCGCAGTCTTCGACCGTGCGGCAAAGCGGGCCAACCGTGTCGAAGCTTTCGGCCAACGGCACAACGCCCTTCAAGCTCAACCGCCCATGAGTGGTCTTGAGCCCCACCAGACCATTATAGGCCGAAGGCACCCGCACCGATCCGCCGGTATCCGACCCGATCCCCGCCGCCGCCAGATCAAACGCGACCGAGGCCGCCGCCCCGGAGGAGGAACCGCCGGGCACCAGATCGGGATCGTTCACATTGGGCGGGGTGGCGGGCAGCGGATCGGTGTTATTGCCATAGGCCGGGTTCAGGCCCAGGCCGGAAAAGGCCAGTTCCGACATATGGGTCTTGCCCAAGCAGACCAGACCGGCGCGGGTGGCGCGGGCCAAAACCTCGGCATCCGCACCGGGCACACGGCCGTCCAACAGCTTCGATCCGGCCTCGGTCACGGTGCCCGCGCTGTCGAACAGGTCTTTCCAGCTGATTGGCACCCCATCTAAAAGCCCGCGCCGCACGCCGTTTTTGGCGCGATCCCTCGCGGCCTCAGCCTCGGCCAGCGCGCGGTCTTTGGTCAGGGTGGTGTAGATGCGGGGCCCGTGGGCATGGGATGCCGCCGCCTCCAGGAAGGCTTCGGTCAGGTCCACCGGGTCCAAATCGCCCGCGCCAATCGCCCGGCCCAAATCCGATGCGCTGTGTGTTCTGACCTGATCCATATCTGCCCCCGCCATGATGTCGCGGCGCGACGCTATCGACCCCGGCCGCCATGGACAATCCCCGCCGCGCGCCCATAGTCATCCCCATGACCCATGACGCGGATGTTCTGATTGTAGGCGGCGGGCTGAACGGCCCCTGTCTGGCGCTTGCCCTGGCGCAGGCCGGGATCAGCAGCCTGGTCATCGACGCCCTGCCCGAAGATGTGCGATCCAGCGAAGAATTTGACGGGCGCGCCTATGCGCTGGCGCTGGCCTCGGTCCGGATGTTGCAGGCGCTTGGGCTTTGGGACGGGCTGGAGGATGACGCGCAGCCGATCTTAGAGATCAAAGCCTCGGACGGGCGTGCCGGCGAAGGGGCCGCACCGTTTTTCCTGCATTTCGATCATGCCGAGTTGGAAGAAGGCCCGATGGGCCATATGCTGGAAGATCGCCATCTGCGCCGGGCCTTGCTGGCGGCGATGGCGGATAATCCGCTGATCACCCATCTGCCCGGCTGCACGGTCACGGATCAAAACACCGGCGCGACAGCACAGGTGACCCTGGAAGATGGGCGCGTTCTAACCGGACGGCTGCTGGTCGGGGCCGATGGTCGGCGCAGCGGCACCGCCGAACGCGCCGGGATCAAGCGCACCGGCTGGGATTACGGGCAAACCGCGCTGGTTTGCGCCATTGGGCACGAGTTGCCGCACCAGGGCATCGCGCAGCAGTTCTTCATGCCGCCCGGCCCGCTGGCGATCCTGCCCTTGCCCGGCAATCGCTGTTCGATTGTCTGGTCTGAAACCCATGCCCGCGCGGCGGAAATCTCGGCCCTGGACGAGGATGGGTATCTTGAGGTTCTGCGCCCGCGCTTTGGCGATTTCTTGGGCGAGATCCACTTGGCCGGGGCGCGGTTCAGCTATCCGCTGAACCTAACGCTGGCCAATGCCTATGTCGCGCCGCGCCTGGCCTTGGTGGGGGATGCCGCCCATGGCGTGCACCCCATTGCGGGCCAAGGGCTGAACCTGGGCCTGCGCGATGTGGGGGCCTTGGCCGAAACCCTGTGCGACGCACAGCGGCGGGGTGAGGATTTTGCCGCCATCAATGTGCTGGAGCGCTATCAGACCTGGCGGCGGTTCGACACAACGACGCTGGCCCTGGCCACCGATGGGATCAACAAGCTGTTCTCGAACGACAACCCCGCCCTGCGCATGATCCGCGATCTGGGCATGGGGGCGGTGAATGCGATGCCAGGGTTGCGGCGCGGGTTCATGCGCCAGGCGGCGGGGCTGAGCGGGGATGTACCAAAGCTGCTGCAAGGGCGGCCTTTGTGACCGGCGCTAATCCAGCTTGCGCGCTTCTTCTTCTAGCATAATCGGGATGCCACCCCGGATCGGATAAGCCAAATGCGCGGCTTTGCAGATTAGCTCCTGCGTGTCGGCATGATAGGTCAGCGGCCCATGCGTTACGGGGCAGACCAACGCGGCCAACATCCGCCGGTCGATGGCGGCGGGTTTCTTACCCTCATCCTTCATTGCAACGCATCCTCGGGCGCGCCGCCACGCAGGACAAATTCGATCAGCGTCACCAAGGTTTCGCGTCGGGTGCTGAGCGATGGCGCCTCGAGCAAGGCTTGTTTTTCTTCGGGATCAAAGGGGCAAAGCATCGACAAAGAGTTGATCAGCAACTCATCATCCGCCTCTTTCAGATTGTCCCAATCGGTCGACAATGACATCGCCTCGAAATACCGCGACAGCAGGTCCAGGAACGGTTCGCGGTCAAAGCCCTGGTCGTTTTCGCTGGGCCCCAAATCGCTGGCAAACCCATCCCAAGACACATCGCAGCGGCGATAAGGCGAAAACCCCGTCACCTCTTGGCGGATGCGAAAGCGCGAGGCCCCGGCAAGCGTGATCATATAGCGCCCGTCTTCAGTTTCGGAAAACTGCGCCACACGGCCCGCGCACCCGATGGTGTGCAGGCGTTTTTCCTGGCTGCCCGGCACCTCATAAGGCTGCACCATCCCGATCAACCGGTGCGAGGTTTTCAGCGCGTCATCCAACATTTGAAGATAGCGCGGTTCGAAAATATGCAGCGGCAGCCGGGATCGAGGCAGCAACAGCGCCCCGGGCAGCGGAAACACGGCGATCGTGTCAGGAAGGTCGGCGGCAGACAGCATATGGGTGGACCTAGCCCCCTTGTCCGCTCAGGCAAATATCATCGAGGACAGTTTGCGCCGCCCGTTGAGCGCGATCGGGTCTTGCGGCGTCAAAGCGTCGAAGATGGTGAAAAGCTGAGATTTGGCCGCGCCATCATTCCATTCGCGGTCGCGGCGGAACAGTTCTAGCAGCTGATCGACCGCCTCCTGCACTTGGCCACCGGCATGCAGCGCCTGGGCGTAGTCAAAGCGTGCCTGATGGTCATCGGGGTTGGCATCCACCGCGCCGGACAACTCGGCCAGGGGGCCTGCGTTTTCAGCCTGACGCGCCAGTTCGATCTGGGCGCGCACGGCTTCGATCTCGGGCGCATCGGTCAGGGCATCGGGGGCGGTGTTCAGCAGACCTTCGGCCTTGTCAATCTCACCCATGGTGATATGGGCGCGGGCCAGCCCGGCCATGGCGGCGGCGTTTTCTGGGTCTTCGCCTAGGATACCGGCAAAGACCTGCGCGGCATCGACCGCGGCGCCTTCGTCCAGCATTTCTTCGGCGGCGGCGACAGCATCGGCCAGGCCACCATCGCCCGACAGCGCGGATAATTTATCGATGAACTCTTTGATCTGGCTTTGCGGCACCGCGCCCTGGAACATGTCGACCGGGCGGCCCTGGTGGAACGCAACCACGGTCGGAATCGATTGCAGCGGCAGGCCCTGCTGCGCAAGGGCACCGGCCAGACGCTGTTCCTGATCGACGTCGATCTTGACCATCTTCACCTTGCCTTTGGCCGCTTTCACCGCGTCCTCCAGCATCGGGCCAAGGGTTTTGCAGGGGCCGCACCAGGTGGCCCAGAAATCGACAATCACCGGCACCTCGGCGCTGCCTTCGATGACATCGGCCATAAAGGTGGCTTCGGTTCCGTCTTTGATCAAATCGTCAGCAGCAGCGGGCGCGCCGCCTTGGCCCAGTTCCAGCATGGGATGGCTCCGTCAGGTCACGTGTTGCGCCTTATATGCGTGCGCGGGGGCAGAACGCCAAGGGGTCAAAGATCGAAGGTGGCAAAGACCGGGGCATGATCCGATGGTTTTTCCCAGCCGCGCACATGGCGCAAGACCCGGCTGGAATGGCCTGCATTGGCGATATCGGGCGTGGCCCAGACGTGATCGAGCCGCCGCCCCTTGTCCGCCGCGTCCCAATCGCGCGCGCGGTAAGACCACCAGGAATACAGCAGCCCCTCGGGGATATCCTTGCGGGTGATGTCGACCCAACCGCCCGCCTCTTGGGTGTCTGCCATGTGCTCGACCTCAATCGGGGTGTGGCTGACCACCTTCAACAACTGCTTATGCGACCAGACATCATCTTCGCGCGGTGCGATGTTCAGATCGCCCACCAGGATTGATTTTTCCGGCGCGTCGGCCCGGAACCAATCGCGCATCTCGGTCAGGAAATCGAGCTTATGGCCAAATTTCGGGTTCACCTCCCGATCCGGCACATCGCCGCCCGCGGGCACATAGTAATTGTGGATCGTGACCCCGTTTTCCAGCCGCGCGGCGACATGGCGGGCATCACCTTTTTCACAGAAATCGCGGTGGCCGACATCCTCCAACGGCAGCTTGGACAGGATGGCGACGCCGTTATACCCCTTCTGCCCACGCGCGACCATGTGGCCGTAGCCGATGGCCGAAAACACCTCGACCGGGATCTTATCGACCGGGCTTTTGCATTCTTGCAGGCACAGCACATCGGGCGCTTCTTCGCGCAACAGCGTTGCCACCAATTCGGCGCGCAGCCGGACAGAGTTGATGTTCCAAGTGGCGATGGTGAAGGACATGGGTGAAGCTCCGATCTGGCGTGCTGGCAGAGCCTAGTTCCGCCGCGCCGGGGCCTCAACCGGCATTCTGGTCCGGCAGCTCAATCTTACCCTCATGGGGGAAATCCCCTTCGGCGATATATGCTTCTTCCTCGGGTGAGGAGAGACGCCCATAAATCGCGTTGCGATGGGGATGCCGGCCAAAGCGGTCGATGATGCCGCGCACGCGCAGCGCCTGTTGCACCGGGCGATCCATCATCGGCATCAGACTTTCGGGCGCAATCTCGCGTTGGGCCTCGGACAGCTCCACCGCCAAATCCATGCGCTGCATATGGTCGGGCCCTTCGCAATGGGTCAGCGCGATGATGAAGAACTGCCGTTCCCAAGGGTGTTCCAGCGCCTGGTAATGGCCGTTTTCCAACGCCTCCAAGACCAGCCGCGTGGCCTTGATATCCTGGGCATAGGCGGCCGGCGCGCCGCGCCAAAGCGAGCGGGGAAACTGGTCCAGCGCAATCACCAGCGCCAGGCGCCCGCGCGGGGTTTCGGCCCACTGATCCAACTGCCCACGCGCGGCGGCTTCGGTCACCTCGGCAAAGTCGCGGCACACAACCTCATCCACGCCGCCGCGCATCCGGTGCTGCCAAAACGCCAAATGGGTGTCGAGCGATTGCCAGTGCCCATCATTTGGGAACCAGAAATCAAGAACGCGGGTTTGATCGGGATGTGAGGTCATGATGCCAACCCTACACAACAGATGGCCGAGCCCCAGGGAAAAATCGGGGCCCGAGCCATCGGCCCAGGCCCCGTCGAGCGGGACGGGAGAGATCGGCCCAAGCTCAATCGTATTCGACCACCTCGAACTCGATATTGTTGTCATCGCGGAAGTAGAACCGCCGCCCCGGCTCGTAATCCTGGTGCCGACCGGGCGTGAAACCGGCGCCTTTCACCCGCGTTTCGATGGCTTCCAGATCATCGACCACCACCGCGATATGGTTCAGCCCGCCCCGCGTGCCATAGCTGTTCTTGGCGCGACCGGTTTCGCTGCCCGGATTGTAGATGGCGATATAGCTGTCATCCTCACCCACGTGGATCGACCGGCCTTGGTCAATCGCGTCGCCCTGCCAGCGGATGTGCCAGCCAAACACATCACAAAGCCACGCGGCGGTTTTATCCGGGTCGGCTACGGTGACGTTCACATGTTCCAATCGCACATTCGACATTTCGTAAGTCCCTTTCTGATCGCGTATTGGCGCGTTGCGACTCAGGGTGTAATTGCTCAACCTAACTTTAGGTAAAGCCCTTTTTGCAGGTGGAGCATTCCCATGGCCTTTGACCCCGAAATCACCATCGGCACCCTGGCACGGCGCACCGGTTTGGCGGTGTCCGCGATCCGCTATTACGAGACCCGCGATCTGATCCGGTCGGAACGCACGGCCGCCGGGCAGCGACGATTTTTGCGCTCTGACATCCGGCGGCTGTCTTTTGTGATGATCGCGCAGAAACTTGGCTTTTCGATCACGCAGATTGCGCAGGCCCTGGCCTCGCTCCCCCAAGGGCGCACGCCGACCGAGGCGGATTGGGCCGAGCTTTCGCGCGGGTTCCGCAGCGATCTGGATGCACGGATCGAGGCATTGATCAAACTGCGCGACAGTCTGGATGGCTGCATCGGCTGCGGCTGCCTGTCGCTGAAACGCTGTGCCTTATACAACCCCACCGACAGCGCCGCCGAACATGGGCCGGGGCCGCGGTACCTCATGGGCGATAGTCCAAACAAAAAACGGCCCGAACGCTAAGGTCCGGGCCAGTCCAACAGGGAGGTAATAAGACTACTCGTATTAAACAACTCAAGGTTGCACTTTGATCTGCGTCAAACCCCAGGGGCGAGTTCGATCAAAGGCAAGATATCTCAGGCAACCAGGCGATACCCGCCTGATTCTGTTACAAGAAGTCGCGCGTTCGACGGATCGGGCTCGATCTTTTGGCGCAACCGGTAAATATGGGTTTCCAAGGTGTGTGTGGTGACACCGGCGTTGTAACCCCAGACCTCGTGCAGCAGCACATCGCGGGCAACGATCCCATCCTGGGCGCGGTAGAGGAACTTCAGAATGTTCGTCTCTTTCTCGGTCAGGCGGATCTTTTTGTTATCCTCGGTCTCCAGCAATTTCATCGCGGGCTTGAAGGTATAGGGCCCAAGCTGGAACACGGCGTCTTCGGATTGCTCATGCTGTCGCAGTTGCGCGCGGATGCGGGCCAGAAGCACCGGGAAACGGAAAGGTTTGGTGACGTAATCATTGGCACCCGCATCCAGGCCCAAAATCGTGTCGGCGTCGCTGTCATGGCCGGTCAGCATCAGAACCGGGCATTTCACGCCCTGTTTGCGCATCAGGCGGCACAGCTCGCGGCCATCGGTATCGGGTAGACCGACGTCTAGAATGACCAGATCGTACAGGCCTTCTTTGGCCCGCTCCATGCCCTCAGAACCGCTGGCCGCCTCGAAGACATCAAAGTCTTCGGTCATAACCAATTGTTCGCTCAGCGCTTCGCGCAGGTCGTCATCATCGTCGACCAAAAGTATTTTTTTCAACGTTGCCATGGTCGGCTCCTCTCCGTTGCTTGTTTCAGGAGATGCGGAGAGGGGGGTGTTTTGACAAGCCAGTGAAAGAGTTTCTCACGCAGCCGTGTCGCCAGCGGGGGGATTGTTTCAAATCCGGACGGAACAAAGTAGGAGATGGGGGGCAAATCAGGGTGAATTATGACACTGCTTCTAACTGCATCGGAACGGGTGGCCCGCGCGCGGGGGGATCTGCGCATGGGGGTTCCGGTGGTGATCGGGGCCGGGGATCAGGGCCTTTTGATCGCCGCGGCCGAGACGTTGGGGGTGGACCGCTTCGATGAAATCCTGGCGATGGAGGGGCCCGCGCCGGTCGCCGCGATCACCGCGTGGCGGGCAGAAACGCTGAAAGCGCGCAGTTATGATGGGGATCTGGCGCGGGTTGTCCTGCCCCAAGGTGCCTCGGTCGGGTGGCTGCATTGTCTGGCCGATCCAGCGAAAGACCTCGGCTCCCCCCTAAAGGGCCCCTTGGAAACCGCCCGCGGCGGGGATGCTGGCCTGCACCGGATGGCGCTTTTATTGGCGAAATCCGCGCAGCTTCTGCCCACCGCCCTGGCCAAACCCATCAACAACCCGGCGGCTTTTGCCGCGGCGCACGATCTTACCTGCCTTGCACCCGAAGCCGCCGCCGCCGATCTGGCCCATCATCATCCGCTTTTGCCGGTCGCCGCCGCGCGCCTGCCCATCGAAGCGTCCGAGGCGGGGCGGCTGCATGTCTTCCGCCCCGACAATGGCGGGATCGAACACTACGCGATCGAAATCGGCCGCCCCCCCCGCGACAAGCCCGTGCTGGCCCGGCTACATTCAGCCTGTTTCACCGGCGATGTGCTCGGTTCGCTAAAATGCGATTGCGGCCCGCAACTGCGCACGGCACTTGCGACGATGGGCCAGCAGGGCGCGGGCGTGCTGCTCTACCTCAATCAAGAGGGGCGCGGCATCGGCCTGACCAACAAGATGCGCGCCTATTCGCTGCAGGACCAAGGCTTCGACACGGTGGAGGCCAATCACCGCCTGGGCTTCGAGGATGACGAACGCGATTTTCGGATCGGCGCCGACCTGCTGCGCCGCATGGGCTTTGGCGCGGTGCGGCTCATGACCAACAACCCCCGCAAGGTCGATATGATGCAGGCCGAAGGGATCGAGGTGACCGACCGCGTGCCGCTCATCACGGAAACCAACCGCCACAACGCCCATTACCTTGCGGTAAAGGCCAAAAAATCCGGGCATTTCCTGTGACCCCGGGGGATTTGGTCCTGACCCCAACCGGTGTGCGGTTTCTGGGCCGTCTGTTTCCCTGCACCATCGGCAAATCCGGCGTGACCGCCGATAAGCGCGAAGGCGACATGGCGACCCCCGTTGGCGCCCACCGCATCATCGGCTGCCTTTACCGCCCCGACCGCATGGCCCGCCCCTGCGATTGGGCGCTGCCCATTGGCCCCGGCGATCTTTGGTCGGACGACCCGGCGGATGAGGATTACAACCTCATGGTCCGCGCCCCTTACGCCCCCAGCCACGAAAACCTGCGGCGCGCCGACCGGCTCTATGACCTGGTGCTATTGACCGACTGGAACTGGCCCCAGGCCGAACGCGGACGCGGCTCCGCAATCTTCCTGCACCGCTGGCGCGCACCCGGCGTGCCGACCGCAGGCTGCGTGGCCTTCGATCCGGGCGATCTGCGTTGGATCGTGGCCCGGATCGGGTTCGGCACCCGGCTGATCGTACTCCAAAAGATGGCGTGTTAGCCGTAATCCCGCGCGCCAAACAAGGCCGACCCGACCCGCACATGGGTCGCGCCAAAGCTGATCGCCTTCTCGAAATCCGCGCTCATACCCATGGACAGCCCCTCCAGCCCGTTCCGCGCCGCGATCTTGGCCAGCAGCGCGAAATGCAGGCTGGCTTCTTCGTCAACGGGCGGGATGCACATCAACCCGTTGACCGGCAAATCCATCGCGCGCGCCTCGGCCACAAAGGAGTCGGTCTCGGCGGGCAGCACACCGGCCTTTTGCGGCTCTTCCCCGGTGTTCACCTGGATGAAAAGCGCGGGGCAGGCGCCGCGCTCCTGCGCCAAATCGGCCAGACGCCGGGCCAGCTTTGGGCGATCCAAGGTCTGGATCGTGCCGAACAGCTCAACCGCCTGGCGCAGTTTGTTGGTCTGCAACGGCCCGATCAGGTGCAGGTCGATGTCATCAAACTGGTCTAGAAAGGGCGGCCAGCGCCCGGACGCCTCCTGCACCCTGTTCTCACCAAAAACCCGATGCCCCTGCGACAGGACCGAGGCGACGCGGTCCTCAGGCTGAACCTTGGACACAGCGATTAAGGTGACGGAGGCCGGATCGCGGCCCGCTTGCTCCGCCGCCGCGTGGATGCGGGTGGTGATCTCGGTCAGTGACATGCCCGAAGCTTAGGCCAAAAGAAAAGAGCGGGCGCAAGGCCCGCTCTTCCCAAATCGGTTCCAATCCAGATGGATTAGAAGGACATCGACAGACCGAACGACCATGCGTCGTTGTTGGCGTTGTCCGAGTTACCGTAGCCGAGGTGCACGGATGCGCCGCCACCCAGGTCGTAGGAAGCTGCGATACCGTAACCGGAGTTGGTCGAAGCACCCGAGAACTCGCCGTAGTTGGCGCCGATCGAGATGGCGTCAAACGAGTAACCAGCGGAGATCATGTAGTGCTCCATGTCGTTGGCACCGGAGTCGATGTCAGCGTAGGAGATGCCAGCGGTGAAGCCAGAGTCCAGAGCAACGTTTGCGCTCACGCCGATGACGGTGGTGTCAACGCCAGCGATGCCAACGCCACCGATGGTGTCAGCTGCGTTCGCCGGGGTCGAGTTGTGGTACGCCAGGCCAAAGTTGGCCGAGCCGCCGCCGAAGTCCATGCCATAACGGAAACCGATGGCGAAGGACGCGTCCTGCGTGCCGGTGTCGTCAACTTCAACCGAGACTGCGACGCCGAAGTCACCAAAGGTGTTGTCGTAGCGCAGGATCTGGCCGTCATGCGAACCGTCCAGGTAGTTGCCGCCAACATAGCCTTCGTGGGTGGTTTCTTCGTCACCCAGCGAACCGGGGTTGCCCACGGCTTCGGTGATGGCCCAGTCAAACGCGCCGTCGGTGTCACCCATGGTGATCGTACCGAAGTCGCCCGACAAGAAGATGGTTTCACCGCCCTGGGTGTTCGGTGCGAAAGCAGTCGAAGCACCGGCAGCGCCAGCACCATCCGACTCGTCGAGGTCGATCGAGGCACCGAAGGTCAGGCCGTTGTCGGTTTCACCGGACATGGTGAAGGTAACGTCGATGTCGGTGAAGAACGACTCATTGATACCAGCACCACCACCGCTAGCACCCATCTCGGCCGAACCGGACAGGGCAACATCTGCGGAGGCGACGCCAGCGGTGGCCACCAGGGCCGTCGTAGCGAAGAGAACCTTTTTCATGGTTTTTCCCTCGTAAAGTAAATCTCAAGGTGCACCTCAATACGGGGAATCCGTAATGAGTATGCCTCTCTCTCGCTTTTCGCCCCTGAGATTGCAAGGAACGCCCCCACCCCCCCGCTAAGTTGCGGGAGTCATGGTGCAGACATGCCACAGTGCCAAATCCGCCCTGTTCCGATGTCGCGCCGCCGCATGGACCCTTGCCGCATACCGACCCCTCCTATACGAACAGTCGTTGAATGATGGACTATAGATAAGGACCGGCGGATGATTGGGCGGCTGGCAAAATTCGCAAGCAGTGTGGCCTTGGTGTCGATCCTGGCGGCGTGTGGCAACGGCGGCGGTGGCGGCCTGTTCAGTGGTGGCCTGTTTGGCGGCAATCGCGGCGGTGACAATGTTTTCACGCGCGAGATGAGCCCCGAGACCCGTCGCCAGCTGGAAGAATCGGGTGTGCTGCTGCCCGAGGATCGCGAGACCATCTTTGATCTCTTTGCCGCCTCCGACGATCCCAATGTCACGGTTGAGGTGAACCGCTATCTCTGGAACGCCTCGCTTGAGGTGCTCGATTTCATGCCGGTCGAAGCGGCTGATCCTTTCTCGGGGGTGATTGTCTTTGGCTATGGCACCCCGCCCGGTGGCGCGCGCGCCTATCGCGCGACCGTTTTCGTGCAAGACCCCGCGCTTGAGGCACGCAGCCTGCGCGTGGCCGTGCAGTCGCGCGGCGGGGCCGTGGCCCGCGAAACCGCGCGCCAGATCGAAGACGCCATCCTAACCCGCGCGCGCCAGCTACGGATTCGCGACAGCGAACTCTAGACCCCGGCAGATTGCACGCCTAAACACCACGCCGGGCCAATTGCCCGGCGTTTTTGCATGCCCCGTTTCGAACGAAGGACGACCACGATGTCCCGCTACGACCCCGCGATGATAGAGCCGAAATGGCAAGCCGCCTGGGACAAGGCCAATGTGTTCCGCGCCGAGCGCGTGGGCGACAAGCCGAAATACTATGTGCTCGAGATGTTTCCCTACCCTTCAGGCCGCATCCATATTGGGCATGTGCGCAATTACACGATGGGCGATGTGATCGCGCGCTATAAAATCGCCACCGGCCATAATGTGCTGCACCCGATGGGATTCGATGCTTTTGGGATGCCGGCGGAAAACGCCGCCATGGCCTCGGGCGGGCATCCGGCCGATTGGACCTATTCCAATATCGACACCATGGTCGCGCAAATGAAACCGCTGGGCTTTGGCCTGGATTGGAGCCGGATGTTCGCCACCTGCGACCCGGAGTATTACGGCCAGCAGCAGGCGCTGTTTTTGGATTTTCTGGAAAAGGGTCTGGTCTATCGCAAAAACGCGGTGGTGAATTGGGATCCGGTCGATATGACCGTTTTGGCCAATGAACAGGTCATCGACGGCAAAGGCTGGCGGTCCGGGGCCGAGGTCGAACGGCGCGAACTGACGCAGTGGTTCTTCAAAATCTCCGACATGTCCGAAGAATTGTTAGAGGCGCTGGACGGGTTGGATGATTGGCCCGCCAAGGTGAAGCTGATGCAGGCCAACTGGATCGGCAAAAGCCGTGGTTTGCAGTTTTCCTGGGATCTGACCGAGCCAACTCACGGCCATAGCGCCATTGATGTCTACACGACCCGACCCGACACGCTGATGGGCGCGTCCTTCTTGGGGCTGTCCCCCGACCACCCGCTGACCAAAGCTTTGGAGGCCGACAATCCGGAATTGGCCGAAGCCGTGGCTGCCATGCGCAAGGGCGGGACCACCGAAGAAGCCTTGGAAAAGGCGGAAAAGCTGGGCGTGGACACGGGTCTGAAGGTCAAACATCCGCTGGACCCCAATTGGGAAATCCCGGTCTGGGTCGCAAATTTCATCCTGATGGATTACGGCACCGGCGCGATTTTCGCCTGCCCGGCCCATGATCAGCGCGATCTGGATTTCTGCCGCAAATACGATCTGCCGGTGGTCGATACTTTCATGGCGCTCGACGCCCCCAGCCCGGTCGCCAACGAGGCCTTCGTCCCGCCGAAAACCGAAAAGGTGAAATGGATCAACCATTTCGCCGGCTTGGATGAGGCCACGGGCCAGGAGGCGATTGACACCACCATAGATCATATGGAGGCCAAGGGCCTGGGCACCGGGGTCACCAAGTTCCGCCTGCGCGATTGGGGCCTGTCGCGCCAGCGCTATTGGGGCGCGCCGATCCCTGTGGTCCATTGCCAGGATTGCGGCGTGGTGCCGGAGAAAAAGGAAAACCTGCCGGTCGAATTGCCCCGCGATGTCGATATCTCGATCCCCGGCAACCCGCTGGACCGCCACGACACTTGGCGTCAAACCACCTGCCCCAAATGCGGCGGGCCGGCCTTGCGCGAAACCGACACGATGGACACCTTCGTCGATTCGTCCTGGTATTTCGCCCGCTTCACCGCGCCCCATGCGGCCACCCCCACCGACCCGGAGGAAGCCGCCTATTGGATGAATGTCGACCAATATATCGGCGGCATCGAACACGCGATTCTGCACCTGCTTTATTCGCGCTTCTTCGCCCGCGCGATGCATATCTGCGGCCACCTGCCCGCCACCGCGATTGAGCCCTTCGATGCGCTCTTTACCCAAGGCATGGTGACCCACGCGATCTTCAAAACCACCGACGCGGATGGCCGCCCGGTCTATCACTACCCCGAAGATGTCGAGCAACGGGATGGCAAAGGCTTCCTGGCCGATGGCACCGAGGTCGAGATCATCCCCTCGGCCAAAATGTCGAAATCGAAAAACAACGTCGTCGATCCGGTGGCCATCATCGACCAATACGGGGCCGATACCGCGCGCTGGTTTGTGCTGAGCGATTCGCCCCCCGAACGCGATGTAGAATGGACCGCCGCGGGGGCCGAGGCCGCCTATAAACACTTAGGCCGGGTTTGGATGCTGTGTGATCGGATCGGCGCGATGGAAGCGGATGCCAAAGGCACCGGCGACGAAGATCTGCTGCGCGCCATGCACAAAACCATCTTCGATGTCACCAACGGCATCGAAAGCTTCGGCTTCAACGCCGCCATCGCCAAGCTTTACGCCTTCACCAATGTGATCGCCAAATCCAAGGCCAGCCAAGCCACCCAACGCCAGGCCATCATGACCCTGGCGCAGTTGATGGCCCCGATGACCCCGCATTTGGCCGAAGATATCTGGGCACATCAGGGTGGCGCGGGCCTGATTGCCCAGGCCGATTGGCCCGTCGCCGATGAGGCCATGCTGATCGAAGACACCGTGACCCTGCCGATCCAGATCAACGGCAAACGCAAGTCCGAGATCGTGGTCGCCAAAGATGCGCCAAAGGAAGAGGTTGAAAAGATCGCCCTGGCCGACGACGCTGTGGTCAAGGCGCTGGCCGGGGGTCAGCCCAAGAAACTTATCGTTGTTCCAGGTCGGATCGTGAATGTCGTTCTCTAACCGCCGCTTTGTTCTGTTGGGCCTGGCCGCCACACCTTTGGCGGGCTGCGGCTTCACACCGGTCTATGGCCCGGGCGGCGCGGGCAATGCGATCCGCAATCGCATCCGGGTTGAACCACCGCAAAACCGGCTTGAATTCGAACTGGTCAGCCGGTTGGAGGATCGCCTCGGTCGCGCCGATACCCCCAGCTACATCCTGACCTATGGGCTGGAAACCGATGAAACCGGCCTGGCCATCACCGGCGCGGATGATGTGACCCGGGTCAATATCTCCGGCACGCTATCTTTTGCCGTCACCGAGGCGGACAGCGATGTGCAGGTTCAGGCGGGCAGCGTTTCGACCTTTTCGGCCTTCGCCAACACCGGCACGCCCGTGGCCACCACCGCCGCGCGGCGCGATGCCGAAGACCGGCTGATGCTGGCCCTGGCAGACCAGCTGGTCTCGCGCCTGTTGGCGGGCGCGCATCGCTGGGCATGAAGCTTTCCGGTCGCGACGCCCTCGCCTATTTCCGCGCACCGAAAGCTGATGCCGCAGGCCTTCTGATCTTTGGCGAAGATGCGATGCGCGTCGCCCTGCGTCGGCAAGAGGTTCTGAAAAACCTCCTTGGCGACAATGCCGAGGAAGAAATGCGCCTCACCCGCCTGGCCGCCGCTGATCTGCGCAGCGATCCTGCCGCGCTGATGGATGGGATCAAGGCGGTGGGGTTCTTTCCTGGCCCGCGCGCGGTCTTTGTGGATGCGGCGACCGATGGGCTGGCCAAGCTCTTTTCCGCCGCCCTGGCCGACTGGGCCCCTGGGGATGCCCAGATCGTCGCCACCGCCGGGCGGCTGACGGCCAAATCGGCGCTGCGCAAGGCCTTCGAATCCGATGGCAACGCTTATGCCGCCGCGATCTATGATGATCCCCCCTCGCGCGCCGAGATCGAGGATCTGACCCGCGCCGCTGGTCTGGAAAGCTTTGACCATGACGCGCAAACCGATCTCGAATCGCTGGCGCGCTCCCTCCCGCCGGGTGATTTCCGCCAGACCGTCGATAAGCTGGGCCTTTATAAATCGGGCGACCCAACCCCGGTCAGCGCAAGCGATATCGAAGCTGTCGCACCGCTGACCCGCGACGCCGAGCTTGACGATATTCTCCACGCCACCGCCGAGGCGGAGGCTGGCGCCATCGGCCCGCTACTGGCGCGGCTTTGGGGCCAGGGCGTGCAGCCCGTGGGCCTTTGCATCGCGGCCATGCGCCATTTCAAAGCCCTGCACGCCGCGGCCAGCCATCCCAATGGCCCCGCCGCCGGGCTCTCGGCCCAGCGCCCCCCGGTTTTCGGCCCGCGCCGCGACCGGATGCAGCGACAGGCGCAGCGATGGGGGCAGGTTCAACTAGAACAGGCGATCTCGCTTTTGGTCGATACCGATCTGACCTTGCGATCGGCGGCCTCGGCCCCGGACATGGCCGTGATGGAACGCACTTTGATCCGGCTGGCGATGATGCCAGCCCGCGGAAGGGGATAATGATGAGCTACCAAGTGATCGGCAGCACCAAAAGCCGGGCGCTGCGCGTCTTGTGGGCTTTGGAGGAAATGAGCCTGGACTATGAACATGTCTCGGCCCCGCCCCGGTCGGACGCCGTGCTCAAATTCAGCCCGGCGGGCAAGGTGCCGGTTCTGGTCAGCGATGGGGTACCGATCTCTGATTCCGTCGCCATCATGACCTATCTGGCCGACAAGCATGGCGCGCTCACCTTTCCCCCCGGCACGCTGGAACGTGCCCGGCAGGACAGTCTGACCCAATTCATCGTCGATGAGTTCGACCAGGTGCTTTGGACCGCCGCCCGCCACAGCTTCATCCTGCCCGAAGAACGCCGCGTGCCCGCCGTGAAGGACAGCCTGAAATGGGAATTTGAGCGCAGCCAAAAGGCGCTGATCCCGCGCATGGCCGAAGATGGCCCGTTTCTGATGGGGGAAACGATGACCATCGCCGATATTCTGCTGGCTCATTGTGGCGGCTGGGCCATCACCGCCAAGTTCCCGATCATCGAGCCGCAATTGCGCGAATTTGTCTCGATGATGCGCGACCGCCCCGCCTTTGCCCGCGCGATGGCGGCCTAGATCAGCCGTTCATCCACGCACAAATTGGGGCTGATCTGGCGGCTTCCTTGCGCCAATGGCGTATGTACGGGCTGTGTACAGGGTCTGTACGCCTTGTGTACGTCCGAAATTTACAGCCAATCCGCCGCCGCACGCCCAGCCCATGCGCCGGTCGCCAGGCAGCCGGTGATCAAATAACCGCCCGTCGGCGCCTCCCAATCCAGCATTTCTCCGGCACAAAACACGCCGGGTAGGTCTCGCAGCATCAAGCCCTCGGTCAGGGCCGATTGCGGCACCCCGCCTGCCGTCGAAATCGCCTCGTCCATTGGGCGCGGGCCTTGGTGGCGCATCTCTAACCTTTTCAAAAGTCGTGCTAAATCCGATCCATCGGGCAGTGGGCGGCCAAATTCTTGCAACAGCGCGTACTTCACCGGCGACAGTTTCAAGGCCGCGATCAGGTATTGCTTCAAGGCCCGTTTCTTTGGCTTTTTCGCCAGTTTCTCGCTGATGGCCTCGACCGACAAATCGGGCAGCAGGTCGACCTGCATCACAGCCCCATCCCGCACCGAGGCCGAAACCGCATAAATGCCGCCACCCTCAACGCCATGTTTAGAAACGATAAATTCCCCTTTGATCCAATCCCCCTCCGCCGCGCGCAGCGCAACGGATTTCACCGGCTGGCCAAAAAACGGCGCCATATGATCGGACCAATTCACCACAAATCCCATATTGGCCGGTTTGAAGGGCCTGCAGGAAATACCCCTTTCTTCCAACGCCTTAACCCAAACCCCATCAGACCCCAACCGCGCCCAACTTGCCCCGCCAAGCGCCAGGATCACGCATTTGGGCGAAAGGCTGCGCTGCCCTTCCGGCGCCTCAAACCGCCAATCCGGCCCGTCCCAACCGACCCATTTCCAGCCCAATCGCAGCTCCGCCTCAATCCGCCGCAGCCAAGCCCGCAACAGCGGTGACGCCTTCATCGCTTTGGGAAAGACACGCCCAGAACTTCCTGTAAAAACAGGCTGTTCCAGCCCTTCGGCGAAGCGCACCACCTGCTCAGGGCCGAAAGCTTCCAGCATCGGGCGCAGCCAGTCAGAGGTCGCGCCGAACGCCCCGACAAAGCGTTCAAACGGCTCATCTTTGGTCAGGTTTAACCCCGATTTCCCGGCCATCAGAAACTTGCGCCCCGCCGATGGTTTGCCCTCCGCAATCACCACCTTGCGCCCCGCACGCGCCAAGGTTTCCGCCGCCATCAACCCCGCAGGCCCGGCCCCGATCACCAAAGCCTCCACCGGCTCAACCATCGCAGCCCCCTTGCCGCCGCGCGCGCTGCAGCCAATTCTGAGCCTTATGGAAACCGAATTGCCGATCTGCCCCTTGTGCGAGCGCCCGATCCCGGCAAGCGCCAAACAAAGCCTGCACCACCTTGTTCCCCGCCTGCGCGGCGGCAAAGGTGGTGCGACGGTATTGCTGCATCAGATTTGCCATAACGAGATTCATGCCACTTTGTCCGAGGCTGAACTTGCCCGCAATTACAACACCATAGACGCGCTGCGCAGCCAACCGCGACTGGCGAAATTCATCGCCTGGGTGGGCAAACGACCGCCAGATTTTCACTCCAAAACCCCCGGAGCGCGGCGCGGCTGGAAGCGGCGATAGGGGCTCACCCCGCGCACATGGCTTTGATGCGCGTCAGAACCTCGGGCTTGCCCGCCAGCGCGTCCGCAGCAATCTCTCGCGCGGCGGCCATCACATGGCCATAGGGGATGATCCGGTCGATCAACCCGAATGACAGCGCCTCTTCCGCCGAAAGCTTTTGACCACCCAAAAGCAGCAGTTTCGCCCGCGCGGGCCCCATCAGCACGACCAGGCGACCGGGGTCCGAGGGTTGTGGCAAAAACCCAAGTTTCGCAACGGGATAGAAGAAACGCGCCTGCGGTGGTGCCAGTCGCAGGTCGCAGGCCAAGGCCATTCCAAACGCCCCGCCTGCCAAGGTGCCGTTCAAGGCCGCGATTGTCAGGCATGGTAGCCGAGCGATCTTGCCCGACACATCCTCCCACAAAGGAGAGGTCGCCAACCCGGCTTTCGCCTCATCCAAATCGGCCCCGGCGGAAAATACCTTCTCCCCCGCCCCGGTCACGACAAACGCGCGCAGATCCTTGTTGGACAGCGCCGAGTCCGCGATATCCGACAGGCGGCTTAGCATGTCGGAGGTCAGCGAATTGGCCTTGTCCGGTCGGTTCAGCGTGACCGTCCAAAGCCCGTCTTGTTGGTGTAAATCGATCATTCGGTCAGACCGACCTTGGCCCGAATCTCAGGATCCCTGAGCGAGATGTCCTGACCCAAATGGCCATCAGCCTCAGCCCCGCACATCCAAACCAACGCCTTTGCGGGCCATTCCGGCGGGATGTGATCGGACCAATCCAGTTGCGACACCGGGTTGATACCCGAGGCTTTGATATCGCGCTGCATCTGCGTGGCGACCGTGCCAGGCGACAGCCCCAGACAGCGGATGCCTTGCTCTGCCATTTCCTTATCAACCGCGCGGGTCAACATCAGCACCGCGGCCTTGGAGCTGCAATAAGCGCTCCACCCCTCTAGCGCATTGGTGGCCGCGCCCGAGCTGATGTTGATGATCGTCCCCGCACCGCGCGACTGCATCGCTGGCAGAACCGCCCGAACGCCGTGGAACACGCCTTTGACATTCACATCAATCAATTGCCCCCAGGCGTCCGGATCAACGGCATCCAGGCGCGCAATCGGGTCGATCATGCCAGCATTGTTGATCAAAATATCGATGCCGCCAAAGGCTTCGATCCCGGCCTCGACGGCGGCCTCAACCTCCCAAAACCGCGCGACATCGCAAGGCACGGCCAAGGCGACCGAGCCGATTTCACCGGCCAAATCTGCAAGGGCATCCCGATCGCGCGCCAAAAGCACGACATTGGCCCCCGCTTCGGCAAAGGCGCGCGCGGCGGCGGCGCCAATGCCACGGCTGGCCCCGGTGATGACAACGGTCTTTCCGGCGATATGATCGGACATCCGGCCTCTCCCAAATTCTGTGATCTTGACCCCGTTGCTACTCTCTCAAGCGACGGGGGGCTATCCCCGATTGCAGGCGATCCCTACTTGACGTGATGGGGCGCGGCCCCGAACATCGCGCCATCTCTTTTCGTGAGCCTGGGATGGACCCGATGATTAGAACGCCCCGATATTTCTTTAGCCTTTCAGCGATTGCGTTGATAACCACCGCGCCCGCCATGGCGCAGGTGACCGCCGCCGAGCTTTGGGCTGAATGGCAGACACAAAGTGCGGCCCACGGTCAGACGGTGACCGCCGCCCAGGTGAATGACACTGGAAATGGCCTGCAAATCCTTGGCTTTAGCACCACCTATTCCGATGCGGATGTCACCACGATTGGGCGTTTGGACAGCCTGACCATGACCGAAAACGGCGACGGCACGGTTACGGTCGAAATCAGCAGCCCCTATGACATGACGCTTCAGTTCAGCGGTGATGACCCCAACGATCCGCCCACGCTGCAGCTGCTGATGGATCACGAAAACCTAAGCGTGGTTGCAGGCGGCACCCCTGACGCGCGCAGCTATACCTATTCGGCGGACACGATCTCGATCACTGAGGGTGAGATTTCCGGTGGCGGTGAGCCGCCTGCGATCAACGCCTTGATTGTCATGCGCGATCTTGCGTCGGATTATGTGATCGATGGCAGCGACCTGAACAGCCTGTCTTTTGAGGGCACCTGGTCCCTTGCCAGCCTGTCTGGCGGGATTGATGTGGCCCCGCCCGACCGGAGCGAAGGCAGTCTTAAGGCCACCTTTGGTATGACGGATATCAGCGCGTTCGGCTCTGGCGACCTTGGCAATCTCAGCTCCATGGCGGCCAATCCCGAAACCATCCCCGAAGGCTTCGACATGTCCACCACGCTCACCTATGGGGCGGTGGATTACGATATGGAATTCCGCGAAGGCAGCGATTGGTTCGAAGGCGCCTATAGCAATGATGGCGGCGGGATGCATATCGATCTTTCTATAGAAGAATTTGGCTATGGCTTTGACACTACCAATGCCGCGCTCTACGCCGCCGGGTCAGATATTCCGGTTCCGGTCGAGATCGGGGTTGGCAGCGCCGAGTTGCGCTTTGCCGTGCCGATGGCGGCCAGCGATGTGCCGGTGCCATTTTCGGCCCGTCTGGCCTATCAAGACCTAACCGCCAATGATCAGCTTTGGGCGATGGCCGACCCGATGCAGGCGGTGCCGCGCGATCCAATCTCGGTTGTGGCGGATGTTTCGGGCACGGTTCGGATGTTTATCGATTTGATGACCGTCGACCCCGAAAGCATCGATGCCCCACCGGGTGAGATTCGGTCTTTGACGATCAACGAACTGCGCTTGGCCATGGCTGGGGCCGAGTTGACGGGGTCCGGTGACATGACCTTTGCCGAAGGTCAGATCATCCCGATGCCGGTTGGGCAGGTCGATCTGCAACTGTCGGGCGGTTTCGCACTGCTGGATCGGCTTCAGGCCACCGGCCTTGTCCCGGTCGAACAGCTTGCCATGGCGCGCGGCTTGGCCGGGGCCTTTGCCCGGCCAGGGGCAACGCCGGACACGTTGGAAACCACCATCGAGTTTACCGAGGGCGGCGGCATCACCGCAAACGGGGTGCCCCTGCAATAAGGCCCGATCACACAAGGTTCTGGGGCGTCGCGGGGCAACCGGCGACGCCCCTTTTTAAAGCGCCTTACCTTGCAGCCCGACCGGGCCTGCCCTAGGTCGCGTGGGGACGTTAGAGGATTGGATGCTGAATGACCGACACGCTTGCCACGCTGACCAATGCCATGCTCGAAGCCGCGATCCGCGCGGGCGCGGATGCGGCGGATGCGATTGCGGTGGACGGAACCTCACTCAGCATCGAGGTGCGTGGTGGCGCTTTGGAACAAGCCGAACGCGCCGAGGGGGTGGAAATTGGCCTGCGCGCGATGGTCGGTCAGCGTCAGGCCTGCGTTTCGGCCTCGGATATCAAACCCGAAACGCTGACCGAGATTGCCGAGCGCGCCGTGGCCATGGCACGGCTGGCCCCGGACGATCCAACCATCGGCCTGGCCGATCCCGACCAGCTTAGCCCGGTTCAGGATGCCGAGGGGCTGGACCTGTCGGACCCCGAAGCTGATCCCGACCCCGCTGCGCTGGAAGAGGCCGCCCGGCGATGCGAAGCCGCCGCCTTTGCGGTCGATGGCATCAGCCAGGTCCAAGCCGCCGCGTCGGGTTTCACACGGCGGCGCATCCATCTGGCCGCGACAAATGGGTTTTCCGGCGGCTATGCGCGGTCGGACCATGGATTGTCTTGCGTGGCGATCACCGGCGAAGGCCTGGGGATGGAGCGCGATTACTTTGGCGACGGGCGGCTGCACGCCGCTGATCTGATGTCGCCCGAGGAGATTGGGCAGATCGCCGCCGAACGCACCGTGGCCCGTGCGGGTGCCAAGAAGCCCCCAACCGGCGCGTTCCCGGTGCTTTATGATGAACGCATTTCGTCGGCCCTGATTGGGCATTTGGTTGCGGCCACCAATGGCACGGCGATTGCGCGCGGGGCCTCCTGGCTGCGAGACGCTTTGGGTGAGCAGGTTTTGCCCGCCGAGTTGTCGATCATCGAAGAACCGCATCGCCCCCGCGTCAGTGGCTCGCGCCCCTTCGATGCCGAGGGATTGCCAACCGCCGAACGGGCGATTGTGAAAGACGGGATGCTCACCGGCTGGACGCTGGATTTGGCAACCGGGCGTAAGCTTGACCTACCCTCCACCGGGAATGCCAGCCGCGGGGTTTCGGCCCCGCCCTCGCCAAGTGTCGGCAACCTGCGCCTGACCCCGGGCGCCCTGGATCGGGACGCGCTGCTGCGCGAGATGGGCACCGGGCTGCTAATCACCTCGATGATCGGGTCGTCCATCAACCCGACCACAGGCGATTATTCGCGCGGCGCGTCGGGGTTCTGGGTCGAAAACGGAGAGATCACCTATCCGGTCAATGAATGCACCGTGGCCGGGAACCTGCGCGAGATGTTGAAGACCATCCGCCCGGCCAATGACGCGCGCCCGCATCTAAGCCGTGTGATCCCCTCGCTTCTGGTTGAAGGTTTGACGATTGCCGGTGCCTGATCCCGCCGCCGATCTCGACCTGCTGCGCGACGCCGCCATAGAGGCCGGCAAAATCGCCATGCGCTATTTCAAGCGCGACCCCGAAACCTGGGACAAGGGCGGCGATGCGGGCCCCGTGACCGAAGCCGATCTCAAGATCGACCGGATGCTGCGCGAAGAGTTGCGCGCCGCACGGCCCGATTATGGCTGGCTGTCGGAAGAGACCGAGGATGATCCCGCGCGTCTTTCGGCGAAGCATGTGTTTGTGGTCGACCCCATTGATGGTACCCGTGCCTTCATCGATGGGCAAAGCGCGTTTTCGCATTCCTTGTCGGTGGTCCGCGATGGGCAGGTCGTGGCTGGCGTTGTGTTCTTGCCCGCGCAGGATCGGCTTTTTGCCGCCAACCTTGGCGGTGGAGCTTCGCTCAATGGGGAACCGATCACAGCCTCGAACCCCGCGACCGAACGCAATGCGCGGGTTTTGGCCACGCGGCCAACCCTGAAAACCGAAAACTGGCCCGGTGGCACCCCAAACGTGACGCGGCAATACCGCCCCTCGCTCGCCTATCGCTTGGCCTTGGTCGGAACTGGTCGGTTTGACGGCATGGTCACCCTGCGCCCGACTTGGGAATGGGATATCGCCGCCGGGGCCCTGATCGCCGCCGAAGGGGGCGCGATTGTCACCGATGGCACGGGCAGCGCGGCGCGGTTCAATAACCCGACCCCACAGGTTGCCGGCACCATCGCGGCGGGCCCAACCCTGCACGCGGCACTGATGGCGCGGCGGCAGGGATGACCTGCGCGCCTGCGCCGCTTGACCCCGCACCCTTAACCCGTAGGGTGCGCGCAACCCCATCCTCAGACCAAAGGTGACCCCATGCCCCAACGCCTGCATCTTGTCTTCGGCGGTGAGCTTGTCGATCCCCAGCGCAACGAATTCCGCGACCCCGAGGATATTCATATCGTCGGCATGTTCCCGAATTACGAAACCGCCTATAACGCCTGGAAATCCGAGGCGCAGCGCACCGTCGACAACGCCCATATGCGCTATTTCATCGCCCATATTCACCGTCTGCGCGATGAAGAGGTTGCGGCCTCCTCAACTGAAGAGCTTGGCGGTTAACCCCCACAGATGACCCGTTCCCTTGCCCTTGGTGCTTATCTGGCCTGGTCCGCCCGTGGCGGCGCGCGGTTTGCGGAACGCAAGCTGAAAGAACGGCTTGCCGAGGGCAAAGAGGATGGCGCACGCCTGGACGAACGGCGCGGCATCGCCAGCCGCCACCGGCCCGAGGGCGCGCTGATTTGGTTCCATGCCGCCAGCGTGGGCGAATCCTTGGCCTTGCTGGAATTGTTGCGTCGTCTGCTGGAAGAACGTGACGATCTGCACATTCTGGTCACCACGGGCACCGTCACTTCAGCCGCTGTGATGGCCGAACGCCTGCCTGATCGCGCGTTTCACCAATATGTTCCGGTTGATGCCCGCGCCTTTGTTCGCCGCTTTCTGGAGCATTGGAAGCCTGACCTGGCGATTTGGACCGAAAGCGAGCTTTGGCCCAGCCTGATCAGCGAAACCCATGATCAGGGCATTCCGATGCTGATCGTGAATGCCCGCATGTCCAAGGCAAGCCATGACAAATGGCGCTTTTTGCGGGGCATGGCGCGCAGCCTGTTGGAGCGGTTTGAATTTGCCCTGGTGCAGGATGACCTGACCGAGATTTATCTGCGCCGCCTGGGCATGTCGCCGAGCAAGATGGAGGTAACGGGCACGCTAAAGGAAGGCGCGGCCGCGCTACCGGTCGATGACGCGGACCTGACCCAAATGCGCAGCGATCTGGCGGGGCGCCCGGTTTGGCTGGCCGCCTCGACCCATCCGGGCGAAGAGAAAAAGGTGCTGGAGGCACATCGCATCGCCATCCGCGCCAATCCTCGCCTGCTGTTGGTTCTGGTGCCGCGCCACCCCAATCGCGGTGATGAACTGGCCGAGGCGATGCAGGCCGATGGCTGGGTGTTTAACCGGCGCGCGGCGGGCGAAACGCCCGACCCCGAGGCGCAGGTGTTTCTGGCCGACACGATGGGCGAGTTGGGCCTTTGGTATCGCCTGGCCCCGATCAGCTTTGTTGGTGGCTCATGGGAGCCGATCGGTGGCCATAACCCGTTTGAACCAGCCTCGCTCGGGTCGGCGATTCTGCATGGGCCGTATGTGACCAATTTCGTCGATATCTATCAGCGCCTGACCGAAGCGCGCGCGGCGCGTCTGGTCTCGGCCCCCGACAGCCTGGCGGAGGCGGTGAACGAATTGCTTTCCCCCGACCGGGCCGCCGCGATGGCCCATGCAGCGTGGGAGGTTGTCTCCTCCGGCGCGGATGTCACCGACCGCACGGTCGAGGTGGTTTTGGATTACCTGGAGCGGAGCGAGGCGCGGGTCTGATGCGCGCGCCGCTGTTTTGGGACAGCCCGCCTGGGGTTTTATCAACGCTGCTATCACCAATTGGCGCGCTCTACGCCGCCGCGACCCGGCGCAGATTGGCGACGGGGCCGCGTGAGAAACTGCCAGTCCCAGTGATTTGCGTTGGCAATCTGAGCGCGGGCGGCACCGGCAAAACGCCGACGGTGATCGCTTTGGGGCAGCGACTGATCGATCGGGGGCTGAAGCCACATGCCGTGACACGCGGCTATGGTGGCAGCTTGGCGGGGCCGGTTCAGGTCGATCCGATCCGGCACAAGGCCGAGGAAACCGGGGATGAGCCGTTGTTATTGGCGGCCTTCTTGCCGGTTTGGGTCGCCAAGGACCGCACGACAGGGGCGAAGGCTGCGGTCGAGGCCGGGGCTGATATCATTTTGTTGGATGACGGGTATCAGAACCCAAGCCTGGCCTATGACCTCTCACTTGTGGTCGCTGACGCTCAGCGCGGCTTTGGCAATGGGGCCGTCATTCCCGCTGGGCCGTTGCGCGAACCAATTGAAACGGGCCTGGCGCGCGCGGATATGCTGCTGTCGATTGGCCCCGACAAGGCGCAGCAGAGATTTGCAGCGGCGTGGGGGGATAAGATCAACCTGCCCCATGTCGCCGGGGTGCTGGCCCCTTTGCCCACCGGCATTCCGCTTTCGGGCATGCCGGTTCTGGCCTTTGCCGGGATTGGCTATCCGCAAAAGTTCTTTGCCACCTTGGAAGAGATGGGGGCCGATCTGCGCGCCACCCATGCTTTGGCCGATCACCAACCGCTGAGCGAAGCGCTGATGGCACGGCTGATGCGCGAGGCGCAGGGCTTGGGCGCCCAGATTGTGACCACGGAGAAAGATGCCGTCCGCCTCCCACCGGCGCTGCGCCAGCAGGTTATGACGGTGCCCGTGCGCTTGGAAATCGCGGATTGGCGGCCCATCGACGCCGCATTGGACCGGATTTTGGCTTAAGGCCAGCCAGTCAGATCGTCATCTTCACCAAGCTTCGGGGCCGGGCGGTCCAAGGCAACCTCGGCCTCCGAAAACCGATAGGGCGGGCGGACGCCGGGCACTCCGTCCAATTCGATCTGCATCCCACGGGCTTGCACCTGCGGATCGGCAAAGACCTCGGCCAGATCGTTGATCGGTCCGGCGGGCACGCCTTCGGCCTCACATGCTGCCAACAGATCAGCCTTAGAGCGTTGTAGCGTGGCCTCGGTCAGGCGGCGGGTCATGTCATCGCGATTTTTGATCCGGTCGGCATTGGTTCGGAACTCTGGCGCTTCGGCCATCTCACTCAAACCAAGCAGATGGCAGAGCCGTTGGTACTGGGGATCGTTGCCCGTAGCGATAATGATCCAGCCATCGGCGCAGTCGAAGACCTGATAGGGGGTGAGGTTCTGATGGGCATTCCCAATCCGCTCGGGCGCATCACCGGTGGTCAGATAATTCATCGCCTGGTTCGCCATAAAGGCAGTGGCGACATCCAAAAGACCCATATCGATATGCTGCCCTTGGCCCGTCTGATCCCGCAATCGCAGGGCTGCCAGGATCGCATTGACCGCATAAAGCCCGGTCAGCACATCGGTCACGGCGATGCCCACCTTTTGCGGCTGCCCCTCGGGCGCGCCGGTGACGGACATCACGCCGCTCATGCCTTGGATGATGTAATCATAACCCGCGCGATGGGCGTAGGGGCCGGTTTGGCCAAAGCCGGTGATCGAACAATAGATCAGCCCAGGATTGACGGCTTTCAGGCTGTCATAATCCAAGCCGAATTTGGCCAACCCACCCAGCTTGAAGTTTTCGATCAGAACATCCGCGCCTTTGGCAAGCTCAAGCACACGCGCCCGGCCAGCCTTGGTCCGAAAATCGGCGGTGACGGATTTCTTGCCCCGGTTGCAGCTATGGAAATAGGCGGCTGAGGTATCATCATCCCGCGTGACAAAGGGTGGCCCCCAACGGCGGGTGTCATCACCCTGGGGCGCTTCGACCTTGATGACGTCGGCGCCAAGATCCGCCAAGTTTTGACCGGCCCAAGGGCCGGCCAAGATACGAGCAAGTTCGAGAACCCGAAGGCCCCTGAGCGGCGCGGTCATTCCGCTGCTGCGATCCGTTCGTCCAAGATCGCAGCGAAATCATCGTAGCTCATGTTCGAATACATCTCGCCATCGATCACGAAGGACGGGGTGCCGCGCACATCGTGGACCTGGGTGTTGGCCTCATAAGTATCCAGCATCGCCTGGGCCATATTCGCATCGGTCAGGCAGGTATCGAGCTGTTCGTTGCTCATGCCCGCCGTCCGCCCGATCCGGCGCAGGTTTTCGGCGATTTGCCCCGGCGCGCCCTGGGTCCAGTTCGGTTGCTCGGCATAGATGATATCAACGACGCCAAAATACCGGTCGGGCCCAGCGCAGCGCGCGACCATCCCAGCCCAAAGCCCGTAGCGATCAAAATAGACCTCGCGGCTGATGAAACGAACCTGGCCGGTATCGATGTAGTTGGCTTTCAACTGGGGAAGCACGACCTCGTGGAACCGGCGGCAATGCGGGCAGGTGAAAGAGGCGTATTCGATCACCTCAACCGGGGCATCATCAGAGCCGATCACCATCTCGACCACCTCGACCGCGCTGCCGTCGGCGCTGGCCTCGGCGGTTTGGGCGTGGGCCGCGCCCACCGGCACGAGCGGCAGGGTTTCGGGACGGGGGCGCAACATCATTGCGCCGCCCAATGCGACGAAACCTGCGCCTGCGCCCATCATCAGGGTCCTGCGATCCATGGGTACTCTCCTCAAGTCTAGCGTTTGGTTGAAACGTTGCGGGCCAGTTTTGTCAGCGCATCGCGCAGCCCCGCGTCTTCGATATGGTCGACACCGGCCATCGCGCGGGCCAGTTTGGCCGGATCAGGCGCGCGCGGGGTGGTGGGTTTAGGGGTGAAGGCCACCTGGCCATCGGCAAAGCCCATGGGCGCGGTCTGGGTGATATGCACACGGCTGACCGCGCGATAGCCGTAACAGGCGTTCACCTTTTCTACGATCTGGTCCTTTTGCATATCGAGAACCGGGGCGTTCCCGCCCGTGGTCAACAGCACCAGCGTGCCGCCAAACCCGCGCCCATGGCTGATCTTCACCGGCAGCGCGATCTTGGCCACATCAGGCCCAACAATCTCGGCCCAATGGGTCAAAAGCTTCGCGTCAGCAAAGCCACGTTTTTCCGCGGGCCCTTTCAAATCCGATGCCAAAAGCGCCCCCGCAGGTTCGAACCCGCGTTTGCGGCGCTTGGGCGCATCTGAATTGAGTCGGGCCATGGCTTGCCTTTCTGTGATCGGGGCCAACTTATGCGGTCACGGGGTGCTAACCAATAACATCTGCGTGGGGAGCGGCGGAAAACGTGCCAGAAATCAAAATCAGCGGCGATCTTTTGGCCTGGTACGATGAGCACGCGCGCGATTTGCCCTGGCGCGTCGGCCCGGCGGCTTTGGCACGGGGCGAGCGGCCCGATCCCTACCGTGTTTGGATGTCCGAGATCATGCTGCAACAAACGACGGTTGCGGCGGTAAAGGATTACTTCCGCAAGTTTACCGAGCGTTGGCCGACGGTCACTGATCTGGCTGCGGCTGAGGATGCTGATGTCATGGCAGCCTGGGCCGGGCTTGGCTATTACGCGCGGGCGCGGAACCTTCTGAAATGCGCCCGCTTGGTGGCCGGGGCGTATGGCGGTCGCTTCCCCGATGAAGAGGCGACGCTGCTGACATTGCCAGGGGTCGGCCCTTACACGGCGGCGGCCGTCGCCGCGATTGCCTTTGATCGGCCAGCGGTGGTGATGGACGGCAATGTCGAACGGGTCATGGCGCGGCTCTTTGCCGTGGAAACGCCGCTGCCAACCGCAAAGCCAGAGCTAAAAGCGCTCGCCGCCCAAGAAACGCCCAACGGGCGGCCTGGCTGCTATGCTCAGGCCGTGATGGATTTGGGCGCGACGATCTGCACGCCAACCTCACCCGCTTGTGGGATTTGCCCGCTCATGGCCGATTGTGCCGCGCGGACCAAAGGCATCGCCGCCGACCTGCCGCGCAAACTGCCGAAAAAGCCCAAACCCACCCGGTTCGGCATCGCCTATCTGGTGCAGCGCCGTGATGGAGCGTGGCTGTTGGAAACACGCCCCGAGAAAGGGTTGCTGGGTGGGATGCTGGGTTGGCCCGGCAGCGACTGGGTTGAGGGTGCGGTCGGCGACGCCCCACCGCTGACCGCCGATTGGGTCGATCCAGGGCTGGAGGTGCGCCACACCTTCACCCATTTCCACCTGCGCCTGGCGCTGCGATTGACCGTGGTGGAGGCGGATGCGCAACCCGAACGCGGCTGTTTCATCCCACGCGCCGATTTTCACCCCGCTGACCTGCCCACGGTGATGCGAAAAGCCTTTGACCTTGCGCAAGGCGCCTGGCCCAAGGATTGACGCGCACCGCGTTTCGTTTGACCCTTGCATCAACAAGGGAATGGAGACCGCCCATGATCCCCGCCAGCCAAGTTGCCCGATTGCAAAGCGCCCTGCCCTTTTGGCTGTCGCTGCTATTGATCCCGCTGATCGTGTTTGTGGCGGGGCAAGGCGGCTGGTGGCTGCTGCTGATGCCGCTATCGACCTGGTGGCTGTTCACCATGCTAGACGCGGCGACCGGGCTGAACCTGGAAAACGCTGATCTCGAAACCCAGGACAGCCAGCTTTATTGGTATCGGCTGCTGACGCTGATCTGGTTCCCGCTGCAATTCGCGGTGATCTTGGGGCTGATCTATTATGCCACCCGCGCCGATCATCTGAGCGGGGTCGAAAAATGGGGGCTGTTTTTTGGGGTTGGCGTGATCTCGGGCACGATCGGCATCAACTATGCGCATGAGTTGATGCATCAGAAATCCAAGCTGGAACGCTGGCTGGCCGACCTGCTTTTGGCCAGCGTGCTGTACTCCCATTTCCGGTCGGAACACCTGTTGGTGCATCACCGCTATGTCGGCACCAATCGCGACCCGGTGACCGCGCGCTATAACGAAGGCTTTCACCGGTTTTTCCCGCGCGTTTTGCGGCAGTCTTACCTATCGGCGATTGATGCCGAGGCGATGATGCTGTCGCGTAAGGGCAAAGGGTGGACCGACCCGAGCAACCCGTTCTGGCGCTATTGGCTGCTACAGGGGGCGATGCTGATTTTGGCACTGCTACTGGGTGGATGGCAGGGTTTGCTGCTGTTTCTGGTGCAAGCCTTCACGGCGATCTGGCAGTTGGAGTTGACCAACTACATTGAGCATTACGGGCTGACCCGTCGGCATCTGGGCGAGGGGAAATACGAACATGTTCTGCCGCGCCATTCTTGGAACGCAGCGCATAAAGCCTCGAACTGGTTGCTGATCAATCTGCAACGCCATTCGGATCATCACTACAAACCCGACCGGCGCTTTCCGCTGTTGCAGAACTATACGGCGACCGACGCGCCGCAGCTGCCTTATGGTTACCCGGTGATGACCGCCGCCGCGATGATCCCGCCGCTTTGGAAACGGGTGATGAACCCAAGGGTGAAGGCCTGGCGGCGCCAGCACTACCCCGATATCGAGGATTGGCACCCCTATAACAAAGCGCTGCACCCCGCCCCGCGATAGCGCGCGGATATGGCCCGGCCTAGCGGTCGAGATTGCGCCGATGCACCGCCGCGATGTCAGCCAGAAGCGGGCGGGGGTTTCCGGCCCGGTCAATCACGCCTTTGCGGGGGAAATAGCCGCGATCCACATCGCTCAGCGTGTCACAAAAGACGCGCGTGTTGGACAATCCGCTGACCGTTTCCATCACCTCGACCACCCGCGCCCGGCCGTCACTTTCCTGGTTTTCCGCCGGGTTTTCACCGGCCAGGCGCAGATGGACCGACGCTTTGATCCCCAATTCCGCCGCCAGTTCGTCGATCGCCGCGAGTGTCGCGCCCGGCGGCTCGGCCTGACCAAGGCGGAAGACTGCGCCCGTGACGCCATGATCCCGCAGCCGAGCGACATCTTGCAGGGCGGGGCGATCCTTCGGTGAAAAGCCGTGATTGATCACGTGGAAATAGGTCTGGCCGCCTTGCAGATCATCTTTGCTGCGCATGCGGGATAGGAGGATCGGCAGGCCGGTGGCCTGATGCAGGTGGGCCAAAGCCCCCCCAGCCGTCGCGATTTCAGACGCGTTCAACGTCAGTTCCCAATCGCGCAACAGGCCCGCCCGCGCCTGTACCGTTTCAAGCAGCCGCGCGTCTGGCACACCAAAGCTGAACAGCGTCAAACGGAACCCCAGATGCACCAAGGCCGCCAAACGGTCGGCCCGGTCTGGGTCGAGAAGATCACGGATCGGCACCCGCAGGTCGCGCACCCCCATCTCCAGCAGCGCGAGAAGCGGGTAATCATTGCGCACCAGTTTGCGGTCGAACTCATCCAAGCCGCCACTGGGCGGAACTTCGGTGATTTCCGCCCAGTTCTGGCGCAGATCGAAACCGATCAGAGGGCTAGGATTGGATTTCGGGTGTGGGGCCAGCGCAACCGGGGCAACAGCTTTGACATCATCGGCGGCGGCGGCCTCGGCCCCGTCGGTGCGGATCATCTGCACGGTGTGGCCATGTTCATAAAGCGTGACCAGGAAATAGCCGAGCTTGGCCTTGTCATCGCGCCCAAACTCGCTGTCTTCGGGTGGCGGTTGGCGCAGCATCTCGCTGTAATCTTGGCGCACGAAACTGGTCGCAGGCGACAGGTAGTAATCGGTGTCGCAATAGCGGTTGTACCAGAAATTATGGGCATGTCCGGCAAAGACGGCCTCGACCTTATGGCGCGCCAACCGATCCAACAGCCAAGCGCGACCGGGGGGGTTGGTGTTGTCGTAATGGGCATCCTCATCGGGCCGCATCAAATAGGGCGGATGGTGCAGGAACAGCATCACCCTTTGCCCAGCGGCTTGTTCTAATTCGCGGTCCAGCCAGGCGGCTTGTTCGGCCTCATCCGGCAAGCCGGAGTTGATCAGCTGCGCATTGATCAGAAGAAAGCGCAGGCCATGGGCGGAAAAGGCCTGATATTGCGCGCCGAATTCCGCGGCCCAGGCCGCAATGCTTGCCGCTGTGGTTGGGTGGGCCGGGGCCCCGTCAATTGGGGTGTCGCCGATATCGTGATTGCCGGGCAGAACATGGATCGGCACCTTCAGCTCATCCACGATCCGGCGATAGGCGTCAGCCGCCTCGGCATAGGCCGCGCCACTTTCTGGGACAGGGTGCACCAGATCACCCAGATGGATGACAAATTCGATCGGCAGCGTGTTGAGCTGGCGGATCGCATAGCGAAACCGGCGGTTGGCCCGCCGGTTCACCGGGAACGGAGAGTTGCACCGGTCGTCGCTTGGGTTGACGTGGCTGTCTGAGACCACAGCAAATTGGGTGAGCACCCTGCCGAGCGTAGGAGAGGAGTCGGTCGGCAGGGTGCTCATGCTCAGCCTCCTGTCGTCAGGACGCTGGCTTCGCCGGTCCGCGAGGCGCGGATGCGACTTCGGATCAGAACGAAGATCGACAAGGCCGTCAGAACCCAGAAGGCAATGCAGATCGTGTTCCTGAGGAAGATCGTCAAATCACCCTGCGATATCAGCAGCGATTGTCGGAAGTTATCCTCTAAGAGCGGGCCAAGAACGAAGGCGATCAGGAAGGGTGCCACTGGCACATCCAGCCGCAGCATCGCAAAGCCGACCAGTCCCATGCAGAGCATCACCAGAATGTCGAACAGGCTGTTGTTCACGGCATAGGCACCATAGACGCAGAGCACGAAGACCACCGGGTAAAGGATCCGGTTTGGCACCTGGGCGATGCGGCTGAAGACCTTGATCGCGCCTTTGCCGACGATGAACAGGTAGATCGAGCTGAGCATGATGCCCATGAACAGCGCATAGATCATCGGCAGGTTCTGTTCGAACATGATCGGACCGGGCCGCAACCCATGGATCATGAATGCGCCCAGGATCACAGCGGTGATCACATCCCCCGGCACACCAAGCGCCAGAAGCGGGATCATCGTGGCCCCGGCAACCCCGTTATTGCCAGCCTCGGCCGCGGCAACCCCTTCGGGATTGCCCTTGCCAAAGCTGTTGGGGTCTTTGGAGTTGCGACGCGCTTCACTGTAAGACAGGAACGCCGCCGGTGCCCCACCGATGCCCGGAATGGCCCCCAGGATCACGCCAATGAAGCTGCCGCGGATCACGGTTTTCAGCGTCTTGCGGAACTCGGCAAACGTCGCCCCCAAGCCCAGGTTCCCACGCCGTGCCCCCGGCGGGCGCGGGCGACGGGTGGCCCGGTCGATGATTTCGGGCAGCGCGAACAGACCGATCAGAACCGGAATGAAGTTCAGACCCGACATAAGGGAAAAGTTGCCAAAGATGAACCGGTTGGTGCCATAGACCAGGTCCAGACCCACAGTGGCCAGGATCAAACCCAGACAGGCCGATAGGATACCCTTGGCCAGGCTTGGACCCGCAACACCGGCGATGATGGTCAGCGAGAACACGATCAGGGTGAAAAACTCTGGCGGGCCAAAGCGCAGGGCGAAGCTTGCCAGCATCCCGGCAAACAGGATCAGCGCGATGTTCGAGATCATGTCAGCCGTGCAGGAGGCATAAAGCGCGATATCAAGCGCCTTTCGCGCCTCACCCTTTTGCGCCAGTGGATAGCCATCGAGGATCGTACAGGAGGCCGCGGGCGTGCCTGGTGTTTTGATCAGGATCGCCGTCAGCGAACCACCGTAAAGCCCGCCCTTATAGACCCCAAGCAGCAGCAGGATGCCGGTGACAGGATCAAGCGAAAAGGTAAAGGGCAGGACAAGCGCCACACCCATCGGCGTGGTCATCCCCGGGATCGCGCCAATGACCGTGCCGATCAGCACGCCAACCCCGATGATCAGGACGTTCTGAACCGTAAAGAACAGCTCGAACGCATTTCCAAGATTTTCTAACATGTTGCCCCCCTCAAAGCAGATTTTCGAAAATGCCCAGAGGCATGGGAATGCCAGCGACATGTAGGAAGAAGAGATAAAGGCCAATCGGGATGGCCAGGCTCAGCACCACGATGATCACCCAGTGCCGTTCGCCAAAGAACAGCATCATGGCAGGCATCAGCACGATCGAGCTTGCGACAATGCCAAAGGTGGTCAGCGCGAAATAGAACAAGAATAGGCTGGCCATCAGCACCAAGGCCCGCAGCGCTCCGGGCAGGGTATCAAGCTTATAGGCGGCGTCGGCCTCGGCATCCTCATCATCCGATCCGCCCGGCAGGCGCAGGAACGCTGCCTCGGCAATCAGAAACACCGCAACCACCATCACCGCGATGGCAATTTTTCGTGGCCAGAAATCAGGCGATAGCGCCTGAATTTGAACCGCCGCCGGTAAGTCGACACCCACAGGGATCAAGACAAAAAAGCCAAGCATCCCCAAAACCAGAAATCCGATCCCCGTCAGGAGATCCCTCCATCTTATCTGCATTATGCACGCTCCCCATGGATCAGTTTGGTTAGGTCTAGGTCGTGGGCCATCACGCATTCGCGGATGGCCATCCAGCGCGCCGCCCCGATATGGGTCATGGTTGTCGCGCGCACGGCAATCTGCCGTTCGCCAACGGGCGCCAAAAGCTCTAGCTGCCGTCGCACGGCAGCGACGAAATCGGGCGATTCCGCCAAGGGCCCGGCCAGCAGCAGAAGCTCTGGGGCCAAGACCGAGAATAAAATCGAGAAACTGCGGGCATAACCCGCGCCCAAACGCCAAAGCGCGGCGCGGATCGCCTCGTCCCCGGCATTTGCTTTGTCGATGAGCGCAACTAGCGCCTGACCGTATTCCGAATTGGTTTTGAGCTTTGCGGCCTCATCCCCAAGGACATCGCGCACGAAGGAGCGCCCGCTCATCGCGTCTTCGAGCGTCATGAATTGATCATGAGGTTCGCGCCGGTCGGTGGATTTTGGGAACGGCGCCTCGCTCAAGACGCTGCCGGGGTTCAAAGCACCGCCGACTGCTTCACCGTTCGAAATCACACCGATCCCGGTCCCGATGGAGCAATGCAAGGTGATGACGTTGGCCACGCCTTTGGCATCGCCAAAGATCAACTCCGCCATGTTCAAGGCGGCCGATGAGGTATCGATGACAAACGGGGCCGACAGGTGGCGCGCGAAAATGCGCTTGGCGTCTAGTTCGGAATACCAGCCCAGAACCGGCGCCGCCAAAATCCGACCGCTGCGCTTATCCGGCTGGCCCGAAAGCGCCAGACCGACGCCGAAGAACCGATTCTTGTCGGGCACATGCTTTTCAACCAGCTCTGCCGCCTTGCGTGCGCAGAGATCCAGAAAAGCCTCGCCATCGGTGTAATCTTCGCCGTCGAAATCCCAAGATGCGATTTTGTTATTCTGCAAATCGGCCAAAGTAACCGATTGCCGAAACGCATTGATCCCGACACCAACCACATAGCCGCCTGGCCCGTGGGGTGCGAGATTGACGAACCGCCGCCCACGGCGACCGCCCGATTCGGCGATTTCTTTTTCGACAACAAGCTTCGCCTGAATCAGTTCGCGCGTGATGCGCGAGACGCTGGCCGGGTTTAGGCCGAGCTTCCCCGCGATCTCGGAGCGCGAGATCGAATCATGCTTTAATACTTCTGCTAAGACATGGCGTTTGTTTTGCCGCCCAGTCTCTTCATGCGAACGCCCCGCCATTGGTCCTCCCCTGCCAAATCTGGTGCCTGGAATCTGATCTACATTATTTAATTGCTTACTGCAAGTAAATATGTTTTTACTCGGGGTGCACAGATTCGAAAAGGGAGGAGTGTGCAATGAAGAGGCTCGTAAGACTGCCCGGCGCCATCGGGCTGGCTGCTGCTGTGGCATTTGGCGGTTCTGCGCTGGCGCAGAGCTATCCTGACGGCCCGGTTACAATCGTTGTGCCTTATGGGCCTGGTGGCGCTGCCGACCTGGCCGCGCGGACATTGGCCAATGAGGCGCCCGAATATCTGGGCACAAATATTCTTGTGGTGAACCAAGCTGGCGCCGGTGGCGTTGTTGGCGCGACCGCCGTGGCCAATGCGCGGGCCGACGGCAACACGCTGTTGATGGCGCGTGTCGGCTCGAACGCCACCGTTCCAGCGATCAACACGACCATTCCTTATGAATGGGACGATTTCACCTTTCTTGGCCTGATTGAGACCAACCCCTTCGTGCTCGGCGTCGGGTCGGGGTCGGATTATCAGTCCTTCGAAGATGTCGCTGCGGCGATCGAGGCCGGTGAACAGCTCACCTATGCCTCAGCCGGTGTGGGCACACTGCTGCATATGGCGGTTCTGATCCTGCTGGATGAGCTTGGGGTCGATTCGGACGCGCTGATCCATGTGCCGTTCCAGGGCGGCGGTGCCGCAACCACCGCTGTGGTTGGTGGCCATGCAGATCTGATCTTCCACAACCTGTCGGGCCTGATCGGCGCTATTGAAAGCGACCAGATCCGCCCGATCATGGTGACGACGCAGGAACGGTTCCCGTCGATCCCCGACACCCCAACCGCGGCCGAGCTTGGCCACCCCTCGCTCGAGCAAGTGGTTGGTTGGACCGGCGTTTGGGGCCCTGCGGACCTGCCAGAAGAGGTGGTGAGCGACTGGGTTGCCACGCTGTCCTCGATCAGCACCGATGAAAGCTGGCTGGAAGCCACGGCCAATCTGGGTTCTCTGCCGCGCGTGATGTCGCCGGAAGACACCCGCGATTTTGTCGAGGGCCAGGTCAACACGTTCCGCTCTGTGGCTGAACGTCTGGATATGGTCATCCGCTGATCTTCCGATCCTCTGGCGGCCTGCGAGCAGGCCGCCAGTACCCACCACCCGTCTGACATCACCTTTTTTGGGGGAGAACTGTCATGTCCAGGCCTAACATCCTGTTCATTCAGGCCGACCAACTGGCCGCCAATGCCCTGGCACCTTATGGCAACAAAACCGTCAAGGCGCCGAATATCGACGCCATGGCCAAGGACGGGGTGGTCTTTGAAAACTGCTATTGCAACCTGCCTATGTGCGGCCCCTCGCGCGCATCGATGCATGCCGGGCGTCTGCCTTTCGCCATCGACATGTACGACAATGCCAGCGAATTCCGCGCCGATATCCCCACCTTTGCCCATTATCTGAGAGAGTTCGACTATCGCGTCGAAATGTCGGGCAAGATGCATTTTGTCGGCCCCGACCAGCTGCATGGCTATGACAAACGCCACACGACTGAGATTTACCCCGCAAACTTCGCCTGGACCGTCGATTGGTCGAAGGGGCGCGAATACAAGCCCACCAATCTGACCATGGCGCCGATCATCGAAAGCGGGCCTGCCATCCGTACCATGCAGATGGATTACGATGACGAGGTCGAATACCACGGCATCCAGGCGCTTTACGATCTGGCGCGCAAAGGGGACGACCGGCCCTTTATGCTGACCGTTTCCTTCACCAGCCCGCATTCGCCCTTTGTGATCAGCCAAGAATACTGGGATCGCTACGATCATGATGAGATCGAGTATCCGGCGGTGCCGCCGCTTGAGCTGGACGAAATGGATCACCTCAGCCGCAACCTGCATTACTGCCAGTCGCGCCACGAATTCACCGTCACGCCCGAACATCGCCGCATGGCGCGCCACGGGTATTACGGGATGATCTCGTATATCGACGACAAAGTTGGCCGTATGATCGATGTGCTGCGCCAGACCGGTCAGCTCGACAACACCATCGTGATCCTAACCGGGGACCATGGCGAGATGATGGGCGAGCGTGGCATGTGGTTCAAACAGCATTTCTTTGAATGGGCCGCCTCGGTGCCGTTCATCGTCTATGCGCCCGGTCGCTACGCCCCATCGCGGGTCAGCGAAAACATCTCGCTGGTGGATTTAATGCCGACGCTGGTCGACCTGGCCGCTGGTGACGCTTTTGATGACTACGCCGATCCGATGGACGGTCAATCGCTGGTCCCGGCGCTCAATGGCGACACATCGGGCATGTCCGATATCGTCATCGCAGAGTTTGCCGCGGATGGGTCCACCGGCCCCAGCCGGATGGTACGCAAAGGCCCGTGGAAGCTGATGTGGCTCGAAGGGGTCGACACCCTGCTTTACAATATCGAGGCCGATCCCAACGAGATCGACAACAAAGCCGATGACCCCGCCTGCGCCGAGATCCGGGCCGAGTTGGAGGCAATCCTGTTCGACGGCTGGGATCCCGAAGAGCTGCGCAGCACGATCCGCGCCAGCCAGGTGCGCCGCCTGCGCATCCACCAGGTCACCGATGGCGACCCGACTTATGTTCACACCGTGCGGCTCGATGATGACGACCGCTATATCCGCAACGCCGGCGCAGCCGACACCAAGGCGCGTGCGCGTCTGCCTTATGTCAAACCCGCCCAACCCGATCTGATCTGATATGACCCAATATGATTACATCGTTGTCGGGGCAGGCTCGGCCGGTTGCGTGGTTGCAAACCGGCTAAGCGCCAATCCCTCGATCCGTGTCTTGCTGCTGGAAGCGGGCGGGCGCGACATCAACCCGTGGATTCACATCCCCGTCGGCTATTTCAAAACCCTGCACAACCCAAACACCGATTGGTGCTACAAGGCCGAGCCAGACCCCGGCCTGAACGGGCGTGCCTTGGATTGGCCGCGCGGCAAAACCCTTGGCGGTTCTAGCTCGATCAACGGGCTGCTGTATGTGCGCGGTCAGCGGCAGGACTACGACCGTTGGGCGCAGATGGGCAATACAGGCTGGTCCTGGGATGATGTGCTGCCGCTGTTCAAGCGATCGGAAAGCCACGAATCCGGCGGCTCGGACCTGCATGGTGGTGACGGCGAATTGGCCGTTTCGTTGATCCGCGCCAAATCGAAAATCTCCGAAGCCTTTATCGATGCTGCTGTGGAAATGGGCGTGCCCCGGACCGAGGATTATAATGGCGAGGAACAAGAGGGGGCGGGCTATTTCCATCAGACCGCGCGCAAAGGGTTCCGCTGTTCGTCGGCCAAGGCGTTCCTGACCCCGATCCGGGGCAAGCGGGACAATCTTGATATCGTCACCCATGCCCATACCACCGGTTTGATCTTTGCCAGCGACGCGCCGCAGCAAGTGACCGGCGTGGCCTATGAGCGCAAAGGCGTGCCGCAAACCGCCACCCTGCGTGACGGTGGAGAGGTCATTCTTTCGGCCGGCGCCATTGGCTCACCGCAGATCCTTGAGGTCTCGGGCATTGGCAACCCAGAGATTTTGACCGCGGCTGGTATCAAGCCCCGGCAAGCGCTTCCGGGCGTCGGCGAACACCTCCAGGACCATCTGCAAATTCGCCTGGTCTATGAGGTCAATGTCCCGACCCTGAATGACGCAATCAACAACATCTTCCACCGGGGCATGATCGGCCTGCAATACGCGTTGAACCGCACCGGGCCGATGAGCTTGGGGGCCAGCCAGGTGGCGATCTTCGCGCGCTCGATGGAAGATTTGGAAACGCCGGACATTCAGTTCCACTTCCAACCGCTATCCGCTGACAAGCCGGGTATCGAGATGCACCCGTTTTCGGGCTTCACATCCTCGGTCTGTCAGTTGCGGCCCGAAAGCCGTGGGCATGTCCATGTGACCAGCCCCAATGCGCATACCTATCCCAAGATCGTGCCGAATTACCTGTCGGCCTCAGCCGATCAGCTCTGTGCCATTCGTGCGGTGAAATTCGCTCGGGCTATGACGAAAACCAAGGCGCTGGCCCCTTACATCGTTCGCGAACACGTCCCCTCGGGCACGGTCGAGACCGATGAAGAGCATCTCGATGCCGCACGGCAGATGGCGCAGACGATTTATCACCCGACATCGACCTGCCGAATGGGCACCGATGCAGGTGCCGTGGTCGATCCGCGATTGCGGGTCCACGGGATATCCGGGCTGCGCGTAGCCGATGCCTCGATCATGCCCGATATCGTCAGCGGAAACACCAATGCCCCGGCCATCATGATCGGGGAAAAAGCCAGCGATCTGATCTTGGAGGACCGCCGGGCGTGACAATGAGAACCGACAAGAAAACATCACTCGATACTGCCACCTGCTGACTGTATCAGGCGGCCAAAGCGCACCACTACCTTTCAACTCCATTCCTTAGCGGGGGACCCTGACCATGAAGATGACAACGGAAGAAGCCTTCATCAAAGTCTTGCAAATGCATGGGATAGAACATGCATTTGGCATCATCGGCTCGGCCATGATGCCGATCTCGGATTTGTTCCCGCAGGCCGGGATCAAGTTCTGGGATTGCGCCCATGAGGTGAACGCCGGCATCAGCGCCGATGGCTACACGCGCGCCACCGGCAAGATGTGTATGGCGATTGCCCAGAACGGGCCCGGCATCACGAACTTTGTGACGCCTGTGATGACCGCCTTCTGGAACCACACGCCGCTTTTGCTGGTCACGCCGCAGGCGGCCAACAAGACCATCGGCCAGGGTGGCTTCCAGGAAATGCAGCAGATGAACGTGTTCAAGGATTGCGTCTGCTACCAGGAAGAAGTGCGCGATCCGACCCGGATTGCCGAGGTTTTGAACCGCGTGATCCTGAAAGCCTTCCGCGGCTCGGCCCCGGCGCAGATCAACATCCCCCGCGATTTCTGGACCCAGGTCGTCGATATCGATCTGCCCCAGATCGTGCGCATTGATCACCCACCGGGTGACCCGGATGCCATCACGGAAGCCGCCGCGCTGCTGTCGGACGCCAAACACCCCGTCATCCTGAACGGCGCAGGCGTGGTTCTGTCGGGCGCAATCCCGGCTTCGGCCAAACTGGCTGAGCGTCTTTCGGCCCCGGTCTGCTGTAACTACCAGCACAATGACGCCTTCCCTGGCAGCCATCCGCTGTTCTGCGGGCCCTTGGGCTACAATGGCTCGAAAGCGGGGATGGAGATGATCGCCAAGGCCGATGTGATCCTGGCCCTGGGCACGCGCTTGAACCCGTTCTCGTCCCTGCCTGCGTATCAGACCGAATACTGGCCAGCGAATGCCAAGATCATCCAGGTTGATATCAACGCCGACCGGATCGGTTTGACCAAGCGGGTGGCTGTCGGCATCCAAGGCGATGCGCGCCGTGTGGCCGAGCAGATCCTGTCGCAGCTTTCCGATAGCGCGGGCGATGCCGGACGGGCCGAGCGCGAAGCGGCCGTGGCGAAGGCGAAATCGACCTGGGCACAGCAGCTGACCTCGATGGACCACGAAGATGACGATCCCGGTGTGACCTGGAACGAACGTGCCCGCGCGCGCGATCCCGAACGGATGTCGCCGCGTATGGCTTGGCGCGCGATCCAGTCGGCCATGCCGGATGACGCCATCATCAGCTCGGACATCGGCAACAACTGCGCCATCGGCAACGCTTATCCGACCTTTGAAAAAGGGCGGAAATACATGTCGCCTGGTCTGTTTGGCCCCTGTGGCTACGGTTTGCCCTCGATCCTGGGTGCCAAGATCGGCTGCCCGGATGTGCCCTGCATCGGCTTCGCCGGGGACGGAGCCTTTGGCATCTCGATGAACGAGATGACGGCCTGTGGCCGCAACGATTGGCCGCCGATCACCATGGTGATTTTCCGCAACTACCAATGGGGCGCGGAAAAGCGGAACACGACGCTTTGGTTCGACGACAACTTTGTCGGCACCGAACTGAATGTCGGCGTGAACTATGCCAAAGTCGCCGATGCCTGCGGGCTGAAAGGCGTGCAAGTGTCGTCCATGGACGCCCTGACCGACGCGCTGCGCACCGCGGTGAAGGAACAGATGGAAGACAATGTGACCACCTTCATCGAGGTCGTTCTGAACCAGGAACTGGGTGAACCCTTCCGCCGCGACGCGATGAAAAAGCCGGTCGCGGTCGCGGGGATCAGCAAAGACGATTTCACGCCGCAACAGCCGCGTCTTTGATCTGACCCAACCCAATAAGAACCGGGGGCGCGGATGCGCCGCGCCCCCTTTCGCTGCAGCAATTCGAGGCCCCCATGTCCGTCCTAGAAGAGATCTTTGCCAGCGCCCGCGCGGCACGGTCACGCATCGTTCTCTCGGAAGGAGAAGACCCGCGCATTGCTGAAGCGGCGCTACGCGCCTCGCAAGATGGGCTTGCCCAGATCATCCTGGTTGGCGCCAAAGACAAGGTGCGCGATCTTCTGGGCAACCACCCCGAGGCTGACCGGATCGAGATCGAGGACCCCAAGACCGCAGCCAATCTCGATCTTTATACTGACGCCTATTTCGAACTGCGCCGCCACAAAGGGATCGATGCCGATGCCGCGCGCCGGGCGATGCTGAACCCATTGGGTTTTGCCGCCATGATGCTACGCCAAGGCCATGCCGATGGCACCATTGGCGGTGCGGTTGCCACCACAGCTGACACCGTGCGCACGGCGCTGCAAATCGTCGGCAAAGCTGCCGATTCCGATGTGGTTTCAAGCTGTTTCCTGATGCTCTTGAAAGAGCCGTTCAACCGCCCTGTCATTTTTGCCGATTGCGGCCTGATCCTCCAACCAAGCGCGACCGAGCTTGCCAATATCGCCATCGGGTCCGCGCAATCGCTGCGGGCGCTTACGGGTGAGGAACCGCGCGTGGCGATGTTGTCCTTTTCCACCATGGGCAGCGTCCCGGCGGAGGCGCATGAATCGATCAGCCGCATCCGTTCGGCCATTGAGATGATCAATACCCGCGCGCCCGATCTGATGGTCGATGGCGAGCTTCAATTCGACGCCGCCATTGTGCCGGATGTGGCCGGGAAAAAGGCACCAGGCTCGCCGCTTGGCGGTCATGCCAATGTCTTTGTGTTCCCCAGCCTCAGTGCGGGGAACATCGGCTATAAGATCGCACAGCGGTTGGGCGGCGCGGTGGCGCTAGGGCCGATCCTGCAAGGCCTGTCTCATCCGGCCAATGATCTGTCACGCGGATGCAGCGTGGATGACGTTTATCAGATGATCGCAATCACCGGCGCACAAGCCGCCGCGAAGCTTACCAAAGAGGTTGGATAATGGGCCACGAACCGAAGATCGACCTAAGCGCCCAGGTGGGTGATCATGTTGCGAAAACAACATGTTACATGTGCGCCTGCCGATGCGGGATCGATGTGCATATCAAAGACGGCAAGGTCCGCTATATCGAAGGCAACCGCGACCACCCGGTGAACAAAGGGGTGATCTGCGGCAAGGGTGCTTCGGGCATCATGCAGCATTACTCGCCCGCGCGCCTGCGCGCACCGATGAAACGGGTGGGGCCGCGCGGATCGGGCCAATTTGAAGAAATCTCCTGGGATGAGGCATTGACGCTCGCCACCGACTGGCTTGGCACCGTGCGCAAGACCGATCCCAAACGCCTGGCCTTTTTCACCGGCCGCGATCAGAGCCAATCTCTAACCGGGTTCTGGGCGATGAAATACGGCACCCAGAATTTCGCCGCCCATGGCGGATTCTGCTCGGTCAATATGGCCGCGGGCGGGCTTTACACCTTTGGTGGTGCGTTTTGGGAATTTGGCGATCCCGATTGGGAACTGACCAAGTATTTCATGCTGTTCGGCGTGGCCGAAGATCACGCCTCCAACCCGATCAAGATCGGCATTGGCAAGCTGAAGAACCGCGGCGCCAAGGTTGTTTCGGTCAATCCGGTGCGGACCGGCTATAACGCGGTGGCGGATGAATGGGTGGGCGTGCGGCCTGGCACCGATGGGCTTTTTGTCGGGGCGCTGGTGCATGAGCTGTTCCGCACGCAACAGATCGATCTTGATTATCTGATCCGCTACACCAACGCGCCGTGGCTGGTGATCGACGCCCCCGGCACTGCCGAACATGGGCTTTTCGCCCGCGACGCGGACGGCAACCCGCTGATCTGGTCGCAAGATGACGGCGCGCTCAAAAACGGTAAGGCGGGCGACCTGTCAGCCGCCCTGACCGGCGCGCGCAGCCTGCCTGATGGGAAATCCGCCCGGCCCGTCTTTGAGTTGATGGCCGAACGCTATCTAGAGGCGGAATATGCGCCGGAAAGCGTTGCGGAAACCTGCGGGATTTCAGCCGATCAAATCCGCCGGATCGCGGCCGAACTGGCCCATGTGGCGTTCCAGGAAGAGATCGTCATCGAACGCGAATGGACCGATGCCTGGGGCCGCAAACATGACCGCATGATCGGACGCCCGGTTTCGATGCACGCGATGCGCGGCATCTCGGCCCATTCGAACGGGTTTCAGACCTGCCGGATGATTCACATTCTGCAAATCCTCTTGGGCTCCATCGATTGCCCAGGCGGGTTCCGGTACAAACCGCCCTATCCCAAACAGACGCCGCCAAACCTTCTGCCCCATGGCGCGCCGCAGGATATTCTGCCCGAAATGCCGCTGGGCGGGCCGCATTTGGGCTTTCCCCATGGGCCACAGCATCTTTTGATCGAAGATGACGGTACACCATCGCGGCTGGACAAAGGGTTTTCCTGGGATGCCCCGATGTCGGCCCACGGGCTGATGCATATGGTGATCAACAACGCCGCCACGAAAGACCCTTACGGGATCGACGTGCTGTTTATGTACATGGCCAATATGGCCTGGAACTCGTCGATGAACACACCGGGCACACTCGATGCGCTGACGGCGAAAGACGAAAATGGCGAGTATGTGATCCCCAAGATCATCTATTCGGATGCCTATTATTCCGAAACCGTGCCCTTCGCCGATCTGATCCTGCCCGACACCACCTATCTGGAGCGGTGGGATTGTATCTCGCTTCTCGACCGCCCGATTTCTGAGGCTGAGATGGTGGCCGATTCCATACGCCATCCGGTGGTGGAGCCGGATCGCGATGTTCGCGGCTTCCAAACCGTGCTGATCGATCTTGGCGCGCGGTTGGGCTTGCCGGGCTTTGTCAATGACGACGGCACGCCGAAATATCCCGGCGGCTACCCCGATTACATGGTCAACCATGAACGCAAGCCGGGCATCGGCCCCTTGGCTGGATGGCGCGGCAAAGATGGAACCGACTTTGGCGTCGGCGATGTGAACCCCAAGCAGCTTGACCACTACCTGGAAAACGGCTCGTTCTTCGAACATCGGATCGCGCCCGAGCATGCCTATTTTAAGCACGCCAATCGCGGCTATCTGGATTGGGGGATCGAAAAAGGCATCCGGCTGTCGCCCGAACCCACGATCTTTCAGCTTTACTCCGAACCGGTGCAGCGCTTCCGCCTGGCCGCCCAAGGCTTTGGCGACCGCCAACCGCCCGAACGTGCGCGCGCCCGGATCGAAACCCATTTCGACCCGCTGCCCTTCTGGTATCCGCCATTTGAGGAACAGATGGTCGATGAGGCGACCTATCCGCTGCACGCCATCACCCAGCGACCGATGCACATGTATCATTCCTGGGGCTCGCAAAACGCTTGGCTGCGACAGATCACGGCGGCCAACCGGCTTTACATCCACCGCTCGCTTGGCGCGCAGATCGGGGTGGATGACGATGATTGGGTCTGGCTCCGCTCACACCAGGGGCGTGTCAAATGCCAGGTTCGGCTGATGGATGGTGTGAACCCGCAAACCGTCTGGACCTGGAACGCCATCGGCAAACGCCGCGGGGCCTGGGGCCTGGATGGGGATGCGCCGGAGGTGAAGGAAGGTTTCCTGTTGAACCACCTGATCTCCGAACTTTTGCCGCCAGGCGGGGGTGGTTACCGCTACTCCAACTCGGACCCAATCACAGGTCAGGCCGCCTGGTTCGACCTGCGCGTTTCAATCGAAAAGGCCAATGACACCGGCCAGACCGACCCATTTTTCGAACCGCTTGGGCGCGGCACCCAGCCCGCCTCCCCGGAAAAACTCGCCTTTGGCGCTGAGTTCAAGAAAGCAAAGTCATGACCAGCTTGCCCCCCAAAACCGAGAAAAAGCTTGGCCTTGTTATCGATCTCGACATCTGTGTCGGGTGCCAGGCCTGCGCGACCTCTTGCAAGGAATGGAACACCGGCGGCTATTCCGCGCCGCTGTCGGATCACGACCCTTACGGCTCTGACCCGTCCGGCGCTTGGCTGAACCGCATCCATTCCTACGAATTTGGCGAAGGACCGGCCGCCAAGACCGTGCATTTCCCCCGCTCTTGCCTGCATTGCGAGGAACCCGAATGCGTCACGGTCTGCCCGACCGGGGCCAGCTATAAACGCGCCGAGGACGGGATCGTTCTGGTCAACCCCGACACCTGCATCGGGTGCAAGCTGTGTTCCTGGGCCTGCCCGTATGGCGCGCGGGAATATGACTATGACGATGGGGTGATGAAGAAATGCACGCTTTGCGTGGATCGCATCTATAACGAAACCCTACCCGAAGAAGATCGTGTTCCCGCTTGCGTCCGCGCCTGCCCAACCGGCGCGCGCGCCTTTGGCGATCTGGGTGATCCGGATAGCGCGGTGTCACAATCGGTGGCCGAGCGCGATGGATTCAATCTTTTAGAAGAATTCGGCTACAAGCCAGTCAACAAATACCTGCCCCCGCGCAAGGCCGAGGTGGCTGCCGCGCCTGTCAAACCTGCCAGCGCCGAGCCGATCGCGGCCCCCAACGGATCGGCCATCGAAAAGCTATTTGCCTGGGTCGACCGCACCCTCACGGAAAGGACTTAAACCCATGCATCCCGCCTATTCCGTGATCTTCTTCACCACCGCATCGGGCGCGGGCTATGGGCTTTTGTTCTGGCTGTCGCTCGCGCATCTGTTCGGCGCCATGCCCGGCGGGCGATGGTTATCGTTTTTTGTCCTGGCCGTGGCCCTTGTACTGGTCACCGCTGGCCTGCTCTCTTCCACCTTCCATCTGGGTCACCCGGAGCGCGCCCATCGCGCGTTTTCGCAATGGCGGTCCTCCTGGCTGAGCCGCGAGGGCGTGGCGGCGGTTGTCACTTATGTGCCCGCGGGTCTGCTTGGGCTGATCTGGCTTTTCGGGATCGAAACCGGGCTTGTGCCGCTCCTGGCGCTTCTCTCCGCCTTGGGTGCCATCGTGACGGTCTATTGCACCGGCATGATCTACGGATCACTCCGCACGATCCGGCATTGGCATCATCCCTATGTGCCCTTCATCTATCTGATGCTGGCGGCGGCCACTGGTGCGCTGTTGTTCGGGCTGATGACCGGGGTTGCCGGTGCGCTGCCCGCCAGTGCGCCAGCGCTTATCCTGATCTCTCTCGGGTTCAGCGGGGTGCTGAAATGGCGCTATTGGCAGCAGGTTGATGCCGACCCCGGCCAATACACGCGTGAAATGGCGCTCGGCCTCACCGATCTTGGCCCAGCCCGCCCGCTCGATCCGCCCCATACGCGCCCGAACTTTGTCATGCGCGAAATGGGGTACGCCGTGGCGCGCAATCACGCCGCCCGCCTGCGGCGCATCACCTTGGCCACCCTGCTGCTGATCCCCGCGATCCTGACCGCACTGGCACTGATCACCGGTTGGGCCACGGCCTGCCTGCTGCTGGCCACGGCCTCGGCTGCCATCGGCGTATTCGCTGAACGCTGGCTATTCTTCGCCGAAGCCGAACATGTCAGCCAGCTTTACTACGGCGCGGCCCGCGCCTGAGCCGCCCGCCAGAGGCGGCCCATAACAAAAAGGAAGCGCGACCTATGGAAAGCCTTGGCCTAACATTCGAAATGACGGTTGTTCTGGCCCTGCTGGGCATCACCGTCGCGCTTTTTGTGTCCGAGATTGTCCGCGTCGATATCGCCGCCGTGTTGGTGATGGTGACGCTTGGGTTGCTGACCGCCGTTCCGGGCTTGGAAAACCTGGTCGATGTGCGCAACCTGTTTGACGGGTTTGCCAGTAACGCCGTGATTTCCATCATCGCGGTGATGATCATCGGGGCGGGGTTGGACCGAACCGGTGCCATGTCCACCGTCGCGGCTTGGATCACCAAGGCAGGCGGGTCGGCCGAACGAGGGATCATCCTGCTGATTTCGGGCGCGGTCGGGGTCATTTCCAGCTTCATGCAAAATGTCGGGGCGGCGGCCCTGTTCCTGCCCGTGGTCAGCCGTGTGTCGAACCGGACCAACCTGCCAATGTCGCGGCTGCTGATGCCGATGGGGTTTTGCGCGATCCTGGGCGGCACCATGACCATGGTTGGATCATCCCCGCTGATCCTGCTGAACGACCTGATAGGATCGATCAACGCGACCATGCCCGCCGGGCAAGAGATTGAGCCATTTTCGCTTTTCTCGGTCACGCCGGTTGGCATCTGCCTGGTCCTGACCGGGCTGCTTTACTTCATCATTTTTGGGCGGCTGGTCCTGCCGAACGTCACCGCAACCCCGGCTTCGGGCAGTTCCACACTGAACTATATGAATGACACCTATGGGCTCGACGGCACCATTCACGAGGTGCGCGTGCCCGCGCGCAGCGGATTGGTTGGCCAAAGCATCGATGAGGTGCAGCGCCGCCATCACATCCAGATTGTCGCCACCCATTACCGCGGCCACACGATTCCCGCGCCACCGCGCGATCTGGTGTTGGAGGCCCCCGCAACCATCGCCGTCATCGCCTCGGAAGAAGCGATTGCCGAGTTTCTGGCCAGCTACCAGCTCAGCGAAGCCTCGGAACTGGATGAATTCGCCGAAACGCTAGGCTCGGGCAAGGCGGGCATTGCCGAGGTCGTGATCCCGCCCGGCTCCAACGCCATCGGCAAAACCGGGCGCGATCTTTGGCTGCGCAAGGTGCACGGGCTATCCCCCCTGGCGATTTATCGCGGTGGCGCCACGCTGTCGCGCGATCAGGAAGATTTGGGTGAGATCCCCTATCAGGCCGGGGATACGCTGGTCTGTCACACGCCTTGGCAGGCGCTCGCGCGGTTGGAGAAAGACCGCAACTTTGTCGTGGTGACCACGGATTTCCCCCATGAAGATCTGCGCCCGAAAAAGATCCACTGGGCCCTGCTGTTCTTTGCGATCGCGGTCGCGCTGATCCTGCTGACCGATCTGCGCCTGTCGCTTTGCCTGTTGGTGGGGGCGATGGGGATGGTCGTGACCGGCGTGCTCTCGATGGACGAGGCTTATTACTCGGTCAGTTGGACCACCGTGTTCCTGTTGGCCAGTTTGATCCCGCTTGGTCAAGCGGTGCAATCCAGCGGAACGGCAGGATGGATTGCGGATCAAGTGCTGCTCTTGATGAACGGTATGCCAATATGGGTGCTCCAAACCAGCGTCGCGGCCCTTGCCACACTGTTCACGCTGGTGATGTCGAATGTCGGGGCCACAGTGCTCTTGGTGCCATTGGCGGTGAACATCGCGCTTGGGGCCGGGGCCGATCCGGCCTTGTTCGCGATGACGGTGGCAATTTCGACATCGAATTCGTTCCTGATCCCCACCCATCAGGTGAACGCGCTGCTCATGGGGCCAGGGGGCTATCGCGTCGCCGATTTCGTGCGCGCGGGCGGGATCATGACGCTGCTGTTCCTGGCCGTGTCCATCGTGGCGCTGAACACGTTCCTCTAAGGGCTGAAACGCGCTCTATCGCTGAATTGCCGGTGTCTTGTGGATGTGGCTGCCATCTTCGGCCGCGTGGATCAGGTAGTGGCCAACATCCGCGCGGCTGATCACACCCTGCCGCCATGTCTCGGACTCGACCAGCACCTGGTAGGTTTTGGACATTTGATTGTCGTTCAGAATGCCAGGGCGCGCGATGGTCCAATCCAGCGCGCTGTCTTTAATCATCTGTTCCTGCACCACTTTGTCGGCATAAGCGCGCCCCAGGATCAGCTTGAAGGGGATCTTTTCCAAGGTCGACAACTTGGCGGCGCTGTCGCCTGCGCCAAATCCCGTAACCGCCAAAAGCCGTTGAATGCCCGCCGTCTGCATCGCGGGAATCAATACCTTCGCCGCATCGGAAAAAAGCGTTGTCGGTTTCAGAATGCGCAGGTCGCGCGGCGCGCCGATGCACAGGATCACGGCCTCGGCGCCATCGATGGCTTGCGCCACATCCTCGGGCGACAGCGCGCTGCCTGCGATCTTTTCAAGCTGGTCGTGGTCGATTGGGATGCTGTCAGCACTGCGCGCCAGGGCCCGCACGCTGTGGCCACGTTCCAAGGCGTATTCCAGCGCCTTGCGCCCAATCCCACGACTTGCGCCGATAATCGTTAACCGCATGGCACGCACTCCGTTTGCCATGCCCAGTTTACCTCAAGGAGCGGCGCGCCCGCCAGAGGTTACGCGACGGCGGGCATCGGCAAATGACCGGTTTTCACATAGATCAGACAGCCGTCGTCGGACCATGGTGTGTGGCGCGACATATGGGGGCTGCGTATCCAGGTTCCGGCTGGATAATCCCCATGCTCATCCTGAAAAACGCCCTCGATCACAAAGATTTCTTCGCCACCCCAATGGGCATGGGACGAAAACTTGGTGCCAGGGGCCCAGCGTACCAAAGCGACATTTTCACCGGGCACCGAATGCAGCGGCAAGACGGTTAACCCAGGCGCAGAACCGGGTAGGAAAGCCGCGTCTTGGGTTGGGATCACCTTTTGCTCGGTATCATCGGCGTCGAACTGGTGCAGCTTCACCAGAATGGTCGCGCCCTCGGGCCCAATATGCGGCCGGTGAGAGGTGCCGATGGGATTGCGCACATAGGTGCCCGCCGGGTAATCGCCGCTTTCGTCAGAAAACACGCCCTCCAGGACCAGATACTCTTCTCCCCCGCCATGGGTGTGGGCATCAAACTGGCTGTTGGGGGCAAAGCGCACAATGGTGGTGGCGCGGGCGACCTCCTCCCCGATCCGGTCCAACATCATGCGATCCACGCCCGAAGCGGGCGAGGCAACCCAGGTGTAATCTTCGGGCCGAATAACGACCCGTTGCGAGAAATCGGCATTGAGTTTCATATCGGGGCTCCTGGTCGGATGCGGCTGCGCAACAGGGCGGTGGCCTGGTCATAGGTGGCAATGTCCTGCGTCGCGCGGGCCGCCAATTGCGCCCCTTCCAGCGTTGCGAAACAGGCGGCGGATTCGGCCTGGGGGTCGTAAACCATGCTGATGGTCTGGTCGCCACGCGCATCGGCAAACAGGGTCTTCAACCACCGCTGCACATCGCGCTGAAACTGCGCAACGCGGTCGCGGGTGGGTTGCGGCAGCGAGGCATGAGAGGCCGAGAAGGACACGCAGAGGCATAGGCTGCGCCCATCTTCCAACGCCCCCCGGTAAAGGGCCACGATATGCGCCAGCCGCGCCCCGGCGGTTTCGCCATCTGCCTCGGACAACATGGCGATCACCCGATCTGCGTAAGCATCGATCATCGCCAGGGACAGGTCGGCCTTGGTCGGGAAGTGGTAATGCACGCTGGCCTTTTTGATCCCCGCCCCATTGGCCAGGTCAGCATAGCTGAACGCGTCAAATCCACGGTGGCGCGCAAGCTGTTCGGCATGGGTGAGAAGCAGGTCTTTCATCATATCTACCAACTAGTAGGTAGATATGATGAAAACAACCCCAAACAAAAAATCCCCCGCCGACTTGGGTTGCGGCGGGGGACAGTAACTTGGCCGGGCGGCGGGCCCGAACCAGGCGGTGTATCAAGCGTTAATTGGCCATTTCAGCGCGAATTTGCTGGCGCAGCACATCAATGGGCACAGTTTTTCCGTCGCGTTTGAAATGCCAATAGGTCCAGCCATTGCAGGACGGCGCGTTTTCCAGCGCCGCGCCAACCTGGTGGATCGACCCTTTGACCTCATCCGCGATCAAGGTGCCATCGACACGCACCTTGGCCGATTGACCACGCGCATTCACCAGCATCTCGCCTGGGCGCAACATGCCACGCTCGACCAATTGGCCAAAGGGCACGCGCGGCTCAGCGCGCTTGGAAACAGCGGTCTCAAGCGCGCCACGATCCAAGCGGCGGACCTTGGACAAGCGCTTTTCGGCGATCTTGCGATAGCTTTCTTCGCGCTCGATCCCGATGAAATCGCGGCCCAGCATTTTGGCCACAGCTCCGGTGGTGCCGGTGCCAAAGAACGGGTCCAACACGACATCGCCCGGATTGGTCGAACCGACCAGGATGCGGTGCAGCAACGCCTCGGGCTTTTGGGTCGGATGGGCCTTGTCGCCCTTATCATCCTTGAGCCGTTCGCCCCCATTGCAGATCGGGATCACCCAGTCCGAGCGCATCTGCACGCCCTCATTCAGCGCCTTCAACGCCTCGTAATTAAAGGTATATTTCGCGCCTTCGGCTTTCGAGGCCCAGATCATCGTCTCGTGGGCGTTGGTCAGGCGTTTGCCCCGAAAGTTCGGCATCGGGTTCGATTTGCGCCAGACCACATCGTTCAGGATCCAATAACCCTGGTTCTGCAACTCGGCGCCAACGCGGAAGATGTTGTGGTAGCTGCCAATCACCCAAATCGCCCCGTTCGGTTTCAGCAGGCGGCGCGCCTCGGCCAGCCAGGCTTTGGTGAAACTGTCATAGGCTTTGAAACTGTCGAATTGATCCCAATGGTCATCGACCGCATCGACCATCGTGTTGTTGGGCCGATGCAGCGCGCCTTTGAGCTGCAGGTTATAGGGCGGGTCGGCAAAGATCAGATCGACCGACGCATCGGGAAGCCCGCGCATCACCTCGATACAATCGCCGTCCAAAATACTATTGCGCGGCAGCGTGGCCGCCGCCTTTTGGGTGGTTTTCGTCATTATCACTGCCTTCTAACCGCACCTCTGATGGGCGCTTTGCTTGGTTATCCACAGAATCGCCGAAAACCGATTCGCCGTCAATTTATTTATTGGAATCAGTGTGTTGCAGGTCGTCACCTTGCAAGATGTTGTGCACCGGCTTGAAGGATCGTCTATGATGCGGGGTCACCCCCAGATGTAGTAGGGCAGCCCGATGTTCCGCCGTTGGGTAGCCTTGATTGCCCTCCCACCCATAGCCGGGGTGGGCTTTGGCAAGCTCAGCCATCAGCCGATCCCGAGCCACTTTGGCGATGATCGAGGCCGCGGCGATCGACAGACATTTGGCATCCCCTTTCACCACCGCCGTCGCCCCACAGGGCAGATCGGGTGGAATGGCGTTGCCATCGATCAGGGCGTGGCGCGCCGGGGTTTTCAGCCCCTCCACCGCGCGCCGCATCGCCAGGAGGGCGGCGTTGCGGATGTTCAGCCGGTCAATCTCCTCCACGCTGGCCCAGGCCAGGCTGACCGTGGCCGACACCTGGATCGCGTCAAATAGGATCGCCCGGCGCGCGGCGCTTAGCTTTTTGGAATCGTTGAGGCCCGAGGGGATGTGGTCGGGGTGCAGGATCACTGCCGCCGCAGATACGGGGCCGGCGAGCGGCCCGCGGCCGGCTTCGTCGACACCAGCCACCATCGGACCAAGCGCGGTTTCCATATCGAGATTGGGCTGCTCCATGCCTGCCTTGAACCACGGGCGCGCCGGGCTGACAAGAAATGCGGCGACCCAGGGGATGCCGGATCGCCGCGCCTCACGCCTTTGTGGCGCCTGCTCGATTTGGCTAGGGGGTTAACCGCGCTCCCACCCGTTCCGGGTCAGGCAGCGACCGGCATAGAAGTTGCGGATGCCCCGGTCGGTATGCACGCGGCGGATGCACTGATCCGGCAGACGCGCCGGACGCGCGACATGGTTCTGCATGCAGCGATAGCCATACCCACGGCGAATGCCGTTATCGGTGTGATAGGTGCGGTGGCAGCGCTGCGGCGCGACCAAGCGGCGGTGCGGTGGATTGTGCACGCGGGGCGGCGGGGTATGCGCCTGGGCGCGAGACCGGTTGTCATTTCGAATGTCGATGGCGCGGCTGATCGCGTAAAGCGCGATGATGCCGCCGATGATCGCCGCCGCGTCGTCATTTGCGCGGGCAGGCGTGGCGCTGGCACCCAAGCTGGTGACGGCAATGGCAAAGGCCAAAACACCAGCGGTGGCGGTTTTGCTGATGGAGGTGATCATGGGTCGGGTCCTTTCAGGCACGTTGGTCATTTGGGTGTCTGCGCCCCAGGTGAAGCGCGATGCCCAGACCATCCGCCCGGCCCGGTCTGCCGCTCAATAGCGCCCGCCGGTTATCCAATAACGCCGCGCCAAACCCCTGCTGTCATTGAATGACACGCGTGATGCATGACAAAACCGTCCCCATCGAAACCGGGGTTCGCCCCGGGCATAAAAACTGGTATCGAGCATCCTATGACCCGTCTGAGATTAGCTTTTGTCGCCCTTGCCTTTGCCCTGGCCGCGGGCCCGGTGCAGGCGGCCTGTTACGCCGATTATCGCGCCAGCATGGATAACCCGCTGCGGCTGCACTACGGTGTGATCGAGCTGCCGCAAAGCGCCTGTTCCATGGCGGCCGCCCCGTCCGAGATTGCGCGGCGCATCGCGGCAAGCGGGTGGGAGTTGCTGCAAGTGATCTCGGTCTTTGATGACGCGGGATTGAACGCCAGGAGAGCCGATGCCGGAAACTACTACCTCCGTTTCTGAAACGCGCCTGGCTAGCACGCGCATCGTTCAATGGGGCATTCTGGCGGTGATCGGCATTCTGTTTGCCACCGCCATTTTGCTGTTTGTAAACCTGCCCAATGCGGATGCGTTTAACGCCGCGATCCGCGAGCTGTTCGTCAGCGGCGATATCCGCAACCCCGATGCGACCCGGATGCTGGAGATCATGGCCCAATCGGGCACAGAGTTTTCTGCCGTCCTATCGAGCTACCGGGCGGTGATGTTTGTGCTGATGGTATTCGCCACGGCGCTGATGATCGCCTGCTTGGTGTTTCTGGTGACAATCGTGACGCTGAACCGGCGGATGGGCGAGATAGAGCGGTCGGGCATCACGGTGTCTTCGCTAATCCTCAGCCGCGAAGAACGGGTGGTTCTGATCAACAACCTGGAATTCAAACTGACCGAAGCGGCGATGGAAACGCTGAGTGTTCTGGTCGAGGCGCGGATGGATGACGATGTGCTGACCGGGGCCGAGATCGAAGCAATGGTTTCCGGCAAATCCTCAGCCGATGCGGATGAAGCAGCGGGTGCGACCCGTATCAAACGGCTGCGGGACAGTCTGGGAAATCAAATCGTCTCGGAACTCTTGGTCAAGAACATCGCTCGGCGCGGCTATGTTTTGGCCATCGATAAGGATGTCATCCGTATGGTTTAGGGTTCGTCGAGGCCGGTCGTGTACTTAAGCGTTGGCCCAAGCCCTACGAATTTCCTGCCCAAGCTGCATCGGATCGAAGGGTTTGGTGATCACCGCCAAAGCGCCCCCTTCGATAAGATCATTGGCCATTGCTTCCTCGGCCATCGCCGTCATGAAAATCGCCGGGATATCGGCATTTTCGGGCGCTTCCCGAACCTTCTTCCAAAGATCAGGGCCGGTCATGCCGGGCATCATCACATCCAGCAGCAGGAGGTCGGGCTTGGTATCACCCAAAGCGTCCAAAGCCTGCTGCCCTGAGCTATGTTGGTGCAGACAGAATTGGTCAATCACGCTCAACGCAACGCGCGCGATTTCAAGGATGTCCTGGTCGTCATCGACATGCATGATGCAGTTAAGATCTGACACTTTGCGCTCTCCTGGCGAAGGGGGCCGTCGAGGATTTAGGCCACGGCCGATTGCGGAGGGGCATCCGCCGAGGCCGCAGGTGATGTGCTTTTCTTAAGATCGAAATAGAAGGTCGTGCCTTTCCCAAGCTCGGTATGGAAGCTGATCTTGCCGCCATGGCGCTGGATGATCTTTTTCGAGATCGTAAGGCCAAGGCCGGTGCCGGGTCGAGAATGTTCCTCGGTGTTTTCGACTTGGAAAAAGCTATCAAAAATTGTCTTCCGCGCCGCAAGCGGGATGCCCGGACCATCGTCTTTGACGCACACGCGCCAGCTGCCGGGCCGATCTTCGATATACATTTGCACGGTGCCGCCCGCAGGCGAAAACTTGGCGGCGTTCGACATCAGGTTCGACATCACCTGCATCAACCGTGTGGCATCCGCAGACACAAAGGCGGGCCGTAGCGGCCGAATGACCGAAAATGAAACGTCGAACTGTTCGCCATAACCGGCATTGGCTTCACCGGCCTCTTGCAGCAAGTCGACCAGGTTAATGACATCCACATTGAAGGTCATCTCACCCGACTCGAGCTTTTGCAGCGACAGGATATCGTTCACAAGATCCAAGAGCCGATCACTGTTGCGATGCGCGACCGAAACCATGCGTTCAATCTCTGGCGGTAACTGACCCAAGGCACCGGATTCGATCAGACGCAGCGCCCCTTTGATCGACGTCAATGGCGTGCGTAGCTCATGGCTGACTGTTGAAACCGAACTTAGCTTCAAACGCTCTGCCTCTTTCCGTTCGCTGATGTCGCGGACCACCGAAATAAGATTGGGCCGACCATCCGCGCCGGTATCCATATGGGTCAAAATCTCGACCGGGCCGGTGTCGTGAAACACCTCGATCGTCACCTCTTTTTCCTCGCCGTTGAGGATAGGCGCCAAGTGCTTCTTGAACAGCGCATGATCAAACACCTTGAAGGTGTCGGTCATGTTCTTGCCTTCGATCTCGGTATACGACCAGCCAAGCCGCTTCCGACCGTTTTTGTTGATGTAAATGATCTCGAAGGTCTCGGGTTCATAAACGATCACCCCATCCGGCAAGCGTTCGATAACCGCGTTCCGGCCCAGTTGTGCGCCTTCTTCATGCGCGCGCGTCATGTCTGTGCGGATGGTGACGCTATCAAGGTGACGACCCGCCTTGTCAAAACGCGGAATGACCGAGGTCTGGACGATGATCGGTCGGCCCGATTTCGAGATCATTCGCTCTTCGCCATACCAATGGCCGCCCACTGAGGCGGTTTCGGTAGCGGGGTCTTGATCGCCATCGGTATGTCTTGAGGCATAAAGAAACTCGGGTGTCTTCCCGATGATTTCTTCGGGGTCGTATTCGAAAGTCTCCACAAATTTGGGATTCACTTCCGTGATCCGCCCCTCGGCGTCGGACACGCTGACGATCGTGTGCTCGTTCAGCGCTTGTTCACGCAGATCAATCGCTTCCTGCCAAACCTTCACCGATTTCGCCGTTTTCGGGTCCAAAGTATGGGCATAAGCGATGCTAATCACCGTAATGACGGCAACAAGGGCCGAGGTCAGTGCAAACAGGGTCAGGAACCGGCCAACGCTCGCATCCGCCATGGAGGGAACCCACAGGTAGAACAGCATCGTGAGGCCGAGCGCCATGGCCGTGTTGCTTAGGACGAGCGTAAATAGTGAGAGCGCTTTGATCTGTCTCATTAGCTTTTCCTTGGGGTTTGTACTGATCCGGCACGAAGCAAAACAGGCTGCGACCGCGTTGCGAAAACTGGTTTGGGTGAGAGTATGGTTTTAGCTGCCGTGTTCGGCGCGGTGCCCGCGATTTGTGGTTGGGTCATCATCACGCCGCCTCCCCTTGCAGGCTTTTGGCCATTTCAAGTTCCAGCGTGAAAACCGATCCCTGGCCCTGATTGCTGGTGGCGGTGATCTTACCGCCCTGAAGCTTGGCCAATTGCTTGGCAATCGGCAGCCCCAGGCCAAGCCCACCATGATGCCGGGTGCTTGATGCGTCAGCCTGGCCGAATTGTTCGAAAATCTGTTCCAGGTTCTCGGGCGCGATGCCCGCGCCGGTGTCGATCACCTCGACATAGACCCGGCCTGCACCGCCATGGGCGCGCACCTCAACCGACCCATCATCGGTGAATTTCACGGCGTTACCGATTAACACACGCAGGATTTGGCGTAGACGTTTCGCATCGGCGTTGACGGATAGCGGCCCACCCTCGAATGCGAGTGCGACGCCTTTCGCCTTGGCCTCGGGCAGAACTTCCTCGACGACACAGCCGATGGAAGCGTTCAAATCGATGGCCTCAGACCGAATCTCGACCGTACCCTGTTCGATCGCGGCCATATCCAGAATGTCGGAAATCAGTTCCATCAGCTGCTTGCCCGACAGATCGATCTGCTTGGTGAAGCGCCGAAGCTCGTTCTTCAAATCGTCCAGCTTGCTTTCGGCAAGCGCGGTGTCTCCATCTTTCAGGCTGTCGACCAGGCGCCGATGGTTGGGCAGCGCATCGAGGTTTTGAAGGAACGAGTTGTAGCCAAGCATCACCGTTAATGGCGTGCGAAGCTCATGGCTGACAGTATTGAGGAATTCGGTCTTCGCGGCGTTGACGGCTTGCGATTTTGCCAGGGCCTCTTTCAATTCAGTGATATCGACGCGGAACCCGACGACGTTTCCAGAAGGCGTGCGGCGCTCCACAACGCGCAGCCAACGGCCATCGGAAAGCTGTGTTTCCATTGCGCCACCGGGATTGCGCTGTGCCTCGACCCGCTCAGCGACCCATTCTTCCTCTCGCCCCTCTGCAAACGGGTACTGCCCGGTTTCAACACCCCGGCGCAGGATGTCGGCGAAATTCGCACCCGGAACCATTAATTCGGAGGAGGTGGGGTATAGATCCTTATACCTTTGATTACACATGATAAATCGGTTCTCGGAATCGTATAACGAAAACCCGTCATCCAATGCATTGACCGCTTCAACCAAGCGCTGTTCGGCCTCGTGCTTGCCATCAAGCGACCATTTGAACGCCCGCATCAGAGCCAAAACGATAACCGCCAAACCCATAACAATCAGCCAAGTTTGAAGTCGGTTTGGCGATGTCTGAGTCCAGCCATCCCTTGGTGCTATGGCCAGCATCCAGTCTGATCCCGGTGCGCTGATCTCGGTCTTGACCGGCGTTTGCACAAGCACATCTTGTGAGCCGAAGATCAGCCGCCCGGTCGCATCCTGCACCGCAAAGTCGAATTCGGTGTTCTGGGTCGATAGCCCCGCCGCAGCAAAGACCGCTTCGGCATCGAAAATAATGGAAACCACGCCCCAAAAATCATTTTCGAAAGCACCGGCATAAAACTCAAAAACCGCCGCGCGGGTCACAAAGCCACGACGCCCCTCGGTCAGTTCGACAGGGCCGTCAAACATCGTTTCGCGACTGATAATCGACTGCTCGACCGCGCGCATCAGCTCTGAATGCTCGCGGAAATCTAGCCCAATCGCATCTCGGTTCGGGCGAAACGGGTAGACCAACTGCACCACAAGATCGGGTGCGCCGGTCACATTCAGCACACCATCGACATGCCGGATCAGATTGCTGGCGGCGCGTTCAAATTCTTGCTGGCTGATCTCGGGCCGGGCGGCCACGGTTGCGGCCAGCCCTTCGGTCACGATGACCTTATCAAGAATGGCTTGTTCAAGCGCGGATCGATAATCGTCAACCGTCTCGGCCACCGCCAAACGCTGTTCCGCGCGGAAATGGTTTGATTGCTGCCAATCCAGCGCAGCCGCCAGCGCAACCGCCATCAGGAAGACGGCGATATAGCTTTTGTTAAGTGCAAGGGTCGGCAGAATCTTCATGCCTATCCACAATTAATTGGGCTGTCGAATTGCGAGCAGCAAACGCGTAAATATATCGGGAAAAATTGGGCGATAATGTGATCGATAGGTGTTCAAAATCCAACGCCGCGAAATTCGCGGAGGGTAAGCCCCAGAGAATGCCCACTATTTCACCACCGAGCACTGAACCCGCCCGAGGTTGTGAAGCTCTCTGAGTTTAAGTCACTTGCGCGCCTATCGCCGACTCGGCTTGGAACCTTATTGCCGAATACCTGAGCGAACGCGGAATTGGTCAACACCAACGACCTGCGCGAGCTCAGATATCAATCGGAGGTCAAAAAGACGTTGTTAATCAGCGGGTAGAAACAGACTTCCTGCTTTCTGGCTGCGGGCTACATTGCGCGCTTGGTAAGCACGGGACCCTCATCTTATGAAAGATAAGCTTGGGGATGCCACATCTGAACTGATCCGAATTTGTGTTTGGGAGCCAAGGGGTAACGGGTCGTGAACACAGCACAAACCCTATGAAATGCATATAGGGCTAGCGCCGCTTGCCGCACAACATCCAAACCGCACTACGGCAGCCCGGTATTCGCCGTGGTCAGCTCCGACGCGGTGATCGGGACGCCTGGGGCGCTTTCAATCGTGAGGTCCGCGGATACCAGAGACCCGCCGAAGAGGTCCGCGCGCGCGTCGCAGAGGCTCGTGTAGAAGGCCGACAAGTCCATGAAATCATTATCGGCGTCCCAGTCGGTGATGAAGTCGCCCATGCCTGCAACGATCGTGTCGGGTCCTGACCCGCTGGTAATGATGTCGCGATCTCTTCCGCCATCCAAGAAGTTAGCACCGATACCGCCACGGAGGCTATCTTCTCCTTCGTCACCGCGGAGGGTGCTGTTGGCGTCGCTTGCAATCAATGTGTCGTCCCCCTCGCCGCCAACTGCCGTTCGGATGAGACCCGAGGTGGTAGTGGTTCCGCCCAATCCGATGATCGTCCCGGTGCTCAGGTCAATCGTGACGGGATCCGTCTCCGACGGAGCGACAGAGACGACACCAATCCCGTCGCCGGTGACAGAGATTGTGTCGTCCTCGGCGCCAAGCACCACGGTCGCCTCGCCATCTGTGATCTCAACGGAGTCGTCCCCCGTTCCCGGGACGATAAGCTGCACATTGCCCGAGCCACCGCTGATGATGGTGTCATTGCCCGCCTCGCCACTGATGACGAAAGACGCCTGGCTATCGGTGACGATCGAGTCATCATTCTCACCGCCAAAAATCTGGTTCAGATCCAATACCGACCCGACGGTATCGATGATGGTGTCACTACCGGCACCGCCGTCGAGTGTATCGCTTCCTTCACCGCCCACGATACTGTCATCGCCCGCTTGGCCCAAAATGTCGTCATCGCCCGGGCCACCAAAGACCGTGTCAGCGGAGGCCCCGGCGATGATTTCATCGTTTTCCCGACCACTGTCGGTCGTGTCTTGTTCGCCATCCGCTTGCAACCCGCCGTAGATGACATCGGGATCGGCGGTGCCCAGGATGAAGCCATCATCGTTTTGCGCATTTGTGCCGTCAAAATCGTCAAAAATACGGGTGGCGGTATCGAAGACGGAAGTCAGCCCAGTATTGGCCGTCGTCAACTCGCTGGCCAGGATCGCATTGGACCCGCCGGTTTGGATCGTCAAGTTCAACGCGGTCAGTACGCCACCTGCTGTCAGATCGGCCCGTGCCTCCTCCAAGTCCGTATAGGTCCCGGTTAGGTCGACGAAATCGAGCGCCGGGTTGAAATCGGTGATCGTGTCATTTTCCCCGGCGATAATGGTGTCTTCGCCCGGGCCTGACTCGATGGTGTCCGCCCCGCCTTTGCCATCAAGCGTGTCGTTGTCAGCGCCCCCCTGCAATCGGTCGATCCCGTCGCCGCCCAAAATGCTGTCGTTCCCGTCTCTGCCCACGAGCAGCGTGTTGCCGTCATTGTCGCCGATGATCGTATCGTCGCCCGCGCCGGTGCTGACGGCGTCAAAGCCGCTGATTTGCTTCGTGCCAAGACCCGTGGCGACACCGTTCAGCAAATCGACGGAAATGTTTGTGGTTTCTGTGCTTAAAACCTCAAGCTGATCGGTGTCGCCGTTCATCTCCAGCGTATCGTCACCCTCGGTATAGTAGACGAGTTGAATGCCAGTCCCGCCAATCACGGAATCATCGCCTGGCCCCGGATCAATAATGGCAATCCGTGTGGTGGCGCTGGCATCAATCGTGTCGTTCTCGGCTCCACCGTCGAGCGACACAAATCCAAACCCCGTGGCGACGATGACGTCGTTGCCCGCCTCCCCAAAAAGCTGTTGCGCGAACAAAGAATTGGTGAAGTCCGTGAAGGTGAGTGTATCGTCGCCCTCCCCACCGAGGACCAATGCCTGGCCGCTGCCGGCGTCTATGCTGTCATTGCCGTCGCCGCCCACAATCGAGTCGAAGCCCGGCCCACCGAAAACCGTGTCATCCTCGTCGCCCGCATCGATTGTGTCGCTATCTTCGCCACTATCCAGGGTGTCCTGTCGGCCATCCGCTTGCAACCCGCCATAGATGACGTCTCGACCTGCGGTGCCGTTGATGATGCCGTCATCGGCCTGGGCGCTATTGCCGTCAAAATCGTCGAAGATCAGGGATGGCAGACCGGTGTTTTCGGGCGTCAATTCGGATGGGTCAACGGGCGGCCCGGATGCGGTAAAGATTGTCAGGTTAAGTGAGGTCAACACGCCGCCTGTGGTCAGATCGGCCCGTGCTTCCTCAATGTCAGAATAGAAGCCGGTCAGATCAAGGAAATCGAGCGTCGGGTCAAAGTCGAAGATTGTGTCATCAGAGCTTGCGATCACCGTGTCTTCGCCGTCTCCGGTATCAATCTGGTCTATCCCTTCCCCGCCGTCGATCAGGTCATTGCCGGCACCGGCAAAAATGGCATCGTCGCCGCCGCCGCCGGTAAGGGTATTGTTGCCGTCGCCCCCGTTGAGGCTGTTTCGGGCGTCATCGCCCGTCAGGGAGTCATCACCAAGCGCCCCGGCCGCACCAAAAAGGCCCGAGACCTGCGTCGTTCCGCCTAGGCCCGTCGCCAATCCGGTACCGAGGTTAATGTCCACGCCGACGGTTTCGGTTTGCTCGACGATCAGGAAGCCAAGACCACCGGTAATCGTGATCGTATCGTCGCCCTCACTCATAAAGACGGCTGCGAACCCTTGTTCAGACAACACGCTGTCATCGCCTGGCCCGGGATACAGGAGAACCTGGGCACCCGAGCTGGCGTTGATGATCGTATCATTGTCTTCCTCGCCGTGAAGGATTTGCGAGTTCGTCCCGTCCGCCACAATGTAGTCGTCGCCTGATCCGCCAAAGACCGTGTTGTCGTCTTGCCCGCTGACCCCCGCGACTTCGATTGTGTCGTCACCAATCCCGCCAAGGAACTCGCCGCCGCCTTCGCCGCCGACAATGCTGTCATCGCCAATCCCGCCGTCGATCTCGTCAACTCCTGGCCCGCCAAATATCGTGTCGCCACCATCGCCGCCGTCGATATTGTCGTTCTGCACCCCGCTATCGGCGGTGTCTTGTTCGCCATCCGCCAGCAACCCGCCATAGATCACATCACGATCCGCGGTGCCGATGATGGAGCCGTCATCGGGCTGAGCCGCGCTGCCGTCAAAATCATCGAAAATGCGGGCGGCGCTGGCGAAGACTGAGGGCAGACCCGTGTTGGCGGTGGTCAGGTCGGACCGAGCAAGGGGATCCACGCTCACTGACCCAATCGTTAGGTTAATCGAAGCAAGGACGCCATCCGCAGTCAGATCGTCCTGCGCATCTTCCAGCGTCGTGTAGAACGCGGTGAGATCGAGGAAATCATTTGCCGGATCAAAGTCGAAGATCGAGTCATTCTCGCCCGCGATGATGACGTCATTTCCGTCGCCCGTAACGATGGTATCCGCCCCGCCACCACCATCAAATGTATCGCTGCCATCCGTGCCGCCGATCCCGTCATCCCCAATCAGGACATCCGCCGCATCGCCACCGATGATAAGGTCGTCCCCGCCTGCGCCCTGCAGGGAGCTTTCAACATGATCGCCAGTGATGGTGTCGTTGCCGATACCGCCGAGCACCCCGTTAAAGCCCGAGACCTGCGTGGTGCCCAAACCGGTGACAACACCGGTCAAAAGGTCGAAATCGATGCCTGTGGCAAGCGTATCGTCAACGGTAAGAAAGCCATCGCCGCCAGTGATGTCGTAGGTATCGTTGCCCTCTCCAAGCAGCACGATGTTGATCCCGGCGCTGCCAAGCACGCTGTCGTCGCCAGCGCCGGGTAAGAAGGCAGTTGTGCCAGAGCTGTCGCTAATCAGCGTGTCGTTGTCTTCGCCGCCATCCAAGATGTTCGAACTGTCACCGGTCGTGACGATGGAGTCATTGCCCAGGCCGCCAACGAGCGAATCCAGATCGTCATTATCGCTATCTGCAATCCCGATGAGCGTATCGTCACCGGGCCCGCCATAAAGCGTGTCTTCCCCATCGCCATCGGTCAGGTAGTCGTTTCCGGCCTCGCCATTGATCGTGTCATCGCCTGGCCCGCCAAAGATCGTGTCACGCTCATCGCCGCCATCGATGGAGTCATCTGCCACGCCGGTGTCAGCCGTGTCCTGAGGGCCATCCGCTTGCAGCCCGCCATAGATCAAATCGCGTGCAGCGGTGCCGTCGATCATCCCATCGTCTGGCTGCGCGTTGCTGCCATCGAAATCGTCAAAGATCGGATCGACCGCGTTGATGACCAATGGCAGACCGGTATTGGCCGTCGTTAGCTCACTCACCAAGATCGGGCTAGAGGGCCCTTTTTCGATTGTCAGATTAAGTGCACCAAGCACACCTGCGGCGGAAAGATCAGCGCGCGCGTCTTCGAGAAAGTCGTAGGTGCCGGTTAGATCAATGAAATCAAGCGCCGGATCGAAATCGGTAATCGTATCGTTTTCGCCCGCAATGATGACATCGCTGCCAGTGCCTGTGCCGATCGTGTCGGCACCGCCGCCCCCGTCGAGCGTGTCGTCCCCTTCCTCGCCAAACAGGAAGTCTGCGCCAGCACCGCCGGTGATGCTGTCATTGCCCAATTGCCCGGCCAGCAGCGCATTTCCGTCATCATCCCCCTGGATCGTATCGTCACCTTGTGCGCCACCGAAACGCTCGAACCCGGACAACTGCGTCGTGCCACCAAGGCCGGTCGCAACTCCAGCGCGTAGATCAACGTCTATGCCGACGGTTTCAGTGCCAGCGACAAAGGCACGGTCATCGGTGCTATTGCCGATCAGAGTGTCATTGCCCTGGCTGAGAACCGCAGAAAGGGGCCCATCCCCCCCCACGATACTGTCATCGCCAATACCGCCATCGGCTTGGACAGCCCCGGACCCACCGAGCAAGGTGTCATTACCTTCATTACCCTCCAGCATCCCCCCACCAGGCCCTGCGATGATCAGGTCGTCATCCTCACCGCCAGCCAGAAGGTCGAAGCTGCTGATATCGTCGCCGGACAGGATCGTATCATTGCCGGGGCCACCATCGGCAAAGTCGGAACCCGCGCCGGTGTTGATGGAATCGTCGTCATCCCCTCCAAGCAGGCTGTCGGACCCAACGCCACCAAAGATCGTGTCGTTGCCCTCCAAGCCTTGAATGGTGTCATTCCGAACGCCGCTATCGGTTGTGTCTTGCTGGCCATCGGCCTGCAAGCCGCCAAAGATCAGGTCGTTGCCGGTGGTGCCATCAATGCTGCCGTCGTCAGGTTGCGGGTCCGTGCCGTCGAAATCGTCGAACAGTGTCGCGTCCGGATCATCTGTGCTGTCGTCGGTTTCGTCACCGCCGCCGATGCCACCGGAAAGGCCGAGCAACAAAAAGAACAGAAGGAGGGCAGCACCTTCCATGTGGCTATCCTGTCGAACCAGATGCCAAAGTGGAGCCTGCGCTGGACCGCACGGGTCTTGGTACCGGGTCGGCGCATCGGCCGACCAAACGATCGGTAACGCTGATCGCTACGAAACCGCAACCCGCCGTTTGGCACACAAAGCCACCCGCCAAGAAAAGCGAAAGCAACCAAAGCACCACAAGGAACTCCATGAGTATTCCCCCAGACGGAATGAGCGCCATTCTGCGGAAATAGTTAGACTAAGCAAATATTAGGACCTGTTTGTCTTGCGCCTCGGCTTTAATCCGTCGCCGGTTTCTGGAATTGCGTCCAGATGCGAAACAATCGGGTCTTGCGGCGTGGGTGAGGCGCTGCAGACGTCGTGAGAGCTCGCCGACCAAGATCGGCAGCGCTGAATGATTCTTAGGATGGATCGCGGCGCAGCTATACTGAGACGAGAGGCTCGGTCATTCACGACCCTTGAACCCCGCTGGCTTTACGCAGCGTGGTGTTTTGGCGGCCGATGCTGATCCGAGGCCGACAAGCTGCAAGGCGCAGTCTCCTGAGCCAGCTTCCGACCCACAACGTCATTCGTCCCTTCGCTGGTAACGCGCCGCGAGACATCCGCCTCGCAGCGAATCGAATTACGGATGTCAGTGATGGAGTTCATGTTCAACGCGATCTCGGGCGTAGAGATCAGAGAAGGTCGCGAAATCATCCATCAACGATGTCATCGCCAGGTCATGAGGCAGGGTGATGTACACCGCGCCGATAGGTTGCGCATCGCGCCCAATAATCACACACGACGCGGCTGTCATTTCCGCATCGACGCGTTCGGCACAGGGCATCAAATCTTCCCCCAGTTGGATGAGGACAAAGCTCTGCTTTGAGCGGTCAAACAGACGGCTTCCGACCCTTGTCGTTACGGAAAGCCGCCGTGTCAGCGTTTTATGATAGACCTGGATACTGTCCGCGCGGCCCCGGAGTGAGCCGCCGCTCGTTGTCGAATTGGTCATCATTGGTGTACTGCTCGCGGCTTACATCCAATTGCCCGCACCTTTGCCAAGCTGAATAAGGAACAGGGGAGGCGAAACGGCCGCTCTATATGGCTGCCGTTTTCGCATGTCCATTTTGTCGATGCTCTGATGCGACGTAGCCCGCGTGCAAATAATAATCCGGTCATCGCCCTGGCACTCAAGTGCTTCAAGTGAAGCCAATCGCCTCTCTGACAATGAACTCAAACTACCCGGAGTTTGCCCCGCGATCTTTGCCGCCCGCTGCCCGGCAACGCTTGAAAACTCATAAGATATTGAAGCTATTGGTCGGAGTGGCGAGATTCGAACTCACGACCCCTGCCTCCCGAAGGCGCAACTCCACATTCTCATAGCGCACCATAGGGAAATATTCTTATTTAAATACAAATATATATATCGTACGATGGGAACATACCTGAACACTCCAACCCGTGCCAGAGCCGGGGATAATGAGGATAAAGTGAGGATAAACGAGCTCACGATCAAGCAGCTACCCTTCGCTGAGGCTGGTCAAAAGAAGTACCGGGACGAAGGTCTGCCAGGCTTTGGCGTTGTCGTCGGCAGGCGCACGAAGACCTTCTTTGTTATGTATGGGAAAGACCGGCGAACCAAATCCATCGGCACCTGGCCAAACATGACAGTAAAGGACGCTCGCCTGGAGGCGGCGGCGCTTCTCAGCGGCCCGGCCCCAAAGAAGCGCAACACGCCGCTGGAGGAGGCTAGGGACGCATTCTTAACCGATTGCCGGCGCCGTTTGCGACCCACCACCTCCGAGCGGTATTACTATGCGCTGAAAGACATCGACCTCGCAGACACGCGCATCAGCGACCCGACCACAGTCAAATGCCTCAAGGCGTTCTACAACTGGTGCATTGACCACGACATTACTGACCGCAATCCGTTTGCCCGCAAAAAGGTGAAGTTCGCTGTTCGGGATAGACTGCTTTCAGACAAAGAGATCGCAGCGATCTGGGCATACGATCACCCTCCATACTCAGATATCGTCAAGTTACTCATTCGCACCGGCCAGCGACGCAATCAGATTTGGCGCTTTGATCCAGCCTGGATCGATGATGGTGTCCTGACTTTCCCTTCAAGCATTATGAAGACCAGCCGCGCCCACGTTATTCCGGTGACCGGATACGGTCAGTACCTGCCGAACGAACCCTTCTCGTTTAACGGCTGGTCAAAGGCCAAGCGACGGATGGACACCAAAACGGGCGTATCAGACTACGTCTTGCACGACTTCAGACGGTACTTCTCAAGCACCATGGCGAAGCTTGGAGTGCCGCTGCACGTCACCGAGCAGATCATCGACCATCGGTCTCAGGTCTCAGGTGTTGCGGCAATCTACAACCGCTACAGCTTTCTCAACGAAATGCGCGAGGCACTTACCGCCTACGAGCTTCACCTAGCCAGGGTTACTGCCGACCCACCAGAATTGGCAGGTTGACGCTTCTTTGCTAGCCTAAGCGCCTCTCGGGAGACTTGTCGAAACCTGAGGGCATCGCGTTGCTCTCCAATCATGGAGATATCGTGATGCGGATACTTTCAAAGCGTCAGCTGAAGGAGCTGGTCCTGTACTCACCTCAACACATTGCCCGCTTGGAGAAGGCAGGGAAATTCCCCCGACGGATCATCCTAGGCCCGAACCGGGTTGGCTGGTTGGAGAGTGAAGTACTGGATTGGCTACAGCAGCGTCTTGACGCTCGTGAGGAACCATACCGACACTCCTGATCTCAGGAGCTGGGTGGCCGGGGTTGCAAACCTGGCCACCCTACCTTGGCGGCGCCATGTGAACCACTGCGCTGCTTTGATCGTCGCCGCGGTGCGCCTCAAGCAGAAGTCAGAGTGCATGTGCAGCGAAGGTCGGCTTTGATCAAAAAAAATACTAACCGCATCGTGTTGTAGGTATCAGCCCGCATTGAGATGGAAAAGTCAGGCGCGTATTCGGACGCGCCATTTCAAATCGGCCCCTCCCGAGATGCGATTTGACGGTGGCGCATGCGATAGCTTCGGGGCGTTGTTCCGTATTGATCGCGGAACAGGCGGTGAAAATAGCTTAGGTTCTCAAACCCGCAATCGGTCGCCACATCAGTTAGCCCGCGCTCGGTCCCAGCCAGGAGCATGGCTGCGTGTTGGATACGGATCCGGTTGACGTATTGGGTTGGGCTGAGGCCGAGGTAGCGTCTCGCCTGGCGGCACACATGTTCTTGCGACCGGCCTGCGGCGACGCGGAACCCCTCGGCGCCCTGCCGAAAAACGCGGGGGTCGCGCGCGGATTTACAGGCGCTCAAAAGCCAACTGGGCGCGCGATCATCCACAACCTCAGCCGCGTCGAGCACATGGGTCATCATCGAGAGCAGAAAATGCTCAATCCGCGCCAGACTACGCTTGCTGGTCTGCAAGGCTAACATAGCGTTGACGGCGCGTTCGCGCTGCGGCCCGTCCAGCCGCAAGGTCGTCGGCAACTGGCCTTTCGCCCAGAAGAAGCGACCGGCCAGATCATCCTCGTACCGGGCGGCAAGATGCGCGGCGGTGTCGGTTCTGAACATCACGTTTAGAATACGCGCACTCGTCGCGGTGACGGCTTGCAACGCATGGCTATCCTGCGGCCGCAGAAACGCCAAATGCCCTTGTTCAAGCCGTTCTTCCACACCGTTGATCCAATGGTGCACCTGCCCCTGCTCGATCAGCATCAATTCGAAATAATCATGGTGATGTTCGAATACGGGCGGGATATCGGGCAGCTCTTTACGCACAAAGTGAAACGCCTCAGACGCACTCAGATAGGTATCAATCTTGAACAGTTTCTGGGGGAATCGCACCAAAAATAACCTTTTTGCGGGTGCAGAATGAGTATCAATTTGTCAATATAGTGCATGTTTTTGTCAAGGGCGGGTCTCTCAACCTATCCTCCCGCGCGCTAGCGTAGAGGACGGGAGGAAACGCTATGGCACAGGCAGCGCAGGCGCTTGACCTTGGATTTTGCCCCGCTGACCCTGATCGAGCGCGGCGGCTGACCAAAGCAGAGATCATGCAGTACAACACCTTTGGCTTTGTACAGCCCTTCGATGTGTTTGGGGCCGGTGAGATCGCGCGCACCCGCGCCTATTTCGACCGTCTGATGGCCGATTTGGGCGAGGCAGGCGCGTACGGCATCAACTGTTATCAGGCGCGCATGGCGGGCATTTGGGATATCGCCACTGACCCGCGCATCCTGGATCTGGTGCAAGACATCATCGGCGAAAACATCGTCTGTTGGGCCAGTGCGATCCTGTCCAAACGGCCCAATGATCCCAAACAGGTTCCCTGGCACCAGGATGCGAGTTTCTGGTCGCTGAGCCCCGCACGCACGGTTACGGTATGGCTTGCGATCGACGATGCGGATACTGAAAACTCGGCCATGCGCTTTATCCCCGGCAGCCATGACAGGGGAGAGATTCAGACCTCCAACATGGGGGCGGACAGTGTTTTTCACAAAGGCATCGCGGGTGCTGAACGTTATGGCGCGCCCTTCACCAATGCGCTCAAGGCCGGCCAGATCTCCATGCATGCCGATATGCTGGTGCATGGGTCCGAGGCAAATCGGTCAAATCGCCGCCGCTGCGGTCTGACCCTTCGCTATTGCCCGCCAGAGGTACAGATCACCGATCCCGAATGGGCACGCGGCGTCGAAGCCATTGTTGCTCGCGGCACTGATCGCTTTGGCCAGTGGCGGCACCATGCCCGGCCGGAAAATGATGACATCACGGCCACGCAAAGCCCGCATGTCGTTGGCAATAACTAAGGTCACGCGAGGAGCAGATGGATATCACCTGGCTTGGCCACGCGGCTTTCAAATTGACCGACACATCCGGGTTTTCGGTGATCACTGATCCCTACACGCCGGAAGGCGTCGGCTATCCGCCGATCAAAGACAGCGCCGATCTGGTCATCATTTCATCGGACGATGATGAGGCCCATTGCCGGGCCGATCTGATCGCTGGCACCCCAGCCGTGGTGAACGCGCTAACAGTGGCCCAAAGCGGCGGCCAAGCCGAAGCCGCTGGGCTTACAGTGAGGGCCATTGAAGCGGCCGAATGGAAGCATCACCCCGAGCATGAGATACCGGGCCAGAACGGCATGTATCGATTTGAAATGGACAGCCTGAAAATCGCGCATATGGGGGATGTGGGGAACCCGCTGACCCCAGCGCAGCAGGATTTCTTTGCGGACACCGATATCCTGCTCGCCTTGGCGGGCGGCTATCTGACCATCGAATTGCCAGACCTGATGAAAATGATCCACCGGGTGCGCCCAAAGCTGGTGATCCCGATGCATTTTCGGACCCTGACTTACAAGCCACGCAATACGATGTGGATTGAAAGCTTTTTGGCGCATTTCAAAGAGGAAGATGTGGATTTTGCGTGCGACCACACCGTGACCCTTGGACCCTCTGAGTTACCATCTGACACGCGCGTCATGGTGCTGGACTACCTGAGGTAAGGACGAACGAGACGAGATGATCTGGCAGGCAGTCACAGGCCAGCCGGGTTGAACAAGACCGCAGGACGCTGCGGCAGGTTGAAAACCCTAGGGAGGAAATTGGGATGAAAACCACAACGAAGCTACTTCTAGCCTCGACCACGTTGGCGCTTGCGCTGACGGGTGCGGCCTCGGCGCAGGATGTGCCGCGCGAAGATACGGTCATTTTCGATCTCGACCGCACAATCCGCGATCCCGAGAACTTCAACTGGATGACCGATGGCACTGGCATCCGCCGCATGCATGGCGCGCATCAGACGATGTGGGAACCGCTGTTCATCCTGAATTATGGCACCGGCGAACTGGACCCCTGGCTGGCTACAGATTTTTCGGCCAACGACGATTCAAGCGAGTTCACGATCACACTGCGCGAAGGAGTTACTTGGTCGGATGGGGAGGCCTTTGACGCCAACGATGTTGTCTTCACCGTCAACATGGCGCTGGAAAACGAGGAGTTGAACGCCCGCGAGGTGGCCACCCTGCGCGCGCAGGTGGCCTCGGTCGAAATGATGGATGACCACACGGTCACCTTCACGCTCAACAGCCCCAACCCGCGTTTCGTGGTCGAAAACTTCGGCGTCCGGATCTTCGGATCCTTCCTCATCATGCCGGAACACATTTGGTCCGCAGCGGACGATCCGGCAACCTTTACCTTCAACCCGCCGATTGGCACGGGGCCTTATGCCTTCACCTCTGCGGCCTCGAACCGGGCGATCTGGGATATCCGCGACGGTTGGTGGGGCGCGGAAACCGGCTTCATGGATATGCCCGAACCGCAGCGCGTGGTGTTCCTAGAATCCGGTGGCGAAGAAAGCCGTGCCCAGTTGATGGCCACCAACCAGCTTGATGCCGCCCAGAACGTTTCGGTCGGCACGTTCGAAGCAATCCGCGCCCAGAATGCCGCTGTGACGGCCTGGTACGACGACTACCCCTATGCGGCCGCTGACCCCTGCGCACGCCAGTTGGAAATCAACACAACCATCGCGCCCTGGGACAACGCCAACATGCGTCTGGCGGTCAACCATATCATCGACCGCACGCAGATCGTGAACATTGCGGTTGAAGGTGCAACTGTGCCGTCGCGCACGATGTTTGCTGACTACGGTTCCATGGCGCCCTTCATTGACGCCGTGATCGAGGCTGGCCACGGCCTGTCGGCGCAGGCGGATGTAGCGGCTGGCCAGGCGCTGATTGAGGCCGAAGGTTGGGCGCGCAACGGTGACTATTATGAGAAAGATGGCGAAACGCTTGCAGTGTCGATCCATGTGAACTCGGCCTCAACCGAATACACGCGCACTATCGATATGATCGTCGAACAGCTTCAGCGCGCGGGGATCGATGCGCGGGCGCTTCCGGTCGAAAACTCAGTCTTCTGGGGTGAAGTTCTACCCTTCGGCTCTTACGAGATGTCCTATTCCTGGCTGTCCTGTGGGTCGGTGAACGAGCCTTGGGCGTCGATGGGCCGGTACACGGTGGCGGATGTTGTGCCGGTCGGCGAACGGTCGCCGGGCTTTAACAACACCGCGCGCTGGGACAGCGAATCCGCCGTATCCTATTCGGCCATCGTTGATCAGATGGAAGGAATGGCGCTTGGCGATCCGGCGATCCCAGGCATGGTGGCAGATGCCTATCAGTATATGGCCGCTGAAATGCCGTTCATCCCTCTGGTCCAGTCGGCCAAGCTTTTGCCGATGAACACCACCTATTGGGAAGGCTGGCCCTCGGCTGAGAACTATTTCAACCACCCGTTCCACTGGTGGAATTCTGGTCACCAGATCATCCACGCATTGGAACGCGCGGAGTAAGGTTCCTCCCTGACGTATCGCCGTCCTGGTCAACGGGTCGGGGTCTTGCTGCTCCAACCCTCCGGCCCTCAGACGGGGCGTACTCCCTCGCCCCGCCTCACCTAGCATGAAGGTTCAGACTAATGTCTGACATCAAAGATTTCTTTCAGGAAAACGGTTACTACCACGCCAAGGCCGTGTTTGAGCCCGATGACGTCGCCGCGTTGGAGAGGGATTTTGACGGGATCGTCCTGCAATTGACCACAAGTGGCGAGGTTGTTGATGCCACATGGGATGGCGGCGAAACCGATAAGATCGCTCGCAGCGGCGATGTCATCCTGCACACCCATAATGTACAGAAATACTCGCGGACCTGGCTCAACGCATTCCTGAACCCGCGCTTTCTGGACATTGCCGAGCAAATCCTTGGCCAGGATATTATCTTGCACCATTCCAAGCTGTTCCAAAAACCATCGGAAAACGGCTCGCCCTTCCCGATGCATCAGGATTGGCCCTATTTCCCGACCCTCAATGACAGCATGATCGCGGGCATCATCCATGTCAGCGACGCCACGGATCAGATGGGCTGCCTGCGGGTTTTCCCGGGCTCCCACAAACTGGGCCGCATCGAGGGCGCAGATGGCCGACGGCAAAATGATGTGATCGACCGCCATCCGATTTCCGAGGCGATGCCGGTGGAATGCAAGGCCGGTGATGTCGTGTTCTTTCACTACTTCACGCTGCATGGCTCAATGCCCAACCGCTCGAATACGACGCGCAAGACGGTGCTTTGCCAGCTTTATGAAGGCCACGACCGGATCGAAGAGGGCAACCAGCATCCAGATGAACGGATGGTGCTGCGCGGCTGGAACCACACAATTTCCCGCCACGCGGCGGGACAGGCAGCCTAGGGCGCACAAGACATCGGAACGGGACGGCCCCAAAGAGGCCGCCCGGACGACAGAACGGGAGGAGACAGATGGGACGGATCCCGCTGAGTTACTTGATCAACCGGCTTTTGACGCTGTTTCTGACCGTGTTCGTCGCCGCTACGCTGATTTGGATTATTCCACGCCTGTCACCCATCGATCCGGTCGATGTCATGCTGGGCCGTATGGCGGCCGGTGGCGGCTCCATCGAAAACTCGGACGCGATCCTTCAGCAATTGCGCGAAAGCTTCGGCCTCGATGAGCCGCTGATCGTGCAATACATGCTGTATATCTGGAACTCGCTGACCTTTGACTTCGGTATATCGACCGCCAGTTTCCCGACGCCGGTTGCCCAACTGATCGGCACGGCCCTGCCCTGGACCTTGGGGCTGATGTTGATCTCGCTGATCATTACCTTCCTGATCGGCAATTTGCTGGGCGCGCTGATGGTTTGGGAAAACACGCCGCGCCTATGGAAGGTTGCAATCCCCTCCGCCATGGTCTTCACCGCGATCCCGCCGCTGCTGTCAGGGCTCCTGTTGATGTACGTCTTTGCGACGCAGCTGGGTTGGTTCCCATTGACCGGGGCCTATGGCCTGAATGTCGAGCCGGGATGGACAGGCGATTTCATCGCGTCGGTCCTTTATCACGGGTTCCTGCCGGCGCTCTCAATTGTGATCGTGACCTTTGGCTTCTGGGCTCTGGGCATGCGCGGGCTGATGATCACCGTCCAGGGCGAGGATTATTCGGTTCTGGCCAAGGCCAAAGGCCTGCGCCCACGTTACATTCTCTACCGCTACATGATCCGAAACGCGATCTTGCCCCAGGTGACAGCCTTTGCGCTGCAAATTGGTGGGCTGGTCGCGGGGCAGGTGCTGGTCGAACGCATCTTTGCCTATCCCGGCATGGGCAAACTGCTTTACGATGCGATCCTCGATCAGGATTTCCCGGTCATTCAGGGCGTAAGCTTTGTGATCATCCTGATGACCGCCTTGGCCGTGTTTCTTGTCGATCTGATCTATCCGCTGATTGACCCCCGCATTCGGCACGAGAGGTAAGCTGACATGGTCGATCCATCGTCTGAACCGCAAGCCGCCGCGCCTGAAACCGCCGCCCCCGATACCAGCGGGCTAACCAAAGCGCAGCTTCGTCGCATGCGCCGCTTCGACAATCCATGGCTAAACCCCAAGCTGATCTGGGGCGTGGGCCTGTTACTGGGGATCGTGCTGCTGGGCATTCTTGGGCGTCTCTTCTGGGACACCGATCTTGTGTTCACCGGCTCGGGCATGCCACGCCAAGGCCCCGTTGGGGTAGAGAACATCCGGGGTCAGGTCGGAACCTGGGCCCACCCGCTTGGCACCGATGTGTCGGGCAAAGATATCCTGGCACTGCTGATCGTCGGGGCACCCAATTCGCTTTTCGTTGGGATGCTGGCCTCCATCGTCGGCATGTCGGTTGGTATCTGCTTGGGCTTTACCGCGGGCTTCGTTGGAGGGCGCACCGATGACGTGATCCGCGTTGGGTCGGATGTGATGATCACGATCCCGCCGCTTCTGATCCTGGTGGTGTTCCAAGCGGCTTATGGCGATATCACCTTGACCATGATGGCCTTGCTGATTGCCGCGTTTGTCTGGCAATCACCCACGCGCCTTATCCGGGCGCAGGTGCTGTCGATGCGTGAATCCGGTTATGTTCAGATGGCCCGCTTATCTGGGGCATCGACGGCGCATATCATGTTCCGCGAGATGCTACCGAACCTGGTGCCGTATCTGTTTGGCTCATTCATCGCGAATGTCACCACCTCCATCGTCACGGCGGTGGGGCTTGAGGTGCTTGGCCTTGGCCCCCAGCGCGTGCCAACGCTTGGGCGGGTTATCTATGACGCGATCAATTCGGGCGCGCTAATCCAAAACCTGTGGTGGTGGTGGGGCATCCCTACGGTGCTGCTGGCGGTGATGTTCGTGGGGCTGTTGTTGATCAACCTGGGCCTCGATGAAGTGTCGAACCCCAGACTGCGGAGGTTGTGATCCATGACCGTGCTCGACATCAAAAACGTCTCTATCGACTTCCCTACCTCCAAAGGCGTGGTCCATGCGGTGACCGACGTCACCCTATCGGTGCCGCAAGGTCGACGCATCGGGTTCATCGGCGAAAGCGGGTCTGGCAAAACCACCACCGCGCTGGCGGCGATGCGCATGCTGGCCTCCCCCGGCTTCGTTAGCCAAGGGGAGATCCACCTCCACTCGCTGGGCAAGACCGACATCCTCAAACTCAACGAAGAAGAGATGCGCCGCGTCCGCCTGCGCAAGATCGCCTATATTCCGCAAGGTGCGATGAACTCACTCAACCCGGTGATGCGAATCGAACACCAGATCTGGGATGGCATCATCGCCCATGAAGGTGCGGTGACCCAGATTGAGCTACAGCGCAGGTCGGATGTGGCGTTGCAGGGTGTCGGGCTGGACGCCAGCATTGTCGGGCGGCTTTATCCGCATGAGCTGTCGGGAGGGATGAAGCAACGGGTTTGCATCGCCATTGGCGTGTGCCTTGACCCCGACCTGATCATCGCGGATGAGCCCACAAGCGCGCTTGACGTGATCACGCAGCGCCACGTCATGCAAACCCTGCGCGCGGTGCAGGCCAAGATTGGCGCCGGCCTAATCTTGATCGGCCATGATATGGGCCTGATGGCGCAGTCGGTCGATGACATCGCAGTGCTGAAAAAGGGGCAATTGGTCGAATTCGGTCCCACGAAGCAGATCATTGAAACCCCGCAACACCCCTACACAAAGGAGCTGATTTCTTCTGTGCCCTTGGTGGGCGGCGAAAGCTTCCTTGCACCTGCTGCGGTTGCTGACGCACCGACCGAGCCTGCGGCCACACCGCTCTTGGAGCTGAAGGGCGTGTCCAAAACCTATGGCGCGGTCACCGCGCTGCATCCGATGAGCTTCCGCCTCGACGGAACTACACCGCAGATCATTTCGATCGTTGGTCAATCGGGCTCGGGCAAATCCACGATGGGCAGTCTGATGCTTGGGTTTAACCCGCCCTCAACGGGCGAAGTGTTGTTCAAAGGGCAAGATGTCTATCGTCAATCCGCCGCTGAAAAGCTTGCCTTCCGCAAGGATGTACAAGCGGTTTTCCAAGACCCTTACGCCTGTTTCAACCCGTTCTACCGGGTCAATCATTCCTTGCGTTTTCCGTTTGAGCGCTTCGGTCTCAGCGAAGGCGTAGATCACACGCGGCACGTGATGGAGGAGGCCTGCCGCGCCGTGGGCCTAGCCCCAGAAACCGTGCTTGGCCGCTATCCGCACCAGTTATCGGGCGGTCAACGCCAACGCCTGATCGTCGCCCGCGCGCTGATGTTGTCGCCAAAGCTGTTGGTGGCGGATGAGCCGGTTTCGATGGTCGATGCCAGCCTGCGGGCGACGATCCTCAAGAACATCTATGACCTGAAAGAACGGCACGGGATCTCGATCCTTTACATCACCCATGATCTGGCCACGGCCTATCATGTCAGCGACTATGTGATGGTGCTTTATAAGGGGCATGTTGTGGAGGCTGGCCCGCCGAAAGAAGTGATCGGCGATCCCCAGCACGCCTACACGCGGCTTTTGATCGACTCGATCCCCTGGCCCGAACTGGATCGCGACTGGGGTTCGGCCGAAGAGGCCAGCGCCGCCCTTGAACGCCTGGCCGAGGTTGAGCGGCATCCACACACCGTCTATCGCGGCACCGTGCCGGGCTTTGACTTGAGCCAAGGCTAGGCCAATGTCGCACCGGCTGCGCCTGACAGCGGAAAAGATTGCGCAACGGCTGCGCTTGATCACCCCTTATGTCGCGCGCGACAGGGTGCCCATAGAATTGTTCGTTCTGGAAACCCTGCCGGATGCCCAGGCGGCCCCGGATACAAGCCTCTTTGCCTGCGACGCGCCGGGCGAGCGCCTGGAATGGGACAGCTATTGGGGTGAGCAGGATCTGCATTTCGCGCTGCGGTCACGCTTCACAATCCCGATTGGCTGGCGCAACGCGGCACTGCATCTGCCGCTTGGGGTGGCCGGGGATATCTTCACCCACCCCGAGGCGCTTTTGTATATCGACGGAAGCGCCCATGCCTCAGCCGACCGGTATCACCATACGGTCGAACTCCCGATCGCCATGGCGGACGGCCAGCCCCACGATCTTTTGCTACATGGCTGGACCGGGTTGACCGGCTGGCCGCCGGACCCCAGAGACCGGTCCCGTCTGTTTCTGCGCGAATGCAGCGTGATCGATATCGATCGGGAGCTTCAGGGCTTCATCACCATGGCCGAAACGGCGCTCGACCTTTGTAACGAGTTGCAGGACGAGCATCCCGAAAAACACGCAGTCTTGTCAGCGCTCGACGCGGCCTTTCTGACGCTTGATACCCGCGACCCGATGCAAGGGGCATTCCGCGCCTCGGTTGCGCCCGCCACCGAAAAACTGATGCAGGGGTTGGAACAAGCTGGCCCGCCGCTCGACATCACCCTGCACGGGATCGGGCACGCCCATATGGACGTGGCCTATCTTTGGCCCATCGACCAGATCCGGCAGAAAAACGCGCGCACCTATTCCAATGTGCTGCGCTTGATGGAGCGGCATCCAGAGTTCCGCTTTTCTCACTCGCAGCCGCAGCTCTATGCCTGGACCGAAACGGATTACCCCCAGCTTTTCGAAAGCATCCGTACGCGCGTGGCCCAAGGCCGGTGGGAGGTGCTTGGCGGCATGTGGGTTGAACCCGACGCCAATATGCCGGGACCGGAGGCTTTGGTTCGGCAAATCACGCTCGCCCGCAGGTTCTGCGACAGCCGCTTTGGCGAGGGGGCTGAGACGCCCGTGCTTTGGTTGCCCGACACTTTCGGCTTTCCCGGTTGTTTGCCGCAACTGATGCAAGAAGCCGGGTTGAAATGGTTCGTGACCAACAAGGTGAACTGGAACCAATACAACCAGATGCCCGCCTCAACCACGTGGTGGGAGGGGATCGACGGCTCGCGCGTGATGGCGCAGTTTCTGACCACCCCGCGCGACGTGCAGCATTTGCCCTTTCCGACCAACTATAAATCCGACCTGACGGCTGAAGAGGTCGTGGGCACCTGGGCGCGCAACACCGTTAAGGACGGCATCCAAGACCTGCTCATCGCTTATGGCTATGGCGATGGCGGCGGCGGCCCGACGGACGACTTGATCCGCAAAGCGCAAGCCTATCGCGTGATGCCGCGCGCGCCACAATTGATTCCCTCAACAGTCCGGCGTTTCTTTGAAACGCTTGAAGAAAAGGCGCCCGCGCTACCGGTCTGGCAGGGCGAGTTCTATCTCGAAGGTCATCGCGGGGTGCTGACCGGCAATGGTTGGATCAAACGCGCCAATCGCAAGGCCGAAGTGCTCTTGCATGACACAGAACTGGCCATGTCGCTTGCGATGCTGGAGGGTCAAGCACCAAGCGATCTAACCGAGGCCTGGCAGAAGTTATGCACGCTGCAATTCCACGACATCCTGACCGGAACCTCGATTCCTCAAGTGTTCGAGGATGCGGTCAAAGATTATGAGGCGATCACCGAAATCGCGGACGCGGCCTTGGCCCGTGCCGTCGACGCCCTAGCCCCTGCGGGTGATGGGTTCTTGGTTTTGGATGGCGCACCTCTACCTGGCCCGCGTTTGGCGCTTTTGCCCCCCGATACTGGCCCTGTGGCTGAGGACGGGGACGCCCTGCCGACACAAGCAGTTAGGGATGGCGTGTTGGTCGAATTGCCTGAGCGGGCGGGTCTTTCGGTCCGTAACCTGCAGTTCGCTGAAAGCAGCCCCAAGATCGGCCCCGGCGCCATAGCAACATCGACCCCCAAAGGCGGCGCGATTTTGGAGAACGCCGATCTGCGGGTCGAAATCGGGCCGAACGGGATGCTCACCTCGGTCCGTGACAAACGCGTCAAGCGTGAAGTTCTGAAAGACGGCGCGTTTGGCAACAAGCTGGAGCTTTTCGAGGATCGCCCCGTTAGTTGGGATGCCTGGGACATCGACATCTTCTTCGAAGATCGAGGGGAAATCGTGGATGGCCTGACCAGCCTTCGCATCGTGGAAGAGGGACCGATCCGCACCTGCGTCGAAATCAAACGCTCATTCCGCAACTCTCACCTGACGCAACGCATTTGCCTCAACCGATCGTCCTGCCGGATTGATTTCGATACCGAGGTGGATTGGCACGAAACGCACCTGCTGCTTAAGGCAGCCTTCCCGGTTTCCGTACGCGCTGCGCGCGCTGAGTTCGATATTCAATGGGGTCAAATTGATCGCCCAACCCACCGCAACACCAGTTGGGATGCGGCGCAATTCGAGGTTCCTGCGCAGAAATGGGCCGATCTAAGCGAAGGCAACTACGGCGTCGCGCTACTGAACGATTGCAAATACGGCTATGACGTGCGCGATGATGTGCTGCGCCTGTCGCTGATTAAATCAGCGACAATGCCAGACTGCACCGCTGATCAAGGCACGCATCGCTTCACCTATTCCTTGCTGCCGCATATCGGCGATACGCGCCTGCAAGTGCGGCGGGAAGCTTACGCGCTGAACGTGCCGCCACGGGTTTTCGCGGCGAGCGGCACTGGAGAAGATCATTTTATCCCGTTAATCATCTGCCAAGACGAACGCGCCGTGATCGAAACCGTCAAACCCGCCGAGGATGGTCGGGGGGTCATTGTTCGACTGTTTGAAGCACATAATACCCGAGGCCCGGTCGACCTAGTGCTGCATCACAGCATCCGAGCGGTAGAGCGATGCGATTTGATCGAAACTGAGCTAGAGGCGTTGGAGATAGACGGGCAAAGCTTGAGCCTTGAGTTGCGGAACTACCAAATCGTGACGCTACGATTGGTATTGTGACATGGGACCCACACTCAGGTGCGCCCATACGGAGCATCAGCCTCCAGAAAACACCAAACTAACTGCGAGACGAAATCCACCGAGAGGCAACTCAAGTTAGCTTCTGCTTCAGCCGACCGAGTTGAAAAGTATCCTGCGATATCGGCAAAGCTTTTTTGACGCTTCGTAGCGCGAGGCGATTTACGAACCAAAGTCGTAGTTTGGAGACCAAGCACCTTGTTCGGGCGCTTTCGACTCATCGCCAACTCCCAACAGAATGGTTCGACTCGGTGGTGCAGCTTGTCGCTTTGAGTTGAAATAGGGCATCGATCACCCATGAAAGGCTCGCATGAATTCGCAGCTTTAGTGATTTTGTTGGGGCAAGCTTCCGCTCTCCGCCCTTCGTTCGCCTACACTCCTCCGAACAGGAGCGTCGGCATCTCGTCAACGCACCGCACATGCCGTTTGCGGAGGGACGGAGCGTAGGCCTTCAGGAGCTGTTCAAATGCCTCAGAGCGAGCACGTGTGCGATGTTTCCAAATAACCTGCACTGGCGCCTTCAACCCATAGTGCTGGTTTGGCAAACCCTGCTCAAAGGCCTTCCCATACAAAGCCAGCGAACTCTTCCACGACTTCCGCATGGCACTTGATGCGATCGGCTCAGTTCCCCGATCCACCTCAACCATGAAGGCACGGAACAATCCGCCATAGTCGATCGCAAAGAGCTGATCTGGGATGAGTTTCTGGCGACCCATCGGGATCGCCAGCGTGGCTCCGTGGCGCGCCAAGATTTTATGCGCCGGGATGTGCCGATACCCTCGCCTGCGTGCCGCCAGATCAATCTCTGCAGTGAGCATGGCGGTCTCATGCAGATGCCACCAATGCCCAGTGGGACGGACAGTTGCTTCCGCCACACCGATATCTTGCAGTAACAGCTTCCCGAGCGGCGCCAAGTCGTACACGTATGGCTTGAACTCCGCCCGCTCAGTTTTTCGCTGCTGCTCTGGTAGATACAGGAACCTGGCGGCTCGCAGTGCTTGTAGGCGCCGAAGCGCGGTGTCCTTGCAGCGATGGGTGTCAGCCGTCCAAGCGAAGAGCTGCGTGGAACTCAATGGTCCGTGGCGCTCCAGATGCTTGAACCAGCGTATATCCCGCGCGTTTGGCGCGATATCATCCCGCCGAGCAATGCTGTGGAACGTAGCGCGTCCAAGTCGATCATGCACTGACATGAGCCGAGGGTACGATTGCTCAGAGCTCTGTCGAGGGTTTTAGTGGGTCATCATCCGGATCGTCTGGCGTTGGATCGTCTCGGCTACCTTCTCCTGGTGGCTCATCGTTTGTCTTGGGCTCCCAGGGGGCCGCATAAGATTTTCGGCTGTGATTTCGGATGCTTTCGAGCGCTTCGGCGTCAGCCCGCGGTTTCTTCTCCAAAACGAAGAAGGGAAAGGACAATGGAACAGCCCGATTCGTGACACCGCGAATGGATGTCGCGAAGGTCCCCTTGGGTAGATTGCTCATGCTGTTGGGGTCTACATTCATCATAGCCGCCAGTGATTTGGCGTCTCGCGGTGACACCCCACCGGCCAGTTTGATTGACGTGTTGGCTTCAAACGCCTCCTGCAGCCCATGCGCAAGCTGGCCGAGATACTGGTGGGCCATGGCCATGCCGACGCGATACTTGCGCGCTTGGCTCAGGATTACTTCAAGATTGTGATCAAAGTAGTCCTGGGCTTCATCGACATACACATGCACCGGCAACCGGGCTCGATCTGGGATGGTGGCCCGCTCCTGGGCGGCTTGGGCAATCAGCGCGATGAAGAAGCGGCCAAAGACCTGTGTACCCTGTTCCTTCAGGAGGGACTTGGCGGTGTTAATCAGGATCAGCTTTCCCGCGTTCAGTTCTGAGAACATGTCGAACTTCGTCTCAGGGTTTGAGAACATCCGCTCAAAAGTTTGGTTCTCTAGGATGCCGTAGAGGCGCCGCAGAACTTGGCTCTTGGTGGTCGCAAATTCTTTGCCGTCGAATTCCGTCTCGAAGAAGCGCCGGGCAGTGCCATCGAGCTTGGCGATGTCGTCCGCGAACTGAGCTGATCCTTCCGGTTCTAGGAGGTCGCGCAACGTGTGGATCGTGGCGCCGTCGATGTGGAACATGAGACGCGTGACATAGCGGAAGACCACCGACTGCTTGGCGGTCATACCGGAGCCCAGAAGCGACCCCAAGACGAAGTCATAGAGCTCAATGATAGAATTGGTCAGGCGCTCACGCTCAAGCGCGTCATAGCCCTCCAGGCGCTCCTGCCCGACCGAGAAGAGATTGAGACTGACGGGCCAGGCGATGTCCTCGGGATCAATTAAGACAATGCGTTCTGGCGGCAGATGTGCGTGCTTGAGGATCGTATCGATCAAATCGCCCTGGCTGTCGATGACCACGACGGATCGGTCTTGCCTTGCGATATGTGGCAAATCCTGCGCGATCAGATACTGCAAGGTTTGCGTTTTGCCGTGGCCAGACCCCGATACCATGTGCAGGTGTTCGAAACGCCTTTCATCAGGAATGGAGAAGGGCGTACGCAGCCGGAAGGCGTCTCGGAGCGGTGTTCCCTTCAGATAGGTATCAAGGAGATCGTCGCCTTTATAGTCGCGGGGAAAGGTTGGATTGCCCGAGCGGCTGGTGGCACGCAGATTGGCGTCCAATTGTGCCTGAAGCGGCTTGAAGAGCACATAAGGCGTATCGGCAAAGAAGGGCGCGGCCATCGCCTCAACCGTCTCGCCAATCGGATCAAGGAACTGCGTGACTTCGACCAGCACCTCGCCATCCAGCGGCGGCGCGGCCCGTGCGATCGGTGCCAAACTTTGCGAGATGATGTCGAGCGCGGTCTCAGCCATGCCCCGGTCATGCCGCACCTGGCCCAGGCGCGCGAGTTGATCGCGATACCGACCACCCTCAAGCGAATTGCAAAGCGCGGGTGGCGGCGGGATGTCCGGTGAAAGCCCCTCAGCGGCGTAGATCACCTTCCCGAGGTCTAGGAGCTGGACCCGCAGCACATCCGGCAGATCGGCGGGCCAGTGCGTCGTGAGACCCGCTTCGATCTCACGGTTGGTCAGTTCGATCCGGCCGCGCAACGCATGGTTGTATAGCGCCTCGGTTTCATGGCGCGCGATCCTCTCAGCTCGGGCCGGACTGTCCCGCCAGAGCCGATAGCCGATATAGGTCGGAATACCGACCAGCGCGATGGGAGTGACCACTAGGGCCAGCAAGAGAAAGCCGCCGACAATGGCCGACCACAGAAGGACCATGCCCTCCCAGCTTTGCCCAAACGAGCGGCCCGCCATTAGAACTCAACCACGGTACGACCGGCCACTTCGGCATTATCGCCAATCCAGAGCTTCACCTGCGCCAGCGCGGCCAAGATTTCTTCTTCATAGATCTTTGCTGCTGACGGCGTGGCACATAAAAACCGATCCGTTCGCGCGCGCACCAGATCTTCCAAACGCAGCTCGAATTTCTCGTCGCGATCGTCAATCCGCGCATTTGCCGGACGGCGATCCAATAGTTTTGTTTTGGCGAGGTTCCGCTCTCGAATGACCTGCATTTCTTCATGACTGAAGTGAACGTCGAGATGGACCTCGTAATAGGTCGTCTTAAAGAGCAAGCCGCGACGAACAGCTTCATGAGTAAGTGAGACTCGCATCTACTTCTCCTGAAGCTGGACAGACAAAAAGGGCGGAATGGCTTTTTGGGGCTCTGCCGTATGGGGAATCGGCAGATCTCGACCGAGAGGGAGAGATGTCAGACTCCCGAAGTCGTGCTTCTCGATGGCGTATGTTCCGCTATGAGCCTCTATGTACCCCCATACCGGACCCCCATAGAGGTTGGGGGTGAGTATGGGGGTCATTTATCTCGCCCCTTCGAGGACGCCATCTCTGCCTTCAAGTGCTCAGCATCTATGTGGTTTTTGGCTAACTCTAGGTTCGCAAACGTATGGCCTTCGACTAGAAAGCCGTGAATCGTGCGATTGATTTGCCTACCGCGATGTTGCGTCGATTGAGGCGATTGGGAAAGCGCTTGTTCCGATTGCAAGAACGACGGCAAATTATCGTCAATCTCAGTGGAGACCGCTCCACGCGCGCGCGAGCCCTCCGCTCCACGACTTTGATCTTGAGCCACGGGCGGCTTTTGGGTCGCCGAGAGGCCGGTCTCAGCCTTGCTCGCCGAATAGGTGCGCGCTTCCGTTCTTGGATTCATCGCCCGCTTCGAAACCGCCAGCTGATCCCGCGCAATACCAAGCATCTGATAGGTGTAATCAGCCGTATCGACCGCAGCTTTGGACATCTGCACTTGCACAATACCAATAAAACAGAAGAGCGAAATCGCGATACCCGGTGCAGCAGCAACCATACCTGAGGCACCAAAGCCCCGAGAGGCCGCACCCCCTGCCCCGAGCGCTACGATCACGCCCAAACCAACGCCACACCAAAGTAGGATTTCTGAAATTCCTAGAATACTTCGCGCTGCGCCGTAATTAGATGTCTTAAGATTCATGAATCTAGCCTTTCAAAAAATAGTAGAGAAAAACTGCAGCCGGTCGCTGTCAGGAGTCAACTATGACGCGCGCCAAATAGTTGCGACGCCAATTGAAGAATTACGTCAAGACGACCTTAGCTCGACCGCCACATCCATTCGGCGATTTCCATTTCTTCTGCACCAAGCACGTTTGTGTAGATAGCAGTGGTGCTGAGAGAACTATGACCCATCCACCTTTGCACCAAAGTGACTGGTACGCCCGAACGGATGGCATGCACACCAAAGCCGTGACGAAGACCTTTGGCCGTCGCTTGGGGACCACAAATCTCGGCAGAAGCCATGATCGCCTTTATCCACCGATAAGCCGTAATCCTCGAGACGGTCTGACCATTCAGTTGCCAAATATTACCCTCAGCAGGAAGCCGCAGCGCCCGATATGCAGCAACCAGATCAGCTGGTATTGGCAACTCGCGAATATGAACTGCGCTACGTTTTTTGAGACTGCGGATCGAGATGAGCCGCTCGTCCAGTTGACAAGACCCAACCGTTAAGGCCCGCGCCTCAGAAAGGCGACAGCCCGTATAGAGCAGTGTCAAAGCAAACGCACGGATTGGCGGTGCTTGCGTATCAACCGCAGCCAGGAACCGTTTTCGCTCGGCAGCGTTGATATACAGGCGCTGGGCTTGGTGATTATACAACCTCATAGAGGGCGGCGTTTGGTTGGTTACAACGGACCTTTCACCGCGCGCCTTGGTAGCACGTCCAACGCGGGTGTGGCCAAGGTGATACAGTATTGCCAATAGTGTATCGCAGCCGGGATAAGCTCTCTAAAACAATGCGTTAACGGCTTCCCGAGAGACGGTATTAGATGTCTTCGAAGCGCACAACCGCTTGAACCCCTTACGCTCTCGCTATTGTACACTATTGGCAATACTGTATCGCATCATATCGGGGAAAACCTCTCACAAACAGCGGCTTAGCGTTCTGTTGTTTATGGAGAGACCCAATGAAATCCTTCCTTTCCGCAGCTGCCATCGTGTTGCTGCTTTCGCCCGCCTATGCCCAAGAGCCCGTAGACTTCTCAGGCGCCTATGTTGGAGCAAACTTAAACAGGACGGACAGCAGCTCGTTCAGTTCAGCATCAGATATCGATGCATCCTCTGACGGCTTTTCTGTAACGGCAGGTTATCTGTTCGATGCGGGAGCAGTTATGATCGGTGGTGATCTCACCTACCGCCGCAACGAATACTCCGGCACCAACATCACAACGAGTACGGCGATCAGCGGGACAGCAACAAGCACCGCTCTCGGCGTTCGCCTCGGATATCCGATGGGACGCACCATGCCGTTTGTCGGTGCACGGGTCGGACGCGGCACGGACGATTTTGGTACCGGTTCGTTCGACTTTGATACGCGTGAGTTGGTGATTGGCGCTGAGTTTGCGTTGACCGAGCAGGTTTTCACACATGTCACCTTCGAACATGCCGTGTTCGATTATCGGGGCACAAATCTAAGCCTACGAAACAATGGTATCGCATTGGGTCTGCTTTATCGGTTTTGATCATAGCCGTCTACGAAACCGGTTCGATGTTCTGAGACACACCCGTTGCCCGCAACGACGGAACTCGGCTCAAAGTTTGAAAGCTAGATTCTGCGGTAAGGTTTAGCCCGTTTACGCCATAGATCATCCAATCACGATCCTACACCAAGCCGAGCGAGGTCGGCTTGGCGTTGTTTGTTGCTTTTCGGCCGAAAGTGCCTGTTGCCGCTCAGGCGATGAGTGGTGCCGGAGGCTCGGGTATGTCGGCTCAGTTAGCCACATAGCTTGCTACAATGGTGAGCGCAAAGGGCGGAAAGCAGGCTTTCGCTGCACCAGCGAAACGCCAGATCACCCGGGGGCGGAAAGCAGTCATTCGCCGCAGATGCGAGAAAACACCGGTACGGGAGCGTAGGGCGAAAGGCAGCATGCAGCGCGTTACCAGCCGAGTCTAGAGCTGTGAACGGAGCCGCGTTTTCCAACAAAAATGGCCAACGATTTATCAAACGGCTTCTGTGACCGCCTTGAGATTCAAGAGGACCCAACCTGTCAACTCTGCCTCGGTCGGCGCCAGCCTCAGTGCCGCATGCCCCGAAAACTCATCAAACGCCGGGGCGTTCAGCGGATTCAGCCCAACCAGAACCGGCATTCCAAGCTCCAGTGCATCAGCGATTACCGTTCGGAAACCGCGCCCCTCAGCCTCGTGTTTGCCGAACTTGTTTACGATCAGGCAATCGCTGCCCGGCAAGCGCGCCTCAACCAACCCCACGGCGGTTTCCAAGGCGTTGGGGTCCAATCGGCAGCCGCGCGATGCGGAGCCGAGGCTTTGGGAAATCCGGATGGTCGGGCCATCGGGCAGCACAACAACATCCATGTCGCAAGGCCCGGCATCGGGTCGTTCGGTGTTGATTTGCGCGGTTCCGGCGGGGCGATAGCCCTCGGCGATCAGGCGGCGCGCGGTGGCTTGCAGCACAAGATCGGTGTCGCCACGACCGGGGGCCATTGTGTATGCGATCTTCATTTCCTGATCCTCATGAACAGCTTAGCGGCAAGAACTCGACCAGGGCATTCTGTGCGAGTTGATCGGCCTCGGCCGGGAGAAAGACAAACCCGTCAGCGCCGCTCAGCGCGCCGACCTGGCCGGAATGAACGGCGGGTTGGCAGGCCACAATTTCACGACCTGTTCCGTCATACCCGATAAGGGTTGCGGCCCTGACCTCGCACCGCCCGGGTTTTCGGGCCAGGCCCTGCGATAAGACGACGAGCCGCCGGTCGGTCTGCGGGTGGGAGCACCCCGTCAAACGCCGAAGGATGGTCTCACCAAACAAGCTCCAGGTGACAAAGGCTGATTGCGGATTGCCCGGTAGACCCAGCCACAGGCTGCCTCCGATACGTCCCATCGCGACCGGTTTGCCCGGTTTGATCGCGACACCCGCAAAGATCGTTTGGCCGCCAACGTCAGATAGGGCTGCATGCAAGTGATCCTCTTCTCCGACTGATACGCCACCTGTGGTGATCACCAGATCGGAGCGGCGCGCGGCCACCGCCAAGATCGAGGCGCTGGCCTGGCGATCATCCGGCATCGTGTCGATCTGAATCAGCTCGATGTCCGGGCGCGAGAGGCATGCTCGCAGCATGGGCGTGTTCACATCCCAGATCTGCGCCGGGTCCATCTGCACTGCCCCAGGCCGAGCGATCTCGCTGCCTGAGATAAGCAGGGCCACGCGGAGCTTTCGGATCACGGGTACGGCACCATGGCCGCTTGCCGCAGCCGCAGCGATCCCGCGTGGCGTCAACCTTCGGCCAGCGGTGATAATCTCCGTTCCGCGCGAAAATTCCTCGCCGCTAAGGCGGATATGCGCGCCCGGTTGCGGACGATGGCTCAAAATAACCGCGCCGGAGGTACGCTCGACCTTTTCCTGCATGACCACACAATCCGCGCCCGCTGGGATCGGCGCGCCGGTGAAAATCCGCGCCGCGGCCCCTTTTGGCAGCGGGCCAGATGCGCATTCGCCCGCCGCTGTTCGCACGACCACGGGCAGCTGCCATGGGCCAGCCCCTGTCAGGTCGGCCTGACGCAAAGCATAGCCATCCATCGCCGCGTGATCGAAGCGCGGCATGTCGGCCAGCGCCCGGATGGGCTCCGCCAGGACGCGACCATGCGCGGCCATAAGCGGGATCTCTTCAATGCCTTGCACCGGAGACACGCAGGCCGTGATCCGGTCGAGCGCGCCATCGACGGAGATCAGTGCCGGATCAACCGCGTCGCAGCCGCAGGCATCTTTGGCCATCGGCCGAACAATTGTCATGGGTGACCCCAGAGATGGCGGGTTCGGCTATTCGACAGGATGTGCTTGAAGGGTTGTTTCATGGTCATACTCAATCTCGTCAAATGGCAGGTGGGGTCAGGCAAGAAACGGATCCTTCAACCCGCGGCGCCGCAGCATGGCCTTGCGCAGCGCGATCAGGTCTTCCGGCGTTAGACGCACGCGCGCCAGCGGCAGAAGCACCGCGTTTTCTAGGATCAGATGCCGACGCGTTGCTCGCGCAAGCTGGCGCAAGGTGGCCCTCAACCCCTCCGACCAGGCCGAGACCGGTTGGTCGCCGGATAGGGCCTGGGCCGCGGGCGCACGCAATTCTTCGATCTGGGCATGTTCCCGATCCAGCCGCCGGGCCAGCTTAGGCAACTCGTCCTCCGGCTCTGCGCGGGCCAGGATCAGGGGCATGAGGTCTTCATCCTCATCCGCCAACAGGTCCGGCAACTCGTGACATAGATAGTCCCGCAGGGTGGACAGCGCCTCGGGCTCTGGGGTGGCGGCCTCCACCAGCCGGTCAATCTCGGCGCAGATGGTGCGCAGGCGCAGGTGATCCTCGGCGATGAAATCGATCGGGTTTTGCAACAACCACGTGCTGGTCGGCTTGCGCCCGTCGGGGTTGCGATGATCAGTGAGCGCGGGCGTCATGGCCTGCACCCTCGGAGGAAACCGGCCCGAGATCGGCACCAGAAATGTCAGCCTCGGCAACCAAGCTCTGCACAAAGGCTTGGGCCGCGCGGGTCCAGGCGGCCTTTTCCATCGCATCCGAGATCTTCTGTTTCACAGCCTCGAAGGGTAGCGCGGCACCGGGGGCGAGGGCATCCATCTTGATGATATGCCAGCCATAGCGCGTTAGGATTGGCTCTGCTGTGATTGCGCCTTCGGTTAGGTCGCGCAGGGCGGCTTCGAACTCGGGCACACAGTCGCCAGGGCCAAGTTGGCCAAGCGCCCCGCCATTGGCTTTCGATCCGCAATCGCTCACCTCGGCGGCAAGCCGGGCAAGGCCGTTTGGATTCCCAAGCGCGCGACCCGTCAGATCGGTGGCGCGCGCATGGGCCGCCTTCTGCGCTGCCTCATCCCTCGGGTCGCAGGCGATCAGAATATGTGACACTTCCCACAAAGGGGGCGAGCGAAAGCGAAGCGGGTCTTGCTCCCAGGTTGCCCTGATCTCTGCCTCGCTCGGCGGTGTCACGACAACCGCCTGGTCGAGAAGGCCCCGAACCAGGGCCTCCTCCTCGGTTTCAAAGCGGCCCGGGCCGAGTTCTTGAATCTCGGCCGAGATGCCACGCTTCCGCGCCTCCTGCAAAAGCAGCACCCGCACGGCCAAGGCATTGGCCGCCTTGCGCCAGACGATCCCAGGCTTGCCCGCCGGGCCCGAGTGGTTCTGCGCCTCGGCGGCGATGGCCGCGTGGGGCACGGTTTCGCCATTGACGATCAGATCCGGGAACAAGGCCTTGGTCATGCCGCTCACTCCGCCGGTGTGCTGGCTGGTTTGGCCTTGGATGCCTCGGGCACCACATTGCGCGCGCGCGGCAAAGGTTCCTGACGGCGCGAGCGGACCACCTGATACCCAGGCCGCCAGAGATAGCGGATCGGGGCCGATACCATGTGCACCAGCCGCGTGAACGGGAAGAGCATGGTGATCAGAAGGCCCAGGAAAATGTGCAGCTTGTAAAGCCAATGCACGTCCACAACCATCAGCCAGGCGTTCAGGTTCCAGGTCACCACGCTTTGCGACCAGGTCATGAAGCGGACCATTTCAGCCCCATCCATATGCTGCAGGGTCTGTGTGATGGTCAAAAGGCCGATGATTAGCTGCAACCAGATCAGTCCAAGAATACCGATATCGGCATAGCTCGACGTGGCGCGAATGCGCGGATCGGTCAGGCGTCGGTGCAACAACATGCTGGCACCAATCAGCGCGATGATCCCGGCAGGACCGCCGAGTAAAACCGCCATCCACTGTTTGAGCCAATAGGGAATGCCCAGTACGTCTAAAACCCAAACCGGGGTAAAAAGACCCACCAGGTGACCAAAGAAGATCACCAGAATACCGACATGGAACATCACCGAGCCCCAGATCAGTTGTTTGCGCCGCAAAAGCTGACTGGAGGAGGATTTCCATGTGAACGGGTCGCGTTCATAGCGAATGATGGTGCCGACCAGCAGCACCGTCAGCGCGACATAGGGCATGACGCCGAAGATCACGAAATCAAGGTCGAAATTGGAAAACATCTGTGTCTCTCCCTATTCAGCCGCGTGGCGCGGTTCAGGGGTGGGCGGGTCCATGCGCGACAGCATTTCGCGCACCTGCGGGCAGCCAGCATTGGGGTCGGGGCCGAAGACAACTTCGCTTTCTTCCCAAACCTCATCGAGCGCCTCTAGATCGTTGGGGTCGTCATCGGGTTGTTCCAGCAATTCGGCGACGGCCTCTTGGTCGGCCTGCACGCCAGCCAGTTGCAACAAAGCGGCGAACACGGCGGCATAAGGGCTTTCCCGCCGGACAAGCCGCGCGTTCAAAGCCTCGAAAATATGCGCCGCGTCCGCCAAGGTTTCCTTGGCCTCCACGAAGGGTCTGGTGGCCAGGAATTCAAGCAAGACCGGTAGATGGTCCGGCAACTCGCTTGTTGCGGGTTCGAACCCCGCTTCTCGGTAAGTTTCCATGAGCGAAACCATCGCGCCGCCCCGGTCACGGCTTTCGCCATGGACATGCTCAAACAGGTTGAGCGACAGCGTGCGCGACCGATCAAAGAGCATCACATATTGCTCTTCGAGCGCGTAGATATCGCACGCGCCGAGGTCATCGACCAAAGGCCGCAACGCCCGGCGGGCCGCGGCGGTGAGCCGGGTTTCAGCCGCCAGAACGCCGCCGACTTCAGGCATCGCAGCCTGCGCCGCGCGCGTTGGGTAGCTCAGCAGGATCGAAAGGGATTTTAAGGTTCGGTCCATCTTAGCGCACCTCCTGCGGCATTTTCAGCGGACGTTTGGCGCCGCCAAAAAGCGAACCTTTTGAGATGCCGGGCGAACAGCCATTGCCATCGGTGAAGCCGCAACCGCCTTTAAGCTCGTAAGCTTCTTCAACCTGTTCGCGGTGTGTGGTGGGGATGACAAAGCGATCTTCGTAATCGGCCAAAGCCATGATTTTATACATGTCTTCGACGACCCGACCGCTAAGGCCGACACGGGCAGCGATGCCTTCATCCACCACGCCTTCCACGGTTTTCGACCGCATATAGGCGCGCATGGCAAGCATCCGTTCCAGGGCTGAGACCACCGGCGCCTCATCCCCCGCCGTCAGCATATTGGCGAGATAGCGCACCGGGATGCGCAGGTTTTGCACATCCGGCATACCGCCCTCGGTGCCGATGGCGCCTGCCTCGGCTGCGTTTTGGATTGGGGATAGCGGCGGGATATACCACACCATGGGCAGCGTCCGGTATTCGGGATGCAGCGGGAAGGCGACCTTCCATTCCATCGCCATTTTCCAGATCGGGCTTTCCTGGGCGGATTTGATCCAATCCTCGGGGATGCCATCGGCCAGCGCGGTTTCGATCACCACCGGGTCGTTGGGGTCGAGGAAGACATCAAGCTGCGCGTCATAAAGATCGGTCTTGTCATGGGCATTGGCCGCACTTTCGATCTTATCGGCATCATAGAGCATCACACCCAGATAGCGGATGCGCCCGACGCAGGTTTCCGAACAAACGGTTGGATTGCCCGATTCAATGCGCGGGTAGCACAGCGTGCATTTCTCGGACTTGCCGGTCGACCAGTTGTAGTAGACCTTTTTGTAAGGGCAGCCCGAGACGCACATGCGCCAGCCCCGGCATTTTTCCTGATCGATCAGAACGATGCCGTCTTCTTCGCGCTTATAGATCGCACCCGACGGGCAGGAGGCGGCACAAGCCGGGTTCAGGCAGTGCTCACACAGCCGGGGGAGATACATCATAAAGGTATTCTCGTATTCCCCATAAATCTCCTTCTGCACGCCTTCGAAGTTGTAATCTTCGCCGCGCTTGGAGAATTCGCCGCCCAGGATTTCCTCCCAATTCGGGCCTTTCTCGATCTTCTCGATCCGCTCGCCGGTGATCACCGAATAGGGCCGCGCCGTTGGAAACGCCTTCATCTCGGGCGCGGATTTCAGATGATCATGATCGAAATCGAAGGGTTCATAGTAATCGTCGATCTCGGGCAGATCAGGGTTGCCAAAGATGTTCGATAGAATGCGCCATTTCGCGCCCTGTTTCGGCTGGAGCTTGCCGGATTTGGTCCGCTCCCACCCGCCATTCCAGCGTTCTTGGTTTTCCCAATCGGTCGGATAGCCGGTGCCCGGTTTGGTTTCGACATTGTTGAACCAGGCGTATTCGACCCCATCGCGTGTGGTCCACACGTTCTTGCAGGTGACCGAGCAGGTGTGACACCCGATGCATTTATCGAGGTTCAGCACCATGCCGATTTGCGCACGTACTCTCATTCCGCTGCCTCCTTCTGGGTCGCGGGCTGATCCAGCCAGTCGATCTTTTTCATTTTGCGGACGACGACAAATTCGTCCCGGTTGCAGCCCACGGTGCCGTAATAGTTGAAGCCGTAGCTTTGCTGCGCGTAGGCACCGATCATGTGGGTCGGTTTCAGCGTGGCGCGGGTCACCGAATTGTGGATGCCGCCGCGATGGCCGGTTTTCTCAGACCCCGGTGTGTTCACGATCTTTTCCTGGGCGTGATACATGAAGGTCGTTCCGTCCTTCATGCGCTGGCTGACAACAGCCCGGGCCGTCAGGGCGCCGTTGACGTTGTAAAGCTCCACCCAGTCGTTATCGACGATGCCGCCTTTCTTGGCGTCATTCTCTGAAATCCAGATCACCGGGCCACCGCGATTAAGCGTCAGCATCAGCAGGTTGTCGGAATACGTGGAATGGATCCCCCATTTCTGGTGCGGCGTGATGAAGTTCAGCACCAGGTTGTCACCGTCATCCTGCACTTCTTGTGTGATCGTCTTCAGGTCCACCGGCGGGCGGTAGGACATGAAGCCTTCACCAAAGGCGCGCATCCAGAGGTGATCCTGATAAAGCTGCTGCCGCCCGGTCAGCGTGCGCCAGGGGATCAGCTCATGCACGTTGGTGTAGCCCGCGTTATAGCTGACCTTCTCGCTCTCGATGCCCGACCAGGTGGGCGAGGAGATGATCTTGCGCGGCTGCGCGGCAATGTCATGGAAACGGATCTTCTGGTGATGCTCCCCCTCGGCCAGATGGGCATGTTCGCGGCCCGTGGCCTGTTCCAGGGCCTCCCAAGCTTTCACCGCCACATCGCCATTGGTCTCGGGCGCCAGCATCAGCACCACCTCGCAGGCATCGATCGCGGTTTCGATCTTGGGTCGCCCTTCGGCGGCCCCGCTTTGCTGGACACCGTTCAGGTTGGCGAGATGTTCAATCTCGGCTTCGGTGTTCCAGGCGATGCCTTTCCCGCCATTGCCCAGCTTTTCCATCAGCGGACCAAGCGCGCAGAACCGATCATAAAGCGCGGTATAATCCCGCTCTACGGCGATGTAATTGGGCGCGGTTTTGCCCGGGATCAGATCGCATTCACCCTTCTTCCAATCCTTGACCTGATCCTGCGCAATCTCGGCAGGGGTGTCGTGCAGGATCGGCAGCGCGACAATGTCGGTTTCCTTGCCCAGGATTTCCGGCGCAACCTCTTGGAATTTCTTGGCAATCGCCTTGAAAATCTCCCAATCGGTCTTGCTTTCATAGGCCGGGTCAACCGCCGCCTGTAGCGGGTGGATGAACGGGTGCATGTCCGAGGTGTTGAGGTCGTCCTTTTCATACCAAGACGCTGTGGGCAGCACGATATCAGCATAAACCGCCGTGGTGGACATGCGGAAGTCAATGGTCACCAAGAGGTCCAGTTTGCCTTCGGGCGCGGCCTCATGCCATTTGGCCTCTTTCGGCAGGGCTTTGCCTTCCTCGCCCAGATCCTTGCCCATCACGCCATGCTGCGTGCCCAGCAGATGCTTGAGGAAATACTCATGGCCCTTGCCCGACGATCCCAGTAGGTTCGACCGCCAGACAAACAGGTTGCGCGGCCAGTTCGCCGGATCATCGGGGTCTTGGCAGGCCATCTCCAGATCGCCGGATGTGAGCTGCTCGGCCACATAAGCCGGGATTTCCTGGCCCGCCTCTTTCGCAGCTTTAGCAACCTCCAGCGGGTTGGTTTTGAGCTGTGGGGCCGAGGGCAACCAGCCCATCCGCTCGGCGCGGATGTTGTAATCGATCATGCTGGCATCCCAATCGCCTTCAGGCGCAGTGGGGGACAGGATTTCGTCTGAGGTCAGCGTCTCATAACGCCACTGGTCGGTGTGGGCATACCAAGCGCTGGTGGAGTTCATATGGCGTGGTGGACGCCCCCAATCGAGCGCAAAGGCCAAGGGCAACCATCCGGTTTGCGGGCGCAGTTTTTCTTGGCCCACATAATGTGCCCAACCCCCGCCGGATTGCCCCACGCAGCCGCACATCACCAGCATGTTGATGACACCGCGATAGTTCATATCCATGTGATACCAATGGTTCATCGCGGCACCGATGATGATCATCGATTTGCCATGGGTCTTCTCGGCGGTGTCGGCGAATTCGCGGGCGACGTGGATGATCTTGTCGGCGGACACGCCGGTGATCTTTTCGGCCCAGGCGGGTGTGCCCGGCACGTCCTCGGCATAGTCCTTGGCCACCCAATCGCCGCCCAATCCGCGATCCAACCCGTAATTGGCGCAGAAAAGGTCAAAGACAGTGGCCACCAAAACCTCACCATCCGCGGTTTGCACGCGTTTGACCGGCACATTCTTGGTCAGGATGTCGGGGCGCGTGTCGCCGGTGGTGAATTGCTCGGTCGCCGCCCCGCCGAAATAGGGGAAGTCGACGCCGCGCACCTCGTCATGCTCCTCGTCGAGGATCAGCGACATTTGCAACTTGGTGTCTGCGCCATCAGCGCGTTCTTCCAGGTTCCATTCGCCTTTCTGGCCCCAGCGGTAACCGACCGACCCGTTTGGCGCGACCAGCGTGCCGGAAGTTTCGTCATAAGCGACGGTTTTCCATTCGGGGTTGTTTTCCTCGCCCAGCTTCCCGTCCAGATCGTCGGCGCGCAGGAAGCGGCCCGGGATCAGTTTGCCGTCTTTCTCGTCCAGACGGACCAGCATCGGCATGTCGGAATATTTGCGGCAGTAATCCTCGAAATATTCGGCCTGTCGGTCGATGTGGAATTCGCGCAGGATCACATGGCCAAAGGCCATGGCCAGCGCCGCGTCGGTGCCTTGCTTCACGTTCAGCCAGACATCGCCGAATTTCGACGCTTCAGAATAATCAGGGCAGATCACCGCCGATTTGGTGCCCTTGTAGCGCACCTCGGTGTAGAAATGTGCGTCTGGTGTCCGGGTCTGCGGAACGTTCGAGCCCCAAACCAACAGGTAGCTGGAATTGTACCAATCCGCGCTTTCCGGCACATCCGTCTGCTCGCCCCATGTCATGGGAGAGGCTGGCGGTAGGTCGCAATACCAATCGTAGAAGGACATGCAGACGCCGCCCAAAAGCGATAGGTAACGGGAGCCTGCGGCGTAGCTGACCATCGACATGGCCGGGATGGGTGAGAAGCCAAAAACCCGGTCCGGACCGTAGGTTTTGGCGGTATAGGCATTGGCCGCGGCGGTGATTTCGGTCGCCTCATCCCAGCTGGCGCGCACAAAACCGCCCGTGCCGCGTTTTGTGGTGTAGGAGGCGCGCAGGATCGGATCGGATTGGATCGCGCTCCAAGCTTCAACAGGGGATTTCGTTTTCCGCATCTCGCGCCAAAGCTTCATCAGGCTGCCGCGGATCAGCGGGTTTTTCACCCGATTGGCCGAGTAGAGATACCAACTATAAGACGCCCCTCGGGCGCAGCCGCGCGGCTCATGGTTTGGCAGATCGGGCCGGGTGCGCGGGTAATCGGTTTGCTGCGTTTCCCAGGTGACGATCCCGGATTTGACGTAGATCTTCCACGAACAAGACCCGGTGCAGTTCACCCCATGGGTCGAGCGCACAACTTTGTCGTGCCGCCACCGGTTGCGATAGGTGTCTTCCCAGGATCGGTCTTCGCGGGTCACTTGCCCGTGGCCGTTGGAAAACTGCTCCAACTCTTTGGACTGGAAGAAGTTCAGTTTGTCGAGCAGGTGGCTCATGTCTCTAGCTCCCTAAAGGGTGTGCGGGGGAGCCTGCCCAGAGCGTTCTCCGGACAGGCCGAGATCGCTTATGGGTTCTTGATGTACGCGTTGGGGCGCAGGTAGAACCACCAGTTGATGACGATGCAGACTGTGTAGAAGACGGCAAAGCCATAAAGCGCATATTGGGGGGTGCCCGCGCTCATCTGTTCGCCGAAAATCTGCGGGATCAGGAAGGCGCCGTATGCGGCAACGGCGCTGGTCCAACCCAGAACCGGGCCTGCTTGTTCCTTGTTGAAGGCAATCGCAATCGTCCGGAAGGTCGAGCCATTGCCAATCCCCGTGGCCGCGAACAGCAGCAGGAAGATCAACAGGAAGGGCAGGAAGTAGGTTTCGGGCGTGGCCGAAGCGTAAGCTTGCTGCAGGATATAGGCCAGCGCCAGCGCACAGCCCACCATCACGACCGAGATGATCTGCGTCACCTTCGCGCCACCAGCCTTGTCGGCCCAGATACCACCCAAGGGACGGATCAGCGCGCCGATAAAGGGCCCCATCCAGGCAAACATCAGCGCAGATGGCCCATTCGGGTTCGCGGTGTCATGGGTCAACACGCCGTCAACCATGATGTGCTGGAAGCCAAAGACCACCTTGATGGTCAGACCCATCGCCGCCGAGTAGCCGATGAAAGAGCCAAAGGTCATCACATAGATGATGGTCATCGCCCAGGTGTGTTTGTTGCCGAAAATCCGGTACTGGCGCGACAGGTTCTGCCCCACCTGGCCCGGGATCATCCGCAAAGCGGCAACCGTCAAAACGATGACAATCGGCAAGACGAACCATTTCGAGATTAGAAAGCCCGATCCGCCCACAGCCGCGGGCAGCATCAGCCAAAGGCCAAAACCCGCACAGGCCAAGCCGATGCCATACATGAAGCCAATGATGCCAAACGCGCCGATTGGGTTCGGGATGTTGGGGCTGACGTGCTCATCGCGGATGTTGTTCATCCCAAACCAGCCCAGGAAGGCCAGCGGGATCAGCGCCAGAAGCCAGACAAAGCCCGCGTTTTGGATGAAGGTTTCCGTGCCGGCCGGAATGCGGCCCACCAGCGTGCCCGAGGTGTTGATCAGCGTCTGGCTGTCCCCGCCAAACAGGCCAAAGGTCATCACCAGCGGGATCACGATCTGCATCGTCGTCACGCCGAAATTGCCCAAGCCCGCATTCATGCCTAGCGAGTAGCCTTGGATTTTCTTGGGGAAGAAAAACGAGATGTTGGACATCGAAGCCGCGAAGTTCCCGCCGCCGATCCCCGACAAAAGCGCCAAGATTTGGTACTGCCAAAGTGGCGTATCGGGGTTTTGCAACGCGATGCCCGTGCCCACCGCCGGGATCATCAAAAGCGCGGTGGTGAAAAAGATCGTGTTTCGTCCACCCGCAATGCGGATGAAGAATGTCGCCGGAATGCGCAGTGTCGCACCGGACAGACCGGCGATCGCGGTCAGGGTGAAAAGCTGCGAGGTTTCAAACGGATAGCCCAGATTGATCATCTGAACCGTGATGATCCCCCAATAGAGCCACACCGCAAACCCGCACAGCAGCGATGGAATGGAAATCCACAGATTGCGGTTCGCAATCCCCTTGCCGGTCGAGGCCCAAAAGGCCTCATCATCCGGCGTATAGTTTCTAAGATCTTGTCCCACCTTGGTCTCCTCGCGATGGTGTATCTGTGTTTTGAGTATTGGGGCGCGGCAGGTCGCGCCGCCGCGCCCGGCTGGGTCATTGGGCCGGTTTGGCACCTCCGCCCAGGCGACTGATCATCGAGCGCAGATCATCGAGATCCTTGAAGCGCGCCGTGACTGTCAGGCTGTCGCCCTTTTCGGCCAAGGCGACCTTCTGTGATCCTTTGAAGATCAGGGCCAACTCGGCCTCGGCCTCTTGTTTGCGGGCTGTTTCTGCGGCGATGGCCTCATCAACCGAGCTCAGCACATATTCTTCGCCGAACCCGCCTTCGGGTTCCTTCAGCCAGAAGAAGCAGACGATCCAAGAGATCAGAGCGCCACCGGCGATGATGAAGAAGAAGGTCGATGTATCCACGAACATGAAGATGAACAGGTAAAAGACCGCCCCCACATTGCCGTAGGCCCCCGCCATGCCCGCGATCTGGCCGGTGACCCGGCGTTTGATCGACGGGATGATCCCAAAGGTCGCGCCCTCGGCCCCTTGCACGAAGAAGGAACAGGCGATGGTGATCGCGATGGCGATGATCAGCGGCCATGCGCTGTTCAATAGCCCCATCAGCGCGAAACCGATGGCAATCCCCAGCATGTAAGCCAGCATCACAAAGCGCCGGTTGCCCATTCGGTCGGACACCAACCCACCCATGGGACGCGCCACCAGGTTGATGAAGGCGAAAGACGCCGCGATGATGCCAGCCGTGACTGGTGTTAAACCCCAGGTTTCCTGGAAGAACATCGGCAGCATGGAAACCACAGCCAATTCCGCGCCAAAGTTGGCGAAATAGGTCGTGTTGAGCGCAGCAACCGAGCTGAAGGGATAGCGATCATCCTCGGGCACGCCCTTTTTCAGGATCGGAAGGTTTGTGCGCAGCACCTGCCAGACCTGATAGACGACCAGAGTGGCGACAGCGGCATAACAGATCGCGGCGACGAACCCGTCGATATAACCCATCCTCTGCACCCGATAGACCAGGATCGACAAGATCCCGATCAGGGGCACGGTGAAGATCACCAAGAGAACCAGATCCTTATAGGTCGACACCTCCAGCGCCATGCCTTTACGGGCCTTTTTGTGGGTGTCAGCGGTCGGCCCATCGGTGATGGCAAACCAGTAAAACACGCCGTAAGCCGCCATGATCAGACCCGACAGCGCGATGGCATAGCGCCAGCCATCGTCCCCGCCAAAGATGTGTAGCGCGATGGTGGGGATCGTCAGAGCCGCCGCCGCCGAACCGAAATTGCCCCAACCGGCATAGAAGCCTTCGGCAAAGCCGATATCGCGCGGTTTGAACCAAAGCGCGGTCATATGGATGCCGACGACAAAGCCCGCGCCAACCGACGACATGACCAGACGCGAGATGAAAAGCTGCATCTTGGTGTCGCCAAAGGCGAAGAACAGAGTCGGAATGGCCATCACGACCATCAAGACGGAAAACACCCGCCGCGGTCCGTATTTATCAAGCGCCAGACCCACAAGGATCCGCGCGGGAATGGTGAGCGCCACGTTCGCAATCGCGAAAAGGCGAATGTCATCCCGGGTCAGCCAATCATTCGCAGCCAGCATCGAGGATGCCAGCGGCGCCATGTTGAACCAGACGTAAAAGGTGATGAAAAAGGCAATCCAGGTCAGGTGAAGCGCGCGGATCGCACGATCCTGCACCCGGAAAAGGCTTGAGATTTTCATTGGTAGTGTCCCCCGAGATTATTCAGCGGCCTGCATCGACGATGCGGGGACGTGAGTTGGAATGATAAGGATCGGGCATTTCGCGCGCCGCGCGAGGAAGGCCGAAACCGACCCAAAGGTCATGTGGTCGAACTCCTCGGCGATGGCGTCGAGCCGTTTGGTGATAAAACCCAGCGGGCCGCCATCGGCCTGGTGGCTGTGGCGCGCCATCACCAGCAGGTCGGGCTGGCGTTCTTCGGTTGCGCGCAGGATCATCTTGCGCGCGTCGCCTTCGGCCAGCATGACCTTTGCGTCATAGCCCGCCGCCATAAGTTCGGCGGCCGCCGCTTCGACGCCCGCTTTCTGTTCCTGATACTGTTCGGAAAACAGCTCGTCCGCGCCAGCGGTCGCGCTGCCGATATCTTCGACCACCGATACCAGGGTGACACTTGGTTTCAGCGGCCCAAACAGCTCTTTTATTGCGTCGAGCGCGATACGCGCGTTGCGCGAATGGTCATACGCAAGCATGATTTCCATCGGTCCCTCCGTTCTCGCACGCCCGGATTTGGGCGGTTTGCGGGTTGGGACCGTTCTCTGCCCCGGTCGGGCACGCGAACTTGATCTGCGTCAACTATCGGGGGAAAATGCAGTTAAATAAATGGCTTACCAATATTTGTCATCTGGCGATCTTAGCTGCGTCAAGTTTGTGTATAAGATTAGTCAAATGAAGGATTGACTTTTATCAAGCATAGACACGACAAAGATCAAATGGAGGGGATCAGTGTATCTTAGAACGCCCGAGTCGGATTTCCCTGAGATCCGCCGTCTGCACCTATTTGCAGATATGAGCGACGAGCATTTCCTCGCGCTCATGCGGGGATCGTATGTGCAAAACTTCCCCCCTCAAATCAAAATGATCGAAGAGGGCGACCCCAGCGATTTTCTGCATGTCGTTCTATCCGGATCGGTAGAGCTGTTCTCAAGCTGGAACCGTCGCGAAACCTCGATGGCGACGGTTCGGCCGGTTTCAACCTTCATTCTCGCTGCAACAATCAAAGACGCGCCTTATCTGATGTCGGCCAGAACCCTGGAAAAAAGCCGGATTGCGCTGATTCCCAGCCAAGACGTGCGGGCCGTCTTCGATATCGATGCAAAATTCGCTCGCGCCATCGTCACCGAACTGGCGCAATGCTACCGATCGGTGGTCAAGAACACCAAAGACCTAAAGCTCCGCACCTCGCTAGAACGCCTGTCGAACTACCTTTTGCGCCAACAATACCGCGCGGGCGGCGCATCCGAATTCGATCTGACCATCGAAAAGCGCCGCTTGGCTTCGTTTCTTGGCATGACCCCTGAAAATCTAAGCCGCGCCTTCAAAAGCCTACAAGCTTATGGCGTGACAATTGATGGCACTCACGTCTCGATTACGGATCAACAGGATCTAGAGCGGTTCGCAAAGCCAAGCCCGCTGATTGATGATTACAGCACATAGCGGGATGGGTGAGAGGCTGTTTTGGCCGGAGCCGGAAAACCTGGCCCTGTACGCAGGCGACAGCATCGCGGCGCCGGACATCAATCAATCCGGTGCCCCGAACTCGAGATCATTGGGAAGATAGTTGAACAGCTCCAGACGCGCGGGTTTGTCGTTCACCAAGCGCAATGCGCTTAAGCTTGCCGGGGCGACCGGGATAATATGGGCGGGATCAAGGCCGATATAGCGTTGTAGGATCGCGCGGATCACGCCGCCATGGCAGACCACCAGCAGGTTCTGGCAGGGCGATTTACGCTCCGCCTCGATCGCGACACCGACGCGTGCGACAAAGGCGTTCCAGCCTTCGCCCTCAGCCGGGGTGGCCGTGCCTGCGCGCCAGCCTTGATAGGTCGCGTCATCCTCGGCGCGGATGTCATCAATGGCGCGGCCTGTCCAAACACCCACATCGATTTCGCGCAAGGCCGCCAATTTCTTGACCGATTTGGCACCGACGCGTTCAGCCGTCTCAAGCACGCGCTTGAGATCGGAGGCGATGACCCGACAGGGGGCGATGCCCTTGATCACCGGTCGCAATGCATCTGCCTGCGCTGCGCCCAACTTGGACAGGCCAACATCCGCCTGCCCCTGCAAACGCCGCGCGGCGTTCCATTCTGATTGCCCATGGCGAACCAACAGCAAACGCATCAACCGATCCTTTCGCCGTTGCGGCCAAACCAGCTATCGGGTTGGTCCGGCAGGTGGAACTGCACAACATCGCCGATCTGTGCCTCGGGCGCGCGATCAACGATCGCGGTCAGACGCAGCCCATCCCGCAACCCTGTCACCATGGTCCGCCCGGCGATGGCGCTCATCTCCACAAACTCCATGGGCAACGTTCGGTCGCCTTGCGTTTCGCTCAGCGCCATATTCTCTGCACGGAACATGGCCAAGCAGGCATCGGCCGGCGGTGTCAGAGGCATGTGACGCCCACCCAGTTTGTAGCCTGTTCCATTCTTTTCGACGGGGATCATGTTGTTTGGCGGGGTGCCGACAAAGGTGGCGACAAAGGCGGTTTCCGGATGGTCGATCAAATCGGCAGGCGAACCGAATTGCTGCACACAACCATGGTCCATCACGGCAACATGGCTTGCCATGGTCATCGCTTCGATTTGGTCATGGGTCACGTAAACCGTCGTCGCCCCGGTGGCGCGATGCAGGCGCATAAGCTCGGTGCGCATCTCAACCCGAAGTTTCGCGTCAAGATTCGACAGAGGCTCGTCAAACAACAAGACCGAAGGTTTGGGCGCGATGGTACGCGCGATGGCCACGCGCTGCTGCTGGCCGCCGGAAATCTCATTGGGATAGCGGTTTGCCAGTTGGCTGATATCGAGCAGCTCCAGCACCTCGCCCACCCGTTTCGTCCGATCCGCCTTGGGCATCTGCATCACTTTAAGCGGCCATTCGACATTGCCCCGAACCGACATGTGGGGCCAAAGCGCGTAAGACTGGAACACAAGACCAGAATTTCGCTTGGCCGGGTCGACGGCCCAGTTGCGGCCCCCGTCCGACACAATCTGATCGTCAAAAACGATCTGCCCTGCCGTGGGTAGTTCCAACCCCGCCAGCATCCGCAAAAGCGTGGTCTTGCCACACCCCGATGGGCCAAGCAGGACAAGAAAGGCCCCATCGGGCACCGAGATCGAAACGTCTTTCACGGCCTCGACCGTTCCGAAACGTTTGAAGAGGTTGCGGATTTCCAGCATGGGTTCCCTTTAATTCTGCAGCCAGGGCTGGGATTTTGATTGCAGCCGATTGGCGATGAGCGTGGCCGCGATGGAAAGAAACAAAATCACCACCGTGATCGCGTTCGCGAACTGACCAAAGCCCTCAGACGCATATCGATAAGCGACCACGGACAGGACAGGCATCGTGGGCGTGAACAGCAACACGACCAACGACAGATCCCGGATGATCTTGACGAAAATCAGGATGCCGCCGGCGACCAAACCACGGATTGCGAGTGGCACGGTGATCTGTGCCAATCGGCGAAAAAAACTCGCGCCGGTGATGCGCGCGCTTTCCTCAAGCTCGCCACCCACCTGTTGGATCACGGCCCGCCCCGTTTGCACCGAAAAGGGCAAAAGATATGCGGTGGCAGCGATGACAAGCAGCGCAAAGGTGCCGTAAAGCGCTGGCAGCGGGCCAATCGGTGCGCCCAGATAGGCGATGTAAGCGGCCCCAAAGGCGATGCCGGGCACCAAAAGCGGCAGAAAACTGACCTGCGTGATCGTCGCCGACACCCAGCCCTCGCGATACCGCGCCGTCGTGTAGGAGGTCAAAAGCCCCACGACCATGCCGGTAAAGGCCACCGCCAGACCCAAGGCCAGGGTCACGGTCAGGGCCCTCAAGATGTCTTCGTTATACGCAATGCCGGGGATGCCCTGCGCGAAAGACGGATCGCTTTGGCCGATCCAATAATGCAGCGTCCAATCCGAGAAGAGATTGGCTGACGAAGGCGCAAGGCTCGAGGCAGTCAGCACGATGACCGGGATCACGGTTGAGCTTAGCAATATGACCATCGCCACGCCAAAAAGCGGCCAACGGGCACCGCGCAAATCGAAACGCTTGGCGCGTCCACCCTTGCCGGTGATCGTGGCGTAGGACCGTCGGCCCGAAACCGCGCGGTTGCCCAGCCAAAGGAAAGCAGCCGAGATCAGAACCAAAAGGATGCCGATGACATATCCGCGCCCAACCTGCCCCACCTCGATCATGCCGAACAGGCGTGTCGATAGCGTTTGCATCCGCACGGGCAGACCCAAAAGCGCGGGCGTGGCGAAGTTTGAGACCGCGCCCGCAAAGCAAAGCGATCCCGCCGCCACCAGGGCTGGCGTCGTCACCGGCAGGATGATCCCCAGCAGAATGCGCCGCCCCTTTGCACCCGCCAATTGCGCGGCCTCGACCAAATCCGAGTTCACCGTGGCGAGCGCAGCAGCAATGATCGTGAATGCTAGGCTGAAATAGTGAAGCGTCAGCACGATTAAGGTTGGCACCATGCCCCAGGCCAGCCAATCGGGGATGTCCAAACCCAGCCCCTGAAACCAGCCGATCTGACCGCCCACGCGATCATTGCGAAAGAGCGCCCCCCAAGCCAGAGCTGCGGCAAAGGAGGGGATCATAAAGGGCAGCGTGGCCATCACACCGATGGTCTTGCGGTATGGCACATTCGTCATCACGACCAACCAAGCCAGAAAACCGCCCAGCAAGATGCAGCCAACCGACACCACAACACCGATCAGCAAGGTGTTTCCCAAGGGCTTGTAGAACAGGTTGGTCGACAGCCGCCCGGTCAAAACGTCGGCCCACGCTCGGATCGTGTCGGGCTGCAAGGTAAATAGCACTGTTCTGAGCAACGGCAGCACGATCAACGCGATCAGGATAGCCAAGACCACCGTTTTGAGCACCGTGCCTTGCCGAAAGAAAACGCGCCGCCCTTGGCCGATTGTGGCTGAATCTACCATCAAGGTTGTCCTTGGGTCTTTGGGTGAGTCAACATGGGGGCAAACGTGTGGCGCCGGCCCCCACTATCAAAGCTTAGACTATTGCAGCGTCAGGATTAGATCGCCGATCTCAGCCCGAATCGTCGCGGTCTCTGCCGGTGCGATGCGCCATGCCGTGAACGCATCCAAAGGCACCGCATCCGGATGGGGCGGAATATCGGTGCGGGTCACATAATCCCCAGCGACATAGAATGGGGCGAGGCCCGCCCCCCCAGTCTCGGACTCATCGCCCATAAGAAAGTCGATCACTAGACGCGCTGCTGCCGGGTTGTTGGGCTCAGTCGCCAAGGCCAGCACGGCCGGGAAGATAATGCCAGGTGAAGGCATCACATCATTGGCGACCTGCAATGCCCAGCCCTCATCCTCATTATCCCTGCGATCAGAATAGCTGGTGAACCCGACCGGCGGGTTGTCTTGGCCAATTGCCCCAACGGCTGCATTGACGTCATCGGTTGAGCTGACAAGGATCAGATCGTTGGCAAAAAGATCCATGATGAAGCGCTCGCCAGCATTGGACGCACCATCAAGATCAATGGCTTCGCCAAACTGTGCTTCATAGGCTGCGGCCATTTCGTCAGAGCGCAGCACGATTTCAGTCATCAGGTCCAGGTAATCGCCACGTTGCAGGGGATCGACCATGACAACGCGACCATGCCAATCACCGGTTGTGAGTTGCCAAAGATTGGTGACCGGCGCCCCGTCTGGGTTAGCTTCTTCGTTATACATCAGCACCTTGGTGGATAAGCGCTGGGCAAGCAGGGGGCTTTGATACTCGGCCGGAACCCGATCAGCGACGCGTGGCGGGACATAGGGCGCGATAATCCCCGTCTCGAGCAACTCGGTCAAAACCACCGGCGTATCCGAGATGTAGATCACATCGGCGTTCGTCACACCCGCCTGCGCCTCGGCGCGCAAACGGGCAATCTGTTCGGTCGATGAGATGTCAAAACCTTGCAGATCGATGCCGGGATAGGCTTCTTCAAAGGCCGCTTCGACGCGGCCAATCCGGCTGGTGAAGGAATAAACCGTGACGGTCTCCTCCTCCTGGGCCAGTGGCAGTAACGCCTCCGGCCCGAGTTCATTCAGATGCCCATCGGCCAGCGCAGCCGTAGACAAAAAGATACTGATCGCGCCGAGGCGCGTTGAGCGTAGAACGGTCATATTATGCTCCCTTGGGTCCTTTTCTTCAGGCGAAACGCTCGATCAATTGCCCCAAGCGTTCGAGTTTCTTCAGCGAATCTTCCTTCGCAGTAAGGCCCGCCGCGATGACAATGGCGTTACACACCGTCATGGGCACGGTCAGGGTCTGAAACGCGTCCGGATCTCCGGATCGGGGCGCGGCCAGCAGGTGATCAGGCCGCGGCGACAATAGCGCCCCCGACTTGCCCGAAATGATGATTGTCTTGGCCCCGGCCTCGCGCGCAGTTTCAATCAGCGCGGCATAGGCCCTCGGCGGTCGTCGAAACGCAAAACTCAGCACGACATCTTGCGACCCAAGGCCAAGCATCTGTTCAGCCAAGCCGCGTGGATCGGTTTCAAGCTGTTCGACATCCTTGCCAAAGCGACGGAACCGCTTGACCATCATCAGTGCAAGAACTTCGGCATTGCCATATCCGTAAACGAAGATGCGGTTGGCCCCCATCAACAGCTTCGCAATATTGGCGATTTGGTCGGGCTTGATGAACTCTTCGATGCCAGACAGCGCCTGGGCCTCTACCCGCGCGAGCTTGCCCAGCACGGTGTCAGAACCCGTTTCGGAAATCGTCTTTTCAAACCGTGTCGCCGTTTCGCGCGTCGCGATGAATTCCTCTCTCAAGGCGTCACGGAATGTCGCGTAGCTTTCATAGCCAAGCTTCTTTGCAAGGCGGGATGCCGTGGCCTCGTGCACGCCGACAGCGCGCGCCAACTCATTGGCCGTGCCCAAGGCCGCCTGCGTGGGGCTTTCGATCACCGTTTCCACCAACTTGCGTTCGCTGGGCGTGAGCGTTGGTGCTTGATCTGAGATTTTATCGATGAGGGACATGCAAACCACCCTTGAATTGCGTGTAGTCTTGCGTGATTCTACTGAATATGCAAGTTCTCTTGCATTGCAATCATTTGCGAAACACTTCGAAGTTCCTAATCAACTGAAAAGCCTACACGCTCTTCAACGATAGCGCCGAAAGGGCCGAGCGCATTCGTCAGATGTTTGATACCTTACCGACAGTCACTAAACCAAAGAGACGCTACATCAAAAGGGGAGGTTCTACCGTCGCAGGCAACCAGGCCCAAGGAATGCAAGCACAGGATTGGACGCGAGTCGCCGTGTTGCTGTGAAGTACTCCGGTAGTTCCAAAAGGTGCGCAGCGATCTATGAGATCATCTGCGCACCCTGTTTCGCTTAAGGCTCTGGCGATTTAGCGTCTGAGCCGCTTCCTTTGCCTGGGCTTAATTCGAGATCTCCGGGCGCTGCGCAGAAATTGTCTGCGGCGGCACAATGCTGGCACGTTCACCGGCATCAGCGCTTCCCAAATAGACCAGGATTTCAAGTTCCGGCAAATACATCTGGACATCGATCCAGGCCTCATCCGTGTCTAGATCCGTGCGCCGTACGTTCACCGGCCATCCGACATAGCTGCAGTCTTCGACCCCAACTTCGGTCGGCGAGAGCACCTCAACCTCGGTGAAATAGCGGATTTCGAACCCGTCGCTGAACCGCGCGGTTTCTTCGATGTCCCAACGGGTATCTGGCGCAATGTCAGGCAAAGGGGCCGAATAGCTGACTGCTTCGACGCTGTCAGCGACGACTTCATCTGCGACAAGCTCCCAACTCTCGAGAACAAGCCCTGTGGGATGCATGACATATTGCCATACTTCGCCATCCTTATGGTTGTTTTCTGTTTCCAGGATGGTGCCGTCGTTTTGGGTCTCATAGCGCACGAGCATGTCGGGGAAAGTCATGTAGACCCCATCGGTCGCGGGGCCGGTCGGGCAATCGGCCCAGGCGGCGGCCGGCAGTGCGACGGCGATCGCAAGAGCGGAAACGAAAGAATGGGAGCGGATCATTGTGAAGTACCCTTTGTTGTTTAGACTTGGAGGACTCAAAGCGATGCAGAAGATTAGACAGTCCATCTGCCACTCCTCAACGGCTCGTTCGGGTCATCATTGCCGCCTTACCAGCGGATTGTGACTATTGGTCGTTTGGTAATCTGAAATCGTTCAAAGAAATCTCAAGGAAAGCACCGAGTTTTTTCTAAAAGTCTGATTTTAATGGGAGAAATTTGCGATCACCCGAAGATCTAACAGGCTGGCGCTGCCATCAGGCCCCATCCGGTCTCTGTATCGCGCCCAGGCGTTCCCAAGTCGCGGCTGTTTGTGCGCAGAAACTGTCTGACGCTGTTCGCCGATCCAACACCGCGCGCTGTAAGCCGAGCGATCAAGGCAGAGGCGATAGGTGCAGCGTAGCTTGTTCCGCTTGCATATCGACCACCGTCATCGCCATCCGCGACAAACACATCGACGCCCGGTGCGGCGATTTCAATGTTGGTCCCAAAACTCGCCCGCCGGAACCTTCGAAGGGCAGCGTCGACCGCCGTGACAGCGATGACATCTGTCGCGGCGGCAGGGTAGAGAGCCGAGTTGGAGTTGGTGTTACCCGCCGCAGCGATGAGAATTGGACCAAGCCGCGCAGCTTCCACCAGCAATCGGTCGAAAACGGTGTTGGGCGGTCCCGCGAAGCTCATGTTGATCACGTCCGCGCCGTTTCTCACCAATGTGTCGATCCCACCAGAGAGACGATCAATATCTGCACCTGGGCTGCCCGATTCATTGGCAAATGCGGATACCGCGACCAGGCGTGCCCCTGTGGCAAAGCCGTTTAGGGCGCCCGCCGGATCATCCCCAACAAGCAACGCCGCAACAGCGGTGCCGTGATCGGCTGCGACGGCCCGATCTCCTGGGACCAAGGTTGATAGCACCGTGACACTCGCGGCGGAGAGCGCGGGGTGGGCCGCGTGGACCGGTCCATCGATCATCCCGATTGTCACGCTGGAGCGCAGGCGGCAGGAACCGGCAGTTTCACCAAGTAGGCTTGCCGCATAAAGCCGGGGCGCTGAGCTCTGGGCAAAGCGATAAACTGCATTCAGGTCAACCACGGTTTCCGGCGCGGCCTGCGCCAAGGATTGACGCGCTTGGCTTAGGTTGAGCCGATTGCGAAAATCATAGATGCGAAGCTCGCCATTCAAAGCTGGCAAAGGACGGATTCGAAGCAGCTGCGCGCCGGCTGCAAGCAGTTGAGTGTTTGCAATGTCCATAGCGGTAGCTGGACCAAACACGGCGTATTCGGGACGACCTCGAAACTGGGCCACATCCAGGCCAGCTCGATCATCCCGAAAGGCCGTATCGCTTCGGTCATCAGATGGTGCGCGCTCAGTTGGTGCGGGCGGTGTCCCAGGTCGACCCGTTTGAGCGAGCGCCTCTGGTGCAAGATGACACAAGACGGCCAGGGTCCAGGCCGCAGCCGCGCAAAGGTTTCGCCAATAACTCAGATCACTCATTGCAAGCTTTCGACAATACCCGTTTCCCTCAGAGCTGCCTGCGCCTCATCCACGTCAACGCCCTCAAGCGGCGCAAGGCCGTAGAGGCCAAGTGCTGACGGGCCCGCGACGATCTCAAGCCCCGCGGCCAATAGGCTGGCCCGTAGATCGGCTTCGGTGACGCCCGGCAGAAAACTCACGGTGATCGCGGCTTCGGTCCCGTCCACCAATTGGTAGGTGGCGGCGTCATCGCCTGGCGCCACCAGGAGCAGACCCTGGATAATGGTAACAGCCAGCAAGACAGCCGCTGCGATCTGCCAGATCCGGGGCGGTCGGCTCAGGTTCGCCGGTGTCTGGCTGTCGAGTTTGGCCATCAACTGCGATAGCCCGACCTCTCCCGGGCTGTTCACCTCCTCGGCTTGCATGTGATCTCGAAGTGACGTGAGCAGATCAAGCTCCGTGCGAAGCTCGGCATCCTCAGCCAGGGCCGCCTCAACGGTCGTGCGCTCCTCGGCCTCCAGCGTGCCATTCACGTAGAATGGCAGTAGTTCGACAATCTCATTCCGTGTCATACCACCCTCCCGAGCCGACCTTCGAGGCACCGCATCAGCAAGCGTTTCGCGTGGTGCAATCGCGACCGCACGGTCCCCTCTGCCACACCAATAACCTCCGAGATTTCTGGCGCGCTCATTTCGTCGTAAAAGGTGAGACCGACAACGCTCCGGTGCCCATCGCTGAGCGTTTCAAGGCAGGCACGCACATGCTCAGCCTCCTGGCTAGCCGCGATGCAACTGGCCATATCGGGGCTGTCATCCGCTTCTTCGGGCACCTCATCGGTCAGATCGATGCGCCCTTGGCGGCGGATGGCATCTATCGACTTTCGATATGCAATTCCAAACACCCATGTCTTCACGGCAGACCTCCCTTCAAAACGTCCGGCAGAGCGCCAGATTTCGATGAACACGTCTTGAAGTATGTCGGCTGACTCGTGCGGATCGTTCAATTTTGACAGAATAAAGCGATACACAGATCGCTCGAGGTCACGGTAAAGCGCGGCCAAGGCGGCCTTGTCGCCATTGGCAATCCTTTCGATCAAATCCCTGTGGGACTCTGACATATGCGCTGCCTTCACTGGTACTGCGTCCATGGCTCGGTCGCAAAGACCGACCCCGGCCCGAATGATCGGGGATCACATTGACCGAATGAAAAGCACAAGTACCCGCCTGCTGTCGATGCCCCTTCGAGCGTATGTTCCGCGCGCGAAGCCGATCGCCCAACAGGTGTCAAAAATCGGCAATCAGAAAAAAAGGAAAAAAAGTTTGAACGGTTCTGACGGGCCACCCGACCCACGGATGTAACCAGCGCCGTTCCGGTGCACATCCAAGAAAGGAAATATCAAATGAAACCGTTCCAAATCTTCAGCTACGCCCTCATCGGCATGTCGATCACCGTCGCTCAACCTGCCTTTGCGCAAGACCGCGGCGCAAGCTCGAGCGAGACCCGGGAAGAAACGGGCGACTCCGCACGTGAAGAGCGGGAAGCCCAGCGCGAGGAGGATCGCGGCGGACGGGACGAAGACGGCTCGCGCGGCGATGCCGAACCCTTGAGTGCGGTTGAGCAGGGCGCTGTCCCCGTCCGCCGCGTCGGAACACGCAACACCCATACCTCTGGCGATCCGATTTCGACGGAAGAGTTGGAACTGACCTGTGGAGAGGGCGGCTGGCTCGAAACCTGGCTGGAAGATGCGGACGGCAACCCGATCCCGGGCACCTACGAATACTACTGCTTGGACTAACCCGGACGGCTTTTGGTGGGTCTTCAAAAAAGGCGCCAGCAAGTGCAGAGCGTCGTCAGGTCATCTGGCGGCGCTCTAATCCTGCGGTTCGAAATCGGGCGTGTGTGTTAGTTGAAAACGTAATGTTGATGTGAAAGCGCACACGGTCTGTCACAAGCGTTAAATGGATCGCCCCAGTTGTGCCCTCGATTGTGCCGGTGGCCCCTGTGATCATTGACTGAGCAGATTCAGCGAACGTCGGCAATGTAAGATGAGGCGGCTGCATCCAGGCGAAGTGTCCAATGTCCGTTTTGGGCCGGCATTGCTTTCAATCAGGCGCCTGAAAGTCCAGATGTTGCACTGCTCCAGCGGCCTGCTTTGAACGCTATGCGCCGTTCAATTGTACCGAGATTGGCATCCCAAAGGCCTTTGCCTATTATCGAACCGGCTAAATACCCTAAATATCGTTTACGGATGTTGCCTTGAAGCAAACTATTACCTTTGCCCGCCTGTCAGAAATTGAACCGAACGAAATCGCGGCGCACATGTCTGACCCTCGCGTGGCGGAGCACATGCCGCTTTTGACATGCGAGTGGGATGCAGCGGTTGCGACAAAATTTGTTGCACAGAAGGAAGAATGTTGGGAACGCGATGGGTTGGGCCATTGGGCGATTTTGGCCAACGGGCGATATGTTGGCTGGGGCGGCTTCCAGAAGGAAGGTGATGAGTGGGACTTCGGGCTGGTTTTGCGGCCCGAAGCCTTCGGCCTTGGAGCACGCATTTCACGAAAAGCGCTTGATTTCGCCGCTGCCGATGCCCGCCTACCCTATGTGACCTTCTTGTTGCCACCATCTCGAAAGAACTTGGGGGCTCTGGAAAGACTAGGCGCGGTTCAGGTTGGTGAGATTGAGTACGAAGGGGCGACGTTCCTTAAGTTTCGGCTTGAGACTGAGTGACTGCTTCACTCGGCGGGCCAGACCTAAGTCCTTAGTCAAGTCTTGCAGGGGCAGCGAACGGCAACTCTGGCGTGCTGTGCTGCAGCGTGGTGAACCTTGGGCCAGCGGCAGCACGGAGCCGACAACATCAAACTTTGCCAAGTGAGGCTACCGCCCCAGAAGCGATCGCAGTTTCTCAACCAACCAGGCATATTTGGGATGCGTCTCTTGCAAAGGGCAGGCCTGCGCCAGCGCGGCTTGCCTCCGATGCCTCGCTCCGTAGCACCGTGTTTCAAAAGAACCAGCCCAGGGATGAAGGTCGAGGGCAATCAGGGTTGCATAATCGTAGTAAGTCATCAGCATGCCTCGGTATCCTGTGCAAAGACCCTGGCGGATCGCTCCTGACACGGCGTTGTCAGTGGATATGTCTATGATGTCAGTAGTCACGCCGACCTGGGTATTCGCATGAGCAAATCGAACCGACTTTTTGAGATTATCCAAATCCTTCGCGCCGCCGATGGCCCAATACGCGCGGTGGATTTGGCCAATCAACTCGAGGTGTCTGTCAGGACCACCTATCGTGACGTCGCAGCGCTCCAGGCGATGCGCACGCCGATCGAGGGTGAACCAGGCATTGGGTATGTTCTGCGCAGAGGCTATGACCTACCACCGCTTAACTTCGATGAAGAGGAGGTGGAGGCGCTTCGTGTTGGCCTCTGCATGTTGAGTCGATCTGGCGACCGTGCGTTGCGCCGAGCAGCAGAAAGAATAGCCAGCAAAATCGACGCGCTTCAGGTGCCTGCTGCTTGGCTACAGGTATCCCCTTGGGGGGCGCCCGACGATGATCCAGAACTGGGTTGCGTCTCCAAAGCGATGCTACGCGCCGCAGTCCGAGAAGAACGAGGTCTCAGGATTGAGTATGAGGACGCAGTCGGCGTGCGCACGACAAGGGAAATCCGCCCAATAGCCGTGGTTTACCACATTGACGCGGTCCTACTGGCAGCGTGGTGCGAATTGCGTGGCGCTCTTCGCCATTTTCGAACCGATCGAATCTACGCGTGCGAGCACACAGGTGCTACGTTCGCCGGACAGGGAGAGGTTCTTCGACAGATATGGTCCGAACAGAGCTATTGGGATCATGGCGAAGATCGACCTATCGAGCTCTCTTGAATGCGCGCGTTCCGCTAAACAACTTCGGTGCTGCATCCCGACGCCTTTGCTGCGTCATGGGCGCAAAAATACAGAATTCAGGCCGCGTTCCGATCAAAGTTTCGACACATGCCGGAGCTAAATCTGAGCAGCAATGAAAAGGCAAATGGCGAAGAAGCCAACAATAGCAGAGCAGCGAGCCAATGTGCACACCAGCAAGAGCCATCAGCGCTGATAGGCTTGCTTCGGCAGCCTCGGCTCATTTCGACCGAACTGAGAAACAGAACTTCGCCCGAGCTAAGCTCTTGGCAAGGCTCCGCGGGTAGGCACATGTATGCTGATTATCAGATAATCGATGCGCAAGAACCCGCGAGACGTTTGCTGAAAAACATCCGCGACTACTCCCGCGCCGTCGTGACATTGACCTTTCAGCGGCAAAGCATCTTCGTCGCTATCGCTCTCTTGACTGGTTGGTTCTTCGTTCCCTGGAAAGCCGCGCTGTTCTTCTCAGTTTGTATGCTCTGCGAGTATTTTGACCTCAAGCTGGCTAGCAAGGTTGAGAAAATCGAAGACAGCGACCAGCGAGCAACCAACCTCGCGTTCGCGGGCTTCATTGGAAACACGATTTTGAGCGCTCTCGCGATATGCACCTATGCAGTTTGGGTCGGCATAACCGAAGACGGTTCTGGGAAGTTTACAGCTTTGTTCTGCCTCTTCGCGGCAGCGCTCTACGCGGCGATGCGCAACCATCATATCGCCAATGCTCTTGCAATTCGATTGACGCTCTATGGTGTTTCGTTTCTCGCAATCACAGCACATGACCTCTGGGTCTATCGGCCGCCGCTGTCGTCCGAGATGTGGCTTCAGTTCTTTACGATTGTCTTCGTTATGTATTTCCTCATCGATTGCTCGTTGGGGTTTCTGAACATGTACCGACAGGACTTGAAACGGCTCGAAGACCTTCAGATCGAACATGACCGCGCAAAGGCCGCGCTAGTCCACAAATCCGAGTTCGTCTCAGTCGTCAGCCATGAGCTTCGAACGCCATTGACCTCAATCAAAGGCTCCCTCGAACTCATCAATACAGGCAAATTTGGCGAGATGTCTTCGGAGGCAAACTCGCTTCTTCAGCTTGCGGGCCGAAACTCGAGTCGACTGGCGTCATTGGTTGATGATCTGCTCGATATCCAGAAGATTGATGCGGGCAAACTTTGCCTGAAGAAGCAAAGGGTCGAAGTTTCCACACTACTCGCAGACGCTTTGGAGTCCCATCAAGGCCTCGCCCAGCAATATAGCGTTACACTAAATCTGAAAGATGAGAGCACCTCTGCTTCCTACATCGAGGTCGATCCAGCACGACTCATGCAGGTCTTGGGCAACGTGATATCGAACGCGGCCAAGTTCTCGCCTGAGCAAGGGAGCGTTGATGTCTGGTTCTCCAGTGAGCTTGGAAAAATCAAGATATTCGTGCGTGACTATGGTGTGGGAATCCCAGCAGGCTCTCGCGACAAGGTCTTTGGACGATTTACGCAAATAGACTCTTCGAAGCAGCGGCAGTTCGGTGGGACTGGCCTTGGCATGAGCATTGCGCGTGAAATTGTCGAAGCTTCCGGGGGGAGTATCGACTATCATAGCAAGCTCGGCGCCGGAACCACATTTTGCATAGAGATTCCAGAAGCCTAGCGGAATAGCGAGCCAATTAACCGGTAAATTTTATCCAGAGATTTAGCAGCGTTTCGCGGCCCGCGGCGCTTCGCATCGCAAACCAATGAACCTGGCGCTTGCGGTACCCAATTCAGAAATCTATCATCAAGTGAGTCGGTAAATCGCTGGGTGGAAGGGCGTCATACCGAAAAACGAAACCTGGGGCAGATTTGCCGCCAGCACTCTGAGTACGAGTGTAGGCGTTTGAAATCGCCTGTTTTTCGAGGTGATGGAACTCATGATAGATTTTGTCGTCGGGCTATTCGCACTTGGATATTTCCTTGTTATTTCAGCTGCGACAAAACAGCATTTTGCGTCAGAGAAATACCCCCTGGGGATGTATGTAATTTCTGCCCTCTCACTGGTCGGATTGTTTGCTTTCTTGGTTCACGCCTATTGGTCAAACCTTAGCAATAGCGTTGCAACGGTCGTCCTAATCTCGGCGGCATTCTTGCTGTTTGGCTGGGCGGCGCGGCATAGCCTCAGAAAAAATCTATCGCTCGCTTTTGGCAAGGAGGCAAGGATAGACAAAATAATTACCAGCGGCCCGTGGAAGTTTATTAGACATCCGTTCTATTTGTCTTATCTCGTTTTTTGGCTTGCGTGTATGATCGGAACGCAACACCTCGCATCAGTGTCCGTTTTTATAGCCCTTTTGTTCATTTATTGCTACTCAGCCTTGCTCGAGGAACGCATTTTGAGGAACGGGCGACACCGCGAGGACTACCTTAGGTATCAAGAAAATGTAGGCTTCTTGCTACCTAAGATACTTCCCAAGTTGAGCACCGTCCGCTCATGAGATTCGAGGCGTCTGAAGCGCTAACAGCGCGTGATCTCCACGACGTCGGGACCTTTAGGTATCGCTGCTATGCTTCTGAAGGCTTGATTGGGGCCCGTGCCGACGAAACCTTTCTTGACGAATACGACTTTGCAGATTCAGCAAAAGTGCTGATGATAAAACTACGCGGCCAAATCGTTGGGACAATCCGCCTACACCTATTGGATGCAAGCAGCGCAAAGTCTGCGACCATGGTGGCATTCAACGACATGCTAACGCCAAAGATCGACAAAGGATTGAAGATTGTGGACGGTGCCCGTTTCGCAGTGGAACCAGGGCTCGGTGCTCTGAGGTTTTCAATTGCGCGCCATACATTGCGCCTATACTCGCATTTCGCCGATGCTAATCGGGCAGACTATGGCGTGGCCGCAGTAAGCTGTGACCGCCTCAAGTTCTATAAGCGCTTGTTTGGCTTTTCGCAGATATCCACGCCGCGAAAGTATGGACAGCTCAACAAGAAACTTGCGCTAATAGGTGTTGATTTATGCGGGTCCACGAGGCTCGGCGCATACAACTTGGGCCGAAACGCCCGGGACAGAATTGCGGGCGTGAACCTGGGCGAAAGAGCTAGAGAACTCAAGCAAATTAGTTGATCACAAAGTGCACCGTACCCAAACAAATGGTGGCTTTCAGGAAGCAGGAACGAGGATTTCATGCTTGGCATCGGAGTCCTACTTGTTTAAGGGAGTAACAATGTCTCAGCTTGAGGCGATCATGCATGTCGATGACGACGCAGACATATTGGAAATAACAAGAATCGCACTTTCTGTGCTTGATCAGTTCACACTTCACCAGTTCGATTCTGGACCAAAGGCCCTGGAAGCACTTGGCGATGTTTCGCCCGACTTGCTACTACTTGATCTGATGATGCCAGACATGACCGGCAAGGATTTGTGGGGCGCCATCAAGAACCGAGACCCTATCGATCATCCGCCAGCGGTCTTCATGACTGCCGCAGCTGAGGATGCGATGAGAGAAGAATTGATCGCGGAAGGCGCTCTTGGTGTCATCGCGAAACCCTTTGACCCTACAACACTAGGCAACCAGCTCCGTAGTATCTGGGCCGAACGCAGCTAGAGACTCTTAATTGTGCCCTCAGCGAGTGTTAAGAACCGTCACCGCGCTTTGTTGCTGACGAGGCCGACCCGTAAACCGGCCTAGGTGTGATCGATGGCGATTCAATTCCCATCGGATTGAGCGCCTGCTCGATTAACTGTTTCGCTCCAACCCATCGAACACCCGCATCACCTCAATACTTGGCCGTGCGTGCGACACCCTTGGGGTCGAGGTGATCGGGCTGGTAATTCTATAGAGTTCGCGCTGGCCCGCTCTCAGGGTATCACGGAGTTCTTGGATGGCTGTCTCATTTTCTTGACAGGCCTGGTAATGCTCAGATTGGAGCGGCGCAAAGCAGTTTCGAACCTGTTCCTCCCGATCTCTGGCGGCCAAATGCCCATACGTTTTTATGACGGTCAGTGTGTTGGCATGGCCCAATTGTTTCGCGACAGTATCAAGGAAAGCCCCCTGTCGAAGCAGTTCGCTGGCGTAGGTGTGCCGAAGGCCGTGGAATACGAACTCACTCGGCAAGCCCGCGCGTGCAACGGCTCGGCGGAACATGCGGCTGTGCTGCTTTTTCCATGGTAGGCCCGCCGGGGATCGGAAGACCAAATCATTCGGAGCCTTTCCATGGCACTCCTGTAAGAAAAACCGCATGCCTTCATCCGGCAGGTAAACAAATCTGGGCGGGCTCCGCTTAACAGCTGCAATCGATACCCCAAAGCCTTCTCGCGCGACATCACTCACCCGGAGTGTCGCAAGTTCTCCAACGCGGCATCCGGTGTAGAGGCCGCCGAGCACCAGTTTACGAAGCGCTGGCTCGCAGCTGGCGATCAGGTGCCTGCATTCCTCGCGCGACAGGAATATCGTTCTCGGTTGATGCACGACAGAAACGCGGTTCAAACATTTCCACGACCGTTCAGATTCCAGATGGCCATTCTCCCACGCATAACGAAAGGCCATTCGCAGTATCGTCACGAGCGAGTTGAATGTGCGTTTTCGGCGGCGCAGATCATCACTGTTGAGCTCCGCCTGACCGTCTGATGCATCAAGCACCTGAAAGCCCCGTCTAGGTGGCCTGCTCACGACTGCCGACGCCACCTTCTGCAGGCTCTGCCCGTTGAACTCCTCAATCGGTATCCAAGAAATCAAAGGCACCAGATGGTAGTTGATCAACACAAGGTTATTGTAGTGGCCACCCTCCGAACGCGCAAACTTTGACCATTTCAAGTAATCTGCCAAAGCGTGCCCAACGGTGTAGACGTCCCCGATAGGGCAGATTGATAACTCACTCATCTTCTTTCGATGTTTCGGATGGTGCGCCTCGGCCCCTACATCGCCGGTCATGAACCACTCGACGGCGCGCTTAACCGCCAAATCGTAGGGCACCGCCTTTCGATCTCCCGGCATAGCCGGTCCGAGGCACCGCTGAATGTACTTGTCGCCTTGGGTAAGGCTGCGTGCCATCCAATTGCAGGTTGTGGCATCGGGTCTATGAAGACCAAAGTGCCGGCCTACCATTATCCTGTGCCAATGCGGCGTCGGGCGCATGCGTGCCGAGCGCACATGTGCAGGTTGGCTAAATGGGCAGTCCTGAAACCCATGCAAAAGTTGAGTTTCGGTGACCTTCTCCAAGAACCGCCGCTTCATTTTCGTCTCCCCAGTTTGCCTTCGGGGAGATCATAGGCTGCTAGGGCCTCAACACTGTTCTTTCACGCGCCTGACCGAGCTTGCTTCAGCTCGCAGAGATGGTTGCGAGGTAGCTCTCGAATGCATCGGGGTAATCAATGGCAAAGGAGTTTCGCAGGCTTTCATGAGCGGGGCCGCTTTCCAGATACCCTGAAGGAGCAGCACCAACGCCACTCACGTTTGTTCCATGAATAAGCCGGAGGAATGCAAATTCTTGCTCAACAGTCTCGACGTCCAGCTTCTTAGCCACGTCGCGGTGAGGTCCGAGTTGGAACACTGACAGATACTTGTCAACGACATCGACTTCATCAGCGAGTGCAACCATAGCCAAACCCGCACCACTGCAAGGCCTCGGATCACGGCGATATCGGACGTTGCCGTCGGTGATAACCTCCAAGCCGGGTGCCATCGTGACCACACCGCTCTTTGCAGCCACACGCATCTTTTCGCGCAGGAGCGCCACGTAGTCTTGGCTCAAAGCATCATCATCATCGATCCGAAAGGTCACCCACCGCTCGTTTTGCTCCAATGACACCCGTCGCATTGCCATCCTGCAAGCGCGCTTGAGTATGTGCGCCGGATCAATCTCGACAATAAACGAGAATGGAAAACGCGCCGCGATAGCCTTCAGCCGTTTCGCAAATGCTCTAGGCAGGTTCGAAGAGGTCAGGATCGCTAGCTTAAAGCTTTGATCCGATTGATTTCGCAACGACGGAAGCAGCACATTTTCGAGCAACGAAAGCCGCTGGTTGAGGTGGCTTTCGTTGAAGATAATGGCTTCACGTTCCGCGCGATTATATCGCAGCAAAGCCGGGAAGCCGCGGGGCGTGTCCAGGACCATGCAGAACCGGACGAGACCCAATATGTCAGTCTTCATCTTGCCCCTCGCCAGTTGCTTTCAATTTCTCATTAGTGCCATCGCGAGAGCCGATGGCAATCGGTTCGCTTGTGCGATCTAGAACCTGGTTCGAATACAATGCCAACACTCTGTTGGTGGGTCCGAACCTCTCGACGTAGTCCAACAGCGCGTCTTCCAGCGCGAGATACTTTTCGGCGTTCAAGGTGTTATGCATGGCAACCTCCTTGAGTTAGCCATGCATAACACCTGACTCCTTAACCAAGCGTTAACGCCGCCTGTCCCCGCATCAGTGCAACAGGCCAGGCTGATCGCTGTGAGCCAATCGGAAAGCAACGGCGCATTTGAAGCGTAGATGGGCGAACAAAGCAGCGCCCTAAGCAAAGCCAATGTACCATGATCGCGGGACAGAGTTTCGAGATGATTGTGAGTGTTTCGCTGTAGTCTTAACGAATGGCATGTTCTCAGATCGGTTTGCTACCTTGCGCTGATCGCCAGGTTCCCGCTTTGTCCGGCGCATTGCGGCGTTCACTTCTCAACGACAACGACAACGACAACCGTTGACTGCCGGAATTATCTAAGCTCTTCCTCCCGCTGTCGTAGCAAGCTCACTAGCTTACCAGATGCCTTGCTCCGATTCTTTCTCGGCCAGGACCATTGAGGCTCTGTCTTACTTTGCAATGTGTCTCGCAGACGTTGCAGCCTCAAATCCCTTCTCGCTTTCTGAAGTGGTGCAAATCGACGAGAGATCTCGCTCTCAAGGCCATCGCAGCATAGGTGACCATAAGTCCGACTGACAGTGTCGGTATTGGAATGGCCGAGCTGTTTGGCAATCATTGCTAGCGGCGTTCCTGCCTGCACTAACTGGCTTGCATATGTGTGCCGAAGACCATGAAATACGAAGGCTTCGGGCAAACCGGCACGTCGCACGGCCTCCTTGAACAGATGCTTATGGGATCCAATCCAAGACCGTCCGGAGGCCATTCTGAAGACGAGGTCCTCGTCATCTAAAGCTTCGGCTTGGTCTAAAAAGAATGTCATGCCTTCATTCGGGAGCACGACATACCGCCCGCGATAGCTCTTCATGGGCGCAACGTAGATGCCAAACACGTGGCTACCAACGTCTCGTGCTTTAAGCCGGGCGAGCTCAGATACTCGGCAACCGGAATACAGAGCACCTTGGACCAATAAAGCTAGGTCTGGCCGACAGGAGGCAATCAAGCGTTTTGCTTGGGCACGCGTCAAAAAGAATTGTCGCGGCGTATCGGCGTGCGGTACTCTCCGAAGACGCCGCCAATACAACTCACTATCGACGTCGCCGTTTTCCCAAGACATCTCTATTGCAGTTCGGAGAATGCCGATCACTGTGTTGAGGGTCTTTTTCCTCTTACGAAGTCGTTCATGATCAAGGAGTTCGAGGCGAACTCGCGCCCCTTCGCGCCCTCGACCTCGTTTCGGTGCAGTCTCAAGAACATCTATACAGAAGGCTGTGAACACCGATTGGCTGAGCTCTTCTACCGGCAAACGGCCGAGACGAGGGATGATGTGATGATTGATGAGCGACAGCGTAGTTTCGAAGTATGATCTCGCGGCTGCGATGCGCTTCCATTCCACGAAGGCGTGCATCGCATCACCTACCGTGAAGCGCGCTCCCGTTCTCGAGTAGTTCAGCTTGGTGTTGACGCCTGCTGGGTACTTTTCGGACGCAATTGCCAATATCTCCGGCTGGTTGAACCAGTCGTTGGCGAGAGCCAACGCTTGCTTGTAGTTGAGGCCATCGACTTGACTTAGAAAATGTGACCCAAGTCTTGTTTGCCTATAACCGCCATCCAAACGGCGAACTCGGGCCATCCACATTAGTTTGCCAGAAGGGGGTTTGTGCAAACCAATGTGGCGACAGAACTCCAGGATGTTCCAGTAAGGGCTATTTCTGGCCCGAAGCGCCTTAACGTTTTCCTCGCAGGACAGGGAGGGCGCATGTGCTGTTTTTCGCATGTCTTTGTTGCTCCGTCGGCTTGCACCAGGCAAGTGTCGCTGACGCACTCAACAGCGCGATGACAGATGGACCTTGTCCACCGAAACAAACGCCACTTTCAGGTAAGCTCCTGTGCGGCATAGTGTGACAGCCTGGATAGCGGAAATGAGCCCAAACCGGACGATAGCTGCAGCCTGACCTCAAAGTCCGCTTTGGGGTGCGCAATGCCGCACGTACAGCAAAGCTGAACTTCCGCTTTGGGCCGTGAGTCGCGCTCGCTTTAGTGCCGGGGTGCTGCACCGCATCGTAGGTCTGATAAGAGCCTTAACTCTCCTATGAATTTCCGAACGTGTTACGCTGCTGCAATGAACATATATGCATCCTCGCTGGATGACGAAACGTAAATCTATTGCAACATCTGACAGCATAGCTGGAGTGATTTGCAAACGTCGTCTACGGCTCGCGATTGAGGAGTTCAGCGAAGACTTCTAGCAGAATCGTTTTCTGTATGAACATGATCGTTTGCGAATTGGCGGGAGTGTTGACATGCCGAACTCTAGGCGGGCGGCGTACATCAACAGAGCGGCTCGGAAATTGACTGGTTGGCGCTGGGTACCGACATTTTTGGTAACCATCGCTTTGGTTGGGTGCCAACCCGTTAGCACCACCGACCGCGAAGCTGCAATTCAATCGGTGCAACCTGTCTCGGTACAAAGTCGTATCTCTGGCCGGACTGTGCGCTTCTACGACGGTTTGCACGGAACTCAATTTGAGTATTTCGCGCCAAGCGGGTCAGCCTACCTTTGGTATGCTGGAAATAGCCGAGCTGTTGTAGGGTCTTGGCGCGTACGTTCTTCAATCAACTTCGTAAGCGAGACTTGTTTCACCTACCCCCCAACGAGCTTCAATCCCGTCACAGGCGCATCTGGCGGGCGTGAAAGCTGCCGACCGTCCTTTTCTCTTCTTGGGAGTGCAATAGAATACGTTGAGGGTGACCCACTGCACCTCTCCTCTGGCCAGGTGCCCGGAATATTGCCGCCCCGGTCCAATATCAGGTTCTCTGATTTGCGCTCGCGGTTTGGCTTGCCCGGATTGACCGGCCTTCAAGCCAATTGGCAAGTTAGAAACGCGCCCGGACAAGTCAACCCATCCAGTATTCCAAGAGGATTGCCTGAAAATCAACGTTGAGTCGTTTTTTCGAATGACGTCATTGAACCTTAGTTCACAGATTGTAGGCGCACATAGCAGTTAGATCAGCATGACTGTTTGAGATCTACACTCAGAAAAGAAGCAAGCTCCTTAGCTGCGTGTATTCGTAGCCCTAGAACCGAGATTGCGACGAAAGGCAGCAAAGTCCCGCAGTGCAGACATCCGAACACTTTCAGTGTTCGCAGCGGCAGCGAATGGCGGCTTCGCGGGCTGCGACCGCAGCAACAAAAAGAGTAGCTGAACGGCAGGTTTGGGCCGATAGGCCTTTGCCACGAGTGCAGCGAGGTATCTCGGATTTGACTGGCGCAGTCTTTCAAAATCTTGGTCGCCGTCGGAGGCCTTCATGGTTCTGAACTCGCGACCGCGCCTTCCTTGAAGCTGACAAGCTGGCGATCAATGCGGCGCAGGCCGGGAGCGCATTTTTCCAGATTCAGAGGACGTTGTTGAAGAAACGAGGTCGAAAGAAGACACGCGACACTGAAGCGACTAACGATCGGGTTTAGCAACGCCAAAAGGACGCTCGGACCCGTACATCGAAGGAGCATAGAACCGAAAAACCGTCACTCCGAAACCATAGGCGCTGATGGAATTTCAAAAGTATCCGACTCTAAATCGCTGCTGAGATCGAAAGAAATTCACCACGGCGCCGCCAAGTACAACAGGCCGTCGCAATGGAGGACAACCATATGGCTGGAACAGAAGAGAACTCGATTGTCTACCCAGAACTGATAATGCCAGATTCTGTAGAACGGGAAACTGTAGTAGTTTGGAGCTTGGGGCTGTCGCTTGACGCTGACATATTCCGCCCCAAGGACCTCGAAGAAAACGACAAGCGACCGGCAGTTGTCATGTCGCACGGTGTGGGAGGTGACAAGCTAACCTGCGAGCGTTACGCGGCGGCTTTCGCTGAAGCGGGGATGATCGCAATTTCGTTTAGTCAGGCAAGCTGGGGCGCATCACAGGGCCGACTGATGATCGTGGAAAAACTGACAGACTTTGATGACAAGTTCGAGGCCACGGCAAAGGTTCGTATGGCCAACGAACTGCTCGACCCAATGGATTGGGTGTCCTGCTATTTGTCGGCTCTAGACTATTTGGAAGGTGAGCCGAACGTCGATGAAGCCAGAATTGGAGCTTGGGGCACAAGCTTTGGCGGGGGTACGGCGTTCTATGCGACGGCACTGGATGATCGGCTCAAGGCGCTATCGATTCAAGTGCCAGCAGTTTTCAACACACAAGAACAGATGGTACCTGCAGCGAGATTCCGGGCGCGGCAGATCGCGCGCGGGGAAACAGCTCCAATCCCGCAGGGTCCGCCCGACGTTCTCCCCGGTCTTCGCGGTACGCCACATTTTGGCCGGTTCTTACAGTACAAAGTTGGCGATCAGGCCGAGTTGATAAATGTTCCAACCCAGATATTGGTGGCAGGGAACGAAGAGATGTTTGCAAACGACATAAGCGGCGGCGCTGCGTATAAGCGGCTACAGGAGCGCGGCGTTGAAAGCTATTATGAAGAGATACCTGGGATCGACCATTACGGCATCTACTTCGATGGCTACGAACGTAGCTGCGAACGCGCCTTGGAGTGGTTCAAAACGCATCTGTAGAAAACGAAACCGTTCTTTGGGAAAAGGAGCATCCAGCCCGCGGGCTGGATGCAACCCAGACAGCCCGGGTCACTTCGATTGAGTTCTATACGATACCAGCAACGTTCGTCGGCGATGAATACTAGATGGAGCAATATGCCAAACAACTGCCCTCGTCTCCTGGCCTGCGGTGCGCTCGAAACGGGTCGGTCATGCCGTGTTATGATCAATAACCTACTCTGGTTTTCGGTATTTCATACCGTCTTGCCAAACAGCCCAAATTCTCTGGAGGTATCGATTTAGAGATCATTAAAACCGCGCCATGCGATCATCTGAAGTTGGCACGAAGATGTGGCTATTGGATAAGCATCTCGCTGGTTTCAACCTCCAAAAAAACGGCACCGTTCGTAGCGGCGCGCGCTCAATAAAGTATTACCAGTTGGAATAGCAGTAAGAGAATAGAATAAACCATGATCGATTTTGAGATGGCAGACGCATCACATGACAACCACCTTCGTAGAGAGCTCGTGCACCGCTTCAGAAACAGTGCTCAGATGATGTCTAGCATCTTTAACCTACAGCGGCTCAATATCGACAAGCTCAGCGCCCAAGAAATAGATTTAAAAAAGGAGCTGCTAGATATTAACCGACGACTAATGACTATTGCGCAAATCCACCAGGGACTCGAGTGGGTTAATGGCTCATCAAAGCTCAATCTATCTCAGTTTATTAGGCACGCCGTTGCTCAAGTGGAGATCTTTTCAGATCAAAGCATCATTTGTGAGCTAGAAGGGCGGGAGGATTTATTGGACTTTGATCTTGGGCTTTCCTCGGGGATCGTTTTCAGCGAAGCACTTTCTTGTTTTGTAGCGCTGGATAAGAGAGCTACCGCTAGCAGACCGCCGATTCACATCTATCTATATAGCACCGACCGGCTAAGGCTCGAAATCTCGGCGAAAGGACGCAAGGCGCCTCGTGAGTTGATCAATGCGTCCAAACACTGCTTCGGATTGTGGCTAGCAGAAAGTCAAGTGCAATACGCCGACATCGATTTCGACATCGAACTACCGAATAAGCCGAGCGACGCTCTGCTGTTTCGATTAAATATACCAATGGACCAAACACATGACGTGTACGAGCAGTTTCCCAGAAAGCGTTAAACCGCAAGGCATCTTGCACGCGCCCGAGGACCCTTCATGCGAATTCTAGTTGTAGAAGATGAGATCATCACTGCGCTCGATCTTTCAAACATTATCGCCGAGCTCGGCCATGAGGTGGTTGGAAGGGCATCTGACTACGAGAATGCTTTATACCTAGCGAAAGTCGAGCTGCCGGAAATGGTGCTGGTTGACGTTTCACTTAAGGGAATGAAGGATGGGATACAATTGGCTCAATCGCTTCGTGAAGATTTTGACTTGAAGATAATCTTCGTCACGGCCTTTTCTGATGGAGATACGATTCGGCGGGCAAAAGCTTATGAGCCCGACGGATATATAGTAAAGCCATTCACAAAAGAGGATGTGTTTGCCGCAGTTGAGTTGACGTCTGTTGGCAATACCTCTCCGCAGGGTTCTCGCCTAGATTCAGAATACGCTGGCACCAAACATAACGCGCCGACGGGTCTGCCGCCGCAGGTACTAAAAACTGTGCTTGGCTATATTGAGAAGCACTTTAACCGTGATCTTCCTCTATCAGAGCTGGCAGATTTAGTGGGCCTTAACAAGGATTACTTTTCGACCCAATTCAAAAGAAGCTTGGGCACCTCACCATACCGCTACATAGTTCACCAGAGACTTGAAGAAGCTAAGCGTCTTTTGCGCAATACGGAGTTGAGCATTGATCAAGTCGCCAATATGGTTGGTTACTCTAACCAAGCCCATTTTTCAGCGGCTTTCAGAAAAGCTTTTGAGGTCACGCCTACGGAGTACAGGCGCGCGTAACCTCGCGTTTCTATGAAACCGCTGAAATGCAATACCCAGGAAAGCTCGCAGATAAACCAACCACAGGCTGGCTAAACGGTTTTCAGTTTCTTTCCCCTCCTAACATAGCCCTTCCAAGGCTCTTGGCTCTCGCTGCTTCCTCACGGCGATAACTTCTGCCTCGGTGCGGTCGTGTGCGAGACTCGGTCAAGCTAACACGAAAAAAGTATCGGCGAGCGCTGCACCAGGTGCTCCTGATAGCGGTTTGACGCCTACGTCCTGAGGTCCGTCTGGCTGCGATACTTCGTCCATTTGCCTATTGGCGCTCTCGGCCGGGTTCGACTGTTTTGATGGACACACGCCCAGTTTGGAAGTAACTGCGTCGGGGGCGAAAACACCTAACTTCGAGGGATCGAGAAGTTGACAAAGAACCACGATAGTTCCGTTGGCGTGACGGACATCGATTTCAAAGATTTGTTTGAATCCATTCCGATTCCAGCAATTGTCTTTGACAGGCAGGTGCGAATAGTCTTCACAAACTCGGCATTTCGAAACGCCATGGGAGGCGGGCCTGAAAAGCTTTCCGGTGGCAAATTAGAAGAGCTATTCCCTGATACTTCAGAACGTGTTGATCCTTTTCGTGACGCATTTATCAGGGCGCTAGACGGAGAAACTACTGAGTTAAATGCACAACCTTATCGCTATGTGGACGGCAACGGCGAACCCGGAATCCGATACTGGAGAGTCGTGCAAGCTCCGTACTTTGACTCCAAGGGCAATATTACGCATGTGATTCAGATAGCCCAAGACGTCTCAAAGCAAGTCTCGGCAGAGCGGCGGAACGAAGTTATCACACGTGAACTGGATCATCGCGTTAAGAATCTAATGACCGTTGTCAACGGTATAACTCGGCTTTCTTTGGAAAAATCGAAGTCCCTACATTCGTTCGCCAATTCTTTATTGGCGAGATTTGAAGCGATGGCAAGGAACTATGCTAGGCTTTCAAGAGGCGATTGGGGTGGCATGGACGTTCGTAAGATCCTGACTGAAGAGCTGGAACTTCTGCTTGGTAGCGCCAAAAATCAGGTGCAGTTGAGTGGGCCAACCATCGAACTCACCATAGAAGCGACGAAAGATATCGGTTTGGTAGTTCATGAACTACTTACCAACGCTTTAAAATATGGTTGTTTTAGTCAGGAGAGTGGTAGATTGGATGTTAGTTGGAAGCTGTCTGACGATAAGTTTAGGTTGGTTTGGGCCGAAAGTGGCCTAACCAATATCCGAGAACCCAATAAAGAAGGATTTGGAACGACACTGCTTTCCAACCTTACGACGCTCCGGGCAAGGGCAACCTACTTCCCGCAGGGTGTCTTGTATGAGATCGAGGCTGACTTAGTTGACTTCATCTCAGAAACTTGATCGGCGGCCTTGGTCATACGGTATGTCAAAATCTCCCAAGGGTTTCCTTCTTCAGCCGGAACGTTTTCACACGGCCAGATTAATCCTCTTATACCCGTTTCCTTCTATCCAGGTTCGAAAGGACTAGAAGCTAGCATCCTTTGCTTCATTGCGACTGGATTGGTCGGTGCCTGGACAGTCGCTCATTTGCAAAGAGTGCTGCGAACCTGGCTGTTCCATCGTTTGGTTCGGAGCGTTGGCCGCGAGTAGAGCTCTCGTTTGGCCCAAGCGTCCAGCGCGCTTCGGTTCCCAAAGCCGAGTGTCGTCTGAGAGCGTCGCGGTAATGTCTAAGATAGCGTGATCCTCTGAAGGACGCATAGCAAGTGGTCGATTCTCGGGTCGCGGGATCATCTAGTTTAGCTGAGAGAATAAGGCACTTCGCAGCGCCGAAAGAGGTCATTTTTCGAAATCCAGAGGGCATTGTTGAAGAAACGAGGTCGAAAGCAGACACGAGATCGTTAAGCGACTAACCATCGGGTCAATACAACCAGAAGGATACTCCGGGCTCTAGACGGAAAGGTAGACCGCGATGAGAAAGATAATCATTCCTGTAGTTGGGCTTGCGCTATTAGTTGGTCTTTTTTTCCTGTCGCCTGCCGCCTTTTGGGTGGCGGCTTTTGTCGCTCTGGCGCTCACGGCGTTGGCATTTTGGATCAAAGGTGGTGGGCAAGATGCCGAGGGCTCGATCCCGGGAAGATTGGAAGGCCCTGCATTTCGGATCTATGAGGCCGTGGTTCCAGGCAGCCCCTTGAAACTGTTACATTTTATATCGCAATCCAATGAAATCAACGTATCGTCGAGCCTGATCATGGGCGACGAAGAGGTGATCTGCGTTACAGCGCAGGCCACCAAATATGCTGCCGAGCGCCTTGCCGACGAAATTGAAAAGACCGGGCGCAAGCTGACCTATATCTATCTGGATCACGCGCATCTTGATCACTCGCAAGGCGCGACCATCCTTAAGCAGCGCTTTCCAGATGCCAAATGCGTGGCCGCGCCGAAAGTCGCCGAATTGCAACAGCTGCGTATGGACGCTGACGATGAGATGGCACGCAAGCGCTATGGCGACAACGCAGCCGTCCCATCACTGCCTTTCGAAGCTTTGGACACCGACAAGCTGATTTTGGAAGGCCGTGAGATCCAGCTTTGGCACGACCAATATGGCGATGTTGCCATCGGCAATGAGGATGAACCCCACACCGTGATGTACATCCCTGACCTCAAAGCCCTGTTGCCAACCGACATCTGTTATTTTGGCGCCCATATGATGCTGGGTGGCAGCACCGAAAAAAGCCGCGCGAAGTGGAAAGAACAGCTGCGCAGCTACAAGGAAATGGACCTTGAAGTGGTCATCCCGGGCCATGTCGTGCGCACTTGGGCCGACAAACTGACACCCAAAGCCGCCATCGACTATAGCCTGGGCTACATCGAAGACTATGAAGCCGTGCTCGCAAGCAGCAGTTCCTCGGATGAGGTGATTGAGAAGATGCTCACCAAATACCCCGAACAGGAACACACCTCCGCCCTCATCATCGGGACACGGTTGAATTTCGGAGAGGCGCATCGCCTGCTGTTTAATCCGAGGATCGAAGCGGTAGCTTCCGTTCTTCCCAAAGCGCTGGTCAAATGGGCGGACGGCAAGATCCTCGAACGCCGCCGCGCATCAGCGAATTTCTGAATTGATCCGGAATTGAGATGGCCTTTCCGGGCCATCGCACTCTTCCAACCCTCAACCAGAGCTGACGATGCGGCATGTGCCAGCATCCCTAACGAGCTATCATTCTTGGAGACTTCCAATGGCCACTGACAAAAAGAACCGATTTGTCCCGATTTGGATCTGGGTTCTGATCGTGATCGATCTGATCCTTGTTGCGGGCGTCACAGTTGTCGGGATGCAAGACATCACCGTGATGCATCCCGATCAGGCTGGAGCAACCTATCTCTCGTCTCTCTACATCACCCGCAACGTGATTGATGTGGTGGGCTTGGCGCTCGCGCTTTTTGTGTTTCGCAGCTACATCGCACTGTTTCTGGCCTTTCTGGCGCGCGTCATGACCGAGGTGTCAGACTTCTCGAACTCCTATTGGTTCGGTCGTGATCCCGAGATGATGACGGCAATCCCTTACCTCGTGGTGCTCATGGTCGTTCTTCCGACCATCGCGCTGATCGTCCTTTGGCCTCGAGTGCGCGAAGAAATCAGATTCTTGGCCGCCCGCGAACGGTGAGCCGCACCAACTCAGTTCTCTCACAGCAATTTGGGCCCGAAAGGATGGACCCGGCAAATGGAGATTTAGGTATGTCCCGCATTACCCCCATCGCATCTACTGTCTTGGCCGCGACGCTTGTTTTCGCGCCAACGGCGCAAGCTCATGAGGTTCCCGCACCGATCCCAACGACGATTTCAGAGGCGGCGCAAGATTTCTACGCGAGCTTCCCCGATATTCGCGCCGCAGGCCCAATGCCTGGGCCGGAACAGACGGAGTTGTGGCAATTCGTCCAGAACCGCGTGGCCGCGCAATATGACCCTCTGTACGGGGCAGCTCTGGCTCGGTTCGACGTGTCGGTCACGGAAATAGAGCTTGGCGATATCCCGGCGCTGGATGTTCGGCCTGACGGCTGGTCAGACAACGGGCAAGTCATCGTCTACACCCATGGCGGCGGCTACACGGTTCAAAACACCCGAACCACGCTTGGGGCGGCGGCGGCTGTTGCGTCTGCCACCGGGCTTCGGGTTGTCTCGCTAGACTACACGCTTGCGCCGCAGTCGCAGTGGGAAAACACACTGGCTGAGGTCACAGGCGCCTTTCAAGATTTACTCGGTCAAGGGTACGCCATGGATGACATCGCCATTTTTGGCGATTCTGCCGGTGGTGGCCTGGCCGCCGGGTCGGTTCTGAAAATGCGGGATGACGGCATGGGTCTGCCAGGGGCCATCGTGCTTTGGTCGCCTTGGTCTGACATCGACGTCACGCAAGGCGACACCTATGCAACGCTTGAGGCGGTTGATCCGATCCTTTGGGTGGATGGCATGTTGCGGCCCATGGCCTTAGCCTATGCTGATCCCGAAGACTTCCAGCACCCCTATGTCTCGCCAGTTCATGGAGACTATTCCGAAGGCTTCCCGCCTACACTAATCCAAGGCGGCACGCGCGAGGTCTTTCTGAGCAATTTCGTTCGCCACTACCAGGCCATAGACGCCGGTGGCCAAGAGGTAGTCTTGGACCTCTACGAAGGCATGCCGCACGTCTTCCAATACATCCTTCCCGATGCGCCAGAGGCAGCGCGTGCTGTCGATGAAACCGCTGATTTCATCCTCACCCATCTCGGCGGCTGAGCCGGGATCCATCCAACGACAACCAGAAACCCATTCAGAACAATGACGTTCTGCCTATCCAAAGAAAGGTAAAATCATGAACTCTGTCCTTCACAAAACATCCCTCATCTACATGGGCCTCGTCGCGCTGTTTTTGTCCTATCTCGGCATGAACTGGGCTTTCTTTCCTACCGAACACATGGCTCGGGTTAGTATCACGGCCGGTGAAGTAGCCGCCATCAATACCCTAAAAAGCGTGATGGGTACTGCGCTTTTCGGGATGGTTGGCGCTTCCATCCTCTTCATCCTTGACCAGGAAAAGTGGTTCCGTACGCTCGTCCTGCTTGGCGGCATAATGGCGACCGTTCGCACCATCAGCCTGTTTGTCGACGGGTTTCATGGCCGCATGGCTCTCTATGCTATTCTGGAGGTGCTGATCGTCGTCTTCGCGATACTAGGCAACAAAACGAAACCACAGAGCTAATCCGGATGCGATACCTCGGCCGCTGGCATGAGCGATGGCAAAGCCACCGAACTCTTGTGTCAGCGGCTTGACCGCCAGCCTATTGATATTAAAAACGTAGGTTTTGTGCGAAGTGACCTGCCCCCCGAAACTTCCCTCGTTCTGATGTAGAGTTTGCTTAACCTTCTGAAGGAGCAAACGAATGCGAAAGAGCCGTTTCACCGAGGCGCAGATCATCGGGATGATCAAGGAACAGGAAGCTGGAATGCCGACGACTGAGGTTTGCCGCAAGCACGGTCTCAGCCAGGGCACGTTCTACAAGTTCAAACCGAAGTATGGGGGCATGGAGGTGTCCGGCGCAGCCAAACTGAGGTCGTTGGAAGACGAGAATGCCAAGCTTAAGCGGCTGCTGGCCGACACGATGCTGGACAACGTCGTGCTGAAGGATTTGCTGGGAAAGAGCTGACGACGCCGAGTGAGCGGCGAGAGGCAGCGCGTCGCGCGATGCGGGATCATGACATCTCGCTGCGTCGGGCCTGCCGACTTGTCGGTGTCGATCCGAAGACGGTCCGGCGCGAACGCCCGCCGGATAATCCCGAGATACGCAAGGAGATGAAAGCCGTCGCGGCCAAGCGCCGTCGCTTCGGCTACCGGCGGATCGGGGTAATGCTGGAGCGCAACGGAATGATCATGAACCACAAGAAGCTGTATCGGCTTTACACCGAGGAAAAGCTGGGCGTCAGGCGACGACGAGGTCGGAAACGGGCGCGTGGATCGCGGACGCCAATGCCAGAAGCACTGAGACCCGGCGAACGATGGTGGTCTTCCCCCACTGAAGTGGTCCTCCGCTATGTTTAGTAAAACGGAGGAAGACCATGGCAAACAAGCGACCCAAGCCCGAAGAGATTGTCACGAAGTTATGGCAAGTTGAGGTTCTGACTGGGCAAGGTATGCCGCGTCTGGATGCAATCCGGCAGATTGGCGTCACTGAACAGACGTACTACCGTTGGAAGAAGAAGTACGGTGGAATGGGGACGGACCAGCTGAAGGAACTCAAGCGTCTGCAGAAAGAGAACGAACGATTGCGCAAAGCCGTTTCTGATTTGACGCTGGATAAGCTGATCCTGGCGGAAGCTGCGAAGGGAAACTTCTGAGCCCCGCTCGTCGTCGTGCTTGTATTGATCGCGTTCGGGCTAAGCTGAACGTCTCGGAACGCCGTGCTTGCCGTGTTCTGAGACAGCATCGTTCTACGCAACGCAAAACTCCCGTGGGACGTGCCGATGAAGAACGTCTTGTGGCGGACATGATAGAGTTGACCCGCCAGTATGGCCGATATGGCTATCGTCGGATTGCAGCGCTGCTGAGAGATGCGGGGTGGCATGTGAATGACAAGCGCATCGAACGGTTATGGCGGCGGGAGGGGCTGAAAGTGCCAATGAAACAACCAAAGAAAGGGCGGCTTTGGCTGAATGATGGATCGTGCGTTCGATTGCGACCAGAGCATCGTGATCATGTATGGAGTTACGACTTCGTGCATTGCCGCACCGACGACGGGAAAGCGTTCCTCGCGCTCAACATTATTGACGAATACAGCCGGGAATGTCTCGCCATTCGTGTGGATCGCAAGCTGAACTCAGGTAACGTCATCAATGCCCTAAGCGACCTGTTCATTCTGCGCGGGGTGCCGTCGTTCATTCGTTCAGACAACGGGCCGGAGTTTGTTGCTCAGGCCGTCCAGGACTGGATCAAGGCTGTTGGCGCGAAGACCGCATACATTGAACCAGGCAGCCCCTGGGAGAACGGATACTGCGAAAGCTTCAATGCCCGCTTCCGGGACGAGTTCCTCAATGACGAGATCTTCTACAGCCTGCGCGAAGCCCAAATCCTGATCGAGAAATGGAGGAAACACTACAATACGAAACGACCACACAGTGCTTTGGGCTACCGCACACCAGCCTCGGAAACCATCGTTCGGATGGACCAAAGGCCGATCCCGCACTAACAATCGAATTGGACCACTCAGGTGGGGCTGATCAGAATGACAGCTCCGTCCCGCATTGCGTGAGTTCGCCCATCATTTGATTTTGCGGGCGCAGCGAATGGCCGGTTCGACGGGCCACACCGCGGCGGACCGAGACAAAGGCGAAGGGCAGGTTTGGGCCGGTTTGCCGCGAGTAGCAATGGCCCAGCTCGTGCGGTGCGGCGCCGCCACGTAGGTCAGCACTGGCCCGCGGTGGATATTAGTCTGATAGTGGGGCTCGCCCGAGAGGGCTGTCCAGAATTGTAAGGGTCAATGCTCTAGGCCTAACCCCAACCTGGCGACGGCCGAAATCTGCATCAAGGCGCCTGTCCAAGGCTTCTGCCGAGGAGCGCTGTATGATCATACACCGTCGAAGTGGCGATTGGATCACGGGTCACGATGGTCCCCCAAGGTTGAGCGTTCGCTGTCGCAGCCAACGCATCAGTCCCATCGGATCACCAGCCCAAGTCTGAATGTCGGCTGGCAGTACCGGATGGCCAATATAGGGCCGCTGCGCGCGGCCAAGTGCGTGTTTGACCTCGTAGAGCAACAATCCTTGTCGAATGGTTGGGGAGATGAGGCTTGCGATCTGGTAGGCGCGGCTGTTCCTCCCCGGAAATCGCATGGGAAGCACGGTCGCGCCCGAGCGCTGGATCATCTTGGCGGTGAACGCGCTCCAATCCCGCTCGACGGCCGGTCCGAAGAAGCGGTCGGCTGACGCAACAACGCCTGCTGGGAACAGCGCGATCACGCCGCCTTCGTCAAGGTGGCGCATGGCCAGCCGGCGCATTTCGATGTTCTTGGCCAACGCATCCGGATCGTGGGCGAACGGCACCGGCAGCATGAACTGATCAACTTCCGCCACACCTGTCAGCAGGGACCGCGTGAGGATTTTGTAGTCTGTCCGAATGCGCCCGATCAGCTCCGCCATGACCATGCCGTCAACGAGGCCGTGGGGGTGATTGGCCGTGACCACGAGCGGGCCGTCGCGCGGGATGTGGGAGATCTCCTGGGCGGGCGTTTTGATGTCGATGCCCATGACCTCCAGAGCTTGCGCCCAAAAAGCTTGGCCATGGGGCACGCCCATCGCTTCAAACCGGCGGATTTTCCGCAGAAGGCTCATTTTCGCCGTGGCGAGTTCGATGGCCTGAATGATGCCTTGCTGGACGGGGTCCGTGAATGTGGAGGCGTAGGACAGACGGCGCCCGTCATAGGGCTTTTCGCTCAGCGATGTGCCATCACCTTGACCCGGTTCTGAAACATCGCGCGCCGGAGCGCCAGGACCGCTGACAGGACGGCGACTGCGGGACATGCGAGACACGCAATAACCCCGTTGCGCGCGTCAGCGCTGGATCAGGACCGAACACGGCGCGCGACGTGCGACGCGGGAGGCCGTAGAGCCCATAAAATAGTCGACCGCCGAAGGGTGGTGGGCGCCCACAATGATCAGGTCGGCATCGATCTCGCCAGCGACCTCTGCAATGCGGACACCCGGTTTGCCGGTTGTCACCTTGCAGGTGATGTCTTCGGCGCCGTCCGAAATGGCCTCAAGGTTGCCCATGATCTTCGCCGTCAGGTGGTTTTCAGATTTCACCGTCACGAACTCGGCCGCGAAGCCTGGGATTTGCTCCAGAACCGTCAGCAGGGTGATCGTGCCGCCGGGCTCCAGCATCTTTCGCGCGGTGGCGATCTTCGCACCGACCAGCGGCTCATGATCTATGGCAACGGGTATGAGGATGGATTTGGGCATTTCTGGCTCCTTATCTGGATCAGGACGGCTGGGCAGCCCGGGCGGTTGGCTCGGGCAGATGCTCGTTTGCCGGTCCGGTTGTGTCCGTGGGTTTATGGCGGCGCATCACGTCATGTCCTTTTCGAGTTAGATCCAAACGCAAGGTTCAAGCTGACGCAGCAAGCGCACGGGCCTGCGTAAAGAAGGCCGTTGGCACGTTCAAACCGGTCCGTTCCGCTCGCGCGATGGCCGCACGACGGCGCTGTCCCGGCAGCCGCGCGCCCTCCATGCCTGAAATCGTGTTGAGAAGGTCTTTGACGCGCGCGGCATAGTCCGAATGGATATTCGCGTCGATCGCAATCAGCGTCTGCCCAACCCGCGGCGCGGGCCCCGTGGCATCAAAAAACGACCCCGCCTCACGGCTGAACGCGCTGCCGGTGAGGGCGGCGGCAAGGATTTCGACCATCAGCGCCAGAGCCGTGCCTTTTGCCTCACCAATTGCCACCATAGTGCCCTTCAGCGCAGCCTCGGCATCGGTGGTCGGATTGCCAAGCTCATCCAGGGCCCAGTTGGGGGGGATGTCTTTGCCGGCTTTCTTGGCCGCCATGACCTTGCCCCGTGCGACCTTCGAAAGCGACAGGTCGATCACCAGCGGCGCATCGCCCGCCACTGGTGTGGCAAAGGCAATGGGATTGGTGCCAAAAAGCGGCTGGCGAGCGCCCCAGGGGGCTATTGCCTTGGGGGCGTTGGCGAGCATGATCGCGATCAACCCGGCCTCTGCGAAGCGTTCGACCTGAACCGACAGCGCGCCGCAATGGTGCGAATTGCCAACCGCCATCACCGCGATCCCCATCTCGCGCGCTAGCGGAACGCCTGCTTTAAAGGCGGTGTCGAGCGCCGGATAGGCAAAGCCCAGATCAGCGTCAATCGACAGGGCCGCGGGCGCGCTCTGGGTCACTTTGATGTCCGCGGCCACGTTGATTTTGCCACTTTGGACCTGCGCGATGTAATCGCCGAGCCGCGAAAACCCGTGGCCCACCTGCCCCTCTGCCTCAGCCGAGACCAACGCGTGCGCCACACTGGCAGCGACCGGTTCGGCAACACCCACACCGCAAAATGCCTCCGTCAACAATGACGTGGCCTCGGGTATGGAGATGAGAACAGTGTCGGCTATGGAAACGTCCCCCAGGACAGGGTGCCCCGCCGAAACGGCGGGGCACCGCTGTGTCAGATCACGCGCTGCGATAGAGCTTGGTCATCGAGAACTCCCGATGGCCGAGCGCTTCGGCGGCCGTGTTGCGGCCATTGGCGGTGCGACGGATCATGTCGATCAGCGCATCCCCCGCCTCATCAATAGTCATCTCGCGGCGCAGGATGCCCGAGACATCCACATCCACATGCTCACCCATGGTGCGCACGGTGCGCGGGTTCGCCGTGATCTTGATGACCGGGACAATCGGGTTGCCCACAACATTGCCCTGCCCGGTGGGGAACGTGTGCACAACGGCCCCGCCTGCGGCCATCAGCGTCACGCATTCCGCCGCTGCGGACGAGCTATCCATGAAGTAGAGGCCATTGCCCGAACTTGGCGCCTCAGCCGGTTCGAGAATGTCGATGTATTGCGAGGTGCGGCCGATCTTTTCGAGATTGCCGAGTGCCTTTTCCTCGATCGTGGTCAAACCGCCTAGGATATTGCCCTTGGTGGGCTGGCTGTCCGAAAGGTCATCGGTCTGGTGCGCGAAGATCACGTCATCCTGATAGGCCTTCCACATTTTGTACCAGCGTTCGCCAACCTCTTCGTTGATGGCGCGCTTCTGGCAGATGTGCTCCGCCCCGGTGATCTCGGAGGTTTCGCCGAAAAAGCCGGTGATCCCTTCGGGCAGCAGCTTGTCGTACATATTGCCGACCGTCGGGCAGGAGCCCAGACCCGTGGTCGTGTCGCTTTCGCCGCATTTGGTGGAGACCCAGAGGTCATTGACCGAGCATTCTTCGCGCTGGATTTCCGTGGCAAGGTGAACGAACTCTTTCGCGGCCCAGCTTGCGGCGCGGATCGTTTCGAAATCGCCCTTCTGCTCAATCGAGAACTCAGCGACGTTCTTGCCCGTCTTACGAATGCCGTCGGCGATGCGCTTGGTCCAGTCCGGCTCGATGCCGATCACAACGACAGAGTGGACGTTCGGGTTCGCGCCGGTGCCGATGATGGTCCGGAAATGCGTCTCAAGGTCTTCACCGAACTGAAGACGGCCATAGGCGTGCGGGATCGCAAGCGTGCCTTTGACGTTGTTGGCCACCGCTTCGCAAGCGGCGTTCGAGATGTCATCGACTGGCAGGATCAAAACGTGGTTTCGGACGCCAACGCGCCCGTTTTCACGCCGGAAGCCCATGAAGGTGATATTGGAATACTTGGACATACTTTGTTCCTCGCTCAGGCGCTTACCAGCGTTTCGTTTTGACGTTTTGCGTGTGGACATGGCCGCCTTTCGGGATGTCGGCGATGACCTTGCCGATGTCCTCGCCGTACTTGATGGCGGTGTCGCCGTCCTTCAGGTCTTTCAATGCGATCTTGTGGCCGATGGGCACATCCGCCCCGGCAGTGAGGCGGAAAGTGGAATTGTCGTGGGTGATGCAGCACAGCATGTCTGTGCCTACCGTCAGGCCCTCAACCACGACGACCCCTACGTTGTCGACCTCCTCATGAACCAGCAGATGTGGGATCTCATTTGGGGCGGGTTTGGACATCGATGTCTCCAGATTTTCTTAGGGTTTGAGAATGATCTTGGGTGCTGCGACGCGCCCGTTGCGAATATCGCTGAAGGCCTCAGCGCCTTCAGACAGGGGACGGGTCTCAGTCCAGTCGAGCGGGCCGAGGCGACCGTCGAACATGGCCGCGCAGGTGTCCCGAAAGTCCTGCGCGGTGTAGGTATAGGTGCCGATGAAGGTGATCTCTTGCAGGGTCATGCGCCGGATATCGAGGCCGCCATCCGCATCGCCCAGACCGATATGAGTGATGACGCCGCCTGGGCTGACCAAGGCGGAGGCCGCAGCGCGGGTTGCAGTGTAGCCGACCGCATCCACAACCAGGGGAACCCCCCGCCCCGGCGCATTGTCGATTGCAATCTTGCAGACATCCGACAGATAAGTGGCCCGCTCCTCATTCGGTTCAGACAGCGTCACCGTCTCAACCCCCATCGCGCGCAGGACCAGTGCAGCCGCCAATCCGATGGCACCGCCCCCAATCACATGGGCCCGCCGTTCATCGGCGGCGTGCAACGCTTCAAGCCCCAACCGCGCGGCGTGCCAGCTGACCGCGATGGGTTCGGCCAGCGCCGATTTTTCAAGGTTGAACCCATCGGGGACCTCGACCAGATTACGCTCGGGCATGGCGACGAATTGGGCGAAGGCCCCCTCGCGCGGGGGCATTGAGATGATCTGGCGGGACGGGTCGAGGTTTTCGCGCCCAGATCGGCTGGCGGCGCTGTGCGGGTCGGTGACCAGCGGGTTGATCGTGACCCGGCGGCCATCCATCGGGCCGCCCACGATTGTGCCCGCCCCTTCGTGCCCCAGGATCAGCGGCGCAGGCCGCCGCTCGTCATGGCCAAGATAAGCATGCATGTCCGAGCCGCAGATACCGACGCTGTCGATGCGGATCAGGTGATGATCCTGGGCAACGGCCACATCGGGAACGTCGCGGAAGTCGAGCGTCTCGGGCGCGGTATAGACCAGAGCCTTCATTTCGCCGTGAACCCCCCGTCCACCATTAAAACCTGACCGGTGACGTAGCCGGACGCATCTGAGCACAGAAACAGAAGCGGGCCGTCGATATCCTCGGGCTCGCCATTGCGGCCGATGCAGGTCTGCGCGGCATTGCGCGCCGCACGCTCCGGATCGGCGAAGACCGCAGCGGTCAGTTCCGTGCGAAAGAAGCCGGGGCCGATGGCGTTCACGTTGATCCCGTCGTGGGACCATGCTTCCGCCATGGCGCGGGTCAGTTGCGCGACCCCACCCTTAGAGGCGCCATAGCTCAACCCGCCCGGAAACGCCCGATGCGATTGCAGCGAGGCAAAGTTCACGATCCGGCCCCATCCCTTCGCTTTCATGCCGGGCACCATGTGTTGAGACAGGAAGAACGGTACGGCGAGGTTGAGACTGACGGTGATGTCCCACCCCTCGGGCGTGACAGCATCCGCAACCTCGCGTGTGTTGATGCCCGCTGCGTGAACCAGAATGTCGGGCGCGCCAAACGGAGCCGCCGCGCGTTCAGCCAGATCGGCCAAACCTTCCCGGTCCGACAGATCATGAGAGAGAACCGCCACGGGGCCCTGTGCCTCTTCTTGCAACGAGGCCAACGCCTCTGCCCGGCGGGCGATGGCTACGACAGATGCGCCTGCCCGGCTCAGGACAAGGGCCGCGCGACGACCCAGACCGGAGCTTGCCCCGGTCACACAGGCCACATGCCCATCGAGGTCCATATGCACGGCTACGGTCACGTTATCCCTCGGCTGTCAGGTCGAAGTTTTCACCCGGGAAATACTTGGCAAGCCGGACATCAGCGGCCCGCGCATGCCCTTCCATACCTTCCAGACGGGAGATGCGCGCCGTGGCAATGGCGACCGCTTTGGCGCCTTCTTTGGTCGCGCGCTGCCAGGTCACGATCTTCATGTATTTGTGCACGCTCAAACCGCCCGTGTAAGACGCAGCGCCGGAGGTCGGGAGAACGTGGTTCGTCCCCGCCGCCTTGTCTCCATAGGCCACCGTCGTTTCCTCGCCAAGGAATAGCGAGCCATAGCAGGACAAACGCTCAAGCCACCAATCGAGGTCTTCAGCCTGAACCGTCAGGTGTTCCGGCGCATAGTCGTCAGAGGTGGCCGCCATCTCTTCGCGGTCGGCACAGACGATGACCTCGGCATAGTCGCGCCATGCCGCCGCGGCGTTCTCCCGGTTCAGTTCGGGCAGATCGTCGATGAGTTTGGGCACCATCGACATCACGGTCTCGGCCAGCTCACGCGAGTCCGTCACCAGCCAGACGGGCGAGTTGTACCCATGTTCGGCCTGGCTCACGAGATCGGTGGCCACCACATGCGCGTCTGCCGTGCTGTCGGCCAGGATCAGACTGTCGGTCGGCCCCGCAATCATATCAATACCGACACGGCCAAAGAGCATGCGCTTGGCCTCGGCCACGAATTGGTTTCCGGGACCAACAATGATGTTGGCTTTGGGCAGGCCGAAAAGACCAAACGCCATCGCGGCCACACCCTGAACCCCGCCAACGGCGAGGATCTGGTCGGCGCCACAGGTCTTGGCCGCGAACACGATCGCGGGCGCCACGCCCATGCCCGGGCGCGGCGGCGAGGCAACGGCGATGTTGCGGCACCCCGCAACCTTGGCCGTCGTCACCGTCATGATGGCGGACGCCACATGCATGTAGCGCCCCGCCGGCACATAGCAGCCTGCCGCATCCACCGGGATCGCCTTTTGCCCCGCGATCAGGCCAGGCTGAACCTCCAGTTCGAAATTGGCCACGGTCGCTTTCTGCGCCTCAGCAAAGCGTTTGACGTTTCCATGCGCAAACTCGATCTCGCGTTTGAGCTTGTCGGGCACCAGGGCACAGGCAGCCTCGATCTCTGCCTCGGTCAGCACGGTGTTGCCTTCGTACTTGTCGAACTGGCGCGCGTATTCGAGCGCCTTCTCATCGCCCCCGGCCTCGATGTCGTTGAGGATGCCCTTCACGATGGCATGCACGTCCGATGCGTCGCTGGCGGACGTCAGGGTGGCTTTTTTCAGATATTCACGAGTCATTGATGTGCGCGTCCTATCGGTAAACGTCGGGCAAGAGGGATGTGGAGAAGGCCGGGATGTAGGCGATCATCAACGTCACGATCAGCATGAAGAAGACGAACGGGATCGCGCGGTACGCGATCTTGAGGATCGACTCCCCCGTTATGCCCGACACCACAAAGAGGTTGAGACCCAAGGGCGGCGTGATGAAGCCCACACCCAGTGCCGTGATCATCATGATGCAGAACTGGATGTCGTTCATCTCGATCTCTTGCGCCAAGGGGAACAGGATCGGTGCGAGGATCACGATGTTGGGCGTTGTTTCCATGACGCAGCCCGCCGCGACGAGGATCAGCACCATGATGGCGATGAGCATGTATTCGTTCGAGGTCATTGAGGTCAGTGCACCGACAAAGCCCTGCGGCACACCAATGATGGCGAGCGCTTCGGCCAGCGGGATTGAGAACGCGATGATCGGCAGGATCACCCCGTTTACCTTGGCCGAGCTGACCAACATCGCCGGGAAATCCGAGAACTTGAGCGTGCCGATGAGGAAGCCCATGGCGATGGTCACCACGACGGCCACGGCCCCCGCCTCGGTTGGCGTCAGGCGGCCCGAGAAAATGCCGTAGAAGATAATGCCGGGCACGAGGAAAGCATACCAGCCGGACTTCAGCGTCCGCCACAGATTGGCCCGCCACTCAGCTGCGGTCATGATGCCGCCCCCTTCCCAGAGGTTCAGGCGGTTCATGACGATGTTGGTCACCAGGATCGACGTAAGGATCAGAAGACCCGGGATCAGCGCCGCCAAGAACAGCGTCGATACCGCGATGCCCAGGACAAGGCCGATGATGATGTAGGCGATGGATGGCGGGATCAGAATGCCGGTACAGGCGCCCGCGGCCACAAGGGCACAGGCATAGGGGCGCGGATACCCGGATTCCACCAGCCGGTCGATGGTCATCCGACCCACAGCGGCAGCCCCCGCCGCGTCCGAGCCAGAGATCGCCGCGAACATGCCGCAGACCAGAACCGTGGCAGAGCCGAACCCCCCTTTGGCCCAGCACGTCAGCGCCTCGGCCACGTCGAGGAATTTTCGACTAAGCCCGGTTCGCACCAGAACGTCACCAGTGAGAATGAAGAGCGGAACGGCGGTCAGCGCAAAGGCGTCGATCCCGGTGAACAGCTTCTCGCCCAGCAGGCTGAGTGGAAGCGCACCGGAGACGACCAGCATCATCACCGTCGCAGCGCCAATGGCGGCCCAAACCGGAACAGCCAAGGCGACCAGCACCACGAAGAGGATCACCGATCCGTAGAAGTCCCATCCTAGGACAAGTTCGGCAGCGCCGAGTTGTTGCCACATCATCGCGCAGGCCCTCCCTTAGTCGAACAGTTTGTCGCCTTCGTAGACGGGGCGCCCGTTACGAAGGTCAGAGAGGTCGCGCAGGAAAGACTGCACCAACCGTAAGATCACCAGGCCGAAGCCGAAGGGGACCGCGAAAAGGAAGAAGTAGCGACCGATGCGCAAACCGTCGGTGACGGACTGGAATTTCCAGGAAACGTGCACCGCCTCCCACGACCAGTAGAGCGCGATGACCGCGACGACGAACATCACGATGTCGCCAAAGATGTATAGCAGCGATTTCACCGTCTGCGGCACGTAGTGCATGAGCACGTCGATGCGGATATGGCCGCGTTCCTTGACCGCAGCCGCCGCGCCGATCCACGCGAGATAGATGAAGGAGTAGCGAACGATCTCTTCGCCCCAGATCGAGGAATACGAAAAGATCTCGCGCCGTACGACCTCAATAAACATCGTGCCGACAAGCATCACGTAGAACGCCAGAAGCAGCCATCGCTCCCCGTTCTTATCTATGGCTTTGTAGATGTTTTGCATGGTCCCTCCCTGTCCGGACACTTGCCGCTAGGCTCCGTCCGCCGACTGGTTTTCGCGATGTCCCGGAGAAGTGCGTGACCGGCGCCGCACGGGCGCCGGCCCTTGTTTTTTTTAGGCGTCGTGCACGTAGTAGCGCGCCCGGGTTCCAGCGGCTTCTTCAAGCCGTGCGAAGGTGTCCATGTCGCCTGCGAGATCCATCTTGAACTGATCCCACTCGCTGCGCTGGTAACCACCGGCTTCCTGCCACTCGGCCAACTGGTCATCGGAGAGCGAGTGGAACTCGACCCCGTTGGCCACAAGCTGCGACATCGCATAGGAGCGCGCGGACGGCACCTTGGACAGGTTCTGGTGCTGAGTCACTTCGCCAGCAAACTCGATGCCTTCCTGCACGTCCGACGGCAGGCTGTTGAACCATTCGAGGTTGATTGAGTAGACCTGACTGTCCGGAACGGCCTGCGTGAATGTCACGTGGCTCAGGATTTCACCGAAGCCGAAGACGTGCAGCGCGCCCACCGATGGGTCAAGCGCATCGGCCACACCCTGACGGATTGCCGAAGGCGTTTCGCCCCAAGCAACCGGCGTCGGGTTTGCACCCACAAGCGAGTAATACTGCTGCAACATTGCCGAGCCCGGAACACGGAACTTCACACCTGACATGTCGCCGGGGGTGATGATGGCGTTGCCGCCCTGACGGACAGCCACGACGCGCGGATCGATGACGATGTAGAACAGCGCCTTGAAGCCCGATTCCGCGATCTTCGGGTCAACTTCCGACTTCCACGTGTCTGAAGAGGTCAGGTTGGTGAAGCGCTGGTTGGAGCCGCAAAAATACGGCAGGTTGATCAGGTCGACGACCGATGCAAATGGCGCGAAGTTGGACAGCGAGTGCTGTGCGGCCTGGATCGTACCACCCTGCACCGCCTGCGCCAGCGCACCACCGGCGCCCAGCTGACCACCGGGAGCAAGGCGCACGTAAACCTTGCCGTTGGTCATGTTCTGGATGTTTTCCTTCAGGTCCAATTGCATGATTGGATAGCTGCGCGACGCCCCAGGCACATAGGCGGTCGCAAGCGTCATGATGTGGTCTGCGGCGGCTTCGCGATCACGCTCTTCCGCGGCCGTCTGCGCCACAGCCTGATCGGACCACAAAACACCGCCAGCCCCTGCCACAAGCGCGGCCGTGAAGCTGCCCGTTGATGCAAGCTTCAGGAAATTTCGGCGCTCGGCGGATGCCAGCTCCTTCTTGGTCTCGTCCATAAGTTTTCCTCCCTTTGGACCGATTATTCGGTTTTTGAATTTTTGGATTGTTCGCGCGCTTCGCTGCGCAAGATGCCAACTGAGAATGCGATGGCTGCCGCGAAGAGGATCAACATCTCCGCGACGTTCCCCACGATCGGCGCGTCCCCAACGGCACCGACGACGACGTTCGCTGTGAACGCCGCAACCAGCACAAGCGCAATCAGAAATGCCATTTTCCCTCCCCGCCGCCCTTTTCGGTGGGCGATTCGGAAACAATGTAAGCGCTTACATTGCTGCATGCAAGCCTTTACATTGAGGCCTCTCGGCGTAAAGATTGCGCGCGTGGACCGCTCGCGTGCCACTGGCATGTCTTGACGGATTTAAAAGCCGTAACGACGTGGGAAGACCGCAAAGCGCATGGCCGTTTCGACGACAGAAAACCCGATCCCAACGCTGGCTGATGTGGCCCGCCACGCCAACGTGTCGACGGCCACAGTCTCTCGATGCCTGAACTCACCGGACCAAGTGGTCGGGGAAACGCGACAACGCGTTCTTAAAGCGGTCGCGGAACTGGGCTATGCGCCGAACTTTGGCGCGCGCGCGCTCGCCGCGAAACAGACAAACACGGTCGGGGCGGTGATCCCGACCATGGAAAACGCCGTGTTCGCACGCGGCATTCAGGCCTTTCAGGAAGAGCTTGGGCGCCACGGCAAGACGCTCCTCATCGCGTCCTCAGCGTATCAGTCTGAGCTAGAAGACGAACAAGTGCGCGCGCTGGTCGCCCGGGGCGCAGATGCGCTCCTTCTCATTGGGTATGACCGCAGCCCCGAGCTTTACTCCTTTCTGTCCAAAAGAAGTGTGCCGACGCTGGTCGCTTGGTCCTTTGCGGAGGCGTCCGACCAACCCGCCATCGGCTTCGACAATTGCGCCGCCATGGCCGGGCTCGGGCGGCTTGTTATCGGTCATGGTCATCAGAACATCGCCTGTATCTCGGCACCCACGGCGTCAAACGATCGCGCACGCGGACGCGTGGAAGGGGTGCGCCGCGCGATGGCGGAGGCGGGGCTGGACAGTGCGACCTTGTTGCTGGTCGAGACCCCCTACGGCATCGAAAACGGTGAGATCGCGTTCCGACAGGTCATGGCCCGCGCGCCGGACACCACCGCGGTCATGTGCGTCAACGACGTGCTTGCCATCGGGGCATTGCGCGCGGCCCGCGAAATGGGCCTCGCGGTTCCCGATGATGTTTCGATCACGGGGTTTGACGATATCGAAATCGCTGTTTTGGCTGAACCCGCACTGACGACAGTTCACGTACCACACCGCGAAATGGGCCGCCGCGCAGCGGGGATGCTGGTCGGAATGCTCCGCGACGGCGAAACGCCGGCCAGTGTGAACCTGCCCACAGACATACGGATGCGCCGATCGCTCGGACATGCCTGAAGTGATGGCTCAGTAATCTGAAAGTGTGTACCTCGGTGAGGAGCTGCCCGAGCATCAACCTTTTCCGGGTTAGGTTGCCAAGGCTCTCAGGACGAGCGCCTTCGGAATTGCGTGGGCAATGCGCCTGCAGGCGCCCCACTTCTTCATGGTCGGGACGAAAAGACCCGCTACCGGCGCCTTGCGCCGGTTCGTCCGCACCGCTGATCTCCGTAGATCAATTGCTTGCGTGTATGCGCAGAATGCCCGGATCGAAGGTCCGCGTTGTAGCATCTGGACCGATCGGTGTGTGGCAGCATTGGCCCGTGGCCAGCGAGTGACGTGCTTCGGGAACGGCTAGGTGCTGCGCCGCTTCCAGGGTCTTCAGTGAGCCCTAAGCCGAGTTTCATCTACCGTGCAGCGAATAGCAGGTCTGAGCCCAAGTAGTACCTTGGGTTTTTCTGCTGCGCGCGCACGCAGAATGCTAATCGTGACAACTGTTCGGTTTTTGGATAGCACGCGGCATAGGGCACACTGGCCATTCGATCATGGTTCAAGTAGTTCATAGATAGTCGTTGGTGGGCTGCAGGACTGTTTAGTGATGCGGTCGCCATAACTTACGTATATTTAAATGCGGCCCTAGGCTCACCGCTTTAAGTACAGGAATAGGCTATCCTTTGTGCTAGGCGTAAATAGCGATGGGGTCTCCGATCACATCAGTCAAAGGTGCGGTGCCAAGTCCCGGCAAATCGGAGGCCCTTACCCGGCCGTTTTCGACAACGGCGGCGTTTGCGACTGTCTCTTTCAGCAACCCTTTTGCGTTGATCGCGGATCGGATCGCGCGGTTGGGCGTGGAATGCGCCATGTGGGCCACGACCGAACATGCAAGCTCGCTGTAGGAACTGTCTTGGATTTCCATCGGGACGCGCAGGGCAATGCACAGATCGCGGATCAGGCGCATTTTGTAGATACCGCCGACACGGGCCAGTTTGAGGTTCAGCCCGTCCAGCACGCCATCCTCCTTGGCGCGCAGCACAGAGCCGATATCGAGCGCGGATTCGTCCAAGATCAATGGTACGCCGGTGGTGCGCCGCACCTCTCGGCATTCCTCATAGGTGGCGCAGGGCTGTTCGAAGTACACGTCGATATTGCCCATGGCCTTGGCCACACGGATCGCCTCGTCCACGCGCCAGCCGCCGTTGCCGTCGTATTTCAGCGACTCACCGGGCCGCATCCGTTCGCCCATCCAGCGCAAGTATTCGATGTCATGGGTCACATCACCGCTGGTCTTGCCCGAAAGCTGCAGCGTGCCATGCGCGCGGAGCCGGGCGATGGCCTCTTCCAGTTCTGGCCCCGGATCGGGCGGGATCGAGCCGACCACCTCTGGCGCCTCGGTCTGCATACCGCCAAGCAGCATATACAGCGGCACATTCAACGACCGCCCCAGAATGTCCCAACAGGCCACATCCAGCGCGGTTTTGACAAAGGGCTGGCCGGTCATCTCAAAATCCATGACCTCATTGATCGCGCCCACCATGCGGGGGTCTTGTCCGATAAGATGCGGCGCAAGCTCGTCCAGTCCCGCGCGCACGCCTTTGGCCCAGGCCGGGACAAAATTCGCGCCCCAGGGCACCGAGTCGCCCCATCCTCCAACCCCGGTATCGGTTTCGATCCGAACCAGCGTGATGTCGAAATTCGACATCACCCGATCATGGGAAATGGTGGCGGGCTTTATCGGGACATCAACCTGATAGACCGAGATTTGGGTTATTTTCATGAAAAACCGAGCCTCGCTTTAATGGTATGGGGCAGGCTCAGGCTCGCGGCTAGGGCAAGGTTGGTCAAAGCATTTCTGCGCGGGTCTTTGACTGAGTTTTTATCATGCTCTAAATGGTGGATGGGTCTCGAAATCTTGCGATAATCCAATCCCGAACGATGCACCCGTCGGGCGACAATGGCTTTGCGGACGGGACAATCAGGTAAAAGCTGAACTCGGTCTGCATGGGGATGTTACATGCCACAGTCAGCCAACCGCGCGCGAACTGCTCGCCCAAAAGCGGTCTTAATCCGAGGGCAATGCCGGCTCCTTCGAAGGCGGCTTTGTTCAGCAGCGTGTAGGCGTTCAACCGCATGGCGGGGTTGGGCACCGCCGGGCTGACGCCTGCGGCGCGAAACCAGGCCGGCCAACTGACCCAATCAAGTGTGGTATCCCCTAAATGCAGCAAGGGCTGGTCCAGCAAATCTGCGGCCTCCGAAAACGGGGTGCGTCCGTTCAGAAACCCGGGGCTGCAGACTGGTATCGCCTCGCCCGCGCGCAGGAAGGTCTTGTCAACGCCGGTCCAGCGCCCGTGGCCAAATTGAATGCCAATATCATAGGTCTCCGGCGCGGATGACAGATCGGCATCCGAGGCCAAGACCTGAACCGAAATGTCTGGAAACCGAGCCTTTAACTCGGGGAGCAGCGGCATCAACCAGTAAATCGAGATCGCCTCGGTCGCGGCTACCGTCACCTGACGGTCCTGCGGTGGTGCGACAAGGTCCGTTGTCGCATCCGCCAGATGATCGAGCGCAACCGTCACCGCATGATGGTAGCGCCGCCCATCCTCGGTCAGAACGACAGAGCGATGGCCGCGCCGAAACAGCGCCACACCGAGACAGAGTTCCAACTCTCGCACCTGACGGCTGACGGCGCCTTGCGTCACACACAGCTCATCGGCGGCGCGGGTAAAGCTGAGCCATCGGCCTGCCGCCTCAAAAGACAGCAGCGCATTCAGATTGGGCAGTTTGGACTTGAGGCTTGGCATGATGAAAACTCGGTCTATTGCGGCCATAATCCTCGTTTGCGGGAATTTTTCCAGTCGCTAAAGTCACGCCAAAATCTGCTGCGCGCAGCCGCCAGAGAAGGACGCCACTCTGATGCCTGAGACCATTCCAGCCACCATGACCGCTGTGCAGCTTGTCGGACATGGCGGCATCGAAATGCTGCACTACCGCGAAGACGTGCCCACGCCGACACCCGGTCCGGGTGAGGTGCTGATCCAGAACGCGGCGGCAGGGGTCAACAACACCGATATCAACACACGGATCGGCTGGTATTCGAAAAAGGTGACGGAAGAGACCAATACCGGCGGAGCCGAAGGGTTTGACGAGCTTGATGAAGATGATGCCAGCTGGTCGGGGACACCGCTGACGTTTCCACGCATACAGGGGGCCGATGTCTGTGGCCACATCGTGGCGGTGGGCGGCGGCGTTGACCCCGCGCGCATGGGGGAACGTGTTCTGGTGCGCAACATGCTGCGCAGCTATGTGGATTATCGGCCTTATGAATGTTGGACCATCGGTTCGGAATGTGACGGCGGCTTTGCACAGTTCACCGTGGCCCCGGCCCGCGAAAGCCACAAGGTGACTTGCGACTGGACAGATGCGGAGCTCGCCTCGATCCCGTGTGCCTATTCCACGGCTGAGAACATGTTGCACCGCGCGCAGGTTGGTGCAGAGACAGTGTTGGTCACAGGCGCCTCCGGTGGCGTTGGGTCGGCGGCAGTTCAACTGGCCAAACGGCGTGGCGCCCATGTGGTAGCGCTCGCCTCAGAAACCAAAGTGGATGACGTTCTGGCCCTCGGTGCCGACCGCGTGATCGACCGCAACGCGAACCTAGTTTCAGAATTGGGTAGTGGCGCAATCGACGTGGTGGTTGATCTTGTGGCGGGCGATCAATGGCCCAGTTTTCTTGAGGTGCTCAAGCACGGCGGACGCTACGCAACGGCGGGGGCCATCGCGGGACCAATCTCAGAGATTGATGTACGGACCCTTTACCTCAAGGACCTCACTCTGTTCGGATGCACCTTTCAGGAAGACGCGGTTTTCGAAAATCTGATCAGCTACATCGAACGCGGCGAAATTCGCCCGGTTGTTGCCAAGACCTATCCATTGTTCGACATCGCAACGGCTCAGGAGGAATTTTTGTCTAAGCAGCACACAGGAAAACTCGTTCTGATCCCGCCAGCCTTGGGCAAGTGAGGTTGCTCCAAAGCTGCCAGGTCTCCCAGAGAGGATTACGCCATTGATAGCCTCGCGTGCCAACGGCAGAGTCGTCTAAGGCCGTAACAATCGGATCAGGCTGCGGCGACTGCAGTATTTCGGTTCTACAGAAATCGGCTCCTGTCAAAATCCGGTTTGATGATAAGCCCAGCGCCACCACAAGGAACTTGCTGGGTATGCGAACAATTGCCGCGTCAGCGAAGGCTCAAAATCGAATGACGGCAAAGTCCCGCAGTCCTGACAGACGCCAAGGGCGGGATTCAGCAGGTGCAGCGAGTGTCAGCAATGCGGATGCGACCGCAGCATCCATACCAGGCGGCAAAGGTCGGCTATGGGCCGGGACCACCGAACTCACCAAACCTGGCGATCCCGAAGAGCAGACGCCGATCCTCTGTTAAGCACAACACATCCGCGACGGAGTTTCTCAAGGTATATTGATCTGGCGTTCAGAAGATCTCGGGATCGACATTCGAACCACTAGCCCGAAACCGCCGTTTCCAGACAACTCAAGGTGTCCGCCATGCGCTTCCGCAACAGCGTTGGCGATTGGCAGGCCCAGGCCGCTGCCGGAGCCTGGTGATACTTGCCCAAACCGCGACAGCGCGGTTTCGTATTTGCTTGGGTCGATCCCTTGGCCGTTATCCCCGACCGTGATCGTCCTATTTTGGTCGGAGGTTCCGAGCTCAACCTCTATCTCGCTCAGTGCATCGCCGCCGTGGTGAAGGGCATTTGCGATGAGGTTTTCTATGGCCTGTTCCAGCAGGGTCCGATCCGCGCGAACCTGCGCTGGTTGTTCGCTTGCCAGAAGCCGCAGGTGAACACCGCGCTCATCTGCCCGTCGCCGCTGGCGCGCCACAACGTCATCCAAGACGTCGACCAGATCTTCGAGTGGCAGGTCCTCCACCGGTGGCGCCGATCTGGCCCGCTCGAATGCCAGCAAGTCTTCGGTCAGTTTCGCCGCATGTGACGCAGCCTCGGTCAAATCCGCGGATCGTGCCTTGAAATCCTCCTGTGTCTTCGACGCAGCGACAGCTTCCGACAGCGCGACAACACCCGATATTGGATTGCGCAGCTGGTGGGCGGCGTCTGAAATGAAGCTGTCTTTTGCCCGAATGGTCGCGGACATCTCCGAGAAAAGCGCGTTGAGGCGACCGACAATCCCTTGGACCTCCTCAGGAATGGGCCGCCCAATTGGGGTCAGATCCTGGGATGACCGGCGGGCGATCGCCTGCTCCAGATCAAGAAGCGGCCCCATCCCCAGACGAACCCCGAACCAGACAATCAGCGCAACGGCGGCAACAAGTGTGGCCATCACCGCATAGGTCCGCCGCGAGAGGCTTTGCACAAAGCCATCGCGCAAGGCCAAATCCTGCCAAACTGTGAAGGTGAAATCGCCAGAGAGCCCGTCGATATCCATTCGGTCCGTGAAGCGAACAGCACGCACGGGGCGGCCCTGATAGCGCGCGTCGAAATAGATATAGTCCTCCGTCTCCAACACCCCGGACGGGACTGGCGGCGTGGCAAATCCTGTGACAAAGACGCCATCGGGTGCGTAGACGTGGTAGAATACCCGACCGCCTGAGGTGTTGCGCAGAAGATCACGCGTGTCCTGGCTGAGTGCATCGCCGCCACTGGTGGCTGTGTCCCGGGAGATACCCAGCGCCGTCACCAATAGGGATCGGTCAAATCGGTCGGCCGCGCGAGCCTGGGCGTCTTCCGCCGCCCAAATCGCGACAGCGGCGGAAATTCCCAGAAGCGGGACCAGGATGATGATCGTCAGCCGAAGCCGAAGCGAGAGGGTGCGGGTCATCATGCGGCCTCGGACATCGCATATCCAATGCCGCGGCGGACAGATATCTTGATGCCAAATCCCTTAATGCGCTTCCGCAGGCGAGACACATATACTTCGACAACCGCCTCTTCCACATCGCTGCCGGTGCCATACATGCTGTCGAGCAATTGTTGTTTGGAGACAAAACGACCACGCGCGCCGAGCAAGGTCTCAAAGAGAGCTACCTCCCGACGCGGCACCGAGAGGTCGCCATCGGGGCCAAGTACCGCCCTGGCCTTTGGATCGAAAATCAGCGGGCCAATCCTGTGTAGATCGGGATCGGTTGTCGGCGGCCGCCGGCTGAGCGCCCGAAGACGCGCGCTCAGTTCATCCATCTCAAATGGCTTCGACAGGTAGTCATCCGCGCCCGCATCAAGGCCGACAACCTTGTCATCCAACTCCGATTGTGCCGTCAACAACAGGACTGGGCGCTGATCCCCCCTTGCGCGCATCGCAGCCAAAACCTCCAAACCGCCCATGCTCGGGAGCTTGATGTCCAAGATCACAAGGTCCGCGCCATCCTCTCGCAGATATAGATCAGCCTCGGCCCCATCATGTAGAAGATCGACGGCATGTCCTTCGTCCTGGAGCCGGTATGCGATGCCTTTCGCTACCGATACATTGTCTTCGACTATGACAATACGCATGAAATTTTTTTACCGATGAAAGGTTCGTGAAAGATTGGCATTGAACTCTTCGCTCATCAAGGCGGCGATGGAATGCCGTCTCGGTGAGACGCGCTGGGTTGGGAGGCCCCGCGCATTGGGAGGAAAAAATGCAGACTATCTTCAAGCGCTCCACCGCGCTTTTGGCAACTGTTTCAGCCTTGGGTCTTGCGGCACCCGCGCTTGCAGACGGCCATGGGCTCGACCTTTCGGGGGAAACCGTTGAATGGATCATTCCGTTCTCGGAAACCGGTGGCTCGGCCCGGTGGGCGAATTTCTATGCGCCGCTCCTGAGTGAGGCCCTGCCCGGCAACCCAACCGTTGTTGTGACCTTCATGCCGGGGGCCGGCTCGACCCGCGGCGCGAACCACTTCCAGGAACAGGAATATGACGACGGGACGCTGATCTTCGGAACCTCGGGCTCGACCCAGTTCCCCTATCTGCTGAACGATCCGCGCGTCCGTTATGAATACGGTGACTGGAATGTGGTTTTGGCCTCCGGCACCGGCGGTGTGGCCTATCTTCCGGCTGATCTGGCCGCAGAGCTTGACGCCGGTGGCGTCGAGGCTCTTTTGGACGAAAACTTCATCTATGGCAGTCAGGGGGCGACGCGCCTTGATCTGGTGCCACTTCTGGCTTGGGAGATGTTGGGCCTGAACGTAGAGCCGGTCTTTGGCATCGAAGGCCGCGGCGATGGCCGTCTGATGTTCGAACGCGGCGAGGCCAATATCGATTACCAGACCTCCTCGTCCTTCCTGTCAGGCGTGACGCCACTGGTCGAGGCCGGGACCGCCGTGCCATGGTTCGCCTTTGGTGCGCTGGACGCGGATGGCAATGTTGTGCGGGACCCGACCTTCCCCGACATGCCGAGCTTCGCCGAGGTTTGTGAAGCCGCGCCCTCCTGCGAAACCTCGGGCCCGGAATGGGATGCTTGGCTCGCCTTCTTCACGGCGGGTTTCCCGGCCCAGAAGATGGTGTTCCTGCCCGCAGGCGCGCCGCAAGAGGCGATCGACACCTATAGTGCGGCCTTCCGCGCAATCACCGAGCGGGCGGATTTCGCCGAAATCTCCGAGGCCCGGCTTGGCGTCTATCCGCAGATGACAGGTGATGCAGCGCAGACCGCGCTTGAAAGCGCCACGGCGGTGCCGGAAGAAGCGCAGACCTTCGTGATCGACTGGCTGGCTGAGCGCTACGGCGTCGTGCTGGAGTAACAGCGGCATCAGGCGCCCCCAACCGCTTGGGGGCGTCGTCATTTCCAAGAAATCGGGGAGGCCGCCATGGACCTCTTTGCGGCAGCATTGCCCGCGCTCAACGAAGCGTTCGGGATGATCCTTCAACCCATTGTCCTGGGATATCTCGTCCTGGGCGTTGTTATGGGCCTTTGTATAGGCGTCTTCCCCGGGCTCGGCGGCATTGCCGGCCTTTCCCTGCTCTTACCCTTCATGTTCGGGATGGAGCCGCTTTATGGCCTGGCGCTGATGGTCGGGATGGTCGCAGTTGTGCCGACATCGGACACATTCGCAAGTGTGCTTATGGGCATTCCGGGGTCGTCGGCCAGCCAGGCAACGGTCCTTGACGGCTTTCCCTTGGCCAAGAAAGGCCAAGCCGCTCGGGCGCTTTCGGCGGCATTCACCTCGTCCCTCTTCGGCGGCCTTTTGGGCGCGACCTTTCTGACATTCTTCATCCTGGCCGCGCGCCCGATTGTGCTGGCCTTCCAGACGCCAGAACTTCTGATGGTCACAATCTTCGGTTTATCGATGGTTGGGATTCTAGCTGGTCGGGTGGCGATCAAAGGCATTGTCGCGGCGTGTTTGGGCCTGCTGATCGGCACTATCGGCGAAGGCGCCGCATCGGGTGAGCTACGCATGGCGACCTATGACATGCCGTATCTCGTCGACGGCTTCAAACTGGTGATCGTGGGCCTTGCCATCTTCGCGGTTCCCGAGATCATCGCACTTCTGCGCCAGGACAAAGCGATTGCCGACCGACAGGTCCTGGGCGGCGGTTGGCTGACCGGCGTCAAGGACTGGTGGGCGAACAAATGGCTGTCGATCCGCTGCTCGCTCATCGGTGTTGCGGTGGGCGTGATCCCGGGGCTTGGAGGGTCTGTGGTCGATTGGATCGCCTATGGCCATGCGGTCCAGACATCCAAGGACAAATCCCAATTCGGTTCGGGCGACATTCGCGGTGTGGTGGGGCCGGAAAGCTCCAACAATGCCAAGGAGGGCGGGGGCCTGGTCCCAACACTCCTTTTCGGCATTCCCGGATCGGGCTCGATGGCGATCTTCATCTCTGGCATCGCGCTTCTGGGCACGGGCCAGATCGAAGTTGGCCCCTCGATGATCAACAACAACCTCAATTTCACCTATGCGATTGTTTGGCTCCTCGCGCTCGCCAATGTCGTCGGCACCCTTATCTGCATCGCTGCGGCGGGGGGCATTGCGCGGCTGACGAATATCCGTTTCGCGCTCTTGGCGCCGTTCCTTTTCATGATCATCGCGTTCGCCGCGTTTCAATCGCGGCAATCGATCTGGGACCTCGTCGCTCTGTTCGGCATCGGGCTGGTGGGCATATTGATGCGGCGGTTCGACTGGTCGCGGCCGGCCTTCCTGATCGGCTTTGTCCTTTCGGCACCTGCCGAGCGCTACACCAACCAGGCCTATCAGATCGCAAGCTCCCGCTTTCGGCGGAGCTTCGAGGAGGGGCTCGATTACATCTTCAGCCCGATTGTGATCGTGCTCATCATTATCACGCTGATTTCGGTTATCGTCGGCCTGCGGCAGGCAAAGAACATCCAGGCCGAGGGCGATGTGAACTCAGGCGGAAAACGGGCGCCGTTAGTCTTCCTGCTGGCGATCACCGGGTATATCGCCCTTGCCTATACCAACGCCGCAATGATCCCGGATTTCGCCCGAACCGACCGGGTGTTCCCGGTGTTTGTCGCGACCGTGGGGCTGATCGGCTGCGCAATCCTGCTGGTGCAGATGCGGTTGAAGCGCGAGACCGATGCACTTTTCGCCGACCGGGAGGTCGAGGACCGCGACAGCAACGCCTATGGACTTTGGGCGACTCTGGCGTGGTTTGCGGGCCTTCTGCTGCTGACGGCGCTTGTGGGCTTCATCCTGGCGCTTGCGGTCTTCCTTTTGATGTTCATCCGCTTCCGCGCCGGCAATCCATGGGGCTATGCCTCGATCTATACAGGTGCGGGGATCGCCTTCATCTGCGCGATGGCGGCCACGCTCAACCGTGACTTTCCACCGGGTCTGCTGCAATCCTGGGTCGATCTGCCATGGCCGCTGACATGAGCCAGTCGGCCATCCCCTTCTGGTTCCTGCGGGGCGGCACATCCCGCGGCCCCTATTTCCGCCGAAAGGATCTTCCAGAGGATCGCGATGCCCTTGCCGAGGTGCTTCTGGCCGCCCTCGGCTCGGGCCATCCGCTCAATATCGATGGAATTGGCGGTGGCGATGCTGTGACCACCAAAGTCGCCATGCTGTCACAGTCGGACGATCCATCGATCGATATCGACTATTTCTTCGCCCAGGTCGGGGTCGAGGATCGGCGCGTTGATTTCAAACCGACCTGTGGGAACATTCTGTCCGGCGTTGGTCCGGCGGCGATCGAGATGGGATTGATCACGACAACAGAGCCTATCACCAGGGTCCGCATCCGGGCCGTGAACACCGGTGCGCGGATCGAGGCGCTGGTTGAGACGCCTGAAAGCAAAGTCCGCTACGATGGCACGGCGCAAATCGATGGCGTGCCTGGCAGCGCCGCCGCCGTCACGCTCAAATTCATGGATACGATAGGCGGCGTGACCGGCGCGTTTCTTCCCACCGGCAATCGAATCGACGAGTTCGACGGTATCGCGGTGACATGCATGGATGTGGCGATGCCGATGGTGATCGCGCGTGCCGCAGATTTTAGGCTGACAGGCCAGGAAACCGTGGATGAGTTGAGCAAGAACGCCAGGTTTTTTGCCCGGATGGAGGATATTCGCATCGCGGCGGGCCGCGCGATGGGCATGGGGGATGTCGCCCAGTCCGTGACGCCGAAATTCGGCCTTCTGGCGCCTGCCAAGGCCGGTGGCACGATTTCGACGCGTTACTTCATGCCGTGGAAAACGCATCCGGCGCTGGCCGTCACCGGCGCCCAATGCTTGGCGGCCTCAGTCCTGACCCCTGGCACGGTGGCAGAGGGCCTGTGCGAGGCGCCAGAGGCAAGCCCGGCCACCATCGCACTTGAGCATCCTAGCGGCCAGCTTGAGGTGATCGTGGATTTTGCGCGTAAGGGTTCGGATGTAGTGATCCGTTCCGCCGGTTTGATCCGGACGGCACGCCTGCTGGCCAAAGGCGAGGTTTTGGTTCCCCAAGGGCTTGGTGTGTGATGTCAGATAAGCTATTGGTATGCCATAGTATACAATTGGAGGCTTTGCGATGCTCAACACCCCGTCCGATCTGATTGCGGCAGCCGAAAAGCACCTTGTTTCAGCCGCCGAGGCCCTTGCCGATGAAATGCGCGCCTATCCCACGCCGGTTTCAGGCTGCGACGCGCAATACAACCACCTGATCGCCGAACGAAACCGCGTGCATGCAGCACTCACCGCGCTGACCGGCATACCCTTTGTGGCGACCCCGCGAACGCCTTACGAAGGCGCCGGTATCGAAAACCGATGATCGTTCACATCCTTGACGATTGGTTCGATACGCTGCGCGGACTGCCCTGCTTCGAAAAGTTGGCCGCGCATGACGTAACCGTCTGGACCGATCATGAACCGGACCCGACCCGGCTTGCCGCCCGCACCCAAGACGCCGAATGCCTCGTCTTGTTCCGCGAGCGGACCAAGATCACGCGCGACTTGCTCGACCGCCTGCCGAACCTGAAACTGATCTCCCAGAGGAGCGTCTATCCCCATATCGATGTACCGGCCTGTACGAATACCGGTGTCCTCCTTTGCTCAAACATGCATAGCGACACACCATCATACGCCGCCGCTGAGATGACATTGGCGCTGCTCCTGGCGAGCTACCGGCAGATTCCAGAACAGGTCGCCTCAATCCGCAACGGCCACTGGCAGGCCGGTGTCGGCCGGACGCTTCGGGGACGAACCCTTGGGCTCTATGGCTATGGGCGGATTGCGAAGGCGGTCGCGGGGTATGCGGAGGCGATTGGATTGGATGTCCAATGGTGGGCATCTGAGGCTGGGCGGGCACGGGCCAAGGCGAATGGCCAGCGCGTCGCCGAAAGCCGAGAGGCGTTCTTTGCCACCTCGGATATCGTCAGCCTGCATGTCCGCCTGAAACCCGAAACGCGGGGCGCCATCACCTCGCAAGACCTTGCGCAGATGGCGCCGCGCAGCCTTTTGGTGAACACGTCCCGCGCCGGGTTGATCGAAACTGGCGCCCTTGAAGCTGAGATCGCCCGCGGGCGCATCCATGCGGCCATCGACGTCTTCGATCAGGAGCCGCTGACCGAGGCGGATCACCCGCTTCTCACGCACCCGAACATCTTGCCGACACCCCATCTGGGCTATGTCACGGAAGACGAATTTGACTTACAATTCAACGACATCTTTGACCAGGTGAACGCCTATGCGGCAGGTGCGCCGATCCACATGATCAATCCAGACATGTGGCGCCCATGATCCTACGTGGCAGACCAGTCGACCCTCAACGCAACAATGAAAGTCTCATCTCATGCCAAAACAGGTGATCGTCGTCGGATCAGGGAATGCCGCTCTATGCGCCGGGATTGCGGCGCTGGAACAGGGCGCGCAGGTCCTGATGCTGGAGAAAGCCGATGAGGCGTTGGCGGGCGGCAACACAAAATACACCGCGGGCGCCATGCGGATCGCCTATGACGGAACCGCCGATCTCATGCCGCTCTTGCGCGATCGATCTGACCCACGGCTCGACCGCACCGATTTCGGGGCCTACAGCGCCGCGGCATTCGCCGAGGACCTGCTGGGCTTCAATGGCGGCCGTCCCCTGTCGCCAGAACAACGGCGGCTGATCGATGAGTCCCTGCCGACCTTGCAATGGCTGGCCACCCATGGCGTGACCTTTGAGCCGATCTGGAGCCGTCAGAGCTTTGAGAAAGAAGGCAAGATTGTCTTTTGGGGCGGCCTAACGCTGGCCGCGGAAAATGAGGGTGTCGGCCTCTTTGAGATGGAGCGCGACGCCTTTCTGCGCCTTGGTGGGCAGATCAGGTACGAGGCCGGCGCGACGGGTCTTTTACACGAGGATGGGCGGATCACCGGTGTTCAGGTCGGGAACCAGAAGTTGCCAGCCGACGCGGTGATCCTGGCCTGCGGCGGATTTGAGGCGTCAGAGGATCTGCGCGACACCTGGATGGGCGGAAACTGGAAGAAAGCCAAGGTCCGCGGCACCCCGCACAATACCGGTGACGGCCTGAAGATGGCGCGCGCAGTTGGAGCCAAGCCGCACGGGGCCTATGACGGCTGCCACGCCACGCCAATGGACTTGCATATGGCCGATTTCGGCGGTCTGCATCTGCCGCCGATCGAGCGGAAGAACTATCGCAAGATCTGCTATTTCCTGGGCGTCATGCTGAACGCGGACGGCAAACGGTTTGTCGATGAGGGCAAGGACTTTCGAAACTACACATACGCGCAATTTGGGCGCGCCGTGCTTGACCAGCCCGGGCATTTCGCCTGGCAGGTCTTCGACGCCAAGGTCTCACATCTGCTTTATGGCGAATACAGTTTCAAAGACGCCCATTTTGTCGAGGCAGATACACTAGAAGGCTTGTGCGCAAAACTCGATGGTGTCGATCCGGCGGCCGCATTGGAGACACTGGCCGCGTTCAATGACGCGGTGGATGCTGACACCACCTTCGACCCCACGGTGCTGGACGGCAAGTCCGCGCGCGGCTTGGATGTCCCGCGCTCAAACTGGGCCCAAACCCTCGATACGCCGCCATTTCGCGCCTACCCGGTAACAGGCGGCATCACATTCACCTACGGCGGTGTCGCCGTATCGGGTCGCGCGGCGGTTCTGGATGGAACCGATGCCGAGATTGAGGGGCTCTTCGCCTGTGGCGAAATGGTGGGGGGCGTTTTCTTTGAAGGGTATCCAGGTGGGTCTGGCCTGACATCCGGGGCCGTCTTCGGACGCCTCGCCGGGACCCATGCCGCAAGATGACGGGAGTAGACCATGAGCATCAAATCCATTCTCTGCGCCTATAGTGGCGACCCTTCAAAGGGCAGCGGGCTGCGCCACGCCTTGCGCCTGACCAAACACCACGACGCTTATCTGACCGGTGTCGCCAAGGTGGGAGGCTTGGCCTTCTTGCATCGGCATTTCTCGGCCCAAGTCCCCGAGAGCGTCCGGGACCAACTTGAAGCCAACGGACGCAAAGCCCTGGCCGAGATTTCGGACCGTTTCATGGCCATGGCCCACGCAGCCGAGCTTGGCGATCGGTCGGAGTTTGTGGAGCTTGACCCGAAAACCGACGGTCCCATCGCCGCCTTTGCCCGCGCTTTCGATCTGGTCGTGATCGGACATCATGCGAGCGCACCATACGAGGATGAATACGCCGCCCATCCAGACCTCATCGCCCTCCGCAGCGGACGCCCCGTTCTGATTGTGCCAGACGGATACGACAGCGCCACAACCTCTGCGGCTGATGTCATCGTGGCCTGGGATGGTAAGCGTGCCGCGACGCGCGCACTTGTTGCCGCAATGCCGATCCTGGAGGACGGGGCGCGGGTCACACTGCTGTCCGTCGGGACAACCCCTCGAAACACCGATCGACTCTTGCAGACCATCACCCGCCATGGGGTGAGTGTTGAGGCCATGACCGTGGCGCAGGAGGGGACGGTCGCAAAGACGATCCTGTCCCACGCGACCAATCGAGGCGCCAAGCTGATTGTCATGGGCGCGTTCGAACATAGCAAGTTCAGCCATGACTTCATTGGCGGGGCGACGACCGACGCGCTGAATGAAATGCAGATCCCGCTCCTCATGGCGCATTGAGTGACGTGCCTTGGGTCGGGAGGTCCCAGGCAACCTCTCGCGCGCTGCGGTCGTTGAACCGCCAAAATGCTGCAAACGCACTCAAAGTCCGCTTTTGGGAAGCCGCACTGTGGCGCTCGTGATCCAGGTGACCGGCAGCAAAGGGCCGTGTGCAACACGATCAGTCCAATTTAGCCCTATTGGGCGCACAGCTTAGTCGCTCTCGGCAACCTTGAGCGCCGAGGCGCGGAGGGCTTCCAAGAGTTGGAGCAAATGCTTGCGGCTTTTGGCGGTGTACTTTGCCGCCGTCGCTGTTCGTTGGATGAAATCCGCGTACTGGCCGACCGACAGGTTGGATTGGGCGAGTTGATCAGCAAACGGTTCCAGAACCCGTACAATTATCTCGGTGTTCCTTTGAGCGCCCGCTTCAAGCTCTTCCTGTGAAGATGCAGTTACTCCCGCAATGATGTCTTCCGCATTGGGGGAGGATTGCAGGAAATCGTAGTGCTCGATCACGGTGTGCTGGAAGATCAGATCAAGCTGCGCGCCAAGCCCCGTCGCTTTCTGAAGCCCGGCCTCGATATCCAAGACAACCTTGTCCGCCAGGGACCGGATCGTGGCCTGTAAGATTGCGTCTTTATTGGCGAACGCTTTGTAGAGTGTCTGACGCGACAAACCCGCTTCTTCTGCAATGTCATTCATGCTCGTCCGCTTCACGCCGAAGCGAAGGAAGAGGCGCTTGGCAGCGTCGAGGATGTGGGCGTCACGATTTTTCATGAGCGACATGTTGACATTTTATGGATGAGTGTCAATGTTTACAGTCATACGTAGTTTGTCACTTTTGTGGAGAAATACTGTGAGCACGCCTTCCCGAAGAACCGCCATCGTAACCGGAGCGAACAATGGCATTGGCTTTGAAACCACCATCGGCATGGCTATGGCCGGGTTCCATGTCGTCATGGCCTGCCGCAGCCAGGAGAAAGCGGAAGCCGCCAAAGCGGAAGTCTTGAACCAGGTCCCGGGTGCATCGCTCGACATCATGATCTTGGACCTGAGCGACCTCACTTCGGTCAGGGCGTTCGCGGATGAATTCCGGACCCGCTACCGCGCGCTCGATGTGCTGATCAATAACGCAGGCATCCTGCTCTATGAGGCGCAAACAGGCGCAGAGGGTGTCGAGTTGCAATTCGCCACCAACCAGTTGGGCCACTTTCTTCTGACGGCGCTACTGATCGACCTGATCAAGGATGACCCGGCATCGCGCGTCGTGTCGCTCTCGAGCATCGCGCACAAAGGGGCCAACATCCATTTTGATGACCTGACCTGTGGCGGTGACCCGATGGCGGCGTATGGGCAGTCAAAGCTGGCCTGTCTGCTGTTCGGCGATGAGTTGGACCGTCGACTGAAGGCCGCTGGCAAGACGTTACGGTCGTTGACGGTGCATCCGGGCGGCTCGGACTCGGGCCTCTTCCAGGGCCTGCGAGAAGAGGAGCGCGAGGCCATGAAGGCGCAGGTGGCACATCTGCTTCATTCAAACGCCGACGCCGCCAAACCCTCGCTCTTTGCAGCACTGTCAGATGAAGTCGAAGGTGGTGGTTTCTACGGGCCGACTGGTCCTGAAGAGATGAGCGGGGAGGTCGGCATCGCGATGCGTAACCCGATCTGCAGCGATCACGCTGTGGCAGCGCGCCTTTGGCATCTCTCGGAAGAGATGACCAGCCAGACGTTTTCGCTCTGAAGAGGTAGGACGATGAACGACAATGGAAAACGCGTTGCCTTGGTGACCGGTGCGTCCAGCGGCATCGGTAAGGCCACCGCAGAGGCGCTGATCAAGGACGGATATGTCGTTTATGTGGTGGCTCGCAGGGTGGGCGCCATGGACGATTTGAAGGCCCTAGGTTGCATCCCGATCAAGATGGATGTGACCAAGGAAGAGGATGTGGTCGCCGTGGTTCAGCAGATCGAACGGGATCATGACGGTGTCGACATCCTCGTGAACAATGCCGGGTTGTCCGTTTATGGCTCGGTCGAGGAAACGGAAATCGACAAGGCCCGCTATCAGTTCGATGTGAACTTCTTTGGACTCGGCCGCCTGACGCAGCTTGTGTTGCCGCATATGCGCCAGCAGGGATGGGGCAAGATCGTCAACGTCTCGTCCGGCGAAGGGAAGGTCCATGCGCCGCTTGCGGCCTGGTATGTGTCGAGCAAGTTTGCCCTCGAAGGGTTCAGCGATTGCCTGAGGGCCGAGACGGCTCAGTTCGGCATCGACGTGGTGGTCATTCGACCCGGTGCCATTGATACCGAGATCGTCGGCGGCTTTGTCGAGCCCCTGCTTGAGACCTCTGGCAGCGGTCCCTACAGTTCCATAGCTCAGAAGATGGCCGCCTGGTTCCGCAACATGAGCGCGGAGCGGGGCACAGCCTCCCCGCCGAGTGTGATTGCCAGCACGATCCTGACGGCCATCAAGTCGCCACGCCCCAGGACCCGGTACGCGGCTGGTATCGGGGTGCGGCAGGCAATCTTTTTCCGCCGCATCCTCAGCGACCGAATGATGGACCGTTTCATGATGCGGATGCTCGGATAAGCCCAAGAGCTTTCAGCAGTTCTGTCTCTGCAAAGGGGACGGGCGTCATAAGCCGCTCCGTCCAACGGTCAATCCAAAACAACCGCCACTCACACAAGAAGAAAAAGGAATAGTCATTATGGACTCCGGCAGAACCGAAAAGCTGAGCCGCGCGCATTACAAGATTTACACCGACATCATCATCAATGCCGAGCCCGAAACCGTCTGGGCGGTGCTCACCGACACCGCCAAGTACAGCGACTGGGCGGCGTTCTTAGTCGGTATAGAAGGCGAAATCGCCGAAGGTGCCACGATCACCGCAGTCTTTCAGACGAACCCGCAAAAGGAGAAACTCACACGGATCGACCACAAGATCTCGGTTGTGGATGGGCGGGAATTCTACTGGGCTGAAAAAGGGCCGGGTGGCATCCGCGATAACCACCACTTTAAGGTGGAGCCGACGGCGGATAGCAAAACACGGTTCATCCAATCCGACGAGATCATGGGCGGCATGACCTTTCTGATGGGCGGACGCCTGGCTAAGATGTACTTAGACGGTTACCGAGCCTTCAACCGTGGTCTAAAGGCAGAAGCCGAACGGCGTACGGAAAGCAACTAAGCCGAAAAGAAATTGTTCCCAGTTCCTCCGAAGTTCGCCATGGCTCCAGGCGTTCTGATTTTGGAGACGCGCCGAAAATGTCCGCCATCGTCGGCCGCACCGCAGCATTCGACGACTGGACTCAAGGTCTGGTTTGGGCTGGTTGGGGTGACGATCGCAATGACGGCCCACTGTCAGAATACTGCTCTGCGTCGAAGGTCTGGTTAGAACCCCAACTTGCACTGAACGTTGGCCTATGAGAGCCTAAAAACATGCCTATTCGAAAGCTCTATGCGCAACTGAACTGCACGGACATGAAAACGAGCGCTGCATGGTACCGGCAGCTCTTCGGGAGAAGCCATGATTTAGACCCCATGGAGGGCCTCAAAGAATGGCACCATGGAGATAATGCAGGTTTTCAACTTGTCTCAGACCCAGATGGGGCTGGTCATGGGTCAATGACCCTGATCTTGACCGACCTTCCCGGCGAACATGAAAGATTGATGAGAGCTGGATTAGCAGTTCGCGAAATAGTCACTGGAGACTTTGCTTCGTTCGCTCAGCTCAGTGACCCAGACGGAAATACAGTGGTGCTGGCGGAGCCAAAAGCGGAAGATTAATAGCTGCAAAGTCCGCGATCTGTGAGTTCGAGCAGTTCAAGACTTTGGCAGTGCGGCGAATGGCCGGTTCGACGGGCCGCACTGCGGTGATACGGGCCCTCGGCCAACGGCAGGTTTGGGCTGTTGCCGCGATTCCTATACGACAGTGAACTGCCCCATCATCCCACAGTCCTCGTGCTCAAGGATATGGCAATGGTACATGTATGGCGCATCCGCAGGGGCGTCATAGTTGAACTGTACCAGCACCTCAGACCAACCCTCCTCGACATGCACCATATCCTTCCAGCCTTGCGCGTACGAGGGCGGCTCGGCGCCGTTTTGCGTCAAGATGCGGAACGAACATCCGTGGATATGAAATGGGTGCAATTGGTCATCTACTGCAATGCGCCAAACCTCAACATCGCCTTTGCGGACTTCCTCGTCGATCCGCTCCATGTTCATGGGCATGCCGTTAATCGCCATTGCTCCTGCATCACCACAGAAGTTCTCCCAGGCCAGCGCAAGTGCCGCCAGGTCGGCGCTCACATCCATCTCGAGCTCAAAGGAGCGAGTCACAGTGGCATCGGATCGCCTTGGTGGTTCAAGGTTGGCCAGCTGCGTTGGCATCGTTCCCGTGAAGCCGGGCTCGTCCGTTCGAGACAGTATCAAAGCTGTCGTTGCTTGATTGCCGCTGAGCAGGTTGGCAAAGAACCCGCCACCGCCGCCTTCTAGGTTGACGTTCAGCGCATTGGATTGAGCTGCTCCCATATCGACAAGCACCTCGTACCGCTCGCCGGGTGACATCACGATGCTTTCGGCTTCGACCGGGGCAGACAAGAACCCACCATCCGATGCGATCACAGTGACCGGACCTGTTTCCATTGAAAGCTCAAGGAACCGGGCGTTACACGCATTCAGGATACGTAGGCGAACCAACCCGGTAGGAACGCTCTGCAACGCAGGAGCGATGGACCCATTGATGATCATAGTGTCGCCCTGGAACCCATCCTCGAAAACCTCGCCGGTCAACTCGTATGTCATCCGTCCTGAGGCATCGAAGGTCTTGTCCTGAAGAACCAGAACGAAGTCGTCCACGCCATAAGTTTTCGGCAAATCAGCATCGAGACTGGCATCGTCCTCAACAAGAAGGACACCGGCCAGCCCATTATAGGTCTGCTGCGCTGTTTTTCCGTGCGTGTGGGAGTGGAACCAGTTCATCGAAGCGTGTTGAACTAGCGGCACGTCTGGCGACCAAACGGCTCCGTGCTCGATCTCTTGATGCGGACCACCGTCCACATCGCCCGGTATGTGCAGCCCGTGCCAATGGATTGTTGACACATCGCCGATATTGTTGGCTACGTCGAATGGCAAAGTCTGCCCCTGCTTTGCCCTGATGACCGGGCCCAGATAGCTATAGTTGACCCCGAAGGTTTCACTTGTGGCCCCATACCCAAAGTCATGGCTGGCAGGGTCCAGGGATAGGGCGATGCGACCGTCAATCCCTACGATCAGATCGGTCATTGGGATCAAGCGCAGCGGCTGTACAGAGCCTTGTGCCCATAGCATTCCACCACTGGCCACTAACGCTCCGGCTCCGGCCGTCGTAAGGAATGTTCGCCGGTCCATTGGACCCTCCCGTCTTTGTCAACTATGGTTGATAAGTGAGCAGTAAGGATACTTTGTCAACCGTGATTGATAAAAAGGATGACGATTTCCTCGGCCGGAACATCAAAGGCATGATGATGACGCTGATCGCGCATTGGAACGCCCGCATGGATGATGCACGAGCCGAAACAGAGTTTGCCGCAGTCCGGCCAGCTGACATGCGTGTGTTTGGCCAACTTCGGGGAAGAACTGTCAAGCTCTCGGCAATCCACCGGGAGATGGGCTTTTCCCGACAAGCCGCTCAGCAGGCTGTAGACCGATTGGTGGACCATGACATGATCTGCGTCCGGCCAGACCCCGAGAGTAAGCGCGACAAGCTCGTTGCGATTACTGAGAAAGGCCAACGCTGGCGCACTATCGCAGCTACGCAAATTCGCTTGATAGAAGATCAGATCGCGGAGAACCTTGGCGAGGAGGCAAAGGAACAGCTGCGACAAGCGCTAACCGATCTCTTACGCGCCACGCGATAAGTGAAACTCAGCCAATGCCCACGCTCCGAAGTGCCCGGAGAAGGTCGGCACCGATGGCTGCCTATACCTTCTCAAGCAATGCCGCATCGCTACCACGGTCACCGTTCTGATTTAGCTACAAGCCTCAACTTCGCAGGCTAAAGTTAGCGAGAATGAGGCCACGAACCATGTCTTCGATATGTGTGCCGCAGATGCTAGCAGCGGCAGGGCAACGACCGAGTAAGACGGAGGATATCAGTCTTACTCATGCCGCTCACAGACTAATGTCGCATTCAGATCGTATGCGTCGAGCGGGCCAACATCGACTGGTTCGCTTCGGCGATCTAGACCCCCGTTTGAATACAATTCCAACACCCTGCCGGTGGGACCGAATTTCCCGACTTAATCCAACAGGGCGTATTCTAGAGCGAGATGCTTTTCGGCGTTCAAGGCGTTATGCATCGCAATCTCCCTGTATTCGCCATGCATATCACCAGATACCTTAACCGTCGGTTAACCACCTCTCACCGTCGCATCCCTGCGAACCGACGGCTATGCTTAATGCGATCGGGGTACGGGCGCTAGCCGCCAATCCGCGATCTACTTGGCCGCACCACCGTGAGCCAACGTCAAAAGAAAGCGCCCCACTTCTAGGGTGGGGCCGCTTTGGCGAAAACGCTTCAGTACTCTTCTGCGAGCATGACTGTAAGAACTCGCCGTGAAAGACCGGTATCCGTCGGGTCTAGGGGCGCCATTTTTAGGGTTGTGTCGTAGATATCAATTTTCCAGAAGCACTTTTGATCACAAAACACGAAAGCCCCGAAATCATGCTCTTGGTGCGGATCGTTTTCGGTCGTGAAGGCATCATATCCTCTTATGATGCCCGCCAACAACGCCTGGGCTGAAAGGCTTCCATCGATCAGATCAACGATGCCCCGGGTCAGAAGGATTTGCCCCGGAACCCCAGGGTCACCCTTGCGAAACCTATCGTTAAGCGTACGGATTTTGGCAGTATCTGAATGCATGGAAGAACTCCTCTGGCTGAAGGCGGGTCCGCACCGCGCGGACCCGCCAGCCAACCGAGGAGGGGCTGACCTAGGCTGAGGCGTTCAGCTGCTCAACCAGAGAAAGCGCCTCAAAGTAGCTCATGTTGCGTGGTTCAGGCATCCAGATGGGCGGTCGAGAAGGGCGTCGTGATGCCATTTCCGGGTAGCGGCTGACGAGGGCCTTCGCTTCTTCATATTTGTTTTGATACAATCGCTTGCGCTTCAGCCAGATATCGAGACCGTCTGCGTCTCCAACAACAGACGCAATCGCCACAAGGATAGCCCGCGTGCATTTTCCTTTGTGATACGCCGCAGCAGGATCTTCGACGATCAGGTGGTCGGGCTGGAAGCCATCGATCCATGATCGGACAACCCGCGCGGCGTTTTCCGTATTCTTTGCAGCAGCGCGAGACATCTTGCATCCCACAACTCTGCCGTCCTCCAAAAATACTGCAGCGATCCTTCCCGTAGCGGCAGAGATCGCCAGCCTACGCAGCCCCGTAGACATAAGTGTCATCGAGCCTATGAAGCGTGGCCCGCAGCCAGTCGCGCGTCGCATAGGCGTCAGGCTCGAACTCGATACGGTCAAGAAGCTCGCGCAAGCGCGCAGCCAAATCAGAGATCAACGGTGGCATCACATGCTCGGTGCCCAACTCGAAACTATCGCCAAAAAGCTGGGTCAGCGTCAGAAGTTCATCTGTCGTGAGACGGCGGTCGCCGCTCTCAGTTTTGGAGACCGCACTGCGCGTAACGCCCAATAGGTTTGCCAGGTTGCTCTGGCTCAGGCCGTGTCGCACGCGCGTTGCGGCCAAGAGTCGGCCAAGTTCGTTTTGCATAAGGTTCATTTGTTTATGGCTAATGCCGCGACAACTTATCAAAACGAGATAAAATTAACCTGAAGTCCCGCGACGTTCTTTTTTGGAAACGGGGTGGCCGGGTATGCCATGGCCGCCAGCGGCGGCTTACCGGTCAGGGCAAGCAGAGGGCTGCCGCCCTGCAGCACCCGGCCACCCCGTTTCCATGGTCGCAAACAGCCTAGCAAACGGCAGGCCATGCGAAAGACGCCAGCTCTTGTTCTGGCGGTTTAGAAATCCTCCTCATGGCCGACGGCTGACACAGAATTAGGAATTCTGTACATAGCTAGCTTTATCAACCCCATGCGCATGAGGAAAGAGTTCTGAACCCACCAACCGGGTGCGTTGGACGCGAGTAGCGCGTTGATTTATAATAATTAAACGAACCTGAAACAGAATTCCTAATTCAGGTTCAGATTACCCAGCCTATGATAAGCCCCGAGCAAACAACAGGCATGGCGCTCTACACCGCAGGAGGTGAACGCCTTTACGTAAATCCCTCAGAGCGGCAGCGCTTCATCGCCAAAGCGATGTTGCAACCGCCGCTGCCTCGCAGCTTTTGCTTGATGCTTGTTCACACCGGTTGCCGACTCTCCGAGGCACGGCGCCTTAGACGGGTGGACCTCCAATTGGCCGAGCAGCTGGTCTCATTCGCAACACTCAAGAGACGAGGCGCTCGGGCCATACGCGAAGTGCCAATCTCAAAGCTGTTTGCTCACGATCTTGAGCTCGCTCATTTCAACGATCTCTCATCAGCACGGAGCTATCTGTGGGGTGAGACCAACGCGCCACCGCCGCGCTCCAAAACCTACCGCTGGGTGAAGTCAGTGATGCGCGAAGCGGGCATCGAAGGCCCACAGGCCTGCCCCAAGGGCTTGCGCCATGGATTTGGGGTGCATGCGACTAGGCGAGGGGTGCAGCTCCATATGCTCCAGAAATGGATGGGTCATGCCTCAATGGAGACAACGGCGATCTATGCCACCGCCTTTGGCCCGGAGGAACGCGAAATCGCCGAACGCATGTGGCGCTAAACATAGCACCTGCGCAACGCAAGCGGCGGCTTCTACTGCATCCGTTTTCGCTCTGGAACACTGGTGCGAATGTCAGCCAACACAACACTTGGGCTTGCTTATCAACGCGACCGATTGGTTCCGTTCGGCATTCAACCAGCGGACCGGCTCTTCCATATCGCTATCTTGGGTCAGACTGGGACCGGCAAGACGAGCTTATTGCGATCTATGGCGATCCAGGACGCGCTTAACGGTCAAGGCTGCTGCCTAATCGACCCCCACGGCGATCTTGCGGCGGAGTTGCACAACGCTGTCGAAGCTCCTCACATCTATTGGAATCTCGCAGACCCAAGCTGCCCTTATGGCTACAACCCGATCCCTCGAATAGCAGCGCCGCTCCGCCCCCTCGTAGCGTCAGGTTTCATAGACACCTTACGCCACCAATGGCCTGACGCTTGGGGCCCGCGTATGGAGAACCTACTGCGATGGGGACTGCTGGCACTACTAGATCGGCCAGAGGCCACGATCCTCGATCTAATGCCGCTTTACACTGACAGAGCCTTTCGCAAGGAGACCCTGGTTCACGTCAAAGACCCCGAATGTCGCAGATTCTGGGAGGTCGACTATCCCAACCTCTCTTACAAAACGGCTTTCGACGGTGTTGCTCCGATCGCTAACAAGCTTGGCTCTTTGATAGCACACCCAATCATCCGTCGTTCACTTTCCGCGCCACGCACCCCTTTGCGCTTTCGTCAGATCATCGATGACGGCACGCCGCTCATCATTAACTTGGCTAAAGGACGATTAGGATCGGAGGCTGCGAATGTGATTGGCGGGTTGATCCTCGCGGGGCTGCGGAACGCCGCATTCAGCAGGCAAGACCAACCTATCTCCTCACGACGCCCTTACTTTGTCGCTGTCGATGAATTCCACAACTTCACCTCAGAGACGACCGCAGAAAGCCTCTCAGAGATCAGAAAATATGGTCTCGGGCTCGCGCTCTCGGGACAGTTCCTTTGCCAATCCAGTTCCACAATCCAAGAGGCCATACTTGGCAATGTCGGGACCTTCATTACCTTTCGCCTTGGGCTGTCTGATACTCGTTTGATGGAGCGCTATCTGCAATTTCCATCCGAGCGAGACCTCCTGAATCAAGCCAACCATCACGCCTATTGCCGCCTCATGGTGAATGGTCGCCAAAGCCGGACCTTTTCGATGCAAACCGTGGCACCGTAACCCCAAATCATTATGAAATACTTCATTTATTGTCGCAAATCGCAAGAAGCTGAAGATCGCCAAGCTCTAAGCCTGGAAAGCCAAATCGATGAAATCAAGAGATTGGTCGCGGACGATCCGCAGGTTGAAATCGTAGACCGTTTTGCCGAGGCATTCAGCGCAAAAGCGCCAGGCCGCAAACTGTTCAATCAGATGATCGAGCGGCTCAAAGCCGGTGAGGCTGAGGGCATCATTGCCTGGCACCCGGACCGCCTAGCGCGCAACTCCATGGATGGCGGAGCCATCATCTACCTGTTGGATCAGGGCATCCTGAAGGATCTTAAGTTCTGCAACTACACCTTCGAGAACAGCTCGCAAGGCAAGTTCATGCTGAACATCATTTTCGGCTACTCGAAGTACTATAGCGACAACCTTTCAGAAAACGTCAAACGCGGGATGCGCACCAAGCTTAAAAATGGATGGCGCCCAGGCAAAGCACCGGTCGGATATCGCAACTGTGCTGATACGCAAACTATCAACATCGAGCCGCGCGAAGCCGATGCGATCCGACAACTCTTCAATTGGTGCCTCAACGGCGAGACCAATGTGAGTTCGCTACATCGGCGCTTGCGCGACGAGCTCTGCTTCAGAACTCGACAACGCAAAGCAAGTGGAGGTCGGCCGCTTTCCCGTACGCAAGTTTATCGGGCTCTCACAAACCCATTTTATGCAGGATGGGTGGTTTGGAACGGAGAAACCACCAAAGGCGCTCACGAACAGCTCATCAGCAACGCTGATTTCCAGAAGGTTCAAGAGCAACTGAACAGCAAAATAAAGACGCGGGCACGGCTTTATGATCACACCTATCGGGGGCTGTTTCGTTGTGGCGCTTGCGGCAAGGCGGTGACCGCAGAACGGAAGATCAAGCCATCAGGGCGCACCTATGTCTACTATCACTGTACGCGGGTTCACTCAGCCTGCAATCAGCCCTCTTTGGAGGAGAGGAACCTCACCGAGCAGGTGGAGGCGTTTGTCGAAACGCTAAAGGCTCTTAAGCCAAGGCTAGAACGCCTCGATATCAAACTCCGAGCACCAGCCATCATGCAAGAACTGCAGCAAAGCTTGCGGAACCGTCGGGCAACTATTGCATCCATTGATCGTCAGCTAACCAACCTCACTGATTTGCGATTGCGCGATTGCATCAACGACGACGAGTTCAGAAACAAGAGGCGCGAGCTTCAAATCGAGCGCGCGAAGCTGGCCGAAACGGCCTCGGATCTCCATGATGCATCTGATATGTTCGAACCCGTAGCGGTGCTCAAAAAACTCTGTGCAGACCCCATATTATACTTCCGGGCTGCATCCCCGGCGCAAAAGCGCGAGTTGATCCGGATACTCAGTTCGAACCCGATCATACTAGACAAAGAAACCTACTTTCACGGCTCTCAATTGCGCCGCAGCGACAATAGAAATCCAAAAGTGTGCAATAGGCGGGGGAAGTGCACGGTCTCTCGAACTAAGCCGGAGCCTGTTCGATACTGCAGCCGAACCACCGTCGGTGAGATACTAGGCGTAAGGAAGCACGCGAAAAAGCCGCTCGACATCACCTGGATGCGTCAGCAGCGCGAAAAGATCGATAGACTGGCGGCCCTCGTAAACGCTGTTGATCAGATGAAGTCCCGTTAGCCTTCAGTGGGTCTTTCCAAACCAATCATGACCGTTGCGACCCAATCAAAAAGCTTTTGCAACATGCTGTCTCCTTGATCGAGGAACATATCTAAATCGGATACCTTTTCGTTATCGTTCATATCGAGATCGTAACGAAATACAGCGACCCCGGTAGAAGCCAGGGTGCGCGCTCATAAAACCCCCCGGGTCGCCTTCGGCAGGTAGGCAATGCCCGGGGCCGCTGGCCTCGCCGAGCTGCTTTACAAAGTAGCGAACACTACCAGTGCGTGCATAGTATAGCCCGCCTCTCAAAGAGTTCAGCTACACTTGCAAGCCTTCCTCCCAGAAAGGCTTGTCCTTCGGCTTCAGTTCCGCTCGGTCAGCGGTGAGCACCAGAAGCTCTCGAATCTCCTTGAGCTCTCTTTTGAGCCTCGGCGTATCAGTTTGCTCCGGCCTTATGCGGGACTCTGCAATGGCAACATACGAAGCTAGGGTGCGCAGCCAATCACCTTGTGAAAGATGCTGCGTCATCTGCATCTCCAGGTCAGGTTTTTTCATAAGTGCATTGCCGACTAACAGCTGGACCAAGCATCGTGGTGCGGTTTCGCACGCCGCAGGCCTAAAAACTGATATCGGTCAGTGTTTATTGTTTATGTTATTGCACCCGCCTGCTGCCAAGGCAGCGGTTTAGGTGATTGCTCATAATTCGATAGCTTATCACTTCAGCCTAAAGCCAAGATGAAAAGATCTTCAAGCCCCCGATAGCCCGCAAATCAACCTCTGACACATGAGCCAGGGAGATTGGGTATAGGGCGACGGGCCTCTGCAACACACACCGAGTCGGTGTTTCAGGATCGGGATTCTCTCTCAGAATTGGAAGGTGATCACGGCAGCACGGCCTGCAGAGTCTTCCTCATCGTCCACTCCTCAGTGGTTAAGATGAGGAACGAACCTGTCCTAACGAGTACGGCTATTTGATCCCATAGGCGCTGAAGTCTGACAGATTTTCAATCACAACGCCCCATATATGAGGCTAAAACGAGGATAATGGATTTAGTGCGCGGAGCTATCTTATTGATTTTAATGGTCGGAGTGAGAGGATTCGAACCTCCGACCCCTGCCTCCCGAAGACAGTGCTCTACCAGGCTGAGCTACACTCCGACCGTGCGGCGCGGGATAGCGCTGCGGGCGGGGCAATGCAAGGGGATCATGTGCCTTTCCGATCACCGTCCGACGTCGACCCCGATCCGGGCGCGCCACGCTGCGTGTTGGGCAAGAACGCGGCCACGCGCGGGGCCGAGGGCGCGCCCATGCGCGAGCGGGTGCGCAGAACCGGCGTGGTCGCCGACCCGCCGCCCCGTTCCTCGCGGAACACGATATACAGGCCGGAGATCACGATAACCGCCGTGCCCGCCAGGGTTTGCCAGGCCAATCCTTCGTCAAACAGCAACACGCCATAAAGCGATGCCCAAAGGATCTGCGAATACTGCATCGGAGCGACCGTGGCGGCGGGGGCCAGCTTGTAGGCGCGGATCAGCAAGGCTGTGGCCACCAGGGCAAAGGCCGCGATGACACCCAAGGCCGCCATGTCCTGGCCCGGCATCGGCACATAGAAAAACGGCATCGCCGCGCCCATCAGCACAACGTTCGCCATCATCGGGTAAAGGATCAGGACAACCGCGCGTTCCTCTTGCCCGATCTTCCGCACAATCACCGAGGCAAAGGCCCCGCAAACAGCCGCAACCAACGCAGCGGCGTGGCCCAGGCCCAATTCGGTCGAGCCGGGCTGCAGCACGATAATCACGCCGCCAAGGCCAACCAGCACCGCAAGCGCCCGACGCCAGCCGACCTTTTCCCCCAATACCGGGATCGCCAAAAGCGTGATCAGCAGCGGGGCGGCAAAGAGGATCGCATAAACCTGGGCCAGCGGCAGTGTGCTGAAAGCAAAGAAAGCCGAGGTCGCAGTGATCACCGTCGCGCCGGTTCGCAACGCGACCCACCAGGGGTGGACCGGGCGTAAATGCCCCTCTCGCGCATCGCGCATCAGCATGAACGTGACCAGGGGAAAGCCAAACAGCACGCTGAAGAACACGATTTGGAACGGGCTATAGCTGCCGCCCAGATATTTGATGATCACATCATGGGTCGCAAAGATACCAAAGGCCGACAGAGCCAATAGAACGCCTTTGAGATTGCTGTTCGCCTCAGCCATGGCACGGGATCTCGAATGGTTGGATGCGTCCTGCATGCCAAAGCAAAAACGCCGGGTAAAGCCCGGCGTTTTGCAATGCAGTTATGTGCGGAGTGGCGCGGCGCCCGGCACCGGGCCCGCCGCCAGGGCCAAATCAGCCCGCCGACAGCTTGGCGATGATCGCATCGCCCATTTCCGAGGTACTGACGGGTTGTGCGCCTTCTTCCCCCAACAGATCGGCGGTGCGCAGACCATCGGCCAGGACGGATTCAACTGCTTGTTCCAGCTTCGTCGCCTCTGCGCCCAGATCAAAGGAATAGCGCAGCGCCATCGCGAAGCTCAGGATGCAGGCAATGGGGTTGGCTTTGCCCTGCCCCGCGATGTCAGGGGCCGAACCGTGAACCGGTTCGTACAAAGCCTTGGGTCGCCCATTTTCCATCGGCGCGCCCAGCGAGGCCGAGGGTAACATCCCCAACGAACCGGTCAGCATCGCGGCGGCATCCGACAGCAAATCGCCAAACAGGTTATCAGTCACAATCACATCAAACTGTTTGGGCCAGCGGCACAACTGCATGGCACCGGCATCCGCATACATATGGCTGAGTTCAACGTCGCTATATTCAGCCTCGTGCACCTCGGTCACGACATCGCGCCAGAGGATGCCGCTTTCCATCACATTGGCCTTTTCCATCGAGCAAACCTTGTTGCCGCGACGGCGCGCCAGTTCAAAGGCCGAACGGGCGACGCGGGCAATCTCGGATTCGGTGTAGCGCTGCGTGTTGATGCCCACGCGTTCATTGCCCTCACGATGGATGCCGCGCGGTTCCCCAAAATAGACGCCGGAGGTCAGCTCGCGCACGATCATGATGTCGAGGCCCGCAACCACATCTTTTTTCAGCGAAGAGAAATCGGCCAGCGCGTCAAAGCATTGCGCTGGGCGCAGGTTCGAAAACAGGTCCATCTCTTTCCGCAAACGCAGCAGGCCGCGCTCGGGTTTCACCGAAAAATCCAAGTTGTCATAGGCAGGCCCGCCAACAGCCCCAAGCAGGACGGCATCAACCTCCTGCGCTTTGGCCAGGGTGTCATCATGCAGCGGGGTGCCATGGGCGTCATAGGCTGCACCACCCACCAAGTCTTCGCTGACCTCAAACGCGATGCCCTGGGTGCCGTACCAATCGATGATCTTCCGCACCTCGGCCATCACTTCGGGGCCAATCCCATCACCTGGCAGGATCAAAAGCGAACGGTCGGTCATGGGTCGGTCCTTTATCAAAGATTGGTCGGTGCGGGCCTATCCCTGCGCTGCCCAAGGGTCAAGAAAGCAAGCCCGATTAGAGCCGTAGATCGATCCAAATGAGCCGGTGATCTGACGCTTCTTCAACAATCGACAGCGGCAGGGGACCGTCCCCTTCGCCCTCGGGCCAAAGCACGCCATGATCCACCACGTCCAAGCCGCGCGCGGGCAGGATGTAATCGACCCGCAGATTGCCCGGGGTCGGATCGGCCCAGTCTGCGGTGGCTGTGCCCCAGGAGCTTTCCGGCACGACATCCTGCAAGGCCGGATGCATGAGCAATTCGCCGAGGGCCGTCTGATGCCCTTCGCCCCGGTTCGGATCGACATTCAACGTCGCGATAAGGGCCAAGCGCTCCATGTTCAGATCAAGGTCGGTGCCTTCGGGTCGCCACCCATCCAAGAGTTGCATCCAGAACCGAAGCTGATCGGCATTGCGCCATCCATTTCGATCCTCGGGCCCATCGAATACCGGCGCGCTGGCATGGCCCACCAACAGCTGAAACGCCCCATCGGGCAGAGCGATCTCTGCCACCCAGGCCGCGACCTCCTGCAGGCGTAGATGGTCCAGCGCCTCGGGTGGAGTGAACCGGGCGGCTGAGTTGCCGGGCGGATCGACCCAATGCAGATTGCTGAAATCATGCACGCGCGTGATTGGGTGGCGCGATAGAATGGCCATGCCGCCATCACCGTTGAAACGCCCAAAACCATGGGCATCGCGCGGGTCGGTGCTGCGCCCATTGCCATCTAGATCGACCCCGGTGGGCCAACCGGTGTTGGGGCGCAATGTCAGGTGATGCGGGTAGGTCTGACTGACCCCTTCGAGTCGGCGGATCAAGGCCAGCAGCGCCGCCCCTTCCGCGTCAAAATCGATGTCTTGCAACACCAGAACATCCGCAGATGCCGCCGCGATCACCGCCAGCGTGGCGGCAATTTGGGCATCGTCACCGGCCAACAGATCAGCCAGCAAAAGGCCGGGCCCCGCGCGCGACAGTTGCGTGTGAAAATTGGCGAGACGGATGGTGTCGGCCTGAGCTGCCGTGGCCAGCGCCAGACCTAGCCAGGCGATTGCCCCTCGGGCATGGGCACGGGGCCATCTTCGGCCAATGCCGCAACCAGGCGCGCGCGGCGTGCCGAAATCATATCGGCGATCCGCGCCATGGCCAGACCGCGCATGAACATGCTGAGCGGCAGGAACATCCACAAGCCGACCCCCCAAACCATCGCGTGGGGGGAGCCCAAGACGGTGACACCCGCATGGTTCACCGCCAAGACCCCCACCACGGGGATCAGGAATGGCAGCGCAAATCCTAAGATAATGTTAACGCGCCCGTCGCGGATCAGGCGTTTCACCACATCGCCGCCGGTTGTCGGGTCAAAGGTCGGCAGATTGATCCACACGTTAAAGGCGCTGTCGCGTTGTGGCCATTGATGCAACCGGATCAGCATCGCGAACAAACAGAGCGAAAACAACGTGATAAACACCGCAAGCCCGGCCATGATTTGCAGTTGGAGCATTTGAACCTGCGACACACCCTCGGGCAGGTGATCCAATAGCAACCGGATCGGGCTGAACGGGAAATCCAAGGCGCGCCCGACCAAAAGGCCCACAGCATTCAACACGAGGGTCATGGCGGAATCGGTGTCACCCCGCGCCACGAGGCTTAGGCCGAACAGCATCAGCAGCAGAGTCAGGGCGCGTACACGGTTGAATGGCGGCGCGTCGCGGAACTCGACCAAAGCGGGATAGGTGGCGGCATATTCGAAGGTGATGAAAACGCCCATGATCAGCGCCACAAGCATCACGACCTGAGCGCCCTCTGGCGAGGTGCCAGAGATCAAAAGCGACGGCGTCGCCAGAACCAGAATCACGATGGCCGCCCGCAACACAGCGCCCAAGAGCTGCGAAAGCACTGCCTCTCACCTCAATTTCGATGCACCCCAGATGGCGCACCCGTTTTTATATCGCTGCAAATGCGCCGATTTTTCGGTTCGCATCGCGCTTTGTTTGTCCAAAAGGTGAAGAAAATTGGACGATCTGGCAAGAATTTGGACGCTATCCTGACACATTTCCGCCCCATTCCGGGGCGGTGTCGCAGGTTTGCATCACAGATCGGGGGTCAAACCCAAGGGCGCGCTTGGGCCGCTTGGGTCTCAAAGGCTTCGATTTGTGTCGATTTTTCAAGGGTCAGGCCGATATCGTCCAACCCGTTCAGCAGGCAATGCTTGCGGAAGGGATCGACCTCAAAGCTGATCGAACCGCCATCTGGGCCGGTGATCACCTGGTTTTCCAGATCGACCGAGATCGTCGCATTCGCCCCGCGCGCGGCATCGTCCATCAGCTTGTCGACCTCTTCTTGCGGCAGGACGATGGGCAGGATGCCGTTCTTGAAGCAGTTGTTGAAAAAGATGTCGGCGAAAGACGGCGCGATTACGCAGCGAATGCCGAAGTCCAGCAGAGCCCAGGGCGCATGTTCGCGGCTGGAGCCGCAGCCAAAATTGTCACCCGCGACCAGGATTTCGGCATTGCGATAGGCCGGTTGGTTCAGCACGAAATCTGCGATTTCGTTGCCATCGTCATCGTAACGCATCTCATCGAACAGGTTCACACCCAGGCCCGAGCGTTTGATGGTTTTCAAAAACTGCTTGGGGATGATCATATCGGTGTCGACGTTGATCAAAGGCATCGGTGCGGCAATGCCCGTCAAGGTGGTGAACTTGTCCATCGGTCGGTCTCCAACTGTGTTGGCGCGGGTTTAGCGCTTTGACCAGAGGGCCACAAGGCGGGCAGGCTTAGTCTGGCACCGCAAAGGTCAGGCTGGCCCAAAGGGTTTGCCACTCCGGATCTTGGGCCGCTTGCGGGGTATCCGGCTCCAGCACAACGGCATCCACCAGATAGCGATGGCCAACGGTGACGGGCAGGGTGACGCGCCCCCCCTCATCTGTCCGATGCAAGGTGATGGTAACCGCCCCGTCGGGGGCCCGGTCAAACAGCTCGACCTGCACATCGGCGCGGGGCAGATCATCCAGCCAGACCTGCACCGGCAACCCATCTGACAGATCATCTGTATAGGGGTTCAATGCCGCGACAATCTCAGTCCGCAACCCCACGCGCTGGTCGGCACCTTCACCCGCACCAATAGCGATCAGCGATTTGGCGAAGCGGGTGTAGCCCTCGCGGACATCGATCTGATCCAACCCGCGCTCTGCCTGCAGCGCCACCGGATCGCCCAGGTCTTTATGGGCAATGAACCCGGCAAACCGATCCCATTCGCGCCAAGTGATCCGTTGTTCATTGGTCTGATGCACCACAATCGCCAGCCCATCGGACCACCCGCCCATATCCAACGCCGGGCGATCCCCGATCCGCCCTTCAACCTGGGTCACATCCTCGGCTTGCAGGATATCAAACCGCTCAAAATTGCGCGGGACATAGGACATCGAGACACCCTCGAACTCGGTCCCGACCCTAAGATGGGCCGCAATCGCCGCCCCCGGTTCGACCCAAAAATCAACCGGGTCGATCCAGAACTCATGCGCTGCCCCCTTGCCGCCAAGCATCAATGCCGCAAGTGTAGCGCCAACCCATAGTCTATTCATCGGACCTGCCTTCCTATGTCACCCCTAACCATTATGCGTGCCGCGTTGGTGTCAATGCTGCTGTGGCTCACAGCCTTGTCAGCAACCGCGCATGAAATTCGCCCGACCATCGCGGATGTCGAGGTTGGCACCGATACCGTGACCATGACGCTCAGCCTGACGCTGGAACCTCTGATTGCGGGCATCAATCTGGACGCGATCGAAAACACCAATGATGCGCCCGAGGCGGCGATTTACGACCAGCTTCGCGCGCTGGAAGGCGCGGCGCTTGAGGCAGCGTTTCGCGCCGACTGGCCGCGGATTTCACAAGGCTTCTTGATCGAAGTTGATGGTGTGCGTTTGGCGCCCGAAATCGCCTCGGTCTCGATCCCCTCGGTCGGGAATACCGAGCTTCCGCGCGATTCCATCCTGACCATCTCTGCCACCCTGCCCGAAGGGGATGCGGGCGTGCAATTGGGCCTGGCACCTGGCTTTGGCACCTTCATTCCGCGCCAGGTTGGTGGCGGCGAAGATGCCTATGAGGGGTTCTTATCGGGCGGTGAGTTGACGCCACCCCTGCCCCGCGCCGAGGTTTTGACCGAAGGGGCCGGGGCCGTGTTTCTGCGCTATATCGGGGCGGGGTTCGAACACATCATCCCCCTTGGCCTGGATCACATCCTATTTGTCCTGGGCCTGTTCTTTTTCGCCACCAAATTCGGCCCGCTTTTGTGGCAGGTCACAGCCTTTACCGTCGCCCATACGATCACGCTGGCTTTGGCCTCGACCGGTGTGGTCAGCATCCCAGCCTCGGTCGTTGAGCCGTTGATCGCGGCCAGTATCGTCTATGTCGGTGTGGAAAACACGCTTGGATGGGGCAATGTCCGGGGCCGAACGCTGCTGGTCTTTGCCTTTGGTCTATTGCACGGTTTGGGCTTTGCCAGCGTGCTTGGCGATTACGGCATCGCATCGGATCGCTTTGTCGTCGCGCTGATCGGGTTCAATATTGGGGTCGAATTTGGCCAGCTTGCGGTCATTGCCATCGCCTTTGCCATTGTCGGCTGGTTCATGCGCAAATCCTGGTATCGCAGCGCCATCGCCATTCCGGCATCGCTGGCCATTGCCGCGATTGGGGCCTATTGGGTGATTGAACGCACCCTGCTTTGACGGGCCCCATGTTGCGCTTTCTGGCCGAAAACCGGCGCTGGCTGGCAACCGGCCTGCTCCTCGCCTTTGGGTCGTCTTTTGGACAGACCTATTTCATCTCGCTCTTCGCGGGTCAGATCCGTGCGGAGTATGGGTTAAGCGATGGCGATTGGGGCCTGCTTTACACCCTGGCCACGCTGAGTTCGGCCATCTTGCTGGTCGGGCGCGGATCGCTGGCCGATACCATGCCGCTTTCGCGCCTCGCCCCGATCATCGGCACGCTTTATGCCGCTGCCGCCGCGCTGATGGCATTGGGCTGGTCGGTCTGGAGCTTGGGTCTGGCGGTGTTCCTACTGCGCTTTTGCGGCCAGGGCATGTTCACCCATGTGAAGGTGACCGCCATGGCGCGCTGGTTCGTGGCGACCCGAGGGCGCGCCATGGCTTTGACCAATCTGGGATACCCCTTGGGCGAGGTGCTATTGCCGCTGCCCTTCTTACTACTGGCGGCGGCCATCGGGTGGCGGTTGACCTGGGGCCTTGTGGCCGGCGTGCTTTTGCTTGGGATTGTGCCGCTTTTGATCCTACTTCTGGCCAAAGATCGCGCACCCCAAGGCCAAGCCGCCGCGACCGGCAGCGCCGGATTGGGGGACCGCCATTGGACCCGGGCTGAGGTGCTGCGGCATTGGAGCTTTTGGGGTCTGGTGCCGATGCTGCTGACCCCGGGTTTCATCGGCACGGTGATCTTCTTCCATCAGGTTCATGTGGCCGACGTCAAAGGTTGGACGCTGACGACGATGGCGCCTGGCTATCCGGCTTATGCCGCGGCCACCATCTCCACCGCATTTGCCGCGGGTTGGGCTTGTGACAGATTTGGCCCCGCCCTGCTGCTGCCGGTCATGGTGCTGCCCATGGCCCTGGGTATTTGGCTGCTCGGCCCAGCGCAGACACCGCTTGGCTGGATGGTAAGCCTGGCCTTTATCGGCGTCACCCAAGGCATGGCAGGCGCGGTTTGGGGCACCTTGTTGCCCTGGGCTTATGGGACCGACAATCTGGGCTCGGTCCGGGCGTTGGCGACCGCGTTGATGGTGCTTTCCACGGCGATTGGGCCGGGGGTCACCGGGCTTTTCATTGATTGGGGCATCGATTTCCCGGATCAGGTTGGGGCGATGGCGCTTTGGTGCCTTGGCCTGAGCCTTGGCATGGGGGCCGTGGCACGTGGCCTAAGGCGGATGGCATAGACGACGGCAGTCACGCCCCAAAACGCGCGCTTGCCCGCCAGAGGTGGGGACGCCTGCGACCACATTCGCAGCACTCTTGGGTGTAGGGCGGCCTCGACCTGGTTCGGCCCGACCGCCCCGCAAAATTGGTTACATCAGTTCGCGCACATCGGTCAGTTTGCCGGTGACCGCCGCTGCCGCTGCCATGGCCGGCGACATCAGATGGGTGCGCCCGCCGCGGCCCTGACGGCCTTCGAAATTCCGGTTCGAGGTCGCGGCACAGCGTTCGCCAGGGGCCAATTGGTCCGGGTTCATCGCCAGGCACATGGAACAACCCGCAAGCCGCCATTCAAACCCGGCCTCTTTGAAGATATCGGCCAGCCCTTCTTCCTCGGCCTGGGCGCGCACAAGGCCCGAGCCCGGCACGACCATGGCGCGTTTCACGCTGATCTTTTTGCCTTTGAGGATTTCTGCTGCGGCGCGCAGGTCTTCGATGCGGCCATTGGTGCAGGAACCGATGAACACCGTGTCGATCTCGATCTCGCTCAGCGGGGTGCCTGGTTGCAGGCCCATATAGTCGAGCGAGCGGGCGGCGGCATCAACCTTGCCACCCTCAAAGTCCTCGGGCGCGGGCACGGCCCCGGTGATCGGCAGCACATCTTCGGGGCTGGTGCCCCAGGTCACGACCGGAGCGATGTCTTCACCTTTGATGGTCACGACCAGATCCCAATCGGCATCATCATCGGAATAAAGCGTTTTCCACCAATTCATCGCAGCTTCCCATTGCGCGCCTTTGGGGGCATGCGGGCGGCCTTTGACATATTCAAAGGTGGTTTCGTCGGGCGCGATCAGACCGGCGCGGGCGCCACCTTCGATGGCCATGTTGCAGACGGTCATCCGCCCCTCCATGGAAAGCGACCGGATGGCTTCGCCGCAATATTCGATCACATAGCCGGTGCCGCCTGCGGTGCCGGTCTTGCCGATCACGGACAGGGTGATGTCTTTCGCGGTCACACCGGGGCGCAATTGGCCGGTGATTTCGACTTTCATGTTTTTCGATTTTTTCTGGATCAGCGTCTGGGTGGCCAGCACATGTTCGACCTCAGACGTACCGATTCCATGGGCGAGCGCGCCGAATGCGCCATGGGTGGCGGTGTGGCTGTCGCCGCAGACCACGGTCATGCCGGGCAAGGTCCAGCCCTGTTCGGGGCCGACGATATGCACGATACCCTGGCGGATGTCGGACACCGGGTAGTAGTGGATACCAAATTCCTTGGCATTGCTGTCCAGCGCGGCCACCTGGATGCGGCTGTCTTCGGGCATCTGGTCAGGGTTTTCGCGGCCCAGCGTCGTGGGCACGTTGTGATCCGGCACCGCGATGGTTTTTTCCGGCGCGCGCACTTTGCGGCCTGCCATGCGCAACCCTTCGAACGCTTGCGGGCTGGTCACCTCATGTACCAGGTGGCGGTCGATATAGAGCAGGCTGGTGCCGTCTTCAGCTTCATGGGCCAGATGGGCGTCCCAGATTTTGTCGTAGAGTGTCTTGCCGGCCATGGGCGGGATCCTCGTGTCGGTGATATCGGAAAGATGGGCGTGTGGGGCCTACCCCAGGCCCCCCAAACGCGAGCGGCGCGCGCCGTGAAAGCGCCAGGGCAGCCGCGTGCGATCGCCGATATCGAATACTCCGGTCATGGGAGGGGGATGTATTGGAGGCGGCGCGCCACTGCAAGCATTGCTGCGCGTGATCCAAAGGCGCGCCTATCGGCGCAATGTCTTTGCTTCATGGGGGCGCTGCCCCCGGCCTGCGGCCTCCCCTGGGATATTTGGGAAACAGAGAAGGGTTAGGGGGTGGCAGATCGATTGGCCCGCCAGAGGGTGAAAAGGCCCGCTGCAACCACAAGGCTAGCCCCGATAACAATGTTTGTGGACAGGGTTTCGCCGAAGACCAGGATACCGAGCGCTGAGGCGAAGACCAATTGCAGATAGGCGAAGGGTTGCACAGCGCTGGCTTCGGCCAGGTCATAGGTTTTGATCAACAGGTAATGGCCGAGCGCACCGGTGACGCATAGCAGCGCCATCCAACCCCAATCGGGGGGCGTCATCGGCTCCCAAAACCAGATGCCGACCAGGGTCATGACCACGGCCCCGGCGGTGCCGGTCCAGAAAAAGCTGGTGGCCGCGCTGTCCTTGCGGGCGGCAAAGCGGGTGAGCAGGCCGTAAAGCGCAAAAAGAAAGGCCGAGGTGAGCGCCACAAGGGCGGCTGGCTCGAACACCCGAACCCCCGGTTGCAGGATGATGAGCACCCCGATGAACCCAACCGCGATGGCCAGAACCCGGCGCCAGCCAACCTTTTCACCCAGGATCGGGCCAGAAAGGGCGGCGACCAGCAACGGGTAGCAGGCAAAAATGGCGTGGCTTTCGACCAGGCCCAGAAGAGTGAAGGCCAGCACCATGACGCAAATCTCGGTTGCCAAAAGAACCCCACGCAGGATCTGCAACACCGGCTGTTCGGTGCGGGCGGCGTTGCGAATGCCCCCAGCCTGGCGCACGGTGATGGTCATGACAAAGGCCGCAAAGAACCAATAGCGGATCATCACCACCATCAAGACGTTGTATTCAGCTGCCAAATGGCGGCTGATCCCATCCTGCATCGCAAAAACGAAGGTGGTCGCGACCATCAGGGCGATGCCCAAGCGCGTGTTGTCGGCGCTCATCCCAGCACCCCAGTCGTCATATGGCGCTTGCGGCCAAAGCCGGGGCGACGCGCCACCTCGAACCCCGCCGCCGCCAGCGCCCGGCGGACATCACCCACCGCGGTGTAGGTGGCAAAGCTGCCCTTGGGCGCAGTGTGATCGGCGACCGCTGTCAGCAGGGTGGGTTCCCAAAGCTCGGGGTTTCGGGCTGGGGCGAACCCGTCAAGGAACCAGGCATCCGCTTGGCCGGACCAGATTGGAAGGGTTTGGCGTGCATCGCCGATGATCACGGTCAGATCGAGGTCGTCGCGTTGCAGCCGGGCGCGCCCTTGGGTGGCATTGGCCAGCGCCTCGGCAATGGGCTGGGCAAAGGGGTGTGCCTCGGGGAAGGCGGCAAGAGCTGTTTCGATCTCATCGGGCGCCAATGGGAAGGCTTCGAAACTTGTGAAGGTCAGCGGGCCTTGGCATCCGGCAGCACGCCAGGCGATCCAAGCAGCGATCACGTTCAGGCCGGTTCCAAAACCAAGCTCGGCAATGTGGAAGCCCGGTTCGAACCGCGTGGGCAGGTCGTTACCGTCTAGGAAAACATGGCGCGCCTCGGCCAGGCCGTCCTCCAAGGAGTAGAAAGGATCATCGAAGCGCGTCGATACCGGCACCGCGCCGCTGCGCCATTCGATCTCCTGTCTCTGGTCCATTTGGGGGCTCTCGCGTATGGGATGGGCGGAGGTTTATCCGGTTGGACGGCATTGGCAATGGCGCAAATCACGGTTCATGGGGCGGGCATTTTTGGCTTAGCGATTGCTTGGGCCTGCTTGCGTCGTGGGGCGCAGGTCACGGTGGTCGACCCCAACGGTGTAGCAGCTGGCTCGTCGGGTGGGGTTGTCGGGGCCTTGGCCCCGCACACGCCCGAAAACTGGAACGATAAGAAAGAGCTGCAATTCCAAAGCCTGGTGATGGCCGAGGCGCTTTGGAGCGAAGTGGCCGAGGTCACGGGGCAAGACACCGGCTATGCGAGATTGGGCCGTCTGCAGCCCCTGTTCGGCGACCAGCAGGTGGCGCTTGCGCGGGCGCGGGTGGCGAGGGCCGAGATGCATTGGCAAGGGCGCTTTACCTGGGACGTGGTTGCCGCCGACCCATTGGTCGCGCCTGCACCAACGGGCTGGATGATCCGCGACAGCCTGACGGCGCGTATCCATCCGCGCCGGGCCACAACCGCTTTGGCTGCCGCGATCCGCGCCCGCGGCGGCAAGATCACTGCTGATGCCAGCGAAGCGGCTGGGATTGAGATTTGGGCCACTGGGGCTGACGGCCTGATTGCGCTGTCCGAAGCGGTGGGCGCGACGGTCGGCAATGGGGTGAAGGGGCAAGCGGCACTGCTGCAATGCGATCTTGGCCCAGTGCCGCAGATCTTTGCGGATGGGCTGCATATCGTGCCCCATGGGGATGGCACGGTGGCGATTGGTTCCACCTCGGAGCGCAACTATGACGACCCGACCCGCACCGATGACCAACTGGATGCTCTGATCGACAAGGCGCGGGTGGTCTGCCCGGCGCTGAGGGACGCGCCGGTGGTTTTGCGATGGGCGGGCCTGAGGCCCCGCGCAAAGTCGCGGGCGCCGATGCTGGGGCCGCATCCACTGATCCCCGGGGCGTTCATCGCCAATGGCGGGTTCAAGATCGGCTTTGGCATGGCCCCAATCTGCGCGGAGCTGATGGCGGATTTGGTGTTGGACGGGGTGGACCGGATTCCGGACAGCTTCCGGCCCGAAGCGAGCCTGCCCGCCGGGTACACGCGCGGCTAAAGCCCGGCGGCTTGCCGAAGCTCCCCCATCAGCTCGGTCAAAAGCGCTTCGGTACGCTCATTGGTTAGCCGTCCGTCATCGTCGAATTGGCCCGAGGCGCTGCCGACCATCACCTCGGGGCCATAGAGCATTTTAGGGCGAAAGGCCGTCATCGCATGGCGCAGCGTCATTTGTGTCCGCTCACCCCCGGCGCGCCCCGCAGCGGCCGACACAATCGCCACGGGTTTGTCGCGCCACGGGTTGCCGTTGACGCGGCTGACCCAATCCAGGGCGTTCTTCAGCCCGCCCGGCATCGCCTTGTTGTATTCCGGGCAAGCGATCACGACCGCATCCGCCGTCGCGATCTGATCGGCCAGGCTTTGAACCTCGGCGGGAATGCCCTCCGCCGCCTCTAGATCGCCATCGTAAAGCGGCAGGCGCAGATTGGCATCGACAAATGCCACCGGGTCGAACAGGCGTCGCGCCTCCAACATCAGCTTGCGATTAACCGAGCCTGCGCGCAGCGAGCCGCAGATGCCAAGTAGTGTTCCGCTGGACATGTCCCGCGCCTCCGATCAAAACCATCCGGGCGGATGTAATGCGGGAGGGCGAGATGGCCAAGCAGCATGGCGGGAAAATCCTGGCGGATCGGTTGGCCTCGCATGGCGTGAGCCGGGTGTTTTCGGTGCCCGGTGAAAGCTTTCTGGCCGCGCTGGATGGGATTTACGAACGCGGGATCAGAAACATCGTGTGCCGCCAGGAAGGTGGGGCCGCGATGATGGCCGAAGCCAGCGCCAAGCTGAAAGCTGGGCAGCACGATGGCCCAGGGGTTTTGTTTGTCACCCGTGGCCCGGGCGCGACCAATGCCAGCGCCGGTTTGCATATCGCCATGCATGACGCGACGCCATTGGTCTGCTTTGTTGGGCAAGCACCGCTGAAATTCCGTGATCGTGACGTGTTTCAGGAGGTCGATTACCGCGCCTTCTTTGGGCCGCTGGTCAAATGGGTGGCCGAGGTCGAAGACCCCAACCGGATCGCTGAATATGTTGATCGGGGGTTTCAGGTCGCGGGTTCGGGTCGGCCCGGCCCCGTTGTCATCGCTCTGCCCGAAGATGTTCTGTCCGCAGCGGCCGAGGCACTGCCTTTTCACCCAAGCAGCCCGGTGGAACAGAAGGTTTCGCCGACGGCCGCCCATCGCATGCTGAACATCCTGAATGACGCCAAGCGCCCGATGATCGTGGTGGGCGGCTCTGACTGGTCTCATCGAACCGCTGGGATGGCCACGGATGTCGCCGAACGCCTGGGTGCGCCAATTGCGGTGACCTTCCGCCGTCAAGATTACATCGACAATGACCACCCAAACTATGCGGGCGACTTGGGCGTGGGGATGAACCCCAAGCTTGGCCTGCGCCTGTCCGAGGCGGATACCATCCTGCTCGTCGGTGCGGAACTCAATGACATCACGACCAAGGATTTCTCTCTGATCGACGCGGCCAGCCCGCCAAGGATCATCCAAACGACCTTGAATCCAGAGGGTATCGGCAAGCATTACCCGGCGGAGATGAGCTTGGCCGTCAGTTCCTCCGAGTTGTTTACCGCGCTGCGCCAAGCCCTGCCAGCTGCGCCGAGCGAAGACCGTGGCGCAGCCGCGGCGCGGGCGGATTATGAAGCCTGGCAAACGCCCCAACCCACCCCCGGCAACGTGCGTCTGGAAGAGGTCATGTGCTGGCTGCGCGACAATGCCGATCCCAAAACCATCATCACCAATGGTGCCGGGAATTACGCCGCCTTTCTGCATCGCTATTACCGCTTCCGCGCCTACGGCACCCAGGTTGCCCCAACCAGCGGATCAATGGGTTATGGCCTGCCCGCCGCGATCGCCGCCAAGCTGAATTACCCGGAGCGGACGGTTGTGTGTTTCTCAGGTGACGGCTGCATCCAAATGACCCTGCAAGAATTATCAACCGCCCGCCAACACGGCGTCGATATCATCGTCATCGTCTGTAACAACGGGCGTTATGGCACGATCCGAATGCATCAAGAGATGCACTATCCCGGTCGTGTCTCTGGCACCGATCTTTACAACCCCGATTATGTGACTTTGGCCAAAGCCTATGGCGGCACGGGACATTTGATCGAAGAGCAAGATCAGTTTGCCGAGGCTTATCGCGCGGCCGAAAAAGGCGGGCTGCATATCATCGAGCTGCAGCTTGATCCGCAAATGTTGAGCACCACCGCTAACCTGCCCAGTTAAAGCCGCCGGTTTCGTGCGAAAACCGGGTCGGGACGCGCGTGTTTTCTGGGTTAGCGCTGGAGCCGCTCGGCCAGGTTGGGTTCGGGCAGTTCGCCGGTTAGCTGTGCCTCGTAAATCGGGATACTCTCGCTGACACGCATGACGTAGTTGCGCGTCTCGGAAAACGGCAAAGCCTCGATCCAGAACACGATATCTTCGGCCCGGCGCGGATCACCAAAGCGCTCGATCCATTGGTTCGCCCGCCCCGGCCCGGCATTATAGCCGATGGAAACCAGGGTCAGGTTCCCGCCATACCGCTCGATCAGCCCGGCGATATAGCTTGACCCCAGCAGGGCGTTGTAATCCGGGTCGGTCAGCAAGCGCGGTTCATCATAGGTGATGCCCAAATCCCGCGCGGTGTCGCGGCCCGTGCCGGGCATGACCTGCATCAGCCCAATTGCGCCAGCATGGCTAATAACGGCGGGGTCAAACTCGGATTCGCGCCGCGCGATCGAAAGCGACAGGGCCGGTGGAATGGGCAAGGCCGCCTCGGCCAATGGCGTCAGCGGGTAATAGGCGCGCATGATCTCATGCCCGTTCTGCGCGGCGCGTTTGGCGATTTTCAGGGCGATATGGGGGTCGCCAATCTCCAGCGCGAAATCTGCCAAAAGCCCCGCCTCTTCCCGCGATAAGCTTTCGGTCAGATGGGTCAGAAAGCGTTCGGCCAAGACCGCCTGTCCAGCCTCGTAGAGCAACAGACCAGCGTGGAAAACCTCGGACCGGGTGAAATCCGCGCTGCGCCAATCACCGAAATCTTCGTCGCCCAGAAACAGCGGATCGGTGGGCAGACCGGCGCGCTCAGCGGAAAGCTGGCCATAAAAGCTGGATTGGTATTCTGCACCAAGGGCATATGCTTCGGTGGCGGCGGTCTGGTTGCCCGCCGCTTCATGGGCGCGGCCCAACCAATAGCCCGCCCTCCCGACGCTGATCGGGCTGAATACCGTTTCGCGGAAGTTCTCAAAATGCCGGATGGCCTGATCATTGCGCCCGAGGCGAAACGCGCAATAACCCGCGATCCATTCCAGATCGGCGAACGCCAGATAATCTGCCTCGCGGCTCACATAATGCTGCGAGGCATAGGTGTAGCAGGTCGCAAAATCGCCTTCGCGCATCACGTCACGGGCCAAATCGGCCCGGCGGTCGGCCCAGGCCGAAGGGCGGCCCAAACCACCATCTGAATGGGAGCGTTCGGCCATCAACTCGCCCGCCGTGTCCCAAAAGCCGGACCGGATGCGCCACAAATAGCGTTCATAGGCCAAACCCGGATCATCGCGCAGCGCGGCGGGAACGGCCTGGATCAGATCATCCACCCCAGGCCGACGGGCGCGTAGGGCGATCCGGGCATCGGCCAGGGCCTGCCAATCCTCGGGCACCAGCGGGTACATGGCGCGTGCCCGTTCCTCGGCCCCTTCCCACAGCAGATTGTCCAACCGGTCGATATGGTGATTGCCCTGGTTCAGCACCGGGCCAAAGGCACGGCGCAACGCGGCGGCTTCATCGCCCGAAAGCGTCATCGTGGTCCAACCGCGGATCGCCTCGGCCTCGGCCGCCGCGCGGTCGCCATTGGCCTCCAATGCCTGCGCCAGAGCAATGACCCCGGCACCGGTGCGCGGCAGATAACCGTCGAAATAGGCAATCACCCGGTCGGGGGCGCCGCCTTGCGGGATCGATGGCTCCCCCTGCGCGCGCAAATAGGGCAGGCCAGGCCAATCGACATTGTCGCGCAAAAACGCCTCATAATCCGAAAACCGGCCTTCGCCCATGCGCAGCAACCGCCAGGCAATCACATCCTGGGCCACCGGATCGTCAATGGCGCGCGCCGCCTGCGCTGCCAAATCCAAATCGCGGGCGTTCAACGCATCAAGCGCCAGGCCCAGCGCCTCGGCATCCGCGCTGACCCGCAACGGGGCCAGGATCAGGCAAACGAGAAAAGCAAATATCCGCATCGGTCAAAACCGCCTTTATGATTTCAGAAGGATAAGCCCGCTTGGGCCTGACGCAACACACGAACTTGGCATTCCCGGACCTTGGGGATAGTGTCCGCGCAAATTTGCCGATGGTCGGCAGGTTTGACCGCTAACCCCAGGAAAAGGATGCGTGAGATGTTCCATGGCTCGATGCCCGCCCTCGTCACGCCGTTCGCAAACGGCGCAGTCGATTTCGACACGCTGAAGAAGCTGGTGGATTGGCATGTCAGCGAAGGCAGCACCGGGCTTGTGCCCGTTGGTACGACCGGGGAAAGCCCGACGCTGACCCATGACGAACATGAAAAAGTGGTCGAGGTTGTGGTCGCCACCGCAGCCGGGCGTGTGCCCGTGATCGCCGGGGCCGGTTCGAACAACACGGTCGAGGCGTTGCGTTTTGTCGAGCACGCGAAAAACGTCGGGGCCGATGCCGCACTGGTGGTCACGCCCTATTACAACAAGCCCACTCAGCGCGGCTTGATCGCCCATTTCGAGGCGTTGAACGAGGTCGGCCTGCCGATCATCATCTACAACATCCCGCCCCGCTCGGTCATCGATATGGTGCCTGAGACGATGGGACAATTGGCGAAACTGCCGAATATCGTTGGCGTGAAAGACGCCACCGCCGATCTGTCGCGGGTGCCCAAGCAACGGATGAGCTGCGGGAAAGATTTCATCCAGCTCTCGGGTGAGGATGCGACCGCTGTGGGCTTCAACGCTCAAGGCGGGCATGGCTGCATCAGCGTGACCGCCAATGTCGCGCCCAAACTCTGCGCCGAAATGCAGGCCGCCACTCTGGCCGGGGATTACGCCACCGCGTTGGAATATCAGGATCGCTTGATGCCCCTGCACGAGGCGATTTTTGCAGAGCCCGGCCTGAGCGGTGCGAAATACGGCATGTCCGTCCTGGACAAGTGTTCGGATGAGGTGCGTCTGCCGCTGACGACCGTCAGCGACGAGACCAAGGCACAGATCGACGCGGCCATGCGCCATGCCGGGCTCATCAACTGAGCGACGCACCCGATATTCGGCCGGGTGAGACCGCCCTGCCCTTTGACCCGGCGGACCGGGTTGAGGCGGGGCTGGTCTTTATCGGTCATATCCGGTCGCCTTGGGCCAAGGGCACCGCGCCCAAGAACCTGCGCCAGGCCCGTGAAACCGGCCAGTCGGCACAGATCATCCTGCGCCCGGACTACGCCGCCGCCCTGACCGGTCTGTCGGTCGGTCAAGCGATCCAACTGCTTTATTGGGTCGATCGCGGCCAGCGGGATTTGCTGTTACAAGCCCCCAAACATGTCGACGCCCCGCGCGGCACCTTTGCCCTGCGATCCCCCGTGCGGCCCAACCCGATTGCCCTGGCCACGGTCCTGATCACGGGCCTGGATGCCGCCCAAGGGGTGATCGATATCGACGCCATTGACGCTTTCGACGGCACCCCGGTTTTGGACATCAAACCTTGGATTGAGACTGTCGATGTTGCTCCGGGCTGGCACCCTTAGACACAAGCGCCTATATCGGCGCGCATGGCCAAGAAACCCGCAGATAACCCCAACTACAAAGTGATCGCCGAAAACCGGCGCGCGCGCTTCGATTATGCGATCGAAGACGATCTTGAGGTTGGGATCGTGCTGGAAGGCTCCGAGGTCAAATCCCTGCGGGAAGGGCAATCGAATATCGCCGAAAGCTATGCCTCGGTCGATGAGGGGGAGCTTTGGCTGACAAACTCCTACATCGCGCCCTACGCCCAAGCGAAAACCTTTGGCCATGAAGAACGGCGCAGGCGCAAGCTTTTGGTCAGCCGCAAAGAGCTGTCGAAGCTTTGGAACGCTACCCAGCGCCAGGGCATGACGCTGGTGCCCTTGGTCATGTATTTCAACCATAAGGGCCTGGTGAAGCTAAAGATCGGCATCGCCAAGGGTAAGAAGGTCGCCGATAAGCGCGAAACATCGGCCAAGCGGGATTGGAACCGGCAGAAGCAGCGGCTGCTGAAGCAGAACGGCTGATCTAGACGCCGATGGTGCCGCGCGCTTCGGGCGATAGCTTTGCAGCAGCCACGCGCAGAGTGGGTTTTGGCATCTGCGCCGCGTGGTCCTGCAAGAAAGCCACCAAGCGGCTTTCATCCTTTTTCCCAGCCTCTCGCAGCCAAGAGCCGATGGCCTTTTGCACATAGGGATGCAGATCTTCGATCAGCCTTTGCGCGAGGCGGAGGGTATCGTCGACCTCTCCCAATCGAATGAAGGCAAAAGTGGCTACGATCGCCGTGCGCCGCTCCCACGGGTTTTCCGATTGCGCCAGCCGGTCCAGCACCCCGCGATCTTTGTCGACCAGATAACGCCCAATCACCTTTGGCGCGGCGCGATCGACCAAATCCCAGGTGTCGATCCGGTCATGCCGCCGCAGGTAAAGATCGAACAGCGCCTTGCGCGCCTCCTCCGGCAGGCGCGCCTTGGCAGCTTGGGCATCCATGATCGACACGGCCGCCATGCGCACCTCGTAATGCGGATCGTCCAACAACAGCTCGATCTGATCCAAGGGCAGGTCGCGATGGGCTTTGGCGATGGGAAAGACCTTGGGCATGGGCACACCCATCACCCGATTGTCTGGCAAGCTTCCGGCGTAAAAGCGCGAGACATAGGCAACCTGCCCCGGATCGGCGATCTCGGTCAGGGCAGCCGTCACATCCGATGCTTGGGCGCTTTGCATGCCGTTACTGTCCAGGAATTTCCGCCCGGCGCCAAGCCCTTTGCCCTCCAACATCCATGCCCCACGGGGCTTGCGCCTTGCAGGTCAGACGCGTAGGGCTTTGATCCCAGAACGCGCCCGCCCCTTGCCCAAGCCCGGAGGCCCGCCATGGCTGATGATGATCCCAAAACCCTGGTTTCGACCAACTGGCTCGAGGCACATCTGAACGACCCCGATCTGCGGATTTTGGATGCGTCTTACTATCTGCCCGCCATGGGCCGGGATGCGCTGACCGAATATCACGAAAAGCACATTCCGGGCGCGCGGTTCTTCGATATTGACGAGATTTCCGATGCCCGCAGCGACCTACCCCATATGGCCGCCCCGGTGGAAAAATTCATGAGCCGGATGCGCGCGCTTGGCGTGGGCGACGGACACCAGGTGGTGGTCTATGACGGGATGGGCCTGTTTTCAGCCGCACGGGTCTGGTGGAATTTCCGCCTGATGGGCAAGAAGGATGTCGCCGTGCTGGATGGCGGGTTGCCGAAATGGCTGGCCGAAGGGCGAGCGACCGAAGACATGCCACCGATCCTGCGCGACCGGCATATCACCGTGCAGCGCCATGCCAATTTGGTGCGTGATGTCACCCAAGTGGCCGCAGCCTCTAAGCTTGGGGATTGGCAGATTGTCGATGCGCGTTCCCCCGCGCGGTTCAAGGGTGAGGAGCCCGAGGCGCGGCCTGAACTGCGCTCGGGCCATATTCCGGGGTCGAAGAATGTGCATTACGCCGCTTTGCTGAATGAAGATGGCACGATGAAAGACCTGGCCGCCCTGCGTTCGGCTTTCGAGGCGGCAGGCGTCGACCCTGAAAAGCGCACCATTACCACCTGCGGCTCGGGCGTGACGGCGGCGATCCTGATGCTGGCATTGACCCGGCTCGGCAACCGCGATGTCTCGGTCTACGATGGCTCCTGGGCCGAATGGGGCCAATTCGAACAATTGAAAGTCGAAACCGGATGAGCGTGATCCCGGCGGGTACGAAAGTGCCCTTTACCGTCACCTATCTTGAGATGGAAAACCGCCCCGATCTGGTTGCGCCCGCCCTGCCCGAGGGCATCCATCTGGAACGCGCCATCGATCCGCCAGTTTGGTATTTCCTGTCGCTCTATGATGCGGTCGGGCGCGAGTATGAATGGCAAGATCGTTTCAACCAGGCCGAAACCGACCCAGAAGCGTTGCAAGCCTTTGTCCGCGACCCCGATGTTGTGATCTGGACAGCCATGGGTGGCGGCTGGCCCCGGGGCTTTTTCATGCTGGATTGGCGCGAGACGGGGGTATGTGATCTGGCCTATTTCGGGCTGGTCCCGCAAGCGGTCGGCACCGGCCTGGGCCGCCCGCTTTTGGAAACCGCCATCGCCACGGGTTGGGCGCGCGAAGGCACGGCGAAGATGACTGTCAATACCTGCACGCTTGATCATCCGCGGGCCCTGGGCCTCTATCAGCGGATGGGGTTTGTGCCCGTCGACCGGGAAAACCGGACCTGCGTCCTAACCTATGACCGCGACCCTTCTTTGCAGCCTATGTGAGGTCTGAGCCATGTTTGAATCCGTCTCCCCCGCCGCGCCCGACAAAATCATCCAGCTTATGGGCATGTACAAATCCGATCCACGCGACGGCAAAGTGGATCTGGGCGTGGGTGTCTACAAAACACCCGAGGGCGTCACCCCGGTGATGAAAGCGGTCAAGCAGGCCGAGGAACGGATTTGGGCCGAGCAAGACAGCAAAAGCTATGTGGGCCTGGCCGGTGATCCGGCGTTTTTGGACGCGATGCGCGGGCTGATCCTTGGGGATGCGGTGCCCAGTTCCAGGATTGCTTCGGTCGCCACACCGGGCGGCACCGGGGCGGTGCGGCAGGTGCTGGAATTGGTCAAAACTCTGACGCCTGAGGCGCAGGTGTGGGTGTCGGATCCAAGCTGGCCGAACCATGCCGTGATCATTGATCACCTTGGCCAAAAGCGGCGCAGCTATCGCTATTACGATGCCGCCACCGGCGGTGTGGATCGCGATGGAATGATGGCCGATCTGGCCTTGGCCCAGCCAGGCGACCTGATCTTGCTACACGGCTGTTGCCACAACCCGACCGGTGCCGACCTGACGCTGGATGACTGGGCAGCAGTCGCTGATCTGTGCGTGAAAACCGGGGCTATCCCCTTCATTGACATCGCCTATCAGGGCTTTGGTGGGGGTTTGGAAGAAGACGCCGCTGGCGTCCGGTCCCTTGCCAGTAAAGTGCCGGAGATGTTTTTGGCGGCAAGCTGTTCCAAGAATTTCGGCCTTTACCGCGAGCGGGTGGGTATGGCGCTGGTGCTGACCGCCGAGGGCGCACCGCGTGATGCCGCAGCCGGGCAGCTCGCCTCGATGAACCGCAAAAGCTACTCTTTCCCACCCGATCACGGCGCGCGGATCGTCTCGACCATCCTTGGCGACGCCGAGTTGCGCGCGACCTGGGAGGCCGAGTTGGAAGAGATGCGCCTGACCATGATCGAAAACCGCAAGGCCCTGGCCGATGCGTTGCGCGATCTGACCGGTTCGGACAAATTCGGCTTCCTGGCCGGGCATCAGGGCATGTTCTCGCGCTGTGGGGCGAATGCGGCGGAGGTTGTGGCGATGCGGGAGGCGGATGCGGTTTATATGGTGGGGGATGGGCGGATGAATGTGGCGGGGCTGACGCCGACGAATATTCCGATTGTCGCCAAGGCGCTGGCCGGGGGGATTGCTTAAGCGTTGCGACGGGTGTAGGGGGCGGGTCTGCCCGAAAGGGCCAAGTCTCCGACTACCTTGTCAAAACGGAAAAAGCTTATGTCTTCCAAATACTTGCCAGGCATCCTGGCGATGGCCGCGATTGTGGTGGCCTCAAATATCCTCGTCCAATTCCTGTTTGGCCAGTGGCTGACTTGGGGGGCGTTTACCTATCCGCTGGCGTTTTTGGTCACCGATATTATGAACCGTGTTTACGGGGCGAATGCGGCGCGGCGCGTTGTTTTTGTTGGGTTTTTGGTCGGTGTGGCGTGCTCGCTGATCGGCACGCAGATCGTGGGCGAGTTTGGGCCGCTGGTGACGTTAAGAATTGCCCTGGGCTCGGGCCTGGCGTTTTTGACCGCACAGCTACTGGATGTGGCGATCTTCGACCGGATGCGAAACGGCGGATGGTGGCAAGCGCCTGTAATCTCGAGCATAATCGGGTCGAGCGTGGATACGTTCCTGTTCTTTTCCATCGCGTTTTCGGCGCAACTGGCGTTTCTGGAACCGGTTAACGACGTATCCTGGGCCAATGAGGTGCTGCCGCTCTTGGGAACCGGCCCCGAAACGCCACTTTGGGTAAGCCTGGCGGTGGCGGATTGGCTGGTGAAACTGGCCCTGGCGCTGATCGCGCTGATCCCGTTCCGGATCGTGACACGAAAATTATTGGCACATCCTGCGTAAAAACTTTTGACAAATACCAAATCTGTGGCAGCATCTTCTTAACCGAAACAAATTCGAAAGGAGGTGATCCAGTGTCTAGAGAGGTATTGGAGAAACGGAACGGGACAACTTGGGAGGTGCGCCTCTAGGCAACCCTCGGGGGTTAACGCCCCTTCCAAGGTGGTTAATCCTAACCGAACCGCCTCCTGATCTTTCGAAAGGGCTGCTTGATCAAAGCAGCCCTTTTTCGTTGGTTTTTTTGAGGGGTCACACGGCGTACACAGCCTGTACACAGCCCGTACATACACGCGTTCGAAACAATGCTTCAGATCACCGAGCACATCACCCTGCAAGATTGGGAACTCACGGAAAGCTTCGTGCGCGCCTCGGGGCCCGGCGGGCAGAACGTGAACAAAGTGTCGAGCGCGGTGGAATTGCGGTTCGAGGCGGCGCGATCCCCCAACCTGCCCGAAGCGGTGAAACGGCGGCTGCGGCGGCTGGCCGGACGGCGCTGGACCAAAGACGGCGCGGTGGTGTTGCAGGTATCGGAGGAACGGAGCCAGGCCCGGAACCGGGAGATCGCAAGGGAGCGGCTGGCGGAGCTGGTGCGGCGGGCAACGGTGGTGCCGAAACGGCGGGTGGCCACAAAGGTCAGCGCCAATCAGAAGCGGAAGCGTTTGGAGGCGAAGAAGCGGCGGGGGGAGGTGAAGGCGTTACGGGGGAAGGTTGAGTGAAATTTATATGAAACCGCGCTTGTCACGCAGGTTTGCCGCCAAAAGTGGTAGACCCTTCGCGGCAAGGTCCATCACGAACGCAGAAGCTGAAATAGATGGATCCTGCAAGCGCTCGCGCACTGCTTTTATTGCTTGAAGCCCATCATATGGAAACAAGTCAAGCGCGGTAGTCAGGAATTGATCAGCCGTCAACGCTTCGACATCGAACTCAGCGAGATAATCGTTTGGAAAGTCCTTCAAATTGTCGGTGACAATGATCTGCGCCCCACAGCGTATCGCCGCAGCAAGTACGTGCCGGTCGTTTTCGTCTGGTAGTTCGAGGCTGTCAATCAGTCGACCGTAGCCAGCAATACTAGCTTCTGGAAAAGCGGTATTCATCGTACTAACCAGGCGAGGGATTTTTTCAATGAGGTCGGGTCTTTTGGCTTTGAGGTTTTCGGTCCATTCCCGTTCGACATCTTCGCTCCAACGAACCCGACACAATCCATACTCGCCAAAAGAAAGCAAAAGGTCTCGTTTTCTGTTGGAGAACAGCACATTGGCATCGAGAAAAACTGTAAACCGGTTGGCCAGATAACTCACGTATCTTCAAACTCCCGAGACAGTAGACTCAGGTCGTCGAGAGCAGTCCTACGCTTCTTGTCTCGTTCATTTTTGTACCGGATTAGCTCATCTAGCTCAATTCGACGATGTGTGCCGACCTTGATGTGACGGAGCTTATCTTCCTTGATCAGCTTGCTCACAAATGGCCTCGACACGTTCAACATGTCGGCGGCCTGCTGGGTGGAAAGTAATGCGCCCGTCGACACGATTGTGACCATCTCCCCTTTTGCTACATGGCTTAGAACATCAGTAATTAGGTCGCAAAGTGCGGGCGACAGGAACACCTCAGTGTCATCTGCTGTCTCAAGCGGCAACGCACCTCTATGCAAGGCGCACGCTTTCGCGATAGCCTCCACAGCCTCCTCGGCGCTACGAACCTCTGCATCTGTGGGCAGCCGATGGCTTAGGTCAATAACTTCAGCTTGTTGGGCCATGTTTCTTTCTTTCGTTGTCACACCCTGTAATTTGGACTGATCCGCTTGTTAAACAACCGAAGCAATCGAAATAAGTGTAACCAATTCTAGTGATCAGCGTGAGTTGCTATTTTGACTCACTCTAAACCACCACCTCCACCCGTTCCTGCTCCCCAACCCCGAACACCCGCTTATACCTCACAATCTCCCCTTCCGGCCCCATCGCCTTCTCCGGGTTGTCGCTCAGCTTCACGGTCGCGCGGCCATTCGCGGCCACCGCTTTACACACAAGGGAGAACGGGGCCAGGGTGTCACCGGGCACCAGCCCTCGGAAATCATTCGTCAAAAGCGTGCCCCAGCCGAAGCTGACGCGCACGCGGCCGGCGAATTGGGTGTGGAGCGCCTCGATCTTCTCCACGTCGAGCCCGTCGGAGAAGATCACCAGTTTCTCGCGCGGGTCTTCGCCGCGCGCTTGCCACCAGTTGATTGCGGTCTCGGCGCCTTTGGCGGGGTCGCCTGAATCGATGCGGATGCCGGTCCATTGGGTCAGCCAATCGGGGGCGCGTTGCAGGAACCCCTCGGTCCCGTAGGTGTCGGGCAGGATGATGCGCAGGTTGCCATCGTGTTCCTCGTGCCAATCGGAGAGCACGTCATAGGGGGCGGCGGCGAGGGCGGCGTCGGTTTCGGCGAGCGCGGCGTAGACCATGGGCAGTTCATGGGCGTTGGTGCCGATGGCCTCCAGATCGCGGTTCTTGGCGATGAGGCAGTTGGAGGTGCCGGCGAAATTCTCGCCCAGGCCTTCTTGCATGGCTTGCACGCACCAATCCTGCCAGAGGAAGGAGTGGCGGCGGCGGGTGCCGAAATCGGCGATGCGAAGGTCGGGGATGGATTGCAGGCGTTCGACCTTTTGCCAGAGCTTGGTCATGGCGCGGGCGTAGAGCACTTGCAGTTCGAATTTGCCCATATGTTCGAGCACCGCGCGGGAGCGCAGTTCCATGAGCACCGAGAGCGCGGGGATTTCCCAGAGCATGACCTCGGGCCATTTGCCTTCGAAGGTGAGTTCGTATTGATCGCCGACGCGTTCGAGGTGGTAGGGGGGGAGTTGCAGCGCCTCGAACCAGTCCATGAATTCGGGCGTGAACATCTGGCGTTTGCCGTAGAAGGTGTTGCCGCGCATCCAGGTGCTTTCGCCACGGCGCAGGCGCAGGGTGCGGATATGGTCAAGCTGTTCGCGCAACTCGCCTTCGTCGATGAGGCGGGCGAGCGGAATGCGGGTGGTGCGGTTGATCAGGCTGAAGGTGACGGTGGTGTCGGGGCGGTTGCGGAACACAGACTGGCACATCAGGAGTTTGTAGAAATCCGTGTCGATCAGCGAGCGGACGATCGGGTCGATCTTCCATTTGTGGTTGTAGACGCGGGTGGCGATGTCGACCATGGCACGGCTCCGGTGGTTGCGGGCCTGTTAGAGCAAAGGCCGTGGGGCAAAAGCAAGGGTGGCTCAGCGATTGGAGCGGCGGTGGACGGTGGCATCGACCAGGCGGGCGACCATGGCGGCCAGGCGGCCGTCGGTCCAGCCACGGAGATAGTAATAGCCAGCGGTGGCGCCGATGCTGGCGCCCAGCACGTCGACCATAAGGTCGCCCATCGTGTCGCGCAGGCCGGATTTCTGCATGTTGAGGCCGAAAAGCTGATCCATGGAGAACTCGAAAATCTCCCAGAGCGCGCCGATGGTGATGGCGAAGCAGAAGGCAAACAGCGCGCCGAGCCGGGGGGAAAGCGCCAGCTTGTTGCCATTGACCAGCAGCATGACCAGAACCGTGCCGATCATGCCAAAGCCGATGGCCGAACCGGTGTGCATCGCCAGATCCCACCACCAGAGCCGTTCGTAGAAATCAAATGCCTCGCCCAGGAAGATGGTGGCGGTGATGAACAGCGTGACGGCGGCGATGAAACCTGAGGGCAGGCGCACGCCGGTCCAGTTGTGGCTGAGCACGGGGATCAGGGTGAGCGTGACCGTGGCGAGCGAGACGAACAGCAGGCTCCACCGACCGATCACCACGGCGCTGATCGCGGCGAGGAATAGGAGGCTCCAGATCAGATAGGTGATGGGGTGTTGGCGCGGCATGATCGTCACAAAGCAAGGCTTTGGCTTTATCTAGGGATTGGCGGGTCCGGTTGAAAGCCAATCCACCCTCGCCAATTCGCGGGCGGGCTTGTATGCGGGCAAGATGGAGCAGCCAGAGCAATCCCTTTTTCTGGTCGGAACCCCAGGCTTAGAGGGGGTTTTGGCAACCGAGGCGCGGGCGCTGGGCTTTGATCAGGTGACCGAGATCCCCGGCGGCGTGACCTGTACGGGCGGCCTGGCGGAGGCGGCGCGGGCGAATATGCAGCTGCGCAGCGCGGTGCGGGTCTTGCTGCGCATCGGCGCATTCCGGGCGATGCATCTGGCACAGCTGGACAAGCGATCCCGCAAGCTGGGTTGGACCCGGTGGTTGCGCCCGGATGTACCGGTGCGGGTCGAGGCAAGCTGCCGCAAATCGCGGATTTACCACCATAAGGCGGCGGCCCAGCGCGTGGCCAAGGCGATTGAGGCAGCGGGCATCCCTGTTTCGGCCGAAGCGCAGGTGGTGGTGAAAGCCCGCATCGACGATGACCTGTGCACGATCAGCCTGGACACGACGGGCGAGGCGCTGCACCGGCGTGGGCACAAGGAATTTGTCGGCAAAGCCCCCTTGCGCGAGAGCATGGCGGCGGCGTTTTTGCGGCAATTGGGCTTTGACGGCACACAGATGGTTGTCGACCCGATGTGCGGGTCGGGGACGATTGTGCTGGAGGCGGCAGAGATCGCGGCGGGGCAGGTGCCGGGGCGGTCGCGGGGGTTTACCTTTGAGCATCTTCTGGACGCCGAGGCGGGTCTTGAGGGTCGGAGCCTCCGGCGGGGATATTTGGAAAACAGAGAAGAAGGGGGCGCAGCGCAGTTGGAGGCAAGCGGGGTACGGTTTTTTGGATCGGACCGGGATCAAGGCGCGATCCAAGGGGCGGTGTCCAATGCCGAGCGGGCCGGGGTGGCGGAGTGGTGCCGTTTTGCCCGTGCGCCCCTGAGCGACCTGGCCGTGCCCGAGGGAGCGCCGGGGATCGTTCTGACCAACCCGCCTTATGGCGCGCGGATCGGGGATCGGAAGCGGCTATTTGGGCTTTACGGCGCGCTAGGGGCGGTTTTATCGGAGCGGTTCCAGGGCTGGCGCGTGGGGATCGTGACCAGCGATGGCGGGTTGGCCAAGGCCACGGGTCTGGATTTGGAAGGCTTGGGGCCTGTGGCCCATGGCGGGCTGAAGGTGCAGCTTTGGCAGCGGCGTTTGGGTGGGTGAGCTAGTCGATCACGCCACCTTGAATGCTGCCCAGATAGGTTTCCATCCCCCATAGAAACGACAAAAAGACCAATCCCCAAAAGTGTAACGCTGGAAGAGGCCGGAGCAGCCAGTCAGGTCGTACCTTTAATGCATAGAACAGCATCACGAAGCTGACTGAGAAAATATGCATCGACGCCCAGCGGCCCCAGTCTAATGCAATGATGTAAAGCGGCAGAAGGATCAAACCTGATCCAGCGACAATCGCCACCAGAGTTTTCGCACGGCTATGGTGTTGCAAAGCAAAGCCAAAAGGAACCAAACCCAAAACATAGGCTAGAATAAACAGGTTTTCATTCACTTCTCGCAAAGGAGGTCTGGAAGGCTGGCCTGGATCCATGAACTCGAACCCAAGCCAATCGATAGCCCCGCCGCATATGCGCTCCTCCAGACCACGGTCTGTTACGGCGCTGCAAACGATATCAGGCTCTTCCACTGTTGGATAAGCGAACGCGAACAAGACCGTGGCCACCGCAACGACCCCAATGATGGCGCTTGAAGAAACGAACCAAACCCGATGCGATGCTTCGGAAAAGTGTATGAATAAGACCAAAATAAGAAACGGAGCAAGAAAAACCAAACCTTCATGGAAGATCATGGAAATGCAAGCCAGGCTCACGGCAAAAACTGCTGCGGCTTTTACCGCTCGGCCCGTCGCGGCAGAGATAATCAATGAGCAGAATGCCGCATAAAACAAAACCTCCTTCCGAAAAAAGAAATTATCGCTCTCGTAAAGCCATCCAAGCAAGCAAAGGGGAGAGAGAACGCAAAGAAAAACGCGATCCGCAAGATGAACTCCAACCAGCCCGAAGAGCAGCACTGCCACAACAAGTAGCGCAATAAATACCTGAAAAGAAATCGTTACTGCCAGTACATTGGCACCGATCAGGTCAGAAAAGGCAAACAACACCTCTCCCGAGGCACCCCGCCTTACCAAACCCGCACTATAATTAATAAGCCAATCAGCCTGTAGCCAAGGGTGGCCGCCTGCCTCCCAATGCTTTAGCCCATCATCTATAATTTCTTCGACTAAATATATCGCCGCGATAATCAGTAATATAAAGTTGCGAGCTTTTGCGTTGAACCAATGTGATGGAAAACGGTAGCCATTACAAATATTCAAATATTTATTCCTTGTTGCGCCATCCCTTCCATCGCCGCCTTTAGCGATCCGTCGAAATCGATGGCGCGGCACAGGGTGGGATCGACCGTCACCTCGAAACCCAGTTTGGCGGCATCAACGGCGGAGAAGTTCACGCAGAAATCCGTGGCCAGCCCCACAAGGGTAAGTTTGCGGATGCCCCGGCTGCGCAGATACCCCTCTAGCCCCGTTGGGGTGGTTTGGTCGTTTTCGAAAAAGGCGGAATAGCTGTCGATCTCGCGCCGGAAGCCTTTGCGGATGATCAGATCGGCGCGGGTGGTGTTGAGATCGGTGTGGAATTCGGCCCCGGCGGAGCCTTGGATGCAGTGATCGGGCCAAAGGACTTGGGGGCCATAGGGCATTTCGGTCAATTCCATCGGGGATTTGCCGGGGTGCTGGCTGGCAAAGCTGAGGTGATCGGCCGGGTGCCAATCCTGGGTCAGGATGACAGCGGCGAAATCCGCCATCAGGGCGTTGATGCCGGGCACCACCTCATCCCCGCCGGGCACGGCCAAGGCACCGCCTGGGCAGAAATCGTTTTGCACGTCGATTACAAGCAGGGCGTGGGTGGCATCAGACATCGCGGCCTCCGGCTGGGTGGGGTCATCTGCCGCTAGACTACGGGTTGAGCGTGGGCATGCAACGGCGTATCTGGCCGCCATGCTGACGGTTGCCGCTTTGTACAAATTCACCCGGTTTGAGGATCCCGCCGCGTTGCGGGGGCCTTTGTTCGATCTATGCCAAGCGCAGGGGGTGAAGGGTACCTTGCTGCTGGCCGAAGAAGGGATCAACGGCACCATCGCGGGGACGCGGGCGGCGATTGATGCCGTGTTGGCGCATATTCGCGGGCTGCCCGGATGCGCGGATTTGGAGTGGAAGGAATCGCCCGCGGACGAGATGCCGTTCGTGCGGCTGAAGGTGCGGCTGAAGCGCGAGATTGTGACCATGGGGGTGCCGGGGACCGACCCGACGCAATTGGTGGGCACCTATATTGAACCGCAGGATTGGAACGCGTTGATCGAGGCACCGGATGTGGCGGTGATCGACACGCGGAACGATTATGAGGTGGCGATTGGCACGTTTCAGGGCGCCGTCGACCCCGAAACGGACAGCTTTCGGGAATTTCCAGCCTGGTGGGCGGCGAATAAGGATCGGTTTCATAACAAGCGGATTGCGATGTTCTGCACCGGTGGCATTCGCTGCGAGAAATCGACCGCATATCTGAAGGCCCAAGGGGTGGAGGAGGTGTTCCACCTAAAGGGCGGCATTCTGCAATACCTGGAAGAGGTGCCGAAGGAAGACAGCCTTTGGCAAGGCGGGTGTTTTGTCTTCGATGAGCGGGTGGCGGTGGATCATGGGTTGGAGACCCTGCCCTATTCGCTTTGCCGGGCGTGTCGGCGCCCGTTGACCGAGGCGGATAAAAAGCGGCCCGAGTTTGAGGTGGGGGTGCAGTGCCATCACTGCGTCGAGGAGTATTCCGATGCCGACCGCGCGCGGTTTCGCGAACGGCAGCGGCAGATGGAACTGGCGCGCGCGCGGGGTGTTGCCCATATCGGGATGCCGCAATCCTAGCAGGCTGAAGCCAGAGGAATCGGCACCCGACAGGTTGGGGACCTGGAACTGAACGCCGGGTGCCGATTTGGCCTGGCGGGAGCGCCAGGGCCACTCTGGAGGTCAGACCAAGGCAGCGCCCTGGCCTGTGGGATAGAGATGGGTCCAGCGCCTCTGTCAGGCAATTTCATCGGCGTGTTATCCGATGACAAAGCGGATTTGCATCCCCTGGTCAGGGGGTTGGCAGGGTCACTTGGCGGGAAACGCGCCCTCGAACAAAGACCAAAGCGGCAGGTAGGCGGGCACCATGCGGTTGAGGCAGGGCAGCAAACCGTCGGCTTGCCAGCCATCTGGCAACGGCGCGCTGAGCGTCAGCGCCTTGCGCTTGAGCAGCGCACCATGGGGGTGATCCTGATCATAAGGCTTGGGTACGCGCTTCAATGCGGGCGGCCCCCAATCTGAGATCTCGGCCCCGAGGGTTTCGCGCGCCTGATCCATCGCATCTGTGACCTCATCCCCGTCGCGGTCGACCAAGGCGCGGAATCGCGTCAGGTCGGGGCCTTGCAGGCCGGGCAGCCCCATGCCGAGGATGATGTAATCGGGCGATGCGCCAAAGAACCAGACCGGCACCGGGCCATCGCTAGGCGGTTTCCACATCAGATGCAGATGCGCATTGTAAGGCGTTTTATCCTTGGAAAAGCGCACGTCGCGGTGAATGCGAAACAGCTTTGAGCCATGGGGTTTACCGGTGTGGCGCGATAGGTCTTCGGCAAAAAGATCGCCAAACAGCTCGGCGGGTTTCTTGATCTCGTCGCGGTAGAACGCTTTGCGAGGCTCGTAGAAATCTTTGGTGTTGTTCGCCTTTAGCTCGGTGAAAAAGCCGTTGGCGCGCTGGATCATGTCGGAAAAGCCGTCGGACATGGGAACCTCCTGTGGTGCCCTGACCCTATCCCGGATGGCCCGAAAATCCAGTCAATCGTCGTGGGTTTCGAAGAAGGCGATGGTGGCGGCGATCATCTGATCCAGTGTCTCGTCCGTTGTGAATATGTTGAACACATGGTCCATCTGGGCCAGCCACCGCTCTTCCGGGCCTTCATGGCTGTCGAGGTAGAGATCGGCGCTGGCGGGCAGGACGGACGTGTCTTGCAGGCCTTGGGCCACAAAAAGCGGGCCGGAATAGGCGGCGATTTCGGCCACGGGGTCAGCGGTGGTCAGCCCTTGGAAAAAGGCACCGTTCAATTCGATTTCGGCCCAGGGCAGCGTGACCGGGATCGCCTCATCGGGTGCGGCGGCGAGGCCCGCAGCCACGGCGTCAGCCCCGAGGGTGCGGCCAAAAGTGTCCATCGGGTCGGCCACCGCGTTCCACAATGCGACCGCATCGAACGCATTGCTGCGCCCAGCCGTGGAGGCGGCAACAAGGCCGCCCTGGCTCCACCCGATGACATAGATATCGCTGGTATCGACCATGGACAGGCTGCGGAGGTAATCGAGCGCGGCCAAGGCATCGTCGATTTGACCTTCGAAGGTGGTTTCGGCAAATCGCATTTCATCGGTCGCCTCGCCCGAGCCGGCGAAATCGATGCGCAGGCTGGCGAAGCCGGCATCGGCGAGTTGGGCTGCGGTGCGGGCAAAGACGCCCTCGGGCACGGCCTCGGTCTGTAGCTCGTCACGGCTGCCGGTGAAGCCATGCAAAAGCAGGACAACCGGCGCGGGGCCGCCGGGGGGTTGGGCAAGCGTTCCGATAACGTCCTGGCCGGGCCGCCCGATGGTAAGCGTGGTTTCCGAGGTTTGGGCGGCAGCGAGGGTTGGTAGCGTGGCAAGGGCGATGGCCGTGATCAGGGCGCGAAACATGGTGATGCCTTTTTGCTGGGTTGGGCCGGTGCGGCGGCCAGCTTACTGGTAAATCCAGAAAAGATCCCATGTCGCACGCGCGGATGCTGCCAGATCCGACCCTGACAGGGCGAATACGTAAGCCAATACAATCAGGATCGGCAGAAGCAACACGCATGAGATTACCGAGTAAACGGTCTGAAACCGACCGACCGCAGTGATGCGATACCTGCGGGCCGATGAAACAATGAAGTTTCGATAGTAGATCAAGATCAAAAACAAGACGCCCACCCAAGTCAGCATGCGCGCCGCGTTGAACGAAAACGGAAGCCAAGCAGGGTAAGCCCGAAACTGCCGATCCCAAATCATCGCCAGTTGATCGAAGGCGTTGAAATAGGCCAGTTCCATGAACACGATGACCTGCGGCCAAAACATCACGGCGGCCGCAAGCAAAGTGGATGAGTTCAAAAGGTACCTGTGGTGCCCTTTCGCGTTGCCGCCCGCGAAACGCACAGTGAGCCAGACACTGGCCGCATGGCCCGCCGTGATAAGCACCACCAAAATGACCATGAAGTAAAATAGCTTTTGGATGTTGGCGCCTTCAAACCCCGCCAAGGCAAAGCTGACGCCGTAGTTGCAGCCCAGGCATAGGAAAAACAGGCTTACGCCCAGGTTGCGGCGGTCCAGCGAGATTTTGTGGAACTGGTACGGCCCGCCAAACAGGGCCTTTCGATACTCATTAAGCAGGCCAAAGAGAAACGGGCCAATCTTGCTGTGATACTTCTCCAGCGTATCGATCAAAAATTGCTATCCCTTAAGACAGGCGTCAGAAATCCAAATTCTCAACGCTCAACGCGTTGTTTTGAATGAATTCGCGGCGGGGTTCGACCACATCGCCCATGAGCTTGGTAAAGATGTCATCGGCCTCGGCCACATCGTCGATTTTGACCTGCAAGAGCGTGCGTGCCTCGTGATCGAGGGTGGTTTCCCAAAGCTGATCGGGGTTCATTTCGCCCAGGCCTTTATAGCGCTGGAGGGTCAGACCCTTAGCGCCTTCATCGAGGATGGCTTTCAGCAGCTCGGTGGGTCCGTGGATCAGCTGTTGGCGTTCCTTGCGCACCAGCGACGAAGGCTCGCGGTAGACGCTGCGGGTTTCCTGGCTGACCTCGGACAGTTTGCGTGCCTCGCCCGACCGCAAGACGGCGCCATCAAGCGTGCGGATCTCTTCCACCCCTCGCAAGACACGGCTGAGGCGGATGCCGTGATCTTGGGTGATGCGGCCCGCCCAGCCGCGTTCGTATTCGACCGCCACCAGATCCAGGCGTTTGGCCACCTGATCGGCCACGCCTTGTAGATCGGCATCGGCCCGGCCCGGATCGAAGGCGCCCGCAATGGCGGCCTGTTCGACGATGTGGCGGGGGTAATGGGTTGGGAAAGCATCCAGGATGCGTTTGAAGTTGCGTGCGGCCTCGACCACGCGCGCCAGATCTTGGCCCGCGATTTCCTCACCACTGGGCAGGCGCAGAACCGCACCGTCGATGCCCTGTTCGATCAGGTGATCTTCGAGCGCGGCCTGATCCTTGAGATACACCTCGGATTTGCCACGGCTGACTTTGAAAAGCGGCGGCTGCGCGATGTAGAGATAGCCGCCTTCGATGATCTCGGGCATTTGCCGGAAGAAGAACGTCAGCAAAAGCGTGCGGATATGGGCGCCGTCCACATCGGCGTCGGTCATGATGATGACCTTGTGATAGCGCAGCTTGTCGATGTTGAACTCATCCCGCCCGATGCCGGTGCCAAGCGCGGTGATCAGCGTTCCGATTTCCTGGCTGGAGAGCATCCGGTCGAACCGGGCCCGTTCCACGTTTAGGATTTTGCCGCGCAGGGGCAGGACAGCCTGGTTGTGGCGCGAGCGGCCCTGTTTGGCGGAGCCACCGGCGCTGTCACCCTCAACCAGGAACAGCTCGGATTTTGCGGGGTCTTTTTCCTGACAATCGGCCAGTTTGCCGGGCAGGCTGGCCACATCCATCGCGGTTTTGCGGCGGGTCAGTTCGCGCGCCTTGCGGGCGGCTTCGCGGGCCAGGGCGGCTTCGATGATTTTGCCGACGACCAGCTTGGCCTCATTGGGGTGTTCTTCGAACCATTCCTGAAGCTTTTCATTCATCAGGCTTTCGACCGCCGGGCGCACCTCGGAGCTGACAAGCTTGTCTTTGGTCTGGCTGCTGAACTTTGGGTCGGGCACTTTGACCGACAACACGCAGGTCAGCCCCTCGCGCGCGTCGTCGCCGGTGAAGTTCACCTTTTCCCGCTTCGCGATGCCGGAGCTGTTGGCATAAAGGTTGATCGTGCGGGTCAGCGCCCCCCGGAAGCCCGCCAGATGGGTGCCGCCGTCACGCTGGGGGATGTTGTTGGTAAAGGGCAGCACGGTTTCGTGGTAGCTGTCGTTCCACCACATCGCGACTTCGACACCGATGCCGTCTTTCTCGCCCTCGACATAGATCGGGTCGGCCATCATGGGGGTTTTGGAGCGGTCGAGATATTTCACGAATTCGCGCACGCCGCCCTCGTACACCATCTCGGTCTCGAGCGGTTCGGCAGGGCGTTCATCGCGCAGGATGATGCGGACGCCGGAATTCAGGAAGGCCAGTTCGCGCAACCGGTTTTCCAGGGTTTTGAAACTGTAGTCGAGGTTCGAGAAGGTGGCGGTGGAGGCCATGAAGCGCACCTCGGTGCCGGTGCGGTCACCGGCGTCGCCGACAACCTCCAGGTGGTTGACGGTTTCGCCATGTTCGAACCGGGCCGTGTGTTCTTTGCCATCGCGCCAGATGCGCAGTTCCAACCAATCGCTGAGCGCGTTGACAACCGACACACCCACGCCGTGCAGACCGCCCGACACCTTGTAGGAGTTGGAGTCGAACTTACCGCCTGCGTGCAGTTGGGTCATGATGACCTCGGCCGCGGAAACGCCTTCTTCTTCGTGGATACCGACGGGAATGCCCCGGCCATTGTCGCTGACCGAGACGCTGTTATCGGCGTGAATTTTCACGGTCACGGCGTCGGCATGGCCCGCCAAAGCCTCATCAATGCCGTTATCGACGACCTCATACACCATGTGGTGCAGACCCGAACCATCGTCGGTGTCACCGATATACATGCCGGGGCGTTTGCGAACCGCCTCCAACCCTTTGAGAACTTTGATAGAATCGGCGCCGTAGTCTTCGGGCGCAGGGGCGTTGTCAGCCATGCGGTCGTCTGCCTGTTTTGTTTGGAATTTTATACCGGTCCGCGGCGGCAATGTCACGCGATCCACCCCAATATTTAGGGGTTTGAGAGTGCAATTACCACAGCCACAAGGATCAGGAGCACACCGGCGATGCGGTTGATCCGCGCCAATCGCCCAGGCGAGGAAAACCGCCGCCGCGCGTGGTCGACCAGAATGGCGAAACCGGTATTGCCGACAAGCGGGACCGCCATGGAGACCGCCGCGATAACCAGGATATCGACCCAGGTCACCGCCGTCAGATCAAAGAAGCCGGGCAGCATCCCCATGTAGAACAAAATCGCCTTGGGATTGGCCAGAATGGCCGCGATGCCCGCGACAAAGCCCGCCCAGGCGCCGGGACGGGTCAGGGCGCTGTCGGAGGTTATGGTTTTCTCGGCATTGCGGATCAGCAGATAGCCCATCAGCGTGAAGACGATGACTGCGACCCATTTCAGCGCATCCATAAGCCAGGCCAGTTCACCCACGATCCAGGCCAGACCCAGCAGGGCGGTGATCGACCAGACGGCATCGCCCAAGGCCACACCCAGCACCAGCGGGATCGCCGCCTGCCAACCATGGGCCAGGGCGCGCGCGGCGGTGGCCAGCCAGACCGGCCCCGGCGTGATGAACAGGACGAAAAGCGCCCCGGCATAAAGCGCGATTTGAGCAAGGCTGAGGGTCATTCAGGCGTGGGTATCCAACTGCGCCCCATCTCATCCATCGGCCAATGGGGGTTATAGGCCAGTTCCCACACATGCCCGTCGGGGTCGGCGAAGTAGCAGGAATATCCCCCCCAATGGGTAAACTCGGGGTCTTTCAGCGGCGTGGCCCCGGCGCTGAGCGCCAATTCCCAGGCCGTGTCGACATCGGTTGTGTCATAGAAGTTTTGGGCGAATGTGATGGACCCGGTGCCAAGCTCAGCCCCTGGTCGGCCCTGATCCGCAGCCAATGCGCCCTTGTCGAAAAGCCCCATGACCATGCCATCCATTTGGTAGAACACCACGCCATCCAGCACTTGGGTCTCGGTCCAGCCTAGGGCATCATAAAAGCTGCGCGACCGCCCAATGTCTTCGACCCCCAGGGTCAGAAGCGTGATCCGGTTTGTCGGGAAATGGGTCATGGCGCACTCTCCAATAGGGCGGTCTGGCTTTCGCCATCCTGCTCGGTGATCGCAATATGCTGGGCGCGGTCGCCCAGTTCGGCAAAAAGCTCTGGCCCGGTGCCGGTCATCCAGGCTTGGCAGCCAAGCGCGCAAACCTCATCAAACAGGGCGGCACGGCGGGTCGCATCCAGATGGGCGGCAACCTCATCCAGCAGAACCAAGGGGGCGCTGCCGGTGTCTTGTTGCAGCGCGCGTGCATTGGCCAAGATCAGTGAGATCAGCAGCGCTTTCTGTTCGCCGGTGGAGCATTGACGCGCGGGCACGGATTTGTCGCGGTAGATCGCGCCCAGATCGGCCCGGTGGGGGCCAATCAGGCTGCGCCCGGCGGCCACGTCGCGGGGGCGGCTTTCGGCAAAGGCTTCGGCCAGATCAGGCGGGGTTTGGGGCGCGTCGCAGTCAAGTGTCAGGTCGGCCACAGGGAAGGCGGTGGCGGCGCCGGTTTGCGCCTGGGTCATACGGGTGATCGCGGCGCGACGGTTGGCGCTGATCGCCGCCCCAGCCTCGGCCATTTGGTGTTCCAGCGCGGCGTACCAGCGGGCATCGCTGATCTGATCTTTCAGCAGGCGGTTGCGGTCGCGCATGGCTTTTTCATAGGTCAGCACCAGCTCGGCATGGTCGGGGTGAAAGCTAAGCGTCACGCGATCGAGGAAGCGGCGGCGACCTTCGGCCCCTTCGATCCACAGCCGATCCTGCGACGGAACCAGCCAGACGATGCGGATCAGCTTGGCCAGCGCGGTTTGCGGGGCGGCTTTGCCGTCGATCTTGGTGACGCGGGATTGGGCGGGTTCGGCGGTCAGCTCGATCTCATGACCCAGATTTGGGCCGGATAACGCGGCGCTGATTTTCCACCCGATGGCCTCGGGGCGGCGGATGATTTCTTCGGCGGTGGCGCGGCGCAGCCCGCGACCGGGCGAGAGCAGCGAAACCGCCTCCATCAGATTGGTTTTGCCCGCGCCATTGGGACCGAACAGCGCCACCGGGCGGCCATCCAGGCCCAGACGCGCGCGGCGGTGGCTACGGAAATGCGACAGCGCAAGATGCGAGACAAAGCTGGTCATGGGCGCGTTTTTCTCGCGAAAAACGGGGCGGAAAACGCGTGTTTTCCGGTTCGGCTCACACGCGCATCGGCATCACGACGTAAATCGCCGTGGTGTCGTTTCCTTCGCGCATCAAAGTGGGCTCACCCGGTGAGGAGAATAGGAAGACCGCGTTTTCACGATCCACCTGGCTGGCAATCTCCAGCAGGTATTTCGCGTTAAAGCCGATCTCCAACCGGTCATCACCGTAGGCCACGGCCAGTTCTTCTTCGGCGGCCCCGGCATCGGGGGCGTTGACTGACAGAACCAGGCGGTCTTCGTCCAGCGCCATTTTCACCGCGCGCGACCGCTCGGAACTAACGGTGGCCACGCGGTCAACGGCCTTGGCGAAATCGGCGGCGTCAACCTCCATCTTGCGTGTGTTGGCCTGGGGGATGACGCGGGTGTAATCGGGGAAGGTGCCATCGATCACCTTGGAGGTCAGGGTAATCTCGGGCGTCGCAAAGCGTACCTTGGTTTCCGAGACGCTGACGGCGATCTGGGCTTCGTCATCGTCGAGAAGCTTGCGCAGCTCGCCCACGGTTTTGCGCGGCACGATCACGCCTGGCATCTCTTCCGCGCCGCCCGGGACGGCGGCGTCGATGCGTGCCAGGCGGTGGCCATCGGTGGCCACGGCGCGCAGAACCGGTCCGGTTTCGCCGTCGGCGGTGTGGAAATAGACGCCGTTGAGGTAATAGCGCGTTTCCTCGGTCGAGATGGCGAATTTGGACTTGTCGAAAAGACGGCGCAGCACCGGCGCGGGGGCCGAGAAATTGGCGCCGTATTCGGTCGCGGTCATCACCGGGAAATCTTCTTTGGGCAGGGTCGCCAGTTGGAAGCTTGACCGGCCAGCATCGACCGACAGACGCCCGGCCGCGCCATCTTCGCTAAGCTGCACCATGGCGCCATCGGGCAGTTTGCGCACAATTTCATGCAAGGTCACGGCAGAGACCGTCGTGGCGCCGGCGCGTTCGACCATGGCCGGGGCTTTATCAACCACCTCGATATCCAGGTCGGTGGCACGGAAGCTGACACTATCGCCTTCGGCTTCGATCAGCACATTGGCCAGGATCGGAATGGTGTTGCGGCGTTCGACAACGGATTGCGCCTGGGAAACTGCGCGCAACAGCGTCGCGCGCTCGATCGAGAGTTTCATGCCCTGTGGCTCCGACAAGATGCGGGGGCGTTGAGACTAACCCCTTCGCCCATTTGCACAATGGTTTTTTTGAGAGGGTTCCCGCACTCCCCGCCCGGCGTCAAGCCGTTCTGGGCGGGGAAAGCGGTTTAAGCCTCCAACATGCGGCGCAAAAGCTCCGCATCTTCGGCAATTTGGCTGTCGACGGCCATCAGCTCTTCGATTTTGCGCACACCATAGAGAACCGTGGTGTGATCGCGGCCCCCAATTTTGCGGGCGATTTCAGGCAGGCTGCGCTGGGTCAGTTTCTTGCACAGATACATCGCCATCTGGCGCGGACGCGCGACCGAGCGGGCACGGCTGGCACCCAGCAGGTCGCCATGCTTGATGTTGTAGTATTCGCAGGTCTTTTTGATGATCTCGTCCATCGTGACCTTTTTGTCGGTCGCACGCAGGATGTCGGCCAGACAATCTTGGGCCATATCCAGCGTAATTTCCTGGTTCACCAGATCGGCAAAGGCGAACAGCCGGGTCAGCGCGCCTTCGATCACGCGGATATTGGTCGAGACCTTTTGGGCGATGAATTCCAGCACGCCATCGGCGATCTGAATGCCGGGGTTCTTGGCGCGCGCGGCTTCGGCCTTGTGCTGCAAGACACCCAGGCGCAGTTCGTAATCGGTAGGGTGCAGATCGACCACCAGGCCACATTGCAGGCGCGAGGCGATGCGGGTGTCGAGTTCGTCCATGTCGACGGGCGCGCGGTCGCCGGAGATGACGATCTGTTTGCCCTCTTCAATCAGCGCATTGAAGGTGTGGAAAAACTCTTCCTGGGTCGAGGTTTTGCCGGCGATGAACTGCACGTCATCAACCATCAGAACATCGACCGAGCGGAACATCTGTTTGAAGCCCATCGTGTCATGTTCGCGGAGCGCGCGGATGAAGCGGTACATGAACTGTTCGGCGGAGAGGTAGAGGATACGACCCTCGGGGTGGCGGCTGCGCAACTCCCACGCGATGGCGTGCATCAGGTGCGTCTTACCCAGGCCTACGCCGCCATAAAGGAAAAGCGGGTTGAAGGTGACATCCCGCCCTTCGGCGACGCGCTTGGCGGCGGCATGGGCCAGTTCGTTTGGCTTGCCGACCACGAAATTCTCAAACGTGAAGCTGGGGTTCAGATTGGCACCCGGCAGGTCGGATTGCGGCGCCGCGCGCGGGGCGGCGGGCGCAGGCATAACGGGTTCGGCAGGCTGCGGGTCGGCGGGCGCGGCATCGGTTTTGGCACGGGGTGCGGGGGCGGGATCAACGTTGAACTCAACCCGATCGACACCCACACCGGCGGAGATCAGATGACGCAGGATCAGGTCGCCAAAGTTCTGAGACACCCAGGTGCCGATGAAATTGGTTGGCACATGGAAGGAAGCGGTTCGGCCCTGGACGCGATCAAATTCAATCGGGTCGATCCACGCAGTAAAGTTGTTCTTGCCCACTGAATCCAACAAAGCGCCGCGAACCTGCCCCCAAGTTTCATGCGTCATAAGCCGTTCCAATCCTTTTCTTTTTTCTCTGCATCGCCTGCCAACCGACGCAGTCTTTGCCAATTCACCCCGGGCCGTCCCCGGCCCCATCCAAATCCGCCACGCTGCTGCCCCGTGTCCCGCAGGGAATCGCCATGACGCGCGCCAAAAATCGGAAAAGAGTTACCACGGCGATGCGCAAATATGCACCGCTTTCCGGTTACCAGAATCCAATTTAAGGTCAGGACCGAAAGGGGTTCCCACTTGTACAGCCCACGGTCTATCTTCGACGGCAAAATGCCATCGAGTTCGACCATGCACAGGCATTGCGGCTTAGGGATCCAGAACGCAATGGCTTCGCGCTCGACCGATCACGCGTAGGGTCACACAGGTGATCCTACCTCTCCCCAAGGCTTTCGCCCGTCGCTGCTTCAAACCCCCCCTTGGCGCCTGAATCGCAAGACTGAAATTAACGGGAGTCGTTTGCTGCCCGCAACTCTTCTTCTTTCTTGACAGATTGATGAAACCACATCGAATCTGCCGCCCCACCGATTACCCCGTTGTCATGCAATGAACTTTTGCCGATCAAAAAAAAACGCCCCGGTCTGACGGGGCGTTTGAAGCTCGGATCAGGTGTGGCCTTTAGGCACCGAGCGCCTTCACGCGGGCCGACAGGCGCGACATTTTCCGGGATGCCGTGTTTTTGTGCAGGACACCTTTTGTCACACCGCGCATCAGTTCGGGCTGCGCTTCTTTCAGGGCGGCTTGGGCAGCGGCCTGGTCACCCGAAGCGATGGCTTCTTCGACTTTGCGCAGATAGGTGCGGATGCGCGAACGGCGGGCTTTGTTCACAGCAAAGCGACGCTCATTCTGGCGGGCGCGTTTTTTGGCTTGGGGGGAATTTGCCATGTTTTTCGTGTCTTTCGTCTTGTCAGGTCTCAAAAAATGCGGCTGCGCGGGAGATCCCGACCCCGGGTTCGTTACCGGGCGACTCTGGCCGAAAAGCGGGCCTCACACGCATGTCTGGCGCGGCGTATAGCGGGGTTTCTTCGCGGATGCAAATGGCGTTTGCGCCGGGGCTGTTCCAGAGCCAAGATCGCCCCGACGGAACGGAGAAGCTGCCATGACATTAGCAGAGCGTAAATGGGTGCCAACCGGGTGCGAGGCACGGGTGCAAGAGATCGCGGCCAACACCGCAGGGGCCGAGGCAGCGGCGATTTTGGCGCGGATCGAAGCGCTGGCCGACGAAAACCGGCAGATTCATGAGCGCGACTGTTTCAATCTGAACCCGGCCACCAATGTGATGAACCCCAAGGCCGAGGCGCTGTTGGCCTCGGGCATCGGATCGCGGCCCTCGCTGGGCTATCCCGGCGACAAATACGAGATGGGGCTGGAGGCAATTGAAGAGATCGAGGTGATTGCCGCCGAACTGGCGGCCGAGGTCTTCGACGCCCGGTTTGCGGAGATCCGCGTCGCCTCCGGCGCATTGGCGAATATGTATGCGTTCATGGCCACCTGTCGGCCAAGTGACACGATCATCGTGCCACCGGCCACGGTCGGCGGGCATGTCACCCATCACGATGCGGGCTGCGCCGGGCTTTATGGGTTGCGCATCCTGCACGCCCCGGTTCTGGCCGATGGTTATACCGTGGATGTCGCGGGCCTGCGCGATTTGGCCGGGCGCGAGCGGCCCAAGCTGATCACCATTGGCGGGTCATTGAACCTGTTCGAGCATCCGGTCAGGGCGGTGCGCGATGTGGCTGATGAGGTGGAGGCGACGCTGCTATTTGATTCTGCCCATCAATGCGGGATCATTGCCGGCAAGGCCTGGGCCGACCCGCTGGCCCAAGGCGCGCATCTGATGACCATGAGCACCTATAAAAGCCTGGGCGGACCGGCAGGTGGCTTGATCGTGACCAACGATGCGAGCCTGGCCGAGCGGTTGGATCACATCGCCTTTCCCGGCATGACTGCGAATTTCGACGCGGCGAAATCGGCGGCTTTGGCGGTGACGCTGCTGGATTGGAAGGTGCATGGCCGTGGCTATGCCACGCAGATGGTGGCAGTGTCGGTCGCATTGGCCAAAGCCCTGTCAGAGCGTGGCGTGCCGGTGTTTGAGACCGGTCGCGGGGCCACATCCTCCCACCAATTCGCGGTGCGGGCAGCGGGCTATGGCGGTGGGCAGGCGGCGTCGAAAAAGCTGCGCAAAGCAGGGTTTTTGGCCTGCGGGATCGGCTTGCCCATCGAGGATGTGCCGGCCGATCTGAACGGCCTGCGCATCGGCACCCCGGAACTGGTGCGCTGGGGTGTCGGCCTGCAGGATGTCGACCCGCTGGCCGATCTGATTGCCGAGGCGCTGGGGTCGAATGACCCGGAAGCCATTGCACCGCGTACGGCGGACCTGCGCGGGCAGTTCGACCAGTTGCATTATGTGATTTGAGGCGGCGATCTGAGCCCATGGTCATGGGACAGCAGGTGGGTAGCTGAGCCGTTGATCGCCATCGACTAGTCGCGCTTGATGCGGCAGGTCATCACCCCAAGCCCAAAGCACCAGGTTCTTCTGATTGGGCCGGGCTCCGATGGCATAGCTTGGCGCCAACAGCGCGTGATATCCGGCGGCGATGGCGGCCTCGGCCAAGATGTGCGTCGGCACGGGCAAGCCCTGTTCCATCTTGAGCGCCCAATATGGGTCGGCCAATTGACTCGGCGTCATGCCAAAGGGCGCCAGCCGGGCCGGATCGGTGCCGTCCAGTACGAAATCAAAAGCAACCTTGATGGCGATCAGGCTGACAGGTTCGAAGTTTCCGGCCTGATGATATTCGTTGAGCGCACCCTCGACCGAGAGGGCGGTGTAAAGCGCGGGACGACCGAGTGCATTGAACCGCCCCCCAAACTGCGCGGCGCCTGCACCGGACAAGGGACGATAGGCCCAATAGGGTTTACAGGCGCGATAAACCTGCCCGGCAAAGCGCATCAGGCATGAACACCCGCATCCAACCGATCCAGATAGTGATGGACCCAATCGGCATGCCCATCTTGAACCAAACGCATCGCGGGCACCGCGTAACCCGCCAAGGGCACCGAACGGTACCAAGCATAAGCCAGCATATCCGAGCCGTAACGTGGCGCGACACGGGTAATGATCTCGGTCACTTCGCGCAGACGCGTTTGGGTTTTCGTCGCAGTGATCCGCGTGCTGCGCGTAACCGCATCACGGGCCAAGCCGACCGATAGGGCCACATCTTCGACGGTGGTGTTCCACTGATGCGCCATCCGCTTGGGCGCAAAACGGCCATCCTCTGTATAGGCAGCAAATTCCACAGCCATCACCAATTATCACGCATTTCGGTGTATAAATATGTGAATAAGGTGAGGGTTTCAAGCGAAACGGTCTTCCCTCTGGCTTTGGCCGTCTATTTATCCCGGAACTGCGGCTCGCGTTTTTCCAGGAAGGCGGCCATGCCTTCGCTTTGGTCGTCGGTGGCGAAAAGGGAATGGAACAGGCGGCGTTCGTAAAGCAGGCCCTCTTGCAGGCTTAGCTCTTCGGCGCGGTTCACAGCCTCTTTCACGGCGCGGGCGGCGATGGTGGATTTTTCGGCGATCTTGGCGGCCGCACCCAGCGCCTCATCCATCAGTTTTTTGGCGGGCACAACGCGGCTGACGAGACCTGAGCGTTCGGCCTCTTCCGCGGTCATGAACCGGCCCGTCAGGTGCATATCCATGGATTTCGATTTGCCCACGAGCCGGGTCAGCCGTTGCGAGCCGCCCAGGCCTGCCATGACGCCCAGGTTGATTTCGGGCTGGCCAAACTTGGCGGTATCCGCGGCGATGATGAAATCGCACATCATGGCCAGTTCGCACCCGCCGCCCAACGCATAGCCCGCGACAGCGGCGATGATGGGTTTGCGGATACTTTTGATCACCTCGGCCTCGGGGCCAAACAGATCCTCGGTCGTGACATCGACAAAGCTTTTCTCGCTCATCTCTTTGATGTCGGCCCCGGCGGCAAAAGCTTTTTCGGACCCGGTGATGACGATGCAGCGCACCTTGTCATTGCCTTCGGCGGCCCGCAGCGCCTTGGTCAACTCTCCCAAAAGCTGTTGGTTCAACGCATTCAAAGCATCGGGACGATTGAGTTTGATGAGCGCAATATGATCTTCGATGTCGACGATCAGGGTCTCATAGGCCATGGCGCGGGCTCTCCGGGCTGTTGCTCAGATGGGGAGGGTTAGCATCGGTGGCAGAGGTTTCAACCTATCTTTGACAGGTCGGGCAGTAAAAGCTGGACCGGCCCGATTGCACCTTGCGGCTGATTTTATCAGCACATTCGGGCGTTTGGCAGGGTTCGCCCTCGCGCCCATAGACCCGAAAACTGTGTTGAAAATAGCCCAGTTCCCCGTCGGTTTGGCGATAATCCTTGAGGCTGGAACCACCGGCTTCGATGGCTTCCCCTAGGACATCGCGGATCACCGGCACCAAGGCGGCGACTCGGGCCGGCGCAATGCGGCCCGCCTGGCGCAGCGGCGAAATCCCCGCGCGGTAAAGTGCCTCGCAAACATAGATATTGCCCAGGCCCGCAACGACACGCTGGTCGAGAAGCGCGGATTTCACCGGGCTGCGTTTGCCGCGGAACTGATCGATCAAATAGGCTTCGTGGAACCCATTTCCCAAGGGTTCGGGGCCGATGCCTTTGAGCAATTTATGGGCGTCCAATTCGGCAGTTGGGGCCAGGTCCATCGCGCCAAACCGGCGCGCGTCATTGAAGGTCACGCGCGCGCCCGCTTCGGTCGTCAGCACCACATGGTCGTGCTTTTCGGGGGCGGGGTGCAGATGATGAAAATCCGCCAAGGGATCGCGCCCCTCGGTATCAGGTGCCGAGATCATCATCCGGCCCGACATGCCCAGATGGATGATCAGGGTTTCGCCCGTATCCAGATCGGCCAGGATGTATTTCGACCGCCGCCGCAGCCGATCCACCCGCGCGCCGGTCAGCCGGTCGGCCATACGTGGCGGAAACGGCCAGCGCAGATCGGGGCGGTTGACCTGGGCCTGGGCGATCCGGGCGCCCTCCAAAACAGGCAAAAGCCCGCGACGGACTGTCTCGACTTCTGGAAGTTCGGGCAAAGCAAGCTTTCCTTGGCATGAGGGCGCATTGTGCCGCCCGGCGCGGCCCCTATAAGAAGGGGCGAATGTAGCGAAGGACAAGCCCCATGGCCCAAGGCCCTGACGACACGCCCCAAGATGCCACCACCCATTTCGGCAATCAGACCGTGGCCGAAGGGGAAAAGGCCGGTTTGGTCCATGGTGTCTTTACCAATGTGGCCAGCCGCTACGACGTGATGAACGATGTGATGAGCGTGGGCATCCACCGGGTCTGGAAAGACGCGATGATGGATTGGCTGGCGCCGCGCAATGGGCAGCGTCTGCTGGATGTGGCGGGCGGCACCGGCGATATCTCGTTCCGCTTCCTGCGCCGCGCCACCGAGGCCAGCGCGACGGTTCTGGATATGACCGAATCGATGTTGGTCGAAGGGCAAAAACGGGCCGAGGCCACGCAGATGGCCGATAAGCTGGATTGGGTGGTGGGCGATGCGATGGCCCTGCCTTTTGAGGACAACCAGTTCGACGTTTACACGATCAGCTTTGGCATCCGGAATGTCACCCGCATCCAAGACGCGCTGAGCGAAGCCTTTCGCGTGCTGCGCCCGGGCGGGCGGTTGATGGTGCTGGAGTTCAGCCAGCTTCCCAATGAAGGGCTGCAAAAGCTTTATGATCTTTATTCCTACAACGTGATTCCGCGCATGGGCGAAGTGATCGCGAAAGATCGCGACAGCTATCAATATCTGGTGGAATCGATCCGCAAGTTCCCCGATCAGGATCGCTTTGCCGAGATGATCCGCGATGCTGGGTTTGAGCAGGTGAAATACCGCAATCTGTCCATGGGCATCGCCGCCCTGCATTCGGGGTGGAAGATCTGACGTGAAAGGCCCGCACAATATCTGGCGCCTGGTCCGCACCGGGGCGACCTTTGAGCGGACGGGCGCGATGGGCGAAGTGCTCAAAGCGATGGACGCACCGCGCGCCGTGCGGGTGGCCGCGCGCATCTTGGGGTGGCCCTTTGCCTGGTTGGGGGTCAAAGGCGACCCGGCGATGCCGCCAGTGCCGCGCGCGCTGACAGCGTTGGGGCCGGCCTATATCAAGTTCGGCCAAATCCTGTCGACGCGCCCCGATGTGGTGGGCAGCGAGCTGGCGCAGGATTTGCAGGTCTTGCAGGACAAGCTGCCGCCCTTTCCAACCGACGAAGCCAAGCGCATGGTCGCCGACGAGCTGGAGCGCCCGCTTGAGACCCTGTTTTCCGAGTTCTCCGATGCCGTTGCGGCGGCCTCCATCGCGCAAGTGCATCGCGCGCGGTTGGTCGATGGCGGCAAGGAGGTTGCGGTTAAGGTGCTGCGGCCCAAGATCGAGCGCGCCTTTCGCAAGGATATCGATGCGTTTTACCTGATCGCTTGGCTGGTCGAAACGCTATCGCCCGCCTCGCGCCGGTTGAAGCCGCGGGATGTGATCGAGCATTTCGAGGGTGTCGTGCTGCGCGAGTTGGATCTGAGGATCGAAAGCTCGGCAGCGGGCGAGTTTTTTGCCACGACGGCCGAAGATGCGGGCTTTGTCGTGCCCGAGGTGGAATGGTATCTGTCGTCGCGGCGCATGATGACCTTGGCCTGGGCCGATGGCATCCCGATGTCCGACCTCGAGGCCATTGATGCGGCGGGGCATGACCGGACAAAGCTGGCCAATGGGGTTTTGCAGACCTTTCTGCGCCACGCCCTACGTGATGGATTTTTCCATGCTGACATGCATCAGGGCAATCTGAAGGTGGCTGCCAATGGTGACATTGTGGCCTTGGATTTTGGCATCATGGGACGGCTCGATGAATACACGCGCCGGGTTTATGCCGAGATCCTTTATGGCTTTATCCGCAAGGATTACCGCCGCGTGGCCGAGGTGCATTTTGAGGCCGGGTATGTACCCGCCGACCGCGATATCGATGAGTTCGCGCAGGCCTTACGGTCGGTGGGGGAGCCGATCTTTGGCATGGATGCCAGCCGCATTTCGATGGCGCGCCTGTTGGCCTATCTGTTCGAGGTGACGGAGCGGTTTGGCATGGAAACGCGGACCGAGCTGATCCTGTTGCAGCGCACCATGGTGGTGGTCGAAGGCGTGGCGCGGTCGCTAGACCCGCAGATGAATATCTGGCAGGTCGCGCGCCCGGTGGTGGAGGATTACATCACCCAGAACATCGGGCCCAAGGCCCTGATCCGCGATCTGCTGCGGACCGGCCAGGTTCTAGCCCGGTTCGGCCCGCGCCTGCCGCAATTGGCCGAAGCCGCATTGTTGGCTCAAGCCAATCCCGAGCAGCCCAAACCGCCGTCGCCCTGGCCCGGACGGATCGCTTGGGGCTTGGCCGGGGCACTGGCGGGGGCCGGTGTGATTTGGCTGTTGGGGTTGCTCTGAGGCGGGCTTAGCTGGCCGCGCGCAGCCCGACCACCGCGCTGGCGGGTATGCTTTGGCCGCTTTGCATGGTCAGCCACACCTGCCCATCTTGCATGACAGCCTCGGCCACGGTTGCGTAGCTCAGCGCGCCACGCGTTTCGAGCAGGGTTTGCCCCGCCCAGCTTTGCACCGAGATGGTGTAATCGCCATCCGGCAGATTGGTCCGGCCGCTGGCATCCTGCCCAGACCATTCAAAGGGTGCATCATCCAAAGGGATCGGCAACTGCTGCACAATTTGCCCGGAGGCATCGCGCACCACCAGCTCGGCCCGATCCGCCAACGCATGGGATGGCGTCAGCAAGGTGACCGGCACGCCCTGAAATGCGACCGGCATGTCGGCCCGCGCCTCCATCCCGATCCATCCGCCCAACTCGCCCATGCCAAGGGTTGCGAAACCCGCCTGTAGCTCGCGCAACAGATCGTTTGTGCGCACCTGTTGTTCGACGCCCGAGAACGTCGCCAATTGGGCGGTGAATTCGGTTGAATCGGTTGGGTTGAGCGGGTCTTGATGCTTCATCTGCGCGGTCAGCAGCGTCAGAAAGGTCTCAAAATCCGCCGTGATCCCGGCCGTGCCCGAGGGGGCGGCGTTTTGGGCCGGGCGCGTGCCGGGCGCTTGTATCGGTTGAACGTCCATCTCACTCCTCAAAAGCTAAAGGCGCAGGTCCAAACCATCGCCGGGTTGGGGCGCGGACTGGGGCGTCACGGTCTCTGACGCGTCCGCTGTGATCTGATCAGGGTCTGAAATCGCGCGCTCGGCGCGATCCTCCTCACGCGCGTCGGTGCCCGCCTCGCCGTGGGAGATCGACACCGATGGCGGGTCCAACCCTTCTTGGCCAAACGCCTCCGCCAACAGGGCCAGATGCCGGCGCATCAAATCGGCGGTTTCTGCGCGTTCAGCGGTGATCAGAAGGCTCATCCCGGTGGCGGTCTCGATCACGCTGAGTCGCAATTTGCCCAACTCGGGCGGGTCCAGCGCCAGATCGATTGGCGCGCCCGGATCAAAGCGATGCTCACGCAAGGCATGCATGATGTGCTGCGCAACCTGGGAGGCTTGGGCAAGCGGAGCGTGGGACGCGGTGGCGGAGATGCTGGGTGGCGCCGTCCCCGAGCCAAGCCGCAAAGCGGCATCTTCGCCGCCGATTTCGGGCGTGAGAGCCTCTGGGGTCGGCCCCTGTGGCGCAGCCTGCGCCGAAATCATCGCAGGACCGGCGGCGGGGTTGGTTTTGGGCCCCAAGGGCAGGGGTGATACAGGCGCACGGGGCTGATGCACCGGCGGCGGTTCGGTGGTCGGCAAATCAATCGCAGCAGGTCGCTGATGATCGGGGGCGGAATTTGCATTTAGCAAGACAGGCGGATGCGTCGGGCCCGATACCGCAGCGTTCAAGGGCGGTGCGGCAACCGGAACTATGGGTTTGATCGCAGGTGTTGGAGCATGGGCGCGCGGTGCGTCGGGCGGTGGGTTGAGCGGTTTGGCCTCCAGCGAGGCAGCGAGCGGCTTGCGAGCGGCTGGTTCAGAGCGAAGGGTTAACGCCCCTTGGTCCGCTGCAATTGGAGCTGGCGCTCTTTGCTTTATGTCACCTGCCAAACCTACATCTGACCGATTTGGCGCTGGCGTTTGCCGACCCTCCAATCGTCTGCCATCGGTGCTTGACGCGGGGTGCGGGGGCCGTTCGAGCGCAGGTGTTTGACCGGTTGCCAATTGGCTCGATGGAATGCCTCGCTCTGGGGTTGCGTCAGGCCGCGAGGGCGACGGCAGCGGGGCTGGGGCCGACGACTTTGGTCCGATCTCAGGAGCGGTGCGGTCTGCTCCGGTGTGGGTGGTGACCTCGCGCGACAGGGCGGGTTTCAGCCCGTTCGATACGGAAAGGGCCGATGGCGTCACCTGGTCTATGCCCGGGCTTTTGCGCGCCTCGGCGACATGGCCGGGAGTGCCAATGGGGCGCGGCTCAGGCACGATTGCGACCATCGGAGGGTCTGCGATTGGAGCGGGCGGCAAGGCTGTCCGAGACGCCATGGGCGCGTCCGGCGCTGGGGCGACGCTTGGTTTGATTGGAGGGCTCTCGGCGCGAGGCGTGGTTGGCGAAGACTCTAGCCCATGCGCCGGAGCGGTTATGGGAGGTTGGGGCATCTCTGCCTGTATGGCGCGGGTCGCGACGTCGAGCATCTCTGGTTCTTCGTGCCACGTGGAAGTTTCCAACTCGGGTGAAGACTGGCCCGGCATCACCGGCGATGGGGCCATATCGAGTGCGAAGCCCTTTGTGTCATGAACCACGGGCTCGACTAGGAAGACATGCTCAAACCCCTGATCACGACCGCCACTTTCTGCAGTCTTCAAGGGCGCCGGCACCTTAGGCGACAACAAGCCAAGGCTTTGAAACAGATGATCCATTCTGGCGATCCGTTGCGTTAGGTTGCACCGTTCCTGACAGAAAGGCCCTTACGAATTCTTTACGCCCATGCCCGAGACTGCGCCGAAATCCATCGCATTGGAGGTATCCGATGACCGAGATTACTGCGCTCGCACCACAGCCGGCACAAACGCCCGCAGACCATCAAGCCTTGCGGGAGGTCGCGCAGGAGCTTGAGGCGGCATTCTTGGCGGAAATGCTGAAACACGCGAAGTTTGGTGAGGCGCGCGGGGCCTTTGGTGGCGGCGTGGGGGAGGATCAGTTCGCCTCCCTTCTGCGGACCGAACATGCGCGGGCCTTGGCGGCGCGAGGCGGCATTGGCCTGGCCGAAGCGCTATTTGAAGCTTTGGTCACACGCGCGGAGGTTTCGGCATGAGGGGCGGGGGCGCGGAGGAGGTTCTTACGCTTCTCGATCAACAGCGGGCGGCGCTGATCGCCGGTGATCTTGCAGGGCTTGATGGATTGGATCGATCAATCGAAAGCGCCCTATCGCACCTGTCCAAATCCACGCCGGGGGCTGACAAACTGGCGGCGCTGCGCACCAGCGCCAATCGGAACGCGGCGTTGATCCGCGCGGCGCAAGCGGGGCTGCGCCAGGCGCAAACCGTCTTGCGCCAAGCGGCGACCGTTAAACCCTTGGCCACTTATTCAGCCGAAGGCCACAAAGCCGAAACCAATGGCGATGCCGCGCGCGTTCTGAAACGTATTTGAGCTTTGCTTTCCTAAAATCCTCGGCACTCCAACCCGTCGTTTAGGGCCTTGTTTAGGCTTTATGCGCAGGGTCGGCCCCGCACCAAATCACTGGTGGCGTGACCGCGGAATGCGGGTCGCACGTGTCAGAACGGCGCTTTGTTGGGCCGCCAAGCCCTCGTCGTGAACGGCGCCTAAACGGGTGCCAAAAGCAAATGAAAGGGACACGAAAATGTCCAGCATCCTGACCAACACCAGCGCGATGGTGGCGTTGCAGACGTTGAAGAACGTCAACAGCAACCTTCAAAAGACACAAAGCGAGATTTCGACCGGCAAAAGCGTTGCCTCAGCCCGCGATAACTCCACGGTCTGGATGATCTTGGCGTTCGAGGAATAGGCCCGCTGGGTTTGGATCAACTGCGTCAGTTCCGCGGCAACATCCGTGGCGGATTCCTCACGCGCATAGCCCACCATATCCCCGGTTGGCCCATCCCCCGCATCCCATAGGAACATCGGTCCACTATCGGGCGACATGGTGTAGGTTTGGTTGTCACCCGCCGTCAGCCCGTTGAGATTGGCCACATCGACCACGGGGATCTGATAGATAACGCGGGTAATGCCGCTGTCATAGATCGCGTGCAGGAAGCCATTGGCGTCAACCTCTACCCGGTTCAGGTCACCCACAGGCGATCCATCCTTGATCACGGGCGAGCGGGCGAAACTGTCCGATAGCTGGGTCAGATGCGCGGAATCGCCTGGCGCGCCGATCACCACATCCAAAGGCCCGCCCGCCACGGTCAAAGACAGCGTGCCCGTGGCGCTGTCATAAGCCCCGCCCGCGTTCACCGCGACGCTGGCCAGGTTGCCGCCATTTCCGCGCGCATCGTCAAAGGTCAGCGTGTAAGAGCCAATCAGGTTTCCGCCGCCAGCGGAATCTCGGATATTCATGGTCCACTCATGGGACATACCCGTGGCTGGGACGGTCGGCGTATAGGTGATTTCCAGATATTGGGAGGTGCCGAGATTGTCGTAATACTCCACCGACATCACAAAATCTTCCCCATTGCCGGTCGCGTCGGTCGCGGTGGCGGGCAAGTTGACACTCAGCTCCATCAAGGTTGTAGGATCACCGGCAAATTGATTGGTGTTGATGGTAATCGGCTCAAGCCCATCAAAGGTATCGCGCGCGAAATTGGGGATGGTGCCATCGGCATTGGCAGGCCAGCCCATCAGCACCTCACCCGTGCGGGTGCGCAAAACGCCCTCCGGGTCAGGGCGAAAGGAACCCGTGGTCGTCAGCATGACGGGCCGGTCATTGTCAGGGCCATTGATGGCCGAGGCCGTCGTGACGGGGATCAACCCGCGCCCGCCGATGGCGATATCGGTGGGGTTGTCCGAGGAGATCAGCGTGCCACGCTGATCGACAAAGCGTGACGTGGTCGAGCGTACGCCACCCGCAGAATAGCCGCCATCGTTCTGCCGGATCACCATGGAGTGAAAGTCAGCTTCCACCCGCTTATACCCGTAAGTACCTGAATTTGCGATATTGTCAGAGATCGTGGCCAGCCGATTGGCATTCACGGTCAGCCCGGCCACCCCGGAGTTAAGCGAGGAGGAAATCGTCATCTCATGCGCCTTTCTGCTGCATCTCGAATTTCCGCCACCCTGCGCTCTGGGGGATTAAGGCCGCCCTAACGAATAAAATGCGCCGCGTTTTTCGCGCTTAATGCCGGTGCCGCAGCAGAATGATCTCAAGCCGGTCGTTGCGGGGGGCCATGGGGTCATCAACGATAGGGGAGCGATCCGCATGGCCGGTAACCCTTGCAACCCGCCTTGGGGGCAGACCCCCAGCTTCAAGCAATGATCGCATAACCTGCGCCCGCATCGTCGAGGATTGCCAACGGGTCTCACCGGCCACCACCAAGGCTTCGGCCACCACATGGCCTTCGATGGCAACGTCATTGGTGACGGTACCAAACAGCCCCGCCATCGCGGCGGCCAATCCCGGCAACCAGGGCGCGGGTAGATCAGTGCCCGATTCGAATAGGGGCGCATTTTCGCGCGAAAACACCTCGATAATCAGCCCCTCATCGGTCAGCCGCGTTTGCACATGGGTGAGCGCAAGCTCGCTGACCAAGGCATCGCCGCCCGCCTGTAAAAGCGCGTCTTCCAGGCTTTCCAGCGCGGCTTGTTCGGCCAAGGCTTCGGCCTCGGCATGGTGGTCGGTGCCGGTCATCCCCAGGCTTTGCCGCCCTTCGGTGGGGCGGCGGTTGGTTGCCCCCGTCCCGTTCTGTGCAATCACGCTTTCGGAAAACACGCTGTCACCACCGAAGGAACCATCCCCCCCACCCGAAATACGGGTGATTGGGATTGTTGGGCTGAAGTAATCCGCAATCCCTTTGCGCTGCTGTTCCGTGGTCGCGTTCAAAAGCCACATCAGCATGAAGAACGCCATCATCGCGGTGACGAAATCGGCATAGGCAACCTTCCACGCGCCGCCATGATGGCCATCGGCCTTCACCACCTTTTTCCGCTTAATAATCAGCGGGCGCGCATCTGGACGGGTGTCTTTCAACTGCGGTGCCCCCAAGCCATACAGGTTGCCCTGGGCCTACTCCAACAGGTGTGAAAGAAGGTTTAACGCAGCCTCACTCCGCCGCCTGCAAAAGCGGGGCGACACAGGGCACTGCCGGGGTCGCATCCGCTTCGGTCGGCCTTTCGGGCCGTGCATAGACCAGTCGGAACGCCGCCGGGGTCAGGTAGAAGCTGACCACAGTGGATAGCAACACACCGCCCGCCACGGCCATCGCGAAGGGTGGCCAAAAGCCACCACCGGCCAGGATCAGCGGCAAGAACCCCCCAACGGTGGTGATGGTGGTCGAAACGATGTGCCGGGACGATCCCATCACCACATCGGCCATGGCTTGGGTGTCGCCCTGGGCGGCGGCCTCATCCTCCTGCAAAGCGGTCATGATGATGAGCGCGGCATTGATGCTGACACCGATGGAACCAATCAGACCAATAATCGCGTTGATCCCAAACGGGTAGTTGAAAACCGCCAAAGCCAGCATCGATAACCCGGCTGACAGGGCGCTGACGACCAGCGCCACACCGGCCAGTCGGAAGGATCGGAAGGTCATCACCACAACGGCGATGGAAAGGGTGACAATCAAACCCAAGGGCGCGAGCAGGTTGTTGAGGGTGGAGGATCGCGCGTCGCTATCCCCCCCGATCTCAAGCCGGTAGCCGGGCGGCAGCGTGTGGCCCGATGCCTCCAACGTCGCACGAATGTCGATCAGCGCTTCCTCGGGAAGGACACCGCGCAACAAAAATGCCTGCACGGTATTGGCGCGCTCCCCATTGCGCCGGGTGATCGTGCCTTCGCCAGGCACAAGGGCGATATCCGCGATGGCAGACAGCGGAACGCCGGGAAAGGCCCCCTCTGCCGCGCGGGCGGCGGCATTTGGCGGCAGGATCGACATATCGCGGATCACCGCCGGGTCGGCGCGCAGGGCGCCGCCCAAGCGCACGCGCACCGGCAAATCCTCGGTCCCTTCGATGAGCGTGCCGCCGGTGGTGCCGACAAGCGCGGATTCCAACTGACGCGCGACATCGCCAAGGCTTAGGCCCAAACGGCGCGCGTCGGCCTCGTCCACATCGATCGAGAGTTTCGGCGCGCCCTCGGTGATCGAGGCGCGGGCAAGCGTCACCGCCGCCTCGCCCATGATCAGCTGGCGCAATTCGGCCCCTTCGGCGCGCAAAACGTCTAATTCGGGGCCAACCAATCGCAGTTCCACCGGGGCATTGACCGGCGGGCCTTGCACCAAGCCGCGCACCAAAACCTGTGCCTCGGGCGCCAAGGTGGGCAGGGTGCGTTGCAGATCGGGCAGAATGGCCTCGGTCGCCTCGGCACTGCGGGTGCGGATCAGAGCCTGGGCATAGCCAGGCGCGGCGTCGCGGCCGCCGGCGATGTTGTAGTAAAACGATGGGGCTGAGGTACCGATGGTCCAGGTGACGCTTTCGATCTGCGGTTCCGACAACAGCGCGGCGTCCAGGCGCGCAACCACGGTTTCAGTTTGGGCCAGCGCCGTGCCAGGGGGCAAATCAACCTCGATATGAAACTGATCGCGGTCAACGCCGGGGAAGAACTGCGCCGTCAGAAGCGGTAGCGAGGCAAAGCCAAGCACCGGCAGAACCAAGGCCAGCGATATCGACCGCAACGGGTTGCGCACGGACCAACGCAGACTGGCCGCAAATACCCGACCCAAGGGGCCGGAGGGCACGCCATTAGCGAACCGCCCCGCCGATTGTGCCGGTAAAATCCAACCAGCGATGGCCGGGGTCAGGGTGATGGCGACCACAAAAGACCAGCCCAGCATGATCACAACCGCCAGCGCGATGGAGCCGACAAAATCCCCCGCAGGCCCCGGCAACAAGATCATCGGGGTGAAACTAAGCGCGGTGGTGGCAGTCGACGCGAAAAGCGGCATGGTCAGCCGTTCGACCGCGCCTGAAACCGCCGCACCGCGCGCCACGCCCGCGCGGATGCGGCGCGCGATTTCATCGGTCATCACAATACCCGCATCGACCAAAAGGCCCAGGGCGACAATCATGCCCGTGACGCTCATCTGATGGATCGGCAAGCCCATCGCGTTCATCGTGGCCAGGCTGGCGAGGCTGACCACCGGCAGGATGATGGCCACGATAATCGCCGCGCGCAGGCCAAGGGTGACCAGCAACACCATCACAACCAGACCCACACCCAAAGCCATATTGCCGCCAACCTCGGCCAGGCGGTCCGCGGTATAGGTCGATTGGTCGAAAATCAGTTCGACTGCCAGACCGCCGGGCAGGCCCGTTTGGTAGTCGGTCAAGGTGGTGCGGATATCATTGGCCCAGACATCAACCTGCAAGCCGTCTTCTAGCTTGGCGGCCACCAGGATCGCGGGGATGCCGTTTTGGTAGGCCAGTTCGGCGGCGGGCATACGGGGCCCGCGTTCGATGCTGGCGATATCGGCCAGGCGCAAAGCAGCCTCGCCCTGGCCGTCGCGCAGAACGATGTCACGCAGGCGGGCAAGGCTGTCGATTTCCCCTTGAACCTCGACCACAATCTCAGCCTGGGCACCCGTCACCTCCCCCGCACGCAGCTTCGCATCGGCATCGGCGATGGCGGCGGCGACCTGTCCGGCGGTCAGACCCAGGGCCGCGCTGCGGGCGGCATCCAAGGTCACCGTGATCTCTTCTTCCGGCAGGCCAAACAGATCGACCAGCTTGGTGCCCGGCACGTTGCGCAGCTGATCGGCCAAAGCCTCGGCATAGCGGGCGGTTAGGGTCAGGGGCACACCCTCATGCGCGGGCGTAAGCGCGATGATGGCGCCATAGGCCCCGGCCCCATCGGTATCAAGCTCAGGGTCTTGCGCGCCGTCGGGAAAGCTTAGGGCGGCATCGGCAAGCGCATCCCTGATTTCGGTCCAGACCTGCTCGATCCGGTCTTCTTGCAGGGTTTCCAACAACTCGACCGACACAATGGAAATCCCGGTGGAGGAGGTCGACTCGATCACATCAACTTCGGCGATCTCGCGCAGGGCGTCTTCGATCTCTGCCGTCACCAGCGCCTCGACCCGCGCGGGTTCTGCGCCCGGATAGGGGGTGGAGATCGTGGCGAAAAGATTGGTGATTGTCGGATCTTCTTGCCGCCCGATGGAAATCATCGTCGATAACCCGGCAGCGATCACCACCAGCAACGCCAGGGCCACGACCCGAGGTTCGCGCCAAGTGTAGGAGGAGAGACCCAGCCGCGCCATTAGAGGCCCCCTTCGGCCAGGCGCACGGTTTCGCCGGGCACAACGCGGTGGGTGCCGTCGGGCAGGATTTGCGTGCCATCTTCGAAACTACCGCGCACAAAGGCCCGGCCTTGGTCGAGATGCAGGATTTCAGCGGCCTCTAGACCAATGGTTGGCGCATCGCCGTCACTGACGGTCAGCACAACCCAGGTGCCACGCGGCCCCTGGCGCAGCGCCGATAGCGGCATCCAAGCGCCCTCAGCCTCCAGGTTCTCTGACAAGATCACCTCACCGGTCGCGCGCGAGGGCGGCGCGATATCGTCGGTCAGCTCGAAGAATGCGATACGGCTGCGGGTGGCGGCCTCAAGCTCGGGCGCAAGGTGGTCGAGCCGGGCGGCATAAAGGGCCGTGCCAGTGTCGATTTCGACGGCAACCCCTGGACTCAACCCGGCGGCAAGCTCCGGGTCGAGGCCGACGCGAAAGCGCGCGGGGCCGGTTTCAAGCAAGGTGACAACCGGCACACCAGGCCCAGCGACGGCGCCGGTATCCAGATTGCGCGCGCCGATCCGGCCCGCAAACGGTGCGCGGATTTCGGTTTTCGATAGCCGCACATCCAGGCTGGCAATCGCAGCGTCAATCTCGGCCATCGACGCCTCAAGCCGGACCAGTTGCAGCGAGGTTTCATCGACGCGCTGCGCGGTCACATGCCCTTCGGCCAAAAGCGCTTGCTGACGGTCATTGGTGCGGCGGGCCAGTTCGGCCTGAGCCTGCAACGCCGCACGCGAGGCGACAAGGCGGGTACGTTCAGCCGCAAGCAGTCGCGTGTCGAGACGGGCGATCACGGCACCTTCAGCCACGGCGTCGCCTTCGCGCACCAAAACCTCGGCCAGGGTACCGCCCTCTTCAAAGCCAAGGGCGGTTTCTTGCGGCGCTTCGAACTGTCCGGTGAAGCGGCGGTCGATGGCAATCGCGCCCTGCATCTCAACCGCGACGGGGGCGACGGTTGCCACAGGTGCGGGTGGTGGGCTTTCGACCGCTGCCGTGCGAGCCGACAGCACGCCATGGGCGGCCACGCCGATGCCAATCGCGGTGGCCGCAAACCCAAGGGTCAGCGCCGTGCGGCCAGCGCTAATCAACATGCGCCGCCAAAGGGGGGTTTTTACCGGCTCAGCCATGCTACACTCCGCTTGTCCCTTGTGAAGTTAGTGTCACTCACATATGTAAGTGTTGCTAACTTCGTCAAAGAAAAAGTTGCCCTTGGGTAAAGTGAATGAGCCTAACCCCTTGATAGAAGAAAAGAAAAAATATCATCACGGCGACCTGAAAGAGCAGTTGCTAGAAGCCGTGCGCCAGTTGATCGAAGAACATGGCCCCGATGGATTCAAGATCGCCGAGGCCTGCCGCCTGGCCGGTGTCAGCACTGCGGCGCCCTATAAACACTTCAAGGACCGGCAGGATATTCTGCATGGTGTGGTGATGTCGGCCATGGCCCGGATGGGTGAGGCGATGCAGGCCGCCGCTGATGCCTACCCGGCGGGCGATCCGCGCCGCATTGTGGCGCTGGGCAAGTCTTACACCGAGTTTGCGCAGCGCGAGCCCGGCGTTTTCACGCTGATGTTTGGTTTGGCCAGCAACCACGCCGAGGATCCCGAGATGACCGCCGAAGGGCAGAAGAAATTTGCCATTGTCACACAGGTTGTGGCCGAGCATCTGGGCCGCGCGCCCGATGACCCCGAGGTGACGGGCCGCGCCTATGCCTTATGGTGCGCGGTCCACGGGCATTCCTTCCTGCGCCTGGATGGAAAGGCGGAAAACACCAAGGTTCAGATCGACGAAGACCAGTATCTTTATCTTGTCGGTCGGGCGTTTTTGCCACCGCAGGACTAGGCCAAGGCTGGCTCGGGCCGCAGGCGGGCCGAAAACAGGCTGGCCAGGACCAGAAACACTGCCGCCGTCGCCAGGCAAAGCGGCAATCCCCCGATCTGATAACTCAGCCCCGACATCAGCGTCCCCAACAATCGCCCAGCGGCGTTGGCCATGTAATAGAACCCCACATCCATCGTGACCCGTTCATCCCGCGTAAAGGTCAGGATCAGATAGGAATGCAGGGCCGAATTCACGGCGAAAACCCCTCCAAACACCAACAGTCCCAGAACCACAGTTCCGGTCAGCCAAGGCGCAGGGTCGCCCGCCGCCCAAACCATTGCCGCCAGCAGCGCCGGCAGGATCGCAAGCGCTCCCGCCCAAACACGCGCGGCAGCGATCAGCTCGGATTCGGGCCGGGATTGGGCGCGCAAAAGCTTGGGCGCGCTGGCCTGAACCGCGCCGTATAATATCACCCAAACCGCCATGAAGGTGCCGATCATGAAAAACGCCGCACGGTTCCCAGCAACGCTACCATCCGACAGCACGGCGTAGAAATAGATCGGGATGCCAACCACGAACCAAACATCGCGGGCGCCGAACAGAAACACGCGCGCCGCGCTCAGCCAATTGACGTTTGGGTTCTTAGAAAACACCTCCCGAAATTTGGCATCCTTGCGCCCGCGCGGCAGGCCGCTTGGCATCCGCAGGGCCACGGCTGCCAGGATGACGGTCAGGACCACCGCCATGCCCAGGATCGCCGGGATGAACCCGACCAATGCCAAAGCCGCCGCGCCCAACAGGAACCCTAGCCCTTTCACCGCGTTCTTCGAACCCGTCAGGATGGCGACCCAGCGAAACAGCGACCCGTCCCCTTTGGGTGCCAGCAGCTTCACTGCTGATTTCGACGACATCTTGGCCAGGTCTTTGGCCACGCCTGACAGGCCCTGCACGAGCATCACAAACACGACTGAGGCCGCGATGGTCCAGCTGGGGTCCAGTTGCGTCAGCGCCAAAAGCGCCACGATCTGCAAGGCCAGCCCGGCATAAAGGGTTGAGGTCAAGCCAAACCGCGCCGCGATCCACCCGGCGCTGAGGTTGGTGATGATCCCCGCGACCTCGTAAAGGATGAACAGATAGGCCAATTGCACCGGCGAAAAGCCCAGCGTGTGAAAGTGCAGCAGCACCAGCATACGCAGGGCGCCATCGGTCAGCATGAATGCCCAATAGGCCGCGGTCACCGCGATATAGGCGCCAAACCCCTCTGGCCGGTCGGTTTGGCTCACGGGTTTGCGCCGACCATCAGGGCCACATCGACCAGACGATGCGCATAGCCCATCTCATTGTCGTACCAGGCGTAGATTTTCACCTGGGTGCCGTTGATCACCATGGTCGATAGCGCATCGACAATGCCCGAGCGCGTGTCGTTGGTGTAATCGGCGCTGACCAGGGGGCGGGTTTCATAGCCCAGAATGCCTCTGAGCGGCCCGTTTGCGGCAGCTTCGAATAGGGCGTTGACCTCCTCCGCCGTGGTCTCGCGCTGCACCTCGAACACGCAATCGGTGATCGAGGCGTTCAGGAGCGGCACGCGCACCGCATGGCCATTAAGCTTGCCGGTCAATTCCGGATAAATCAGCGTGATCGCCATGGCGCTGCCGGTGGTGGTTGGGATCAGCGAATTCAGCGCTGACCGCGCGCGGCGCAGATCCTTGGCGGGGCGGTCGACGATGGTTTGGGTGTTGGTCACGTCATGGATCGTGGTGATCGAGCCATGTTTGATGCCGAGGTTTTCATGGATCACCTTGACCACCGGGGCCAGGCAATTGGTGGTGCAGCTCGCCGCCGTGACGATGCGATGCTGGTCGCGGTCATAGATATCGTGGTTCACGCCATAGACGATATTCGCCGCGCCGCCATCTTTGACCGGGGCCGACACAACGACCCGCTTCACCCCCGCCGCAAAATAGGGGGCAAGCTTGGCCTCGGTCTTGAAAACGCCGGTGCAGTCGATAACCACATCCACCCCCTTCAGCGGCAGCTTGGCAGGGTCGCGTTCGCAAAAGACCGGCAACCGCGTGCCATCAATGGAAATCGAGGTGTCATCAGCGGCAAATTCCGCCGGCCAGCGCCCGTGCACGGTATCGAATTCCAGCAAATGCGCGTGCATCGCCGGGTCACCCACCGCGTCGTTCAGCCAAGCAATCTTGGCCCCTTTTTCCAGCAGAGGGCGCAGGGCGAGTTTTCCGATCCGGCCAAGGCCATTCAGGGCATAGGTGGTCATGCAGGTTCTTCCTGTCTTGCGATATCATCCAAAGCGTTTTGCAGCGAAATCCGATCTAACGTGTCGAACGGCAGGGCGGTGAAGGCCATGATCCGATGGCGCAACATGCCGTAAGCCTGCTGAAAGGCGAGCATCCGTTCCGCTTCCTCACCGGTGGCTTTGACGGGGTCCGGCGTGCTCCAATGCGCGCTGAGCGGTTGGCCCTGCCAGGTCGGGCATTCTTCATTTGCCGCTTGGTCGCAAACCGTGAAGACAAAATCGAAATCGGGGGCGTCTTCGGCTTGATAAACAGCGATGTTCTTTGACTGCAGCGGCGTGATGTCATGGCCTTTTGATTGCAGCATCTGCACCGCAAGCGGGTTCAGCTCCGATGTGGGCCGCGTGCCCGCGGAATGGGCGGTGAATTTATCCCCCGCCTCGTGCCGCAGGATCGATTCCGCGAAAATCGACCGGGCCGAATTGCCGGTGCAAATGAATAAGACGCTATAGGGTTGGTCCGTCATGGCCTTGGCCTCCGCTGGTTGGCTCTCTCTTCCAAACGCGTCTGGGACAAGATCGGGGCGGCCCCGGCACTCGGCCCATAAATCATCGGTCAATCCGCGCAACCCAACCAGATTGGCGCCATATCGAAGGGAGGTTCCCTGCCGCTGCTGGGCGATCAACCCAACGCGCTGCAACTGCGCCAGATAGGCCGACAAGGTGCCGGGCTTAAGCGCAAGGGCTGTGGCGATTTCACCGGCCGGAACCAAATCAGGATAGCGCCGTAGAAGCAGCCGCAGCACCGACAGGCGCTGCGGGTGGCTGAGGGCGGAAAACCGATCTGTTAGCTCTATTTCCATAATTTGCAAAAATACAAAATAATGAGTCGATGCAAGCCCTTTCTCACCCGATCCTTGGAAAACCCCGCGCCGTTTCGGCCCCTTTGCAAAGACGCCAATTCCTGACACAAGAGCTCAGTTATTCCGGCGCGCATGAACCATATGTCCTCTGCCACAAGAAAAGCTCAAAGCAGGCGGCTTAGTACCCTTGCGTGGATCGTTGCCGCATTGTGCATCTTGCCGATGCTGGCGGTGGTCTTGGCGGCGCTGACCGGTGGCGTCGACGTGGTGGCGAGCCTGTGGGGCAGTGTCCTGCCCCGCTATATCGGCAACACGGCAGCACTGGTTGCCATTGTCGGTATTGGTACAGCGATCATTGGCACCGGAACCGCTTGGCTGGTGACCGCCACCCGCTTTCCCGGGCGCAAGATCCTGGAAATCGCGCTGGCGCTGCCCTTGGCCTATCCGGCCTATGTACTGGCTTATGCCTATACCGATTTCTTGGACCATCCCGGCTGGGTACAAACCACCCTGCGCGATCTGACCGGATGGGGACCGCGCGATTATTGGTTCCCGGAAATCCGTTCGCTGGGCGGGGCGGCGGCGATGCTGACCTTCGTGCTTTACCCTTATGTCTACTTGCTGGCCCGCGCCGCGTTCTTGCAGCAATCGGCCACCGCCTATATCGCCGCCCGCACGCTCGGCCATGGGCCGTGGAGCGCGTTTTTCCGCGTCTCGCTGCCCATTGCGCGCCCGGCCATCGCAGGTGGCACATTGCTGGCGATTATGGAAACATTGGCCGATTACGGAACCGTCTCCTATTTCGCTGTACAGACCTTCGCCACCGGTATTTATCAAAGCTGGTTTGCCTTTTTCGATCGGGCCGCAGCGGCGCAACTGGCCCTGTGTCTTTTGATCGTGGCGCTGATCTTTGCCGCGATGGAGCGGGCGCAGCGCCGCAAACAACGCCACCACGATGCGGGCCGCCGGTTTGAAACCATGCAGCCGGTCGAGCTGCGCGGGAAAGCTGCCTTTGGTGCGATCCTATTCTGCGGTTTGCCGGTGCTTTGCGGGTTCCTTCTGCCCACCTTCCTGCTGGTCACGATGGGCTGGGGATCGGGGCAGATCATGCTGTCGCCGCGCTATTTGAATTTCTTGCAACATTCGCTGCTGCTGGCCTCCATCGCGGCGGTCTTCACGGTGGGGGCCGCGATTGCGCTTGGCTTCAACGCACGGCTGCATCCAACCCGCTCGGCCCAGGCCACGCTGCGCATCGCAGGCGTGGGCTATGCGGTGCCGGGTGGGGTGATTGCAGTTGGTCTGCTTGTGCCCTTTGCCGGCCTCGACAATGCCATCGACGCGTTTATGGAGGCGAATTTCGGCATCGATACCGGGCTTTTGATCACCGGCTCGATCTGGCTGATGATCATCGCCTATATGGTCCGGTTCATGGCCGCCGCCTTGAACACCTATGAATCCGGCCTGTCGACGGTGAACCCAAATATGGATGCCGTTGCCCGCACCCTGGGGCACGAGCCGGTGTCGATGCTGCGCCGCGTGCATCTGCCGATCATCAGCCCTTCGGTCTTTACCGCGCTGCTGATCGTCTTTGTCGATGTGATGAAGGAATTGCCCGCCACCCTGATCCTGCGCCCGTTCAACTTTGACACCCTGGCGGTGCAAGCGCATCGGCTTGCGGCGGATGAGCGGCTGCATGAGGCGGCGGTGCCCAGCCTGGTGATCGGGGCGGTTGGCCTATTGCCCGTCGCGCTGCTTTGCTGGGGGATCGGACGCGACCGCCACCGCCAGCGCATGACCGCGCCGCAAGCAACCTAGCGCCAAAGCAAAACGGGCGCCCCGAAAGGCGCCCGCTGTCACAAGATCAGCTGGGGCTTATTGCCAGCCAGCGGCGTTCAGCACTTCCTGCGCGGTCGAGACGTTATCGGCAATCTCGGACAGGTCGATCACATCGGGGCGAAAGATACCCAAAGACGCGACCGATGGGCTGAGGCCGACACCAGGCACGGCCGGATATTCATCATTCCCGGCCGAGAAATACTGCTGCGCTTGGTCGGAAGCGAGGTATTCCAGGAACAGGATCGCGTTTTCGCGGTTCGGCGCATGGGCTGCGACACCACCACCGGAGATGTTCATATGCGCACCCAGATCATTCTGGTTCGGGAACACCCAGCCAATCATGTCCAGATCATCCGAAACACCATCCACCGGACGGCGCACGGCGCGACCGAAGTAATAGGTGTTGGACATCGCGATATCGCATTCGCCCGAAACGATACCGCGCAGCTGGTCGGTATCGCCACCCTGTGGGTCGCGGGCAAAGTTGGCGACAACGGCTTCAGCCCATTCTGCCACGGCCTCTTCCCCCAGATGGGCGATTAGGGCGGCGGTGATGTTCTGGGTGTAGACGTTCGAAGACGACCGGATACAAACCATGCCCTCATATTCAGGGTTGGCCAGGTCTTGATAGGTCTGGGGTGGGTTTTCGACATCGTTGCGGTCGTAGAACAAGATGCGCGCACGCTGCGAAAAGCCGAACCAGTGGTTTTCATCATCCTGCAAGAAAGCCGGGATGCGCTGTTCCAAAACCGCGCTTTCGATGGGCTGCAACAGGCCCATATCCTCGGCGCGGGCCAGGCGGGTGGTGTCGACCGTCATCAGAATGTCCGCAGGGGAGTTATCGCCTTCGGCTTGCATACGGGCCAGAAGCTCATCGGCGTTGCCTTCGATCCGGTTGATCGTGATCCCCGTCATCTCGGTGAAATCAGAATAAAGCCGTTCGTCTGTGTCGTAATGGCGCGAGGAATACAGGTTCAACTCCTGCGCCTGGGCGGCGGTCAGGGTCGAAGCGGCGATTGCGGTGCCCAGAAGGGCAGCCAAAGTGCGGGTCATGGGAAGCTCCCTGAAACGAAAAGATGTATACCTGACTGATTTACTCAGCTTGGGGTGGCGCTCTTGAAACCCATTCACAAATGGGAGTCAATCAATTCCGACTGAAAAGATCGGAAAATGCGTCCCCTTGCCGCCATCGGCACAAGCGGTCACTGTCTAACGACGTGTTTGGAAGGGATTAATCAATGCGCGCCGGGCTGGCCTGCCTTGTGGTGGCCTATATCCTCAGCCAGTTTTACCGGGCGTTTCTGGCGGTCCTGGCCCCAGCTTTGGAGGCCGATATCGGGGCCACCACGGGGGATTTGGCCCGCGCCTCGGGTCTTTGGTTTGTGGCCTTTGCGCTGATGCAGCTGCCGGTCGGATGGGCCTTGGACCATTGGGGGCCACGGCGCACCGCCTCGATCCTGTTCATGGGCGGGGCCGCGGGGGGTGCGACCTTGTTTGCCATGGCGCAAGGTCCGGGCGCGATCACCTTGGCGATGATCCTGATCGGCATCGGCTGCGCGCCGGTTTTGATGTCGACCTATTTCATCTTTGCCCGCGTATTTTCGGCCGCGATCTTTGGCACCCTCGCCGGGATCACGGTTGGAGTGTCTTCCCTGGGCAACATCCTGTCCGCCGCCCCATTGGCCTGGGCCATCGAGACCTTTGGTTGGCGCGAAACCGTCGGGGGTTTTGCTGTCTTCACCATCCTGATCGGGCTGGGTATTGCCATTTTGGTCCGCGACCCGCCCAAGCCCAAGGGGGAGGCGACCGGCAGCTTGCTGGACCTGCTGAAAATGCCGGTGCTCTGGCCGATCCTGGCGATGATGTTTGTCTGTTATGCCCCGGCGGCGGGGGTGCGGGGCTTGTGGATCAGCCCGTATGTCAGCGATGTCCACGCCGCGACCCTGGCCCAAATCGGCACCGCGACCTTGATCATGAGCCTGGCCATGGTTGCGGGTAATTTCCTGTATGGCCCGGCCGACCGGATCACCGGCTCACGCAAATACCCGATCTTGTTTGGCAATCTGGGCGTTGGGGCCATGCTGCTGTTGCTCTGGTGGTCACCCCCCAGCAGCTACTGGGGTGTTGTGGCGGTCTTTGCCCTGATCGGGCTGCTTGGCGCCTCCTACCCCATTGTGATTTCGCATGGGCGCAGCTTCTTGCCACCGCACCTGACCGGGCGCGGGGTGACCTTGCTGAACCTGTTTGGCATGGGCGGCGCGGGGGTGATGCAATTCGCGTCTGGCCCAACCTTTGCCGCGATGGCCGAGGGGCGAGAGCGGACCGAGGCTTACGGGCCGCTCTTCGCGCTTTTTGCGATGATCATTTTCATTGGGCTTGCGATCTATGCCTTTTCGCAGGATCGCGCCAACTGACCCCTTGGCCTAGGCCGCCTTGCGACTGCGACGGGGACGCCGCCGTTTGCCCTTTGCCGACGATGGCGCGCCTTGCGCTTTGCCGCTGCGCTGTGGGCGGCGTTTACCCCCACCACCGCCACCACCGCGACCTTGACGCCGCGCGGGTTTCACCGCTTGCGGGCGATCCCCTTCGGCCACCGGGATTTCGATCTTCATCAGGCGTTCAATCTGATTGAGCAGGTCGATCTCTTCGGCGGAGCACAGCGCGATTGCCTCCCCCTCGCGCCCGGCGCGGGCGGTGCGGCCAATGCGATGCACATAGTTGTCGGGCGTGTCGGGCAGCTCATAATTGATCACATAGGCCACGCCGGGGATGTCAATGCCACGCGCCGCCACATCGGTGGCAACCAAGATTTTCACCTCACCCGCGCGGAAGGCTTTAATCGCGCGGTCACGCTGACCTTGGCTTTTGTTCCCGTGGATCGAAGCGGCGTTGAACCCATCGGCCACCAGCCCCTTCATCAGCTTTTCCGCCCCATGTTTGGTACGCGCAAAGACCAGGCTGAGCGCATCGAGATCACGGCTCAGAATCTCGCGCAGCTTGGTGGGTTTTTCGGGTTTTTCCGCGAAAATCAGCGATTGGGTGATCTTGTCAGCGGCTTTGCCGGGGGGTGAGACCTGGACCCGTTTCGGATCGGTCAGATAGGCGCGCGAAAGCTCCTCCATCTGTTTGGGCATGGTGGCCGAAAACAACATGGTCTGGCGCGGCGTGCCAAGCGCTGGCGCGATCCGGCGCAAAGCGTGGATAAAGCCCAAATCCAGCATCTGATCGGCCTCGTCCAAAACCAGATAGGTGACGGTGTGCAGCTGCACCGCGCCGCGATCCATCAGATCGATCAAACGGCCGGGCGTTGCCACGAGGATATCGGTGCCCCGCGCCAACACGCCGATCTGACGATTGATGGATTGGCCGCCAACCACGGTGGTCACGCGGACTTTGGTATTTTGCGTAAACACCCGCAGGCTGTCTGCGATCTGGGTCACCAACTCGCGCGTTGGGGCCAGGATCAGGGCCTTGGCGGTTTTCGGCTGCGGTTTGCCGGGGGCGTTCAGGATCGCCTCCAGGAGCGGCAGGCCAAAGGCCAGGGTCTTACCCGTTCCGGTTTGGGCCAAGCCAAGAATATCATGCCCGTCCAAGGCCAAGGGGATGGCTTTGTTCTGGATCGGGGTCGGTTCAGTGAAGCCCGAGGTTTTCAGCGCCTGGGCCAACTCGGGCCGCAGCCCAAGCATATCGAAATCAAACAAGTCTATACCTTTCGGGCGCCAGGGATCACCCAAGCGCCATGGGTCAAAGCCCGCGCTTTTCCTGCGGGCGAAACGAGGGGCAGGCCCGCCGCGCATCGGCGAACCCGTCAGAACCCTGCGTGATGGGGACCTGGAAACTTTGGCTGCTGTTGGGTCACAACGCCCTTAAAGGCGGACCGACGGCTCACGCGGCAGTGCAGCAACACCCGGCGCACATGCGTCTTTGTCACCCTTATGTCAAGGCATAGGCCCTTTCCCTGCCCCAAACCTTGCTGTAAGCGCCGCGCATCCAACCTCAAAGGAAAAGGACAATGGGTTATAAAGTCGTCGTCGCGGGCGCCACGGGCAATGTGGGCCGCGAAATGCTGAACATCCTGGCCGAGCGCCAGTTTCCTGTCGATGAGATTGCCGTGCTGGCCAGCCGAAAATCTCTGGGCACTGAATGCAGCTTTGGCGATACAACCCTGACCACCAAGGATCTGGACACTTTCGATTTCACCGGATGGGACATCGCACTGTTCGCCATCGGGTCAGAGGCGACGGCGACCTACGCGCCGCGCGCTGCAAAAGCCGGATGTGTGGTCATCGATAACTCATCGCTTTATCGCTACGATCCCGACATCCCGCTGGTCGTGCCCGAGGTGAACCCCGAAGCGGTCGAAGGCTACGCGAAGAAAAACATCATCGCGAACCCGAACTGTTCGACCGCGCAAATGGTCGTCGCGCTCAAGCCGCTGCATGACCGCGCACGGATCAAGCGGGTTGTCGTCTCGACCTATCAATCGGTGTCGGGCGCGGGCAAAGGCGGCATGGATGAGCTGTGGGATCAGACCAAAGGCATGTATGTGCCAGGTCAGGAGAAAGAGCCCAATCAGTTCACCAAGCAGATCGCCTTCAACGTGATCCCCCATATCGATAAGTTCATGGATAGCGGTGAGACCAAAGAAGAATGGAAAATGGTCGCCGAGACGAAAAAGATCGTCGACCCCTCGATCAAGGTCACGGCCACCTGCGTGCGGGTGCCGGTCTTTGTTGGCCATTCCGAAGCGGTGAATATCGAGTTCGAGGATTTCTTGGACGAAGATGAAGCCCGCGACATCCTGCGGGAAGCGCCAGGGATCATGGTGGTCGATAAGCGCGAAGATGGTGGCTACATCACCCCGATCGAATGCGTCGGTGACTATGCGACCTTCATCAGCCGCATCCGCCAGGATTCGACCATCGAAAACGGTCTGAACCTGTGGTGCGTCTCGGACAACTTGCGCAAGGGCGCGGCCCTTAATGCGGTGCAGATTGCCGAAACGCTCGGCAAGCGCGTGCTCAAAAAGGGCTGATCACTCGACGCGTTATTGAATAGCCGTCACAGCCGGGGGAAGAGTTTGGGTATCCAACGATATCCAAAGGTCTTCCCCCGATGCGTTTTTTGCTTACCACCGCCCTGGTTCTTTCGGCACCCTCTTGGGCCATGGCCGACGATATTCTTGCGCGCGCCGATGTTTCTGCGGCGACGGTCTATGCCCGTGGGGCCGAGTTTACACGGGCGCTGAGTGTCGATTTGCCTGCGGGTGAACACCGGCTGATCGTGCCGATGCGCGATTTGGATCAGTTGGATTTGCTGCAAGTCCATGGGCCGGAAGGCATCGAGGTCGGATTGCCGCATCCGCTTGACGCTATGCCCGTGGCCGAAGGGGCCCTGGATACCGAGGCGGAGGCCGCAGCCCGCGCCGCTGTCGATGCGGCGGATGACGCGGTACAAGCCGCGCGCGATGCGATTGCCCGGCGCAATGCCGATATCCGGGGGTTGGAAACCCAGCTTGCCTATCTCAACGCCATCGCGCGGGGCGGGCAGGATGGGGCCGCGATGCCCGATGATCCAGCTGTTTTGACCCAGCTTTTGGCGACGCTCGGCAGCGAAACCGCGCGTGTTGGCAACGAGTTGCAAGCCGCCCAAGAGGCACGGCGCGATCTGGACGAAGCGCTGCGCGACCGCCAAGCCGAACTTGAGATCGCGCGCCAAGCGCTGTTGGACCTCAACCCCTTTGGCACGCAGACCCAAGCCGTCGCCGTCGATCTATCCGTGCCCGAGGCGGGCGAGGCTGTCTTTGAAATCAGCTACCTGAATTTCCAGGCGTCCTGGCTGCCTGGCTATGTCTTGAACCTCGACAGCAGGTCGGGTGCGCTGGAGATGGAGCGCCTCATCCACTTCTCTTATTATGGTGAGGCGGTGATGCGCGACGTTGAGATGCGCTTTTCCACCTCCGATCCGCACCGTGCCCGCGCGCCAAGCGGTGTCTATCCGGCGCCGGCGCAGATCAATCCTGTTGCGCCACCGGCCCCCGCCGTGCGCGGCGGCGTTTCCGCCCTGGCCGAGGCGGAGGTGATGATGGAACCCGTCGTCATGGTCGAAGACGCGGCAACACGTGTGGAAACCAACGGGCTGTCCCTGGTCTATGCGCATCAAACGCCGGTGACATTGGGCCCTGATGGGATCGCCACCCTGCCCTTCGACCAGCTTGAGTTTGACATGGCGTTGGAAAATCGCGCCGCACCTCGGCGCGATCAGACGGCCTTTCTGATCGCCATGGGTCAAAACGACAGCGGAGAACCGATCCTGCCCGGTGAGGCGCTGTTCTATCGCGATGGCGATCTGATCGGCGGCGATTACCTGTCGCTGACGCCCGATGGGGCGGAGCTAGAACTGGCTTTTGGCCCGCTGGATCATCTGGCGCTGGACTGGCAGAACCTGTCCCTAGACGAAGGGGATCGTGGGGTCTTCATCACCGAAAACGAACAACGTCGCGTGGTGCGCTTCTCTGTCGAAAACACTTCAGGCGAGGCGGAAACCGTGCGTTTGCTTTATGCCACCCCGTTTTCCGAACAGGAGGATCTGGAGCTTGAGGTGGACCTGTCCCGCGCCCCGACCGAGCGCAATGTCGATGATCTGCGCGGGGTTCATGCTTGGGATTTGACCCTAGAACCCGGTGAGACGACCGAGATCGAGATGGAGGTCGAGTTGAACTGGCCCGACGATCAGGTGCTTTCCTGGCGTCCCTAACCAATAAGGCGCGCCGGGGCCGCGAAACCGGCCCGGCGCGATCCCTTTAGCCTTCGACGGCCGCCTGTAACTGACCAAGCCCGCGTTCGTAATCGGCGCCGACCATGCCATCCATGAACAGGCCAAACCAACGCCCCATGGGCGAGTTGCCCATATCCGCGTTCAAACCCCAGGTGACCCGCGTAGCGTCACCTTCGGCGGCCAAGGTCCACCAGGCCTCGGCCGTGCCCATACCGCCAAAGTCCAGACTCGTGCGCACAGTTTCATTGTCGATCACCTCGACGATCTCCTGCCGACCATTGCCAACATTCTGATGGTCCGAGGTCCATTCCATCACATTGCCCACGCCGCTTTCTGGGCCGGAATAGGTGATCTGCATGTCGGGATCGTAATCGCCCCAAGGCGACCATTCGGAAAACGCCTGAAGCGAGTTCAGATGCGGAAAGATGTCTTCCGCTGGCGCCGAGATCACCAAATCGCGTTCAACAATGACGTGGCGCGGTTGCAGATACGCCAAAGATGCCGCCGCGGCGATCAGCACAACCACGGCAATCAGAATGTTTCGCAGAATACGCATGAAGCCCCCTCCCGAGCTTTGTTCACGGACCGGGGCAGTTTAGCACAGTCGCGCCGGGGGTCAGATCAAAAGCGTTCGGCGCGCAAAACTTCGCAATCGGTGACGCAAACGACACCGATGTGATTTTCGACCACCGAAAACGCAGCATCCAGCAGCTCATCCAACCGTTCGGGGCGGATGATGCAGACGACATTGACCATGCCGCCCGCGCGGCTGACCTGACCTTCGCGGCTCCATTGGCCCGAGCGGCCCGATCCGCCCAGCACCGGCAGGATGGTAAAGCCGGTCACGCCGGCTTCGATCAGCGCTTTGGTCAGGCGACCTTCCATGACCGATTCAATGGCGATTTCCACGCGCTTGGCCTGATGGGTTTGCATGGCACTAACCTCCGGTAAAGGCGCTGGCCACCGCAAGGTAAAGCGGTATGCCCAGCGTCAGATTGAACGGGAATGTCACGCCCAGCGACAGCGTGAGGTAGACCGACGGGTTCGCCTCGGGCAGCGCGACCCGCATCGCGGCGGGCACCGCGATGTAGGAGGCCGAGGCCGAGAGCGTCATGAACAGCATCACACCACCCGTCGACAGGCCGAGGATCAAGCCAGCGACCAAGCCCAAGGCGGCGCCGATGGGGGGCATGATCACCCCAAATAGGAACACACCCGGCGTCAGGATCGACCGCGCCTCGCGCAGGCCGCGCCCGGCGACCAGGCCCATGTCCAGCAGAAACAGGCACAAGACCCCCTGGAACGGCGCCACGATGAAAGGCGCGACCAGCGCCATGCCGTCCGCGCCGGTGATCCAGCCGATCAGGAACGAGCCGACCAGCAACACGATGGAGCCGTTCAGCAGAATCTCCCGCATCAGGCCTTCTTCCATCTCGGCCCCGGCTTTGCCGTAGCGCGCGATCAGCCACAGGGCCGACAGAATTGCAGGCGCTTCCATCACCGCCGCAACGGCAACCATATACCCTTCGGAGGTTAGGCCCGCCGAAGTGATGACCGAAGTCGCGGCGACAAAGGTCACGATGGAGATCGAGCCGTAATGGCCCGCGACCGCAGCCGCATCAGTAACACTGAGCTGAGTCATGACCCGCAACAGCGCAAAGGCGATCATCGGGATGACAAAAGACAGCAGGATACCGGCCAGAAGCGACAGGATCAGGGTGCCGTCGATCCCATGATCGGCCACGCTGACCCCGCCTTTGAAGCCGATCGAGAACAGCAAATAGATCGACAGCCCTTTGGCCACCGCTTCGGGGATCGACAAATCCGACCGTGCAAAGGACGCGACCATGCCCAGCACAAAGAACAGAATAATCGGCGATAAGAGGTTTTCGGCCGCCAAGGCCAGAATGCCGTCCATAGAAATAAGCCCTCGCTAACGCCGTCTGCCGCGCCTGATAGCGGGCCGAAACCCTAGGGTAAAGCTTCGCCGCGCACGAAATGCCGGACCGCCCCGTCAAAGGTTTCCAGGTCCATTTCGGCAATGTCGGCCCAAAGCCCGTGCAGGGTCAGCCGTTTGGCATCGACTGCCTCGGCGACAAAGGGATAGCCCATCAGGTTTTCCAGGCTGACCTGAATCCCCTCTTTCTCCAGCGCGGTTTGCATATCTTGCGCTTCGGTATTGGTGGCAATCCGGCTGTATCCGGGTTTGAGGATATCCAACCAGCGGCCAATAAAGCTTTCGGTCTTGTCGAACTCGGGCGCTTGGCCTTGGCACATTTCCAAACACCCGCGCACGCCGCCGCAATTGGAATGACCCATGACCAGGATATGGTCGACCTTAAGATGGTTCACCGCATATTCGACGGCGGCAGCGGTGCCATGGTGCTGCCCATCGGGCGTATAGGGCGGCACAAGATTGGCGATGTTTCGGTGCACGAACAGCTCACCCGTGCGTTGGCCAAAGACCGAGTTGATGGCCACCCGGCTATCGCAGCAGGCGATCACCATGGCCTTCGGGTGCTGGCCTTCGATGGCCAGCTTTCGGAACCAATCGCGGTTGTCGGGATAGCTGTGTTCTTTCCAATCTTCGTAACGTTTCAACAGATAGTCGGGCAGCGACTTTACACGATGCATGGGCACGGACCTCCTCGTGATATCTCTGATTAGCCCGCATTGAGCGCAAATTGGATGCGCTTTTTGCCACGCATATAAGCCTTTCTTCAGAGACACCGGTCAGGCTAGCGGATGCCTGTGGTGGGGCCAAAGTGGTGGAGTGAGATATGAGGGCATGCGTCACAGTATTGCCGTTTGAGGAGCCTGCGCGCTTTAACCCAGGCCCGTTGGAGGAGCTGTGCGACCAGATCGGTGAGGTGCAGGCCGAAGCCGAAGTTGCCCTGGCACTTGATCGGATCTCTGACCGGCTTAGCCAAATTCCACCGTCGATTTCGGCCGACACGCGGCAGGCGTTATGTGCGTCACTCACCGCACTGGTCGAAGATGCGGAGCTGATTGGCATGGCCAGCTTGGCTCGTGTCGCCAGGGATGTTCTGGCCTGCGACGCCTTCGGGGATGAGGTCAGCTTTGCCGCCACGTTGGCGCGGCTAAGGCGTGTGGGTGACCGATCAATCCATGCGATCTGGGATTTCGAGGATGTATCGGGCTGATCCGACCTTGCAGCGCTAGGCGCGGGCGTTAGGGTGGCGCGAGATTTCCGTTGAGGTTTCCTTGTATGTCCATGGAGTTTGCCACCGCCGCTAAAGGCGCCATTCCCATCACGCTGGTCGATCCCGCAAAGCTAGAGGAAATCCGCGCGGACCTGCCACCGTCGCAGGCCAATTGGGCGGGGGAACAGGGATTCGCCGCCAGGTTGGGCAAAGCCTGCATCCTGCCTGATGCCGAGGGTCGCAAGGCGCGGGTCTTGATCGGCACCGGATCGGCGGCAGATCGGGCGCGCAGCCGCTTTGACATCGGCGCGGCCATCGCGCGCTTGCCGGAAGGGCTTTACCAGATCGACCACGGGGCCGAGACACCAGAGGGCGTGGTGATAGCGGAGGTGGCGCTTGGCTATCTGTTGGCCTGCTACCGTTTTGACAGATACCGCGACCGCTCGCCCGCACAGACAAAGGCTAAGCTTGTGGCCCCTGACGGCGTTGACGCCCCCCGCATCCAGGCCATCGCGCAGGGCGAGGGCCTGACCCGCGACCTGATTAACACCCCTGCCGAAGACATGGGCCCGGCGGAGTTGGAGGCGGCGGTTCGCAGCCTGGCACAGGACCATAGTGCGCATCTGACGGTGACGCTTGGTGACGATCTCACCGAGCATTTCCCACTGATCCACACGGTCGGCCGTGCGGCGGCCCGTGCGCCACGCCTGTTGGACCTGACTTGGGGGGAAACCGGCCCGCGCCTCGCGCTGGTGGGCAAAGGCGTATGTTTTGACACCGGTGGCCTAAACCTCAAACCCGGTGCATCGATGGGGCTGATGAAAAAGGATATGGGCGGGGCGGCGACAGTCTTGGGTCTGGCCAAGATGATCATGCGCTTGAACCTGCCCCTGCGGCTGCGGGTTTTGATCCCGGCGGTGGAAAATGCGGTGTCCGGCGCGTCCTTCCGGCCCGGTGACATCTTTACCGCGCGCAATGGCAAGACGGTGGAGATCAACAATACAGATGCCGAAGGCCGATTGGTCTTGGCCGATGCCCTGGCGCTGGCCAATGAAGACCCCGCTGATCTGACCATCTGCATGGCCACCCTGACAGGGGCCGCGCGTGTCGCGGTTGGCCCAGACCTTGCGCCCTATTTCACCGATGACACCGCCTTGGCCCAAGCGTTGGAGGCCGCCGCAAGCCGCGTGGCCGACCCGGTTTGGCGCCTTCCTTTCCATGCGCCTTATGAGGCGATGATTGAACCGGGTATTGCCGATTTAGATAACGCGCCCAAGGGCGGCTTCGGGGGCTCAATCACGGCGGCCCTGTTCCTACGGCGCTTCGCTCAAGACTGCCCGCGCTTTGCCCATTTCGACATTTACGGCTGGCAACCCGCTTCCGCCCCTGCCCGGCCAAAAGGTGGCGTCGGGCAAGGCGCGCGGGCGATTTTGGATGCCTTGCCAGAGGTTCTGGGCCTATGACCGACGCCCGTGTAACCCCCGCCAACGGCACTGTGGCCCATAGCTCCCTCAAAGGGGTGGTCGAGGCCGAGCGCTTTGTCGAAGGCCGCTGGATGATGGTGCAACAGCCCATCGTCAACCTGACTGACACCCCCCGCGGCAAACGCACCAGCCAACTTTTGTTTGGCGAACGCTTCCTGGTTCTGGAAACCGCAGATGGCTTTGCCTTTGGCCAGTCGGAAAAGGATGGCTATGTCGGGTATCTGGTTTCGGGCGCCCTGACCGGGGCGATTGACGCGACCCATTGGGTCACCTCACCCGCGACGCATCTTTACCCGAAGCCTGATTTCAAATCGCCGCCGGATGTGGCGCTATTTTTCGGCTCTCAGGTAAAGGTCGCGGGTGAACGGGATGGGTTCCACCGCATTCAGACCGGGCATTACATCCCCTCCCAACACCTGATGCCCATGCGCGCACGGTTTTCCGACCCGGTGGGTGTGGCGGATTTCTTCCTGGGAACCCCCTATCTTTGGGGAGGCACCAGCCGCTGGGGGCTGGATTGCTCGGGCCTGGTGCAGGCGGCCTATCTGGCCTGCGGTATCCCTTGCCCGCGTGACAGCGACCAACAGCAGGAAGGGTTTGGCGATTTCCTGGCCCCCGACGAGGCCCTGCAACGCGGCGATTTGGTGTTTTGGGATGGGCATGTGGGGCTGATGGCCAATGATACCATGCTGCTGCATGCAAATGCCCATCATATGGCCGTCGCCTATGAACCCTTGGCCGAGGCCGAAGAACGCATCGCTGCGAAAGAATTTGGGCCGATCACCGCGCGCAAACGTGTGGCGCTGCCCGGCTGATCATTCCACGGCGCGGATCAGCTTGCGTTCCAATACCCGCAGAACCGTGCGCAAATCATGGCCACGCTTCAGGATGCGCCCATCCATGCCGATGACCGAATACTGCCCCTGCTTATCCCGCAGCTTGGGGCGCTTTTCGATCCGGTAGATCGGGGTCTCAGCGGTGCGGCGAAAGATCGAGAACACCGCGACATCGGACAGGTGCGAAATCCCGTAATCCCGCCACTCCCCGGCTGCGACCATCCGGCCATAAAGCGTTAAGATAACGCCAAGCTCTTTGCGGTCGAAGGCGATGGGGTGGGCGTTCCCGCGCGCTCCGGGAAAAGACGAGTGCATGACCATGGTTAAGATCGTGGGCGCGTTACCGCTGGAAATCAAGCGTGAAGGCCCAAAGAAAACGGGGCCGCACCACCGTGCAGCCCCGTTGAACCCAGTCGTGATGCGTTAAGCGCGCACCAGATCCTCGTAGGCCTGGCTCATATCCCGGGTCAGGGCGCCAACGTCAAAGTTGTAGTCGCCGATCTTACCCACCGGCGTAACCTCAGCCGCTGTGCCGGTCAGCCAGCATTGCTCGAAGCTTTCCAACTCGTTCGGCATGATATGGCGTTCATGCACCTTGATCTGCCGATCTTCCAACATGCCGATCACGGTTTGCCGGGTGATCCCGTTGAGGAAGCAGTCGGGTTTGGGCGTGTGTACCTCGCCATCTTTGACGAAGAAGATGTTGGCCCCCGTCGCTTCGGCCACATAGCCGCGATAGTCGAACATCATCGCGTCCGAGCAGCCTTTGGCCTCGGCCGCGTGTTTTGACATGGTGCAGATCATGTACAGGCCCGCCGCCTTGGCATGGCTTGGGATGGTTTCCGGGCTGGGGCGTTTCCATTTCGAGATGTCGAGCTTCGCGCCCTTCATTTTGGCGTCGCCGTAATAGGCGCCCCATTCCCAGGCCGCGACCGCCATGCGCACCGGGTTTTTCGCCGAAGCGACACCCATATCCTCGCCCGAGCCACGCCAGGACACGACGCGGACATAGGCATCGGTCAGGCCGTTGGCCTTCATCACCTCGTATTTCGCGGCTTCGATCTCATCGACGGTCCAGGGGATATCGACATCGATCATCCGCCCCGAGGCCAGCAGACGTTCAGAATGCTTCCGGCTTTCGAAGATTTTGCCGTTATAGGCACGCTCGCCTTCGAATACTGCCGAGGCATAGTGCATGGCGTGGCTGAGAATATGCACATTCGCATCCCGCCACGGTTTTAATTCCCCATCCATCCAGATCGCGCCGTCGCGATCATCATAGGCACCAGCCATTGACCCATCCTTTGCTTTCTACGCCGGTCTCCATCGGCATCTTTTCGAAAATTGCGCAGATTAGGGCCGCTTCGGACATTATATTGCGCAAAATCCGAGCTTCGCTAACAATTGATTCTTGGAAAGTCAACAAGGCTGACATAAAATCAGCCAAAATCCCTGTCGGGATGTGGAAGAAGGGACAGACCATGGCAGAGCGTTCCTCGGCCAGTATGATGGGCCGCGGCGAAAGCCTGTTGTTTTTGACCGATGACCAATTGCGGCGCGGGATCGAGGCAATGTTCTTCGCCTATCGGGGGTTTACCGCCGACCCAGATCGGATTTTGCAGGAACATGGCTATGGCCGCGCGCATCATCGCGCTGTGCATTTCGTCAATCGCAGCCCCGGCACGACGGTAAATAATCTTCTGTCGATCCTGGGTGTCACCAAACAATCGCTGAACCGCGTCTTGCGCACTTTGGTCGAAGACGGGCTGGTCGAAAGCCGGGTGGGCACGCGCGACAAACGCGAACGCCACCTGTATCTAACCGAGGCAGGCGAAGACCTGGAACGCAAGTTGAGCGAGGCGCAGCGCAGCCGAATGCGCGATGCGTTCCGATCCGCCGGGCCCGAAGCCGTCGCCGGATTTCGCACCGTTCTGGAACAGATGATGGACCCCGAGATGAAGCGGCATTATCGTGATGGCTCCGAAGGGGGACGCTAATGGATATCGGCGCGCATTTGCTGATCATTGATGATGATGAACGCATCCGGGGGCTGCTGCAAAAGTTCCTGATCCGAAACGGGTTTATGACCAGCATCGCCCGCGACGCAGCCCATGCCCGACGGTTGATGGGCGGCTTGGCCTTTGACCTGATCGTGCTGGACGTGATGATGCCGGGCGAGGATGGGCTCAGCCTTTGCCGCGACATTCGGGAGGCCCATGCCACGCCAATCCTGTTGCTGACCGCCAAGGGCGAAGCGGAAGATCGGATCGTGGGGCTGGAGGCCGGGGCTGATGACTATCTTGCCAAGCCCTTTGAGCCGAAAGAACTGCTGCTGCGGATCAATGCGATCCTACGGCGTCTGCCCAAACCCTCGGACGAACATGAAACCCCGCAGGTGCTGCATCTGGGCCCGATCCGCTACGATCTGGAACGCGGAGAGATGTGGCAGGGCACCGAACCTGTGCGCCTAACCGCGACCGAAGCCGCCCTAATGCGCATCTTTTCGGCCCAACCGCATGAGGCGATCAGCCGGGGCGATCTGGTCGGGATGCTCAACCGCGACAAGGGCGGGATTGGCGAACAGGTGCAAGAACGCGCCGTCGATGTTCAAATCACCCGCCTACGCCGCAAGATCGAGGTGAACCCGAAACAGCCGCGCTATCTGCAAACGGTGCGTGGTGCCGGGTATATGTTGGCACCGGACTAAATCATGCCCAGCTCGACCCTTTTGATCGACAACCCGCATGGGTTGGATCACGAAATGCCGCCCGGCCACCCGGAACAGGTGGCGCGTCTGTCCTCGGTGAAAAAGGCGCTGTCGGCGCCTGAATTTTCTGGCCTGTTGCGCATGATGGCGCCCGAGGCTGACGACGCCCAGCTGCGCCTGGGCCACCCGCAAAGCCATATCGACATGGTGCGCGGCTCGGTGCCCAATGCGGGCTTCACCGCGCTTGATCCGGATACCCATGTCAGCCCTGGGTCTTTGGCCGCGGCCCTGGATGGGGTTGGCGGCTGCATAGCCGCCGTGGACGCGGTGCTTGATGGCCGGGCGCAGAACGCCTTTGTGGCAACGCGCCCGCCGGGCCACCACGCCGAAGCCGACCGCCCGATGGGTTTCTGCCTGTTTTCCAACATCGCCACCGCCGCCAAACACGCGCTGCAAAACCGGGGCCTGTCGCGCGTCGCGGTGGTCGATTTCGACGTGCATCACGGCAACGGCACCCAGGATGTGCTTTGGGATGTGCCCGAGGCGCTGTTTATCTCGTCCCATCAGATGCCGCTTTATCCCGGCACCGGCGCGCCCTCGGAACGGGGCGGATCGAACAACATCCTGAATATTGCGCTGTCGCCTGGGTCGGACGGCTCGACCATGCGGCAGCGCTATGAAGATGCAATCTTCCCCCGACTCGAAGCTTGGAAGCCCGAGTTGATCCTGGTCTCCGCCGGGTTTGACGCCCATATCGACGACCCGTTGGCCAATCTGTCCTGGCAGACCGAGGATTTCGCCTGGGTCACACGTCGGATTTGCGACATGGCTGATGCGCTCTGTGGGGGCCGTGTGGTCTCGACGCTGGAGGGCGGGTATGATTTGCAGGCATTGGCGGCCTCGGTCGCGGTGCATGTCAGCGAACTGATGGAGGCAGGGCAATGAGCGGTGAAAAACCCATCGGAGAGATGAGCTTTGAGGAAGCGATCAAAGCCCTGGAACAGGTGGTTTCGGCCCTGGATCGCGGCGATGTCGCGCTGGAGGATTCCATCGCGCTTTACGAACGCGGCGCGGCGCTCAAGGCCCGGTGCGAGGCCAAGCTGAAAGAGGCCGAGGAAAAGGTGGCTCAAATCACGCTGGATGCGGGCGGCAAACCCTCCGGCAGCACCCCGGTCGAAGGTCTCTGAGTGTTTCAAACAGCCTTACGCGAGGCGCAGCAGGAAATATCTGATTTCCTGATCGGCGCGCTGTCCCCGCTTGGCACGGGTCGCATCGCCGAAGGCATGCGCTACGCGACCAATGGCGGCAAACGGCTGCGCGGGTTCTTGGCTTTGGAAAGCGCCGCTCTGTTTGGGGTGCCGCGTGCCCAGGCGATTTATGCCGCCGGCGCGATTGAATGCGTGCATGCCTATAGCCTGGTGCATGACGATCTGCCCTGCATGGACGACGATGATCTGCGCCGAGGCCAGCCCACGGTGCATAAGAAATGGGATGAAGCGACGGCCGTTTTGGTGGGGGATGCGCTGCAAGGCTTTGCCTTTGAGCTGCTCGCCCGGCCTGAGGTTGGCGACGACGGTCAGCGATTGGCACTGATTTCCACGCTCGCCCAGGCCTCAGGCGCGCAGGGGATGGTTCTGGGCCAAGCGCAAGATATTGCTGCCGAAACCTCCGGCACGCCCTTGGACCTGGCCGCGATCACTGAGCTTCAGGGCAATAAAACCGGGCGGCTGATCGAATGGCCGGCCCAAGCAGGCGCGATCTTGGGCGGGGCTGATCCCGAACCATTGCGCCGCTATGCCAGGGCCATCGGATTGGCCTTTCAAATCGCCGATGACATTCTGGACGTTGAAGGCGATGCCGAAACCGCAGGCAAAGCCCTGCGTAAGGATGCCGAGGCGGGCAAAGCCACTTTTGTCTCGCTTCTAGGGTTGCAGGCGGCCAAAACCCGCGCCCGCGCATTGGTTGAGGAAGCTTGTGCCGCCCTCACCCCCTATGGCGAAAAGGCGCAGACCCTTCAGGCCCTCGCGCACTATATCGTGGATCGAGACAAATAGACTCCTAGCCCGAAGATAGGCTAAAGCGCAGGCCCATGACCGAACGCCCGATCACCCCCATCCTTGACCGCATCGGCACGCCGTCGGATCTGAAGCATCTGACCGATGCCGATCTGCGCGCGCTGGCGCATGAGGTACGGGCCGAAATGATCTGGACGGTCAGCCACACCGGCGGCCATTTCGGGGCCGGCCTGGGCGTGGTGGAAATGACCGTGGCCTTGCATGCTGTCTTTGACACGCCGCGCGATAAGCTGATCTGGGATGTCAGCCACCAGTGTTATCCCCACAAAATCCTGACCGGGCGGCGCGATCAGATGCTGACGATCCGGCAAAAGGACGGGTTGAGCGGCTTCACCAAACGCAGTGAAAGCGCTTATGACCCGTTTGGCGCGGCGCATTCTTCCACCAGTATTTCGGCGGCTTTGGGCTTTGCCGTCGCGCGGGATCTGGGCGGGGATTGCGACACCGGCCATGGCGATGCGATTGCCGTGATCGGTGATGGCGCGCTAAGCGCGGGCATGGCTTATGAGGCGATGAACAACGCGGGCCATTTGGGGAAGCGATTGATCGTGATCCTGAACGACAACGAAATGTCCATCGCCCCGCCCACCGGCGCGATGTCATCCTATCTATCCCGGCTTTACGCGGGCGCACCGTTCCAGGAATTCAAAGCCGCAGCCAAGGGCGCCGTGTCGCTTTTGCCCGAGCCCTTCCAAGAAGGGGCGCGCCGCGCGAAAGAGCTGCTGAAAGCCGCCACCGTTGGCGGCACCCTGTTTGAAGAGCTTGGGTTTTCTTATGTCGGCCCCATCGATGGCCACGATATGGAGCAGCTATTGGCGGTGCTGCGCACGGTCAAGGCGCGGGCTGATGGCCCGATCCTGATCCATGCGATCACCAAAAAGGGCAAAGGCTATGCCGAAGACCGCCCCGATCGCGGCCACGCCACAGCCAAGTTCGACATCGCCACCGGCAAGCAGAAAAAGGCGCCCTCAAACGCGCCATCCTACACCAAGGTCTTTGCCCAAAGCCTAATCCGCGAGGCGGAGGATGACCCGAAAGTCACCGCGGTGACCGCCGCGATGCCCGATGGCACGGGGCTGGACCTGTTTGCCGAACGCTTCCCCGACCGTTGTTTTGACGTGGGCATTGCCGAACAACATGCCGTGACCTTTAGCGCCGGGATGGCAGCGGGCGGGCTGAAGCCGGTTTGCGCGCTTTATTCGACCTTCCTTCAGCGTGGCTATGATCAGGTCGTGCATGATGTGGCGATCCAACGCCTACCCGTGCGCTTCGCCATCGACCGGGCCGGTCTGGTTGGGGCCGATGGCGCGACCCATGCGGGCAGCTTTGACATCGCATACCTTGCGAACCTGCCGGATTTTGTGGTCATGGCCGCCTCGGATGAAGCCGAGCTGGTGCATATGGTCCGCACATCTCTGGCCATCGATGATCGCCCCTCGGCCTTCCGCTTTCCGCGTGGGGAAGGCGTGGGGGTGGAAATGCCCGAGCGTGGCGAGGTGCTGGAAATCGGCAAAGGCCGCATGGTGCAAGAGGGGGGTCGCGTCGCCATCCTGAATTTCGGCGCACGCCTGAAAGAGGTACAAGAAGCCGCCGAGGCGCTGGCGCAAAAGGGGATCACCCCCACCATCGCCGATGCGCGCTTTGCCAAACCCTTGGACCGCGATCTGATCCTGCAACTCGCCCGCCATCACGAAGCGCTGATCACCTTGGAAGAGGGCGCGGTTGGCGGCTTCGGCAGCCATGTCGCCCAGCTTTTGGCGGAAGAGGGCGTGTTCGACACCGGGCTCAAATACCGGTCAATGGTCTTGCCCGACACCTTCATCGACCAAGCCAGCCCGGCTGACATGTATGCCGTGGCGCAAATGAACGCCGCCGATATCGAAGCCAAGGTGCTTCGCACGCTTGGCATCGGGCAAATCGGAAAAACCGCATAGGGCGCAGCCGCCCACCGGCGCAGGTTTGGCAGGCTTTACCCCGCCCTATGCGGAGCTCAGCAATCGGTGCAGGTTTTGAAGCCAACGATGCGATAAAGCGGGCAGAAGTTCAGGAAAGCTGTGCCAACAAAAATCAGGCCCAGATAGCCCCAAGCGCCAATCAGCCCGGTGATGGCCATGGCGATCAGCGCCGCGCCCAAAACAAAGCGCGCGATACGGTCCCATTGGGCAAGGTTGCGGGTCAGGGTCATTGGTCTGTCTCCTTCAAAACTGATGGGAGGAGACTGTCATGATTGGCTGACTCGCTCAGTGACGGTGTCACATAGCGGATTGGCGGCTATAGGCGGCCAGCGCCTCGGGGTTGTGCAGGTCGACAAAGCCGCGGCCAAGCTTCAACCACCCCTCGCGCTCAAAGGATTTCAGCGCGCGTGACACCACCTCGCGCGCGGTGCCGATCTCTTGCGCGATTTCCTGTTGCGTCATCTCCAGCACGCCCGATCCTTGGCGCGCCAACCAAGCGGCGAGGCGAATGTCGGTGCGGTGCAAAAGCAGCGCGTCGATCACCTCGGTCAACTCGCCCATGCGCGCGACAAAGCTGGAAAAGACCAGATCGCGGAACGCGGCATCTCGGGCCATCAAGCCTCGAAACGCCTCGGCCCCGATGGCCAGTGCCACGACCGCACCCTCGGCATAGCCATAGCCGGTATAAGGCCGGTTCGAGATCAGGCAGGAGGTGGTCAAGACGCAGCTTTCACCCTCTTGCACGCGGTAAAGCACCATGGTGCGTCCTTCGGGATTGGTTTGCTCCACCCGCACATTGCCTTGTCGCAGGATCAGGAAAGCTTGGCTGTCATCGCCGGGCCGGAACAGGCAGGCCCCATCAGGCGCGGTGATCAGCGTGCCGTGTTGGGCAAAATCCTCGACCGGATTGGTCATTCCTTATCCAGCCGCTCTTCGATCTTTTTCAAACGCTCCAACACCTCATCTCGATAGGCATCGGTGGCCGCGTTCGATTCCTCGGCATGGGCATCTTGCATGGAGTTCACGATCAGACCGACCAGCAAGTTCACCACCGCGAAGGTCGTCATCATGATGAAGGGGACGAAAAAGACCCAAGCATAAGGATAGACATCCAAAACCGGACGCACGATGCCCATCGACCAGCTTTCCAGCGTCATGATCTGGAATAGTGTGTAAAGCGACGCCCCGATGGAGCCGAACCATTCCGGAAAGCTGGCCGCGAACAGCTTCGTCGCCATCACCGCGCCGATGTAAAAAATGATCCCCATCAGCAGGAACACACTGCCCATGCCGGGTAAGGCGGTTACGAACCCTTCGACCACGCGGCGCAATCGCGGGGCGGCACCGATCACGCGCAAGACCCGCAGGATACGCAACGCGCGCAGCACCGACAGACCCTGCGCCGCTGGAATCAGGGCGATGCCCACAATAACGAAGTCAAAAACGTTCCAACCCGAGCGGAAGAAGCGTCCGCCAAAAGCGAAAAGCTTGATCGCAATCTCGATCACAAAAATCGCCAGACAGGCGCGATCCAGCGCGATGATCAACGGGCCCGCCGACTCCATGATCGTGGGTGAGGTTTCCATGCCCAAAATGATCGCGTTGAAGATGATCACCGCGATGATCGCGTTGCGCACCGGCGCGCTTTCGATCCAGTCGGCCAGGCGGGCGCGGGGGCCGGTTTCGGTTTGGCTGGTTTCGGTCATCACCTTTCCCTTCACTCGCCTGTCACATGGGGCAGGCTGAGGCTGGCGGCAAGTTCCACATGGGTGCTCCAGCGGAACTGATCGACCGGTTGCACCCAATTCAGGCGGTATCCAGCTTGGATGAGCAGGGCGGCATCGCGGGCGAATGTGATCGGATTGCAGGAAACCATGGCAATGCGCGGCACCTGCGCCTGGGCCAGGGCTTGGGTCTGCGCCTCGGCCCCGGCGCGGGGCGGGTCGATGACCACGGCGTCGAATTTCGACAGTTCATCAGGTTCCAGGGGGCGGCGGAACAGGTCGCGCGCCTCGGTCGTGATCTTCTTGAGGCCGGTGGCAAAGCGCGCGGCCTGATCCAAGGCTTGCAGCAAGTCATCGGCCCCTTCGACAGCATGAACCGGTGCTTGCGCGGCGATTGGCAAACCAAACGTGCCGCAGCCGGAGAATAGATCCACCACGCTTTGCGCGCCGGACAAAGCCTCCAACACCGCTGCCACCAACGCGGCCTCACCTTGCTCGGTCGCTTGCAGGAACGCGCCCGGTGGCGGGGTCAGCGCGGCACCGCCCATGGTCAAGCGTGGGGGCGCATCGGTGAAAATCGGCTCCTCCTCCCAGGTCAGGCGGGTGAAGCGCGTGCGAAACTGGGGCAGGCTTTGGCGCAAGGCACCATCCAAGGGTTTGCCGCCCCGCACCTGGCAATCCAGGCCGGTTTCGCTGCGCGTCACAGCAAAGGCCAGCGTCGCGCTGCGCGATCCGCCCAGCTTAGTGATCTCTTCCAAATCGGGGATGCAAGCCAACAGGTCGGGGTGCAGAAGCTCGCACCGATCCAGGGGCACGATCATATCCGACCGTCGGGCGTGGAACCCCACCATCGCGCCCTTTTTGCTGCGTCGCCCAGCAAACACCGCGCGGCGACGTGATTTTGCTGGGGAGGTCAAGATTGGGCGCATCGGGGCGTCAATGCCATAGGGCTCTAGCGCGCTGCGGATCAGGCTGGTTTTCCAACCCGCCACAAACGCGTCGGAGCCATGTTGCATCTGGCACCCGCCGCAGCGTTTGAAAAGCGCACAGGGGGCCGACACGCGATCGGGCGACGGGGTTACGATGCGTGGGTCAACCAAACGGTCACCCTCAAGCGTGCCGCGCACGACCTCTCCCGGCAGGGTCAGGGGGGCAAAAATCGGGCCTTCAGCCACGCCATCCCCTTTGTGGCCCAAGCGGGTGATGGTGACGGTTGTGGCCTCAGCCAGCATGGACAGCCGGGCTGAACGCGTAGCCTTCGGGGCTTAGGATCGTAGCTTCGCGCAGCCCATGGGGTTTGTCCGCGGGCTGTTCCAACACCACATGCCCGGCAGCTTCGGCCCGAGCTACGGCGGCGTCGGGGTCGATATCAAGCAAATAGAACTGCACGCCACCGCCGCGCGGCGGGTTTTCAGGGATCAAACTGGGCAACGGGTGCGCATGATAGGTGCCGTCGTTGTGCAGCTGCATCAGCGCATCCCCGTGCTGGGCAATGGCAAAATCATCGCTGAGGCGGTGGATCGCCACCCCCAGCACATCGCTTAGAAACGCGGCCAAACCCCGAACGTCACGGGTCAAAAGATTGACCCCAACACCGGTCAGCGACCGCCCAAATTCATCTGCGGAAACGGTTTCAAAATCCATGTCTTGGTTTGCGGCATTGCGACCGCCAGAACAAGCCCTGCGCTATTCAGCAGCCTCTTGCACGCCGATAAACCCGCCCGATTGCCGGGTCCAATAGCGCGCGTAAAGCCCGCCCTGGGCCAAAAGCGCCTCGTGCGTGCCATCTTCGGCGATGCGGCCCTCGTCCAGCACGACGATGCGGTCCAGCGCTGAAAGCGTTGACAGCCGGTGGGCGATGGCGATGACGGTCTTACCCTCCATCACATCAGACAGCGTATCCTGGATCGCGGCCTCAACCTCACTGTCCAAGGCGCTGGTCGCCTCATCCAGAACCAGCACAGGCGCGTCCTTCAAAAAGGCACGGGCAAGCGCGATGCGTTGTCGCTGCCCGCCGGACAGCTTCACGCCGCGTTCACCCAGAAAGGCTTGATAGCCTTCGCGCCCGCGATGGTCCTTAAGGTCTTTGATAAACTCATGCGCTTCGGCCCGTTCGGCGGCGGCGATCAGCTCCGCCTCGGTGGCGTTAGGGCGGCCATAAAGAATGTTGTCATAGGCGGAGCGATTGAACATCGCCGTTTCCTGCGTGACCATCGCAATTTGATGGCGCAGGCTGTCCTGAGTTAGGTCGCGCACATCTTGGCCGTCCAGCGTCACGCGCCCGGCCTCGGTGTCATACAGCCGCAAAAGCAGCGAGACGAGCGTGGATTTTCCAGCGCCCGAGGCGCCGACGATGCCCAGCTTTTCACCCGGCGCGACGGCCAGGGTGATATCTTCCACCCCACCGATCTGCCGCCCATACGCAAAGCTGACGCCCTCAAACGCGATGCGGCCTTTGGCGCGATCCATCACCCGCGCATCAGGTTTGTCGGTCAGTTGATGCGGCGGGGTCAGGGTGCGCATCCCATCCTCAACCTCCCCCACATTCGAGAAAATCGCCATAAGGGTAAAGCTGACCCAGCCGGTCATCTGCGCGATCCGCATAGCCAAGGCCCCGGTTGCGGCAATCTCACCCGGGGTCACGGCACCGGTTTGCCAGAACAGGATCGAGGCCAAGACCAGTAGCACCGGCAACGACCCCGCCGCCGCCATCAGGACGAAACGGAAGCTGGTCGAAAGATACCCAAACGCCAGCGCCTTTTCGCGGAACCCGCGCAGGGCATTGATGGCGGCCTGATCCTCAAAAGCCGAATGCCCGAACAGCTTGACGGTTTTGACATTGGTGATCGTGTCGACGATCTGCCCCGTCACATTGGCCCGCGCCGCCGCGCGTTCCTTCGACCGGGCGCGGATCATCGGCAGATACCAGCGCATCAGCCCGAAATAGCCGGCCAGCCAAACGACCAGGCACAGCGCGATGCGCCAATCGATCACCAACAGCATCGCCACCGCACCGATCAACGTGGCCATGGCGAAGGTGACGGCATTGATCACCTCGGTCACGACATTGACCAGCGCTGTGGCGGTCTGGGTTTGTTTTTGGGCAATGCGCCCGGCGAAATCATTGTCGAAAAAGCTGACGTCTTGGCCCAGTGACCAACGGTGCAGGCGGCTTTGCACCAAAGGCGCAAGGTTGGGCGGCAAGACAATTCCGTTAAACGCCGCTGAGATGCCGAAGAAAAGCGGGCGGATCAGCAGGTAGAAGCCGATATAGACCAAGATCAGAACCAAGCTTTCGGCAAAATACCCGGCCGGATCGGCCGAGGTTACGGCGCTGTCGATCACCAGGCCGAGCAGATAGGCCGCCCCCACCTCCATCACACCAGCGATGGAGGACACGAGCGCGGCCAGCAATATCACGGGCCAAGCCCCAGACAGGCACCAACGCACAAAGGCCCAAAGCGTGCGCGGCGGCGGGCCGTCAGCAGGGGCGAAACCGTCGATCAATCCGCCCAGCCAATGATAGACCGCTAGAATGCGCTTCATTCTGCGGCCCCAAGCTGGTCGTCATCCTCGGTGCCGATGAAGCCACCCGATTGCCGCGCCCAGAACCCTGCATAGAGCCCAGCCTTGGCCAAAAGCTCGGCATGGGTGCCCTCTTCGGCGATTTTGCCGTCATCCAGCACCACGATCCGGTCCATCTTGGCGATGGTCGACAGCCGGTGCGCAATGGCGATCACGGTTTTGCCTTCCATCATGCCGTAAAGCGTTTCCTGGATGGCGGCCTCAACCTCGCTATCCAGGGCACTGGTGGCCTCATCCAAAACCAAGATCGGCGCGTCTTTGAGAATGACACGCGCCAGCGACACGCGCTGGCGTTGCCCGCCGGACAGCTTCACGCCGCGTTCACCCACATGCGCCTCATAGCCTTTGCGGCCTTGGGGGTCTTCCAAATCCAGGATGAACTCATGGGCCTCTGCCCGACGCGCGGCCTCGAGCATATCCTGCTCGGTCGCGTCCGCGCTGCCGTAAAGAATGTTATCGCGGACCGAACGGTGCAGCAGGCTGCTATCCTGTTGCACCATCCCGATATGCCCGCGCAGGCTGTCTTGGGTCACTTGGGTGACATCCTGACCATCGATCAGAATACGCCCACCTTCGGGATCATAGAAGCGCAGCAGCAATTTGACCAAGGTGGATTTGCCCGCGCCCGAACGTCCGACCAGGCCAACCTTTTCGCCGGGCCGCAGGGTCAGATTGATGCGGTCCAAGCCACCGCTGCCGCGCCCATAATGGTGGCTGACCTGATCCAGCGTGATCTCGCCCTGATCAAAGACCAGCGGCTTGGCGCTTGGCGCATCCACCAGCGTGACGGGTTCGGTGATCGTCTCCATCCCTTCGGACACAACGCCCAGCGACCGGAAAAAGGTCGAAACCGCCCACATGATCCAGCCGGTCATCGCGTTCAGGCGCAGTGTCAAAGCGGTTGCGGCGGCCACAACCCCCACGCTGGCCACGCCCTGGGCCCAAAGCCAAACGGCCCAGCCAACCACCCCCACGATCAAGAACCCGTTCAGCGCGGTCAGCACCACATCCATGATGGTGAAAATCCGCATCTCAGCCCCAAAGGTGCGGCGGGTGTGTTCAATCGCCTCCTTCGCATAGGCAATTTCGTGATCGTTATGGGCAAAAAGCTTCACCGAATGGATATTCGTGTAGCTGTCGACCACCCGGCCCGTCGTCATCGACCGCGCATCGGCCGCGGCTTTGGAGGCGGGGCCGACGCGCGCCATCGTCCAACGCAACAACAACCCGTAAAGCACCAGCCAAATCACCAAGGGCAGGGCCAGGCGCGGATCGGCCCCCATCAGCAGAATGGCCGCACCAACCAGATAGGCGAGCGAAAAGGTGATCGCATCAAAGACCTGGAAAATCGCATCCCCCGCACTGGTGGGGGTTTGCATGATGCGGTTGGCGATGCGCCCGGCGAAATCGTTTTCGAACCAGCCCACCGATTGGCGCAGTACCTGCCGATGGGCCCGCCAGCGCACCAAAGCGCCGAAATTCGGCAGGATGCCATTGTTCAACAGGGCAACGCTCACGCCTTGAACCAAGGGGCGCAGGGTCAACACAAAGACCGCCGCCAGGATCAGTTCCAACCCATGGGCCGAAAACACCTCGACCGGGGTGCTGCCGGACATCATGTCAACGACGCGGCCCATATACCAGATCAGCCCGATCTCAATCGCGGCGACCACCACCGCCATGATCGCTGTAAAGGCGTAGAGCCGTTTGAAGGGCTGCGAATACTCCCACAAAAACGGCCATAGCTTGCGCGGCGGACGATCCGATTGGGGATAGTCCACATAAGGGTCGACCAGATTTTCGAAGAACCGAAACATCGGGCACACCGGGCAAGCGACAGACAGACCCTGGATATAGGGTGCGTGTTACAGAAAGACCATGACGGCCGAGGCTGCCAGACCCGCTGACATCACCCGCGCGAACAGGCGCCAAGCCCTGGGTGTGGTTAGAAGCAGGGCCAGAAGCGCGCCCGCAAAGCTCCAGAAAAGGCAGACAAAAAGGTTAAGGCCTGAAAAGGCGATGGCCAGGCGCTGTGCCTCACCCCAGGGGCCCAGGCCCGCACCGTAACCCGAGGCCGCAGCCAGTGCCACGGCCCAAACCTTGGGATTAACCCACTGAAACAAAACCGCTTCGAGAAAGGTGAAAGGCCGGTCTTTTTCCGCCGTGGCTTTTCCAGTCGCACTGGAACGCCAAAGCTGCACCGCCATCCACCCGATCCAGGCTGCCGCGATCAGCTTCAAGGCCAGTTCCAAGCCCGGACGCGCCTCGATCACCGCGCCGATGCCCAACCCGGTCAGGCCTGCGGTGATGCCCACGCCAAAGGCCACGCCGCCGACATGGGGCAGGGTCGGGCGAAACCCAAACCGTGCGCCCGAGGCCGTCAACAGAATGACATTCGGCCCGGGGCTGAAGAGGCCGATGAAGACAAAGATATAAAGCGGGTCCAGCTTGGAAATCCTTCGATGCGTATCTTGGGGATACCGACCGGGTTCGATCCCGGCTGTCAAGCGTTGCCGCGACGGATGAACCGGGGCCTCCGGCGGGCGTATTTTGGGAAAGATGAAGGTTAGGGCAACGCCAGCAGCGCCGCGTGGTCGAGCGTGAAACCCGAGGCGATCCAACGGTCTTCCAGATGTTTCAGGCGCGTGCCAAGCTCTGGCCCCTGAAGATCGGGCATGAGGTCGGCGGCTTTCAGGGGAAATTGGGCATGAGCCCCGATCGCGCAGGCGGCCAGATCGGCGGGGGCCAGCGGCTGTTCCAGCATCGCGGCCCGCAACAGCAGGATGTCTTGCGCCTGGTGCAAACCAAAGCGATAGCCAAGCTCCCCCGGTGCTTTGGTCCCGGCCATTTCCTGGCGCAACAGATCAAGTTGCCGCGTTTCGGCTTTGCTCAAGCGCAGATTGGCGGGTGCGTCGCTGCCACCGATGGCGGCCAACCGTCGGATCGGGTCGGGCGCGCGCCGCTCTTCCAGCGCAATCAGCACCCAAAGCGGGTTTGGCACCGCCCCAGGCAACACGCGCATCAACACGCCCGTGATCGACATGGCCGCGACCGCAGGCCCCGGATCGGGGGCGGATAACAGTTTCTTCACCTCCGCCCCGATGCGTTCCTTCGACAGCCCCTCGATCCCATCGGCGCGTTCGGCGCAGGCTGCCAGACCATCGGGGTCCAGCCCGCCATCGGGGTCGGCGTACCAGGCGTGGAACCGAAAAAACCGCAAGATGCGCAGGTAATCTTCGTGAATGCGGTCGCCCGGTGCGCCGATGAACCGCACGCGGCGCGCGGCAAGATCGGCCTGACCCTCACCGGTGGGGTCAATCACCTCACCCAGCCGGGTCGCATAAAGCGCGTTGATGGTGAAATCGCGGCGCGCGGCGTCTTCGGCGAGATCGTCGGTGAAGGCGACCGTCGCGCGCCGCCCATCGGTGGACACATCGCGGCGCAGGGTCGTGATCTCATGTGGTTTACCATCGGCGATGACCGTCACGGTGCCATGGTCAATGCCCGTGGGAACGGCTTTCAGCCCCGCCGCCTTGGCCAAGGCCACAACACGGTCGGGTTCGGCATCGGTTGTCAGGTCGATATCGTCGACCGGCGCGTCAAGCAGCCCGTTGCGCACACAGCCACCGACAAAATACGCGCAATGGCCACCGCCTTCGATCATATCGAAAACGGCTTGTGTGCCGGGGTGATCCATCCAAGGGGCGTTCAACCTCATGCCTGGACCCGGTCGGCCAGCGCCTTTAGCATCCGCGCGGTCGCCCCCCAGATATAATAGGGGCCGTAGGGCACCACGTAAAACTGCCGCCAGACCCCGCGCCAACGACGGCGTTCGATGCGAAAGCTGCTTGGCTCCATCAAAAAGGGCAGCGGCACGCGAAACACCTCGGCCACCTCTCCCGGCTCGGGCGTGGGGGCAAAGCTTGGATCAAGCCGCGCCAGAATTGGCGTCACGCAATAGCCGGTGACGGTTTCATGGGCAGGCAGTTCGGCCAAAACCTCGGCCTGATCGCGACGCAGCCCGATCTCTTCACAGGCTTCGCGCAGGGCGGCGTGGATGGCATCGGTATCACCGGGATCGACCTTGCCGCCGGGAAAGGCGATCTGGCCGGGATGGTGCTTGAGGTGGGAGGCGCGCTTGGTCAAAACAATATCACCCTCGACCACCCCCACCAGCACCGCCGCCGGTTTCAGCTTGCGGCCCGGTGGCAGCACAATGTCGCTGTTCAGATCGTAATCCGAAGACGGATGCGGCGCCGGACCGTCCAGCGCCGCCAGGATTTGGGCCAGATCAACCGGGCGTCCCATCGCCGACCTCGATCTCGGCTTCGAACCCAAGGGTCTTGGGGTCGAACTCATAATGCGCACCGCAGAACTGACAATCTGCGGTGACGATGCCCTCATCGGTTGTCATGTGGCCGATATCGCGGGCCGAATAGATCGACAGGCTTTCGCGCACACGGTCGGACGAACAGGTGCAGCCGAACTTCACCGGCAACGCATCGTAAACCCGCGGCGCTTCTTCGTGGAAGAGACGCAGAAGCAGATCGGTCGGCGTGATATGCGGCCCGATCAGTTCCAGCTGATCCACCGTATCCAGCAGCAGATTGGCGCGGTTCCAGTTTTCGCCTTCGTCGTCGTCCAGAAGGTCACTGGCCGCGATCAAGCCACCCTCGCCCGAGCCGCCCTCACCCGACATCTCGGGGGAGGCTTTGGGCATGTGCTGCAACATCACACCACCGGCGCGCCAGCTTTCTGGGCTGCCGGGTTCTTGGCTGCGGCCATAGCTCAGCGCGAAGCGGGTGGGCAGCTGTTCGGATTGGGCAAAATAAGCCTCGGCACAGGCGGTCAGCGAGCCACCGGCCAAGGGCGTGATACCTTGATAAGGCGTGGTGCCTGTGCCCTGATCGATCAGAATGGCGAAATAGCCTTTGCCGATCTGTTCGAACGGGTCGACGCCCGCCTGCAGGCGGTCGGCATCAAAACTGGCATAAGCGCGGATCTGCGCCGGGGCGCCATCTTCGCTGGGGGCGTAGAAATCCGTTGCGATAATCCGGATCGGCCCATCACCTCGAATTTGCACCGACAGCTTCCAGCGCAGCTTGATGGTCTGGCCGATCAGAGCGGTCAGCAGGGTCGCCTCGGCAATCAACGCCTCGACCTCGGCCGGATAGCTGTGCTGCGACAGGATTTGATCCAAGGTCCGGTCTAGCCGTGCCACCCGCCCGCGGATATCGGAGCGGTCCAGCTGAAACGGCAGAACCGTATCATCCCATGCGATTTTTGTTGTGAGGGTCATATTCCTGCATCCCCTGCGCGTTCAGACAATGCGTTCCCATATAGGCAGGCAGCTGACAATCCCAAAAGCCGCATGCCGCAAAGCTGTCCTGCGCTTGCCGCAGAGCTGCCTTTTGGCGCAAGTAAGGGAAAAGAAAACACGAGCATCCGTTTATGAACATCTTATTTGTGCATCAAAATTTTCCCGGACAGTATCGGGAACTGTTTTCATGGCTTGTGGCCCAAGGCGGGCATGAGATCGTCTTTCTGACCCAGCGCGAGGTGCCGAATGCCATCGCAGGCGCCAAGGTAATTCGGTACAAGACCCATCATAAACCGGCGGAAAACGCCTATGCTCTGTCGAAATACTGGGAAGAAAACTGCGGCAATGGCTTGGCTGTGGCCTTGGCTTGTCAGCGCTTAAACGAAGACGGATTCAAGCCCGATATCATCATCGGCCATGTTGGGTGGGGCGAGCTGACCTTTCTCAAACAGGTCTGGGCCGATGTCCCGATCATCGGGTACTTCGAATACTATTTCCTGGCTAAGGGCGGCTCGGTCGGGTTCGACCCCGAATTCCCGGCCTCCGAGCACGCGCCTTTTGTGATGCATGGGCGGAACGCGGTGAACTTCGCCAATATCCAGACAGTCGATTTGGGGCATTCCCCGACCCTTTGGCAGCGCGATACCTTTCCCGAAAGCTTCCACGACAAGATCTATGTCAAACATGACGGCATCCGCACGGACCGGTTGACCCCCAATCGCGATGCGTCAATCCCGCTGGGCCGTTTGGGGCGGCCCTTGACCGTCGAGGATGAGATTTTCACCTATATGGCCCGCAATATGGAGCCGACGCGCGGCTTCCACGTCTTCATGCGCGCCCTGCCCCATATCCTTGACCGGCGGCCCAATGCCCGCGTGCTAATCATCGGCGGGTCGGAAACCTCTTATGGCAAATCAAGCGATGTCAAAGGCGGCTACCGCGCGGTAATGGAGGCCGAGGTCGGCGACCGTGTGGATTGGGATCGGGTGCATTTCCTGGGTCGCGTGCCTTATGCCGCTTATCAGCAGGTGATCCAGATCAGCCGCTGCCACATCTATCTGACGGTGCCCTTTGTGCTGTCTTGGTCGCTGCTTGAAAGCATGTCGATGGGGGCGACCATCGTTGCCTCCGACACGCCGCCGGTGCGCGAGGTGATCGAGCATGAGAAGACCGGGATCTTGGTGGATTTCTTCGATCACAAAGCGCTGGCGGCAAAGGTGGCCGAGGTCCTGTCGCGCCCCCGCCGTTTTGCAAAGCTCGGCCCGGCGGCGCGCGCGCATGTGGTGCGGCACTACGATTTTGAGACCCGCTGCCTGCCCGAACATATCGCGCGTATCAACAGCTTGGTGCCAAAGGCCAAGGCGATCGAGATTCCCGGTTAGCCTAGTCGCGCAGCCGCGCCGTTTGTGACGCGACGCCAAAAGCCGATCCAATCAGGCCCAAGATGGTCTGCGCCCGCGTGATCGGGCTTTCGGTGACAAGCACAAGATCACCTGCGTTGATGCGAAAACTTCGGGCACTGAACAGGCCATCTGTGCTGGTCAGATCCAGGGTGAACACCACGCGCGGCTGATCCGGCCCCATGGCCCCGATCGGGTATTCGCGCAGGATCAACACACCACCGGGATCGCCCCGGCCGCTTTCGACGCCGCCGATGATCGACACCGCGTCCAAGGCCGAGACATGATCACTTGGAAAGACATGTTGGTTTTGCGATCCGGCTGCGCCGAGCGACAGGAAATAGCGGTCATCCTGTTCGATGATGACCCGATCACCCCCGCGCAGCCGCATGTCGAGTTCGGGGGTTTCGAATAGGCGATCCAGGGATGTGCCGTAAATCTGCCCGCCACGTATCAAACGCAGCTGCGGGTTCACCAGCGTTTCCCGCACGCCCCCGCTTTGAGCAATCAGGTTCAGGACTGAATAGCTCCGATCTGGTAATGGATAGCTGCCCGGTGCAGCGACGCCGCCCACAATATCGACCGAGTTTGCGCGGCCTGAGGTGATCTGCACCTGCACTTGGGCCGATGGCACCACCTCGGTGATGCGGTCTTGCAAAACCGCCCGCGCGACCTGAGGGGTCATGCCCAATACCTCGGCATCACCGACATAGGGCAGAAAAATCGTGCCGTCAGGCTGAACCGTAAGCGCCTCGATGCGGACCGACCGTTCCCCCTCAGCCGACAAAAGCGAGGCCTCGGTGCTGTCCCAAATCGTGACTTCTATCTGGTCGCCTGATGCGATCACCTGGGTCCGCGCGCCACCGTCGGCCACCCCCCAGGCCAAGACAGGTTCCCCGACCACAGGCCATTCCGCCACGAACGGCAGAAAAGATCGCGTGACGGGATAGACGGCAAAGTCAATTTCTGAGCCCTCGGCGGCGTCAAGAATCTCTCGCTCCAGCGGTGCTGATCCGGGCAAGCTGGAACAGGCCCCCAACCCCAGAAAGCAGGCAATGACCAAGATCAATCCGCGCATCAACCCGCCCCGGCCACAGCAATCCCCGCATTGACAGCACGCCGCCTTTGACCGGCCCGGGGTTCCGTGTATGTGTCGCCTACGGCGGGTCTAAGCAGTGGCAGAGCATGACAAAACGTATCCTTTTGACAGGCGGCGCGGGGTATATCGGATCGCACACCTATGTGGCCCTGGCCGAAGCCGGATATGATGTCATCATCTTGGACAATTTTTCCAACGCCCGGCGTGATGTGCCGGACCGTTTGCAGCAGATCACCGGCAAACCCGTTACGATGATTGAGGGGGACGTGCGGTCGGCGGACACGCTGCGCACGGTTTTTGCCAACAATCACATCGATGCCGTGGTGCATTTCGCCGCGCTCAAAGCTGTTTCGGAAAGCGTTCTAAAGCCATTGGATTATTTCGACGTTAACGTCGGCGGACTGACCACGCTGTTGCGGGCCATGGACGACGCGGGGTGCCGGCGGCTGGTGTTTTCCTCCTCGGCCACGGTCTATGGCGTGCCGGACGAAACGCCGACGCCTGAAACCGCCGAGTTTCGTGCCATGAACCCCTATGGGCAGACCAAAATCCTTGGGGAACAGATGCTGGATTGGCTGACCCAATCAAACCCGGATTGGGCGGTGGGCACCTTGCGCTACTTTAATCCCGGTGGCGCGCATGGATCAGCATTGATCGGGGAAGACCCGCGCGACATCCCGAACAACTTGTTCCCCTTCATCGCCCGTGTCGCCACCGGCGATCTGCCCAAGCTGTCGGTTTTTGGGGATGATTACGACACCCCCGACGGCACTGGGGTGCGTGACTATATCCATGTCGAAGACCTCGCGCGCGGGCATGTCCTTTCGCTTGATCAGCTCTTCGCCACGGGTCGCAGCCATCTGGTCAACCTTGGCACCGGCCAGGGCTATTCGGTGCTGGACGTACTGGCCGCCTATAAGCGCGCCTCAAACCGTGACCTGCCATTTGAAATTGTCGGACGGCGCGCTGGCGATGTGCCAACCTATATCGCAAAGGCCGACAAAGCCGCCGAGGTTTTGGGGTTTCGAACCGAAAAATCCCTGGATGAGATGTGCGCAAGCTCCTGGGCCTGGATCAACGCGCGTAAGGCGGAAGAAGAAAGCGAAAACCAATGACACGAACCGCGCTTGTCACCGGCTCTGCCGGTTTCATCGGCTATCACCTGTCAGATCGGCTGCTGCGCGATGGCTGGACCGTCATCGGCCTGGACGCGATGACGGATTACTATGATGTGCGGCTGAAAGAACGCCGGCACGGAATGCTTTTGCAATCCCCAGGCTTTCGGGCCGTCACCGAGCGGTTAGAAACCCCCGGTGCGCTGCATGCCTTGATGGAGGAGGTCCGACCGGACGCGGTGATCCATTTGGCGGCCCAGGCTGGGGTTCGATACTCCATCGACGCGCCCGAAAGCTATGTCGAGGCCAATCTGGTCGGCACCTTCCGCCTACTGGAGGCGATCCGCGCTTTCCCACCAACCCACAGCCTTTTGGCCTCCACCTCATCAGCCTATGGCGCGAATACCGAGATGCCGTTTTCGGAAACCGAAAAGACCGACACGCAAATGTCGTTCTACGCGGCCACCAAAAAAGCCAACGAGGTGATGGCGCATTCATATGCCCATCTTTACGATCTTCCGATCACCATGTTCCGCTTTTTCACGGTCTATGGCACTTGGGGGCGCCCTGACATGGCGCTGTTCAAATTCACCAAAGCGATCCTCGAAGGGCGCCCGATCGACGTCTATAACCACGGCGATATGAGCCGGGATTTCACCTATGTCACCGATCTGGTGGATGGGATCGTCAGGCTGATCGACGCAGTGCCCCAACGCCCAGCGACACCAGATGACGTTCCCGAGTGGGATAGTCTCAGCCCCGTCGCCCCGCATCGGATCGTCAATATCGGCAACTCTAATGCCGTGCAGCTGATGGATTTCATCAAGGCGATCGAAGCTTCCCTTGGTCAGGAAGCGCAAAAGAACTTCATGGATATGCAGCCTGGCGATGTGCCAGCCACCTGGGCGGATGCCACCCTGCTACAAAACCTAACCGGCTATGCGCCCCAAACCTCGGTCAGTGAAGGGGTCAGCCGCTTCGTCGCGTGGTATCGCGACTATTACGGGGTCTAGGCGCTCGCATCGAACCGGGCGCGGTGTTATGGGCATCGCAAAACCCGAGCGGAAAATACAAGGTCTTTGCAAATGCGTATTACGATGATCGGTACAGGCTATGTCGGATTGGTCTCTGGCGTCTGTTTTTCGGATTTCGGCCATGATGTGATCTGCGTCGACAAAGACCCAGCGAAGATCGACATGCTCAACAAGGGCGGAGTTCCGATCTATGAGCCAGGCCTTGATCAACTCATGGCGCGCAATGTCGAGGCCGGGCGGTTGAGCTTTACCACTGACCTGACCAGCGCGGTCGACGGGGCCGATGCTGTGTTCATCGCCGTCGGCACACCCACGCGCCGGGGCGATGGCCATGCTGATCTAACCTATGTAATGGCCGCCGCCGAGGAGGTCGCGCGCGCTCTAACCGATTATACCGTGATTGTCACCAAATCGACGGTGCCCGTGGGCACGAACCGCCAAGTGGCCGAGGTTGTCACCAAAGCGCAGCCCAATGCCGAGTTTGACGTGGCCTCAAACCCCGAGTTTCTGCGCGAAGGCGCGGCAATCGACGATTTCATGCGCCCCGACCGTGTGGTGGTTGGCGTCGAAAGCGACCGCGCCGCCGAGGTCATGGCCGAGATCTACCGGCCCCTTTTCCTACGCGATTTCCCGATCATCACCACCGATCTGGAAAGCGCCGAGATGATCAAATACGCCGCCAATGCGTTTCTTGCGACCAAGATCACCTTCATCAACGAGGTGGCCGCGCTTTGCGAAAAGGTCGGCGCGGATGTGAAAGAGGTGTCCAAAGGCATGGGCCTGGATGGACGCATTGGGAACAAGTTCCTGCATGCCGGGCCGGGCTATGGCGGTTCCTGCTTCCCGAAAGACACCCAAGCGCTCGCCCGCATCGGGCAGGATTTCGCAGCACCGCAAAGCATCGTGGAAACCGTGATCCGCATCAACGACACGGTAAAGGTGCGGATGATCGAAAAGCTGCGCGACCTTTGCGACGGATCCTTCAATGGCAAAACAGTCGCGGTTCTGGGCGTCACCTTCAAACCCAATACCGACGATATGCGCGATGCCCCGTCGCTGACCATTGTGCCAGCCCTGGTGGGCGGCGGTGCCAAGGTGCGCGTTGTCGACCCGCAGGGCCGCCGCGAAGGTGAGGAGCTTTTGCCCGGTGTCACCTGGATGGACGACCCCTATGCCGCGAGCGAAGACGCCGATCTGGTGGTGATCCTGACCGAATGGAATGAGTTCCGCGCGCTAGACCTCAGCCGCATGGCACAGGGTATGGCGCAGGCCAAGATGGCCGACCTGCGCAATGTCTATGCCGAAAAGGATGCTATGGCCGCCGGTTTCGCAGCCTATAGCTCGGTCGGGCGCTGACCTGATTCATTACAATGTTTCAGTGATTTTTCACGGGGTGTGCACGGCCTGTGACGGCCCCGTGTGAATGGTGCGCCAGCAAACAGAAATCTCGAATATCGCCTCTATTTGCGCACCAACCTCTCAAAACTTTCGCATCCAGTTGCTTTGTCAGTGAGCGCTTTGCCCAGGCAGGTTGTGCTCACCGGACGGCACCCGCCGACGGTGGACAACCCCCACGGCGCAGACACGCCGCCCTACGCAAAAAAAGGAACTGAACATGAAACGTTTTGCTATCGCCGCCGCAGTCGCAGCTTCTCTTGCCGCTCCGGCCTTCGCCCAAGACACCACCTCGTTCGCGATCATGCACTTCAACATGGATGCCGACAGCGCCGGTGACGTTCGCATGGTGCCCCAGACGCTGCGCACCATTGAACTGACCCCCGGTTCGACCATCGGTGACGTGATCAGCCACCTGGACATGGATGCCGACAGCTTCATGGATGTGTCGGGTGACACCGGCGGTGTAACCATCCTGTCCTCCTCGCCGGCTCATGCCGCAGAAATCTTCGCCCGTCTGATGGAAGAAAGCCGCGAAGACGAGTAATTACCGCCCAATCGGTAAGAAATCGGGGCCTCTGCATGATGCAGAGGCCCTTTTTCGTGTTTATTGGCAATTGGTTAGACAGCGCGTCGCACACGCGTCCGTGTGCTTGGTGCTTTGCTCAAGGTGTCTGTGCGCCTGCGAACCATTCTCTCGCAACTATCGCTGTTTGGTGTTTTGAAATGAGTCGGCCGAAGGCCCATTCTATGATCACGCCCTAAGCATGAGGCATGATCAAGGCCAGCCACATCCCCCTTGGCAAGGGCCAGCATCATGTGAACCGGAACACGAGTGCGCGCTATCGTTGATCACTCGTCGGCAGGGCAGCTAGAGGTACCGGTTCCTTCTCCTCAACCGCTGCCTTGCCATTAGAAAGCCCCGCTTGACCTGTTCAGGCGGGGCTTTCGCCGTCCCGGATTTAGGTCATCAAACACGCGGCCGTGTGCTTTGTGCGGCCATCGTATAGCGCTGTGCGGAATCGCGCAGACATTACAGTATTCTCCCGTCAGTGTGAATTGAAGAACAGCGCCGCGCCCCCCATCTCATGCTCATACTCGGACAGGATCCGAGCACGGATTAACCGGTCCCACGGACCAGATAGGAAAGGATCAGATCGATGACCCGTTATGCGCTCTTGGCCGCTCTCATCGCTAGCCTGGCCGCTCCTGCGTACGCCGATCGCGCACACAGTTTTGCGGTGCAACACCTCAACCAAGATATCGACACGCCGCTTCAGCGGACCGACCCGCGTGAGTTCACGCCGTCGAATGTGACCATCTCGGCCCGCACGGCCTCGAGCCTGGGCGCGGCATTCGAGCATTTTAATATGGATGCCGATGCCTTGTCAGATCGCTCCGGCGACGCTGGCGCGACGATCTTGTCGGGCAGCCCGCTACACGGCGCCGATATCTTTGAACGCTTGGCCGCCGAAAGCCGCGGCGACAGCTAAACACCCATCAGGGGGCCACACTCTCTCCCCTAAAGTGCCTCTCCTCACTCCTGGCCCCTTGTTCAGCCCCGCCCCGTCCCCTGGCGGGGCTGACTTTTTTAGCAGATTAGGCCAGGCCGGCCCGCAAACAATCATGCAGGTGAAGAAGGCCCACGGGCCGGTTCCGCGCGTCGATCACAAAGAGCGCCGTGATGCGGTTTGACGACATAACCGCCATGGCTTCGGCGGCCAGATCGTCAGCGGCGACCACACGGGGTGAGGTTGTGGCAACCTGCCCCGCTGTGCGTTCCATCAGATGATCCATGTTGCGCCGCAAATCGCCATCGGAAATCACGCCCAGCAATCTGCCCTCTTTGATCACACCGGCAATGCCAAATCCCTTTTCGCTCATCACAATCAGGGTGTCGGACATGGGCTGGTCATGGGCGACAAGCGGCAGTTCCTCGGCCCCATGCATAAGCTGCGCCACGGTCGATAGCCGCGCGCCCAGCTTGCCACCGGGGTGAAAGGTGCGGAACTGATCGGGCTGAAACCCGCGCCGTTCCATGACCGAGACGGCCAAAGCGTCGCCCAAAGCCAGCGTCAGGGTAGTCGAGGTGGTTGGCGCCATGCCAATCACGCAGGCCTCGGGCGCGTTGGGCAGCACCAAGCGGTAATCCGCTGCCTGAATCAACGTGCTTTCGGGCTTGCCGGAAATCCCAATCATAGGGATTTGGAACCGAGCCACATGAGCCACAAGATCGCGCAGTTCCGCCGTTTCGCCGGAGTTGGAGATCAAAATTGCCAGATCGCCTGGCATCACCATGCCCAGATCGCCATGGCTGGCCTCGGACGGGTGCACGAAAGCCGATGGCGTCCCGGTGGAGGCAAAGGTCGAGCTGATCTTACGCGCGATATGGCCCGATTTGCCGATCCCCGACAGGATCACCCGGCCCGTGGTCGCCAAAATCGCCTCGACCGCAGCTTCGAAATCGGCGGGCAGCCCATCGGCCATGGCGCTGACAGCTTGCCCTTCAAGGCGCAGCACGCGTTCGGCTGTGGCGCGAATGGCGGCTTTTTGATCATCGGTCATAGCCGTCCCTTAGCCCAAGCCAAAGCCATTGGCGAGAGGTCGGAGGTTTTCCCCAACCCCAAGCTCTGGCAGAACGGGCCCAATCGAAGGAGCCACCTTATGAATCGCCGTTTCGGATCGCCGCCTCAGCCTGGGCAGCGGTACACGCCACGCCCTGGCGCCTATGCCATCATCGAAGCCGGTGACGGGATCTTGGCGACCTTTCAGGAAGAGCCCTGGCCAGAATTGCAGCTTCCGGGCGGTGGGATCGATCCGGGCGAGGCCCCGCTTGGCGCCCTGTTCCGCGAGGTGATGGAAGAAACCGGCTATGCCATCCACAGCCCGCGCCGTCTGGGCATGTTCCATCGCTATACCTATATGCCCGAATACGATCTTTTCGCGCAGAAACAATGCCATATCTACACGGCGCGCTTGGGCCCACAGCACGGACCGCCCATGGAAAAGGGACATACCGCTGTCTTCCTGCCCTGGGATGTTGCCGCTGAAAAGCTGGCCGTGTCAGGGGATCGGTTCTTCGTCTCGGCTCTTATGCGTTGGCGCAGGGCTCGTCGCTGAGCGGCGGGCTTTCGCTGGGGTCGCGGTATTCGATCAATAGGGCCGAGGCATCGTCGGGGTAGCTGTCGGTGCCCGCGAAACCGGTCAGATCCTCAGCCACAGCCGCGAGAAAGGCGCGACCGGCCCGATGGGCGTTCTTTTTCATCAGGCGCTCCAAACCAACCTCATCCAAGGTATCGCCACCAGGGCCGGGTAGCTCGGTCAAACCGTCGGAATATATCAACATGCGATCGCCGTGGTTCAAACGCACCTCGGTCGTTGTGTAATCGGCCTCGGCCACCAGCCCGATGGGTAGCCCCCCTTGGCCCACAAAATCAACCCACCCGTCCGCGCGCAGCACAACCGGATGCGGGTGTCCGGCTTGAACCAGGCGCATGATGCCTGTGACCCGGTTCAGAAAACCAAGGCATAGGGTGAAATACCGGTCCGATCGCAGTTCCTTCAAGATCATGCTGTTTAGCCGCCAGGCGGCCATATCCGGCGGCAAGGCAGACAGGCTGCCATCGTCTCGGCGCATCAGGGCGATGTTCTGATCAGGGGACGCATCGCTTAGAATACCCGCGACGCGGGCCGCGATCATGGCCGAGGCAACACCATGGCCCGACACGTCCAAGCTGAACGCCCCCAGCACCTTTTGCGAAACCGGGAAAAACCCCACCATATCGCCGCCGACATGGCCCGACGCCTGGAGCCAAAGCGATATGTCCACATTGTCAAAACGCCGGAACCGATCCTGCAAAAGCGATTGTTGCAAACGACGTGCTTCGTCCAAATCCTGATCCAGCGCGGAATAGAGGCTTTGAATCTCACCCAGGGCCGAGGTCAGCAGGTGGTTTTTCTCGACCACCTCGCGCTGCATCGCAACGATGCGCGCACCCGCATTCAGCCGCGCGCGCAGCTCCGGTGGACGCACCGGTTTGTTCAGGAAATCATCGGCCCCGGCCTCCAACCCCTCGGCCAAGGCGCCGCTGTCGGTGTTAGAGGTCAAAAGCAGGATATAAGCATAGTCTTCGCGCCGCCCGGATCGGAACGCGCGGCAAAACTGCGGCCCGGTCATGCCCGGCATCATCCAATCGGAGATGATCAATCCAATGTCTGGGTCTTGCGCCAACTCAAGCGCTCGCGCGGGATCGCCGCAAGCAACCACTTTGTGCCCCCATTTTTGCAAAAGCGATTTCAGCAACCCGCGCTGCGCGCGGCTGTCATCCAACACCAGAACGGTCTCTGGCTTTTTGGGGGCGTGTGACGCGGCCCCCAGGTCAAGCACCGGTTCCCCTAACACAGGTTGCAACATACCCAATCCATCAGCGTTTAATGCTGGGTCATGCGGCAAGGAGCTTAACGGCAAATGAAGCTTTCAATGCGAACGGATTTGAGTCCCGCGCGAAAGGCTTTGTTAACGATCGAAACCTAATGCTGGAATAATTGCAGTTTTCCACGGGGTGAAGATGATCGATTGGACACGGCTAAACACGCTCCGCCGCGATATCGGAGAAGATGATTTTGCCGAGGTTGCGGCGCTTTTTGTGGCTGAGATCAGCGAACATCTGGATCGTCTAACCGCACAGCCCGGCCAAATTGGAGCTGCCGATTTCCACTTTCTGCGTGGCAGCGCGGCCAATCTAGGGTTCCGTGCCCTGGCCGATGCCTGCAACAGCGCGGAGGAGGAATGCAAATCGGGCACCCGGCCGGATATAGGCGCTGTCGCCGCGATCTTTCAAACCTCGCTGGCCGAGCTTGGAGATACCCTGCCAGACCTTGCCGCTTAGATTAGGAAATCGGCCAAAACCTCATCCTCGGTGATATCGCGGAAACCGAAACCGCGCGTCACGACACGCTCGATCATGGCCTCAAAATTATCCGAGGCGTTGGTTTCAATGCCGATGAGGACCGAACCGAAATTGCGCGAGTTCTTTTTCAGATACTCGAATCGCGTGATGTTATCGTCTGGGCCAAGCAGGTCGAGGAAATCCCGCAACGCGCCGGGCCGCTGGGGCAGGCGCAGGATGAAATACTTCTTCAAACCTTGCCAGTTCTGGGCACGCTCTTTCACCTCGGGCAAACGTTCAAAATCAAAATTCCCGCCCGAGGTGACGCAGACCACCCGCTTGCCTTTGATCATCGGGGCCAGGTCGTCCAGCACATTCACCGAAAGCGCGCCTGCGGGCTCCAAGACAATGCCTTCCAGGTTCAGCATCTCTTGAATGGTGACGCAGATCCGGTTTTCCGGCGCAATCAACACATCCTTTGGCGACACCCGCCGCAGCACCTCAAAGGTACGATCCCCAATCCGCGCGACCGCCGCGCCATCGACAAAGGTGTCGGTGATCGGGATCGTCTGCGGTGCCCTAATCTTAAGCGCTGCCGTCAGACTGGCCCCGCCAGCCGGTTCGACCAGGGTCAGATGCGTTTCGGCCTCAATCGCCTTGAGGTAGGATAGCATCCCCGCCGACAGCCCGCCACCGCCCACCGGCAGGATCAGGTGATCGGGTGGCGCGCCCAACTCATCCACCATTTCAACGGCGACCGAGGCCTGGCCTTCGATCACATCCAGATCGTCAAAGGGTGACAGAAAATGCGCGCCGGTGTCATCGCAATAGGCTTTTGCTGCCGCCAGGGTTTCATCGAAGAAGTCACCCGTTAGTTCAATCTCGACCGCATCACCCCCAAAAGTCTTGGTTTTGAGGATTTTCTGCTCGGGCGTGGTGACCGGCATGTAAATCCGGCCTTTGACCCCAAAATGCGCGCAGACAAAGGCCACGCCTTGGGCATGGTTCCCGGCGCTGGCGCAAACGAACCGATCGGCCTTGGGGTTGGTGGCGCGATGCTTGCGCATGGCGGTGAAGGCGCCGCGCAGCTTGTAAGACCGGACCGGGCTTAGATCCTCGCGCTTCAGCCAAATCTCCGCGCTGTAGCGCTCGGAAAGATAGGCGTTCCGCTGCAAGGGTGTCGGCGGAAACAGATCGCGCAAGGCAGCAGTGGCCGTGCGGGCGGCATTGGCAAAATCACTCATGCCCGCCCGCTTGCCGGAGCCACGCGCCGCTGTCCAGGGGTCAGTTCAGCTGACGCCCCTCGACCAGGTTGCCGTAAAGCGTGGTCATCAGGGCGAGGTTCATCAGGAACTGCAGCCAGTAAAGAACCAAAGACAGGATAAATCCGATGATCGGGATAACCCCAAGCAAAACGCCCATAATCGCGAAGGCCAATGGCAGCACCAAAACAGGTAGCAAAATCGAGCCGGATACACGCTCGGTCGCAGCCCAGCTTTCTCCAAGCTTCATATAGGTCCCCAGGGCCGCCGACGGCAAAACCAACCCAAGCCGAGCGGCACACCAGGTCAATGCCACGGCAAAGCCAATGCCAAGGACAAACAAGATAGCTGGCAGCGGTAGGATCGCCCCGACAAATGCGATGATAAATCCAACAACGAATGCGATTGCGATCATCGCCAGACCAAGCCGTATCGCAGCTCCGATGTAGCTTTTGATGAAATCGCCGTTCCACTTCGCCGCGTAGCCGGTTGGGTATTCTTCAACCAAGACATAACGATGCCAACCGACCGCCGCCCAGGCGTAGGTGACCATAATGGTGATGATGACAAGGATCACGGCAATGATCATCCCGCCTCCGAGGGCAAGCGCTTCTCCGGTGCCAAAAACCTCCTCCGGTGCGATCCCAGCATTCTGGGCCGCGATCACCTCGAAGGCGGTCGGACCCACTAAAATCATCATTATAACAGCAGAAAGCGCGTAGCCGCCCAAGACCGGCACCAGAGTAATCCGCGCAGCCGGCCCCAAATTGCCCAATACCTGCTGCACCACATGGCGTAGCAGTTGATATCCATAATCCATAACGTACTCCAATACCTTGCCCAGCGATTGAAAACCCGGTATCGGCCCGTCGGTCAACGACTATATCAACGCACTCGGACGGAGGCCCAAATGTCTGCACCAAAAAAGGTCGTGCTCGCCTATTCTGGGGGTCTCGATACCTCAATCATCCTGAAATGGTTGCAGACCGAATATGGCTGCGAGGTTGTGACCTTCACCGCCGATCTGGGCCAGGGCGAAGAGCTGGAACCGGCCCGAAAAAAGGCCGAGATGCTGGGTGTGAAAGACATCTATATCGAAGACCTGCGCGAGGAATTCGTGCGCGATTTCGTGTTTCCCATGTTCCGGGCCAATGCGCTTTATGAAGGGCTGTATTTGCTGGGCACCTCGATCGCACGGCCATTGATTTCGAAACGTTTGGTTGAAATCGCGGCGGAAACCGGGGCGGATGCGGTTAGCCATGGTGCCACGGGCAAAGGCAATGATCAGGTGCGGTTTGAACTGGCGGCTTATGCGCTGAACCCCGATATTCAGGTGATCGCCCCTTGGCGCGAATGGGATTTGTCGAGCCGGACGAAGCTCTTGGAATTTGCCGAGAAGAACCAAATCCCAATTGCCAAAGACAAGCGGGGCGAGGCACCATTTTCGGTCGATGCGAACCTGCTGCACACCTCCTCCGAAGGGAAGGTGTTGGAAGACCCAGCCGATGAAGCGCCCGATTACGTCTATCAACGCACGGTAAACCCCGAAGATGCGCCCGATACGCCCGAACTGATCGAAATCAGTTTTGAAAAGGGTGATGCGGTTGCGATCAATGGCGAAGCGATGAGCCCTGCCACGATCCTGACCAAGCTGAATGAGCTTGGTGGTAAGCATGGGATCGGGCGGCTGGACCTGGTGGAAAACCGCTTTGTCGGCATGAAAAGCCGCGGGATTTACGAGACGCCGGGCGGCACTATCCTGCTGGAAGCGCATCGCGGGATCGAACAGATCACGCTTGATAGCGGCGCAGGCCATCTGAAGGATTCGATCATGCCCCGCTATGCGGAGCTGATCTATAACGGGTTCTGGTTCAGCCCCGAGCGTGACATGCTGCAGGCCCTGATCGACAAAAGCCAAGAACATGTGTCTGGCACGGTACGGCTAAAGCTTTACAAAGGGTCGGCTCGCACGGTCGCACGCTGGTCGGACAACTCGCTTTATTCCGAGGCGCATGTGACCTTCGAAGAAGACCTGGGCGCCTATGATCAGGGTGACGCGCAGGGGTTCATTCAGCTCAATGCCCTGCGGTTGAAGCTTCTGGCGGCGCGGGCGCGGCGGCAGAAGGGCTAGCGCCCCGCTTCGCTGCTTGGCGTTGGAGCGCGTGGCAGATCCCGGATGCCTCCGGCGGCCATATTTTTGGGATAAAGAGAGAAGGGGCCGCCCTAGTTGGTGGCCGTTTCCGCACAATGGCGGCGGAATGCTTGCTTCAGCATTTCCAATTCATCCCGCATCAACGCCATTTCGGATCGGATATCTTCGGCCAGGGCGTTACCTGCCATCAGGCTGATCCGACCCAAAATCGCGCCGGACAGGGTGGAGCGGAACGCCACAACCTGCACACCTTCGCTTAGCACGGTGGGGGGTAGATCCAGCGCCACCCGAAAGGTGCCTTTGCGGTCGGGGTCGGGTTGAACCTCGGCCGCGGCGATAACCTTGCCCATATGCACAGCCTCTAGACCCTCGCAGGCGGTGGCGGTTAGGACACCTTCGTAGCGACCGCCCTGCAAGCGCACCTGTACCAGAGTTTCGTCGTCCATCTTGACCCCTTAGAAATCCGCCCGCGGCGCCCGCAGCATCACCATATCCCAAAGCGCGATCCGGTTCATTTCGGGGCCTTCGAGGATCAGGTCAAGCCAGGCTTTCTCAAGCCGCTTTTCATTGATCTTGGTATAGGCCAGATCAAACTCGGCCCGGCCATGATCGCCCGAAAAATCAACCTGCCGCACGATTTGATCTGTATTTGGCCCGTGCTGCACATTCAGGCGGGCGTAAATCTCGCTGGGATGTTCGCGTTCGACATGCAGATGCACCGCAATGAAGTGATTGAGCGTCAGGCCGACCAGTGCATCTGGCGGCAAATCTTGCACAAGCGACAAGAACGACCCGTCAAAGCGATAAATCTCGAACACCAGCCCAAAGCGGGCGTTCTGGGCATCGGGCGGCGGCACATCCTGGCGCAGGGTGATGTCGGCATGGGCCGCATCGTGAAACACCGTCACACCGCCACCGATCTGGGTGGGGGAGGTCAGTTCCACATGGCCCCTTGGGCGTAGTTCCGTCCGCCAAGGCGCAGACCGTTCGGCCCAGTCGCACTGATCGGGCCGGTCGATGCCATCTGCGGCCTGGGCGCGCGACAAAAGCTCGGTCCGGGCCGAGGCGGCCAGGTGATCCAACTCGGTACGCGTGTCGTCGATCTGAGACAGGGTCGTGCGCAATTCCTTAGAGCTCATCGCGCCAGGCGATTGCGCGGCTTTCGACCACCGCCGCATCGAGCTGGTCAGGCCCAACCGGCCCCAAAACCCATGTCGATCCTGCCCCATGCAGTCGTCCTTTTGCCCAATGCCGCCCTGTTGGTGTCTGTTGCGCCGAAGCTTGGCGCCCGCACATCTTACCCGAATATGCGCCGTAACAGCCCAATATTCCAGAGCGGTCTAAGCTCGGTCGCCGGGGGTGTGGGCCTGGGGCTGTAATCCAGCGGCGATTGCTGCGGTTCGGCGGGCGGTGGCGCCCCAAAATTGGCCGAACGCATGGCTTGGATGAAACTGCGCAAGGTCTGCTGGCTTTCGGTCGCGCTTAGCTCGCGCCCCTCTAGGCCCAAAACCGATAAGGTTGCGATGCGGTTTCCGATATCCATATAGGCGCGCCAATATTCCGGCTGCACGCCCTGGATCGACGCCTCGCTGCTGTCGCGGGCATGGAGCAGGAACGCGCCGCCTTCGATCGCTGAATCCAAGATTGTGACGCTGCTGGGGTCTTGGCCACGGCTGAGCAGGCGCAGCCCTTCTTCGGAGCGGAAGAAGCTGTCCATCGCGCCCAGATTGCCCTCGATCCGGCGGCTATCGCCCGGGCCGGATACCGCAGCCGTTAGGACAGAAGGGGTGGCGGGCTGCGCGGCGCGACGCGAATTGGTGATGGCGGCGCAGTTGCCCAAGAGCACAAAGCCGGTGTCATCGGTTGCGCGCAGGCTGGATTGGTCGACGCAGTACCCTTCCGGGCCAGCGACAACCACCCGGTCCGAGGTAACAACCGCCGTGAGGGGCGCGTTCACAGCCGACGCGCCACCGATGCCCGTGCCCAAACCGCCGCCCAATCCGCCACCGCTACAGGCCGATAGCAGAAAGGCGGCGGCGATCAGGGATTTAGATGTCCATATAGACATGCTTTTCGCCATGTGCGCCGGGGTGCGTTGTGGCCCCCTTCACCGCCGGGCCGACCAATTGCGCGTATTTCCAAAGCGCGCCCGAGGCATAGATGGTTTCGCGCGGGCCTTTCCAATCGGCTTTGCGTGCGGCCAATTCATCCTCGGACAGCGCCACGGACAGATCGCCGGTGATGGCATCGATGGTGATCATGTCGCCATCTTTCAGCAGGCCGATGGGGCCACCAACCGCTGCCTCTGGCCCAACATGGCCAACGCAGAAACCGCGTGTCGCGCCCGAAAACCGGCCATCGGTGATCAAGGCGACCTTTTTGCCCATGCCCTGACCGCTGAGGGCCGAGGTGGTGGCCAACATCTCGCGCATACCGGGGCCACCCTTGGGACCTTCGTTGCGGATGACAATCACCTCACCCTCTTTATAGGCGCGGTCCTTCACGGCCTGGAACGCATCTTCTTCGCATTCGAACACGCGGGCGGGGCCGGTGAACACCTGGTGTTCCGGGGCGATGCCAGCGACTTTTACAATGGCACCTTCGGGGGCCAGGTTGCCCTTTAGGCCGACGACACCACCCGTCGGCGTAAGTGGCGTTTCGACCGGATGGATCACCTTGCCATCGGCGGTGTGCTGAATTTCATCCAGCTCTTCGCCCATGGTGCGGCCCGTCGCGGTGATGCAATCTTCGTGGATCAGGCCCGCTTTGCGCAGTTCGTTCATCACCACCGGCACGCCGCCGGCTTCGTAAAGGTCCTTGGCCACATACTGACCGCCCGGCTTCATATCGACGAAATAGGGCGTGTCTTTGAAGATGTCGCAGACATCGAACAGATCGAATTCGATCCCCGCCTCATGGGCGATGGCGGGCAGGTGCAGACCGGCATTGGTCGAGCCACCCGTGCAGGCCACGACCCGCGCCGCGTTTTCCAGCGATTTGCGGGTGACGATATCCCGGGCGCGGATGTTTTTCTCTAGCAGGTTCATCACTGCCTGGCCTGAGGCCACACCATATTGATCCCGGCTTTCATAAGGCGCGGGCGCCCCAGAGGAATTGGGCAGCGCCAGACCAATCGCCTCGGACACGCAGGCCATGGTGTTGGCGGTGAACTGGCCGCCACAAGCCCCGGCCGAGGGGCAGGCCACGCGCTCGATCACAGCCAGCGCCTCGTCGCTCAGATTACCGGCCTGATGCTGGCCCACCGCCTCGAAAACGTCTTGGACTGTGATATCCTTTCCATCCAAACGGCCCGGCAGGATCGACCCGCCATAAATGAAGACCGAAGGCACGTTCAGCCGCACCATCGCCATCATCATGCCTGGCAGGGATTTGTCGCAGCCCGCCAAACCCACAATCGCGTCATAGCAATGACCGCGCATGGTCAATTCCACCGTGTCGGTGATTGCATCGCGCGACGCCAGCGATGACCGCATCCCTTCATGGCCCATGGCGATCCCGTCGGTCACGGTGATCGTGGTGAATTCGCGCGGGGTGCCATTGGCGTGCTTCACACCCAGTTTCACCGATTGCGCCTGGCGGTTCAGGGCGATGTTACAAGGGGCAGCTTCGTTCCAGCAGGTGGCAACACCCACAAAGGGCTGATGAATCTCATCATCTGTCAGGCCCATCGCATAAAAATACGACCGATGCGGCGCGCGCGCCGGACCTTCGGTCACATAGCGGCTCGGCAATTTTGATTTGTCTACCTTGCCTTTGAGCATCGCTTGTCTCCCTCTTCTCAATCGCAATCCTGGGCCGTCCTATTGGGAATAGACACAAGGCAAGGGCGGAACAAGCGCGATTGCCCCTGCTGCGGGCTATGACTAGATAAAGACCAAACAAACCGATCAGTCACAGGCCGCCCCCGATGCTTTATCCCGCCCATGCGGCCTTTGTCGCGCCCGCCAAAGAGCGGCCCGAGATTTGGCGCTTTGTCCTCGGCCTTGCCCTGATCGCGGCGATCTATGCGCTTTGTATCGCGATCCTCTTTGGGTTGCTCATCCTGACCAGTGGCTGGGATGGGGCGCAGGCATGGATGACCCGCATGAACACCGGCGGCACGCCGACCAGCGCCTTGCTGATCCTGGCCACATTTATCGGCATGGGCCTTGGTCCGGCTTTGGCGGCGCGTTGGCTGCATGGCCGCAGCTTCGGATCGCTTTTCGGGCGCCGCCTACCGGTATTGCGGGATTTCAGCATCGCTTTTCTGATCTGCGGCGCAGTTTACGCGGTCATGGCCGCCCTGCCCTCAGAAACGGCCCCGACGGCGAACCTTGATCTGTCGCTTTGGCTGTCGTTTCTACCATTGGCGCTGGTTGGCATCCTGATCCAAACCGGCGCGGAGGAGGTTTTGTTCCGCGGCTACCTGCAACAGCAATTAGCCGCGCGCTTTGCCTCTCCGATCATTTGGATGATCCTACCCTCAGCCCTGTTTGCGTTGGGCCATTATCAGCCACAAATCTTTGGTGAAAACGCCTGGGCTATTGTTGCGGCGGTGGCTCTTTTTGCCATCCTTGCAGCCGACCTGACCGCCAAGACCGGCAATATCGGCGCGGCTTGGGGCTTCCACTTTGCCAATAATTGCGTGGCGATCCTGTTCTTTGCGATGGATGGGCCACTTTCGGGCCTGGCCCTTTACACCGTACCTTTTGCGCCCATGGATACGGCCAACCTAAGGCCCCTGATCTACCAGGACATGGCCATGTTGCTTGCCATCTGGTTGGCGATCCGCCTGGCGGTCTCGCGCAGACGCGGCTAAGCCTTCTCCGTTGCAATTCTGCGAAACGGGCCATATTTCACGGCCATCCCAATGAAAGCGACCGGCCCGCGATGAACTGGATCACCAACTACGTCCGCCCCACGATCAACTCGATCTTTTCGCGGCGCGAAATGCCCGAAAATCTTTGGTCGAAATGTGATGCCTGCGGCACCATGCTGTTTCACCGCGAGCTGAAAGAGGCGCTGAATGTCTGCACCAATTGCGGGCATCACATGGGCATCTCGCCCCGCGACCGGTTCACCGCGCTTTTCGACAATGGCGTGTTCACCAAGGTTGCGGTGCCAAAACCCATCGATGATCCGCTGAAGTTTCGCGATCAAAAGAAATACCCCGACCGCCTGAAAGCCGCGCAAAAACAAACCACCGAAGATGAGGCTATGCTGGTCGCCGAGGGTGAGATTGGCCGCACGCCCATCATCGCCGCCGCACAGGATTTTTCCTTCATGGGCGGCTCGATGGGTATGTATGTGGGCAACGCCATCATCGCCGCCTGCGAACGGGCCGTGGCAACCAAACGCCCTCTGATCCTGTTTTCGGCGGCTGGTGGCGCAAGGATGCAAGAAGGCATCCTGAGCCTGATGCAAATGCCGCGCACCACGGTCGCGATCCAAATGCTGCGCGAGGCAGGGCTGCCCTATATTGTCGTGCTGACCCACCCGACCACCGGGGGCGTCACAGCCTCCTACGCGATGTTGGGCGACGTGCAGATTGCCGAACCCAACGCCCTGATCTGCTTCGCCGGTCCGCGCGTGATCGAACAAACCATTCGCGAAAAGCTGCCCGAAGGGTTCCAACGCGCCGAATACCTGCTGGATCACGGCATGTTGGATCGCGTGACCCCGCGCGGGAAAATGCGCGATGAACTGATCACCATCACCCGGATGCTGATGGGGCTGACACCGCCCGTCATGGGCGATCTGCCAAAACCCGAGGATGATGAGGCCGGCAGCACACCCGACGCCCAGACTGAGGTCGACCCCGACGCTCAAGGCGCCGAACAACCCTCTTAAGAACCGACATCCTTTATCTTTATCCCCTAAATATGGCCGCCGGAGGCATCTCCACCTCCGACGCAATGCCACCGATGGACCAATAAGGATCGCCGATGACCGCGCCCAGCTCTGACATTTTGCTCGACCGCATGATGTCGCTGCACCCGAAGATCATCGATCTCACTCTGGATCGGATGTGGCGCATCTTGGCCGCGCTCGACCATCCCGAACGCAACCTGCCGCCGGTGATCCATGTTGCAGGCACCAATGGTAAAGGCTCAACCCTGGCGATGATCCGCGCGGGCCTCGAAGGTGCGGGGCTTAGTGCCCATGTTTACACCTCCCCCCATCTGGCACGGTTTCACGAACGTATTCGCCTCTCCGGCAATCTGATTGAGGAACAGGCGCTCAGCGCACTTTTGGATGAATGCCTGGCCGCCAATGGCCCGGACGCGATCACCTATTTCGAGATCACCACCGCCGCCGCCCTTCTGGCCTTTTCGCGCCAGCAAGCCGATTACACCTTGCTGGAGGTTGGGCTTGGCGGGCGGCTCGACGCGACTAATGTGGTCGATACCCCGGCGCTGACAGTGATCACCCCGGTCGACATGGATCACCAGCAATTCTTGGGCGACAGCCTGGCCGAGATCGCTGGCGAAAAGGCCGGGATCATCAAGCGTGGTGTGCCCTGCGTGGTTGGCCCCCAGCAAGATGCTGCCATGGAGGTGATCGAAGCCCGCGCCGAGCGGCTCGGCGCGCCGCTCTGGGCCTATGGGCAGCATTGGCATGTCACCCAAGAAAATGGCCGCCTGGTTTATCAGGATGAAACCGGCCTGCGCGACCTACCGCTCCCGAACCTCTTGGGCGCGCATCAGATCCAGAATGCCGGCGCCGCGCTGGCGGCGTTGCGGCACCTCAAGCTGGGGGATGCAGCTTATGAGGCGGCTGTCACCCAAGCCGAATGGCCCGCGCGGATGCAACGCCTGCGCCAAGGCCCGCTGGTTGAGGCCGCACCGCAGGCTGAGCTTTGGCTGGATGGCGGGCACAACCCCCATGCCGCCAAGGCGATTGCGGCGGTGTTGGACGGGCTGCCAAAGCGCCCAACCTATCTGATCTGTGGGATGCTCAACACCAAGGACATTGCCGGGTTTCTGGCACCTTTTGCGGCCCGCGCCAAAGCGCTCTACGCGGTTTCGATTGATGGCCAGATCGCCACCTTGCCCGCCGAAACCACGGCCGATCAGGCGCGGCAAACCGGGCATACCGCCTTTGAGGCCGATAGCGTCGCCCAAGCGCTGGCCGAGATCATCAACCAAGATCCCGCCGCGCGGGTGCTGATCTGCGGATCGCTTTACCTGGCGGGCGAAATCCTCAAACAAAACGGGTAGCTGTCCGTTCCCTAGGGCAATCCGCCGCTTGACCCCTCGCCCGACCCATGGTGCCGTGCCGGTATCCGAGTTGGAGATCCCAATGCTGCGTTTGATTGCCCTGGCCGCCTGTTCGTTCCTGGCCCTGCCCGCCCAAGCCGCCCAGTTCCAATTCTGCTGGATCGGCGGCGCAGGCTACACAATGCGCGGCACAATCAGCTTTCCCGATGCGCTGCTGGGCACCGGCATCATCACCCAGGACGACGTGACCGGATTTGCCATTTTCGGCTATCATGAAGGCATCCCCATCGGCTCTTGGGATTTGGAAAAGCTAGGGCCCAATACAACCTGGGTGCTGTCCTTCGATACGACGGCCCTGGCCTTTCCAACCGGCGGCTATCGGGCCGAAAACAGCTATCAAGCTTGGAACGCCAATGGTGAGGTGAACAATTGCGGGCGCAATGGGTTCGGCTTCAATGGCGGGAACTGGGCACAGGATGTCTGCATCAACAATACCTATATCGAGGTTTCTTCGATTGACCGCGACACGCCCCTGCCCGCCTTTCCGATGGATGCGGAACTGACCTGCGAGTCGGTTCTGCCGGTCAGCTAAGCCATGGCAGAGCATGTCGTTGACCTGGCCGCTTGGCCCCGCGCCGATCAATTCCGGTTCTTCCGCGGCTATGCAAAACCCCATTTCGCGGTGACGTCGCGGCTGGATGTCAGCCATGTGATCACAAAACGCAAACCGCAGGGTGTCTCACCATACCGCGCCTGTCTTTACGCCATCGGGGCGGGGCTACATGCCGTCCCCGAGCTGCTGTTGCGTTTTCGCGGTGATCAGGTGGTGCGCCATGATCGCGTCGCGCTTTCGATGTCGGTGCCGCTAAAAGCCGGGGGGTTTGGCTATGGCTATGTCACCTATGATCCCGATTTCACAGCTTTCGACACAGCGGCTCGGACCGAAATTGAAACCGTGGCGGAGGGCGGTACGCTTAATGCCAATGCCGGGCATCGGGATGATGTGGCCTATCTCTCCTGCTTGCCCTGGTTGGATTACACCAGCCTCGACAACGCGCTGCCCGGGCCGGATGACTGCATCCCCCGCGTGTCCTGGGGCAAGTTTGTCGGTCAAACCGGGCGCTGGGATATGGCCATGACGCTCGAGGTGCATCACGCACTGGTCGATGGCGAGGCCGTCGGAGCCTATTTCAACGCAGCCCAAGAGGCTCTAAACAGGCTCTAAACTGTGGGTTAGAGCCTATCTCTTCCGCCCAAATGGCTTTGCTGGCGGGGTCGAAAACTGCACCGGAAGATCATCGAAAAGGCCATCTTTGGAGCCGCCCCAGGCAGTCATCCAAGGCAAGGGATCAGCCAAATCGCCGCCGCCCTGCCACCGGAAATACCCAAGCGCCCCAGCCGCCGGAACCGGGTCACAGGGTTCGGGGTTTCGCAGCAGCAGCCCCGCCTCACCCCCGAACCAAGAGCTGTCGTTTTGGGTCACGATCTCAACCACCTCAACCGAGCCAATGATCGCCCGGCGCGGCAGCGCATCTGGCCTTGGCACCCGCACTCCATCGCGTGACCAGCGCCAAACCAGATAGTCATATTCCGCCTGTTTCATTCCAATCGCGGCATGGATCGCAATACGCCCAGGCCCCATCCGCCCAGCCCGGATCGACCCGAGCGAGCGGTTTTCGACATCCTTGCCGCCATGGATGATCGCCCAGGCCGAGGGCTGCCGGACAGATAAAGCAAGTTGGGGCAGATCATGCGACACATGGGGTGAGATAGGTCTTGGACGCACGCCGCCAATACGCGGTCAGCGACGCGCCTCGCCCCAATCGGCGCTTTGCATTTCGCGCAATCGGCTGGCGGTGCGTTCGAACTCAAAGCTTCCCGCCCCCTCAAGATAAAGCCGTTCTGGCTCATCCTCGGCGGTGCAGATCAGGCGCACATGCCCTTCGTAAAGTGCATCGATCAGGGTGACGAAGCGTTTGGCCTCGTTAAACTTGGTTGCGTCCAGGCGGGGCACACCTTCCAACACCAAAAGCTTCACCGCGCCCACCAGGGCCAGGTAATCCGCCGGGCCCAGGGGTTGCCCGCAGAGATCCCAGAACGACGCGCGCGCCATGCCGGCCCAGTAACGCGGCAAATGCACCTCGCGGCCCTTCACCTCGAGGCACAGCTCCTCCTCCCGACCTTGGGTAAGATCGCGCCACAGCGCATTCACCGCTTCGGTCGCGTCGTGGCCAAGGGGCGAAAAATAGACCTGCTCCCCGGCCAATCGATCCTGCCTGTAGTCGGTCATCGCCTCAAGTTGGTCGATTTCCAGCTTTTCCATCAGCAGATCGATGAAGGGCAGGAAAATCTGCCGGTTCAACCCATCTTTATACAGCTCACTTGGATGCCGGTTTGAGGTTGTGACCACAAAAACCCCAGCCTCAAACAGCTTTTCAAACAACCGTCCCACGATCATCGCATCGGCGATATCGGTGATCTGCATTTCGTCAAAACACAGCAGGCGGATATCCTTGGCAATCGCTTCAGCCACGGGTTTGATCGCATCATCCACGCCGGTCTTCCGTGCTTCATGCAGGGCGGCTTGAACCTCCTGCATGAAGGCGTGGAAATGCACACGGCGCTTTTCGGCGATACCGACATGGGCGTGAAACAGATCCATCAACATGGATTTCCCGCGCCCAACGCCGCCCCAAAGATAAAGCCCCTGGGTGCCCGTGGGGTCCGACCGGCGAAAGCGCGACAGGAATCCCTTGGCCACCGGCGTTTCCAATTGCTCGCGAATGGGCTCCAATCGCAAAAGCAACGCGCGCTGTGCGGGGTCCGGGCGCAGCAGCCCTTCGGCCACGCGGGTGTCGTAGATTGCGGTCAGGTGCTGCGCCATGCCCCTTCCTAGCGTCAAAGAGCGACAGTTAACAATCGCTTAACCTCACCATCAAGAAGCCTCGTTTGACGGCGCCGCGCACAAAGGCCAGGGTGCATCGAGTTCACCCGAGACGGCCCATGCAAAAATCCCCTTCTCTTCTGACCCCGGTCCTGATCGGCGGGTCTTTGATCATCCTGGTCAGCTTCGCCATCCGCTCCAGCTTTGGCCTGTTTCAAATCCCGATTTCTGACGAGTTCGGCTGGCTGCGCGCCGAATTCTCGCTCGCCATTGCGATCCAAAACCTGGCTTGGGGTATCGGCCAGCCCTTTTTCGGGGCCCTGGCCGAGAAATTCGGGGATCGCAAAGCGATTGTTTTGGGCGTGTTTCTTTACGCCGTGGGGCTGGTTCTATCGGCCTACGCCATCACGCCGGGTCAGCATAATCTGCTGGAGGTTTTGGTGGGCTTCGGCATCGCAGGCACCGGGTTTGGGGTGATCCTGGCCATGGTCGGGCGCGCCGCCTCGGACGAAAACCGCTCTATGGCCATGGGCATCGCGACCGCCGCGGGATCGGGTGGACAGATCGTAGGCCCGCCTGTGGTCGAAATGCTCCTGGCCAATATGGCCTGGCAATCGGTCTTTTTGGTGTTGGCGGGCGCGGTTTTGGCCTCCCTGCTGTTCCTGCCGCTTTTGAAGGCGCCCGACCGAGCCAGCAAAGCGGATTTGGAGGAATCGCTGACCCAAATCCTGAAAAAGGCGGTGCGCGACCCGTCTTTCACGCTGATCTTCATCGGCTTCTTTTCCTGCGGCTACCAGCTGGGCTTTATCACCGCCCATTTCCCCGCCTTCGTGACCGAAGTCTGCGGCCCGATCTCGCCCGGTTCCATGCTGTATAATCTGGGGATTACAACCACCTCAGCCCTGGGGGCTTGGGCCATCGCGCTGATCGGCGTGGCCAATATCGCGGGCACGATCTATGCGGGCTGGCTCGGCTCGCGCTTTCCCAAGAAATACCTCCTGACCGGTATTTATGTCGGACGCACACTGGCGGCGGCAATCTTCATCCTGCTGCCCATGACACCGCTGACCGTCATCGTCTTCTCGATTGTCATGGGGTCGCTTTGGCTTGCCACCGTGCCGCTGACCTCGGGCCTGGTCGGCTATATCTATGGCCTCCGCTATATGGGCACGCTTTACGGCATCATCTTCTTCAGCCACCAGTTGGGCAGCTTCATGGGGGTCTGGCTGGGTGGCGAGCTTTACGATCTCTATGGCGATTACACCGCTGTCTGGTGGATCGGGGTCGGCATCGGGGCGCTATCGGCCATCGTCCATGTGCCGATCAAAGAAACCCCCCTGACCCAGCGCGCTGTGGCGGCCTAACCCCTTCATCTTTCCAAAAATACGCGGGGGAGCGCGAGGGGGGCACCCCCTCGCTCCGGTCGGCGCCAAAGGCGGCGAAACCCCTTAGCCGCCTTGCACAACATCCAGAATGTAGCGCGCCGTCATCAGGTCCAAATGCGCCCCGCCACCATTTTTGAACAGGGTGATCTGATCTTCCGCGGCCCGCGCGAAGCCGCCGTTTTCCAGATCGTAATAATCCGCGACAACATCCGCTTCGGTGATCACCCCAGCTTCCAGGGGGCGTTTCAACTCACCAATATGATGCAGGGTCGTGGCCCGGCTATCGACAAAGATCGAGGCCGCGGTCAACGCCGCGTCATTGGTTTCGCGCATATCCGGGCGATAGGCCCCGATCAGATCGATATGCTGCCCAGTCCGTAGCCACGCCCCATCGATCAGCGGTTCGGTCGACATCGTGGCAGATGTGATCACATCCGCCTCATTCACCGCCGCTTGCAGGTCGGATACCGCCTCGGTCCGCTCAAACGCCGCCGCCAATTCGGCCGCGCGGTCGAACGTCCGGTTCCAAATCTGAAACCGCGCCTTGGGAAACAGCGCCCCGTAAGCTTGGCGCAGGGATCGCCCGACCGTTCCTGCGCCGACGATTAAAACCGTCTCACTCTCCGGTCGCGCCAATCTACGGGCCGCCAGCAAACTGTCGCCCGCCGTCTTCCACTTGGTCAAAAGGTGAAAATCCACCATCGCGGCAAGCTGCCCGGTCTCATCGGAAAACACGCTTACCGCGCCGTGGATCAGCGGCAAATCTTGGCTGGGATTGCCGGGAAAGATGGTTGCCGTTTTCACCAGCTGCCCCAGCCCATCGATCCAGGCCGCGCGGCTCAGAACCGTATCTGCACCGCGATATAGGAACGTATCACCAACCTCAGCCTTGGGCAGGCGATGGCCCGCCGCCAAGGCATCGGTCAAAGCCAACCAATCCAGCTTTTCTTCCGCCTCGGGGCCGATGAATGGCACGGTCATAGGGCGGCCTCCGCCTCCGTCAAAAGCCCATGTCCGACCAGGCAGGCGGCCCAACCTGCAGGGCCTTCAAACAGATGCGCGTTCCAACCGCGGGCGCGGCCGATATCGACATTATCGGGCCGGTCATCCGCAAAAAGCAGCGTGTCTGGGGACAGGCCCGAGCGCTCTTCGACAATACGGTAGATCTCGGGGTCCGGTTTGGTAACCCTGAGTTCGCCAGAGACATATTGCTGATCGAATTCGTTCAGAAAGTCGTAATGCAACCGGGTTTCCGCGAAGCTTTCCTTGCCAAAATTCGTCAGCGAAAACACTGGCACACCCTTGGCCCGCAATTGCCGCATCAAATGCACGGAATGGGGGATGGCGGGGGCGGCAAGCTCGATCCATTTGTCATGCCACAGCCGGATCTCGTCACGAAACTCGGGGTTCGCATCCGCTGTCTCATAGATCACATCGCGGTAATTCTCGCCCCGATCCGACCGCTCATTCATCCAGTGCAAATCGACCGCATCAAACATCGCGCGGCGGCGGTCTTCGCCGATCACACGGTCATAATAGCGTTCGGGCTGCCATTCGATCAGCACGTTTCCGATGTCAAAAATAACCGCCTGGATGGTCATGTATCCGCCTTATATAGCGCCTCGGCATGGAAGCTCAGGTGGTCTTCCATGAAAGTCGAGACAAAGAAGTAGCTGTGGTCATAGCCCGGTTGCAGCCGGATCGTCGCTGGTTGGCGGCGCGCGGCCACCGCCTCGGCAAAGGCGGCGGTGCCCAGAAAATCGCTGAACTGATCCGCGGTGCCGGTATCGATCAGAATCGGTCCGGGAAAGCCGCGCTCGCGCATCAACAGGGTTGCGTCATGCGCCTCCCAAAGGGCGGTGTTGTCCCCCAGATAGGCGGTGAACTGCTTGCGGCCCCAATCCCCCGCGGTCGGGTTGCAGATCGGTGCAAAGGCCGAGGCGCTGGCGAAACGGTCGGGGAAGCTCATCGCAATGGTCAAAGCGCCGTGGCCACCCATGGAATGGCCTGTGATCGACTGCCGCCCCTCATCCAAGGCAAAGCGCGAAAACAGGGCGCGCGGCAGATCCTCGGTGACGTAATCCCACATCTGGAAATGCTCAGCCCAGGGGTCTTGCGTCGCGTTCACGTAAAACCCGGCGCCCTGGCCCAGATCATAAGCCTCATCGTCAGGCACGCCCGCGCCGCGCGGTGAGGTATCGGGAAACACCAGGGCAACGCCCTGTTCCGCCGCCCAAAGCTGCGCGCCGGCTTTCACCATCGCGTTTTCATGGGTGCAGGTCAGGCCCGATAGATACCACAGGACCGGCACCGGCCCATCGCTGACATCTTCAGGCAGGAACAGGCCAAATGTCATGTCGCAGCCGGTCGCGGTCGACGCATGGGAATAGACCCCTTGCGTACCTCCGAAGCATCGATTTTCCGAGATCGTTTCCATCTTAGTCTCCCAACCTGGCCCTGCGCCTAGCCGTAGCGCGCCCATGCGCCAACCCGCAAGCGGTCAACCGCCTGGGATGATACCCGCCATCTCGGCGACCCAGGCGATGACAACCGAAACCGTCAGAATGCTGAGCGCCGTCGAAATCAGGATCGAGGCTGACACCCGATGCGGCGCCACCCCATAATGCTGCGCCAGGATGTACACATTGCCCGCCACCGGTAGCGACGCCGCCGCGATCATCACCGCCGCGTCAAAGGCCGCGACCGGGAACAGAACCAGCGCCGCAAAGGCCACCGCCGCCGGATGCAGCACCAGTTTGCAAAAGGTCAGCCAGCCCGCGACCTGCAACCGTTCCGCCGATTTCCCAGCAAGCGACGCGCCAATGGCAAAGAGCGCCCCAGGTGTCGCGGCCGCCCCCAAAATCGCCAAAAACTCATTGATCGGGCCGGGAACCGCCCAGCCGGTGGACGACCAAGCCAACCCAAGCGTCATCGAGACGATCATCGGGTTTTTCAAAAGCCCTAAACCGACGGTCTTTATCACGCTCAGTGACATCTGGCCGTCCCGACTGCCGGTGATGAGGATGACGATCAGGCTGGAGAACACGATCAAATCCAGGGCCAAAACCATCAGGACAGGCCCCGCCGCCTCGGGCCCCAGCAAGACGACCAGCATGGGCACGCCCAAGAACCCGGTATTGCCGATCACGGCGCATTGCGCCTCGACTGCGGCCTCTTCGATCCCCCGTTGTCGGATGAGGGCCACGGCGGTTGCGATGAAATAGACCGCAAAACAGCCGGTCAGGTAGGCCGCGACGAACCACCAATCGAGAATCTCGGCCAAAGACAGATTCGCGGCAAAGCGGAACAGCATGGCCGAAAGCGCGAAGTAAAAGACGAATTTCGTGAGGTAGGCCGCCGCCTCAGCCGTAAAAAACTCAGTTCGGCAAGCCTGATAGCCTAATCCTATCAAAGCAAAGAAAGGCAGGGTTTTAAGGAAAATTTCGACCATATCCCCGGCTACGACAGGCTTATGGGCGCTGTCCAGCGGTGGCGACAAACTTTCCACTTGTAAACTGAACTGTTCGGTTTAAAACATGCATTACGAACTGAACTGTTCGGTTTACTTTTTGAGGAGAACCTGGAAATGCCGACTTTCAAAACCATCGCCCCGATCTTTGTTGTCGCCCTTGCCCTTTCGGTGGGCGGCGCCAGTGCCGAAGCTGGCTTCATGCCGCATCTTCACGGTCTGGAACCGACCGCCTCAACCCAACAGGCGGACGGCGTACAGACCACGGTCTCGACCCAACAGGTCTTGATCAACCGCACCGACATCTGCACCCAGCTTGAGCTGTCTGCGGGCCTTCGCGGTGCAGATTGCGGGGTAATGAGCGCGCCCGAGCTGGTCGAATACTACCTCGATAAGGTCAGCTGATCTGTCCAACACCCTCTCCCTGTTGGACGGGGCGGTTCGCAACGGGCCGCCCCTTTCCAATTTCTGGCGCTGGGTGTTCGCAAATCTTGCCTAAACTAAACCGATTGGTTTAAGATGCTTTCATTGGAAGGGGTTCCAAACCATGAATGCCGAAGGGCAGATTAAGAAAGGTCGAAAATTCGACCAAGTTGTTGCTGGCGCGCGCGAAGTTTTCATGCGCGAAGGCTATGAAGGCGCAAGCGTCGATGAGATTGCGCGCGATTCCGGCGTGTCGAAGGCCACGCTTTACAGCTATTTCCCGGACAAGCAGCACCTGTTCCTCGCCGTTTTGCAGGAGGAATGCCTGCAACAATCCGAGGTCGAACTGTTCATGGATGCCGGTGACATGACCGTACGAGAGACGCTGTGCCTGATTTGCAGCACCTTGATCACCTTTGTCGTGTCACCCTTTGGCCAAGATATGTTCCGCGTCTGCGTGGCCGAGGCCAAACGCTTCCCCGAACTTGGCCGAGCGTTCTACGAAAGCGGGCCCAAACGCTGGCACCGCAAAATCGCGCAATATCTTGAAAGCCCAAAGGCCCAGAGCGAGCTTGAGATTGGTGATTCCATCCTGGCAGCAGATCAATTGGCGCAGCTTTGCCGGACCGATCTGATGCTTCGGGTTATGTTTGGTATCGGCAAACCGCCAACCGAAGATCAGATTTCCAAGATCGCCGAAGAAGCGGTCGAGATGTTCATGGCGCGCTATGGGCGCGGCTGAACCCGATCTGATCTAACCCGTCGTCAGGTCTTTCCACATCACTAGCGCATCAACATATCCGTGCTGCGGGTGATCGAACACGGCTGGCAATCGCCCAACAATGTCGAACCCAGCCTTTTCCCAGGTGGCCACGGCGCGGGTGTTGGTCGCGACGACAAAGTTGAACTGAATCGCGCGATATCCTTCGGCCCGCGCGGTTTCCAGTGAATGGGCCAGCATCGCCCGCGCCACGCCCAGGCCGCGCGCAGCAAGCGCGGTGATATAGCCGCAATTGCACACATGGGCACCGCCGCCGCCCTGATTGGGTCGAATGTAATAGGTGCCCAAAAGCGCATCACCCCGCTGGGCAACAAACACCTTATGGGTCGGACCAAGCCAATAGGCCCGCGCCTCGTCAGCCGAAATCTCGGGGTCAATCGGATAGGTGTCACCGGCGCGGAAAACCGGCAACAGGATATCCGCCAGCGCGCCATGATCTTGCGCCGCGACCGGCCTGATCCGAATCTGTTCGGACGCCATGTTTGCGACCTATTTCGTTGCGCCACCCTGGGTTGAGGCGATGCCGCCATTGGCGACCAGCTCATCCCAAATATCGCTGAGCCGGTCGGTGATCACCTGACGCGCATCGCTATCGTCATCGGTGTTGTGCACCACCAACAGCGGCGCGACCAAGCCAACCTCATCGGTGCAGACAAACAGCGCATCCACCACATCGCCGCGCAGGTCATAACCGCCAACCGTCCAATCGCTACGCCCGATGAAGCCAACGGGCGCAAAGCGTTGATCATAAATATTCAGGGTGGTTTCCGCATAGCTCATGCAAGTTGCGCGGTCGGCGACCGAATCGAAATCGGTCACGCTCCACCCTTCGGCCATGGCGGCGCCCGTACATAGGCACGCCGCGCCAACAATGCTGCTGCCAAGACCCTTTTGCATCTGACCTTCCCCCTTGATCGTTAGTACACCACCACCGAGCGGATGCTTTCACCCGCATGCATCAGATCGAAGCCTTTGTTGATGTCATCCAAGCTGAGCGTGTGGGTGATCATCGGGTCGATCTCGATTTTGCCTTCCATGTACCAATCGACGATTTTTGGCACATCGGTGCGGCCGCGCGCGCCGCCAAAGGCGGTGCCGCGCCAAGACCGTCCGGTGACAAGTTGGAACGGGCGGGTGGAAATCTCTGCCCCCGCTGGTGCCACGCCGATAATGATCGATTCGCCCCAGCCCTTGTGGGCAGATTCCAGAGCCGCGCGCATCACCTGCACATTGCCGGTGGCGTCAAAGGTGTAATCCGCTCCGCCCTTGGTCAGATCAACCAGATAGGGGACCAGATCGCCCTCCACCTCGGTCGGGTTCACGAAATCGGTCATGCCGAAATGCTTGGCCATCGGCACTTTGTCGGGGTTGATATCAACACCCACGATCTGATCCGCGCCCGCCATGCGCAGGCCCTGGATCACGTTCAGGCCGATGCCACCCAGGCCGAACACGATAGCCCGGCTGCCGATTTCGACCTTGGCCGTGTTGATCACCGCACCGATGCCGGTGGTCACGCCGCAGCCGATATAGCAAATCTTGTCGAACGGGGCGTCCGGGTTGACCTTGGCCACCGCTATCTCGGGCAGAACCGTGTGGTTCGAAAAGGTCGAACAGCCCATGTAATGCAGGATCGGCGTGCCATCGAGCATCGAGAACCGGCTGGTGCCATCCGGCATGACACCCGCGCCCTGGGTGCTGCGGATCGCCTGGCACAGGTTGGTTTTGGGGTGCAGACAGTATTCGCATTCCCGGCATTCCGGTGTGTAAAGCGGGATCACATGATCGCCCGGCTTTACGCTGGTCACGCCTTCGCCCACCTCCATCACAACGCCTGCGCCCTCATGGCCCAGAATGGCGGGAAACAGCCCCTCGGGGTCGGCACCGGACAGGGTAAACTCATCGGTGTGGCAGATGCCGGTGGCCTTGATCTCCACCAGAACCTCACCGGCTTTCGGGCCGTCGAGGTTTACATTCATAATCTCAAGCGGTTTGCCGGCTTCCAACGCAACGGCGGCACGGGTGCGCATGGGCTGTCCCTCCCTGGGGTTGTTTTACGGGCAGCGTGGGCCAATCTGAGATTTGATGCAATGGAGTTGCGAGATGCGGATTTCCTTTCTTGTCCCGGCCTTAGTCCTCGGCCTGGCCGCCTGTCAGGAGGATGAGGCCAACTTGCCCGACCCGGCGGCGGATGCCTGTGACGCTGCGGGATGGAGCCATTTGATCGGCCAAAACCGCGATGTACTGGCAGCCACAACCTTTCCCGCGCCGATGCGCGTGATCGGGCCGAATGACGCGGTGACGATGGATTTCCTGCCGAACCGGTTGAACGTGGTCTATGACGCAGAGGGTGTGATTGTGCGAGTGGAGTGCGGGTGAGGCCACTCGCGCGCCGTTCGGGCCTGGTTTTGCGCTCCCTTGCACCGCCCTCCGATTCCCCCTATATGCCCCTCAACAGCGGCGCGTTGGCCTCCACCCCCAACGCTCCACCGGAAACACCAACGGGCCGCGCGCCCGTTTTTTTGTGCTTGGACGATATGAACGACCTGATCGCCAAAACATCTATCGACCGCCGCATGGCCGAGATTCTGGCCCCTGTCATTGAAGATATGGGGTTCGAACTGGTGCGCGTGCGGATGCAGGGCGGCAAAACCAAAACCCTGCAGATTATGGCCGAACGCCCCGAAGGCGGGATCGAAGTGGATGAATGTGCCCAGATCTCGACCCAGATCAGCGCTATTCTGGATGTCGAAGACCCGGTGGAAGACCCCTACACGCTCGAGGTTTCCAGCCCCGGCATCGACCGCCCCCTGACCCGGCTCAAGGATTTCGACACCTTCGAAGGGTACGAGGCCAAGGTCGAGACCACCGATATGATCGATGGCCGCCGCCGGTTCAAAGGCGTCTTGGCGGGCGTTGAGGGCGACGATGTTCTGCTGAATGTCGAAGAAGGCACCATCGGCCTGAATTTCGACTGGCTCAGCGACGCGAAACTCGTCCTGACCGATGAGCTGATCAAAGAAATGCTACGCCAGCGCAAAGCCGCAGGCGTGATTGACGACACACAATTCGACGAGATCGAAGAAGAGCCCACAGAGGCGGAGGACTGAGGATATGGCAATCACATCAGCCAACCAGCTAGAGCTGCTGCAAACAGCCGAAGCTGTCGCACGGGAAAAAATGATCGACCCCGAACTGGTCGTGGAAGCGATGGAAGAAAGCCTCGCCCGCGCGGCCAAATCGCGTTACGGGGCCGAGCTTGATATCCGCGTCTCGATCGACCGCAAAACCGGCAAAGCCACCTTCACCCGCGTCCGCACCGTTGTGGAAGATGAAGAGCTGGAAAACGAAAAGGCCGAGCTGACCGTCGAGCAAGCCAAGCAGTATATGGAAAACCCCGCCGTCGGTGACGTGCTTGTCGATGAGGTTCCGCCGGTCGATATGGGCCGGATCGCTGCGCAAAGTGCTAAGCAGGTCATCCTGCAAAAGGTGCGCGAGGCTGAGCGTGACCGTCAGTACGAAGAGTTCAAAGATCGCGTGGGCACCATCATCAATGGCGTCGTGAAGCGCGAAGAATATGGCAATGTCATCGTCGATATTGGCCGCGGCGAAGGCCAGCTGCGCCGCAACGACAAGATCGGGCGCGAAGCCTATCGCAATGGCGACCGCATCCGCTGCTACATCAAAGATGTGCGCCGCGAGCAGCGCGGGCACCAGATCGTGCTAAGCCGCACCGCGCCGGAATTCATGGCCGAGCTGTTCAAGATGGAAGTGCCCGAGATTTACGATGGCATCATCGAGATCAAGGCTGTGGCTCGTGACCCCGGTTCGCGCGCAAAGATTGCCGTGATTTCCTATGACAACTCCATCGATCCGGTTGGGGCCTGTGTCGGGATGCGCGGCAGCCGCGTACAGGCGGTTGTCAATGAGCTTCAGGGCGAAAAGATCGACATCATCCCCTGGAACGAGGATGCGCCGACCTTCTTGGTGAACGCGCTGCAACCGGCCGAGGTCACCAAGGTGGTTCTCGACGAAGAGGCCGAGCGGATCGAAGTGGTCGTGCCGGATGAGCAGCTTTCGCTGGCGATCGGTCGCCGCGGTCAAAACGTACGTCTGGCCAGCCAGTTGACCAATCTCGACATCGACATCCTGACCGAGGAAGAAGAATCCAAGCGTCGCCAGGCCGAGTTCGAAGAGCGCACGCGCCTGTTCATGGACACGCTGGATCTGGACGAATTCTTCGCCCAGCTTCTGGTCGCCGAAGGCTTCACCTCGCTGGAAGAGGTTGCTTATGTCGAACTGGACGAACTGCTGGTGATCGACGGTGTGGATGAAGCCACCGCGGATGAGCTTCAGGCCCGCGCCCGCGATTACATCGAAGAACAGAACAAAAAGGCCCTGGAGAGCGCCCGCGAGATGGGGGTTGAGGACAGCCTCATTGAATTTGAGGGGCTCACCCCCCAAATGCTGGTGGCCCTGGGCGAAGATGGTGTGAAAACCCTCGAGGATTTCGCCACCTGCGCCGATTGGGAACTGGCCGGCGGCTGGACCACGGTCGATGGTGAGCGTCACAAAGATGACGGGTTGCTGGAACCCTTCGATGTGTCCCTGGAAGAAGCGCAGAACATGGTGATGACCGCGCGCCTGAAACTGGGCTGGGTGACCATTGAAGAGTTGGAGGCACAAGCCGCCGCCGAAGCCGAAGCAGCCGCCGCGGAAGCGGCCGAGGAGGCGGCGGAGGGCTAACGCCCTCTGCCCCGGAGCCCCGCGCATGAGTCGTGGTGGCCGACATAAAGACCGGAGCGACGGTCCTGAACGGAAATGCATCGCCACCGGCGAGGTGCAGCCCAAACATGGGCTGATCCGGTTTGTCGTCGCCCCGGATGGCCAGATCGCCCCCGATCTGTTCGAAAAACTGCCAGGGCGGGGCATCTGGGTCAGCGCGGATCGCACCGCGCTGGAACTGGCAATGAAAAAGAACCTGTTTTCGCGCAGCGCGAAGCAACAGGTCGCCGTGCCGGAGGATCTGATCGAGCGGGTCGAAGCCGGTTTGGCACGCCGTTTGACCGACCTCATTGCGCTGTCGCGCAAAGCGGGCCAAGCGGTGGCCGGGTTTGAAAAGGTCAAAGACTGGCTCGCCTCGAAAAAGGTGGCGGTTCTGCTCCAAGCCACGGATGGATCGGAGCGTGGAAAATCGAAGCTGTGGACCCCGGAAGGGGCCCGCTATTTCAGTGTCCTGACAGCCCAGGAATTGGGTTTGGCATTCGGACGCCAAAGTGTTATACATGGCGCGCTTGCCGCTGGTGGTCTGGCCCCCCGTGTTGTAGAGGGGGCCGCGAAACTACAAGGCCTGCGCAAAGCAGACGGCGGACCGACCGCCGAGAAGGAATAGACGAACGCATGAGCGATCAAGATGGAAAGAAACCCCTTGGCTTGTCGGGCGGCGCCCGCAGCGGACGCGTGAATCAAAGCTTTTCACGCGGGCGCACAAAAAGCGTGGTGGTGGAAACCAAGCGTAAGCGGGTGATGGTGCCCAAGCCGGGTGCGCAATCTGCCGCCCAGGAATCGGCCGAAGGCGGTAAGCGCGCCAAGACCGTCCCCGACGCCGAGCTGGAGCGTCGTCTAAAGGCGTTGCAGGCTGCCAAGGCCCGCGAAGCCGAAGATGCCGAACGCCGCCAAACCGAAGAACGCGAACGCGAAGAAGAACGCGCCCGCCGCCGTGCCGAGCAAGAGGCCCGCGAGCGTGAAGAGCGTGAGCGCGAAGAGGCCCTGAAAGCCAAGGCCGAAGAAGACCAACGCCGCAAGGCCGAGGAAGAAGCGCGTCGCAATGCCCCGAAAGAGGCACCCGCAGCCGCAGCGCCCGATGCTGCCCCGGCGGCGGCCCCCGGTGGTGGCCCGCGCGGTGGCGGCAAACCCACGCCGTCGCGCCGCGACAATGATCGTGACGACCGCAACAACCGGGGCAAAGGCGAACGCGACAGCGGCCGCCGTTCCGGCAAGCTGACCGTGAACCAGGCGCTCAGCGGTGGTGAAGGGGGGCGGCAACGCTCGCTCGCCGCGATGAAGCGGAAACAGGAACGCGCCCGGCAGAAAGCCATGGGTGGCGGCCAAGACCGCGAAAAGGTCGTGCGCGATGTACAAGTGCCTGAAACTATTGTGGTTTCGGAACTGGCCAACCGCATGTCGGAAAAGGTCGCTGACGTTGTGAAGGCGCTGATGACCAACGGTATGATGGTCACGCAGAACCAAGCGATTGACGCCGACACCGCCGAACTGATCGTGGAAGAGTTCGGCCATAAGGTCGTGCGCGTGTCCGACGCCGATGTGGAAGACGTGATCGATACGGTCGAGGACAAGGAAGAAGACCTTGAGCCGCGCCCGCCGGTCATCACCATCATGGGCCATGTCGACCACGGCAAAACCTCGCTGCTTGACCGCATTCGCCAAGCCAATGTGGTGTCGGGCGAAGCCGGTGGCATCACCCAGCATATCGGCGCCTATCAGGTGAAAACCGAAAGCGGCGCGGTCCTGTCCTTCTTGGATACGCCGGGCCACGCGGCCTTTACCTCGATGCGCGCGCGCGGGGCACAAGTCACCGATATTGTTGTGCTTGTGGTCGCCGCCGACGATGCTGTGATGCCTCAAACGATCGAAGCGATTAACCACGCCAAGGCCGCCGAAGTGCCGATGATCGTGGCGATCAACAAGATCGACAAACCCGCTGCCGACCCGCAGAAGGTGCGGACCGATCTGCTTCAGCATGAGGTGATCGTCGAAGCCATGTCGGGTGAGGTGCAGGATGTCGAGGTTTCGGCGCAAACTGGCCAAGGTTTGCCCGAGCTGCTGGAAGCGATCGCATTGCAGGCCGAGCTGCTTGAGCTCAAGGCCAACCCAGATCGCGCCGCCTCGGGCGCTGTGATCGAAGCGCAGCTTGATGTGGGCCGCGGCCCGGTTGCCACGGTTCTGGTGCAGAACGGCACGCTGAAACAGGGCGATATCTTTGTGGTTGGTGAACAGTGGGGCCGCGTACGCGCCCTGGTCAACGACAAAGGTGACCGCGTGAAAGAGGCTGGTCCGTCGGTTCCGGTCGAGGTTCTGGGCCTGAACGGCACGCCCGAAGCCGGTGATGTGCTGAACGTGGTCGATACCGAAGCCCAAGCCCGTGAAATCGCCGAATACCGCGAACAGGCCGCCAAAGATAAGCGCGCCGCCGCTGGGGCCGCGACCACGCTCGATCAGCTTTTGGCCAAAGCCAAGGCCGATGAAAACGTGGCCGAGCTGCCGATTGTGGTGAAAGCCGATGTGCAAGGCTCGGCCGAGGCCATCGTGCAAGCGCTTGAAAAGATCGGCAATGACGAGGTGCGCGTGCGCGTCATCCACTATGGCGTGGGCGCGATCACCGAATCCGATATCGGCCTGGCCGAAGCGTCTGGCACGCCGGTGATCGGCTTCAACGTCCGGGCCAATGCACCGGCCCGGAATGCCGCCAACCAGAAGGGCGTCGAGATCCGCTATTATTCGGTGATCTACGATCTGGTTGACGACGTGAAAGCCGCCGCCTCGGGCCTATTGGGGGCCGAGATCCGCGAAAACTTCATCGGCTACGCCGAAATCAAAGAGGTTTTCAAAGTCTCCGGCGTTGGCAATGTGGCCGGCTGTTTGGTTACCGAAGGCATCGCCCGCCGCTCGGCTGGGGTGCGGTTGCTGCGCGACGATGTGGTGATCCACGAAGGCACGCTGAAAACCCTCAAGCGCTTCAAAGACGAGGTGAAAGAGGTTCAGTCGGGTCAGGAATGCGGGATGGCGTTCGAAAACTACGAAGATATCCGCCCCGCCGATGTGATCGAAATCTTCGAGCGGGAAGAGGTCGAACGCTCGCTGGCCTAAGCGTCATCAAAACCGAAAAACAAAAGGGCACCCAATGCGGTGCCCTTTTTTGCTTTCTAATCGAACCAGCCGAACAGCGCAGCGAGCCCAAACAAGAAAACGGCCCCGCAGGGCCGCTTTCAATCATCCAATAGCCTGAAACCTAAGCTTATTCTTCAGCCGGGGTCAAAGACACCAGATAGGCGTAAAGGTTCACAGCATCCTCTTCCGACCGCACGCGGAACGACATCGAGCCACGCAAGCCGTCATCACCGGTAGCCTCACGGATGTATTCGGTCGGGTTCTGCACATAGGCGACAAAATTTTCTTCGACCCAAACGGTCTCGGCCTCGTTCAGCGCCAGCAACCCGTCGGAATAGCGGAAATCTTCAACCGCGCCGATGGTTGCGCCCGCGATACCGTAAAGGTTGGGGCCTTGGCGCCCATTGCGGCCAGCCAGCGTATCACCAGCTTCGTTCACAACGACGTGGCAAGCAACGCACTGACGGAAGGCGGCTTCGCCAGCGGCGGCATCCCCCGAAGCTGCATGGCCGTCTGCGATCGCCACTGGCGCGGTGACAGCCAAAGCGGCTGCGGCCAGGCTAATAAGACGAATCATGAAATGTCTCCTAGTTGAGTCCACGTTCCCGAGGCAAATATTGGCCTTCTGACGCCAGGGTCCAGTAAATTTCTGGCCTGTGCGACAGCGTGGACGGCCCGGCTCGACCGGTTTGACCGCCGCGCTTTGTGAAGCGCACGCCTGGCGCAGCACCGGCAATTCATTTGACGCAACCCACGCGATAAAGGACAATCCGCGAAACAACCCAAGGCTCACCAATCAAGCAAATGCGCTATGCTGCGCCGGTTGGGCCCGTGCGACGACAATGAAATGAACGGCCCCACAAATCATCGACCTCCGGCGATGAACGCCGATCTGACCCGTCTTTTGAGCGGCGCTGCAGATGATTTTGCGGATGGGGCCTCCTTCGCCAGTCCGGAAAATGCAGCCCTGATCGCCGCGTTGAGCGAGGCATTTATCGCCCTGGACCAAAGCCTTCACCACGAGGCGCTGCTTCGGCTTCGGCAAAATGGCGTGTCGCTGACCGATATTGTCGATCACCTGGCCCCAGCCATCGCCCGATCCCTGGGCGAACGCTGGTTTGCGGATAAGCTTAGCTTTGCCCATGTCTCCATCGGGACAGCGCGATTGCAAGAGGTGGTCAAATCCTTCAACACGCGGCAGCGGAACCGGCCCCGCCAAGGGGCCGCAACGCGCGCAGTGCTTTTGATCGTCCCACGACCCGAAGAACACAGTCTAGGCGCGGTTGTTTTGGCCAACCAGTTTTGGCGGCTGGGCTATGAAAGCGACGTTATGGTTGATGCCCGGCCGAGCCAAGTCGCGCAAAGGTTGAATGGGCGCAAATATAGCCTGATTGGCATCTCAGCCGCGGGGCCCAGAACCCTTGCATCAACAAAAGATTTAATAGACACAATTCATAGGTCGGTCACGCACGTGACGCCAATCGCGCTGGGTGGGGCGTCTTTGGGGCACGGGCCCGACGCGCTTGCACGCACGGGGGCGGATTTCATCGCCCAAGATGCGCGGTCGGCGTTGCGGACATGCGGGCTGCCCATCTCACCGGCTGGATCGGAACCGGTGGCAGACGAACTAGCAGATCGCCTTTTTTGAACGGGCGGGGGTGAGGGTTGATCCGATGAATACGCGCGGCTCAGAATTGTGGGATCAGTCTTCGGCGCATCCGATCGCGCCGGATCAATTCAACGAAATCGTCACCACCGCGGCGGATTTGGCCATCGTTCTTGCCACCGACGGCACGGTGAAATCGGTCATCGTCAACCCGCTGAACCCAACCCTTGGGCGGTTGGATCACTGGAAAGACCGCGACATTCGCGAATTCATGGCCGAAGACAGCCTGACAAAGCTTGAACGCCAGCTGGAGGCGCATCGCTCCGGCGCCCCGCGCCCCCGCGACGCGATCGAGGTGAACCATTTCGACAGCGCGAACTGGGAATTCCCGATCCGCTATACCCTGCACAAAACCGGGCGCGACGATGTGATCTTGATGCTCGGCCGCGATCTTCGCCCGATCGCCGAGTTGCAGCACCGTCTGGTCAAGGCGCAGCTAGCACTTGAGAAGGATTACGAAACCCATCGCGATTTCGAAACGCGCTATCGGGTGATCATGGAGGCGGCGCGTGATGCCTTTGTGTTGGTTGATGTCGCCTCGGGCCGGATTGTCGATCTGAATTCGACCGCAGCGCGGCTCTTGGGCTCTGATCCTGATAACCTCAGCGGCAGTGCCTTCACCCAAGAATTCGAAGGGCGCCGACGGGGCGAGTTCATCGAAGGCCTGGTCGTCGCGGCAACCGATGACGCGACCGGACCCCTGCGCGTCACCACTCGGCGGGGCGCGGCCGATCTTGTGATCGACCCAATTGTGTTTCGCGCGGCCGGTGACAAGACCCTATTGTGCCGGATCGAACCTGCCCAAACCGCCGAAACCCTAGCGGCCGAGCTTTCCCGCTCACTTGGCGATTTGTTCCACAACGCGCCGGATGCGATTGTTTTCACCGATGCTTCCGGCGTGATCCGCACCGCCAATGATGCGTTTCTTGGCCTCTGCGATGCCGGGCATATGAGCGACGTGAAGGGCAAATCCCTGGCGGATTTCCTGGCGCGCGGCAGCGTCGATCTGAAGGTGCTGATCGACAATGCCGCCCGCAGCGGCGCGATGCGCCTTTACGCCACCCGATTGGCCGGGGCCCATGGCTCGCAATTATCGGTCGAGCTTTCGGCGACCCATCTGGATGGCGGTGGAGATGCAGGCTTTGCCTTTGTGATCCGCGACACCTCTCGCATGGAAGGGTTACGGGAACCCATCGGGTCGATCCTGCCTGGGCCAGCGCCGGTTTCAAATGACGCAATGCGCAATGTGATGGATTTGGTTGGATCAGCCCCGCTTAAGGATATCGTTTCAGCCACCACCGATGTGGTCGAAAAGATGTGCATTGAAACCGCGGTGGAGCTGACCGAAAACAACCGCGTGGCGGCGGCGGAAATGCTGGGTCTGTCCCGGCAGTCACTTTATGTGAAGCTGCGCAAATACGGGCTTTTGAACAAAAACGGCAATTGAACCACCCACATCTGCCGACCCGGGCCGGCCCGGAAAAGAACATGGCCCAGCGCCAAAGCTGGGGCTATGATAACCCCCTATCAAATCGGCAGATCTTCGACCCGAACGCGCATGAGCATCGACATCCCCGCCTGGGTTAATGGAACTTTAACGCCTGTGGAAAAACTAGAGGCGCATCGAAGCGGCCTGCGCCACAAGGCGGTTTCGGTCTTTCTGATGCGGGGCGACAAGGTGCTGCTGCAACGCAGGGCGCTGACCAAATATCACACGCCAGGCCTTTGGGCGAATACCTGTTGCACCCATCCCTATTGGGGAGAAGACAGCCTGATCTGTGCCGGCCGCCGCTTGGATGAAGAACTTGGCATCACCAACATCCCGCTCACCTTCCGCGATACGGTCGAATACCGCGCCGAGGTTGGTGGTGGCCTGATCGAGCACGAGGTTGTGGATATATTTGTGGGTGAAGTGCCGGATGGAATCGAACCCGATCCAAACCCCGATGAGGTGATGGATACAATCTGGCGCCCCCTTGCCGCCTTGACCGAAGAGGTGATGCGCACGCCAAAAGGCTTCACACCTTGGCTGCAAATCTATCTGCGCGACTACTCGGGCGCGATCTTCTCCCAAGGCGGTTGATTGAAGGCGATTGGCCTTTCCAAGGATCGTAAACGCCTTGGGCGCCTAGGCGCGTTGTGGTTGTCGCGACGCCACGCATTCTCCATATAGATTTCAAAGACGGAGGCCCCATGGCAGAAACGGATTTTCCCGGTTGGCACGGCACCACAATCATCGGTGTCCGCAAAGGTGGTGAGGTGGTGATCGCTGGTGATGGTCAGGTAAGCCTTGGCCAAACCGTGATCAAAGGCACAGCCAAGAAAGTGCGCAGGCTTAGCCCCGGCGGCTATGATGTGGTTGCCGGGTTCGCCGGATCGACCGCTGATGCTTTCACCTTACTGGAACGGCTTGAGGCCAAGCTTGAGGCGACACCGGGCCAATTGGCACGCGCAAGCGTGGAGCTCGCCAAGGATTGGCGCACCGACAAATATCTGCAAAAGCTCGAAGCTATGCTGATCGTCACCGACGGCGTTGATCTGTTTGTGATCACAGGGGCGGGCGATGTGCTGGAGCCAGAACATGGCATCGCCGCGATTGGATCGGGGGGCAATTACGCCCTGGCCGCTGCCCGCGCGATGATCGATAGCGACAAGGATGCCGAAACCGTCGCCCGTGACGCGATGGCGATTGCGGCCGATATCTGTGTCTACACCAATGGAAATCTGACGGTCGAACGGATCAGCGCATGACCGACCTGACCCGTGATGATTTGCGCGCGGCGGTTACCGCTGGCGTGATCTCGGAGGCGCAAGCCGCCTCGCTGGTGACGCTAAATGAAACCCGGCGCGGTGTGCGAGCGCATATGTCGGGTCTGGATGAACCTTTTGAGCTTTTCCGGGGGTTCAACGAAATCTTCATCGTGGTGGGTCTGATCATCCTCTATGCGGGGTATTCGGGTCTAACCGGCGTGACATGGTTGGGCACAGATGCCGGGTATTTGCTGGGCATGGTTTACGCCGTGATCGCTTTGGGCGGCATCTATGCCCTGGCGCGGTATTTCACCCTGACCCGCCGCATGGTCGCCCCGTCGATTGCCCTGGCGATCATGTTCGCAATCTCATCCGGTCAGTTCGGTCTCTCGCTTGGTGCGGCGCTGGATTTGCAGCTTCAGGGGCTGATCACCTTTAGCGCGGTGGTCGGGGCGCTGTTTCTGTCGCTGTATTACTACCTGTTCCGCGTGCCCTTCACGGTTGCCCTGATCGCGATATCCGTCGTCGCGGCAAGTTTTGGCGTCGCGGCTTTGCAGGGCGCCACTCCCAACTCGGTCGAGGATTTCTTTTTGCTCAGCGCCGATGGCCCTTTTGCCATCATGACCATTGTTTTGGGCCTGATCGGGCTGGCCATCGCGTTGAGCTTCGACATGTCAGACCCGCACCGTTTGACCCGCCGCGCGGCCAGCGGGTTTTGGCTACACATCCTGGCGGCCCCGGCGATTGTGAACACCATCGCGCTGACCTTGTTTCTGGACGAATCGATTGGATCGCAGTTGCTGCTGGTGGGCTTCATCGCGGTCATGGCGATCTTCGCCGTGGTCATAGACCGGCGGTCTTTTCTGGTCTCGGGCGTTGGCTATGTTGTCGCGTTATCTTTCACGGTGATCGAAGGCGGCGCGTTTTGGATCATCCTGCTGCTGGGGGCGGGCATGGTTCTGCTTGGCGCACAATGGGAGGCACTGCGCCGCGCGGTCATGCAGATGCTGCCCGGTTTCCCTGGCAAGGATCGTCTACCGCCCTGGCAAATCGAAGAGGCCACCGAATGAACGATATGCAATACACACAGCTGGGCCAATCCGGGCTGATTGTTTCACGCCTGGCACTTGGCACGATGACCTTCACCCTGGGGCAAGAGTTTATCCCCGGCGTGGCCAAGGTGGGCCAGGATGACGCTACCCGCATGGTGCAAACCGCGCTGGATGCCGGGGTCAATTTCTTTGACAGCGCCGATGGCTATTCCGGCGGGGATGCCGAGACCGCGCTCGGCGTGGCGCTCAAAGGGCGACGGCAAGAGGCAGTGATTTGCACCAAAGCCGGGTTTCGGCAAAGCCCGGTGATCACCGATGCGGGCCTATCGCGACAGCATTTGATACGCTCGGTTGATGGGTGTCTGCGCCGGTTGGATACGGACTACATCGATCTGTTTGTTGTCCACAAAACCGATGTGTTCACCCCGATGGAAGAAACGCTATCGACGCTGGATGATATCGTGCGCTCGGGCAAGGTGCGCTATATCGGCTGCTCGAACTGGCCCGCATGGGAGGTTGCGCGCGCCGCGCAATTCCAGCGCGACAATGGTTTGGTTCGGTTCGTGGCGGGCCAATATCTTTACAATGCCGCGGCCCGCGATATCGAAATCGATGTGCTGCGCATGGCCCGCGACATGGGCATTGGCCTGATGGCCTGGTCGCCACTTTCGGGTGGGTTGCTGACCGGCAAATACGATTTGAACCAGCTAGATGCCGCCGGTGGACGCTTGGCCGAGGGGGATTTCCTGCAAGTACCCCGTAAGGAGGCCGAGGCGGTATTGGCTGCGCTCGCCCAAGCCGCTGGCAATGTGGACGCTAGCCTGGCTCAGGTCGCTTTGGCCTGGATTCTGCAACGCGACCGCAGCCATACCGTTGTCATCGGCGCCAGTTCCACCGAGCAGTTGGAAAAAAGCCTAGCGGCCTCGACCCTAACCCTATCTGACGCGGATATGGAGGCGATCAACGCCGCCCTTCCCACCCCAAGGCGATATCCCGAATGGTTCGCCGACATGATGCTGGACGACATCCATAAAGAGGCGCTGACATGACCAACCTAACCCCGCGCGAAATTGTCAGTGAGCTGGACCGGTTCATCATAGGCCAGAAAGATGCCAAACGCGCCGTGGCCGTTGCGCTGCGCAATCGTTGGCGGCGCAAGCAGTTGGGCGATGATCTGAGGGATGAGGTGTATCCCAAAAACATCCTGATGATCGGCCCCACCGGCGTCGGCAAAACCGAGATCAGCCGCCGCTTAGCCAAACTGGCCCGCGCGCCCTTCATCAAGGTTGAAGCCACGAAATATACCGAGGTCGGTTATGTTGGCCGTGACGTCGAACAGATCATCCGCGATCTGGTTGATGCTGCGCAGGTCATGGTGCGCGAACATATGCGCGAAGAGGTGAAGGCCAAAGCCCATGATGCCGCCGAAGACCGCGTGATCGAGGCGTTGGCCGGCACCGATGCGCGCGAACAAACGCGCGAGATGTTCCGCCGCAAACTGCGCACGGGTGAACTGGACGACACGATGATCGAGCTAGAGGTCGCCGATACCTCGAACCCGATGCAAGGCTTTGAAATTCCAGGCCAACCACCCGGCATGGGCGGTGGCATGATGAACCTGGGCGATATCTTCGGCAAAGCCTTTGGCGGGCGCACAGTGAAACGTCGGATGAGCGTTGCGTCCAGTTATGAAGTGCTGATCGACGAAGAGGCGGACAAGCTGCTTGATGCCGAAATGGTTACCAAAGAGGCCGTGCGCGCGGTCGAGCAGAACGGGATCGTCTTCATTGATGAGATCGACAAGGTTGCCACCCGCCAAGATGCGCGCGGCGGCGATGTCAGCCGCGAAGGGGTGCAGCGCGATCTGCTGCCCTTGATCGAGGGCACCACTGTCAGCACCAAACATGGGCCGGTTAAGACCGATCATGTGCTTTTCATCGCCTCGGGCGCGTTCCACATCGCCAAACCCTCGGACTTACTGCCCGAACTTCAGGGCCGTTTGCCGATCCGGGTGAACCTGCGCGCGCTGACAGAAGAGGATTTTGTGCGAATCCTGACCGAAACCGACAACGCGCTGACCCTGCAATACACCGCCCTTATGGCAACCGAAGAGGTCACCGTCAGGTTCACCGAAGATGGCATCGCCGCCTTGGCCAAGATCGCGGCGGATGTGAACGAAAGCGTTGAAAACATTGGTGCGCGGCGGCTTTACACCGTGTTGGAGCGTGTCTTTGAAGAACTGAGTTTTTCGGCGCCGGATCGCTCGGGCGACAGCATTACGGTTGACGCGAGTTTCGTAGAGGCGAATTTGGGGGAATTGACGCGTAGCACGGATCTGAGTCGCTACGTGCTTTGAACCAGCCCGGGTCCGAGGCCAAGCTATGTCATTTTCACTGCGCACAGCCGCCGCGCTGCGCCGCGTTATTTTTTCAATCTTCGTTTTGGCGGTTTTGACCGGATGCGCTGGACGCGCGATGGTGGCCTTTATCCCCGATGCCCAGGGGGTCGGCACGGCTGAACCGGTTTTTGTCGCCAGCACCCGCGTGTTTGAAAATGGTGAGTTCACCGGGCTGCGCAATGAGGGGCTGAGCTTCGTCTCATTCGATGTCAGCATCCCGCCCGACCGCGAAAGTGGTGAGGTTTTGCCCGTTCGCGAACGTGATAGGCGGATCGATCCCGAAACCCAGTTTCTCGTGACTCGCGCCGATGGCCTGGCCGGACCCGGCGCGTTTCGCCGCGCCTTGCAGCAAAACATGGCCATCCGCACCCCAGGCGGAGGGGAGGTGATGGTGTTTGTCCATGGCTACAACACCAGCTTTGCCGATGGCCTCTATCGCACGGCGCAAATTCGGCATGATTTCAACATTCCGGGCACCGCCGTGCACTATGCCTGGCCCAGTGCGGCGCATCCGCTGGGCTATGCCTATGATCGCGACAGCGCCCTGTTTGCCCGTGATGGGTTGGAACAATTGCTGACCGAAATCGCCGCTGCGGGAAGCCAGAATATCGTTTTGGTTGCCCATTCGCTTGGTTCCGGCGTGACGATGGAGGCGTTGCGCCAAATTCGCATCGCGGGGCGGCATGATCTGTTGAACCGGATCAGCGGGGTGATCCTGATGTCACCCGATATCGACATTGATGTCTTTCGAAGCCAGGCGATGCGCCTGCGCCCCTTGCCGCAGCCTTTTGTGATCTTCACCTCGGAACGAGATCGTGCCCTACGGTTGTCGGCCACGATCACCGGGCAGCAGAACCGGTTGGGTAATATCGGAACGGTCGAAGATGTCGCTGATCTTGAGGTGACTTTGATCGATGTGTCCGAGTTCCGCGGCGGGGCGCAGGACAATCTGAACCACTCGACCGCGCTAACCTCCCCTGCTGTCATTCAAATTCTGCGGCAGTTGTCGCAAGTGAACTCGGCCCTTGAGGGCGCGCCAGATCAGCAAATCGGCCTTTTGCCCGGCACGGTTCTGACGGTTCGCAATGCCACTCAGGTGATTTTGCAGCCCAATGCGCCTTAGCGGCGGCGGCGCAAATAGACGTAATAGGCCCCATACCCTCCGTGGCGCTGATGCGCTGCGCGCAGTTCCAGAACCAGAGGGCCGATGGGCGGCGAGTGTAGCCAATGCGGCACCTGATGGCGCAGCACACCGCGACGAATGGGGATCGGATCATCCTCGTCGCGATCTTTGCCTTTTCCGGTGATCACCAGAACCAAACGCCGCCCTTGATCATAGGAATCCACGATAAACCGGATCAGCGCCGGATGCGCCTCGGCAAGGGTTTTGCCATGCAGGTCGATCCGCGCTTCGGGCCGAAGCTTGCCACGCGCCATGCGTTTGTGGGTGGCAGCATCCATGCGCAGCGGCGCGTGGGGTGTGGGATGGCCGTTTTGAACGGGCAAAGCGGTATCGGCCCGTTCCCCAATGCGAAATGCTGGTAGCCGTTCGGGCAACGGGCGCTCAGTCGGCTCGGGCCTGTCGGCTTTGGCAGGCAGGCGCAGCTGCGGTTCGGGCGGCTTGGCATGCATCGGCGTGGTACTGCGCGCGACGCGACCCCAAAGCTCTTTATCTTCCCGGCTTAGGCCGGGTTGCCGCCGCCGGGTCATTGGATCAGGCGTCCGGAACGGCTTGATGCGCGCGTTCGATGGGCAAAAGCACAACCATCCGGCCAGGATCGCGGATGACCCCCGCTTGCAAGCCCGCCTCATCCCCGTAGCCGAAAAAGATATCGGCCCGCTGCGCACCGCGAATGGCCCCGCCGGTATCCTGGGCGATCATCAAACGGTGCATCGGCTCGGCCCCTTCTTTTTCGATCCAAACCGGCGCGCCCAAGGCGGTGTAACGCGGATCGACCGCGATGGTCCGCATGGGGGTGATCGACCGGTTCATCGCCCCCAAGGGCCCAAGGTTTGGATCTTCAATCTCTACCCGGCGGAAGAAGACATAAGAGGGGTTGTGATACAAAAGCTCTCGCCCCGAGGCCGGGTTGCGCCGGACCCAGTTCTGGATCACCTGGGCCGATACCTGATGCGGGGAATAGACACCGCGGCGCACAAGCTCTTGCCCGATGGATCGGTATTCGTGCCCGTTGCGTCCGCCATAGCCAACGCGGATCACCTCTCCATTTGTCAGACGGATACGGCCAGAGCCCTGGATTTGAAGGAAAAACAACTCAACCGCGTCATCGACCCAGGCGATTTCAAGACCACGGCCTTCCAGAATCCCCTCCTCCTCAATCTCTCGTCGGCTTAGCCAACGACCGCGCACTTCGGGCGGCAGGCGATAGAGGGGATAGCGATAGCGCGGGGTGCGGGTGAGCGACCCTTCAAGCTCAGGCTCGAAATACCCGGTGAAAAGCGCCGGATCGTCGCCGCCAATAAGAACAGGGCGAAAGAAAAGCTCGAAAAACGTGCGGGCATCGGGGGCTGTATCGGCGATGGCGCAAAGCGATTGCCAATCGTCACCATCGATATCGGCACAGGTAGATCGGAACACATCAAGCGCTGCCTGATGATCATCATCCGCCCAGCCGTTCAGGTCGGAAAACTCTAGGATATCGTAGCGCTCTTCAGCCATAAGCGGCGCGCCCAATGCGCTAAGCGCGACGCAAATCGCCCAAACCTTGCCGAAGACGCGCATGGATCATCCGTCGGTGGCCACCAAAACCCAGTTGGGGTCATTCGATCCCATGTGACGGGCAAATGTCCAGACATCGCGCTGGCGTTTGATGGCATTGGGATCACCTTCGATGATCTCTCCATCAGCGTTTTTCACGACCGAGGTGAGTTCGGCCACAAACCGCACGGTAATCTCAGCCTCGGAATTCTCACGGTCAAAGCTCGCGCTTTGCAGGTTCAACTCGCGCATCCCAACAAAGGAAGCATCGATGGTCAGCCCCTGATCTTCGCGCTGGGCGATGACGGACACGAATGTGTCCATGACATCTTCGGCCAAGAAATTGCGCAGCTCATCCACATCGCCATTTTCAAAGGCCATCAGGATCATCTCATAGGCGCCACGGGCACCTTGCAAAAACTCACCCACCTGAAATCCAGGTTCGGCCAGTTTCATCGCGGCCAGGGCTTTGGCGCTGTCGCTGCCATCTTCGACGTGATCGGTGATGTCCAGGTCGGGGCCACCTTCGATCACCTCGAAATCCCGGCGTGGGTCATCACCACGGGCATCGGGGCGGGCAGGCGGTTTTTCAAACCCTTCTCGGGTGCCCAGCACGCTGCGCAACCGCAGGATCAGGAAAATAGCAATCCCCGCCAAAACAAGCAGAGACAAAAGGGACGAGTTCATGAAAAATCCTCTGCGCGGCGCATGGGCTTCTATTTGGGGTCGCAGGCCACATATGTAAGGCAGCGGTCGGGTCAAGTCCATGACTGACGGCGGGCAATGTCCGGGGATAGGACAATTCGATGACGGAGGCATGGGCATGTGGCTGTTTCTAGCGTTCTTGGCGGTTCCGCTGATTGAGATCGCACTGTTTATTCAGGTTGGCGGGCTGATTGGGCTTTGGCCGACCTTGGCGATCGTGGTGTTGACGGCAATTGTCGGCACGGCCCTTGTCCGCTCACAAGGGGCGCAGGCGATGGCGCAATTGCGCGGCTCGTTCAATGACTTGCGTGATCCGACAGAACCACTGGCCCATGGCGCGATGATCCTGTTTTCTGGGGCGCTTCTGCTGACGCCGGGGTTTTTCACCGACGCGCTGGGCTTTGCCCTGCTAACGCCCGGATTTCGCAACCTAGTGCTGCGCGAATTGCGCAAGCGGGTGCAGGTTCAGAGCGTGGTTCACGGCACGGCCTATCGCACGGCACAAGATGACGTGATCGACGGTGACTACACGGTCGAGCAAGATGACGGCCCGCGGCCATCCGGCCCATCCGGCTGGACCCGGCATTGAGGCCAGCCCCCAGTCCTGCTAGAGGGGCGCCAACCAAAGATTTGGAGAGATTTATGACCGATACCAATGGTGGCGCAGCCCCCGCGGCTGATCCGGCGCAAACGCCCCCTGTGATGCCCAAAATGCAGGTGATGGGCCAATTTGTGCGCGATATGTCGTTTGAAAATATCGCGGCGCAAAAGGCGATCCAAAGCACGTTGCAGCCCGATATTCAGGTCCAGGTTGCCTTGGATGCGCGCAAACGCGAAGCCGAAGATCAGTTTGATGTGATCATGAAGCTGAAGGTCGAGAGCAAAACCAAAGAAGACACGCCGCAGCCTTTGTTCCTGCTAGAACTGGAATATGGCGGCATCTTCAAAGTCGAGAATGTGGCCAGCGAACAGCTGCACCCGTTCCTTTTGATCGAATGCCCGCGCATGATCTTCCCCTTCGTGCGCCGCATCGTGTCGGACGTGACCCGCGATGGTGGCTATCCGCCGCTGAACCTGGATACGATCGATTTCCTGGCGCTGTATCGCCAGCAATTGGCCCAACGCGCTGCGACCCAAAAGGCCGACGCTTGATCAGCTAAATTTACGCCAAACCGCATCATCGCCCAATTCGGCAACGAATGCGGCATGGCGTTCCCGCTCCGCCTCGGTCACCCGGGGCGGAAGCTGGGTTGGCCGCGGGCCTGGTCGCCAATCGGCGGCGTCTGTCGATGTTTTGGATTTGGACGCACCGCTGGCCAAGCCAAAATCCTGCTGGCGACCCCCCGAAAGCTCAAGATAGACATCGGCCAGGATCTCGGAATCGAGCAACGCGCCATGTTTTTCCCGCATCGAATTGTCGATCCCGAACCGGCGGCACAGGGCATCAAGCGAGGCGGGTGAGCCGGGAAAGCGGCGGCGCGCGATGGCCAGGGTATCGACCGCCTGATCTTCGGGCAAAAGCGGGCGATTGGCCCATTCAAGCTCCGCATTCAGAAAACGCATGTCGAAGCTGGCATTGTGGATGACCAGCGGCGCATCCCCCACAAATTCCAGGAACGCATCAGCGATACCGGCAAACAGCGGTTTGTCGGCCAGAAACTCATCGCTGATCCCGTGGACCGCGAAGGCTTCGGCTGGCATATCACGTTCGGGATTGATGTATTGGTGATAGGTCTTTCCGGTCGCCACCTGGTTCCACAGCTCTACCGCGCCAATCTCGACAATGCGGTGACGGGGTGTATCGAAGGGATCAAGGCCGGTGGTTTCCGTATCCAACACGATTTCGCGCATCTTATGTCCCGGCCTGGTTGGTGAGTTCTGCCACCAAAGTTTCAACCGCCGCTTTGGTTTGTTCAAGCCCATAGGTTTCGATGACATGATCGGCGCGGGCGCGTTTTTCGGCATCGGGCACTTGCCGGGACAGCAGATCGTGAAACACCTCTTCGGTCATGCCGGGGCGATCCATTACACGGGTTTTTTGCGTTTCGGCATCCACCGTGACAACCAAGGTCGCATCCATGCGCTGGTTCCCGCCGGTTTCAAATAGCAGCGGGATGTCGAAGACGATCAACGGCGCCTTTTGATGTGCGCGCGCGAATGCGGCCCGATCTGCAGCCACCAATGGGTGAACGATGGCTTCTATCTGTTTCAGCAAATCGGGTATTTTGGCGATTTCAGCCTTTAGAACGGAACGGTCCACAGCCCCATCGACAATTGCTGTTGGAACAAGCTGGCCTAGGGGGCCAACAGCACCCCCGTCTTTGGCGTAGAGCGCGTGCACCGCCGCGTCCGCATCCCAAACCGGCACGCCAAGGTCGCGGAACATCTGTGCGGTCGTGGATTTCCCCATCCCGATGGAGCCGGTCAGGCCCAAACGTATCGTCATGACCCCAGAACCGCCTGGCGCAGATCATCATCAACCATGGGGGTGTAACCGAACCAACGTTCAAATCCTGGCACGGCCTGATGGAGTAGCATACCCAACCCGTCCACGGTTTCGCATCCGAGCAAGCGCGCCTGCTTCAGAAGCTCGGTTTCGAGCGGGGCATAGACGATATCCGTCACAACGGTCGGCGGCGTGAGCTGGGACAGATCGATGTTAAGGGGCGGGTGCCCCACCATCCCCAGGGAGGTTGTGTTCACGATAAGCGTTGCAACCCCAACCAGGTTTGGAATCTGCGTCCAATCGCGGGGTTCGACGCGGGCGCCAAATTGCTCTTTCAGCCCATCTGCCCGTGCACGGGTGCGGTTGGCGACATAGACCGTTGGTGCACCGTCCGAAATCAGGGCCGAAACGATGGCCTTTGCCGCACCGCCAGAGCCAAGGACCAAGGCGGGGCCGGATTTGGCAGTCCAACCGTCGAGGTGCTGCCGGATATTGGCCAAGAACCCCAACCCGTCGGTATTATCCGCCTGCACGCGCCCATTTTCCAGGAAGGTCAGCGTGTTCGCGGCCCCGATCAGCGCGGCGCGATCCGTTACGGTATCGGCCAATGACAGCACGTGTTCTTTATGCGGGATGGTCACATTTGCCCCGACAAACCCGAGCTTCGGCAGCATTTTCAACGAGTCAGCCAAGTTGTCATGGCTGATATGAAGCGGCACGTAATGGCCGGGCAGATCGTAGCGACGCAGCCAGTGCCCATGCAGTTGCGGCGACCGCGAATGGGCAATGGGATCGCCGATCACGGCGGCAAGGGGGATGTTTGGGCGCGTCATTCTGCCAGCCAACCCCGCAATCGAAAGAAAGACAAGAGGGGGAGGAGGGGGAGACCAAGGACTGAAAACCAATCCCCGTCGATGCGGTGAAATAGCTGCGCGCCGAGGCCTTCGGCGTGGTAGGCGCCCACGCTGTCCGATACCTCCGGCCAGGCGCGGTCGAGATAGGCGTCGATCTCGCTGTCGCGAAGCGGGTGCATAGACAGTTTAACCTCGGACACGAAGCGCCAAATCGGCTCCCCCTGATCATAGAGGACAGCAGCGGAAAACAAGGAATGCTGTTTGCCTTGAAGGCGCGAAAGCTGCGCCGCTGCGGCCGTTCGGTCGGCGGGCTTTTCGAAAATCTCGGTGCCAAGCGCAAGGATTTGATCACTGCCAAGAACACGGCTGTCAGGGTGCTTTTGCGCGATCCGTTTGGCTTTGCCCTCCGCCAGTGCGTCGGCAATATCGCGCGGAGAAACTTGGTCAAAGGCGAGGCTGTCGCGGATCGCAGCCTCATCAATGCGGGCGGGTGCAACCTGAAAGCTAAGCCCGGCCGCCTCCAGCATGGAGCGGCGCGTCGGGGAAGCGGATGCCAGGATAAAAGACATATTCTTGTGAGTTATCCGTTGGAAAACTGACTGAAGATCGTGTTTGCAGGTGGGGCGAAGAAAAGCGGCTGCATGTCAGTGACCATGGATCGGGCTCCTATGCGCAAAACCAACAGCCAGTTTCCCTGTGAAGCATTTGTTCCAAGCTTATCCATGGTGAGGCAAAAACCTTGACCCTTTCAGATAGAAATCCACAGGTTTTTGTCGAGCAATCTTTCTCTATCTATATGTTTTTATTTATGTATTTCATGTTTCCTATGCAGTGGATCGTTTTTGGGCGGGGATGGTGCAAGTCTGGATGCCTTGTGAGCCAATCAGTTATCCCCGCCATCCACAGAACAACAACCACATCATCTTTCTTTCTATATATATTTTATTATATGGATTTATGCGCTGAACGAGCCGCGCTTGACACAAGCCGCTCAGCTGCCTAGCTACCCATGCGTCACCGTCCGGTGATGAAACCTCATTTTTACATAGAAGATTGGATCGCGGCTGTCGCGGTCTGGCTGGTGGTTCCATGACAGAGTCCATTTTGAAGCTTGCTGATCTGAAAGCGAAGTCGCCCAAAGACCTTTTGGCGATGGCCGAAGAGCTGGAAATCGAGAACGCCTCGACCATGCGCAAAGGCGACATGATGTTCGAGATCCTGCGTGAGCGGGCGGATGAAGGCTGGGAAATCTCTGGCGATGGTGTTTTGGAGGTGTTGCAGGACGGGTTTGGGTTCTTGCGGTCGCCCGAGGCGAACTATCTGCCGGGCCCCGATGATATCTATGTTTCGCCCGATATGATCCGCCAGCATTCGCTGCGCACGGGTGATACGGTAGAAGGTGTGATTGTTGCACCGAAAGAGACCGAGCGATATTTCGCCTTGGTCAAAGTGCAGGCGATCAACTTTGGCGATCCGCAGAAAGCGAAGCACAAGATCGCCTTTGACAACCTGACGCCGCTTTACCCCGATGAACGTCTGACGATGGAGATCGAGGATCCGACGATCAAGGATCGCTCGGCACGGATCATTGATCTGGTTGCCCCAATCGGCAAAGGCCAGCGGTCGCTGATCGTGGCACCCCCACGGACGGGGAAAACCGTGCTGTTGCAGAACATCGCAACCTCGATCGAAAAGAACCATCCGGAATGCTATTTGATTGTTCTGCTGATCGATGAACGGCCCGAAGAGGTGACGGATATGCAGCGCTCGGTGAAGGGTGAGGTCATCTCTTCGACCTTCGATGAACCGGCGACGCGGCATGTTGCTGTCTCGGAGATGGTGATTGAAAAGGCCAAGAGGTTGGTCGAACACAAGCGCGATGTGGTGATTTTGCTCGACTCGATCACGCGTTTGGGCCGGGCGTTCAACACGGTTGTGCCAAGCTCGGGCAAAGTTCTGACCGGTGGTGTTGATGCGAACGCGCTGCAGCGTCCCAAGCGTTTCTTTGGCGCGGCGCGGAATATCGAGGAAGGGGGTTCTTTAACCATCATTGCCACCGCCTTGATCGATACCGGTAGCCGCATGGATGAGGTGATCTTTGAAGAATTCAAAGGCACTGGTAACTCCGAGATTGTTCTGGATCGTAAAGTGGCGGATAAGCGCGTCTTCCCGGCGATGGACATCCTGAAATCCGGCACCCGGAAAGAGGATTTGCTGGTAGATAAGGGTGATCTGCAAAAGACCTATGTGCTGCGGCGGATTCTGAACCCGATGGGCACGACGGACGCGATCGAGTTCCTGATTTCGAAGCTGAAACAGACCAAGACCAATTCTGAATTCTTCGATTCAATGAACGCATAGGGCGTTTGAACCATGGAGACGATCTTTGCCCTGGCCACGGCGCGGGTGAAATCGGGCGTTGCGGTGCTGCGTGTGTCGGGGCCGCGTGCCTTCGATATTGGTCGCATGCTTTCTAAAATCGAACCCGAGCCAGGATCGGTTCAATACTGCGCGTTTCGTGCTGGCGATGGGTCTGCCTTGGATCGCGGGCTGATGCTGTCCTTTGTTGGTCCGCACAGCTTTACCGGCGAAGATGTGGTCGAGTTTCAAATCCATGGAAGCCTGGCGATTGTCGAAGCCTTCGAGAAGGAGATTCTGGCGACGCAACTGGCGCGGTTTGCCGAAGCGGGTGAATTTACAAGGCGTGCGTTGGAGAATGGGCGCCTGGACTTGGCGCATGTGGAGGGACTCGCGGAACTGATCGATGCCGAGACCGAGGCACAGCGGCAGCAGGCCCAAGGTTTGATCGAAGGGCGGCTGAGAACGGTTGCCAATGACTTGCGGCAGGAATTGATTGGTGCGCTGTCGCTTTTGGAAAGCACAATTGATTTCGCGGATGAAGAGGTGCCGCAGGATCAAGCGGAAGATATCCGTGCGCGGCTTTTATCTGTTTCAGAAATCTTGAGGACCGAGATCGCAGGGTCCCAGGTGGCGGAGCGCGTCACCCATGGGTTTGTCGTTGCGATTCTTGGCGCGCCGAATGTCGGAAAGTCGACCTTGCTGAACCGCATTGCCGGGCGAGATATTGCAATCACCTCCGAGATTGCGGGAACGACGCGGGATATTATCGAGTTGCGGACGGACCTTTGGGGTTTGCCGGTCACCTTTCTGGATACCGCTGGGCTGCGGGATGCGACGGATACGGTGGAGGCGATTGGCGTGAGTCGCGCATTGGATCGCGCGCGCAAGGCCGATCTGCGGATTTTTCTGCGCGGTCCAGAGATGTCGGACGCGGCGATGGAAGTTGGCCCAGATGATTTGGCGGTTCAGTCAAAAAGCGATCTTGGGGCGCCGGGTGCATCGCGGTCGGTCTCTGGGCTGACGGGAGACGGCGTTGATGCTTTGATGTCGGAGGTCCACCGGATTTTACAGGATCGGGTGAAGATTGTCGGCGGCGCAACAAATGAACGGCATCGTCTGGCGCTGGAGGACGGGTTGTCCTATGTGACCTCGGCTTTGGAGCGCTTGCCGGGGGCGGGCGACAGTGAATTTCTTGCCGAGGATATCCGCGGTGCGGTACATGCTTTGAATGCGCTTGTCGGGGCGGTGGACGTGGAAACCGTTCTAGGCGAGATTTTCGGGCGATTTTGTATCGGGAAGTAGAGGTGTTTCACGTGGAACATTCCAACTTCGATGTTGTGGTGATTGGCGGCGGCCATGCGGGGACAGAGGCAGCTTTTGCTTCCGCGCGGGCTGGGGCGCGTGTCGCGCTTATCACCCTGAACGAGGGTGCTATCGGCGTTATGTCCTGCAACCCGGCGATTGGCGGGTTGGGCAAAGGGCATTTGGTTCGCGAAATCGACGCCTTGGGCGGGTTGATGGGCTTGGCTGCGGATAGGTCGGGCATTCAGTTTCGTCTTTTGAACCGTCGTAAAGGGCCGGCTGTTCAAGGGCCGCGGACGCAATCGGATCGGGCGCTCTATCGGCAAGCGGCTCAGGATATGGTGCGCGAGCAGAAAAATATCCGGGTGGTTCAGGGGGAGGTGACGGACCTTCTGATGAATGACGGGCATCTTTGCGGTGTGCTGTTGGCCGATGGGTCTGAAGTAACGGCAAAATCGGTTGTTCTAACTGCGGGTACATTTTTGCGCGGCATCGTGCATATCGGCGATGAATCGCGACCAGGCGGGCGGATCGATGATAAACCCTCTATCGCGCTGGCGGTCCGGATTGCCGATCTGGGGTTAAAGCTTGGCCGCCTAAAAACCGGAACACCGCCCCGGATTCTGAGCCAATCCATTGATTGGGATGGGCTTGAACAACAACCGGCCGACGATGACCCGGTGATGTTTTCCTTTCTGTCAAAGGGGCCGAGTGCACGGCAGATTGCCTGCGGGATTACGCATACCAATGCGAAGACGCATGAGATTATCGAGGCGAACCTGCATCGGTCAGCGATGTATGGCGGCCATATCGAGGGCACCGGCCCGCGCTACTGCCCGTCGATCGAAGATAAGGTGGTGCGCTTCGCCGAAAAAACCTCCCATCAAGTTTTCCTGGAGCCCGAGGGCTTGGAGAGCGATCTGGTCTATCCCAATGGGATTTCCACTTCGTTGCCGATTGAGATTCAGTACGATTATGTTCGCAGCATCCGCGGTTTAGAACGGGCCGAGATCAAGCAGCCGGGTTATGCGGTTGAATACGACTTTGTCGATCCACGGGCGCTGGATGCGACGTTGCAATTGCGGATGCTGCCCGGCCTCTATTTGGCGGGGCAAATCAATGGCACCACAGGCTATGAAGAGGCGGCGGCCCAAGGTTTGATTGCCGGTCTCAATGCGGCGTTCGCCGTACAAGGTCGTGACCCGCTGATCCTGGATCGCAAAGATGCCTATATCGGTGTGCTTATCGATGACCTGATCACCAAAGGCGTTACCGAACCCTATCGCATGTTCACCTCTCGTGCCGAATACCGCCTGATGCTTCGCGCTGATAACGCCGACCAAAGACTGACGCCAAAGGCGATCGAGTTGGATCTTGCGGACGACACCCGCCACCGTGCTTTCAGCGAAAAGCTGGAACGGCTGGACCGAGGCCGGAGCATCCTGAGTGCCGAAGGGTTCAGCCCGCAGGAGGTCTCCAAGCACGGCATTGAGCTCAACCAAGATGGCCGCCGCCGCTCAGGGCTGGAGTTGTTGGCTTTGCCGGATATCGAGCTTTCCGATCTGGAATCCTTGATCCCTGACGTAGAACTCATCGATCCGTCGATCCGCCAAGATTTGAAAACCGAAGCGACTTACAAAACCTATGTCGACCGCCAGAAGAAGGCGATTGAAACGCTCAAGCGGGACGAGGGCCGCAAGATACCAGGCGATTTTGATTACGCTGAGCTGAGCGGCCTCTCGAATGAACTTCGGTCGAAGCTCGAATTGGTACGACCAGGCTCCCTTGGCCAGGCTGGGCGCATCGAGGGTATGACTCCGGCCGCGCTGACCCTGATCCTGTCAAATCTGGTGCGCAATGATCGTCGGTCCGCCTAGGTCATTGGCGGGCACGGGCGATATCGGCATCGATGTTTCACGTGAAACAGAGGTGCGCCTGAAAACTTACTTGGACTTGCTGACCAAGTGGCAGCGCAAGATCAACCTGGTTTCCCCCAACACGATCCAAGATGCTTGGCGGCGGCATTTCCTCGACTCGCTACAGATCATTCCCCACATCCCGCCCGCGACCCAACACTGGCTCGATTTCGGCAGCGGTGCGGGGTTTCCCGGATTGGTCGGGGCCATTGTTCTGCAGGACATCGCCCCACAAACCAAAGTGACCCTCATAGAAAGCGACGCGCGGAAATGCAGCTTTTTGCGAGAGGTTGCCCGCCAGACCAACACCGCCGTTACCGTTCTCACGGCCCGTATCGAAAGCGCTCAAACCCAACCCGCCGACCTTATCACTGCGCGGGCTTTGGCCCCCCTCGACCGGTTGCTGGAGTTTTCCAAGCCACATCTGATGCAAGGCGGCCTCGGCTTATTTCCAAAAGGCGCGCGCTACCTGGAAGAGCTTGCCACCGCGCAGCAGCGATGGCAGTTCAAATATGACGCTATTCAAAGCCAGACGTCGCAAGACTCGGTGATTTTGAAAATCAGAGAGATCTCAGATGAGCCAACCGGGCAAAGCTAAAATCCTCGCAATCACAAACCAAAAGGGTGGGGTAGGTAAGACCACAACCGCAATCAATCTTGGGTCCGCCCTGGCCCAACGGGGGTATCCGGTGCTGATCATTGATCTTGATCCGCAAGGCAATGCTTCCACCGGCCTTGGGATCGGCACCGCCGAGCGCGATTTCACAACCTATGATCTGCTGCTTGAAGACGCGCCGCTCAGCAAAGTGATCAAATCGACCGAGATCGAAAACCTGGATATTGCACCTGCGACAACGGACCTAAGCTCAACCGATGTGGAACTTGTGGACCAGGGGAACCGCGTGTTCTTGTTGAAGGAGGCGCTGCAAGCCGACGCGCTGTCCAAATACAGCTTTGTACTGATCGACTGCCCGCCATCGCTTAGCCTTTTGACCGTGAACGCGCTGGTCGCGGCCCATAGCGCGCTTGTTCCACTGCAAGCGGAGTTTTTCGCGCTGGAGGGGCTGTCGCAGCTGATGTTGACGATCAGAGATGTCCGGGAAACCGCAAATCCCGCGTTGCGGATCGAAGGCATCGTGTTGACCATGTATGACCAGCGCAACAACCTATCACGCCAGGTCGAAGAAGATGCGCGCGACACCCTGGGTGATCTGGTCCTGCAAACCATCATTCCGCGCAATGTGCGGGTGAGCGAGGCACCCTCGTTCGCCCTGCCGGTTCTCACCTATGATCCGACTTCCAAGGGCAGTCAGGCCTATCTGAGTTTGGCGGATGAGCTTTTGGCCCGGCAAGATGCCGAAATGGAGAGTGCATAAATGGCAGCGAAACGGGATCGCAAAGGGCTGGGGCGCGGGCTATCGGCGCTTATGGCCGATATCGATACGCCGAAACCCGATCAGTCCGCGCCCGATGCCGCTGAGGTCAATCGTCCGGCTGAGCGCACCGTGCCGATCGACCAAATCGCGCCGAATCCAGATCAACCCCGCCGCGCGTTTTCCGAAGATGCGTTGAACGAACTTGCAGCCTCTATCGCCGAAAAGGGGATCATCCAGCCGCTCATTCTGCGACCCGATCCGGGGCAAGAGGGTCGCTTTCAGATCGTGGCCGGCGAACGCCGGTGGCGCGCCGCGCAGCGGGCGCAACTTCACAATCTGCCCGCGATCATTCGTGATTTCGATGATACCGAGGTTCTGGAAGTTGCGATCATCGAAAACATCCAGCGCGCCGACCTCAACCCGTTGGAGGAGGCTCAGGGCTATCGCCAATTGATGGATCGGTTCGGCCATACGCAAGAACAGCTGTCGCAAGCCATGGGCAAAAGCCGCAGCCATATCGCGAATCTAATGCGCTTGCTGCAACTGCCCGATACAGTTCAAGATATGGTTCGCAGCGGGGCTTTGACCGCTGGGCACGCACGCGCCCTGATCACCAGTGAAAACGCAACCGCTCTGGCGCAGCAAATCGTTGATCGCGGCTTGTCGGTGCGAGAGGCTGAAAAGCTCGCTAATCCGAAAACCACAAAGAAATCAGCGCCAAAGCGGGCAACGAAGGATGCGGACACCGCGGCACTCGAAGGGGATTTGAGTGCCGCTTTGGGAATGCCGGTGTCGATCACCCATGATGCGGCCACGGGCGAAGGGCGTGTTTCCATTCGCTACAAAGATCTTCAGTCGCTAGACGATCTGATCCGCGTCTTGGGCGGGTAGGCTCTCCGATCCCGCGAGCAACTCGGCTAAGATCGCGTTCAAGATCGGTCGACCTGTTGTTGTCGCGGACAGTCGCCCGTTTTGCAGCGAAACCAGGCCCATCTCTTGCAATGCATCGAGCCGTTCTTGGTTCAGCGGTGCTTGGCGAATGCTCTCATACCGCGCCAAATCGGCCCCTTCGCGCAGCCGCATGGCCATCATCAGATACTCCTCTGACCATTCAACCCGGGAGAGTTCAGAGCCAATGGTCTCTCCCGAACCCGCTTGTTCGACCCTTTCCAGCCAAGCTTGTGGCATTAAAGCGGTCTCCGTCGCAAAGCGCCGGCCGCCTTTGGTCAGCCGTCCATGCGCCCCTGGGCCAATCCCCGCATAATCGCCACCGCGCCAATAGATCAGATTGTGGCGAGATGCGGCGTCAGGCTTCGCATGGTTTGAAACTTCATAGGCGGGCAGGCCAGCCGCCTCGCACAGATTCTGCGTGACATCATACATGTCAGCCGCCGGATCTTCTCCGGGCAGACCCCGCAACAAGCCGCGATCATAACGTTCCGCGAACACTGTCCCAGGTTCGATGGTCAACTGGTACAAAGACAGATGATCAGCTGCCATGCCCAGCGCCGTTTTCAACTCATTCTGCCAATCATCCACGCTCTGATGCTGACGCGCGTAGATCAGATCAAAGCTCACCCGGTCAAAACATCGTTGGGCGACATCAAAAGCACTGCGGGCTTCGGCGACATTATGCATCCGGCCCAGCCGACGCAGGTCATCATCGTTAAGTGCTTGAATTCCTACGGAAACACGATTTACCCCGGCATCCCGAAACCCTTGAAACCGCGCCATTTCGATGGAGGTCGGGTTGGCCTCCAGCGTGATCTCCAGATCGTTCTTCGCCCGCCAACCCCGTCTAACCTCATCCAAAATGGCCGCGACCATCTCGGGTGACATCAAGGAGGGGGTGCCGCCGCCAAAGAAAACGCTTGTCAGAATACGATCCCGTGTCTCTGAAGAAACTCGTTTGATTTCAGATATATAAGCCGCAAGCCATCGCGCTTGGTCAATCTCGGCCGACACATGGCTGTTGAAATCGCAATAGGGGCATTTCGCCTGGCAAAACGGCCAATGGATGTACAATCCAAAGCCGGCTTCGCGCCAGGGCTCATCCCTCAAAGATCGTCACCAGTTTCTTGAACGCGTCGGCCCGATGGCTGATGCGGTTCTTTTCCCAACGATCCATTTCGCCAAAGGTCACCGAATAGCCGTTGGGCTGGAAAATCGGATCATATCCATGGCCTTGATCGCCGCGCATGGGCCAAACGATCTGGCCATCCATCACCCCTGGAAACACCTCATCATGCCCATCAGGCCAGGCCAGGACCAAAGTGCAGCAAAATCGCGCGGTTCGGGGGCTTGGCGCATCAATCGCTTCAAGCTTCTCATGGGTATTGCGCATGGCCATATCGAAATCGCGCCCGGCTGGGGTTTCGGCCCAATCCGCCGTATAGACACCGGGCGCGCCGTCCAGTGCATCAATCTCGATCCCGCTGTCATCGGCCAGTGCGGGCAGACCAGTAGCCTTCGCGGCGGCATGGGCCTTTAGCCGCGCGTTTTCGACAAATGTAGTGCCGGTTTCTTCGGGCTCAGGCAGGTTGTGATCTTTGGCTGAGCTGACGGAAATGCCGTAGGGCGCCAAAAGATGCGCAATTTCTTGCAGCTTTCCTTGGTTATGGGTCGCAACCAACAGCGTCTTTCCGTCAAGCTTGCGCATCAGCCAACCGCCTTGGCCTGGGCGTCCACAAGATCGGCAATACCTTTTTCAGCCAGGCCATAAAGCTCATCAAACTGGGATCGGCTGAATGCGGCCCCTTCGGCACTAGCTTGAAGCTCTACCAGCAACCCATTGCCTGTCATGACAAAATTGCCGTCGGTGCCCGCTTCGCTATCTTCTGGATAATCCAGATCCAGCACCGGCTGACCGGCATAAATCCCACAAGACACCGCCGCGATGTGATCGGTGATCGGGTCGCTGACCACATCCCCTGCTTTCATCAGCTTGTTGATCGCCAGCCGTAGCGCGACCCAGCCACCGGTGATTGCGGCGCAGCGGGTGCCGCCATCGGCCTGGATCACGTCACAATCCACGGTGATCTGGCGTTCACCCAAGGCCGACCGGTCAATGCCAGCCCGCAACGCGCGCCCGATCAGGCGCTGAATCTCTTGCGTTCGCCCCGATTGCTTCCCGGCTGAGGCTTCGCGGCGCATCCGCGTATGGGTCGCGCGCGGCAGCATCCCGTATTCTGCCGTCACCCAACCAAGCCCCGTGTTCTTCAAAAACGGCGGCACCCGCTCTTCCAAACTGGCAGTGCACAGCACATGCGTGCCCCCAGCCCGGATCAGGCAAGAGCCTTCGGCATGGCGCGTGACCCCAACCTCAATGGAAATCTCACGCATTTCGTCTAGGTTTCGGCCCGAAGGACGCATAGATATCTCCCTGGTGAACTGTGGGCGGGATAGTCCGCTTTGTGCCCAAGGTGCAAGGCCAATGCCCGCCGCATTCGGCAAAGGCAAAGCGCGATGACCTATGATCGCAACATGGAACAACCGGATCTGACAGATCTAAACGATCGCTCGCGCGAGGTGTTTCGCAAAGTCGTCGAAGGCTATCTGGAAACCGGTACCCCGGTTGGGTCGCGCACGCTGACCCGCAACCTGTCCGAACAAGTGTCCGCCGCGACGATTCGGAATGTGATGCAGGATCTGGAATTTCTGGGCCTGTTGGATAGCCCGCATGTGTCCGCCGGGCGTATTCCGACCCAATTGGGCCTGCGTATGTTTGTCGACGGATTGTTGGAGGTCGGCGATCTGACGGATCAAGACAAACACAATCTGGATGAAACGGTCGGCACCAACGCGGCAGATGTTGCGACAAGCCTGGATCGCATCGGTTCGGCCCTGTCTTTTGCCACCCAGGGCGCTAGCCTGGTTCTAAGCCCAAAGCACGAAGCGCCGATCAAACATATTGATTTTGTGTCGCTTTCCCCAGATCGGGCTTTGGTGGTTTTGGTTTTTTCCGACGGCCATGTGGAAAACCGCATCTTCCAACCACCCCCGGGCCACACCCCCAGCTCGATGCGCGAGGCGGCGAATTATTTGAACGCGCGGATCAGCGGCCAAACCGTTAGCGATCTGCAAAAATCGATGGAGCGGGAGGTTAGCCAGCGCCGTCGCGAGATTGATGAGATCGCCAGCCACATGATCGATGCGGGCCTGGCGGTTTGGGAAACCGAAGGCGACGGCACCGAACGGTTGATCGTGCGTGGCCGCGCGAATCTGCTGTCAGACGCGACCGAATCCGAGGATTTGGAGCGGATTCGGATGCTGTTCGACGACCTGGAGCGTAAGCGCGACATCGCAGAATTCCTGGAACTGACCGAAGGCGGCGATGGTGTGCGCATTTTCATCGGCTCAGAGAACAAGTTGTTCTCACTTTCGGGTTCCTCTCTGGTGGTGTCTCCTTATATGAACGCTGACCGAAAGATTGTGGGTGCGGTTGGGGTTATTGGCCCGACTCGCCTGAACTACGGGCGCATTGTGCCCATCGTGGATTATACAGCACAGCTGGTCGGGCGCCTGATTTCCGACCGAGGTTAAGAGGAACACATGTCTGACGCTAAGAACGAGCAGATCGCCGAAGACCTGGAGGCGACCATCGCCGCCGAAGAAGACGCGCCCGAGGTTGATCTGACCGATCCTTTTGTCGAACTGGATCTGCTGCGCGCGGAACGCGATGAGTTGAAGGATCGTTTGCTGCGCACGTTGGCCGAATCCGAAAACGTTCGCAAACGCGCCGCCCGCGACCGGAAAGAGGCCGAGCATTACGGCGGCTCAAAGCTCGCCCGCGATCTGCTTCCGGTCTACGACAATTTGCGGCGCGCCCTGGATGCGGCGGGTGAAGAACAGCGCGAAGCGGCCAGTGGCGTGATCGAAGGGGTCGAACTGACGCTGCGCGAATTGCTGAATGTGTTCGGCAAGCACGGTATCACGCCCATCGCGCCCGAGGTTGGCGATACATTCGATCCCCAGCTGCACCAAGCCATGTTCGAAGCCCCGCTGCCCGGCACCGTGGCTGGAGAGATCATCCAAGTCGCTGCGGAAGGCTTCCTGCTGCATGATCGGCTTTTGCGTCCGGCGCAGGTGGGTGTGTCTTCAACCCCGGCCAGCTAACCTAATCCGGCCCCAGAAGATCCTTCAAATCATAGAGCAATGACAGCGCCTCGCGCGCTGTCATCTCATCTGGGTGAACCCCACGCAGCCGCTCTTCGACCGGGGACGGGCCGGATGTGGATGCCTGGGCGGGGGCTGCCTGTTTCACAGAAAACAGCGGCAGATCGTCGATCAGTTTCGCGCGGTCGGACCCCTCACGCTCGCCCTGCTCCAGTGAATTCAGCACGGTTTGTGCCCGCGCGATGACGGACCTGGGCAGGCCCGCCAATTTCGCAACCTGGACCCCGTATGACCGATCCGCGGCGCCGGGCGTGACCTCGTGCAGGAAAATCACCTCGCTTTCCCACTCTTTCACCGCAACCGTGGCGTTTGACAGGCCGCCCAGATTGGCCGCGAGCGCCGTTAGTTCATGGTAATGTGTGGCAAAAAGCGCGCGGGATTTGTTGACCTCGTGCAAATGCTCCAGGGTTGCCCAGGCGATCGACAGCCCGTCATAGGTTGCAGTGCCCCGGCCGATTTCATCCAGGATCACCAAGGCGCGGTCGTCAGCTTGATTCAGAATGGCGGACGTTTCGACCATTTCGACCATGAAGGTTGATCGCCCACGGGCCAGGTCATCTGCGGCCCCAACGCGACTGAACACCTGCGTAACCAATCCAATCTCGGCACTTGTGGCAGGCACGAAACTGCCGATCTGAGCCAGAATCGCGATCAGCGCGTTCTGACGAAGGAAGGTCGATTTACCCGCCATATTCGGGCCGGTAAGCAGGGTGATGGCCGCGCTATCGGTCTGGGGCGACAGCGTGCAGTCATTCGGGACAAAAGCCGTGCCGTCTCGGGCCAGCGCGGCTTCGACTACCGGGTGACGCCCGCCTGTGATCACAAAATCCCGCGACTCCCGCAGGCTGGGTTGCGCCCAGTCCTTTTGGCCGGCACAGGCCGCCAGGCCAGCAGCCACATCAATCTCGGCCACGGCGCGTGCGGTTGTGCCAAGCGCATCGGATTGCGCCAAGATGGCAGAGCGCAAATCCTCGAACAGGCGTTTTTCGATCTCCTGCGCCCTTTGGCCCGCGTTCAGGATGCGTGTTTCAAGCTCTGACAGGTCGACAGTAGTGAACCGCACTGCGTTTGCGGTTGTCTGACGGTGAATGAACCGTTCGGACAGGGGCGCTGACAGCATCTTTTCCGCGTGGGTGGCGGTGGTTTCGATGAAATAGCCCAGGACATTGTTGTGCTTGATCTTGAGCGAAGGAATTCCCGTGGCCTCAATATACTCCGCCTGCATCTGACCAATCACGCCCCGGCCTTCATCGCGAAACCGGCGTGCTTCGTCCAGATCGGCATCAAAGCCGGGTGCGATCATCCCGCCATCACGCAGCTGCACTGGCGGCTCGGCAACCAACGCCTCGTCCAAATGGGTGCTGAGGGTATCGTGACCTTCCAGATCTGCGCTGGCGTTGGCAAGCAACGGGGGAAGTTCAGCCTGCGCCATCTGCTCGGCTAGCCGAGCGGCATTGGCGATTGCGTCGCGGACAGCCGCCAAATCGCGCGGTCCGGCGCGATCGAGGGCGAGGCGCGACATCGCGCGATCCAGGTCGGGAATGCGGCGCAGGATCGTACGCAAATCGTCTCTAAACCGCTTGTTAGAGACGAATTCATGCACCGCTTGCTGCCGTTGCTGGATCTCTTCCAAATCTGTTGAGGGGCCGGAAATGCGGTGCTCCAACAAACGCGCGCCGCCCGCGGTGAGCGTTTGGTCGATCACCGACAATAGCGTGTTACTGCGTCCGCCGGTCAGGCTGTGGGTCAGTTCCAGGTTCCGTCTGGTCGCCGCATCAATTTGCATGATCCGGTTGGCCGACACCTGCCTTGGCGGCCGAAGACGCGGCAATACCCCCTTTTGCGTCAGATCGAGATACGCGATCAGCGCTGACATCGCCCCGATTTCCGGGCGCGAAAAGCTGCCAAACGCATCGAGCGAGGTGACCCCCAGCGCATCCGCGATGCGGCCCGTGCCCGACTGGCTGTCAAAGCTGCTGGGTGCCAGTGGTGCGGCGACTGCGCCGATCTCCTCCAAGAGGCCAATAATGTCTCTATCTTGCGTGTTAGAGACCAAAACTTCCTTTGGTTGCAGCCTTGCGACCTCGGGGCCCAGTCGCACGGGCGGGCAGGGTTGGACGAAAAAATCGCCGGTGGAAATATCGCACCAGGCAAGCCCGCCTTCACCGCGTATTTCAGCATAAGCGGCCAGGTAATTGTGCCGTCGCGCGTCAAGCAGACTGTCTTCGGTCAGGGTGCCCGGCGTCACAACCCGCACAACATCCCGCTTCACGACCGCCTTATAGCCGCGCTTTTTCGCCTCTGACGGGTCTTCGAGCTGTTCGCAGATCGCCACGCGAAACCCTTTGCGGATCAGCGACAGCAAATACCCCTCGGCGCTATGGGCGGGCACGCCGCACATGGGGATATCGTCGCCATCATGCTTGCCCCGCTTGGTCAGGGCGATATCCAATGCCTCGGCCGCGGCCACGGCATCGTCAAAGAACATCTCGTAGAAATCGCCCATCCGATAAAACAAAAGCGCGTCTGCGTGACGGGCTTTGATTTCCAGATATTGCGCCATCATCGGCGTGACTTGCGCGGCCATTCCCATCCCCCGGTTGGTGAGCGTCAGCGTATCGGGCTGCGTCAGGGGATTGAAGCGGCAAATCGGTCGGTTGCCGGGGCTATCCCGCGCCGCTAAGGATACCCCGCCAAGCGACCAAGAGGATGAGACATGGCCGACAAAACCCGCATCACCCGCGATGAGGCGCTGGCCTATCATTTGGAGCCGCGACCGGGGAAGATCGACATCAACGCGTCGACCCCGATGACCACGCAGCGCGACTTGTCCTTGGCCTATTCCCCGGGCGTGGCCGTGCCGTGCGAGGTGATCGCTGAAAACCCCGAAACGGCCTATGATTATACGACCAAGGGCAACATGGTCGCGGTGGTTTCAAACGGAACGGCGGTCTTGGGGCTTGGCAATCTGGGGGCCTTGGCCTCGAAACCGGTGATGGAGGGGAAATCCGTTCTCTTCAAACGCTTCGCCGATGTGAACTCCATCGATATCGAGTTGGACACCGAAGATGTCGCCGAGTTTGTGAATGCGGTGAAATTGATGGGCCCCAGTTTCGGTGGCATCAATCTGGAAGATATCAAGGCGCCCGAATGTTTCATGATCGAGCAACAGCTCAAAGAGATCATGGATATCCCGGTGTTCCATGATGATCAGCACGGCACGGCGGTGATTTGTGCGGCTGGCTTGATCAACGCGCTGCACCTATCGGGCAAGAAGATCGAGGATTGCCGTATCGTGCTGAATGGCGCGGGCGCGGCCGGGATCGCCTGTATCGAGCTTTTGAAAGCGATGGGCGCACGACATGAAAACTGCATCGTCTGCGACACCAAAGGCGTGATTTATCAAGGCCGAACCGAGGGTATGAACCAGTGGAAATCGGCCCATGCGATCAAGACCGATCTGCGATCGCTCGAAGATGCGATGGAGGGCGCCGATGTGTTCCTGGGCGTGTCGGTCAAAGGCGCCGTGACCCGAGAAATGGTCGCCGCGATGTCCGATAATCCGGTGATTTTCGCCATGGCCAACCCGGACCCGGAGATTACGCCAGAAGAGGCGCATGAGGTGCGCGCGGATGCCATCGTTGCCACCGGTCGGTCGGATTATCCCAATCAAGTCAATAACGTATTGGGCTTCCCTTATCTGTTCCGTGGGGCGCTGGATATTCACGCCCGCGCCATCAATGACGAGATGAAGATCGCCTGCGCCCGTGCCTTGGCCGAACTGGCGCGCGAAGATGTGCCCGATGAGGTTGCGATGGCCTACGGCCGCAAGCTGAGCTTTGGCCGCGATTACATCATCCCCACGCCCTTTGATCCGCGTCTGATCTATACCGTCCCGCCCGCTGTGGCACGCGCCGGGATGGATACCGGGGTGGCGCGCCGCCCGATCATTGATTTGGATGCTTATGCAGAAGGGCTGCGGGCGCGGATGGATCCGACCAGTTCAATCCTTCAAGGGATTTATGCCCGGGCCAAGAACGCCCAGGCGCGGATGATCTTCGCCGAAGGCGACGATGTGCGCGTGTTGCGGGCGGCGGTGGCCTATCAGCGCAACGGTTTGGGCCGTGCGCTGGTTGTTGGCCGCGAACCCGACGTGCGCGAAAAGCTGGAAGCGGCAGGGTTGGGTGAGGCTGTGCGCGAGCTTGAGGTCGTGAACGCCGCCAACACGCGCCATTTGGATAGCTACAAAGAATTCCTCTACAAGCGGTTGCAGCGCGCGGGCCATGATCGGCAGGATATCCACCGCTTGGCCGCCCGCGATCGGCATGTCTTTGCAAGCTTGATGCTGGCCCATGGCCATGGCGACGCTCTGGTCACTGGCGCCACGCGGAAATCGGCCCATGTGCTTGACCTGATTGGCAAAGTCTTCGACGCACGGGCCGAAGATGGGGCGGTGGGCGTGACAGCCTTGCTGCACAAAGGCCGGATCGTTTTGATCTGCGATACGCTGGTGCACGAATGGCCATCGGCGGAAGATCTGGCTTTGATCTCTCAACGCGGCGCGCAGGTCGCGCGCGAGCTTGGGCTAGACCCGCGCGTCGCCTTTGTCAGTTTTTCGACCTATGGCTACCCGGTCAGCGAACGGGCCGAGAAGATGCATCAAGCCCCACGTGTGTTGGACGAACGCGGCGTGGATTTCGAATATGATGGTGAGATGACCGTTGATGTCGCGCTGAACCCCGAGGTTCTGGCGCAATATGAATTCACCCGCTTGTCGGGCCCGGCCAATGTGTTGGTCGTTCCGGCGCGGCATTCGGCGTCGATTTCGGTGAAACTGATGCAGGAAATGGCGGATGCGACGGTGATCGGCCCGATCCTGACCGGTTTGGACCACCCGATTCAGATTTGCTCCACGGTTTCGACCGCGAATGACATTCTGAATATGGCGGTGATGGCAGCTTGTGAGATCGGGCGAAGCTAGGCTGCAACCGTTGCGGCGGCGGTGCGTGGTGTGTATCTTATACACATGAAACAGCGCATCAATATTACGGTCGATCAGACCATGCTGGCCGCCGCGCGGGAGATGAAGCTGAATGTTTCGGCCATATCCGAAGCGGCGCTTGAAGCCGCTGTGAAGGGTGAGGCCGCCCGAAGATGGTCGGACGAGAATGCAGCGGCCATGGCTGAGCGGCGCAAGTGGTGCGCTGAAAATCAGCTGTCACTGACGGATTATCAGGTTCTCAAATTCCGCTGATGGCGCAGTTTCATATCTATAGGCTGCCCAACGGATTGCTTGTGATGGACCTGCAATCCGATTTGATTGATATCGATCACGCATTGTCGCGCCTTTGATGGCGGTCGACCAACAACCGACACCATTGGGCCGGTTAGAGCCGATATTCTCGATTGACGGCGTGGCCCATTCCTTGCGCACCGCTGAACTGGCCGCTGTACCGCAATCGCTTTTGAATTTCGCTCCGGTGCAAGAAGAAAGCGCGCGGGATTATGACATTCGCCGTGCGCTTGATTTGTTGTTCACAGGCATCTGACGCTAATGCGTCATCCCGTCCCAAAAGCTTTTCACCTTGTCGAAAAACCCGCTGGCATTGGGGTTGTTCGATTTGGCACAGCTTTCTTCGAACTGACGCAGCAGTTCTTTCTGTTCAGCGTTCAGTTTGACCGGCGTTTCAACCTGTAGCTCGATATACATGTCACCCACACCGGGGCCACGCAGGGCGGGCATGCCCTTGGAGCGTAGGCGCATTTGCCGGCCCGATTGGGAGCCTTCGGGCACTTTCACCCGGCTGCGACCGCCATCGATGGTTGGCACCTCGATCTCACCGCCCAGGGCCGCTTCGACCATGGAAACCGGCACCCGGCAGAACAGATCATCGCCGTCGCGTTGGAACAGTGGGTGATCGGCCACCTCGATAAAGATGTACAAATCGCCCGCGGGCCCGCCGCGCAATCCGGCCTCCCCCTCGCCGGACAGGCGAATGCGGGTGCCGGTTTCCACGCCCTGCGGGATCGTTACGCTAAGCGCGCGGTCTTTCTGGGTCCGGCCCGCGCCACCACAGGTGGAACAGGGGTTTTTCACGATCTGGCCGATGCCCGAACAGGTGGGGCAGGTGCGTTCAACGGTGAAGAAGCCTTGCTGCGCGCGCACCTTGCCCATGCCCGAACAGGTGGGGCAGGTGGTGGGTTCAGCCCCGCCCTCGGACCCGGTGCCGTTACATGACCCACAGGCCACCGAACTGGGCACATTGATCTGCTTTGACAGACCTTGAAACGCATCTTCGAGGCTGATTTTCAGGTTATAGCGCAGGTCGGAGCCGCGCGCGGCGCGCTGCCGCCCGCCGCCGCGTTGGCCGCCCATGAAATCGCCAAATAGGTCTTCAAACACATCCGAAAACGCGCTAGCAAAATCGCCCTGACCACCTTGGCCACCAAACCCGCCAGCGCGCCCGCCACCGGCCATGCCGCCATCAAAGGCTGCGTGGCCAAACCGGTCATAAGCCGCTTTCTTGTCGCCGTCCTTCAGGACGTCATATGCCTCATTCGCCTCTTTGAACTGGGCTTCGGCATTGGGGTTATCGGCGTTGCGGTCCGGGTGAAGCTCTTTCGCTTTTTTGCGATAGGCTTTCTTGATCTCATCGGCGGATGCGCCTTTGGACAGACCCAAAACCTCGTAATAATCGCGTTTTGACATCGCCTAAGTCGCCTTTCGAAAAACGCATGTGCCGGCCCAAGGGGTCCCGGGCCGGCACATGTGGTTAGGTCCCGGCGTTAGCCGCGCTTGTGATCGTCGTCGAGGTCTTCGAAATCCGCATCGACGATATCTTCGTCAACGGGGCGGGCTTCGTCTTCCTCGTCTGCGTCGGCACCTTCGGCTTCTTCTTGCTGCGCCTTATAGATCGCTTCACCCAGTTTCATGGCCGCTTCGGTCACGTTCTGGATGCCGCCTTTGATCTTACCGGCATCTTCGGTTTCGATCTGTTCCTTCAGGTTCTTGATGGCCAGTTCGATCGCTTCGATGGTGGTTGGATCAACCTTGTCGCTGTGTTCTTCCATCGATTTTTCGGTCGAATGGATCAGCGCTTCGGCCTGGTTTTTGGTTTCAACCAGTTCCTTCTTCTCTTTATCGGCCTCGGCGTTTTCCTCGGCCTCTTGCACCATGCGTTCGATATCGTCATCCGACAGACCGCCCGAGGCTTGGATGGTGATCTGCTGTTCCTTGCCGGTGCCTTTGTCTTTGGCGCCGACCGACACGATACCGTTGGCGTCGATGTCAAAGGTCACTTCGATCTGCGGCAGACCGCGCGGGGCGGGCGGGATGTTTTCCAGGTTGAACTGACCAAGGATTTTGTTGTCCGCAGCCATTTCCCGCTCCCCCTGGAAGACCCGGATCGTCACAGCGTTCTGGTTGTCTTCGGCGGTCGAGAAGATCTGAGATTTCTTGGTCGGGATTGTGGTGTTGCGGTCGATCAGCCGGGTGAACACGCCACCCAAGGTTTCGATACCCAGCGACAGCGGGGTCACATCCAGCAGAACCACGTCTTTCACGTCGCCTTGCAGAACACCGGCCTGAATGGCGGCGCCCATGGCGACCACTTCGTCGGGGTTCACGCCCTTATGCGGCTCTTTCCCGAAGAAGTTGGTGACCTCTTCGATCACCTTGGGCATACGGGTCATACCGCCGACCAGAACAACCTCGTCAATGTCACCTTTGCTCAGGCCCGCGTCTTTCAACGCCGCGGCGCAAGGCTTCATCGAGGCTTTGATCAGGTCAGAGACCAGGCTTTCCAGCTTGGCGCGGGTCAGCTTCATGACCATGTGCAGGGGCTGACCGTTCGAACCCATCGAGATGAAGGGCTGGTTGATTTCGGTTTGCGAGGCGCTGGACAGCTCGATCTTGGCTTTCTCAGCGGCTTCTTTCAGACGCTGCAGGGCCATTTTGTCTTGGGTCAGATCGGCGCCATGCTCTTTTTTGAACTCCTCAGCTAGGTAGTTCACAATCCGCATGTCGAAATCTTCACCACCCAGGAACGTGTCCCCGTTGGTGGATTTCACCTCGAACAGGCCATCGTCGATTTCCAGGATGGTCACGTCGAAGGTGCCGCCGCCAAGGTCATAAACCGCGATGGTGCGGGTTTCTTTTTTGTCCAGGCCATAGGCCAGCGCGGCCGCAGTCGGTTCGTTGATGATCCTCAGCACTTCAAGACCGGCGATTTTGCCAGCATCTTTGGTGGCTTGGCGCTGGGCGTCGTTGAAATAGGCCGGAACAGTGATGACCGCTTGGGTCACATCCTCGCCCAGGTAGCTTTCGGCGGTTTCCTTCATCTTGGTCAGGATCTGAGCCGAGATTTGGCTGGGGCTGTATTTGTCGCCGCTGACCTCGACCCAAGCGTCGCCATTGCCGCCATCGACAATTTTGTAGGGAACCAGGTTTTTGTCCTTTTCCACCTCGGCATCGGTTAGGCGACGGCCGATCAGGCGTTTGACCGCGAAAACGGTGTTTTCCGGGTTTGTCACGGCCTGGCGTTTGGCAGGCTGGCCCACAAGGCGTTCATCATCGGTGAATGCAACGATCGAGGGCGTGGTACGCGCCCCTTCGGCGTTTTCGATCACCCGCGGTTGGCTACCATCCATGATGGCCACGCAGGAGTTGGTGGTGCCGAGGTCAATCCCAATCACTTTGGACATTTCGGTCTGGTCCCTTCTTTCTCAAGCGAACTGGCGGATGTTGGGTCCGTTTCGGCCCCCAAAGCCGCCCAATGACATAAGCCGGAGACACACGTCCGGCGGTTCGTGGGGTATATAAGGAGGGGGATTTGGGCCTGCAAGCGGCGGAACGCCCTGGAAATGAGGACAAATGGCGATGGATCGGTTGGATGTGGGGGGCGTGGAGGTTTTTCCTGGATTTTTGGACGTTGCGGCGCAGTCGGCCATGCTGGAGGAGATTCGCGCCGTTGTTCGACAAGCGCCGCTGTTTCGACCTGTGACGCCGCGTGGCAAACCGATGTCGGTGCGTATGACGGCGGCGGGGGATTTTGGCTGGATCACCGATCAGTCTGGTTATCGGTACGAGCCAACGCACCCGTCCGGCAGTGCTTGGCCCACCATCCCGTCCTCGGTGCTCGCGGTTTGGGATGCAGTGAGCGGCGTTTCCCAAGAGCCCGAGTGTTGTTTGGTCAATTTCTATGATGAGACGGCGCGTATGGGCCTGCACCAAGACAAGGATGAGGCGCGATTTGATATGCCGGTGGTGTCGATCTCATTGGGGGATTCCGCGCTGTTCCGTGTCGGCGGCACAACGCGTGGGGGAAAGACGCAATCGATTTGGCTAAACTCCGGCGATGTTGCGGTTATGGCTGGCCGAGCGCGACTGGCCTATCACGGGATCGACCGGATCAAGCCGGGGTCATCGACGCTGCTGCCAAAGGGCGGGCGGATCAACCTGACGCTGCGCGTCGTCACCTGAGGGTTAGCGTCGCGCTTCCCAACTGGCCGAAGCGTGCCGGCGGGTATATGCCTCCAGCATCATGCCAAGCAGGATCAGAACTAGCGTCGCATAGACCGGGTATTGCCAGCTTGAGTGATGCGGGAAGTAGTTCACAAAGACGAACCCGCGCGCCTGATCAATGATGTGAAACAGTGGGTTCCAATCAAAAAACGCCAGAATCGCCGTCGGCATCGCATTGGCGACGAACATCTTGCCCGAGGCAATCATATTCGCTCGGATATAGATCATCTGGATCATGTCGATGATATCGGGAATCCAGGGTTTGGCGGCAAAGAAAACGATCCCAACGGCGACCCCTGATGCCCATGACATGATGAACATCATTAAGGCTCCGGGCCAGTAGTGGATCTCAACCGGGGCGATCACCGTATGCAGGATCAGTAAAATCGCCAACAGGCTGAGGATCTTGATGTAAAGGATCGAAAAAGCCGAGGACAACAGCGCCACAAGGGTGTTCATTGGCGCGTGTTGCATCATCGCGTTGGTCGAGTTTTCGGCTGTCATGATGCCGCGGACCGTCTGGATATGCGTCATGTAAGCGAAGACGCCGGTCAAAAGGTACAGCATGAAATCGCCGCGGATGGCCATTGCGCGGGCGCCCATGATGAAAAACAGCCCGTAGAAGGCCGCAACAAACATGAAGCTTTGCGAGATGCTGATCAGGATTGAGATGATCGCATTGCCATGCTTTTCCCGCACCTTGCGGACGGTGGCATGAAAAGTCAGAGCCACGAAACCCGTCAGAAGGCTGAAGGTCGACTTCGGCTTGCTCGCTTCAAACATGGCGCGCCTATTTATCTCGCCGCTGCCGCGGTATGTTCTGCCCCCTGACGCCCTGGAACCACCCTTGTCTGGTGGGCATGTCTTGCCCCTGGCGTGTAGGCGGACGATAACCGCCAAGACTTTAAATTTCAATCAAAGCGCCGGAGGCTGGCCTTGGATTACGAAAAGATGATGCAGGTCTTCCGCAGCGCCGCGCTGGAAGCCGGACAGCGGATCATGGAAATCTACGAAGCGGATGATTTCGAGGTGAAGGTGAAATCCGACGCCAGCCCGGTGACCGAAGCGGATGAGGCGGCGGATGCGCTCATTTCGGCGCGGCTACGCGCGGCGTTCCCTGATCTGACACTGGTGACCGAAGAACAGGCCGACAGCCACGATCAAACCGCACGCGATTTTCTGATCGTCGATCCGCTGGATGGGACCAAAGAATTCGTGAAACGGCGCGGCGATTTCACGGTGAACATCGCCTGGGTGCAAGATGGTGCGCCGGTGCGTGGCGTTGTTTATGCGCCCGCCAAAGGGCGGCTTTTCTACACCAATGCAAAAGGCCAAAGCGTCGAAGAATTCGGCCCGTTTGATTTGGACAAACCCGGCGAGGCGCGACCGATCTTTGTGCGCGATCCCGACAACAGGGCCCTTTATGTCGTTGCTTCAAAATCCCATCGGGATGCGGCCACGGATGCTTACATCAACAAGTACCAACTGGCCGAGGCAAAAAGCGCCGGTTCTTCGTTGAAATTCTGCCTGGTGGCCACTGGTGAGGCCGATATTTACCCCCGCCTTGGGCGCACCATGGAATGGGACACTGCGGCGGGTGATGCGGTGTTGCGCGGGGCCGGCGGTCAAGTTGTTCGGTTCGAAGATCACGCCGTGTTCGACTATGGCAAGCCGGGTTTCGCAAACGGGTTCTTCATTGCCCATGCACCGGGTGTGGAGCTGAAACCGGCATGAGCACGGTTTGCGTCATTCCCGCGCGCTATGCCTCAAGCCGCTATCCCGGCAAGCCTTTGGCGATGCTCACCGGGGCGACGGGCGAGGCGCGCAGCCTGATTGAACGCAGTTGGCTGGCCGCAAAGGAGGTCGCTGGCTTTGACGCGATTTATGTCGCGACCGACGATGATCGGATTGCCGACGCCTCCCGTGCGTTTGGGGCCGAAGTATTGATGACCTCGGATCAATGCCGCAACGGGACCGAGCGTTGTGCCGAGGCGTTGGAACTGATCGGGCCCGAGGTTGAGATGGTGGTGAACCTTCAAGGGGACGCGCCACTAACCCCGCCCTGGTTTCTAGAGGCGCTGATCGAAGGTTTGCGCGCCGATAGCCAAGCGGCGGTGGCCACGCCGATTCTACGCTGCGATGGCGAAACGCTGGCGGCGCTAAAGGCGGATCGAGCGGCAGGGCGCGTTGGCGGTACCACCGCGGTGGTCGATAGCGCCAGACGGGGCCTTTATTTCTCGAAAGAGGTGATCCCCTTTACTTCCGACACCTATGAGGTAGAGGCACCCACGCCGGTTTTCCACCATGTTGGGGTTTATGCTTATCGCCCTTGGGCGCTGCACGCCTATCCAGATTGGCCCATCGGCCCGCTGGAAACCCATGAAGGGCTAGAACAGTTGCGGTTTTTGGAGGCTGGGCACAGTGTGGCCTGTGTCGAGGTCGAGGCCCGTGGCCGCAGGTTTTGGGAGCTTAACAACCCCGAAGACATCCCCCGCATCGAGGCCATGCTGCGCGAGATGGCGCTGGCCTGATGGAGGCAAACCCGCGCATTTCGGTGGTGGTGGTCAGTCATGGCCGACCAGCATCGCTCTGCCGGTGTCTACTTGGGTTGTCGCAGCTGCCATATGCACCGCTTGAGGTGATCATTGTTGCCGATGCCGAGGGCCGGGCCGCCCTTGCCAAGCTGCCACAAGCGCAAGCAGCAAAGGTTTTGCCGCAGGATCAACCCAATATCGCGAAGGCTCGCAATGATGGGATCGCAGCGGCGAGCGGTGAAATTGTTGCCTTTATTGATGATGATGCAGTGCCCGAGCCAATATGGGCCGAGGCCTTGGCGCGCGCCTTTATCGATCCGTCTTGCATGGCCGCGACCGGCCCGGTGCTGGGACGGAACGGCATTTCGATGCAATGGGGCCAGATGGCCGTTGATGCCCATGGGGCCGACCGCTGGTTGACCGACGACAGGCCACTCGCAGCCCATGAGGCGCTGAAACTGCACGGAACGAATATGGTCTTTCGCCGGTCGGTGTTTGAGGAACTGGGCGGGTTTGACACCGCTTTTTCCTTTTATCTCGACGATACCGACATGGCTTTGCGCCTGACCCAGGCGGGCATCGCGGCGCAGTATGTTGAGGATGCGGTGGTGCATCATGGCTTTGCCGCCAGCGACCGCCGCCGCGATGATCGGGTGCCGCTGTCCCTGTTTGATATCGGCGCGTCGACGGCTGTGTTTTTGCGAAAGCACCTGTCGGGGCAGAACCCCGATCAGGATCTTCTGGCGCTTGAGGAAGATCAGCGCGCCCGGCTCATGCGCTTGATCCGACGGCGCAAAATTGGGGCGCGGGCGATGCGGCGGCTGATGGAAAGCCTGATGGCGGGGATTGCCGAGGGCAAAGCGCGCGATCCGGACGTGCCCGAAATACCGTCATCGTCCTCGTCATTTCGGCCCTTGCGCGTTGGCCCATCCACCGCGATGGGCTGGGCGGCGGGTTGGTCGATTCAGGCCGCGCGATTGCGCAACTCCGCCCAGGAGGCGGTGGCGCGGGGCCAGGCGGTGACGCTGTTTTTGTTCGAACCGACGCCCCGCAAACACAAGGTACGCTTCACCGAAGGCGGCTGGTGGGAACAAACCGGCGGCCTTTACGGCCCATCACAGCGTAGCGAGGCAAGGTTACAACTGTGGCGTTTCGCATCGCGGCTCGCTACCGAACGGCTCCGTGTTGCGCATTTGCGTGGTCTTAACGAAGAGCAGGGCATTCTGCGCCATGACGGATGACTTTGTTAACAGGCTCGCGTAAGGCTGGGCGCAAGTCTTGGCAGAAGACGAATAACGAATAGCAGTAAGAACGGTGACTTATGAAAAAGCGTGTGACGAAGGCCATCTTCCCCGTTGCAGGGCTGGGAACGCGATTTTTGCCGGCGACCAAATCGGTTCCGAAAGAGATCATGACCTTGGTCGACCGCCCCCTGATCCAATACGCGATTGATGAAGCGCGTGCGGCCGGCATCAAAGAGTTCATCTTTGTCACCTCACGCGGCAAGGGCGCGCTTGAGGATTACTTTGATCACGCGCCCGAGCTTGAAAATGCCCTGCGGAAAAAGGGCAAAAAGGATCTTCTGGACGAGCTGAAATCCACCAACATGGATTCCGGTGCCATCGCCTATATCCGCCAGCACCGCGCCTTGGGCCTCGGTCATGCGGTCTGGTGCGCGCGGCGGCTGCTGTCGAACGAGCCCTTCGCTGTGATTCTGCCCGATGACGTGATCGCGGCCGAAAAACCCTGTTTGCAACAGATGGTGGAGGCGCATGCCGAAACCGGCGGCAACATGGTGGCCGCGATGGAGGTGCCGACCAGCAAAACCTCCGCCTACGGGATTTTGGATATCAAGGATGATATGGGGTCGGTCGTGTCGGTCAAAGGCATGGTCGAAAAGCCCGATCAGGGCGATGCGCCATCGAACTTGGCGGTGATTGGGCGGTACATCCTGACCCCTGAGATCATGACCAACCTGCACCGCATCAAAACTGGCGCGGGGGGTGAGGTTCAGCTGACCGACGCCATCGCGCAAGAGATCACGAATTCCGACAATGTGTATGGCTTCCGCTTCCAGGGCCAGCGCTATGACTGTGGGTCGAAAGCTGGGTTTTTGCAGGCAACGGTGGCCTTTGGCATGGCGCGTGAGGATCTGCGGGATGAGTTTTCATCCTATCTTGCCGATTTGATGTCGGCGCAGAACGCCGCGCAATAGGGCCGGTGGCGGCACCGCAGCTGACCAGGCCGGTTTGGCTGGATGTAACCAGAAGCCTTAGTCGTGTGGGTCGCGCGGTGGCGACGGGCATTGATCGCGTCGAGATTGCCTATCTGCGGCATGTCCTGGATCAGGGTGACCGGGATAGCCGGTTTCTGATGAAAACCACGCGAGGTTTTTTGTTGCTGAGCCGCGAAGGCGGCGCACATTTGGCTGCCGTTTTGCAGGGGCAGGCGGCACTTGGGCGCGCCGATATCTTGTCGCGGCTTTATGGCCGTGGTCGGCATATGCGCCACCGGGCCGAAGCGGCGTTACGCCCCTTTGCCGTTGACCGCGCGCCGAATTGGGGCCTGCGCAACATGGTGCGACGCCAGTCAAAGACGGACCCGATTTACATTAATGTGGGGCACGCGAACCTGTCGCAGCGGGTGCTTTCCGCAATCTCGGCCGCCCATATCCCCTCGGCGGTGATGATCCATGATTTGATCCCGCTGACCCATCCCGAAACGGTGGTGCCCGATCTACCGCCCCGGTTTGCGGCCCGGATCGACACGGTGCGGCAATACGCGGATCTGGTGATTTGCAACTCGGCCGATACGCAGCAGCGGCTGGCGGCGCATTGGGCGGACGCGCAGCGCCAACCCGCCTGCGTCACCGCCCGTTTGGGGTTGCCGACCCTGCCAGATGCAGCCTCCGCCGCCATGCGCGACCCCAAGTCCTTTGTCATGCTGGGCACGATTGAGCCGCGCAAGAACCACACCCTGATCCTGGGGGTTTGGGAAAGGCTCGCGCAGGAGATGCCGCCAGAGGCGCTGCCGCATCTGCATATCATCGGTCCACGCGGTTGGCATGACGACGCCTTCTTTGATCGGCTGACCGAGCATCCCCTAAATGGTACCGCCATTTTCGAACATGGCCCGCTGGAGGAACCCAGGGTTCAAACCCATTTGTCCCAGGCCACAGCGCTTTTGTTCCCCTCGCTGGCCGAGGGCTATGGTTACCCCCCGCTCGAAGCCTTGGCGCAGGGCACGCTGCCGATTGTCAGTGATCTGCCGGTTTTGCGCGAATCCCTTGGGGTTTCTGCCGTTTACGTGCCCCCCAACGATGCGTATTCTTGGTATGAAACGATTAAGAAACGTCTTGATGGCAGTCTGGCAGAGCCGGATTTGACAGCGGCACCGCGACCAAGCTGGCGACAGCACTTTGAAACTGTCGAACAGGCGCTGGCCGGGGTGTGAGTAGAAGGGCAGCGCATGAAAGCGGTCAGACGCTATGGCCTGCGACTTGAGCGCAAGAAATACCTGGTCCGCGCTTGGCGGAAAAGCCGGTCATTGCGAACTGTTGTCAATCGGACCGAGGCGATCAAATACAAGGATGTGCTGTGTTTCTGCACGTTGCGCAACGAACGCCCAAGGCTGCCCTATTTCCTGAGCTATTACCGCGACCGCGGCATTAGGCATTTCTTCTTCGTCGATAATGACAGCGATGATGGCAGCCGCGAGTATCTGGCAGAGCAGCCCGATTGCTCGGTTTGGACCACCGCCGACAGCTATAAGCGCGCGCGCTTTGGCATGGATTGGATCAACCGATTGCTACGACTGTATGGGCATCGTCATTGGTGTTTGGTCGTCGATCCGGATGAGTTTCTGGTCTACCCGTTTTCCGATACCCGCCCGATCCCGGCGCTGACGGACTGGCTGGAATCCTCATCGATCAAAAGCTTTGGCGCCATGCTTTTGGACATGTATCCAAAGGGCCCGATCACCGCGCAGCCGTATCAAGAGGGGCAGGATCCGTTTGAAATTGCCTGTTGGTTCGACGCCGGAAATTACACGATTGAGCGGAACTGGGATTACGGAAATCTTTGGATCCAAGGCGGCCCGCGCGCGCGCAGCTTTTTCCTGGACAAACCCGCGCGCGCGCCCGCGCTGAACAAAATCCCGCTGGTGCGTTGGCACAAGAGTTATACCTATGCCAGCTCCACCCATATGTTGCTGCCGCGCGGGTTGAACCTGGTCTATGACGAATGGGGTGGGGAAAAGACCTCGGGCGTGTTGCTGCATGCCAAATTCCTCGACACGTTCACCGAAAAAGCGACGGAGGAGTTGGAGCGTAAACAGCATTACGCCGCCAGCGCCGAATACCGCGCCTATGCCGATGGGCTGTCGCAGAACCCCGATTTTTGGACAAAGTGGTCTGAGCGTTACATCAACTGGCGCCAGCTAGAGATCCTGGGGCTGATGTCCAAAGGGAATTGGGCATGAGCACGCTGGGCTTTGTCATGATCTGCCACACGGCGCTGCACCGCGCGGCGCAGGTGGCGCGGCATTGGGCCGAACGCGATTGCCCAGTGGTGATCCATGTCGACAAATCGGTGCGCCCAAAAGGGTATGAGGCGTTCAAGAAAGAACTGTCTGACCTGGACAATATCCGGTTTTCCAAACGCCACCGCTGCGAATGGGGCACCTGGTCGCTGGTCGAAGCGTCGCAAACCGCGTCTGAGGTGATGCTGCGCGAATTTCCTGGTGTGCAGCATGTGTATCTGGCCTCGGGGTCTTGTCTGCCGCTGCGCCCGGTTGAGGAACTGCGCGCCTATCTTGCTGCGCGTCCGATGACCGACTTCATCGAAAGCGTCACGATCCGCGACGTGGATTGGACGGTTGGCGGATTAAATGACGAACGCTTTCAGTTCCGCTTTCCGTTTTCCTGGAAACGGCATCGCATTTTGTTCGATCGCTACGTCGATCTGCAGCGCCGCCTGGGCTGGAAACGCAAAATGCCCGACGGGGTGGTGCCGCATCTGGGCAGCCAATGGTGGTGTCTGACGCGGCAGACGCTTTCAGCGATTTTGGAAGACCCAAGACGGCGCGAGATTGATGGGTATTTCAGCCTCGTCTGGATACCGGACGAAAGCTATTACCAGACGATGGTGCGGAACTATTCCCGCAACATCGAAAGCCGGTCTTTGACCCTGTCGAAGTTCGATTTTCAGGGAAAGCCGCACGTCTTCTACAACGACCACCTGCATCTTCTGCGCCGATCCGATTGCTTTGTGGCCCGCAAAATCTGGCCAAAGGCGAACCGGCTTTACCGCACCTTCTTGAACGCGGATTCGGCAGATGCGCGCATGGCCGAACCCGCGCCGGGCAAGATCGACCGCGTGTTTTCCAAAGCGCTGGAGCGTCGGACGCGCGGGCGGCCGGGGCTTTATATGCACAGCCGCTTTCCGAACCGCGATTGGGAAAACGGCAAGACCGCCGCGCCCTATTCGGTGTTCCAGGGCTTTAACGACTTATTCGAAGATTTCGAGATTTGGCTGACCCGCCGTCTGGGAACGGTGGTGCATGGCAATATCTTCGATCCCAAACGGGTGCGGTTCGCCGGTGAGGCCAAGATTTATGCCGGTTGCCTGTCATCGAACGCGAATCTGCGCGATTACGACCCCGAACATTTTCTGGCCAACCTGATCTGGAACACGCGTGGTGAGCGGCAGGTATTCCAGTACAGCCCCACAGATCAGCAACGGGTCGGGGCCTTTATGGCCGGCGATACCAATGCGCAAATCTCGGTGATCACCGGGGCCTGGGCGGTGCGGCTTTACATGGCCAATCGCAATTTCTCGGATATCCGGGCCGAGGCGGCCAAGCTTCAGCGGCGCGAGGTCGATTTTGTGAACACGCTGCGCCATGTCCAATCCCGCGCCGACATACGGATTTGGACCCTGGCAGAGTTCATCGAAGAGCCGATGGAAAACCTGCAATCGATCCTAGACGCGATGGAAGGCGCACAAGCCCTGCGCCTGACCGAAGCGCCGCGTTTGGCGGATCTTTCCGGTTTCCCCAGCTTCCTTCAAAGCCTGAAGAACCAGGGGATGAACCCTTTGACCGTTGGTGATTTCCCGCAAGAGGGTGTGCAACAACCCCGAAGCGATGGCGGCAGCCGCCCCTATTTGGTGCGCTAGATCATGGCCGGGCGGTTTGATGCTTTTGTTTTGTTTGCCGAGATGCGCACGGGGTCGAATTACCTTGAGGCCTCGCTCGACGCCTTGCCGGATTTGGCCTGTTATGGCGAGGTTTATAACCCCACCTTCATGGGCAACCACACCACGTTCGAGATGTTCGGCTATGACATGAACCGGCGCGAGGCCGACCCGATTGGCTTGCTGGATGCAATGATCGAGCAAACCGAGGGCCTGCCGGGCTTTCGCCTGTTCCACGATCACGATGACCGGGTGGTGGATCGGGTCTTGCCCGATCCGCGCATTGCCAAGGTCATCCTGACCCGCAACCCGTTGGAAAGCTATGTGTCGCGCAAGATCGCAACAGCGACCGGGCAGTGGCGGTTGAAGGATGTGAAGCAGCACCGTTCAGCCGTTGTGCGATACGATCAGGCCGAGTTTGTGGAACTGATCGACCGGTTGCAGAGCTTTCAGGCCCGGCTTCAGCGCGGGTTGCAGACCACGGGCCAGACCGCGTTTTATGTGCGCTACGAAGATATCAACGACCCCGAGGTTTTGAACGGCTTGGCGGCCTTTCTGGGCTCCGACCATCAGGTTGAGGCGGCGTCGAAAAAGCTGATCAAGCAAAACCCAAGCGATCTGAGTGAAAAGGTCGAAAACTACGATGAAATGCGCCGATCCTTATCGCGGTTGGATCGGTTCGATCTGAACCAGACGCCCAATTTCGAACCCCCACGCCATGCCGGGGTGCCTGGGTTCTACGCGCATCCCGAGACGGGGCTTTTGTTCATGCCTATCAAGGGTGCGCCCGAGACAGCTGTTTTGGATTGGATGGGGCAGACTGGCGGCGTTGGGCGTGAGGCGCTGATCACCGGCATGACGCAAAAGGATCTGCGAAAGTGGATCAAGACCCATCCAGGCTATCGCAGCTTTACGGTTTTGCGGCACCCGCTCGCCCGCGCCTATGAGGTGTTTAACCGCTATCTTGTGCCCACCGATCAACCTGGCTACCGCGACCCACGCCATGCGATGCAGAAACGCTATGATATCCCCTTCCCAAAGGCGGGCGAGGGTTTAGATGCCACGGCCATGCGGCAAGCATTCCTGGCGTTTTTGACATTTCTGAAAGGCAATCTGGCGGGGCAAACCAGCGTTCGCGTCGATCAGGCCTGGGCCACGCAAACCGCGATCCTGCAAGGGGCTGCGAGCTTCGCCCTGCCGCACCGGATGATCCACGAAGCGGATGCTGAGGACATGCTGCCGCTTTTGGCGGCGGAGGTTGGCGTTGATGCGCCCACCCCGGGGACCGAGCCGCCAGCGTCCGAAATCGCGCTGGCCGACATCTATGATGATCGGATCGAAAAAGCGGCGATGGATGTCTATCGCCGCGATTATTTGACCTTTGGCTTTAAGGCTTGGAACCAGTCCTAGGCGGCCTGGCTTGCCTCGCGCTCGGTCAGCATGGTGTGCAGGGTGGTGGGGTCGGAATTGGCCCGCAGCTTTGCACAAAGTGCCGGATCGCGCAGCGTGCGTGACACCAACGCCAAGGCTTTCAGATGCTCAACGCCCGTGTCGGAAGGTGCAAACAGCGCGAAAACCAAATCCACCGGCTGACGGTCCGCCGCTTCGAAATCAATCGAGCGGTCCAGGCGCAGAAAGGCACCGTGGACCTCAGTCAGATCGGGCAGCCGGGCGTGCGGCAAGGCCACGCCATGGCCAACGCCGGTGGGCCCCAGCCCCTCGCGTTCTTGCAAGGCTTCAAAAATCCGCGCGGACGGCTGGCCAATCAGCCCCTCGGCCATGTCCGAAATCGTTTGCAGCAGACGCTTTTTGCTGGAGACATCGCTGACCACCTTAACGGCGCGCGGCTTTAGCAAAGACGACAGGTCCATTCCCTACCCCTCAGGTGTCGCCGCGCGCTGCCGCGCGCGGCTGGTCGTATTAGGACGCGGGTTTCGCGTCGCTCGATCCGGGGTCGATCCACCCAACGTTGCCGTCGTCGCGTCTGTAGACCACATTCACCCCGTTATGTCCTTCGTTTCGGAACACCAGCACAGGCGCCCCGGCAATTTCCATCTGCATCACGGCCTCGCCTACTGATAACGACGGAACCCGGGTTTCCATCTCAGCGACAATGATCGGTTGCAAAGTTTCGGGCTCGGACGCGTCATCCTCATTGTCCTGAGCTCCGGCGAGCACATACATCGGTGCATCCAGAACATCAACGGGGTGCTGGCGTTCGCGGTGATGGTCTTTCAAACGCCGTTTATAGCGCCGCAATTGCTTTTCCATCTTGTCGCAGGCGCTATCGAAGGCTGCGTAAATCTGATGGTCATGGCCTTTGGCCGAGGCTGTCAAACCGGTGGAAAGATGGACCGTGACTTCGGCCACAAATTCGGCCCCGCTGCGCGAAAAAATGATATGGGCGTCGGTCGGCCGTTCGGCGTATTTCTCCATGACCCCGCTCAGGCATTCCTTGACATGGGTCTGCAAGGCATCGCCGATATCGATCTGTTTTCCGCTGATTTGATAGCGCATAGGTCCTCCACAAATGTGGCGCACACAGCTGATCCGGGCCGTTAAGCCAGGGGTGTGCAGCCGAAAGCTGTTCGTGTGCTGAAATGCAAATGTGCCCAATCCTGTCCGAAACGAACCGTTGGAATCAGAGATGAAGCAAGCGCGAACATCAGGTGTATTTGGCGATGAAAACGGGTCTGCTGTCAACGTATAGCGGTGACGCAGTGGTTAAGATCGGCGGAAGCTTTGGCCCAGGTAAACGCGGCGCACGTTTTCGTCTTGCACAACCTCATCCGGGGTGCCGGACATGATGATCGCGCCATCATGCAAGATGTACGCGCGATCCACAATTTCCAATGTTTCCCGAACGTTATGGTCGGTGATCAGCACCCCGATACCGCGTGTCTTAAGCTCGGAGACCAAGCCGCGAATATCGCCGACGGCAATCGGGTCGACCCCGGCAAATGGTTCATCAAGCAGCACATAACGCGGCTTGGAGGCGAGGCAGCGTGCGATTTCCGCGCGCCGCCGTTCACCGCCCGACAAGGATAGCGCAGGCGCGCGCCGCAAATGGCCGATTGAAAACTCTGATAGCAGATCTTCCAATCGGTCCCGACGCGTGGCGCGGTCGCGTTCGACCACCTCTAGGATGGCCATGATGTTGTCTTCGACCGACAGGCCGCGAAAGATCGACATTTCCTGGGGCAGATACCCGATCCCGGCGCGGGCACGGCGATACATCGGGTAAAGCGTCACATCCTGCCCATCGATGGTGACGGTGCCGCCATCGGGCGTGATCAGCCCCGCGATGCAATAAAACGATGTGGTTTTGCCCGACCCGTTTGGCCCCAGCAGCGCCACAACCTCCCCCCGCTTGAGCGACAGGGACACATCGCGGATCACCGGCCGCTTGCGATAGCTTTTGCGCAGGTTGTCGACCTCAAGGCCGTGCTGGCCATCGGTCACGGTCAGCGAGGGGGCAGGATCACTCATCATCGCCACCCGTTTCCAATAGGGTGCGCACGCGGCCTTCGACGGTGCCGTTGCCGGTTTCCATGTCCATGACAAACACATCACCCGCAACCGTGGCATTGCCTTGGGTCACCAAGACATTGCCGGTCATCCGCAACATGCCGCTGATCACGTCATAGCGGGCATCATTGCCTTCGGCAGCGTCTTCGCCCTGGGTGATTAGGACGCCACCGGTGGCGAACATTTCGTCCATCTCACGCCCGGTATCGGTGTCGCTATAGGTCACGCGCACGCGGGCGGCCGCCATCCGCAAATCGCCCTGCACCACCACCACATTGCCGGTAAAGATCGCCTCGCCGGTATCCTGATCAACGCTGAGCGTATCGGACACAACCTCAATCGGTTCGTCCGAATCACGTTCCTCGCCGCCAAATCCAACCTCAACCTGGGCGAAGCTTTCACTGGCGAAAAAAAGGATGCAGGCCAAGCCTGCAAGGCAGCTGAAAATGACGTGGCGCATTGGTTTTCCTTAGTCCCCAGTGCCATATAGCAGGCGGACGCCGTTGGTAAAATGAAGAACCGCAGCACCACTGGGCCCGCTTAACTCCATCGCGCCCGCTTCAAGCTCAAAATCAGGGCCGCGGCCGTGGACCGGGCCGGGCGACACCAGCGAAAGCCCTTCGCCAATGCCGATGGTCATCGCGTCGCTGTTCAAATGATACCCGTCCGACGTGCGCATCCTGACATCGCCCATAAGATCGGCGATCTGGTCGATCAAATCGACCTGTCCATCATTGGCGTTCAGCACCGCGTTGCCGCCATCGTCGGTCGACAGTTCCAGTTCCACCTCGACCGTTTCCAGGAAAATCTGGCTGGTTGCACGCGAGGATTGCAAAATACTGTCAGCGATCAGCGTGATCTCGCGCCCATCATCCAAGGTGCTGGCAAAGCGTGGCTGCGACAGGCGCTGTTCAATGGCGACCTGATCAAGGTCCAGTTCCGTCAACGGCAGAGCTGCGTCGGGATCGGGCGTGCGCGAAAACAGGAAAAGCGATGCCAACAGCCCCAAGGCCAGGGTCGGAAGCGCGATTTTCACCCAAGAGACGATGGTCGAATATCGGTTCGTCCGCGCCATGCCGGGTGATCAATGCGCGAAAATGTCGATTTCGGGCCAACCCGCCAGATCAAGCTTTGCCCGCGTAGGAAGGAAATCAAATGCGGCTTGGGCCAAATCACGGCGGCCTTCGCGGGCCAGACGCCGTTCTAGCTTGTCCTTCAGACGGTGCAGGTACAAGACGTCCGAAGCTGCATAAGCCTTTTGCGCCTCACTCAGCGTTTCCGCCCCCCAATCCGAGCTTTGTTGCTGTTTCGAGATATCGATATCCAGCAGTTCTTGCAGCAGGTTCTTCAGCCCATGGCGGTCGGTATAGGTGCGCACCAGTTTTGACGCGATCTTGGTGCAAAAGACCGGCGCGGTCAGCGCGCCAAACGCGTGATACATGACCGCGATATCGAACCGACCAAAATGAAACAGCTTAAGGACATCCGGGTTGGTCAAAAGCCTGACCAGGTTGGGCGCCTCGGTCTGGCCTTGGGCGATTTGGACCAGATGCGCATCGCCATCGCCCGCCGAAAGCTGCACCACACACAGCCTATCGCGATGTGGGTTCAACCCCATGGTTTCACAGTCGATCGCAACCACCGGGCCTAAATCCAAGCCGTCGGGCAAATCGTTCTGATGCAAATGGATGGTCAAATCTACCTCGATCCTGCTGCGCGTCGGCTGTCGGAGAGGGATGGTGCCCAGGAGAGGACTCGAACCTCCACGTCCATACGGACACTAGCACCTGAAGCTAGCGCGTCTACCAATTCCGCCACCTGGGCCGGTGTCGTGAGAGCGGCAGATACTGCGGGGGCCAGGGCGTGTCAACGGCCTGAGGCGGGAAAATGCCCGGCTTAGTAATCGCGTTCGAAAAACACACCCACGCTGCTATCGCCATCCGAGGAAAAACTGCCGCGTGCGGTGATGTTGTCGGTCAGGTCGATATTCAGCGACAGATCGGTTTCGCCACTCGCGCCCAGGGTCAGGTCGGTATAGACATTATTCGACAGATACCGCCCAGCACGCACGGCGGCATTGCCGGTTTCATCGGTCTGGAAATCCAGATCGTCCAACCCCGTCCCCTCACGCAGGCTGGCGAAAATGCCCGATTGTGACGATCCACCAGCCAGGCCAGCCGCCGCATCGGCCAGTTGCAGCAATTGAACCGGCGATAGGGCGGAAACAGATCGCCCGAACAAAAGCTGCGCAAGCACCTCATCCTCGGGCAAGGCCGGATCCGACGAGAAGCTAATTTCGGGCGCGGAAATTAGGCCGATCAAGCCGACATCGATGCGGTACCCCGGCGTGCGGCTGCTGGCCAGTAGTCGGATAAATGGATCGAAATTGCCCTGCAGCGTGGCCGAGCCTTCGGACAGGTCCAGCCGTGTCCCTAGGATCGATAACCGCCCCCGGATCAGATCGAAGCGCCCGGCGGGGATGACATTTGCGCTGGTTCCGCCCAGGCGCAGCGTGCCACCCAGTTCGGCATCCAACCCGCGCCCGCGTAGAAAGACCCGGCCAGGGGCGGTGATCGTGAGGTCCAGGCCAAGATTGCCGACCGCACTGCCAGAGCCGGTTTGAACCAGGCCCGCGGCAATCCTGGTTTGGCGCTCGGCGAAGCTTTCGCCGATATGGGTGATCTGGGGGATTTGCGCGGTGCCCAGGCCGGTTTCCGGCACGCGCAGCTCGGTTTCGCCCAAAGTGATGGTGCCCGACACCTGCGCCGATCCGGTCAGGTTTCCGGCATAGGTTAGATCGGCGCTGGTGATCCGTGTTTCGTATAAGGTTGGGTCGACCAGGCGCAGGTCGCGGCCTTGGATGGTGATTTGGGCAGGTAGGCCCGGGTCGAGCAGGCTGACCCGGGCGTCAGCTTGCACCTGACCGCCGGTGCCGATCCGACCGCTCAAAACGGTCGAAACCGCACCATTGCTTAAGCCGCCGCTCAGCGACACGGATTCGAGGGCTGTTTGGATCGTGGGCAGCGCCACGCGAACGCCGGAGGCTGAGAATTGGCCGGATAGCCCAGCAATCTCGGGCGCGCCGCTTAATGCCAAATCGAACCCCAGATTGCCCGAGACGGATCGGGGCGCGATAGCGCGGTTGGCCAGCGCGAGGGGGAGTTGACCATTGGCGGTCAGATCGACATGGCCATTTGGCAGGCCAACCAGGCCCTGCAGCGCCACGGTAACGCCAGCGGGACCATCGATTTGCGCTTGGGTCTGCCAGGGGTCGCTGCCTTGTCGTTCCAGCGACAAACGTGCGCTGACAGGCCCCGGTACGACCGGCACGAAGCGGCCCAGATTGGCCAGTTCAACATTGGCAACAAGCGCGCCAAGGTCCGCGCTCAAGCGTCCTTGGGCCTCAAGATCCAGCTCGGCGGCGTCCAGGTTCAATGCCTCAAGGCTTATGCCGGTTTCGTCGCGCCGCGCTTGCAGGGTCAGGGTCGTGTCGCCGGCCAGCAGTTCTGAGGGCAACCCCTCGACAATCTCAAGATCACGCCCGGTACCGGTTAGCGTGAGGTCGAATGCGCCTGAAAGCGCCTCGATCTGCCCCTCCAAGCTGCCGGTCACCGATCCGGCCAAAGTTTGTCCGGCCACCGCCGCGAAGCGCGTCAGGTCTTCTGCAATCGCATCAACGCCCAGGGCAATTTGCACCGCCATGCCCGATGCCGCGACCGATGCCGCGCCAGTCAGAGCCACATCGCCCGCGCGCAGGTCTAGATTGGTCAGAAAGACCGGCGCGCCTTCGATCCAGGACAGATCGCTGCGCAGGCTGTGGTCCTCGCCAAGCGCTTGGGAAAGCGCTGGGTCGCGATGCCGAAGGCCTTGGGTATCGGCAGAGAGGGAGGCGACAACCGCGCTAACCGCGCCGTCTTGTTCGGTGATCGCGCCGGCGATCTCGGCGCTGATCTGCGCGATGCTAAGCGTGTCGGCATCCAAGCCTTGGACCAAGAACTGACCGCTGACACGTTCGCCCTCGGCGGCATCGAAAAAGATGTCCAAATCCGCCGCGCCAATCCGCAGGTCTTGGTTGGGGATCGGTAACCGAACGCTGGGCGCGTTCGGGTCGGCCAAACGCCCGGTCAGATGGAAGGCCTGGGGGTGGCCATCAGCCCGCAGGGCGACATCGCCGCTGAGCGAAAGCGCCGCGCTGCGCAGCGATAGCCCCTCCAACGCGATCCGGCCATCTTCAAACAGGGTGACCTGGCTTTGCAGCGTAACATCATCGCCGAAGAAATCCCGATAGTCTGCAATGACCAGGGGTGAGATATCGCCACCCAAATCCACAGCGATCACATGATCACCGGTTTCAGTTTGACTGCGGCTGGTCACCTGCCCGCCAAAACGCGGGGTGCCATTGCTGGCCAGCGCGATATCTGCGGTGAAATCAGTGATGGGCCCGCTGCCGTTGGCGGAAAGGGACAGAGCCGGGCGATCTGGCAGGTTCAGCAGGTCTGAAATCAGGCCCCCGGCGGCTTCCTCCAGTGATAGGGACAGCGACAATTCGCGGGTGGTGTTGGTGTAGCGCGTGTCGAGGTCAAACACCCCTTGCGGGCCATCTTGCCGGATCAATTCCAGATTTGCGTGTCCGTCGCCCTCGGCCAAAGAGGCGCTGCCTTGGAAGGAAAACTGCGCTGCCTGGCCAAGAATCGGTTCGCCAAGCGACAATTCTGCGATGGCGACCTCGGCGATTTGAATTTCGACCGGCAGCTCTGGCAGGGCAAAGGGCGTCGCCTCCGCCGGGCGCAAATCGGGACCACTGGCAGGCAGGGGCGTGCGCAGCACCTGCAATCGTTCGGCTGTCAGCGCTTGGACATCCAGCACCCCGCGAAGGAGCGCGGATCGGGTCCATTCAAGCTGCGCCTCCTCCAAGATCAGCCACTCGCCTTCGGCATCCGAAATTGTCAGGCGCTCCAGTTGCGCGGCGGAGGACAGCGCGCCACGAAACCCGGTTAGGTCGACATCGAACCCATCACCGGCAGAAAGCTGTTCCTCCAGAAAACGTTCAAGCCGCGTGCCGTCCGCTTCGGCATTTTCTTGCGCCAAGGCTGCGGGCGTCACGCTCATCGCCAGGCCAAATGCCAAGGGGATCGCTGCGCGCCGCATCAGAACGCCTGCCCAATGCCGATATAAAGGAACAATTCCTGCCCAAAACGCCCGTCGCTGGCTGGCGTGCCCAGATCGATGCGAATGGGCCCAAAAGGCGTGTCATAGCGCAGGCCGAACCCGGCCCCGGCATGATAATCCGACGCGCCGCCGCCAAAATCGTCCGTGGTGATCAGGCCGAAATCGGCAAAGCCCACGACCCCAAAATCGGTATCACCGATGTCATGCCGCAGCTCGCCCGACAGGCCCAGAAAGCTGCGCCCGCCGCTGGCCACGCCGTTTTGCAGCGCGCCAAGGGCCTGGAAATCCTGCCCACGCACAGTGCCGGAGCCGCCGGAATAGAACAGCGCATCAGGTGGGATATCGGTGATATCCGCCCCGGTGATGGTGCCAAGTTGGAACCGCCCGGCAAGGCGCGTACGATCCGACGCGCCAAAGCCGCGATAGGCGCGGGCATCCAGGGTCATCCGCGCGCCGCCCTCACCGCCGAAGGCCAGGAAGGGGGCAAGCTCAAGCTCGCCAAAGGCGCCGGCGCGGGCATCCAGCGGGTTGTCGCGGTTGTCATAGGTCACACCGATGGGCAGCGTCGCCAGCGTGACGCTGCGATTGCCAAGCGCGTCGTCGATTTCGCTTTGGGTGATGGTGATGCCCGCGCGCGCTGTTGTCGTGCGGCTGATCCAATGCTCGACGCCAATGCCCGCGGCGATCGAGGCAAGCTCATAAAGCGGTTCGTCCAGCCAGGCGCCATCCAGCGTTAGGTTCAGGGTCGTGTCGGCGGTGAAGGTGGCGGGGCGATCAAGCCGCGCGCCCAGTTCTATATCGGGCCGCCCATCGCCCGTGCCGATCCCCGCGACCGAGGCATCAAAACGCAGTCGTTCGCCCCCGCCAAGCAGGTTGCGATGCAGCCAATAGGTCGACACAGCCGATCCGTCGGAAGATGACAGCTCGACCCCAAATCCCAAGCGGCGCAGGGGCGCTTCGTCAATGATGGCGGCGTAATCCATCACATCGCCTGCGCGCAGCGGCTGGGTCTCAAGGCTGACGGCCGAAAACACCCCGGTGTCGCGCAGCCGTTCCTCAACGCGTTCCAGGGCCGCTGGTGAGTAAATCTCACCCGTCGGCAGACCGGCGATGGCAATGATCCGTTCGGGGCGCATCCGTTCATGGCCCTGCGGCAGTAGGTTGCCAAAGGTCACGACTGGCCCTGGGTCCAGCGTGACATCGACATTCAACACGGCCTCACGGTTGCGGGCGGTGATGCGTTGCGATCCGACATCGGCCAGCGCATGGCCTTGGTTGCGCCAGCCATCCAAGCCAGCTTCGGTGGTTTCGCGCAGCAGGGGGGTAGAGGCCGCGCCGCCAGGCCGGAACCCCTCCGGCAGTTCGGTGTTGCCGGCCAGCGGCGCGATTTGGGCCTGGCCCAGGCGAAAGGGGGCACCGGTGGCGATGTCTATCTGGATGCGATCGACGCGGGCAGGCGCGGAAAAGGGCGACAGCCGCGCGGCATCACGCCCGTCCAAGCGGATATTGATGATGGGGGCAAAATATCCGGCCTCATAAAGTACACCGATCAGCCGCCCATAATCGCTGCGGGCAGCGGCCACGATGTCTTGTCCTGATCGCGCCGTTCCATCTTCGCTGGGGCGCAAAAGCAGCGAGGTTCCCCGCAGCCGATCGACCAGATCGCCCGAGGCGCCCTGGGCGCTTAACGTCACCTCTTGCGCCTCGGCCATAGCCGATAGCGCGGCCAGGCCCACCCCAAAGAGCAAGCCGAACCGCCAGCGAAAACCAGGCAGGCGAAGCGCAGACATGATTTAACTCCTAGGTCGCGCTGCGGGTGATGGCCAGCCGCATTTGTGTGAGCTATGAAATTGGGACGATTTGCGCCTTGTTCGGAGTTTTGACGCGGCGTATGTCCGGCTTAAACGACGACCGGAGGACGGCACCCATGGCGAAACTCGTCACCATATTCGGCGGTTCGGGCTTTGTAGGACGCTACATCGCGCGACGCCTGGCGAAAGACGGCTGGCGCGTGCGCGTGGCGGTGCGCCGCCCGAATGAGGCGCTGTTCGTGCGTCCCTATGGTGTTGTCGGCCAGGTCGAGCCGGTTTTGGCCAATCTGCGCGATGACGATTCGGTGCGCGCGGCCATCCACGGGGCCGAGGTTGTGGTGAACTGCGTCGGCATTCTGGCTGAGCGCGGAAAGAACAAGTTTGACGCCGTGCAAGCCGAAGGGGCGGGCCGCGTGGCGCAGATCGCCACCGAAGAAGGCGTGGCGCGCATGGTTCATGTCTCGGCCATCGGGGCTGATCTCGATAGCAATAGCGACTACGCCCGCAGCAAGGCCGAGGGCGAGGCCCTGGTGCTGGAAGGGTTCCCGCAAGCCATGATACTGCGCCCCTCGATCATCTTTGGAGCCGAAGATCAGTTCTTTAACCGCTTTGCCGCGATGACCCGGATGGGCCCGATCCTGCCGGTTGTGGGCGCGGAAACGCGGTTCCAGCCGGTTTATGTGGATGACGTGGCCCAGGCTGCTGTCATGGGTGTGGAGGGTACGGCAAAACCGGGCATCTATGAACTGGGCGGGCCAGACATTCATACCTTCCGTGAATTGATGCAGCAGATGTTGGACGTCATTCGCCGTCGTCGTCTGATCCTGAACATGCCGTTCTTTGTGGCGTCGATCATGGGGTGGGGCTTCGATCTGATGCAGACCGTCACCCTGGGGTTGATCCCCAATGGCGTGCTGACCCGCGATCAGGTGCGCAATCTGCGCAATGACAATCTGGTGTCGGAAGATGCGATGGGCTTCGCCGATCTGGGTATTGAGCCCACGGCGATGGAGGCGGTGCTAGATGACTATCTGTGGCCCTTCCGCCCCGATGGTCAGTATGCCGAGCTGAAAGAAAGCGCCGCAAATATGCGCGGTTAGCTATAGGCGATCACCAGCAGCAAAACGCCCAGGATCACGCGGTAAATCACGTAAGGCGTGAAGCTAACGCTTTTCAGCAGGCGCATCATCAGCGCCAGTGCTGCGAGCGCCGAGACAAAGGCAAACCCAGCCGCAATCGCGCCATCGCGGGCGGCGGCCGCATTGGCGGTGCCGATCACCTCAGCCCCCAGCAAAATGCCCGAGGCCATGATGGTGGGGATCGACATCAACATCGCAATCCGTGCTGCGCTTTCGCGGTCATAGCCCAATAATCGCCCCGCCGTGATTGTGATGCCCGAGCGCGAGGTGCCGGGGATCAGCGCAACCGCTTGCCAAAGGCCCATGGTGACGGCGTGGCGCAGCGTCCAATCTTGGGTTTGATGGGTTTCGGGTTTGGTTCGGTCAGCCCAGTAAAGGAAGATCCCAAACAGCAGCATTGCCCAGCCAATGACCGCGACGGACCGCAAGGCGTCGGTCAGGCCTGTGACATGCAGGATTAGCCCGGCGATGATCACGGGAATGGTGGCGACCAAAAGCAGAAAGGCCAGCTTTGCGCCCGGCGTGTCGATCCGTCCGGTGAGCATCCGGGGCAAGCCGCCAAGGGCCATTGCCACGTCACGCCAGAAATACAGGATCACCGCGCCCAAGGTGCCCACATGCACCGCAACATCAATCACCAGGCCCTGATCTTCCAACCCTGTGAGATTCGGCAAAAGCACCAAATGACCCGAGGAGGAGATCGGCAAAAACTCGGTTATGCCCTGGATCAGCGCCAAAAGGATCAGATGCCACAGGCTCATCGCGCAACACCCCATGGGCCCATGCGATGATTAATGCATTGATTCGAAGCAGCTAAATTCAATATAGGTAAGCTCATATGACTTATATGCACGGAAACTTTCGCCTCGCCCGCTCTAAAAAGCCTCGAAAATAGCAAATAGGTCAGCATTATTGTCTTTTTATCCGTTCCGGCGCTTTGTATAGACGCGCGAGGAAGTTGGGAGAGAGTTCTTGGCCAAGCAACCCATGCTGAAATTTGTCACCGTTGACAAGGCGATGCCCGAAAAGCGTCCGCCGGATCTGCGGAAGGAAGATTTCCAAGAGATCTATGGCGAGTACGCTCGCGAAAAGGCGGCGGAGCAGGCCGGGCGCTGCAGCCAATGTGGCGTGCCCTATTGTCAAAGCCATTGTCCCTTGCACAACAACATCCCCGATTGGCTGAAGCTGACCGCCGAAGGTCGGTTGCAAGAAGCATACGAGATTAGCCAGGCCACCAACACCTTTCCCGAGATTTGTGGCCGGATTTGCCCGCAGGACCGCCTGTGCGAGGGCAATTGCGTGATTGAACAATCGGGCCATGGCACTGTCACGATCGGCTCGGTCGAGAAATACATCACTGATACCGCCTGGGAAGAAGGCTGGGTTAAACCCATCGCGCCTTCGGTCGAACGCCCTGAAAGTGTTGGCATTATCGGTGCGGGTCCTGGCGGCTTGGCGGCAGCGGATGTGTTGCGCCGCGCCGGTTTGCAGGTCACCGTCTATGATCGCTACGACCGGGCGGGCGGGTTGATGACCTATGGGATTCCCGGGTTCAAGCTGGAGAAAGAGGTTGTGGTGCGCCGCAACGATCAGCTTGAGCAGGGGGGTGTGAAGTTTGAGCTGAACTGTAATGTTGGCGAAGACATCAGCCTGGACGAGCTGCGCGCCAAACATGATTTCCTGGTCATCGCGACTGGCGTTTACAAATCCCGTGACCTGCAAGCGCCGGGCGTTGGGGCCGACGGCATTGTGCGAGCGATTGATTACCTGACCGCTTCGAACCGCAAAGGGTTTGGCGATGAGGTGCCGGAATATGACTCGGGCGAGCTGAACGCCGAAGGCAAGCGCGTGGTGGTGATCGGCGGGGGCGACACGGCGATGGATTGCGTGCGCACGGCCACCCGGCAGGGCGCGACCAGCGTCAAATGCCTCTATCGTCGGGACCGGGCCAATATGCCTGGCTCGCAGCGCGAGGTTCAGAATGCCGAGGAAGAAGGCGTTGAATTCGTGTGGCTTTCCGCGCCCAAAGGCTTCTCGGGTGATGCCGTAACCGGGGTGATGGTGCAGAAAATGCGCCTGGGTCAGCCCGATGCCACCGGGCGGCAAGCCCCCGAGATCATCGAAGGCGCCGATTACATCGAAGACGCTGATCTGGTGATCCAAGCGCTTGGATTTGAGCCCGAGGATTTGCCGGCGCTTTGGGATTGCCCCGAGCTTGAGGTGACGCGCTGGGGCACGGTGAAAGCCAATTTCCGCACCCATGAGACCGAGTTGGAAAACGTCTACGCGGTGGGTGACATCGTGCGCGGCGCGAGCCTGGTGGTTTGGGCGATCCGCGATGGGCGCGAGGCGGCTGAGGCGATTTTGGAAAAGCTGGCGGCGACCGGATCGGTGGCGGCTGAGTGACGGGTTAACCGGTTTTGCGGTGCCCCGCCAACGGGGCACAGAGCGTACACACCCTGTACACAGGGCGTGCATATGAGTGCCACTGCGGCGGGTGCGCCCGCCAAGATGGAAAAAGGTTAAAGGCCAGGAGTGCTGACACAATGTTTGGTCGGAACACACAGACCGCGTTTTTCGCTGCCGCGACCCTGCTGGGGTCGCTGGGCCTGAGCGTGCCGGTGGCCGCGCAGGATGGGGGTCGCCTGTTCCAGGTGCCCGAAGGCTGTACGGCGTTTCTGACCTCGCAAGCGCGCAGTTGCACGGTGAGCCATTACTGGACTTGCGAAGGTGATCCCGAGGGCACCCATTGGCGGGTTTCCATCGACAGCGATGGGCCGTTTTACCTGTCCTTCACCGATGCGGAGTTTCGCTGGCTGCGGTCTTGGGATTTGCGCGGCGATATCACCGGCACGATTGTCGAGCCCGAAGAAGACCCCGCCAGCCTGACCGAGCTGTTGTCGACGGGCAGCGATTCGATGGTGTTTTCGATTGTGCAGGAGGGGCCGCTGGGCACCCGACAGCGCGACTATACCGGGTTTGACAGCCTGACGGGCGAAGAGGTCGTGGTTGATGGCCGCACGCTGTTGGTGACGGAGTTCGCCTATCAATATGACACCGGCGAAGGGCCGCGCATGACCCAGGGCAATCAGTTTGTCCATGAAGGTTGGCGGATGTTCTTTGGCGGGTTGGAAACCGTGACCTTGCCCAATGGCGAAAGCTTTGAAGGCAATTATTCCCCGATGGAATTTGCCGAACCGGGTGAGCGCGGCTTTCTGACCATGCAGCCGATTTACGACTGCGGAGAGATGATGTCGGCCCTGCCATTCCTCGGACAGGAGGCGGGCTGATGGCATCGACAACCGGAGGCTGCCTGTGCGGGGCCGTGCGGTATGAACTGGCCGAGGCGCCGACCGAATACGGGGCCTGCCATTGCGAGATGTGCCGCAAGTTTTCCGGCGGCATTGAGCTGGGCCTGCAATTTCCGCCGGGCGGCGTGACCTGGCAGGGGGAAGAGAACCTGCAAACCTACACATCGTCGGAATGGGCCGAACGTGGGTTCTGCAAAATTTGCGGATCGAGCCTGTTTTGGCGTTTGACGGCCGAGGGGCCGATGCAGGGGATGTTGAGCCTGTCTGCCGGCAGCCTGGATGCGTTCGACGGGATGGATTTCGCGATTGAGGTTTATGTCGATCAGAAACCGGCCAGCCATGCTTTTGCCGGTGATCGGAAACGGATGACCGAGGCCGAGGTTCTGGAAATGGTAAATGCCCCACCGCCGGAGGGATCGGCATGAGCGGGTTGGCACATCGGGTTGGCGGAACACGCGTGTTTTCCGGGGCGTTTTTCGCGCGAAATACGGACCCCTGGCTGCGGGGGGTGTGCTGATGCGATCCGGTCAGTGTTTGTGCGGCGCGGTTTCGGTGCAGGCCGAGTTGGCCAGCACGGATATTCAGATGTGCCATTGCGGCCAGTGCCAGCGTTGGACCGGTGGCGGGCCATTGGTGTCGGTTCGGGTCAACCAGATCGACATTCAGGGTGAAGAGGCGATCATCGCCTATCAAGCCAGCGAATGGGGCGAGCGCGTGTTTTGCGGCACCTGCGGCACCACGCTGTGGTGGAAGATGCAGGGCAAGCCGGTGAAATACATCGCCGCTGGCCTTTTGGATGATCAAAGCGGCCTGGCCGTGAAAGATGAGATCTTTGTCGACCATCGGCCCGGCTGGCTGCCGGCCTGGCCCGACGCGAAACAAAGCACGGAAGCCGAGGAATTGGCGGCCTTGCATGCCTACCTCGAAGGAGAGAGCCAATGACCAAATTCGATGCCAATTGGGCCGCCGCCGAGGAAGAAAAGCGCCGTTGGATGGATGAAAACAGCCTGTTCCGGGCCGAGGATGAACATTCCTCCTGTGGCGTTGGGCTGGTTGTGTCGATCGATGGCGAAAAGCGCCGTGAGGTGGTGGAGGCCGGGATCACCGCGCTGAAAGCCATTTGGCACCGGGGCGCTGTCGATGCCGATGGCAAGACCGGGGATGGCGCGGGCATTCATGTGCAGATATCGCCCAAGTTCTTTTACGATCAGGTCGTGCGCACCGGGCATGAGCCGCGCATCAATGAGTTGATGGCGGTGGGCCAGGTGTTTCTGCCGCGCAGTGATTTTGGCGCCCAGGAAACCTGCCGGACGATCGTGGAATCCGAAGTCTTGCGGATGGGCTATTACATCTATGGTTGGCGCCATGTGCCCGTGGATATCTCGGTTCTGGGGGAAAAGGCCAACGCGACCCGGCCTGAGATTGAGCAGATCATCATCTCGAACTCCAAAGGGGTGGATGAAGAAACCTTTGAGCGCGAGCTTTATGTGATCCGTCGCCGGATCGAAAAGGCGGCGGCGGCGGCGCAGATCCCGCAGCTTTACATCTGTTCGCTGTCTTGCCGGTCGATCATCTACAAAGGCATGATGCTGGCCGAACAGGTGGCGGAGTTTTATCCGGACCTGAAAGATGAGCGCTTTGAGAGCGCCTTTGCGATCTATCACCAGCGCTATTCGACGAACACCTTCCCGCAATGGTGGTTGGCGCAGCCGTTCCGCATGTTGGCGCATAATGGTGAGATCAACACGCTGAAGGGCAATGTGAACTGGATGAAAAGCCACGAGATCCGGCTGTCCTCCAGTTACTTCGGTGACATGGCCGAGGATATTAAGCCGATCATCGCCAATGGCGCGTCGGATAGTGCGGCCCTGGATGCGGTGTTTGAGGTGTTGGTGCGGGCCGGGCGGAATGCGCCGATGGCCAAGACCATGCTGGTGCCCGAGGCCTGGAGCCAGACGGCGACCGAGCTGCCGCAGGCTTGGCAGGATATGTATTCCTACTGCAATTCGGTCATGGAACCCTGGGACGGCCCCGCCGCCCTGGCGATGACCGATGGGCGTTGGGTCTGTGCCGGGTTGGACCGGAACGGGTTGCGGCCGATGCGCTATGTCGTGACCGGCGATGGCTTGCTGATCGCGGGGTCTGAGGCCGGGATGGTGCCGATTGATGAGGCCACGGTGGTTGAAAAGGGCGCGCTGGGCCCGGGGCAGATGATTGCCGTGGATATGCAGGAACAGCAGTTGTTCCATGACACCGAGATCAAGGATGCGCTGGCCAATGCGCGGCCTTTTGGCGAATGGGTGGGCAAGATCACCGATCTGGCCGCCGAAACCGAGGGTGTGACGGAAACCACCTTGTTCAGCGGCTCAGAGCTGCGGAAACGCCAGATCGGCGCGGGTTATAGCATTGAGGAGTTGGAGCAAATCCTGGCCCCGATGGCCGAGGATGGGAAAGAACAAATCGCCTCGATGGGGGACGACACGCCCGCGGCGGTTTTGTCGAGCCAGTACCGCCCGCTGAGCCATTACTTCCGGCAGAACTTTAGCCAGGTGACGAACCCGCCGATCGATAGTTTGCGCGAATACCGGGTGATGAGCCTGAAGACGCGTTTCGGCAATCTGAAGAACGTGCTGGATGAAGACAGCAGCCAGACCGAGATTCTGGTGCTGGACAGCCCCTTTGTCGGCAATGCGCAGTTTGACCGGATGCTGGAGCATTTCGGGGATAGCGTGATCACAATCGACTGTACCTTCCCCGCTGGCGGGGCCCAGGGCGGGTTGCGCCAAGGGTTGGAGCGTATCCGGGCCGAGGCCGAAGATGCCGTGCGCTCGGGAGCGGGGCATATTGTGCTGACTGACCAAGCGCAGACCGAGGCGCGGGTGCCGATGCCGATGATCCTGGCCACCAGCGCGGTGCATTCCTGGCTGACACGCCAGGGTTTGCGGACCTTCTGTTCGCTGAATGTGCGGTCGGCGGAATGTATCGACCCGCATTATTTTGCCGTGCTGGTGGGCTGTGGCGCGACCACGGTGAACGCCTATTTGGCGCAGGATTCGATTGCGGATCGGATCGACCGGGGGCTGATCGATGGCAGCTTGACCGAAGCCATGGCGCGCTATCGCGCGGCCATTGATGCGGGCCTGCTGAAAATCATGTCGAAGATGGGAATCTCGGTGATTTCCTCGTATCGCGGTGGGCTGAACTTTGAGGCCGTGGGCCTGAGCCGCGCGATGGTGGCCGATTACTTCCCCGGTATGCTGAGCCGGATTTCGGGCATTGGCGTCAGCGGGTTGCAGCGCAAGGTCGAGGAAGTACACGCCAAAGCCTGGCTGCGCGGGCAAGAGGTGCTGCCCATTGGCGGTTTCTACAAAGCGCGCCGGTCGGGCGAAAAGCACGCTTGGGAAGCGACCACGATGCATATGATGCAGATGGCCTGTAACCGGTCGTCTTATCAGCTGTGGCAGCAATATTCCGAAAAGATGCGGAGCAATCCGCCGATCCATCTGCGCGATCTGTTGGATATCAAAGCGCTGGGCAAGCCGGTGCCGATTGAGGAGGTGGAATCGATCACCTCGATCCGCAAACGCTTTGTCACGCCCGGCATGTCGCTGGGTGCGCTGAGCCCGGAGGCGCATAAGACGCTGAATGTGGCGATGAACCGGATCGGGGCAAAATCCGACAGCGGTGAGGGTGGGGAAGACCCGGCGCATTTTGTGCCGGAGCCGAATGGCGATAACCCCTCGGCCAAGATCAAGCAGGTGGCCTCCGGACGTTTTGGCGTAACGGCGGAGTACCTGAACCATTGCGAAGAGCTTGAGATCAAAGTCGCCCAGGGCGCGAAGCCCGGGGAGGGTGGCCAGTTGCCGGGGATGAAGGTCACCGATCTGATCGCGCGGCTGCGGCATTCGACCAAAGGTGTGACGCTGATCAGTCCGCCGCCGCATCACGACATCTATTCGATCGAGGATCTGGCGCAGCTGATCTATGACCTCAAGCAGATCAACCCGCGCTGTAAGGTGACGGTGAAGCTGGTGGCGTCCTCGGGCGTGGGCACCATTGCCGCCGGGGTGGCCAAGGCCAAGGCGGATGTCATTTTGGTTTCGGGCCATAATGGCGGCACGGGGGCCTCGCCCGCGACCAGCATCAAATATGCCGGTCTGCCCTGGGAAATGGGCCTGACCGAGGCACATCAGGTTCTGGCGATGAACCATCTGCGCGATCGGGTGACCCTGCGCACCGATGGCGGGTTGCGCACGGGCCGCGACATTGTGATGGCCGCGATGATGGGGGCCGAGGAATACGGCATCGGCACCGCCGCCCTGATTGCGATGGGCTGTATCATGGTGCGCCAGTGTCAGTCGAACACCTGCCCGGTGGGCGTCTGTACCCAGGATGAGCGGCTGCGCGATAAGTTCACCGGCAATGCCGATAAGGTTGTGAACCTGATCACCTTCTACGCGACCGAGGTGCGGGAAATCCTTGCCTCCATCGGGGCGCGCAGCTTGGACGAGGTGATTGGGCGTGCCGATCTGCTGACCCAGGTCAGCCGGGGCGCGGCGCATCTGGATGATCTGGACCTGAACCCGATGCTGATCACCGTCGATGGGGCGGATCGGATCGAATATGACCGTAACAAGCCGCGTAATGCGGTGCCCGATACGCTGGACGCGCAGATCGTGACCGATGCGGCGCGGTTCCTGAAAGACGGCGAGAAGATGCAGCTGTCTTACGCGGTGCAGAACACGCTGCGCACGATTGGCACGCGCACGTCGAGCCATATTGTGCAGAGCTTTGGGATGCGCAACGCGCTGCAGCCGGATCATTTGACGGTGAAGCTGGAAGGCTCGGCCGGGCAATCCCTTGGAGCGTTTGCCGCGCCTGGGTTGAAGCTGGAAGTGTCGGGCGACGCCAATGACTATGTGGCCAAAGGCCTGTCGGGCGGCATTGTGGTGGTGAAACCGCCGCAGATGAGCCCGTTGAAGGCGGATGAAAACGTGATCATCGGCAACACGGTGCTTTACGGGGCGACCGATGGCTATCTGTTTGCCGCTGGGCGCGCGGGGGAGCGCTTTGCGGTGCGAAACTCGGGCGCGCAGGTTGTGGTTGAAGGCTGCGGCTCCAACGGGTGTGAGTATATGACCGGCGGGGTTGCGGTGATCCTGGGCAGCATCGGGGCCAATTTTGGCGCCGGGATGACCGGTGGGATGGCCTATCTTTACGACCCCGAAGGCGATGCGCAGATCAATATGAACCTGGAAACCCTGGTGACCTGCCCGGTGACGGTGGATCATTGGGAGGCGCAGCTAAAAGGTCTGATCCAGGCCCATGCGCGCGAAACCGGAAGCCGGAAGGCGGCGGATATCTTGCAGCATTGGGATATCGAGCGCGCCAATTTCTTGCAGGTCTGCCCGAAAGAGATGTTGGACAAGCTGGCCCATCCTTTGGGGATCGAAGAGGCGGCGGTTCCGGCGGAGTAAAGGGGGCGCTCCCGCCCCCCTCGGCCTTTGGCCTGCGGGGGTTGGGCCGGGCGCCGCGCGATTGCGCGGCGCGGCGGTGCCTTTGGCGCCTAGCCGGGTCTGATCTGATTGGGTTTGGGAAATTGCTGAGAGGCGATTCAGGGGCAGGTTTGCCCTGAATGCGCCAAACCGATCCTGGTCTGTGAGTCGCCCCGCGCCTCAAGGACGCCTTTGGCGCCGCGTGCCGCGGTCTGACGATCCTTGACCCGCAGCCCGACTCACGCTGTGACGAAATCGGTTTTCGCGTAACCTTGGATGTAGAGAAGTGCGGTCAGGTCGCCGTGGTTGATGCGGTGCTTGGCCTGGGCTTGGACGGCGGGTTTGGCATGCACCGCGACGCCAAGCCCGGCCTCACCCAACATGCCGAGGTCATTGGCGCCATCCCCGATGGCCAGCACATCTTCGGCCAGGATGTCGAGTTGCGCGGTCAGTTCATGCAGCGCGTCGATCTTGGCTTGGCGGCCCAGGACCGGTTCGGCCACGGTGCCGGTTAGTTTGCCATCCTCGATCACCAAGGTGTTGGCGCGGTTATGGTCAAAGCCAAGCTTGGTGGCGACGGCCTGGGTGAAGGCGGTGAAGCCGCCCGAGACCAGGGCGGCATAAGCGCCATGGGCTTTCATGGTGGCGACCAGGGTGGCGCCGCCGGGCATCATGGTGATGCGTTCGGCCAGGACTTGATCGATCACGGTTGCGGGCAGGTCGCGCATGACGGCGACGCGTTCATGCAGCGCTTCGACAAAATCCAGCTCGCCATTCATGGCGCGTTTGGTGACGGCGCGGACGGCCTCACCAAAGCCCGCAGCCTCGGCCAGTTCATCGATGCATTCCTGCTGGATCATGGTGGAATCCATATCCGCCAGCAGCAGGCGCTTGCGCCGGTTTTCGGTGGGTTGGATCACCAGATCGACCCCTTCGCCCTGTAGGCTTTCCCAGACCTGGGTCAGGTTTTTGGGCGGTTTGGACAGGGGGAATTCCGCTGCGTGGTTGGGATCGAGCCAGACCGCATCGCCGCCGCCAAAGGCATCGCGCAGGGCGGTGACCATGGCGGGGTCGAGGATCATGGCGGGGTTGGTGATAAGGGTCGCCGTAAACATGGGTGCCTAGTAGGCCAGCTTGGCGAGTATGGCCAGGGTGAAGCTGTGGTGGCGGGTGGGGAGTAGTTCGAATTTTAGGAGAGGCGGTAGGGCGGTTGGTTGAGGCGATCTTGTGGGGTGGGCGTGGGGAAAGGGCGGTGTTCGGGTCATTTTTGAGCTTAGAAACAGGCTCTAACCTGCCTGTTAGAGCCTGTTCAGTCGTATCCCGTCATCTCGAGATAACCGCGCCCCTCATGGCTGCCCGTGAAGCGGATGGGCCCTTCCCAATAGGAGACGGACACATCCATCCAGCTTTGCGGATTGACCGGTGTGGTGCGAATGTCTAGGTCGCGCGCGGGCAGTTCGAGCCGCCATTCGACCGGAACGGTGCGGCCCGCGACCTGGGCGTGGCCAAGGGGTGTTAACCGCAATGCGCCGTTGGGATAGGCGGTTGTGGTGCCATCTGGTTCGATCCAGGTGGCGGCGGTGTAGACTGCGCCATCGCGGTCGCGCAGGCCAAAGCCCATCATGCGGGCCCCGGTTTCGAATTGCAGCGAGAACCAATCCCAGCCGTCTTGCGTGTCTGACAGCGGTTGCGAGGACCATTCGCGGTCGAGCCAAGCCGTGCCGCTGACCGCGACGGGGCCATCCGGCAGGTTGAGCGTGCCAGAGGCGCGGTAGAAGGGTTGGGAGTAGTAATAGCTTGCCTGCCCATCGGCGGATTTGACCGAATAGCCACCGTCGCCATGGAAGATTAACGGGCCATCGGCGGTGAGGGTCAGGTCATAGGCGAAATCCTCGCCCAGGGCGGTCAGCGCAAGCTGGGATAGGGCATCGGCGCCGGTCGGGGCCGTAGAGGTCATGGCCCAATCGTCGATCCAGGCGGTGAAGGGCGTGGCTTCGACACCTGCCTGGCCGATGCCGCCGCGCCCCAAACGTTCGGCGCTGAAATGCTGGTCAGGCGTGGTCAGGCCCGCATGGCCCATCCAGAGTTGCGGGGTTTGCCAGGTGCCGCCCGGATCCGGCGCAAGGGCGGAGCGGAAAAGCGTCCATTGCACGCCGTAATCCACGCCATTTTCGCCGGTGAGGGTGGCGGTCAGATACCACCATTCGATGCGGTAATCGGGATGCGGGCCGTGATCGGTTGGAAAGCTGAACTGGGCCGGGCGCTCCGGCACAGAAAAGCCTTCCGCCTCGGTCCCGAGGCCAGCGAAGCCTTGGGCGACAGCCGGTTGCGCGAGGAAAAGGAGGAGGAGGGCTCTAACGATCATTGGCAAAGACCCGAAGCAGGTGATCCGGCCCCATCCGCGCCAAGCGGCGGGCGGGCAACCAGGCGGCCAAACCGGCGGCTAAAAGCGCCAAGGCCCCCAGGCCCAGCCAATCGAAGGGGAAGAGGCGCATGGGCAGGCGCCAGCCGAAAGCCTCCACATTCACCACGGCCAAAAGCGCCCAGGCAAGGACCAGGCCCACCGGAATGGCGATCAGAAAGGTGAGCGCGGCGAGAAGCAGGGCGCGGCCCAGTTCGATCCGGGCCAGGGTTTGGCGCGTCATGCCGACGGCCCAGACCGGGGCCAGTTGCGGCAGGCGCATACCCGCAAGCGTCAGAAGGCTGGTCAGCATCGCAAAGCCCGCGACCGACAGGGTGAGGATGTTCAGCGCACCGGTGATCTGAAAGGTGCGTTCGAATACTTCAAGCGAGAAGCGCTTGATTTGGGTCTGATTGACCACGGCATCCGCGGGCAGGTCGAAGGTTTCGCGCAGATCGGCGGCCAGTTGCGGCACCTGATCGGGTGGCAAGCGTAGGGCGTAGCGGCGCAGCGGGGTTTGCGGGAAAAGTTGGGTGAAGAGGTCGTAGCCGATGATCGCCTGGCCATGGGGGTTGCCGTAATCGGAATAGACGCCCACCACGGGCAGCAGTGGGGTGTTGGCGAGCGCGAGGGTGTCGCCCAACGCGAGGCCCGATCGGCGGTGCAGCTGTTCGTTGATCAACACGCCCGTGCCACCGGCGATCGCCCCCCAGGCGTCGGGGGCGGCCGACAGCAATGGCCAATGATCGCGGTATGTCGCGTGATCGATGATGCCAAAGACCTCGCCCGGGCGGCTGGCCAAGGGGGTTTCGGTCGAGATGATGGGCAGAATCGCATCCGTGCGCGGCTCTAAATAGGGGATCAGGCTCTGTGCTTGATCGGTATCGGCGGCGGTCAGGTAAAGCTCGGAGGCGAGGCGCTGATCCAACCAGCCGGTGAAGGTGACGCGGAACGAGCCCACCATGGTCGAAACGCCGATATTGGCGGCCAGGGCCAGCATCAGGGCCATGAGCGCCAAGGATAGGCTGGGGATTTGCTGGCGCGTGTCGGCCAAAACCCATTCCATGCGCACGCCTTTCGCCGCGCGCGACAGGGTGTTGAGAGCAAGGGTCAAGATCCGGGGCAAGAGCAATGCGGCGGCAATCAACAGCGCGGCTAAGAAGCCAAACCCGGCCACAAGCCCATCGCCAAAGGCCAAAAGGCCCAATGCGATCAGCCCGAGCAGGAGAGCCGCGAGCGTCTGCAGCCGGATGGTTTGGTTCGACGCCATGGCCCAGGCGCGGGGATTGGCTGGGGCCAAAAGCGGCATCCGCGCCAGGGCGACAAAGGCCTGGGTCGCGGCCAGCATCGCGCCGCCCAAGGTCATCGCCACGCCTGCAGCGGCCCAGGCGGGGTTGAAGCGCAGGCTGCCCGCAACCTCGGCCCCGTAAAGGCCCCGTAGCGTACCCGCGACCCCCGGCATCAAAGCGGCGGCGATGACATACCCAAGGATCAGGCCGATCAGGCAGGAAAACAGAGCCAAACCCGCCATTTCGAGACTGAATGTAGACAATATTTTGTGCAGGGGAACGCCCATCGCGCGCAGGCTGCGCACGGTGGTGCGGCGCTGTTCCACGGCCAGGCCAACCGCGCCATGGACGATGAATAGACCGACCGCAAAAGCCAGCAAGCCAAAGGCGGTGAGGTTGAGGTGGAAGCTATCGGTCAGCTGCGCGATGTCGCTGCTGCCGCTGGGGGGCTGAAGTTGCAGATCGCCAAGCGCTGCAAGCGGGGGCAAATGGGGGGGTTGGCTTGGATCAGCCAACAGGTAGCTGGGATCGGTTTGCGCCAGCAGCCGGGCGGCGGTTGCGATATCGGTGATGGCGGCACCGGGGGGCACATCATCTGTGATCACAAGCTCTGGCCCGATATCGTTGAGCGGGGCAAGATCGGTGCCGCGCCCGATCAGAAATATGCCCGGTGTGCCGAAAAACCGGGTGATGTCGATTTGATCTTCGCCCGTCAGGTTGGGGGCATTGCTGGCCTCGGGCGCGGTCAGGGGATCGATCCCCAAAAGCCGCAGGCGCGTTTGGTCGGTGCGCAAGACGCCGGAAATGACGGGTGAGACACGATAGCCTGTGCGGCGCAGGTCGACATAGCGGGCCAGGGGGACTGGCTGACCATCCGCTGTCACCAGCCGTTCCAAACGGTCTTGGCCCAGGGTCGCGGCGGCCTGCCCGTAGGAGGCGCGTGCCTCGGTATTGATCGCCTGCACGCCCGACCAAAGCGCTGTGGCAAGCGCCAGGCCGGTCAGCAAGGTCAGCAATTGGCCGGGGTGGCGGCACCAATGGGACAGGAGGGTTAGGATCGCCAGCCGCAGCATCTTATCCCGCCTGCGCAAGCTGGCCATGGGTCAGGTGCACCCGCCGATCCATGCGGTCGGCCAGGCGGGCGGAATGGGTGACCATCATCAAGGCGGCCCCGGTTTCCTGCACCAGATCCAGCAGCAGTTCCAACACCGTGTCGGCGGTGGTTTCATCCAGATTGCCGGTGGGTTCATCGGCCAAAACCAGGGCCGGGCGCGGGGCGATGGCGCGGGCGATGGCGACGCGTTGCTGCTGGCCGCCCGACAGTTGTTCGGGGTAGCGGTCGCCCAGGCCGGTAAGGCCAAGCCGGTCGATCAGCCTGGCCTCGAAATCTGCATCATGCCGTCCAGCGAGCCGGGCCTGAAAAGCGATGTTCTGGGCGATGGTGAGGGAGGGGATCAGGTTGAATTGCTGAAACACCAGGCCGATCTTGTCGCGCCGCAGGGCCGCGCGACCGGAATCGTTTAGGGTTTCGACGGGCTGACCCTCCAGCGCGACCGATCCGCGATCAGGCTGATCCAGCGCGGCGGCCAGATGCATCAGCGTGCTTTTGCCCGACCCGCTTTCGCCGGTCAGCGCGAGGGTTTGACCACGGTCAAGATCCAAGCTGACGCCGCGCAGGACGGCCAAGGGCCCCTCGGCCGTGGGGTAGGTTTTTTCCAGATCGGTCAGGCGCAGCAAAACGGGCATGTCTGCTAACCTAGCGGCGCGATCGGGCAAGAACACCCGTTACCTGGCGCGACCCCAGCCGCCGCCGCCGGGGGTGCGCATATCGATGGCATCGCCGGGGTTGAGCGTAACCTCATCATTGCCATTCAGGCGTTCCCGCGTGCCATCGGCCCGCAGCACCCAGTTTTCGCCAATCGCCCCCGGTGTGCCGCCATCGCCGCCCGGGATCGGCACGCGGCGATGCGAGGTGAGGGTGGTCACCGTCACCGCGTCCAGGAAGGTCAGAACCCGGTGCATCCCCTCTCCGCCATGGAACTGGCCGGTGCCGCCCGAGCCCTGGCGGATCGACATGCGGTCGACCCGGACGGGAAAGCGGGTTTCCAGCACTTCGGGGTCGGTGGCGCGGGTGTTGGTCATGTGCACCTGGACGGTATCGACGCCATCAAATCCCGGCCCGGCGCCTGAGCCACCGGCGATGGTTTCGTAATTCTGAAACTGCGCATTGCCCCAGATGAAGTTGTTCATCGTGCCCTGGCTGCCCGCCAAAGCACCGAGTGCGCCGAAAAGGCAATCGCAGATCGCCTGGCTGACCTCGGTATTGCCGGCGATGACGGCGGCGGGACTGACCGGATTGATCATCGAGGCTTCGGGCAGGATGACATCGAGTGGTTTCAGACAGCCTTCGTTCAGCGGGATATCGCGGCCCACCAGGGTGCGGAAGACATAGAGCACCACCGCCGTGGCGATGGCCTTGGGGGCGTTGTAGTTGCCGGGGTGCTGCGGCGAGGTGCCGGTGAAGTCGATCACCGCGCGCCCAGCGGTTTGATCGACCCGGATGCTGACGGCGATCTGGCTGCCATCATCCAAGGGGTAGGTGTTTTGCCCGTCTTTGAGCGAGCCGATCACGCGCCGGACGGAAGCTTCGGCATTGTCTTGGACATGGCGCATATAGGCAAGAACCGTCTCTAACCCGAAGGTTTCGACCATATTTCGAACCTCGCGGATGCCGGTTTCATTGGCGGCAACCTGGGCTTCGAGATCGGCCATGTTCTGGTCGATGTTGCGGCAGGGATATTGGCCGGAGGCAAGCAGGGCGCGGGTTTCACCCGCCCGCAGCGTGCCGCGATCCATCAGTTTGAAATTGTCGATGACGACGCCTTCTTCTTCGATCCGGGTGGAATCAGGGGGGCCGGACCCAGGGGTGCGCCCGCCGATATCGGCGTGATGGCCGCGTGAGCCGACCCAGAACAGAATGGTTTGATCGTCGGCATCAAAGACGGGTGTGATCACAGTGACATCGGGCAGATGTGTGCCGCCATTGAAGGGCGCGTTGAGCATGAACGCGTCGCCAGGCGCGATTGCGCCCGCATTCAGACGCGCGACGGTGCGCACAGCTTCGGACATCGAGCCCAGATGCACCGGCACATGCGGGGCGTTGGCGACCAGATTGCCGGTGGCATCGAACAAGGCGCAGGAGAAATCGAGCCGTTCTTTGATGTTCACGGAATAGGCGGTGTTGGCCAGGGTCGCGCCCATTTGTTCGGCGATATTCATGAAAAGGTTGTTAAAAACCTCAAGCATCACGGGGTCGGCGGTGGTGCCGATGGCGTGGCTGCTGCGCTTTTCGACCACGCGTTCCAGGACCAAATTGCCCAGATCATCGATGCGCCCGCGCCAATCGGGTTCGATCATATTGGTGCCGGTCGGCTCTGTGATCACAGCGGGGCCATCGACCGTTGCGCCGATGGGCAGGGCGGCCCGATCAAAGAGGGGGCAGGGGCTGCGAGCACCATCGAGATAGACATCGATCTGCGCGATGGGGTCGGGCATCGGTCCGGTGCCGGGGCGGGGCGCGTCCGGGGCGTCGGTTTCGCCAATGGCCTCAACCTCGAGCATTTCGAAGACCAGCCGTCGTTCGGGCGAGGCAAAGCCAAAACGGCCGCGATGGGCGGCATCGAAGGCTTGGGTCAGGTCATCGACCGAGCCAAAGGGTACAGCCAGCGATTGATGCGCGCCGTCGTACCGCAGATGGGCGCGCAGCTCGGTACGGATGCGATCTTGCGGAATGCCCTGTTCCAAGACCTCGGCGCGGGCCTCTTCCGCCATCTGAAACAGTCTCTGTTCCGCCTGTTCGTGACTGTCTAGAGGCGCGTCGAACTGCGCCTCACGCAGGCTTCGGATATCGGCCAGGCCCATGCCATAAGCCGACAGAACGCCCGCATAGGGATGGATCAGGACGGTCTTCATGCCCAAAGCATCGGCCACCAAACAGGCATGCTGCCCACCAGCGCCGCCAAAGCTGGCCAAGGCATAGCGCGTCACGTCATAGCCACGCTGGACGCTGATCTTTTTGATCGCGTTGGCCATGTTTTCGACGGCGATGCGCAGGAAGCCCTCGGCGACCTCCTCGGCTTTGCGGCCATCGCCGATTTCGGCGGCCAGGGCCTCGAACTTGGTGCGGACGATTTCGGCATCCAAGGGCTGATCGGCGTTTTCGCCAAAGACATGCGGGAAATGGGTGGGGTTCAGTTTGCCCAGCATGACGTTGCAATCGGTGACGGTCAGCGGCCCGCCCTTGCGATAGGCGGCGGGACCAGGATCGGCGCCCGCGCTTTCCGGGCCAACCTGAAAGCGCCCCTCGCGGAAGGACAGGATCGAGCCGCCGCCCGCCGCGACCGTGTGGATATGCATCATCGGCGCGCGCATCCGGACCCCCGCGACCTCGGTCTCGAAACTGCGCTCATAGGTGCCAGCGAAGTGGCAGACATCGGTGGAGGTGCCGCCCATATCGAAACCGATCAGCCTATCGAACCCGGCGGCTTGGCCGGTGCGGACCATGCCAACAACCCCGCCCGCGGGCCCGGATAGGATCGCATCGCGCCCCTGGAACAGGCGCGCATCGGTCAGCCCGCCATTCGATTGCATGAAATAGAGCCGTTCGCAGCCGCCCTGGCCCAGGTCGAGCGCGTCGGCCACCTGATCGACATAGCGGCGCAGAATGGGGGAGAGATAGGCATCGACCACGGCCGTATCGCCCCGCCCGACCAGTTTGATTAGGGGGGAGGCCGCGTGAGATGGGGTGATCTGGGTGAACCCGATCTCAGCCGCGATTTCGGCGGCGCGCTGTTCATGGGCGGGGTTCAGGTAGCTGTGCAGAAAGGCGATGGCGACCGACCGCGTGCCAGCGTCAAAGGCCGATTGCAGCGCGGCGCGGGTCGCCTCCTCATCCAGGGGGGTCAGAACCTGACCCTGGGCATCCAAGCGTTCGGGCAGTTCGACGGCGGTTTCGTAGAGCAGCTCGGGCAGTTCGATCTTGAGGTCGAACAGTTTGGGCCGCGCCTGGGTGCCGATGCGCAGAAGGTCACCAAAGCCCTGAGTGATCAGCAGCAGGACAGGCACACCTTTGCGTTCCAGCAGGGCGTTGGTGGCGACGGTCGTGCCCATTTTCACCGCCTCGATCCCCTTGGGGTCATCCCGCATCAGGCGGCGCACCCCTTCGACGGCGGCATCGCGGTAATGGGCGGGATCTTCGCTAAGCAGTTTGGTGGTGACGATATCGCCATCGGGTTTGCGCCCGACCAAATCGGTGAATGTGCCGCCGCGATCGACCCAAAACTGCCACTTGCCCATTGCAACCCCTCCGTTCCGAGGGTCTTGCTAACAGCCAAGCGAGACCGGAACCAGAGGAGCCTGTCGATGCCGATCACCGATTGGGATGATGCCTATGCCAATGGCGCGTATATCCCCGAGGCGGATACGATTTTGGCCGCGTGGCCGGGCCGGTCCGAAGCGCTGTGCGCGCGGCTTCCGCCCGAGCGGCGGGGCTATGGGGCGCATGAACGGCAGGTGACACAGGTTTTCTGGCCCGGTGCCGCGCCCTTGGGCTTGGTTGTGATTGTCCATGGCGGCTATTGGCTGCGGTTTTCGGCGGAAGATTTCGCCTTTTTGGCCCAGGGGGCGCTGGAGCGGGGTTACGCCGTGGCGATGCCCAGTTATCGCCTGGCGCCCGAGGTTGATATTAGTACGATCACGCAGGATGTTCGGGCGGCTGTGGTGGATGTTGCCGGGCAGGTTGATGGTCCGATCTATCTGGCGGGTCATTCGGCGGGCGGTCATTTGGTGACACGGCTTGCGTGTCGGGGGGCGTTGCCGGGCGAGGTTGCAGGACGCATCGGGCGGGTGGTGTCGATTTCGGGCCTGCACGATTTGCGCCCCTTGATGCGGACCGAAATGGCGGAGCCGCTGCATTTGAGTGAGGATTTGGCGGGGGTGGAAAGCCCGCTGTTCCATGAGCCAATCGCGGGGCTTTCGCTGGTTTGCGCGGTTGGGTCTGCGGAACGGCCCGAGTTTTTGCGGCAAAACGATCTGTTGGTGAATGCCTGGACTGGGCTGGGGGCCGATGCCAGATCGGTGCATCTATCGGGTGACAATCATTTCACGATCATCGACGGGCTATGCGCCCCCGATGGCCCGTTGACCAAGCTGATGTTGGATTAGGGGGTTTCGTAAAGCTCGTTGATGGCGGTTTTGAGGTTCGCCCGATCCTCGGGGCCCAGGGCGCCCAGCATCCGCATCTCGACATCGCGGGCCAGCATGCGCAGACGGCTGATTTCGGCCGAGCCTTTGTCGCTGAGCGTGACAACCAAGCGCCGCCGGTCATTGGTGTCGCGGATGACGGAAATCAGACGCAGGTCTTCCAACCGCCGCTGCGCGCGGCTGACCCGTGCGGCATCCATCGCGGTCAGGATGCACAGATCATGCGAGGAACAAGGTTGATGCGCAGGAAGCGCCATCATGATGCGCCATTCGGGCACTTGAAATCCGGCATCTTCCACGATGTTCTGGAACATGCGATTGGCGATCACGGACATCTGAAATGGCAGAAAATCCGTTAGGTCGAATGGCAAAGATTGCGCCTGATCTTTCACGCGCCCACCGATCTTGAGCTGTTATTACCGTCGCCCATAAGTTTAGCTTGGCGGCCAAAGCTCTCGCAAGACAATTGTCAATTCTTATGGACAATGGCGGCGACAATGCCGTCAAGTTTGCTGGAATATCTTTTTTAATCAATGGCCTGTAGGCGGCATCTGAGCGATAGGCGTTTTGCCGCACACGTATAGGGCGAACGCCTTAAAGGCGATTTGCTTGTTTCCGATCGGCAACAAGCCGGGCCAGCCATCGCGCAATTGCGACCTTTCTGCCCCGTTTTACGGCTTGTGGCCACGGGGCCGCCTGGCTTAGACGCGTCGGTGGGACACCCCTCCCCAACGAGGGGCGCATATCTGTGAGGGTATCAGAGATGACACCGACAAAACCGGCTGCGCGGCCGGACAATCCGCGTTTTTCCTCGGGCCCCTGTGCCAAACCCCCGACATGGACATTGGATCAGCTTTCCGACGCCGCCCTGGGCCGGTCGCATCGCGCCGCCGTGGGCAAAGATAAGCTGAAAGCCGCGATTGGCCGGACCGCCGCCCTGTTGGGTGTGCCGGACGGGTACAAGGTGGGCATCGTGCCCGCGTCTGATACCGGGGCTGTGGAAATGGCGATGTGGTCGATGCTGGGCGCGCGGCCTTGCACGATGCTGGCCTGGGAAAGCTTTGGCGCCGGCTGGGTCACGGATGTGGTCAAGCAGCTCAAGCTCGAGGCCGAGGTGAAAACCGCCGAGTATGGGCAGATCGTCGATCTGGCCACGGTCGATTTTGACACTGATGTTGTCTTTACCTGGAACGGCACCACCAGCGGCGTGCGCCTGCCCGATGGCGATGCGATCCCTGCCGACCGCGCTGGCCTGACGATTTGTGACGCGACCAGTGCGGCCTTTGCGCAGGATCTGCCTTGGGACAAGCTCGATGTTGTGACCTTTTCCTGGCAGAAGGTGATGGGGGGCGAAGCGGCGCACGGTATGCTGATCCTGAGCCCCCGCGCGGTGGAGCGGTTGGAAAGCTACACTCCCGCCTGGCCACTGCCCAAGATTTTCCGCCTGACCAAAGCTGGCAAGCTGATCGACGGTATCTTCAAAGGGGCCACGATCAACACGCCGTCGATGCTGGCGGTTGAGGATTACCTGGTCGCGCTGGATTGGGCCGAAGCCATTGGCGGTTTGCCCGCATTGATGGCGCGGGCCGATGCCAACGCCCAAGCCGTGTTCGATTTCTGCGATGCGCGGGATTGGGTCGAAAACCTGGCGGAAGACCTGGCCACACGGTCAAACACCAGCGTTTGCCTGAAATTCACCGATCCCCGCATTCTGGATGGGGCCGCGTTTGCCAAAGCTGTTGCCAAACGGCTGGAAGCCGAAGGCGTTGCCCTGGATATGGGTGCCTATCGCGATGCCCCCCCGGGCCTGCGGATTTGGTGCGGCGCGACGGTCGAAACCTCGGACATCGCGGCCATGCTGCCATGGCTCGACTGGGCCTTTGAAACCGAGATCGCGGCGCAAGCCGCCGCCGCCTAACAACCCGACTATTCCCACGAATAGCCGCATACCCGCTTATGTTTGAAGGAGAGCCTGACATGGCCCCCAAAGTTCTTGTGTCGGACAAGCTGTCTGAAACCGCCGTACAGATTTTCAAGGATCGCGGCATCGACGTTACCTTTGACCCCAGCATCGGTAAGGATAAGGAAAAGCTTCTAGAGGTGATCGGCCAATATGATGGCCTGGCCATCCGTTCGGCCACCAAGGTCACCGAAAAGATCATCGCCGCTGCCGACAATCTAAAGGTTGTGGGGCGTGCCGGGATTGGGGTCGACAATGTCGACATCCCCGAAGCGTCGAAAAAGGGCATCATCGTGATGAACACGCCCTTCGGCAACTCTATCACCACCGCGGAACATGCGATTGCGATGATGTTTGCGGTCGCCCGTCAGGTGCCCGAGGCCAATGCCTCGACCCATGCGGGCAAATGGGAAAAGTCGCGTTTTATGGGCGTCGAACTGACGGCCAAGACGCTGGGCGTGATCGGCGCGGGCAATATCGGGTCTATCGTCATTTCGCGTGCCCTGGGGCTGCGTATGAAAGTGGTGGCCTATGACCCCTTCCTCAATGAAGAGCGCGCGCGCGAACTGGGCGTGACCAAAGTGGAGTTGGACGAGCTTTTGGAGCGCGCTGATTTCATCACCTTGCACGTGCCCTTTACCGAAAAGACCGCCAATATCCTGAGTGCCGAAAATCTGGCCAAGACCAAACCGGGTGTGCGCATCGTGAACTGCGCCCGTGGCGGTTTGGTGGATGAAGACGCCCTGGCCGAGCTGCTGAAATCGGGCCATGTGGCTGGTGCGGCCTTTGACGTGTTCAAACAGGAACCGGCCACGGATAACCCGCTTTTCAACCTGCCCAACGTGGTTGTGACCCCGCATCTGGGCGCGGCCACGACCGAAGCGCAGGAAAACGTGGCGCTGCAAGTGGCCGAACAAATGTCGGATTACCTGCTGACGGGTGCTGTGACCAACGCGCTTAACATGCCGTCGGTCACCGCCGAAGAGGCCTCGATCATGGGGCCATGGGTGAAGCTGGCCGAACATCTGGGCGCTTTTGTCGGCCAGCTGACCGAAGAGGCCATCGAAGAGATCGAGATTGTCTATAACGGCACGGTGTCGTCGATGAACCTGCAAGCGCTGAACTGTGCTGCGATTGCCGGTGTGATGAAGGCCACGAACCCCGATGTGAACATGGTGTCGGCCCCCGTGATCGCCAAAGATCGTGGGATCGAGATCAGCACCACGACCCAGGACAAAACCGGTGTGTTCGATGGTTATATCCGCCTGGTGGTGAAGACCGAGAAAAAGACCCGCTCGATCGCGGGCACGGTGTTCTCGGATGGCAAGCCGCGCTTCATCCAGATCAAAGGCATCAATATCGATGCCGAGATCGGCGAACACATGCTTTACACCACCAACGAAGATGTGCCCGGCATCATCGGGGCGCTGGGTCAGACCATGGGTGAAAACGGCGTGAATATCGCGAACTTTACCCTGGGTCGTTCAGGCCCCAAAGGGGAGGCGATTGCGCTTCTCTATCTTGATGCGCAACCCCCGCAGGAGGTGTTGGATAAGCTGGGCGCCACTGGCCTGTTCCAATCGATTCGCCCGCTGCAATTCGCGGCGGCCTGATCCTGCGCCGGTTTGCCCCGCGACACCGGGGCACGCCGCGCTTGGGTTGCGCGACGGGCTGGTTCGCGCAACCCTACCGGTGCAATCGCAACGACCGGAAGGGCCAATCCCATGGCTCAATCCTTCACCCTGGATGATTTTCTGCCCTATCGGGTTGCCGTTTTGGCAGGCCGCCTTAGCCGCGATTATTCGCGGATCTATCAAGAGAAGTTTGGGCTGTCGCGTGCTGAATGGCGCGTGATGGCGCATCTCAGCCAGGACAATGCGGTTTCCGTGCGCGAAATTCACGCGCGCGTCGATATGGACAAATCCAAAGTGTCCCGCGCCGCCAGCCGGTTGGAGGAAGCTGGCATCATCACCAAGAAGGTTAGCCATAGCGACCGCCGTTTGGTTGTGCTGGCCCTGACCGACAAGGGGCACGCGATGATGGATGAACTGGCCCCAATTGCCGATGCGTTTCAGGCCGATCTGCTCCGCCGTTTGGGGGGCGATGTGGCGGGCTTTCTGAACGGCCTTGAAACGCTTAGCTCGGCCGGGGCCGAGGAGACCAGCGCCGACCTGGAAGATCGGCGCGCCTAACTCTTAACGAGGAGAAGAGATCATGGACGATATCGTCATTCTATCTGGGGCCCGCACCGCCATTGGCACCTTCGGCGGTTCGCTTGCCGCCACCCCGCCCATCACCCTGGGCGCGACCGCCGCCAAAGCCGCGTTGGAGCGTGCGGGCGTGGAAGGCGGCCAGATTGGCCATGTCACCTTCGGCCACGTGATCAATACCGAACCGCGCGACATGTATCTGAGCCGCGTTGCCGCGATGGAGGCGGGTATCCCCGACACCACACCGGCGATGAATGTGAACCGCCTGTGTGGTTCGGGTGCGCAGGCCATTGTCTCGGTCATTCAATCCCTGGCCCTGGGTGATGCCGATTATGGGCTTGCCGGTGGCGCCGAAAGCATGAGCCGGGGGCCGCATATCCTGCCGCCCGCGCGGTTTGGCCAGAAAATGGGCGATGTGCGGGCCTTGGATATGATGATCGGTGCGCTGCACTGCCCCTTTGGCACCGGCCATATGGGGGTGACGGCAGAAAACGTCGCCGCCGAACATCAAGTCAGCCGCGAGGAACAAGACGCCTTTGCGCTCGAAAGCCAGACCCGCGCCGCCCGTGCCATCGAAGAAGGCCGGTTCAAGGATCAAATCACCCCGGTCGAGGTCAAAGTGAAGCGTGATCTGGTGCCCTTCGACACCGATGAGCACCCCAAAGCCACCACGCCCGAAGCATTGGCAGGCCTGCGTACCGTGTTCCAAAAAGACGGCACCGTGACCGCCGGCAATGCCTCCGGCATTAATGACGGGGCGGCGGCAATTGTGCTGGCCCGGGCCGAAGCGGCGGAAGCCGCCGGGCTGAAACCGCGCGCACGGGTGCTGGGTTATGCCCATGCCGGTGTCCGGCCCGAGGTTATGGGCATCGGCCCGGTGCCCGCGGTTGAAAACCTGATGGCACGCACGGGCCTGAGCATCACCGATTTCGACGTGATCGAATCGAATGAAGCCTTTGCCGCGCAAGCCCTGGCCGTGAATAAAAACCTTGGCCTCGACGCGGAAAAGGTGAACCCCAATGGCGGTGCGATTGCGCTGGGCCACCCGGTGGGGGCCACGGGCTGCATCATCACTGTGAAAGCGCTTTACGAGCTTGAGCGGATCGGCGGGTCCAAAGCCCTGATCACCATGTGCATCGGTGGCGGCCAAGGCATCGCGCTGGCCATCGAACGGATGCAGTGATCCACACGGCAAAATAGGGGCGGATGGCAAACACCGCCCCCTTTCTCTTTATCCCAAAAATATGGCTGCCGGAGGCACAGGCGCGGCCGATTGCACCCAAAGGGTGCATGAGATCGCGCCTTCCCCCGGGCGGCGGCGAAGCCGCCGCAATCGCACCCGTTTACCGCTTCTTTAACCAAAGCTGACAGGCTGCAAGCAGAGTTACGCTGGCGCAGATCGGGCGATGTGAATGAGTTTTGGCGGTGTCGATGACCGGCTGGCGCGCGAACGGCGCGCGCGGCTTCAGGCGGAACGCCTGCTCGCCCAACGCTCGGAAGATCTGTACGCCGCCAATAAAAAGCTCTCGGAACACGCTCACGCACTGTCCCATCAGGTGATCGAACAGCGTCAGGAAAACGCCGCACTTCTGGGTCGTACCAGCCAGGCCCAGGCCGCGTTGCAAGTGGCCACCGAAAAGGCCGATATCGCCGAGCGTCGATTGTGGGATTCCCTCACCGCGGTCGAAGACGGGTTCGCCATTTTTGATCGCGACCGGCGCTTGGTTGCGGCCAATCCAGCTTACCTAAACGCTTTCGATGGTGTCACCGACGTGGCCCCAGGCGCCACCTATGAGGCGATCCTTGCCATCGCCGTGGAGGAGGGACTGGTCGACCTCGAAGGGGAAGCGCCGCAGGATTGGCTGGACCGCATGATCGCGCGATGGGATGCGTCCGATATCGCCCAAACCGACCTGAAACTGTGGAACCGCGCCTATGTGCGCCTGATCGATAAGCGCACGCCCGAAGGCGATGTTGTTTCGATCGCGTTGAACATCACTCAGACGATCCAGCACGAAAAGGACCTGCGCCTGGCCCGCGATGCGGCTGAGGCGGCGGCCCAGGCCAAATCCGCCTTTCTCGCCAATATGAGCCATGAGATTCGCACGCCGATGAACGGCATCATCTCCATGGCCGATCTTTTGGGTGAAACCGAGCTGGGTGAAGAACAGCGCCTTTACGCGGACACCATCCGCAATTCGGGTGAGGCGCTTTTGGTGATCATCAATGATGTGCTCGATTTTTCGAAAATCGAAGCCGGCAAGCTGAGCCTGCATGCCGAACGCTTCGAACTCGACACTATGGTAAAGGAGGTGTTCCGCCTGTTGCAGCCGGGCCTGCAGGGTAAGGATCTGCGGTTAGAGCTGGATTACGATATGTTCCTGCCCCGCCGTATGGTGGGGGATCGCGGGCGCATTCGGCAGATTTTGATCAATCTGATCGGTAATGCGGTGAAGTTCACCGAAACGGGCAGCGTCAAAGTTCATGTGGTTGCCGAACCGCGCGATCATCCGGCCGACGAATTGCCGTTGCGCCTTATCGTGCAAGATACCGGAATTGGCATTCCGCCTGACAAACAGGCTCATATTTTTGGCGAGTTCAATCAGGTCGATGCCGACGCCACGCGCCGGTATGACGGCACCGGTTTGGGCCTGGCGATCAGTCAGAAACTGGTGCGGCTGATGCGGGGGGAGATGTGGGTCGATAGCGAACCGGGCGTGGGATCATGTTTTGGCTTTTCCTTGGTGCTGGCCCCCGATCCTGACGCCGAGTCGACCGTTTTGCCGCACGGTTCCCGGCCCGAAACAGGAGGCGATGCACCACCCGATCCAATCCCAAGCGCCCGCAAAATGCGGCTTTTGGCGGCGGAAGATAACAAGACCAACCGTCTGGTGTTCAAAAGCATGCTCAAAGCGCTCGATCTGGAACTGGAGTTGGTCGAAAACGGTCGCCTTGCGGTCGAAGCGTACGAACGCCACCGGCCCGATATCATCTTCACCGATATCTCGATGCCGGAGATGGATGGTATGGCCGCCGCCCGCGCCATCCGTGCGTTGGAGGCTAAGGGCGGCTCACCGCCCACCCCGATTATTGCCATGACCGCCCACGCCATGCGCGAGGATCAAGATCGCATCCTGCAATCCGGCATCGATGCGATTCTAACCAAGCCCTTGCGCAAAGCCGATCTGCTCGCGCAGATCCGCGCCGCCTGCCCCAAGGGGGTCGACCCGTTCCCGCCCGACTAAAACCGCCAGTCGCGCAGGCTGTCGGCTGGGCGCATATGGCCGGTTTCAATCTCTCGGCGATTGGTGATCGGGCCATGGGTAAACTGTCGCGCGGCGGGGTGGTCTGCCTCCAACACACCCAGACCGATCAGGATTTGCGCAATTGCAGCCTCGGCCCCTCGGGTGCCGCCATCGGTGACTTTCAACGCCACACCGATGCGATGTTCGGGCACGATGGCGATAAATACCGCCTCGGCCCCGGTTTTCACGGCGGCCCGCCCGGCCATGGCGGTCATCAATAGGTTGCAGGATCGCCCCGCACCCGAGACCAGGAGCGGATGCGCCATCATTGCGTTGCGCAAGCGCACCATGGCCCGCCCGCGCGCGTTGCTTTCATCCGCCGCGGCAAAGGCGGCCATGGCGCGGGCCAGGCCCGTCACGCTGGTGGCGTGGTTGGGGGCCGAACAGCCATCGATGGCAAAACCGGGGCTGGGCTCCTCCGTCACATCTTCAAAGGCCGCTAGAACGGCTTGCTGCACCGGGTGGTCGATCTCCAGGTATTCGGGGCCGGTGCCCAAATGCTGGCCAAGGGTCAGAAAGCCCGAATGCTTGCCGGAACAGTTGTTGTGGCGCTGATCCGGGGCGGCTTGATCCAGGATCAACGCATCGCGCGCGGGCTCGTCACTGGGCCATTGCGACCCGCAGCGCAGCGCGGTTTCGTCCAAGCCCAGATCATCCAACCAGGCCGTGACCATATCGGTATGCACATGCCCGGCGCTATGCGAGGCGCAGGCCAAGGCCAGATGCGCATCGCTTAACCCATGGGCGTCCGCAGCGCCGCTTTCGACCAAAGGCAGGGCTTGGATCATCTTGCAGGAGGATCGGGGCAGGATCGTTGTGGTTTCATCGCCCCAGGCCGCGACAAGCCCGGTATCGGCATGCCAAACGGCGACATGACCGCTATGCACGCTTTCACAGAAATCGCCGCGCCAAATCTCGATCAACCGTTCCGCTGTGCCCGTCATGCCGTTCCCTCCCGCCGTCTGGCGATTTTCCGCTACCAGGGCTTTTGCAATGGCGCGGTTTCATTTACTGTTTGCGCAGGCATAATGTCTGTCGCGCGGTCCTTGGTGGCCTATAATAAGCGCACAGACCAGAGGCAGACTATGGGGCGGAGGCTCTGATAAGATGAACAAACGGCTTGTCGCGGCGCTGGTAGGGGTCGTGTTGACGTTCACCGGCACTTTTGCCTGGGCGCAGGAAGAAGAAAGCACCAACCGGGTTAATGCGGAAACCGATTGGTCGGTTTTTGTCGAAGATGATCCGACGCAATGCTGGGTGGTTTCAACGCCTAGGGAAACCGTGAACACGCGCGATGGCCGTGTTGTGTCGGTGCGGCGCGGTGAAATTCTGATGTTTGTCAGCTTCTGGCCGTCTGAGGATCGCCTGGGCGAGGTCTCGTTTACTGGCGGGTATCCGTTTGCCGATGGCTCAACCGTTTCGATGGAAATCGGCGGGTCCAGCTTTGAGCTGTTCACCGAAGGCGAGATGGCCTGGGCGGCATCGACCCAGGATGATCAGCAGATCATCACCGCGATGAAGCGCGGGGCCGAGGCTGTTTTGACCGCCCGCTCGTCACGTGGCACGCAGACCCAGGATACGTTTTCGCTGCTGGGCTTCACCGCTGCGGTAGAGGATGCCGAGGCGCGCTGTTCCGGCTAAAGGGTTTGCGTCGGGCGTAAGCTCTCTATATGTGCCTTCAATCCTTGAAGGACACGCGCTATGACCGCCAATGCTCCCGTCACACAAGATGTGTTGACCATCCCACGGAAATTGCCTGACGGGCCAACCAATCTGGTTGGCCTGACCCGCGATGGGCTGCGCGCGGCATTGATCGCGGCGGGCACCCCGGAAAAGCAAGCCAAGATGCGGGTGGGGCAGATCTGGCAGTGGATTTACCAAAAGGGCGCGCGCAGCTTTGATGAGATGACCAATCTGTCCAAGGCCTATCGCGCTGAGCTGGCAGAGCGGTTTGTCATCGCCGTACCCGAGGTGGTGAGCCGTCAAATCTCAGCCGATGGGACGCGCAAATACCTGGTGCGGATCGCTGGCGGCCATGAGGTTGAGGTGGTCTATATCCCCGAAGAAGATCGCGGCACGTTGTGTATTTCCAGCCAGGTGGGCTGCACGCTGACCTGTTCCTTCTGCCATACCGGCACGCAGAAACTGGTACGCAACCTGACTGCGGGAGAGATCATTGGTCAGGTCATGCTGGCGCGGGACGATATGGACGAATGGCCCGAACCGGGCGAGGGTTCGGATGCGCGGCCGCGCCTGATTTCCAACATCGTGCTGATGGGCATGGGCGAGCCGCTTTATAATTTCGAAAACGTGCGTGACGCGATGAAGATCGCCATGGACCCCGAAGGCATCAGCCTGAGCCGTCGGCGGATCACGCTTAGCACCTCGGGCGTGGTGCCCGAGATTGCGCGCACGGCGGAAGAGATTGGCTGCCAATTGGCGGTCAGCTTCCACGCCACCACTGATGAGGTGCGTGACCGGCTGGTGCCGATCAACAAGCGATGGCCGATTGCCGAGCTGTTGGAGGCGCTGCGCGTCTATCCCAAAGCCTCGAACTCCGAGCGCATCACGTTTGAATATGTGATGCTCAAGGATGTGAACGACAGCGATGAGGATGCGCGCCGTCTGGTGAAGCTGATCCAGGGCATTCCAGCCAAGATCAACCTGATCCCGTTCAACGAATGGCCCGGCGCGCCCTATCAGCGATCCGATTGGGCGCGAATCGAACGCTTTGCCGACATTATCTATAAGGCGGGTTATGCCAGCCCGATCCGCACCCCACGGGGCGAGGATATCATGGCCGCCTGCGGTCAGTTGAAATCGGCCACCGAGCGCGCCCGCAAGTCGCGCGCGCAGATTGCGGCTGAGGCTGGGTTAGACAGCTAAGCCAGAGCGACGGGCCGCTGGCCGCCGCAGATTTTTCATCCGCGCAAAAGAAAAGACGGCCCGCCGTAGCGAACCGTCTTCCCTAACTGATGTCGGCAAACTTAGTTGTTTGCGGCGACGGCAGCTGCGATCAGGATGATGGCCAGGATCGGAACCAGGATGCCACCAGCCGAAGACGAGGTGTCTTCAACGATCACAACGGGCTCGATAACAGGTTCAACATAGCCACCAGCGAAAGCAGCGGTTGCAGCGACCGAAATCACAGCAGCGAGAGCGAGTTTCTTCATAATATCCTCCAAGATACGCCCCTATACGCGCACTATTGCGCAAGGTCAGGGCACCCAAGACTGTACCTCGTGAAAATCTTTAACCAGCAATGCCACCTGATTGCAATGCCGCCAAAATCGCCGCGAGGCCACGAAATGCCATTTGTCGTCAAATAAGCAACACTTGAGTGCCACGTTTCGCCAGCGCGTAAAGCTCGGCGATATGCTCGTTGTAAAGGCCGATGCAACCGTTCGACGACCGGCGCCCGATCTTGCGTGTGTCATGGGTGCCGTGGATGCGATAATACTGCCAGCTTAGATGCAGCGCATGGGTGCCCAAAGGGTTGTCCGGGCCGGGCCCGATGAAGTCGGGCCATTCGGGATTGCGTTCGCGCATGGCGGGGGTTGGGCTCCAGGATGGACCTTCGACCAGGCGGGTAATTTCGGTGCGTCCCAGGCGCGTCAGATCCTCGGACATGGGCACGGAGGTGGGGTAAAGCCGGTAGGTGGCTTGGTCTTCGCTCCAATAATGTAAGGCGCGCGAGGTGATATCGACCAAAATCGCGCCGTTGCTGGTGTCGTTGAAATAGGGGCGCCAATCCAGGGTGCGGAAGCTGGAAATGTTGCGGCGCACACCGGCGGAAATGTCATCTTCGATTTCGACGCTGCCGGGGGTTTGCGCCAGGGCGGGCGCGGCCAAACCGCTGGCGGCCGTGCTTAAAAAAACGCGCCGGGAAACCCGGCCCTTTGGGGAGGTGCTCATCTCTCTGCCTCATCTTCATTCGGGCGGTGACCGCCTCTTCGACATGGACCCTAGCACAGGCGCGCCGGATTCTCAGCGTTTCTGAGTCGAAACGGCAACGGCTGTGGTGCAACTGCCGCAGCGCTTTGCCGCATGGGTTGTAAAGGATTTTGCAACAGTTTTTCCTTAATTCATGAAACCCATGCTGCATCTTCGTCGAATGATCCTGGCAGGTTTTTGCCTAGCCCTGGCCGCCTGCGTGCCCGCCGCCCCGCAATTGGGGCCGGATGGGCAGCCTTTGCCGGTGCTTTATCGAATCAATCCTGATGACACGGCCAGCATTCAGTTTCGGATGCTCGACAGCGTGAATGCCCTGCGCGGCGCGGCGGGCGCGCCCGAATTGGCCCTGAATGCGGAGCTGAACGCGGCGGCCGCCACCCATTCGCGCGATATGGCGCTGCAAAACCGGCCTTGGCATTTTGGTTCGGACGGATCGTCGCCCATCGACCGGGCGCAGCGCGCGGGCTATGCGGGGACGGTTCTGGGCGAAAACATCTCGGAAACCTACGAATCTGAGGTTGAGACCATCGCCGCCTGGATGCAGCAGCCCGATACACGCGATGTCATCACCGACCCCACCGCCCGCGATTTGGGCGTGGCGTTTTTTCAGGAAGAAAACGGCAAGATTTGGTGGACCTTGGTTACCGGGGATGGCGGCGTTGCTGGCCCCGCAAATGCACCGACCCGCTAACGCCTAGGCGTGCAGGATGATTGGCGTACCGATTGCCACCATCGCATAAAGCTGTCGCATGTCGCGGTTGGGCAGGGCGATGCATCCCACCGTCCAATCGTCACGCCCACGGAACGGTCGGGTGGTGCCGTGGATGAAGATATCGCCACCGGGATCGACACCGCGCGCGCGGGCCTGGGCGATATCCGCCTCATTCGGGTAGCTGATGCCGAGCGACAGGTAGAATTCGCTTTCCGGGTTCCGGCGGTCGATGAAATATTCACCCTCGGGCGTGCGGCCATCGCCAAACTGGGTTTTGTGGCCGGTCGGGGCAAAGCCCAGTTCCATGTCATAGGCTTCCAGCAGTTCGGAATGATGAAACGCGGCTAGCAGGCGCTGGCTTTTGTAAACCTCCAGCCGGGTCACCTCGGGGCCGGAATAGCTTGCAAAGCGCGAACAGCCCGCCACGGCGGCGGCGGAGCCCATCAGGGCAAGTGCGTTTCGGCGGTTCATGGCCAACTGCTCCAAATCCTTTTGCGCGCTCCTACCCCAGATCGGGTCAGGCGCGAAGCCTCAATCCTTTTTCTCGGCGGCAAACAGCGCATTTAGACCGCTGCGGTAATCGGGATAGCGCAGTTTGATGCCCAGTTCTTCTTTCATACGCTGGTTATCAACCCGTTTGCTTTCAGCGTAAAAGCTGCGCGCCATCGGCGTCATCTCGGCCTTTTCAAACGGGATGGCGGGGGGGATGGGTGCGCCCAGAAGCTTGGCAGCATAGCCGATCACATCCTGCGGCGGCGCCGGATCGTCATCGGAGACATTATAGATCGCGCCGGGATTGGGCGTGCGCATGGAGGCCAAAAGGGTCTGCGCGATATCCTCCACATGGATGCGGCCGAAGACCTGCCCCTCTTTGATGATCCGTCGCGCGGTGCCCCGGCGCACCTTTTCAAACGGGCCGCGCCCTGGCCCATAAATGCCCGGCAGGCGGAAGATATGCAGCGGCAATCCATGATCCTGCGCAAGGGCCTGCCACTCACCCTCGGTCGCCACGCGGGCCGCACCGCGTTTGGTGGAGGGTTTGGCGGGCGTGGTTTCATCGACCCAGCCACCCTGATGATCGCCATAAACGCCCGTGGTGCTGAGATAGCCGACCCAAGTGAAGTTGGGCGCCAGATCGGCAAAGACATCCCGCAATTCTGCCAAGACCGGATCACGACCTTGATCCGGCCCGGCGGAGAGCAAGACGTGGGTGGCCTGTTCTAAATCAGCGCGCATATCATCTCCGGGGAAGAGGCGCGGGATAACGCCCATCGCTTCCAGCGCGGCGGCCTTGTCGGTGCTGCGGGTGGTGCCGATGATTGTGCCCTCGGCAAAGGGCCGCATTTCTTCGACCAAAGCTTTGGAGGTGAAGCCCATGCCAAAGATCACAAGTTTCATGTCAATCGCTCCACCGCCCAGCGCGCCGCATCGGCCACGGTTTCATCAGGGTCATTTAGCAAGGCTTGCGCCGCTGGTTTCAATCGAGCCGTGCCACTGTTGCCAATGGCATAAAGAACGTTGCGCACAAAGCGATCCCGCCCGATGCGCTTGATGGGCGAGCCCGAGAAAAGCGCGCGAAAGGCGGCGTCATCCAGGGCCGCCAGCGCGGCCAGGTCGGGGCTTTGTAGCTCGGGCCGGGCGGCATAGCGCATCTCACTCGCGGATTGGGCGAACTTGTTCCAGGGGCAGACGGCTAGGCAATCGTCGCAGCCGTAAATGCGGTTGCCCAGTTTGGGGCGCAGCTCGGGGTCGACCGGGCCTTTGTGCTCGATGGTCAGGTAAGAGATGCAGCGCCGGGCATCCAGTTGGAACGGGGCCGGGAACGCGTCGGTTGGGCAGATATCCAGGCAGGCGGTGCAGGTGCCGCAGTTTTCCGTGGTAGGCGGGTCGGGCTCGAGCGGGATGGTGGTGAAAATCGCGCCGAGGAAGAACCAATTGCCCAGGTCGCGGCTGAGCAGATTGGTGTGTTTGCCCTGCCAGCCCAGCCCAGCAGCAGCGGCCAGAGGCTTTTCCATGACGGGCGCTGTATCAACAAAGACCTTGATTTCTGGGGCGACGGAAAACGCGCGTTTTCCGTGCCGTAAATCGTGCGATTTACGGGCGCTTTGGGTGGCGGTTTCCAGCAGCCAGCGCCCAACGCGTTTGAGGCGCTTTTTCACCACGTCATGGTAATCGCGGTTTTGCGCATAGACGCTGATCGTGGCCCGGTCGCGCCGTTCTAGCGCTTCAAGCGGGTCGGCTTTGGGTGTGTAGAGATCGGCGAGCATGATGACCGAGCGCGCTTCGGGCCAGAGCGCTGTGGGGTCACCACGCCAGCCCATACGCTCACCCATCCAGGCCATTTGGCCGTGGCGTTCTTGGTCAACGAAATCCGCCAAACGATCTGCGATTTCGGGCACGGCATCGGGCCGACACACACCCATCTTGGCGAACCCGGCGGCCTGCGCTTCGCCCCACAGGGCAGATTTGAGATCGGTCAAAAATCCAGATTCGCGTAATGCGGCGGTTGCAGGAAGCCCGGGATCTGATCCGCCAGAATCGACCGGAAGGCGGGGCGCGATTTTATCTTTGCGTACCAATCCTTCACGATCTCCGACCGGTTCCAATCCACATCCGATATATAGTCCAAACAGCTCAGATGCGCAGCCGCCGTGAAATCGGCCAGGGTCAGACGATCGCCCGCCAGCCAGCGGCGATGATCCAAGAGCCAGGTCATGTAATCCATGTGGTATTTGATCCGCGCCGCGCCGGTTTTCACCGCGCGACCATCGGGATAGCCGCCGCGCATGATCTTTTTGTTCACGCGTTCATAGACCAGATTGGCCGTCACCTCGGCATGGAACTTGTCATCGAACCAGCCGACCAGGCGGCGCACCTCGGCCCGGCCTTTGGGGTCTGAGGGCAGAAGCGGCGGTTCGGGGGCGGTTTCTTCCAGGTATTCGCAGATCGCGTTCGATTCGCTCAGCATCATGCCGTCGATTTTCAGGATCGGCACCTGACCGGCCGGATTGCGGCGCAGAAACTCGGTGGTCGGTTCCCAGTATTTTTCATCGACCAGCTCAACGTCGATTTTCTTTTCCGCCAGCACCAGCCGCACCTTTCGGCAGAAAGGGGACAGGGCAAAGTGGTAAAGGCGATTCATGCTCGGGACTCAAATAAATTGTGTTTGCCCCGTCATGGCGCAATTTGGGCCTAGATTTCAATTCACAAAGCACGCGTCGCGGCCATCCGCGCGGATCGTTGCTGCGCCATCGGCGATGGCCCCCGCCCGGCGCGAGACCCAATCAGAGGGTTGCCCGGCGGATCGATCCTGCGGTGCGGGCAGCACTGCGGCCAAAAGAGAGGCTTGGCGCAGGGTCAGATCGGCGGCGGAAACCCCGAAATGATGCTGGGCCGCGGCCTCGGCCCCAAAGACGCCTTCGTCAAACTCGGCAACGTTGAGATAGACCTCCAACACCCGGCGTTTGGGCCAGATCACCTCCATGATCGGGGTGATCGCGGCCTCCAGCGCTTTGCGCAGCCAGGACCGGCCATGCCAGAGGAACGCGTTTTTCACGGTTTGCTGGCTGATGGTGGAGGCGCCGCGCGATCCGCCAGCCTCGATCACCTCGCGGATGGCGGCCATGTCGAAGCCCCAATGCAGGCAGAAATTCGCATCCTCTGCGGCCACGGCGGCACGTTGGAGATGGGGCGAGATTTCCTCGATCGGCACCCAATCGCGCTCGACCCCGCCCAGGCGGCGGGCTTCGGACAGGATGTAAGGCGTGGTTGGAACGGGCAGGATCGCATAAAGCATAACCCAGGCGACAACGCCTAAGAACGCCACCGCCAGGCCACGCCAAAGCCACCGCCGCAGGCGCGCCCAGGCCCGTGCCAAGGCTGACGGCTGTTTCGCCGATGTTCGCTTTGCTGCTCTCTTCGCCACCCTTGTCCTCGGGTCATTTGGTCGATGCGCGATTGTAAGGTGGCGCGCGGCGGAACACAAAGCCGCCGCGCGCGGTCAGAGGTTTTTCACCCCACCAACGACCAAATCGGTGACGAGATCGGCAAAGCGGTCGCGGCTGATGCCCTTGCTGGGGCGATCCCAGATATAAAACCAGTTCAACATGCCATAGACGCTCATGGTCACGGCATGAGGTTCGGTTGCGACGCCCAGCGCGGCCAGGTTCTGGCCCATGCGGGTCACCAAGCGGCGCTGAAACGCAACCAGCGGGGCTTGCAGTTCACCGGGCAAGGTCGAAAGCGCGTCGAGTTGCAGCTTATGTTCGGCATCCGCATCGCGGTATTCGGACAGGATGGTTTTGACCAAGGCGCGCAAATCACCTTCGGCATCACCGGTGATGGGCACGGCATCGACGGCGGCCACCAGATCGCCCAGATGGTCATTGAGAATGTCGAACAGCAGTGCCTCTTTGCTGTCGTAATAGTGGTAAATCAGCGCTTTTGAGACACCGCAGGCCTTGGCGACCGACGCCATGGAGGCGCGGTCGAACCCGTGTTCGGCAAAATGCTTGGCGGCGCCTTTGCGCAAGGCGTGGCGCTTTTCTTCGTGGTTGCGGGCCAGGCCACGGGGCATGGCTTAGCCCTTGGTCCTGTGATCGATGATGCGCACCGCTTTACCTTGGCTGCGCGGCACCCCGCCCGAACCATGGGCGGTGATATCGACCGTGACGCCGACCCGTTCCTTGATGCGGCGTTTCAGGGCGGCGCTGGCTTTGGCCAAAGCCTCGGACCCCATGGGGCCGTCGCTGGCTTCCACATGTACATTCATCACATCCATGCGCCCCTCGCGGGAAAGCTCGATCTGGAAATGTGGGGCCAGGCCGGGGGTTGCCATCAACTGCTCTTCGATCTGGGTGGGGAAGACATTCACGCCGCGCAGGATGATCATATCGTCCGAGCGGCCCGTGATCTTTTCCATCCGTCGCATGGATCGGGCGGTGCCCGGCAAAAGCCGGGTCAAATCGCGTGTGCGGTAGCGGATGATCGGGAACGCCTCCTTGCTGAGCGAGGTGAAGACCAGTTCGCCCTCTTCACCATCGGGCAGAACCTCCCCCGTCTCGGGATTGATGACCTCGGGGTAGAAGTGATCTTCCCAGATATGCAACCCGTCTTTGGTTTCGACGCATTCATTGGCCACGCCGGGGCCCATCACCTCGGACAGGCCGTAAATATCGACGGCGTGCATATCAAAGGCCTGTTCGATTTCTTGGCGCATCGCGTTGGTCCAAGGCTCGGCGCCAAAGATGCCGACCTTGAGCGGGCTTTCGCGCGGGTCGCGGCCCTGTTCGCGGTATTGGTCCAGGATCGACAGCGCGTAGGACGGGGTAACCATGATGGTCGAGGCGCCAAAATCCTCGATCAATTGCACCTGGCGCGGGGTCATGCCGCCCGAAACCGGCACCACGGTGCAGCCCAGTTTTTCAGCTCCGTAATGGGCGCCAAGCCCGCCGGTAAACAGCCCATAGCCATAAGCGACATGCACCACATCGCCAGGGCGCGTGCCGCTGGCGCGCATGGAACGGGCGACGCACTGGGCCCAAGTCTCAATATCTTTCAGGGTGTAACCGACAACGGTGGGTTTACCGGTTGTGCCTGAGGAGGCATGGACACGCGCCACTTGGCTTTGCGGCACAGCAAAGAGGCCAAAGGGGTAATGGTCGCGCAGGTCTTGTTTGACGGTGAAGGGAAATTTGGCCAGGTCGGACAGGTCTTTGAGGTCATCGGGATGCACCCCGGCGACGTCAAAGCGGGCCTTGTAATGGGGCACGTTTTCATAGGCATGGGCCAGGGACCATTTCATTCGGTCCAGTTGCAGGGCTGCAATCTCATCCCGGCTAGCGATTTCAATCGGGTCCAGATCGGCGCGGTTTGGGGTGCGATCCTCCATTCACCCGTCCTCCTCAAAATGGGTGCCTGCGATTTGGCGCGAGGCGCCGCGAAATAAGGCCACCTGCCGCCCGTCCCCGCCTGTGACCAGCACATCGGTCAGGCCTGAACGCCCGGCAAGCGAAACCTCCCGCGCCTCGGCCGTCAGGGTCTCGCCGGGTTGGCCGGGGCTGAGAAAGCTGATCGAGTTATGCTGTGCGACCGCGACCCGGTTGTGGGAGTTGCAGGCAAAGGCAAAGGCGCTATCGGCCAGGGTGAAGATGATGCCGCCATGGCAGATACCGTGGCCGTTCAAATGCTCGTCCCGAACCTGGCAGGACATGCGGGCGTAACCTGGGCCGATCTCCTCCAGCGACAGCCCCACCCATTTCGACGCGGCATCATTGGCCCACATGGCCCGCGCCGCGCGCCGGGCGCGTTCCTCGGCGGTCATGGCAATCCTCCCCTTTTCGGCAGAGTGGTGCAAAACCGACCGAACGGTCAAGTCTGCTGCTTGGGGCACCTGAGCGTGCCGCCGGACTGGTATTCTGAGGAAAACCGGTATCTCGACCTGTGGGCCTGGGTCTTGTATGGCCGGAGCATGAAACTGAAATTTGTTGAGCTTGAAGGTGCGGCGCTGATGTCCGAGGTCATGTTTGGCCATGGATACGCGCATTATGGGTATTTTCCCGATGGGGTGCCCGAGGTTTTGGCAGCCCAGGCCGTGGGTGATGCGCAGCAGGCCTATTTCGAAAAGCTGGTCGAGATGATGGGGACGATCCCCGGCGGTGTCGAAAGCGTTTTGGATGTCGGATCTGGCACCGGGGCGAATGCAAAATCCTTGATCGCGCGCGGCTATGAGGTGGCTTGCGTGTCGCCATCAAGCCAGATGAATGAAATGGCGCGGGCGAAACTGCCTGAGGGCACGTTGGTTGTGGATGCGATGTATGAGGATTTCGCGACCGACCGGCGGTTTGATATTTGCCTTTTCGCGGAAAGCTTTCACTATATCGACCTGGAGGTCGCGCTGGCGCAATCGGCACGGTTTGCGACCAAAGGCGTGGTGATGTTCGATTATTTCCGCCGCGAAGGGTTTGCCCATGGCGATGGGACGCGCGGTACCCATGCCGCGTTTTTGGCGGAGGTGACGCGGCAGGGCGCGTTTGATGTGCTGTCGGATCAGGACATGACCGATGCGATCACGCCCACCTTTGTGGTGCATGAGTATTTGAAGAACCAGAAAATCGCACCTTTTGTGCAGCGGTTCCGGGCCGAGATGAAACGGGAGTACCCGTGGCGGGCCTGGATCATGGAAAAGGCGCTGGGCCGGATGTTGAACAAGCTGGGGCGTCAGACCGGGCGCGCCGAGAAATTTGCGCGCGAGCATGAATATCGGCTGATTGTGTTGAAGCGCGTTTAGGTGCGGGCTTTGCGCTGATCCAACGGCGCGGGCTTGCGCCCGCATTCTTATAAGGTCGCTTCGCTCCGGTTTTGGGGGCGCTACCCCCCGGCCTGCGGCCTCCCCCCGGGATATTTTTGAAACAGAGAAGGGAGGGGTCAGCTTGCGTAATCGGGATCTTCGGCGTCAAGCACGGCACGCATGCCGTTGAGGAGGTCGGCCTCGGCTTGGCTGTCACCCTCCTGCTGTTGGGCGGTAATCTCGGCGACCTCATGGCTCATTTCGCGCAAGGGGCGCCCGGTGCTGAGGGCGATCAGATAGGTGCGGGCGGCACGTTCGAAGTAATACATGCGGGTGAAGACCTCGGCCACGGTTTCGCCGATGAAAAGCACCCCATGATTGCCCATGATCATGGTGCGGACAGAGGGGTCTTGGAACAGGCGGGCGCAGCGTGTGCCCTCTTCCTCCAGGGCGAGGCCGCCATAATCTTCGTCGATCACCTGGCGGTTGTAGAACATGGCCGAAGATTGATCGATGGGCGGCAGGCGGCTGTCTTTGAGGCAAGCGAGCGCGGTGGCGTAGGTGGAATGCACATGCATCGCGCAGCGCGCATGGGGCACGTGGCGGTGCAGGCTGGCATGTAGGCCCCAGGCGGTGGGGTCGGGCGCATCGGGGCCTTTGGCGCTGTCGGGATCATTGGCGTCGATCACCCAAAGGTCCGAGGCTTTGATGCGGCTGAAATGCCGTTTGGGATTGATCAGAAACTCGGTGCCATCTGTGTTCACGGCGAGGGAAAAATGGTTGGCCACGCCTTCATGCATGTTCTCGCGCGCGGTGAGTCGAAACGCGGCGGCAAGTGCTTGGCGATGTTCGGCGTGGTTCATTCCGGCCCCCTGAACAGTAAACTGTCCGGACGCTAGGTAGGGATTCGCGCCATCGCAAACGGATTTGCGACATTCATAGTGAATAGATGGTAAATTTCGGTTCCGGCGTCACGAACGATCCGCGCAAAAACCCGGCTTTGGCCCGGTACATTCCCAAATCGCGCCGCATTTGGGGATCAGATTGTTTCCAAACCGGATACCCGAGCAGGTGATAAAGATGGATCGATTAACGGAGATGGAAGCCTTTGCCATGGTCGTGGACCAAGGCGGCTTTACGGATGCAGCCCGAAAGATGGGGATTTCGAAATCCGCCGTTTCCAAACACGTGTCCAGTCTGGAGGCGCGTTTGGGCGCCCGCCTGTTGAACCGCACGACCCGCCGCGTCAGCCCAACCGAGATTGGCCTGGCCTATTACGACCGCGCCCGCCGCGTTTTGAATGATGCGGGTGAAGCGGATGCTTTGGTGACTGCGATGCAATCGGCGCCATCGGGCATGTTGCGCGTTTCCATCGCCACCGATTTTGGGGTTAACCACATCTCTCCGATCCTTGGGAAATTCTTGACGAAGTTCCCTGAGATCACGGTGAATATGGTTTTGAACAACCGCTATGTGGAGCTGATTTCCGAAGGTTTCGACATGGCGATCCGGGTAGGCGAGCTGGAGGATTCCAGCCTGCGCGCACGCAAGATTTGCGAGACGCAACGGCGGATGATCGCCTCCCCCTCTTATTTCGCGCGCTTTGGCCGCCCCGATAAGATTGACGATCTGAATGAGCATAAGCTTTTGCATTACTCGAACAATGCCAATGCGAATGTTTGGAAGATCACCGCGCCTTCGGGCGAACAGCGCCAGGTGCGCACCACCGGGTCGCTGACGGTGAATGATGGGCAATCGTTATTGAATGCGGCGATTGGGGGCTTGGGCATCGCCTATTTGCCAAGCTTCCTTTACGCCGAAGCGCTGCGCGACGGGTTGGTTGAGGATGTGATCCCTGAACTACCGGTCGATATTCAGGGCGTTTATGCGCTTTACCCACCGGGGCGCTATACCCAGCCTAAGGTGCGTGCCTTCATCGATTTCCTGGTCGAATCGTTCCGCGATAAGGGGCCGATGGATTGGTGATCGGCCAATCGTGATTGACCAAAGGCGCTGGCACGCGGGTGCGAGCGCCTCTTTCGTTTGGTGCTAGTTGATATCGGCCAACACAACCTCGACCCGCCGATTGGCTTGCCGCCCGTCCTCGGAACTGTTGGGGGCGCGGGGGGACAGAAAGCCGATGCCTTCGGCCTGAAGTTGGCTGGGCAGCACGCCAAGTTCGTCGATGAGAAATTGGCGCACGGCGTTGGCGCGGGCGCGGCTGAGGGTGATATTGGTCTCAAGCGAGCCTTCGGCATCGGTGTGCCCCACCAAAACCGCGTTGCGATCAGGGTTATCGGTCAGAAACGCGGCCAGGGTCACCAGGCTTTCATATTGCGCGCCCGACAGCGCCGAGGCCCCGCGTTCAAATATCAGATCGTCCAAGGCCACGCGCCCATTGGTCAGCAAGGCGTCGATCATATCGGCAGGCGGGAAATCCTGCGCCAGGGCGCGGGTCGACGGGGTGATTTCAGCGGCAAGATCATCAGGTGGCGTGATAATGGCCAGGTGTGCATAGCCCTGCTGCCCCCCATGAGAGACGGTCAGCGCCACCGTGGTTGTACCACTGGCCCCGCTGCGGGTTGCGGTGAGGTAGTGAAAATTGCCTAGATCGACATGCATGGCCGGGCCTTCGGCAATGGGCAGGTTGTAGCGGAAATCAAACCCGCCGCAGCTGGCGTCGGCGCAGGTGAAACCGATATCGAAGCCCTGCTGATCCAACTGGTCGCGGATCAGACCCAAAAGCAGCAACGGGTCACCGAACTGTCCGGGCACATGCCAGACCTGATGGCTGAGTGCGCCTTCGGTCGTGTGGGTGGGCACGCCGGTTTCGGCAAAGGGGCCGGTCGCGACCTCGAAACTGCCCAGGCTGGGCGCGACGCGCAGCGACAGTTCGGCGGTTTCGGGCCAGGCCAAATCCAACGCCGCCGCCGGGGTGGCGAGTGACAGACAAGCGAGGCTGAAAAGAAACCGCAAGCTGTTGGAGCGCGGATGGATCATGAGCGGCCGGTTAGGCTGTTTTTGTTCGATAATGGTAGTGTCCCACAGCTTCGAAGCCCAAGGAAGCATAAAGGTTTCGGGCCGGCTGGTTTTCGCGCGTCACAAGCACGCTGAAGGTTTCGATCCCTTGGGTCTGTGCCCAAAGGCCTGCGGCGCGCATCATATGCACCGCCAAACCGCGGCGGCGGGCCGTGGGCAAAACCTCGAGCGCATGCAGCATGGCGAGCTTGTCTGAACAGGCGATATAGGCGGTGCCAGCTGGGCGGTCATTTATGCGGCCAAACAGGCTGATCTTTTTGCCATTGGCGCGCGCCATGATGGCCAGGCGGTCGGGGCCAACGCCGCCTTCGGCCCAAATCTCGGTTTGAATGGCAAGCGGTGGCCAGGTTTCGAAGATTGTTACGGGCGGTGGGGCGGCAGCGAGTTGGGCTGTGGGCACGGTCAGCGCCAAGGTTGGGTCTTTGATCTGATATCCGGTTTGGTCGAGTCTTGTGTCCAACGCCTCTTGCCCTGAGAGCACCATGAACAGATCCGGTTGGCCGAGTTGGCCCATGGCTTTGGAGGCCGCTTCGATGTCGGCCATGCTGACTGATGCGCCGGTTGCGGTCGCGTCGGTAAGCCGCGCGGCGCGCACACGATTGCCGCCGCGCTGGTTTTCGGCCAGCAAAAACGGGCCGATCTGTTTGGTGCGTTCAGGTGGCCAGGTGGCCAGGATCGCTTGAGCGATGTCGGGTTGATCCATGATCAACCGCCCACCGGGGGGAAGAGCCGGTTCAACTCGGCCATCACAGCATCAACGGCCGCGCCGTTCTGGCTGCGCACCACGATATTTGCGCCATACATCCCATCCCGAATGAAAGGGTAGGAGCCAATCGAGACCTCAGGATGCGCTTCGGCCAATCTACCTAGGGGGCCTGCGATGTCGCCCTCACCGCGATCCACGCGCAGGGATTGCGACAGCATTGGCGCGCCGCCGGTCAGCGTGGGCAGGACCGAGGCCAGCATCGCTTCGAAAATCGTCGGGACACCAGCCATCACATGCACATTGCCGAGGGTGAACCCCGGCGCGGCAGAAATGGGATTGTCGATCAGGGCGGCCCCATCGGGGATGCGCGCCATGCGCAAACGGGCTTCGTTCAACTTCTGCCCCTGGCGGTCGTAATGCGCTTGCAGGATAGCGCGTGCATCGTCGCGGATGCTGATGGGGGTGTCGAAGGCGGTGGCGACCGCCTCGGCCGTGATGTCGTCATGGGTTGGCCCGATGCCGCCCGATGTGAAAACGTGATCCCAGGCACCGGCCAAGGCGCGGACGGCGTTGATAATCGCCGCGCTCTCATCGGAGACCACGCGCACTTCGGACAGAGCAATGCCGTGATCGGTCAAGGCTTTGGCCAGATAGTGCATATTCGCATCGCGGGTGCGGCCAGACAGGATTTCATCGCCGATCACTAGCATGGCGGCAGTGGGTCGTGTCATGGCGCGGGCCTTTTCCTTGTCAATGCGATCCGGCTCGGTATAGGGGCGGCCCATGCGCTTTCAAACCCCTTTGATCCCAGCCACGCTGATCCGGCGGTACAAACGGTTCCTCGCCGATATCCGGTTTGAGGATGGCAGCGAAGCCACCGCCCATTGCCCGAACCCCGGCAGCATGATGGGCCTGCGCGACCCCGGCGCGCGGATTTGGGTGGAGCCCAATGACGATCCCAAAAAGAAACTGCGCTATGGTTGGCGGTTGGTTGAGCTTCCGGGTGGACACTGGTCGGGCATCGACGCAGGCGCGGCCAATCGGATTGTGGGAGAGGCGCTGCGCGACGGCGCGATTGCGGAACTGACCGGGTATGACCGCATTCGGCCCGAACAGAAATATGGTAGCAACAGCCGGATCGATTTTTTGCTGAGCGGCGCAGCTCGGCCGGATGCTTATGTCGAGGTGAAAAACGTGCATTTGCGCCGTGATGGTGACTGGGCCGAATTTCCCGATAGCGTGACGGCGCGCGGCAAGAAGCATTTGGGCGATCTGCAAACGGTCGCGGAAAGCGGCGCGCGGGCGGTGATGCTTTACCTTGTGCAGCGCACCGATTGCGCGCGCTTTCGCCTGGCCCCGGATTTGGACCCGGGTTATGCCGCTGCCTTTGATGCGGCGCGGGCCGGCGGCGTCGAGATGTTGTGTTATGGCACGCAGATTGATCAGACCGAAATTCGACTGACCCAGGCGCTGCCGATTGATCCCAAGCCCCAGGCCGACCGGCCTGTGTCATCGGGTTGACTGGAAAATGCTACCTCCGACGATTAGGTTATGGGCGACTTGAAATTGGAGATCCCCCGTGGACGATTTTAACGGCCGTTTGACCAAGGATGGCATTCGAATTCACAGCGAAAGCGACTTTGCCGGGATGCACCGGGCAGGGCGGCTGACGGCTGAGATTTTGGATGAGATCGCAGACATGGTGGCGCCTGGGGTCACCACCGCTGCGATTGATGCGGCGATTGAGGCCAAGGTCACGGCGGCGGGGGCAACCTCGGCCACGATTGGCTATCGCGGGTATCAGCATGCCAGCTGTATCAGCGTGAACCATGTGGTCTGCCACGGTATTCCCGGCCCCAAGACGCTAAAGGATGGCGACATCCTTAACATTGATGTGACGGTGATCGTCGATGGATGGTTTGGCGATTCCAGCCGCATGTATGTGGCGGGCAAACTAAACCGCAAAGCCGAACGCCTGGTGCAGGTGACCCATGATGCACTGTTCAAAGGCATCGATGCGGTGAAACCGGGGGCGACCTTTGGCGATATCGGGCACGCGATCCAGTCTTATGTCGAAGCCCAGAGGATGAGCGTTGTGCGCGATTTCTGCGGCCATGGCTTGGGGCAGGTGTTCCATGCACCGCCCAATGTGCTGCATTACGGGCGACCCGGCACCGGCCCGGTGTTGGAAGAAGGCATGTTCTTCACCATTGAGCCGATGGTGAACCTGGGCCGGGCCGAAACCAAAGTGTTGTCGGATGATTGGACGGCGGTCACGCGCGACAAATCCCTTTCGGCGCAGTTTGAGCATTCGATTGGTGTGACCGCCGATGGGGCCGAGATTTTCACCCTGTCGCCTGCGGGCAAGTTCCACCCGACCTGGGGCTGATGCGCTAACAGTTGGTTAACCAATTGGCGGCAGGCTGGCGGTATGGTCAGCCAGCGTTCATTTTCCTTTGACGAAATGTCGCCGCGATTTGCGCGGGCGGAGGCGGTGACCAAGGCCCCCGTCCTTCCCACAGGGGTGGAGGCGCACCGTTTGGCCCACCGCAAACGTCTGCGCTCGCGGTTTTCGGATGGTGGGGCCGATGCAGTCCCGGATTATGAGCTGTTGGAGATGATCCTGTATCGCGCCTTGCCGCGCGGCGATACCAAACCCCTGGCCAAAACCTTGCTGAAGCGTTTCGGCGATCTCAACCACGTGCTCGCCGCGCCGCCACCCCGGTTGAAAGAGGTGACGGGCGTCGGGGATCGGGTGGTGTTCGAGTTGAAACTGATGGAGGCGGTGGGTCATCGCATGGCACGGGCCAAGGTGATGAAACAGCCGATCCTGTCATCTTGGGATTCCTTGCTCAGCTACTGCCAGACGGCAATGGCGCATCGGGATTTGGAGCAGTTTCGCGTGCTTTATCTGGATCGGAAGAATGTGCTGATCGCGGATGAGGCGCAGGCCGACGGCACCGTCGACCATGTGCCGGTTTACCCGCGCGAGGTGGTGAAACGTGCACTCGAACTGAATGCGTCGGCCCTGATCTTGGTGCATAATCACCCCTCGGGCGATCCGAACCCAAGCCAATCGGATGTGGATATGACCTATGCGATCCGGGATGCAGCCGAGGTTTTGGGCCTGGTGCTGCATGACCATCTGATTATCGGCAAAGGGCGTGAGTTAAGCTTTCGCTCCGAAGGGTATCTTTAGGCCCAGGCGCGGTTAATCCAACCATACCTCAACCCGGCGGTTCACGGCGCGGCCCCATTCGGTGTCGTCACAGGCCATGGGCATGGCTTCACCAAAGGCATCAACCACCAATTCGACGCGGCCCGGCACGGCGGAGTCGGCGGCGGCCACCACCGCATCGCGCACCGCTTCGGCGCGGCGTAGGGCCAAGCGGCGGTTTACCTCGGGCCGTCCATCGCTGTCGGAAAACCCAGCAAAGATCAGTCGCCGACCATCAAAAGCCCCGCGTTCAATCGCGGCGGCCAGCCGCGCGACCGAAGCGCGGGATTGGGCGTCAAGCTCCACCGCGCCGCCGGCAAAGCGGAAGGTGGACGATAGACGTTCCGCCCCGGACATGGCGTCGATCAAAGCTTGTAAGTCTTCCAGCGCAATATCCTCCCCCGCCGCCGCCACGGCGTTGGACAGCCGCACACCCTGCAACGCCAAAGGCGTGCGCGTCAGGCTTTGGTTCACAAAGCCCGAGGAGGCCACCGCGCGTTCGGCGGCGTCGGTTTCGGTAAATGCCAGAAACTCGCGCACCAGATGCGGCAGGCGTCGTGGCGCGAGGTAGAGATAGGCGGGGGCGGTCAGCGGGTAATCCTCGGCCTTGACGGCGTTTGGCGTGGCGGATTGCGAAAAGCCGCAGGCCCCGGCCAAGGGCAGGCTGCGGGCGACGCCGCGTGCCGATTGGGTTGTGATCCCAATCGCATAGGCATCACGTGCCACGGCATTGGCCAAGGCCGCTGGGCTGTCATGTCGGATGATCTCGGGCGATAGGTTCGCGTCGCTGGCCAGGAGAATTCGGTTTGAAAAGCTTTGCGCCAGCCCAAGCCCAGGGGACAGCATGTGCAGCGCAATCGGCGCATCGGGTCCGTCGAGCGCGGCCCAATTGTCGATTTCGCCCGAAAAGAGCCGGGCGAGATCGGGCAGGGTGATGGCATCCAGCGGGCTTTCCGGCGCGACAATCGGCACCAGCGCATCCAGCGCAATCACTCGAACTCGGCGGCTGAGGGGTGGATCATCCGGCGCCTCGGCCCTAGCCGCGCGGCGTTCCACCTCGGTCGGTTCGCGCAGGGCAAGGGCCAGATCGGTTTCCCCATTTAGCAGCGCCAGAAAGCCGCTGTCGGTTGTGCCGGGCGTCACATGGAACCGCGCTGCCGGTGCGCCGGTGCGGCGCGTCAATTCGTAAAGCACCGATCCGTCATCCTGACCGGCCCGTTCCAGCAAGGTCAGCCCCTGTGCCTCGGCAAAGGCGGCAAGCAGGGCGGGCAAGACGCCTTCGGCCATGGTTGCGGCCCCGGCGATCCGCGCCTCGGCCACAAAGCTGGTCAGATCGGGGCAGCCAGGCCCTGCGCAAGAAACCCCTTCCGCCGAGACCGTTAGGGGGCCGTAAATCGTATCAAGCCGGTAATAGGCGCCATCATAGCTGATCAGGTCACCCTCAAGCTCGACACTGCCGTCAAGCGAACGCAATTCCACATCCTGCGCGGCGGCAAGATGGGGGATCAGGAAAGCGCAAAGGGCGGCAATAAGGGCCGCCCCCGGAAATCTACTCATGTGAAACGCTGCGCGGTGGCTTTAGTTCGACGCGACTGTCAGGTCCTGCAGCAGATTTTGCAACACCAGATAATCTCCAACCGCGTCACATCCGGGCAGCGTGAGCGTCAGCGGCGTGACCTCAACCGGGCCCGCGCGGGTCATTTCCAACGTGCGCGCGACAACGGGCTGACCACAGGTGGTTTCGGTGACCGGTGCGTCGATGGACAGTTCGATCACATCCCCGTCGCTGAGTGAGGCATGCGGGAAGGTGAAAATCTGTGCGACCTGCGGGTCATCCACGTTTAAATCGCCAATCTGGGTCAGGAATCCGCCCGTGCCGGTCATGGCATCGGCCTGGTCGCCGGGGGCCTCTTGCCAGATATGGCCCGGCTCTCCGAACCCGGTGCCCGCTGGGATCGCGTGCAGGGCCAGTTGCCGGTCATCGACCCATTGCACAGCCACACGGTCATAGTCGGCCAGATCGGGCACCGTGACCAAGCTGTTTTCGGCGCTACCATCGGGCAAGCGCACGGTAAAGAAGGCCGGGGATTCAAAGGCGGGCACGTCCAGCGTCAAAAGGCCCAGAGCATCGGTTTGCCCGGTCAGGGTCAGGCCAGAATGCTCGATGACAATGCGCGCTTCGGCTTGGCACGGGGCCATGATGTCGAGTGCCACCATCGCGGCAGGCATGGCGCTGGTGGTGACGGATAGGTCGCAAGGCAGGCCAAAGGGGCTAAGGGCGACTTCTTCCGGTTCTGTGGTGTCGCCTGGTGTCGGCAATGCCTCCAGCGCGAGCTCTGCCGGGGCCGCTTGCGGCAAGGCCGCTGGTTCTTGCAAGGATACGGGGATCGGGCGCAGCGCTTGGGCGGGCAGGGCGACCTGCGGCGCGTCAAACACCGCTGGGGCGCTTGGCGCCTCAGGCGCTGCGGCCAGCGTGATCGGCCCCGCGGGGCCTTGGATGGTCGGTTGTGCGTTGCCGATGCCGGGGATCAGCCCGGACTGCAGGAAAAACATGCCTGCGCCACCCATCAAAAGGGCGACCGATGCTGCGCGGACAGCCGATTTTCGCGTTGCCATGGCTGGACTCCTTACCACCAATCCAGCCGGAAAGATGGCAAGGGAATGCGGCGGCAATCGGGCCTGAATTGTGCGGATTCTAAGGTGAATCCGGCGATTCCGGCCGATCTAGACGCGTTTTGACTTAGGCCAGCCGCCCATGGCAGTGCTTGAATTTCTTGCCCGACCCGCAGGGGCAGGGATCGTTGCGACCAGGGTTGCCCCAGGTTGCGGGGTCGTTTTCGTCGAAGCCTTCGATCAGCGGCGTCGGCGCATCGGCGGCGGGCGCGGCGCTGTCGTCAACGGCTTGTTGCTGTGCCGCTTGCTGGGCCTGAAGCTGCTTGATCAACTCTTCCTGCTGCTCGGGCGTGAGCGGCTGGATACGGGCCAGTTTTTCGGTCACATCGGCGCGCAAACTGTCCAGCATCCCTTCGAACAGTTGGAAGCCTTCGGTCTTGTATTCGTTAAGCGGGTCGCGCTGGGCATAGCCGCGGAAGCCCACGACCGAGCGCAGATGTTCCAGGGTCAGTAGGTGCTCGCGCCACTTCTGGTCGATGGTCTGCAACAGAACCTGCTTTTCGATGTTGCGCATCTGCTCGGGGCCGAATTGTACGGCTTTGCTGGCCATGAATTCGTCGGCGGCCTGTTCCAGGCGTTCGCGGATTTCTTCCTGATCAACGCCATCTTCCTCGGCCCAGTCGGCAAGGGGCACGTCGACGCCCAGGTTTTGCTTGGCGGCTTCGTGCATTTCCGCGACATCCCACTGATCCGCGTAGGATTTCGGCGGCATATAGCTGTCGACCATATCTTCGATCACCTGGTGGCGCATATCGCGCGCGACCTCAGCAATGTCTTCGGCGCCCATTACCTCGCGGCGCTGATCAAAGATCACCTTCCGCTGGTCGTTCATCACGTCGTCGAATTTCAGCAACTGTTTACGGATGTCGAAATTGCGCCCTTCGACCTTGGCCTGGGCGCGTTCCAGCGACTTGTTGACCCAGGGGTGCACAATCGCCTCACCCTCTTTCATGCCGAGGGTTGAGAGCATCTTGTCCAATCGTTCCGAGCCGAAAATGCGCATCAGATCATCTTCGAGGCTGAGGAAAAACGACGAGCGGCCTGGGTCGCCCTGACGGCCAGAGCGGCCGCGCAGCTGGTTGTCGATACGGCGGCTTTCGTGGCGTTCGGTGGCCAGAACGTAAAGCCCGCCTGCGTCTTTCACCGCCTGTTCGTCTTTTTCGTGGCCTTCTTCGATCTTGGCGCGAATGGCTTCGGGGTCGCCCTCGGGGTCGGCGGCGATGGCTTCCATCACCTTAAATTCGACATTGCCGCCCAGTTTGATGTCGGTGCCGCGCCCGGCCATGTTGGTGGCGATAGTCACCGCGCCCAGCTTACCCGCGTCGGCGACGATCTGCGCCTCCTGCTCATGCTGGCGCGCGTTCAGGATGTTGTGCGGCAGACCGGCCTTGGTCAGCATCTGCCCCAGCATTTCGGATTTCTCGATAGAGGTCGTGCCGACCAGCACCGGTTGCCCCTTTTCGTGGGCCTCTTTGATCTCTTCAACGATGGCGTCGTATTTTTCTTGGCCGGTCCGATAGACAGCATCGTCATCGTCAATCCGCGCGATCGGGCGGTTGGTGGGAATCTCAACCACCCCAAGCCCGTAGATCGAGGCGAATTCCTCCGCCTCGGTCGCGGCGGTGCCGGTCATGCCGCCCAGTTTTTTGTAGAGGCGGAAGTAGTTCTGGAAGGTAACCGAGGCCAGCGTCACGTTTTCAGGCTGAATTTTGCAGCCTTCTTTGGCCTCAATTGCCTGGTGCAAACCGTCCGACAGGCGGCGACCGGGCATCATGCGGCCGGTGAATTCGTCGACCAAAACAACCTCACCCCCGCGCACGATGTACTGCTGATCCTTCAGGAACAGCTTATGGGCGCGCAGCGCGTTGGTGACATGGTGCACGATGGTGGTGGATTCCGGGTCATAAAGGCTTTGCCCTTCGGGCAATTGGCCGGCTTCCAGCAGCTTTTGTTCCAGGAAATCATTGCCTTCGTCGGTGAAGGTTGCGTTCCGGGTTTTTTCGTCCAGCTCGTAGTGCTCTTCCTGAATCTCGGGGATGATCTTGTCGATGGCGACATAAAGGTCCGAGCGGTCTTGGCTGGGGCCAGAGATGATCAGCGGCGTCCGTGCTTCGTCGATCAGGATCGAGTCGACCTCATCCACGATGGCGAAGTGATGCGGGCGCTGCGCCATTTCGGCCAAGCTGCCGCGCATGTTGTCGCGCAGATAGTCAAAGCCAAGCTCATTATTGGTCGCATAGGTGATATCAGCCTGATACGCCTCGCGCTTTTCGTCATCGGGCTGGCGCGGGTAGACGACGCCGGTGGTCAGGCCTAGGGCCGTGTAAACCTTGCCCATCCATTCCGCGTCACGTTTGGCCAAGTAGTCATTAACGGTCACAACATGCACGCCTTCGCCGGTTAGCGCGTTCAGATAGGCGGCAAAGGTGGCGACAAGGGTCTTGCCCTCACCCGTCTTCATCTCGGCAATGTTGCCTTTGTGTAGGAAATATCCGCCGATCAACTGCACATCAAAGGCGCGCAGACCCAGGGCGCGTTTGGCGGCCTCGCGGCAATTGGCGAAGGCTTCGGGCAGCAAATCATCCAGCGCTTCGCCAGTTTGCGCACGGTTGCGCAGCTCGGCGGTTTTGGCGACGATGTCGGTATCGCTCAGCGCTTCGAACTCGGGTTCCAGCGCGTTGATCTTGGCCACAATGGGGCGGACGGATTTGACCTTGCGGTCGTTGGGGGTGCCAAACACCTTTTTCGCGATCGAGCCCAAACCGAGCATTGCGTCTGCCTTTATCTCTATGTTCACCGCCAAAAGGCGGCCATGCCGTCAAAAAATCGTGTGGGGTATCCGGGTTGTTCGGCCCATCGCTGCGGTCTATCAACGGCGGCAAAGACGGCCGAGACCCTAATACGGCGCCGAAAAGCGACATAAGGGGCGGCCCCTGCACTGTCAACGCGGGCCATCGCCCAAGGCTTAATCCAAAGGATCACACATTGATGAAATCGCTACTTTCCGGCGTCGCAATTGCCGCACTGATCGCCCTGCCCGCCGTCGCGCAAGAGGCCGAGGTAACGGCCGAAACCGTTCTGGCCACCGTGAACGGGGAAGACATCACCATCGGTCATCTGATTTCCATGCGCGAGCTTTTGCCCGAGCAATATCAGCAGTTGCCGGATGAGGTTCTGTTCGAAGGCATGTTGGAGCAGCTGGTGCAGCAACAGGTCATCGTGACCGAGGCTGAACAGGCGCTGACCCAGCGGATGCAATTGGGTCTGGAAAACGAACGCCGCGCTTTCATCGCTTCGATGTATCTGGATGACATCGCTTCGAATGCCGTCAGCGACGAGGCGATCCAAGCTGAATATGACGCGATCTATGGCAATGCCGAGCCGGTGACCGAGCTAAACGCCTCGCACATTCTGGTCGAAACCGAGGAAGAGGCGCTGGCGCTGATCGATGAACTGGCCGCCGGTGCCGATTTCGCCGAATTGGCGCAGGAGCATTCCACCGGCCCCTCCGGCCCCAATGGGGGGCAGTTGGGTTGGTTCGGCGCGGGCATGATGGTGCCCGAGTTCGAACAGGCCGCCTTTGCGCTTGAGGTGGGCGAGGTGTCGCCGCCGGTGCAAACCCAATTTGGCTGGCATGTGCTGATCCTGAACGATAGCCGCGACCAAGACCCGCCTGCGCTGGAATCGGTGCGCGGTGAACTGGCCGAGGGCCTGCGTCGGGCCGAGGTTGACGCTCGGATCGACGCACTGACCGCCGCGGCAGAGATTGACCGGCCCGAGCTTGACATTGACGCCGCTGTCATCCGCAATCTCGATCTGTTGACCGAGTAAACGCGGACCCCGGACATGGCCAAAGCCGACAACAAAAAGACCGACAAACCCAAGGCGAAGGCCAAGAAATCCAAGAAAGTGGTGAAAAAGGCGGGTTTGCCGGTTTCACCGCTTGCCCCTGCCAGTTTTCCCGATCTGCCAAAGATCGGGGGCGTCCGCTTTGCGACGGCAGCGGTTGGGGTGAAGTACCAAAGCCGGACCGATCTGATGCTGGCCGAGGTTGCGGCGGGGTCGACCATCGCGGGTGTCTTCACGCGGTCCGCGACGCGTTCGGCGGCGGTTCTGGATTGTCAGGCAAAGCTGGCAGCGATGGCCAAGGCACCCACAGCGGGGTTTGGCATTGTCGTGAATGCTGGCAACGCCAACACCTTCACTGGGAAGCGGGGCGAAAGCGATGTGGCTGGGATTGCCAAAGCGGCGGCAACAGCCCTGGACCTGCCCGAGGCGCATATCTTCACCTCCTCCACCGGTGTGATCGGGGAACCCTTGCCGGTTGAAAAGATCACCGATGCGTTGCCGGGTTTGGCGAGCAAGTTGAAGCCCGGCAAGGCCGCGGCAGCCGCCAAGGCCATCATGACCACCGATACCTTCCCCAAAGGAGCGATGGCCGAGGTCGATCTGGGTGGCGTTCGGGTCAAGATCATCGGTTTCGCCAAAGGTTCGGGCATGATTGCGCCGGATATGGCGACGATGCTGGGCTATGTCTTCACCGACGCCGCTGTGACCCAATCCGGGCTGCAAGCAATGCTGTCTGCCGCCACCAAGCGCAGTTTCAACGCGGTGACGGTCGACAGCGATACCTCAACCTCGGACACGGTGCTGCTGGCTGCCACAGGGGCGGCGGGCAATGCGCCGATCGGTTCGGCCCGCAGCGCGGATGGCAAGCTTTTCGCAGCCGCTTTGGAAGAGGTCATGCGTGATCTGGCCTTGCAAATCGTGCGGGATGGCGAGGGCGCCAGTAAGCTGGTCGAGGTGCAGGTAACCGGCGCCAAGACTGCGCGGGATGCCGATAAAGTAGCGCGCAGTATTGCAAATTCGCCCCTGGTGAAGACTGCGATCGCGGGCGAAGACCCGAATTGGGGCCGGATTGTCATGGCCGTCGGCAAATCGGGGGCTGTCGCGGATCGGGATCGTTTGACCATCCGCTTTGGCGACATCTTGGTGGCGGAAAACGGATGGGTTGCCGAAAGCTACTCGGAAGAAGCGGGGGCGGCTTACATGAAAGCTCAAGAACTGGTGGTTGCCGTTGATTTGGGTTTGGGCGCGGCGGAAGCCACGGTTTGGACCTGCGATCTGACCCATGGCTATATCGATATCAACGCGGATTACCGGTCGTGAAAACCGTTCTGGTGTCTGCTGTCGCGCTGATCGACCCTGATGGGCGCGTGCTTCTGGCACAGCGGCCCGAGGGGAAATCCATGGCTGGTCTATGGGAGTTCCCCGGCGGCAAGGTCGAACCGGGCGAAACCCCCGAAGCGGCCCTGATCCGCGAGTTGGAGGAAGAGCTGGGCGTCGACACCTGGGAAAGCTGCCTGGCCCCGCTGACCTTTGCCAGCCATAGCTACGACGATTTCCACCTGCTGATGCCGCTATTTGTCTGCCGTAAGTGGGTGGGCGTGCCACAAGCAAAGGAGGGTCAAACCCTCGCCTGGGTCAAACCCAACGCCTTGCGGGATTATCCGATGCCCGAGGCCGATGTCCCGCTAATCCCGATCTTGCGGGACTGGCTTTAGTGCAGTGCCGAGTGCGGCTTAACCCACCCAACCCGCCAGGTTCCGTTCCACTGCGGCGGCTAGGGCTGTCATATGGGCGTCGTCATCGTTGAGGCAGGGGATATAGGTGAATTGCTCCCCGCCCGCCTCCTCGAAGCTTTCGCGAATCTCTTCGTTGATCTCTTCCAAGGTCTCGATGCAATCGGCTGAAAAGGCGGGGGCGATCACGGCAATTTTCTTTTTGCCCTGCTCAGCCAGCCTTGCGACCTCCTCCACCGTGTAGGGTTGCAGCCATTCCTCTGGGCCAAACCGGCTTTGGAAGGTGGTGACGATATCGGTGTCGGACCAGCCCAAGCGCTCTTTCAAGAGGCGAGAGGTTTTCTGGCATTGGCAATGATAGGGGTCACCCTCCATCAAATAGCGCTGCGGCACGCCGTGGTAGGAGGCGACCAGGATGTCTGGCTTGTCCTCCAGCGCGGCATAGGCGCGTTCCACCGATTGCGCGAGCGCCTCGATATAAGCTGGATGGTCGAAATAGGGTTCGACGGTGCGGACCTGCGGCTGCCATTTGATGTCTTCGAGGCTGCGGAAAAACTGATCGCAGGCCGTGGCCGAGGTTGCGCCCGCGTATTGCGGGTAGAGCGGGAAGAACAGAATTTTGGTGCAGCCTTGCGCCACCAAAGCGTCGACCTTGGATTTGGTCGAGGGGTTGCCATAGCGCATGCAGAAATCGACCACGACCTGATCGCCGTAGCGCGCCTGCATCAGCGCTTTCATCTTGGCGGTTTGATCTTTGGTGATCGTCATCAGCGGACTTTCGTTGGTCGCCTCATTCCAGATCGTTTTATAGGCCGCGCCTGAGGAAAACGGGCGCTTGGTCAGGATGATGGTCTGCAACAGCGGCTGCCAGATCCAGGGGCTGTAATCGATCACCCGGCGGTCCGACAGAAACTCGTTCAAATAGCGGCGCATCGGCCAATAGCTGTAGTGATCGGGTGTACCAAGATTGGCCAGAAGCACACCGATTTTCCCGAATTTCACCTTGGGGTGATCTGCGGGCGCATGGGGCAGGGGGCTATCGGTCGTGGCGTCGGGCGTCTGCTGCATCATATTCATCTGTGGCAAGCCTTAGGTGTCGGGCTGGTCTAGAGCCGGCTGGGCGGTTTCGTCAAATTCGGTCGTGTTCAAGGCATCGGCCAGGCGGTGCGCCGCGCTTCCGGGGCGCAGGGGCTTTTGTTGGCTTTCGTGAGGGGCCCATCCGGCTAAGAACACCAGTTCGAACGTAGCTTGGATGCGGGCTGCGTCACCCGCCGCCGGGAAATTCTTGGCATAGCGCTGCGCGGTTTCGTCGAAAAGCCGACGGGGCGCGAACCTGCGATGGCGATTGGTCAGCGTGTTGGTCTCGCCCATGTCGCGTAGATCACGCATCAATGCTGTGGCATCGGCATAGGTCACCGTCTTTTCAAGCCGGTCGGCCACGGGCAGCGCCAGACCCGCCCGTTGCAGCAAAGCGCCCAGATCGCGAATTTCGGCCATGGGCGCAACGCGCGGGCTAAGCCCGTTCATGGTTGCCGCTTCGGCTTCGGCCAGGGTCTGGCGCAGCTCGGCTAGTGTTTCACCACCGAAGCAGACCGCCAGAAACAACCCATCTGGGCGCAGGGCGCGGCGGCATTGCACAATTTGCCCAACCGGATCATCGGCCCAATGCAGCCCCATGGCGTGGATCACCAGATCATGCTCACCCGGTTCGAGCGGCAGTGTATCTGCCTGCCGGGCAAGTTGCGCCCCGGGAAGAAACCCGGCCCAGTAATCGGGGAAGGGGGTCACCAGCGCTGCGGCCGTAAACGTTTTGTTAACGTCGGTGAGCTTTTCCTGAAGCTCCAGCATGGCCTCATCATGCAGAAACCCGGCCCGGTCTAACCGCGCGCGCCTCAGCGCCCGGGCGCGGGCGGGCGCATCGGTTAGGCGGGGCTGTGGCTTGGCATCGGGTAGGCGCATTGGGTCCAGTCGCTAACTCGCTGCTACTTAGGGGGTCGAGGTGCGATTGCAAACACTCATCCATGCGGTGTTTCCGCCCGAATGCCTGGCCTGCGGCGCGCGGGTCGATCGCGATTTTTCGATCTGCGGCACATGTTGGGGGGAAACCGGCTTTATCTTTGGTGCAGCCTGTTCGCTTTGTGGGGTCGGTCTACCAGGCCAAGAAGAGGCGGGCCATGACCTACATTGCGACGATTGCCTATCCATCACCCGACCGTGGCAAGCCGGGCGGGCGGTGTTTGGATATGCGGGAACGGGCCGCAACCTGGTTTTGGGCTTGAAACATGCGGACCGGGCCGAAATCGCCCGTGCGGCGGGGCCTTGGATGGCGCGCGCGGCGGCGGGGCTTTTGCAGGATGATCCGGTTTTGGTGCCAATCCCGCTCCATTGGCGGCGCTTGACCAAGCGGCGTTACAACCAAGCCGCGCTTTTGGCCCAGGCCCTTGCCAGCGAAACCGGGCTGCAGTGTCTGCCCGATGCGTTGCTGCGGCGCCGGGCGACCGAAACGCAAGATGGCCGGGGTCGCGACGGTCGGTTTCGAAATCTGGACCAGGCGATTGCGCCGCATCCGAAATGGATCACGGCGCTGAAGGGGCGTCCGGTGGTGCTGATTGATGATGTGATGACCTCGGGCGCGACCTTTGCGGCCGCGGCCCAAGCCTGCCAAGTAGCACAATCCGGTCCCATTCGCGTGATGGCCCTGGCACGGGTGGCCAAAGATACCTAAGTAGACGCGGTTGAGAACCGGGACATAAAGGTGCGCCATGCAAACCGTTGAAATCTATACATCGCCACTTTGCGGATATTGCCACGCGGCAAAGCGGATGCTGAGCGATAAAGGCGTGAGCTTTATCGAATACGATATCGCAGGCAACCCGGCCAAGCAGCAGGAAATGACCGCGCGCGCGCCGGGCCATCGAACCGTTCCGCAGATTTTCATCGGCGAAACCCATGTTGGCGGGTATGATGACATGGCGGCCCTTGAGCGGGACGGGAAGCTCGACCCGCTTTTGGCGGGCTGATTTGCCGCGACCCGTGCCGCTTGCTTGATGGGCGTTTGCAACCATCTAATTGCGACATGATCACGTCTGACGACCCATTATCAGTTGCGCTGTTCAGCGAAATTTTCATGGCCGACCAATTGGCGCGGAACCGTCTGTCGCGGGCGCTGCCCAAGGGCATGGAGCTTAGCCATTTTGCAGTCTTGAACCACCTTGCGCGGTCGACGGATGAAAAAACGCCTGCGCAGCTGGCGCGTGCGTTCCATGTGACGCGCGGCGCGATGTCAAACACGCTGGGTCGCTTGGAATGGGCGGGGCATATCCATGTGCGCCCGGATTGGGATGATGCGCGCCGGAAGCTGATCAAAATCAGCCCTTCGGGACGCCGCGCGCGGGAAGAGGCGTTGACCGCCATCGCGCCGATCCTGACCGATACCGTGAAGGAAATTGGCGCGGATCGCGTGCGTCACGCCCTGCCCGTTATTCGCGAAATGCGGATGCGGATGGAACAGGACGGCGCGGATTAACCCGATTTGGTCGCCGCGATCACATAGTTCACGCTGAGATCCCGATCTGAAATCGACCAGCCCCAGGTGATCGGGTTGAAGACAAAGCCTTTCTTATCGACCGGCGTCAGCGATGCGCCTTCGGCCAGGCCGTAAAGCTCATCGGGGGTGATGAATTTCGACCATTCATGGGTGCCTTTGGGAAGCCAGCGCATGATGTGTTCGGCCCCGATGATCGCCGCCAGATAGCTTTTGGGGTTGCGGTTGAGGGTTGAACAGATCAGCAACCCGCCGGGTTTGAGCAGGGTCTGGCAAGCGGTCATGAACCCCTGCGGATCGGCGACATGTTCGATGATTTCCATCGCCAAGACGACATCGAAGGTTTCGCCATCTTGCACCAAGGCCTCGGCCGCGACATGGCGATAATCGATCTCTAACCCCGATTGCTCGGCATGCAGGCGCGCAACCGGGATGTTGCGCTCGGCCGCGTCGGCGCCCAGAACATTGGCCCCAAGCCGCGCCATGGGCTCGGACAGCAGGCCGCCGCCGCAGCCGATATCCAGCAGGCGCAACCCCGCGAAGGGCGTGCTGTCGCGCAGATCGCGCCCGTATTCAGCGGCGATTTGGCGGGTGATGTAATCCAACCGGCAGGGGTTCAGCATATGCAGCGGCTTGAACTTGCCATTGGGATCCCACCACTCGGCAGCCATCGCTTCAAACTTGGCCACTTCGGACGGATCAACGGTGTTTGTCGCGCTGTTCATGGACATCCCCCAAGGTTCCTGCCACTCTGCCCTATCGGACCTCGTGCACAGGTCTATATAGGAAGCTTATGGACAAGTTCTCCGGCCAAAAGCGCGCAGCCGCGCATCTGTTCCCGCCGATTGACCCGTTTGATCAGCGGATGCTGGATGTGGGTGATGGGCATCACATTTATGTGGAACAATGCGGCAATCCTGATGGGGCGCCGGTCGTTGTGTTGCATGGCGGGCCTGGCGGCGGATGCAGCCCGGCGATGCGGCGCTATTTTGATGCCAGCGATTGGCGTGTGATCCTGTTTGATCAACGGGGCTGCGGGCGGTCGCGCCCTCATGCCAGCGTGCGGGCGAACACCACCTGGCATCTTGTGGCCGATATCGAACGCATCCGCGAAACCCTTGGCATCGACCGCTGGGCGGTGTTCGGTGGGTCTTGGGGCGCAACGCTGGCGCTTGTTTATGCCGAAACGCATCCGGAGCATGTCGCCTATCTGGCTTTGCGGGGCATTTTCCTGTCGATGCAGCGCGAGATCGATTGGTTTTATGGCGGCGGCGCCGGACAGTTTTGGCCCGATCAATGGGCAAGGTTCTGTTCCCTGATCCCCGAGGAAGAACGCGGCGATCTGGTGGCGGCCTATAACCGGCGGCTGTTTTCTGGCGATCTGATGATCGAAACGCGCTTTGCCCGCGCCTGGGCCGCGTGGGAAAATGCGCTGGCCTCGATGGACAGCGATGGCAGCGGTGGCGACAGCCCGGCGGAATATGCTCGCGCCTTTGCGCGGCTGGAAAACCACTATTTCATGAATAAGGGCTTTCTGGAGGTGGACGGGCAAATCCTGCGCGACCTGCCTAAGATCGCGCAAATCCCCGGTACGATCGTGCAGGGGCGCTATGATATGATTTGCCCGCCCCTGTCGGCGCATCGCCTGTTAAGCGGCTGGCCAGCCGGGCGGTTGCACATGATCAAAGCGGCCGGTCACGCCCTTTCCGAGCCTGGGATTAGCCAAGAATTGGTGCGTGTGATGAAGGCCGTGGGCCTGCGGCGCGAGAAATACGGGCTTTGACCCGAGCGGCGCTTGGGGCGGCTTGACGCTTTTGTGCACCACATGCGTTAGAATGTTTCTAACAATCTCATTGACAAAACCCCTTGGAACATTGGAAAAACACGCTTGTACCGTTCCAGTAGCCCGCTTTCTGCCAGCCAATATGGAGGTCTGTGATGACTTCGTCGTCCGACGACAAAAAGAACAAGAACCCGGAAACCACGCTTGATGAGTCCGATATCAGCAGTGCTCCGGCCACCAGCCGCCGTTCCTTCCTGACCAAATCGGGTCTGGTAGCAGGCATCGCCGCCCTAGGCGCCGCCGGTCTTGCAACCCCGGCTGCGGCCAGCGACCCCATTGGTGAAGGGTCCGACAGTGACCCGAATGACCCCTATGGTGGTGGTTCGGATGCTGATCCGACCGACCCCTATGGCGGCGGCACGGATTTCGACTAATCCAGTCTTTTGTGATCGGGCCGCATTTGTCGGCCCGATTTCTATTTATCTACTCAAAATAGGTGATCTGGCATGAACGATCTCGCTTCGGCGTTGTCGGCTGATGATTCGAGCCGCCCGGGGACGTTTTCCTTTGATGATGTGATCGCGCCGATTTCTGCGGATGCGTTTTTCGATCAGTATTATGAGCGGGATGATCTTTGGGTCGAACGCAACGACCCTGAGTATTACGCGCCGCTGCTGAGCTTGGATCGGATCGATGAGTTTCTGACCACCGCCAGCCCGACCACCTCGCAGGTGGTGCTGATCAACGCGGCGGCGGATATTCAGACCTCGGATTACGCCTTTCCCAATGGCGATATCGACGTTTCGCGCGTTTATAAGCTGTTCTCGGAAGGGGCCACCATCGTGTTGCCGGGCCTACAGCGCCGCGTGCCGGAACTGGCCGCGCTCTGCCGGTCGGTCGAAGGGCGGTTCAATGCCAGCTTCCAGACCAATATCTATCTGACCCCGGCCAATGCCCAAGGGTTCAAAACCCATTACGACACCCATGATGTGTTTGTCCTGCAGGTCGCGGGCACCAAGGATTGGCGCGTTTATGACACGCCGGTTGAGCTGCCGCTGATTGGGCAGAAGTTCAAAACCAGCAAATACGATTTCATCGACCCGATTGAAGAGTTTCGTTTGCGCGCCGGCGATCTGTACTACTGCCCGCGTGGCTTGGTGCATGATGCGCGTTCGACCGAAGATATTTCGCTGCACATCACCTTTGGCCTGATGGCACGCACCTGGACCGAGGTGATGATCGAGGCTGTGACATCGGCCTGTCTGGCTGACCCGGCTTATCGCGAAAACCTGCCGGTTGGCTTCGCCACCGATCCGAATTTTGATCGTTCCAGCGCCAAGGCCAAGTTTGAGACGCTGGTGAAATCGTTGGGCGATCATATCGACTTTGACGAGTTGATGGATTCCTTCGCCGCCTCCTTCATCTCGGAACGTGCGCCTTTGTTGCGTGGGCAGATGCAGCAGGTGCAGGGCAGCGATGGGATCGGAGAAGGTACAAGCCTGATGGCGCGACCGCATCTGATCTTCCAACTGCGCGACAAGGGCGAAAGTGTGGAACTGCATTGCGGACGCACGACGCTGACCTTCCCGGGCCATGTGAAGGGCATCCTGTCGGAAATGCTCGGTGCGTCGCAACCGACGCCCTTGGGCCAATTCTCGGGCAGCTTGGATATGGCGGGGCGCGTGGTTCTGGCCAAGCGCCTGGTGCGCGAAGGGCTTGTGACGGCGCATTAGGCGCGTTTTGCCTGTGGCAGAAACTCAACGCTAAAGGGGCGGGCGGCCTAGGGCCGCTTGCCCGATCCCATCCCGCATCCTAGGTGAAGATCACGCTTCGCCCGGATGCGAAGTGATGGAGTGTTTATGTCAGAGAATGTGGTCGCCCTATAAGGCCCACAAATTTTGGGCCGCCTAGCCAAAGACCATCCGCGCGATAGGCCGGGTGGGTCTTTTTGCTGACCCAAGCTCAAGAGACATTCCAGTGAACATCTCAAAACACGAACAGCGTGTTTTGCACGTTTTGGCGCAGGGTGGGGAAATCCACTTTGAACGGGCGCCAAACGGCAAAGTGCAATCCGTCACCTGCTATTCGCGGGACGGGTTTGTGCTGACCGACTGCACGCTGCCCCTTTTTGATCGTTTGAAAAAGCGGCGCTTCATCAAATCTGTGAACGGACGGCCCTATCGCGTGACGCGGTTGGGGATCACCTCGGTCCGCGCACAAATGGACAACAGGTAAGGAAACCCTATGACCAAGATCGAGATACGGGAAAGCCGGGCTGCAGATGCGCCCGGCCTGCAACAGATCGCGGCGGAGACTGGGCTCTTCCCGCCCGAGATGCTGGCCGGGATGCTCGACCCGGTCCTGGCCGGTGAGGCCGAGGCGATTTGGCTGACGGGTCTGATTGACAACCAAATCGCCGGTTTCTGCTATGCCGTGCCAGAAGCGCTGACCGATGGCACCTGGAACATGCTGGCCTTGGCAGTGTCGCCGGGTCAGCAGGGTTCTGGCCTGGGCGCGGCGCTGGTGCGCGGTCTTGAGGATCGGTTGCGTGGGGCCAGCCAGCGGGTGTTGATCGTCGATACCTCGGGCACCGAGGCCTTTGCCCGCACCCGGCGTTTCTATGCCCAAAACCTCTATGAGGAGGAGGCACGCATCCGCGACTACTGGGCGGCGGGGGATGACAAGGTGATCTTTCGCAAGGCGCTGCAGTGAGCTGTTGGCACCCCCTGATCCTTGCGGGCGGGGGTGCCGAAACGCCCTTCGAACCTAGGGGTCCAGCAACCCAAACAGGGTTTGCAGTTCATGCTCTGTCGTGTTGGGGAACTGGTAGAACGGGCATACGGTGGATTCGAACGTGTATTGATCCGGTCCATCGACGCGCAGGAAATACAGCGCCTCGCCCAGCCAATCGCTGCCACACCAGGCGGCGGCGCATTGCACCTCGACCGTGACATTGACGGTGCGTTCGGGGCCAAAGGCATGGCGCCCCGCAAAAGCCCCGGTGAATTGCGCCGGGAAACTGTACCCAACCCGCATGTTTGGATCGCCATTATCTGGCCCATGCGGCACATCCGGGCCGGTTCGGCGCATGGATCCCATGGCGATCACCATATCCTCGGGCCGTTCATTCGCGGCGGCGAAACTGTCGGGGATCGTGGGTTGGATACAGGTCAGCGCGATCGCCGGGCCGGTGGCAATCAGGCTTACGGCAAGGGCGAGGTGTTTCAGCATAGGCCAAACTCCGTCAGCACATCTTGGTAGATGGGCTTTTTGAATGGCACGATCAGATCCAGCAGCTCTTCCGCCGACACCCAGCGCCAGTCCGAAAACTCGACATCTTTGTATTGTAAATCAATAACAGCGTCTGGTGCGGTCAACTCGAACCGCACCCAGTGCTGCTTTTGACCGCGATACTTGCCCTTCCAGCGGGTTGGCACCACCTCAACCGGCAGATCGTAGTAATGCCAATCCGCCGTCTGCGCGATCATCCGCACATCACGTTTGCCAACGCCGGTTTCCTCCTGCAACTCGCGATAGGCGGCATCGAGTGGCGTTTCGCCCTTGTCGATCCCGCCCTGAGGCATCTGCCAGGCGGGCGTATCCATGTCGGCGCGTTGCCCGGCAAAGACTTGGCCCCGACCGTTGGTCAGGACCACGCCAACGCAGGGTCGATAGGGAAGCGCCGCGATTTCTTCCGGCGTCACTCTTGCGGCCCAAGCGCGTTCAGACCGGTCAGGATGTCGATGGCGTAGGCCAGTTGATAATCCTCATTCCGCAGCCGCGCCGTGGCCTCGGCAATCGCACGTTCTTCCTGCAACTGCCGCAGCTCATCCTCGGTCAGGCTGGAGTTTTCGATCGAACCGCGCAGGTTCGCCTCGCTCCGCGCGTTTGGATCTTCCTCGGCCAGTTCGACCGGTTCACGCTGTTCGACCAGGATATCCGGGGTCACGCCCAGGGCTTGGATCGAGCGGCCCGAAGGCGTGTAGTAAAGCGAGGTTGTCAGGCGGATCGCCCCTTCGCCAGCTAGCGGCATAATCGACTGAACCGAACCCTTGCCAAAGGAATTGGTACCAACCACCACAGCGCGGCGGTGATCTTGCAAGGCGCCCGCGACAATTTCCGACGCCGATGCCGAGCCGCCATTGATCAGCACCACCATCGGCAAACCTTCGATCATGTCGCCCGGCGTGGCGTTGAAGCGGTCGCCATCCTGCGGTTCGCGCCCACGGGTCGAGACAATCTCGCCCTGATCCAGGAATGCGTCCGACACGCGGATGGCCTGATTCAACAACCCGCCCGGGTTGTTGCGCAGATCGAGCACTACACCGTTGAGGTTTTCCAGCCCGCCGATTTCTTCAATCATCTGCTCCAGCCCGTCGCGCAGATTGACATAGGTCTGATCGCTAAAGGTCGAAACGCGCAGGATCGCGGTATTGCCCTCCAGGCGGCTGCGCACGGCGGTCAGGCGGATGCGGTCGCGCACGATGGTGATGTTAAAGGGTTCGTCGGCCCCTTCCCGCACCACAGTAATGACAATCTCCGACCCGATGGGCCCACGCATCAGATCAACCGCTTGTTCCAGGGTCAGACCCAAAAGTGCTTCGTTGTCGACATGGGTGATGAAATCACCCGCTTCGACACCGGCCTCCATCGCGGGTGTGCCGTCCATCGGGGTGATGACGCGGATAAAGCCGTCTTCTTGGGTCACTTCGATGCCCAAGCCGCCGAACTCGCCGCGCGTGCGCACCTGCATGGTGTCGAAATCATTTGGCGGCAGATACCCCGAATGCGGATCAAGCGAGGTCAGCATCCCGTTGATGGCGGCTTCGATCAACGCAGCCTCATCAACCTCCTCGACATAGTTGGACCGGATGCGTTCGAAGATGTCTCCAAACAGGTCAAGCTGGGCATAGACCGAAGAATTTCGTTCTTCTTCCTGGGCCAAAAGCGGCCCGGCCACCTGAGTGGTCAGTAGGATCGCACCCGCGACGCCTCCGAATGCTGCGACGATCAGCTTTTTCATGGGGTGTCCTCGTCCTTTTTATCCTGTCTCACGGAGCGTGCCGCTTTGGCCGCCTCAATTCAAATCTGCGAACCACGGCGCGGGATCGACCGGTCGCCCGCCTTCGCGCAGTTCTATATAAAGTGTCTCGGACAGATCGGCACCAGCTTCTTCACTGCCCGCAAGGATCAACTCTTCGCTGGACGCGGCGGCGCCGGGCATCAGCCCAAGCGGTGCGTCAGACGATAAAAGCTGTCCAGCGGTCACGTAAAGGTCGCCCAGACCCGCCAGAACCAAAAGATATTGCCCTTCAGGCTCAAGAATAATGACATTCCCGTAATCCAAGAGCGGCCCGGCGTACCGGACCGAGGCGGGCCAGGGTGTGGTGACCAAGGCTGCCGGGCGCGCCGCAAGCACGACGCCGGGCCGTGTCACCCCTGCCGCATCGGTTTCGTCGAAGCCGCGCAAAAGCGTGCCGAGCACTGGCAAGCGCAGCGATCCGCGGGCATCGACAAAGGCGGCCGCCGTGGTTTGATCCGGGCTGGGAAGCGCCGCGAGATTGGTGGCGAACCCATCTAGCGAGGACACACTGTCCAATAGTTGCTGCATCGCCTCGGGGTCTTGGACAAAACGCGGCGGTAGCTCGACCCGTTCGGCGATGGCTTGGCTTAGCGCGCTGCGGGCGGTTTGGGTGTTTTCAAGCGCACCCGACAAGAGCCCAAGCGCGCTTTCCTGCAAACCCCGCACTAGCGCCAGTTCTTGCAGTTGGTTGCGCAGTGCTTCGGCTTCGGCTGCGACGGCGGGCGTGATGTCTGAGACAATCATGCCCGAACGTGCGGTGCTAAGCGGCCCCTGCGGGTGTAGCAACAGAAGCGGGCCTTGCGTGGCCTCAATGCTTTGCAAAACGCCCAATAGGCGCGAAAGGCGATCCCGCTCGGCTTCAAATACCAAAAGGATCGTGCGTTCCCGCAGCGCGGCCTGGCGGATGCCTTCGCGCAGGGCCAAAAGCCCTTCTTCATAGGCGCGGACGGTGGCGGTCAGGGCTTCGACCCGATCCCGCGCGCCATCGGCCTCCATCAAGGAAAACCCGGCCTGTTCCAGCATCTCGGCCGCGCGGGTGGCGGTTTCGGCTGGGTCCAGATCGGCCAAGGCTGGCGCAGACCCCAGGCCAAGGGTCAAGACCGTCAAGATGGTGCCAAGGGCCAGCTTCATTCGATCAAGCTTTGTCCGGTCATCTCGGGCGGTTGCGGTAGGCCCATCAGCTGCAGGACGGTTGGCGCCAAATCCGCCAAGCGCCCGTCGCGCAGCTTTGCGCCGGCAGGGCCGCCAACCAGGATGACGGGAACAGGGTTGAGCGTATGGGCCGTGTGGGGGCCACCGGTTTCGGGATCCAGCATGGTTTCGCAATTCCCGTGATCGGCAGTCACGATCATCGCGCCGTCTTGCTTTGTCAGCGCCTCCAACGCGCGGCCAAGCCCGGTATCCACCGCCTCACAGGCTTTGATGGCGGCATTCAGATCACCGGTATGCCCCACCATGTCAGGATTGGCGAAATTGACGACAACCAGATCATAGCCCGCCTCGATCACCTCAACCAATTTGTCGCTGACGGCTTCGGCCGACATTTCTGGGGCCAGATCATAGGTGGCAACCTTGGGGGAGGGCGGCATGTGGCGGTCTTCGCCTGGTTCGGGCGCCTCTTTGCCGCCGTTCAGGAAAAAGGTCACATGGGGGTATTTTTCGGTTTCGGCCAGGCGGAATTGGCGCAGCCCATGTTGTGCCACCCAAGCGCCCAAGGTGTTGTTGATGGGGCGCTTGGGAAAGGCGGCGGTCATATAGGCATCGTGGTCGGTTGAGTAATCGACCATGCCCAGCCGGGCGGCCAGGGCCGGGCGGCTGCCGATATCGAAGGCGTCGAACCCCGGTTCGCCAATGGCGCGCAGAATCTCTCGCGCGCGGTCGGCGCGGAAGTTCAGGCAAAATACGCCGTCGCCATCGGCCATGCCCGCGTAGCCATCGATCACGCCGGCGGGCAGGAATTCATCGGTGTGCCCGTCGGAATATCCGGCCTCGACCGCTGCACTGGCGGAGGGCGCGGCGCGCCCTTGGCCCGCGACCATGGCTTGATAAGCTTGCTCGACACGCTCCCAGCGGTTGTCGCGATCCATTGCAAAATAGCGCCCGATCACCGTCCCGATCCGCGCCCCATCGGGTAGGCCCGAACCTAGCGTATACATGTAACCTAAAGCGGATTTGGGCGCGACATCGCGGCCATCGGTGATGGCATGGATCACCACCGGCACCCCGGCATCCGTGATCATCCGCGCGGCGGCTTGGATATGGGCCAAATGCCCATGCACCCCGCCATCCGACACCACGCCCATCAAATGTGCCGTCCCGCCCGTCGCGGTTAAGGAAGTTATAAAGGTTTTAATGGCTTCATTGTCGAAGAACGCACCCTCTTCGATAGCCAGATCAATCATGCCCAAATCCATCGCCACGACCCGACCCGCGCCGATATTGGTGTGTCCAACCTCGGAATTGCCCATTTGTCCGCGGGGCAACCCGGCATCAGGCCCATGGGTGGTCAGGGTGGCATGGGGGCCGCTGGCGTGGATACGGTCGAAATTCGGGGTCTTCGCTAAGAGCGGGGCGTTATCGTCTTGGGTTGGGCCTATGCCCCAACCGTCCAGGATACACAGCACAACAGGGCCGTTCGCGCGCAGGGCATCGGTATCGGGCATGGGGTTGGTCGCTCCTTTGTCCCGGTTCTAGGCGCGGGAGGATGACCGTGCAACCCATCGAGCCGCGCGGTGCAAAGCCGGAGCTGGGCAGGTTTGAACGCGCCTTGGGCGGGCGTTCGGAATCGGATCGTCCGCGCCTGCGCGCCGTAGGGGCAAAAGCCTGGGATTTGGCGCAAACGCTTATGCGCCCGAGGGATCGATATCGCCCGCGACCCTATACCTGGCAGCGCCGCTTTCGTCGGGCCGCCAGCGATACCTCCGAGGCGCAGGTGCTGGGCGCACATCCGAATTATGTCGCGTTGCAAGATGGGTTCTGCATGGGCGCGTATTTGGAGCAAAACCTGGATGTGGCTGATATCTGCGCCTCCCCGGCGGAGGGTGTGTTTCACTATCTGAGCTATGGTTTGAAGGAAGGCCGCAATGGGTGCCCGACCGCTTGGGAGCCCGGTTTTGTCAGGCTGATCTATGGGCTTGATCTGCCCGCCGACAAACCCGCGGCATCGGTGGTGCGGGCCCTGCGCGACCACGGTATCCCACCGGAGACCATGATCTTGTCCGAGGCGCAATACTGGTTGAGCCGACGGGTCTATGGCCCCGCAATGGCGGCAATCTTTGATCATGAGGTATACGGTGTTTTGGCCGCGCGGGCGGGGCACCCCTTGGACCGCCCAGATCGGATCAGTGCGATTGATCATTTTTGCCGCATCGGGGTGGCCTGTCGCATCCCCGCCCACCCCGATCACGTATTTGATGAGGACTACTATCGGGCGTCCCTGCGCTGGCGAAAGCTCGACCCTCCGAAAGCGCAGGCTTATGCCCATTGGGCCCGGATTGGGTTGCGCGCTGGGGTGCAGGCCAATGCGCGGGCTCAGATCAAGATGGGGTGCGGTGTCGATCCGCCGCCTGCGGTGTTGAACGATCTGGATGGTTTTGCCAAAGCATCGCCTGCGTTGCCCCGCGCCGCCCCCGTACCGGAGGTGATCGGCCATTTGTTGGCGCATCCGGTGCCAGGCGCATCCGCTTTCGATCTAAGCGCGCCGGGCGTGATTGGGTTCCTGTTCGGCCTTGCCCGTGCCCATCGGCAAGCGGGCGAAACCGAGGCCGCCGAATGGCTGTTGCGCCATATCCTGGCGCATGACCCGGACAATCCAAGCGCCAATATCGAGCTGGCCGATCTGATCTATCCACAAAACCGAATTGAGGAGGAGATTGCGCTGCGCGAGCGCGCCGCACCCGATTACGACATTGGGGCCAACGCCATCACCCTGTGTGAGCGGTTGCTGGATGCCGGGCGGCTTACCGATGCGTTGACGCTTGCTGAGAAGCTGCCGCCGACGGTGTTTGGCGATGTGGCCTTGTCCGGGCGGCGTGCCAAGATCGGCCGCCGCGCGTTCGAGATGATTTGGCACAACTTGCCCGACCAGATTGAACGCTTTGGCGTGGCAGAGGTACAATCCCTGCTCACCCAAGCGCTGCGCAGCCTGACGCCGCCGCACCAACCCTTGGCCCGCAGCGCCCCGATAAAGCGCGTCGCGATCCTGGCTAATCCCGACCTTTACCAGTGCAAGCTTTACCGCGCGGATCAGAAACGCGATCAGCTGCGCCATGCCGGGTTGGAGGCGGTGATCTATTGCCAAGACCGCGATCTGGAGCGGTTGCGGGACCGTCTGGCGCAGTATGACGCCATTATCTTTATGCGCAGCCCCGCGTTCCCCGACATCGTAACTCTGATTTGTGAGGCGGCGGCGCAGGGTTTGGCGACGTTTTATGATATCGACGATCTAATTTTTGACCCCGCGCAATTCCCGCCGCCGCTGGAAACCTATGCGGGGCAGATCACGCCATCGGATCACGCTGCGATGGCTTGCGGCGTGCCGCTTTTTCGCTATGCGATGCAGCTTTGCGATTATGGGTTGGCCTCGACCCCCGCCCTGCAGGCCGAAATGGCAAAGCAGGTGCGCAGCGGGCGCGCCTATTTGCACCGGAACGGGCTGGGAAACGTGCATGAACGCGTCATCGCCAGTGCTCCATCGCGCGATCACGATAGCGGCAAAATCGTCCTGCTTTACGGGTCGGGCACCAAGGCCCACAAAGCCGAGTTTCACGCTGTGTTGGAACCGGCCCTGGCCGAGATTTTGCAGCGCTATCCGGGCAAAGTGGCGATCCGCCTGGTCGGATCATTCCCTGATCTCAGGCATCTGCTGGCCGATCATCCAGATGTCCAGGTGATCGACCCGATCTGGGATTTTGAGGGTTACTGTAGCGTGCTGGCTGACGCCGATATCAACCTGTCCGTCCTGACGCCAACGCCGATCACCCATGCCAAAAGCGAAATCAAATGGCTGGAGGCGGCGATGCTGGGCATCCCCTCGGTCGTTAGCCCCACCGCCACGCACCGCGCTGTGATTGAGGATGGGGAGACGGGTTTTTTTGCCAATGACCGTGCGGGGTTTGTGGGGGCACTATCCCGCCTGATTGACGACCCTAATTTGCGAAAGCGTATCGGCACGGCGGCGCGCGCCAAAGTGTTAGCGGGATATGGGCGCGAGGCCTTGGGTCAAAACCTTTTGCAGATTTTCGATGCGATTCGACCGGTGACCAAGGTGGCGAACAAGCGCCGCCTTTTGATCGTGAATGTCTTCTACCCGCCACAAGATATTGGCGGGGCCACACGCGTGGTGCAGGACAATATCCGCGATCTTCTGGCGCTTTATGGCGATCAATACGAGATCGATGTGATCACCACATTGGAAGGGGCGCGTGATCCCTATCGCGTTACTTGTTACGCAAAAGATGGCGCGCGCGTTTGGGCGATTGGGGCTGCCCATGGGATCGAGACCATGCAGCCGCTGGACCATCGCATGGGCCAGGTGATCGATGGTTTGCTGGATCGAACCGGCCCGATCTGGTGCATTTCCACTGCATTCAGCGCCTGACAGCTTCCGCCGTCGATGCGGTGCGATATCGGGGCATTCCTTATCTGGTCACCCTGCATGATGGCTGGTGGGTTTCCCCGAACCAGTTCGTTATCGGCAGCGCCGGGCAGCAAGAGCTTTATGAGTACGGCTTAGGTCCGTTGCCCGCCCGCGCGCAAATCCTGGCACGTGGATTGCGCGACGCGGGTGCGGTATTGGCAGTGTCGCCTGCCTTTGCTGCGCTGCACCAAAAGGCCGGGCTGCCGCGGGTTGAACCGGTCGAAAACGGCATCCAGAATATCCCTGAAATCGTGCGACAGGCACATCCTGAAGGTCGCATCCGGCTTGGCCATATCGGCGGCGCGGAGCGGCACAAGGGTTATACCCTGTTACGCGCGGCGGTAGAGGCCGGAAAGTTGCGGAATATCGACCTCACGGTGGTCGATCATGCCCTGCCCCTGGGCCAAACCCGGCAGGAGGTTTGGACCGGAACACCGGTTACCTTTGTCCCTCGCCTCCCGCTTGATCGGGTGGCTGAACTTTACGGCGCACTGGATGTCTTGATCGCCCCGTCGATCTGGCCCGAAAGCTTTGGTCTGGTCGCGCGGGAGGCTTTGGCCGCCGGGCTCTGGGTTGTCGCGTCGGATCTCGGGGCGATCGGACAGGATGTTGTGGAAGGGGAAAACGGGCATATCGTGCCGGTCGACGACGCGCGCGCGCTGGCGAATTGCCTGGCGCGGATCGATTCCCGGCCGGGGCTCTACCGCACTTCACCGAGGGTGAAACCGAAGCTGCGATCAAGCCAGGATCAGGCCCGCGACCTAGCCAAGATTTATGATCGCGTTCTGGCGCGCGGCGCTGGGCTTTAAAACAAGAAATCCGCGCCATCCAGATCGGTCAGGTCTACCCCCATCAGCCAAATGAAACTGCCGCCGCCGGTATCGATGCGAACATGGGCACCGATCTGTTCGGCCGCGCCTTGCAAATCCACCAGCGAGTTGAGCGCAGTCACGCCGCTCAGGTCGATCTTTTCCGCCGGATCCTGAGCGTCAAAATCATGCACGGTGTCGACGCCATGGGCATCAAAAAACGCGAAAGTGTCAGCGTCGAGGCCGCCGAAAAGCGCATCGTCCCCGGTACCTGAAATCAGCGTATCCACGCCTTCGCCGCCTGAAAGCGTGTCATCCCCATCCCCCCCATTTAGCAGGTCATCCCCTGCCTCACCGTGCAGATGGTCATCGCCGGTGCCGCCAAAGAGCGTGTCATTGTGCAAGCCGCCAAAGAGCTGATCGGCCTCGCTGCCGCCATCCAGCAGGTCGTCCCCCTCACCCCCGTAAAGCGTATCGCGGCCAAACTCCCCATAAAGGCGGTCGCGTCCGGCCTCTCCATTCAGATAATCCTGGCCTTTGCCTCCGCGGATCAGGTCATCGTCGGCCCCGCCAAAAATGGCGTCATCCCCATCATTGCCTTTGAGCGTGTCGCGGCCCGTTTCGCCGTGGATGACATCGCGCCCAATCCCGCCTTCAACCCAATCCTGGCCATCACCGCCACGGATATTGTTGAACCCGGCCCAACCATAGATCGTATCGTTTCCGGCCCCACCCTCCAGCCAGTCGGCATTGCCGCCGCCATCGATCCAATCATCGCCATCGCCGCCGAAGATCGTGTCAAACCCCGGCCCGCCATAAATGCTGTCATTGCCCGCGCCGCCATCGATTTGGTCCTGATGACTGCCGCCGCTGATCAAATCGTCGCCGGGCCCGCCAAACAGGGTGTCATCCCCGGCTTCGCCATAAATAGCATCCGCCCAATCGCCACCATCCACGATGTCATTGCCCGCCCCGGCATGCACCACATCGCGCCCCGTGCCACCCAGAATCGAGTCATTGCCATCGCCGCCGCGCAGATTGTTGTGGCCCGCGCCACCGATCAGTGTGTCGTTTCCGGCCCCACCTTCCAACACATCGGCGTTTGCGCCACCGTCGAGCCAATCGTCGCCGTCATTGCCGCGCAGCGTGTCGAACCCGGCATCACCAAACAGCCGATCATTGCCCGCGCCGCCTGTCAGATCGTCCTGGTAGGAGCCGCCCCTCAGGCTGTCATCCCCGCTGCCGCCGCGCAGCGCATCGTTGCCCGCGCCGCCCAAAAGCGTGTCATCCCCCGCCCCGCCATCGACCACATCGCGGTCACGCCCGCCCTGCACGGAATCATGGCCCGGCCCGGCGCTGATATAATTGTGGCCCGCGCCGCCGATCAGGGTGTCGTTGCCCGCGCCGCCATCCAACTTATCGGCATTGGCCCCGCCATCGATCCAATCATCGCCATCGCCGCCGAAAATCGTGTCGAAGCCCGCATCGCCATAGATGGTATCGGCACCCTGGCCGCCCTCAATCCAGTCTTGGAAAAACCCGCCGCGCAGCATGTCATCCCCGGCACCGCCGATCACCACATCATTGCCTGCACCCCCGTAAAGCACGTCATATCCATCATGGCCGTAAAGCGTGTCGTCGCCATCGCCACCATCGATCACGTCGCGGTCGCTACCACCTTCGGCCCAGTCATTGCCGGAACCGCCGCGTATGGTGTTGAACCCGGCCCCGCCGATCAGCGTGTCATCGCCAGGCCCCCCTTCGAGCCAGTCGGAATGGGCGCCGCCATCCAGGTGATCATTCCCGTCGCCGCCGTAAAGCGTGTCAAACCCGGCATCGCCGCGCAGCGTGTCATTGCCACCGTCGCCCCAAAGCAGGTCTTGCGAGCCGCCGCCGCTTAGGTGGTCATCCCCGATGCCGCCAAACAGAACGTCATCGCCAGCATCACCCGACAGGCTGTCGTGGCCGTTCAGTCCATGGAGTGTGTCATCCCCGGCCCCGCCGCTGATCGCGTCGCCGCCAGGGCCGCCAAACAGCTCCTGATCACCCGCATGGGTCGCCAGTTCGGCCAAGTTTGGGGGGCGGTTGATGCCGTTGACGATGGCCGACTGCACCTGGGTCGCTGTCAGCGATTGACCGTTCTGGCTTTGCAGCTCCAACATCTCGCCCCGCCAGGAAAGCATCGCGCCCGTCGCCGTTGGGGTGACCGTGACATTGGCTGGGTCGTAGAGAAACGGCCAATCGGACAGGTCGAGCCGGTCGCGCATCCAGTCGAAATCTGTGATGACATCGAGCGCCCCATCGCGGCGCAACACAAACAGGTCCAAGCCGTCGCCACCCGTTAGGGTGTCTTGGCCCAACCCATCTTCGATCACGTCATCGCCAGACCCTCCGCGAAGATCGTCATCGCCAATGCCACCAATCAGAATGTCGTTTTGATGGGTGCCGATTGCTGTGCCGCCCTGGTCGGGAGCAATGAGGGTTTGGCCGTTTTGCGACAGGTCCATGCTTACCTGGGTCAGCCCGGGGCTTTGTTCGGAGGCCACGAACATGTGCAACGCATCGGAATGCTGGACCGCCGCGATGGCTGTCAGGTTTTCAAGACCCGCTTCGGCGGTGTCGGCCATGGTATCGATGACCTGCAAACGCCCGTTTGGCAGTAGCAAAAACACTGTCAGCCCATCGTCGCCGCCACCGGCCATGACATAGGTTTGGCCGTTTGCTGTGACGACATCCAAGCTTTGAACCGCACCGAAGCGGGTGTGCTGGGTATCGATCACATGATCGGTTGGTACCAAGCTGCCATCGGCGCAAAGCTCCAGCACCGAGATGGCACCCGATTTTCCGTACCCGTCCGAGGGGGCGGAGGCCAGCAAGACGAAGCAGCGCCCGGCGGCCTCGATCACCTCCATCGCGGTGGGTGTCATGATGCCCAACCCCTCAGACAATCCCATGTTGCCCGTGGCGATGAGGCCGGTGGGGCCGATTTGATAGGCCGTGACCCCGTTTTCGACCTGGCACGCCCCGATGAGGAAGTCGCAGCCGTCGATATGGGTGGTGCCCAGCGCAAAAACCGATTGCGCATAGGTGTGCTGGCCATCGACGACCGATAGGCTTTGAACCAATTGGTCGCCCGGCTGCATGGCATAGCCTTGGATCGTGGCCTGGCCTGGCTGCGATAGAAACAGCATATCGCTGCCCCATTGGTTCAGGCCCAGGTTGGCTTGCAACGCATCGGGGGCTTGGAGGGCGCTTGGCCCACCAAGCTGTCCATTGGCATCCAGATCAAACCCGATCAACTGCCCATCCGGCTGGGCTGCCACCATCAGTCGTTGCGCCCCGGCACTGGTGATAAGGCTGAGGTCGGACAGTGCCCCATCAGCCCAGGCGGGGTTGAAATAGGCGGTATCGGTGTTGGTCAATTGGCCCGTGGCGCTGAACGCATAGGCGGCGATCCCGCCCGCCGGGCCGGAGGTGGCGTAAAGCACCGGGCCCGCATCGGTTTCTGCGACCATTAGATCACGGATGCCTTGATCCAGCGCGGGTTGCCCCGTGTCGATGCGGCCTGCGAACGCCAGTTTCGCCATCATCCCATCCTTAACCCAGCCTGGGCTTAGGATCGGCGGGGCACGGGATGTCAGCGCGGAAAGATTGTGTTCGCGGCGCGAAGATCGGCGCGAATTGCGATGATCCGGTTAACCCTGACCGCCCGCGCCCTGATCGGCCAAGTTAGCGGTATGAACAAAGATCGCGTCATCAAGGTCATCGAAATATTGGATTTTGCCGTTTTCCAGAACCAGGGCCGCATCGCAGTAGTCGCGCAATTCGGACAGGTTATGGTTAACCATGATAGCGCCCGAGCGCTGAATGCGATCCTGAAACACGCGTTGGCTTTTGGCGCGAAAGGCGGCGTCACCCGCGCCCGTGACCTCATCCACGAGATAGGTGTCAAAGGCGATGCCCATCGAAATACCAAAACTCAAACGGGCGCGCATGCCGCTGGAATAGGTGCGGATGGGCATGAAGAAATGCGCGCCGATCTCGGCGAAATCTTGGACAAAATCCCCCAACTCATCGCTGTCGACCCCATAGATCCGGGCCAGGAACCGTGTGTTTTGCGCACCGGTCAGATTGGCATGCAGCGCGCCACCAAACCCGACAGGCCAAGAAACGGTGCCACGGCGGAGGATGCGGCCATGGTCGGGTCGCAGATTGCCCGCGATCAGTTGCATGAGGGTCGATTTCCCGGCCCCGTTGCGCCCCAAAAGCGCAAGTGACCGGCCGGGATCAAGTGTCAGGGTTAGATCATCGATCACGACCCTACGCGCGCCTAGGACCAGAAAGGATTTGGTCAGGTGCTCAAAGCGCAGCATCAAACCGGCCTGATCACTGTCGGTCGCGGACGCTGTAATAGATCAGCGCCAGGATGGCCCAGGCCAGGGATAGGAACAGTGCTGCCAAGCCCAGCACGGTCCCGCGCCGTGGAAAGCCAGCGCTTTCCGGCAGCGTGGGTTGAATGAAAACCGCCAGATAGCGGCTTTGGCGCGCGGCATTCGTTCGCGCAACATCGACCGCAGCAAGGGCCGCGCGATAGCTTTCTTCGGCAAACTCGCGTTCGACCATCAGCCCTTCGAACTCGGCCATAAGCGTCGGATAATCCTGCCCAACCGCGCCGATTTCATCCGATGTGACATGCCGCCGTTCTTGCACGATGCGGTCTTGGATTACCGCGATCCGGCGCTCGGCCTGGGTGACGCGCGGGTCGGCGGGGTTGGCCGTTGTCCCCGAAAGCAGATCATGTTCGATCAAGGCCTCGGCCAGTTGCTGTTGCAGAGTGTTCAACACGCCCATGCGCCCGCGCAGATCGGATGCTGGGTCAACGATCTGCGTGCGGGTTCGAAATCGTGTCAGCGCCTCTCGTGCGGAGCGCAGACGCGCGCGGGCGGTGTCCAGATCGGTTTGCGCAAAGCGCATGGAATCGGCGCGGGCCTGAGCATTCAACTCATTCACCAGGCTTTGGCTTTCGGCGATGATCTGCTGGGCAATCGTCTGGGCCATACCCGGATCAAACGCCAAAACGCGCAGCTCGATCAGGCCGCTGGAGCGGTCGAACGAGACCCGCACGATCCGCTGCCAATGATCCACAAGGTCTTCGATACTGGCCTGGGGCGACAGCGCCAGGATCGGGTCGGTCTGAAAAGGGGCGGCGTAATGGGCGGAGAGGTCCAGCCGTTGGTCCAGCCGTCGCACAATGTCTTGGCTGGTGATGAACTCGAACAAGATATCCGCATCGGCGCCGGTGCCCGCGCCCGCCATACTGGCCAAGCCGCCCAACACATCCGCCGCCGCACTGCCATCATCTGATCGAACCGTGAACCCGGTGGTGGAGGCATATTGATCGTGCGCGATTTGCGTCAGATAGGCGGTGAGCGCTGCCAAAGGCACGGCCACGATTAAGAAGAACGATAGGATCAGGCCCCAGTGACGCGGCCGCAGGTGTGCAGGGCGTGCGGTTGGGTGTACCGGCGCCGGCCGATCCGGTTCAACCAAGGCCGGTGCGACTGGTCGTTGAGGTGGGGGTGGGCCAATGGGTGTGGCTGGGTCGGCGCGCGCGCCCGTTTCGCTGCCCTGGGTCGGCAGGAAGCGGTTCAACTGCGGCGGGTTGGGGGCGTGCGCCAAGGCTCAGACCTGTTGGTGGTTTTTTGGGTCAACCCTTTGTTAAATTGGATTTGTTACCAAACCGGTAAGAGCGGAGGCGTTTTTGCACGCAGATCAAATCCACCCAGTGGCCGGGTCTGGTCGGCCCCGGTTGCCCGTCCTACGGTCGGTCGGCGCATTGATCCTGCGCGAGATGTCGACGCGCTATGGCCGGTCGCCGGGCGGCTATTTCTGGGCCTTGGCACAGCCCATTGGCGGTATCGCGATCTTGGCGTTCGCGTTTTCGCTGATCTTACGCACGCCGCCCTTGGGCAACAGCTTTGTGCTGTTCTTCGCGTCGGGTGTTTTGCCCTTCGCCGTCTTTCTTGGCATCCAGGCCGCGGTGCAGAACGCGCTGCAGTTTTCCCGCCCTTTGCTGATGTACCCGGCGGTCTCCTGGATCGATGCGCTCTTCGCCCGTTTTATTCTGGAGTTTCTGACAACCACTATTGCGCTAATCGTGGTGCTAGGCGCGGTGTTTGAACTGACCGGGGCGAGTGCAATCTTGCGCGTTGGCCCAATGATTGGCGCGACGCTGTTGATGGCGGCACTTGGGTTTGGGATTGGGGTGTTCAATTGCGCGTTGGCGGGGCTTTACCCGGCTTGGGGCAATCTTTGGCAGATCGTGACTCGTCCGTTGTTCTTGGTGGCGGGTGTGATCTTCATCTATGATCGTCTGCCCAGTCAGGTGCAGGAGATCCTTTGGTTCACGCCATGGATTCATCTGACGGGTCTGTTTCGGATCGGGATTTACCCAAGCTATCACCCCGAATACATCTCTCTTCCGCTTGTGGCGGCTTGGGTCATGATCCCGATGGCGCTGGGGTTGCTGCTGCTGCGCCGCCATCACCGAACCATCCTCATGGATTGAGCTTAGCTGCGGTGGTAGGGGCTGCCGGCAAGGATGGTGCTGGCGCGGTAAAGCTGTTCGGCCAGCATTACACGGGCCAGCATATGCGGCCAAACCATCGCGCCAAAGGAAATCGCCTGCGCCGCGTTTTGTCGGAACGCTGGATCCAGCCCGTCGGCGCCGCCGATGCAAATGGCCAAATCGCTTTGCCCGGCATCGCGCCGCGCGGCCAGATGCTGGGCAAATTGGGGGGAGGAAAGCGTGGCGCCCCGTTCGTCCAACACCCAATAGGCAGACCCGGCAGGCAGCGCTTTTTGCAGGGCCGCGGCCTCTGCAGCCATGCCGGTCGCTTTACGCTCATCAGCTTCGGTCACACCACCGAGTGACAAGCCAAGCGGCCGCCCGGTGCGGTCAAACCGTTTCAGATAATCGTCAATCAGCGCCTTTTCCGGCCCGCCCTTCAGGCGGCCGATGGCGCAAATATGAACCCGCATCTGCGGCCCTGATTACTGTGCAGCGGTGCCGGCGGGCATCCACATTTTTTCGAGCTGATAGAACTCGCGCACTTCGGGCCGGAAGACGTGAACAATCACATCGCCTGCGTCGATCAGCACCCAATCGCCTGCATCTTTGCCTTCTAGCTTGCAGCGGATCCCATGGTCTTGCTTCAGGTGATCCACCAGCTTTTCCGACAAAGCCGCGACTTGCCGCGTCGAACGACCTGATGCAATCACCATTGCATCAGCGATCGACGACTTCCCGCGCAGATCAATCTGCACGATATCCTCGGCTTTGTCGTCTTCTAGGGATTGCAGCACAACCGCCAGCAATTCGTCGCTGGAAAGGGTGCTGGTGAGGGCGGCGCTTGGCGCCTGTTGGGCGGCCATATTGGCCACCGCCTGAGTCGGTCCGGTCAGGACTCTGTCCTCCTTCGGGTTACGCGCCTGTTGGGCCCCGGCGCCGGGCGTAAGCAAAAGATAACACTGGGTCTGCATGATCTCAACGGGCGCGATTCGTCAAATCCGGGGGTGAAACCCGCCCGCCACGCACCCAACAATATCTAGGCATAAGGCGCATATCTTGGGGATAATTCGCCGATCTTAGCCATATCCTGGGGTTCTCGGTTGACCGAATCTGCCTGACACCCGCAGGATGCCACCCCAACAGCACTATTTGACCGAGGGTTCCTTGCGCTTCACGAAACTGCGTCTGAATGGCTTCAAAAGCTTCGTTGATCCGACCGATCTGGTGATCCAGGACGGGTTGACCGGCGTGGTCGGGCCAAATGGCTGCGGGAAATCGAACCTGCTGGAGGCGCTGCGCTGGGTCATGGGCGAAAATCGCCCCACCGCCATGCGCGGCGATGGGATGGAGGATGTGATCTTTGCCGGTGCCGCCACGCGCAGCGCACGCAATTTCGCCGAAGTGGTCCTGCAACTCGACAACACCGAACGCTTGGCCCCTGCCGGGTTCAACGAAGACGATCATATCGACATCACCCGGCGCATCACCCGAGATGCGGGATCAGCCTATAAGCTGAATGGCAAGGATGTGCGGGCGCGTGATGTGCAGATGCTGTTTGCCGATGCCTCGACCGGGGCGCATTCGCCGGCCTTGGTGCGGCAGGGGCAAATCGCTGAACTGATCAATGCGCGTCCCAAGGCGCGCCGCCGGATTCTGGAAGAGGCGGCGGGGATTTCCGGCCTCTATCAACGGCGGCATGAAGCCGAACTGAAGCTGCGCGCGGCGGAAACCAACCTTGCGCGTCTGGACGATATTTTGGAAGGCATGGCCAGCCAATTGTCGAGCCTTGCCCGGCAAGCGCGTCAGGCCGCGCGCTACCGCGAAATCGGCGCGGATTTGCGCCACGCCGAAGGGGTGTTGCTGTATCTGCGTTGGCGTGATGCCGAAGCGGGCCAGATGCAGGCCGATGCCGCGCTGCGAGAGCGTCTGGCAGTCGCCGCGCAAACCGAAAAGACCGCTCAAGCTGCGGCCAAGTCCCGCGAAGAGGCTGAGGGTACCCTCCCCGCTCTGCGGGAGGAGGAGGCGATTGCCGCTGCCGTGCTTCAGCGCTTGCTGGTCGAGCGCGACAGTTTGGATGCCGAAGCCGCGCGCGCGGTCGAGGCTGTGACGGTGCTGCAAAACCGGCTGGAGCAACTGACGCGCGATAGCGCGCGCGAGGCGTCGTTGAATGCCGATGCGGGCAGCACCATCGACCAATTGCGCGCCGAACGCGCCACATTGGAAACTGAGGGGGATGGCCATGAGGCCGCCCTAAGCGACGCCACCGGCTTGGCCGAAGAATCCGCGCGGGTTTTGCAGTTGCGCGAATCCGATCTGGCCGAAGCGACCGAGGCGGCGGCCCGCCTGGCGGCGCGCCATCAGGCGGCGGAGCGGCGGTTGAAAGATGCCGAAACCGCCATTGCGCGCCATGCCCGTGACGCCGAAGCGGCCCGAAGCTCCGCCGAAAGCGCCGAGGCACGGCTGGGTGAGGTGACGCGCGATCATAACGTGGCCGAGACCGACCTGGCCCAAGCCACGGATCTGGCCGCGCGGGCGGAGGCCACTTTGGGCGACACCGAAACCGCCCGGACTCAGGCGCAAAGCACGGAGGCCGACGCAAGATCGCAGCGCTCCGAAGCCGAAGGTCGGGCGAAAACCCTGCAGGCGGAACTTGCGGCCCTATCGCGGCTTTTGGAGCGCGAGCGTGGGGAAACCGCGCAGCTTTTGGATGATGTCCGGGTCGATAAAGGGTTTGAAGCCGCATTGGGCGCGGCGCTGTCGGACGATCTGAAATTCGGGCGCGCCGATACGGCGGGCGGCACCGGCTGGACCGATTTGCCGAGCTATGGGGCGGCGTCGGCTTTGCCAGGTGGCGCGCGACCGATTTCCGAGGTCACGCAGGCCCCCGATATCCTCACGCGGCGTTTGTCGCAGATCGGGCTGGTTGCGCCCGATGATGGCGCGCGTTTGCAGCCGGATCTGCGCCCGGGTCAGCGCCTGGTTAGCCAGGCGGGCGATCTTTGGCGCTGGGATGGGTATGCGGTTGCCGCCAGCGACTCCGTATCAACCGCCGCACGCCGATTGGAACAGACCAACCGTCTGGCCGAACTGGATGCCGACCACACCGCCGCGCGCGCCGCCGCGCAGGCGGCGATTGAGGCCCATGAGGCAACAACCGCGCGGCTGCAAGCTTTGACCGAGGCTGATCGCGCAGCGCGCGCGGCGCGGCGGGATGCGGATGCGCGCCTGGCCGATGCCAGCCGCAGCCTTTCCAAAGCCGAGGCTGAGCGGAATGTTTTGGCAGGGCGCTTGGAAACGCTGCAAAACGCGGCCGCGCGCCATGCGGATGAAGCCAAAACCGCTGGGGAGGAACTGGACCGCGCCCAGGCAGCAATGGCTGAGCTTGAGGATTTGGATCAAAGCCGCGCCCGCCTGACCGATCTGCGCGCCACGGTGGAGGCTGCGCGCATGACGATGCTGACTCATCGCAGCGCCTTGGACGAGTTGAAAAGCGATGGCGTGCGCCGCACAAACCGGATCGCCACGATTGAAAAAGAGGTTGCGGGTTGGACCGAACGTTTGGAAAGCGCGGCAGGGCGGCTGGCCGAGCTTGAGGCCCGCCAGGCCGAGACCGAAACCGCCTTGCAGGAGGCCCGCGCCGCCCCCGGCGAAATCGCAGCGCGGCGCGATGGCCTGGCCGGTAAGGTTACCGAGGCTGAGGCGCGGTGTGCCGCGGCTTCGGATGCGTTGTCGACGGGTGAATCCGCCCTGCGCGCGGCTGTGACGGTCGAGCGAGAGGCCGAGCGCGCCGCGTCATCCGCGCGGGAAGACCGCGCCGCCGCCGAAGCGCGGCGCGAGGCTGCCGCCGAAGCCGTGACCGCCGCCGCGACACGCATTTTGGAGGAGCAGGAGCTGACCCCGGACGCCCTGCGCGACAGTCTGGGTGATCTGCCCGACCCAATGCCCGGGTCCGAGCGGATCGAGGCAGATGTCAACCGCCTGCGCCGCCAACGTGATGCGCTGGGCGCGGTGAACCTGCGCGCCGAAGAAGACGCGCGCGAGGTGCAGGAAGAGTTTGACACGCTGACAGCGGAAAAGACCGACCTGGAAGCCGCGATTGCCAAGCTGCGTTCGGGCATTGCCGCATTGAACCGTGAGGGGCGGGAGCGTTTGCTGGCGGCCTTTGATGAGGTGAATGCCAATTTCGCCAAGCTTTTCACCCACCTGTTTGGCGGGGGCGAAGCGCGGCTGGTTCTGGTCGAATCCGACGACCCGCTGGAGGCCGGGCTAGAGATTCTATGTCAGCCGCCGGGCAAGAAACTCAGCACCTTGTCGCTGCTGTCGGGCGGGGAACAGACGCTGACCGCCTTGGCGCTGATCTTTGCTGTCTTCCTGGCCAACCCCGCGCCCATCTGTGTGCTGGATGAGGTGGACGCGCCCTTGGACGACGCCAATGTGAACCGGTTCTGCGATCTGCTGGATGAAATGACCCGCCAAACCGACACACGGTTCCTGATCATCACGCACCATGCGGTGACCATGGCGCGGATGGATCGGTTGTTTGGTGTGACCATGGGCGAACAGGGCGTCAGCCAATTGGTCAGTGTTGATCTGAACAAAGCCGAACAGATGGTGGCCTGACTCGTCACCGGAACGTGACCCGGCGGTGACCGCTGCCCATGATAGGGCTTTGGGATGACGCGGGTTTTTCTATGTATCCTCTGGCTTTCGACCCTGCCGCTTGCAGCCCAAAGCTGGTTAGAGCGCCCTGGGGATGAGGCGCTGACGGGCGAGGTGCTGCGCGCCGAATTGATCCGGGCGCCGCTGGTCTTTTTCGACAATGGCCAATCCCGGTTTTCGGCGGGCGGCGCCTATTCCTACACCTATTTCGAGGGCAACACCGCCTTTGGCAGCTATGTGATCACCGATGATGGCCAGGTCTGCATTCTATTTCGCAACGGATTTGCCCGCTGCGACCGGTATGTGCGCAACGCAGGCCGGTTGGTCATGCTGACCCAATCCGGCGAGCGTTTTCCGATCCGCTAAAGCGCGGTCAAAAGCTGGCTTGTGGGCCAGGCATCCGCGGGCAGGCCGAGGCGGCGTTGTTCGACCCGCACAGCAGCACGGGTGCCAGCGCCCAGGATGCCATCGATCCGGCCGACATCGTGCCCGCGCGCCTGCAAGCGGCGCTGCAACTCGCGCATCTGATCCCCAGACAGGCCCGCATCGGGATTGCCCGCGTCAAACACCGGCGCGCCCTCGAGCCTGGTGGCGAAATAGGCGGCGGTCAGGACATAGGTGAAGCTTTGGTTCCATTCGAAAAGCACGCTGAAATTTGGATAGGCCATGAAGGCCGGGCCGTTGCGCCCCTGCGGCAGCACGACCGAGCCTTGGGCGCTGCCCAGTGGCAGCGACCCACCATTGCGTGCCCGCACGCCCAGGCGTTCCCATTCCGACACGCGTTTTGTGGTGTGGATGCCGGTATCGAACCACTCAAGATTGTCGGGCACCGTGATCTCGACCAGCCAAGGTTCGTTCGTGCGCCACCCAAGTGAGCTGAGCAGGTTCGCCCCTGACATCAGCGCATCCGGGGCCGAGGTTTGCAGATAGACATGCCCGTCCCCGTCGCCATCAACCCCATGGGCGATGATGTCTTCGGGCAGCATTTGCACCATCCCGATCTCACCCGCCCAGGCACCTTGGGTGTTCACCGGGTCCAGATCGCCATGTTCAAACATCTCAAGCGCGGCAAACACCTGCGGACGGAAAATATGTGGGCGGCGGCAGTCATGCGCGAGCGTCACCAAGGCATCGAGCGTGTTGTAATCGCCCTGAAAGGCGCCAAAGTCGGTCTCAAACGCCCAAAAGGACAAAAGGATGCCGCGGCTGACGCCAAAGCGGCGTTCAATCGCATCAAACGTGGCGCGCTGGCGTTCTGCCTGACGGCGCCCGTTATCCATACGGTTCTGGCTGATCAGGCGTCGGGCGAATTCGGTGAAGGGGACGGTGAAAATCCCCTGTCGGCGGTCAGCGTCAATGGCGCGTTGCAGATAACTGGCATGGCGGAAAAAGCCATCGATGCTGGCTTGGGAATGGCCACGCTGGGCGGCTTCGGCGCGTAGGCCTTGCACAAACTGGTTAAAATCGCCGCCACATTGTTGGGCATGGGCGGCGGTGGCGGTCAGGCCGACGGACAAGGCAAGCACAGGCAAAAGGCGCATTCGGGAAAACCCCTTTGGTTTCAACGTTGCCGGGCAGAGTAGCGAAGTCGCGCGTTGCCGCAAGGTCAGAGAATCCAGAGGATCAACGCGACGGCGAGCAGTAGGGCCCAGGTTTTCCAAAGCACTTCGATCGCCGCCTCAATCTGGATCGGGCCGATATGGCGTGTCCCCTCGGGGTTCACGAATGGATCGTCGGTCAGGGCGCCCCCGTACCGGCGCGGCCCGGCCAATGCGACCTCCAGAACGCCGGCCATCGCCCCTTCGGGCCAGCCCGCATTGGGGGATCGGTGGAAGGGTGCGAAGCTTTGCGCCGTGACCCAGGCACGGGACCGCCAATGGGCCAGTGCGATCAAAACGGCGGTCAGGCGGGCGGCGGGCCAATTCACCAGATCGTCCAGCTTGGCGGCGGCCCATCCGAAATCCGCATAGCGCTCGGTCCGATGCCCGATCATACTGTCGGCGGTGTTGATCATCTTATAGGCCAGAATGCCGGGAAGCCCGGCGATCAAGAACCAAAAGGCTGGCGCGATCACCCCGTCCGACAGGTTTTCAGCGGCACTTTCGATGGCGGCGCGGGCGATGTCTGGCCCGTCCATCTCGCCCGTGTCACGCCCGACGATCATGGCGACCGAGGCGCGGCCATCCTCGGTCGACGCACGCAGGGCATCGGCCACGGCCAGCACATGTTGCGATAGGCTTTTCTGAGCGATCAGGATCGCGGCCAAGAGGGTGGACCATAGCCAGCCAAGCGGCAGCAGGGAAATGACCCAGCCCAGCGCGATCATCAACGCGGCCAGTAAGCCGATGACGACGGTGCCTTTGAGGCGACGGTCATCGCCGCTGTTGAAGGCTTTTTCACAGGCGTCGATCAACCGGCCCATCAAAACCGCCGGGTGCGGCGCCCGTGACCAGAGCCATTTCGGCTCGCCAAAAATGGCATCCAGGATCAGGGCAAACACCAACAAAGGGGCGCTGGTGGCGATCATCGCAGCACCCGTTCGACGCGATCCCAATCGGATTCCGCCCCAGGCAGGCCCAGGCGAATCCAGCGGGTGGAGTAGGGGAAGATACGGGTCCAAACATGGGCTTTGGCAAACCGGTGCTGCCAGGCCTCAGCCTCGGGCACCTCATAGGTGCGAAAGAGTGTGGTGCCGCCGACCAGCGACGCCCCGGCCTTCGTCATCAAGGCATCCAATCGCGCGGCATCTTGGGTCAGGCGGGTCCGCGTGGCTTGGGCCCAGGCCAAATCCTCCAACGCACGCGCCCCGATTTCCAGGGCCGGGCCCGAGACGGCCCAGGGCCCCAACAAATCGGCCAAGCCGGGTGCGCCATCAGGGGTGAGCGTCCGGGGCCGCCCGATTGCAAAGCCCAGGCGAAGACCGGCCAGCCCCCAGAACTTGCCAAAGCTTTTCAGGATGACAACGGCTGGCTCGGCCGCCCGTGCGATTTGGCTATGCTCGGGGGTGGTATCGCAAAAGCTTTCGTCCAGGACGGTCAGCGTTTCGCCGGTTTCACCCTGCCAAAGCCGCCCGTCGGGATTGTTCGGGTGCACATGCACATGGATCGGGGCGGTGGCGTTTTGGGTCACCAGCCGCCCGCGCGCGCGGAACGCAGCCGCGTGTTCGTTGTAGGTTGGGGTGGGGATATAGGCATCCCCCCCCGCCAGTGCGGGGATTTGCGCAATCAGCGCCGAGGCACCGGGTGCCGCGACGATCTGCGCGGTATCAGGCACCTGCCAAAACGCCCGCGCTGCCGATAGCAGCCGCTCAAGCGCGCCGGTATCGGGTAGGGCGGCCCAGGCATTCGGATCGATATCGCCAATGGGGTAAGGCACCGGGTTGATCCCGGTCGACAGATCCAACCAATCGGCCCGCGTGCCGCCAAAGCGGGATACGGCGGCATCAATCCCACCGCCATGGTCGCGTTTTGTCTGAACCGGCCCAGTCATAAGGCCGGTTCAATCGGATTTTTAGGCCGCCTGCAACGCCTCTCGCCCATGGGGGGCGTTCCAATCGATGATCGGGTTGATCGGCACAATACGGTGCGGATTGATGCTTTCGTGGCTGTAATGATAGTGGCGCACGATGTGATCGAAATGGATCGTATCGGCGACGCCGGGCCATTGATACAGCTCGCGCGTATACGCCCAGAGGTTGGGATAATCGATCAAGCGCTTGCGATTGCATTTGAAATGCAGGTGATAGACCAGATCGAACCGGACAAGCGTCGTTAACAGCCGCCAATCCGCCTCGGTCACTTGGGGGCCGGTTAGGTAGCGGTTGGTGGCCAGAATACCCTCGACCCAATCGAGCGCCTCGAAAAGCGCGGAGACCGCTGTGTCATAAGCGCTTTGGCTGGTGGCAAACCCGGATTTGTAGACGCCATTGTTGATGTCGGAATAGATGCGCGCGTTGACCTCATCGATCTGCGGGCGCAGCGCTTCGGAGTAGAAATCCAACTGGTTGCCGGTCAGATCGTTGAAGGCAGTGTTGAACATGCGAATAATTTCCGAGGATTCATTCGACACGATGGTTCCGGTTTCCTTGTCCCACAACACCGGGACTGTGACCCGCGTGGTCACATCGGGCAGGGCGCGTTGATAGATCTGATACATGAAGTCTGAGCCAAAGAGGTCATCGCCGGTGGCACCGTCATAATCGGCCTCAAAGCTCCAGCCTTTGTTCAGCATATCGGGATGCACGACCGAGATACTGATATGATCCTCCAACCCTTTCAGGGCGCGGAAGATCAGTGTGCGATTGGCCCAGGGGCAGGCGTGGCTGACATAAAGATGGTAGCGCCCGCTTTCGGCTTTGTAGCCACCAACCCCGGTTGGGCCGGCACTGCCATCGGCGGTTACCCAATTGCGGAATTGGGCCTCGGACCGTTTGAACGCGCCGCCGGTGGATTTCGTATCGTACCACTGGTCGTGCCATTCGCCATCTACCAAAAGACCCATGGCCTATCCTCCAAATCGCTTCAGAAATTGAGGTAGGGCAGCTTTGGGCTTTGGGAAACAGGCATTGGCGCAGGCCCGATCCCGAATCTATGCACATGCCTAGGCAGATTTTGCCCGTCGCCGGGCACGGAAGCTTTCGGCTTTGGCGCGGTTGCCGCAGCGTTCCATGGCGCACCAGCGACGGCCCCGGCCCCGCCCGTGATCGAGAAACAGATGCGTGCAGCGTTGGCATTCGCGCAACCTGTCCAGATCGGGCCGCCGCATCAAATCAGCCAACGACAGGATCAGGTGATCATAAAGCCCCGCCAGTGGCCCAGGCTGGATACGCAGCCCGTTTGACCCAAAGATAAACTGTGCGTCGCGCAAGACGGCTTTCATCGAGGTTTCGAGAGACAGCGCCTCCTCCCGCCCTGGTGGGCGTCCGGCGGCAAGGGCCGATAGTGCGGCATAAGCGGTTTCGCGCAGGGCCAGGATTTGGGAGGTTTGGGTGCGGTTGAGCGGCGCGTCCCCCGCGCTGATCCCGGCTTGTTTTAGTAGACGAACAAGCTCGGCGGTGTCTTCGAACGTGTTTTCGTGCCGGTGCTTGCCGTCATCTTCCACGGTGTTGAGAAAGGCCAAAAACGGGTGTCCATAGCGGGACGCAGAGGTGAGGGACATAAAAAGAAACGGGTGCCTGTTCAGTTGGTTTGCTTGCTGACCGCCCCCCCCGCCGGTAACCTCTTATCTGGGGATTATCGGATGCTGCTGCAAGACACCTGTGGCCGTTCAGCGACTCTTTGCAATTGGGGGGTGAGAATCCGTTGACCCAAAGCGCGCCTGCGGGACTTATCCACATGAGGGGCAAAGGAAGACGCGCATGACTGGGTATTTGCCACAATCCGTGAAGGATGAACTGGCCGCCGCACATCGCCAGAACCGCCGTCGCAAGGCGCGGCGCGTGGTGCATGTGGGCGATGAGGCCTTTCCGATCCTGGAATTCACCGAAGATGGATTTTCGATCGATGTCGAAGACGCGCCGAATCTGCGCGGATTGATCGATATTTTCGAAGGCCCCCGACATCTCTATCAGGCTTTGATTGTGGCATCGGCCCGGGATGGCGACGTGATGCGGTACGAGTTCAAGCGCAACACGGCCGCCGCCAATTCCGCCGCGCTGGATTTTGAGACCGAGGCGGATCGGCCCATCGCACTCCTGCCGCGCGCATAGAAACACACATGCGAGATTCTTGCGCGCTAGAGAAAATGTGCGCGAGAATTTCCCATTATTGGCCAAAGCCAGGCAAAGAATGCAGTTTCTTAGGGGGCGACTCGGGATAAGCTCGCGCGAATTTCGTCATTCTTTGCGCCGGGGGCTGCCATGATCCAAACGCCGTATCTTTTGTTCCTGGGCGACGCGCCCGACCAACTTGCCGCCAAGGTGGCACAAGGCATCCGTGATTGGCGGCCCGACAATGCCGTTGGTCAGTTCCGCATGGATGGCTGCAACGCCAATGTTGGCTTGACCGATATGGATCTGGCCGAGGCGAAAGCCGCAGGCGCAAAGACCCTAGTGATCGGTGTGGCCAACCGGGGCGGCGTGATCTCGGCGGCTTGGAAAAAGGTGCTGGTCGCGGCGTTGGAGGAAGGGTTTGATCTGGCTTCGGGCCTTCACAACCTGCTGCGCGACGAAGAAGACCTGGCCGCGGTTGCGCGCGCCACGGGCCGCAGCCTGCATGATGTGCGCGTGCCAGATGTGAATTATCCCATCGCCAATGGCAAAAAACGCTCGGGCAAGCGCTGCCTGGCTGTGGGCACGGATTGTTCGGTGGGCAAGATGTACACCTCGCTCGCGATGGACAAGGTGATGAAGTCCCGCGGTCAGAAATCCTCGTTCCGGGCCACCGGCCAGACGGGCATTCTGATCACCGGCAACGGTGTGCCGCTGGACGCGGTGATCGCCGATTTCATGGCTGGTGCTGTCGAATGGTTGACCCCCGACAATGATGAAGATCACTGGGATCACATCGAAGGACAGGGCAGCCTGTTCCATGTGTCCTATTCCGGTGTGACCATGGCGTTGATCCATGGTGGCCAGCCCGATGCGTTGGTGCTGAGCCACGAACCCACCCGCGCCCATATGCGTGGCCTGCCGGAATATGATCTGCCCTCGCTGGAAGCTTTGCGCGACACCGCGCTGCCGCTTGCCCGCATCGCCAACCCCAAGGCGCAGGTGGTCGGTACCTCGATCAACACCGCCGCCATGGGTGAGGATGAGGCGTTGAGCCATCTGGAAGCGGTCGAAAAGCGGATGGGCTTGCCGACGGTTGATCCGTTCCGTCAAGGCGCCGACCGGCTTTGCGACGCGCTTGACGCGCTATGATCTCGGTCACGCCGGATAGCTTCCGCCTGGCGCAGGTCTTTACCATTTCGCGCGGATCCCGGACCGAGGCTAAGGTGCTGACGGTTCGCGTGATCCGTGATGGGGTGACTGGCTGGGGCGAATGCGTGCCTTATGCGCGTTACGGTGAAAGCTTGGAGAGCGTGACCGCCCAGATCGAAAGCCTGGATGGGGAGATTTCGCGTCAGGATTTGCAGGATGCCTTGCCCGCAGGCGCGGCCCGTAACGCGGTGGACTGCGCCTTGTGGGATTGGCACGCCAAGCACGAAGGCACGCCAGCCCACAAGCTGGCGGGCTTGCCCGACCCGAAACCGGTGATCAGCGCCTATACCCTGTCGCTCGATACGCCCGAGGCGATGCAAACCTCGGCCGCCGCGCAAGCCACGCGACCCTTGTTGAAGATCAAGCTGGGCACGCCGGATGACATGCCAAGGTTGGAGGCCGTCCGCCGCGGCGCGCCGGAGTCTCGGATCATCGTGGATGCCAATGAAGGGTGGACGGCGGAGGTTTATGCTGATCTTGCCCCGCATTTGCTGCGCCTGGGTGTTGAGATGGTCGAACAACCCCTGCCAGCCGGGCAGGATGATATGTTGGCCGAGATCGCGCGCCCCTTGCCTGTCTGCGCCGACGAAAGCTGCCATGACCGCGCCAACCTGCCGGGCTTGGCGGGCAAATATGACATGGTGAACATCAAGCTCGACAAGACCGGCGGTTTGACCGAGGCGCTGGCGCTGAAAGCAGCGGCTGAGGCCGAAGGCTTCGATGTCATGGTCGGCTGCATGGTCGGGTCGTCCCTGGCCATGGCCCCCGCCATGTTGGTGGCGCAGGGAGTTTCCATCGTCGATCTGGACGGGCCCCTTTTGCTGGCCGAAGATCGCGATCCGGCCCTTCGGTTTGACGGATCGACGGTACATCCCGCGCCCATGGGGTTGTGGGGGTAGGGTAACGTGGTTGTGGGATGCCCAGGGCCGCAAGATCGTCCATTGCTAAGGCAACGCGTGCCAAGCAGGAGATCTTCGATGAAATGGGCTTTATCCCTTTGTGCCGCCTTTTTGCTGGCCACCCCGGCCATTGCCTGTGGGCCTGACAGTGACTGCGTGATTGGTGACCGGACCTATCGCCTTTATGTGCCCGACGGCGTTGACGGACCGGTGGGCGCCTATTTCTTTGCCCATGGGTTTCGCGGTTCGGCTGCGGGCGCAATGCGCAACAGCCGCTTCATGCGCCTAGCGGATGAATTCGGTCTCGCCTTTGTGGCGCTGGACGCTGGGCAGGACAGTTGGCGCCTGGCCCATCACCCCAGCGACCCTGACCGGCCCGAAGCGTTGGAATATGATTACGTCCGTGACGTGATCGATGATTTGGCCAGCCGCGTTGATTTGGATCGTGATCGCCTGGCTCTGACCGGCTTTTCTTCCGGCGGCATGTTCACCTGGACGATGATTTGCGGGCTCTCGGATCAGTTCACGGGTTTCATCCCCTATGCCGGCACGTTTTGGCACCCGGTGCCCGCAACCTGCGCCACGCCGCCGTCGAATGTAGTGCATATACACGGCACCGAAGACCGCACCGTCCCCCTTGGTGGGCGCGCCATCGGCACAACCCGTCAAGGCGACGTGCCTGACGCATTGGCGATGTATCGCGACCATGGCGATTTCGGCCCCGCAAGCGTGCAAACCGCGCCGGGCGACATGCGCTGTGAAGAAAGAGAGAACCCCAACGGCTTCGTCTTCGATTTCTGCACCTTTGACGGGGGCCATAGTTTTTCATTGGACCGTGTGCGTCACGGCCTGCTGCGCGTCCTTGGCGGCGCTTGACAGCGGGTCGGGGCTGACGCAGGTCTGACCGGCACGAATAGGAGTGTTTGCCATGACCCGCACCGTTTATCTGAACGGAGAATATCTGCCCGAGACCGAGGCCAAAGTGTCGATCTTTGATCGCGGCTTTCTGTTTGCCGATGGCGTTTACGAGGTCACCAGTGTGCTGGGTGGCAAGCTGATTGACTTCGCGGGTCATGCGAAGCGCCTGCAGCGTTCCTTGGATGAGCTGGAGATGAAAAACCCAACCACCGAGGAGGAGTTGTTGGAGGTGCACCGCCAGTTGGTCAGCCGCAACGGGATCGAGGATGGTTTGATCTATCTTCAGGTCACCCGCGGGGCGGCGGATCGCGATTTTGCTTATCCCAAAGACGCTGAGCCGACGATTGTTCTGTTCACCCAATCCAAGCCCGGCCTGGCCGACAGCCCTGTGGCGAAAACCGGCATCAAAGTGATTGGTATCGAAGATCAGCGCTGGGGCCGCTGCGATATCAAAACCGTGCAGCTCCTTTACCCTTCGATGGGTAAGATGATGGCCAAAGCGGCGGGCGCCGATGACGCCTGGATGGTGGAGGATGGGGTTGTGACCGAGGGCACCTCGAACAACGCCTATATCGTCAAAGACGGCACCATCATCACGCGGCATTTGGGCAATGAAATCCTGCACGGCATCACCCGTGCGGCGGTTTTGCGGTTTGCCCGCGAGGCGCAGCTAAAAGTCGAAGAACGCCCCTTTACTTTGGACGAAGCTAAGGCCGCTGATGAAGCCTTCATCACCTCGGCCTCGAGCTTTGTGATGCCCGTGGTCGAGATTGACGGCGCCTCCGTAGGCACCGGCGCACCTGGCCCGATTGCCGCCCGCCTGCGCGAGATTTATCTGGATGAGATGCGCAAGGCGGCGGTCTAGGGGCAGGTTATCCCGCCGACCTCACTACTAAGGTGGAGTTGATGGTGTTCGCCGCTGTCAAACCCTGGAGCGATGCGGCCAAGGTCGCAGCGCCGTCCGCCGTATTCAGAATGATTTCCAAAGCCGAACCGTCCAAACTGGTTTGGAAGCTTAGTGTGGGCGCGCCTAGATCGATAAGCGCCTGCGGAAGGAGAGCGTCGATCTCGATTGTCTCGGTGGCTGGGTCAAAATCGGTGATAGTCGTCCCGCCGGCCAAACGCGCCGCGATCAAAAATTCGTCGGCACCAGAGCCACCGGTCAAAATGTCTAGGTCATTGCCGACGATCACATCGCTGCCCGATCCGCCATCAACGGTGTCCCCGACATTTGGGACATTCGTAAAATCGGCAGCAAAGAGCAGGTCGTTCCCATCTCCTCCAATCAGCGTGTCGGCGCCCTCTCTGTCTATCACAGTGTCGTTGCCCATTCCGCCGACGAGGCTGTCATTACCCTCCCAGCCGAATAATTCGTCCGCTCCATCGCCGCCCAGCACGGTGTCATCGCCTTCGCCGCCATAGAGCTCATCGTTGCCGCCGCCGCCGTCCACGGAATCATCACCAATCCACGCCGATATGTAATCATCGCCTTCGCCGCCAAAGGTCGTGTCATTTCCGCTTTGGCCGTAGATGGAGTCATTGCCTTCGCCGCCATCGACGGAGTCATTGCCCCCGCCAGCCTCGAGGACGTCATCCCCGGCGTCGCCAAAAATGGTGTCGCTTCCGTCAGAACTGTCGTCCGGTCCGCCAAAAATCAGATCGTTACCGAACCCGCCCCTGATCAGGTCATTGCCGATACCACCATCAACGGAGTCATTGCCGAACCCGGCATCAATGCTGTCATCCCCATCCTGCCCTGCCAGCCCATCCGCCTGGAGACCGCCAAGCAAGGTGTCGTTGCCGATGCCGCCAAGGATAGCGTCGCGCCCTTTGCCACCGTTAAGAAAGTCATCGCCATCCGCACCGATGATCGAGTCGTTGCCGTCCTGTCCAAGGATACGATCATCGCCTTCCGATCCAATAAGCTCATCGTTACCCCCGGCGCCGCGCAGGATGCTTGCGGTATCTAGGGCAATCGAGTCGTTGCCTTCGGTGCCCGTTTCAACCGGAAGGTCAGGCTCGTTGGTATCGCCATTATCATCGTCATCACCGCCCAAAAATGAAAAGGCGAGGCCGCCGATAAGCAGCGGCAATAGTAGAAACAACTCCATTGCACTTTCCCCAGGCGCAAAAAATACTTTTTCAGTTTAATTTAAATCCACAATAATTGTATGCGGCAAAGCTGTGCAAATTTTTGATTTCGGGCGATAATGCGTTTCGCAGCTAGAAACAGTGCCGCGCGACAGCCCGGGGATCGGGCGTGGTAGATGTGTTTGCTTTGGAACGGATCGGGTGGTTTTGGTCTCGTCCCAAGAAAGCGCCGGGGGCCACGCCATGCGGCACCCGGCATCTAATCATCAGGGATTGCTGATATTGGTCACGATCGTTACGCCGCTGGCTGTGGTCACGCCATTGAGTACGGCATAGACCTCGCCACCCACCAGCACTTCTAGATCGGTGCCGCTGGCCGCGTCCTGGGTTGTGACCGCGGGTGCCACACCGCCCAATGGCACAAGCACATCGATGACAAGCTCTTCGGTGGTTGGGTCCAGATCGGTGATCGTAACCGCCCCGGCGCTGACATCGTTCCAGGCAAAGACTTGGAACTGATCCACCCCGTCGCCGCCGGTAACAACATCGCCGGTATCGGCCAGGATCGTGTCGGCCCCGACGCCCGCATTCACGGTATCGACGCCCAGACCTGGGCCATCGGTGTTCAAGGCGTCGATCACATCGTTGCCGGAGAAGCCGATCAAGGTGTCATTGCCATTGCCGCCAGAGATGCTGTCGTCACCGCTCGCGCCATTGATCCGGTCATCGCCTTCGCTACCGAAGATCGTGTCATTGCCAGCCGCGCCAAAGACTTGGTCATTGCCAGCACCGGCATTCACGAAGTCATTTCCGTTGCCGGCCTGCACGGTATCGGCCCCGAACTCACCAAAAATGCGGTCGGCCCCGTTGCCTCCAACCAGGCTGTCATCGCCATTGCCACCGTTTAGGGCGTCATTGCCACCCTGCCCGAACAGCACATCCGCGCCGCCGCCGCCGACAAGGGTATCAGCGCCGTTGCCGCCAAAGAGTGTATCGGCGCCAAAGCCGCCATCCAGGTTATCGGTGCCGCCGAAGCCACGCAGCAGGTCATTGTCATTGCCACCGTCCAGCGTGTCGCTGCCGTTGCCACCGTCCAGCGTGTCGTTGCCCGGGCCACCATCGGCATTCAAAACCCCGGCGGTCGGGTTGGTCCCATCGGTGATGGCGGCTTGGTCATTGCCCGCGCCCAGCTGCACGGTCAGCGAGCCCAGTTCACTGGTGACGACATCATCGCCCCCGCGCCCGAAAACCTGTGAGGTGCCATCGGTCAGGTTGACGGTATCATTGCCTTCGCCAAGCCGCAGGTCGAAATTACCTGCGAGCGCTGAGGTGATCAGGTCATTGCCGCCAAAGGCGTTGATCACCGTGGCGTCGGTGTCGGCCAAATCCAGCGTATCATCGCCCGAGGTTAGGTTCTGCGTATCGGAGCCGCCGCCGGAACTGCTGCTGTCATCATCGTCGCCATCCAGCAGAAAGCTGAGCGCGACACCCGCCAGAACCAGTGGGATAATCGTAAGGGCCAACATATCTTTAATTCCCCAATAGAATACGCGCCGATCCGGATCGGCAAAGCGATGCCCGCACAGCTTGGGGTGGCTGCTCGTGGCCCGAATGATCCAACATCGGGCCCCTTGATCGCGATCCAACTTCGGCGTGGCCGTTTGGCTCTATCCCAAAGCAAATCTGCTGCGATCTCCCTTTGAAGCGGGCGACTTATTTCATCCTTAACAGTTTATTAAGCAACGGTCATAGGCTGCATGTCTCATTTTTGCCATTTTTTGGGAAACAGTTTGGTGACGGAATCTGGTTTGTGCGACCAACGCAAACAATGGTGCGTTTTTGCGGGTTTAGTTGATTTGATGCCCTGCGCTGGACGGGCCCGAATTGTGTCGTTTTGGTGGCGAAACGGGCCTTCAAACGGCGTGCAACACGGTCGATTCGGGTGACTTTCCGCTAGGTGCGTGGCCGCTGTTCCGATAGTTCAAAGGCATGGAAACGCTTGCCACGCTGACCGCGCGCATCGCGCAGCCGGGACGGTTGCAGTGGATCGGTCTGCGCCCCACACGCTTGGCCGAGATGCAGGTCGCCGACACCGCGACCGTATCGATGTCTGGGCTAGAGGGCGACCATGCGCGCCCCGGCAAACGCGCGATCACCTTGATTCAGGCGGAACATCTGCCGGTCATTGCCAGCTTGGCTGGGCGGGCCGAGGTTTCGGCGGTGCTGTTGCGTCGAAACCTGGTAATCTCTGGCCTGAACCTGGGTGCCTTTCGAAATAGATGTTTGTCCATCGGCGAGGTGCATCTGCGATTGACCGGCCCCTGCGCCCCCTGTTCGCGCATGGAAAAGGCGCTTGGGCCGGGCGGCTACACCGCCATGCGCGGCCATGGCGGTTGGTGTGCTGAAATCATGCAGGCGGGTGTGATTAATCTTGGGGACCGTGTGGCCCCAATTCTGGAAATGGATGGGAGGGAGTGAGATGCAAGGAATGGGATGGATCGCGGCGCTGATCATCGGTGGTTTGGCCGGATGGATCGCTGGGCGTTTTATGGGGGCCAAGAATGGCCTGTTGGTGAACATCATTCTTGGCATCGTTGGGGCCATGGTTGGCAACGCGGTGCTCAGTTTGCTGTTCGGTGCCACGCTTGGCGGTTTACTAGGGCAAATGGCGGTGGGCGTGGCCGGCGCGATTGGGCTGATTGCGGCCTATCGGGCGATCCGCGGCTAGAGCGGGCGCTTGACAGGTTGCGGTAACGGGGCCATGCCGCGCGCTATGTCCGAAAAGCCTGCACCTGCCAAAAAGCCCAAACCCGTTCGCCCCGTTTTTACCCTGGTGGTCGAGGTTGGCCGCAGCCCCGATGATGGGTTGCCCAAAACCGCCACCGGCGCGGCGCTGCTTTGCTATGCCTCAGGTATCGACGAGGCGGAAGCGGTGCGCGAGACCGTGGCGGTCTTGAAGCAGGCAGATTTAGCACCTTTGGATGTGACCGGCTATGGCAGCCTGGCCGAACGTGAAGCGGCGGGTGATGAGATTGAGGCCGAAGAGCGGGCGTTGATGCAGCGCGCGGCCGCGGAAAACGCCGTCATCGTGGCGCAAACAACAGCGTTTTACGACTAAGCGTTTGCGGCCTTAGCCCAGGGCCTGTCGACCTTTCGAGGCTGCCGCCACCAATGCCTGTGCCGATGCCCGATCCAAGATAGGAACAACGGGGCAGGTATCGCTTTCGGCCAAATGTGGCCTCGGCCCCATATCCTCGGCACTGACGACATCGGCCAAAAGGGCGGTTTCGACGGCGCAGCGATCCACCTGAATGCAGGCGTGATCGTCAAGCATCAGATGGAACACCTGGTCTACCGGTTTCTGCTGATCCCGTATGGCGGCCCCGCTGGAAAGCAGATCGCGCGCATGGACCAGCACCTGTTCGGTGCCAAAGATGTATTCCACCGTCGGCCCATGGCGCAGAATGCGCGTCTCCGGGGTAACGCATAGGTCTTCGACCAACCCAAAATAGGGCGCGCGCAAACGGATGGGCGCAAGTCGACCCAGGTTGAGCCTTGGGCGCGCCTCAATCCAACGGATGGGGGCGGCTTCGCCCTCGCTGGTTACAACGGCATCCCCGATCTGAAGCGTTTCGATGCGGGCAGGCCCTTTTGGTGTCATCACGCTCGTCCCGGCGGCCACGCCGGGCATGTCGGTCGGCGGCACGCCAAATGGCGCGATGGCCGCGATATGACAGATCGCCAAAAACCGCAGGTCGCGGGGTAGGGCATCCGAAAGGCGCAGGGGCTGTTCGGCCGCCGCGCGTAGGCGTTCGCGCAGGCCCCTGTCTGCATTGTCAAATGCGGCCACATCGGTGCGCCCTCGGGCGCAGGCCCGGTATCTAAGGGTCACGGTGTCACCGGCGCGGGCAAAATCTGGCGCCGTCGACAGGTCGACCTTGCGATGCACCAGGCGCAGGCATCCGTCAGGCTGAAGGTAAAGGGCGATCGCCTCGGATTTCGGCCCTTCGCCTTGCCAAAGCCGCAACGTTTGGCGCGGCTTGCGCGGCGGCACCACCAGTTCAAGGCAGAGCGTTAGCTCTGGCAATCTGCGCGCCCGATCCGCACCGGGCGAGGGCGCAATCAGCGGCCACCCGTCTTGCCATATCGCCGCCCAGCGCACTGCTTAACCCAACATCGCGCGCGCCTCGTACCCGCGCAGGGCGGGTCGGGCGGTGGGGCCATATCCCAGATGGGTCTGGCGGTCGATTTCCGGGAACAGGCTCAGCACCTCATCGCGGACCCGTTCTTCGAGCGATCCCATCACTTGCGGACCGGGCAGGAAGCTTTCGGTCAAAAGCCCTTCGGACCAGACGATTTGATGACTGTCGAACAGCAGGTGTAGGTATTCAACCTCTCCCCCGCTTTGCACGCGCACCGAGCAATCGTTGACCAGATCCTTGGCGGCGACCAAGACCTCATCTTCGCCAAACATCAACTCGGCCATCCAATGGGTCAGCATGATGCGATGTTGTGGTGAGACTGTCAGGCGCCGATGAAAGCCAAACGTACCAGCCTCAATCACGACAGGCGCAAACCGCCCTTCTGCGGCGACCTTGCGGCGGCCAATCCAACGCACCGGCTGCGGCCCGTGATCGCGCGTTTCCACCAGATCGCCAACTTGCAGATCATCGACCGCTCTCTCCCCCTCGGGGGTTCTGATCGCGGTACCCGACACAAAACAGGGGATCGTCGTAACCGTGACAAAGGCGGAATCCGTCAGTCCGCCGGTCGTGGCGGAGGTGTAGGAAAAACTGTAGCTATCTGGGTCTGTCGCCCCGGGCGGGGGCGCGGTTGGTGTGATCTGAAACTGCCCGTTCGGCAGTAGGGTGATCACGTGGCCATTGTTCAGCGTGACGCTGTTATTAGGGCCGTTGGCGTTGACCTCTTGCCCGTTGATATGGGTCACGAAGACGACGCCGGTGCCGTCACCGTCGTTTTGCAACACGTCCAAGACCCCGACCTGCTGGCCGAAGATGGTGATCGTGTCATCCTCGGCCAGATATCCGCCCTGGACCGAGTTGCCTGCGATCAGAAGCGCACTGTCATAGCTGGAATCCCCGACATCAGCGACGCCGATCTTCAGCGTATTCGACCCTGTGGTGCTGACAGGGATAAGCACCGAAAGCGTGACGGTGAACCCGTCCATCTCGGTGTTGTAATCGTCGCCAGTGTTATCGACGAACAGCGTTTCGTTCGAGCTTTGGTTGACCGAATTGACCTGTGCGACTTGGACAATGGGAGAGGTCACAAGCGTGTCGTTGATCCAGATCCCAACCGCGTCGTTATAAAGGCTGCCGGAAAACTCGGGATATTCCTCGGATGCGAAAATGAACTGCAACGACAGGAATTCATTGTCGGTGGTGAAATCAAATTCCAGAAACGCCGCATCATAGGTCGAGGCACCCGCAAGCGCGTTGAAATCCGGATCGTTGTTGCGACCGCTCGTGTTGGTCGATGTCGAGCTGCTGCGGTTCGGATCACCATTGGATTGAGTGAAGTTCTGAACCCGCCCGGTCGACAGGATCACCCCGCTATCCGATGGTGTGGCGAAGGGGGAAATACTGTCGCCATTGGAGTAAATGCCCGAAGAATTTCGGTCACCGATATAATCGGCGCGCGTGATGTTCACGCTGCCGCCAAAGATCAGATCAGCCATTTCCGCAGCGGTCGCGTTGCGGTCGATGTCCAACTCTTGACCGGTCGCCATATGCGTCCTGCCTTACCCTTACCGGGCCGGATCAAGGATCGTGACATGTCAACGGGGCATGAACGGCCTGCTCTGACCGATGCCTTGCGCTTTCAAACCTGCCTCGATGCGGTCGTTGCCGCAGCCTTTTCCGGCTTTATCGTTTTATGGGGTCAACCTAACCGTCGGGTCTGGGCGTGTTAACCATTTTATCCACATGGATAAGCGCCTGCCGCGCATTGTGCCTTCGGGGTCACGGGGCTAGTCAAAGGGAAATGGACCTTAGGATCGCGCCCCATGCCCATCGACCCCGTTACGCTGACCGCCGATCTTGTGCGCTGCGCCTCTGTCACGCCCGAGGAAGGGGGGGCGTTGCAGCACCTCCAAGCGCTGTTGGAGCCTGCGGGCTTCACCTGTGTCCGTGTCGATCGCGGCGGCACCCCGAATCTGTTTGCGCGCTGGGGTGCGAAAGGGGCCGCAAAAAGCTTTGGTTTCAACGGGCACACCGATGTGGTGCCCATCGGGGATGAAGCGGCCTGGACTCATCCCCCGTTCTCCGCCCATCAGGAAGACGGTTGGCTCTATGGCCGTGGCGCCACCGACATGAAATCGGGTGTGGCGGCCTTCGCCGCCGCCGCAATTGATTTTGTCACCAACACGCCGCCCGACGGCGCTGTGATCCTGACCATCACCGGGGATGAAGAGGGGCCGGGCGATCACGGCACCATCGCCATCCTGGATTGGATGCAAGCTCAGGGTGAGGCGATGAGCCATTGCATCGTGGGCGAGCCAACCTGCCCCGAGACCATCGGTGATATGATCAAGATCGGCCGTCGCGGCTCAATGACGGCGCACTTCGAGGTATTGGGCAAGCAAGGCCATTCCGCCTATCTGCACAAAGCGCTGAACCCGATGCCCGCGGTGGCCCTGCTAGCGCATCGCCTGTCTAGACATGAATTGGACCAGGGCACCGACCATTTCGATCCATCGACGCTGTCGGTCACGACCATCGACACTGGCAACCCGGCCTCCAACGTGATCCCGGCGCGCACGCGGATGACCGTGAACCTGCGTTTCAATGATCTGCACACAGGTGAAAGCCTGATCAATTGGTTGCAGGCCGAGGCCGAAAAGGTCGCCCAGGAAACCGGCACAAAGATCAGCATGACCCATCGCATCTCGGGTGAGGCGTTCCTGACCCCGCCGGGCGATCTGTCCGAGCTTGTGACCCGCGCGATCCATAAGGAAACCAACCAAAACCCGGTTCTCTCCACGACCGGTGGCACCTCGGATGCGCGGTTCGTGAAATCGCACTGCCCGGTCGTCGAATTCGGCCTGGTCGGCCACAGGATGCATGAGGTCGATGAGCGCGTTTGGGTCAAAGACATTCACGACCTCAAGCGCATCTACGCGCGGATTTTGCAGGATTACTTTGAGGGCTAATCACCCCTGCTCCCTTCATCTTGGCAAATACAACTCCCGCCGGAGGCATCCGAGATTTGCCCCCGGTGTGCGGCCCGCCGATTTCGCGCATGACGCCCCATCGCGCCCGTGTTAGGCCGGGCCCATGGCCGAGCTTCCCACCAAAGATCAAATCCTGTCCTGGATCGCCGACAATCCCGGCGCGCAATCCAAACGGGACATTGCCAAAGCCTTTGGCATCAAAGGGGCCGCGCGGATTGACCTGAAGCGGATGCTGAAGGAACTTGAGGCCGACGGCCACCTGGAAAAGCGCCGCAAAACCTATCGCGATCCCGATAAGCTGCCCCCGGTCTCGGTCTTGAAAGTGTTGCCGCCCGATGAGCTTGGCGATCTGTTTGCACGCCCCCTGGAATGGCAGGGCGACGGGCCCGAGCCGCGTATCCTGGTCTCGCCACGTGCCACCGACCCCGCGATGGGCGAAGGCGACCGCATCCTGGCGCGTTTGCAAGAGGTTCAGGGCGAAGATCATCAATATGTCGCCCGGCTGATACGCAAAATCGGATCGAACCCGCGTAAGATTCTGGGTGTTTTTCGCAAGACCGCAGAAGGCGGGCGGATTGTCCCGATCTCAAAAGGATCAGACAAAGAATGGCAGGTGCGAGCGGGCGACAGCCACGGCGCGCGAGACGGGGAGTTGGTTGAGGCTGAACAAGCCGGCCCCAAATCGCGCATGGGGTTGCCGCGCGCCCGCATCGTGACGCGTTTGGGCGACCCCGGCGCGCCGCGGGCGGTCAGCCTGATTGCCATCCACGAACATGGTATCCCCGATGCTTTCTCAGATGTCACCATCGACGAGGCGGATAAGGCAAAACCGGTAGGATTGGCACAGCGCGAAGACCTGCGTGATATCCCACTGATCACCATCGATCCCAGTGATGCCCGCGATCACGATGATGCCTGTTACGCCCATGCGGATGACGACCCGAAAAACCCCGGCGGACACGTCATCTGGGTCGCCATCGCCGATGTCGCGCATTACGTGCGCCCAGGCTCGGCCCTGGATCGGGAGGCGAAGAAGCGCGGCAATTCCACCTATTTCCCCGACCGTGTGGTGCCGATGTTGCCGGATCGGTTGTCGGGCGATCTCTGTTCCTTGCACGAAGGCGTGCCGCGCGCCTGTCTGGCGGTACGCATGGTCATTGATGCCCATGGCAATAAGATCAGCCATCGCTTCCTGCGCGGGTTGATGCGATCGGCGGCTTCACTCAACTACGAAGAGGTTCAGGCCGCCATCGACGGGCAGCCCAGCGACCGCACCGCGCCGTTTTTAGAGCCCGTCCTGCGCCCGCTTTACGCCGCCTATGCCGCCCTGGTGACGGCACGAGCCGAACGGCAACCGCTGGAATTGGACCTGCCCGAGCGGCAGATTGTTTTGGGTGAGGATGGCACGGTTACCTCGGTCTCTTTCAAAGACCGGCTGGATGCCCATAAGCTGATCGAAGAGTTCATGGTTCTGGCCAATGTCGCCGCCGCCGAAACCCTGATTGCCAAAAAGCAGCCGCTTCTGTTCCGCGTGCACGAAGAACCGACGCCCGAAAAGCTGGAAGCGCTGCGTGAAACCGCTGGGGCCAGCGGGTTTACCCTTGCCAAGGGTCAGGTGCTGCAAACCCGGCATCTCAACGCGTTGCTTAACGCTGCCGAGGGCAGCGAGTTTGATGAGTTGATCAACCTGACCACCCTGCGCTCCATGCAGCAAGCCTATTACTTCCCCGAGAATTTTGGGCATTTTGGCCTGGCGCTGAAGGCTTACGCGCATTTCACCTCACCCATTCGGCGTTACGCCGATCTGATCGTGCACCGCGCGTTGGTCACCGCCCATGGCTGGGGCAAGGACGGGTTGAGCTTGGAAGAGGTGGACCGGCTCGACGAGACGGCCAAACACATCTCGGATACCGAACGCCGCTCGATGGCGGCAGAGCGCGATACGACAGATCGGTATTTGGCGGCCTACCTTAGCGACCGGGTTGGCGGCACCTTCACCGGGCGGATATCGGGGATCGCCCGGTTTGGCGCGTTCGTGAAGCTGGATGAAACCGGCGCTGATGGTTTGTTGCCGATGCGCGCCTTGGGGCGCGAATATTTCCACTATGATGCCGACAGCCAGACCCTGATGGGCTCGGATACCGGGCTGACGATTTCTATCGGCGACAAGGTGGTGGTCAAGTTGGCCGAGGCCGTGCCCGTCACTGGCGGCTTGATCTTGGACTTGATCGAAATCGACGGTCGCACCCGGCCAACGCAACCCACCCGCCGAGGGCGCGGCAGCGGTCCGCGCCGCAAAGCGGGGAAGGCGGGCAAGAAACGTCTGAAGCTTAGCAAAAAGGCGCGGGGCGGTCGGCGCGGCGGTTGATCCGGCCTCGGCCAAAGCCCGCGCATGATTGGCAAGCCGCCGCGCATTGCAGCGCGGATGGCTGTAAATACACCCAATATTCATTATATTGTTGACCAATCGAGCACAAAGAAACCGAAACGGACCCATTTGCCATGCGTTGGCTGCCTTTCCCCATCTCTGCTATCGCAGCGCTTCTGGCGTTTCCGGTTCTGGCTTTGCCGCCGACCACGTCCTTGCGCCCGGAACCTCGGCCCATCGCCGGTGAAACCCGCGCCGTGACGGTTTCGACCCAGGCCAGTTCTTTGGCGGTGCGCAGCTCCATCCGCCCGGTGTTGCGCGGCACGGAACAGGTCGTACAGGTCAGCGCCCCCGCGCTGCAGCCCTCGGCCGATGAACAGGCGTTTCAGGCCTGGCGCGCCGGGTTCGAACGCCGCGCGCGGGCCGCGGGTATTGAGCAAAGCACGCTGGATGCCGCCTTTCGCGGGGTCGAATTGGACGCCCGCGTGATCAGCCGCGACCGCAATCAGGCCGAGTTCAGCCGCGCCTTGTGGGATTACCTCGACAGTGCGGTCTCGGCCACGCGCGTTTCGAATGGGCGCGACGCCCTTGATCGGCATGGCGATACGCTGCGCGCGATTGAGCGTCGCTACGGGGTCGAGGCCGAGGTGGTTGTGGCTGTCTGGGGCTTGGAAAGCGCTTATGGCGCGATGCGTGGTTCGACCGATATAATCCAGGCCATGGCGACGCTGGCCTATGACGGACGGCGGCAGGAGTTCTTTGAAAGCCAGTTGATCGCGGCCCTGCGCATTCTGCAATCGGGCGATGTCGCACCCCGCAATATGACCGGCTCTTGGGCAGGGGCGATGGGCCATACCCAGTTCATGCCCAACAGCTATCTGGATTATGCGGTCGATTTCACCGGCGATGGGCGGCGCGATATCTGGTCGGATGATCCGACCGACGCTTTGGCCTCGACGGCGAACTACCTGTCCGAATTTGGTTGGACGCCGGGCCAGCCCTGGGGAATGGAAGTGCGCCTGCCCGAGGGGTTCGACTATTCCCAAACCGGTGAGCGGATCAAACGCAGCGTATCCTATTGGAACCGCGCTGGCGTGCGCCTGGCTGGCGGCGCGCGCATCCCCGACCACGGTCGCGCCTCGATCCTGCTGCCAGCGGGCGCACAGGGGGTGGCGCTGGTGATTTTTGACAATTTCCACGTGATCGAACGCTACAACCCCGCCGATGCCTATGTGATCGCCGTTGGGCATCTATCAGATCGGATCACCGGCGGCCCCGATTTCCGCGCCGGCTGGCCGCGCGGCGATCGGGCGTTGAGCTTTGATGAGCGGGAAGAGCTTCAGCGCCGACTGACCGCTGCCGGGTTTTCCACGCGCGGTATCGACGGGATTTTGGGGCCGAACACGCTAGAGGCGGTGCGGCGCTATCAGGCGTCGATTGGATGGACGCCTGATGGCTATGCATCACTCAGGGTGTTGGATCGGTTGCGGGCCTCGTAGCGGCGCGCCCGCTTTGAAGATCAATCCCGCAGCAAATCGTTGATCGAGGTCTTGGAGCGAGTCTTTTCATCCACCCGCTTCACGATCACCGCGCAGTAAAGGTTGATGCCGTTTTTCGACGGCATAGAGCCTGCGACCACGACCGAGCCTGCGGGCACTTCGCCATACATGACCTCACCGGTTTCGCGGTCGACGATCTTGGTTGATTGGCCGATGAAGACACCCATGCCCAAAACCGAGCCTTCGCGGATGATGCAGCCTTCGACCACCTCGGAGCGTGCGCCGATAAAGCAGTTATCTTCGATGATGGTCGGGCCCGCTTGCATCGGCTCCAAAACGCCCCCGATCCCAACGCCACCCGACAGATGCACATTTTTGCCGATCTGGGCGCAGGAGCCGACTGTGGCCCAGGTATCAACCATGGTGCCGCTATCGACATAAGCGCCCAGGTTCACGAAGGACGGCATCAAAACCACGCCCGGCGCGATATAGGCTGAGCGGCGGACAACGCAGTTCGGCACCGCGCGGAAACCGGCGGCCTGCCATTGGTTGTCACCCCAATCTTTCCACTTGCTATCGACCTTATCCCACCAAGCACCGCCCTGGGCACTGCCGGACTGCTGCTCCATGTCCTTAAGGCGGAAGCCCAGAAGAACGGCTTTCTTGGCCCATTGGTTCACATGCCAGCTGCCATCATCCTGCTTTTCCGCCACCCGCAGGCTACCGCTATCCAGCGCGGTCAGCGTATCCTCGATGGCCTCGCGGGTTTCGCCGGTGGTCGCGGGCGTGATGCTGTCGCGCGCATCCCAGGCGGCTTCGATGGCGGCTTCAAGCGGTGCGTTTGACATTGGGCCTCTCCCGGTTGCGTGGTCGGCGCGGACCTACAAGCCTTGGCGCGGGGAGGCAAGATACACAATCATTGCGTGACGCTGATGCCGGTGACACGCCCAATCAATTCGATCCGTTCAGGTTGGCCAAAAATCTCTAAATCAAAACTAACGCCCATATAGTGTAACTGGGCTGGGTTCGAGAATCTGCTAAAATGCGGGAGCGTTTGATCCTGGCCTATTCTTACGTCCGGAGCCAATGTGATCCAAAAGGACAGGCCATCAATTGCAACGGTGCCAAAAGCTTGCGTGGCCAAGGCGGGTGTAAAGTCGCCGAAGGCGTCGGTGCCACCCGCCAAGACCCCAAAGCTCGCCCCGGTTTCCGGGCTGTAAGTGCCACGTTGCGACGAAAACCCATACGACGACTCTGCTATGGTATAGGCCAAACTGCCCCAGCCCGGTGCACGCAGATCGTACCTGTCGCAGGCAACTTGGGCCGTGCAGAACGTTCCATCGGGAAGCGCGACGGCACCAATGGTGCTTGAGCTGGACGCCCCTTGGATCAAAGAAAAATCGGCGCTGGCGACAACGGCGCCAAGTGTGACAGAGAGTTCTTGAACCGCATTCGGGGCGGCAGCAAAACGATAGTTCTGAACGGCGGTTTTAGCGCTGGTATCGATCGCGACCGTGCCTGAAACGGCTACGTCACCAGCCCAAGCTTCCGGGCCATATAGTTCGGCCATTAGGGCGCCAAGTGTGCCGCCACGGATTTGCTCGCTTGGGTCGAACCGCAAGAAACCCGACCATTCCAGTCGCGTTGTTTCGGCCACTGCCGCACTTGCGATCATGCAGCCCAAAAGGATTGCTGCGATTTGTCGGACTAGTCGACCGGTCATCTTTCTTGCGCCCCCAAAGGTCGCGCGTAGATTGGCGGCTTCCGTCGGCGTTTGTCCACCCATCTGCGGGCAAGCAACACCTGAGATTTGGAATTGCCGTAGCCGTAGCATCCGGACCGGGCTAGGTCTTATCTGGAATTCGTTTGGAGGCAGATATGAGAGACGACAAAGGCCCCTTCCGCGACGCGCATCAGGATCGCGATGCCACGCAACACCTGCCTGACACGCCGCAGGCGCGGTCACCGGCATACCGGCTTGCCTTTGCCGATCCGGATTTCCTTTGCCGGGATGAGCTGCGCCCGGTGCGGTTGCAGCTTGAACTGCTGAAGCCCGAGCTAGAGTTGGATGCGCGCGGCATCAAATCCACCATCGTGCTTTTTGGCGGTGCCCGCATCCCACGGCCCGAGGCGGTGGAAGGGGCCAAGACCGCAAAACTGGCCGAGATGAGCGCCTATTACGAAGAAGCCCGTGCTTTTGCCAAAGCCATCACCGAACGCAGTGTCGAAACCGGCTGCACGGAAAATGTCGTGGTCACCGGCGGTGGCCCCGGTGTGATGGAGGCCGGAAATCGCGGCGCGGCTGAGGCGGGCGGCTGTTCCATCGGCCTCAACATCGTGTTGCCACATGAGCAAGAACCGAACCATTTCATCACGCCGGAGCTGTGTTTCAACTTTCACTATTTCGGCATTCGCAAAATGCACTTTCTGCTGCGGGCCAAGGCGATTGCGGTTTTCCCCGGTGGGTTCGGCACCTTGGATGAACTGTTCGAGGCGCTGACCCTGATCCAGACTGGCCGGATGGAACAGGTGCCGGTCCTGCTATTCGGCGAAAGCTTCTGGCGTGAGATCGTCAATTGGGAGGCACTGGCCGAGGCCGGGACCATCGCGCGAGCTGATTTAAGCCTGTTCCGATTTGTCGAAAATGCCGAACAGGCATTGGCGATCATGGACGGCTGGGACTACGCCGGAAAACGGGGTGAAATCCCGGGGCGCTGACCCCTACGGTTCGCTCAACAAGCCAACACAGCTGCGCGGCAGGTCGGCCAGTGTCAGCGGGCCGCGCGGTGGGCTTGGGGTATAGTTCGGATCGGGTGGCGGCGGGTTCAGGATGTTCGCGGCGCGCTGGCGTGCTTCGTCACACCCGTCGCCGGGCGGCGGTGGGGCTTGATCCTCGCAGGCACGATCACCCGACGGGCAGTTTAGCCGCACGTGGAAATGGTAGTGGTGCCCATTCGCGGGCCGGATATGGCGCAGCCAGTCGCGGTCGCCGGTGGCGTTGTCACACATCCAGACCTTGGCACCAGGAAAAACAAAAATCCGCGCCACCCGCGGGTCAGAGGCGGCTAGGCGCAGCACCTCCATATGATCAGCGGTCCAGTTTTCGCCAACCCGCGCCCCACGGGCCGAGCGGGTGGAGATTGAGGACAGGTTTTCGCGTTCTTGTTCCGTCAGGTCCAACCGACCCGGCGGCAGCATCCAGATATCGGCATCCAGCCCCGATTGATGACTGACATGACCGGTTAGCATCGGCCCGCCGCGTGGTTGCTGCAAATCACCAATATAGAGCCCCTGCCACGAGGTTTGCTGCGCAACATCCCGGCTGAGGGTTTGGAGGTAATCGATCAGAACCGGATGGCCCCAATTGCGGTTCCGGCTGAGCCGCATGGCTTGCCAGGTTGGCCCGGTTTCGGCCAGTTCCTGGGCACCGGCCAGACATCCGTTGGAGTAAAAGCCAATCGCCTCGCTACGGCTGGTATCGGGCCCACGCTCGGCTCCGAAGAATAGCCGCGCCTCTTGCGTCGACATGGTGGTGGTTAGCTCTGGCGTCGCGCGCTCCGGCCCGGCGGGGGAACAGGCAAGCAGCGCGGTGAATACCGCGGTTAATCCAACCTGGCGCAATTTCATCTTGCCTCCTTCGGGCCATTGGGATGGACCCAGATCAGCAGGATTAGACCCAATAGGAACAGACCGATCAAGGGCACCATGCCCAGGCGCGCATCCCCGAAGGTTGCCGTGGTGATCCCGATCAGCGCGGGTCCAAGGAACGCGGTGGCCTTGCCCGACAGCGCGTAAAGCCCAAAGGCTTCGGTCGGTTTGTCAGCTTCGGCATGGCGCACCATCAGGCTGCGTGAGGCCGATTGCAGCACCCCGCCCGCGCCGCCGATCAACGCACCGCAGATGAAAAAGGCCGTGTCGGGGAAGCCCGAGTTTTCAGCAAGCGGAATGCCCCAGATCGATTCCCGTGTCAGGCCAAGCACAAAGGCGCAGATGCCAATCAGTACCAAGATCATGGTGATGATCACCGGTTTGGGGCCAAGGGCGGCGTCCACTTTGCCACCGATCCAGGTCAGGATGGCCGAGGCGATGGCGGCGATGATGCCAAAAATCCCGACCTGCGTGATCGACCAATTCAGGACCAAAACCGCATAGGTGCCGCCGAACCCGTAAAGCGCGTTCAGGGCATCGCGGTAGAACATCGATGATCCCAGATAGGCCGCCAGACTGATCCGCTTGGGTAGGCTTTTGAGCGTTGCCAACAATTCAGACAGGGCGGGGCCAATGCCGCTGGCCTGTGGTGGGCGGGGAACGTCCTTTATCCAAAGGAAGAAAGGGATCATGAAAACCGCGTACCAGACCGCGATGAAGGGGCCGACGAACCGCGTGCCTTCGCGCATCTCTGGGTCTAGGCCCAGGGGCGGCTCCAACCCGATTAGGGTGCCCCCTTGATCTGACTCCGCAAACAGCAACAGCATGATGAACAACGCCAGCACGCCCCCGGCATAGCCCACGGCAAAGCCGGTGCCGGATATCCGCCCAATCTCGGTCTTTGTCCCAAGCTCTGGCAATAGCGAGTTGGTGAAAATCGTTGTGAACTCGGCCCCGATCAGCCCGATGCCAAAGGCGATCAACGCGCCGTAAAGGAAGTTGCCGTCGGGCGTCAGCCACCAAAGCCCCATCGATCCGGCAATCACGAACCCAGAAAAGGCGATGATCCAGGGCATTCGGCGCCCGGCATTGTCGGCCATCGCCCCAAGGATCGGGGCGCAGATTGCAATCAACATGCCGGTCAGGGTTTGACCAAGCGACCAAAGGCTTTGAGCGCGGGCGTCAGCGGTTTGCTCTTCCAAGCCGCCCGCCATGAAGTATTCCGTCGCGACCGAGGCGAAATAGGGCCCAAAAATAAAGGTTAAGCCAAGCGTGAAGAAAGGCTGGCTGGCTAGGTCAAAAGACCACCAGGCCCAAATGCGGCGTTTGGTATGGCGCGCTGTGGCGGGCTGTGATGGCGGGCTGGGGTCGGGCAGGGCGGACATGCGCCAAGCTTTGCCAGACCCTTGCCGTTTCGAAAAGCGGTTTTGGTGCTAAAGCTCGGGCGGCCAGGGGCGCTGCTTGTCGGCTTCGGCCCAAGCTTGCACCCAATCGGGCAATGGGGGCGAGGTCGTGTCGATCTTCATCGCAACGGCCACGTCTTCGACCGGGGTCAAGCGCCCCTTGGTGGTGATGCCGGTGCGTAATAGCCCATGATTGCAGCAGGTATCGCCCCGGAACATGGCCTGTTCGAGATAAAAGAACCGGTCGTCAAAGCCCAAAAACCGGGTGCGCAGCTCGAATGTCTGAAAGGGCCGAATACGGGCGCGGAACCGCATCGAATAGCCCGCGACGACCAGGCCCCAGCTTTCTTGCTTCAACACGTCAAGCAAGCCCGTCCGCGCCGACAGGCCAAAGCGGCCCAGATCGTAGAGCGTTGGGATACGCCCATTGTTCATTTCGATATACATATCCGCATCCCATGGCAGGCAGCGCATGGTCATGCGGTGAGTGTCGAACACGCCAAGCGGCGATTTGCGCCGTTCGGACAGGACGACCATGGCGGATCGGACGAAGGGATACATGCGGGCACGTCAATCCCAAGCTAACGCGGACGTCAAGCAGATAGCGGCCTCAGCTTGCACCTTTGCGTCACTGCGCCTATTTGCGCAGCAACGCTAAGAAAGGGATCCGCATCTCATGACGTCTTTGTTTCAAATTCTGATGCTCTTGATCGACGTCGCGTTTTTTATCGTGATCGTCCACATTGTCATGAGTTGGTTGATCAATTTCGGCGTCTTGAACATGGGCCAGCCCGTGGTTGCGCAAATCTGGTATGGGCTGAACCGCCTGCTAGAGCCGGTTTATGCGCCGATCCGTCGGATATTGCCGCAGATGGGCGGGCTGGATTTGGCCCCGCTGGTCTTCATCCTAGGGCTTTATATTGTTGAGATTATTCTGGTGAATAACGTCTCGTTCTTCTTGTAGCGCTCAACTGCCGTGGCCCCGGGCAAAGGGCGCGGCATCGCCCCATAGCTCAAGCACGCGCTGATCGCGCCCGCAGGCATCGCGGTAAAGCCCGTAAGCCACCGATTTCCGGCGCGGGCCGAACCGCGTCAGGATCAGGTCGTCGCTGCGATAGTAATCTTGGTGATAGGCTTCGGCCGGATAAAAGGGGGCTGCATCCAGGATCGGGGTCACCAGCGCCTGCCCAAGCTCGGCTTCGGCTTGAGCTAATGCGGCGGTGGCGATGCGGCGTTGATCCTCGGTTTCGGTGAAAATCGCGGTGGTGTAGCTGAAACCGCGATCACAGAATTGCCCGCCCGCGTCGGTTGGATCGACCGACCGCAGGAACAGATGCAAAAGCCGGTCATAAGGCAGGCGATCGGCGTCATAGGTGATCTCGACCACCTCTAAATGTCCGGTGCCGCCTGCCACGACCTCGCGATAGCTGGGGTTGGCAACATCGCCGCCGGCAAAGCCAGAAACCACCTCGATCACGCCATCAACCCGTTCGAAATCGGATTCGACGCACCAGAAACAGCCGCCTGCAACCACGGTTGTTTGAATGTCCTCGGCATGCGCCTTGCCATATTGCAGGATCAAGGCGGCGATCATGGCGACGGTGAGGAAAACAGGTTTCCACCCCCGTTGATTGGGAAGCCGGGACATTGGCACACTCCTCCTAAACTGGGGCCAAAATGCGCCGGTTGGCCGTTGACAGGCAAGGCACAGGGGCGTGAGGTCACGCTGTGGTGAGCGGAGGTCTGCCGACCGCCCGCGCGCCGCGTTCCAAGACAGCAGGAGGGCGTCATGGTCAGAATCGCAATGTGGTCAGGGCCCCGAAACCTCTCGACGGCGATGATGTATGCCTTCGCCGCGCGTGGCGATTGCGCCGTTTGGGATGAGCCGTTTTATGCCGCTTACCTGGCGGCGACCGGGCTGGAGCATCCGATGCGGGCGGATGTTTTGGCGGCGGGCCTTATCGACCCGCAACAGGTGGCGCAGCGGTGCTTGGGGCCGGTGCCGGGCGGCAAAGAGATCTTCTATATGAAGCAAATGCCCCATCACATGGTGGATGGCTTCCCGCTGGATTGGGCACGGGACTGCGTGAACGTGCATTTGATCCGTCATCCCGCGCGGGTCATCGCAAGCTATGCTGCGAAACGGGATCAGATCACGATGGAAGATATCGGATTTGCGCAGCAAGCGCAGGTGTTCGAGCGATTTCCTGGCCCGGTATTGGATGGGGCTGACATCCGGCGCGCGCCAGAGGCGATGATGCGGCTTTTGTGCGAAAAGACGGGTGTGCCTTTCACTGAAAACATGCTGCGATGGGAGGCCGGACCAAAACCTTTTGACGGTGCCTGGGCCCCACATTGGTATAATGCGGTCCATGCCTCCACCGGCTTTGCGCCGCCCGAAGGGCCGTTGCCAGACATCCCCTCACGCTTCCGTGATCTATTTGAGGTCGCCTTGCCGATTTACACCCAGATGCAGGCCCATGCCCTGAAGCTGTCATAGAAACGTGGCTTGAAGCTTCCCGGATTGGGTGAGAAATTGGGCCATGCAAGAGCTTACCGATTTCCCCGCCCCATTTCCGACCTGGCAAGACGTTGCCTCCGACCTTGTGGCCACGGCAGCCGGGCGTGCGCCCGCTGATTTGGTTCTGCAGAATCTGCGCCTGGTCAATGTGCATACGCGCGAGGTGTTGGAGGGGTGGGGCGTGGCTGTGCGCCATGGCCGTTTCGCCTATGTCGGCCCCGACCCGAGCCATACGATAGGCGATCACACCGAAGTGATCGATGGGGCGGGCCGCTATCTGATTCCGGGCTTTTGCGACGGGCATATGCATATCGAATCCGGCATGCTGACCCCGGCGGAGTTTGCCCGCGCGGTGATCCCCCATGGCACCACAACCATGTTCACCGACCCCCATGAGATTGCCAATGTCTTCGGCCTGCGCGGCGTGCGGTTGATGCATGATGAGGCGCTGATGCAGCCGGTGAACATCTACACGCAGATGCCCTCCTGCGCGCCCTCGGCCCCGGGATTGGAAACGACCGGTTATGAGATTGGGCCCGAGGATGTGACCGATGCCATGGCTTGGCCTGGCATCATTGGATTGGGCGAAATGATGAATTTCCCTGGCGTCGTGGCGGGCAGTCAGCAGATGCTCGCCGAAATCGCCGCAACCCAAGCTGCCGGGAAAACCGTTGGCGGGCATTACGCTTCGCCCGATCTGGGGCCGGACTTTCACGCTTATGTCGCCGGTGGCCCCGCGGATGATCACGAAGGCACCTGTGAAGACGATGCCATCGCCCGGATGCGTCAGGGCATGCGTTCGATGATACGGCTGGGCTCGGCCTGGTACGATATCGAAGCGCAGATCACCGCGATCACCGAGCGGGGGTTGGATCCGCGCAACATGATCCTTTGCACCGATGATTGCCATTCCGGCACGTTGGTGAACGACGGCCATATGAACCGCGTGGTCCGCCACGCGATTGACTGCGGCTGCAACCCGTTGATTGCGCTGCAAATGGCCAGTGTGAACACCGCCACCCATTTCGGGTTGGAGCGCGAGCTGGGGTCCATCGCGCCAGGGCGCCGTGCGGATATGATCCTAACCTCGGATTTAACCAGCCTGCCGATTGAGGTGGTCTATGCCCGCGGCCAGAAAGTGGCCGAAAACGGGGTTTGCCTTGCCGATTGCCCGCATTTGGATTGGCCTGCGGATACCCGCGCCTCGGTCCATCTGGGCAAGGCGCTGAGCGCCGCAGATTTTGAGATCGCAGCACCCGAAGGTGCGGCTGAGGTTACGGTCAAAGTCATCGGGGTGGTCGAGAACCAAGCCCCGACCGAGGCACTGACGGCGCGTTTGCCGGTGGTGAATGGTGTGGTCGAAGGGCAGGGGGATACCTGCCAGATCGCCTTGGTCGAACGGCACCGTAGCACGGGGGATGTGGTTAACGCCTTTGTCTCGGGCTTTGGTTATACCGATAAGATGGCCATGGCCTCGACCGTGGCCCATGACAGCCACCACATGATCACGGTCGGCACCGATCGAGAGATGATGGCCAAAGCCTCCATGCGGCTGGCCGAGGTCGGCGGCGGTGTGAGTGTCTGGAAAGACGGCAAAGAAATCGCCCTGGTTGAATTGCCCATCGCTGGCCTGATGTCCGACCGCCCGGCGGCCGAGGTTGCCGCCAAAGCCCAGGGCATCGTGCAAGCGATGGCCGATTGCGGCTGCACCCTGAACAACGCTTATATGCAACATTCGCTGCTCGCGCTGGTGGTGATCCCAAGCCTTCGAATCTCGGATTTAGGCCTGGTCGATGTCACGCGCTTTGAGCTGACGGAGCTATTCGAGAAGGAGGGCGCATGACAGCCCATATGAAACATCTGCCTGTTGAAACCCCGCCCGGCGCGGAGACCAAAACCTTCACCGATGCGGCCAAAGCGGTCGCCTATCTGGAGGATTTGTACGAACAGGCCACTGGGTTTTTGCGCGCCAAGTTTTCCGCCGTTGTTGGCGGTGACGCACCGGCCAAGCGCTATCGCGCCTATTATCCCGAAATCCGCATCACCACGGCCAGCTATGGCCAGGTCGATAGCCGGTTGGCCTTTGGCCATGTGGCCGAACCCGGTACCTATGCCACCACGGTCACGCGGCCCGATCTGTTCCGCCATTACCTGCGCCAGCAGATCAGCCTGCTGATCGAAAACCATGATGTGCCAGTTGAAATTGGCCCTTCGATGACACCAATTCCGGTGCATTTCGCCGTGCTGAATGATGCTGATGTGCAAGTGCCGCAAGAAGGGGCGATGTCGTTCCCCCTGCGCGATGCGTTCGATGTGCCCGATCTGGAAACCACCCATGATGATATCGTCAACGGGTTCGGCTTTAAGCATGAGGATGGGGCGGGTGCCCTGGCCCCCTTCACCGCGCAGCGGATCGATTATTCGCTGGCACGGCTGGCGCATTACACCGCGACCGTGCCCGAGCATTTCCAGAACCATGTGCTGTTCACGAACTATCAGTTCTACATGGATGAGTTCGTGAGTTTCGCGCGTGCCGCCCTGGCCGACCCCGATAGCGGCTATATCGCGCTGGTGGGTCCGGGGAATGATGTGATCACCGATACCGATCAAGCCCTGTCGCCGCCTGCGAAACTGCCGCAAATGCCGACCTATCACCTGGTCCGCGAGGGTGGGGCGGGGATCACGCTGGTCAATATCGGTGTTGGCCCGTCCAACGCCAAAACCGCGACCGACCATATCGCGGTGCTGCGGCCCCATGCCTGGCTGATGGTGGGCCATTGCGCCGGTCTGCGAAACACGCAGTCGCTGGGCGATTATGTGCTGGCCCACGCCTATCTGCGCGAAGACAAAGTGCTTGATGACGATCTGCCGGTTTGGGTGCCGATCCCGCCCCTGGCCGAGATCCAGATCGCCCTGGAAGAGGCGGTGGCTGACGTGAGTGAGGTCACCGGGTTCGAGCTTAAGCGCATCATGCGGACCGGCACCGTGGCCACCGTCGATAACCGCAATTGGGAGCTGCGTGACCATTCCGGCCCAGTGCAGCGGCTCAGCCAAAGTCGCGCCATCGCGCTGGATATGGAAAGCGCCACGATTGCGGCCAATGGGTTCCGGTTCCGTGTGCCCTATGGAACGCTTCTATGTGTGTCCGACAAACCGCTGCATGGTGAGTTGAAGCTGCCCGGCATGGCCTCGGCCTTCTACAAAACACAGGTTTCGCGGCACTTGCTGATCGGCATCCGGGCCATGGAAAAGCTGCGCAACATGCCGCTTGAACGCTTGCACAGCCGGAAATTGCGCTCATTTGAAGAGACGGCGTTCCTCTGATCGCGCAAAAACTGGGGGTAAACCTTGTTTTTTCGGCGCTTTCGCAACGCAAACCGTTGTGTGCGGCAACAATATTCGGTTAGTTTCCCCCCAACGGACCCAAGGGTCCGCGAAGCAGGAGACATGAGCAATGGCAACGAAACCGATGACCAAAACCCAGCTTGTGGCCGCATTGGCCGAAGAAATGGGCGCAGATAAGAAAACCGCAGGCGTGGCGCTGGATGCCATCACGGCGGTTGTGACCAAAGAAGTGGCTGGCGGCGGCGCCGTCACGATCCCCGGCATTGGCAAGGTATACTGCCGCGCCCGCCCCGAGCGGATGGTGCGCAACCCCGCCACCGGCGAACAGATCAAGAAAGAAGCCGACAAGCAGGTCAAAGTGACCATTGCTAAGGCATTGAAGGACAGTGTGAACGGCTAATTGCTGTCACCGGTTTTTCGTGAAAGGGTCGCGCCAGACGGGCAGCGGCCCTTTCTTTTTGTAGGTGGCAAAGGACGATAGGCCGATGGATCTTCGCGCCCTGGCGATGGGGCTTGTCTTTGCCCTGATTTGGTCCTCGGCCTTTACATCGGCCCGCATCATTGTCGAGGCCGCACCACCTTTGATGGCGCTTTCGATCCGGTTCCTGCTCTCGGGGTTGATCGGCATTCTGATCGCCTTGGCCCTGGGCCAAAGCTTTCGCCTGACCCGCACCCAGTGGATGTCGGTGCTGATCTTCGGCATTTGCCAAAACGCGCTGTATCTGGGCTTGAACTTTGTCGCCATGCAAACCGTCGAGGCGTCGCTGGCCGCCATTATCGCCTCGACCATGCCGCTTTTGGTGGCGGCGGCCAATTGGGGCATTTTCCGCGAACGGCTGCCGGCGATGGGTCTGATCGGGCTGGCCGCCGGGTTCGCCGGTGTTGCGATGATCATGGCGCAGCGCTTTGGCGGCGGGACGGATACCTATGGGGTGATCTTGTGCCTGATTGGGGCCGTGGCCTTGACCGTGGCCACTTTGGCGATGCGCGGGGCCTCATCAGGGGGCGGTAATCTGCTGGTGGTGGTCGGGTTGCAAATGATCGTGGGGGCCGTTGCCCTTGCCCCGCCCGCGCTGGCGCTGGAAACCTGGGATGTCACCTGGTCGCCCGCCTTTATCACAGCCTTTGCCTATACCACCTTGATGCCCGGCCTTTTGGCGACCTTCATCTGGTTTCTTTTGGTGGGTCGGATCGGGGCTACCCGCGCAGCCACGTTCCATTTCCTCAATCCGTTTTTTGGTGTCGCCATTGCGGCCGCATTGCTGGGCGAAGCGCTTAGCCTGACGGATATCTTGGGTGTTACCATCATCGCCGCGGGCATTCTCATGGTGCAGCTTTCGCGGGTGAAACCGGCTGCTTAGCGGGCATCACCTGGCTGGCCCTGGGCGATCAGGGTCAGATTATCGATGGCCCAAGCCGCGCCTTCTTCGCCAGCAAGCGTCAGGGTAACTTGCCCATCACGCGGTTCCGCGATGAGCCAAATACGCTGACGGCCTTGTCCGCGATCCTCGGTAAAAACGCGCACACCTTGCCCGTCAATCGCTTCGGCCTCATTGACGAAAAATGTCAAATCGGGCGCAGTATCATCGCCAATCGCAATGGCATCGAACATCGCAACAATGCGCTGTGTCGCGTCCGGTACCGCAAAGGCGCGGGTCAGACCGGCCACCGGATCAAGCGGCGTCAGAACCGATCCCTGGAACGCATTTGGCCGCGCAACCTCGGCCGCGTCCCAGCCTTGGGTGTCGTAGCTATAATCTTCGAACACGATCAGCCGCTCATGCGGGGCCAGCGCGCGCAAGCCGCCGCCCGACGGCCCAACCCCCGGCACAGCCCCATCGCCCGAGGTGCGGACCCAGGCACCAATTGCCAGGGCAATCGCGATCACGATCACCACGGCCAACATCCAATCTAATGTGATCCGGCTGGCAGGCCGGACCATGCGTTCTGCGCCGCCCATCGGCTGACATCCCAATTTCACCCAAGTTTTGCCCAAATTCAGACGAAATGTGGCGAAAAAAAGGCAGGGCCTGGGCGAATTCCAAGCATTGTCCGCCAAGTGTCACCAAAGCGAGACATGGGCCCTGATCAGGCGAAAAACCTGCAACAATTAACCGATTTGTCCTCGGTTCCTGCCAATTTGGCCCCGATGCAGCAAGATGTGATCCAGCAGCACGCAAGCCATCATCGCCTCGCCCACTGGAACGGCACGGATGCCGACGCAAGGATCGTGCCGTCCTTTGGTCACAATTGAGGTTGCCTCGCCCGATTTTGTGATCGTCTGGCGCGGCGTCAGGATGGAGGAGGTCGGCTTGACCGCAAAACGCACCACCACATCTTGGCCGGTCGAAATACCGCCCAGAATGCCGCCAGCGTGGTTGCTGTTATAGACCGGGCCATCTGGGCCCATGCTGATCTCATCGGCATTGGCGCTGCCGGTCAATTCGGCGGCCGCCATACCATCGCCGATCTCAACCCCTTTGACGGCATTGATGCTCATCATCGCGGCGGCAAGATTGGTGTCGAGCTTGCCATAGACCGGCGCGCCGATCCCCGGGGGTACGCCGCGCGCTGTCACCTCAATCACCGCGCCAACGCTGTCTCCGGATTTGCGCAGCCCGTCCAGATACCCGGCCCAGGCTGTGGCCGCATCAGAGTCGGGCACCCAGAACGGATTTTCTTCAATCTGGTCCCAATCAAACCGCGCGCGGTCGATCTTATGCGGGCCCATCTGCACCATGTACCCGGTCACGCTAAGCCCTGGGGCTAGTTGCGCCAGGGCGGCTCGGGCGACGCCACCGGCGGCCACACGCGCAGCGGTTTCGCGCGCCGATGACCGCCCGCCGCCGCGATAATCGCGGATACCGTATTTCTGCCAATAGGTGATATCGGCATGGCCGGGCCGGAATTTTTCGACGATATCGCCGTAATCTTTCGACCGTTGATCGGTGTTGCGGATCATCAGCTGGATGGGGGTGCCGGTTGATTGCCCCTCAAACACGCCAGACAGGATTTCAACCTCATCGGGCTCGCGCCGCTGGGTGGTGTATTTTGATTGCCCCGGTTTGCGCCGATCCAGCCAATGTTGCAGGTCAGATGCCTCGATCGGAACGCCCGGCGGACAGCCATCGACCGTTGCACCCAAGGCAGGCCCATGGCTTTCGCCCCAGGTGGTGACGCGGAACAGATGTCCGAAACTGTTAACGCTCATCGCAACGGCCCTTTTGTCTTGGCATTCCGGTTATCGCTGTGGGGCTGCCTTGCCAAGCCGGAAGTGTGGATCAAAACTAGTTTAACGTTAAACTAATTAGAAAGCGGCTTGCCAATCTCCAAAGGTTGATCTAGCACGGCGCTACCTCGGGGTGGTCAGAGATGGCCTGAGATGCGCAAGCGAACCCGTAGAACCTGAACCGGTTAGGACCGGCGGAGGGAAGGGTAGGCGCCATACCGCCTTAGACTTCACTTCGCCCGTCGCATGGAGGAGTGAAGAATGAAACACACCATCATCGCTGCGGGATTGGCTGTTGTTGCAGGTGCGGCTTATGCCGACACGCCTGTGTTGACCGTCTATACCTATGACAGCTTCACCGCCGATTGGGGCCCCGGCCCCCAGATCGAAGCCGCCTTTGAAGAAACCTGTGATTGCGATCTGCAATTTGTGGGCGCGGGTGATGGCGCCGCCCTGCTGGCTCGGATTCGGCTAGAAGGCAGCCGGAGCGAGGCTGATGTCGTCCTTGGTTTGGACACCAATCTGACCGCAGCCGCGCTGGAGACGGGCCTTTTTGCCCCGCACGGTGCGACGCCAGAGGGGCTGACCTTGCCCATCGCCTGGGCGGATGAAACCTTTTTGCCCTTCGATTGGGGCTATTTCGCCTTTGTCCACCGCACGGATATGGCTGATGTCCCAGCCAGCTTTGAACAGCTTGCAGCAGGCGAGGCGCGCATCGTCATCCAAGACCCGCGCAGCTCAACGCCGGGATTGGGCCTGCTGATGTGGGTTGAGGCCGCTTATGGCGACCGCGCGGCCGAGATTTGGGGCGGTCTGGCCGACAATATCGTCACCGTGACGCCGGGCTGGTCCGAAGCCTATGGCTTGTTCCTGGAAGGCGAGGCTGACATGGTGCTCAGCTACACCACATCTCCCGCCTATCACCTGATTGCCGAAGAAGATGATGGGTTTGACGCCGCCGCCTTTGACGAAGGGCATTACATGCAGGTTGAAGTGGCGGGTGTTCTGGAGGGCAGCGACCAGCCCGATCTGGCGCGCGCGTTCCTGGCCTTCATGCTCAGCGACGGGTTCCAGACGGTTATCCCAACGACCAACTGGATGTATCCCGCAGCCCTACCGGCAGAGGCGCTGCCGAATGGGTTCGACACTCTGACCTCCCCCGAAACAGCGCTTTTGCTGTCAGCGGAGGATGCAGCCGCGCGGCGTGATGAGGCGCTGGCAACATGGCAGAGCGCGCTCAGCCGCTAAGCCCTTTGCAATGGACTGGCGCGGCGGTGGCCGCGCTGGTTCTATTGGCTATTGGCGGGCCCTTGGTGGCGGTTGCTTTGCGCGCCACCGACTCCGCAGGCTTCGGCCCCAGCGATTGGGCCGCCATTCGCTTTACCGTCCTTCAAGCGGCGCTTTCGTCGCTGATCAGCGTGATGCTTGCCATCCCGGTCGCGCGCGCCTTGGCACGCCGCAGTTTTTGGGGGCGGCGGGCGCTGGTAACGCTCCTTGGCGCGCCCTTTTTGCTACCTGTTATCGTCGCGGTTCTAGGGCTGTTGGCTGTCTTTGGGCGCAGCGGGTGGCTGAACGCGCTTATCACCGGCCTTGGTGGTCAAAGCCTAGAAATCTACGGTTTGGGCGGGGTGGTCTTGGCCCATGTTTTCCTCAACCTCCCGCTGGCCGTCAGGCTTTTGTTGCAAGCCTGGCTATCCGTGCCCTCCGAACGGGTGCGCCTGGCCGCCACGCTTGGCTTTAGCCAAAAGCAGATGCGGCAACATTTCGAACACCCCTTGCTGCGCGCAACCCTACCCGGCGCGGCACTTTTGATCTTTCTGATTTGTACCACAAGCTTTGCCGTCGCCCTGATCCTTGGCGGCGGGCCACGGGCCACGACCGTCGAACTGGCCATCTATCAGGCATTCCGGTTCGAGTTTGATCTGGGTCGCGCCGCGCTGCTTGGTCTGGTTCAGGTCGGGATTTGCATCATTGCCGGGGCGTTGGCCTATCGGTTCGGGCGGTTGAGCGAAATGGGCGCGGGGATGGACCGTCCGCCGCTGCCCTGGCCGGGGGATGGGGTTTGGCCGCGCCTGGCGGACCTGGGCGCCATCATTTTGGCGATGGGCTTTCTGATCCTGCCGATCTTGGCTGTGGCCGTCAAAGGTGTCCCTGCGCTGTGGGGTCTGCCGCTTTTGGTTTGGGAGGCAGCGATCCGGTCGCTGATCCTGGCCGTTGCGTCGGCGGGCCTGGCAGTGATGCTGGCTGTGCCTTTGGCCATGCTGATCGCGCGGTTGCCCAACGCTTTGGCGCTTGAGGTCATCGGCACGCTGGGCATCGCGATTTCGCCGCTGGTGATTGGGACGGGCCTGTTCATCATTCTTTTCCCCATCGCCAATCCCACCGCCCTGGCGCTGCCCGTCACGGGCCTGGTCAACGCGCTGATCAGTCTGCCCTTCCTGCTTCGCGCCCTGGTGCCCGCCCTCCGCGCGGCTGAGGCGACACAGGGCCGCTTGGCGGACGCACTGGGCCTGATGGGCCCAAACCGGTTGCGCATGGCGATCCTGCCGCGCATCCGGCGGCCTTTGGGCTTTGGTGCAGGATTGGCGGCGGCGTTTTCGATAGGGGATTTGGGGGTCATCGCGCTTTTCTCAGTTCCGGGTGAGGGGACATTGCCGTTGGAGATGTATCGCTTGATGGGGTCGTACCGGACCGATGATGCCCAAGGGGCGGCCTTGGTCTTGATGGTCCTGACCCTGGCACTGTTTTGGTGCTTTGATCGTGGGGGGCGGCTGAATGCTGCGACTTGAGAACGCGTCGCTATCGGTTGGCGCATTTCAACTGAGCGTCGATACCCAGATCGCGGCGGGTGAACGTGTTGCGCTGCTGGGTGCTTCGGGCAGCGGGAAAAGCACGCTGCTTGCGCTGATCGCGGGGTTTCTGTGGCCTGATGCCGGGCAAGTGCAGATGCGCGGATCGGATGTCAGCCGGTCGCCCGTGCCCGACCGGCCCGTGTCGATCCTGTTCCAAGACGGCAATCTGTTCCCACATCTCAACGTGGCCGACAATGTCGGCCTGGGCCTGCGGCCCGATCTAAGGCTGTCGGGGGCCGAGCGTGATTTGGTCGAGGATTGTCTGGATCAAACCGGCCTGGGCGGCATGGGTCAGCGGATGCCGCATGAGCTATCGGGCGGGCAGCAATCGCGCGTGGCCCTGGCCCGCATGTTCTTGCGCGACAAACCCATCGCGCTTTTGGATGAACCGTTTTCGGCGCTGGACCCGGGCCTACGCGTGGAAATGCTGGCCCTGCTTTCGGCGCTCTGCCAGGCGCGAGAGCTGACCTTGATTATGGCGACCCATGATTTGCGTGATGCGGAACGCCTGTGCACGCGGATTTGGTTCATGGATCAGGGCCGCATCGCCCAGGATTGCGCGGTTGAGGGGCTAAGGGATGCACCGCCCGATCAGCTTCGCCCATGGCTGTAGACCGGCCTGCCGCAAAAGAAAAACGCGCCCCGAAGGGCGCGTTTTGTCATTCAAATGTGCCGCAGATCACTCGGCTGGTGTATTGCCTTTGGCGCGGGCTTTGACCGGTGCCCAGATCTGCTTGTTGGTCAGGTAAAGCAGGACCGACAGCAGGCCCAGAATGATGATGGCGGTAAAGCCCATCTTCTTGCGCGCCATCAGAGCCGGTTCCGCCGTCCACATCAGGAAGGCCGAAACGTCCAGGGCCATCTGCTCGACCGTTGCACGGGTGCCGTCATTGTATTCCACCGCGTCTTCCGACAGCGGCGGGGCCATGGCGATATACCCGCCCGAGAAGGTTTCGTTGCCGTAAAGCACGGCGCCAAACTCTTCCCGCTCGGACCCGGTGTAATGGGTCAGCAGCGACGCGATGTATTCTGGGCCGCCCATGCCGCGAAACAGCGGGTTCAGACCCAGGCCATAGGGCCCCGAGAACCCGGCCCGCGCCTTGGCCATCAGGCTGAGGTCAGGGGCGGTTTCCAGGCCGGAGCCTGGGAAGTTGTCATTCGGCGTGGCGGCGCGCCAATCCTGGATGTCATCGTCATACACTTCGATGAAGTTCTGATCGATATAGGCGCGAACCTCATCCATCGACAGGCCAACACCGCCTTCGTCGGCCAGTGTGCGCAGCGGCACATATTGCAGACCGTGGCAGGCCGCGCAGACCTCGGTATAGACCTGAAGACCACGCTGGAGCTGGTTCTGGTCATAGGTGCCGAACGGGCCTTGGAACGAGAAGGCGTAATCTTCGACATAGCCAGCACCGCCCGCGGCCAGAACCGGACCCGAGGAAAGGGTCAGGGCTGCTGCGGTGGCGAGGCCGGTGGCAAGTTTCCTGAGCATTCTCAGTATCCTTTCTCTCACTCGGCCGGCGTCGATGCGGAGGCGGTCGAGCCGCTTGCACCGTCGTCTTTGCCATAGTGCTCGTTAAAGTCGTCTTCGATGGTCGCGGGCTGTGCCAGCGGCTTCTCGATCACACCCAGAAGCGGCAGGACGACCAAGAAATACGCGAACCAAATGGCCGAGCCGATCAGCGCGATATAGGGGTAGATCCCTTCCGCAGGCATGGCGCCGACCCACATCAGAACAAAGAAGTTCACGACAAAGAGCCAGAACCACCATTTGAACATTGGCCGGTAGCGACCCGAGCGCACCGATGAGGTATCGAGCCACGGGGCCAGTGCCATCACCAGGATCGCGCCGAACATCATCACCACGCCGAAGAACGCCGCGTCGATGATCCCGCCCGAGATGAAGTTGAAGAAGATCACGATCCAAACTTCGGAGTCGAAGGCCCGCAGGATCGCGTAGAACGGCAGGAAGTACCATTCAGGCACGATATGCGCTGGCGTCGATAGCGGGTTCGCCTCGATATAGTTATCGGGGTGGCCCAGATAGTTCGGGATGAAGCCCACGATCGCGAAAAAGGCGACCAGGATCACGGCTAGCGCGAACAGGTCTTTGATCACGAAATAGGGCCAGAAGGGCAGGGTATCGGCCTCAGCCTCTTTCTTCGAGGTGCGGCGCACTTCAACACCGGTCGGGTTGTTGTTGCCCGTGGTGTGGAAGGCCCAGATATGCAGGATCACCATGCCCAAGATCACGAAGGGCAGCAGATAATGCAGGCTGAGGAAGCGGTTCAGCGTGGCATTGTCCACCGCGGGCCCACCCAGCAGCCAGGTCTGGATCGCGTCGCCCACAAAGGGGATTGCGCCAAACAGGCCGGTGATCACCGTGGCACCCCAGAACGACATCTGACCCCAGGGCAGAACGTAACCCATAAAGGCGGTGCCCATCATCAGCACATAGATCAGCATACCGATGATCCACGTGATCTCACGCGGGGCCTTGTACGACCCGTAATAGAGACCGCGGAAGATGTGCATATAGACCGCGATGAAGAACAGCGATGCGCCGTTCTGGTGGATGTAACGAATGGCCCAACCGCCATTCACGTTGCGCATGATGTGTTCGACGCTGGCAAAGGCCATGTCGACATGCGGGGTGTAGTGCATCACCAGGATGATGCCGGTGACGATCTGCAAGACCAGGCAGAAGGTCAGCACGATGCCCCAAATCCACATCCAATTCAGGTTCTTGGGGGTGGGGATCATCAGCGTGTCATACATCAAGCCGATAATGGGCAGGCGCTTGGCAAGGCCCTTTTCCCAGTTTGTTTTCGGCTCGTAGTGGTCGTGGGGAATACCAGACATATTCTCGCGTCCTCTCTCTTAGCCGAGCAAGATCGTGGTTTCGTCCACGAACTCGACAGGGGGAACAGGCAGGTTTTCAGGCGCAGGCCCACGGCGGATACGGCCCGAAGTGTCATAGTGCGACCCGTGGCAGGGGCAGAACCAGCCGCCAAAATCACCAGCGCCATCACCCAAAGGCACACAGCCCAGGTGAGTACAAACGCCCTGCATGATCAGCCATTCGCCGGTGTTTTCGCCCGAGAAATCCGGGACGCTGCGGTTTTCGTCGGCCGCGTCCGCATCGTCCAAATTGGCGTTGCGCGCGTCGTCATCGACCAGATCGGACAAGTCAACGGCGCGTGCATCGGCAATCTCTTCCTCGGCGCGGTGACGGATGAAAACCGGCTTGCCCAGGAACAGAACCGTCAGCTGGGTACCCACGCCCACGCCGGACACGTCAACGCGCATCTGGCTGGCGGCTTGCACATCAGCGGATGGGTTCATTTGATTGACGAGTGGCCAAACACCGGCCCCTACGGCCACGGTGCCCACACCGGCTGTCGCGTAATAGAGAAAGTCCCGCCGCGTGCCGGATTGGTCTTCTGCGTGTGACACTTATCGCGCCCCCTTCTTCTGGGCCCGCCTCTGGGGCCTGGAAAACCAAATGGGGCGACATGGCCAAAAAACGGCCCGCACCCCAACATCGTCCGTTCTTTATGTCTTGGTGAGGTAGGCGTCTAGCGGACAAACGCGCGCATGATGGCTGAAATGTCGCAGTCTGGGCAGGGGCTCAACCTTGGCCTGGGTCATCGCGAATTGCCTTTGCGTGCAAACGGCGCAATGAACGGCGGATGAGCAATGTTTTAATTGATGCGCTGCGCGCCCCCTCCGCGACCCGAGCCTTGGATGTCTTTGCCCAAGGGCCTGGCTTGGCACCGATGCGCTACGATCAGCTTTGGGATGGCGCGGCGCAACTGGCCGCACGGCTTGTGGCAATGGGCGTGTCGCCGGGGGATCGCGTCGCGGTTCAAGTCGAAAAATCGCTGACCGCCTTGCAGCTTTACCTAGGCACGGTGATGGCCGGCGGCGTGTTTCTGCCGCTTAACACCGCCTATACCGGGCCCGAGGTCGCGTATTTCCTGGGCAATGCAACGCCACGTGTTTTTGTCTGTGATCCCGCACGGGTTGAAGCGCTACGGCCAATCGCGGGCGACGCGGGCTGTGACCATCTTCTGACGCTTGGGGCTGACGGGCAGGGCACGCTGACCCAGGATTTGCCCGATCCGCTGCCGGAACCGGTCGCGCGCGGGGCCGAGGATTTGGCGGCGATTCTCTACACCTCGGGCACCACGGGTCGGTCGAAGGGTGCAATGCTCAGCCACCGGGCGTTGCTTTCGAACAGCCAGACCTTGGCCAAGCTTTGGGGCTTCAGTAGCCGCGATGTGTTGATCCACGCTTTGCCGATCTATCACACCCATGGTCTGTTCGTTGCGTCGAACGTGGCGCTTCTATCCGGTGCGGCGGTGCATTTTCTGCCGGGCTTTGATGCTGACGCGATCCTGGATGCGATGCCCCAATCCACCGCGATGATGGGTGTGCCGACCTTTTACACCAGGCTTCTGACCGATCAGCGCCTGACCCAAGACCGTGCCGCGAATATGCGTCTGTTCATTTCGGGCTCTGCGCCCCTGCTGGCCGAAACCCATCTGCAATGGGAGGCGCGCACCGGCCATCGCATCCTCGAACGCTACGGCATGACCGAAACCAATATGAACACGTCGAACCCCTACGGGGGTGAGCGGCGCGCGGGCACGGTGGGCTTCCCCCTGCCCGATGTTGAGTTGCGCATCATGGGCGACGATGGGGCCGAGGTTGCGCCGGGCGAGATCGGGATCATCGAGGTGCGCGGCCCAAACGTGTTTTCCGGTTATTGGCAGATGCCCGAAAAAACCGCGGAGGAGCTGCGCCCCGACGGCTGGTTCATCACCGGCGATCTGGGGCGCTTGGATGGGGATGGGTATGTCATCATCGTTGGCCGGTCCAAGGATCTGATCATCTCAGGCGGGTTCAACGTTTATCCAAAAGAGGTGGAGGAGGTGTTGGACGATCTTCCCGGCGTTTTAGAAAGCGCCGTGGTCGGCGTCCCGCATTCGGATTTTGGTGAGGCTGTCGTGGCCATCGTTGTGCCCGACGGTACAGCCCCGTTTGACCAGGCGGCGATCCAGTCCGCCTTGTCGGACCGATTGGCCAAGTTCAAACAACCCAAACAGGTGATCTTGGCCGAAGCGCTGCCGCGCAACACGATGGGGAAGGTGCAGAAAGCAGCCCTGCGAGAGGCCCATAAAGCGTTGTTTGTAAAGGATAGTTGATCTCGGCTACCCGAAGGTCAGCCGCATCAGCCGATGCATGATGCCGGAGCCATCGTCATATTCCGGCCCCTCCGCCTCAAACCCTAGGCGCGCGTAAAACGGGATTGCATAGGTCTGTGATTCCAGCTCGGCGCTGGTGAAGCCATTGGCTTGAGCGTCGTCCAAAACCGCCTGCATGATCCGTTTGCCAAGCCCCGTGCCGCGATGGGGTGGCATCACCGCTACGCGCCCGATCTTGGCGCTGCCGCCCTTTGCGATCACGCGGGCCGTACCCGCTGGGCCGGTCTCATCCTCGGCCAGGAAATGCAGGCAGGTGTCATCATAGGCATCCCATTCCTCTGCCTCGGGGATGGCCTGTTCTTCAATGAAGACAGCGCGTCGGATGGCAAAACAGGCCGCGCGCGCGGCCTCGGTCTCGGCGCGGGCGATTTTCATCCGGGTATCGTGCTTTGCATCGACGGGCGCGTGACAAAGGTTTTTTCCCAGGCCGCCAGGCTATCACGTCCGTTGCGCCAGCCTTTGTCGGCGTGGCGAAAATCCAAATACCCGAGCGCACACCCCACCGCGATCTGGCCCATATCGATGGGGCCATGCAGGTGGCTCATCCATTGGCGCTCCAGCGCGTCCAGCCCACGTTCAACCTTGTCCCATTGGGCGTCGAGCCAGGGCTGGTACCACATCTCTTCAGGCCGGGCGCGCTTTTCGTAAACCGAGATCACGGCCGCATCCATGATGCCATCGGCCAGCGCCTCCAGCGTCAGCGTGTCCCAAATCCGCGCGTCGGGGTAGAGGCCAGCCTGCGCGCGTGTATCGAGGAACCGACAAATCACCCGGCTATCAAAAAGCGTTGGGCCGCCATCCCGTTCAAGCGCGGGGATTTTGCCCAAAGGGGCTGCCGCATTCAGGGCGCTATCACCCCCCAAGGGATGCGCCGTCACATCGACGATTTCCACATCGTCCTGTTCTGTTTCCAGCAGCAAAACCCGGACCTTACGGACAAAGGGTGATGGTGGAGAGGAAAGAAGCCGGATCATTTCACGCGCCTCACCTTGACCCGGGCAAAGCCGGTGACATCCAGTTCCACGCCTGGGCCTGTGCGGCCAAGGCGGATGGTTCGCGACCAGCGCGCGGTGCCGTTGGCCTGGCCATCCGATTTGCGAAAGGTCAGCCCCTCGGGCGTGTCATCCATCGCGTCTTCCACCGATTGGTCCAGCCGCCCCGGTGTCATGGCGCGGGTGGCGGCATAGGTGGCGACGGCGATCGCGCCATAGCGCAGTGCGACTCCGGCGATGGGGGCGATGGGGATGGCCATGGGTCTGCTCCTTGCTGCCGCTTGCGATTGGGTAAGATGTAGGGGCTGTCACCCCGCTTGTCTATTTGGCGCCGCCCTGGGCCATCAGATCGGCAAGCGCTGACAGTTCACGCCCGACGGGGGATGACCGAATATGCTCGGCCGCCGACAGGCGCGCGGCGTCGGGTTTGTTTTGGTTCAGTTTCCAGGTGCCCTCCACCCCATCGATTTGGAACCGAAACGGCAGGATCTGGCGCATCATCTTTTCCAGCGCCTCCAGTGTCATTTTGTCGGTTGTCCAAGGCGGTTTCGGCAGCAGGCGCTGCTCAAATTCGCCGGAAAGCCGATCAAGCTGCGCGCGCAGTTTATCCGTGTCTTCGGGGTGAAGCGTGCCGCGTAGATGCACCGCAACATAGTTCCAGGTCGGCACTTGCGCCGGGTCGCCATACCAATCGGGTGAGATATAGCCATCCGGCCCGGTCACGGCGATGACGGCGGGCGTGGGCGATTTCACCGCGCGGGCGATGGGGTTGGAGCGGACCAGGTGCAGTTCCGCCTCGGTCCCCGGCGCGTTCAGCACAAAGGGAATATGCGCCAGGTGCGGGGCCGGGTCGGCATTGATCGACAACATGCCGAAGCCGCGCTGGCGTGCGAATGACAAGTTTGTTTCTTCGGGTGTCTGCCGAAAGGCGGGGTTGGGGTGCATCTCTGGCCGTCCTTTTTGTGGGAGAGCCTAGCGATCTGTTTGTTTTCCGGGCAAGGCTGCGCGTGATGTCTCAGGAATTCATTGCAAAAATCTTTCGCATGAGCGGCGCGGCGGCCACGGTCGGGCTGGGTGCCTGCGTGCACGCGGTGGCCGATGCGGTACCGCTAGGGCAAATCATGGCCGTGCGCGCGGGGCTGTCGATGCTGTTGATCCTGGCCTATGGGCTTTTGACCGCGCCAGTACAGGATTTGCTGCCCAAACGCTTTCGCCCGCATCTGATCCGGGGGGCTTTGGCCTGTGTGGCCATGGCGCTGACTTATTTCGCGGTCTCGCGCCTGCCGATCACCCAGGCGCAGACCCTGACCTATCTGGCCCCTATCCTGCTGATCCCGGTCGCCATCTGGCGCTTGGGTGAAGCGCCCACGGCCCGCATATATGGGGCGCTGGCGGTTGGATTCTCCGGCGTGCTGCTGATCCTGGGTCTGTCCTTTGCCACCGGCCCCGAGGCGTTTTTGGGTGCCTTAGCGGGCGTTGGGGCCGCAGCTTTGATCGCTGTGATCCAGGTGAATGTGCGCGCCATGACGGCGACCGAAACCACCCTGTCGATTGCCCTGTCCTTCACCGTGATTGTGGTTGTGGTGTCGGGTTTTTCGGGTTTGGCCGGAAACTGGGTCTGGTTGCAGGGCCCGCCGCTTTACTGGCTTTTGGGGGCGGGGGTGTTTGGGGCATTGAACCTGATCTGTTTCGCCGAATCCCTGGCCCGCGCCCCGGCTTCGACTGTGGCACCGCTTGAATATACGGGGTTGATTTGGGCGCTGCTGGCCGATTGGCTGCTGTTTTCGCAAGTGCCCGGCCCCTTAGGCGTGCTGGGCAGCGTCTTGATCACGGTGGCCGCGTTGTTGGTTGTGTTCAACCGGCGACGGCCTTCAATGCCTGGCCGTCCTGTCCAATGATCCGGGCGGTCACGATCTGGCCCTCAGGCTGATCGGTTTCGAATGTGACCTCGGTAAACTGTTCTGTACGACCCATGCGCGGGTTTTCCATCAATACGGCATGGGTGCTGCCCTGCTGCGCGGCCAGGTGCTTTGACACCTGGGCCTGACCCGCCGCCCGCAATTGCGCGGCCCGATCCTTGATCACCCGCCCATCCACCTGCGGCATCCGCGCGGCGGGCGTGCCTTGGCGCGGCGAGTATGGGAAAACGTGCAACCAGGTCAGATCGCAATCTTCGACCAGTCGCAGAGAGCTTTCGAAATGCGCTTCGGTCTCGGTCGGGAACCCCGCAATGATGTCAGCGCCAAAGGTCATATCCGGCCGCAGCGCGCGTGCCGCTTCGCAGAAGCGGATCGCGTCATCGCGCAGATGCCGCCGCTTCATACGCTTTAGGATCAGGTCATCGCCATGTTGCAGGCTCAGGTGCAAATGCGGCATCAGGCGTGGCTCACTGGCGATGGCTTGCATCAGCGCTTCATCAACCTCAATCGAGTCGATGGAGCTGATCCGCAGGCGCGGCAGGTCCGGCACCAGCTTCAAGATGCGCATCACCAGATCGCCCAGTTTCGGCTCGGCCGGTAGGTCCGCACCCCAGGAGGTCAGATCAACCCCGGTCAGGACCACTTCATTGTAGCTGCGATCCACCAAGCGCTTGATCTGATCGACCACCACACCGGCCGGTACGGACCGCGAGTTGCCGCGCCCAAAGGGGATGATGCAAAAGGTGCAGCGGTGATCGCAGCCATTCTGAACCTGCACATACGCGCGCGAGCGGGTGCCAAACCCGTCGATCAGATGCCCGGCGGTTTCGGTGACCGACATGATGTCATCAACCTGCACCTTTTCGGTTTGACCAATGAAATCGGCGGCAAGCCCGGTCCAGGTTTCCGGCTGCATCTTTTCGTGGTTGCCCAGGACCAGATCGACTTCGGCCATGGCGCGGAAGGTTTCCGGCTCGGTCTGCGCGGCGCAGCCGGTCACGATCAGCTTTGCATTGGGGTTGTCGCGGCGCAGGCGGCGGATGTCCTGGCGCGCTTTACGCACCGCTTCGGCGGTGACGGCGCAGGTGTTGACGATCACAGCATCATCCAGGCCTGCGGCGGCGGACAGGTCCTTCATCGCCTCGGTCTCATAGGCGTTGAGGCGGCAGCCATGGGTGTGAAACAGCGGGACGCGCCGATCCATCAATCCAAGCTCCGCAAGAACAGGCCCGTCAGCACACCCGAAAACACATGCATGGTGGGGCCGGTCATCCAAACCCCATCCTCACGCCAATCGATATCGATATCGCCCCCATCGAGCGTGATCTTGACCTTGCGCCCGGTCAGCCCCCGCCGCGCCGCCGAGACCGCCACCGCGCAGGAGGACGAGCCCGAGGCGAGTGTGATGCCGGTGCCCCGCTCCCAAACCCGAACCCGCAGATGGTCAGGGGCCGTCAAGCTGGCGAATTGCACATTGGTGCGTTCCGGGAAAAGCGGGTGATGTTCAAATTCCGGACCTTTTGTGGCCAGATCGATTGCCTCCGCGTCGTCGACGAAGAACGTGCAATGGGGGTTGCCCATGCCGGTGGCAACCGGACTGCCCTCGATGGGCAGGTTTAGCGTATCGACCGCACCCTTCAGCGGGATATCGGCCGCCGCCATAACCGGCTGCCCCATATTGATCGAGGTCAGGCGGTCGCCCGCATCGACAGCCTGCAAGATGCCGCGTTCGGTCCGCAGGCTAAGGGTCGAGCGGCCGGTCACATCCATCTCATGCCGCGCGATGCAGCGCGTGGCGTTGCCACAGGCGGCACTGTTCGAGCCATCGGCGTTAAAGAACGCAAGCGCTACATCGGCCTCGGGGTCATTGGTGATCACCGCCAGTTGGTCAAACCCGACGCCCCGGTTGCGATCGGCCAAGGCACGCGCCAGCCCTGCAGTCATCACCGCAGGAGAGACCCGCGCATCGATCACCACAAAGTCGTTGCCAAGCCCATGCATCTTCATGAAGGGCAGGCCGGTATGGGCTGCTGTGTCAGACATGATCGCGCATATAGCCCTGCCTGTGCCGCAATGAAATCCCCCCGGTCTGATTTCCGCTTGACGGGCTACCGACCCCTGCCTAATTAGGCGCCTCTGAGTGGGCCCGTAGCTCAGTTGGTAGAGCAGTTGACTTTTAATCAATTGGTCGCAGGTTCGAATCCTGCCGGGCTCACCATATCCCCACCTTGATGCAGCGGCCTGGTTCCCCCGGCATGAGCGGATTTTAGCCGATCCCGAACATAAGCTGCCCCATGATCTCGGTCCTGGCTTGCAAGTGATTCGGCTGTAGATGGGCGTAGCGCTGGGTCATCTGGGCGCTGCAATGGCCCAAAAGCTCCTGCACTTCATAAAGGCTGACACCCCGGTTGATTAACACACTGGCAAAGGTGTGGCGCAAATCGTGAATTCGGACATCGTCTAATCCGGCGGCCGCCCGGGCCTTATAAAAGGCTGCGTGAAATCCGTTATAGCAGGTGCGGCTTTTCGGGTTGATGAAAATATAGTCACTTTTCGCCGTGGGCAGATGGAGCCTCTCGCTGACGGCGCGAATTTCGTCCAATGTGTCTCTTGCATTAGAGCTCAGGATTATTCGTCTGGATCGCCCATTCTTTGAAACTGGAACGTGCCAAATGGACGAAGCTAGATCGATATCGCTCCATTTGGCGGTGCGCGCCTCGCCTTTTCTTGCGCCGGTCAAAAGCAAGAACTGAACAAAACTGGCCAGGAACGGATGATTAATTTTTCGACATTCTGAAATCAGGGTTTGTATTTCTTCCTGAGACAGGAACCGCTGCCTGTAATCACCCACCGGAAGCCGCTTGATCCGCAGGTTGAAATAGGTCCGCTCGGTGATCACGCCCCAATGCCGCGCGGTGCTGAGCAGGCGGTTCAGCAGGAAGATGTGTTTGTTGATGGTGGTATATTTAAATCCACCCGCGATCTGCCCACGCAGCCAAGCATTTACGGTGAGGTTGTCGAGCTCGGCAAAGGGTTTCGGGCCAATGGTGTGACGCAGATGTTTGTCATAGGTCAGCAAGGTATGCCGGTGCGACTTAATCGTGGCACGGCAATGTGGATAGTATTGCCCGTCGAAAAACGCGTTCAACGTTTCGGGCAAATCCGGCACCTGGTCTGTTGTGGCGTCGGGTCCTGCCGTCCCGAACATCCGAATTAACTGAAGCATACAACCTCCTGCGTCATAGAATTCCGTGGGTGATTTTCACAGCCGAGCGGTAGGCTTCTACCGCCCATTCCAAACCGGAAATTGTGACTGTGCTAAAATGCGTCTCTGCGCCCCCAAGCCACGAACATGCCTGGGGGCGAGGCCGTACTCACCCAAGGAATACGTTTCCTGGCAATAGTTTAGCAGATGCCTGTGACCCCGGCCAAACCTCAGCGCGCTTGGGTGGGAGATAGTAGATTTTGCGATGCACCACCCGAAAACAGTATCTTCGCTACGACGGCCCTGGTGGCCACCGCTGGCGTCGCCTCCGCAGATGTTGCCCTGTCCGGTTCGGCCGACATGGGCGTCAGCGGCGGTGGTGCCGGCATCAATGAGTCGTTCCACACTGATATCGACGTTACGTTCACCATGTCCGGTGAAACCGACAACGGGCTGACCTTTGGCGCCTCGATCGACCTCGACGAGTCGATCGGTGACTCTAACAATCAAGGTACCGCGCTTGAGTCTCAAGCCACTCGCAACGATGATGCGCAAGGTGGCGAGACTGTCTTCATCTCCGGCGACTTCGGTACGGTCACCATGGGTGACACCGACAGCGCATTTGACTGGGCCATCACCGAAGCTGTCGGCAACCCTGGTTCGATCGGTGACGAAGAAACGGGTCACGAAGGTTACGTCGGTGGCAACTACCTGGACGGCTCTTATGACGGCCAGATCCTGCGCTACGACAACACTTTTGGTGACTTCGGCGTCGCGATCTCTGTTCAAGCCGATGACACTGGCGCAAATGATGCCTCCTTCGCCCTTGGTTTCCGCTATGGTTTGGACTTTGGCGGTGGCTCGGCGAACTTCGGCTTGGCGTACCACACCTCTGACGCTGGTGGCACCGCTGGTGGCGCATTTGCAGCAGGTGTTGTCGCGGCCGGTACCACGATCGACATTATCGGTTTGAGTGCTAACGTGGCGCTGGACTCCGGCTTCACCGCTGGCGTGTCTTATGCAAGCATTGACGCTGCGGGCCAGCCCGATGTTGATCACTACATGATCTCTGCCGGCTATTCGTTTGACGCCATCTCGATCGGCGCCAACTACGGTGAGTTCAACGGTGGAACCAACAATTCCGGTTATGGTATCGCAGCCTCCTACGATCTGGGCGGCGGTGCTACTGTGCACCTCGGCTACGGCAACTCGGACAACGCGAACCGCGACGCATGGTCGTTCGGTGTCGCAATGTCCTTCTAAGTCGCAGTTAGCGTAACGATTATTAAAGAGCGGGGATTTCCTCGCTCTTTTTCTTTGTTCTTCATTTTGCGAATTTGACAGGAGTTCAACTAATAAAAACATCACAAATAAGTTGCCTGATAACTGATATGCGCCTGAAATATCTTAATTGTTGAGAGGCGGTCAATTTGGTTAAAAATTTGTTAACGTTTCGTATCTGACGAACTCATTGGCGCGACGTCTGAGTTGTCGTCGCGTGTGCAACCCCAAGTCGCCCCTCCCCTCCGTCAAGTCGTTTTTCCGCTCGCCCGCCTCGGACGCACCCGTTAGCGTCCGCCCATGTTTTTAAGCGTCTTCGACATCTTCAAGATCGGCGTTGGCCCCTCCTCGTCCCATACGATGGGGCCGATGAGCGCAGCTGCGCGGTTTCTGGGCGACCTGCGATCCGGGCGGGAAAAAGAGCCCGGGGCTGGGCAATTGGCCGCATTGGGGTGCAGTTTGCACGGCTCACTCGCCTTCACGGGCAAGGGGCATGCGACGGATCGGGCGGTGATTCTCGGGCTGTCGGGGTTTGAGCCGGCGACGTTGGACCCGGATCAGGCCGAGGCCTTGGAGGCGGAGGTGCGGGCCAAAGGCATGGTAACGCCGCCCGATTTGCCGCCGTTGCGGTTCAACCCCGACACCGATTTGGTGTTCGACTATGGGCCGCCTCTGCCCGGTCATGCCAATGGGATGATCTTGCGCGCCTTTGACGCGGCCGGGAACCTGTATCTGGAGGAGACCTACTACTCCATCGGGGGTGGTTTCATCCTGACGGCAAAGGAACTGGCGGCGCAGGATCATGGCGGGGCCGAGGCCTTCCACGAGGAGAAGGAGGCGGCGGGCTATCCGTTCCCCTTCGGCTCGGCGCGCGAGATGCTGGCGATGGGGGCGGCAAGCGGCAAATCCATCGCCGAGATGAAATGGGCCAATGAAACCGCCGGGCAGGTGGGGAAAGAGGTTCAACACCGGCTCGGTACCGTCTGGAAGGCGATGGATGACTGCATCGATCGCGGCCTGCGGATGGAGGGGGAGCTGCCAGGCGGCCTGATGGTCAAACGCCGGGCCAAGAAGATCCACGAGCAGTTGATGGCCGAGCGTGGCAGCAATATCGCGCAACCCCATACGGTGAACGATTGGTTGTCGGTCTATGCCATGGCGGTGAATGAGGAAAACGCCGCCGGGGGCCGGGTCGTGACCTCACCCACCAACGGGGCCGCAGGCGTCGTGCCGGCCGTGCTGCGCTATTACCGCGACCATTGTGTTGGCGCGACCGAGGATGGGCGGCGGGTGTTTCTGATGGCGGCCTCGGCAATTGGGGGGTTGATCAAGCACAACGCCTCGATCTCGGGGGCTGAGGTTGGTTGTCAGGGGGAGGTTGGCTCGGCTTCGGCCATGGCGGCGGCTGGGCTGTGCGCAGCCTTGGGTGGGACCAACGAACAGATCGAAAACGCGGCGGAAATCGCGTTGGAGCACCATCTTGGCATGACCTGCGACCCGGTGGGGGGGCTGGTGCAGGTGCCCTGTATCGAACGCAACGGGCTGGGCGCCATCAAGGCGGTGTCAGCGGCCTCGCTTGCTCTACGTGGCGACGGCACGCATTTCATGCCGCTCGATAATTGCATCGAGGCGATGCGGCAGACCGGGCTCGACATGAACACCAAGTATAAAGAGACCAGCCAGGGTGGGTTGGCGGTGAATCTGCCGGAGTGTTGAGCGCCGGCCCAGAGATTTGCGGCTGCGGCGCAGGCCGGTAAGCGAAAGATTTTAGGAACGCGACCGCGGGTGTGGCCAGTTAGCCCGCGCGCACCGTTTCGCCCGGCAAAAACACCGGCTCTAGCGCGATCACCTCATCGGTCAGCGCGTTTTCGGCGATAAGCTCGGCGGCTTTGCGACCGATTTCTTGCCTGCGGCTATCCATTGTGGCGATCCGCATGGGCAGACCGTCCAACACCTCGAAGGAGTTGAAGCCCGCCATCCCGATCTGCCCCGGAATATCCATGCCCCGTTCCAGGCAATAGAGCAGACCACCCGCTGCGTTGATGTCGGAGTTGTAGTAAAGGAAATCCAGATCGCCGGTCCGCTCCAGGATTTCGGCTGTCATGCCCCGCCCGGTGCCAAAGCCCGAGGTGCCAGCATAAAAGCATTTGTCTGCCAGGCTCAGCTCCGCCTCGGCCAGACCAGCCTCGAACCCTTGCAGGCGCTTTTGCGCGCGGTGATCGGCGATGGAGCTTGAGCCCAGATAGCCGATGCGCCGATAGCCGCGTTTGGCAATTTCCTGCGCCATCACCCGTCCGGCCTCAAAATGGCTGATGCCAACGGCGGCGGCCACGGGGTCGCCATCGACATCCATCACTTCGACCATTGGGATGCCCGCATTGGCCATCATCGCCCGCGCGGCTTCGCTGTGTTCAAGCCCCGAAACGATCAGGCCCGATGGGCGCCAGCTGAGCATTTCATAGATGACTTTTTCTTCCAGCTCGGGGTCATATTTCGATGTGCCAACAACGGGTTGCAGGGGTGTGGCATCCAAAACATCGCTGATCCCCGTTAGAACATCGGGGAAGACCATATTGCCCAAAGAGGGGATCACAACGCCCACCAAATTGACCCGGTTCGAGGCCAAAGCGCCCGCGATTTTATTGGGCACATATCCAAGGGTGCGGGCCGCCTGAAACACCCGATCCCGCGTCTTTTCCGAAACATCGCCGCGTTGGCGCAAGACCCGGCTGACCGTCATTTCCGACACGCCCGCAGCCTCGGCCACGTCGCGCAGGGTCATCTGGGGTTTGCCATCAAAGGGGTTTCGTCCGCGCAAAGACCGATCCTTTCGGGGGGCGCCTTTCGATATTGATAAGCGGCCCCTGCCGTCGCTGCAAGCGCTTGCGCCAAGGAGGGAAATGCCAGACAACATGGGCATCGGCCCCGTGGCTCAACTGGATAGAGCAATCCCCTCCTAAGGGATAGGTTGCAGGTTCGAGTCCTGCCGGGGTCGCCATGGGGATTTGCAGCGGATTTCTGGCGGGCCTTTTGGTGCGGATGATTGCGGTGTGGGCCGCATATCAGAGCTTGAAGCCAACCCGCATCACTCTTTCAGAGCGATTGCTCCAAATGACGTATCAAGAGTGCCGACACCGTTGCCCTCGCAAAGAGCCTGCGATGCGGTCGAGAGGAGAAATCTAGATCCCTAGGTTCGCATTGCATCTTCGATGCAACTGCTGGCTGTCGATTGTTCGAGAGTGTCCCTGACCTTTTCTGATAAAAGGAAGGTTGGTGCCGCTGAAGGGACTCGAACCCCCGACCCCATCATTACGAATTATTGGTCGCTTGCTTTGCCCAGGGTAGCCCGCGATTGCATTCCAATGTCGGGCCTAGCTTAACCTTTTGAGGAAATTGCAAAATTTTCTACTCTTAAGATCACAGCGTTGCTTCGGTTGTCTTCGTGTAGCTCTCGATCCCCCTACTAACGCCCTACTAAACGGGTTTTACCCTACTAATTGGTCAGTTGAGCATCTGTCCGACACTTCGACAACGAAACTGATCGGCGGGTCAAATCTCGCGGATATTGTTGGCAATCCACCCCGAAGTATCCTCGCTCACAACGTACTCCTTGTCCCAAGGCCCCCAACGCTGGCTAATTGGAACCTCTGCGTAGGGGTTGTGTACCATAGTCAGAGGACGCACTTCTCTCGACATATTCCCCAAACCAATCCGCGACCACAGGACGCCAGAAACGTGCGAAAACTCCGGGCCGGAAAAGGCAGTGCGAGGAATCTCGCCCCCTAGTCGTTCAATGGTGGGCGCGTAGTTATAGCCTTCTTCGATCACCTCGCCGGAATTTCTATCTACTCGAACAAATGCTGCCCCAATTGGGAACAATGAGCTCATGATCAATGGTGGGTTTTCGGTCGCAACAGCTCCAAAGCGGCTGGCCGAAATAGCAATAATCCTCCTATCCGACGGACCGATAACTCCTTCCTCCAAATAGGCTTGGACCCTCTGGGACTTTGTCCAGAAAGCGCTTGTCGTCCTCAACTGAGTTTGGCGGAGCGGTACAGGTACTACCCCACCTCCTTCATTGATTGGAAGAATGTCGGGTACTTGATCGCTGCCCTCTTCGCCCTTTGTCGGAGCGATCGCTTCGATCCACGTGCGTTGGCCTTCTTCGACAACGCACAAGTCTGGTTGCCCGCCGTCCGTGCTGCGCTCCGACCGAAGAAGAAGTTGGTGTCCAGAATGCAGCAAAGTGACGCCCAACAGCATTTCCCAAAAGCGACCATCGACGTCTTGCGCGAAGCCTTCACAGAAATCACTATCTGCATAGGGCTCATACTCCGCCCAAAGACTTTCAATGAGATCGCGCATTTCCCGCTCAGGTGCAGCGAGCCCGGCCTTAATTTTCACGTACCCAATATCGAGTCCGTCACCGTCTATGTCAAAAATTCCACACATAAGAACCCTTCAAAAGTCACGCTGACTTCAAGACGCCTCGTAGCTAGCGTCAAAGAGAGCCTTGGCTCGTTCAATGTCGTGCGAATCCGAGATAGTGACCTCTAAGTCTCCAGTTCCGAAGTGGCCGATTTTTCGTACATCGCGTGTGAAGCCTTCCTCAAGTTCCACTTCGTCAGGGTTCACTTTCAGGTAGACCAGAACCTTTCCAGTTTGGGGGCGTACCTCTACGCAGGCGAAGTTCTTAATTCGACGGAAGGCGAAGTAGAACTTTAGCGTTTTCTCCTGAACGTCGTCTCCTATAGCCAGAAGGTAAGCTCGAACCGCTTCAAATCGGTCCTTAAGCGACTGATCGCTTTGAGCCAGGTACTCACTTGCAGTTTTGTAGGTTGTCGAACCGGTCTTTGGCTTCTGGATGGCTGCAACTGAACCGGGTTGATCGGCTGAAGCAGAAGTGAGCTGCTCCAGTAGAAGAAGATCGCCTTCGAACCGAAGATACCGGATCAGTTCAATGTTGCGGTTCATTTGGTTGACCGCGTGTGTGTCGTACTTGGTGAAATCTCCCGCAATGCAGATCAGTCTTGGCGCTGACCATTCGATCTGATCCGAAACTTCTTTGCCAAGCTTATCCATAACCAACAGCCGAAAGTCCGCTTGATGGTCCATCAGCCAATCAAGGTAAAACAGTCCCTGGTTAATTATGTTCTCGTTGGTGCTACGTTTGTATTCGATGATCACCGGGCAGTTGTTCTCGTCGATGCCAATCGTATCCATTCGCCCCCGGTTTGATGTACGGAATTCAGAAGCTAGGAACCGAACGCCCAGAAGTGCCTCTAGGTTGCTCTCAAAGATATCTTGGAGTGACTTCTCCAGCGCAACGGAACCTCCTGCGAGCTCAGTTACGCCGCCCTTTCCCATCTGAAAAATCTTAATGTCAGCCATATTTCGTCTTCTTTCTACCTGGCCAAAATCGCTTCTGCCATTCCATCGAGGCGTCCTTTTGTACTACGCCAGGTCGGCAAAAGCCGATCCAGTTCCCGATAAAATCGCTGGCTGTGATTGTGCTCTCTTAGGTGGCAAATCTCATGTGTAATTACGTAATCAATGCACTCGCTAGGGGCCTTAACGAGATCCGGATTGAGTATCACTTGCCCGGAAGCTGAACAGCTACCCCATTGCTTTTTCATTCTTAACAGCTTCATTGGCGGGGTCACCGACAACCAAGGTATGGTTGTAGCCACTTCATCCATACGCTTCTTGAGAATGTTCGCTGCTCGCTCTCTGTACCATGCTTCCAGAAGGGCAGCGACAGCACGGGTATCCGGGGCGCGACACACTACTTCAAGTCTTCCTCGTAGCAGCTTCACATTCGGCTTTGTGTCTTTCTGGTCCAGTACTTTCAGCAGGTAGCGCCGTCCGAGATAGTAGTGGCTTTCTCCGCTCACATATTCCCGTGGGAGAATGTACTTCAAACGCCGCTGAGCTTCCTCAACACGGGTCGTTATCCATCTGGCACGCTTTAGAACCGCATCTTTGATTTCTTTGGGCCGAGCTGCGCAGGGTGCATCGACTTGGATCGCTCCATTGGGGAAGACATGGATCGAGATCGAACCTTGCTTCTCTGGGTAGTGAAACAAGGCATAGTCATACTTGGTTCCGCCGTAGTTAAACGAGTGCTGGTTCACTAGCTCAGACATCTTTACCCAAGCCAATTCGAGTGATTGCAATCACCTTCTCAATTATTTCTTTGGCGTCATCGAGGCCAACCAATTTGAAAAGGCGCGGCAACAGGGCTTTCCGAATTTCCGTTTCTATGTTCTGTGGATTGAGCGAGTTTTCAGCAACGGCGTTGCGAACCACCTCGTCGATACCCATCGCCTCAGTCACAAATCGTTGGAATTCGTCTTCCGTAAGACCGGTGAAAAACTCGTCACCCTTCGCAAGCTTGAAAAGGCCGAAATAGGCTGCAGCGTGTCGGTTGGTTCCTAACTCTTCAGGGATCTGATCGACCCTGCGGGCGTTCACTCTCTCTTCCAAATCCTTGAACAGCAGATACTGCTTTATCGGGTGGTTAAAGAGCGCCTCAGCCTCAGAAATGGCCTCCTTTAGCAGTTCTGAGAATACCTTTTGCGCGTATGGATCCTCTCCCAGCGATTGTTCGATTGTCTTTGTGACCCGGCTTCTAATGACGTCCGCTTCGTTCCGTGCCTGTTCTTCATCCCAATCTTCTGGATCGACCTTTCCCATATCAGTCAGAGAAATGACGCCCTCTGGGTCTTTGATTTCTTCACCGACAACGTGCTTGTCTACAAGGTTTCTGATTTGTTGCTCGTAGACGCTAAAGTCTACGGTTTCTTGAGCGTCTTGTTTTGCGATTTTTCTTAGGTTGGTGAAGAATTTCAGGTCATTCTTGTACTGTTCGATTTGCTCCTCGGAGAAACTACCGTCCTCAAAGAAGCTCCGCGACGACAGCGCAATTTTCAGACACATCCCGAACTCAGACAGGCTTGCGTAAAAGTCCTCCCTGATCTTCTGGCGCACGTCATAGGGTTCACCGTCGTCATCACTTTGGAAATGAGGAACCAAAACCTGGCGATACTGCTCCAAATCCTGCCTGTTCTGTACCGCTGAAAAATGGGCCCAAAGCTCATCGTGAAGCGTTGGAAGACGTTTATACTCGGTATCGACTTGGTGATAGAGCCCTTCCAGGTCATCGATGTCGTAACCACTCTGGGTTCGTTCCGCCAAATCCTGGTAGTCTTTGATTGCAGTGTCGAGCTCTCGCAAAATGCCGCGATAGTCGATCAACAAGCCGTACCTCTTTGCTTCGTGCAGCCGGTTAACACGGGCTATCGCCTGGATAAGGTTATGTTTTTCGAGCTTCTTATCGATGTACAGCACACCGTTTCGTGGCTCGTCAAATCCAGTGAGCAACTTGCTCACGACGATGAGAATGTCGGGCCGACCGTCTGTCCCGAAGTCTTCCAGCACCTGGCGCTCGTACTCTTCCGGATCGTTCCCAACGGTATTTTTCCACCACTCTTGAATCTCCGGGAGTTTGGCGTTGTCGACATCTGAATGGTCTTCACGAGTATCTGGCGGCGACATGATGATGGCGCTGGTAACCAGTCCGGTTTTATCGAGAGCTTCTTTGTACCTGATGGCTGAAATCTTGCTGTCCGTGGCCAGTTGGCCTTTCAAGCCGCCTCCGAGCGACTTGATGTTTTCGCTGAAGTGAACCGCAATATCCCAAGCAATGAGGTCTATTCTATTGGCAGAGCCGTAGACGGGACCTTTCGTGCCGTACTTCTTCTTTAGGTCGATCTTCTGGCTTTCGGTCAGACCCAGCGTGATTTTCTCAAACCAGTTGTCTATTGCTTTGTCGTTGACATCGAGAACCGGCTTTCTCTCTTCGTATAGAAGCGGCGTTACCGTGCCATCCTCGACGGCACGCTGCATTGTGTAAGCGTGGATGATTGGGCCAAACTTGCTGGTCGTCTTATCTTTCGTGAGGAGCGGAGTGCCCGTGAACGCCACATAAGATGCGTTTGGCAGAGCTTGCTTCATTCGTTCGTGGTTTTCGCCGCCGTGACTGCGGTGCCCTTCGTCAACAAGCACGATCAAGTCGCTGCTGGCGTTCTTGCACTCTGGTAATTTCGAGGCACCGTAAAACTTGTCGATGATCGAAAAAATAATTCTTTCTTTGCCTTGGCCTATGCGCTTAGCGAGGTCACGACCGGACTGCGCCTTTGCCTTCTCTCCGTCTTTTTTGGTGCCGATCTCTGACCCGAATGCACCTCCGGACATGAAGGTTTTGGAAAGCTGTCGCTCGAGGTCAATGCGGTCGGTCACTACGACGATCCTGCAACGCTTGAGCTGTTCGTGCAGCAGCAGCGCCTTGGTCAGAAAGACCATCGTAAATGATTTACCAGAGCCAGTGGTGTGCCATACTACGCCACCCTCGCGACCACCGTCTGGCCGCTTCTGGGTTATCCTGGCGATCAGGGCCTTTATTCCAAACGCTTGTTGATAGCGCGCGGCAATCTTCCCGACCTTTTTGTCAAAAAGGATGAAGTAGCGAATGAACTCAAGGAGTCGGTCATGCCGTAGCAGACTTATGATGAGCCTATCTTGATCTGTGGGCAGATTGTGGCCACTCCACAGAGCTTCAAAGTACTTCCGCTTCCAAAATGGTTTGTCGGAGAACAGCGCGTTCATTGATGCGCTGTCGGGTACAAAGGACTTGAGATTGGCGAACTCGCCTTCCTCAATCTCTTCCTCGCGCCAGTTGGCCCAGAACTTTGAGGGTGTCTTTGTGGTCGCGTATTTGCCGTCGATCCCGCTAACGGACATCAGGAGCTGCGAGTATGCAAAGAGCTGAGGAATCTCGTCAGTTCTTTGGTTGCGAATGGACTGACTGATCCCTTCGACGACCATAGATTTGTTTGGGTTTCCACTGTCCGGTCGTTTGGCTTCAATCACCACCAGAGGCAGGCCGTTCACATAACAGACCACGTCAGGTCGGCGCGTATGCGTGCCGCCAGAAGATAGGACTTCAAGCTCTTCTGTAACGACAAAGCTGTTGTTGCCGAGGTTGTCCCAGTCGATAAGTTGGATGGTTGGGCTGTAGCGGTTCCCCTCAACAAACTCGGTAACGGTTATTCCCAAAGTGATCTGATCGTAGAGCCGTTCGTTTGCCGTCTCCAAACCTTCGTTCAGGGCGGGCGAAGTCACCTCGCGCACAATTTGGTCGATCGCATTCGTCGAAAGCGGGTATGAGCGCCCCTTGTACTCAAAAGTGCGCCTCTTGAGCTGTTCGACCAGAACGCCCTTCATCACCACTCCGGTGTTTCCCCCTCGCGCAGCCAAGCAATCGCCCTGGGACATAAATTCCCAACCCATCGCCATAAGGATATGAAGCGCCGGAATGTGGGAGGCATACGCCTCAGAAGTCTCGGGTGTTTGTGTCATGCTGCAGCCGCCACTGGTTCGACTTTCTCAACAAGATCGATTGCAACTCTGAAGCCCATGTTCTGAAGCTGTTCGAGCGATGAGTGCACGCTGACCTTGCTGAAGAACGGAATTCCCATCTTCCCGTTCTTGTAACGGTGGCGCATGATTGCGTAGACAATCTCGTACTCTGATGTGTCGGGTTTCTTGCGAGCCGTTGGGAGGTACTTCTCAAATCCGGGCTTAAGCTTCCTTACCTTCTCGCGCAGATCGCTCCGGAATTTACCGTCGTTCACAAATGCCTCAGCGCTGACAAAACCCTGACTCCAAAGGTGGCTAATTGAGTGTGAAGAGTGCCCATCCTTTACATGAATGAATTGTTTGGTCTCCGAAAAGAAGTCACACGGCTCAAGGTTTGCGTAACGAACACCCTTAGGATTGATCTTCTGCTTGTCTAAGCAAACAAACTCCGCGCGTGTCTTCTTCAATTCTTCATTTAGCAATTCTTCGTTGGCACAGGTCGTGGCCCCAATCACAGACTTTTGGGGTATCGAGTCGAAACCCTTTTCAATCTGGTCCTTGTAATCACTGTCGATCCGGTACCAATCACCTCCATAGAGGGCAAAACTGCTTGCCTTCTTTTCGCCTGCTGGCTGGTGCTCAAGTTCGTAGACGAAGCAGTCATAAACGCGCCAGCGCTTGGTGAGCTTCTCCTCGCCGTTCTTGGCTCCGCGAATGTAGTGCTTTTCCTTGATTTCATCGATGTCGCCGGCGAATCCGCCGTTGTCCAACTGCGCGCAGTAGTCACCGATTTCGAGTTGGAAGAAGTCGTCGGAGCCACCATTGAAACCATTGTAGTGGAGCTTTGAGCCTTCCTGGTAGTCCACGATCTCTGGCGGAGCCAAGTGAAGGTCGTTGACGCCTCCGTCACGGAGCTCCTGCAAAGCTTCTTGCAGCTTCACGTCAAGTTCTGCTGCAACAGTTTTGTCGACCGGCTGCAGAAAATCGATCCACTTGAAGTCGCTTTCGTAGGCCTTGTCTTTGTAGGCCTTCATCAACTTGTCGCAGAGGTCGTGGATATCGTCAGGGCCAACTTTGCAGGTGATGGAAAGGCTGTCTTTGCCAGCTACGAAGCGGGCAAAATCTTTGTCTTTAGGGGTACCTCCGGCAACCCGCGCGATGTCACGCAGCACATTCACTCCGAAGGCGGATAGGTCGCTGTCGCGGCTCGATTGAATTCGCTTTTGAAAGGAAGTTGCGTCGGGCACGGCCACGTCGAGTGTACGCAGCTTGTCGCGCGGCACCCGGTTCAATGTCACTTTCAACCCAAACCGCTTTTCGAATGCCTCAAGGTTCAAGGGGATGTGGGCATGGCCAAAGCAGATCGCCATAATCCGTCCATCCACGGGAACAAATAGTATGCCAGCAGCACCACTCACCCAAAGGCGTCGTTCCTCTTCCACGCCGTCCACAGTTGTCTTCGTGATGCTTCCAGCTTCTGGGCTAGCCCTGGTGACAAATTCCAGCCAACCCGGCGGTGTGGAGAATGCCTCGCCGACAAACAGGCGAGCGCCCTCAATCCCAGGCCAGTCCTTCTCTTCGAAAGCCTTGCTTTCGCCAGGTGCGTACTCAGTTGCGAATGCACCCTCGATGTCTCGCCCTGGTTTCAGAAGGCGAGCTGTCAGCGTAACGATTTTGGTTTCATCTTCGGCAGTAGCCATAATCAATGACCTCCATCCAATTTAACGCGGCGCATGCCGGTCAAGAGCTGCTGCAGAAGGGCCTTCTTCTGACGCTTGAGATTTGCCAACTGACCTCTAAGAACACCGAGCTCACGGTCGGCTGCGGTCAACACTTTGGCAATCGCCTGTTGCTCCTCGACAGATGGGACTTTGACTTTCAGCGTCTTCAGGTGGTTTCCATATAAATGGATTATTGTAATGCCTTGCGCTCTAGCAGCGATCTTTTGTTTCTCTTGGTGAGTAAGAAGATATGCGTAGAACGGCGAGCACTCGGCCATGTTCTTTGGGCGCAGAATATTAATGTCCCCGCTCAGTTGAACATCCGACTGCATGAGCGCCGTGGCGTTCGCGAGATCGATGCCAGTTGTCGTTGTCGAAGCGGGAATAAGGATGTCGCCAGAACGGGAAGCGACGCCAGTTTTGGAGTTTGTTCTACTCTCGACGCTTTCGATGATTTCCGGGTATCGTGTGTATAATTCACCATAAAGAATGCAAGGGTTTTGCCCAAGGGGATCTATGTCTGCTTTTGACAGGCCCTGTCCCTTGCTGAATTGAAATATCTCGCCGAGCGAACGTTCTAACCAATCGTCTTCAAAGCCGGACAAACGACGCTGTCCGGAAAGAAGCTGTTGTAATAGCGACTTCCGATGCTTTGAAGCGTTTTCGACAAGTTTTTGAGCGACATTGATTGCCTGGTCCCATGTCGTCAGAATATCGGCAATTTTTTCTTGCTCATCTAAAGGTGGAAGGAGGATCTTCAGCGAACCTATGCTTGCTCCATTGACAGCTGGCATGGTGCCGCCTTGAGCAAACGCATGAAACTGTCGCTTTGCCAGGTCTGACTGCAAAAACTGCTCTACGTATGGCGGGGTAGCTATGTCGCGACTGATGCTTAGTCTTAGCAGTCGAGGATTGATGATTCCGGGCCGACTAGCGTGACTGAGTCTCAATATGCCTCCGAACGAACCCATTGTACTCAGAAGAATATCACCTGGCTCCACGGAACAAGCGATCAGTTCACGATACTTTTCCTCTCCGACCCAATAGTCTCCATGGTCCTCGTCACCTGCCAGGACCTGCTGTTGTCCATAGACCTTGTAACCACTGACGGCATAATCGGACTTCTTCAGAGCCGATCCAAATGGTCCCAATTTAGTTACTGGACGACCAGCTTGACCCGGCAAGGAGCGGATTTTTGGTTCTGTCCATCCATCAGGTGTCATATCCGAGCTCCTTAAGATATCCCTGCATTCGGACGTCGAGTTCGGCCAGTTCCTTTTTCAGGGATTCACGCTCAAGTCGTACTTGGAGAAGATCAATTGCTTCTTCCTCCTCGAAAGTGTCGACGTAGCGAGGAATATTCAGATTGAAGTCGTTCTCTGCCATCTCCTCAAACTGAGCCAAGTAGGAAAACTTTTCGGTCTTGGCTTCGCGAGCGCGGTATGTCTCGACAATCCGCTTCACGTGATCGTTTAGGTGCAACCGGTTTTGGTTAGTTCCTTTGATAAAGTCACGACTGGCATCAATGAACAGCACCGAGCCGTCTTCTTTGTCTTGCTTGAAGACCAGAATTGCAGCGGGAATACTGGTACCAAAAAACAGTTTCTCTGGCAGCCCTATGACCGCATCGAGTTTACGCTCCTCAACCAGCTTGCGCCGAATCTTGCCCTCAGCTGCTCCGCGGAACAGCACACCATGTGGAACCACGACGCCCATGCGGCCAGAGCCAGGCTTCATGGTTTCAATCATGTGGAGAATGAACGCGTAGTCGCCCTTAGTTTTGGGCGGGATACCCCGGCGGAAGCGGGCGAACCTATCACCCTCAGCCGTCGCGTGACCCCACTTGGCCAAGCTGAACGGGGGATTGGCTACCACCACGTCGAAGTGCTTTAGGCGGTCATGCTCATCCAGCAGCTTAGGGTTTCGGATGGTGTCGCCCCATTCAACCCGGTGATTATCTTCGCCATGCAGGAACAAGTTCATTTTCGCCAAGGCCCAGGTGCTGCCGATGGCCTCTTGCCCAAACAGCGCGTACCTCTTGGAGCCCTTGGCCCTTACCTGCTGACCGCACTTCATGAGCAGCGATGCGGAGCCACAGGTCGGATCGCAAATCTCGTCTCCCTCCTGAGGGTCAACAAGCTCGGCTATGAGTTCGGAGACTTCTGCCGGTGTATAGAACTCGCCAGCCGTCTTACCCGCCTCAGATGCAAACCGCGAAATCAGGTACTCGTAAGCGTTCCCAATGACGTCTTGGTTGCCGATGTGCGCCATCCGAAGGTCTAAGCGCTCATCCGCGAAGTCCTCCAAAAGGTGGGCCAGCAAGTCATTCTTCTGCTTCTCATCTCCGAGCTTGGTGCTGTTGAAGCTGATGTCCTGAAACACGTCGCGCAGCTTGGTGATGTTGGCTTCCTCAATGGCGTGCAGCGCCTTGTCGATGCGTTCACCATTGCCTGGTGCGTGCCGCTGACCGTAGAGGTCGTAGAAGCTTGCGCCCTCGGGAAGGACGAAGCGCTCATTCTTCATCATTTCCGCGATGAGCTCTGGTGCGTCGCCATAATCGGCTTCGTACTGTTCGTAGTGCTCCCGCCAGACGTCGCTGAGGAACTTGAGGAACAACATCGTCAGAACGAAATCCTTATAGATGCTTGGATCAACCGTTCCGCGGAAGGTGTCACATGCCGCCCAGACGGCCTGATTAATTTCGGCTTGGTTTACTTGCTTGGTCATGTCGTCTTTCCTGACAGAATGGTTGCAGCGATGGCGCGCATTTCTCTTTCTCGGTTCTCGATGAGCGCCATCAACGCCCGCTTTTCAGCAGCGGCGGTGCTCTCGTAGGATGCGATTTTTAGTTGGGTTTCGATTGGCGGAATGACGATTGGCAGGTCGCGTAACGCGCTGATCTTTACGTTTCGGACAGTGACACCGGCTGATGCGTTGTCGATCCAGCCCTGCGCTTTTGGTTGATTTATTTGCCAGGCCAAGAAAGCAGGGTCGATTTCAGGAGAGCGTGCGTCGATCACATGAAACAATGAGTTGGCAATCGCAAAATCTGGTTGGTCGTCAATGTGCCAAGCGAAGTTGCGGGAGCCTTTCGCGGAGAAGATAATCAGCCCGCTCCGCAGGCGAGCCTCTTTCATCATTCGCTCCTCGGCAACTCGCGTGCACTTCCCCCAGTCAATCGGCTGGCCGACCTTTAGGTCCTTCACCTGGACGACCGTAACATTGCCGGACACCTCTTCGGGCAGCGCGCCCTTAAAGAGGTAGCCTGACTTGATGCCCGCTAGATCGCCAAGCTTTTGTATGTCGTAAGTATGCGTCATACTATCTACATACGAATGAGTCGGCGTCCTGTCAAGAGCGCTATAAAAGTATGCCTCATACTAATATACGTGATCGCTAAGAAAAGAGGCTGATCGTCCCGGTTTACGCAGGGTCGCACAGCATTGCATCAGGTAACTTTGTGAGTCCTGGAACCTCATAACATCATAAAAAGTCGAGCTTTTTCAGATTTTGTGACTATAATTCGGTGTGGCCAAAGGAGGTCACAATGCCCAGTCTACGCCTTACACGCCGTGCTGTTGACGAACTGCCATTCGCTGATGGCGGGCAAGTATTCTACCGCGATACGCTGCTTTCTGGCTTTGGGCTTCGCGTCGGAGCTCAATCCAAAGTCTTCTTTGCCGAGGGACAGGTGGGGAACAGAACGCGTCGTGTCACCATTGGACGAGCGGATTTGTTCACTCCTGAGGTCGCAAGAAAGAAAGCCCTCACGTTGCTTGGAGATATGGCGGAAGGGGTGGACCCAAATGCGGCGAAACGAAAGGCAATGGTCGAACGAGTAACTGTGGAACTCGCTTTCAAACGATTCTTCGAAGCTCGGCCCTCGCTGTCACCACACACGGTCAGCAACTACGGGCGAACCGAACGCCTTTATCTAAAAGCCTGGCGCAAGAAGCCGCTCACTGAAATTACGAAGCAAATGGTACTGAAAAGGCATCAGGACATTGGCGCACAGCACGGAGAAACCACAGCTAACAACGCCATGCGGCACTTTCGTTCAGTCTATAACTTCGTGGCGGCGACACAGGATGAGTTCCCTCCAAACCCAGTGCAAATCCTCAGCCAAGCACGTGCTTGGAATAAGGAGCGGCGCAGACAATCCGTGGTCAACGCTTCGGAACTGCCGAATTGGTGGCACGCGGTTATGGCTGAGCCTGAATACTCTCGTGACTTCCTACTTACTGCACTTTTCACTGGAATGCGTCGCGGAGAGCTTATGAAGTTGCGTTGGGAAAACCTAAACCTCGAAGCGCAGACACTGCATCTACCAAACACCAAAAACGGCGACCCTTTGGACCTGCCATTGTCGGACTTTCTTTCCGAGCTTTTGATCTCAAGGAAGGGCCAGAGCACGAGCTCACCCTGGGTGTTTCCTGGCCCAGGCAAGACTGGCCACCTTGTCGAAACGAAAAAGTTCCTGCTCAGAGTGAGTGCTGGTTCGGGTGTTGACTTCACACTCCACGACCTTCGGAGAACGTTCATTACAATCGCCGAGAGCCTCGACGTGCCACACTATGCGCTCAAGCGGCTGCTCAATCATCGGACAAGTGGTGACGTGACCGGAGGTTACATTGTCGTCAACGTTGAACGTTTGCGGAAGCCGGTGGAGCTCGTGGCGCAGCGCATCTTAGAAATGGTGGAGGGGTGACCCCGGCCCATCGACGGGGATCCCGGTACGAGTGCTACAGCGCCCTCTCGGTCCAAGTGACTTGGCGAGCACAATTGTGCGAAATAGGTGTCATGTATTTAATGGGTGATCATAGCGCTTGCCCTTACGCGCGCGGGCACATGAGCTCTCGGAAGAGACTCAAAATACCAACAAACTTTTCTTGACTGCCCAATTTGTTTCGGTGCATTGGTCATTTAATCCCGAAGGCAAGTTGGCGTTTGCCGGGGCGGTGTAAGACCGCACTCTGGGTGGAAGTACCACGAAAGTGGCCCCACAAGCAGGTAGCCCTGTCCAGCGGCCTAATAACTCTCAATTCGCAATTTCGGCCTTAGAGGGCTGACGCTTTAGCAAGCGTCCACCTCTGGCGTTTTCGATTCAATCTGGAAGCGAAGGAGTGTGGGCATGGCTGCGCACAACAAGAAGCCACCGTCGCCTGAAGACCTATTGTCGGTTGATCAGGCGGCAGACGTTGCAAAGGTAAGCAAGTCTTACCTGAATCATGGAAGAAGGGACGGCTACGGCCCCGTCTTCATCAAGTTTCAATCTTCGGGAAATCCCAAAAGTGGGCGTGTGAAATACCGGCGCTCAGACATTGAAGAGTGGCTGGCCGCTCAGGTTCGTCAAGCGGGGGATCGCCGTTATGAGTAAAGAACTCCTCCCGAACCCGCAGCGGGCAATTGCCTTCCTGTCCTGGCTGACTAGTGGGCACGACATGTACCTCGCAAACATGCAAAGTGAGGGAAAAGGCACCCTAGCCCACAGAATCTTCGGTTCAAATGAGACAAACGCTGCAGCAGATTTCGTCTCTGCAAGGAATTCTGAAGATCAGCGTCACAATATCTTCTTTTTGCCGAACTTTGAGTTCCTGCAGGGAAAGCGCTTGAAGGCGAACCTTACGGGCGCTCGTTTCGTTTGTGTCGACCTGGACTACAAAGATTATCCCGGTGATGTGGACGACATAGCTGACCACTTGCTGGATATCTTGCTCGACCCAAAGGTGCGAGCGAAGGGAATCCCTGCGCCAACAGCGATGTGGGAAACCGGCGGTGGAATGCAAGCGGTCTGGCGTATGTCGGAACAAATACCCGTTGAAGTCGCTGAAGAGCTGAATCGGGCGCTTTATGATGTGTTCCAGGGTGACCCTGCGCCGCATGACAGCAGTCGGCTGTTGAGATTACCAGACACTGTTAACTGGCTGACAGACAAGAAACGCAAGTTGGGTCGCGTGCCAGCGCGGGCGAACCGACTAGAGCCATTCAAGTTCGACGATCCACCAGCTTCTTATACACCGGAAGACTTCAAGGTCCGGAGAGCCCTAGGACGGTCGATGGTTTCCAGCTCCGATGTCCCAAGCGTTCAGGAAATACTACCAAAGCCTCTGCCAGACGACCCGGCGGAAGTGATTCCGCTGGAACAGAAATGGTTGGAGGTGATCGTCGATGGCGTCGATCCCCCAGGCAAATCGTACCAGTCACGTTCGGAACGTGTATTCGCAGTTGTCCTTTGGCTCTTGGGCCGTGAAGTCGAGCCTGGTTATGTAGTCTCGATTATTCTGGAACCTGACTGGAAGATCAGTGCGCATGTTTTGGAGAATGGAAATCCAATCAAGTACGCACAGCGTCAGGTAACGCGGGGAATGGCAGCAATCGCCGCTCGTGGAGGAGGCTGGCCGCGCACCGGCAACGACGGACTTCCAATACCTAGCCATCCGGAGAACATTCGCCATGCGCTTGCGCACTTAGGAATATCCGCGCAACGAAACACGTTCACCAACGTCGACGAGTTTGCTGGTTACGGGTTAGACGGACGCGACTTGAACGATATAGCAGATATCCTAGTCAGCGAATTCATTCGGGAACTTCAGTTTGGCGCGACACCCGCAAGCATAAAACGAGAGTTGCTCGCGATCGCTCATTCGCAAACCTACCATCCGGTAATCGACTACATTGATGGATTGGAATGGGACGGTGTGCCTAGGATTGATAACTGGCTTGCGGACTTCACCGGGGCAGAAAGAACGGAGCTCAACAAAGAGTTCGGCAGCAAACTACTGATCGCGGGCGTCAGGCGGATCAGAAACCCCGGCGTCAAATTCGACACCATGCTTGTTCTCGAAGGTTTCCAGGGCACCGGGAAGTCGAGGCTGGCGGCAGCGCTTGCTGTGCGTGAAGAATGGTTCTGCGGCAGCCTTGACCTGAAGAGTGATGACAAAACCAAGGCTGAGTTGCTGCAGCGCGCATGGATAGTAGAGTGCCAGGAGCTCGATGGGCTCAACAAGGCCACGGGCGAAAGCCTAAAACGGTTCTTAAGCACATCCGTCGACTCCTACCGGCGGGCCTACGCGCGGGACGCAGGTGAATACCGACGACATTGCATCATCATTGGCACCACCAACGAGGATTCCTACCTTCGGGACTTAACGGGCAATCGGCGTATATGGCCAGTGCAGGTCAGGCGTATTGACGTTGAAGGGTTCAAGGCTAACGTCGACCAACTTTGGGCCGAGGCAGCCGCTCGTGAGGCGAAAGGGGAATCTATTGTTCTGTCTGAACACCTCTGGCAGGCGGCGCAAGAACTGCAAAGTTCTCGCATGGTTGAGGACCCTTATGCCGACACCCTCACGGCCGAGCTTCACGAGTTAACTGGAAAAGTTTCCCTGGACAGCATCAAGCTTCTTCTCGGTTTGGATACGTCGCGCATGACCCCAACGGACGGGCGTCGCGTCAAAGCGATCATGGCGCGCTTGGGCTGGGAGTACGGCACTCATCGCCTGCATGACATCATCGGTGAGCACCCGAAGCCTCGCAGGGGATTTGCGCGCGGTGACTCTGAAGAACGAAAGATGGAGCATATCGCTGAGCGTTTGGACGGAAATATCTACACTATAATTCCGTACACACCTGACGATGGAGAGATGCCGTTTTAGGGCGTTGCCTGTAACGTAACCAAAGCCTTGGGCAAACCTTGCCCAGGGCGCTGCAGGACGCCCAGGGAAGCCACCCATTGTTGTAGGCTTGCCTTTTAGCACTAAGTTTCAGTTACCGTTACAAGGCTATCTGGCCTGGGCCTGCTCCCTTTGGGCTTTCGTCAAATCCAGTGAGCTTAGTGGATACAACCCAGGTAATTCTCCCCGAACCGTCTCATAGCGGCAGCCCGAACCTCATCCGATGCGCTGTCTTCAATGAAGAGCCCCCAGGGAAAAACATCTACCAAAGCTGGGCCAAGAAGTTCGTCTTCTTCTTTCTTGTTTTGGGACAAGAATGCATAGCGTATGTCCGCCCACATCTCGAAACCAAGTTCGATTTCAAGTCCATGGTAGGCTGTATCACCTGGCGAATTTACGATGATCTTCTTGTCGATATGACCGAGGGCTTCAAGCAGCATGATCGAGCAGGTATGCGCCACAATATCCGCAAGTTGGATGCCCGCGACCTTTCTTGAGTCTTGTTCGAAATGGAAAGTGCAGCCCGGAAACTCCCCAATGCTTTCCGCAACGGTTTGGGCAGCATCCACAGAGGAGAACAGACCCTCATCAAAGAAAACTTGATGTTCAGAGCCACAAAGATTTGGATGCTTCAAAGCGGCTTCCAACAGCTCTATGGCAGCAGGCCCTATCCTCTTTTCATCGTTTCCGACAACGCATAGTGCAATCTTGCATTTGCTTGCGATGTACCACTTCAATGCGGCGCGCAAGTTTTGAAGATCGTCGTTGCCTGCCATGTTAGCTGAGGACTTGAACTCAAAAACCGCAGGATCAAAGCCATGGCTACGGAACAGGTCATCGACCTGGCTTGATGGGTCTGCGTCGCAAATCACAAACGCGGCTACCGATAGGCCGTAACCATGGTGTTTGCTGTCATCCAAGAAGAGATATGCCATGGTCCTAGACTAGCTGAATTGTTCCTAGCCGTGTAGGTCGCGAGACATGCCGATAGCAAAGCGCAGAAATAGGTAGGTCTAGGTAGAGCCTGCAAATTCATCCACAGACCGGATTAGAAAGGTAGGCCTTAAATATTTGATTTTCTGAGAAGAATGGTGCCGCTGATAGGACTTGAACCTACGACCCCATCATTACGAATGACGTGCTCTACCAGCTGAGCTACAGCGGCATTCTTCTCTGCGTTGGCCCTACTATGGCCCTACTAGTTCTACTCCTGTGCCTCGAACCCTTTGGTTTCGCAAGCCATTCTCGCGGGGACCCGCTAATTACGAATGACGTGCTCTACCAGCTGAGCTACACCGGCATTCCTCTCATCAGAGCCCCTACTATGGCCCTACTAAAATCTCAACCCGCCGCCTAACACACTGGCTTCACGCGTGAATTGCGAGCGGACCCGCGCATTACGAATTGACGTGCTCTACCAGCTGAGCTACAGCGGCCCGGCCCGGCTCATAGCAAGGCGAAACGGGATTGGACAGACCTAATTTCGCGGTGCTTTGGGCAGTGGGTCTTCGGCCCCGGTCTCGGTTGCCGGTTGGGCGGCGCCGTTGATGGTGACCTCATCGCTTTCATCGATATCTTCAACCAGTTCGGCCTCATCCACAGCATCGTTGTCGCGCTGGTCTTCTAGCACGCCAACGATCAGCGGCAGCATCTGCTCGGGCCCGGTTAGGGCGGCGTCGCTTTGGGCGACCTCTTCCCAAGACAGCGCGTCGAAGCTTTCGCAATTGCTGCAGAGCGGGCGCCAGTCGGCATGGACATGGCCGCAATTGCCGCAGACCCATTGCGGACCGCGCGGGGCGGTGACGGCTTTGGCCAGCCAGGCGCGCACGATCCGATCTTCCGATCCCTCGCCGCGTTCGATGGCGGCCATGATGGTGAGCGACCGCGCAGTTGGGGCGGTTTCGGCCAGATCGCCGAGGGCACGACGGGCGGCGGGAAAATCCTCGGCTGCGATATGAAGCTCGGCTTCCAGCAGCTTGGTTTCCGTCGCGCTGGGGTGTTTGGCAAGCAAGACCCGGAACCGGCGCAGACGCTCGGCCGGGGTTTCATCGGGTGCGATTTCGGCGAACGCTGCGGCCAGGTCGGGGTGCGGTTCGGTCGCCCAGGCATCGCGGATCACTTTGGTGGCAACCTTGGGGCGGCCATCCGCGATGGCAAGCCGGGCGGCCATGACGGCGGCGGGCACCAGGCCGGGAGCCATGCGGTTCGCGTCGGAGGCGGTTTTCGCAGCCTCCTGAACCTTGCCTTCGGCCATGATATCGCGGGCATCGGCAAGCGCCAGAACGGCATCGCGCCGCTTATGAACGTCGCGCGGCAGGTTGCCGGCTTTGAGCGCGGCGCTCAGCGTGGCGCGGGCGCCCGACCAATCTTCGTGCTGCGCTTGCAGCTGCACCAGGGTGGCCTGCACCTCTTCATTCTTGGGCCGCAGCGCCATGGCCTTTTCGGCCAGCTTCATCGCGGTTTCAGTGTCGCCATCAACAAGCTTTTGCTTCATCAGCCCGTGCACACCGACAAAGCGGGTGCGGTCATCCAGCACCAAATCCTTGAAGGTCTTGGTGGCCAGGGCTTTGTCGCCCACCATCTCGGCCCCCTGGGCGACCACCAGTTTGGTCAGCTCCGGGCGGCTAAGGTATTTCTCGGCCCGTTCGGCTTTGCGGATGGCCAGGCGGCCTTCGCCCGCGGCAAGGGCCATCATACCATCGGCCAGCGCCTCATACCCTTTGCGTTCGGAGCGGCGGTCGAAATACCGCGAAATGGCGGTTTCATCGCCCTTGAAAAAGCGCAGGGTCGCGACCAGCAGGCCAACCGTGCGGAACAGAATCCATACCGCCAGCAGCAGCACGATGGCCCCGATGATGGCGATCAGGGGCGTCAGCACAAATTCGCGGCCCAAAACGGTCAGGATGGCGACATCCCCCATTTCGGTCAGAAAGCCGACGCCAAAGGTGAGCGCCGCGACCAGTGCCACAAAGATCAGGATTTTTAGCAAAGACCAAAGCATGACCGCGCCCCCTTAATTCGTGCCGCCAAGGGCGGCGGCCAGGCCATCAAGCGCGGCATCTGCATCGTTCCGGGCTTGGGCGGTTGCGGTCCAATCGGCCATTTCGGCCAGTGCAACCTCGGGCAGGGCGGCGATTTCGGCCAGGGCTGTGTCTAGGTCGCCCGCGGTCACAGCGGCCTGGGCGCGTGACAAAATCGCGTCAGGGTCAGTGCCTTCGCGCGGTTCCAGCGACCGGCCCCCAATCTGTCCGCGCAAGAAGGCGCCAAGCCGGTCAGTGGCGCTGTCGCCCGCGCTATCGCGGATCGCGATGGGCAAGGCGGCACGGGCGGCTGCAGGGAAGCTCGATTGCAGATCAGCTAAGGTTGGCACGCCGGTTTCGGCCGCGGCGCTCAACGCCTCGGGCAGCGCGATGCTTTCGGGCAGTTCGGCGAGCGCATCGGCAAATGGGTCACCGGCGGCCATGGCGATGCGGATGCGGCTGAGCGCGGCCTGCGCGGTGGCGGCGGCCACGCTTTCCTGGGCGCGGGCTTCGGCCTCGGCAATGGCGGTTTGCGCTTCGGTCATCCCGGCCTGTGCTTCGTCAGCCAGGCTGCGCAGTTCCTCGGCCAGCGCTTCGTTGCGGCCCTCTTGGTCGCGCAGCTGGGTTTGCAGCTGATCGACGGCGGCCGCCATGGCGGCGCTGTCTTGGTCAAGCTCGCCGGTGAAAACGGGGCGTTCTTCCAACACCGTCAGACGCCCGGCCAGATCATCAATTGATCCAGTTGCCCCGTCCACGCGGTCGCCCAAGGCGGCGATTTCAGACAGGACGGGCGACAGGTCTACCTCGGGCAGGGCAGGTGGCTCTGCATTGGCAAGCGTCGAAAGCTCGGATTGCAGGTTTGCCAGGGTCTGCGATTGGGCATCAACGGCGCTGGTCAGGGCGCTGATATCGTCACTGCCGGTCGAAGGCACCGGTAGAACGCCCATATATGCCGCCCCATAGCCAATCCCTGCGGCCAGTACGCCACCGGCCAGCAAGGGTACAAAGCCCGGACCGCGGCGCTGCGCGGGCGCGGGGCTGGGCGGAACCGGCGCGGGTGATGGTTCTTCGGCCGGGCTTGCGGGGGTGAGCGTATCGTCGCCTGCCGAGCCGTCCGGTTGATCGGAGCCGTCGGTTTCGCTTTGCGCTTCTGCTGGGCCTGGCGTTGTCTCACCCTCTTCCGCAGGGGCGGGGGTGTCGTCCAGCGTCACCGCATCTTCGATCTCCGTTGGGGTGACGGTTTCTGCCTCGGCCGCAGGTGTATCTTCGGTCTTTTTCGTGCGTTTAGAGCGCGTTGAAGTCGTCCTGGCCAAAACGTCCGTCCTTTTTATGTCCATACTCGGCATTTTCTTCGCGCCCGGGCACGGCGCGCGCGAGTCAGCCTATGGCAGGGTGTCATGTGCCTCAAGCGAGGGCTAGGGGGAAATCAGGGCGCGGATGGCGCCAATCATCGCAGGGGCGGTTGGGGCTTGGACCAGTTGCGATTGTGCCTGCCAATTGGGCGGCAAAGCGTCGAGAACCGCTTGGCTAAGCGCGATGGGGCGTAGGTTTTGCGTCGGCGAAGCTTTGCTTGCCTCGGCAAAAAGCGTGGCGCTGCGGGGCGAAAACAAAGGCGCAAGCACCGTTTGGGCGGAGGTCATCGCGTCAAAAAACGCGGCGGGCGGTGGCACCGGCTGCTGATCGTAGATCGCCTGCGCCGTGGTCGAAATGCCCGCCGTCGTCAAGCGCATGGCGATGTCGCCGCGCACATGCTGGCCATGCAGATGCCGCCAGCGCCCGGTCACCCCTGCGGCCACCATCTGCGCGATCAGGTCATCTGCGGCTCCCTTGGCCGACCAAGCCTGCAAGCCCTGGGCGCGTGCGGTTTTGGCCGTCTGATCTCCGACGCACCAGGCGGGCAGATCGCGGCGCGGGCTTTGGGCAGCGAAGACCCGCACCGCCGCGTCTGAGGTGAAGATCAACCCATCGATCCCTTCCAGCAGGATCGGGGCATCCTTGGGCACGATCTCCATCAACGGGGCGATAACGACCTGTGCCTGTGTGCCAAATTCCGCCTGACAGAGCGCGCCAAACCGCTCCGCCGCCGCGCGGGGGCGGGTCAGCAGGATCAGGGGGGTGGCATTGTCAGACATGGGGTCCAGTGTTACCTGCCGCTTGAACCGCTGACAACGAGCCGCCGGATGCCCGCCCCAATCACCATCCTTGGACTGGAATCGAGTTGCGATGACACTGCCGCCGCATTGGTGCGGGGCGATGGAGCGCAGGCCGATATCCTGTCATCCGTGGTATCGAGCCAGACGGAGCTTCACGCAGCCTATGGCGGGGTGGTGCCCGAGCTTGCCGCCCGCGCCCATGCGGAAAAGCTGGATCTAATGGTCGAAGCGGCACTGGAACAGGCTGATGTCGCCTTGGCTAGTGTTGATGCGATTGCGGTCACGGCGGGGCCGGGATTGATAGGCGGCGTGCTCTCCGGCGTGATGGCGGCCAAGGGGTTGGCGTTGGGCCTGGGTAAACCTTTGATCGGGGTGAACCATCTGGCGGGCCATGCGCTGACGCCGGTTTTGACCGATCAGATGCAATACCCCTATCTGCTGCTGTTGGTATCGGGCGGGCATTGTCAGTTCCTGCGCGTTGCCGGGCCCGAGGCGTTTGAACGTTTGGGCGGCACCATCGATGACGCGCCGGGCGAGGCGTTTGACAAAGTGGCCCGCATCCTTGGTCTGCCGCAACCCGGTGGCCCCTCTGTCGAGGCGGAGGCGAAGACGGGTGATGCGAGCCGCTTTGCCCTGCCGCGCCCGCTGCTGGATCGACCCGGCTGTGACATGAGCTTTTCCGGGCTGAAGACCGCCGTGCTGCGCGCGCGCGATGCAGTGATCGCGGAAAAGGGCGGGTTGCGTGCGCAAGACCGCGCCGATCTTTGCGCCGGGTTTCAGCAGGCTGTGGCGGATGTGCTGACGGAAAAATCCACCCGCGCGCTGGCGCTTTACGATGATTTCACGGGCTTTGCGGTGGCGGGGGGTGTGGCCGCTAACCAAACGCTACGCGCGCGGTTGCAAAGTATTCCAGACGCGCCGCCTTTTGTGGCCCCGCCGCTGCGCCTTTGCACCGACAATGCCGCGATGATCGCCTTTGCCGGCCTCTTGGCCTTTGCGGGCGGGCGGCAGGATGACATGGCGCTGGCGGCACGCCCGCGCTGGCCCCTGGACCAAAGCGCCACGCCCTTGATCGGTGGCGGCAAGAAAGGGGCCAAGGCATGAGCGTGGCGTTAAACATCGTTGGGGCTGGGGCCTTTGGCACGGCGTTGGCGATTGCCTATGGCCAGGCCGGGCATCGCGTCACGCTGTGGGCACGGGATCGGGTGATCCAACTGCGCGCGAGCCGCGAAAACACCCGCCGCCTGCCCGGTATGCGCCTGCCCGAAACCGTGGTGGTGACCGGCGATCTAGCAAGCCTGACGGCGGATGTGACCCTACTGGCCCTGCCGACCCAAACCCTGGCGGGGTTCTTGGGGGACCATGATCTGCCGGGGAAGACCGTGGTTTCGACCGCTAAGGGCATTGATCTGCGCAGCGGGCGGCGGCCCACCCAAGTGATCGCCGATGCGCTGCCCCATGCCACTGTCGCCCAACTGACTGGGCCAAGCTTTGCTGTGGATATCGCCCAGGGCCTGCCCACGGCCCTGACGCTCGCCTGCGCGGATGAGATGCGCGCGACCGCCCTGCAACAGGCGCTGACGACCCCCAGCCTGCGCCTCTATCGCAGCCCGGATGTGGTGGGGGCCGAACTGGGGGGCGCGCTGAAAAACGTGATGGCGGTTGCTGCGGGGGCTGTGATCGGCGCGGGCCTTGGCGAAAGCGCGCGCGCCGCCCTGATCGCGCGCGGCTTTGCGGAAATGACCCGGGTTGCCGTCGATGCGGGGGCCGATCAAGGCACGTTGACTGGGCTTTCCGGCCTGGGGGATTTGGTTCTGACCTGCGGCTCAGAAAAATCGCGCAACTTTCGCTTTGGCGCGGCCCTTGCCCAAGGCAAGACATTGCCCGAGGATGTTACCGTCGAGGGCTTGCACACCGCCCGGCAACTGGCGGCCAACCCAAAGATCGACACGCCCATCGCCGATGCGGTTGCGGCTTTGGCCGATGGGGCGATGGATATTGGGCAGATTTTGGATAGGCTCCTATCACGCCCCCTGAAACCGGAGTGACCTGCGATGCGGTATTGGCTGTTCAAATCGGAACCCTCCACCTGGTCGTGGGACCAGCAGGTTGCCAAGGGTGATCAGGGCGAGGAATGGGATGGCGTCCGCAACTATCAGGCCCGCAATTTCATGCGCGAGATGGCGATTGGCGACCGCGGCTTTTTCTACCATTCGCAGTCGGAGAAGGCGGTGGTGGGTGTGGTCGAAGTGATGGCCGAGGCGCATCAAGACAGCACAACCGATGATGAGCGTTGGGAATGCGTTGATATCAAAGCGATTGGTCCCATGCCGACGCCCGTGACCCTGGACCAAATCAAAGCGCGCGAAGATTTGGCCGAGATGGTCTTGGTCAGAAACTCCCGGCTTTCGGTGCAGCCGGTGTCCGAGGCTGAATGGGCCATCATCTGTGCGATGGGCGGTTATGGCGGTTAGGCGTCGATAACGCCATGTCCGAGTTTTGGTATCTGTGTTCAAACGGGCGCTGCGGTACGCAGTTTTTGGCCCGCAGTCTGGCAGAACAGCTGCCCGAGGCTGTGGTGATCCATGAACGTTTTGGCCAGCATTTCGCCCCGAGAGAGGTGTTTCGCGACCCCACCGCCATGGCGCATCAGGTTTCGCAAAGCGGGCGGTTGCAGGGGTTTCTAACCGACATCGAAGACGTGCTGGCCTCGGGCCAACGGTTCATCTTTTGCGGCTGGCCGGGTTTCGCCTGGCTCGACTATTTCCAAGATCGCTATGGCGCGGCGTTCCGGTTTTTACATCTGACCCGCAACCCTTATGAAAACGCGGCCTCGCACGCGACCCATCAGCCGATGCAGGCTGAGGCGCTAAGCATCATCGAACGGCGTTGTAAGATTTTTCCCGGCGATCCCAACACGCAGTTTCCCGCGTTTGCCGAAATGTCAGGGGCGTTTTCGCTGCTCGATCGGCATCTTTACCATTGGTTGGAGCTGACCGCCGACGCTTGCGACCACAGCGACGCGCCGGGCTATCGCGGCCATGCGCGATTTGAAGATGTCTTTGGCGACCCGGCCAAAATGAACGCCTTTCTAAGTCAAATTGCAGGCAGGCCGGTGGCGCTGGATCGGGTAGAGCCCTTTGATCGGGTGCATCGGGCGGCCCCTTGGCGTTTGAACCTGACCGTACATCCCAAGCTGCGGCTCGAGGTTGACCGCTTGGCCCGCAGCCTTGGCTATACGCAAGCTGATCTGGACGCTGCCTGCGACCCCGCAAGCCTGGCCGCACGCTATCGGCAGAAACGCTTTGACTTGCCCTGCGATCCCGCCATCCCGGTGATCGACCCGGGGCCAGGCACCGATAAGAAAGCCGATAAGAAATAGGAGGGCCCCGACCGCCAGAGCCCTCCTTCCACCCACGCGCATCTCGCTCCGCACGTGTTCGAATATCGGGCCCTACCATCCTGGCCGGGCAGGGCGGATATACCGGCTTGGCCCCATCGGATCAAAGACTTAGCGCGCCAGATTTGACCGGTATTTGCCTCAAATGAAAACGGCCCGCGCGGGGCGGGCCGGTTCAAGCTGGAAAACGCGTCGGCGGGTTAGCCGTAAACGCTTTCTTTCCCGAAATGCTTGGTCAGCATGTAATAGACGACCGCGCGGTACTTGTTGCGCTCGGATTTGCCATAGGTCTCGATCACGCTGTTGATCGCGGCCATCAGTTCCGGCCCGTCGGACAGGCCAAGCTTTTTGATGAGGAAGTTGTTCTTCACGGTCTCAAGCTCATGATCTTGGCTGCCCGCAACGGTCGAGGCATCCGCATCATAAATTGCCGGGCCGCAGCCGATGGTCACTTTGGTCAGCAGGTCCATATCCGGTTCCATGCCGCATTTGTTGCGCAGGTCTTCGGCGTATTGCGCGATCAAGTCGTCTCTTTTGCCCATGGCTTATCAGTCTCCCCATCAAATATGTCTGATCACCGTGGCATCGGCGATGCTGCCCGGAACGTTAGCCGAGCCGCTAGCATGCCAAAAGGTATTATTTCCCGTAGGTGTGATTTTGCGGGGCCGCGCGACCCTAGGCTGCAACCAGAGGCGAAACATACCCTTCCTGCAACACGTCAGGGTCGTAGGCTTTGCGGCTGAACACCTGGCGCAGCATCGGCTCGAAATGCTCCAAGGGCAGGGTGTCGTAACCGGGGTCAAAGCTGGATTGATCCCAGCGTTCGCAAAACGCGGCGCAGCTGTCGAAACAGGGATGATCCTTGAAACGGTCCCGCGCGTTGCGATCCCAGCCATAGTGATGGGCGTAGTAGAGCATCTGAAAAATGCCGTGATGTTCAACCACCCAAGCGACATCCCAGCGCACGAAGGGGCGGATCACCTCGGCTGACATGCGGTCGTGGTTTTGCGGGGCCAGCCCGTCACCGATATCGTGGCAAAGCGCGCCGATGACCCAATCGATATCAGCCCCGTCCCGTTCGGCGCGTGTCGCCGATTGCAGCCCATGTTCCAGGCGCGTGATCTTATAGCCCTCCAGCGTGACAGCAGCCTGACGGTTTAGTTCATCCAATACGCGGTCGGCTGTCAGGGCCAGAAAGGGCTTTTCCAGCTCATGCAGCAGCTCGTATTCTTCTTTGGTGCCGTCTTTCATTTGGGTGAAGTTGACGGTTTGGCTCATAGTTTCGCCCCTGTTTGGTAAAGCGCCACGTCGGCCTCGGCCCCGGCGGCCAAAACGGCGGATTGTGCGGCCAGAACCTCGTCATAAAGCGCAAGCGCGCGAGGCTCGAAAAGGGCACTTGGCGCGGCCACATTGATCCAGCCTTGCTGCCGATCCTGACCTCGGACGAGCATCGCGTAATCGCGCGCCATATCGGCCTGACGTACATCGGGTGTCACATAGCGGATCGCGACCCCGATGCGCCGGTCGCCCGAATTGTTCGGAGCCGAAGCATGGAAGCAACGCCCGTGATGCAGCGACATTTCCCCGGGTTTGAGTGGTCCGGGCACGGCGGCATCCTCATCAACATCGGCGATTTCCTGACCGCGCGACAGAAGGTTGCTGTCAGCAAAGGTGTCAGCGTGATCCACGATGCCGCCCTTGTGGCTGCCCGGGATGAAGCGCATGCAGCCCGCCTCGACCGACACGTCGGAAAGCGCAAGCCAAGCGGTCACCTCCTCATCGGTTTCACCCATGCCCCAATAGGTGATGTCTTGGTGCCAACTGACGATGGTTCCATCGCCCGGCTCTTTGATGAAAAGCTCCACCGACCACACCAGAAGATCGGGGCCGAGGATGGTTTCGACCGCATCGAGAATGGCTGGTGTTTTGGCAATCTCGGCCAGGAGGGGGATCACCAATTGGCCGTTCACGCGGAAGAATTGCTTTAGGTCATGCCTGCCAGCGCCATCTGCGTGATTTGCCTCTAGCGCCTCGACCCGCGCGCGCAGGTCGCGGGCGGTATCGGCGCTGAAGGCGCGGACGGGATGCAGGACACCATCGCGGGCGTAAGTGGCGTGTTGATCTGCGGTTAGCCTGGGCATGGCAGGGTCTCCTCTCGGATTGCTGCCAGTTAGGCTTGCGCGGCGATGCCCCCCTGTCGCTTCAGATCACGACACAAGCGATGTCGCGTTTTTGCCAGTCCAGACCTTAGCCCAAACGCGCGATGTAATCGGTGGGATCGACAAGGTTGAAGCGGCCAAAATAGGCATCGGCTCCGATCTCTACCAGCTCAAGTTGTTGATACTTGGCGATCAGCTGATTGTAGTTGTCGGCCAATACGGTGTTGTTTGGATCCAGATTGGAAATGCAGGCCAAGCCGGTGTGCGCCGCCGCGACGATATCGATCTGAAGATCGGGCCGAAGATCCAAAAGCGCGGAAACGGTTTTCCAAACATCCCCACTCCATGCCCCAAGGCGCTCAATCGCGCTGTCGTCGCGGGTCGTGATGTCATAATGGAACGGGCACACATCATGCAGGCAAACGATGCCGTCTTTGCCCATGGCCTTTTCGGCATTCATGAAATCACGCAGGGCAAATTCAAACAGGTGCATCCCGTCAACAAAGGTTAGGTCCGGCGCCCAGCCCAGTTTGCCCAGCACATTCGACTCAAAGAACGCATCGCTGGTTTGCTGGAAGAACAGCATTTCGGCGGCGTCGTTAAACACATCCGCCGTGATGGCAAAGTCGGGGTCCACCGCCGCATAACTGCAATTGACCTTGGCAATCGACGACCCGGTGCGCGAGCCGATTTCGAGGTACTTCCCAACTTTTCGACGCGCGTGGATTTCGGACAGGACGGTTAGATAGCTGACATCCGTCATCCGGGGGAAATCCGGATGGTGTTCGATCGAATTCCGGCGGCGTTTACGTCCAAACATTCGATCTACTCCTGTGTTTACGCGGCCAGGTGGCCCTCTTTGGCCAAGGTTGCCGGGCGCGCATCCAGCGGTGCGGGAGGCGCGCCCAAAGCTTTAGTACCGATAATGCTCGGGCTTAAACGGGCCATCCTGGGGCACGCCGATATAATCAGCCTGTTCTTTCGCCAGCGGCGTCAGCTTCACGCCGATCTTCGCCAGGTGCAGGCGGGCGACCTTTTCGTCCAGCTTTTTGGGCAGGATGTAGACCTCGTTCTTGTAGTCTTCTCCACGCTGCCACAGTTCCATCTGGGCGAGCACCTGGTTGGTGAAGCTTGCCGACATCACGAATGATGGGTGGCCGGTGGCGTTGCCCAGGTTCAGCAGGCGGCCTTCGGACAGAAGGATCAGACGATTGCCGTTTGGCATCTCGATCATATCCACCTGTTCTTTGATGTTCGTCCATTTGTGGTTCTTCAGGGCGGCGACCTGAATTTCATTATCGAAATGGCCGATATTGCCGACGATCGCCATATCCTTCATCTCGCGCATATGCTCGATGCGGATGACGTCTTTGTTGCCGGTGGTGGTGATGAAGATGTCGGCGTCCAGGTTTTCTTCCAGAAGCACAACTTCAAACCCGTCCATGGCCGCTTGCAGGGCACAGATCGGGTCGGCCTCGGTCACTTTCACGCGGGCGCCTGCGCCGCGCAAGCTGGCGGCAGAGCCTTTGCCGACATCGCCATAGCCCAGAACCACGGCAACCTTGCCGGCCATCATGGTGTCGGTGGCGCGGCGGATGCCGTCGACCAACGACTCCTTACAGCCGTATTTGTTGTCGAATTTCGACTTGGTCACGCTGTCATTCACGTTGATCGCAGGGAACGGCAGCTGGCCGTTTCGCTGCAGCTCATAGAGGCGATGCACACCCGTGGTGGTTTCCTCGGACACGCCCTGGATCGCCTCTTTGGTCTTGGTGAACCAGCCGGGGCTTTCGGCCATGCGCTTTTTGATCTGGTTCTGGATCACCTCTTCCTCTTCCGAGGTGGGGATGCCGAACTCTTCCCCGGCTTCAATGCGGGCACCCAGCAGCACGTAGAGCGTTGCGTCACCGCCATCATCCAGGATCATGTTGGCGCCTTCGGGGAACATGAAGCTTTTGTCCAGGTAATCCCAATGCTCTTCCAGGGTCTGGCCTTTGACGGCAAAGACCGGAACGCCGGCTTTGGCGATGGCGGCGGCCGCGTGATCCTGGGTCGAGAAGATGTTGCACGACGCCCAGCGCACATCCGCGCCCAGTTCAACCAGGGTTTCGATCAGAACCGCGGTTTGGATGGTCATATGCAATGAGCCGACGATCCGCGCGCCTTTCAGCGGCTTTTCTGCGCCATACTCTTCGCGTAGCGCCATCAGGCCCGGCATTTCGGTTTCGGCGATGTCCAATTCTTTGCGGCCAAACTCGGCCAGCGAAATGTCTTTGACGGTATAGTCAGTCACGGGCGGCGTCCTTCAACTCTGCTCATCCAGCTTTGCGCGGCACATAGCACTCTGCCCTGCGCCCGGCAATGCGGGCGCGCTGCATTGATCGGTGTCAAACACCGCACACGTTTAGCGTGTAATCTTTCACCCACAATTATTGTGTTTGTGAGGAATCGCGATGTCCCTTCCCAAGACCATGAAAGCTGCCGTGGTGCCCGCGCTGGGTGCACCGCTGGAAATCCGTGAAGTGCCGGTGCCCGAGATTGGGTTGGGCCAAGTTCTGATGCGCGTGCGCGCCTCGGGCGTGTGCCATACCGATCTGCACGCCGCCGAAGGTGATTGGCCGGTCAAGCCATCCGCACCATTCATCCCAGGGCACGAAGGGGTGGGCGAGGTTGCCGCCGTTGGCCCCGGCGTGGACTTCATCAAAGAAGGCGACCGGATCGGCGCGCCCTGGCTGCACACCGCTTGCGGGCGGTGCGAGCATTGCGTGGGCGGCTGGGAAACGCTGTGCGAAAGCCAGCAGATGACAGGCTACACGGTGAATGGCGGTTATGCGGAATATGTGGCCTGCGACGCAAACTATGTTGGCCATCTGCCGGACAATCTGGATTTTGGCCCCGCCGCACCGGTCCTTTGCGCCGGGGTCACGGTTTACAAAGGCCTGAAGGAGCTTGAGGCCAAACCCGGCGATTGGGTCGCCATTTCGGGCATTGGCGGGCTGGGTCATATGGCGGTGCAATATGCCAAGGCGATGGGCCTGCATGTGGTGGCTGTTGATATCCATCAAGATAAGTTGGATCTGGCCATCAAATTGGGCGCAGACATGGTGTTGAATGCCGTGGAGCAAGATCCGGTGGCCGAGTTGCAAGACCTGATGGGTGGGGTGCATGGCGTGCTGGTGACGGCCGTGTCGAACAGCGCCTTTTCGCAAGCCGTCGGCATGTTGCGCCGAAATGGCTTTATGTCGCTGGTTGGGCTGCCGCCGGGCGATTTCCCGTTGCCGATTTTTGAGATTGTGTTGAAGCGGATCACGGTGCGCGGTTCGATCGTCGGCACGCGGAACGATCTGCGCGAGGCGCTGGCCTTTGCGGGCGAGGGGGCGGTGGCCTCTCACTTCGCTTGGGACAAGCTCGAAAACATCAACAGCATTTTCGATAAGATGAAGGCCGGGCAGATCGACGGTCGTATCGTGATGGAAATCTAACAAAGCCGCCCCCGGAGGACTCAGGTTATCCGGGGGCGTCTTTTAATCAGCCTTTGGATGGGGTTTTCTTGCCGTCGCCGGGGATCATCGGGTTCGCCGGTTCATCCTTGTTGGGTTCTTTTTTTGCGCCAGACATGACTGTCTCCCTTGTTGCATTGTGCACGTGAGGGGGAACGCTAGCAGTGCAATCGCGATTCGCGCAGATTAATCGCGCTGCGGGATACCCTCCCTTGCCAAGGCTTGTTAGAGCTTGGCCTAGGATAGCGCTTGGATGCCCGATGCCGAAAACTGCCCCCCGCGCCTGGCAACGCATGTTGTCTGGCCGACGCCTTGATTTGTTGGACCCCACGCCTGTCGATGTGGAGATCGAAGATATCGCCCATGGCTTGGCCTTTGTCGCGCGCTGGAACGGGCAAACGCGTGGGGATTATGCCTATTCCGTGGCTGAACACGCCCTGTTGGTCGAGGCGATTTGCGGGCGACTCAAACCCGATTGGCCCGCGAAATGGCGGTTGGCCGCGCTGCTACACGACGCCCCGGAATATGTGATCGGTGATATGATTTCGCCGGTGAAAGCGGCGGTGGGGCCGGGTTATGGCGCGCTTGATGAGCGGTTGACCGCTGCGATCCACTTGCGCTTTGGCTTGCCCGCGCAACTGCCCAAAACCGTCAAAGCCCTGATCAAAAAGGCCGACAAAATCTCGGCCTGGCTGGAGGCGACGCAACTGGCCGGGTTCGAGATCACCGAGGCGAACAAGTTCTTTGGCACCCCGCCCGATGCCGTGATCGATGGTCTGACCCTGATCCTGCGCCCCCCGGTTGAGGTGCGCACGGCCTTTACCAAACGCCATGAAGAATTGTTGGAAGCCTGCGATGTCTGATCTGATCGTGCGCCCCGCCGCACCCATTGACGCTGGCCCGATGGCGCGGCTGTTGAACCAGATTATTGAAACCGGCGGCACCACCGCGATCACCGAACCCGTCAGCGCCCAGGTGATGCGCGACTTGCAGGAGCATGAAGGCGCCCATTGGGCTGTGGCCGAAAAAGATGGCGAGATTGTTGGATTTCAGTGGATCGAACCCAATGATGCCCTGCCCCCTGAGGCTGCCGATATCGCCACCTTTGTGCAAGAGGGGCGCACCGGGCTTGGCATTGGGTCCGCGCTGTTTTCCGTCACCGAGGCTGCGGCCCGCGAGATGGGGTATGAATGGATCAACGCCAATATCCGCGCCGATAACGAAGGCGGGTTGATTTACTATCAGTCGCGCGGGTTTCGCGATTGGAAGCGCGTGGAAAAGGTCGAGATCGCAGCGGGCCTGATCGTGGATAAAATCTGGAAACGCTACGATCTCGACTAAAGCGCGCCTTTGGACAGTGCCCGTCGCGCGGTTCTGGCCCGGCCTGGCCTCAGGGAAGTACCAGGCCGAGCTCTGGCGCGGCGGGCAGGCACGCGCAGTTTAACGCATAGGCAAAAGCCTATAGAATGCCCGTATCGCGCAGCCACCGGCGGCGGTCCCGTGTCTCGCGCATAATTTGGCTGCGAGAGGACGCCGGGCGGCGTTCTTCTTCGATCCAATGGGGCGGTGATCCCCATTTCATTTTGTCCTGAGGGCGGTGGAGCGGGCTTGCAAAGAGGGTCAGCATCGCGGTCATCCTTTTCATCTGATCTGATCCAAAGATACCCCGGCTTGACCCAGGCCTGCGAGTCAGCAATAGATTTCATATGATAGTTTGGCTTACATATGGATTGGCGCGACATCCCGTCCCTCTCGGCACTCAGGGCGTTTGAGGCAGCGGCGCGCTGCGGGTCTTATTCCGGGGCCGCGCGCGAGTTGAACGTGACCCATGCCGCGGTGGCGCAGCATGTGCGGTCATTGGAGGCGCAACTGGGCCAACCCCTGATGGAACGCCAAGGCCGAGGCGTGACCACCGTTGGCGGGGGTCGGCAACTGGCCCGCGATCTGGCCGCCGGGTTTGCCGAGATTGCCGCCGGCATCCGCGCCGTGCGGCAAACCCGCGAAGGTGGGCCGCTGTCGATCACCACCACGCAAAGCTTCGCCGAAAACTGGCTGATGCCCCGGATTGCGCAGTTCTGGTCTGCCCATCCCGAGGTCGCGATCACCGTCAGCGTCGATAGCCAGGTGATCGACCTGCGCCGATCAGAGCATCATCTGGGCATTCGCTATGGCCGCGGTGACTGGCCGGGCTTTGAGGTTGAATTTCTGACGAATGCCCAAAGCCTTGTCGTCGGTACGCCCGAACTGGTGGCGCGCCTGCCGAAGGATCTGGACTTGGACAGTGAGGCTGGTCGCGAAGCCGTCGCTGCGCTGCCCTGGGTGATGGATATCGAATATGCGGAGTTCTTTCCCTGGCTTGAGGCACGGGGGTTGCACCCCGATCGCCTCAACCGCACCGATTTCTCTTCGCCCCCGTTGGTCTTGGCCGCCTGCCGGGCCGGGGCGGGGCTGTCTGCGCAATCTTTGGCGATTGTCGAAAAGGATATCGCCGAGGGCCGCTTGGTCACCGTGCCCTTCACCTATGATGATGACGATTTGGGGTATTACATGGTGCATGCGCCGGGCGTGATGCCCGAGGCGCTGAAGCTGTTTATCCGATGGCTGAAATCCGTGCGGTCGGATTGATTAGCGGAAGAAACAGGTCACCCCGGCCCATAGCAAATCGACCTGGGTTTCGGTTTCATCCAAAAGGCCAAAAATCTGACCCCGGTTAAACTCGGTCCCCAATGTGGTGACCTGAAAGCTAACCTGCGGCATGTCGAGCCGCGCTTGACCGGCGGCAAACCCGCCCGCAACGGGCAGGGTTGGATCAGAATTGGTCCACCCGGCGAAATTGCCATCCAGGAAGTTCAGGGTCAGGCCATCTTCCCAAAGCGCGGCGGTCACGGGGCCTGCACCGCATTCGGCATTCGTGGTCACCGCAACCGGGCGTTCATCCAAAAGCCGCGAGACCGTATCGATCACGCCAACCTGGGCGCGGCCAAAATCAATGCGCAGCCCGCTGACCGAGGGTGCGATCCCCTCCCCATCCAGGGTGAAGACGGGCACATCCGGCGTGCGGGTGGTGCCGACACAGGCGGCTAGCGCAAGGGCGGCCAACAAGGTGCAGGCAGAACGCAAAGACAAAAACATCGGGCGGCTCCGACTCGATCAAACAGAGATGTCGCGTGCTCTTACCGCGGCGAACGCTTGGCGAGAATACGTTGCAGCGTGCGGCGGTGCATATTTAGCCGACGCGCGGTTTCCGAGACGTTGCGATCACACAGCTCATAGACGCGCTGAATATGTTCCCAACGCACTCGGTCGGCTGACATCGGGTTTTCCGGCGGCGGCGGCATCTCTTCTTCTTCGGCCAGAAGTGCGGCGGTGATGTCATTGGCATCGGCGGGTTTTGACAGGTAATCGGTCGCGCCGATTTTCACCGCGGCCACGGCGGTGGCGATGGCGCCATAGCCGGTCAGCACAACGATGCGGCTGTCAGGGCGTTTTTCGCGCAGGGTTTCGACCACATCCAAGCCGTTGCCATCTTCCAAGCGCAGATCGACCACCGCATAGGCGGGCGGGCGGGCCGTCGCGATCGCGCGACCGCCTGCGACCGAGCCTGCGGCCTCCACCTCGAAACCGCGCTTTTCCATGGCCCTTTGCAGACGCCTCAGGAACGGCTCGTCATCATCGACAAGTAGCAAAGACTTGTCGGGGCCAATATCCCTTAGGCTCCGGTCATTGGGCATGCGCGCGCTCCTCGGTCTCTTCACGGCTAAACCGTTTTATAGACAAGAAAGGAGGGCGGTCAAATATTCACGCAGCGGTTGTATTGCCCGCTGCCCGGATCAAGAGGCCGCGTCAATAAAGCATGATGTCCGGTCGGCCATTTCATTTGGCGTCAGATCGCGGTGGAAAAACTCCACAAATCCATGTTCGGGCAGGACCAAATAGGTGAATGCACTGTGGTCGACCAGGTAATAGGGATCATCACCTTCCTGATTGACCCGGTAATAGACGCGATAGGCATCCGCTGCGGCATCGGTTTGCTCGGGCGTGCCGGTTAGGCCCAACATGCGCGGATGGATATTTTCGGTGAACCGATCCACGACCTCGGGCGTGTCGCGGCCCGGATCGACGCTGATAAAGACAGGTTGGGTCCGCTGGCCGCGTGCATCAAGGATATCGACGGCTTCGGCATTGCGCACGGTGTCCAGCGGGCAGACATCTGGGCAAAAGGTGTAGCCGAAATATAGCAAGCTGGGCTCGGTGATGACATCGGCCTCGGTCACCGTATCCCCGGTTTCGCTGATAAGCGTGAACGGCCCGCCGATCACATCCGCGCCGCCTGCAATGGCGGTTGTGCGGCATTGGCCAAACGGATCGGCATCCGCGGCCTGACGTGCTTGGCCCAAGGTAATCACGATGGCGGTTGCAAGCATAAGCGCGCCGACAAGTGCAACGGCGGCGATGGCAAAGTTCCGTGTCATCCTTGACCTCTCGGTAAAACGTTGGCCGAGTTGATTACTTAGGTTCCGCGACCTATCAAATCACGACACCGTTCCTGTGACAGAAAGCCTCGGCCATGGCGGCAACCGACCCAGCCTTTGATTTTTTCCGCCAAGATGCCCGCAGCGATTGGGTGCGGCTGCGCACGCTTTTGGTGCTGCGCTGGTTGGCGGTTCTGGGTCAGACCGTCACGGTGGTGATCGCAAGCTTTTATCTGGGCCTGCGGGTTGAACTTGGGCTTTGTTTTTTGGCGATTGGGGCCTCGGTTATCTCGAACCTGATCGCGATGACGATCTTCCCCGAAAACCAACGGTTGAGCGACCGCGACGCGATGCTGACGCTGCTATTCGATCTGTCACAGCTTAGCTTCTTGCTGTTCCTAACGGGCGGATTGAACAACCCCTTCGCGCTTCTGATCCTGGCCCCGGTCACCATTTCCGCCACAGCGCTGACGATGCGGTCAACCACGATTCTGGGGGCCTTGGCGGTCGTGATGATCACGCTTTTGGCGTTCTTCTACATTCCGCTGACAACCGCCACGGGTGAGGTTTTACAATTGCCGGAGCTTTTCGTGATCGGCTTTTGGCTGTCGATCAGCATCGGCATCATTTTTGTCTCGGCTTATGCCCGGCGCATCACCTCGGAAACCCACCGGATGAGCCAGGCGCTTTTGGCGACGCAAATGGCGCTGGCGCGGGAACAGAAGCTGACCGATCTGGGCGGTGTGGTGGCTGCTGCCGCGCATGAGCTGGGCACGCCTTTGGCCACGATCAAGCTGGTGTCCACCGAGCTGGCTGAGGAGTTGGATGATCAACCAGAGTTGGCCGAAGACGCGCGCCTGATCCGCGAACAGGCGGATCGCTGCCGCGATATCATGCGCTCGATGGGGCGCGCGGGCAAAGACGATCTGCACATGCGGTCCGCACCCTTTGGCGCGGTCGTGCGCGAGGCGGCGGAACCGCACGAGGATCGGGGTATCGCCGTGCAATATGATTTTCTGCCCGATGCGGGCGAACCGTCAGGTCAGCCCATCATTTGGCGCAAGCCCGAGATTATTCATGGCGTGCGTAACCTGGTTCAAAACGCGGTGGATTTTGCCGAAGCGCAGATCTGGGTCGAAGGGCATTGGGGCAATGGCGAAATTCGCTTGCGCATCACCGATGATGGATCGGGCTACCCCCCCGATCTTCTGGGGCGTTTGGGTGACCCGTTCCTGCGCCGTCGCAACCGCGCCAGCGATGCTGTCAGGCCGGGTTATGAGGGGATGGGCCTGGGCTTGTTCATCGCCAAGACCCTATTGGAACGCTCCGGGGCGAAGGTGCAGTTTTGGAATGCCACCGATCCCTTTTTGTCGGCAGAGGATAAGACCGAAAAGGGGGGCGCAATTGCGCAGGTTATCTGGCCGCATTCGGTGCTTGGCCTGCTGGATGATCAAGCCACGGGGCCCTTGGGCGAAAACCAGCAATTCACGGTTTGACCGCCGTCATGAACAGCGGGTTTGTAACCTTTGGTTAACTTAACCACCTGTTAATAACTCGACCACATTCTACCTATGGATGAAATTCCTGCACGGGGATCGACCAGGGATGGAGATGCTTTCAACCGGAATGGGGGGGTTATTCCTTTTTGGCGCGATTAGCCTTTGCGCGGCTGCCTTAGCGGTCTTGCTGACCGGGCGCATGCTGCCCGACCCCGGTCGCGTTGATGGGGCCCGGCGTGGCCCCGTCTTGCTCGACATTCCGCATTTCTACGAGTTTCGCGAAGGGTACTTGCTTTCCCCCATCGACCCAAATGACGCGTTTTTAGAACCCGAGATCGATCGAAGCCGCGCTTTTGAGACCCTAACCCACGGGTTGGCCGGGCTGCACGCCGATGTCACCGCGCGGATTGATGCGTTGAAATCGCGGGGGGAGGCGTTTTTACTGACCGCGAAAATCGGTGTCGATGAACTGACACTCGCGGGCCGGAAAGAGGCGGATCGCCTGGTTCTCACCATCGGCCCCACCGATACCAGCCGTGGGCGCGAGGCCGTGGATAGCGCCGCATTGGGTGCGCTCAGGGGTGAGGCTGAGGATCTGCGCGGCGCGCTTGATCTTGGGCCGATGCTGGTCTGGAAAACCGGGCGCGACGACCAAATCCTCTGGGCCAACGCCCCCTATTTCGATCTGGTTGCGCGGATCGCGGGTCCGGCGGCCGCCGAAACCTGGCCATTGCCGCATCTTTTCAACCTTTTCCAAGGCAACTTACCCACCCCCGGCGACGAACGGCGCTGTTGTGCCGATGACCCGCAGGGACCGGACCCGGCCTGGTATGACGTGACTGCCCGGGCGCAATCCGATGGTGGCGTGCTTTGGGTTGCTTTGCCGGTGGGGCAGTTGGTGGCCGCTGAAACCGCGCTGAGCAGCTTTGTGCAGACGCTTTCGAAAACCTTCGCGCATTTGCCCATTGGGCTTGCGGTGTTTGACCGGGCGCGCAACCTGATGGTGTTCAACCCGGCCCTCGTCACCCATTCGACTCTAGACCCGCTGTTTCTGTCCAGCCGTCCCAGCCTTGCCGCGTTCCTGGACGCCTTGCGAGACCGTCAGCGTATGCCCGAGCCCAAGGATTACCGCTCCTGGCGGGATGAGATTGAGCGCCTTGAACAGGGCGCACAGGATGGCAGCTATCAGGAGTTGTGGAGCCTGCCGGGCGGCCAAACCTATCGCGTCATGGGCCGCCCGCATCCCGACGGGGCGGTGGCGTTTATGTTCGAAGACATCAGTTCCGAGGTTTCGCTGACCCGCCAATTTCGCGGTGACCTGGCCTTGTTCCAGGCGGTCATCGATCAAAACCCCAACGCCTTGGCGGTCTTCGCCAATGATGGCCGATTGGTTTCGAGCAATGCGGAATATGCCGCGCTTTGGGGGTATGACCCAGCGCCCACGCCTGAGACGCAGCATGGATTGACCGATGCGATCCAAGTTTGGCAAAGCCAGGCCCAGCCAACGGGTCTTTGGACGAGGCTGCGCCGCTTTGCCGGGAGACCGGGCAGCCGCAAGGCTTGGCAGGCGCAATTGGTTCTAAAGCACGGTCAGCCCCTGACCTGCGCCGTTTCCAGCCTGCCCGGTGGGGCCAGCCTGGTTGAATTCAAGCCGGAAGCGGCCCAGGCCCCAGCGGCTCAGTTTGCATCTTTGCGCAGAGCGGCCGGTGCGCCGGTGCCGCAGCTGGATTGAACCCGCACTCAAGCTTCGGACTTGGGAGAGATTGCAGGCCCTTGGGGTTCGGGTAAAACTGGTCGCAATGACGCCTGACCACGCTTTCAAAGATGATTTGTCCCGGTTGCCAGCGCAGTGGCGCTGCCTGGCCCAAGCCCGTATGCCGGATGAAGCCGCGACAAGCCAATTGGCGGCGCAAATCGCACCGCTCCTTGGCACGGGCGATACGATCCTGTTGGATGGCACGTTGGGCAGCGGCAAAACCCATTTCGCCCGCGCTTTGATCCGGGCCCGGTTTGGCGCTGAGGGTGCGGCGGTCGAAGTGCCGTCGCCCAGTTTCACGCTGGTGCAAACCTACGCCCCACCGGGGCCGGAGATTTGGCATTCCGACCTCTATCGTTTGGGCGATCCGCAGGAGGTTCTGGAACTGGGCCTGGACGAGGCGTTCGAGACGGCCATTTGCCTGATCGAATGGCCCTCGCGGCTTGATGGCGGCTGGCCCGCCTCGGCCACAACGCTGCGGTTTGACACCCCGGCTGACGCCCCCGACGCGCGCGATATCGCGCTTTGGGCTGACCCCAGCTCTGATTTGGCAGCACGGCTTCGCCTGGCGGTGCAGGGCGCATGAGCAAGCACGCGCGCGAGGTGTTTCTGCGATCCGCAAACCGGGCGGGGGCCGCGCTTCAGCCCGTGGCGCAGGATGCCTCGGCCCGTCGCTATTGGCGCGTCACGCAAGTGGGACAAACGAGCGCCGTTCTGATGCACACCCCTTTGGCGACAGAGGCTGATCGGGCCGCGTTTCGCGCGTTCCTCGAGCTTGCCGCCTATTTGCGGGAGAACGGGCTGGCGGCGCCAGAGGTCTATTCGGTCGACCGGGCCCAAGGTTTTGCGCTTATTGAAGACTTGGGCACCGACAGCCTGGCGCGATTGCTTGAGACAGACAGATCAACCGCCCGCGCCGCCTATCAAACGGCGGCTGAGCTGTCGCTGCACCTGTCCCAATGCACTGCGCCGGAATGGGTTGCGCGCCCCGGCCAATCCGATTTGGTGGCCATGGTCGATCTGACATTGGACCGACTGGACGCCCCAGCCGCACTGCGGGAGGATCTGACCCTCGAATTGGGGCGTGCGTTGGATCAGCATGCGGCTGGGCAGGCCGCGCTTGCTTTGCGTGATTACCATGCGGACAATCTGATGTGGTGTGCGGATCGCGCGGGTCTTGCCCGCATCGGTTTGCTCGACTTTCAGGATGCCGTTGTTTTGCCGCTGGGCTACGATCTGGCCTCGCTCATCGACGATCCGCGCCGGGTCGTGCCCGAGGGGTGGAGGCAGGAATTGATCGCCGATTTTGCAGCCCGCTTGGGGGTGGACGGTGCTGCCATGACCCGCCGGATCAACGCGCTGTCGCTGCTCAGAAACCTGCGGATTTTGGGTGTTTTTCATCGCTTGGCCACCGATGCCGAACGCCCGCATTATGCCGCCTATCTGCCCCGCACGACCGCTTTGATCGCGCGTGCTGCGCGCGATCCGGGCCTGGCCGGTTTGGCCCGACCGGTCGCTGCGCTTTTGGCCCAGGCGTCGGCCTGGGATTTGGCGGTGCCCTCGTGACGAAACGCGCTGCGATGATCCTGGCCGCCGGGTTCGGCACCCGCATGGGCGCGCTGACCAAAGACCGTCCCAAACCGCTGATCCCGGTTGCGGGCCGGGCGCTGATATCCCACGCGATCCAGGCCGCCGGTCCCGCCGCGCCGATCCTTACCAACGGCCATTACCGCGCCGCCCAATTGCAAAGCTACCTTGACGACCATCACTCAGACGTTCTGTTTTCGCATGAAACGCCCGAGATATTGGACTCGGCGGGCGGCATCAAACAGGCGCTGCCACAGCTTGGGACCGATCCGATCCTGACCCTGAACGCAGATGCTGTCTGGCGGGGGCCGGTGCCGCATCTGGTGCTGGATCAGGCCTGGGATGCCGATCACATGGACGCGCTGCTGTTGCTGGTTCCAAGATCCCGTGCGGTCGGCCGTGTGCGGGGAGGCGATTTTGCCCGCAACGCCCAGGGCCACCTAAGTTGGGATCGCAGCCCGGAGGGGTTGGTTTATACAGGTGCCCAAATCCTAAAGACCGATCTGATCGCCGCGCATCCCGCTCGCGCCTTTTCGTTGTTAGAGATTTGGCAGACCATGATGGATCGCGGGCGGCTTTTTGGTTGCTTTTACCCAGGCCATTGGGCCGATGTCGGCCATGCCGAGGGGGTGGTTCAGGCCGAGGCGATGGTGGCCGATGCTTTTTGACCGCTCAGACACCCCGCGCCTCTTCGCGACACCGATTGGCACCGATTTCTGCGCGGGCCTGGTCGACGGCCTGTTGGAGCGTTTGCAAGACGCACCGCCCGAGGCCTGTGCGCGGGTTGAAATCTTTGTGGCCAATAGCCGGATGCACCGGCGTCTGCGGGCGCTTTTTGCGGCCCGCGGGCCTGGCTTTCTGCCGCGCATTCGGCCCGTGCAGGCGCTGAGCCAAGAGGGGGATCTGGCCGGTCTCCCCCCCGCCGTCCCGCCACTGAAGCTACGCTTGGAATTGGCCAATTTGATCGGGCAGCTATTGGATCGGTTCCCCGACCTGGCCCCGCGCGCGGCGCTTTATGACCTGGCCGACAGCTTGGCCGATTTGATGGGTGAAATGTTCGAGGAAGGCGTGACGCCCAGCACCGTTGCCGGGCTGAATGTGGCCGAGCATTCCCAGCACTGGCAGCGCGCGCAGGCCTTTCTGGCCCTTGTCGATCATTATTTCGAGGATGCCGCGCCGCTGACGCAGGATGCGCGCCAAAGCCTTGTGATCGACCGGATGATCCGCGATTGGCAGATCGCGCCGCCCGAACGCCCGATCATCGTCGCGGGCTCCACCGGGTCGCGCGGGGCGACGGCGCGCTTGATGGCGGCGGTTGCTTCGCTGCCGCAGGGCGCAGTGATCCTGCCAGGGCTGGATCGTGATTTGCCGAAAGCGGTGTGGCAAGGGCTGCTGACCGAGCGGCGCATCGGCTTGGCTGGTGAAGATCACCCGCAGTTTCGCCTGGCCAAACTGGCCCAACGCATCGGGATCGCGCCGTGGGATATTGCCGATTGGCGCGGGGCCGCCGCGGCAACAGCGGATCGCGCCCGCGCCCTATCGCTCGCCCTGCGCCCGGCCCCGGTCACCGATCAATGGCGGGCCGAGGGGCCGAAACTGCCCAACCTGCGCACCGGTTTTGCGCCCGTCACCCTTGTCGAAGCCCCCAGCCCCCAGCAGGAGGCCGCAGCCATCGCCCTGCGCCTGCGAGAGGCTGCCGAAACCGGCCAGCGTGCCGCTTTGATCAGCGCTGATCCACGTTTGATACGGCAGGTCACCGCCGCCTTGGATCGCTGGCATATCGTGCCCGATGACAGCACTGGGCAGCCCCTGGCGCTGACCGCGGGCGGGCGGTTTCTGCGCCATGTGCTGGAGTTGCTGACCCAGCCGGTGCAGGCCGAGTTGCTGATCACGATCCTCAAACATCCGATCTGCCATTCCGGGTCTGACCGGGGGCCGCATCTGCTGCGCAGCCGCGACTTGGAGCTCAAGCTTCTGCGCCGTGGCGATGCCGCGATCCCCAAGCCCGACGATTTGCGCGCCTGGGCCGCGAAGCGCAAAGACGATCCTGGCGCGATGGCGTGGATTGATTGGCTGATCGCTCAGTTTCTACCCGGCCCGATGGGCGACGGGGCGCAGTTGCCCGCCCGCGTTCAAGCGCATCTGGATCGGGCGCGGGCCATTGCCGCAGGTTCCAATCCCGAAGGGGCCGGAACCCTGTTCGACGGTGAAGACGGCGCGGCGCTGGAACGGGTGATGGCCGAACTTGCCGCCGCGGCGGCCGAAGGTGGCGCAATGCCCGCCTTGGATTACCGCGATTTCTTCAACGCGCTGACCCACGACCGCGATGCGCGCGAAAGCCTGCGGCCCCATGCCGATATCCTGATCTGGGGCACGCAAGAGGCGCGGGTGCAAGGGGCAGATCTGATGATCCTGTCGGGGCTGAACGAAGGCAGTTGGCCCAGCCCGCCCGCCGCTGACCCGTGGCTGAACCGCGCGATGCGGTCCGAGGCCGGATTGCGCCTGCCCGATCGGGTGATCGGCCTTGCGGCCCATGATTTTCAGCAAGCCGCCGCCGCGCCCGAGGTATGGCTGACCCGCGCCACCCGCGATGATGAGACCGATACGGTGCCCTCGCGTTGGTTGAATCGGCTGACCAATATGTTGCAGGGGGCAGGGGCCGAGGCATCGGATGCGCTGGCGGATATGCGTGGGCGCGGCGCGCAGTATTTAGCACAGGCCGCAGCGATGTCGCGCCCCGCCCCGGAGGAACTTGTGGACCTTGCCCCCAGGCCCGCACCCTGTCCGCCCGCCTATGCGCGCCCGACCGAGCTTAGCGTGACCCAAGTCGAAAAGCTGATCCGCGATCCTTACGCGATTTATGCCGCGCGGGTTTTGAAGCTTTATCCGCTTCATCCCCTGCGCCCAGCACCCGATGCGGCGCTGCGCGGCACTGTCCTGCATACGGTGATGCGCGCCTTTGTAGACGCAACGCCGGGCGGTCTGACCAGTGCGGCAGAGACCCAAGAAACCTTGTTGCAGATCACCGACCAGATTCTGGAAACCCATGCCCCCTGGCCCGCCGCCCGACGACTTTGGCGCGCCAGAATTCTGCGGGTGGCGGAATGGTTGCATCAAACCGAAACGGATCGGCGCCGCCGGGGGGCACCTGTCCTGCTGGAAGCGCGCGGCCTTTGGGAAGTGCCGGGCACCGGCGTCACGCTTAAAGGCACCGCCGACCGCATCGATCGATTGGAAGCGGGCGGCTACGCGATTTATGACTATAAAACCGGCGCGCCGCCCACCGACAAACAAGAACGCGCTTTCAACAAACAGCTTTGGTTGGAAGCGTTGATGGTCATGGGCGGCGGCTTTGATCTGCCACCCCCGGCTTTGGTCCATCACATCGCCTATCTTGGGCTGGGCACCTCGCCCGCGACCGTGGCCCATGACCCGACCCCGGAAGAGCTGCAAGAAACCACCCAGCAGTTTGAGCGCCGTCTTGCTCATATGCGCTCGCCCGACACCGGCTTTCCCGCGCGCCGGGCGATGCAAGACCTGCGTTATGCCGGGGATTACGATCATCTGGCCCGCTTCGGCGAATGGGATGAGACCGATCCGCCGGTTTTGATCCCCGTTGGTGCGAAGCCATGAACGCCGCCAGCCGCGCCCAGATCGAAGCCGCTGCGCCCGATACCTCCACCTGGCTCAGCGCCAATGCGGGCTCGGGCAAGACACGCGTTCTGACCGACCGGGTGGCCCGGCTGTTGCTCGAAGGTGTGCCCCCCGAACGCATCTTGTGTCTGACCTATACCAAAGCTGCGGCGATGGAGATGCAGAACCGCCTGTTCCGCCGCTTGGGCGATTGGGCGATGCGCGACGACGCGGAGTTGGCCGAAGCTTTGCGTGCGGTGGGGGTGCCGCCGGGCACCTTGGACGACGGGGTTCTGTCAAAGGCGCGCACGCTTTTTGCCCGCGCCATTGAAGCGCCCGGCGGGCTGAAGATCCAAACCATCCATTCCTTCTGCTCGTCGGTCCTGCGCCGCTTTCCGTTGGAGGCGGGCGTAAGCCCCAGCTTCACGGAAATCGACGAACGGGTGCAGACGCGATTGATTGCCGATCTGCTGGACCGGCTGGCGGATGATCCAGGCACCCAACCCGCCATTGATGGCTTGGCCGCACAGCTGAGTGACGATGATGGCCTGGTGCGTTTGGCGCAGGGCGTTGCAGCACGCGCCGAGGCCCTGTCCAAACCACTTGATTGGTCGGGCATTGCCGCCGTGTTTGAGATCGATCCGGGTTTGACGGACACCCAATTGGTGGCGCAGGTGCGGCTAGGGGATGAAGCGGGATTGTGTCAACGTGTGGCCGCGCAGCTAGACCCGGAAAACCGCCAACAGGCCAAGGCGTATCGCCTGCTATCGACCTTGGATTGGGCCACGCTGGATATGTCCGGCCTTGCCGCGCTCGAAACCATATTGCTGTCTGGAGAGAAGGCGAAAGCCCCGTTCGCCGCTAAGATCGACAGCTTTGCCAATAAAAGCGTCCGCACTGCTTTGGGCCCCGATCTTGCGCTTTTCGAAGACCTGATGCGCCGGGTCGAGGTCGCGCGGCCGCAACGCCTCGCCCTGCAGGCTGCGCGCCGGACCCAGGCGCTACATCGCTTCGCCGGCTGTTTTCTGCCCGCCTATGCAGCGGCCAAGCAGGAACGGGGTTGGCTCGACTTTGACGATCTGATCTCACGCACCCGCGCGTTGCTGACCGCGCCTGGCGTGGCGCAATGGGTGCTCTTCCGTCTGGATGGGGGGATCGACCATATCCTGGTCGACGAGGCGCAGGATACCAGCCCCGATCAATGGCAGATCGTGGCGCAATTGGCCGAGGATTTCGCCGCTGGCGATGGCGCGCGTGCCGATGTGCAGCGCACGATTTTTGTCGTCGGGGATAAAAAGCAGTCGATTTATTCCTTCCAAGGGGCCGATCCGGCGGGCTTTGACCGAATGCGCGATCATTTCGCTGGGCGCCTGGGCGAGATTAGCGCCCCCTTCCAGGATCGAGAGTTGCTCTATTCCTTCCGCTCGGCGCCACCGATCCTGGCGCTGGTCGACCGTGTGGCCGAACTGGCGGAAACCGGCGGGGTTGGGCGGAATGTCCGCCATTACGCGTTTTTCGAGGATAAGCCGGGTCGCGTCGATCTTTGGCCGGTGGTGGCGCCAGCGGAAAAGACCGACCCACCCAACTGGGACGATCCGCAAGACCTGTTGGCTGCTGATCACCATGTAACCCGATTGGCCCGTCACCTGGCGGATCAAATCGCGGCGATGATCGCTCAGGGCACGCCGGTCACCGTGGATGGCAAACAACGCGCGGTGGGACCGGGCGATATCCTGATCCTGGTGCAGCGACGCTCCCCCCTTTTCCGCGCCATCATCGCAGCGCTCAAGGCCAAAACCCTGCCCATTGCCGGGGTGGACCGGGCGCAGATTGCTGACCCTTTGGCGGTGCAAGATTTGCTTTCGCTGATGCGGTTTCTGGCGACGTCGGAAGATGATCTTTCCCTGGCCGAGGTCTTGCGGTCTCCCCTAGGCGGCTGGTCGGAAGCGGAGCTGTTCGATCTGGCCCATGGCCGGGGCAGCTATCTGTGGCGCGCCTTGCAGGAGCGTGCCGCCGATTGGCCCGAAACCGTCGCGATGTTGGAGGATCTGCGCGACCACGCCGATTTCCTGCGACCTTACGATCTGATCGAACGGGTTCTGATCCGTCATGACGGCCGCCGACGGCTGTTGGCCCGCCTGGGCCCAGAGGCCGAAGATGGGATCGATGCCATGCTCGCCCAGGCGCTGGCCTTTGAACGGATGGAAGTGCCTAGCCTTACTGGCTTTGTTGGCTGGCTTGAGACCGGGGAGGTGGTGGTCAAACGCGATTTGGCCCAGGCCAAGGGCGAGATTCGGGTGATGACGGTGCATGGCGCTAAGGGGTTGGAGGCCCCGGTCGTGATCCTGCCCGACACTGGCCTGCGCCGCCGCGCCGCCGCGCGGATCAGCCTGGTGCAGCCGCCCGATGGGCCGGTGCTTTGGGCGGCGGGGCGGCGCGCGGATGCACCAGACCTGATCGCAACCGAGTTGGATCGCTTGGTTGCGGCGGATGCCGCTGAATATGACCGCCTGCTCTATGTCGCGATGACGCGCGCGGAATCTTGGCTGATTGTGGCTGCCGCTGGTGAGGTCGGCAAAGCCCCCGGCGACAGTTGGTACGGTCAGATCAGGGCCGCTTTGCAGGGGCTTGGGGCCGCGCCCTTGGACATGTCGGGGGAGCAGGGCTTGCGCCTTGAAACCGGCGATTGGGGCGCTTTGTCGCCCGTCGAAACAGCGCCTCCGGCCCCGCCCACCTTGCCAGATTGGGTCAACCGCCCCGCGCCACGCCCAGTGCGCGACCAAGCGGTGCGCCGGCCATCGGAACTGGGAGGCGCCAAAACCCTACCGGGCGAACTATCGGGGCAGGAAGATCATAGCGCGCTGCGCCACGGGCGTTTGGTGCATCTGCTGCTGGAGCACCTGCCACGCCTGCCAACCCCTGCTTGGGCCGCCGCCGTGCCAGGGATTTGCGCGTTTGAGGCGCAAGATATCGACCCAGATGCGCACGCCGCTGCCTTTGAGGTTGCGAACCGCGTCTTGACCTCCCCGAGTTTGAGCTTTGTTTTCGACACCGATACCCTGGCCGAGGTGGAACTGGCCGGTGACAGCGCGGTCCTGGGCGCGCCGGTGATGGGGGTGATCGACCGGCTGATCGTCGAGCCCGACCGCATCTTGGCGGTGGATTTCAAAACCAATCGCGTCGTGCCCGACAGCCCCGCCAACGTTCCCGAAGGTCTGCTGCGCCAAATGGGGGCCTATGCCGAGCTTTTGGCGGCCATCTATCCCGACCGCCGAGTTGAGACCGCGATCCTTTGGTCAACCGACGCAACCTTGATGCCCCTGCCGCATGATCTTGTATACGACGCTTTGATGCGCGCAGCTTCTTGACCTTGGGCGGGCGGCTTCCTAGGTTCTCACCTCTACGCATTTTGCCAGCAGGAGGGCGCAGCCCATGGCCACCGTTTCCGTTACCGACGCCACCTTCGATGCCGAAGTGCGCGAATCGGACATTCCCGTTGTTGTCGATTTCTGGGCCGAATGGTGCGGCCCCTGTAAGCAGATCGGCCCCGCACTTGAAGAACTGTCGGATGAATATGCCGGCAAGGTGAAAATCGTGAAGGTCAATGTCGACGAAAACCCCAATTCGCCGATGCAATTGGGCGTGCGCGGCATCCCGGCGCTGTTCATGTTCAAAGGCGGCGATGTGGTGTCGAATAAGGTTGGCGCGGCCCCGAAAGCGGCCCTGCAAAAATGGATCGACGAAGAGGTGTAAACCTCTCTCACGCCACGCGACCCAATCAAAGGCGGCCCGCGACGGCCGCCTTTTTCATTGCTCGACATCGGCACAAAAAGCGCCCCTGCTCCCTCTTCATCTTGGCAAAAAAACTCCCGCCGGAGGCATCCAGCAGATGCCAAACGGCGCGACCTTTGCTGACGCCGTGCCAGATACTTCCCAAAGAAAAAGGGCGCCGAAACCAGGCGCCCTTTCCGTTTTGTAAACCCCGACCCAGAGAGGATCGGGGCAGAAGCTAAGCTTAGCCTTTGGTGAAGTCCGGATAGGCTTCCATGCCCAGTTCGGCGGTGTCCAAACCTTGCAGTTCGGCTTCTTCCGAAACCCGGATGCCCATGATGGCCTTCAGCAGGAACCACACGATCAGCGACAGCACGAATGTGGTACCGATGATGGCGACCATACCGATCACCTGGGCGCCAACGGTCGAGGTGCCCGTCAGGACCACCGCGAAGGTGCCCCAGATACCTGCGAAGCCGTGCACCGGGATCGCGCCAACAACGTCGTCGATCTTCAGCTTGTCCAAGAGCGGCACGGTGAAGACCACGATCACACCACCCACAGCACCGATGATCAGCGCCAGGAACAGGGTCGGAGCCAGCGGTTCCGCCGTGATCGACACCAGACCTGCCAATGCGCCGTTCAGCACCATGGTCAGGTCGGCTTTGCCATAGATGATCTGGGTCAGAACCAAAGCAGCAACTGCACCCGAGGCTGCGGCCATGTTGGTGTTGGAGAAGATACGCGAGATATCCGCAACGTCACCGACCGAGCCCATGGCCAGCTGCGAGCCGCCGTTGAAGCCGAACCAGCCGAGCCACAGGATGAACATGCCCAAGGTGGCCAGGGCCAGGTTCGAACCAGGCATCGGGTTCACTTTTCCGTCCTTGTACTTACCCAGACGCGGGCCAAGCACGATGGCACCGGCCAAAGCTGCTGCCGCACCACAGGCGTGCACAACGGTCGAACCGGCGAAGTCCGAGAAGCCGATGTTTTCGGAGAGCCAGCCGCCGCCCCACTGCCAGGAGGCCGTCAGCGGGTAGATGAAGCCGGTCAGGATCATCACGAAGATCAGGAAGGGCCACAGCTTGATGCGCTCAGCCAGAGCACCCGACACGATCGAGGCGGTGGCCGCACAGAACATCAGCTGGAAGATGAAGTCCGAACCGGTCGAGGCATAAGCCGCGTCATCCGCGCCTGCGAGGCCTTGGTCAGCCAGATAGACAGGCTCCAGAATGCCCCAGGACGGGAACAGACCCGAGAAGTAACCCTCGATCGCCCAATCACCCAGCGGGTACATCAGGTTGTAGCCGATCAGCCAGTACATAATCGCCGCCAGCGAAAACAGGGCGACGTTCTTGGTCATCTGCATGGTGACGTTCTTCGAGCGGACCAGGCCGCCTTCCAGCATCGCAAAACCTGCGGCCATGAAGAACACCAGGAAGCCGCCGATCAGGAACAGCAGGCTGTTAAAGATCCAGACCACATCTTCAGAGACGGCAGGCGCTGCCTCCTCTTGGGCCAGACCCAGGCTCGGCATCGCAATCGCGAGCGCAGCCAAAGGAAGGTACTTAAGAGATTTCATGTGACTTGTTTCCCTTGAAAAGTCAGTCGCGTCTTACAGCGCGTCGTCGTTGGTTTCGCCGGTGCGGACGCGCACGGCGCTGGCCACATCGAGAACGAAGATCTTGCCGTCGCCGATCTTGTCGGTTTTGGCGGTGGACTGGATGGTTTCGACCACTTGATCGGCCATGCCATCGGCCACGACGATTTCGAGTTTGACCTTCGGTACGAAGTTCACGGCGTATTCCGCGCCGCGGTAGATTTCGGTGTGCCCAGACTGCGAACCGAAGCCCTTGATCTCGGTCACCATCATGCCGCGCACGCCGATAGAGGTGAGCGCTTCGCGTACCTCCTCAAGCTTGAACGGCTTGATTGCTGCGATGATGAGTTTCACGTTTGTCACCCTTCCGGTTGTTGTATTGTCCCCCTGGGACGTCACGGGCCTCAGGTCAGGCATCGCAGTGGGAAGGGGCAACGAAGCGGCGGCTTTTCCGGTGGGGTTCCGGGCGATTTTGCAAATTTTTTGCGCAAAAAATGTGAGCTGCCTACTTTTTAGGCGAATGTGATATGCGGCAGCGCGGCATGACCCCTCCACATTCGACTCGGTTTTTCCTATGTTGAAAGAAAAACCAGGCAGGATCGAAGCATGAGTTCTTCCCGGGGCGGTGGGCGTCCGAAAAACGGCGGCAATCGCCGGATTGTGGCCGAGCGGCGACGCCCAGCAGCGACGCAAAAGCGGTCGAGCGGTGGTGGCAACAAGACCCGCAAAAAAGCGCCGCGCCGCAAGCCCGTGCGGCGCACCCAGCGCCGGGGCCCCTTGGGCTGGATTGCAGCGGCGTTTCGTTGGGTAATGCGGGTGATCTGGCGTCTGGTCTTGGGCGGCACCGCGGCGGTGATGCTGATCCTGGCTGCATCGACCGCCTATTACTATTCGCTCTTGCCCGATGTTGAAGCTGTGGCCGACGCCCGCGCGCGTGGCTCTGTCACGATGCTAGACCGGAACGGAGAGGTTTTCGCCTGGCGTGGGGAGCAGTTTGGCGGCGTCATCACGCCCGCCACCGCCAGCCCGCATCTGACCAACGCCGTGATCGCCACCGAAGACCGCCGGTTCCGCTGGCACCCCGGCATCGATCCGCGTGGCATCGCCTCGGCCATTCGCATCAACCTGCGCGAAGGGCGCGGGCCGCTGGAAGGGCATGGCGGCTCCACCATCACCCAGCAGGTCGCAAAGCTGATGTGCCTGGGTGTGCCCTATGACCCCGAGGCTTGGGAAAGTGAAGCCGCGTATGAGGCCGACTGCCGCCGCACGACGCTGTGGCGGAAGATCCAAGAGATGCCGTTCTCCTTCGCGATGGAGCTGCGCTACACCAAAGACGAAATCCTGACGATATACTTCAACCGCGCCTATCTGGGTGCCGGTGCGCGCGGGTTTGAAGGTGCCTCGCAACGCTATTTCGGGATATCGGCGGCCAATCTGAATGCCTCCCAAGCGGCGATGCTGGCGGGTTTGCTGACGGCCCCGTCCTTCTACGCGCCGACGCGCAACCTGGAACGTGCGCAAGGCCGGGCCGAGGTTGTGTTGGGCTTGATGGAACGCGACGGCTATCTGACCGAGGCCGAAGCGGCTCAAGCCCAAGCCAGCCCCGCAACTCTGTCAGAGGCGGCGGAACAGAACACCGGCGGGGCCTTTGCCGATTGGATCATGGCCACCGGCCCCGATTTCCTGACGCGCGACACCACCGAAGACGTGATCATCCGCACCACCTTTGATGCCGAGATGCAGGCCGCTGCCGAGGCGGCGCTGGCGGATGTGTTCGAAAACCAGGTCCGCGAAGGCTCTGAAGCGCAGGCCGCGATCATCGTGATGAGCGCTGATGGCGCTGTGCGTGCGATGGTGGGCGGGCGCGATACCCAAGGCGCGGGCCTGTTCAACCGCGCCACCCAGGCGATGCGTCAAACCGGGTCGGCCTTTAAGCCTTTTGTCTATGCAACCGCGCTCGATCTGGGCTGGCGGTTTGATGACATGATCCTGGATGCGGAACTGACCATCAACGTCCCCGGCTCGGGCCTTTATTCGCCAACCAATTACACCAATGAGTTTTATGGGGAGGTCACCCTGACCGACGCCTTGCGCGCCTCGCTCAACACCCCGGCGGTCAGGTTGTCGGAGGAGGTCGGTCGCGACCTGGTGCGCACCGTTGCCAGCGAATTTGGCATCGAAAGCGATTTGGCCGCTGGCCCCGCGCTGGCCTTGGGTGCGTCGGAATCGACGCTGATCGAAATGAGCGGCGCTTATGCGGGCATCTTGAACGGTGGTTCGGCGGTCATTCCCTACGGGGTGCAGGAATTGCGCCTTCAGGGCGATAGCGCACCCTTGTTCGAACAGACCAGCGGCATCCAAGAACGCGTGATCTCGGAATTCGCGGCGCAGCAACTGACCTATATGATGGCCGAGGTGGTGGCCGATGGCACTGGCCGCCGGGCACAGCTGCCCGACCGGCCGGTCGCCGGCAAAACCGGCACAACACAGGCTGCGCGCGACGCCTGGTTCCTGGGCTTCACCGCGGACTACGTGGCCGGTGTTTGGATGGGGTATGACGACAACACGCCGCTGTCCGGCGTGACCGGCGGCGGCCTGCCCGCCGAGATTTGGCGCCAGACAATGGAAGGCATTCACACCGATATTCCGCCACGCCCCTTGCCGATGATCGATCCCATCGCCGAAGCGCGCCCCGAACCCGTGCTGGTCGAAGAAGAGCGTCGCCGCCCCGATCTGGCCGAGCAGATTTTGATGGAGGTCTTGGGCGGGCTTTTGGGCCGCGACCGTCCGTGAAAGCTGGGTTTAGCCCAGGTTACGCAGGTCGCTGATCATTGCGTCGATATTGCCGCCATTGCGATCCAAGAGCGCGCCAATCTCGCTGCGCTCGGAAATCACCAGCGAGATGCCTTCGATAAGCATGTCGATGAACTTTGGCGACCCGCTGCGATCCCAGACCCGGAATCGCACTTCGAACGGCGAGGAACCGGAAAGGGTCACTTGCGACACCACTTCGACAAAGCGGTTGCCGTTCTGCGCACCGGTGACCGAAACCGTGCCACCGATGAACTCTCGGAACCGACGCCCGTATTTGCGTGCCATATACCCCTGGAACGCCCCGCTAAAGGATCGCAGCTGCGCCGCGCTGGCCGAACGAGCCGGCGGGCCAAGCACCGATTGTGAGATGGTGGGCATATCCGCATAGCGGCCCATGACCTGTTCAAACTCGCGGATCATGGCGGCTTCGGAGCGGCCCGAATTGATGATGCGCGTGATCTCAGCCGCCACCTGCTGCACCAACCCTGTCGCCGCATTGGTATCAATGGCCGCAGCAGGCCTGGCCACAAAGGGCAGAACCAGGGCGCTGGCGGTGGCGGTCATCAGGCTGCGGCGGGTGAGTAAGAAACTATTGGGCATAGGGGTCAATATAAGGGTCGGAATAGGGATCAGTATAGATGTCGCCAGACTGTGATGCATCACCGCCAAGCTCTGGGTCAAATCCCAGTTCGAGATTGCTTGATCCGCCCAGCTCAAACCGCCGGGTCTGCAAATAGATCGACCGAAGCTGGGTGTAGCTATCGGCGCTTTCGTAAAGAATGCTGTCGATCGTATCGTCCAACGTATAGCGATCGTTGAACCGGGCCAGAACCTCGGCCCCGGTCACATAACGGCTTTCGGGCGTGTCCAAAAAGACCCGAACAGGGTTCATTGCCATATCGACAAACAATCCAACCGCATCGCGCGAGGTTGAGGGTCCAAAGACCGGTAATTCGGTATAAGCGCCCTCTGGCACACCATAGATATGCAGCGTTTCGCCGAAATCGGTCTCGGCGGCGGGCACACCCATGGCGGTCGCGGGGTCAAACAGGCCGCCAATGCCAATGGTGCTGTTGATCGCAAAGCGCGCGGTGTTTTGCATCGCTTGCCCCAGCCGGAACTGAAGCAGGTTGTTGAGCACATAGCTGGGCTGGTTCAAATTGGTGGCAAAGTTTGACACCCCGGTCCGCACAGGCGCGGGGATCACCGTGCCATAGGCGTTCGAGGCCGGGCCAACCAAGACCCGATCCAGCCCGCGGTTGAATTCGTGATTGGCGCGATTCCGGGTTTCATCCCGGTCTACGATGCTATCGCCAGGCGGGATTGCCGCCGGGCCGCAAGCCGACAGCAGAACAGCTAAAACCCCCGCCAAAAGGGCGGCACGGTTTGGAATGGGCAAGGCGGCAGGCACGATGGCTTCCCCGAAACGTCAAAAAATGTCCGCAACACATAGGGGCGGTAAACCCAATTGAAAGAGATTGCTGAGCTTCTAAACGCGGACCTTCGCCTTGGTTAGACGGTGGAGGCGGGATCAAAGTCAAGGCTTCGCCCGGCGGTCTTGGCTTTTGCGCGGGAGTGTGTGCCGTCATGGCAAATCATCGAATGCGAAAGCCAAAGGATGATTTGCGCGCATTCTTACGCCGAAATGCCTGGCTTTTATGGGCTATTGCGCTCTTCAGCGCAGCGGTGAATGCGCTGATGCTGACCGGGCCGCTTTATATGTTGCAGGTCTATGACCGCGTTTTGGGCAGCGGCTCGGAAGAAACGCTGCTGGCTTTGTCGGCATTGGTCGCGTTTTTGTTCTTAATCATGGGCGTTTTGGAATTCGCTCGCGGGCGCATCGCTGCCCGATTTGGCGCCCGTTTGCAGGTCAGCCTTGATTCGCGGGTTTTCAGTGCGGCTTTGATGCAAGCCAAACGCACCGGCCATACCCAATCGGGCTTGCGGGATCTGGCAGCGGTTCAACGCTTGGCAGCCTCACCCGTGATGATGGCGCTGTTCGATCTGCCATGGACACCCCTGTTTCTGGCCGCGATTTTTGTGTTTCACCCCTGGCTCGGCTGGTTGGCGGTTGCCGGTGGTTTGGGCCTGATCGCGGTTGCGGCGATCAATCAAAGCGTTAGCCATACCGCGATCACCAATGCGGGTTGGGCCAGCCATGATGCCGATCGCATGGCCGAAGATATGCAGGCCGAGGCTGAATTGATCCGCAGCTTGGGTATGCAACGCGCGGCCTTTGTGCGCTGGGGCCGCAAACGCACCCATGCGCTGGCCGAAGGGATGCGAGGGGCCGACCGCGTGGGTGCTTTCATGGCCGTTAGCCGCACATTCCGACTGTTTCTGCAATCGGCGATCCTGGGTCTGGGGGCCTATTTGGTGTTGCAGGCCGAGCTAACCGCCGGCGCGATGATTGCCGGTTCAATCCTGCTGGGTCGTGCTTTGGCCCCGATCGAACAGGCGATTGGCCAATGGGCGCTGATCGCTGAAGCCGGGCAAAGCTGGCGACGGTTGCGCCGCCTGCTGACCCGCGAACAGACCGACCCTGAGCGTATGCAATTGCCCAAACCCCAAGCCCGGTTGGAGGTGTCGCAGCTTACCATCATACCGCCTGGATCACGCATCGCAGCCCTGCGCGGCGTCAGCTTTCGCGTCGATCCTGGTCAGGCCGTGGGTGTGATCGGCCCGTCGGGATCGGGCAAATCCACCTTGGCGCGCGCGATCACGGCGGTTTGGGCGCCGGGGGCGGGGCAAATCAAGCTCGACGGGGCCACACTGGATCAATATGCGCCCGAGGCGTTGGGCGGCTATATCGGCTATCTGCCGCAATCGGTCAGCCTGTTTGATGGCACCATCGCCGAAAACATCGCGCGCTTGTCGGAAACGCCCGATGGCGACCGTGTGACCGATGCCGCCAAACGCGCCGCGGCCCATGAGATGATCTTGAACCTGCCCGATGGCTACGAAACCCAGGTATCCGGCGTTGGGGCCACCTTGTCGGGCGGTCAGATCCAGCGCATCGGGTTGGCGCGCGCGCTTTATCCCGATCCGGTTTTGCTGGTTCTCGATGAACCGAACTCTGCCCTGGATAACGAGGGTAGCTTGGCGTTGAACCAAGCGATCCATGACATCAAAGCCGATGGCCGCGCGGTTTTGATCATGGCGCATCGGCCAAGCGCCATCAAAGAATGTGACAAGCTTCTGGTGCTATCCAGCGGTCAACCGACAATGTTTGGGCCAACGCGCGATGTGTTGCGGAAATCGCTATCGAACTATGCCGATATCCGCAAAACCACGCGCGTGCCGGTGGGGGTGTCATGACCCCTCGGCCCAACGATCCAACCGCGTTGTGGCCGGTGCGCATGCCAATGGCGCTGGGCTTTGCGGCGCTTTTCGTTTTGATCGGTGGGTTTGGCGGCTGGGCGGGTCTGACCACCCTGGCCGGGGCGGTTGTGGCCCATGGCCAGATCGAGGTTGATCGCAACCGCCAGGCCATTCAGCACCCCGATGGTGGTGTGGTTGCCGATGTCCTGGTGGGTGAAGGGGATCGCGTCGCCTTGGGCCAGGTCTTGATGCGCCTGGACTCCGCTGACCTGGTGGCAGAACAGGCCGTGGCCCAGGCGCAGCTTTTTGAACTCGGCGTCCGCCGCGCCCGACTGGAGGCCGAGCGGGACCGTGCGCACACCTTGCGCTTTTTGCCCGAACTGCGCCGCGCGGCGGCCGAAACTCCGCCATGGGCTGAACTGATGCAGGGTCAGCGCGATCTGTTTTGGGCGCGCAACATGGTCCAGGCGCGCGAAACCGACCAGCTCAACAACCGCATCACCCAGATCGGGGCCCAAATCGCCGCCCTGTCTGCGCAGGAGATGGCGCTAAACGAACAACTCACCTTGGTTGAGGCCGACCTGCAGCGGCAACGCGATATGCTGGCGCGCGGGTTGGCCGAAAATGGGCCGATCCTGCGGTTGCAACGCGACGCGGCCCAAATGCGCGGCAGCCTTGGCGCGATCGAGGCGCAGAAATACGAAGCCGCCGAACGCGTGGTCGAAGCTGAGTTGCAGATAATCCAACTGGGCAATGCCCGCGTCGAAGCCGCAATATCCGAGCTGCGCGACCTGCGTGTGGAGGAGGAGGCGCTACGCGCCCATGTCGCGGAGCTTGCGCGGCGCATTGATCGGTTGGAACTGCGCGCACCGGTGGCGGGCACCTTGCACGGGTTGGCCCTGTTCGGCCCGCAATCGGTGCTGCGTGCCGCCGACCCCGTGGCCTATCTGGTGCCCGACGGGCGGCCCCTGATCATCACCGCGCGCGTGCCTGCCATCCATGTGGATCAGATCTTTCTTGGCCAGCCCGTTATCCTGCGCTTTCCCGCCTTCGACCTGCGGCACATCCCTAATTTGATGGGGCAGCTTACCCAGATCTCCGCCGATGTGTTTGTTGAGGAGGGCACGGGCGCACGGTTTTACCGTGCCGAGATCGTGATTGATGAGGATGAGATTGCGCGGCTCGAACATCGCCGCCTGGTGCCGGGCATGCCGGTGGAGGCCTTCATCCGCACCGAAGATCGCAGCCCCTTCAGCTATCTGGTCGCCCCGTTGGCCGCCTATTTCAACCGGGCCTTCCGCGAAAACTAATCCCGACCGCTTGCCGCCCCTTTCCCTTTGCCAGAGGCATCGCTAGCGTGCCGCAAAACGCAAATCAGGAAGAGGATTCACTCATGGCGTCAGGTTTCGAAGCCCGTCTGGCAGAGCTTGGGGTGACGCTAAGCGCCCCACCCGCGCCAGCAGCGAATTACGTGCCCTATGTGACCGTCGGTAACACGGTTTATGTCTCGGGCCAGATCCCGATGACTGCCGATGGCATGATTGTAGGCGTCGTTGGCGACACCATGAGTGTCGAAGAAGGGGCCGCCGCCGCCAAAACCTGCGCCATCAACCTGCTGGCACAGGTGAAAGTGGCCTGTGGCGGAGATCTGGAAAAGCTTGTGCGCGTGGTCAAGCTGACCGGGTTCGTGAACTCCACCCCCGATTTTGGCGACCAGCCCAAGGTGATCAACGGCGCGTCGGACTTTTTGGTTGAAGCCTTGGGGGATGCGGGACGTCACAGCCGCTCCGCCGTCAGCGCCGGGGCGTTGCCCTTTGGCGTCGCGGTCGAGATCGAAGGCATTTTCGAGATTGCGCCCTAATCAATGGACCTGCCCGCCGCCTTTCTGACCACGCCGATTGCCCATCGCGCCCTGCATGACAAGACGCAGGGCGCGCCGGAAAACAGCCTGGCGGCCATTCGGCGCGCGGTGCAGGCGGGCTATGGGATCGAGGTGGACCTTCAGCTCGCCGCTGACGGTGTGGCGATGGTGTTTCACGACTACGATCTGGATCGCCTGACCGGTGCCTCTGGCCTGGTGCGAGACCGCACCAGCGCTGAATTGGGCACCATCCCGTTGCTTGGATCGGACGAACCGATCCCAACCCTGGCCGAGATGCTGGCTTTGGTCGACGGGCGGGTTCCGCTGCTCATTGAGCTTAAGGATCAATCGGGCGGGCTTGGCCAAGCTGAGACCGCTCTGGAAGAGGCCGTGGCCCGCGATTTGTCCGGCTATGGCGGCCCGGCGGCGGTGATGTCCTTCAACCCTTACATGGTCGCGGCCCTGTCCCGCCTGGCCCCGGATATCCCCCGCGGCCTGGTGACCAGCGGGTTCGCGACCGAAAAATGGCCCGATGTTCCGCCTGAGATTTGCGCTGAACTGCGCGCGATATCGGGCTATGAGATGAGCGGATCGAGTTTCATCAGCCATGATTGGCGCGATTTGGACAGCCCCCGCGTGGCCGAGTTGAAAGCCCAGGGCGTGCCGATCCTGTGCTGGACCGTGACCAGCCCCGAGATTGAGGCCCAAGCGCGGCAGGCGGCCGACAACATCACTTTCGAAGCCTATATGGCCCCGCGCACACCCAAATGATCGTGGCCTGCGCCCGCGCGATTGACGCGGCGCTGCGCAGACCCATCTAAGACTTATTCCGCATGCGCGAAGGGCCATTCCGTGGACGGCAGCCCCTTAATTGAGATCGAAGTTCTGACCTCGCTCGACCAGATCGACGCGGCGGATTGGGATGCCTGCGCCTGCCCTGAAAACGCTGATGGCGGGCGGGCATATGACCCGTTCACAACATATCGGTTTTTGCAGGCGTTGGAGCACTCAGGTTCTGTGGGCACTGGCAGCGGCTGGCAGCCCCGCCACCTAGTGGCCCGTGCCGAGGGCACGATCATCGCGGTCGCCCCGCTTTACGCCAAGGGCCATAGCCAGGGCGAATACATCTTTGATCACAACTGGGCTCATGCCTACGAGCGCACGGGCGGGCGCTATTACCCTAAACTGCAAATGGCCGTACCTTTCACCCCCGCCTCTGGCCGGCGCTTCTTGGCCCGCCCGGGCTGGGAAGACATTGGGCGCGCAGCTTTGGTGCAGGGGGCGGTGCAGCTAGCCAGTGAAAACGACCTTTCCTCGCTCCACATCACCTTTTGCACCGAGGCCGAGGCTCAGGCTGGCGCGAAAATGGGCCTCATGGCGCGGGCCAGCCAGCAGTTTCATTGGCAAAACCATGGGTTCGACGATTTTGATGGGTTTCTGGCCAGTCTTAGTTCACGCAAGCGCAAGAACATCCGCAAAGAACGCGCTCAGGCGCAGGGGTTTGGCGGGCACATCCTGCAACTGACGGGCGACCAAATTCTACCAGAGCATTGGGATGCGTTCTGGGTGTTTTACCAAGACACCGGCGCGCGCAAATGGGGCACGCCTTATCTGACCCGCGCGTTTTTCGACCTGGCCCATGCCAATTTGCGCGACGATATTTTGTTGGTCCTGGCCATGCAGGGGGGCGAGCCCATCGCTGGCGCGCTTAACTTCATCGGGCGCGATACGCTTTACGGGCGCTACTGGGGCTGCATCCAGGATCATCCCTGTCTACATTTCGAACTGTGTTACTATCAGGCCATCGACGCCGCCATCACGCGCGGCATGACCCGGGTCGAGGCCGGGGCCCAAGGTGAGCACAAGCTGGCGCGCGGCTACATGCCGGTGCAAACCCATTCGCTGCACTGGGTGCGGGATCAGGGCTTTGCCCAGGCCATCGCCAATTACTTGGAGGCCGAGCGCGACGCGGTTGACGAAGAGATTGAAGTGCTGACCAAATACGGCCCGTTCAAAAAGGCGCATGTGGAGGAACAGGAATGACACCCGAAAAACTGACCGGGGAAAACCGTGAAAAGGCCCTGTCCGCCTTGGCCGAACATGGGTGGGGCACGGTCGAAGGGCGTGACGCCATCACCAAAAGCTTTGTCTTTGACGATTTCATCACCGCCTTTGGTTGGATGACCAAGGTCGCGATGGTGGCCGAACATATGAACCACCACCCGGAATGGTTCAATGTCTACAAGACGGTTGATGTGACGCTCAGCACCCATGATCTGGGCGGGTTGTCCAACCTTGATATTGCGCTGGCCAGCAAGATGGATCGCCTGGCCGTTTAACCCGTCATCAACTGATACAAGCGCTCGCGCAGCCAAATATGGCCGGGGTCGCGGGATATGCGCGGGTGCCAACTGGCCAGGATCGGGATGTCGGGAAAGGGCAGGGGCGGCGGCGACAGCTCCAACCCATGGGCATTGGCCCGCGCCAGCCGCTCTGGCACGACGGCCAGACGGTCGCTGTTCCGCACCGCGTTTAGCGCCAGCAAGAAGTTGGGCAGCGACAGCGCAATCCGCCGCCCGCGCCCGGCACGTTCCAGGCTGGCATCGATGGAGCCACGAAACGACCCGCCGGTGGTCGAGACCAGCACATGGTCGCAGGCGCAAAATGTGTCGAGGTCAATTGGCCCCCGCGCCAGCGGATGGCCCCGCCGCCAGACCACGACAAAACTGTCGACGTAAAGGCGTTTGGCGGGCAGGTCGTCATCGGTCAGAAATTCCGAGGTCACGACCAAATCCGTGTCCCGCTCCAGCCCATAGGCGCGGTTGGTTGGCTGCGGCAGGGCGGCGATGCGCAGGCCCGGTGCCTCCCGTTCCAGGGCTGCTGCCAGGGGCAGGACCACATCACTGTGCAAATGGTCGGTCGCCACCACGCGAAAATCGCGCCGCGCGGTGGCGGGATCGAACACATGCCGTTCCCGCACCAGATCGCGCAACCCGTCAATATGGGCGCGCAGGGGAGCTTCGATCTCTTCGGCCAGGGCGGTCAGCACCATGCCATGGGCGTTGCCCACCAAAAGCGGATCACCAAACAGATCGCGCAGCTTGGCCAATTGCGCCGACATCGCCGGTTGGGTGATGCCCACCCGCCGCGCCGCCGCCGTTACACCCCGGTCGCGCAGCAACGCATCCAAGGCCACCAGCAGGGAAAGCTCTGCGCGCTGCAAATCCACCTAGGTTATTCTCGCCATCCAATCATACGATTTAACTTATGCCTCAGCTGCCACCATCTTCCAAGCATGACATTGATGGAGGCCAAAATGGCAGTTTCTAAATCTTTCTTCCTTGCCCCCGCGCTTGCCCTGGCAGTCGTGGCATCCCCGGCGCTTGCCGATGACAGCCCGCGCGAGGTGGTCGAGGCTTATGTGGACACCGTGATCAACGGGCGGCAGTTCGACCGGATCGACGAGTTCGTCCATGCTGATATCATCCAGCACAACCCGAACCTGCCCAACGGGCGGGAGGCGCTGCAAGGGTTCTGGACCGAGTTCATGACCAGCCAGCCCGAGGCCGAGTTTGTGATCGCCCGCACCGTGGCCGAAGGGGATCTGGTGGCCAAGCACGCCTGGTTCATCCCCGCCCCGGGCGAACGCGGCGCGGCGGTGATCGATATCTATCGGGTCGAGGATGGGCTGATCGTGCAGCATTGGGATGTTGTGCAATTCATCCCCGAAAGCACGGTTAGCGGGAACCACATGGTTTTGGATGTGGAATAGCGTTCCACCTAAACAGAAAAAGGGCGGCCTGTTCGGGCCGCCCTTTCGTGTTTCCGGTGATCAGGCGCGGTTTAGATCGCGTCCAGCATGGTTTCACCTGCCGAGACCTCGCAGACGCCGGGGCCTTCTTCGACATTCAGCACTTTGACCACGCCATCCTCGGCATAAAGCGCATAGCGGCGCGAGCGGTCGAAAAAGCCCACGGGTTCCGCCGTCCAGTTCATGCCAATCGCCTTGGTAAACTCGGCCGAGGCATCACCCAGCAGCGTGATCCCTGCCGCCGCGCCGCCGGTCGAGTCACCCCAGGCTTGCATGACAAACGGGTCATTGACCGAAACGCAAATCACCTCATCCACGCCTTTTTCGTCAAAGCCGGGCTTGGTGCGCATGAAGCTGGGCATATGGGCCGAGGTGCAGGTGCCGGTATAGGCGCCGGGCAGGCCAAAGATCACAACCTTGCGGCCTTTGGTCAGCGCCGCCATCTGCACAGCCTCAGGTCCGTTCTCGCCAATGCGCAGCAAAGCGGCGTCGGGCAGCGTGTCGCCTACGGAAATGGTCATTTTGGGGTCCTTCCCTCGCTTGTCTTGGTGTTCCTTCGGCATATAGGGTCCGGACGGAATAGGGCCAATGCGAAAGGGCGCGCGGATGCAAAAGATCGTGGTTGTGGGCGCGGGGCAGGCGGGTGCGGCCTGTGTCGCCAAACTGCGGGCCGGGGGCTTTGATGGGTCGATCACGCTGATCGGGGAAGAACATGCGCCGCCCTATCAGCGCCCACCGCTTTCCAAAGGGTATCTGTTGGGCGAGATGGCGCTCGACCGGCTCTATCTGCGACCGGAAAGCTATTATTCCGACAATGCTATCGATCTGCGCTTGGATACCCGCGTCGATGCGATTGATCGCGCGGATCGGGTGGTGATCGCGGGCGGGCAAAGCCTGCCCTATGACGCATTGGTTTTGACCACCGGCTCGGTTCCGCGCCGATTGCCAGCCTCGGTCGGGGGTGATTTGAAGGGCGCGCATGTGGTGCGCACCCTGTCCGATGTGGATGCCATGGCCCCCGAAGCCGCCGAAGGTCGCCGCGCCCTGATCATAGGCGGCGGCTATATCGGGCTGGAGGCCGCCGCCGTCTGCCGCAAAAAGGGGATGGAGGTCACGCTGATCGAAATGGCCGACCGTATCCTGCAACGGGTCGCGGCGCCCGAAACCTCGGATTACTTCCGCGCCTTGCATAAACGGAACGGGGTACGACTGTTGGAAGGGGTCGGGTTGACCTGCCTGACCGGGGTTGATGGCCATGTGACCGGCGCGATCCTGTCGGATGTGACCGAGATGCCGGTGGATTTGGCTCTGATCGGCATCGGTGTGTCCCCGTCCACCACGCTGGCCGAGGCTGCGGGGCTTGAGATCGAGAATGGCATCAAAGTCGATGCGCATGGCCGCACGTCAGACCCGCAGATTTTCGCCGCGGGCGATTGCACCAGCCTGCCCTATCGCGGGGATCGCATTCGGTTGGAAAGCGTGCAGAACGCCATCGATCAGGCCGAAGCGGTGGCCGAGACCATTTTGGGCAGCGATACACCTTATATACCCAAACCTTGGTTCTGGTCGGATCAGTATGACGTGAAACTGCAAATCGCGGGGCTGAACACTGGCTATGATCAGGTTGTCATCCGCGATGGCGGCGCGGCGCGGTCGCATTGGTACTATGGCGGCGGCACCTTGTTGGCCGTTGACGCGATGAACGACCCGCGCGGCTATATGATTGGCAAGCGGATGATCGAAGCGGGCAAAACCCCGCCGCCCGAAACCGTGGCTGACCCCGAGGCTGATCTCAAAGCCCTGCTAAAGGCGTGAGGATCGTTGCCGGACGCTGGCGCGGCAAACGCCTGGCCGAGGTTGGGGCCGGGGATGCCGCCGCGCATCTGCGCCCAACCACCGACCGCGCGCGCGAGACACTTTTTAATGTCCTGACCAATGGCAGCCATGGCAACCTGGTGGCCGAGGCGCGGGTGCTGGATCTGTTCGCGGGTACCGGCGCTTTGGGTCTCGAAGCGCTAAGCCGTGGGGCCAGACACGCGACCTTTGTCGATAATGGCAATGCCGCCCGCGCGCTTCTGCGCGAGAACATCGCCCTTTGCGCGGCGCAGGGGATCAGCAAGATGTTTCGCCGCGACGCGACCGCGCTGGGGGCCCATCGCGGGCCAACCTTCGATCTGGTCTTCCTTGATCCGCCCTATGGACAGGGCCTTGGCGAACGCGCCATGGCCTCGGTCCTGGAAAATGGCTGGGTTCAACCCGGTGCGATGGTGGTTTGGGAGGAAAACGGGCCGCCGATTCTGTCACAATCGCTGAATTTGCGTGATCAAAGGCGGATCGGAAGCACGGTTTTGACCCTGGCAGAGGTCATTCAAGCCTGAATTCCAAAAAATTCCGACCTGATCGATTTTTTTTTCGCCCGCGCCGCGTTGAAATAAACACCTCAAAATCAACGGCTTTATTTCACCTGGGGCCGAAATTCCTCACGAAACGCGCGGTCTCGCACACGCGCCCGTGTGGCTTTCGCTTTTGACAAACATTGCTGTGCAAATGTGCACAGATATTACGAAAATCTCCGGCTTACGTGAATTGAAAGAGAGGTGGGGAGCCTCCATTTCTTCGTCATCGGCAGCAACGAGACGCCGCCGAAACACACAACCCGGCGCCAAGCGCGCCACCCAAATGAAGAAGGAACTGAAAACATGAAACGCACTGCAATCATCGCCGCCCTGGTCGCTTCTCTGGCCGCTCCGGCATTCGCCAACTCGACCGAGTTCGCCATCCAGCACTTCAACCAAGACCATGACAGCATCATGGATATTGTGACTGTGCCCGCCGCTGACAACTCGGTTGTTGTTTCGACCTCGAACAACTCTTCGCTGTCGCAAGCTTTCGATATCGCAAACGCCTCCGCCGATAACGCCGGTGACCTGCGTGGCCTGAACGGCGCAACCGTTGTCTCCGGTACCGTTGCTTATGGCGCTGACATCTTTGCCGAGCTGCGCGCTGCAAGCCTGGAAGACGAATAATCGAAACCTCGAGCTAAATCTCTGAAATCCGAAAGGAAACTACAATGAAACGCACTGTTATCCTCGCCGCCGCTCTGGCCGCTCTGGCCGCCCCGGCATTCGCCAACTCGACCGCTTTCGCGATCCAGCACTTCAACCAGGATCAAGACAGCATCCAAGATCGCGTGACCGTGCCCTCCGGCGACAACTCGGTCTTCGTGTCGACCCGCAACGCTTCGGGCCTGTCGACCGCATTCGACATCGTCAATGGCTCGGCCGATAATGTTGGTGATCTGCGCGGCCTGAACGGCGCAACTGTCTACAACGGCACCCCCGCTTATGGCGCGGACATCTTTGCCGAACTGCGTGAAGCCGCCCGCGAAGACGAATAATCGTGGTGGCCTGCAAACAACCTGCGGGGCGAATGTTCCGGGACGGATATGATCTCTCTCCCTCCCTCCCTTGACTGTCCGACCGGACGCGTCTCGCAGGTCTTATGCAAAAACACCCCGCGCCAGAAATGGCCGGGGTGTTTTCCGTTTCAAACGGGGTGCTGGATCAGTTGGTATAGGGCCCCGGCGCGCTGCCGCGTTCAGCGGCAACGGCGGCGCGGGCCGCGTCGACCAAGGCCGCACCGTCCAAACCACGTTCGGTCGCCTCGGCGATCCAGGCGGCGGTAACCTCTTCGCCCAGGGCTTGGATTTCGGCGGTCAGCTCTGCCGACATTTCCGCGATTTCATTGCCAGCCGCCGCCATTGCGGCACGCCCTTCGGCATCGCCGGTATCATGGGCGCGCCCGGCCCAAGCGCTGGCCATCATGCCGGAATTGGCATCAATCACCGCGCGCAGATCTTCGGGCAGGCCTTCATAAACATCGCGGTTCATCGCCCAGATGAAGTAGAGATTATAAAGCGAATAGTCACCCGCCACATCGGTATGGCTGCGCGTCAGCTCATCCAACCGCAGCGAGGGCGACATTTCCCAAGTGATCACACCGCCATCGACGACACCGCGCGCCAAAGCTTCGGGAAAGGCGGGCACCGGCATCCCGATTGGGGTTGCGCCAAGGCCTTCAAGCAGCAGGGTCGCTGCGCGCGATGGGCCGCGCAGGCGCAGACCGTCGAAATCCGACAGCTCATCAATCGCGTCGCCCTGCAAATGCACCAACCCACGCCCGTGCATATGGGCCGCGATGACATGCACATCGGCGAAGTCATCCAGCAGGAACTCTTCGGTAAAGGTCCAGGCGGCGCGGCTGGCTTCCTCGCCCGATTTGGTGGTCATGAAGGGCAGCTCTAGCGCCTCAGCCTCGGGGAAACGGCCGGGCTGATAACCGGGGATCACCCAACCGCCATCAATCGCGCCGTCTCGGATCAGGTCGTATTGGGAGGGGGCCGCGCCCCCCAACTGCATGAAGGGGTAAAGCTCTACCCGGATACGCCCCTCCGATTGCTCCATAACCGCATCAGCCCAGGGCTGCATGAAATAGGTTGGATTTGCCGAAAGTGGGCTGACGAAATGCTGGAAGCGTAGCGTCACCTCGGCCTCTTGGGTTTGCGCAAATGCGGCTGTTGCCAGGGTTAGTCCAGCGCAGGCCGCGGTCAGGGTCTTAACGAAGGTCATTCGTGCCCTCCTTTTCATAAATTACCGTCACCGCGGCGGCTATCGCAGCGGCAAGGGATATGTAAGCACATATGGTGCAATTGCAAATCATTCGCACAAATATGATGTCGCACCTGCGGCATCTAGGGGGCCTTGTTAACCAAACCGCAACATGGGACAGTCCATAAAAATCGAGCGAAAATCTTAGTTTCGACAGGCGAGCCCCCGATGTCCGACGCCCAGGCGCTGCTTTCTTCTGTTTTTGGGTTTGACGCCTTCCGCCCAGGCCAGGCCGAAATTGTGGCCGCCGTGGCGGCGCATAAGAACGTTTTGGCAATTATGCCCACGGGTGGCGGCAAATCGCTGTGTTTCCAGCTTCCAGCGCTCATGCGTGATGGCGTCACCGTGGTGATTTCACCCCTCATCGCCCTGATGCGCGACCAGGTGCGCGGGTTGCGCGCCGCGGGGGTGGCGGCGGGGGCGCTGACCTCGGGCAATACGCAGGAAGAAAGCGATGCGGTTTGGGCCGCGTTGGAGGATGGCAGCCTAAAGCTGCTTTACATCGCGCCGGAACGCCTCGCCTCCTCGGGCACCGAACGGATGCTGAAACGCGCGGGCGTCTCACTGATCGCCGTGGATGAGGCGCATTGCGTCAGCCAATGGGGTCATGATTTCCGCCCCGATTACCTGCGCATCGGGGCGCTGCGCCGTGCGCTGGACGTACCGGTTGCGGCCTTCACGGCCACGGCGGATACCGAAACCCGGGCCGAGATTGTCGAGCGCCTGTTCGACGGCACCGCGCCAGAGACCTTTTTGCAGGGTTTCGATCGCCCCAACCTGTCCCTGGCGTTCGAGGTGAAAAACCAACCGCGCCAGCAAATCCTTAGCTTTGCGGCGGCGCGCAAGGGGCAATCTGGCATCGTCTATTGCGGCACACGCGCCAAGACCGAAACGCTGGCCCAGGCCCTGCGCGAGGCTGGCCATAGCGCCTGCCACTATCACGGCGCGATGGAGGCCGAGGATCGCCGCCAGGTTGAAGCGCGCTTTAACCAAGAGGACGGTTTGATCGTGGTCGCCACCATCGCCTTTGGCATGGGGGTCGATAAACCCGATATCCGTTGGGTCGCCCATGCCGATCTGCCGAAATCCATCGAAGGCTATTATCAGGAGATTGGCCGCGCGGGGCGCGATGGTGCGCCCGCCGATACGCTGACGCTTTATGGTGCCGATGACATCCGTTTTCGCCGACAGCAAATCGACGAAGGGCTGGCACCGCCCGAACGCAAATCCGCCGATCACGCGCGTCTGAACGCCCTGCTGGGTTTGGCCGAGGCGCTGACCTGCCGCCGCCAGGTGCTGCTTGGGTATTTTGGTGAGACGGCGGAGCCGTGTGGCAATTGCGACCTCTGCGCCGCGCCACCCGAAACCTTTGATGCCACCACGCCCGTGCGCAAAGCGCTCAGCGCGATACTGCGCACCGAAGAATGGTTTGGTGCTGGCCATTTGATCGACATTCTGATGGGGGCCGAGACCGAGAAAATCCGCGCCCGCAACCATGACCAACTGCCGACCTATGGCGTGGGGACCGAGTTCGACAAACGCGGCTGGCAGGCGGTGTTCCGCCAGATGGCTGCCCATGACTTGGTGCGCCCCGACCCCGACCGCCACGGGGCGCTGCGCATGACCCAGGCCGCGCGTCCGATCCTGCGGGGCGAGGCCGAAATTACCCTGCGCCGCGACACGATCAAGAAAACCGCGCGCGGCCCACAGGTGAAAACCCTGGTCAGTGAGGAGGACGCGCCACTGATGTCGGCGCTCAAGGCCAAGCGCCGCGCGTTGGCTGAAGAGGCTCGGGTGCCGGCCTATGTGATTTTCACCGACCGCACCCTGATCGAAATGGCCGAGACCCGCCCACAAACCTTAGACGACATGGCGCGGATAAACGGGGTGGGGGCCACCAAGCTGGAACGCTACGGCGCGGCGTTTTTGTCGGTGATCACCGGCGATGCCCCCGAACCACTGCATCCCGCCCGCCGCAGATTGGCCAGCAAGGGCCGGGGTGAGCTTTACGATAAGCTATTGGCCGCGCAGGCGGATTTGGCGCGCGGCGAAACCGGCTTGGACAAACCACTCAGCTGTTCTTCGTCTCAACTGGCCAAATTGGCCGAGCTTCAGCCAAGCGACCTTTCAACGCTGGAACGGCTTTTGGGCGAACCGCGCGCGGCGCGCTTTGGTGACGCCTTCCTCGATGTTCTGCGCGAGGCTGGATAACCCAGAACTGCCGCTTACCTTAATCAAAATCCCCAAACAGGAGCTGCCGACATGCTGACCGTGATTTCCCCCGCCAAACGCCTGGATTGGGCCGCGCGCGACGTGGAAATGACCCAGCCGCAGTTCCAACCCGATGCCGAGGTTCTGGCCCGTGCCGCCAAACGGCTCAGCCAAAAGGATTTGGCGCGGCTGATGGATATCTCGCCCGATCTGGCCAAGCTGAACGCCGACCGCTTTAAGCGCTTTGCCGAGGATAAACATGATACCCGCCCCGCCGCACTGGCCTTTGCCGGCGACACCTATCAGGGGTTGGAGGCTGCAAGCCTCGATGCCGACGACCTGCGCTTCGCCCAGGATCGTCTGCGCATTCTGTCGGGGCTTTACGGCCTCTTGCGCCCGCTTGATGCAATCCAAGCCTATCGGTTGGAGATGGGCAGCCGCCTGAAAACCCGCAAAGGCCCCTCGCTCTATGCCTATTGGGGCAGCCGCCTGGCCGAGGCGCTGAACGCCGAAGCCGCAGCATTGGGGGCCGAATATCTGATCAATTGCGCCTCGGTCGAGTATTTCTCGGCGGTGGATCAGGACGCTCTGACGCTCAAGACCGTCACACCGCAGTTTTTCGAAGACAAACCGGGTGGGCCCAAAATCGTCAGCTTTTTCGCCAAGCGGGCGCGGGGCGCGATGGCACGTTTCATCGTCGAACGCCGCCTGACCGAGCCTGAGACGATTTTGGAATTCGACAGCGGCGGCTATGTCTATGAGCCGGAGTTGAGCGCACCGATGAAGCCCGCCTTCCTAAGGCGCGAGGTTGCGGCCAACGCCGCTTAGCCCGCTTTCGCCAGATCCAAGGCCTGGGTCAGTACCGTTTGATCGCCAATGTGATTGGCCAGGATCAGGATAAGCTGCGCGTTCAGCGCGTGGCTTTCCGCTTCGGGCAGGTCTTTATGGGTGGCCAAAAGCGCGGCGTAGAAATCATCCGGCTGTGACAGGTTCGGTGTGGTGATCAGGTTGGTCATACCCCCTCCCATATGGCGGATAAGGCGGCGGAAATCTCGGGGCCTTCGGCAGATGTCCACCGTGCGGCAACCACCTGGTCGGGCCGGATCAGATAATACCCGTGCATCGCGTGGCCCAGATAGCGCGGCGTCGTATAGGCATCGGCTTCCAGCGCCAGAACCGGTAGGTTCGGAACCTCAGGCAGATCGGCCTGATCGACGCCCACGGTCAGCAAGATTGGTTGGCGTCCCAAGCGGTCCAGCAGCCAGCCATCGCCCAAGGGTGCATCCGGGGCCACCGCCCCAGGGCGGCTTTCCTCAGGCAGCAAAGGGGAATCCGGTGCCAGCGGCATCGGATAGACGCAAGGCTTTGATAAACGGCCCGAATTGACCATCGGGCGCGCAAACTCTGCCTTCGCGGCCAGCGCCAAAACTTGATCTCGGAACAAGCGTTCGATCCCGTTATCGGGGGTCATGAATTTGGTCGCTCGGGTTGAATTGGTGATGTTCTCATCCGCGCCATGCCGCCGCTCTCGGTCATAGCCTGTCAGGGCCGCTGCGGGCGCGCGCCCATCAAGCACCGCCGCCAAGCGCCAGCCCAGCGCGTCGACATCCTGCAACCCGCCATTGCCGCCCCGTGCGCCAAAGGGGCTGACGATATGGGCGCTGTCGCCCACAAAGATCACCCGGTCATGCACAAACCGGGCCAGACGGCGGCATTGGAACGTATAGACGCTGACCCAATCCAGCCGGAAATCGGAATGACCCACCACCTTTTCGATGCGCGGGATAACGATCTCGGGCTGCTTCTCCTGCTCCGGGTCGGCATCCCAGCCCAGTTGCAGGTCGATACGATAGATATTGTCGGGCTGTTTGTGAAACAGGGCGGATTGACCGGGGTGAAACGCGGGCTCGAACCAAAACCGCCGCTCAGACGGGAACTCCCCCTGCATTTCGATATCAGCGATCAGAAAGCGTTCTTCGAAAAGCTCCCCGTCGAAATCTAACCCCATCATCTCGCGGATGGGCGATTTTGCCCCGTCGCAGGCCAGCAGGTATTCTGCCTGCAACCGATATGGCCCATCGGGGGTGTCGACCTCGACCTCCGCGTCGTCGGCGCTTTGGCTCAACCCCGTCACCCGGTTCTTGAAGCGCAGGTCGATCAGCGGTTGCGCCTGACATTCTTCTATAAGGAATTGCTCGATATAATACTGCTGCAAATTCACAAAGGCTGGCATCTTATGCCCGTCCTCTGGCAGCAGGTCGAAATTGAACACCTCAGCATCGCGGTGCAGCGTGCGCCCAACCTTCCAAGTCACGCCCTTTTCCGCCACGCGCGCACCCACGCCGATACGGTCCAGAACCTCTAGGCTGCGTTTTGACCAACAGATTGCGCGCGACCCGACCGAGACAACATTGTTATCATCCAGCACCACCGACGCGACGCCGTAATTGGACAGTTCCAGCGCCGCGGCCAGGCCAATGGGCCCCGCCCCCACGATGATCACGGGGTGCTTGTCTTCCGGCGCATCCAGCCCCGGCGGGCGGGTAAATGGGAACGGTTGATAATCGTATGGCATCGCTCACCCATGCAGTGTCAGAACGCGCAGCCCGATCATTGCAAATAAAACGAAGGTGAGGAAGAGGAACCTGTTCCGCTCTGCGCGGTCTTCGGACGCACGCCACCACTGGCCGATTTGGCGCAGCATGCTGAACGGCCCGGGGAAGAGGCGGCCGGTGCGCTCGGCCTCTCGCGCGCGGAAGCGAAATAGGATGCGATAGGATTGAGCGGCCCAAACAACAAAGACCAAGCCCATCAGCGCCAGTCCGACCGCCCCAGCAAAGCTCATTCAAAATAGGCTTGGGCTGAGGGCACGCGCCCATATTCCAGGTAGAAATCATCCAGCTGCGGCGGGTCGATCCCGGCGTGTTGCACCTGCACATGGGCCTGGCCGCGATGGTGCACTTGATGCTGGAACAGATGCAGCAACAGCGCATCCATCCGTTCCTCGGTCATCCCGTCCATCCGTTCGGTCGCGCGCATTTCGGTCAGCGCACCCGGCGTCAGGCCCCGGCAAAGCTGCGCCAGCCGCAGATCGACGGCTGCCTGAGCTTTCGCCAGTTCGGCGATATCGGTCATCAATTCGCGCTCGTAAACCGACCGGCCCCGGCCCCCAGCCTCCAACGCGTCGACATAGTAAAGATCGACCTCGTAAATATGATTGAGCGTCTCAGCGAGCGAAGGGAAGAACCCAGGCCGCGTATCGGTGAACTCCTCCACGCTTAGCCCGCTGACGGCGTTGTAAAGCGTGGCATTGGCCCAGGCATTGTTTAGCGCCATGCGCAGATATGGCTCGGTGATCTGGTTCATCCCTGCAACGCCTCCCACATCTGTGCGTCTCTTTCGGCGGTCCAAATGCGCGGTGTGTCGATGCCCTGCGCTTCGTCAAAGGCGCGGGCGACGTTGAAGGGCAAGCAATGCTCGTAAATCGCGAAGTCCGAGAATTTTGGATCGCAGGCCGCGCGCACAGCCTCCCACGCCTCTTTCAGCGACCCGCCGCGCGCCGCGACGCGGGCGGCGGGCGCATAGGTGCTTTCGACAAAATCACGGGTGGATGCGATGGCCTTGCCCACCATTTCTGGCCCCACCAGCGCATCCCCGCGCCCCGGTGCGATGGAACGGGGCCGGTAATTCGCGATCACATCCAGCGTGTCACCCCATTCGGTCAGATGCCCGTCACCGCAATAACAGGCCGAATGATATTCGACGATATCCCCGGTAAACATCACCTCCTGATCCGGCACCCAGATCGCCGCATCCCCAGCGGTATGGGCACGACCGGGGCAGAACAGATCGACCCGCCGCTTGCCCAGATAGAGGCTCATCCGATCCGAAAAGGTGGTTGTGGGCCAGGTCAGACCGGGGATTTCCTCATGCCCTTCGAACAGGCGCGGGAAACGCGCAAACTCGCTATCCCAATCCTCCTGCCCGCGTTCGGCGACCATGGCGCGGGCCTTGTCCGACATCACAATCTGATCCGCCCCATAGGCCGAGGCGCCCAGTACCCGCACCGCGTGGTAATGGGTCAGAACCAAATGGCTGATCGGTTTGTCGGTGACGCTGCGCACACAATCGATAACCTTGCGCGCCAGCTGCGGGGTTGCCTGCGCCTCGACAATCATCACGCTCTCATCACCAATGATGACGCCAGTATTGGGATCCCCCTCAGCGGTGAAGGCGTAAAGCCCCTCGCCAATTTCGGTAAAGCTGATGGTCTTTTCCGTCAGATCGCCCGCGCTGGCGAAGCCTTTGGCCATGGTGTTCCTCCCCGCGTTGGTTGGAAGTGTCGCAAAGCCAGCCAAGGCTTACCAGGGGGTTTTCGCGCGCCGCGGAATTTGCCAAGACAATGCACATCCATCGCGTAGGGGGTGCAAATGGCGCAAAATCCTGTAATCGAAGCCGAGTTGGACGATAAAGATCGTGCGATCCTCCGCGTCTTGCAGCGCCAGGGCCGCATGACCCATTCTGAACTGTCCGAGGCTGTGCATCTTTCGCCCTCGGCCTGTCACAGGCGGGTGCAGCGGCTAGAGGCGGCCGGGGTGATCCGCGATTATGTGGCCCTTCTGGCTCCGCGCGCGGTGGGGCGGGTGACAACGGTGTTTGTCGAAATCCGCCTGTCGGGCCAATCTGATGAAACGCTGGACGCATTCGAACGCGCGGTGGCCCGCGTACGGGATGTGCTGGAATGCCATTTGATGGCGGGCAGCGCGGATTATCTGCTGAAGGTCGTGGCGCGAGATAGTGAGGATTTTGCCCGCATCCACCGCCAATCCCTGGCCCGCCTGCCCGGCGTAGCACAGATGCAATCCAGCTTTGCCCTGAAAACCGTGTTCAAAACCACGGCCCTGCCGGTTTAACCCAACAACCACCCCATCGCGTAAAGCGTGCCCATGCCGCCCACCATGGCCCAGATCGCGTTGCGCGTCAGATAACCCGCCGCCAGCGCCACGCAGGCCGCCGCGATGCGGGCAGGGTCTGGCCCTTGGCCCTCGGCTGCGGGTGCAAGCACCAGGGGCAGGATCAAGGCGGGCAGGATCGCCACAGCGGTATAGCGCAGATGGCGCAGAAGCCAGGGCGCCAAAGGCCGGTTGCCGATCAGACCCAGAAAGGAAAAGCGCAGCAAGAACGTGCCGACCCCGATCACGACAATGATCGCCCAAATCTCCAGACCGGAATAATTCATGGCTGCGCCCCGCCGCGCTTTGCCATCTGGCGTTCAACCTCGGCCCCGACGATCATGCCAAGCACGCCCGCGATCAGCAGCCATAGGTTCCAGGGCAAGCCCGCCAGCAGCATCGCTACCAGGATCGAGGTCAACGCCGCTGCGACATGGGCCAGACTGCGCAGCGCCGGGCCGATGATGGCTAGAAACGCAATCGGCACCGCGAAATCCAACCCATATTCCGGCGGGATCGTCGCACCCAAAAGCGCCCCAAGATAGCTTGAGATGATCCAAAGCGGGATCGTCACCGCCGATGTGCCAAAGAAAAACCCAAGCCGTTCGCTCAACGTCTCTTTGGGCCGATCCTCGAAATCCTGCACCGAAAGCGCATAGGTTTGATCGACATTCATGTAAGCGATCAAGGCGCGCTGCCAGAGTTTTGCCGGGCCCAGATAGGGCGCGAGCGAGGCTGAATACATCGCCATGCGTAGGTTCACCGCCAGCGCCGAGGCGATGACGATCAGAACCGGGGCCTCTTCGGTCATCAACTGGATGGCGGTCAACTGTGATGCGCCCGCGATGACCAAGATCGTCATGCCCATGGTTTCGGCCATGTTCAGGCCGGCCTCAATCGCGATGACGCCAAAGATCATGCCAAACGGGGCGACAACCAGCATAAAAGGCAGCGCCGCCACGACGCCGCGCCAAAAGCCTGTGTTCGCGCGGGGGGTGGGCATGGCACCTCTATCGCTTTTCGGGCGGGACAGTTCGGCATAAACTGCCCATCGCGGGGATGCAATTCAGCCTGCGTGATGCGGCGGATCACAGCTTGTGATTGGGGGGTAAATGACTGTTCCAGCGATGATTTTGTCCGGCGGCGCGTCGCGCCGGATGGGGCAGGAAAAGGCCTTTGTCGACTTGGCCGGTCGGGCGCTGATCCTGCATGTGATCGATGCGCTGTCACAGCAATCCGCGCCGCTGGCGATCAACGCCAATGGCGATGCCAAACGTTTCGCGCGCTTCGGCCTGCCGGTGCTGGCCGATGGGCAAACCGAAGGCTGGGGGCCGTTGGCGGGCATTTTATGCGCGATGGATTGGGCCGCGGGCTTCGGCGTAGATCACGTGCTGACGGCGCCGGTGGATACGCCGTTTTTGCCCGGCGATTTGGTGCAGCGCTTGGGTGATCGCGCCGCGCCAATCTGCCTGGCAGAGACCGAAGACGGCGTGCATGGCACCATCGGGCTTTGGTCGGTTGCCTTGCGCGATGGGCTGCGGGCTGAACTGGCCCAGGGTGCGCGCAAAGTCACGGATTGGACCGATCAAAACGGTGCGGTGGGCGTGCTTTTCCCCACCAGCGATCTGCCGCCGTTTTTTAACATCAACCGACCCGAAGACTTGGATCAGGCCGCGCATTACCTCAAGGACCGCGCGTGAGCGGCGGCACCAGCAAGGGTTTCGACAAATTTCTGATGGTCGACTGGTCCGGCGGCAATGATCGCGGGCCGCGGCCGACCAAGGATGCGATTTGGTCAGCGCTCGCCACGGCCACAGGCGTCGCGCCCGGGCAATACCACCGCAATCGCCAGGTGGCCGAAGCCTATCTGCTGGATCAAATCGACCAATCTTTGGCGCAAAACCAACGTCTTTGCATTGGCTTCGACTTCCCCTTTGGCTTCCCTCAGGGCACGGCCCAGGCCATGTGCGGTGCGCCCGATATCTTCAGCCTTTGGGCCTGGTTTGCTGACCGCATTGAAGACACGCCCAAAGCCAACAACCGCTTCGATGTCGCGGCGGAATTTAACCAGCGGTTCCCCGGTGACGGGCCGTTCTGGTTCAACGGCCTCAAACGCGACATCCCCGATCTGCCGCGCAAGAAACCGAAATCGGGGTATGGCACCATTTTCCCACCCGAAAGGCGCATGGCCGATCTGAAGGCCAAAGGGGCCTTTCCGGTTTGGCAATTGGGCGGCGCGGGCGGTGTCGGTGGGCAGGTCTTGATGGGGCTGCCCATGTTGCACCGCCTGCGCGCGGCTTTCCCGACCCAGCTTGCCATCGCCCCCTTCGAGCCTGTGGATCGTCCCATCATCATTGTTGAGATTTGGCCCAGCCTGATCCTGGGTCGTGAGCCCAAGGGCACCATTCGCGATCAATGGCAGGTGGAGCAACTGGCGCTGTGTCTGTCGCGGCTGCGACCGGTCGCGTTATTGGACATGCTCGCCGAGGGGCATCCGGAAGAGGGGTGGATTTTGGGTCTGGGGCAGGAGGATCGGCTGATCGCCGCGTTAGAAAGCGTTTAATCAAAGGTGCCGGTTACGCGCCCCAACAGCATAAAGGCCCGCGCTGTGCGGGTATTGGCCAGCGCCACGATATCGGCATCGCTCGCATTACGCTCAAACTCGGTAAAGGTGCGGTCGAAATGGCGCAGGAAATGATGCACCGCGTCGCGGAACACCGGGTCTTTCTTCATCCGCCCGGCCGCCAGGACAAGCGATGACCGGTCATGGATACCGCCCAGGGCCGCCACGCTGCGCCCGCGCTCGCCTTCCGCGAATTTGCGCCAAATCTCGGGCCGGGCGCGGTCGGGGCGCAGATCGTCCATATAGATGCCGTCTTGGCTCAGCAGCGTCAGTGCATCCTGGCTGGCGCGGATCAGGCGTTCGGTGGCTGGGTCTTCCAAAGCGCGACGCAGGGTACGGAAGCCCTCTTTGTCATGTTCGTTTTCAGGGAAATCCATCGCTTTGATGAAATCCGCGACCGAAATCGGCTCTTTCGCGCTGGGCGCGTTGAGCGCCAGGGCTGGTTGCGGTTGTTCCTCGCTCGGCTCTACCGGGGCCACGGCGGCGCGGTCTTCCGCCGGGGCGCTGGCCCGCATCGAGGTAAAGGTCGCCAATTTGGTTTCAGCGGCGCGTTGCGCTTCGACCAATTCATCCAGCTTTTGCACCACGGCCGGTTTCAGATCGAGCGCTGCGTTTTGCTGCTGTTCCACATAGGCCGCGCGCATCGCATCGATAGAGGCTTGCAGCCGCGCGGCTTCCTCCCGCAGGGTTCTGGCGGTGCGCGCGGCGGTGGCGGCGACCCAAATCAGCGCAACCGGCATCAGCACGGTCAAAGCCGCAAGGGCCGCGTTCATTGCGCCTGTCGGCCCTGTGCCGCCCTCGCCGCCATCATCGGTGAAATAAAACGCCACCGCGCCCAGCCAAAGCAGGGTCAGGACGGTGGCCGCAATCTCAATACCCGTTATGCGCCGCGACGGGGTTTCGCGTGCGTATAAGCCAAGCTCAAGTGTCGACGGTTTTGGGTCGTCCAATATCCTGTGTCCCAAGGGCCCGGTGATCGGGACGCGTGCTTAGATGTATGAGATCGAGAGGATCTCGTAATCCTTGCTGCCCCCGGGGGTCTTCACCTCAACACTGTCACCTTCATCCTTGCCGATCAAGGCACGTGCGAGCGGGGATTTGATGTTCAGCAGACCTTGTTCGATATTCGCCTCGGTCTCGCCCACGATCTGATAAGTCTTTTCGACATCATCTTCGTCGACAAGCACCACGGTCGCGCCAAACTTGATCGGGCCTGACAGTGTTTTGGGGTCGATCACCTGTGCCAGGCTGATGATCCCCTCAAGCTCTTTGATGCGCCCTTCGATGAAAGACTGCTTTTCCTTGGCCGAATGATATTCAGCGTTTTCTGACAGGTCGCCATGTTCGCGCGCCTCGGCAATCGCCTGGATGATGGCCGGGCGCTCAACGCTTTTGAGCTGCTTCAGTTCGTCGTTCAGGGCCTGCTGGCCCGCAGGGGTCATCGGGATCTTGTCCATGGAATACGCCTAGGAACTAAGGGTCATTGGAACCGGTCGAGCGCTCAAGGTTAGGCGCGAACGGGTCCGGGTTCAACGGGAGTTTTTGGGGGCCAGTTAGCCGCCGATGCCAACACCGACATTGCCGGTGACAACCAACCCGGTGCTGGGGCGCGGGTCGGGGCGCTCGGGTTCGCCATCAACGCCGCAGGCGGCCAGACCGGCAAATAGTGCGACCAGGCAGAAATGGCGAAATGTCATGGCAAAAGCTCCTTCCAGCGGGCGATTTGGCTGCGCACCTGATCGGGCGCGGTGCCCCCATATGATTGCCGCGACGCAACCGAGTTTTGTACCCCCAGCACGCCGAACACATCTTGGCTAATGTCACCATGGACGCCCTGCATGTCCAGCAAGCTTAGATCGGGCAGATCGCACCCGCGATCTTCCGCCAGTTTGACCAAGGCACCGGTGACGTGATGGGCATCGCGGAACGGCATGTTCAGCGCACGCACCAGCCAATCGGCCAGATCGGTGGCGGTGGAAAACCCGCTGGCCGCCGCCGCCTCAAGCGCGGGGGCATTGGCCGACATATCGCGCACCATGCCCTCCATCGCGGCCAGCGCCAGCATCAGATTATCAGCCGCATCAAAGACCTGCTCTTTGTCTTCTTGCATGTCTTTCGAATAGGTCAGCGGCAGACCCTTCATCACTGTCATCAGCGCAACATTCGCTCCGAAAATCCGACCGATTTTCGCGCGGATCAGCTCGGCGGCATCAGGGTTTTTCTTCTGTGGCATGATCGAAGAGCCGGTCGAGAACCGATCCGACAGCGTGACAAAGCGGAACTGCGCCGAGGACCAGATCACCAATTCTTCCGCAAAGCGGCTCAAATGCATGGCGCAGATCGAGGCCGCGGCCAGGAATTCGAGCGCGAAATCGCGGTCACTGACCGCATCCAGCGAATTGGCCGCCGGACGGTCAAACCCCAACGCCTCGGCCGTCATATGCCGGTCAATCGGGAAAGATGTGCCGGCCAGGGCGGCGGCCCCGAGCGGCGACTCGTTCATGCGTGCGCGGGCATCAGTGAACCGGCTCCGGTCGCGCGCGAACATCTCGACATAGGCCATCATGTGATGGCCCCAGGTCACCGGCTGCGCGGTTTGCAAATGGGTGAAGCCCGGCATGACCCAATCCGCCCCAGCCTCGGCCTGGGTCAGCAAGGCCCGGATCAGTGCCTCCAGCCCAGAAATGGCAGCATCGATTTGATCGCGCACCCAGAGTTTGAAATCGGTCGCCACCTGATCGTTGCGCGACCGGCCCGTGTGCAGCCGTCCGGCGGGCTCGCCAATGATCTCTTTCAGCCGCGCCTCCACATTCATGTGAATGTCTTCCAAAGCGGTGGAAAAGGCGAAGTTTCCGGTCTCGATCTCTGACAAGACCGTGAGCAGACCTTCCCGGATCGCCTCGGCATCGCTATCGGTCAGAATACCAACATGCGCCAGCATCGCTGCATGGGCGCGGGAGCCGTCGATGTCTTGTTTCGCCAGCCGTTTATCGAACCCGATCGAGGCGTTGATCGCCTCCATGATCGCATCTGGCCCTGCCGCGAAACGCCCGCCCCACATCGTATTGGCGTTTTGGTCCGTCATGTCCTTTGACCCTTTGCCGGAGATTGTTTGAATGATCCGCATCTTGCGCACCGCCGTGCTCTACCTTGCCCTTGCCCTTGGTGCAAACGCTGCCATGGCCGACGGGCTAGAGGATTATCTGACCGGTGAGATGCGGGGGGTTGTGATCCATGACACGCCCATTCCGGCCTCGACCCTGCCGTTTCTGCACGCCGATGATCGTGAGGGCGCGCTGTCGGACTATGCCGGTCGCCACATTCTGCTGAATTTCTGGGCCACTTGGTGTGCGCCTTGCCGCCATGAAATGCCCGCCCTGAATAGGTTGCAGACCGAACTGGGGGGAGAGGATTTTGCTGTGGTGACCTTGGCCACGGGCCGCAATCCGCCCCAGGCGATTCGGCGGTTTTTTGACGAGGAAAACATCACCGAGCTGACCCAGTATCGCGATATCAACCAACAGATCGCGCGTGAGATGGGGGTGTTTGGCCTGCCGATCACGGTGATCCTAGACCCCGAGGGCAATGAAATCGCGCGCCTGCGGGGCGATGCGGAATGGGCCAGCCCCGAAGCCTTTGCCTTGATCGAGGCGATTATTGCCCAGGATGAGGGCTAGGGGGCGCTGCCCCCCCGGCCTGCGGCCTCCCCCCGGGATATTTTTGAAACAGAGAATGAGTATCGGTTTGCCGTTGGCGATGAGCCGTCCTGTGGGCGGAGCCCAAGCCGCTACCGTGCGAGCGCCTGGACCTCTTTGTGCCGAAAGCACCCGGTCAGGTGATCATTGATCACGCCGGTGGCTTGTAGCCAGGCATAGACAATGGTCGGTCCGCAAAACCGGAACCCGGCTTTCTTCAGGTCTTTTGAAATTTGCGTGCTCAGCGGGGTCGCGGCGGGCACCTCCGCCGACGTGGCCCAATGGTTCACCAAAGGTGTACCGCCCACATAATCCCAGACGAAGCGATCAAAGCCGCCCTGATCCTCTAGCGTGATCCAGGCCTTGGCATTGCCAATGGTGGCCTCGATCTTGCCGCGATGGCGTACGATGCCGGGATCGGCCAGCAGGCGGGTGATTTCGGTCTCACCCCAGGTGGCGATTACGCGCGGGTCGAAGCCTTCAAAAGCGGCGCGGAACGCCTCGCGTTTGCGCAGGATGGTGATCCAGGCCAAACCGGCCTGAAACCCGTCCAGGATCAGCTTCTCCCAAAGCGCGCGGCTGTCATATTCCGGCACGCCCCATTCGGTGTCGTGATAGGCGACGTAAAGCGGATCTTCCCCGCACCAGCCACAGCGCGTTTCCCCCATCCCGACATCCCTGTAAAATTAGAACAAAATGTGAATATTCATCACTCTTTAAGGGATCGGGCCACATCTACGCAAGCATTGCCGGATGGAGGTCTCTCGCATGGGGCGTTTGGGGCGCAAGCTGATCGAAGCGGGGCTGGAAAGCCCCTTGGATGTGGCCGTCAGCCAGCGTGACCGGGGAACATTGTCCATGGTGCGCCAGGCGCTGGAACGCGGCGATGCGGTTCTGGCCTTTCAACCGGTCATGCGTGCCGATGGCGCGGGCATCGCGTTTTACGAAGGGCTTATTCGCATCTTGGACGAAACCGGCCGCGTGATCCCAGCGCGGGATTTTATCTCGGTCGTGGAAGATCAGGATCTGGGCCGTCAGATCGATTGCGCGGCGCTGAAAGTTGGGCTGAATACACTGAAAGCCAACCCGACGCTGCGGCTGGCCATCAACATGTCGGCCCGCTCGGTCGGCTATCCGGCTTGGATGCAAATCCTGCGGCGGGTGGTGAAAAAACGGCCCGATGTGGCGCAGCGTTTGATCCTGGAGATCACCGAAACCTCGGTCATGCAAATGCCCGAGATCGTGAAGATTTTTATGGAAGAACTGCAAGACAAGGGCATCACCTTTGCGCTGGATGATTTTGGCGCGGGCTACACGGCCTTTCGTCATTTGCGGCATTTCTGCTTCGACATCCTAAAGATCGATGGCCAGTTCGCCCGAAATGTCGATTTGGACGCGGACAACCAGGTGTTGAATGAGGCGCTGATTTCCCTTGCGCGCCATTTCGATATGCTGGTCGTGTCCGAGGCGGTCGAAACCCAAGCCGAAGCTGCCTGGCTTGCCGCAGCCGGGGTCGATTGCCTGCAGGGCTATTATTTTGCGGCCCCAACCATGACCCCCCCTTGGCAAAAAGCGGCGGGCATGCGCGCGCCTGTCTAGATCGCGCAAACCGGCTGAGACACCGTGTCCGTTGTGCCTAAAGGCCCTGCTTCGTATCACTCGGCTTAAGATTGAAAGGCTGCGCGCGTCGTTTCGCGCCCCGCCGCGTCAGACGAAAGGGACGTCCATGACCAATGTCGTAATCGCCTCGGCAGCCCGTACGCCGGTTGGCAGTTTCCTCGGTTCTTATGCCAATACGCCCGCCCACGAACTGGGACGCATCGTGCTGGAGGCGGTGGTTGACCGTGCCGGTGTCGATAAATCCGAAGTGTCGGAAACCATCCTAGGCCAGGTGCTGACCGCCGCTCAGGGCCAAAACCCGGCGCGTCAGGCCCATATCAACGCCGGTTTCCCAAAAGAAAGCGCGGCTTGGGGCATCAACCAGGTTTGCGGCTCGGGCCTGCGCGCCGTGGCGCTTGGCGCTCAGCACATCATGCTGGGGGATGCCGAGATGGTCGTGGCCGGTGGCCAGGAAAACATGTCGATGAGCCCCCATGCCGCCGCCCTGCGCCAGGGTCAGAAAATGGGCGACATGAAATATGTCGACACCATGATCCGCGATGGTCTGTGGGATGCGTTCAACGGCTATCACATGGGCCAAACCGCTGAAAACGTTGCCGAACAATGGCAGATCAGCCGCGATATGCAGGATGAATTTGCGGTTGGTTCGCAGAACAAAGCCGAAGCCGCACAAAAGGCTGGCAAATTCGCCGATGAAATCACCGCCGTCACCATCAAAACCCGCAAGGGGGATGTGGTTGTCGATAGCGATGAATACATCCGCCACGGCGCCACCATGGAAGCCATGCAAAAGCTGCGCCCGGCCTTCACCAAGGATGGGTCGGTCACCGCGGCCAACGCCTCGGGCCTGAACGATGGCGCGGCGGCAACGCTGCTGATGTCGGCAGATGCCGCCGAAAAACGCGGGATTGAACCGCTGGCGCGTATCGCCTCCTACGCGACCGCGGGTCTTGACCCGTCGATCATGGGCGTGGGCCCGATCTATGCTTCGCGCAAGGCACTGGAAAAGGCCGGGTGGAAGGTTGACGATCTGGACCTGGTGGAAGCCAATGAAGCCTTTGCCGCCCAAGCCTGTGCCGTGAACAAGGACATGGGCTGGGATCCGGCGATTGTGAACGTCAATGGAGGCGCGATTGCCATTGGTCACCCAATTGGCGCCTCGGGCGCGCGGGTGCTGAACACGCTTCTGTTCGAGATGCAGCGCCGCGATGCCAAAAAGGGCCTGGCCACGCTGTGCATCGGCGGCGGCATGGGTGTCGCGCTTTGTGTTGAGCGGCCCTGAACGGCTGATCTGGATCAAGGCGGTGCCAGGGCGCGCCGCCTAATCCCCCGATAAAGCCCGAAAAACGGGCAGGAATTTCCTGGAGGAGACGAACGAATGGGACGTGTAGCACTGGTAACCGGCGGTAGCCGGGGCATTGGGGAAGCGATTTCAAAGGCCTTGAAGGCCGATGGGTACAGCGTTGCGGCCACCTATGCTGGCAATGACGAAAAGGCCGCCGCCTTCACCGAAGCAACCGGCATCAAAACCTATAAATGGGACGTGGCCAGCTATGAGGCGTCCGAGGCTGGCATCGCCCAGGTCGAAGCCGACCTTGGCCCGATTGAGGTGGTTGTCGCCAATGCCGGCATCACTTGGGATGGCTTCTTCCACAAGATGAAGCCGGAACAGTGGCAAAAGGTCATCGACACCAACCTGACCGGTGTGTTCAACACCGTGCGCCCGGTCTGGCCCGGTATGCGCGAGCGGGGCTTTGGCCGCGTGATCGTGATTTCTTCGATCAACGGTCAGAAAGGCCAGGCTGGTCAGGTGAACTATGCCGCCACCAAAGCGGGCGATCTGGGCATCGTGAAATCCCTGGCGCAAGAGGGTGCCGCCAAAGGCATCACCGCCAACGCGGTTTGCCCGGGCTATATCGGCACCGAAATGGTCCGCGCGATCCCTGAAGAGGTTCTGAACTCCAAGATTATCCCGCAAATCCCGGCGGGTCGTCTGGGTGAACCGGAAGAGATTGCACGCTGCGTGACCTTCCTGGCCTCCGACGATGCGGGCTTTATCAACGGCTCGACCATCTCGGCCAACGGGGCGCAGTTCTTCGTCTAAGCACGCGCCAGGCTAGAATAGAAAAGGCCGGGGCGCGTGACCCCGGCCTTTTTATCATCTGAGCCTTGGCTCAGGCTTTTGCGACCGACCCGTTCGGTTCAGCTTTGCGGATCCGAAACAGCTTTGCCCAGAATGCGGCCAAGACGGCGGCACGTTCTTTTTCAGCGGCCCGGATGATTTTGCGCGTTTGCGCATCAGCACCATGGTAATACATCGCGTATCTCCTTTTTGGCCTCCCTAGGCGCAAAGGTAGGTCGCCGATGCGGGCCGAGCTACGCCCCAGTCTGCAATCCCGGGTTTCGCCAGGCGCAAGGCTTAGCCGCGCCCGCGCAGCCAGCCCCAGAACTCACCCAAGATTTTGCCGCGTTCGGCATGGGCGCGGATGATGGCGTTTTGGGTGGCGCGGTCGGTGGTGTTGTCGAAGAACATGGCGGTTTCCTTTTTCAGGTGCGGTGATTTGAACTGACCCTTAGATGCGCCTTTTCTTCGCTTGCGACAAACGAGACTTTCCAACCCCTCAGTTAAGTTGTATTTAACTGGCTATGTCCGACAGATTGCCCCCCTTAACCGCTTTGCGTGCCTTTGACGCCGCCGCGCGCCATATGAGCTTTGCCAAAGCGGCCGAAGAATTAAACGTCACCCCCGCTGCGTTAAGCTTTCAGATCAAATCTCTTGAAGAGCATTTGGGCACGCCGGTGTTCCGCCGCCTCAACCGCGCGGTGGAGCTGACAGCCGCTGGTCACGCCCTGGCACCGGGCGCGGCTGATGGGTTCGCCGCCCTGCAATCGGCCTGGCGTGCCGCGCGCCGCGTGGGCGATCAATCCTCGCTCATTGTAACGGCTGGCCCGGCCTTTACTGCCAAATGGCTCGCGCCGCGCCTGTTCGAGTTTGTGCAGGAACACCCCGAGATTGAGCTGCGCTTTTCCGCAAGCCTGCGCCTGATGGATTTTGCGCGGGACGATGTGGATGTTGCCATTCGCTTTGGCAAACCCCGCCAAGAACCAGGCTTGTTCAGCAAATCGATCATGCGTGAATGGCTGACCCCGATGATGTCGCCCGAATTGGCACGGAAATACCCAACCCCGGCTGATCTGCGGCCGGCCCCGCTTTTGCACACCGAAGACATTCAGTTCCTGCGCCCCTCCATCGATTGGCCCGCTTGGTTTGCGGCAGCCGGGTTGCCGCATACACCCGACACCGGCGCGCGGTTTAGCCAGGCCGACCATGCGGTGGATGCCGCCGCTGCCGGGGGCGGGGTGGTGCTTGGCCGGATATCCTTGGCCGAAAAAGATGTGCGGGAAGGGCGGCTGGTCATGCCGTATAAAATCGGCCTGACAACAGAAGCAAAGTACAGATTCGTCTGCCCCGAGACGCAAGCCTCGCGTCCTCAGGTGCAAGCGTTCCTAACGTGGATCGAGGCACAGACCGCCGATCTGGCGGCCTATGCCGAAGGGTTCTCATTCGTCGACGCCGCCGATGTAGCGGCTTAGATAGACCTAGCTATCGAGGCGCGAGATCTCTTCTTTCAGGCGAAGTTTTTCTTTTTTCATCTCCCGTAGGGCCAAATCATCCACCCCAGGGCTACGTTGCGCTTCTTCTACTTGGTCCGAGAGGTGCGCGTGTTTCTTCTTCAGTTCCGTCAGATGAGCGCCAAGCGACATCGAGTTCCTCCTCTCGTTTCTAAAGGTGCACCGCAGTCCAGCACGGAAATCGAGTCGTGTCACGCATTTCACGCGATAGGATATTTCAAATGCCGGTGGATTTGGCGCGATCTTGCCAGGGCAGGGCGGCCCCGTCGCGCAGGATTGCGCGTGCCAGATCGGTGAAATCCTCGCCATCCTGTTCATGCTTATCGCCCGCATGCAGCGCCAAAGCGGGCAATAAAACAAAGGGCGCGCGTCCACCCTTCCGCGCGCGGATCAAGACCCGGCTGGGCGCCCGCCCGGCCCGCGCCGCCAGCGGCAAGGCCGAGATTGATCCAAACCCTTCCGACAGATGCGCCAGACAGTCGGGCAACCGCGCGATGCTTTGGATCAGCGTCAGCCACCCTTTGGGCTTTAGCCGCGCGCGGGCGGTGTCGATCCAGGCGGACAGGGGCGTTTCCTCCCGCATCGCGGTTTCGCGCCCCTGATCCTGTGCGCGGGTGCCATCCCCCGCTTCGAAATAGGGCGGGTTGGCAAAAACATGGTCGAAAGACATGGCCCGCAACGCAGGCGGCAGCGCCGCCAAATCCGCGGTATGCACCGTCAGATCGATCTGCGCGGCCCCACCGTTGCGCCGCGCCAGCTCCGCATATTGGGGCTGTCGCTCAATGCCAAACAGCCTTAGGCCGCCCACGCGCACCGCCAAGCAAAGGCTGGCCACGCCCACACCACAGCCAAGCTCCAACACCTGATCCCCGGCGCGCGCCGGGACCGAGGCTGCCAAAAGCACCGGGTCCACGCCTGCGCGATACCCATCGCGCGGTTGCCAGGCGCTGACCCGCCCGCCCAAAAACGCATCCCGCGTGAGCGCGCCCTCAGGCCAGGCGTCAGCCCCGCTCACTCGGAAACCGGCAGGTCATTGTCACGCAGCACCGCGCGGGCGCGAAACGCATCGCTGCGCGCCACCAGCAGGCGGCGCGGCAATATGCCGATGGACCCTTCAAGGACGCTCATATGGACGTCCATTTCGAACACCTTTATATCCTCGCCGGATAGCAGTGCCGAAGCGAAGGCGATAACGGTCGGGTCGTTGCTGCGCAGAATTTCTTGCATAGCGCGCATGTATGTTTCTCATGGCCGCTTGTCGAGATGGGGAGGGGACGCCCTATGGGATTGGATCACGCCGCAACGAAACCGCATGACCGGATGCAAGCGCATTTGGCCGATGATCTGGCGGCGGTGAACGGGCTGATCCGCGATCGCATGGCATCCGAACACGCGCCGCGCATCCCCGAGGTGACGGCCCATCTGGTCGAAGCTGGCGGAAAACGCATTCGCCCGATGTTGACCTTGGCCGCCGCGCGGCTCTGCGGCTACGATGGCACCGATCACCAGAAACTGGCCGCCACGGTCGAATTCATCCACACCGCCACGCTGCTGCATGACGATGTGGTTGATGAAAGCGAAAAGCGGCGCGGCAAACCCACGGCAAACCTGCTGTGGGATAACAAATCCAGCGTTTTGGTTGGCGATTACCTGTTCGCGCGTTCGTTTCAACTGATGGTCGAGACCGGATCACTGCGTGTTTTGAACATCCTGTCCAACGCCGCCGCTGTCATTGCCGAGGGCGAGGTGTTGCAGCTGTCTGCTGCTACGAACCTCTCCACCACCGAAGAGATTTACCTGCAGGTCATCCGTGGCAAGACCGCCGCCCTGTTCGAAGCGGCCTGTGAGGTCGGGGGCGTCATCGCGGGCCAACCCGACGAGGTTGTGACCGGGCTGGCGCGCTACGGGGATGGCTTAGGAGTCGCGTTCCAAATGGCCGATGATCTGCTCGATTGGCGCGGCAGCGCGGGCGCTATCGGCAAAAACATCGGGGACGATTTCCGCGAACGCAAACTGACCCTGCCGATCATCCGCGCCGTTACGCGCGCCGATGAGGATGAGCGGGCGTTTTGGACACGCACCATCGAAAAGGGCGACCAGCGTGATGGCGATCTGGACCAGGCGCTATCGCTGCTTGTGAAACACGGCACCTTGGATGAAACCCGCGACGAGGCATTGAAATGGTCGGATCAGGCTGTTGATGCCTTGGCCGTGCTGCCCGATCACCCGCTGAGGGATATGATGGGTGATCTGGCGCAATACGTGGTCGCGCGCCTAACCTGACCTTGCTCAGCGCAGCCGGACCAGACGCACCCAATAGATGCTGTCCTCCAGCTTTTCCGCCGCATAGCGCGCGGCGTCGGGGTCATCGAACAGACCGAAACAGGTCGCGCCCGACCCGCTCATCCGCGAAAACTGGGCGTTTGTACGTCCGGTGAAAAACAACAGCGCGTCGCGCACCTTGCGGTTCACCCGCCGTGCGGGTTCCTGCAGATCGTTGCGGGTTTCGCGCAGCCATTCGAACAGATGCCCAGGCGATTCCCACCGCTCGGGCAGGGCGGGCAGCGGGTCACGCTCTTTGGGGGCTAGGCGCTCGAACACCGCCTTGGTTGGAATTTCCACCGCTGGATTAACCAAGACGGCCCAGATGCGCGGCAAGGGGGGCGCAGGCTCCACAACCTCGCCAATCCCCCGCATCCGGGACGTGCGCCGCTCCAAACAAACCGGCACATCTGCGCCAAGGGTTAGGACCTGGTTTTTGGAAGGCAGAGGGCGACCAAACAGCCTAGCCATGGCAAGCAAAGTGGCCGCCGCATCGGACGAGCCACCGCCGATCCCGGCGGCATGGGGCAAGAGCTTGCCAAGCAAGATTTTGATTGGCGGATCATCGGGCGCGCGCATCAATTCTGCCGCCTGCCAGACAAGGTTCGTTGGGTCCGCTGGCACGCCCTCGGCGCGCTTGCCGTACACCTCCAGCGTCAGCGGTGCGGCCCCGGGTTTTGTGTTGTTCGAGACAAGGACGCTATCGCCATAATCCGAAAAGGCCACCAGGGAATCGATCAGGTGATACCCATCCTCGCGCCGCCGGGTCACATGCAGCGCCAGGTTAATCTTGGCCGGTGCTGTTAGGGATGCATCTTCAATGTAGCTGGTCATAGGCTCTACTGGGTCGCGCCCACGCCACCTTCGGCCTCCAGCACATCATAAAGCCCGGTTTCCAGTTTCAGACGAATACGCGCGGCGTCTTCCTCTTCCGGCTCGAAGCTCAGCGCGCGGTGCCATTGGAACTCGGCCTCGCGGTAGCGGCCCACCATCCAATATACATCGCCCAGATGGTCGTTGATGATGGGATCGTTTGGTTCCAGGGCGACGGCGCGCTCCATCGGCGACACAGCCTCTTCGAACCGGCCCAAGCGGTACAAGACCCAACCGAGCGAGTCGGTGATATAGCCCGAATCCGGCCGCCCCGCGACGGCGCGTTCGATCATATCCAGGGCCTCATCCAGGTTTCGGCGCTGCTCGACCAGGGAATAACCAAGGTAATTCAAGACATTGGGCTGTTCGGGGTTCAGCACCAGCGCCTGGCGGAAATCAGCCTCAGCCGGGGGCCAATCATCGATGTGTTCGTAACAGATCGCGCGGGTATAGAACAAAAACCACGCGCTGCGCTGGGTGGTGTCGACCAAATCCAGTGCTTGGCTATAGGCATCAATCGCGGCTTCGCATTGTTCGGTCCGGCGCAGCATATCGCCCAAAGAGGCATAGACATTCGCCACATCCGGGCGCTCTGCCGCTAAATCTTGCAGCACCGTGACGGCAAAATCTTCTTCCCCAGTCTCAAAGATCGCATCGGCCCGACCCATCTGCGCCTCGACATAATGGGGGCTGTCGGGGGTTACGGTGTCAAAGGTATCGGCGGCCAGTTCAAACTGATCATCATCGAAAAAGAGCCGCCCGACATACATGACCGAGGCATGGTGCCCCGGATCAATCCCATTGGCCGCCTGGGCGTAAAGCAGCGGCAGGGTGGTGGGCCCGCCTTCGGCCCCCAAAGCGCGGGCGACGGTGTAAAACACCTCCGCCAGGCCCTGTTCGGCGGAAATGACGAAGCTGTAGGGCGCCGGCGCGTCGCTGGCAGCCAGCCGCGCTTGGATTTCCAAAAGCGACGCATCGGGCACCGACTCGGTGAACCGTGTCAAAAGCGCGATCGCCTCATCCCGGCGGTCCAGTTGCATGAGAACTTGGGCGCGTGCTTCCACCACCCGTTCCGTTGTGGTGAGAGAGCCGTATTCCTGCCCCGACAGGATCGCTTCGGCGCCTTCGAAATTGCCAACGGCGGCCTGGGCTAGACCCAGTTGGGTATAGGCGATATCGGCCAGGGCACCCCCTGCGGCGACCTCAAGGAAGGTTTCGGTCGCGCGGCGCATGTCACCTTCGCCCAGGTAAATCCACGCCAGCGCCAAATCATCGATGAAGGGGCCGGCCCCCGCGCCTGCGTCGATGACCGCGCGCGCGCCGGACAAATCGCCCGCGCGCAGCATCGTGACCAGCCGGGCCAGATGGCCCAGCTCGCGCCCGGCGCCCTCGTCGGGCAGGTCGGTCGCAATCTCGGCGGCCCGGTCCCAATCGCCCAGAGCGGCGCGGGCAAAAATCGCATTGCCCAGCAGCAATCCGTTTTCCGGGTCGACCGCCAAAGCCTCTTCAAAATACGTCGCCGCTTGCCGGTGATCGCCGTCCAACGCTGCCGCGCGGGCCGCCAGATAGGCCCCGGCCAGGCCCGAGCCCAGCTCCCCTTGCGCCCCGGCGGTGCCGGTCAGCAAAAAGGCCAGGCCAGCGGCAAGTACAAAGGGGCGGGTGGCGCGCAACATCAGCAAAGTCCTCGGCTCAAATCACCGCAAAGACTAGGGCGCTGAATGGGGGAGGGCAATGCAGGCAATCCGCATCGCCGCCCCCCTGATACAGACGTGAAGCCGCGTCTTGGGCGCGCAAGCTCACATATTGGGGTAGTTCGGCCCGTCGCCGCCCTGCGGCACCGTCCAATGGATGTTCTGCGACGGGTCTTTGATGTCGCAGGTTTTGCAATGCACACAGTTTTGGAAGTTGATGACAAAGCGCGCGTCTTTGCCTTCTTCTTCGACCACCTCATACACCCCCGCCGGGCAATAACGCTGCGCAGGTTCGGCAAACTCGGGCAAGTTGACCGAGATCGGCACCGACGCGTCCTTGAGCGTCAGATGCGCGGGCTGGCTTTCTTCATGATTGGTCATCGAGAAGCTGACATTGGTCAGCCGGTCGAATGACAGCACCCCATCGGGTTTTGGATAGTCGATGGGGTCGAAATCCTTGGCCTTGCCGGTGGCCTCAGCATCGTTCTTGCCGTGTGCAACCGTGCCGAAGAACGACAGGCCGACCAGGCTGTTGGTCCACATATCCATGCCGCCCAGGCCCAGGCCGCCCAGCAACCCATATTTCGACCAAAGCGGTTTCACGTTGCGCACGGTTTTCAGGTCTTTGCCAATCGGCCCTTCGCGCAGCTCGGTATCGTAGTCGACCAGCTCATCGCTTTCACGCCCGCCCTGGATCGCGGCATAAGCCGCCTCAGCCGCGGCTTTGCCCGACAGCATCGCGTTATGGTTGCCTTTGATCCGCGGCACGTTCACCAGCCCAACGCCACAGCCCAGGATTGCGACACCCGGCGCGACCGCCTTGGGCATCGACTGATACCCGCCTTCGCTGATCGCGCGCGCGCCATAGGCGATGCGCTTGCCGCCTTTCAGCAGTTCCGCCACCATCGGGTGATGCTTGAAGCGCTGGAACTCCATATAGGGGTACAGATGCGGGTTCGCATAGTTCAGGTGGGTCACGAAGCCGACGTAAACCTGATTGTTATCAAGGTGATAGATGAATGATCCGCCGCCGGCATTCTTACCCAGCGGCCAGCCCATCGTATGCGTGACCGAGCCTGGCTTGTGCTTGTCTGGGTCGATCTCCCAAATCTCTTTCATGCCCAGGCCGAACTTCTGCGGGTCGCGCCCGGCGGACAGGTCGAATTTCGCCATGACCTCTTTGGTCAGCGAGCCGCGCACGCCTTCACCCAGGAACACGTATTTGCCCAGCAGTTCCATCCCCGGCTCGGTGTTTTCGCCGATCGAGCCATCGGGTTCCAACCCGAACACACCCGCGACAACACCCTTCACCTCGCCATTCTCGCCATAGACAAGCTCGGAACAGGCCATGCCGGGGAAGATTTCAACGCCCAGTGCTTCGGCCTGTTCGGCCATCCAGCGGCAGACATTGCCCATCGAGACGATGTAGTTGCCGTGGTTGTTCATCAGACCGGGCATGATCCCATTGGGGATACGCAGCGCGCCACCCTCGCCCAGCATGTAGAATTTGTCTTCGATGACCGGCACATCCAGCGGCGCGCCCTTGTCTTTCCAATCGGGGATCAGCGCATCCAAGCCCGATGGGTCCAGAACCGCGCCCGATAGGATATGCGCGCCCACCTCCGAGCCTTTTTCCAATACGACCACGTTCAGGTCGGCATCCAGCTGCTTCAGACGGATCGCCGCCGACAGCCCGGCAGGGCCGGCCCCGACAATGACCACATCATATTCCATGCTTTCGCGTTCGATCTCGGACATACCCTCTTCCCCAAAGCTGTCGCAGAGCACCGTAAGGCTCAGAAAATGGCGTTCGGCGAGGCGTAGCGCGGTCTTGCCGTACAGGTCAATCACAACGCGGCGTCGCAGCGAAACCGTTTGCTGCATTGGCGTAGAGGGCAAACCGCCCTAGGTCAGGGGAAATGTCCCATTCAGGTCCACCGCCATGACCCCACTGCGCCTAGTCTATCTCGCCCTTTTCGTGATCGGTACTTACCTGCCCTGGAGCTATTTCTACGCCTGGTTTCAGGAAAACGGCTGGTCGCTCAGCGCGATGATCGATGCCTGGTATGTGAACGATGCGACCAGCGGGCTCGTCTATGATCTGACCATCGCCGCCATCGCCCTGACGGTTTGGGCCTTGGTCGAAGCCTTTGGCCGCCGGGATTATTGGTTCCTGCTGGTCCTGCCCGCAACCTATGCAATTGGCGTCAGCGCGGGCCTGCCTTTGGCCCTGTTCCTATTGGCCCGGCGCAACCCCGGCTGGCGCGGGTCACAGGGTTAAGACGGTCGAACCGGTGGTTTTCCGCGCCTCCAGCGCGCGGTGGGCCTCGGCGACCTCCTCCAGTGGAAAGCGTTGATCGATGCGGATTTTCACATCACCGCTTACGACCTTCTCAAACAACTCCCGCGCCATCTGCTGGCAGGTCGCGGGATCGGCGATATGGGTGAAAAGCGTCGGGCGCGTGATTTTGAGCGACCCTTTCTGCCCCAAGATCGCCAGTGCAAAAGGCGGCACCGGCCCCGAGGCATTGCCGAATGAAATCATCATCCCCAAAGGTTTCAGACTGTCGAGAGAGCCTTCAAACGTATCGGCCCCGACCGCATCCATCACCACATCGACGCCCTGACCATCGGTCAATTCCTGCACGCGGGCGGCCCAATCCTCGGTCCGGTAATTGATGCAGTGATCGGCCCCATGTTCCAGCGCCAGGGCGCATTTCGCATCCGTGCCAGCAGTGCCGATCAAAGTGATTCCATCGGATTTCGCCCATTGGCAGGCGATCAGCCCCACACCCCCGGCGGCTGCTTGGAACAACACGCTGTCGCCTTTGGCAATCGGCGTCGTCCGGCGGAAGAGGTAATGGGTGGTCAGCCCCTTCAGCATCATCGCCGCGCCTTCCTCAAAGCTGATCGCATCGGGTAGCGGGCAGACCTGGGCGGCGGGCATCACCCGCGCTTCGCAATAGGCACCGGGCGGAGCGGCGGCATAGGCCGCGCGGTCCCCCTCTTTCAGATGCGTGACGCCCTCGCCCACAGCCTCCACCACGCCCGCGGCCTCCATGCCCAGGGCATGGGGCATCTCAAGCGGGTAAAGACCGGTGCGCTGATACACATCTATGAAATTCAGCCCGACCGCTTTGTGCCGGATGCGAATCTCGCCGGGGCCGGGATCGCCAACCTCCTGCTCGACAATCTTGAACTGCTCCGGCCCGCCCGGGGCCTCGATGATGGCGGTTTTGGCCATGGCGCGATCTCCCTGATTTGCAATGACCCTATCCGACGCGCGGCGCTGCGCAAGAACCTGTGCCGAGCAATCCCCCCAAGGTTGGAGCCGTGGTGCCACGCGGCCCCAAGGCAAACGCGCCCGGCGTTTCCAACCCGCACCCCCCTTTGCCCCCGCGCAGCCGCGTGCTACCTGCCCCCGACGCCTGACTTGGGAACCGCGCTATGGACCATTTCCTGTATCAAAACGGCATCCTCCATGCCGAAGACGTGCCGATCCCCCAGATTGCGGCCTCGGTGGGCACGCCGTTCTATGTCTATTCCACCGCCACGCTCACGCGGCATTATCAGCTGTTCAAGGACGCGCTGGAAGGCGTCGAAAACCTGGTCTGCTTCGCGATGAAGTCGAATTCGAACCAGGCCGTCATCGCGCATCTGGGCAATCTGGGCGCAGGGATGGATGTGGTCTCGGGCGGGGAGTACCTGCGCGCCAAGGCCGCCGGCGTACCTGGCGAGCGCATCGTGTTTTCCGGCGTCGGCAAAACCGAAGGCGAAATGCGCTTGGCGCTGACCGGTGGTATCCGCCAATTCAATGTCGAATCCGAACCTGAGATGCACCGCCTGTCCGCGGTCGCGACCGAGCTGGGCCTGACCGCGCCGATCACTGTGCGCGTGAACCCCGATGTCGACGCCAAAACCCACGAAAAAATCGCCACCGGCAAATCCGAAAACAAATTCGGCATCCCCATTGCCCGGGCGCGCGAGGTCTATGCCCTGGCCGCGTCCCTCCCCGGGCTCGAGGTGGTGGGGATTGACGTGCATATCGGCAGCCAGTTGACCGACCTTGCCCCCTTCGAAGAAGCCTATGAAAAGGTCAAAGACCTAACCCTCGACCTGCGGGCACAGGGCCATACGATTCGCCGCCTCGATCTCGGCGGCGGGCTTGGCATTCCTTACGAACGTTCCAACAGCGCACCACCTTTGCCCACCGAATACGGCGCGTTGATCAAGCGCGTGGTCGGTGACCTGGATGTGGAGGTTGAGATTGAACCCGGCCGCTTGATCTCGGGCAATGCGGGTCTTCTGGTCAGCGGCGTGATCTATGTGAAAGAGGGCGAGGGACGCGATTTCCTGATCCTCGACGCGGCAATGAACGACCTGATCCGGCCCGCCATGTATGGTGCTTGGCACGATATCGTGCCGGTGGTCCAGGCTACGCCGGGTATCGAACAACGCCCCTATGACATCGTGGGCCCCGTCTGCGAAACCGGCGATACCTTTGCCAAACAACGCCAGATGCCCCCGGTCTCCGATGGCGATCTGGTCGCCTTCCGCTCCGCCGGGGCGTATGGCGCGGTCATGTCCAGTGAATACAACACCCGCCCCATGATCCCCGAGGTTTTGGTGAAAGGTGATCAATTCGCCGTCATTCGCCCGCGTCCAACATTTGACGAGATGATAAACCGCGATATCGTTCCCGAATGGGTCTAAGATCGGCCCTCTGCCCCGGGGCATCCCGCCCCCGAAAGGCGCCATGACGGATCACGCCCCAATTGATGCGGCGCTTAAGCGTCTGACCTGGCCCCTGCGTCTGACCCGGCTTGGCCTGATTGCCGAACGTGGGACGCGGGCGTTTTGGCCGGTCTGGTCGCTGGCATTCATTGCGATTTCGGCCTTTGCATTTGGTCTTATCGGCGCGGTATCCCCGCCGGTTTTCTGGGCGATCGCAGCGGTTTGGGCGCTGGGTTTTGCCGCGGCACTGATCTTTGGGCTACGCCAGTTCACCCTACCCAGCCCGGAGGAGGCGCTGGCGCGGCTGGACCAAACCATGCCTGGTCGCCCGATTTCAGCCCTGCTGGATCACCCCGCCATCGGCGCGGATGACCCGGCAGCGCAAACGGTCTGGGCGGCCCATCTACGCCGCATGGCCGAGCGCGCGGCAGATGCCCGTGCCCCGGAACCCGATTTGCGCCTGTCCCGGCGCGATCCTTACGCGCTGCGCTATATCGCGGCCTGCGCTTTGGCCATGGCGCTGCTTTTCGGCACTTTTGGCCGGGTCGATGAGGTCAGCGATGCCGTCACCCTTGGCCCTGGTGCCGCCGTGGCCAGCGGCCCGTCTTGGGAAGGCTGGGTGGAGCCGCCGCTTTATACCGGCCTGCCCTCGCTCTACCTCAACGATATTGCCGCCCCGTCGTTTCAGGCACCGATGGGCGCGCGCGTTACCCTGCGCAGCTATGGCGCGCCGGGGGGAATCACGCTCAGCACCGATATCGGCACGCTGCCGGCGGAAGCTGACCCCAACGCCAGCATCCAAACCGTGCTGCTGGAACAGTCGGGCACCCTGACCGTCGATGGCCCCGGCGGGCGCAGCTGGGACATTTCCATGATGCCCGACGCCCCGCCCACCATCGCGCTGGAGGGCGAGGTGGAGGGCGAACCGCCCGGACAGATGCAATTCAGCTTCACCGCAACCGATGATTACGGCGTCGTTTCGGGCCAAGCCGCGATCCGCCTGGATCTGGCCGCCGTCGACCGGCGCTTTGGCCTCATCCCCGACCCCGACCCGCGCGAGGCTGTGGTGCTGGATCTGCCATTGCCGTTCCGCGGCTCCCGCGCGGAATTCACCGAAGTGCTGCTCGAAGACCTCTCGCAGCATCCCTTTGCCAATCTGCCGATCACCCTGACCCTCACTGTGACCGACGATGCCGGTCAGATCGGCACCATCAGCTACGATGTGCCACGCCTGCCCGGTCGCCGCTTTTTCGACCCGCTGGCCAATGCGATCATCGAAATGCGCCGCGATATCCTGTGGGCGCGGGTCAACGCCCCCCGCGCCGCGCGCCTGCTGCGGGCCATGACCCATGACCCCGAGGATGGCTTGGATGAAAGCGTCTATCTGATGCTGCGCACCGCGATCCGGCGTTTGGAAAGCGGGGTCGACAGCATTTCAGAAGACACCCGTGACCAGGTGGCCGAGCTGCTGTGGAACGCCGCGCTTGAGCTAGAGATCGGCGATCTCGACGACGCGCTCGACCGGTTGCGCCGGGCACAAGAGCGTTTGGCCGAGGCGATGGAACAGGGTGCCAGCCAGGAAGAAATCGACCAGCTCATGCAAGAGCTGCGCGAGGCGATGAATGATTACATGCAGCAACTCGCCGAAAACGCGCAGCCGGGTGAGGATCAGCCGGATCAAGATGGTGAACGCACCGAGATGAGCATGAGCGATCTAGAGGAAATGCTGCGCCGGATCGAAGAGTTGATGGAAGAAGGCCGCATGGCCGAAGCCCAACAGATGCTCGAAGCCCTGCAGCAGATGCTCGAGAATATGGAGGTCACCCAAGGTGGCGAGGGTGGTGACGGCCCCCGCACCCCAGGGCAGGAGGCGATGGAGGGTTTGCAGGACACGCTGCGCAATCAGCAAGACCTGAGCGATGATGCCTTCCGCGAGTTGCAGGAACGCTTCAACCAAGGCCGTCCCCAGGGCGGTCAAAACCCCCAGCAAGGGCAGGGCGGTCAGCAAGGTCAACGCCCGCGCCAAGGCCAGGGCAATCAGCAAGGCCAGGGCGATCAGGCCCAGAATGGTCAAGGCGAACAGGGTGGCCAACAACAAGGGCCCGATGGCACGCAACCGGGCCAAGGCCAGGGCGGTGAAAATGGCGATGACGCCTTTGGCGGCGAGGGGCTCAGCCTTGCAGAACGGCAAGAATTGCTGCGTCGCCAGCTCGAGGAACAGGCCCGCCGCCTGCCCGGATCGGGCACCGAAGCCGGGGATGAGGCGTTGCGCCAATTGGACGAGGCCGGCCGCGCCATGCGCCAGGCCGAAGACCTTTTGGAAAACGGCGACATCGCCGGGGCCTTGGACGAACAATCCCAAGCGCTCGAAGCCCTGCGCGAAGGCATGAGCCAGCTGGGCCGCGCTTTGGCCGAAGAACAGGGTGAAGAACCGGGCCAGGGCCAGGCTCAGGGCAACATGGCCCCTGAACAGCCCCTCCAAGACCCGCTTGGCCGACAGGCCGGCAATTCCGGCGCCTTCGGATCGGATGCCGATATGGAAGCCCGCGAAGAAGCCTTCCGCCGCGCCCGCGACCTGCTTGACGAATTGCGCCGACGCTCGGCCGAACAAGACCGTCCCGAGGTCGAGCTGGAATACCTACGCCGGTTGTTGGATCAGTTTTAGGGCGGGTTTAGCCTTCGGTATTGCTGACGAGGTTCCGGGCCATGTCATCCAGCCAGAAACGCCCGTTATTCACCAGGTCTTCAAAACGCCGCAGCACCGGTTCAGCTTGGGGCACAACCTCGGCCACCGCATCCACGTTGCTGTAAAGCAAAACCCCCGCGATGCTGAAAATCAGCACCAATAGAAAGCCGCTGCGCACGCCACGTCGGCGGGCGGGGGCAGTTTCTAGGGTTTCGATGTCAGACGCATCCTCTTCCTCAGGCGATCGGTCGCCGGTTGCCCGGAGGGTAGAATTGATCTCTTCGATATCCGGCAACAGATCGCGGCGCGATCCGCCGTGATCGGCATCGGCGTCGAACGCATCTTGCGCCTCGTCCAACTCGGCCCGGCGGCGGGCACGGTTGGCCGCGTCAGCCTCTTCTTCCAGGGGCATTTCGGCTTGGGTCTCAACCGGGTCCGATTCCCCACGGCGAAGCCGGGCCTCGCGCTCGGCTTCCTCGCGCAGAATATCGCGCACACCGGGGTCGATCTCGCGCCGGGTGGGGCGCGGGTTTGGTTGGGTTTCAGGCGCCGGTTCGTCGTCAAGCGCCCCGCGTGCAACATGCACGGCGGTGGGTTGCACATCGACCCGGCGACCAGGCTGAAACCAAGTTGTGGTACAGTTCGAGCATTGCACATCCCGGCCTTCCGGCGGGACCATGCTGTCATCAACCTCGTAACGGGCGCTGCAATTGGGGCAGGTCAGCCGCATGTTATTCCCGTTTCTCCCGACGCATCATGGGGTTCGCCCCTGGCATGGCGCCACCGCTCTTGCTTTATCTTGTAGCAATGGCCCCCGGCGTTTCCAAGCATTTGTGCCATGACCGATTGCAACCCCGTCCTTTCCGTTGCAAGACAGGCAGACGCAACCCCACGAGGTCCGTCGCGTGATTGAAATGCAGGACGCCGCAATTGGCTATGGGGCAGAGCCGCTCTTGTCGGGTCTGACGCTTCGCCTTGCGCCGGGGTCGTTTCACTTTCTGACCGGGCCGTCGGGGGCGGGCAAAACCAGCTTTCTCAAGCTGTGTTATGCCGAGCTTTCGCCGATTGCCGGACAGGTGCAGATTTTCGACGACGATCCAAAAAGCTGGACCCGCGATCAGGTCGCCCGCGCACGACAGCGGATCGGGGTTGTGCATCAGGATTGCCAGTTTCTCGATCATTTGCCAGTGCAGGAAAACATCGCCCTGCCGCTCACCGTGTCGCAACGCGCGGGGCCCGAGCAGGCCGAAAACCTCAATGAACTGATCGGCTGGGTCGGGCTTGCCGCCCGCGCCAGCGCCCGCCCGCCCGAGCTTTCGGGGGGCGAACGCCAACGTGCCGCCTTGGCCCGCGCCATCATCACCGATCCCGATTTGATCCTGGCCGATGAGCCCACCGGCAATGTCGATTGGGAGATGTCGCTGAGGTTGCTGAAGCTTTTGGTCGAGCTAAACCGAATGGGCAAAACCGTTCTGATCGCCACCCATGATCTGGCCCTGATCCGGGCCGCGAAACAGCAGGTTTCCGCCCGCGTGCTGCGCATTGCGGGCGGCACGATCACCGCCGCCGGGGCCGAGTTATGAGCGTGCTGGGCGATATCGCGGCGCTCTTGCGCGGGGATGCCCAAGCCGACCGCGTGGTGCCGCGCACCGGCCAATCCGCGCGCCTGACCGTCGCCACCGCCGGGGCCATGGCGTTTCTGGCGGTCTTTGCCCTGGCGCTGTCGGTGTCCTCCGGGCGTTTGGCGGATCGCTGGTCGGATGCTTTGGCCCGCACCTCGACCATCCGCTTGGCCGCGCCACCGGCCGAGTTAGAGGCGCAGACCTGGGCCGTTTTGACTGTTTTAGAACAAACCCCCGGTGTCGATAGCGCCCGCGCCCTGACCGATGACGAACAAACCGCACTGCTTGAGCCTTGGTTCGGCCCCGATCTGCCGATTGGCGATCTGCCGATCCCGCGCCTGATCGAAATCATCGAAACCCCCGAAGGGTTCGACAGTGACGGCTTGCGCCTGCGCTTGGCCGCTGAGGTCCCCGGCGCGGTGCTGGACGATCACACACGCTGGCGCAGGCCTCTGGTGGCCGCCGCCGAACGTTTGCGCCTTTTGGGATGGATATCTTTGGCCCTGATCCTGGGATCGACCGCCGCGATGATCACCTTGGCCGCGCAATCGGCGTTGGCCGCGAATGAACAGGTGATCCGCGTCTTACGTCTGGTCGGCGCGCGCGACACCTATATCGCCCGCGCCTTTGTGCGCCGCTTTACCCTGCGCGCCTTGTTGGGGGCGGCGGTTGGCGTGGCACTGGGCACCATTGCCGTCGCCCTGTTGCCCAGCGCGTCCGAGGCGGGCGGGTTCCTAACCGGTCTGGGTTTTCAGGGCGCGGGCTGGGCCATTCCGCTGCTGATCCCAATCCTTGCCGCAATCACCGCCTTTATCGCCACGCGGATCGCGGCCTTCCGCACGCTAAGGGGGCTGCCATGATCCAATGGCTCCGCTCACTCATCTTCATCGTCCAGACCTATGTGGCGATGCTGGTTCTGGGCCTGGTCTTTTTTCCATGGGCTCTGTTTAGCTCGCGCGGGGCCCATGCGGCGTGTCACGCCTGGGCCTCCTGGGTGATTTGGACCATGCGCTGGATGACCGGGATCAAGACCGAAATCCGCGGCACGCCCCCCGCCGATGAGGTTCTGGTGCCCGCCAAGCACCAATCCTTCCTGGACATCATCATGATCTACAACGCCATGCCGCGCGGTAAGTTCATTATGAAACGCATCCTGATCTTCGCACCGATCCTGGGCCAATACGCCCTGCGGATCGGCTGCGTTCCGGTGAACCGCGGCAAACGCGGTGCGGCGATCAAAAAGATGCTGGCCGATGTAAAATCGGGCAAGCAGCAGGGCGGGCAGTTAATCATCTACCCCCAAGGCACCCGCGTCGCCCCGGGCGATCACCTGCCCTACAAAATCGGCAGCGCGCTGCTTTATGAACAGCTTGGCCAGCCGGTTGTGCCGGTCGCGGCCAATGTTGGCCTGTTCTGGCCCAAACGCGGAATCATGCGCCGTCCGGGCACGGCGGTCGTGGAGTTTCTGCCCCGGATCGAGCCGGGCCTGAGCAAGAATGAATTCCTGGCCCGCCTGGAAACCGATATCGAAACCGCCAGCAACGCGTTGTTGGAGGAGGCTGGGTTTGACCCCGCCAAGACGGAGGCGATCGATGCAAAAGATTGAGACCATGGCCCAGCTTGAGGCAATGTTCGACGCGCCGGTGCCGCGGTCCCTCACCAAAGTCACGCCGCGCATCACGCCGCTTTACCGCGAATGGATCGAGGCGTCGAAGTTCTGCATCCTTTCCACGGTCGGCCCAGAAGGCACCGATGCCAGCCCGCGCGGCGATGATGGTCCGGTGGTGCGTATCGCGGATGATCGCACCATCTGGCTGCCCGATTGGCGCGGCAACAATCGCATCGACAGCCTGCGCAACATCGTGCGCGATCCGCGCATCAGCCTGATGTTCATGGTGCCCGGCTGCAGCAATGTCGTGCGCGCCAATGGCACCGCCTATCTGACCGACGATCCCAGCGTCACCGGCAGCTTTGAACAGGCGGGTAAACACCCCAAACTGGTCATCGTCATGGCGCTGGAGGAGCTTTACTTCCAATGCGCCAAGGCGATCATGCGCTCGCGCCTTTGGGCGGGTGAGGCCCCGGATGTGCCCACCGCCGGACAGTTCGTGAAAGAGGTTGAGGCCAGCTTTGACGCCGACGCCTATGATGACGGCTATGCCGAATATGCCAAACCCCGGATGTGGTAGGGCGACGCGATGCTGAAGATTATCGGACTTATCGCCGGGTTTTTGGGGGCCATTGTTGCCGGGATGGGGGCCGTCATGGCCTTTCAGATTTTCCAGCAGATACCGGTGCTTTGCCCCGCTGACCCGGCTTGCGAAAGCGCACGGGGCGCCGCCTGGATCGCGGTTTTCGGATCGGTTGTTGGGGTGGTCACCATGATCGCCGGCTTCATGATCCGGCGACGGGCGGAATAGCCGGGGTTAAGCCGCCAGCCCTTTCGACCCCATATCCAGGTATTTCCGCCGTCGCCCGGCGATCAACGCATCGCGCTCGGCACCTTTCAACTGCGCCAGCATCGAAGCGATGGCCTTGCCAACCTCGGCGATCGTGCCCGTCCGGTCGCGTTGCGCGCCGCCGGCGGGTTCTTTCACCACCATGTCGCAGACCCCCAGCTTATGCAGGTCTTGCGCGGTCAGGCGCAGCGCCTCGGCGGCCTCGCGCATCTTCTCGGCGTCTTTCCAAAGGATCGAGGCGCAGCCCTCGGGGCTGATCACCGAATAGATCGAATGTTCCAGCATGGCGAGCTTGTCAGCGGTGGCAAAGGCCACTGCCCCGCCGGACCCCCCCTCACCAATGATGATAGAAATCAGGGGTACGCCGATTTGCAGGCATTTCTCGGTCGACCGTGCAATCGCCTCGGATTGGCCCCGCTCCTCCGCGCCCTTGCCGGGATAGGCGCCGGGCGTGTCGACCAGGGTGATCACCGGCAGGCCAAAGCGATCGGCCAAGTCCATCAGACGCACGGCTTTTCGGTAGCCCTCGGGCCGCGCCATGCCGAAATTCCGTTCGATCCGGGTTTTCGTGTCTGCGCCCTTTTCATGGCCGATCACCACCACCGGTGTATCCTGGAACCGGGCCAAGCCCCCCATCACCGCGTGGTCATCGGCAAAATTCCGATCCCCGGCCAGGGGGGTATATTCGTTAAACAGCGCCTCGATATAGTCCCGGCAATGGGGCCGGTCGGGGTGGCGCGCCACCTGGCATTTCCGCCAAGGTGTCAGATCCTTATAGAGATCGCGCAGCATATCGGAGGCTTTCTTGTCCAGCGCCGCCGCTTCGGCCTCCACATCCATTTCATCATTGCGCCGGGCCAGGGCGCGCAGCTCTTCAGCTTTGCCTTCGATCTCGGCCAGGGGCTTTTCGAAGTCGAGGTAATTCTTCATCGCGTGCGGTCCGGTCACTACCTTTTGGGTTCCAAGCTATATGACGATGCCGAGGGGCGGATGCAACTCGGCAAGATTTGCGAATGGCAGATCGGCGATGAGCACAGGTGGAACGCATCAAGGGAGATACCGATGCCCGCAAGCTACGAAGACCGGCTGCTCAGGGTTCTGGCCTATATCTACGACAACCCGGCTGGCGACCTGTCGCTCGACACGCTGGCCGATGTCGCCGCGATGAGCCGGTTTCACTGGCACCGCGTGTTTCGCGCGATGACCGGGGAAACCTGCGCCCAAGCCGTGCGCCGCGTGCGCCTGCACCGGGCGGCGGTCTGGCTGGTGCAAAGCGATCTGTCGCTTCGGCAGATCGCGGGGCAGGTGGGCTATCCCAGCCTGTCCAGCTTCACCCGAGCTTTTCAAACGGCCCATGGGATGACCCCTGGCGCGTTCCGGAACCGCGGCGAAATGCTGCCGCCTTTGCAACGTGCTGAAAGAGGAGACTACCCTGTGTACCCTATCGAGATCATGGACCAACCCGCCCGCCGTCTGGCCGCCATGCCGCATCAAGGCCCATACCCTGAGGTCGGCAAAGCCTTTGAAAGCGTGGCTGCCGTCTTCACCTCCCGCAACCTTTGGCCGCATGCGCTGGGCATGGTCGGCGTCTATTACGACGACCCCGAGGCCACTGCGCCCGACGCGCTGCGCAGCCATGCTGGCGTCACCGTGAACAGTGATCTGTCGATCGAAGCCCCGCTTGAGGAGGTCAACTTGCCCGCCGGTCGCTACGCGGTGATGCATTACAAAGGCCCCTATTCCGGCCTCGCCGCCGCTTACAAGCATATGTACGGCGTCTGGGTGCCGGACTCAGGCGAAGAGCTTGGCGATCACCCCCCGATTGAGGTCTATTTGAATAGCCCGCAAGACACCCCGCCCGATGAGCTGCTGACCGATGTCTGCGTGCCGTTGAAATAGGACAACTAGCCATGCCCGATATCCAAACGATCACTGAGACGGTCGATCTGCCCCTAATTGGCGTGCCCCATCCCGGGAGCCATTTGGGCATTGGGCAGGCCTTTCAGCGGATGGCCGATCAGTTGACCGCCCAAGGCCTATGGTGCCAAGCGGGGGCCTGGGCGGCGATCTACCACAACAGCCCCGGCGCGGTGCCCGAGGCGCAGTTGCGCTCCCATGCCTGTTGCCTATTCCCGGCTGATGCCAGCCTGCCCGATGGGTTTGACCGCGTGACCGTTCCCGCCGGTCGCTATGCCGAGGTCGTCCATGCCGGACCATATGATGGTTTGCCGAAAACCTGGATGTGGTTCCGGCAAACCGGCATGGGACAGGCGGGTTTGCGCGCCGGGGCCGGTCCATCGGTTGAGATGTATCTCAACGACCCCGACACCACCGCGCCCGAGGCCCTGCGGACGCGGCTTCTGATTCCGATCAGCTAGCGGGCGGTATCAGCCCCCAATCATCTCGGATTGTTTCACGATCACTTCGGCCTGCTTAATCGACGCAATATCGACCAAGCGGCCTTTGTATACCGTGGCCCCCAGGCCGTCCGCTTTGGCCTGTTCCATCGCGGCCAGGATTTCGCGGGCCTCGGCCACTGCGGCTTCGGACGGGGTGAAAACCTCATTAGCGAGCGCCACCTGTTTCGGGTGGATCGCCCATTTGCCAACCATCCCCAAGGTGGCCGACCGCCAGGCCTGTGCGCGATACCCATCATCATCCGAGAAATCGCCAAAGGGCCCATCGACCGGCAGCACCCCATGGGTCCGGCAAGCCGCCACAATCGCCGCCTGCGCCCAGTGCCAGGGGTCGGAATAATGCCGCTGCCCCTCATGCAGCATGTAATAGTTTTCCTGCGTCCCGCCGATCCCGGTTGTGGCCATCCCCATGGAGGCGGCAAAATCCGCCGCGCCCAAGCTCATCGCATGCATCCGGGGGCTGGCGGCGGCAATCTCTTCGACATGGGCGATGCCCGCCGCGCTTTCGATGATCACCTCAAACCCGATCTTTTTCTCACGGCCCATGGCGCTTTCAATCGCGGTGACCAGCGCATCAACCGCGTAGATGTCGCCCGCGTTGCCAACCTTGGGGATCATGATCTGATCCAGCCGCTCACTGGCTTGCTCCAGCAAATCCACCACATCGCGGTACCAATAGGGCGTATCCAACCCGTTGATCCGCACGCTCAGGGTTTTGTTGCCCCAATCCACATCGCCAATGGCCTGGATGATGTTTTTCCGCGCCTCGGGCTTGTCATCGGGCGCAACCGAATCCTCCAGGTCCAGGTTAATCACATCCGCCGCCGACCCGGCCATTTTCTCGAAAATCGCGGGGCGCGAGCCGGGGCCAAACAATTGACAGCGGTTCGGGCGGGCGACGGGGGCGGGTTGCAGGCGGAAGCTCATGGGCGAAAACCTTTGCGCAAGGATGTTTCGTGATTGTCGCTCAACCCGATAGGATATTGCGCAAGTGGGTGCAAGTGCTGCACTGCGGCGCAAGGTGCCGAAATTGCTGCTGACGCAAGCGATGCAGCCTGAGCACATTCCGGTTATTCGCAAGCGCGATCCTTGTTACGGGCCATCACGCACTCTACATCGCGCCCCATGAAACGCTTCCTGCCCTTTGTGAAATCTGATCCGCTGGTGCCGGTGATCCGGCTGTCGGGGGCCATTGCGGCCTCGGCCCGCGGGGGCGCGCTCAGCGATCAGGCCATGGCGGGTGCGATTGAAAAAGCTTTTCGCAAGGGCAAACCTGCGGCTGTGGGTTTGGCCATCAACTCCCCCGGCGGCAGCCCGGCACAATCCTCACTCATCGCCGCCCGCATCCGGCGGCTGGCGGATGAAAAGGAAATCCCCGTTCACGCCTTTGTCGAAGATGTCGCCGCCTCGGGTGGATACTGGCTGGCCTGTGCGGCCGATCACATCTGGGTCGATGACAGCTCGGTTGTTGGGTCCATCGGCGTGATTTCAGCCAGTTTCGGCCTGCATGAGGCGATTGGAAAGCTTGGCATCGAACGCCGCGTTCACACGGCAGGCAAAGACAAATCCATGCTCGACCCGTTCCGCCCCGAACGCCCCGAGGATATTGACCGGCTCAAAAGCCTTCAGGCGCAGATCCATCAAAGCTTCATCAAACATGTCAAAGCGCGCCGGGGCGACCGGTTGAGCGAGGATCAAGACCTGTTCACGGGCGAATTTTGGGTGGGCCAAACCGGCGTCGACCTGGGCCTGGCCGATGGCGTCGCCCATCTGGTCCCGAAAATGAAAGAGCTTTACGGCGATAAGGTTAAATTCGCCCCCATCGGCCCGCGCCGCGGCCTGTTGCAACGCTTCGGCGTTAGCCTAACCGATGAGATCACCGCAACCGTCGAAGATCGCGCCCTTTGGGCCAGGTACGGTCTGACGTGATGCTCAAGATCGTTAGCCTGTTTCTGATCTTCATGGCGGTGCTCGCCATGTTCGGGCGGCTGCGCATCCCCGGTATCACCCGCAAAGGCGATGGCACCGGCGGTTTGCCCAAACCCAAGCTTTGCCCCGATTGCGGGCGCTATAACCTGCGGGGCGGTGCTTGCCGCCACTGCGATGGGTCGGGCGGGCAAAACGGATCATGATCTTAGAGTTCGCCCTTGTCGCGCTTGGCCTTGTTATCCTGCTGCTTGCCGGGGATGTGCTGGTCAAAGGCGCGGTGAACCTTAGCCTGCGCCTGGGCATCCCGGCCTTGATCGTCAGCCTGACGGTGGTGGCATTCGGCACCTCCGCGCCCGAGTTGCTGATTTCCATCAAAGCCATCGCCGATGGCGTGCCGGGTCTGGCGTTGGGCAATGTCGTGGGCTCGAACACCGCCAATATCCTGCTAGTGCTGGGCGTGCCTGCGGTGATCGCGGGGTTAAAGGCGGCCAGCGATACGCGGCGTACGTTCTTGATGATGATCGCAGGCACCTTGCTGTTCATCGCGCTCGCGTTCTTCGGCCCGATCACCTGGTGGCATGGCCTGATCCTGCTGACCGCGCTCGCCTTTGTTCTGGGCGATGCGGTGCGTTCGGCCAACGCCCATCGCAAAGCGGCCAATGGCTGCGCAGCCCCCGAAGACGATCTGGAGGAGGCGGACCCAGACATGCCCTGGTGGCGTATTGGCGTTTACCTGCTGCTGGGTCTGGCGGGCCTGCCCCTGGGCGCGGATCTATTGGTCGAAAACTCGGTTGTCATCGCGCGCACCTTTGGCGTCAGCGAAACCGTCATCGGCCTGACCCTGGTGGCCATCGGCACGTCGCTGCCCGAATTGGCCACCACCGTGATGGCCGCCATCCGCCGCCATGCCGATGTGGCGCTTGGCAATGTGATCGGCTCGAACATGTTCAACCTGCTTGCCATTATCGGCATCGCATCCCTGGTCGGCCCCATTCCGGTTGAGGAAGACATCCTCGAATTCGACCTTTGGGTGATGCTGGGCGCGTCCCTGCTGCTGATCCCCTTTGTCTTCAAAGGCTGGCGCATGGGCCGACGGGTTGGTGTTTTGTTCTCGGCGCTCTATGTGACATACCTCCTGCTGGTGTTGAACTAGGGAAGGGGCAGCCATGACAGCATTGGTGACCGGCGCGGCCAAACGGCTTGGCCGTGCGATGGCATTGGAACTGGCCGCGCAAGGCCATGACGTGGCCGTGCATTATTCCGGCAGCGCCGAGGCGGCCGAGGCCACCGCGGACGACATCCGCGCCCTGGGCGTGACCGCCGTGACCTTGCAAGCTGATCTGGTGCAGGATGATGAAAGCCGCGCCCTCCTGCCAATGGCGGCCGAGGCGTTGGGCAAACCCATCACCACGCTGATCAACAACGCCTCGATCTTCGATTACGACACGCTGGAAACCGCAACGCCTGAAAGCTGGGATCGGCATATCGGCTCGAACCTCAAAGCGCCGTTTTGGCTGACCCAAGCGCTGGCCGCGCAAATCCCCGATCCGATCCTGGACGAAAACGGCGAACCCCAGGCCCAGGGCTTGGTCGTCAATATGATCGACCAGCGCGTGCGCAAGCTGACGCCCGAGTTCATGACCTACACACTGGCCAAAATGGGGCTTTGGGCCTTTACCCGCACCTCTGCCCAGGCCCTTGCGCCAAAGGTGCGTGTGAACGGCATCGGCCCCGGCCCCACCATGCAGGGCGCGCGCCAATCGGCCGAGCATTTTGCCGCCCAACGTCAGGCCACGGTTTTGCAACGCGGTGCCGACCCCGAAGGGATTGTGGGCGCGCTGCGCTACCTGCTATCGGCCCGCTCGGTGACGGGGCAGTTGATTTGCGTCGATGGCGGTCAGCACCTGGCCTGGCAGACCCCAGATGTCTTGGGCGTGGAATAGGTTAAAATCCGGCCCGCCAGCCCAGTTGTCCACTGGATTTCTGTGTGTAACGGGCATGTTAACGTTTCGTAACACCCCTGTTATGAACGCGGAGAAGCAAAAATATATGCAGCTAAAACAACAGCTTAAATATTCGCTTAAAAATTAGGCAATTCGCAGAACTGGGCCGAAAACAACGAAAAAATCCCGATCCCCAAGATTTATCCGAAAGGTTATCCACAGAAACGGTGGACAGCTAAACGCTTGAACCCGACCCCGTTTCGAGGCAGCCAAAATGGAATCGCAGGCCAGGCTGAACCATGTCCAATTCCGCTGACACTCCCCCCCTGACAGGGCATGACGTTATCCAAGGATATCTGAAGTCTTTGGGAAACAACCCTGGCGTGTATCGTATGCTCGATGCACAATCCAGGGTTTTGTATGTTGGCAAGGCGCGGGCGCTGAAAAAGCGCGTTTCAAGCTACGCCAAACCCTCGGGCCACAGCCCCCGGATCGCGCGCATGATCCGCGAAACCGCCTCGATGATGTTCCTGACCACGCGCACGGAAACCGAGGCGCTGTTGCTGGAACAAAACCTCATCAAGCAGCTCAAGCCGCGCTACAACGTGCTGCTACGCGATGACAAAAGCTTCCCCAATATCCTGGTCAGCGCCGAACACGATTTTCCGCAGATCAAAAAACATCGCGGCGCGAAGAAGGAAAAGGGCGCCTATTTCGGCCCCTTTGCCAGCGCCGGGGCGGTGAACCGCACGCTCAACCAGCTGCAAAAGGTGTTTCTGCTGCGCAACTGCTCGGACGCGACGTTTGAAAGCCGGACCCGCCCCTGCCTGCTCTATCAGATCAAACGCTGCTCGGGTCCTTGTGTTGGGTATATCTCTGAGGATGACTATGCCGCCTCGGTCGCTGACGCGATGCGGTTCCTCAAGGGCGACTCGACCGAGCTACAGGCGCAGCTGGCCGGTCAGATGCAGGCCGCGTCCGAGGCGATGGAGTTCGAACGCGCCGCCGCCCTGCGCGACCGCATTCGCGCGCTCACCAGTGTGCAGAGCGCCCAAGGCATCAACCCCCGCAATGTGACCGAGGCCGATATCATCGCGCTCCATATGGAGGGGGGGCAGGCCTGCGTGCAGGTTTTTTTCATCCGCGCCAACCAGAATTGGGGCAACAAGGATTACTACCCCCGCATCGGCCCCGATATTGATGAGCCCGAGGTGCTCGAGGCCTTCCTGGGTCAGTTCTATGACACCAAAGACCCGCCCCGGCAGGTGATCCTGTCGCATCCGGTCGAAAACCCTGACCTGATGGCCGATGCCTTGACCCAGAAACGGGGCCGCAAGGTTGAAATCCTGGTGCCTCAACGCGGCGAAAAGGCCGAGCTGATCGATGGTGCCCTGCGCAATGCCCGCGAAAGCTTGGCCCGCCGCCTCTCCGAAGGCGCGGCCCAGGCCAAGCTGCTTGATGGTCTGTCGGATGCGTTCGACCTTGATGGCCCGCCCAAACGGATCGAGGTTTACGACAACTCCCACATCCAAGGTGCCCATGCCGTCGGCGCGATGATCGTCGTAGGCCCCGAGGGGTACCTCAAAAGCCAGTATCGCAAGTTCAACATCAAAGACACGTCCCTAACCCCGGGCGATGATTTCGGCATGATGCGCGAGGTGCTGACCCGCCGCTTCCAGCGCCTGCTCAAAGAAGACCCGGATCGAGAGACCGAGGCCTGGCCCGATCTCTTGCTGATTGATGGTGGGGCCGGGCAGGTCACCGCCACACGCCAGATCATGGAAGAACTTGGCATCGAAGATGTGCCCTTCATCGGGGTCGCCAAAGGTATCGACCGCGACCAGGGTAAGGAGGAATTCCACCGCCCAGGCACACAACCCTTTGCGCTGAAACGCAACGATCCGGTGTTGTACTTCATCCAACGCCTGCGGGACGAGGCGCACCGCTTCGCCATCGGCGCACATCGCCAGAAACGCGCCAAATCGGTTTCGGAAAATCCGCTCGATGATGTGCCCGGCGTCGGTGCCACCCGCAAACGCGCGCTGATGGCCCATTTCGGCAGCGCCAAAGCCGTCAGCCGCGCCAACCTCGCCGATCTCAAAGCGGTCGATGGCGTCAGCGCTGGCCTCGCGCAGAAGGTCTACGATTTTTTCAACGACGGCGGCTAGCCGGGCCGATTGGTCCTATCACGTGATCACCGATCAATAGACATGGCCATCAGCCGGTCCCGATGCATCGTCCTCGGCTTTGCCCCGCAATCCCCCCTGGCACCGTCCGCACCCCCAGGCTACACATCCCCCATGCGTTGGACCTTGCCCAATATCCTGACCGTCTTCCGCCTGGCGGCTGCGCCCTGCGTTGGCTTGGTGTTTCTGGTCCTGCCGCGCCCCTATGCCGACTGGATCGCGCTGGTCCTGTTCCTGGGCGCCTCGCTCACCGATTATGTCGATGGCTACCTGGCCCGCGCCTGGAACCAGGTCTCGCGCTTCGGCGCGATGCTCGACCCGATCGCCGACAAAGCCATGGTGGTGATCGCGCTCGCCGTGGTTTTGGCGCTGCAAGGCATGACCGTGCTGATCCTGATCCCGGTGATCGCGATCCTGTTCCGAGAGGTCTTTGTCTCCGGCCTGCGCGAATTCCTCGGCGATAAGGCCGGAACGCTGCAGGTCACCAAACTCGCCAAATGGAAAACCATGGTGCAGATGGTGGCGATCACCCTGCTCTTCGGTTGGGGCCTGTTCGATCATTATTTCTACATGCATGTGCTGGGCATGGATGCGGGTCTGGTCGGCGGCATCCTGAACGGCGACGTGCCCGATGCGGTCGGCCTGAACGGCATGTATTACGGGCTTCTCACCACCTCTTACGCAGGTTTGATCCTGCTTTGGGTCGCCGCAGCCCTGACAATGGTCACCGGCTTCGACTATTATCGCAAAGCCCTGCCTTATCTGAGAGATGGCCAATGACGCTGGATATCCGATATTTCGCCTGGCTGCGCGAACGGGTCGGCACGGCCTCGGAAACCGTCGACACCCAGGCCGAGACCGTCGCCGCCCTGATTGAGGAACTGAAAACCCGAGACGAAGGTTACGCGTTCGCCTTCTCCGATCTCGGTGCCATCCGCGCGGCGGTCGATCAAGAATTGGTGGCGCTTGACGCCCCCATCGGCACTGCGCGCGAAGTGGCCTTTTTCCCGCCCATGACCGGTGGCTAACCCGATGCAGCCCATCCGCGTCCAATCCGATCCGTTCGATATGGGGGCCGAGCTTAACGCCTTTGCCGCCCAGGTCGAAAATGCCGGCGCGATTGTCAGCTTCTCCGGCATCACGCGCGATCTGGCCCAAGGCGATCTCACCGAAATGCTGATCGAGCATTACCCAGGCATGACCGAAAAGGCGCTCGCTGATATCCGCACCCAAGCCATCGCGCGCTTCGATCTGACCCATGCCATGATCCTGCACCGCTATGGGCGCCTTGCCCCCGGCGCGCCGATTATGATGGTCGCCACCGCCGCCCGCCACCGCGCCGCCGCCTTCCAAGGGGCCGAGTTCCTGATGGATTACCTGAAATCCCGCGCGCCGTTCTGGAAACAGGAAATCACCGAAAAAGGCGCCAATTGGGTCGCCGCCAAAACCAGCGACGAAGACGCGCTCACCCGCTGGTAACGCGCACCCCGATCCCCCCTTCATCTGGCCTAAAATACCCAAAATCCAAGGCACGCCCCAAGCGGCCAAACCCGCTCAAAAAGCACCCGGATTTCGCGCGAAATCCGTCCCGGAAAACGCGCGTTTTCCGGCGCCGCTTAGCCCAAGCGTCAGCTCGCGCCCTGGCTCACCCGTTCAATGTAAACCCGCAACTCTTCGGATTCCTGGCGCGCATCGCGCAGCCCATCCATCGCCGCGCGCAGCTCCGCCTCGGTCTGGCTCAACTGATTGGTCAGCTCCGCCTCGCGTTGCTGCAAATAAGCTATCGCCTGATCGCGCGTCTCTTCCGCGTCATGCAGTGCCTTTGCCAGCTCTTCCATCTCGTTGAGATCGGCACTCGACACCTGGCTGAACTTGGCCAGCAGCCAATGGGCCAACCAGCCCAGCACAAAGGCGACAAACAGAATAACCGCAATTGCGATGATAAACTCCAGCCGGTTCATTCCGTCTCCTCCTCAGCGGCTTCCGCAGCCGCGACAACGCTATCGGGGCGCATGGTGGGCCGAATTTCGGCAATCGCCGCCAGGGCCTCGGCCCGCGCGGCGGCCTCTTCTTCGGCTTCCAAAGCGGCGGCTTCGGTCACAGCCTCTGACAATAACCGAAATTCAATCCGGCGATTGGCCTCTCGCCCCGCTTCGGTCTCGTTCGAGGCCAAGGGTTGGCTTTCGCCATAGCCCTGCGCGGTCAGGTTCGACACCAAAACATTGCGCGCCAACAGCCCGTTCAACACCGCGTCAGCCCGCGCCTGGCTGAGGTTCAGGTTCATGGTCTCACGCCCCTGGCTGTCGGTATGTCCGCCAATTTCCATCCGCACATGCCGACATTCCGGCAGGATTTCCGCGATCCGGTCCAAAATCGCGCCCGACGCCTCGTTGATCTCGACCGAGCCGGGATCAAACACAATCTTCGCCTCTTCCTGCACCGCCTGAAGACGCGCCACACATTCCCCCGGTTCGGGGAGTGACGCGATGGGGTCCAGTTCCTCATCATAGACCACATCCAGCTCAAAGCCTTCGGCGGCCCCCAGTTCATCGGTCAAAAGCCGCGTGATATCCGAGCGTGTCTCGGTATTGCCGGTTCGGCCACTCAGGGCAATTCGGTCGGGCTCAACCGTCAGATCGCCATCGTTCAACAGCGATAGCGCCTCCAACCCCGCCATGGTGCGCACGGCCCACCCTTCGGGCAGATCGGGCACCGCGCGGGTGGCGACATCGGTGGCGTCGCGGCCAAACACCGCCATCGCAAAGGCATTGACCGATTGGCCCACCGCGCCTTCGGGCAGGCGCCCGCGCAGGGTGACCATGCCGTCTTCATCCAGGCTGGCCAGGAACCGGGCTGGTCCGGCCTCCTCCTCGGTCACGGGGGCGGGCAAGACGCCTTCCAGCGAAAAGAGATCCGGAAGATCGGCCCCCAATTCGCCCACCAAGCGGTCAAATTCGTCTTGCTCGGTGCCGGGGATCGCCACAAGCGTCACATCCGCATCGGTCACCGTGACACTGCCCATGCCAAGCTCGGCCAAAGCTGCGATGGCCAGGCTGACGGCATCCGCCCATTGGGGTGATGGCACGCCCAAGCCAATCCGGCAGGTCAAAAGCCCCTCGGCGCCTGCATCCTGCGCGGCGGTGATGATCCGGTTGCGCGCCTCCACCGTGTCGGCGGCGCAGGTTTCGAACCGCGATCCGGCCTCGTCGATCACAAAGCGCATGGTAAAGGGCGTGATCACCGGGCGCGGGGCCGAGATATCCAAGACAATCTCAACGCCTCGTGGCTGCCCACGCTCAAGCGCGGCAATGAAATTGGCCCGTTCGGCCACGCTTTCGCTGACCGCCTGTACCTCCACCCGGTCCTCGAACACCGTCACTTTCGAGCGGGGTAACTCAGTCAAAGCGCGCAGCCCGTAATCCAACGCGGTTTCCCAGGTCGCGGGCGCCGGAAAATCGGCGCTTTCGATCATATCGGTCACGTCGACGCCTTCGGCGATATCCTCAATCGCCTCGGCCACAGCGGCGCTGCCGGTTTCCAGGGGCACCAGCCCGATCAGCTGAATCCCATCATTGTTGCGTAGCATGTCGACGGAGAAGCGCGGTGGTGTTACGGTATCGGTTTCGCGCACCGTCATCAGGTTGTTGACGCGATCCGCATCCACAACCGACCCGGCCAGCGTGAAGGCGCGAAAGTTTTCCGCCTCATCCGGGGCGGTGCCCTGCAAGAACACCTGCAACCCATCGGCATCGACGGCCACCCATTCCAGACCTTCGATGGTCATCCGGGTTTCGACCGCTTCGATCGAGCGTCGTTCAACCGTTGTGGCGGCCAGAATGGCAACGCCCACCGCCAAAATGGCGGCCAGGATAAAGGACGCCCCGCCGACAATAAGGGTGACACGGCTCATGTTCGTTTTCGGACCCGCTGCTCGGATTTTCGGCGAATCTACAGGTTGCGACGCGCCGGTTCAATCAAACCAATGCCGCAACGGCGAAAAACCCCGCAACGATCAGCCCCGTATCGCGGTTCGAGCGGAAAAGCCGCATACAAAGCGCAGGGTCATCGATGTTCAGCCGCAGCATTTGCCAGACCATGTGCCAGCCCATCCCCCAAATCCCGACCAGCGCCAGAACCAGCGCCAGGAAATTGCCGCCCGGCCCAAGGGCCAGCATCGCGGCTAGGCCCAGGAACAGGACGGTTGCCAGCAGAAACCGCTTTAGCCAGGTCTTGGTGTCTTCGCCGAACAGCCGCGCTGTGGATTTCACACCGATCAGCGCGTCATCCTCTTTGTCCTGATGGGCATAGATCGTGTCGTAAAACAGCGTCCAAGCAATCCCGCCCAGGTAAAGCAGCACCGCGGGCCAGGCCAGGCTGCCGCTATGGGCCGTCCAGGCCAAAAGCGCGCCCCAGTTGAACGCCAGGCCCAAGAACAACTGCGGCCACCAGGTGAAGCGCTTGGCAAAAGGGTAAATCGCCACCGGCACCAGCGATAGAAGACCCAGCAGGATGGTGTTGAGGTTGAAACTTAGCAAAATGCCCAGGGCCAGCACCGCCTGGATCACCAGCCAGGCAAAGGCTTGTTTCGATGTCACCTGGCCCGATGGGATCGGGCGGCTTTTGGTCCGGGCCACGGCGGCGTCAAAATCGCGGTCGGTGATGTCGTTCCAGGTGCAGCCCGCCCCGCGCATCAAAAACGCCCCGATGGCGCAGCCAATCACAATCCACGCATCAAAAGGGCGCAGGCCCGTGCCGCTGGCGGCGGCCAGAAACACCCCCCACCAACAGGGCAGCAGCAGCAACCAAGTGCCAATGGGCCGATCCGCCCGGCTCAACCGCAGATAGGGGCGGCTCCATGCCGGGGCGGCGTGATCCACCCAATTTCCGCGCACGGCATCGGCCACTTGCCCCTCTGGCGTTTCCTCTGGCTCGCTCATAGTCTCCTGCCCATGACTGACCGCCCCAAAATCCGTCTCTTTGTAGATCACCCTTTGGGGGCGGGGGAAAGCGTGTCGCTGTCGCGGGATCAGGGGCAATATCTGTTTGCCGTGATGCGGCTGTCGGTCGGGGCCGAGGTGGCGCTTTTCAACGGCAAAGATGGCGAATGGCGCGCCCAGGTGGTCGACGCGAACAAGCGCGGCGGCCTGCTTTTGTGTCAGGACCAGACCGCGCCCCCGCAAATGCCGCCCGATCTTTGGCTGCTTTTCGCACCGATCAAAAAGGCGCGCACCGATTTCATCGTCGAAAAAGCGGCTGAGATGGGGGCCGCCCGCATCTGCCCTGTGCAGACGGAATTCACCAATGCCGAACGCATTCGCCAAGATCGGCTGCAAGCCCATGCGGTTGAGGCCGCCGAACAATGCGGCGGCACCTATGTGCCCGAGGTCACCGAGCTGCGCCGACTGGGCGATGTGCTGCGCGACTGGCCCCAGGATCGGCAGTTGATCTTCGCGGATGAGGCGCTGGTGGGCGCACGACAGGCACTTGCCGCCGCTCCGCCCGGCGACAAATGGGCCATTCTGATCGGTCCCGAAGGCGGATTTTCCGAAACCGAGCGCAACCATCTTGGCGCCTTGCCCTTTGTCACAAAACTCAGCCTTGGGCCGCGTATCCTGCGCGCCGATACGGCCGCGGTGGCGGCTTTGACCTTGTGGCAATCGGAACGCGGGGATTGGAGATGAGCGGCTTTCTGCGCCCCGAGGCTGCCGAAACGCTCAGCCGGTGGCGGGATGTGCTGGCGGCCCTGGCGGTGATCGCGCTGGGGCTTTGGGTCATCTGGCGGCCGGGCCCGATTGTCCAGGGCTTTGGATGGGTGTTGATCGCCGGCGGTGCCGTCTGGCTGATCCCCGCCTTTCGCCGCGCCCGGTTTTCGGCGGCGGGCCATGCGGGTGACGGGCCGGGTGTGGTTAAGGTTGATGAGGGGCGGGTGCTTTACCTCGGCCCCATCACCGGCGGCACCGTGGCCCTGCGCGAGATGACAGCGCTCAGCCTGCGCCGCGCTCCCGATGGCAGCGCTCTTTGGGTTCTGACTGAACCCGGCACGCTTGTCACGATCCCGACCGATGCCAGCGGGGCCGATGCCCTGTTCGATGCCTTCACCGCGCTCGAAGGGCTGTCGGCGGATCGGCTTTTGCGGGCGCTTGCCGATAACAATCCCGGCACCACGCGGCTTTGGTCGCGTCAGAGCCCATCCGCCCTGCCGCCGGTGACTTGACACGCCCAGGCGCGCGGGTCAGGTCTGGCCCCCGAAACGTGCCATTCCCGCGGGAGCTTGCCCCATGTCCATCCCTCAATCCGGTGGCGGTCCCATCGAAGGCCATGCCGATCTGGCGGGCTACCTGGCCGCAGGCTGCAAACCCGCCGCCGATTGGCGCATTGGCACCGAGCATGAGAAATTCGGCTATTGCCGCGACACGCTGAAGCCGCTGCCTTACGACGGCCAGCGCTCGGTCAAAGCGGTGTTGGAAGGGCTGCGGGATCGCTTCAATTGGACCCCGCTTTTTGAAGGCGATCATATCATCGGCCTGGAAAAAGACGGCGCCAATATCAGCCTGGAACCGGGCGGGCAGTTGGAACTGTCCGGCGCGCCTTTGGAAACCATTCACCAGACCTGTGATGAGGTGAACGAACATCTGCGTCAAGTGCGCGAGGTGGCCGAAAAAATCGGGGTAGAGTTCATTGGCCTCGGCGCCGCGCCGATTTGGCGGCACGAGGATATGCCGGTCATGCCCAAGGGCCGCTACAAGCTGATGACCGAATACATGGATCGGGTCGGCACGCTGGGCAAAACCATGATGTACCGAACCTGCACCGTGCAGGTGAACCTGGATTTCGGGTCCGAGGCGGACATGGTGCAAAAGATGCGCGTGGCTTTGGCCTTGCAGCCCGTGGCCACCGCGCTGTTCGCCAATTCACCCTTTATCGACGGCGCGCCCAATGGGCATAAATCCTGGCGCAGCCGGGTCTGGCGCGATCTGGATGCTGCCCGCACCGGCATGCTGCCTTTCGTCTTCGAGGACGGGTTTGGGTTCGAACGCTGGGCGGACTACGCGCTGGATGTGCCGATGTATTTTGTCTACCGCGACGGGCGCTATGTCGACGCGCGCGGCATGAGCTTTCGGGATTTCCTAAAGGGGGAACTTCCGGCCCTGCCCGGCGAGATGCCCACGCTCAGCGATTGGGCCGATCATCTGACCACGATCTTCCCCGAAGCCCGCGTGAAAAAGTTCATCGAAATGCGCGGGGCAGATGGCGGCCCCTGGCGGCGGCTCTGCGCCCTACCGGCGTTTTGGGTCGGGTTGATGTATGATCAAACCGCGCTCGATGCGGCCTGGGATCTGGTCAAAGGATGGAGCGCCGAGACCCGCGAGACCTTGCGCGTCGAAGCCTCGATCCACGCGCTTCAGGCGCAGGTTGGCGATATCAACATGCACGATCTGGCGCGCGAGGTTCTGGCGATCTCAGAAGCCGGTCTTGCAGCGCGCGGTAAAGAGGGTGCGGGCGGCTTGATCCCCGATGAAACCCATTTCCTGAACGCGCTGAAAGACAGTGTGGAAACCGGCCAGGTGCCGGCCGATGAGTTGCTGCATCGCTATAAAACCGACTGGGCCGGTGACCTGACCGAGATCTATGGCGAATACAGCTATTAGGCGGCGTCAGCTCTTTTGGATCGTGGGCAACACGTTGCGACGGTAGTAATCCTTGATCTCAGCTTTGCGCGCGGCCTCGAATGCCGCGCGGTCGGCGCCTTGCAGCGGCGGGGCAAAGGCCGGGTGCGATGGGGCCTGGTGCCGTCTGTTGGGCACAGAATCCGGGCCAAAGCGGTTGTCGCCAAAGCTGCCAGGCAGGCACAGCACAACAAAGAACCAGACGTAGGCCAGGCTGGGGATCAGCCCCAGCACAATCATCAGGATCAGCCCGACGATCCCCCCAAACATGGCCACAAACGCAGCCCCGAACATCCCGCCCAGACAAAGCAGCGTGACCAGCGCGGGCATGAAAATAAACCAGCCGCTGCGATCGGTGTCATGCAGGCGGCGGATGGTGACGGCCAGGCCGGGCAGCCAGAACAGCAAGCTCAACCCGGCGAGTGCCAGGCCGTAGGGCAGGATCAGATCGACGTTCTGTTTGTACCAAACATCAAACAAAGCGGGCGTGTTCAACGCCGCCACCAACCCCTCAGCGGCACGGGGGTCGGACATGATCGTTATCATCATCGCGGCGTAAATCCCCAGACCGGTCGCTGCCTGGAACAAAAAGAAATACCAATATTCCTTGCGGCGCGCCCGCCCGTAGAAGTTGAAGGTTTTGCGAAAGACGGTTCCGACGGCTTTGAAGAACCCCATTTCTTCCGGAGGTGCTTCATGGGCCTGTTTGGCCTCCCAACGCGCACCCTCGGCGTCGCGCGGGTCGGGGCCAAAGCGGTTTTCGCCTTTGCTGCCGGGCCAGAATGTGCAGATCGCGAACAAGAAAAGCTGGCCGATAGCGAACCCAATGATCCCAGCAAAGATCCACCAACCGCTCCAATTGGCATCCCGCAGCCGCCGCGCCGTTAGGGACAGACCGGGCAGGTAGAAAAACACCAAAAGCACGATTCCAAAGGTGATGCTGGACCGCAGGAGATACACGTCCTGTGCGCTGCCGGTCAGACCAAGCTCTTCCATCCGGTAAATGGTCGCCGCGAACCACACGGTCGCGTAAAGCAGTTGAAAGATGATAAAGCCCAAATACTGCCGCCGCTTGGCGCGGCCTTCGTAATTGAATGTGTTACCGTAAATCTCGGCCAGAGACCTGATCATCCCGAATGCCCCAACTCTGTACTGCTCAAATGGCGTCAGCGTGAAGAGACAGGTGAATTATGTCTTGCGCGGGGCGGGACTGGGCCGAATTTCCGAAAAATGCGCCGGGCTGATCCGGTGGTTTGCGGCTCTAGCCCTTTTGCCCGATCTTGGTCTCATCGCCCGCGATCAGGCGGCTGATATTCGCTTGGTGCCGGGCAAAGATCAGGGCGGCCAGGGCGATGCACAGCGCGCTGGCCTCGGGCGTGCCCAAAAGCACGGCGAAAACCGGCGACAGTGCCGCCGCCACCAGCGCCGAGAGCGAGGAATAGCGGCTCACCCCCGCGACCAGCAGCCAGGTCAAGCAGGCCGCCAGGCCAATGGGCCAGGCCAGCGCCCAGAGCGTGCCCAAAAACGTGGCCACGCCCTTTCCGCCTTTGAAGCCCAGAAACACCGGGTAACAATGGCCCAGAAACGCGGCCAGGCCGGCCAGCTGCGCGGCGTCTTCGCCCACCAGCCAGCGCGCCAGTAACACGGCAAACGCGCCCTTGCCGGCATCACCGATCAGCGTCAGCGCGGCGGCCAGCTTGTTGCCGGTGCGCAGCACATTGGTGGCGCCGATATTGCCCGATCCGATCTGCCGCAGATCGCCCAGACCAAAGACCCGCGCCATCACAATGCCAAAGGGCACCGACCCAAGCAGATAGGCCGCCAACGCGGTCAGCGCCAACAGGCTGGCGGCGGTGTCGATGGCGGGGATCATGCGCTCTCCTGCCGGTCGAAAACGGGTGTGCCCGCGACCCAGGTGCGTTCGACCCGGCCCTGCATCCGCTGCCCGTCAAAAGGCGTGTTTTTCGATTTCGCCCGCAGCGCGAAACGGTCCAGCACATAGGGCAGATCGGGATCGAACAGCACCAGATCGGCGGGCGCGCCTTCGGCCAAGCGCCCCGAGGGCAGGCCCAGGCGTTTCGCCGGGTTCAACGCCATGGCGCGGAACAGGGCGGGCAGGGTCATGTCTTGGTTGTGGTATAGCCGCAAAGCGGCGGGCAGCAGGGTTTCCAGGCCAACCGCGCCGCTGGCTGCGGCCTCGAACGGTTGGCGTTTGGATTCCTCATCCTGCGGGGTGTGCATGGAACACAGGATGTCGATCACGCCGTCGCGCAGGGCGGCGATCATCGCCTGCCGATCTTCCTCCGACCGCAGCGGCGGTTTGATTTTGAAGAAGGTGCGGTAATCGCCCACATCCAACTCGTTCAAGGTCAGATGGTGGATCGACACACCCGCCGTCACATCCAGCCCCGCCGCCTTGGCGCGTTCCAGCGCGGGCAGGGCGGCGGCGGTGGTGATTTGATCGGCGTGATAGCGCGCGCCGGTCATTTCGACCAAGGCCAGATCGCGTTCCAACCCGATGCGTTCGGCCATGGGATGGGTGGCTGGCAACCCGCGCAAAGCGGCAAATTTGCCCGAGGTCACCGCCGCCCCCGCGCTCAGCCCTGGGTCTTGCGGATGGGCGATGATCAGCGCGCCCAGTGACCGGGCATACCCCATGCAGCGCGACAGAACCTTGGTGTCGGTGGTCACCGCATCCCCATCGGAAAACGCCACCGCGCCTGCGTCCAAAAGGAATCCGATCTCGGTCATCTCGCGGCCTTCGCGGGCTTTGGTGAGCGCGGCCATCGGCCGGACATGCACGGCGGCATCGTCGCGGGCGCGGCGGGTGACAAATTCCAGCACCTCGGGCGTATCAATCGGGGTGGCGGTGTCGGGCCGGGTGATCATCGTGGTCACGCCGCCCGCCGCCGCAGCCCGGCCTGCGGTGCGGAAGCTTTCCTTGTGCCGTTCGCCCGGTTCGCCAACCTTCACGCCGATATCGACAATGCCCGGCGCCAGGCACAGCCCGCCGCAATCGGTGCCGCCCGACCGCGGGCCTGCGCCGATCTCGGCGATCTTTCCGGCCTCGATCCGCAGCCAGCCCAGGGTGTCTGTCCCTGCCTCGGGATCGATCAGGCGCGCATTGTGCAAAAGGGCGTTGGTCATGCGTTTTCCCGATCCTCCCCCTCGCGCAGGGCTGTTTGTTGGTCGCGCAGCATCCGGTAGACCTTGCGCGCCTCGGCGATGCGGAAAAAGCCTTGGTTTTGCAAGCTCAGGCCCATTTGCACACCGCTGCGCCCTGGCCCTTTGCGGACGATCTGGCGGCGCTGGGCGCTGACGCCAAAAATGATATCGCCCGGTTGCCCGTCGATCAGGTTGATCCGACCCATCTCGGCAATCGGATGTGCGGTCAGCTTGCGCCGGCCAAAAACCTGTTGCGCAACAAAGGCTTGCCGCGTGCTAAGCGAATACCAGGTCTGGCTGCGGATAAAGGCATCCCAAATCACATGCCCGCCCAGCATGAACGGACCCACAAGCAGAAAGGGCAGACCAAAAAGCGGGAAAAGCTGAAAGGGGAAGGGCACATCGCTGCCGCTGATCATGCTGGCGCTCATCCCGATCCAAATCATGGAAAAAAGGGTGAAAAACGCCCCGATCAAGATGCTGGGGCCGAAAAAGGCGCGCCAATCGATCCCCGGTTCGGGCTGGCCCTGCCACAGGATATGTTCGCCTTCGGCCAGCAGGCCCGACCACCCATCGCTCATCCCGATACCCCGCGCGCTTGGTCGATTTGCGCTTTTACATCCGCTGTGTCGGGTTGGTATTTCAGTAGATGCTTGTCGCCGGTCACCGTCACGATCTGCACCGCCGAGAGAAAGGTTTTCACCGCCGCGATATTGTCATGGGAAATCGCCCGCCCGCCGGGGCCAAGCAGGCGCTGGTTGGTCAGATCCCAGCGCATCTTCACCTCGTCCGAGGCCAGATACAGCGCCCGCACCGCAATCGCCGCCAAGCCGCCAAGCGCGCCCGTCCAGACATGCGGGTTGCCCATCACCCACAGCACCGCCATGCCAAGCGCCATGGCAATGGCCGCCATCCAGGCATTTTCCCGCCAATAGGTGGCGCGGTCGGCGGGGAATTGGGCGATGACCTGTTCCTCGGGGTTCAAATCCGCCGTGGGGGTAAAGCTGCTGCGGGTGCTGGTCGGGTCCATCACATCACCATAACCATAAGCAAAAGCACGATGACCAGCGCCACCAGAATGATAAAGGTCGGCGGCGCCGAGCTGGGTTCTGCCGGGTCGGGTTCGGGTGACGCGGCGGGCGTGGCGCTGACCTCGGCCTTGGGCAGATTGGCGGAATGGTCGGGCTGCACCAGGGCCAGGCGCGCGATCTGGGTCAGCTCTGCCCCTGGGGCCGGATCGCCCGTCATCGCGGTTTCCGGGACCAAAAGCACCGACCCTTCAAGCGCATCCAGCCGGGCGCGGATGTCAGAGGGGATAGGTTGGGTGGCAAAGGCGAGCGCGATGTAATCGCTTAGCGCCATGTCATCGAGGTCTTTGACCGGGAAAAGCTCGATCTCATCGGGTTCAAGCGCCGTGACCCGCAGCCAATCGGCCAGCGGCGGCAGATCGGCGCTGCCTCCTTGGGCGCGGGTCAAATGGGTATGGCGCGTATTGCTGTCGGTATTGAGGGCGAAGATATGCAGGTCGGTCATGCCGCGCCCCGGCTTGCCTGCAAGTTCTCGGCCAAAAGCTCCATCGCGGCCATGCGCACGGCGACGCCCATTTCGACCTGTTCCTGGATCACCGAGCGGTTGATGTCATCGGCGATGGTGCCGTCGATTTCGACGCCCCGGTTCATCGGGCCGGGATGCATGACAATGGCATCGGGTTTGGCATGGGCGAGCTTCTCGGCATTCAGTCCAAAGCGGTGGAAATACTCGCGTTCCGAGGGGATGAAGGCCCCGTCCATGCGCTCTTTCTGAAGCCGCAGCATCATAACGACATCCGCGTCTTTGAGGCCTTGGGCCATGTCGTCATACACCTCCACCCCCCAATCGGAGGCGCCCGAGGGCATCAGGGTCGGCGGCCCGATCAGGCGCAGGCGGTTTTCCATCTTGCCCAAGAGGAAGATGTTGGAGCGGGCGACGCGGGAATGGGCGATATCGCCGCAAATCGCGATGGTCAGCCGGTGCAGGCGGCCCTTGGCGCGGCGGATCGTGAGCGCGTCAAGCAGCGCTTGGGTCGGGTGTTCGTGGCGACCGTCACCGGCGTTCAGGACCGCGCAATTGACCTTATCGGCCAGGAGTTTCACCGCGCCGGAATGGGGGTGGCGCACGACCAGAAGATCGGGGTGCATGGCGTTCAGCGTCAGCGCTGTGTCGATCAGCGTTTCGCCCTTTTTGAGCGAGCTTGCCGCCATGGCCATATTCATCACATCCGCGCCCAGGCGTTTGCCCGCGATCTCGAAACTGGCTTGGGTGCGGGTCGAGGCCTCGAAGAACATGTTGATCTGGGTCAGGCCCTTGAGCGGGTGGCCATGGTCGCGGCTGCCACGCTCGGCTTCGGCATGGAGATTGGCGCGATCCAAAAGCGTCGTGATCTCGACCGGGTGCAGGTCTTCGATCCCCAAAAGGTGGGTTTGGGTGAAACTCATGGTCGATCCCCGGACGTGGCGCGATTTGCTTATAGGTGGCCTGGGGGGCGGGCGGCAAGGCCTGCGGCTGGCCAGGGGGTTGCGCTGCGCTGACGCGCATCGCCGGGCGCGCGCGTTGCGCGCGATTGGGTTTGTTTGGGGGGCGCTGCCCCCGGCCCCTTGGGCCTCCCCCGCCATATTTTGGGGATAAAGATAGGGTGAGGGGCGGGGATGGCGGATTGCCGCCGGGCGTTGAGCGGCCTAGCCTTATGGGATGAATGCGGAGTTGAGTCCCCAAGAGGCGCTGGCCTTGCTGAGCTGGCAGGTAGAGCTGGGTGCCGATGAGGCGGTGCTGGACACGCCCGTCGACCGGTTTGCCCTGGAAGCAGCGCCCGCGCCTGTGGCCAAATCAGCGGCGCCAGCGGTTGCGGCGCCTGTAGTGGCGGGGTCGGCCGTGGACGCGACCGATCTGGCGCGGGCGGCGGCGGAAGCGGCCGGGGATTTGGCCAGCTTGCGGGCCGCGATGGAGGGGTTTCAACTCTGCCCCTTGAAGGAAACCGCCAAACAGTTGGTCTTTGCCGATGGCAACCCGGCGGCGCGGGTGATGATTGTGGGCGAGGCGCCGGGGCGACAGGAAGATAATGAGGGCAAACCCTTTGTCGGTCGTGCCGGGCAGTTGCTTGATCGGATGCTGGCGGCGATAGGGTTGGATCGCGCCTCGGACGATCCGGAGCGGGCGGTTTACATCACCAATATGCTGCCCTGGCGGCCGCCGCAGAACCGCGACCCGAGCGCCGAGGAACTGTCGATGCTGGGGCCGTTTGTGCGGCGGCATATCGCGCTTGCCGATCCGGAGGTGTTGATCCTGATGGGGAATTACGCCTGCCAAGGGTTGATCGGGCGGCGCGGGATCACCCGTCTGCGTGGCAATTGGGCGGATGTTTCAGGGCGGCCCGCGATGCCGATGTTCCACCCCGCCTATCTGCTGCGCAAACCGCATGAAAAGGCTAAGGCATGGGCCGATTTGCTATCGCTGCAAGCCCGGTTGAGAGGAGATCACCGATGATCCGAACCATGTTTTGCGCCCTGGCCTGTCTGTCTGGCCCGGTCTGGGCCGATCCGTCGGGCGCGATTGATTTTGAGGCGCTGTTTGCGGCCAACGCCGCCGAGGTCGAAGAGGTGATGAGCAGCAATGCAGACAACAGCCGTTGGCGGTTGCGCACGCCCGGCGGGGTCACGGTTTGGGCCGATGGCACCGAAGGGGCGCGGCGCTTTTCGGCCATGGATGAAACGCCTGCGGGCGCGGTTGGGTGCTTGTGGAACGCTTATGCCGATATCGCGCGGCTGCACCTGAGCTGCCCTGACGCGCTGAGCGAGGACGAGGCGGCGCAATTGCAGGAATTTCGCGGGCGGATCGGGGATTTCATCGCTGACAACACCTATCCGCCGGTGGCCCGCGCGGATTTCTGGGCCTATTGGCAGGACGCAACCAGGGCGGATGACGGCTTGGCTTGCGACAGCATCATGGACCCACCGACCGGCCCTCTGGTGCAGACGCTTTTGTCACCGCAATTTGTGAATGTGCTGGATGGGATGTTGGCGGTGCCGCGTCTGCCCGCTGAGACCCCCTGTTTTTGAAGGCGGAGCGCGGATGTCGCGGATCGATGAAAGCTTGGAGTTTGTGCCGGTGCGGATCGCGGTATTGGCGGTCTCGGACACGCGCGGTTTGGCCGAGGATCGATCCGGTGATGTGCTGGTGCAGCGCCTGACCGATGCGGGCCATGTTCTGGCGGCGCGCCATATGCTGCGTGATGAACGCGCGGAAATCGCCGATCAATTGCGGGTTTGGGTGGCCGATCCCGAGATTGACGTGATTTTGACCACGGGCGGCACCGGGCTGACCGGGCGCGATGTGACGGTCGAGGCGCATCGCGATGTTTATGAGAAAGAGATCGAGGCGTTTGGGACCGTTTTCACCCTGGTTTCGATGCAGAAAATCGGCACCTCGGCGGTGCAATCGCGGGCGACGGGCGGGGTTGCGGGTGGCACCTATCTTTTCGCGCTTCCAGGGTCTTCCGGGGCTTGCAAGGATGCCTGGGATGAGATCCTGGCCTATCAGCTGGATTACCGGCACCGGCCCTGCAATTTCGTCGAGATTTTGCCGCGGCTGGATGAGCATTTGCGGCGCAAATAGCGGGGTTCCGGCACCCGCTACGCGAGGTAAAAATAATTTCGACGGATAACCGCCGCATTTGCGTGCTACCTTCGAGGCTTGGACGTTTTGCGCTCTGCGCCTACCTAAGAGCCTAGGCAACACCAAAGGTTTGCACCTGTATGAGATTTTTCAGCCGCGCCCTGATTGGCCTGTTCCTGACCGGTTTGACCATCGGGTTGTTGGCGATGGCCGGGAACACGGTCTGGTCAGCCTTGCAAAGCCGCTGGGCCGAAGAGGGGCGACCGCCACCCTCGCGCGAGCGGGTGTTTTCGGCGGAGGTGGCGACGCTGGCCTTCGGGCCGGAAACGCCGGTTCTGACCGGGTTTGGGGAGGTGCGATCCAGCCGGTCGTTGGAATTACGCGCCCCTGCCGAGGGCCGGGTGCTGGAATTGAGCCCAGGCTTTGCCGAAGGCGGTGCGGTCAGCGGAGGCCAGTTGTTGATGCGCATCGATCCGGCGGATGCCCAATCGGCGCTGGATACGGCGCGGGCTGATCTGCGTGACGCGGAAAACGAATTGGCCGAAGCGACGCGGGCCCTGGATCTGGCGCGGGATGATGTGGCCGCCGCTCAGGCCCAGGCCGATTTGCGCGCGCGTGCCTTGAACCGGCAACAGGATTTGTTCGAGCGTGGCGTGGGCAGCGCGGCGGCGGTCGAGGCGGCGGAACTTTCGGCGGCCACGGCGAACCAGGCGGTGATTTCGCGCCGTCAGGCGCTGGCCCAGGCTGAGGCGCGGGTGGTGAATGGCGAAACCGCACTGGACCGACGCGGCATCGCCTTGGCCGAGGCCGAACGCACCCGTGCCGAGACCGAGCTTTTCGCGGCCTTTTCCGGGGTATTGAGCGGTGTGGATATTGCCGCCGGGCGCTTGGTGACCCGCAACGAACAGGTGGCGCGCCTGATCGACCCATCGGCGCTGGAGGTTTCGTTCCGAATTTCGACGGCGCAATATGCGCGGCTTTTGGATGATGCGGGGAATTTGCCGGAATTGCCGGTGCGCGTGGTTTTGGATGTCTTTGGTTTGGACATGACCGCCCAGGCGGTGCTGGTGCGCGAATCCGGCGCGGTGGAGGAGGGGCAATCAGGCCGCTTGCTTTTCGCCCGCATCGACACGCCGCGCGGATTGCGGGTGGGCGATTTTGTGCGGGTGGAGTTGGAAGAGCCCGAATTGCCCTTTGTCGCGCGGCTGCCGGCGACGGCCTATGGCTCGGACGGGCGCATTTTGGTGCTGGGCGCCGAAGACCGGCTTGAGGCGGTCAGTGTCGAGTTGATGCGGCGACAGGGCGACGATGTGCTGATCCGCGCGGCGGATTTACAGGGGCGCGAGGTGGTTTTGGCCCGCACCCCGGTTTTGGGTGAAGGCATTCGCGTGAACCCCGTGCGCTCGGGTGAGGCCGAAACCCCGGCTGAGCCAGAGACCATCGCGCTTGATCCCGAACGCCGCGCGCGCTTGATCGCCTTTGTCGAAGGCAATGGGTTCATCCCAGATGACGTGAAAAACCGCCTGCTGAACCAGTTGAATCAGGAGGCTGTTCCCGCCCGTGTGGTCACCCGGCTGGAAAGCCGGATGGGCAGCTAACCGATGCGCAGCCTGCCCCCCGGTGCCCGCGGCGTGCTGAGCTATTTCACCCGCCATAAGACGGCGGCGAACCTGCTATTGGTGATGCTGCTGGTCGCGGGGATTGCGGCCTTTCCCAATATGCGGGCGCAGTTTTTCCCCGATGTCGTCAGCGGCGATATCGATATCGAGGTCGCCTGGGCCGGGGCTGGGGCGGAAGATATCGATGAGGCCATCGTGGCGGTGATGGAGCCGACGCTTTTGGCAGTGCCGGGTGTGGTCAGTTCCAACGCCACCAGCCGTGAAGGCCGCGCGGATATCGAGCTGGAGTTCGAGCCGGGCTGGGATATGTCGCGCGCCTCGGACGAGGTGCAGGTGGCGCTCGATTCCATCACTGACCTGCCCGAAGATGCCGAAGACCCCGAGGTGCGGCGCGGGCGCTGGTCGGATCGGGTGACCGATGTGGTGATCACCGGGCCGGTCGCGCCGGAACAATTGGGCCGTTTCGCCGATGAATTTGTCGCGCGCCTGTTCGATCGCGGGGTGACGCAGACCGCCATCCGTGGGCTGGCCGCCCCGGAAACTGTGGTCGAGGTGCCCTCGTTCGCGCTGATCCAGCACGATATTTCCATGGCCCAGATCGCGCAGGTGATCGAAACCGCCGCCAGCACCGCGCCTGCGGGCGATGTGGATGCCGCCAATGCACGGATCAGAACGGGGGAGGCCAACCGCTCGGCCCAAGCCATTGCTGGGCTGACCCTGCGCAGCAACCCCGATGGCTCGGCGCTCAGGATTGGGGATGTTGCCACCGTCACCACCGGCGGGGTTGACCGGGATCGGGCCTATTTTGTGGGCGACAACCCTGCTGTGTCGATCCGCGTGAACCGCTCGGAAGATGGGGATGCGATTGGCATTCAGGCCATTGTCGAAGAGGTGGCCACCGATATGCAGGCGACCCTGCCTGCGGGCACCTCCATCGATCTGATCCGCACTTTGGCGGAAACCATCTCGGCCCGTCTGAACCTGTTGATCGACAACGCGCTGATCGGGTTGGGCCTGGTCGTGTTGTTGCTGTTCTTGTTCCTGAACGCGCGCACGGCGTTCTGGGTGGCGGCTGGCATTCCGGTGGCGTTGTTTGCCGCCATCGCGCTGATGTGGGCGGCGGGGATCACGATCAACATGATCTCTCTTTTCGCCTTGATCATCACGCTTGGGATCGTGGTGGATGACGCGATTGTGGTGGGCGAACACGCCGATTACCGCGCGCGTCATTTAGGCGAGCCACCGGTGGTGGCCGCCGAAACCGCCGCGCGGCGCATGGCGGCCCCAGTGTTTTCTGCCACCATCACCACGGTTCTGGCCTTTGCCGCGCTGACGGCGATTGGCGGGCGGTTCGGATCGCTGATTGCCGATATCCCCTTCACCGTGATTGTGGTGCTGCTGGCCAGCTTGGTGGAATGCTTCTTGATCCTGCCCAATCACATGGCCCATGCCCTGGCCCATTCGGCCAAGACCCATTGGTATGACATGCCCAGCCGCGTGGTGAACCGGGGCTTTGATTGGGTGAAGGAAAATGGGTTCCGCCCAATGATGCGCCTGGTGGTGATCGCGCGCTACCCGGTGCTGGCGGCGGTGATTGTGATCCTGTCCTTGCAAGTGGCGCATTTCATCCGGGGTGACGTAACCTGGCGCTTTTTCAACGCGCCGGAACAGGGCAGCATCACCGGCAATTTTGCCATGGTCGATGGTGCGGATCGTGACGACAGTCTTGCCATGATGGCCGAGTTGCAGCGCGCCGTTGACGCCGTCGCCACCCGGATGGAGGGTGAGCATGGCGTGAACCCTATCGTCTATGTCCTGTCCGAGGTGGGCGGCAATGCCGGGCCGGGCCTGGGCGTTGCGGCCAACAAGGACAATGACCTGTTGGGCGCGATTTCCATCGAGTTGATTGATGCTGATCTCCGCCCCTATTCCAGCTTTGCCTTTGTATCCGAGTTGCAGGACGAGGTGCGCCAGATGCCCCTGACCGAGGCGGTCAGCTTCCGCGGCTGGCGCGGCGGGCCGGGGGGCGACGCCATCGATGTGCAGATATTTGGCGCCGATACCGAAACCCTGAAAGCCGCGGCAGGCGCTGTGCAAACCGCGCTGCTGCCCTTCCCCGAGGTGACCGGGTTGGAAGACAGCATGGCCTATGACCGGGAGGAGTTGAGCCTGTCGCTCACCCCCCAGGGGGAGGCGTTGGGCTTTGAGATCGGGGCCTTGGGCCGTGTGTTGCGGGATCGCTTGGGCGGGATCGAGGCCGCGACCTATCCCGATGGCACCCGCACCGCCGCCATCCGGGTCGAACTGCCCGAGGGGGAACTGACCGCCGATTTCCTGGATCGCACACTTTTGCGCGCCGATAGCGGGCAATATGTGCCCCTGGCCGATATCGTCACCGTCAGCGCGCGCCAGGGCTTTTCCACCATCGACCGAGAAAACGGGCTGCGTCTGATCTCGGTCACCGGGGATCTGAACGAGGATGATCCGCAGCGCGCCGAAGCGGTGATGACCGAATTGCGCGAGGTGATCATCCCGCAGATCGAGGCTGATTTTGGCGTTGCCACGCAGCTATCTGGGCTGGCCGAGCAGGAACGCGATTTCCTGAACGACGCCATGGTGGGCTTTATCTTGTGTCTGGTGGGCATCTACCTGGTTCTGGCCTGGATCTTCGCCAGTTGGACGCGACCCGTGGTGGTGATGGCGATTATTCCTTTCGGGCTTGTCGGCACGATCTATGGCCATCTGCAATGGGATGTGCCGCTGTCGATGTTCACGGTTGTGGGGCTGATCGGGATGACAGGGATTGTGATCAACGATTCCATCGTGCTGGTCACCACCATTGATGAATATGCCGAAGACCGTGGGCTGATCCCGGCGATCATCGATGGCACCTGCGACCGGCTGCGCCCTGTCTTACTGACCACGCTGACCACGGTTCTGGGCCTGGCCCCGTTGCTGTTCGAAACCTCGCAACAGGCGCAGTTCCTGAAACCCACGGTGATCACGCTGGTCTATGGCCTGGGCTTTGGCATGGTGATCGTGCTGCTTGTGGTGCCCGCGATCCTGGCGATGCAGCAGGATTTTGGCCAGCAGTTGCGGGCCTTGCGCCGCAGCTTCCGAGGGATTGGGCGGCACAAGGGGTTGACGGCGGTGATGGCGGGCCTGGGTCTGGCCATGGCCGCGCTTTTTGCGGTGAGCTTGGGGGGGTATCTGACCACCGGTGCGATGCTGGGGCCCTTTGCAGGCCTGGGCGCCTCGGCCAGCATGGCTTTGGCGGTGTTTCTTGGGGGGATTTTGGCGCTTTGCCTGATCGCCTGGAGCGTTGCGGCGGTTCTTTATGGCGTGGCGCGGGCGCGCGCCTAGGCCGACGCGCCGATGGCGTTTAGCCGGTGCAATCGTCCAGCTCGACGGCCATGCGCGTGCCGATCACGGTGATGCGCAGATCGGAACGGTTCAGCGCAAAAGGCCCGGCATCCGCGGGCACAACATCCGCCGTGGCGGTGACCGTGTTGCCCACGCGGCGCGTCATCGCCTCGGACACCCAGATCATCGGGTCTTCGTGCTCCACAACCACGGTTTCATCATTGCCGACCGAGGGCAGATCGGCGGTGACGGTCACGCGCAACCCGTCCGAGATCGGCTCGATCATGCAACGGGCATGACCGGCCCCGGCCTCTCCGGCCGTCAGGGGGCGGTTTGACAGGGCGCTGCCAATTGCGGCCACGCGTGTGTCCGAGGGGGGCAAAAGCCCGGCCAGATCAACGGTGATCGGCATGCAGACATCCAGGCACACGCCCAGATCCAAATCACCTTCCACCTCGACCGCGCCGCTTTCGGTCAGGGCAAATTCGATGGGCAGGATCACATCCCCGCGATAGCCGATCGACCGCATCCCATTGGTAAAAAACACCTCGGGCCGCGGCCAATGGATGGCCATGCCGCTGATCCCTTGGCTGCGCCGCAGGTTTAAAACCGTGGGTACGCCACCTTCGCCCGGCGCGCGCCAATAGGTTTTCCAGCCTGGGGCCAATTGAATGCGGATTGCCGCCATATGGCGCTGATCCGAGATGCGCCAACCGCCCAAAAGCGAAACATCGACCACATCATCCGCGCTGCGCCCATCGAACTGGGCCAAGGCAGGCGTGCCCGCCATGGCCAGGGCAGCAGCGGTCAGAAGCGATAGGGGGCGGAAAAATCTAGTCATAGCAGCCGAGGTATGCAGCCAAGCGATGAATAGGAAATCACGTTTTGGCGAAGCGTGACAATCAAGGGCATCGCTGTGACATCCGGGCCGCGCCGCTTGCAACGCCCGGCCAAAGCACCCATCCTTGGATCATGCCCATCGACACAGCCCCCACCGACCTGACCGCGCATCTGCTGATCGCGATGCCGGATATGGGCGACCCGCGGTTTTCGGGCAGCGTTGTGTTCCTCTGTGCCCATTCCGAAGACGGCGCGATGGGTATCATCGTGAACAAACCTCTGCCCGATGTCAGCTTTGCCGAGATGCTGGAGCAGTTGGAAATCAAGCCCGACGGAGCCGCCCCGCTTTTGCCGGTCTGTTACGGCGGCCCGGTCGAACAGCGGCGCGGATTTGTACTGCATTCCGGCGGCTATCGCGGTCGACAAGATGATGTGCTGGAGGTTGATCCACGCTTTGCCATGACCGCGACCTTGGATGTGATGGAAGATTTGGCTGCCGGGCGCGGCCCGGAGCAAGCCTTGATGGCGCTGGGCTATGCCGGTTGGGGGCCGGGCCAGTTGGAAGAAGAGATCCAAGACAATGGCTGGCTGACCTGCCCGGCCAGCGAGGATCTGGTCTTTGGCACTGATATGGACGCGAAATGGGCGGCGGCTTTGGCCAGCATCGGCGTGCACCCCCTGACCCTGTCGGCCGAGGCTGGCCACGCCTAAGGCTGGTTCGAGGTTGCCTTGCGCTGGCGCGCGCGTTCCAAACCCAATTGCCGTTCGCGCCAGATGATCAGGATACCCGCGATCACAATCATGCCCGCGCCCGTTAGCATAGTGGTGCCCGGAACCTCGCCAAAAACGGTGTAGCCTACGATGATCGCCAGCAGCATCGAGGTGTATTCGAACGGTGCGATCAGCGAGGCATCGGCAAAGCGATAGCTTGAGGTCAGCAGGATCTGCCCAATCCCCCCCAAAAGCCCCGCCGCGACCAGCATGGCCAATGTGCCGATGCTGGGTACGCGCCACCCCCAGGGCAGGGTCAGAAGCGACAGCAAAATCGCGGTGATCGAGAAGTAAAACACGATCGCCGCCGTTGTTTCGGTTTGCACCAGCTTGCGTACAAAAACCTGCGCCAGGGCCGCGCACACGGCGGCCAAAAGCACCACAACCGCGCCCAGGGTTTCGCCCTGGCTGGCTTGGGTCGGGTCGACCTGCAAGCGCGGGCTGAGCACGACCAAAACCCCGGCCAGCCCCAAGGCCACCATCGATAGGCGAAAGGCGCGCACCTGTTCGCCCAGAAACATGGCTGCGAAGACCACCACCAGGATCGGCGCGGCATAACCAATCGCTGTGACCTCGGGCAGGGGCAAGAGGCCCAGACCAGTGAACATCAGCCCCATGGCAGAGGCGCCAACCAACCCGCGCCAGACATGGCCCATCGGGTTTTGCGTGCGCAGGCCAATGGCCAGTTCCTGCCGCACCGCGAGCCAGGCCATGATCACCGGCAGCGCGAAAAGCGAGCGGAAAAACACCGCTTGGCCCGGTGGCACCTGATCAGCGGTGGCTTTGATCAAGCTCGCCATTGCGACGAAGAAGCAGACCGAAAGGATTTTGAAGGCAATGCCGCGAAGGGGTGACATGCGCTGCGGCATACGCCCGCCCTAGACAGCGCACAAGCCAATCCGCCGCGCAGGCGGATATGCGCCATGCGCAGGGCTGTCGGGTGGGGTGGGGGCTCAAACGGGGGCTTCGGGTGATCCCGGGCCTGGATGATTGCCTTGGGCGGCAATGCGGAAAGTGAAGCGGTGCCGCCTCGGGGGGCGGAGCGATTCAAACGGCCCCGGTCGCAAAGCGGGGGCCAATGCCGGCGGTTGATGGCACCCCAAGCTCGGCCCCTTTTGGGGGCTGTCTTTGGCAGGGGTCCTTTGAACCGTCCTCGGGGATGTGGCCACGGCGGAGGTGTTTAGCGTGGCAGGGTTAAGGAAGGGTTAGCGTTGGGAGGATACAGGCCGTGAGGATTTAAGTGAAACGCAAGCATCGTATCCTTATGGGTCAGCAGTACCGTCGACGGCCCGAGCACCGTTTCGTGCATTTCGTAGCGGCTTAACCATGCCCATTGAGATAGCTGAAAATGAATGGTTTTTTGACGCCAAATGGGTTTTGCCTCGGGCTGTTTTTATGGCCCAAAGACGTCTTCCAGCAGGGCGATGGTGCGCGTTTTAGGCGGTTCGATTTTCTGCGCAGAGCTTTGGAGGGTGCGCAGGAGAGACGCATTAAAGGCCGCTTGGAAGTGATTTGCGCCCTGGCACTTCTGTCGTCAGGTCGCTTAGAAGCTTTGTTGTGAAACCAAGGCAGAGGATATTCCCGGCGATGAAGAAGGCCATAGTGACCCTTTTGTTGGGGGACCGGTTTCAGCAGATGTTTTCGGAAATCTGTGCTCCGGGCTGGACCGCTTATTGCGAAAAATGGGGGTATGAGCTTGTCGCGATTCAGGAGCCCATGGACCCGTCGCAGCGTGCTATGGATCGATCTCCGGCTTGGCAAAAGCTGCTGATTTTATCGCAAGATTGGTCGTCGAAATACGACCAGATTGTCTGGGTTGATGCTGATATCCTGATTAATCATGAATTGGCCCCCGACATTTGCTCGGTCGCTCCTTTGGAGAAAGTGTCTGCGGTGGATGCTTATGCGATACCCAACCGAGCGTCCCATGCCGTCGCGCTAGAGCGCCTTTACAGAGATTGGGACCGGTTGGGGGTCACATATCTCGATAACCTATCGCCTGCCTCCTACTACGCGAACCGAGGTATTAGTGGTGCTGGAACCTTTGACGCGGTTGTGCAAACGGGGGTTTTTGTGTGTTCACCAAAGCACCACCGAGCGCTTTTTGAGCATGTCTACCATAGCTATGAAGACACGCACGGTGCCGAGTGGAACTACGAAATGCCAGCGATGTCGTTTGAGATTATCAAGAATGATTTGCACCATTGGATCGCACCGCAATTCAACCACTGTGTCGCGGATCTTGTATCAGCCTACTACCCGTTCTTGTTTCATATATCGCAGCCGAAATCTGCCTTGGCGCGTTTTGTGACTGCTGCGGCGAAAGCGGCGGGAATGCCGACGAGCGATGGGCTGCAGCTTGCAGCGTTAGAAAACATCTACGATCTGTCGTACTTCATGCATTTCGCAGGGAACACGGCGCCCATGCAGCCTTTGGCAGAGCATCTGTCGAAGAGGGATGCTGGCGCATAGGAGCGCTTAGGCCACCTTGTCGCTACGCCTCCAACTTCGCCACCAGCTTGCCCAACACCGTGCTCATGTCGCCGCAACCGGCTTGGGACCAGCCGCCGTCGACCGCCAGGATCTGCCCGCTGATATAGCTGCCCAGGTCCGAGCCCAGGAACATGCAGGTTTGGCCGATATCCTGGGTTTTCCCCAAGCGCCCGACGGGGACCGAGGCGGTGACATGGGCCAGTGCCTCGGGCGTGGGGGCCAGGCGTGCCATGCCTTCGGTGCCTTCGATGGGCCCCGGCACGACCGAGTTGATGCGGATGCCTTCGGGGCCCCATTCCATGGCCAAGGTACGGGTAATCATATCGACGCCCGCCTTGGCGGCGCAGACATGGGCCTGGCCCTGCATCGGCAAGAACGCCTGCGGGGCTGAGATATTGATGACGCTGGCGCCGGGTTTCCGCAGATGCGGGTAGGCGGCTTTCATGACATGGATCGTACCGATCAGGTCGATATCGACAACGCTTTTGAAGGCGTTGACCGACATGCCTTTGACGCTTGCCGGGAAATTGCCAGCCGCACCCGAAACCAGGACGTCAAATGCACCCCAGGCGGCCTTCACTTCGGTCAGACCTGCGCCAACGGCCTCAAAATCGCGAACATCCGCGGCAAAGCCCATCGCCTCGATGCCCAGGGCTTTCAGTGCGGCGACCGTATCATCCACCTTGTCCTGCTTGCGGCTGGCCACGGCGACCTTGGCGCCATGGGCGGCATAAAGCTCGGCGATGCCGCGATTGATGCCACTGGTGCCGCCGACGACGACCACCACCTTATCCGTTACGTCGATTGTTAGGCCCATGGGACCATCCCTCCCCATTTTCGTCTTTGCGTTTGAGGCAGTTTAGCCGGGATTGCGTCCGCGCCCAGTGCAACCTTGCGGCAGGAGGGGCGGATCTAAGTCAGGTTTTTCTTGAAAAAGATGCGATCTTCGGCAGCAACCCGACCGGGCAGGCGGGACACCTCTTCATAGCCCAGGTCGCGATAGAAGTTTGGCGCCTGAAAGCCGAATGTGTCGACATTCACGCCCAAAGCGCCTTGGTTTCGGGCAATCTCCTCGGCGCGCGCCATCAAGGCACGACCGATGCCGCCGCCGCGCGCGGCAGGCTCTACCGCCAAGAGCATGATCCAGGCCCAGCCATAGATGATCTGGCCCGACAGCCAGCCCAGTTCGGTGCCATCGCGGCTGGCGACCAAGGTGATCTCGACCGGGTTCCAGGGGTGGCCCGCCGCTTCGGACGCCGCTTGCAGGGCCGCGCCGATCTTACCGCGTGTGGCATCGGCCCCGTCGGTTTGTTCGGTGATGGTCAGGGTCATGGGCGATACCCCGCTTTCCTGGCGTTAATCCCGTGCGGCGTCTGCCGGGTAGGTACCCAGAATTTTCAGGAAGCTGGTGAAATATTCCAGCTCTTCCAGGGCCAATCGGACATTCCTATCGTCGGGATGGCCTTCGATATCGGCATAGAACTGCGTCGCGGTGAAAGAGCCATCAACCATGTAGCTTTCCAGCTTGGTCATGTTCACGCCATTGGTCGCAAACCCGCCCATGGCCTTGTAAAGCGCGGCGGGGATGTTGCGGACGCGGAAGACAAAGGTTGTCATCATGTGATCGGCGCGGCGCATCATATCAGGCTCGCGGTCCATGATCAGAAAGCGCGTGGTGTTGGTGTCATGGTCTTCAATGTGCTTGGCCAACACGTCGAGCCCGTAAATCTCCCCCGCCAGTTCCGAGGCGAGCGCGGCTTTGGACCTATCGCCCCAATCGGCGATATCGCGGGCGGCGCGGGCATTGTCGGGGCTGACGCGACCGGTGATGCCGTGATCGCGCAGGAAGCGCGCGCATTGGGGCAGTAGGACCAGATGGCTCCAAGCTTCTTTCACATCGGAGAGTTTCGCGCCCGGCACCGCCAGCAGGTTGATATGCACGCGGACAAACGCCTCATCCACGATGTGCAGGCCCGATTCGGGCAGCAGGCGGTGAATGTCGGCCACGCGCCCGTAGGTGGTGTTTTCAACCGGCAACATGGCCTGATCCGCCTTGCCGGAGACGACCGCTTCGATCGCATCTTCGAAGGTGGGGCAGGGCAAAGCCTCTAATCCCGGCCGGGCCGTATGGCAGGCTTGATGCGAATATGCGCCGGGTTCCCCCTGGAATGCGATGCGTGCGGTCATGGTCTTGCCTAAAGAAGTGGGCGTTTGGTCGCGCTTCCTAATGCTTGCCTTGGGTCGGCGAAACCCCATACATACCCGGAAAACCGCGACACTGGTGGGATAGACATGTTCGACACGATGACTGTGACCAAAGCATCCGCTGCGTTCCTCGGGGCGTTTTTGGTGCTTCTTCTGGGCGGCTGGGCCGCTGATGGCCTTTATAACGTTGACCATCACGACGACCATCACGTGCGCGGCTACGTGATTGATACCGGTGGCGATGATGCCCCCGCCGAAGAGGTGGTCGAGGTCGCTTTTGCCGATGTCTACGCAACTGCCGATGCGGGCGCGGGTGAACGGCTGTGGCGTCAGTGTTCGGCCTGCCACGCGCTGGAAGCAGGCTCCAACGGTGTTGGCCCCTATCTGCACGGCGTTGTCGGCCGCCCCAAAGGCGCAGCCGAAGGCTTTGGCTTTTCTGACACGCTGGCCACGATGGGGGGGGAGTGGACCCCTGAGAACCTGAATGGCTTTATCGAAAACCCGCGCGGCTACGCGCCGGGCACCGCGATGGCCTATAACGGGATGCGCGATATCGAAGACCGCGCCAACCTGATCGCCTATCTGGCCACGTTCCAGTAAGCGCGGATCAAACGCGATTTAGGGGCCGCTCCGCTTGGGGCGGCCTTTTTCGTGCGCGGGTGGGTCTGTGCTATGACAGGTGCCAAGGGGACCGTAGGAAGGGGGCGGCATGTCTGATCCATATTCCAACTTGGCGGGTGAAGATCAAAACCTGCAAAGCCGCATCGCCGACGCGATGGAGGCGCGCTGTTTGGAACCCGCGCAGGTTGCGATCCGCCGCGCCTATCTGACGGGGCTGGATTTATCGGAGGGGGCTGTGGCGGTCGAATTTGGCTCGGGCACCGGCCATGTCACCCGTGATTTGGTCGACATCGCAGGCGCAAACCAGGCCATCGGGATTGAGCCCTCACCCGTGATGGCCGCGCGGGCCGAGGCCCAGTTTGCCGATCGCCCCGATCTGAGCTTTGAGACCGGCGATGCCAAGGCCACGCGCTTTGACGATGGCTCGGTCGATCTGGTGCTGATGCATACGCTGCTCTGCCATGTGCCGCAGCCCGAGGAGGCGGTGGCCGAGGCGTTTCGCATTCTCAAGCCTGGCGGCGTCTTGGCGATTTGTGACGGGGATTATGACACCGCCACCACGCAGATCGCCGATTTCGATCCTTTGGACCGATTGGTGCGCTTCATGATCAATCAGAACGTCACCAATCTGTGGATCATGCGCCAGATCGAACACATCCTGCGCGATTGCGGCTTTGCGCCCGGTGCGCGCCAAGGGCATGGCTACGTCGCCGAAGGGCAGGCGGCCTATTTCATGACCGTCTTGGACCGGGGGGCGGATCGTATGGCCGAAACCGGGCTGCTTTTTGCGGAGACGGCCGAGGCGCTGAAGGCCGAGGCGCGGCAAAGACTGGCGGCGGGCAAGTTCTTTGGCTTCATGTCTTATGTCAGCCAAATCGCCCGAAAACCGACCAAGGGATAAGCGCTGGCCCGGCCAAGCCGTTTCATTTCTGCATGATCACACGCCTGATCGCGTTCGATCACATATTCTCAACTAGACCCTTGCGGGGCTGGCCTCTACCGTATCCAGACCCACATTGGGACAAAGACAGCCCCGAGGACGAGCTTGGAGACCCATATGCCAAATCGCCCCGCCGCCGCGTTTGCGGCTGCTAAGACCCGACGCCTGTCGTTTTGGACACATACGCCGCTTTGGGCTGCCGCCCTGATCCTGGGCCTTGGTGCCAGCGCGGCGTTTTCGCAAGACGATGATCTGAACGTGACCCATGGTGTGTCGACCTTTGGCGATTTGCGATACGGGCCAGATTTTGAGCATCTGGATTATGTGAACCCCGATGCCCCCCAGGGGGGTGAGATGTCGTTTGCCTGGTCGTCGGGCAATTTCGATTCCATGCACCCCTATACCCGCGTGGGCAGACCGGCGGTGCTGTCCTCGATTTTCTTTGAGTCGATGCTGACCGGCACGGCGGATGAGGTCGGATCATCCTACTGCCTGCTTTGCGAAACCATCGCGTATCCCGATGACAAAGAATACGTCATTTTCACCATTCGCGAAGAAGCTGTGTTTTCCGATGGCACGCCGGTGACAGCGCAGGATGCGCTGTTTTCGTACGAGATTCTGCGCGACGAAGGCTTGCCGAGCTTCCGCGCCTCGATCCCGCTGACCATTGCTTCGGCCCAGGTGATCGACGACCGGACGATCCGCTATGATTTCAACCCCGACGCGCCGCTGCGCGGTCGGATCGAATCCGCCGGTGGATTGCCGGTGTTCAGCCAAGCCAGCCACGAGGCGAGCGGCCTGGGCTTCGAAGAAAGCCGGTTGGAGCCGTTGATTGGATCGGGCCCCTATGTGTTGGGGGAGGTCGATCCGGGCAACCGCGTGGTTTACGCCCGCAACCGCGACTATTGGGGTGATGGTCTGCCGATCAATGTGGGCCGCAACAATTACGATGCGATCCGCATCGAATATTACGGCGACAGCCTGGCGGCTTTCGAAGGGTTCACCGCCGGTAATTACACTTTCCGCCAGGAATCGAGCAGTCAGGCTTGGGCCAACAATTACGATTTCCCCAAGCTAGAAGACGGCACGGTGATCCGCGAAACGCTGCCCGATGGTACGATTGCCACCGGCCAAAGCTTTGCCATCAACCTGCGGCGCGAGAAATTCGAAGACCCGCGGGTGCGCGAAGCCATCGCCATCATGTTTAACTTTGAATGGACCAATCAAACGCTGTTTTTTGGCCTGTACCGGCAGCCGATCAGTTTCTGGGAAAACACCGATCTGGCCGCCCAGGGCCTGCCATCGGAGGCGGAACTGGCGATCCTGGAACCGCTGCGCGATATGTTGCCCGAGCGGGTTTTCACCGAAGAGCCGTTTACCGCGCCCGCATCGAACCCCGATCGCGCCTTTGACCGCCGGAACGCGCGCCGCGCCGTGCGGCTTTTGGAAGAGGCGGGCTGGGTGCCGGGCGATGACGGACTGGTGCGCAACGCGGCGGGTGAAACGCTGGAGGTGGAATTCCTCAACTCCTCCCCGCTGTTTGACCGGATCATCAACCCCTATGTCGAAAATCTGCGCGCGATTGGCATTGATGCCTCGCTCAACCGGGTCGACAACGCGCAATTCAGCCAGCGCCAGCGCGACGGTGATTTCGACCTGATCACCGATCACTTCCCGATGGGGTATGAACCGGGATCGGGTCTGCGGCAGTATTTCGGGTCCATCGGCGCGGATGAGTCGCTTTTTAACTCCCCCGGTCTGGCCAATGAGGGGATCGATCAGTTGATCGAGATTGTGGTCGATGCCGAAACCCAGGACGAGTTGAACGTGGCCGTCAGCGCGCTGGATCGCGCCTTGCGGGCCAACATCATCCGCATCCCGCAATGGTTCAATGACAGCCACTGGGTCGCCTATTACGACATGTATCGCTATCCCGAAGAGCTGCCGCCGTTTTCGCTGGGCTTCCTGGATATCTGGTGGATCGACCCCGAGGCCGAGGCCGCCTTGCGCGAACAAGGCGCGTTCTAACCCAAGATGGGCGCCTATATCCTCAGACGGCTTGCGCTGATCATTCCCACATTGGTGGGGATCATGATCGTCAACTTTGCGCTGACCCAGTTCGTGCCGGGTGGCCCGGTTGAACAGGTTCTGGCCCAGCTAGAAGGTGAAGGCGATGTCTTTGCCGGTATCTCGGGCGGCGGGTCGGAAACCATCGGCGATACCGAGCTAGAGGGTGCGTATGAAGGCGCGCGGGGGTTGCCGCAGGATTTCCTGGATGATCTGCAAGTGCAATTCAACTTTGCCCGGATCGTCTGCGAGGACGGGTTTCTGGGCGAGCCGGACCTGCGCAATGATGCGTGCGCCGCTGAACAAATCCCCGGCGTTGAACGCTTTTTCCTGATGATGTGGGATTACCTGCGCTTCGATTTTGGCGAAAGCTACTTCCGTTCCATCTCGGTCACCGATCTGGTGCTGGAAAAGATGCCGGTCTCGATCACGCTGGGCCTGTGGTCGACCTTGATCGCCTATCTGGTGTCGATCCCCCTGGGCATCCGCAAAGCGGTCAGCGACGGGTCGCGCTTTGATACCTGGACCAGCGGGATCATCATCGTGGCCTATGCCATCCCCGGCTTCCTGTTTGCGATCCTGCTATTGGTGCTGTTCGCGGGCGGGCGCTATTTCCAGATATTCCCGCTTAGGGGCCTGGTCTCGGACGGGTGGGAAGATATGACGCTGATCCAGCAGATCGGTGATTATTTCTGGCACATCACCCTGCCGGTTCTGGCCTCGACCATTTCGGCCTTTGCCACCCTGACCCTGCTGACCAAGAACAGCTTTTTGGACGAGATCAAAAAGCAATATGTGATGACCGCCCGCGCCAAGGGCCTGCGCGAGGGCGCGGTGCTTTACGGTCATGTCTTCCGCAACGCGATGCTGATCGTGATCGCGGGTTTCCCGGCGGTGTTTGTGGGCGTGTTCTTCGGCGGCTCCCTGATTATCGAGACGATTTTCAGCCTGGATGGGCTGGGCCGCCTGGCGTTTGAGGCTGCGGTGAGCCGGGATTACCCGGTGATTTTTGGCACCCTATTCGTCTTTGGGCTGATCGGGCTGTTGGTCGGGATCATTTCCGATCTGATGTATATCTGGATCGATCCCCGGATCGATTTCGAAAGTCGGGAGACCTGAGCCAATGGCCATGCCCGACCCCACCCCCGATCATACCCCTGGCCCCGACACGCCGGTCATCATCCCCGAACGGCAGCGCGGGCTTTTTACCCTATCGCCGCTGAACAAGCGGCGCTGGCGGAACTTCAAAGCCAACCGTCGCGCCTTCTGGTCGCTGATCATCTTTGCGGTGCTTTACGGCATTTCGCTGTGTGCGGAACTAGTCGCCAATGACAAGCCCATCCTGGTGCAATACCAGGGCGAATACTTCACGCCGATCTTCAATTTTTACCCCGAAACCGCCTTTGGCGGCGATTTCCGGACCGAGGCTGTGTACCGCGATGTCGAGGTGCAATGCCTGATCATCTCGGGCGGCCTCGACGCTTGCTGGGATGACCCCGACGGCGTGATTGCCGAGGTCGAGGAAACCGGCGCCTATGACGGAGCGGAGGTGGCCGAGGGCTGGCTGCTGTGGCCGGTCATCCCTTACAGCTACAATACCGTGAACGATCTGGGCCGCGCCGCGCCCTCACCACCCGATGCCAACCATCTGCTGGGCACCGATGACACCGCGCGCGACGTGCTGGCCCGCGTGATCTATGGCTTCCGCCTATCGGTGAGTTTTGCGCTGGTGGTGACGGTTCTGACCTCGATCATCGGGATCGCGGCGGGGGCGGCGCAAGGGTTCTTTGGCGGCTGGCTTGATCTGATTTTCCAGCGCATCATCGAGATCTGGAATTCGACGCCAAGCCTGTTTGTGATCATCATCATCTCGGCGATTTTCACGATGAATTTCTGGCTTTTGGTGTCCCTTATGGTTCTTTTCGGCTGGACCGGGTTGGTGGGTGTGGTGCGCGCTGAATTCCTGCGCGCGCGCAACTTCGAATATGTCCGGGCCGCGCGCGCCTTGGGCGTGGGCAATGGCACCATCATGTTCCGCCACGTGCTGCCCAACGCGATGGTGGCCACCCTGACCTTTCTGCCCTTTATCGTGACCGGCACCATTGGCGGCTTGGCCAGCCTGGATTTCCTGGGCTTTGGTTTGCCATCCTCGGCCCCGTCCCTGGGCGAGATGACCTTGCAGGCGAAAAACAACCTGTCCGCCCCTTGGCTTGGCTTCACCGCGTTTTTCACCTTTGCGATCATGCTGTCGCTTTTGGTCTTTGTCTTCGAAGGCGTGCGGGACGCGTTTGACCCAAGGAAGACCTTCCAATGAGCGTGCTGAACGTCGAAAACCTGTCGGTGAATTTCAGCCAGGATGGCCGCGTGGTCGAAGCGGTGCGCGGTGTTTCCTTCACGGTTGAAAAGGGGGAAACCGTCGCGCTGGTGGGCGAATCCGGTTCGGGCAAATCGGTGACGGCGCTCAGCACCGTGTCGCTTCTGCCAGGGTCGGCCGATATCAGCGGCTCGGTCACCTATGCCGGGCGCGAGATGATCGGCGCGGAGGAGGATGTGCTGCGCGATATCCGTGGCAACGATATCAGTTTCATTTTTCAAGAGCCGATGACCTCGCTCAACCCGCTGCACACGCTGGAAAAGCAGATCACCGAAAGCTTGGCCCTGCATCAGGGGTTAAGGGGGGAGGCCGCGCGGAACCGGGTGATCGAGCTTTTGACCAAGGTCGGCATTCGTGACCCTGAAACCCGTCTGGGGGCCTATCCGCATCAATTGTCGGGTGGGCAGCGGCAGCGGGTGATGATCGCCATGGCGCTGGCCAATGGACCGGAATTGCTTATCGCAGATGAGCCGACCACGGCTTTGGATGTGACGATCCAAGCGCAGATCCTAGAGCTTCTGGCCGAGTTGAAGCGGGCCGAGGGGATGAGCCTTTTGTTCATCACCCATGATCTGGCCATTGTCCGCCGGATTGCGGATCGGGTCTGCGTGATGCAGGCCGGTGAGATTGTTGAACAGGGCAGAACCGCCGAGATCTTCGACAATCCGCGCCATCCCTACACCAAAAAGCTTTTGGGGGCGGAGCCGTCGGGCAGCCCCGATCCCGTGGCCGATGACGCGCCCGAGATCGTCAGCACCGATGAGCTGCGGGTGTGGTTCCCGATCCAGCGCGGCCTGCTGCGGCGCACCGTGGGCCATGTGAAGGCGGTGAATGAGGCCACGATCAATGTGCGCGCGGGTGAAACGCTGGGGGTGGTGGGCGAGTCGGGTTCAGGCAAGACCACGCTGGCCCTGGCGATCATGCGGCTGATCTCCTCCGAAGGGCCGATTGGGTTCATGGGGCGCGAGTTGCAGGGGCTGAAATCACGCGATCTGCGCCCGGTGCGGCGCGATATGCAGATCGTTTTCCAGGACCCCTATGGCTCTCTCAGCCCGCGGATGACGGTGGAGCAGATCGTGGCCGAAGGGCTGGGCGTGCATGGCGTGCCCCGGCCCGAGCAGCGACAGCAGGTCGGAGAGATCCTGGCGGAGGTCGGCCTGGACCCGGCCATGATGGACCGCTACCCGCATGAGTTTTCCGGCGGTCAACGCCAGCGCATCGCGATTGCGCGGGCAATGATCCTGCGCCCGAAACTGGTGGTTTTGGATGAGCCCACCAGCGCCTTGGACATGACCGTGCAGGTGCAGATCGTTGATCTCTTGCGGCGGCTGCAAGCAAAACACGGGCTGGCTTATCTGTTCATCTCCCACGACCTGAAAGTCGTGCGCGCGCTGAGCCATAAGGTGATTGTGATGAAACAGGGTGATGTCGTGGAACTGGGTGAAACCGAAACCCTTTTCCGCAATCCCAGCACCGCCTACACCCGCGAGCTGATGCAAGCGGCCTTCGGCACCCTGCCCGCCGCGTAACCCCAATCAAATAGCGCCGCTGGCGCGGCATTCCCTTTTCTTTCCGCGCGTGCCGCGCGGGGCCTTCGGCGAGGATATTTGAAAAACAGAGAAGATGGGGATCGGCCCCCCTGTTCTCTGTTTCATAAATATCCCGGGGGTTTGGGGGCTGGCCCCCAAGAAAAGATATGTTTGGGAGCTGGCCCCCAAGACGTTCACCGGAGCGCGCGGCCTTTGACGATGGCGTCATCCCCGAACTTTTGCCGGATCGCGTCGGTCGCGCGTTCGGCTTCAATCCGTTTGGCTTCTTGCGGGTCAAGCAGGTTGCCAGAACGGTCGGCAGTATCGGCGGGGCCTAGATCGGAGAGGCCGATGCCAAGCAGACGGTAGGGTTTGGGATGCTCGGCTTGATCGAAAAGCGCACGGGCGGTGCGATAGATGCGGTCGGCAATTTGGGTGCCATCGGGCAGGCTGGTGCGGCGGGTGATCAGTTTGAAATCGTCGCGTTTGAGTTTCAGCGTCACGACTCGACCCGCGATCCCTTTGGCTTTGGCACGGTCGGCGACCTTTTCCGAGAGGCGCCAGATATGGCCGTCCAGCAGGTCGGGATCAGCGATGTCTTCGAAAAACGTGGTTTCGTTGGAGATGGATTTCACCGGCTGGTGACGGTTTACGCGCCGGTAATCCTGGCCGCGGGACAGGTGGTAGAGCCGGTCGCCCATTTGGCCAAAGCGAGCCTGTAGCGCCGCCTGATCCCATCGGCGCAGGTCGTTGAAGGTGCGGATGCCTGCTTTGTCGAGGCTGGCCTGGCCAGCCGCGCCGATGCCCCAGATCATACGCACCGGTTTGTCGGCCAGGAAGTCGGAGGTTTCCGCCGTGCCGATCACCGAAAAGCCGCGTGGTTTATCGAGGTCGGAGGCGAGTTTGGCCAGGAATTTATTGTGGCTGAGGCCGATGGAGCCGGTGATGCCAAGCTCTTCGGACATGCGTTTGACCAGACCCGCGAGCATGACGGCGGGCGGTTTGCCATGCAGCCGTTCGGTGCCGGTAAGGTCGAGAAACGCCTCATCCAGCGACAGTGGTTCGATGGCTGGGGTCAGATCCTCCATCATCGCGCGGATCTGGCGGGAGATTTGGGCGTAGACCTCCATCCGGCCTTTCACGACGACGGCCTCGGGGCAAAGCTTGAGCGCCTGGAACATCGGCATGGCAGATCGCACACCTTTGATCCGCGCGATATAGCAGGCGGTGGAGACGACGCCGCGCCGCCCGCCGCCAATGATGACGGGTTTATCGCGCAGCTCGGGATTGTCGCGTTTTTCGACCGAGGCATAGAACGCGTCACAATCCATATGGGCGATGGAAAGGTCAAAAAGCTCTGCGTGGCGGGTGATGCGCGGGCTGCCGCAGGCCGGGCAGCGGGGCAGGTCATCGAACTGGGTCAGGCAATCGCGGCAGAGGGCGGGCATGGGTGCAATATATGGGCTTTGCTGGGGGAGCGATAGGGCGGCGCGCGGGGCAGATCCGGTCAGATTTGGGGAAAGCGGGTCAGGATTTCCCCCGCGATTTGTTGGCAGATTTGGTCTAGATTTGGCGGAACGAGGTCCGCATAGATGGCGGTATGAAAGAAGACACACCACAAACGGGGTTTGATATGGACGCAGTGCTTGATCAGCTATTGGGCGGAAATCTGGTGGCGTTGCTGCTGTTTCTGTTCATTGTCCTTTGCCTATTTCTGGCCATTCGGATTGTGCCGCAATCCGAGCAGCATGTGGTGGAACGTTTCGGGCGGCTGAAATCGGTTCTGGGGCCTGGGATCAACTTTATCGTGCCGTTCTTGGACCGGGTGGCGCATCGGGTGTCGATCCTGGAACGCCAGCTTCCTAACGCGAGCCAAGATGCCATCACCTCGGACAACGTGTTGTTGGTGGTGGAAACCAGCGTGTTTTACCGGGTCTTGGAGCCGGAAAAGACGGTCTATCGCATCCGCGATGTCGACGCGGCGATTGCCACGACTGTGGCGGGCATCGTGCGGGCCGAGATCGGCAAGATGGAGCTGGATGAGGTGCAATCGAATCGCGCCGCGCTGATTGGCCGGATCAAGGAACTGGTCGAGGGCGCGGTCGACGATTGGGGCATCGAGGTCACGCGCGCCGAGATTCTGGATGTGGGTCTGGATCAGGCGACGCGCGATGCGATGTTGCAGCAATTGAACGCCGAACGCGAACGCCGTGCCGCTGTGACACGGGCCGAGGGCGAAAAACGCGCGGTCGAGCTGCAGGCCGACGGTGATCTTTATGCCGCCCGTCAAGCTGCGGAGGCGCGCAGGGTTGAGGCCGATGCCGAAGCCTATGCCACCGGCGTGGTGGCCGAGGCGATCGCCAAGGGCGGTTTGGAAGCGGTGCAATACAATATCGCGCTTGAGCAGGTGAAGGGGATTTCCCAGATCGCCAGCGGGCAGGGCACGCAGACGATTGTGGTGCCTGCTGATGCGGCGGATGCCTTTGGCAAGGCCTTCCAAATGCTGAAAGGGCGAGGCTGATGTGGGGTGAATGGTGGGTCTGGGGGGCTGCGGCGGTCGTTTTGGCGATTGGCGAGGTGATCCTGCCCAGCTTTGTTCTGCTTGGTTTTGCGATTGGCGCAGGCGTGATGGCGTTGCTGCTTTTGGTGGGCGGGCCTTTGGCGATCTGGCTGGGGGCGTCCCTGCCGGTGATGCTGCTGGTTTTCGCCGTGATCTCTCTGCTGTCCTGGTTGGCGCTGCGGCGGTGGCTGGGCGTCTATCAAGGCCAGGTGAAGACCTTCGATCACGACATTAACGACAACTGATCGGTCCCGTTTTTCGCGCGAAAAACGGGACGGAAAACGCGCGTTTTCCGGCGCGCTTGGCTCAGGGTAGTTCGTCTAGGATCGCCTGTGCGGCGGCTTTGGGATCAGCGGCCTGCCAGACCGGGCGGGCGACCACGATATGATCGGCCCCTTGGGTGATGGCCTGGGCGGGCGTGGCCACGCGCTTTTGGTCGCCATGATCGGCCCCCTTTGGGCGCACGCCTGGTGTGACGATCAGCTTGCCCTCGGCCTCGGGCAGGGCGCGGATCATCGCGGCTTCATGCGGGGAGGAAATCACCCCGTCGGCGCCGGCTTCCATCGCGCGGGCGGCGCGGGTGGCGACCAGATCGGGGATGTCACCGGGCACGATCAGCGAGGCATCCAAATCCGCGCGATCAAGCGAGGTTAGGATTGTGACGCCCAGGATTTTGGTTTTGCTGCCCGCCGCGCCTTCTTTGGCGGCACGCACCACATGCGGGTCACCATGCACGGTTAGGAAATCGAGGTCGAATTGCGCCAGACCGCGCACTGCCTTTTCCACCGTGGCGCTGATATCGAACAGCTTCATATCCAGGAAAATGCGCTTGCCGTGATCCTGTTTCAGTTCATTGGCCAGCGCCAGACCGCCGCCGGTCAGCATGCCCAGACCGATTTTGTAGAATGACACCGTGTCACCCAGCTTTTCGGTCAGGGCCAGGCCCTCAAGCGCGTTGGGCAGATCAAGCCCCACGATCAGACGGTCATCGGACATGGCGGTTCCCCCAAAAGCAATTGCGGCGACCCGTGCTTACGGGCCGCCGCACACCATCGCAAGGGGCGTCGGGGGATGCAGGGACAAAACGGGCACCCCCCTGGGGCCAGTACTGCGACCTTGGGTTTAATCTGGGATATGCAGCGCGTGATTTCGCGGGGAAAGCGGGCGCGGGTTTCCCATGGGCCTGTGCCCTTGGCAAGCGAGGGGCGGTTTGCCACGATGCGCTTATGCCAGTTTCGAAAGATCAGATCGCCACGGCCCTTGTGGGCTTTGATGGCAAGCATGTTGCGCCTTTGAAGGCTTTGGCCTCGTCCAAGCTGGATGCGGAGGCGATGCAGGCGTTGATCTCATATCTACCGGGGCCGCAAGAAATCGGCGCAAGCTGGGTTCTGAAGGCTTTGGCTGAAACCGGTCGCTTGCCGCCACCCCAAATGCGGGCCTTTTTCCAGTGTTTGCCGGACCTGTCCGACCCCGACGCGATCCTGCATGTGTTGCAATGCGCCCAGCATAGCGGCGCCGAATTGGCCCGCAGTCTGCGCCCCGATCTGCCCCCGCTTTACCGCCACCCACGTGGATTGTTGCGGGTTTGGGCCTTTGACGCGTATTGCCGGGGCGCGACCCTGCCCGATGAGCAAAGCGACCTGGCCGAACGGGTGGCGCAAGCCCTGCAAGACCGGTCCAAAGCCATGCAGGCGCGGGCGCGCAACTTGGCGCGGGATTTCGGCCTGTCCCTGCCGCCAAAACCTTGAGATCGCGGGCGTTGCTTCCCATCTTTAGCCTGAGGCCCAAGGGTGCCTATGCCGCAAAGCGGGTGGGAGCCGACCGGGCGCTTGGATAAGGAGAGACGACATGAACTTGGAAAAGTTCACCGATCGCGCGCGCGGGTTCCTTCAGGCCGCGCAGACCATCGCGCAACGGGAAGACCACCAGAAGCTGGCCCCCGAACATGTGCTGAAGGCTTTGCTGGATGATGACCAAGGCCTGGCCGCCAATCTGATCGCCAAGGCGGGCGGGGCACCGGCCCGCGTGCTGGAATCGGTCGACCTGGCGCTGTCGAAACAGCCCAAGGTCACCGGGGATGCCGGGCAGCTTTATATGGACGGGCAAACCGCCAAGGTTCTGGCCGAGGCTGAAAAGGTCGCGCAGAAAGCAGGCGACAGTTTTGTGCCCGTCGAACGGCTTTTGACCGCGCTCGCCATGGTGAAAAGCCCGGCGCGCGAGGCGCTAGAGGCTGGCGCCGTGAACGCCCAGGCAATCAATGCTGCGATCAATGAGCTGCGCAAAGGCCGCACCGCTGACAGCGCCAGTGCCGAAGACAGCTATGACGCGCTGAAGAAATACGCCCGCGATCTGACCGAAGCCGCGCGCGAGGGCAAGATCGACCCGATCATTGGCCGGGACGAAGAAATCCGCCGCGCCATGCAGGTGCTGAGCCGCCGGACCAAGAACAACCCGGTTCTGATCGGTGAGCCGGGCGTCGGCAAAACCGCGATTGCCGAAGGGCTGGCCTTGCGCATCGTCAATGGCGATGTGCCCGAGAGCTTGCGCAACAAGACCCTCATGGCGCTTGATATGGGCGCCCTGATTGCGGGTGCGAAGTATCGCGGCGAGTTCGAGGAACGTCTGAAAGCGGTTTTGGGCGAAATCACCGCCGCAGCGGGTGAGATCATTCTGTTCATTGATGAGATGCACACCCTGGTCGGCGCGGGCAAAACCGATGGCGCGATGGATGCCGCGAACCTGATCAAACCGGCTTTGGCGCGCGGTGAGCTGCACTGTGTTGGTGCCACGACCTTGGATGAATATCGCAAATACGTGGAAAAAGACGCGGCCTTGGCCCGCCGGTTCCAACCCCTGGTGGTGGAGGAGCCCACGGTCGAAGACACCGTGTCGATCCTGCGTGGTATCAAAGAGAAATACGAACTCCACCACGGTGTGCGGATCAGTGATGCGGCCTTGGTTGCGGCCTCGACCCTCAGCCATCGTTACATCACCGACCGGTTCCTGCCCGATAAAGCCATCGACCTGGTGGATGAGGCCGCCAGCCGTCTGCGGATGGAGGTGGACAGCAAGCCCGAGGAGTTGGACGCGCTCGACCGGCAAATCCTGCAAATGCAGATCGAAGCTGAGGCGCTGAAGAAAGAAGATGATGCGGCCAGCCGCGACCGGTTGGAAAAACTGGAAAAGGAACTGTCCGATCTGCAACAGCAATCGGCCGAACTGACCGCCAAGTGGCAGTCCGAACGCGATAAGCTGGAATCGGCCCGCGGGTTGAAAGAACAGCTCGACCAAGCCCGCGCCGAGTTGGAGCAGGCCAAACGCAACGGCGACCTGGCCAAAGCGGGGGAGCTGTCTTACGGCGTCATCCCGCAGCTTGAAAAGCAATTGGCCGAAGCCGAGGATCAGGACGAGGATGTGATGGTTGAAGAGGCCGTCCGCCCCGAACAGATTGCCGCCGTGGTCGAACGTTGGACGGGCATTCCAACCTCCAAAATGCTGGAGGGCGAGCGCGAGAAACTCCTGAAAATGGAGGAGGAACTGGGCAAGCGCGTGATCGGCCAAACCCAGGCCGTGGGCGCGGTCAGCCGGGCCGTGCGCCGTGCGCGCGCGGGCCTGCAGGATGAAAACAGGCCCCTGGGCTCGTTCCTCTTCCTTGGCCCCACCGGCGTCGGCAAGACCGAGTTGACCAAGGCGTTGGCCGAGTATCTCTTTGACGATGACCAGGCCATGGTTCGCATCGACATGTCCGAGTTTATGGAAAAGCATTCGGTCGCCCGCCTGATCGGCGCGCCTCCGGGCTATGTCGGGTATGATGAGGGTGGCGTGCTGACCGAGGCGGTGCGGCGACGCCCCTATCAGGTGATCCTGTTTGATGAGGTCGAAAAGGCCCATCCGGAGGTGTTCAATGTCCTCCTCCAGGTGTTGGATGACGGCATCCTGACCGATGGCCAGGGCCGCCGGGTCGATTTCAAACAGACGCTGATTGTGCTGACCTCGAACCTCGGCTCTCAAGCGCTTAGCCAATTGCCCGATGGGGCGGATGCGGCCAAGGCCAAGCAGGATGTGATGGATGCTGTGCGCGCCCATTTCCGGCCGGAATTCCTGAACCGGTTGGATGACATGATCGTCTTCGATCGGCTCAGCCGGACGGATATGGACGGGATCGTCAAAATTCAGCTTGCCCGGCTGCAAAGCCGTCTGGCGCAACGCAAGATCGCCCTGGAACTTGGCGATGACGCCCTGACCTGGCTGGCCGATGAAGGCTATGATCCGGTCTTTGGCGCACGGCCGTTGAAACGGGTGATCCAGCGCAGCTTGCAGGATCAATTGGCCGAAATGATCCTATCGGGCGATGTCATGGACGGCGCGACCATCCCGGTCGGTGCCGGCCCCGATGGGCTGATCGTGGGCGACCGTCTGGCGCCCTCGAACCGGCCTACGCCAGATGACGCGGTGGTGCACTAAGTCGCCCCAAGCTCACCCAACGACGCCCCGCCTGGCCCTGCCGCGGCGGGGCTTTCTTTTGCCCGCCAGGCGCGTAGACTTCCTGCAAGCCAGCCACCCCGCAAAGGACGCCCGCGATGACCAAGCCCCATATCAAACCCATTGAAAACGGCCCCCTCGCGGTCACCGACCCGCCACAGCTGCGCCACCAAAACGGGACCGAGATCGAAACCGGCGCGCGCGCCTTTCTCTGCCGGTGTGGGTTGTCGAAAAACAAACCTTTCTGCGATGGCACCCATAAGGAGGGCGGCTTTTCCAGTGCGCCGGATCACAGCAAGCTTCGCAACACCGAAATCACCTATTCGGGTGAGGTTGAGGGCCAACAGGTCACCGTCGCCTATACGCCGGTGCTCTGCTCCCATGCCGGGGAATGCCAAAAACGCGCGGCTTCGGTCTTCAAACCCAAAGAAAAACCCTGGGTGCAGCCCGAAGAAGGCAGATTGGCCGAGATCATGGATGTCATGGCCCATTGCCCCTCGGGCGCGCTCCGCGTCAGCGTGGGAGAGATCGACCCCCACCACCTCACCCGGGGCGAGTGTGAGATCACGGTTGAACCGCACGGGCCCTATTGGGTGAAGAACGTTGGGCTTGAGGCCGAGTTTAACGGGGTTGGCGCGAGCGAAACCAAATACGTGCTCTGCCGCTGTGGCCTGTCGAAAAACAAACCCTTCTGCGATGGCTCCCACTACGATCAAGGCTGGCGCGACGACGCGGACTAATCCGCTCCACCCCAATCCCCCCTTCATCTGGCTTACAAATACCCTTGGGGGGTCGCAGGGGGGCAAAGCCCCCCGCTGGGTCGCCGCAGACGCGGCGAATGGGTGATCGATAAAGAGCGTTAACCGCCGCAGACGCAAACAGATTGGTGCCCGCCAATCAGTTCCGCCGGGCGCTTGCTATTCGCCGCGCTCAGTTCGCTTGCGGAACGATCAGCCGCCACAGCTCAGGCCGGTATTCAGACACATTTTCCCGGCCCTCTGCATCCAGCCAAGCATTGACGGCGCCCATGGTTCCCGGCCCCCAAAGCCCATCGATTGATGAGGTGTAATGCCCGGCGTCTGCCAGCACTTGCTGGATCTCAGCCACCCCAACCCGATCCGCGCGGGCCGCGGTCGCGCCGCTGTGGATCTCATCATAGTAGACGACCTGTGTTGGCACCGCCTCACCGCCATTCAGGTTCTGGTACCGCGACAGGAAAGAGCGGTAGATGCCAAACTTGAAAAACATGCCGTTGCTGCTTCCGTTGCGCATTGTGCGCCCGGAGAGTTCATAGACGTGCTCCCGATTAACCCAAATCTCGAAACTGCCATCGGGTGTGTCTGACCAGGTGGCGCGCACAAGGATATCGTGCCAGCGGCCATGCAGCTCTTCTGTCGGAATGATAGTTTGGCTGCCGGCGCCCCAACCGCCGAGCTTGTAATCGACCGTGTAACCGGCGGCCATGAGGTCCATCGCGAAATTCACATTGCCGCCAAATTCATGGAACTGACCAAGCGTGGTTCTCGTCGGGGCGACATGGCTCGTGCCCTCGGGGATGTAAATTGAATAGGCGTACCAAACCGTTTCGCCCTGGGTGTCCCGGCGGTCGTAACCAGCAAGCTCGTGGCGCTCACGGTCATTTTCACAATCGCTCCAACTATCGTCACGCCCGCAATCGCCCGGGCGTACTTCGAACCGTAATGCGCTCTCGCCGAACCGGGCGGGCACCCCATCGGTGCCAGTCACGACATTAAGCGCGTGATCTGCCCAGGCAGGCGCGTGCATGCTGTAATACCAAGAGGTGCCCCAGGTCGAAATATCCTCGGACACGCGCGTGGTTTGGGCCATGGCGACCGTCGCGATGGCGACAAGGCTGGCCCCAAACACGGCGGCAAAAACGTGGAGCGCACGCATATCAAATCCCCTCACTCTACAAAGACATCAAAAATCTATGAAAGAGTGGGACGCGCTGTCTAGATTTACAAAGAACCAGTCACCCAGGGAGCAACCCTGCCGGGTAATTGTCCCCCCAATCCCCCCTTCATCTGGCTTACAAATACCCTGGGGGGGCGCAGGGGGGCAAAGCCCCCCCGCCGGGTCGCCGCGGGCGCGGCGAGGCCGTTAATGTGGCAAGAGCACACCGTCGATCAGATGCACCACCCCGTTGGAGGCATTCACATCCGGCGTCGTCACGTTGATGGAGCGGTTCAGGCGCACCCCGTGGGTGCCATTGACCGAGATATACCCGCCTTGCACCGTCGGCACACGCCCACGCACGCCCACCAGGGTTGAGGCTGGGTAAAGAGCGCCCGAGACGTGATAGGTCAGCACATTGGTCAGCGCTGGGATATCGGCCAAAAGCCCGTCTAGAACCCCATGGGGCAGGGCGGCAAAGGCATCATTGGTCGGCGCGAACACGGTGAAGGGGCCGGGGCTCGACAGCGTGTCGACCAGGCCAGCGGCGGTCACGGCGGCGACCAGCGTGCTCAGCTCGGGCGTGGCGACGGCGATATCGACGATGCTGCCCGATTGCGCGCGCGCAGGAAGCGCGGGCAGGGTGGTGGCTGCGGCGGTGGCGGCCAGGCCGAGGGTGGCGGTGCTCAGAAATTGACGACGATCCATTATGGGGTTCCTCCTTTGGTCATGGATAGTGGGAAGGGCAGGGGCGGTTGGAATCGCCCCCGCCCGATTTCGCCGATTACATCGGCGGCAGGATTACGGCGTCGATCACATGGATCACGCCGTTCGAGGTTTCGATATCCGCGGCCACAACATTGGCGTCGTTGATCATCACGCCCTCACCGAGGGTCACAGTGATATCCGCGCCTTGCACGGTGGCAGCCGTCATCCCGTCGCTCAGATCACCCGACATCACCGCGCCAGGGACAACGTGATAGGTCAGAACCGCCGTCAGAGCTGGGATGTCTTCCAACAGCCCTTCAACGGTGCCCTCGGGCAAAGCGGCAAAAGCATCATCGGTGGGGGCGAAGACAGTGAAAGGGCCTTCGCCGGTCAGCGTGTCGACCAGACCGGCGGCCTCGACCGCTGCAACCAGCGTGGTGAAGGTGCCCGCATTCACGGCGGTTTCAACGATATTCATGCCGTGACCGTCAGCAAATGCCGGGGCAGCCAGGGCGGTGGTGGCGACCAGCGCCATCAATGTATTGCGCATGGGTTCTCTCTCCTTAATGGCGGTCGGGAACAAGCTCGGCCCGACGCAGCGAGAGGTAGCCGTGCGATAATCGTTTCAAGTGAAGCGGATTTTTGCCCAGGGCCTTGACGATAAGGGCACCGGGCCTAAGCGGTGCCCTTCATAATTTTCCAATAAAATCGGTGTGAAATGATGTGAGTCGACGTGACCAAATGGGTAAGGTTTGTTTCAAACCCTGAAGGTGCAGTTTTAAGGATCCGATTATGATGACGTGGTATCTGGAGGCGATGGCGATCGCGTTTTGGTTGGTGATCGGCTTCATCGCGTTGCTGGCGGTCATCATCTTTTTCGCTGATCGGTTCCAAAAGGCGGATGCGATCCGGCGCAACTATCCGGTGATCGGGCGCTTCCGGGGGCTGTTTTCGGCCCTGGGGGAGTTCTTCCGCCAATACTTCTTTGCCATGGATCGGGAGGAGTTGCCGTTCAACCGGGCGCAACGCGATTGGGTGAAACACGCCGCCGAAGGGGCCTCGAATACGCTGCCCTTTGGCTCCACCCGCGATATTGGCGAGGTTGGCACACCGATCTTCACGCCCGCGCCTTTCCCGCCGCTCGACGATCAGTTCGCCAGTTCCGAGCCGTTGGAGATCGGGCCCTACGCCACCTTTCCTTATATGGCGCGATCGATCTTCAATATTTCCGGCATGAGCTATGGCGCCATCTCAAAGCCTGCCGTCCGGGCGCTCAGCCGGGGCGCGCGCATGGCGGGGATGTGGATGAACACCGGCGAGGGCGGGCTGTCGCCCTATCACCTCGAAGGCGAGGCCGACATTGTCTATCAGATCGGCACGGCGAAATACGGGGTGCGGGATGCCAATGGCGATTTGGACGACGCCAAGCTGCGCGCCATTGCCGAACACACCCAGGTCAAGATGTTCGAGTTGAAATTGGCCCAAGGTGCCAAGCCCGGCAAAGGCGGCATTCTACCCGCCGCGAAGATCACCGATGAGATTGCCGAGATCCGGGGGCTTGAGAAAGGTCAAGACGGCATCAGCCCCAACCGCCACCGCGAAGCCAGCACCAATGCCGAGCTTCTGGATTTGATCGCCCATATCCGCGAGGTAACGGGCAAACCCGTCGGCATCAAAACCGTGATGGGGCATTTGGGCTATTTCGAAGAGCTGTTTGAAGAAATTAACAAACGCGGGCCCGAAAGCGCGCCGGACTTTATTACATTGGATGGTGGCGAAGGCGGCACGGGCGCGTCGCCCATGCCGCTGATGGATCTGGTGGGCATGTCCATCCGCGAGGCGCTGCCGCGCCTGACCGATCTGCGCAACAAGATGGGGCTCAAGGATCGCATCCGCCTAGTGGCCAGCGGCAAGCTGGTAAACCCCGGCGACGTTGCCTGGGCGCTGGCGGCGGGGGCGGATTTTGTGACCTCGGCGCGCGGGTTCATGTTTTCGCTGGGCTGTATCCAAGCTTTGAAATGCCACAAGAATACCTGCCCCACGGGGATCACCACCCATGACCCAAGGTTTCAGGCCGGCCTGGTGGTGGAAGATAAGGACAAGCGCGTTGCAGCCTATGCCAAGGGTATCGTGAAAGACGTGGAGACGATTGCACATTCTGTCGGCGTTTCGGAACCCCGCAAACTGCGCCGCCGCCATGTGCGCATTGTGCAGCCCGATGGCAGCTCCATCCCTATGGATCGGCTTTATCCTGCGGCCTGACGCCAGCACACGCGGGTTTAAAGGTTTCGTGAGATTGCATGTCATGGGTTGGGCGGCGCCTCATATCTGGTGCAGTGTCCCTGCGACCGATGTGAGGAGAAGACCATGGCGCGCCGTTATACATCCGATCTGACTTGGGATGATGTGACACCCAAGGAGCTGTTTTTGAATCGCCGCCAAATCATGATGGGCGGCGCAGCCCTGGCCGGTGCCGGGCTGATGGCGGGCCCCGCCGCCGCCGCGCGCGATGCCTGGGATCTGACCCCCAACACTTGGGAGCAGATCACCACTTATAACAACTTCTACGAATTCGGGACCGGCAAAGA